>JAOAPE010000011.1 GCA_025462725.1 Terriglobales bacterium | reverse complement strand
GGGTTGTGCTTCGACAATACTTTGGTGATCGCTGCCGTCAAGGTCGTCTTGCCGTGATCGATGTGTCCGATCGTTCCCACGTTCACGTGCGGCTTGCTGCGGTCAAATTTTTCTTTCGCCATGTTCTTTTCCTTCTTCTTGTATTCTCGTCCGGCTAAGCCTGGACTAAACCTGCTTCATCATCATCAGGTCCGCCCGTGTAGAACGAACCCAGAAACAACTCGCGATCAAAAATCCTTTCGCTTTCAACCAGCCGAAACAATCTTTCGCAATCGACCTTGTGAAGCTCTCGAAACTCTTCAAAGTGCAGGTGCGATTCCCAGTAATCGAAAATTCTGTATCGCCTTTCGATCTCCGACTCGCAACTCAACTCCGTGCCCAGAAACCCGCTTGCTCTCTGGAGAAGTTCAGCCCACAACCCTTGTTTACCGAAAACGCGTTCAAAGTCTGTCTCGCGACCTTCGCAGACCCAAAATTCACGGGCCACCTTGAACCGTGAACCACTACTTAGTCGCGGTGCTTTTCCCCTGCACCTTGGCGATAATCTCCTCCGCCACTGACCTTGGTGCCTCTTCGTATCTTGCAAAGTGCATCGAGTACTCGGCGCGGCCCTGTGTGCTTGAGCGCATGTGCGTGGCGTATCCAAACATTTCTGCCAGCGGCACGATCGCCTTGATCACCTGCGAACCTGCGCGATGCTCCATTCCCTCAATGCGTCCGCGACGCGAACTCAAGTCGCCCATAATGGTTCCGGCAAAATCTTCCGGAGTGACCACTTCCACCGCCATCACCGGCTCTAGCAATACCGGGCTAGCTTTGCGGGCGGCTTCTTTGAACGCCATCGAACCGGCGATCTTGAATGCCATTTCGTTCGAGTCAACATCGTGATAGCTGCCGTCGTACAGTGTCGCTTTCACGTCTACCATTTCATAGCCAGCCAGGATGCCGCCTTGCAGCGCTTCCTTGATGCCCATGTCAACCGGCTTGATGAATTCCTTCGGAATCGAGCCACCTTTGATGTCATTGACGAACTCGTATCCCGCCCCCGGCGTATTGGGCTCGAGGATGATCTTGACGTGTCCGTATTGGCCCTTGCCACCGGTCTGGCGGATGTATTTTCCTTCCGCGTCTGACTTCTTGCGGATGGTCTCGCGATACGCGACCTGCGGCTTGCCGACGTTGGCTTCCACTTTGTATTCGCGCATCATGCGGTCAACGATGATCTCAAGATGCAGCTCGCCCATGCCGGCGATGATCGTCTGTCCGCTATCTATATCGGTGTGGACTTTGAACGTCGGGTCTTCCTGCGCCAGCTTCGACAACGCGACGCCCATCTTTTCCTGGTCGGCCTTGGTCTTCGGTTCCACTGCCACTGCGATAACCGGTGCGGGGAAGTCAATCGATTCCAAAACCACCGGCTTTCGCTCGTCACAAATGGTGTCTCCGGTATTGATACCGCGAAGTCCCACTGCTGCGCAGATGTCGCCGGCGTAGATCTCTTGAATCTCTTCACGCTTGTTGGCGTGCATCTTCAACAGACGGCCGATGCGCTCAACTTTCGTGGTGCGCGGGTTCAACACGCTGTCGCCGGTCTTCAAGTGACCGGAGTAAACGCGGATGAATGCCAGCTGCCCCACGAACGGGTCAGTCATGATCTTGAATGCCAGGCCCGAAAACGGCTCAGTGTCGTCAGCCTTGCGGACGACTTTTTCAACTTTCTTGTCTGGGTCTCCACCTTCGACCGGAGGAACATCGAGCGGCGAAGGGAGGTAATCGACGACTGCATCGAGCAGCGTCTGTACGCCCTTGTTCTTGAAGGACGATCCCGCTACGACCGGGAATACCTTCAGCGCGATGACGCTCTTGCGCAATGAAGCTTTAAGTTTGTCGGCGGGAATATCTTCGCCTTCGAGGAACATGTGCAGGATCTCGTCGTCGTTTTCCGCGACGCTCTCAACCATCTGCAGACGGAAAGCTTCCGCTTTCTTCTTCAAATTCTCAGGAATCTCTTCGACCACGTATTCTGCGCCCATCGTCTCGTCATTCCAGATGATGGCCTTCATGGTGAGCAGGTCAATCACACCTTTGAAGTTCGCTTCTGCGCCGATCGGCAATTGGATAGCAATCGGTTTCGCATTCAATCTCTTGCGGATGGTCTCGATGGCGTGCTCAAAATCCGCGCCCATCTTGTCCATCTTATTAATGAAGCAAATTCTGGGGACGCCGTATTTGTCAGCTTGGCGCCAGACCTTTTCCGATTGCGGCTGCACGCCGTGGACAGCGTCAAAGCACGCGACCGCGCCGTCGAGGACGCGCAATGAGCGCTCGACTTCAGCGGTGAAATCCACGTGGCCCGGTGTATCAATAATGTTGATGCGGATATCGCGCCAGCTGCAAGTGGTCGCAGCGGAGGTGATGGTGATGCCACGCTCCTGCTCCTGCTCCATCCAGTCCATGGTTGCGGTGCCTTCATGGACTTCACCAATACGGTGCGTGATTCCCGTATAAAACAAAATGCGCTCCGTTGTGGTGGTCTTACCGGCATCGATGTGCGCCATGATGCCGATGTTCCTGCAACGATTTAATGGAGTCTGTCTCGCCACTTTGTTTCCCTATTCCTGTTTCTAAACTCTTGATATCGCCCGAATTCGGGTAGTCCGTGTTTGAGCTAAGAGCTAAAGACTAATAGCTGATTCCTACCACCTATAGTGCGCAAAGGCCTTATTGGCTTCCGCCATACGGTGGACATCTTCCTTTTTCTTGATCGCTGCGCCCTTGCCGTTTGCGGCATCGAGCAACTCAGCGGTCAATTTGTCGACCATGCCTTTTTCACCACGGCTGCGGGTGAAAGTCACCAGCCAGCGGATCGCCAGCGAAGTGCGCCTATCGGGATTCACTTCGATCGGCACCTGGTAGTTAGCTCCGCCCACGCGGCGGGACTTCACTTCCAGCACCGGCTTGGCGTTCTCAACTGCCTTCTTGAACAGCTTCAGGGCCTCATCTCCGCCCTTCTTTTCCAACTGTCTCATTGATTCGTAGAAGATTCCCTGTGCGGTGGACTTCTTGCCGCCCCACATCATGGAATTCACGAACTTGGTTACCAGTGTGGAGTTGTAGACGGGGTCAGCCGCCACTTCCCGCTTTCCGATGTGTCCTTTTCTTGGCATATCCTTTTTCCTTAAGCTTCTGCGCTCTTGCCGCTGCTCTTGATCTTGCCTGACTACCGACTACTTGCTACTGACTACTAGGCCTTCGGCCTCTTCGCCCCATACTTCGAGCGCGACTGCTTCCGGTTCGCGACACCCGTCGTATCCAGCGTGCCACGCACAACGTGGTAGCGGACACCCGGCAAATCCTTCACACGGCCACCGCGGATCAGCACGATCGAGTGCTCCTGCAGGTTGTGGCCGACACCGGGGATGTACGTCGTTACTTCAATGCCATTCGTCAAGCGAACACGGGCGACTTTGCGCAATGCCGAGTTCGGCTTCTTCGGGGTCTGCGTGTACACGCGGGTGCAAACACCGCGACGCTGCGGACTTTCCTGTAACGCCGGGCTGGCCGTCTTGTACTTCGTCTTCTTCCGGCCCTGCTTCACGAGCTGATGAAATGTAGGCACTGTCTCTTACTCCAAAACTTCTGATTTCAACCGCCTCAAGCGGCACACAGGCCTCAGGGAAGCGCTCATAACAACCAGCGCGCACTATTGCCCGCTTACTCAAAACAACCTGTTTAGTTCGGCTTTCGGTCACGACGGTGGCGCTATGCCCTTTTCAGGGTAGTGCTCCGTTTCGTTGCCCTTGACCCACATACCCTCGCAAGTGCGAGGTAGCGCGGATCTCAAATTAAGCGCGTCTTCCTTCCGGAATAGCGCTTCTTCTGCGAGGAAAATCTAGATACTCAAATCAAGAACCTAGAACGTACTCTTACAGCAGAGTAAACCTGACTCGCGGAACCTTATAAATGTATCAAGTGAGCAGGAATTCGTCAAATGCGTAGGCTTATTTTGCCAAAGTGCCGACTGGAATCTCGACGACAGTAGATACTGTTCCGGTTTTTCCGGAGATATTGTCTCGAAGGAAGATTTTTGCCTCATACTTTCCCGGAGCAAGAGGAACCTCTTTGCGGTAGGAGAACCCATTTTTAGCCAGGTTTGCCTGTTGCACTGGGGTCAAATTGGTGGCGAGAGTCGCCGGAAAGCTCTGCCCTTCAGTCTTTCCTACGTTCCCACGCAAAAACATGAACTGCTGTTCGCTTACTCACGCACCCTAGAATACTTTCCTAAAGAAATGGGCGACTTTCTGCCCTCCCTTCTCGGTGTAGTAGACGGTCACCTTCCCTGACTTTTCGGCCCCTTCGCCCATACCTTTGCCCGCATCCTTTGCGGCGTGCTCAGTCAGCCGAAACGTTTCTTCAGTTCCATCGGCCGTCTTTACGGCGAGGGTCTTCGCACCTCGGTCAATCCCCTTCACGGTTCCTTCGGTGGCTTTCATGCCGCCTTTGCCGATGTGATCAATCTCCTCAGCCGTGTCTTCAGTGCCTTTGGTGCTGTAATGCACCACGACATGGCTGCCTTCTTTCAAGCCGTGAAAGGTCTCCTCCGCTCCCTTCCCACTCTCCTCCGCGCCGTGCACCGCCGTCCGATCCAGGACATGGAAAGTGTGCTCGGTACCGTCGGCCGATTTTACGACCACCGTCTTCGTTGCGGAATCGGTCTTCTTGACCGTCCCCTCGACGGCATGTGCCACATCGTCTGCCGCATTGCCAGTGAACGCGCAAAGCACAAGACCTAGCGCGATTCCCAAATACCTGCTCATGATTTACCTCCAAGCTAGAACGTAAGTCCATAGATGGAAGTGGATGGCCGCTATGTTGTGCGAAAACGTGTTCTGCTCTTGCTCAGGGCAGGTGGTACCACCCCTACACCCACTGTGCAGGAATGCTGCTGTTGCGCGATAAGTGAGTGCGTAGGACTTGTAAAGTCTTCGGTTCAATAGAAAAGGGGCGGCCAAAGCCGCCCCTCCATTACCAACAGAGTCAATTAAGAGGTCATTCCACCCGCCACCAGCAGTGTCTGCCCGGTGACCCAGCCGGCCGCATCCGACGCAAAGAAAACTGCCGCTCCGGAAATATCATCCGGCTGCGCGATCCGGCCCAGGGGAGTATTCGATTCCACCATCTTGCGGAAGTCGCTTTCCGCGATCCCCGCGGAACGCACCCCCTCGGTCTCCACCATCCCAGGATTCAGCGAATTCACCCGGATCTTCTTCGGGCCCAGTTCCTTTGACAGCGCGATCGTCACCGCGTCCACTGCCGCTTTCGTCGCGCTGTAAACTGCCCCTGTTCGAACGGGCATCGACCCGGCGACCGATCCGATATTAATGATCGACCCGCCACCGTTGCCGATGAACTTCACCGCCTCCTGCGTCGTAAGAAGTAAGCCCAACACATTGAGATCGAAGAGCTTGTGAAAGTGCTCGGTTGTCACATTCTCCAGGGGCAAGAACTCGTATATGCCGGCGTTGTTGACCAACACATCGAGCTTGCCAAATGCCTTCTTCGTCTCTTCGAACAAACGCGCGATGTCCTTCTGCTTCGATACATCCGCCTGAACGGCAATCGCTTTGCCACCTTTGTCCGTGATGCGCTTCACCACGGCGTCCGCACCGGCTTTGCTGCTGGCATAGTTCACCACCACCGATGCTCCTTCCGCGCCTAGATGCTCAGCGATGTTAGCTCCAATGCCCTTTGATGCTCCCGTGACCACTGCGACCTTTCCCTTAAGCTGACCCATATTCTTCCTGCCTCTCTCGCCCTGGGCGATACTTCGATGTCCATCGAACAGTTTGATGACCATCGAATTGATGGTAGGCAAGCGTGTTGCGATTCAGAAAATCACGCGCCTTGCAGCCTCGTACGTTACTCGGAGATCAGAGCTGGTGCAACTCTGCCAGGTATGCCGTCCACTTCGCCCGGTTGAACGTGGTATCCACGAATTTTCCGCGACGCGCAATCGTGATCAGCCCCGACGCTTCCAATTCTTTTAAATGGTGTGAGAGTGTGGCCGCGCTTATCGGAAACGAGGCGCGCAGGTCAGAACAAGCGGCGCAAGACTCCGCTTCCGCTATGTGTCGCAGTATGTCGAACCGCCTAGGATCGGAGATGGCACGAGTTATCGCGCGCACTTCCCGCTTCAAAAGCCGAATGTCCTTAACCTTTGTGTTGCGAGTGGCCACATTTGAATCCTACACGCGAACATTTTCGAAAGTGCCCCGCTGCACGCGAACCGCTCATTGACGCCCCTCCGGCTACCATCCTATACTCAGCGCCTCGACTAACCACGTGTTCGCTCGCGGCTGGAAAGGCCCCCATTATGCGGATCCATTGTCCTCTACTCCTTTGCACTCTCTTGCTTACTGCCATCTTTCCCGCTTCAGCGCAGGATTCCAAAGCGCCCGCCAAGGCTGACGACATCACTATCAAGTCCGGCGCCGAACTCGTCGAAGTTCCCGTCATCGTCCGCAAGGGCAACGCTCATGTCTCCGGACTCAAAGCCGAAGACTTCACTCTTTTTCAGGACGGCAAGCAGCAGAAAATCTCAGCCTTTCAAGAAGTCCACACCCAGGGCACCGTCAAGACCACCGGCGCTCCCAATCAATTTACTAATTACGGGATTGATAACAGCGTTCCCCGAATCACCATCATTGCCATCGACACTGTAAACACCCCCGTCCTCGACCAAGCCAACCTTAAGCAGGAAGTCATCAAATTCCTCAGTGAAGCCGCTGAAACCGGCGAACAATTCGGACTTGTCGCCCTCGACCGCAATGGCGTTCACGTTCTCCACGATCTCACTACCGACCCTAGCGCCCTTAAAGCTACCGTGGCCCGCTTAAAGAACACTAGCCCTGTCAAGGAAGAGAACCGCTCGAACCACTTGAAAGAGGCCGCTCCCACCACCGCCTCAGATCCGGATCTGCCAGAGGGTCAGCATGACTTTCTCCCCCAATGGGGCGGCATGATGGACCAGCAGGAGCGCACTTTTGATTTTCAAAATCGCTCCACTCGCATTGACACTCTGCTTGTCATGCAACAGATCGCCCAAGCGCTCGCAGGACTTCCCGGCCGCAAGACCTTGATCTGGGCCAGTTCCGGATTCCAATTCGCCGACGGCATGTTCAAGACTGAAGGTGGACTCAATCGCGTATTCACCGGCCCTTCGAACAGTTCCCTGGACCAGGGCCTGCGCACATGGGAAGTTCTGAATGCAGCTAACGTTGCCGTCTATCCCATTGACGCCCGCGGCATGGTGAACACTGCTTTCCAATTCATGGATACTTCCGTGAAAGAATCCGCGCGCTACGCAGATAAAGAATCCATACGCGATGCAAGCCGCGCCGTCACTAACACCTTTGATGAAATGGCCATGCAGACTGGCGGCAAACCTTGCTACGGACGCACTGACATGCACAACTGTATCCGCGAGGCCATCGAGGAATCCCACGACTACTACATCGTCAGCTTCTACGTGGACAAAAAGAGCACCACGCCGGGATGGCACAAGATAAACGTGAAGCTCTCGCAAGGTGGCGGAAAGATTCGCTTCCGTCCCGGCTATCTCTATACCGGCATCAAAGATTCGGCCGCTGCGAAAGCCGCGTCTCTGAACACTGACTACTCGCTCGCATTGTCCTCACCCATGAGTTACACGGCTGTTCCCTTCCAGGGGACGTTCAAACAGATCAACTCCAACGGCGCGAAGAAAACCGTCGAGTTCGAACTCATGCTGCCTCCTTCGGCAATCACCATCGATGAGACTGACAAGAACAAGATGAACATGGACGTCGTCGCCGTCGTCCGCGAACGCGGCGGCAAAGAGGTGGCAAAGATCTCCCAGAAGATCGAACGCAATCTCCCCGAGCAGGGCGTAGCTACTATTCGCGCACAGGGAATTCGCTACAAGAACAAGTTCGATCTTCCTCCCGGCAATTATGGAGTCTGGTTCGTCCTGCGTGACAACATCAGCGCGCACGTCGGCAGCATCGTCACCGCTCTCAAGATCGAGCCTTAGCTGTCGCTGCTGTCCTGTTCCGTTTCCGTAAATTTTCCCAAGCCTCGTTTGGGTTACGTTCTGCGCATGTACTCTCAATGCAGAACTTTGTGGTTCAGTTCATGAGGTATGCAGGATGAATCTTCAACGCTTTGCTTTTGCTGCGGCCATTTCGCTTTTATCCATCCTCGCTGTGGCGCAGCTACCGGCTACACCTCAAGTTCATCCCGGAGATGCTTTCGAGAAACAATCGTCCAAATCTGCTTCCATTACCACCTTCAAGGCACGCACGGAACTTGTCACCGTGCCGGTGATCGTCCTTAGAAATGGTCAACACGTCTCCGGCCTCAGCAAGGACGATTTTGAACTTCAGGAAGATGGACACGCAAAAAAGATCGCCTCTTTCGAGGAGATCGTCGAATCCAAGCCCAAGGTAAAACTTGCTACGCCGCCGCCCGGCGTCTACACAAATGAGGTATTAGTCGAAGAGCCCATTTCTGTAGTCGTCATTCTGCTCGATCTCATCAACACTCCGGTGAGCGCACAGGCTAACGCCAGGAAAAGGCTGCTCGCTTATCTCCAGAATGAATACCGCGCTGATCGGCCTACAATGCTTGCCGTGCTTCACCCTTCCGGGTTGCGCGTCCTCCACGATTTCACCTCCGACCCTCAGGTCCTCATCAAGATTGTTAAGAAGATGACGGCCAACGTAGAGCATGACTCCACCTTCGACGGCGAGCGAAAGGCCGCCGCTGCGGGTGTAGATCAAAAAATAGACTCTAGTGCCACTGAAGCAGAGGTAAATAGCGTCGCTGCCACGCCAGACTCTGACTTGGAATTCAAAGCTCTCGAACAGGAATTCATGGGAGGTGAGGAGCGAGGCGCCGGTGGAGGCTTCAAGAGCTACGAAAACATGAAGAGTAACGACTACCTGCAAGGGACTTTTTATCAGTTGCAGCAACTCTCACGCGCTCTGTCCGCTGTCCGTGGATCTAAATCTTTGGTCTGGGTCTTTAGCGGATTTACTTTGCCTTCTTCCATGGACTGGAGAACGGGAATCATCTTGGAAGATTACGCGCGCACTCTAAAGATGTTCAGCGCTGCCAATATCTCCGTGTACTCCATCGACGCAGCCACTGAAACGGATAATCCCGGTTTTGTCACCGCCCAAAGTCAAGGCGGCACCGCAACGCTCATGCCATTTACCAGCTCTGTTCAACCTGTTCAGAACCTCATGGACATCTCACAGAAGACCGGCGGCGATTACTGTCTTATGCGTAGGCAGCCCGATAACTGCTTTGGAAAAGCCATCGACTACTCCTCACGCTATTACTTGTTGACATATTATGTGCAACCCAGTGACAAGATCCGCTGGCGCAAGCTCAGCGTCAAAGTTCGCGGCCAGGGACTCCAAGTGCGCGCGCGCAGCGGATTCTATTCTGCGGTGACCACCAGCGATTCTCCCGATCGGCGCAAGCAGGACATCGCTCAAGCTTTTTCTACTCCGGTTGAATATCGCGCTTTGCCCATCAGTGTTCGCTGGAATCCAGCTTCTGCTGCTCCTGTCGCCAAAGTTGCTCCTATAGCGACCGCGAAAGCTGCTTCAACTCCCGCACTGGCAGTTCCGGATGCCACATTGCAACAGCGGAACAAGCGCTCCTTCCTGCTCGGCATCACAGCCGACGCCATAACCGTCGACGCTGGTGACAATAACCACATCAAACTCGCCATCGTTGCGATTGCACTCGATGATCACGGCAAAATCCTCGCCGACGTATCTCAAGTGGTGGATATCCATCCTACAGAAGCAAATCTCGCACGCATGCGCGAAAAGGGATTCGCCTACGCCAATGAACTCATGATTCCTCCGCGCACCACCAAGGTCCGTTTCCTCGTTCGCGACGACCTCGGTGAACGTGTTGGCACTATCTCTACTCCTATAGAAGCGTTGCAGTGAGTTTTACGCCTCGGGCATCTACGCTCTTAATCTGCGCGCTACACTGCAACAAATTTTTACATTTGGGCGAAGCTCTAGTGACGACTGAATGCTAAGTGCTGGATGCTGTTGTTCGCATTTGACTTATTCCTGGCAAATCCCTAAAGTTGCGACCTTCGCGAATCGCGGTCGTGGGGGCCGTTGATCTCGCCAAGAACGGAGACCGTTAATGGCAATCCCCCGCGCTTTCACTTATGTTCGCTTGTCCTTGCGGCTCCTGTTCTTCGCTGTTTTCCTCTTAGCCGCAATCCTTGTTTGGCCGCAAACTTTTGATCGCATTCCGGGAAATTCCCCCAGCTTCGCTCGGGTATCAGACAGCCCCATATACACCTTGCAGGGCACCGTCCTGAACTCCGTGACGAACCAGCCTGTTGGACATGCGCTGGTTCAGGTCTTCGGCCAGACACCGCGAAATGTATTTTCTGATTCCGGCGGTCATTTTCAATTTCCGAATCTGCCGCAGATGCAGACCACCATTAACGTCATCAAGCCCGGATTCCTTCAGGAAGGTAAGGGAGACACCGGCGGTAAGATTGCCCAGATCAACGTTGGTCCACAGATTTCTCCGGTCATCGTGAAGCTTATTCCCGAGGCAGAGATTCGCGGCAAGATCACTGACAAAGCGGGCGAGCCGCTCGATGGTGTTCCCGTGAACTTGTACTTTTTTTTAGATCAAAACGGCGTTCAGAAAAAACACTTGTATCGCCCCACCACGCAGACGGACGATGCCGGCGAATTCCAATTCACCGGATTGCCCGGTGGCGATTACCTGCTCGCAGCCGGTCCTTCATGGAAAGATTTGTCTGACCCTTATGCGCCGGGAAGCCTTACCCCATTCGTCTATCCCCAGTCATTTTTTCCCGGAGTCCAAAAGGCGGAAGCCGGTACGGTTATTCACATAAGCACCGCTCAACACGCGCGTGCAAATTTTGCGCTCCCTAGCGGCCGCACCTTCGCCGTTTCCGGCAGTCTCGTCGGAGGGTCACCGCGTAACTCATTCCTCCAGTTTGTAAACACTTCCGGACAGGAGATCTCCATCGTGCAGAGGCGTGAAGGTCTGGAAGGCTTCCGCGCGAGGCTCTCCGCAGGGCCAGCTCTCATCAAGGCCCATTCAACTGACCAGCAGGGAAACCATTTCTACGGGCAATCTGAAGTCGATGTCTCCAGTGATCTTCGCGGCTTACGCATTGCGATGGAGCAGGTCGAGATTCCGGTCATTGTCCAGCGCGAATCCTCCCCAGCTCCAAATGAAGAGCGTGACGCGCCTCCTTCGCTCAACTTGATTTCTCTCGACCCCGCGCACCCTGATACCTCATCCCAAGTGACAGGTGAGCCGGGAAATTGGAACCATTCCATCAACAACATTGAATTTGGGCGTTATCGTGTGCAGGTGAACGTGACTCCGCAATGGTATGCCGAGTCCGTCACCTACGGCGGCGTTAACCTCATATCAGAGCCGCTCGTGGTAGGTCCCGGTGGGTCACAGAGCATTCAGATCAGGTTGGTTCGGAGGACAAAGTGAGCTGCTCGCCAAGACGTGTTTTCCTGATCACGATCTTTTTGCTTGGGATATCCACTGCCGCTCTCGCCTCTGACTTTCAGGTCGCCGGAATGGTGGTGAATGCCATCGACGGTTCGCCTGTGGCGAGATGTCAGGTGTTGATCAAACCTGATCCTTTTGGAGATCCCAGGACCATGTCAAAACCCATGACGGTGATAACAGCCGAGGACGGACGTTTCCTCTTCAGCGGAGTTGCCGAAGGGAAATACACGATGATCGCTCGCCGGAACGGATTCCGCGTTCAACCATTGAATGAGAATGAGGGGCTTACCTCTGCAGTCGTAGTCGGACCGGGCAAGGATTCGCAGAATATTATTTTCCGCGTGCAGCCCTCCGCATCCATCACCGGCAGGGTCGAGGACGAGTTCGGCGACCCTGTAGCCAACGCTCAAGTCTCGATCTTTCGGCGCGCCCCACTTCAGGGAAAGACAATCGCTTACCCTCGTGGTCGCACCGCCGCCAACGATGAAGGCGTCTACCACTTCTATCGCCAACCTCCCGGAGAATACTTCTTGGTCGTCGTAGGTCGCCCTTGGTACACCCAATTTGCGCCTTACCATAATTCCTTGAATGACGACTCATCGGCTCGGAAGCTCGAAGATGGAGATGCCGATCTGGATGTCGCTTTCCCCCTCACCTACTATCCCGGCACCGTGGATGTCGCTAATGCCATGCCCGTGAGGCTGCATCCCGGGGAGCGCTTCGTCGCTGATATCAAGCTCAACAGTGTTCCTGCCTCTCATTTCGCAACTGCAAAGCCTGCTCCAGAAGGATCATCGCGCGTCGAGCAAAGCCTCGCGACCACGGTCTTCAGTGTTGAAATGAACATGGATCCGGCATTGCGGATTATGCGAAATGACAAGACCACGGACTTCACCGGTGTTCCTCCAGGTCACTACATCTTGCGGCACATTCGTCCCGCCACCGAGACCCCCTCTGACGAAATGCAACAGGAGATCGATGTCTCCAGCGCTAACCGCGTTGAGTTTCGGAAGACGACAGAAGGAACTCCCGTCACAGGCAAGATCGTCCTGGAAGGCATTGACGAACCGTTGCGCGAAACGATGATCAACTTCGACAAGGGTGATGGTCACATTTTGGCGCAAGCGCATTCCACCCCGAATGGAGAATTGGCTCCGTTCAAACTGTTCCCTGGCCAATATTTTTATTCCGCCATCAGCAAGCAGGCGGTTATTAAAAGTTTCCAGGCATCGGGTGCCAAAGTAATAGGTCGAACCATTGAAGTGGGAACATCGCCGGTGTCACTGACAGTCACCATGGCCGATGTCGCAGTTGTCATAGAAGGCACCGTTCGCTCCCGCGATGGCAAGCCGATCTGCGGCGCTCTGGTAGTTGCTATCCCCGAAGATCCCGAACACAACCACAACATATTTCGTCGCGACCAGACCGATACTGACGGCGCTTACATGTTGAAAGTGGTCATGCCAGGCAAATATATGCTGGTCGCCATCGAGGATGCCGGCGATCTGGAGTGGTCGAATGTTGACGTCATGCGCCGCTTCTTCGCACGTGGCGAAAGCATTCAAGTCCTCCCCGGTTCAGACATCACCGCCAACATTGTTGCTCAATCCGCAAAGGAATAGCGTCTCACCATCGGCGGTTTGTGGTCCGCATTTATCTGCGGCCAGGTTCTTCTGGGTTTTATCTTCCTAATCCTTCCCTGATCCGC
This sequence comes from Terriglobales bacterium, assembly GCA_025462725.1. Lineage (GTDB taxonomy): Bacteria > Acidobacteriota > Terriglobia > Terriglobales > Acidobacteriaceae > JAICLA01. The sequence continues at coordinate 438,816 of JAOAPE010000011.1, read as the reverse complement.
GGTTAAATTTCGCTTTTGACTACTCTGTGCCCTCGGTGCTCTCTGTGGTTAAGCAGCTTTTAGCCGTGTTAAGGCCTTACTCAACTTGCCGAATACACCCGCTGGTTCTAAACTCATAGCTTCGTATTCACAATCGGGAAAGGTCTCTCTCACTCCTTACCGGAGTGGCGGATTACTAGGCTTAATCGTTCATGCGGCGCTCGGCTATCATCTGCTTCACTCTTGTATTCATCATCGGATTGTCTTTTACCGCATGCGGCGGCGGTAGCAGCACCGGCACCACACCCGCCACTCCTACCATCACCATCAGCCCTGCAAATCTGTCTCTGAACTTCGGCCAGTTCGTGCAGCTCACCCCCACCATGACCGACGCCAACGGTGTGCAAGTCTTTACCCCGACACCGGTGTATGCTTCGAGCAGTCCCAACGTCCAGGTCACCGCTGCCGGATTCGTCTGCGCTGGCACATGGAATTCGCTCACTACTCCCACAGTCTGCACGCCGGATCCGACTTTTACTTCCGTTCCTAGCGCCACCATTACTGTGACTGCAGGTACGCTATCCGCGACGGTTCCCGTCGCTGTGCATAACCGCATCAGCCGCGTCACACTCACCAGTTCCGGGGCCTGTGTCTCACAAAATCTTACGCAGCAATTCACCGCACATGCGTTCGACGCCAACAATGTTGACATTACCGCCTCAGCTGGCACCTTCAGTTTCTCCAGCTCTGATAGCACGATTGCTACCATCGATGCCGCGACGGGGATTGCTACTTCGAAACTGCCCGGCAGCGCGACCATAAGTTCCGCTATCAACGGCGTCTTCTCGCTGCCTGCCACATTCATCGCTTGTCCGCCGTCGTCTATCGCTCTTACTCCCACAACCGTCACCAGCGCTTCCGGAGCGTCGCAGCAACTGACGCCTGTGGTGACTGACACCGCCGGAAACGTCATCACCGGACTTGCTCTTACCTATTCCAGTTCGCAACCGATCGTCGCATCTTCCAGTTCGGCGGGATTAGTCAGCACTGTTTCCGCCGGCAGCACCGGCATTGTGGCTAGCTGCTCACCGCCCACTTGCAACGGTGGCGCGGCTGCTAGCTTCGCCGTCTTCAGTAATCTCGTGCCGGTTACTGTTAGCGGCTCGTCGTCTTCAACGGTGTATGTCACCGGCGCGACTGCGAACTCCATCGTACCCATTGACACCACGACGAACACTGTCGGCACTGCTATTGCCATCGCCCAGGTCAACAGCGTGCAGCCCACCATCAATTCAATGCTCTTCAATCCCGCGGGCGACACCGCGTACCTAGGCACCGATCAGGGCCTCATACCCTTGAATGCAAGTACCAATGTGACTGGCACCGTCGTGGCTACTCCGGGAAAAGTCCTTGCCGTCTCTCCCGATGGAAAGAAAGTCGTCGTTGCCGATCAAACAGCGACTCCGCCAAAAACCTACGTTGTGGACGCGACGACCAGTACATTTGTGACCCTTGGTATCAGCACTGTTTCCAGCGCCGCCAGCTTCTCTGCCGACAGCCTGAAGCTTTATCTCGTCAGCAAGACCAGCGCGACCTTGGCCGTCTACAGCGCCGTCGTTCCATTCCAAACCATCACGCTCAGTGCTCCGGCGAACGACGTGACCATGTTGACGCAGGGATCGCTCGCGTATCTCGCCGGCGGCACCGCAAACACGATCACTGCGCGCGCCACCTGCAATAACAGCGTTCTCGCGAATCCTGTCATCGTTGGTGCCACGCCGTTACTGATCGGATCCACCTTCGATTCCACACACGTCCTCGGCGTCGACACCAACAACATTTACGACGTCACTGTCTCCAACATCGCACTACCTGCAAATTCCGCTTGCCCCGTCACTGCAACGAACGCGCTAACAACGAAAGCATTTCCGTCCGCGATTGCAACCCCAAAGCAGTTGATAATCACCTCCGGCGGCACTCGCGCTTTCGTCACCAACAACACCAGCAACGTGATGGCATACAGCACTGCCACCGCAACCACTTCCGCGATACCTTTGCTGAATGGCGGCACCTCCACCACCACCGGCGGCGCTACCCTCGATGGCTTGCAACTTTACGTCGGCGCCCTGGGTAGGAATGATGTCCATCGTATCGACCTCACCACCAACACTGACGCGCAACAGATCGCAGTAAGTTTGAAGGATGTAAACGGCGCGACAGTCTCGCCAGACTTCGTGGCCGTCCGCCCTAAATAAATTCCACGGTATTCCACGTGGGACAAAAAAAGGCCCTCGCGGAAGCGAGGGCCTTTTCCATTGGCATGCTGATAACTGGCACTACACAAGTTCTTTGGCGATGCTGTCGAGGACCCCATTGATAAAATTGACAGATTCAGGCGAAGAGAACTTGCGGGCGATCTCGAGTGACTCGTTGATGACCACGGGGCGCGGGGTTTGCGGGAAGCCAACCATCTCGGCGACGGCGGCGCGGAGGAGATTCCGGTCGACAGCAGCCATGCGCTCCAGTCGCCAGTTTGCGGCGTGCTTTTGGATCATGCTGTCGATGTCTGCAGGATGTGTCTGGGTCGTGTCAGTGGCGATGCGGAAAATATCGTCGGCAAAGCCACGAGTGCTCTCGTCCACATCTTTTCTTTCAGCCCAGAAGGTCTTGCGCACTTGTTCGGGCGTCTGCTTTCCCATATCAGCCTGGAAGAGCATCTGTAAAACCATTTCGCGGGATTTTCGGCGGGTACCCATAAGAGCAGTGGCTAGTAATCAGTTGTAACACGAAATGCAAAGTGCAGGAACAGAGTCATCTTTTAGATTTTTTCTTGACGGAAGTTCGGGATGATTTCTTCGATAGCAATTTGCGTGAGAGCGAAACCATCTCGACGGCGCTGATCGCGGCTTCGAATCCTTTGTTGCCGGATTTCAGACCAGCACGATCGATGGCTTGTTCGAGCGTGTCGCAGGTGAGAACGCCGTAAGTGCAAGGAACTCCTGATTCCAGTGCCGCTTGGCCAATGCCACGGGCGACTTCGTCGGAAATGTGTTCATAGTTTGAAGTTTCGCCGCGCATTAAGAGTCCGAGGCAGATCACGGCGTCAAATTTTTTCGTGAATGCAAGCTTGCGAGCAGCAATTGGGACTTCGAAGGCTCCGGGGACGCGGACAATCTCGATGTCGGCGTCTTTGGTGCCGCTGCGACGCAGTGCGTCGAGCGCCCCTTGAAGAAGCCGGTCGGTAATGAACTGGTTAAATCGGCTGACAACAATCGCAAAGCGCGCGTCAGTAACGGTGAGGTCGCCTTCGGTTGAGGGGTATGCGGATTTTCCTGACGCGTCGAAGGACCAGAAGGTCAGTTTGGCGGTGTTGATCTCGACAGTGAAGTAGCGCGATTTCCAGTGAGTGGGTTTGATCCCGCTGATGTTCGCGATCTTCGATTTCTTCGTTAGTGCGTGCGCATTTTCAAGATCAGAGACTTCGACGAGCAGGTCGCCTTCTGCGGGAGTCTTGCCATCCACGAACTCGATGCTGCCAACGGGAGCAAGGAACGGTGCGCCGCGGCTTTGTCCATCCTTCCACCCGTGTCCGCGTTCGAATCCGAGAGTATCGAATAGCGCAGAAAGCCTTTCGAAGTCTTTCGATTTGGTGAGGCGAACGGTGGTGATGGATTTGATCACGTTACTTGCCTGTGAAGTTTGCGGCTCGTTTTTCCAAAAATGCTTTTGTGCCTTCGTTCTTGTCTTCGGTTGCGCAGCAGACTCCGAATAATGTGGCTTCGAGATAGAGACCTTCGCGCAATGCCATGTCCATGCCGTGATTGACGGCTTCCATGGTGAATTGAATGGCTAGTGGCGCGTTGGAGATGATCTTGGCCGCAATCTCCTCCGCCCGCTTGATGAGGTCGCCTTGCGGGACGACTTCATTTACGAGTCCGATGCGATGAGCTTCAGTGGCGCTGATGGTGTCGGCGGTGAGTAGGATCTGCATGGCGCGTCCTTTGCCGACAAGGCGCGGAAGTCGTTGCGTGCCGCCGTATCCGGCCATGATGCCGAGTTTTACTTCGGGCTGTCCGAGCTTGGCGTTCTCTGAAGCGATGCGCATGGTGCAAGCCATCGCGAGTTCGCATCCCCCGCCGAGTGCGAATCCGTTCACGCAGGCGATCACGGGCTTGCCGAGGTTCTCAATGAGGTCGAGAACGGATTGTCCAACGTGCGTGTACTCCTTGGCGGAGACGGTGTTGTGCTTACTGAGCTCGCCGATGTCGGCACCTGCGACGAAGGCTTTTTCGCCGGAACCGGTAAGGATGGCGACGCGGATGTCGGCGTCAGCCTTAATCGCGGTGAACGCCGTGCGGAGCTCCTCCATGACAGCCATGTTGAGAGCGTTGAGCTTCTCAGGACGGTTAATGGTGACGTAGGCGATGTGGTTGCGGGATTCGTATTTCAGATTTTGGAAGTTCATAGAAACCTTTGGCCGCAGATTAACGCGGATAAACGCAGATTAGAACTAAAACCATTTCACCACAGAGACACGGAGACACAGAGAAAACCAGACCAATTCTAGAATCAGAAACGATTCTCTTTCGGGCTATTCGGATCGGCGTAATTGTAGAAACCGTTTCCCGATTTCCGTCCATACCAACCAGCCAGGACCATGCGTTTCAGCAGCGCAGGTGAGGCGAAACGGCGTTCCTTGAATTCGTCGAACATGACGTGGGTGATGTAGTAGGTGGTGTCAAGGCCAACGAAGTCGAGGAGCGTGAATGGGCCCATGGGGTATCCGCAACCGAGTTTCATTGCGTTGTCTATATCGCTGATGGAGCCGATACCTTCTTCGTAGGCTCGAATTGCGTCGAGCAGATACGGAACCAGAAGGCGGTTGACTATGAATCCAGTCTTGTCAGAGGTGCGGACGGGGACTTTGCCAACGCTCTTGCCGAATTCGACGGCGGTCTCGAAGACATCGGGCGCGGTAGCAATGGTGCGCACGACTTCCACAAGTTTCATCAGCGGAACGGGATTGAAGAAATGGAGTCCGATGAATCGTTCGGGACGTTTGGTGGCGGCCATCAACTCGGTGACCGAGATGGAAGAGGTATTAGTGGCGAAAATGCAGTCCTTCTTTACGATGCCGTCGAGGTCGGCGTACATGGTCTTCTTGATGTCGACGTTCTCGATGATGGCTTCGATGATGATGTCGCAATCGGCGAGGTCTTGTTTGTTGAGCGTGCCCTTGAGGCGTGCGCGCGCTGCGTCCTTTTGTTGGGCGGTGATGCCGCCTTTTTCGACGGGCTTCTCAGAAAGTTTGCCGAGGGATTTCTCGATGCCTGAGAATCCTTTGTCGATGGCTTTCTGTTCGGCTTCGAGCACGACCACGTCATAGCCGGCCATGGCGGAGACTTGCGCGATGCCCGAGCCCATGAGTCCACAACCGAGTACACCAACTTTTTTGATTGCCATTTATCGTTCCTTTTAGCTCTTTAGAGAATACAAATCTTTGCTTGAATCCTGCCACTTCGGATTGCTTTCGGCGAAGAGTTCGAGTTTCTTTTCTCGACGATACTCCTTCACTTGTACTTCCCGTAGTGCGGCTGCTTTTGGATCAGTAAACGTTTCGAAGTACATCAAGCGGTGATGCTGTGCTTCTTTGTGAAACCGTCGAACCTTCCAGCTAGGTACTGTTGCATACGTGAGAAAGGTTATCAGTGAGGCCGACGTAGAGTTTTCCCGCGAGACTGGACAGGATATAGACATATTAGTACCTGGTTATAACCACTCGCCTCGGTACTCATAACTATCCCCCCGCTGCGCGTTCGGGATGTGTTTAGAAAGCCGCTTTCTTCGTATTCATAATTCTCCCTCCGGTCCCTACGCTCCCGTTCGGGATGTGTTTATAGATAGCTAACCCAAACTTTCAACGATGACAGCAATACCCTGCCCACCACCGATACAAGCCGTCGCCAGTCCGTACTTTTTCTTCCGGCGCTTGAGTTCGTAGAGCAACGTGATGACCAAGCGAGTTCCAGTTGCACCCAAGGGATGTCCTAGGGCAATGGCACCGCCATTCACGTTGGCCTTTTCGCGGTCAAAGCCCAATTCCTTTTCTACCGCGAGATATTGTCCGGCGAAGGCCTCGTTCACCTCGATCAAGTCGATGTCGTCCAGTTTAAGTCCGGCGCGCTTCAGTGCTGCGTGAGTTGCCGGCACCGGGCCGCTTCCCATGATCCGGGGATCGACTCCGGCAATGCCCCAGTTGACGATGCGTCCGAGCGGGTTGATGCCGCGCTTTTCGGCGTCTTGCATTGAGCTGACAACGACTGCTGCGCCGCCGTCAACGATACCGCTGGCGTTTCCGGCGGTAACCATTCCGTCTTTGCCGAAAGCGGGCGGAAGCTTTGCGAGTCCTTCGAGTGTGGTCTGCGGACGGAGGTGATCATCTTTTTCGAACATCTCTCCGGTCGGTTTTCCTTTGCGATCTTTAAGCGCGACGGGCGTGATCTCTTCACTGAGTCGGCACGAAGTTTGTGCATCGGCGGCTCGCTTCTGCGAGAGGAGCGAGAACTCGTCCATTGTTTGGCGATTGATTCCCTGCTGTCGCGAATACTCTTCCGCGGTCTGCGCCATGTAGAGGCCGCATTGCGGATCGAGGAGTCCTTGCATGAGCGCGTCTTCGAGTTTGCCCTGACCCAAACCAATGCCCCAGCGCGCGCCGCGAACGACGAATGGCGCTTGCGACATGGATTCCATTCCGCCGGCGAGTACGGTCTTGGCTTCGCCGAGTTGGATCATCTGCGCGGAGTTGACGATGGATTGCATGCCGGAACCGCAGAGGCGGTTTACGGTGAGTGCCGGTGTTTCAATGGGAAGTCCCGCTTTGAGGCCGACGTGCCGGGCGCCGTAGTGCGAATCGGATGATGTCTGCTGAGCGTTGCCGAAGACGACGTGATCGAATTCCTTGGGATCAATACCGGAGCGGTTGATGGCTTCGACACCGGCGATTGCGCCGAGTTCCATGGCGGTGAAGTCGCGAAGTTTTTCGCAGTATCGGCCCATGGGAGTGCGCGCGCCGGAGATGATAGCGATATCTGAAGGGTTGAGCATATGTATGTGGTCCTTGGGAGCAGTAAGAGAACTCTCTAGTTTACCAGCGTCTCAGAGAATGCGAAAAGCAAAGGCAACTTTAGCCTCGGATAAAAAGAAGAATTAAAGACGGATAAACCAAAAATCTTGGGCTGGACTATAAAGGTGGGTCGCGTTGGGGATGAAACTAATCGGATTGGCCGATGAGGATGACGTACCCGTCTGGGTCTTGAAGGCAGACTTCTCCCTTTGGCATGTAAAACGGGTAAGTGATTTCGGAAACCTTTACCTCTTTTGCGACGAGTTCTTCGCGAAGTTTGATCAGGTCATCGGCATAGAGGTAGAGGACGACTGTGCTCTCTTTCTCCACTTTGGTTGACTCGGGATCGCGCGAAAACATCAGGTGGGCGTTGCCGGACCGGATGTGCGCCCAGGGGCAGTGTCCATCTGGATCTTTTCCGATATGAAGGGGTTCGAATCCAAGCTGCGCGTAGAAGTCGACGGAACGCTGCACGTCAGCAACGTGGGCCATTGGGATGAGGAACTTGATGTTTGCAGCCATCCCAGAATTGTACTCAGTGGCCATTCAAGGAACAGGGCAACGCCTAAACCGCGCCGTTTAACCTGTGATTTTCGCCGCTCGCTTGCTCGGTACGGTGAATTTGCGTAGCCCTGTGTTGTAATAAAAGACACTAACCCATGTCCCACTTGGCCCCAAGTTTAAGACACCGCTTACGCATCGCCAATCGGCGCACGCGCGAGCTGATGATGATCGGCAGGGCGCTCGCGTCCACTGATCACCCGGTGATGGCGCACATAATCCCGATGCGTCGCTGCAATCTCGCATGTACATATTGCAACGAGTATGACGACGTCTCGAAGCCGGTGCCGATCTACACGATGTTCGAGCGCATCGACAAGCTGGGCAGCCTGGGGACGGCGATCATCACTATCAGTGGCGGTGAACCGCTGCTGCATCCGGAGTTGGACGATGTGATCGGCCGGATTCGCAAGAACGGCGCGATCGCCGGCATGATCACGAATGGATATCTATTGGTGGAAGAGCGCATCAAGCGGTTGAACGATGCCGGACTCGACCACATGCAAATCAGCATTGATAACGTAATGCCGGATGATGTCTCGAAGAAAAGTCTTAAGGTGCTGGACAAGAAATTGCAGCTGCTCTCAGAGTTCGCGGAATTCCACGTGAACATCAACAGCGTGGTGGGCGGAGGAATACATAATCCGCAGGACGCGCTGGTGGTGAGCAAGCGCGCGATAGAATTGGGATTCACCTCGACAGTCGGAATTATTCATGATGGCGATGGACAGCTTCGTCCGCTGCGCGATGAAGAAATCGCGGTATACGAAGAGATCATGAAGTTCGAGAAGAAGAATTACTCGCAGTTCAACCACTTCCAGAAGAACATCGCCTACGGGAAGCCGAATGATTGGCGGTGCCGGTCAGGCGCGCGCTATCTATATATATGCGAGAACGGGCTGGTTCATTGGTGCTCGCAACAGCGCGGGATCCCGGGCGTGCCGCTGCTGAATTATTCGGTTGAGGACATCCGGCGGGAGTTCTTGAAGGAGAAATTCTGCGCCCCACATTGCACGGTGTCTTGTGTCCATCAGATCTCGTACATCGATCATTGGAGAGCGCCGCAGGAATCGCCGCAGAAGAAAAAGAAGGCGCCACCTCCGAGTGCGCCGCCCAGAGTGAAGGACGAGACGGAAGAGTTGGTGCAGATAAAGTAACGCAGCTATCAACTCCCACTTGTCGGCTCTCAGCTTAACCCGGCCCCCAATCCATTCGCCGAATTGCGCACCACAGTCAAATTCCTAAGTACAAAAAGAAAGCGCCCCGGAACCAGTTTGGTTGCGGGGCGCAATTCCCGGCAGCCCTCCCCCAGGTCTGCCTGCACCGCAAACTCTAGCTTGGCAGGGTGAGGGTTGCAATATCCCCAAAGTAACCTCCAAGTAACCAAGGTACTGGGGATTGTGTGACTTGCTGGGAGTGGTCGGCTGTCTGCGACTTTCACGGGAATACAGCATCCAATGGGATGTTAGGATTGTTGGGCGGAATTCAAAATCAAAGCTTTGGAGACGGGAATGGCAGCGAGTCAGGCAGTGATGGAAGTAACGGACGCGACGTTTGAGCAAGACGTTTTGAAATGGGACCAGCCGGTCTTGGTGGATTTCTGGGCGGCGTGGTGCGGACCATGCAAGATGATCGCTCCGCTGCTCGACGAAGTTGCGGATGCCTACAAGGGCAAAGTTAAAGTATTCAAGATGGACGTGGACAAGAACAACTCCACTCCGATGCGCTACAACGTGCGCGGGATCCCGACGCTGCTGGTGTTCAAGGACGGCAAAGTGCAAGACCAGATTGTGGGATTAGTGGCCAAGGAAGTGATCGAGACTGCGCTGAACAAGCACGTGTCCAAAGAAGTCAGCGAGCCTGCGAAGCAAGTTTAAGTAGTACTAGATTTGAGATTGAAAACCCAGCCGAGTGGCTGGGTTTTTTGTTGCTCAGTACTTTCTCAGCACGCCAATGACGCGGCCTTGGATCTGGACGGCGGCAGCGGGAACCATGATCGGTTTCATGGTGGCGTTGGATGGCTGAAGGCGGATGCGATCGCCCTCGCGATACATGCGTTTCAGTGTGGCATCTGTCCCATCGACAAGCGCGACCACGATTTCGCCGTTGTTGGCGGTGCGCATGCGTTCGACCATCACATAGTCGCCGTCGACGATGTGCTCGTCCTGCATGGAGTCTCCGGTAACTTGGAGCACAAACACTTCTTTGGAGCGAGTCACGTCATTCAGCGAAATGGTCGCTGGATTTTCGAGAGCTTCGATGGGGCGTCCGGCAGCGATGCGTCCAAGTAACGGGAGAACGCCGGCGGTATTGAGCGCCATCTCCTGTTTCATGCGGCCACGCGGAGCGATCACATCAATGGAGCGGCTGCGGTTATAGTCGCGCTTGAGCATGCCCTTGCGCTCGAGATTGGTGAGGTGCTTGTGCACGGTGGCAAGAGAGCTGAGTCCCATGCCATCGCCAATCTCTTCAAAAGAGGGCGAGTAGCCATTCTTGGTGACAAAGTGCGAGATGAAGTCGTAGATTTCGCGCTGCCGTTTTGTAAGTGCCATAAGTGCCTATCAAAAGGTGTCGCGGAAAATCGCTGTTACAGAGCGAAATCATTCTGAGCGAAGAAAAGGCGAATGTCAACAGCTAAGTTTCGGAGAGGGTTCTGGCGCTCTGAAGCGTAAGTTCCTTCATCTGCATCTGTAGCGGAATGATAGGTACAAGTTCCACTTCCGCGAAGCCGATTCATCCGCAGGTGCGCATAGGACACGTGCATTTGAAAGTTGCAGACCTTGAGAGGGCGCTGCGGTTTTATCGGGATGTGCTGCGATTCGAAGTGACGCAACGGCTGGGCGACGAGGCAGCGTTCCTCTCCGCAGGCGGATATCACCACCACATCGCGCTGAATACGTGGGAGAGTATGGGCGGAAGTCCGCCATCGCGAGGGTCAACGGGCTTGTATCACCTCGCGGTCGTCTATCCGACGCGGAAGGAACTGGCCGATGCGTTGCGTCGCGTGCTCGAAGCGGGCATTCAGTTGGACGGAGCGGCCGACCACGGAGTTAGCGAGGCACTGTATCTGCGGGATCCGGATGAGAATGGGGTGGAGTTGTATTGGACCGTCCGCGCGAAGAGTGGCCGCGCACACCCGATGGAAAGTTGGCGATGTTCACGCGGCACCTTGATCTGAGGAATTTGTTGCTGGCAATCGATGACAAAGAGGATTTGGAGAAAGTCGCTGACATGGGCAGCGGTCCGAAGGACTTGTAAAAAGTGTTGCGCGTGAATCCGCCGCGCTTATAATGCGCCGCATGTCACGAATCATGTTGGGCGTTATCTCCGGACTAATCTTCGGAACGCTGTCTGCCGGCGCCATGCTGCCATTGCCCTTCCCTGACAAGCCGGCTGCGTTGACCGGAGCGTTCATCAACCGGTTCGCAATCGGGTTCTTGATCGGCGCGTCGAATCTGCCCTGGCCGGGATGGCTAATGGGACTAGTAATCGGCGTTCTGCTGAGTCTGCCAGACGCAATCATCACCAAAGCTTATGCCCCCATCATGATCTTCGGGAGCGTTGGCGGAACGGTGATCGGGTGGATCGTTCAAAGGTTTGGCCGGTGAAAGGCAACGGTTAGTAGTTACCTCATCGCTTTTAGCCAGAGAATCAAATACATAGATCCTTTGACTCCGCTACGCTTCGCTCAGGATGACGGAGTATATATTTCCTTCCTTGAATTCTTCTCCAAAAAAAACAGAACACTTCTTGCGCGCTCCCGGTCTTACATGTTGAGTGTGAGCAATGCTGGGGCAGGCGATCTTGGATGATGCAGTGATCATGGCCAGAGGCGACGACAAACTCATTGAGATTGATGTCGCAGTGGAAGAGATGGTGCGTGAGTATTCGCGCTTCGTCTTCCGCATCGCCTACTCGATGCTGCGGAACCACTCGGATGCGGAAGATGCGGCGCAGGAAGTTTTTGTCCGCGTGCTGAAGTACAAAGGCAAGCTTGCGGGAGTTGTGGACAAGTCTGGCTGGCGAAGATCACCTGGCGCGTAAGTTTGGATAAGGTGTCGGCGCGGAGGCCGGTGGCGAGCGAGCTTGATCCGGCGGTGCTTGAAGAGTTGGCTTCGACTGGGCCGGGTGCGGAGCAGGTTGCTGCGAGCGAGCAGATGAAGACGCTGCTGGAGAAGATGATCGCAACGCTGCCTTCGGACTTGCGCGAAACGGTAGTGCTTTCGACGGTACAGGAATTGAACTCAGCGGAAATCGCAGATGTGCTGGGAATCCCTGAAGGTTCAGTCCGAACGCGGTTGATGCGCGCACGGAATCTGCTGAAACAGAAGCTGTCGGCGGCGGTGGAGGGACAGCATGCAAGACATGAATAACGACAGAAAACAAAAAATGCTGGACGACCTTCTCGATGGCGCATTGGCCGAGTACTCAAATGTTGAGCCTCGGGCGGGGTTGGAGCACAGGATTGTTGCGGGGCTGGCCGGGCGCGAGCAAGGGAAATGGCGGGGTTGGAAATGGACTGCCGCATTTGCAGCGGCGTGTGTGCTGATTGTGGCGATGTTTGTGGCGAGGGAGATGACGGCTCCACAGATGATCGTGACGAAGACACCGGAGGTGAAGAAGGACTCACTTCCTGGAATCACGATTGCAAAAAATCCAATTGCACTAGCGCATGACAGATCGCTGGAGCAAGCCCAGCGCACAAAGCCGAAGGCGACTCCACCACACGAAAGCCAAAAACGAAGCACAGTTGCGAAGCAGCAGACGTTTCCGGCAGCAGCGCCGTTGTCAGAGCAGGAACGATTGCTGTTCGCATATCTGCGAAGGACTCCTCGTGAGGAGATTGTGAAGAACAGTAAGCCGGATGAGCCGAAAGTTGAATTGGAAATGAACCAAGCAGTGCCAGGAGCGGTGCGGGACACGGATCGAAATACAAATCTGCGGTGAAGAGGAATGAAAGGAAATCATGAAACGGTTATTGGTAGTTTTATTGATGATGAGTTGGGCTGCCGCGTGTTTTGCGCAAGAGAATAACGCGACGAAGCCGCAGGAGCCGGCTGTATACAAGTTTGAGTTCACAGCCTATGAACTCCAGAATGCGAAACGAACCAACGTGAGGAATTACTCGATGATGCTCAAGGAAGACACTCGCGGAGAGGTTCGCACGGGCAATAGAATTCCGGTGCAGGCCAAAGAAGGATTCCAATATATGGATGTTGGCTTGTTTATTACTTCCAAGTTCACAGAACGAAACGGAACCGCCTTACTCAGCGTACTCTTTGAAATGAGCAGTCTGGTGGCGCCGGACGCCGGGCCGGACACGCATCTCAGTACGCCTGTTGTACGCACCTTCAGACAGGATGCGTATGCACTTCTGATTCCGGGAAAGCCATTGGTGGTGGCGAGCATTGATGATGTTGGAAGTCCGCGAACAGTGCAGTTGGAAGTAACGGCGACGAAGATGAAGTAGGTTTGGAGTTTCCTATGCTGGGGCTTTGGCCAAAGGGCTGAAGCCCTTTTTCACTGGTGATTTGCAATCTGAAAATTAAGCCGCGCTGAATGACAATTGCCTTGTTGCTCTACTTCATGCCTTCCAGGATGTCTTGCACGGTTTCAATCGCCGTCTTCAGTTCTTCATCACGCGTGTAAAAATGTGGCGACATGCGAACCCCGGCTTTGGGGCGGTAGTCCACGACGACGTCGCGTTTGAGGAGTTCGGCGCAGACTTCCTTTGCGTGGGGCATGTCGATGGAGACAGTGCCGCCACGGACCGCGGGATCGCGCGGGGTGTTCACCTTCCAACCTTTTTCGTCGGCGAGGCGGATGAGTTCGGCGGTCTGCCGCATGGACTTTGCGCGAATGCGCTCTGCACCGGCTTCGCGGATGATCTTCAGCCCAGGACGGGCGATGTAAAGTGCGGGAACGTTGGGCGTCCCGTTCATGAAGCGGTAAGGGGCGTCAGTGAAGGTGATGGGACCGATCTGGAAGGCGAACGGATTTTCGTGCGCGCTCCATCCGGTGAACTTAGGCTGCAATTTGGTGCCGAGGTCAGGACGCACATAAAGATATGCCGTGCCCGGCCCGCCGCAGAGCCACTTCAGGACTCCGCCGGTGACAAAGTCCACATTCAGAGCTTGCGCGTCGATCGTCATGGTCCCGAGGGATTGGAAGGTGTCGAGCAGGACCATGGCACCGACCCTGTGCGCTTTGTCGATGATGGCTTTCGCATCCTGAATGTATGAGCTACGAAAGACGACGTGCGACATGGGGACGATCAGCGTCTCTTCATCAATAGCGTCAAGCATGCGCTGGAGCGGGACAGTGATGCCGTCGTCGGTTTTTACCATGTGCACGCGAGCGCCATAGGCACGCTGCGATTCCCAGAAATACATGACGGAAGGGAAATTCATGTCGCTATAAACGACTTTGTTGCGCTTGCCGGAAAAATCAAGACACGAGGCAACGATCGCCTGACATTGGGTAACGTTCTGATGGCAAGAGACCGTGCCCGGAGCGGCGTTCATCAAAATGCCGATCTCGTCGCCCACTTCGCGCGCGAGCATCCACCACTTCTCTTCCCAAGCGCGAACACCGCGCGAGGCCCAGATGTCGCAGTAATCCTGCGTTGCGTCATAGACACCGCGGGGCATGGCTCCCAGCGAGTTGCTGATGAGATAAGTGGTGTGGTCGAGGATAGGAAACTCTTTGCGGAAGGCGAGCAGTTCGGCTTCGGCGCTGACGAGGGTGTCGGCGGTACTCATGGGGAGATTGTAAGAGTTTCAGGCGGTTTTCACCACAGAGACGCGGGCCTGCAAACCAAGGCGATTCCCTAATTGCTGTACGCGGCAGGTTCCGCATACAATACGCACTCACCTAAAACTCCTCCACGGGACCCCCATGGCTGACATTCAGAAGCGTCTGGAAAAAGCGGAAAAATACCTTCAAAAGGGCAAGCAGGAAGACGCTCTGGAAGAGTATCTGGAAATCCTGGAGGAGGACCCTGCCAACGACAAAGTACGACAATCTGCCGCGGATATTTCCGTCGCCCTGGGACGCAACAGCGAAGCCTGCACTCTGCTGAGTGCGCTGTTCGATCATCAGGCGGAGATCAACGACCAACCGAAAGCCGTCGTCAATTACAAGAAACTCGCGAAGTTGGGGACTCCGACTGTTGACCAGACTTTCCGGTTTTCACAATTCATTGAAAAGTCAGATAAGAAGCAATCGCTCGAGGGATTCGAGTTCGCGCTGAATTCTTTCCAAGCAGCCGATCGCCATGCCGATGCGTTGACTGCGCTGAAGAGAATCGTGGCTCTGGATCCTTCGCTGGCTAATCACAAGCGCATGGCAGAGTTGGGAACTGCGCTCGGCGACAGTAAAGCCGCAGCAATCTCATGCCTGCAATTGGCGGAGATGGAGCCTTCCGATTCGGTCACATGGCTCGAAAAAGGACATGCGCTCGATGCCTCGAATGCATTCCTGGCGCTGGCCTACGGTCGCGCGCTGGTGCAGAAGGCAGAGGTAACCCGCGCCATCGAAGTGTTGGCCCCATTCTCCGGGAACGGGCCAGATTTCCGAGAGACTTATGCGCGCGCGCTGCTGGGCGCGAACCGGGCGGAAGAAGCTGAGCCGCTGATTTGGGAGTTGTTTGAAAAAGATCCCAAGCAAATTGACGAGATTGCGCTACTGATCACCTCATTGATCACCGCGGAGAACCATGCACGGGCGCTGGCTGTCGCACAGAAACTGGAACAGGCGATGGGCAAGCAAAGCAAGACACGCGAGTTCGTCAGTCTGTTGAAGGAGATCACCAGCAAACATCCTCCCGGCATCGAGTTCATGGAGTACTTGGTCGGAGTCTACAACTCCGCGAACCGCGAGCAGGACTACTGCGAAACACTGATCGCATTGTTCTCGTTGTATTTCGCTGCGGGAAATTTCTTGAAGGCCGCTGACTCGCTCGATAGCGCCGTGGAAGTTGATCCTTACCAAGCTGGTAACCAGAAACGCCTGGAGATGTTGCGCGGGAAGATCGACCAGACGCGCTTCACGAACATTTCGAACCGCTTTCAGATCGTTGGCGGCACGGAAGAGACTGAAGGCGGAAAGCCGGAGGAATTCGAGAAAGAACCGACGGTGCTCGAGGACTTCATGCTGCAGGCGGAAATCTTCATCCAGTATTCAATGCGCTCGAAGGCCGTAGAGCGGCTGGAGCGCATCAACAAGTTGTTTCCGCGCGAAGAAGACAAGAACGAAAAACTACGCACGCTGTACATGAATGCAGGATACGTTCCGAAGTATGACACTCCTGCACCAGCAGCGGCAGGGGGGCCACAAGCAGCGCCGACCCAACCGGGAGCAATCCCGCTTTCTCCTTTTGGGCAGGCACCCAGTTACGGCGGTGGTGGACAACAGAAGGCTGCGCCGGGATACGTGCAGCAGATGCCGTCGATGTCGCACGACGAAAACGCCGTGGACAACTTCAGCCGGGTCACGGAAATTACGCGGAACATCTATCGGCAATCCACGGTAAAGGGTGTTCTTTTCACCGCAGTGAACGACGTCGGCAGACACTTCAACGCGAGCCGGTGCATCGCTGGACTTTGCCAGCCGGGCAAGCAGCCTTCCGCGGCGCTGGAATATTGCTCACCGGGAATCAAGCAATCGGACGTTCAGCATATTGTGAAATTGCTGGCGGCGGTTCAAGCATTGGCCATGCAGAGTGGAATGGTATCAATTGATAACGCCGCAGGAGTCCCGGAGTTGGCATCGGTGCAGGCCTCGATTCAAGCATTGGGGATCAAATCAGTTCTGGCGGTGCCGCTGCTCGACACCGCCACGGATGAACATACGGGCATCCTGATGCTGGAGCAGTGTGATCAGCAACGCGCATGGCGGCAGACCGATGCAGTCGTGCTGAAGACTATCGCCGACCAGATGGTGCTGGCAGTCAATAATGCGAAGCTGCGCAGCTTGATGAAGAACCTCGCAGTGACGGATGAAAAATCCGGACTGCTGAAGCGTTCTTCTTATCTGGACGTTCTGCTTTCTGAAGCCAAGCGGGCGCTGGCGCAGAACACGACCGCATCAGTGTTATTGCTGCATTTCGGAAAAGCTTCAGCGCTGGTGAAAGAGATCGGCGAGCCCGCAGTAGACAACATGATGCAGCAACTGGGGCAATCGATATGTTCGCAAGTTCGTCAGAATGACGTTGCCGTGCGATATGAACTGACCACCATCGCGCTCATCCTGCCTGACACCACGGACAAAAATGCTTTCTTCGTTGTGGACAAGATGCGGAAAGCACTGCACTCAATAAAGATTCCGGGCACAGACAGGACGCCGACCATAGCCGTGGGAATTGCCGAAGCTGTTCTTCAACAGCAGTACGAACCCATAGATATCGTCACTGAAGTGATTAACCGGGTAGAGGGAGCGTTGCAGGCGGCGCAGGCTGAAGGTCCGGATTCAGCGAAATCACTTGCACCACAGTTCCAGACTGCGGCAGTCGCCTAGGCTGCCCGGGGCAGTTTCACGGGCGCGGGGCGTGGAACCATTTCCCCATCATTGATGAACTCTTCTTTCTTCGCATCCACGTAGAAAAAAACTTTACGAGCAAAAACTTTTTCTGCTTCCAGGCAGCGCCGGCAGAGGCGATTGAAATCGTGCTTAACGCCATCGGCATCCACGGAGCTTACAGGCATGCCGTCGCGCACAGGAGTGCGGCAGACTGAGCACTTGCTCTTGTTCCGATTCCAATCCATTGCTTTCACTTGAGTTTCCCAAACCGCGGCTTGCACGATATGTCTGCATTCGCTGTATCCGAATGGTTCCCCAGACATGCTGCCTGTGTGGATTAGAACCCTCCTACGAGTGCATGGATGCACGGGATTGAGGAAACGGATGGGGAATACGACCGCGAGGACATGTACTGAAAGACAAAAGGGGCACCATCGGTGCCCCTCTGTTCTGGCAAAACAGCTATTTCACAGTTGCGGTGAAGACTTCTTCCATCCCGAGATTGCGGGAGCATCCGCTAATGCGATCTTGCTGACGACGACTGTCTGTCCATACAGGATGTGAAATGCCTCCAAAAGAGACTAAGCCTTCATAGTCTCCCTGTTGATTGCCATAGTTGATCCC
The DNA here is from genome assembly GCA_025462725.1 of Terriglobales bacterium. Classification (GTDB taxonomy): domain Bacteria; phylum Acidobacteriota; class Terriglobia; order Terriglobales; family Acidobacteriaceae; genus JAICLA01. The sequence goes on along the minus strand of JAOAPE010000011.1, from coordinate 421,010 downwards.
GGAACATGGAAAAACGCCATTGCAATCGTGTTCATTGGAACTCACTGTGCTCACCCGAGTGTTAGGACTGCGGAACGTGCCGCCGCCGTCCTGCGACTGGGTGAAATAGATGTCCGTCATATAACGCTGTCCCGTAGTGTCGTTCCGAGTGTCGTAGAACGAGAAATTCAGATCACCCGTGACTGGGTCCGCGGACATCCAGTGATTGAACCGATCGACTTTCGTTGAGAACTGATCGGCAACAGTCTGTTTGGATGACCAGGTCGTGCCGCGATCATCGGAGTAGGACAAGTAAATGTCCGTGGTGCCTGCCGCAGTTGCGTCCATCCATGAGCAGTAGAGACGTCCACGATGCGCGCCGCTTGAGCGGTCAGTATCGCAGACCGGGTAAACGAGAGCCGCGCGAAACGATTCTGCCGGTACAGCAACATCGAAAGCAAGCTGCTTACTTGTAACAACAGTTTGGGGTGCCCACGTTCTGCCGCCGTCCAATGATCTTGTGAACGCAATCGTATTAGCAGCATAGTCATTCCATGCCACATAAACCTCCCCGTTCGGTCCAACAAAGGGAGTGGTGCCGATGGAGCGGCCCGGGCCTTTCGGATCATCAGCGCGGACGACGTTGAAAGTCGCTCCGTGGTCTGTTGAGGTTGCGATCCTGATTCCTCCGCCTGTGGAGCCACCGCTGGCGGCGTCCCAGGCGATGTAGATGTTGTCTTTGTACGGGCTGTTCGGGTTCGTGTCCACCGTCATCATCGGCTTGTCATTGAAGTGATCAGAGCCGCTCGAGAAAGAAAAGAAGGTAGCAGAGGGATATGTTTTCCCGCCATCCGTAGATCGGGCAACTGCCATCTGCGTTCCATTGATGCCGTTGCCGTTGCTGAAGAAAACGACGATATATCCGTAGAAAGTATTGCCCAGTGTGTCAAAGGCGAGAGTCGGGTCTGATCCGAAATCAATGCCGTTGGTGCCAATGGCAGGAGGAAGCGGAAGATCAACTCCTGACCAATTGGATCCGCCGTTGCTTGAAGAGTATCCGCGCATGGGCAAGCGAAATATCTCGTTTGAACCGGCGGCCAAGTTTTTGGGATTCACCGAACTCAAAGCGATGTTTGTCTCGCTCTGTGGACCGCACTCGTTGGAGATGTCAACGTTGCTCTTGCCTGAACTGACGGAAGACGTACTGCCGACCGATGCATCTGGCCCATTCCGAAAGAGGTAGTCGTATTTGTCCCACCAGGTAGGATTGCGCGGGTTGTTATTCTGGGCCGCGCAAAAAGTGGAGAAGAGAAAAGCAGAGGCAATGATCCCGAACCACATCCGATTGAGACTCATAATGTCTTATTGCTCCAACAGGAAAGAGTGACTTCCAATTGCCGCCATTATCGCAGTTTCAGAGTTCCTGCGCAGCGTACTAGGGCAAAATCGGCACTGTGGTAATCGCTAGGCGTTACTCGTAGCGAAGGGCGTCAACGGGGTCTAGTCGGGCAGCTTTGACGGCGGGATAAATGCCGAAGAACAATCCCACGCTCATCGAGACCATGACCCCGGCGACAATGGCCCATGCGGGAACCGCCGAAGGTAGGGCAGGTACGAGTTTGTTGATGGTGAAGCTGATCGCTACCCCAAGGAAAACACCGATAGTCCCGCCACATCCAGTGAGCGTCATAGCTTCTGTGAGGAATTGCCAGGAGATGTCACGTTTGCGCGCGCCGAGGGCCTTGCGAACGCCGATCTCGCGCGTGCGTTCCGTCACGGACATCAACATGATGTTCATTACTCCGACGCCGCCGACAAGTAGTCCGATGGAGCTGATGGCTACGGTGAGAAGCGCGACGGACGCAGTGACTTGGCGAAGCTGGTCAGCGATCTGTTCGGCGCTTGAGATGCCAAAGCTATCCGGAGCGCTAAAAGCAACACGACGACGCTGTCTAAGGATTCCTCTGACTTGATCTTCCGCCGCCGCTTTCATTCCGGGATAGGCTTCTGCGGAGATGAAGTGTTCGTCGTTGTTTGGATTGTGTTTGCGATACGTCAGGTACGGAATGAGTGCCTGATTGTCTGAACCGCCTCCGCGCAGCACGTTCGTCTTGCGCTGTTCGAGGATGCCGACAACGCTGAAACTCTGCGTGCCGAACTGAACGGTCTTCCCGATCCCGTTTTCATCAGGAAACAAAGCACGCGCGGCGTCATAACCGAGCACGATAAGATCAGAGTGGTGATCGTTTTCAGTTTCGGAAAAGAAGCGGCCTTTAGAGATGTGCAGGTTCTGCACCGTCTCAAACGCAGGTGTGACGCCGGAGAAATTTACGTCCGTCTCGTGGCCGTTATATCGCATGAGAGGATCTGCGGGACGATTGACACCCACGCGCGGAAACACTTGCACGGAAACTTTCTTTACCGCAGGGCAAGAATCCTGAATGGCCATGCCGTCTTCGAGCGTGAGAGGTTTTCTCATGCGCTCTTCGGTGGAAAGCCGTCCGAAGTGCGGGCCGGGAGTGAACTTAAAAATGAAGAGTGTGTTTACACCAAAATCATTCAGCGACTCTTCGATATTGCGGCTCACGCCGACGAGGATGGACGCGACCGCAATAACAGTGGTGATGCCAATGACGACGCCGGAGACGGTGAGGATGGAACGGATCTTGTTCTCCCGGACAGTCTCGAGAGCCATCTTCGCGTTTTCAGATAATTGCAGTTTCATAATGAACTCTGAGTGTGACTACTACTCGTGTCGCATGGCCTCAATCGGATCGAGTCGCGCGGCTTTGCGCGCGGGGTAGATACCAAAGAATAATCCAACCAAAGTTGAAACCGTGATGGCGATGATCACCGCGTACAACGGCATGTTCATAGGAATGGATGTGGTGGCGCCGATCAATTTTGAAAATGAACCTGCAATAAGCACTCCAAGAATCCCACCCATCGCGGACATCATCGCGGATTCGAAAAGGAACTGAAGCAAAATGTCATTGCGTCGCGCGCCCAGAGATTTGCGGATGCCGATCTCGCGTGTGCGTTCGGTCACACTGGTGAGCATGACGTTCATGATGACGACTCCGCCGATGACAAGGAACACGGAGACTACGCCGACCATTCCGGCTTCAATGGCGCTGGAGATGTTGTGCCAGATATCGAGTATTCCGGCTGCGGAAGAAATCCCGAAAGTGTCATCTTCACCGGGGCCGAGGTGTCGGCGGACGCGCATCAATGTCCGTGCTTCTTCCTGCGTTTGCAGAGACCACTCGGGGCCGCGTGCCTGAATATTGACTGACATCCCATTGTTGTTGGAGCCGTAAATTTTCAGGAACGTCTGAATCGGGATGTAGATGAAGTTGTCCTGGCTCTGGCCGAGGATAGTGCCGATCGGCTTCGCAATCCCGACGATGAGAAATGGGCGTCCGTCGATGGAGATGTATTTCCCCATGGGGTCGCGTCCGGGAAACAGACGACTGACCACGTCGGTGCCGATCAGTGCGGCTTCCGAGCGGTGACTGTCGTCGGCATCAGTGATGTAGCGGCCGGCATCCGGCTCTTCCACGTCCATGTCACCAATGTTCGAAGTCACACCGCGGACGTCGACGTCCTCCATGCTCTCGGTGCCGAAACGCAGGAGTCCTGTGCGGCGGGTTTCAAGACCAACCGCTTTGGGAAGCTTCATGGTATCGCGCAGGTATTCGAAGTCTTCGTAGGTGATGACCTTATTGTGTCGCTGGGCCTTCAGGAATGATTTGCGGTCAGGAATGATGCCGTACTGGTTGACGAGAAAAACATCCGCGCCGAGATTCGCGACAGTGTTTTGTATATAAAGGTTAGTGCCCTCGATCATGGATATCACCATGATCAATGTTGAAACGGAGAGGATGATTCCCAGGAGCGTAAGGAAAGTGCGTAGCTTGTGCACGCGCATGCTGTCCCAGGCGATGCGGATGGGCTCGCGCAAGGCGAGAATATTGGCAGGCACGGCTAAGCGCATAAGAGAGGTACGAAGGATAGTAGCCGATAGTTTCCGGAGAAATGGAAATAATCTAAGGTTTGACAGCCGAATAGTGGTCAATTTGGAACGTCAATTGGACCACTTTTTGTTTCCATACAAATAAAAGGATGACTCCTATCAGCACTAATCCAAAGCAAAGCCCCGCCCACACCCCCGTTGCGCCCCATCCGCGGTTGAAGCACAGGTAATACCCAAAGGGCAGCCCGATCAGCCAATACGCTATGCCATAAGTGAGCATCGGGATCTTGGTCTCGCCCGCGCCGCGGAGGGCACCGGAAGCCACGATCTGAATACCATCGAAAATCTGGAAGATGGCGGCGACTGCGAGCAGGGTCACACCGATCTTCATGACTTCAGGATCGCTGCTGTAGACGCGGACGATGTATCGCGGAAACAGGATGAAAGACAATGCTGCGGCGGACATGAAGAGCAGTCCGAGGGCGATTGCAGCCCATCCGGCGCGGGAGGCGGCGGCAGGGTCGCGTCGTCCAATGGCTTGTCCTACGCGGACAGCAGCCGCGGAACTCACTCCCAGCGGAACCATGTATGTGACGCTGGAAACATTCAGCGCGATCTGGTGAGCCGCGAGGGCGGCGGGCTGGAGGCGTCCGATGACAACCGTGGCCAGAGTGAGGATGCCGATCTCAATCGCCATCTGCGTTGCGGCGGGCAGACCGAGTCGGAGCAGTTCACGGATGCGCCCAATATCCAGACCGAATTCCGCGCCATGCAGTTTGGTCTTGTGCCGCCAATCGTAAAAAAGAATGTAAGCCAACAGCATGACTGCCATGTATCCGCGCGAGATGCACGTTGCCCATCCGGAACCGGCCACGCCGAGCGCGGGAAATCCCCAGTGTCCGTAGATGAGCACCCAGTTCCCTGCCAGGTTCACCAGGTTTGCGGATACGAGCACGAACATGATGGGCTTCACGAGATTCATGCCCTGCATGTATCGGCGAAACGCGAAGTAGAGCAGCAGCGGGAAAGTACTCCAGAGCACGGCTTTCAGGAATGGCGTAGTCAGGGCGAGCACCGCGGGATTCACACCAAAGCGCGGCAGCAGCGGAATGCCAAACCAGACGAGCCCCATCAGGATCGGCGTCATCACCAGCACCAGATAAACGCTGTTAATGAGTGAGTGGTGGCAATCTTCGATATCGCCGCGTCCGAACGATTGCGACACCAGCGTATCGAGCCCCAGCAGAATGCCTCCACCGTAAAGCGCGATCATGTAGAACAGCACAGTACCGAGGCTGACGGCGCCGATGGCTTCGGCGCTATAGGGCAGGTGTCCGACCATGACGGTGTCGATCACGCCCATGAACATCCAGCCTAGTTCGGCGGCGACCAGCGGCCCGGCGAGGCGCAGCATGGGACCAAACTCCTGCCGTAATGAAGAAAGCTGCAACATCGCGTGTGTAGATGTTACAGGGATTGCTGTCGAATTTTCTGCTTAGTGCGGCAGGTACAATTAAGTAGATGTCCCTGCTGCTTAGCGCACATGCAATCGAAAAATCCTTCGGGTCAGCAAGCCTGTTCAAGAGCTTGTCATTCGGCATTTCAGATGGAGACCGCATTGGGTTGATCGGGCCCAATGGTTCGGGCAAGTCCACGCTGCTGCAAATCCTTGCGCGACTCACGGAAGCAGATAGTGGCACGGTGTCCGTCCGCAAGATGGTGCGCGTGGGTTATGTGGCGCAGGCCGACAGCTTCCCTCCCGGGAAAACCATTCAGCTGATCATGGAAAAGACGGCGCGCGGCGAATCGCTGAGTGAGATGGAAACGGCTGCTCGCATCAGCACCACTCTGGGCCGTGCCGGATTTCAAGATGCGGACGTTCCCGCCGATTCGCTTTCCGGTGGGTGGAAGAAGCGGCTGTCGATTGCTCGCGAGCTACTGAAGAAACCTGACCTCCTTCTGCTCGACGAACCGACCAACCATCTTGATCTTGAATCAATCTTCTGGCTGGAGAAACTGTTGAACAGCGCACAGTTTGCTTGGCTGGCGGTAAGTCACGATCGTTATTTCCTGGAGAACACTGCGCAATCGATCATGGAACTGGACCGCGCGTATCCTGACGGCCTGCTCACGATCACGGGAAGCTACAGCGATTTCCTGATCAAGAAAGAAGAATTTCTTGCAGCGCAATCGAAATATCAGGACGCATTGCAAAACAAAGTTCGGCGCGAGGTGGAATGGCTGCGCCGGGGAGCGAAGGCGCGAACGACGAAATCAAAGGCGCGCATTGACACGGCTGGCGAACTGATAGACAAGTTAAGCGATATCACCGCTAGGGGTGTAAAACGCACCACGAACATCGAGTTCGCAGGCACCGAGCGCCAGACCAAGCGGCTAGTGGATGCAATACGCGTGAGCAAGGCGATGGGCGGTCGCGAACTGTTTCGCGATTTCTCATTCGTACTGTCGCCTGGAGCGCGCGTTGGACTACTGGGGCCGAATGGCAGCGGAAAAACCACTCTGCTGAAACTGATCACCGGCGAATTGCAGCCGGACAGTGGCACCATCAAGCGCGCTGATGCGGTGAAGATCGTTTACTTCGATCAAGCGCGGGAACATCTCGACCCGGAAATGCCGTTGCGCAGGGCGCTGGCGGCGCATGGGGACTCGGTGATCTTCCGTGAACGCGTAATCCACGTAGGTGCGTGGGCGAACCGGTTCTTGTTTCGCGCCGAGCAACTCGATCTGCCCCTCGCAAGACTGTCTGGTGGAGAGCAGGCGCGGGTGTTGATCGCCCGCATGATGCTGCAGCCAGCAGACGTTCTGCTTCTGGACGAACCGACGAATGATCTCGATATTAGAACTCTGGAAGTTCTCGAAGAAAGCCTGATGGATTTTCCCGGCGCAATCGTCCTGGTCACGCACGATCGGTACATGCTGGAGCGGGTATCCACGATTATCCTTGGACTAAATACTGAAGATGGCGGCGCGGCAATCTTTGCGGACTGCTCACAATGGGAGCGCGAGCAGGAGTCACGCAAGAGCGAGCAGCAGAAAAAGATGAAGAGCGCGGCAAGAGGGGAGCTCGGGTCCGCGAAGAAGAAACTTTCGTACATTGAAAGCCGCGAGTGGGAAGAGATCGAAGGCAAGATCTCAGAAGCTGAGAGTCGCGTTCAGTTGGCGCAAGCGGAACTCCAGAACCCCGAAATTGCGAGCAATCCGGCGCGCTTGCTTGCATGCGCAGAGAAGGTCAACTCCGCCCAACAATCCTTGGACAGCCTCTACTCACGATGGGAAGAGTTGAGCTCCAAGGTGGAAGCGTTTGCGCCGGGCCAGAAATAGCAAAGCTGTTCTGGCAAAAGTGGTGAATCCAGCTCTGTTCTCCTCTAGCGAAAGTGGCTTCTAAGGTAGAAGGTGCCGCTCGCTTCCTGAGACATCGTTTTCAGGAAGTCAGATGCGAGGAGGTGCCGAATGCGGAAGCGCGCTACAACCACGACCACCAATTCAATCGGAGCACAACTTTGCCGAGCGCTCCTCGATCCTCTTCACGACGCCGTTCTCATTATTGAAGGAAACTCGCTTCGCATAGTCGAGGCTAACAAACGAGCGGTTGAATTTTACGGATATCGCTACGAAGATCTCGTCGGCATGGAAGTTGCCAAAATAACCGGAGATGTTTCAGACATCGCTGAAACATTGGCCGACGGACAAATGCGGGAAAAAGAATCAATTCACGTAGCTAAAAGTGGCCTTCCCGCAAAAGTATTATCCAGCACTTCCCTCATCGAGTTCGAAGGACAAAGAGCTGTTCTCAACGTGGTCAGGGACATGGACGAGCATCACCGGGTCAATTCGGCGATTGAAGCCCGAGAACGAAGGTTTCGATCGTTAGTCGAGAACAATTCCGACATTCTGGCGCTGGTTGATGAGCGAGGAACGTTTCAGTTCGTCAGTCAATCCGTGGAGCATGTGCTTGGGTTCGCGTCGTCAGACTTGCTGGGCCGCAATGTTTTCGACTTTGTTAATCCGGAAGACCGCGCCCGCGCGCAAGCGGAATACATGCGAACGGTTCAGCAACCCGGAGAGGCGCCCCCATCTGTCTTGCGGTTCAAAGAATCATCCGGCGGCTGGATACCTTTTGAGATCGTGGCCAACAATCAATTGCAGGACCCGCACATCATGGGAGTGATCTTCACGGCGAGAGATCTGCGATTCCGAAAAGAAGTACAAGAGGCCGTCCGCCGGACGAACCGCGACCTCGATAAACGTGTGGAAGAAAGAACTATGGAACTGGCACAAGCGAACGCCACCATGCGGATCGAGAACCAGGAGCGCCGTTATGCGGAGAAGATGCTTCAGGAATCACTCTCAGTATTGAAATCAACTCTTGAAGCAACTGCAGACGGCATTTTGGTGGTTTCCACCGACCGCCAGATCAAAACGTATAACCAGAAATTCCTGGAGCTTTGGAAGATCCCGGCTTCGGCTATGGCTAAATTCAGCGAACAGGAACTCCTGCTTGCAGTCGCTATTGAATTGGAGGACCCCCAAGCGTTTCTACATAACGTGAACGATCTGTATGGAAAGCCGGAAGCCGAAAGCTATGACACACTCCGGTTCAAAGACGGTCGCGTTTTTGAAAGGTACTCGCATCCTCAACGCCTGAACGGCGATGAGATCGTCGGAAGAGTTTGGAGCTTTCGTGACGTGACCCAGACCTTGCGGATGGAAAGTGAATTACACCAAGCGAAAAAAATGGAAGCCATCGGTCAGTTGGCTGGCGGGGTGGCACATGACTTCAACAACCTATTGATGTTGATATCGGGAAATACCGCACAAATCCTGGAGCAGAGCGGTTTGCCGGGGAGTGTCCGCACAAGTTGTGAAGAGATAACTCAGGCTGCGAAACGAGGGGCATCGCTTACGCGCCAGTTGTTAGCGTTCAGCCGCAAACAACCGCTCACTCGCACCGCCGTGGACTTAAATAAGATCGTGACCGAAATGGAGCGGATGTTGAAGAGCTTATTCGTGGGTGAGACTCAAGTGAATATCCAAGTCTCTCAACAGCCGATCGTTGTGTGCGGCGACCCCTCGCAAGTGGAATTAATGATCCTCAATCTGGCGATCAATGCACGGGACGCAATGCCCGCCGGAGGTGTGCTGTCCATCCGCACGGGTGAGGAAGTGATCGCGGGAAAAGACGATCGCAACACAGTTGAATCGGAGTTTGCGTTGTTGGAAGTAAGCGACACGGGCTACGGCATGTCGCAAGAGATTCAAGCGCATATCTTCGAGCCTTTCTATACCACCAAGGAGATTGGCAGAGGAACTGGATTGGGGCTTTCCGCGGTGTATGGGATTGTGCAACAAGCGGGCGGGCACATATCCGTTCAGAGCGAGCCAAGTCGGGGAAGCACCTTCCGGGTGTATCTGCCGAAAATGGATACTACAGGTGAAGGCATTCGCGTGGTACCAGACAAACCCGCCCCCTCTGCTAATGGACGTGAAACGATTTTGCTGGTGGAAGACGAAAGCGGAATACGCACGATGACGCGCGTCTACCTGGAAGGTTTGGGATACAAGGTTTTGGAAGCTGCAAATGGTCCAGAAGCTCTCCGCATCGCGGAGATGTACCCGGCAACGATCAACTTGCTCGTCTCAGACGTCATGATGCCCGGCATGAAAGGGGGCGTCTTGGCTGAAATTCTTAGAAAGCAGCGGCAAACACTGAAAATACTTTTTATTACCGGTTACGCAGATACAAACCATCTGAAACTCGGGATTCCGCTTCTGGAAAAGCCGTTTTCATTTGCTACGCTGGGTGAGAAAGTACGCTCCATTTTGGACGAATTGACAAAATTTCCAAAGGAAGATGAGGCCGCCTGATCAGATTATTGGTTCTGAAATATCGCGGACTAGGCCCATCGTTTAGGCATAGCGATTTCTTCCGACTGGAGCCGGAAGTAGAACGTCGCTCCGTGCTGCACACTGCCTTCGGCCCAGATCTCACCACCGTGCCTGTGAATGATGCGCTGCACAGTGGCAAGTCCAACTCCGGTGCCGGGAAATTCCGCTTTCGAATGTAGCCGCTGAAATGGCTTGAAGAGTCGATCCGAATATTGGGGGTCGAATCCCGCGCCATTGTCGCGAACGAAAAAGACGGGAACTCCGTTTTCCCGATTGCATCCGAATTCGACACTTGCTTGCGTGACCCCTGAAGTATATTTCCAGGCGTTGCGAATAAGGTTATCGAGCACAATACGCAAGAGCCGGGAGTCGCCATCCGCATTCATGGACGGCGCCACTTGGAATTCCACCTTTCGCATTGGCTCACGACGTTGCAGTTCCTTCATCACGCCTAGCGCCAGGTTAGAAAGATCAACATTCTCGCGGTGCATGGCCGTCGTAGAGGCTTGGGCTAGTCCCAAGAGATCATCGATCAGCTGCGCCATCCGTTTCGTTGCAGCCGTGACTTCGTGCAAATGCTCTTTGCCTTGCGTATCAAGCTTGTCTCCGTACTCCTGCAGCAGCAGGTAGCTGAAGCCGTTGATGATCTCCAGAGGATTGCGCAGATCGTGTGAGACAGAGTAGGAAAATGCTTCCAACTCGCGATTGGCAGCGACGAGTTGCCGAGTGCGTTCCTCAACGCGCTTTTCGAGTCCTAATCGCGCGTCCTGCAATTCCTGGTCGCGCAACTCTATCTGCTCGAGCATCTGATTGAACGCTGAATTTAAGAGCGCAATCTCTCCGCCTATGTCGGATTCGGGAGCCCGGACGGAATAGTTCTCATCGCGAGAAACTTTTTGCGCAGTCTCTGCGAGATTCACAATGGGCTCGGCCACAGCCTTTCCCACAAATCCCGAGATGATGCGTGCCGCGATCAGCGAACCAAGAAACACCAAGACCAAAATTTTCAAGTACTGCCAGAGACGGTCGTAAAAGCGCTGCAAATTTGAACGAATGTAAACGGTGCCCACCGGTTTTCCATCAAGCACGATGGTATGAAGCAGAACCAGTTCGTTCAGTTTGAACGTGTGCGCATCTGATTCTCCAGGCAGCAGCGGAGGGATTTGCACGAACTGATCGTTCACGTTGCTCGCATAGCTGGCGAATGGCTTGCCATCCGGCGTGAAGATTCCCGCAGACATGATGTTTGAAGAGGCTGAAAGGGCAGACAGAGTGTTCTGAGCAGACTTCGGGTCATTGAAAGCCAATGCCGACGTGCTATTGAAGCCGATGATCTGCGCTTGAATCGTCAGATTTCTGACGACGGCATCGCGGAAAGTGAAAACATCATAGACAAGAAACGCAAGACAAGCGACGAGCAGCGCGGTGCCACTCACCATCATGTTCATCCTGGTGAGGCGCTTGGCCAGGGGATAATCCCGAAGGCGCCGGGTCATGGCTGTGCGCCTCCTGGTGCGCTTATCCGCTTTACGGAAGCGGCCACTTTTAATAACTCCGAACTCAGTGTAAGCCCGGCCGTCTCGGCAGGGGTGAGATTCACCTCGAAACGAATACGGTTCTCGTTCAGCACGAACTGGATCATACCGCCGCGATTGATGAATCGCGGAATATCACTGACCGTGAGCGCTCCCATCTTGTTCAGGGACGGTAAAAGCTTCTCAAGCCTTGCGGCTTCAGAATTGCCGATGAACACGATCCGACAGCCGACGGCTTCGTCAGCACTCGTGATCCGTTTTGCTACTATCTTTTTGTTGGCGACGGTGGCGTTTGCGATGGTCGCATCGAGTGATGAGCCGAAGGGATCTTTTCCGAGAACGCACACCCCGAAGGAATCACCGTCGTTCGTCTGTGCCGGCGGCCATGAGACAAATTTTCCGAAGTTGTAAAGGTACGCGGCTTTGACCTGATACTCCGTAGCTCGAGCCTGCGCCGAAGACGTTGTAGCGAGGGCTGGCACAAGAAGTACGAGCAATTGCAGGCGCGAAAACAATCTAGGAGAGATCAACGGCTGCTCGTCCATACGACTCGGCCATAAATGGCTCTGCGTATTCCAACAGGCGGAATGTTGGGGTCGCCCGTTCCCCACTCGTAGTGAGAAGGCTGAAGCAGATTCTGTCCTGTGACAGAGAACTGCAATGCGCGAACATTCCAACCCACGCGCACGTCGGCAGTCTGATATCCCGCAAGGGATTGCCCAGGCAACGAAGTGTAATAACGATAAGTGGAGTCGAACTCGAAAGAACGTGGAAGCGTTAAATACGAACGAATTTCGAATTGGTGCCGCGGTGTTGAGCCTTCATAAGTTTGGATGGAACCAGTGGAACTGATATTCGACGTGCCGTTGCTGGCGTGCAATCCGGTAGTGACGAAGGAATATGAGCCCGCCAGACGCCATCGCTGCAGCGGACTCCATGTAGGCGCAATCTCAAATCCATCGGTAGCTCCCGCGATGTCATTCGCATACGGAATATTCAAAACTGTCCGTGGAGGAGCAGGTGTGGGCTCAACTGTAACGACGGGCGACCCAAAGCTTTGCAGATTGTTGTACGCGTTGTGAAAGACCGCGAGGTCGAGATATGCCGACTTGCCCCAGAGTTGGCGGTATCCTCCTTCGTATCCGACCAAGCTCTCTGAGCGGAATTGCGGATTGCCGGAAACACGCACGATGATGAGTGGCGTGACACTGGCGACGCCTTGAAGGTTGAATCCTTCTTCCAGCCTTGAAGGAGTTGTCACTGCGCGGGTCACCGCTGCCCAGAACGTCTGGTGTTCTCGCGGTGTCCACAGGACTCGAGCGGTGGGCTGGGCGTCAAAGCCGCTGAAATTGTTGTGTTCGAGCTTCATGCCCAACGTGAGAGAGAGGCGCTTGGGAACCAAGTCAATCTCGTCTTGCAGAAAGGCGCTATGGTTATGGTCTGTAGCCTGGTGCGGCAATATGTCGACGCCTTGATTTGTCTGCTCGAAGCTGTATGGACTCCATCGAAGCCCAGCTCCCACGCTGACCTTGTTTCGTTCGCCCATCTTCAAGCGGTAAAGGAAATCAAAATCGAAGGTGCTTCTACCTTCGCCATAAACCAGACCAGTGCGGATAGTCCGGTCAAAATATGCCTGGAGATAAATATCTGAACCGTTGTCGAGATTGCGTCGCCAGCGCGCGAGGAGATCGCCGCCTGAGATCTGGTCATCGGCAGTGAGGAATTGTCCAACTTGTGGCGGATTCAAGCTGCCAATGCCCGCTTTTCGGGGCGAATCACCTTTGTACATGTCACCTTGAACGGTGAAATTGTCGCGCTCACTCGACCCCCAATCCATGCGAAAGCCACCACGGGCCTGATACCACTGATCATAGTTGTCGTTGTCTGGATGAAACTCCGGTCCGCGATCGAATCCTTTTGCGAAGATGCGGTAGTCAAAACCTTTGGAGTTGCCGCCGCCGTAACGAGCGGCTGCTACAACGCGGTCAACGTCACCCGCAACGATCGAAACCAGTGTGCCGTGAGTGTCCTTCGCGCTCTTTGTGATGATGTTGATCACGCCATTCACGGCGTTGGGACCCCATATAGTTCCTCCGGGACCGCGAATCACCTCTATACGATCGATGTCTTCGAGCACGACATCTTGCTGGTCCCAGAAGACCCCCGAAAAGAATGGCGTGAACACACTGCGGCCATCGACCAACACCAACACTGACTTCGAAAGATTGCTTTCGAGGCCGCGAATGCCGATCGCCCATGTCGTAGCGCTGACGCGTCCCACTTCCACGCCCGGTGCCAACCGCAATGCCTCAGGAATGCTTGTGACTCCGGAGCGACGAATCTCCTGCTGTGAGATGACGGTGATAGCCGCCGCCGTCCGCCAAATCTGCTCCGGTTCTTTCGATGCAGTCACCACTTCGAGATTTCCCAATTGCTCCAAGCTCAAATGCGTAAGAAGAACGGCGTCCTTTTGCCCATCCGATGGCCCGCTTTGCCCATGAAGCTCAATCGTCAAGGCGCAAAAGAGCAGCACGGCACACATTCGGCAACAACGAGATTTACGACGCAGAAGTAGCATCTTTCGTTTGGAAACCTTTTTGCGATTGTTATGGATGAGTTCGCTTGCTTGTTGTATTTTAGAAAAAACAATTCACAGAACAGCGCATAGTGTAACGTCTGAAGCTAGTTTGCAACAGGGCTTAAGTTCCGCAATTTCGCCCCTCTGCCGATGCAGTTTCACCTACTCAGGTTGCATTGTTCCTGATTTTCGACGAAAAAAACTGCAAGGGGCATTTACCGTGGCTGCCAAAAATACTGTCCTGATCCTCGACGACGACCCCCTGCACCTGAAACTGTACTCCTGGGTTGTGAACCAAGGCGGCTTTAACTCGCTTTGCACATTGGTGAAGAGCGCCGACCTGGAATTGCCGCTAGCCGAGCGTATAGATCTCGCGATCATGGACTACAACTACTTCGGTACTGTGACTGCTTTAGACGTTGCTCGCCAACTCATCAGCAGTTTCCCCGGCGTCCCCATTCTGGTTTTGTCTGACCATGCATGGCTACCGCAAGATATGGAACCGATCGCTGCTGGGTTCGTGCGCAAAGGCGATCCCGAACTTCTTCTTCAGACCATCACAAGCTTGATTGGCGAGCCGCGCCGTAATCGACAATCCGATCTCTCCTATTGACACTCTATACGTAAGGCGCTATCGTTCGTATAGACGACCGATACGAGAACCGTTTTGAACTCTGAACCGACAACCCTCGTGCAAGGCACCCTGGACATGTTGATCTTGAAAGCGCTCGTCGCTGGCGAGTTACATGGATTGGGGATCTCGCGCCGAATTCAGCAAATTTCAGGCGGCACTTTTCTAGTTAAGCCGGGCTCTCTCTTCCCCGCCCTGCACCGGATGGAAGAAGAAGGCTGGCTCTCATCCTTTTGGGGAGAGTCAGAAAATAATCGACGCGCCAAATATTATCGCTTGTCTAAGTCTGGCCTGAAGCAGCTCGAAGTAGACACCGAGCGATGGGGCCGAATCACGTGGGCCATCGCACAAGCGTTGAAATCCTCGTAGCGAGGGCATGCGCATGCCGATATTTGCGAAAATCCGAAGTTTGCTACGAAATCTTTCTAGCGCCAACCACGCCGATTTGGATCTCGATCGGGAGATCGATTCCCACCTGCAAATGCTGATTGAACAAAACGTGGAAGCGGGAATGTCTGCGAAAGAAGCGGAACGTGCAGCGAAGATCGAACTTGGAGGTATTGAACAAGTGAAAGAACAGGTTCGCGAGAAACGCCATGGAAGCTGGGTTTTGTCCGTGCTCTCTGATTGCCGCTATGCTGTGCGGCAACTCCGCAAAAATCCGGGCTCAACTGCTGTTGCCGTCATAACTCTTGCGTTGGGGATAGGTGTTACAACGGCAATCTTTAGCGTGGTATATGGCGTACTACTTCGTCCGCTCCCATATCCCGATGCCAACAGGATCATGGCCGTTTTTGAAGTCACATCCAAGGGCAGGCCGTCGCGCATCGCCGACCCGAACTTCGACGACCTTCGTGATCAAAACCGCAGCTTTCAGAGTATCGCCAAGTACAACGAGTTTATTGCATCTGTTTCAGGAACTACGACGCCCTCGCGGACGAGGGTTGCACATGTCTCGCCGGACTTTTTCAAAGTTTTTGGCATCCAGCCCACGCTTGGACGCGGCTTCAACGCCAACGATGCAAAAAAAGTTGCTGGCCCCACGGTTCTAGTCAGCTATGGATACTGGAAACAGCATCTTGGATCGCCAGAGGATCTCTCGCAAGCACACCTGAAGATTGACAACGCTGTTTACTCCGTGGTCGGCGTGCTCCCTGTCGGATTCAATTTTCCGGCGGACGTCGAACTTTGGGTTCCTTCAGACTTAGAAGGCGAGAACATCAGCAGGACAGCGCACAACTACAGCGCAGTCGGGCGACTGCGTGACGGTGTCACGGTGGAGCAAGCTAACGCTGACATCGGCACGATCGCACGGCGTATTCACGATTCTTCCAGCGAGCAAGGCGATTATCTTCTCAAAGATGGAAAAGTGATTCCGCTGCAGGAGTCGATCACGGGAAAGGCCCGCTCCACGCTCCTGATCCTGCTGGGCGCAGTGGGTTTTCTGCTCATGGTAGCTTGCGCGAATGTTGCGAATCTTCTGCTCGCCCAGTTGTCAGTAAGGGAACGCGAACTCGCGATTCGTCGCGCCCTGGGTGCGACACGGGGAAGACTTGTCCGGCAATTGCTGACCGAAGCTTTCTTGCTGTCGTCGGTGGGCGGCGCACTCGGCGTTCTGGGAGCATTCGCCGGCGTAACCGGGCTAGTTGCGCTGGCTCCGGCTAATCTACCGCGCTTGGACAGCGTCTCTATCAGCATCCCTGTACTTGTGTTTGCTTTCTTTCTTTGCACGATCGTCGCCGCTGCGTTGGGAACTTTCACCGCAGCACGTTCCACTTCAGGAGAAGTGCGCGATGGATTCGCGGGCGAAGGCCGTGGGCAAACTGGGTCAGAAGGCAGCCAGTACCTCGGACGGGTGATCGTGGCGGCGCAGATTGCGATCACATTGGTCCTTGTGATTGGAGCAGGATTGTTAGGCCGCAGCTTGATGAAAGTGCTGGAAGTGAATCCTGGCTTCCGTGTGGACAAGATCATTACTATGGACGTCGCTCTACCGTCGCTGAATGATCCCAAAGCGAAGGCGAGCCAAGGAGTTTTCTATTCAAACCTGATTGACCGCTTGAAGCAGATTCCGGGCGTGCAGAAGGTTGGCGCTGTCAGTGGCCTACCCATGGATGGTGGCCTTCCGGACGGGACGTTTGTTCTTATCGCGCAGAATGAGATGCCGAAGACGCCGGACGGTCTTGGCGCCTTGTTCAATCAAAAGGAGCGTCTTGGCAATGCGGATTTTGGCGTAGCCACGGAAGGATACTTCCAGGCGCTCGGAATCCCGCTGATTCGGGGAAGATTCTTTGATGAGCGCGATGGTGCAAATTCTCCACACGTTGCGGTCATCAGCGAATCACTGGCACGCACCCGATGGCCAAACCAGGATCCCCTCGGCCAGACTATCGAGTTTGGAAACATGGACGGAGATGTCCGTCTGCTTACCGTCATTGGCATTGTTGGCGACACCCACGAGTATGGTCTGGAGGCGCCACCAGCTCCGACTGTTTATGTGAATCTGTTCCAGCGGCCACGTTCGACGATGACCGTGACGATGCTTAGCGACACAGACGTGGAGTCGGTGACCTCCACCGCTCGCGGCATCTTGAAGGATCTGGATCCTGAGATCCCGGTGAAGTTCCGTACGTTTTCACAGATCTATTCTGCATCGTTGGGATCGCGAAGATTCAATCTGATCCTTATCGGATTCTTCGGCATCAGCGCACTGCTGCTCGCGACCACAGGAGTGTTCGGAGTGATGGCCTATTCGGTCACACGCCGCACTCGAGAGATTGGCATTCGTGTGGCACTCGGGGCAGCCACCGGCGAGATTCTAAGATTGATCCTGGGCCAAGGAATGCGCACGATTCTTATCGGAGTTGTGATTGGGATCAGTGGCGCACTCGCTCTGACACGTACGGTGAAGTCATTGCTTTTCGGCGTGACTGCCACGGATCCCCTGACGTTTGCGGGTGTGATACTGCTCCTGATGGGAACAGCGCTGCTGGCTTGCTATATTCCAGCGCGAAGGGCAACCAAAGTGGACCCAATCATTGCATTGCGATACGAATAAACGTCCTGAAGGATTGGTGCCGGGAGGGGGAATCGAATCATCTCCCTTACGGTAACTCAAATACTTAGGCGGCATTGAGAGTCGTTTAGAGCATAGCGGAACGCCAGCAGAGGTGAGTTGTACCGCAGTTGTACCGCAAGAAAACACGAGTAACTAACCCGCTGAGAGGCGGGTTTTTTACTGCACGAGGTGAAAGATGAAGAGATCAGAGATCGAGCAGAAAAGGCCAGCGCATGAGCAGTTTCTAAAGGCTTTGGGCGATGTTATTAGCCGGGACGCTCAACGAATTGAAGGCGAGTCTACGCAGCCTATGCAGCGCCCGGCACCTGAACTTACTCACTTAGGCGAATGGTTTGTCCAGCTGCTTGGTGCCGAACTAGAGCCGTTGCTCATGGAGCAGAGCAAAGAGCAGACCTTCGCACACCAAATCGTCCACAGGTTGATAACCGAGGCGGTCGAGGGAAAGCCAAGTTCAGCAATTGTTGCTGCTTGGGTGCTCTTCCAGATTGAGACCCAGACCTGTCCTTCGCGGACAAAGGCGGTGCAATGAGCAAATCACTGGAGCCTAAACAGGCGCGATTCGTAGAAGAGTACATGTTGGACTTAAACGCCACCAAAGCAGCTCTCAGGGCGGGATATAGCGCCAGGACAGCCAACAAGATTGGTTCACAGCTACTAGGTAAAACTAGAATCCGCGAAGCGATAGCCCAAAGTATGGAAGCAAGATCTAAGCGCACTCAACACAGTGCCGACGCTGTCATACGAGAGCTCAGTTATATCGGCTACGCGAACATGATGGATTACATGACCATCACGCCTACCGGCGAGGCATTCGTTGATTTCTCCAAGCTAACCAGAGAGCAGGCCGCAGCGATTCAAGAAATCACCATTGATGAAGCCGCCGGTGGAGCCGGGGATGGAAGACGCGAGAAGGTACAAAGGACTCGCTTCAAACTGGCCGACAAGCGCGGCGCATTAGAGCTTCTGGGCAAACACGAGAAGCTATTTACAGACAGACTGGAGACGTTGAGCGAAGTTCAAGTGAAGCTGCGCGAGATGTCGGACAGCGATCTAGAGAAAGCCATTCAGCAGAAGATGACTGAACTTGGCTATGCGGTGATCAAGAAATGAATACTGCCAAGGATGAGTTAGACGAGATGCTAAAAGAAGCGCAACGCCGCAAAGAAGCTCCTTGGGAGTTGACCGGCCCGCCAGAAGGTATTTACGAAGCCGTCGCTGCAGCGCGCCAGCGGAACATCGACGGGGTACCGCATGAGCACATGAAGGAGATGGAGATTTCTCCTTTCTGGCCGAAGGCAAAGCAAGAGATATGCCGGCGCATGAATGAGGGACGTAAGCGAGTGATGGCGTTGGAGGAAGAACGCAATGGAAGCACGAGACGAGCTGAGGGCAATGCTTGAGGAATTAGAACGGAGGCACAAGTTTGATTTCTTGCTCATCTTCGTTAGTGCAGATGGGCAGAAGCAATCTGAGTGTCGCTTGCAAGGTAATCAACTGCTTCCCTGCACCTAAGGCTTCGACACAATTAAAACGAACTACAGAGCGCCTTCGGGGCGCTTTTCGATTTGGAGAAGAGATATGCAACAGCACATTCCAATAAACCCACCGTTCCGGGATCACGTTCTGGACGACACAGGACTATTCACTTACCAGTGGATAAGGTTCTTCCAGTCATTATTTGTGGGCAACTTTGCGGATAACGAAACGCCTGTCGGTCCTGAGGAGACCAAACCCGCCTCTCTCTCTTCGGCTGTTCATGGGCGGGAGTTTTCAGGTTCAAGGGAACTGACTACTCCCTCTCTCGAAATGTAGTCACCTTCGGCACTCCGCCTGCGGTGGCTAAGACGCTCAATGCGTTTTACAGGTTCTGAATAATTCAAGTCAGGAAGAATAAAGAGGAAATCACAATGGCAACTAACCCACAAGGCATTCCGCCACTTCCACCCGGCTACAAGTTAGAACAGCCGATTCCGCCGCTACCGAAGGGCTACAAACTCGTACAGCCAGATTACGAGGCGCTCGCGAAGCGATATGGGGCAACTAGTTCAACTCGCCCTGACGGGACTCAAATCAACCACACTCGGGAGATCAGGGTTCAAGACGAGCGGGGGGTTATTCACGTTTTCCCTGAAGGCTCAACCATTGAAATGATTGCAAAGGTAATGAATGTGAAACCGCCGAGTGCCGTTCCCATTCCCAAAGGTTCGACGCTCGAAGCGATGCAACGACAGAATGTCCCCATTCCACCCGGCTCCTCGGTTGACTATGCTGCATTGGCAAAGCAAGCCGGAGCGGTGAGTTCTACGCCCGAGCAGGCATCGGTTATTCCTCCACTTCCTGCTGGATACAAACTGGAAGACACGAACGGGCTACACCCGACACCTGAGAATCCAGATCCTAACTCTGACCACCCCGGAATGATTAAGCAGATGTGGAATTGGGCGAACAAGGGAATCATCAGCAAAGACACCTTTGTTGGCGCTTTAACGGGAATGACCCCTGAGCAACTTGATAAGACGCTGAAATCATTTCCGGAAGAATCTCCTGTCCATGCCGCTATAAGGGAATTCGCGCGCGGAACAATACAAGACACATCAGATACAGCTTCCTCTTTTACCTCTCCTCTTGCAGCGGGAACTATGGCAATCGGAGCGGCGGGAAAGATACCCGGAGCCATTGGAAAAGTAGCTAAAGCGGTCACCGGAACGGCGGCGGCAGGTTTTGGCGCACAAGGCGCAGGCGAGGTGGTGTCAGCGGGGACAGAAAACACGCCCGAAGCATGGAGGCAGAGGCTACAAGGCGGGGCAATGGCAGCTGGTGGAGCGGCGGGAGTGGGAGAAACAATTTCCCCGAAAGCGATGCGGACTCCAGTCTCCCAAGTTCCACGGGCTGTTGCCGACGCGGTACCAAGCCCACGCGGAGCAATGGCTGCTCGTATGGCAGAGAAGCCCGTAGGTGAGCAGTTCACACGGCAAGAGGTATTAGACGCAGCAAGGTCTAAAGGCGTGAATCTGGACTTAGCGGACGCAACTGAAGCGGGAGGTCCTGCTTCCGCAAAGAGATTACTTGAGCGCTCTCTGGGAGGTGCCGGTCGATTCTCGGAGAATCAGAAATCAAATCTCGCATCGTTGGAGAAGTGGGCTAATTCGGAAGCAGAAAAGTATTCTGGTGATTCCGCACCGCGCGAAGTTATTGGCGCACAGATGCAAGCCGCACTCAAGAGCCACCTTGAGGCGCGGAAAGGTGTAGCCACTCAAGCCTTTCAAGAACTGGATCGCAGCATCGGCGCGAACAAAGTTGACGTGACCGGAACTGTCCAAGCTGAAGCTCAGAAGATCATCGACCAGAATAAGTCTTACTACGAGGAACACCCAGAACTAAAGCCCAAACAGGCTTGGGGAATACTTGAAGATCTAGCGAAGCGCCCAACAAAGAACGTGACCTCAGCGAGCCCCGAGTTCACCGACAATTCGGGTAATGCAATTACGCAAAGCTCAAGACAAGTGTCCGCGAACAAGTCAATGTCTTGGACGGAACTCCATCAATTGCGTTCCGATTTGATGGACTTTTACCGCAACAACCCAGACGTGGTGAAGGGACGAAGCGAAGCATGGATTCAGCAGATGGTCGGCAAGATTGATGGTGCAATGACGAGTTCCGGCAATGGTCTCTCCGGTGCTGATCTAGCTCAGTTCAGAAATGCCAACAAGATTTGGGACAGCATTAAGAGCACATACGACAATCCGCAGCACCCTTATTATCAAGCGGTGCGGACGCAGTACCCCTCCGGGCTCCCGGCAAATCTAGTAGGAAAGCCAGAACTTGCTCGGCATGTAAGGCAGACGTTGTCCAGTTTGCAAGATGGGGGAACGATGGAAGGTGCTTTTCAACGACAGTTTGTCGAGAACCTAATAAACGACAAGAGCGGCGTACTGGATTTGAAGAATCTCAATTCCAAACTGTCGAGGATGCCGGTCGATGTTCTACAAGCGATGGTCGGCGAGGAAGGCGCAAGAAATCTCAGGATGTTGGGCAAGGTGGCCCAGAAAGTGACCAGCAACTCGAACCCTTCCGGAACCGGAGCAGTCAATGTATCAACCAAAGACTGGGGTGCTTTAGCTACGGGAGGAGCAGCTCTCGTTACGGGACACCCCGCAATCGCAGCCGGTGCGGCAGCAATCCCGCTCGTCGAAAATATGGGAGCTAAGGCTCTCACCAGTCCGAGCCTGCTTAAATATCTTACTCAAAGTAAAACGAAGTAATCAGGACGCGCTGTGCTGCTCTTCTGTTTGACGTTCGGAGTGGTGGAACAATCTGGCGGCCCAATTGCGTTTAGCCAGTAGCGAAGTACCCATCGCGTAATCCTTCTCAAGTTCCTCTGGATGGGTGAATAGGACGTTGTAAATTAAGCGCTGGTCGGCAGCGATTTGAGTCATGCCGAGCTGCTCGGTGAGCTGGCTGCGAGCTCTCTCAGTCCGGCTGTCCAGCTCGTTCTTATCTGCGAAGAGTGTTTGTTGTAACTGTTCATTGTTTCTCTTGAGGACCTCGATTTCGCGTCGAAGTGGCTTGAGAAGGTATTGATCAATGAAGTAGATGAGAGCAGCGAAGGCAATCGTGGCTTGCCACCATGTCATATAAATACTCCTACGCCCCGGCTACGAGGTTTCACCGTGGATAATCAGCATACCGACACTTTACCGAATGCCGGCTGCGAGAATAAGGGTGAGTTTTGTTTTCGACCACCTATCAACCAGTGACGGTTTAAAAGGTGCAAATGCTTGAAACGACTTGAAGGGTTTGAACTGCTTGAAGCTCTTAAATGGTGCGATCTTTGGAGGAGTAACGAAATCATCCGCAGGCGCTCCGGCAAGAGCGCCGTTCTTGTCGTAGATCCGTCCTTTTTCGAACCAAGCCAGATGTTTTCCATTAAACCCGTAAACATGATCATCTTCGATATACCCGACGGGCTTACCTGACCATAGATAAATTGTGGCCTCATCTTCGAGGTCGGCATATGCAATGGCTGTACCAGTCGAGTCATAGAAATCTATTTCGGTTTCCTTCGCGGAAGCCAGTGTGCCGCTCCCATGAAGTACTGCAACCGAGACAAGGACCAGGACAATCACGCAGCCGATTAGGAAGTTTCGCTTTGGCATAGCGGCTGAAACCGTACTCCTGAGTAGAAATCAAGTCAATGTTATGGTTACTGGCTCTTGCTAATTCGCGATCAGCGGCATCCCCGTCGTTCCGTCTTGTCTTTTGCTTTACCTGCCGCAATGGTTTGCCACTGCATATTGCTGGCGGCGTCCGCTCCTCCGCACGCTAACGGGCGCACGTGATCTATTACATATCCAGGACAAGCCCCCGAACTTCGACCAGTAGACGGGCACGGGCTTTGCCGTTTGAAGGAATCCTTTGCCGCAGCGCTACGCTTTGCGCCGGAATGAGTTGCTGACCGACCTGTGGCATGAGTAATTCGCGAGTAAGAGCTGCTGCTGCGTTGCGAAGAATACGACCGCGACCCGGTGCCGGCATAAGAACGAGTATGCGCGGCGACCGCAGTACCGTTTCTTCGGGTATAGCTCCTAACATGCACAGGACGGGATGAGGAACGTGTTGAATACGATCTCGAACTGTAGGAGTGGCTGCGTCCGCTACTGTAGGAACGTGAGTGCGAGGTATAGCTTCGTGATGACGAGCGGCGTCCAGATGAATGTCCCCGGCCCGCAACGGCAGCGGTTGCCGAGAACATCAGCAGCAATGCTATAGCTGAGCAGGCTTTCAAATTCATGGCGGCGCCAGAGTACATCTCCCGCACGCGAAGCGCAATCTATGAAGATTCCCGAGGGAAGCGCAACTCAGAACGAAGCCTGCGTTGGTTATCGTGTTGAATGCCCTACGTGTTAGAAATACCGATGAACATGGAATAACATGCCCTGAGCAGGTACGTATGTTGTGGCACAACCGGGGTCACCGAGGGGGAAACCATGAACGATCAGAGCGCCGAAACTGAGAGCATCTTGCAGGTAGCGATGAGAGATTCAAAGTTGCAACTAGCATTCGACAAACATCCCGGACTGCTGAAACGCCTCATCGACAACGAACGGGAATCTGCGATCCTACACAACATTCAAAAGATCACAGAAATCTATCTTTCTGATAGCGACCGAGGCTTCTCGGCAATGATGCAATTTATCGCACTTTTGGAAGTGCCAGAGGATCCCAAGACAGGAGAGAAGCTGAGAGATCAGAGCGGCGACTTTGTGATGCCTTACCTTGATCAAAATCGACGTTCACTGTTCGGTAGGTTCATTGGCTGGATAATCCATAACTTCTCTTCGCCAGAGGTCGAGCAAGAGCTCCAACAAATAAGAAAGAAGTGGCTAATGTGAAGGACTCGCACCTTTCATCAAACCCATCCCTGCTTCATTCGCCTGACAACCTCTTCATGGATCTGCATTACCAGCGAATCTGCTCGAAGGAGATACTTTGAAGTGGTGAAATGCCCGAGCCAGCTCATTAGATGGTAATCGGCATCTGTCTCGGCTTCATGGAAGTTAAGCACAGCAGAGACTGCCGTCTCATCGTCACTGCAGGCATCGAAGCTCAGAAATACTACAAAGCCATCTTTGGAGCGATCATCCTCAATTAACGAGTATTGTCCATCCAATGAAGTAAACGCTTGCTCCATCGCTCGAAGAAACTCGACGCTCTCAATGTCAGAGGCCTCAAGGTTTTCATAGACGGTCGAGATACGCAGGTTAGGCATTCAAAAGTCTTTGCTCACTTCTCGTTGGTGGGTGTATCTAATGGAGGCGGGACGGACACCATCATAAATGGGGAATCTACCCAGGCTAGTACTGTTTTGTAATCCTTACAGTACTCACGGCCAGCGCCCTCCACAGCCCGCATGGCATC
Source organism: Terriglobales bacterium (assembly GCA_025462725.1). Lineage (GTDB taxonomy): Bacteria > Acidobacteriota > Terriglobia > Terriglobales > Acidobacteriaceae > JAICLA01. The sequence continues at coordinate 396,407 of JAOAPE010000011.1, read as the reverse complement.
TTCCTTTTCAGAATGGGTTTCGGGGCCCCAAACTCTGTGGCGACCCAGTGGTGGTTTGCTATCAAAGTCAAAAACCGAGGCTTCCCACCCCTCAGGGCCCAGGGTAACAATGATGCGCGTTGGCATAATGCCAGCGTTCAAATCAGCAAATGAACCTTCGCCTAATTTCGCCATTGCACAAGCGTAGCACTTAGGGCACTCATTTCATGTTGTTCCGGTTCAACAATGGGAATTTAGTCAATTGCTCGTGCAACTTATAATGTCCAACATATGCCCGCTCCGGAAGGCCATTGTTGGCTGTGTAACAAGTACGGGAAGCTTTCTAAGGAGCATATCCCTCCAGAAGCTGCTTTCAACGACTGCCCTCTTTTCCTAATGGAAATTGACAGACGCTGCGAAGAACTGACATGGAATCAGGGTGAACAATTTCAGCATGGTGTGTACTTCCGCAGTCTGTGCGAACGATGCAACAACCAGTCGGGAAGATTGTACGGCGGCGCATACGTTGATCTGGCACGCCGAGTCGCGGAACGCATTGGGAACGTTCGTGAGTTTCATAGCATCTCACTTTTGGGCCTGAGACGCCCTCTGCCGATACTTAAACAGGTGATGCTTCAGTTTGTCACTGCAAACGGACCGGGGTTTGCGAGTGCAAATGATTGGATAGGGCCGTTTATCAAGTCACGGACAAACACAGCTATCCCGAAAGACATTGCCATTTATATGTTCGCGTCAAACATGCGATCAAGCCGCAAGTCAGGCGTAAGCGCGCACATTGACCTGACAACTGGTAAACAAAACATAGTCGCAGAGTTCACATTCTGGCCGCTCGGAACTGTAATCTCATGGGGAGATCTGTCAGATAACAGACTGACTCCAATCCACCATTGGGCGCAATACCCATTCGAATATGCTGGCACAGTGGACCTACACCTTTCCGTCAATCCGATTGCCTCGGGATACCCGATTGATTTCCGTAACCGATCTCAAATGACTCGCGATTCAGTAAATCCTAATATCGAGATCAAGAAGCCGGATGAAGGTGCAACACGAGACATGATGGAGAAGGCAGCGCAAAGATCCGGGGACACCGATCCAAGTGGCTGGATCTTCACGGGTCATCCAACGACTGTGAAGAAGATAACTGAGTGATTCTCTCTGTAAGCAGGACTCTGCAGCGATAACCGGCGGGCGGAAATCCCGAATCCGAAAACAAGGGTTGGGGGCTGACCCGTATACTCACATCCTTATGCCGTGCGTATTCTGCGGGACGAAGGACAACCTAACCGACGAGCATGTTTTCCCTGCGTTCGTAGGCTCAAAGCTTGAGCTGAAGCAAGGAAGTTGTAAGCCGCACAATGAGCACTGTTCCCGTTTTGAAGGAGAGGTAGCCAACGCCACAATTACAGCTCGTCATATCTTTGGCATCCCTAATCGTGACGGTCAAATACCGAGCGCGAAGGTCACTGTCGAGATTGAAGGGATGAACGTTGACGCAAAGCTCAGGCCTGATGGGACAGTCGAACTTCATGATTTCGTCCAGCAAGTTAAGACGAGCGATGGAGGCAAGGTAAGGCACGGATTCTTTACAACGAACGAGGCAGCCGAGCGATTCGTTCAAGCTGGAAAGAAACGTGGCGAACGTATGACAGAAGTTGGCTTGCCCAGAGATCTCACCTTTCAACCGGTTTCTGAGCAACGGCCACTCTTTGCATTTACTCAAGCCGCCCGAAGAACCGCGGCAAAGATCGCCTTTGTCACACTGGCTTACGAGTACGGCATCGATTTTGCCAGACATGTCCAATTCGAACAATTGAGGAAGTATTTGCTTGGGCAGGACGAACCGTGCCCAATCCGAATCTTCAGCAATACTGATTTTGCTGCAAGTCAGCTTAGAACGCCCATCCAGCACAGCGTCAACATTCACCTCAACACAGGGATGCATAAAGGTTGGGCGCTAGTCACGCTGTTTGGTGGAATCTCTTACGTAGTAGAACTAACGGCCAGTTATTCAGAGGCTGAGAGCCGATCTTTTAGCCTTTACTATGATGTTGCTGAAGGGAAAGTTCAGCCGATCACGCTCTACTCCGAATACGAACTGATCGGCAGAGTTCTCTCTCCCGCTACTTCTTTCGAGGATCACAGAAAGCTCGACGAGCAATGGTTTGCCATCATCGAAAAGTATTGCCGAGAGCGCGGGTTAGACGTGTTTCGCATCAGCGAACAAGAGGGTGACTAGGAACGAGATAAAGACGCTTCACACCTCCCTATTGCAACGCGCGCGAGGGCTCTTTCTCGTGCCACGATGAAGACACCTGGTTCAAAAAGGAAGAGCCAGTAGTATATGCAGATTGCAACAAAACCTCCTTTTCAGAAGCAACAAAAACCGCCAGGTGTGTTCAGCGCAGCGTAAACATTGACATTCATCGTTAATGAGCCCGGTTGCTGACCACCAAAGTTCGAGCACACTAATTCGCCTACAACACAGGAAACAGGCGTTTCCCACGATACATGCCGCGCTTCAGCCACAAATTGGATTGCGAAATCTCACAACGTTTACACTTCATGATTGCCCCTCAAGAGATTTTCTGCGCTTTTCCAGCCGTGCAATCTCAACGGACTCAGTGATGGTGACGTAGTGGAAGGCGAGATCTGCGTTATACAGTACCTCGGCGCTGATCTTGCCTATAGGGCCAGCGTCGACATCAAGGACCAACATCCGTGCGGTGTCCCTGCCATTGGTGCGGCCAATCGAAACGCAATACGAGATTCGTTCGTCGTAATCGCGGTACCAATGACCTGGGGTCAGCACTGTTTGTACTGGTCCACGTTCTTGGTCCAATTGCCATTGTTGCGCTATGAATCCGCATATCATCCGTCCTGCGGAGTACAACCTCAAGGTGTCACTGAGAGACCACTGCTGCTGCGCATATCGCACGTTCATGGTTACGGAACTGATTTCATCGACCGCGCGTCGCAAGTAGTTAAACTTGTAGTGCTCCTTGATAAGGTCGTCGAGAAAATCCTTTATGGCATGTCCTCGCTTCGGTGTCTTTCCAAGTTTTGAAAGGGCCGCTTTGATGAACTTTTCGGAAGCTTGTTGAATGCTGAACACGCAGCCCTGAGTATCTTGGTTCACTTGGAGCAGGGTCGAGGCTGCCGCTAAATCAAACATGGCTCGATCTACAAGCTGCCACTCTTCACGACTCAGTATTGACGGTTCGCTATGCAGGTTATACACCGCTTTGAAATCATAGAACGCTGCCATCGCATCTCCGAGCAAAGCATGCATTTCCGATTCTGAAAGCGACGTGAGGATTTCACTTGGGATGCCATCAACGTACTCAGTGACGCGCAAGGTGGTTGTTTCGCTGATAAAAGGTACCTTGACGACACCAACCATGTCGCGAATAGCTACGGGTTGTAGTCCAACAATCCCATCCCATGAAACGCGTTCGCCGTAGCGGTTGAAAAACCAGTCACTTATTATGTCAATAGGGGGTGCGGCATCTCCCATGGAAATTACAAGTTCCCGCCAGGCCCTTACAGGGCGCTGCATAACTGGGACGCCGGCTTTCTTTAGCGCGGCATCGATCTGTTCAAGGTCGACTGCCATAAATCCATTCTACTTTGCTGGGATGGCGGGGAATGGCTCCTTACAGGACTGGCATTGGAGACGGGTACTATCCAACCGCAGCAGCGTCGCCGCTGTGTGAACGTGCTGGCAGTGTGGACATGTCCAAGTTGTGATCGGTGGGAGATGTTTGGAACGTCGAGGCATTGCTTTAGATCTTTGCTGGTACATCAAAAGCCATGACCGTCAAAGTTACGTTTCGTTCAGCATCTTGCTTCTGTTTAAAGCGATAGCGGAAGTTCGTCTCTCCGACGCGGTCACCACCACTTACGAAATTAGAGTGCTTCGGCACCGTCTCTATTATCTTGGCAAGCACTTCAGAGAAGCTCTTGTTTCGGTTGAAGAGAAGAATTGCAGCTTTGTTGTCACGCCACTGTAGGTAACCGAGAAGTTGGTCAAGTGTGTCGAGAAAAGCCTTTTCTCCACTCCAGAACTTACATTCCGCAACGAAGATGTTCTTTCCCTTGATACGCAATAGGATGTCGGTCTTTCCGGAATAGTTGAAGGTTTCCCCTGTCGCATTTCCCTGATACTGGGCGTTGAGTTGAACCAAGAAGTGGGTCCGCAAATCTTCTTCGCCCATGTGTGCAAACGCCTTTGGACTTTGTTCCATTACGGAAACCATATTGCTGAAGATGGACAGAATGTGTGAGTACTCGTCGTCGGGGAAAATAGGCTTCGGATCATTAGTAGTGGTACGGCTCTTAACTACCTGTGTGGCCACCGGAACTGGCCTTCTCGCAATCGGAACCCTGTATGTTGCGGGAGCATCTCCTTTACGGCGTATGGGCATACTTAACCTGCCCAGAGCCTCAGACTCTTCTCGCAGTTTCTGTTTGCGCCGTTGTATCTCCGTCTTCACGAGCGATTCCAACTCCTTCGCGAAAGACTCCGCCGACTGACGCAGATTATCGAGGCTGGCACTTATTTCTCCGAGAGTGCTGTTGAAGCCTTTCTCTATTTGCTCAGGGTTAACGGTCTTGGCTTCGTGGATCAAAACCAAACAATTCTCTGAAATTGTTCCCCATGGAGGACTTAAACTCCAAGTGGAGGGTCGGACATGAAACAGTCCAGCATCCCCATTGAATGGAACGGTAAGCTCTACCCTTGTACCTTTAACCGGGTATGGACGCGAATAATCACTTATGAAGTAGGTGCCGCGAGGCTCCTTGCGAAGGTCATAATCAATCTCCTCGTGTGTGGCTTCCTTGGCCTCCAAATCTAATAGGGGAACATGGATCCGGTAAGTCTCAATGACTGTTTGAGCGAGCGCGCCGTCATCACCATTCAATAAATCGTTAGGTCTAATCTTGGCTACTGCGTCTTTCGCACGGGCAAGCTGGCGGTCAATGACATTCCCAATTTCAGCCTGAGAGAAAAGCATTTCTGGCGACATGTACGGAAATTGTATCTTTGCCAACCAGAAATCGAGGAGATAAACGGCCTTTAGTATAGGGTTTCACCTTCAAAAGGGTGATATTCGGATTGGAAGCAAATCTATCCTCGCCCCTAAGATACAGAATACAAACAACTTACATTCGATTATTGCCTACAGCTTAACCCTAAACCGGGGTGGAAGAAATTCTCTTCTCACACGCTCAACACCTAGTCTGAAACAACTATTCTTGAGACTTACGTGACACCACGGCTGAGGCAGTTCCCCGCGCGCGAGGCAAATTTGCTTACCGGATAGAGACACTAGGTGTAATAGGCAGATACTCCAATCGGAAGCCGTTTCGAGCCCACCCGGGGTAAATCCTGCCTACTTGCACCAATCTCAATCAAGGAGCAAGTATGAACATTCACAAAGCAGCATCCAGCACACAGCAAGTCTCTGACAGCCTTTCTGGGCTGCTAAAAGACCGCTTCAAGTCAGCACGTCGATTCATTGACAGGCGAATGCTTGAGATCGATCTCGAGCGATATATAAATGCTGCGAACGCACATGAGAGCAACGGTGTCACAGCAGGAAACCATCTCTATGGCGTTCTCTACCGTCAGGCAGACGAGCGCTGTCGGCTGTTCACTACCAAATGGTCACTGGATACCGCTTTCCTGTACGCGGAGATCCCTGGACTCGAAAGACTCCGCAGGCTGGCAGAGCCTGCCGCTGCAATTGGCCATGCCAGTAAGTTCACGATGATCACTTGCTTGGTGCTTGTCGCGGCGTTCTTCGCCGGCATACTCGCCGGTGCAGCTAATGTGGCCTTCCACTTGATTGGAGGCCGCTGATGAGTGTCATTGCAGCAATTGCACTATCTGACATCCTGTTGCTCGGGGCAGTACGTGCGTTCAACGCTCAGGCTGCCCGAAAGCGAGTCTTGCTCGCCCAGCGCACGCCGATTGCTCACCGAGGCCAACCGCTATTCCAATCCGGTACTCCATCGGTGAGTTCTGCACAACGGTGGATTGCCTCGAAGGTCACGCAAGCTATACGGGCCGCGGTTTACACCCAGAGCTTCGAACGTCTGGTGTTGACCGTCGTTCATCGCATTTCAACGAAGGCGCGAAGCGGCCAGCGACGGTTGCGTTCGGCGGTGACATTATGATATTCACCCCGAGCAGCAAGGGTTCATTCGTTGCTGGTGCCGGATTCTGGATGCTCGTCTGGGCATCGGTCTTCAAGGCTGATGATCTAGCCGACATCCTGCGAGTCAGACGATGGCTAAGCACTGATCGGTGCCTAGACTGGGTGCGAAACCACAAGAGCACCTCCCTCCTGATTACCGAAGGCGTGAACTATACGACTCACGGTATCTCCAATGTTCTCGGAGTGACCTTCGCGATGGGCGGAACTTTCACTAACGTACTGGTGATATTCCTTATGCTGCCTATAAGAGCGGTGCTGAGGAGTAGAAGCCGATAATTCGCCCTTGACATTTGAATCTAATATGTCCATAGTAGGTACACATTATGGTTGCATATTCAACTGCTCAAGTAGCGAAGAAGATCGGGGTTGTCAAAAAGACTCTGTTGCGGTGGTTGGAAGCTGGAAAGCTGCCAGAACCAAAGCGACACGAGAACGGTGGTCAGAGCATTCGCTTGTGGACTGACCGTGATTTAGAACGGGCAAGACGCTTCAAAGAAGCAAACTACCGCAAAGGCCGAGGTAGACCAAAGAAGGCCTAGACAATAACGCGCCGCACCGGTGCTTGAACACCGATACGACGCTAACCAAGTCGCCTAGAAGGAGGCAACTATGGCTGTTAAGAACCGTAACAGTATTTCGTTAGCCACTCAACAACTGCATAAACCAAAGCTCGCGCTCACTCACACGAGCATAGCTTCCAGCAACGCCCCTCCCATTCCGGACATTCAGTCGAGGACATTCGCATTGCAACAGATGTCCTGTGATCTCCACATCCCTATATCGACTTTGCGCCAATCAATCCGGCTCTACAGGAATTGACTTGCGGCGGTCTGTCGGCTGGACTGAGTGCGTTCAACACCCAGCCAGCCAAAGAGGGCAGCGTACACGCACGCAACCGCTCCTCCTCAAATCCTACAACGCGTGCCTCAATCGCCTACATGGCAGAAGAGGTAACCAAATGAGAAAGCAAAACGAACGAGCAGAACTCTTTGGCAGTGTTGCTGAAAGATTTCTCGCTATCAACATCCCTACCCGCACCGCCGACAAGAACGCAAGACTCGCCGCCAACGTCGAATCATTGAACCAATGGTTCTGCGCTGCCCCAATCGACAGCCTCACCGTCGAATGGGTGGAAGAGTTCGCCCTTGCGATCTTGGCACGTGCTGGCGAAGCGCAAATGCTATCCCAAGTGAAAACGCTGGACGCCATCCTCACCTTTGGCTTGAGCCTCAAGCTGCGGAAAGCAACTGCTCGCGTGCGCCACCAACCCCACCCACCGAGTGCTTTCGGGTACTCACCGAATGTTGATGGTGTTGTAGTTCTCAGGAATCACAACCACTCGATTCGGCAAAAGACCGCCTAAAAAAAGCACCAGATGGGGGCAGAACACCGCCCCCATTTAACGGCTAACACGAAAGGACACCATGAGAGACAGCAAGCAACAGACGCTACCGCGTGGGATTTTCCGGCCAGCATATAACCGCTATCTTGGAAAGTTCGGGCAGTTCCACAAACCACCATTCACCTACAAGGAATTTGAAAAGAACAAGATCGAATCTATAAACGTTGGCGCATATACCACGATTGGCACGTGCTCACTCTGCAATGCAGAACTGAGCCTCGACATCGAGGAACCATTCGCAGGCTGGTACAAGCGCGGCCAGCTTGTTTGCGCCAACCGCATTTTCTGTAAGGCAAGGCTCCGGGAGCGGCGCATGAAGCAGGAGGCAGCCAATGCGAAACGCAAAAGCAGAAGCCGCCGATCTTGACGAGATCCTGCAATTTAATGGCATCACCGCCGCGCGGACCTACCTGCTCAATTCAGGTATGTCGGCAAGGCAAGCGAATAAAACGATACTGAAACGGCTCTGGTCGACAACAGTAGATGCACACAAAGAGGGGCTAGCTGGGTAGCCCCTTTCATAAAGGAGAGAAAGACAATGCAGCCCCACCGACAATGGGCCATGCAGTTCAAGCAAAGCTTCCGGTCGTTTCAGGAGAGAAACAATCTCCCGTCATGCTCGCTGCAACCTGCTGATGAGAGTTCAGAGTTTAGCGTAACGATGACCGAAAACCTGTTATCGCAGTCAGCCAGGCTAGATGTACCGCGACTCATAGAGTCTCTCGAGTCCTCGAGTGAATCACCGATCGAGTACGCAATGGCCGGGGCCTTGATTCTTGCAGCCAGGGAAAAGGTTCCATACGTGGTCTATGGTCAGCAGTTCATTAAACAGTGGTGGACAAATGGAACGAAGAGCATTTGTTTCTATCCGCAAGCACGTCTGGGAAAACACCGCGTAGACCTACTGATTATCTATCGGGATTCTCCGGACTCAAATTGGGAGCGTGCCGTTATTGTGGAATGCGACGGGCACGATTTTCACGAGCGCACCAGTGAGCAAGCGGGGAGCGACAAGAAGCGCGACAGGAATTTGCAGGCGCTCGGGTATCCAGTCTTCCGATTCACCGGCAGTGAGATATGGAAAGACATGTTCGGTTGCGCGTCCGAAGTGCTGACTGCACTCATGGACCCTAAGCGCCCGCCGGCAAGCGCAGCACAATCTATACCAAAAGCAGCATAGTTCCAGAGATTCGCCTTTGCCCTTGAAACGCGAGGGTAGATAATGTTTTCAGCAACTCGGATAGTCAGCGGCTCATTACCGATGACGACAAGGCGAGGGTCTTCCCACCCTCGCTTTCCAGAACACAACAAAATGGGAAAGTCACGGGAAGGTGACATGTCAGACAAGCCACAGGCACCAATAATCAGCCGGGCACCACAACCAATCTCGCCGGTTCGCGGCGGTGGCTACGTCTCATCGCCGTCCAAGCCTACGAGGATCCCACCAGATATTCCTGTGCTGTTCAATAAACATCCCTCGGCCAGCACCATACTAAATCGTGCTATTCGGGAGTTCGCCGATCAATCATTGATGGCCCAAATGATAAAGGCCATTATTGCCAGACTTATGCCCGGAATGGTGGACCTCGTCGATGCCCACATTGCCACGCCAACCAATGCAGAACAGGCAATGGATAAGTTGGTATGGTCACTTGTTGTGTACAACGATCCCTCCAATGATCACCACCCGCGAAAAGACGAGCTATTAAGATCAAATGAATGGCTTCAGTTCATCGAGCAAATTCATCAGGGACCCGGCATAAGAGAACTCAAGGCTAATCTGTCGTTGGCCGATGAGGTCTTAAAGGACGCTCTGTGCAAGAGAGTGCGGCTTGACCCAGAAGGCTATATTGTCGAGCTGCGATTCGTCTCAGAGGCAATTACAGCGTGGAAACAGCAGTCGAAAGCAGCGGTCAATAGCGCTCTCGCTAAAGAAGTGCAACACGCAACAGAGGGCGGTATTAAAACATCCATCGCCGACGTGACCGCTAAAGGTCGAGTCAGGCTGGCGTTAGAAGATAATCTTCGTTGCAAGAACGGCTGGGATGCTGCGGTTAAGACCTGTGAGTCATTGGAAATCGAGGCACTCCTCTCCTCAGAACCCCTGTTTGCGCAGGCTGACAAAGAGGTACTTGCTGCGCCGATCATCGCCCTGGCCTTAAGAGAGCCAGCTATCAGCAAACCTGAAACGAAACAGACGAAAGCTGCTCTGATCTTTAAATCGGAATTGAAACGTGCGATCTGCGTCGTTCTAACGAAGAAGCCTCAGGCATCCGCGTTAGAGATCTGTCGAATGTTGGACGATGATGGAATTGAATGCCGGTGGAAGGTTGGCCAGGAGAGGCAATTCGACACCGCGTACAAGAGCACGGAGCACCGCGGAAAGATCAACTCGATAATTGCCAAGGTACGAAATAAGATGCGCGCCAACAAGTTATTGGACTAGAGATTTACCTGCGCGTCACCTGTTACCGCTTACCACCTACATACCATCAACTACTTACCACTAGGCCTTGAACCCGCGCCGTTGGCTGCTATTCTCTTCATTCCCCACAAATACTTACCAATGTCAGCCACACAGGCTGTTGAGGTGTCTCCCCTGCGCTAAGGTGTCATTGCTAGCAACGCTAGCGGCACTTCAGGACGCCAAGTCTTGACGCACTACGTAGGAGGGACACCCGAAGTATGCCCGCAAGGTCACAGCAAAGAGTTTGCGTTTTGAACGAGGTGGAGGCCCACTCAGTGGAACATGAGGGTTTCCTTGCAGACTGTCGCAACCATCGGCACTGGGGAGCTGCTCGAGCAGTGAAGGAGATCGCTTCTGGCTCTGCTCGATTGGCAAAACCAAAGCGGACTGACTCTCATAAGGCCGTTGTGATGATTTCGGAAGCTGAATCTGATAAAGGCGGAGAGTGGATTGCAACATTCTCGGCTGATGGAGCCGCTCTGAAAACAACACAGTTTCACCATGCTCAAAGGTAGGGAGGCTACAACATGAACACGCAATTGATCACCGCAGAGCCAAAACAGCCCGACGCAGTGCTACTTGAGCCTCTGCTGACGTTGGATGAGGCAGCGCAAATCATCCGACGTTCACATTGGACGATGCGGAAATATGTCGCCGACGGACTCCTTCGAGGAGTGCGAATAGGAAGGGATTTGTTGATAGAGCAGTCAGAGTTACGGCGATTTATTCGCGAAGCGAAAGCTTAACAGTTCCAAAACAATCGAGGTTGTAAATAACAACGGCGCCCTGGAAGGCGCCGTATTTGCTTTAGAAAGGGATACAGGGATGAACAGTTATAACACGAAAGAAGAATTGATAGCAGCACATATCGGTCAAGCAAGGATGCTGGTGCACAAGGCCGCAGGGTTAGCGGGCGATCCTTTGATTGCTGAATTATTGGCTATGGAGTCCAGCCTTCAGCGAATGATTGGAGAGGTGTCCCATGCCTAATGGACAGCCAACTCAGGCGCAAAGAATCCTGTCACGACTGAACCAAACTCCAAACCACTGGGTTCCGCTACCAGTAATTCTGGAGATGGGAATTGCTCAGTATTCAGCTCGGATCCACGAATTGCGAGCCGAGGGCCACAACATAGAAAACAGAACCGAGAGGATTGATGGTGTGCGGTACTCATGGTTCAGAATCGTGCCAGCCACGCCAGGAAGCGTGCCGCCGGAGTCTACCGCTCCAACACCACCATCAACTGAAACACCGGAGGCGGCATGATGAAAGACCGATCACCTGCGTTTCAGTTCTACCCAAGGCAGTTCGCTGCAGATGATCACGTTACGGCGATGGATCTTGATTCAGTGGGGGCACACGTCATTTTGATGTGTGCCGCCGCAGCTTCACCGGAAGGCTACCGAATCTCTACCGACGAGAGAGCAATCCGCAACCGTCTACGGAACCCATCGGAGCAAGACTGGCAACGAATCAAAGGTCAGCTTCTGGCCGGTGCTTGGAAATTGAGCGCCGATGGCCTCTGGTTTGAACAACACGGATTGCAGCGAACCTTCGAGAAACAAAAGGCTTTTAGTGAAGCTCAGCGAGCGCGCGCAAATGTTCGGTACAGCCGAACTAGTACCGAACCAGTGCCGCCGGAACACCCAGCAGCTACCGAACCTGCACCGGAAAGCTGCTCTGCATCTGCATCTGCATCTCCAATACCTATAACAACTAACCCTGAGAGAGATACAGATCCTGAAGTGCTAAAGGGCTTGGGGGAGGTTTGGAATTACTACCTGAAGGTCACTGAGCGTAAGCCCAGCACGTACGCTTTCACTGCTGTACGTAAGCGCAAGGGGATTGCTCGAATGAAGGAGTGTCTGTCCAAGGTTGGCAACGATAACGGCGAGGCTATGGAGATGATGAAACGTGCCATCGACGGTATTGCAAGTTCTGATTGGCACATGGGACGAGATCCGAAGACGAACGGTAAAAGATACTGCGAATGGGAAGGTCATCTGTTCGGCAGTTACGAGGCAATGGAGCGGTGGTGGAATACTGCGCCCAGCAACACCGGCAAAGTTCAACCGGGTTCTTTGACCCCAGCGCAGATTCGGGAGCAGCGGGAGGCGATTCAATGAACACCAAGTATCAGGACATTGAAACTGCGCTGCCAGCCAGCATCGATGCTGAAAAGACCATCCTTGGCGCCATCCTGCTGGAGGGGGCGCTCTGCAATGAAGCTTTGCAGTTAGTAGGACCCAATGATTTCTACCTGGAGTCTCACCGCCAGATATTGAATGCGATGGTCAAGCTATCGAAGAATGGGCAGCCAATCGACATTCTCACAGTGACTAACGCGCTCGGCAAATCCGCGGACAGTATTGGCGGGGCCGCATATGTTGCTTCCCTGATCGATGGCGTGCCACATCAGCGCAGTGTTGAGGAGTACGCAAAGATTGTGCGCGATAGGTCTCGATCCCGGGACCTCATTTCGGCCGCAAACGGCGTCATCACGAAATCAATGGATGGTAACGCTCCTGACGAAGTGTTAGGAGAACTACAGCAGCAAGTTTCAGAGTTGGTTGCTCGCGGTTACAGGCGAACCGCGCTTGCGCTTCCTGAAGTGGGACTTGAGTGGCTGAACGAATTGCATGCCATCCGCAAGATAAAGAACGATGTGATTGGGCTCACTACCGCGATACCAGAACTGGACAAAATCACGACGGGCATTAGGCAGTCGGAACTTTGGGTAATTGGAGCAAGACCGGCGGTCGGCAAGAGCGCCTTGGGACGGCAGATTGCCTTGGCGAATGCAATGCAAGGAAAAAGGGTGGTCATCTTCACTCTCGAGATGACTGCGAAGCAGGTACTGAGCTGCTCGGTAGCGGCTTACGGACAGGGCTCAATTCCCTTTTACAAGTTGCGTGATCCGCGAGAACTCACCGACAGTCAGCTAGAGCAAGTACAGGAATGGACTGCCGAGGTCTGCAAACTACCACTCGTGCTGGATGAGACTGGGAATCTTACCGCAAGCGACTTGGTAGCCCGAGCACGGCTGCACGCCACTAGGGGTGCTGATCTGTTTGTGGTGGATTATCTGCAGCGTATGCGCGGTGAGGCGCGGCAAACAAACCTCGAGCGCGTAGCAGCAGCCTCCAACGCTGTCTGTGAACTTGCTAAGTCTACGGGCGTACCAGTGATTGCGCTCTCGCAACTGCGCAAGGCACCGAATGGACAGGAAGACAGAGAGCCAACGGCAGACGACTTGAAGGAAACCGGAGAGATATACCAGGACGCAGCCACCTGCGTTCTGCTACATCGGCCAGTTGAAAGGCAAAATCACAACGTTCTTCACCGGCCCGCGTTGCTTTTGGTTCCGAAGCAGCGCTTCGGAGACTCAGACGTCAGACTCGAACTGACATTTAACAAACGCACCTTGACCTTTCAAGAGCAATGGAGCAATTGAGATGAACTGCGAACCTCTCATTGATGCCGCTGCCGCAGCCAAGATCATCGGTGTGTCTCGCCGTCAAGTTACAAACATGGCCGTCGCTAGTCAGATTCCAGCGATGCAAATTGGTCGGCTATGGAAATTCCGCGCGTCATTGTTGGATGAATGGATTAGAAAGCAGATAGAATCCTCCAACTCTCAATTGCCGCCTCAAGGGAGACCAATGTAATGAGGCGAGCAAAGCAATATCAGAACGGTCATGTGCAACCCGACAATCGAAAGAAGGCTTACTTCTTCCGGTGGTGGGAAGGCGACAAACATCGTTCGAAGAAGATAGGGACCTTTCGGGAGTTGCCATCGTTGTCGGCGGCGAAGCGTGCGGCTGAGTCGCTACGCATAGCAATCAACAAAGACGAAATCCTGAGCCGTCCTCAAGGTGAGGTCGTTACATTCGGCAAGGTCATTGACGCTTACATCGCTGATGATCTTCCGGAGCGTCACTCAACGCGGCGTGGATACTTGGCGAAGTTACAGAATCACATCAGGCCCAAGTGGGATGGTGTGAATATGCTCTCTGTCACTCCTGCTGAGTTTGAAACATGGTTGAAGGGATTGCAGCTTTCAGGAAAATCGAAATGTCATCTTCGAAGCCTGATGCACATTCTCTTCGATTCAGCCATGCGGCGGGGATGGATGAAAACGGAACGTAACCCGATGGCTCTGGTTCGTATCGCTGGAGCGACGGTTAAGAAAAAGACGCGCCGCGGAATCACTCTCATGCAATGGAAGCTGTTGCTTTCGGAACTGTCATGGGAGCCGCTGAAAACTATGGCGGTAACGTGCGCGTGTCTTGGGCTACGGTGTAGTGAGTTGTTCGGTCTGAAGTGGGGAGATTTCGATTTCGTTGCCGAGGTCGTAACGATTCAACGGGCGATTGTCGAGGGTCATGTTGGCGAGGTGAAAACCCCGAGCAGTTATGACATCCTTCCGGTCAATCAGAAGCTCGCTGAATCTCTTCTCGCTTGGAGAGCGATTACGCCATACAGGGCTGAGACTGATTGGGTCTTTGCGGATCCTAAGTCGGGCGGTGCAATGCCATACCCTGGGCGTAGCTTGCAGCAAAACTACATCACGCCAGCTGCTGTTCGGGTCGGCATTGGGGCAATCGGGTGGCATGCATTGAGGCACACGTATCGTTCCCTGTTGGGCGATTCGAAAATCTCAATGGATGTACAGAAAGAGTTGATGCGTCACGCATCGATCACTACCACGCTGAACGTTTACGGTAATGCGCCTTCAGAGTCGAAGCGCGTTGCTCATGACGGAGTTGTTAATCAGCTGTTGCAGTGAAGTTGTACCGCAAACGTACCGCAGTATGCTCTAAGTTGTTGATTAATGGTGCCGGGAGGGGGAATCGAACCCCCAAGGGCGCAAGGCCCGGCGGATTTTGAGTCCGCTGCGTCTGCCAGTTCCGCCATCCCGGCGATTGGGAAGTAACTTTTTGCGGCAGAGCAACTTAGTTCAATCTGGCATTGCCTGCTTGAACGTCACTAAAACCGATGGTGTCAGTTCTAGTGTCAGTTGCTCCATTCTGGGCAGCCTCATTATCGCACAGCCCTTGTACTGCGGCTAGATTTGGAAGTCTTGACTTCACTTGATTTGAATCTGCACTAACTCTTGACCTGGGAAGCGGTAATCCTGCCGTTCCCACTTTCGTTCGACTTCCACCCCTTTTCGTGGCGTGGGATGTCCGAACCTATGGTTGATGCGCGGCAAAGGACTCTCACCTATTTCTCCGAGGACGCGCATTCGAACCGACGTGTCCTTATAGGCAGGAGTGTGGGTCTGCGGATCCACGTGACTGCCCGTGAGCAAGTTCACTGGAACAGTGGTGGAATTCATCGGCATATACAGTTCTTTGCCTTTGACCCGATCGGTCACCAGAGCGCGAACGCGGACTCGGCCATAGCGGGAGATCAGTTGAACCCATGTCCCACTGGTGATGCTACGCTCTTGCGCGAGTTCCGGAGAGACCTCCACGAATGTGTCCGGAGTTTTTTGTTTGATTCCGGGAACGCGGTAAGTAAGGTTCCCCTCGTGAAAATGTTCCAGTAGCCTTCCGTTGTTTAGATGAAGGTCGTACTCGGCATCGGGAACTTCAACCGGACCAGTCCATGAGAGCGGGAAGAGTCGCGCCTTACCGTCCGGAAAGGGAAACCGCTTTGTGTAGAGAAGAGGTTCGTCAGTGCCATCACTTGCGACTGGCCATTGCAAAGATTTGAAGCCTTCAAGTTTTTTATAGTCGATTCCGGCGAAAAGAGGAGTAAGCGCGGCGATCTCGTCATAAATCTCCGAAGGATCTTTGTAATCCCAATTCGCGCCCATAGCGTTGGCGACATCTTGGGTGATCTGCCAGTCCGGGCGGCTGCCCTTGAGCGGTTCAAACACCGGGTAGAGTCTCTGTATCCGCCGCTCTGTGCTGGTAAAAGTGCCTTCTTTCTCCAGGCTTGGCGATGCCGGGAGCACCACGGTCGCAAACTCGCATGTAGTGCTGAAGAACAGGTCCTGCACGACCATGAACTCGAGTTTCGAAAAGGCTTCTTCAACGTAATTCGTGTTCGAATCGACGATCGCCATCTCTTCGCCGATCAGGTACATCGCCCGCAATTTGCCGCTCTGAATGCCGTCCACCATCTCGTGGTTATCCAGTCCCTTGGTGGAAGGCAACTTGGTTTTCCAGGCCTTTTCAAAACGCGCACGCACCTCTGGATCATCTACCGATTGGTATCCCGTCAAGAGACCGGGCATCGAACCGTGATCGCTCGCACCTTGTACATTATTATGTCCGCGTAATGGGTAAGCTCCAGTACCTGGACGCATGTAATTGCCGGTGATCAGAAGCAGGTTGGAGATTGCCGTAGAAGTGTCTGAGCCTTGACTTTGCTGAGTGACGCCCATCGCCCAGAGGATGCATACTTTGTCCTGTTCGGCGATGATGTGCGCCACGTTCTTCAGTGTCTCCGCTGAAATGCCGCACTCCCGCTCTGCATACTCCATGGTGAATTGCGCCAGGCTGGTTCTGTATTCATCAATTCCATTCACCCATTCAGTCAGGAAACGGGAATCCGCGAGATTCTGATCGAGAAGATACTTGCTGATCGCTGATAACCAGACAAGATCAGTGCCGGGGTGCGGACGCAGGAAGATATCCGCCCGTTTTGCCATTTCGTGCTCGCGAATGTCAGACACAATCAGCTTCTGGCCTTTCGTCTTGTGTGCACGCTTCACTCTGGTGGCAAGCACCGGGTGACTCTCAGCGGTATTACTGCCGATGATGAGCACGAGATCCGCTTTAGCGATATCAGATATTGAACCGGAATCGCCGCCATATCCTACGGTGCGGAAGAGACCCATGGTTGCCGGAGCCTGGCAATATCGTGAACAGTTATCAATGTTGTTGGTGCCGATCACTGCCCGAGCGAGTTTTTGCATGAGATAACTCTCTTCATTCGTACACTTGGAGGAAGAAATGAAGGCGAGAGAATCCGGCCCAGTCTCATCCTTTATCTGCTTGAACTTGGTTGCGATCAGCGTGAGAGCCTCTTCCCAACTTGCCTCGCGGAATCCCGAACCCTCGCGGATCAAAGGAGTCGTGAGACGGTCAGTGCTATTGACGTGGTCCCAAGCGAACTTCCCCTTGACGCAGGTGGAGATGCCATTCGCAGGACCGTCATGCGGCTCAACCTTAAATATGTGCCGATCTTTGGTCCACATTTCAAAGCTGCAACCGACTCCGCAATAGGTGCAAACAGTCTTAGTGCGGCGAACCCGGTGCTTCCGCAGAGCTGCATCGGCTTCGGAAACCTTCATGATCGGTGCATAACCGGTCATCGGTTCGAGCGCTTTCACCGCGTCAATCATGACTTCTAAAACGGGTTTCGGCAGCGCGGTCATAAAACCGGCTTTGCCAAGCATCGTTTTTTCCATCAGTGCGTTGCACGGGCAAACCGTCACGCAATGTCCGCAAGAGACACAACTGGACTCGCCGATCGTTGAGCCACCGTCCCAAAGCACGCGAGGGTGGGGCGATTCCCAATCGATGGATAACGTTTCATTCACCTGCAGATTTTGGCATGCTTCGACGCAACGACCACAGAGAATGCATTGATCGGGATCGTACCGATAGAAGGGATTCGTACTATCAATCTCGTATGGTTTCTTCTTGAACGGAATCGCTTGATGGTTGACGGCCAATTGCTTGGTAGTGTTGTGGATCGTGCAATTGCCGTTATTGTTGTCGCAGACGGTGCAGTAGAGAAGATGATTGCTGAGGATGACATCGAAGGCCTTTTTTTGCGCGTTCGCAGCAGCTGGAGAAGTTGTAAAGACCTTCATCCCCGATGAGACTGGGGTTGCGCAGGCCCTCACCAGATTGCCGTCCACTTCAACCAAGCAGGTGTCGCAGGTCTGGATTGGTCCCAACTGTGGGTGATAGCAAACCTGCGAAAGCTTGATTCCGGCACGGTTAATGACATCTACCAATCGCTCTTGAGAATTCGTCTTATATTGCATGCCGTTGATCGTGACATCCACAACTTGATCAGCAGACTTATCGATTGTCTCCAGCATCATTGCCTCCCGCTGTTTGCTTTTTACCGTGGCGTGACCACAAGCTTGTCCTTTGGGATCTCGTCATAAGTCGTCCGGTCAATATTTAGATGTACCATCACTAGTTCCGGAGGAGTGTGCGACAGCCACTCTGAAAGTGAGATGTCCTCATAGTGGTCAGCTCTGAACATCTCCAGAAAACGCAAGTCCGTGTCTCCGGTATTTTCAATGTAGTGTGGCAGGGTTTGCGGCACGTACCCCACGTCGCCAGTCTCGAAATCGATGATATCGCGACCTGCGGTTCGTGGCGCAGTATCCGTAATCCTGTTTGCCAGGCCCTTTGCGACGGGCACTGAGAACTTTTGCGCTTCGAGGGTTGCAGCCAATGTCACCGCAGGGGCGGCGAGAGTAGCTGAAGTGGCGGTGAGAATCGGTGTCTTGAGTAACGAAACTCGGCATAGTAAGTCGGCGAGAAGTAGAGGTTGTGTGACCAAGGATGTGCAGCAGCTCTCAAGGATTGGCAGCAGCTCTCAATCCTTCTCTGCCTGAGTAAAACACTGCCGCGATAAGTCACATCAGAGTATTGAGGAAGTGGCTTGCCTGAAAGAACAACACAGGCGCACTCTCCGCGGAGGACACACATGCCCGACCCCCAGGGACGATACAGCAGTGCCGACATCCCCAATTCTTCGAATTATCCTGATACGCCCGAACTCCCAGAGCATGCTTCTGAGTCGCACTATCGTGCATACGCGTATGGCGATCGCCGAACCGCATTGACCGAGCCGGCAAGGAAGATCGGATGGGTAGTGGGCACGATCGTCGGCACGTTGGAACAGATCAGGTATCGGGCAAAGGACGGCATCAACGAGGCGCAGTCAGTGATCCGACAGAAAACCTCTGAAACCGGCGACTCCGTCAGCGAATCCCTCGACGACGCGAAGCTCACGGCACAGCACAAACTCAATCAGGCGCGATACAAAGCAGCAGATCTGCAACGCCGCGCTGTGCAGGATTATCCGCTGCAAGTCATCCTCGGCGCCGGAGTGGCAGGAATCGTAGTTGGCGCGGGATTGCGCGCATGGAAGGAGAATCGTGGCTAACCATACTTACAACAACGAAAAAACTCTGACGCAAGTGTTGCAGGAGATCAAGAACGATCTCAGCGCATTTGCGACAACCCGCTACGAAATGCTGATGGCGGAAGTGAAAGAAAAGGTCCACATGTTCAAAGTCTCGCTGCCGATGTTGGGCGCAGCAGCTTTGATGGGGCTAGGCGCATTCTTCGCATTGACATATGCCATCGTCGCCGTTATCGCTGAATCCATGGATTCAAAATACGCGTGGTTCTTCGGCGCGCTGATCGTAACGGTTGTGTATGGGATCGTCGCCGGCATCCTCGGATATCTTGGCTATCGTGAACTCACGGCCGAGAGCCTGGCGCCAAACCGCACGATGGAAGTCCTGAAGCAAGACCAGCGATGGATCAAAGATGAAGCGAGGGCAGCATGACTTCAGAACCGCTACCAGTAGATGTGTATGAAGCTCGCGCCGCTCAACAGCGGCAAAAACTGCATGGCGCTGTCGGCGACCTGCGAGACGTGCTGCGACATAAACTCGATGTAAAAGCCAATGCCCGCGAATACATGGCGACCGCTTCGGGTGTGCTCGCCATCATCGGGTTAGCGATCGGATACAGCCTCGGCGGAATCTTCTTTGCCGGGCGTGAACGCCGAACTTACGGCGGCTGGTACGACTTGGAATAATTGCCTCGCATAATCTGCTCGGCACTAGCGCGGATTCAGCGCCGGTTGCCGGGCATTTCCTCTATCGGCAATCCTCTCGATTCGTGGTATAAACCCTTTTAACACTAAGCCATTCCACAGCGATGCGCTGACCCCCTGCGCGCTTTGACTGGAGGTCATTTGTCTGACGCGCGCACAGGAAAACGATTTCCGCTCACATTGCCGATCAAGCTGCGAGCCAAGAAGTCGGCCAGCGCGCTTTCGGCGAAGACCACGAACGTAAGCGGCGCGGGAGTTTACATCCAAGCCGACTCAAAATTGGAGATCGGCTCGAAGATCGAGTTCGATATCGTCCTCCCGGCGAAGATGGTGGGAACCGATTGCGACGTGGAAGTGGTATGCAAAGGCCGAGTGGTACGCGCCGAGATAGAAAAGGGTTCGAAGAAAAGCAAGAAGAGCGGAATCGGTTGCGTGATCGACTCCTACAAATTTGTTCGCAAGTTATAACGGAAACGGGAAATGCTGAAAATCATCTTGGCTGACAATCAGGCGATCTTCCGCGCAGGCGCTGCTAAAGTGCTCGCGGTGGAAGATGATCTTCGCGTCGTCGCGCAAGCTGATTGCGATGAAAAGCTGAAGTCAGCGTTGTCGAGTTTCCATGCGGGTGTGCTCATATTTTCCGAAAGCCTGAAATCAAACCTGCAAGAGATTGCTGCCGTCGCCAAGAAACACAAGACGAGATTGATAATCGTCGCAGACAGCCAGGAGAGCGTAGGCAATCTCCAGCAAAACGGCGTCAACGGCGTGATCTTCCGCAATGTGAGTGGACCGGCGCTGGTGGATTGCGTTCGCACAGTTGCCAAGGGCGAGAACTATCTACAGACCGGCGAAGCGGAAGTTGAGAACACTGAGAACGACGCAGTCGGCGCCCGCGTTCGCGATCGTCTGACCCCCAAGGAATTGAAGATCGTTGCGCTGATCGTTCAGGGATACAAGAACAAGGAAATCGCCACAACGCTCGGCACAACGGAGCAGGTGATCAAAAATTATCTGCGGAATGTCTACGACAAGATTGGCGTCTCTGACCGGTTGGAGTTGGCTCTCTTCACCATCCATCACCGGATACTTCTCGAAGCCGCCTCAGCCACCAGCGCCAGCCTGCACTAAAACGGGTGCCCCACTCTGAGCAAAGGGTGGGTAATTACGAAGCTGTCTTCTCTCCCGTTTTCAGCAACTCATTCACAATCGTGACCAGCTCCTCCGGATTCACCGGCTTTTCCAAATACAGGTCCGCCAGCGGTTCAGCGGCTTGGAACGCGTCGTTCACGAATCCTGAGACCACGACCACGGGCATGTTCGAATGGTCTTTGGCGGCTTCGACTACGGCGCGGCCGTTGGCATCGCCCAATCGCCAATCAGTGATGACGGCGTCATACTCGGCAATCTTCAGCATTTCGATTGCCTCTTGGGCAGAGGTACAGGGAGTTACCTGATGACCGGCAGCTTCCAAGATCGCGCATTTCAGCTTAACGATGTTTGGTTCGTCGTCCACGCACAAAATTCTTGCCATAAGTGGGGGTCTTTCACTACTTCAGGGTGGAGTACCCTTACAAAACCTGCACATATTCTGCGGCAGGCTCTCCGCAGTGTCAACTTCGATGCCAAATAGCCGGATTATGTCAGCTTTTCACCTATAGATTTCGCTTGGGTGAACAAGAACAAGTAATCCGGACCGCCCGCCTTGGAGTCCGTTCCTGACATATTAAACCCTCCAAACGGATGCGCGCCCACCATGGCTCCCGTGCATTTGCGGTTGATGTACAGATTCCCCACGTGGAAGTCGCGCTTGGCACGCTCGATCTTTTCCGCCGACGAAGTGTAGATGGATCCCGTCAATCCGAACTCGGTGTTGTTGGCGATCGCCATCGCGTCTTCAAAATTCTTTGACTTGATGACCGCGAGCACCGGGCCAAAAATCTCTTCCAGCGATATCTTCCCGTTCGGCGGCACATCGCTGATCACGGTCGGCTGGATGAAATATCCATCGCCGGCGTATTCGGCTTTCCCACCGCCAGTGAGGAGTCTTCCCTCTTTCTTTCCCGCTTCGATGTAGCTCAATATGGACTTCATCGCGCTCTCATTCACCACCGGGCCCATCGCTTTGTTCTCCGCCGGATCGCCGACAGAGATCTTGTTGACGCGCTCTTTCAGCCGCGCGACGAAGACGTCATAAATCTTTTCGTCCACAATGGCACGCGAGCACGCCGAACACTTCTGTCCGGAGAATCCGAATGCAGACTGCGCCACGCCTTCAACCGCAGCGTCCACGTTCGCATCCGCATCAACAATGATGGAATCCTTGCCGCCCATCTCCAGCACGGTGCGCTTGATCCAAATCTGTCCTTTGCGCGGTTGCGCGGCGCGGGCGTGAATGTCGAGTCCAACTTCTTTGGAACCGGTGAAAGCAACAAACCGCGTCTTAGGATGTTCCACAATCGCATTGCCAAACGTCGCCCCGGATCCAGGACAGAAATTCACCACCCCATCCGGCATTCCCGCTTCCTGCAACACTTCGAAAAATTTTGCCGCGATGGTCGGCGAATCAGACGAGGGCTTCAGAACAACCGTATTGCCGCAGACGATCGCCGCGGCAGTCATGCCGGCCATGATAGCGCACGGAAAATTCCACGGCGGGATCACTGCGCCCACACCCAGCGGGATGTATCGCAACTGGTCATGCTCTCCGGGAAGCTGCACCGGCGTCTCCGCATTGGCAAGCCGCATGGCTTCGCGTGCGTAGAACTCCAGAAAATCTATGGTCTCGGCGATGTCGCCATCCGCCTCAGCCCAATTTTTCCCGACTTCGAATACCAGCCAGGCATTGAACTCAAACCGACGCTGCTTGATGATCTCGCTCGCGCGCAGCAGCAGTCCCACGCGCTCTTCAACGGATGTCGTGCGCCACGTCTCAAATGCCGCAAGCGCCGCTTGGATCGCCGGCTGAACTTGCTCCGGCCCGGCTTTCTGATGTATGCCTACAACTTCCGACGGCTTCGCCGGATTTACTGACTTGATCTTGCCTTCCGTGCGGACGACGTCTCCGCCAATCACCAGGTCGTACTCGCGTCCAAGTTCAGAGCGGACTTTGTCCAGCGCAGCGCGCATCGCGCGCGCGTTCTCGCCCTTCGAGAAGTCAATAAAAGCTTCATTCACGAACGGAGTTTTCAAAATTTCAGCAGGAGAGAGTGTTTCAGCGAAGGTAGCCATGAGTCCTCAGATGAGCGGAAGGTCGATGTAGGTGCAAAAGCTTATTTTAGCAAGAGTGAGAGTTGCGCTTGAAGCTACTCGCCACGGATTTCACCGGACGAGACGGATTTACACGGAATAAAACACCGAAGTCTGACCAGCGGCGAGAACCAGAGTGCGGTGTGCGGCGCCGGCTAAAACCACGCGATTTCAAAGCTGTACTGCGTCGAGCGGAACCTAGCATCTCGGATTCGGTTAGGTTTGCTCCCCCCCCGATTGTTTGCACAATATTGAAAACATTGGAGTTGCTGACCGAAAGTTTGGAAAATATCGGAAACACGGGAGTTATCTATCAAAATATAGAAAGCAAAGGAGTTGCCGGGATGCATTTATATTAACTAATAGTTAAGTAACATTCTTAGACTATATCTTGAGTCAGAGAAAATGTCAAGGGAGGAATGGCCGTGCCGTTCGGCACGGCATGATATTAGCACAGCGCTTCAGCGCTGGTTGCCGACGTTAATCGAACACAGTCCCGTAGGGACGACTGATAGAATTCCCGCCGATGTCCCACACCTACGTCAGCAATGTGATCCACTGCGTATTCAGCACCAAGGACCGAAAAAAACAAATCACCCCGGAATTCCAAAAACTACTCTGGCCATATATAGGCGGAATCGCGCGAACAAACCACATGAAACCGATCGCAATCGGCGGCATGGAAGACCATTGTCATTTGCTGCTGGCCCTGCCCGCTGATATGGCGGTTGCAAAAGCGGTCCAACTTGTCAAAGGCGGCTCGTCAAAATGGTTTCGCGAAAAGCACCTCCGCGACTTCGTATGGCAAAAAGGATACGGCGCCTTCAGCGTGAGCTCATCACAGCTGCCAAAGACCATCCACTATGTTCAGAATCAGTCGAGTCACCACAAGAAAATGGATTTCTGTGCAGAGTTCATTCTGTTATTGGAAAGACATGGCATCGAATACGACCCCAAATATGTCTTCGGCTGATCAGTCGTCCCTCTGGGACTCGCGATGTTATTGGGCGATTACCCAGCGCTGAAGCGCTGGGCTAATTTCATCACGTCCCGCTGGGACGGAAGATGGCACGGAAGCCGTTCAAGCCTGCGGCTTTTCCGAAAGACTCTTAACGTGGTTCAGAACACGCAGATGTATCCGATGAATGATGAAGTCCGACCAAATGCGCCAGTACGGAGTTGGCCATAGGGTGTGCTGATACCAAGTAACCCCTTCCAAGCGCGTCCGTCCGCCGGGAAGCGCGGTCAAAGAGAAATGCCCCTTGTGGGAAACGAAAAATCCATCAAGATGCGGCGGATGAAGATCTGAATAAGGCGATAGCTCATGCATCGGCGCAGGATTGTGCGCGACAGAAAA
The DNA here is from genome assembly GCA_025462725.1 of Terriglobales bacterium. Lineage (GTDB taxonomy): Bacteria > Acidobacteriota > Terriglobia > Terriglobales > Acidobacteriaceae > JAICLA01. The sequence continues at coordinate 371,879 of JAOAPE010000011.1, read as the reverse complement.
CTCCAGCAATCGCGGTTCGTCCCACACAGTCACTGGCTCTACAAATGGTCCCGTCGAGAATTGACAGTAACGGACCGCACCCACACCGCGGCCGTGGATCTCTGCACGGATGGGATATGCGATGCCGCTGCGGAACAAAAGTTCGCGCGGTTCAGGCAGTTGCGAAAATGAAACCACGTTTTGCCAAACGCGCTCGGGTGGAGCGTCAACTTCAACCGATGTGTTGACCGCGAACTCCGGAGCGGGAGGTCTCACTTTCGACTCCGTCCCGATCATCGCGGGCGAGTAGAAGGAGACAAGCAAGAGCATTGCAACAGACTCGCGTGGCGAGCGGCAGAGCCATTGAATCTGAAAGCCTACGTAACCCCCAAGAAGCGCTAGGGGCAAAGCGATTGGCGCAGCCATCAGGATGCAGATGAGTCCTTCGAAAGCGAAACACAGCAGGACGAATGCAGGCACGACGCACGCGAAGATGGCAACCCAGGCACACTGGCTTAAAGTTCGTGGCTCGCGCAAAGTGAAGATCATTACGGAAACCAGTCCCAGGCAGAACGGCGTAGCTATGAATAATCCCAATCCGTAGGTAAGAAGATCGGCGCCGAGCCAGACAGCCGCCAGACAGACTGGCACGGCGATTAACACCGCCAGCACGGCATGGTTCATACGGGATCTGCTGCTTGGCTCTATTTGCGGCAATCCTAAATTTTCTTTGGGGAGAACGATGGACAGCAGCAGAAAGAACAGGAGATTCACAAAGGGAACAAAGAAGAGAATGACTACCGCCAGTGGCGCTTGTAGTGACCGCAACCGCCTGATGGTAAGCGAAACACCCAACCAGATGAATGGCAAGGCTATGAGTGACATGACAAGGAAAAACCTTTTCTCGTCACCTCCAAGCGCAAGCAGTGAAGCGGTTGTTCCAACAGGATTCAAGTACTGCCACGGCTTCCATGGTTCGTGCAGGAGCAAAGCTGCGGCGATTGAATCAACGCAGTATTTCAGCACGAAGGCCGCGCAGCCGGTCATGAGGTACTGCCGCGGCCCTATTGTGCCCTGAAACGTAAACAGTTGGGAGATCTTCGACCTCATGGCTATTTCCCTTTCGTTCGCTTCTTGCCTGCGGTGAACATCTTGATGCTGCCCTTCATGCGCGCAAATTGGCGGAGGGCGCTGGGCGGAACCCGGCGAACATCTTCATACGCTGAGAGCATCGTCTCGAAAAACTCCAACATGTTTCCGAGTCGGTCTTTGACGTAGCGGTCTGCTTTCGTCTCAGGTTCGGCGACACAATCACGAAGCATGGTGATTGTCGGATCAACTTCGCGCCGCTTGCGCTCTTCTACAATGATGCGGAACATCTCCCAAACATCCTTTAGCGATTCGAAATGGTCTCTACGGTCACCCAGAACATGCGTAAGTCGGACAATCCCCCAACCTTGTAACTCGCGAAGGCTGCCACTGACATTCGAGCGGGCTACAGAAAGCGACTCGGCAATCTCCTCGGCGTGCATAGGACGGGCGCTGAGATAAAGGAGCGCGTGCACCTGCGCAACAGTGCGATTGGTTCCCCATCGCGAGCCCATCTCTCCCCAATGAAGAATGAATCGTTGGACCACAGGCGTGAGCGGCTTAGATTTTCTTTCTGTCATTTCAGTCCTTACAGAAATTACTGACTTTACTGGATGGCGTCAAGTTATTTCGAAGTTGCCTCTTGGGGGATCGGGGCTTGTCTTACTCTTAACCGTTTCACCGAAAAGAAATATAATGCATTAATGTATTAGCTATTAGATATAGTAGCTTGAGCGACCCGGGCCGCCCATTCATTTTCGAGTAATCGCGCAATCATTGGGCGAGAATCGCATTCCGCATATCAACCCATATCCTGCCATATCTCGGACCGGTGATATGGCACGAAATCGCGATGCTAAATCCTTTGTTTCGAATGCAAAATGCCACAAACCGCCAGTCTTTACGGATATCGATCCTGCAACTCCAATGCCTGCAACAGTTCCGCCATATCCCCGTCCGCAAGATCATGATTCTATTCACATTCATATCAGGGGGAGGGGGGAGGGTCGCCGATATAAACCAGTAAACAGCGCCGCTCTGCGGATCCAGCTGCCCTTACTGTTGTCGTTGACTTTGGGTTTCGCTAAAAGCTAATGGCTAAAAGCTGCAGGCCTTTGATTTCGGTTTCACTGACAGCTGAGAGCTAACAGCTAAGTCCCACGAGGAATTTAGCCCAAAGTGCATTGTTTTGACTATTTTGCAGACCGTTTTTTCGTAACTTAGTGTCGCAGAGGAACTTACAAAAGGGGAGGGTGGTCCCGGGGGGTGCCTGAAGACCGACAACTTGGCGCAGTAATTGGGTACAAAGCAAACTAAGCGTAAAAGTTGCGGCCGTTCGATTAGCTGCTTAATTTAAGAAGACGCCTACAAGGTTTACCAGCGGAAGCGCAACAATCAAGGGAGTCTTTCTCTTGAATACAGCAGCAAGGAACACGGCGACAGGATACGTCCAGAAAGAACACACAAATATGTAGGCTGCTCTGGTTGGTCCTGCATCAAACGCCATGCCAGAAATCGGGAGCATCAGCAACCACGGAACTAGAAGGAGAACCCACAAAGTAAGGACGAAGTTAACCGCTACCCGGATGACATCTTGTTCAGTCTTAGTTACGTTTTCCATAGTCCTACTTTGTGAATTCGCTTCTGACTTCTCCCTTTGGCGCACTTGAACTTGGTTTAACTGACAGCTGACAGCCGATAGCTGACAGCAGCTTTTGACTTTGCTGAAGGCTGATGGCTGACGGCTAAAAGCTTTCGCTCTCACTGATAGCCGACAGCTGCTCTACCGCTCCGTCTCCTTGAGGAACGCTTCCAAATGGTTCTTCCACACCTCGGCCGATGTATGGGTGCCGTGTCCGTGAGTATTCGGCCCGGCGGGCACGAGGACAGCGCGTCCGTGTGGAACATCTTTGATCGCAGTCTCGAAGATCCCCAACTCCGGCGGATTGATGAGGTCATCAGCGAAGTTGATGGCCAGCAGCGGAGCTGAGATTGTCGCGAGCTTGGGGCGGGGATTGTAGTCGAGTGACGCGTCGAGCGCGTAGGCCAGATCGTTGCCGTCTTCACCGTGCGTGAGCTGCGCGACTTGGTCCATGTATTTCTCCGCGGCGGCGCCGGTCGGAAATTGGCGCTGGCGCTCGGGAGGATTGCTCCCGACGAGCGCGAGTATTTGGAAAGCTGTAGCAGTACCGCGAGGTTGCTTCTTGTAGTCTCCGCCTGCGTAATCAGGATCGAGCGTGATTGCGTCATGCGCGGTCTTGCGCCACATGCGGTTGCGTCCGGCGATCTCAACCGGCAGGCACGCGAGCGGCATAGTGCCGTCCATGGATTGCGGGTAGTCTTCAGCCCACATCCATGCGTGCATGCAGCCCATGGACATGCCCATCAGCAATCGCAGGTGCGTGACGCCGAGATGGTCAGTGACGAGTTGGTGCTGCGCGCGGACCATGTCATGGTAGCGATATCGCGGGAAGCGCGCATGCATCCCGTCGCTGGGCTTGCTGGATTTTCCGTGTCCGATGCTGTCAGGGATGATGATGAAATATTTCGCCGGATCGAGAAGCTGTCCGAGATTGAAGAGCACCGCTGCGAATCGGTCGTTCAGAAATTGCTCGCTGCTGCCGCCAGTCGAGTGAAGGATCAGGATGGCGTTAGTGACGTTTCCCTTCGCATCGCGTTGCGGCTCGCCGAGCGTGCGGTAATGCAGGCGAAGTTCAGAGAGTTTCTCTCCGCTGGCAAAGGCGAAGTCCTTGATGATGTAGTCGCCCTCTTTGGGCGTGGGATAATCGGCGGCGTGGGCGAAGCAAGCGAACAGGGCGACGATCAGGAGCACAGATTTGGTTTTCATTCGACAATCCCTTCTTGCGACGGCGGCGACATTCTATCTCAGTCGTCCTTACGGGACTGGATTGTTTCCTTGCTGAGACCCAGAACCGAAGCGCTGGGCTAATATGGCTGTGCACTCGCGTGATACAGGGCTTGTGGTCAAGCACTTTGTTGGAGATAACGAGAGAATAATGAATTCCGTTATTGAACTTCTGAAGCAGGCACAAGGAAAGGTTTTCGTCGATGAAGACCGCAACGAGACAGCCTTTAAGTTGCTTCCGCCACTCAATGATGATGAGCTACGCGCACTACAGGCTAAGATCCCGTGCCAAATTCCGGACGAGATGCGCGAGGTGTTCCGTTTTGCACGCGGTTTTGAGGGTGTTCTTGACTCGATCGACTTCTCTGGCGGCACAGGCGAATTTGGACTCGAAGAAGTTTTCACTCATGGCATTGAAATTGCCGCCGACGGATTTGGAAATTCTTGGGTTGTAGACCTGTCGCGGGAATCAAAGGTTTGGGGGCCTATTTTCTATGCGTGCCACGACGCCCCCGTTATTGTTTTTCAAACTCACAGCCTCGCGCACTTTGTTGAAGAGGTCTTAAAGTTCGGGAACGCCCCATGGAAGAGTGAAATCGATGACGTGCACGAAAGGCTAAGCCACAGAATCTGGTCAGAAAATGTGGGCGTTCTCAGTCATGCTGATTGTCTAGCCAGCCGCGACCAAGATTTGAATGCCTTTGCAGGAACACTCGACGACAGCTGGGAATTCATTGACTTGCGTTCTCCTGAAACGGGCGACGGCTTTTCTTGGGGACGCTATGGGGCTAAGACGGTGAATAAGAGATTCGGAGAAAAGAGGATCTTTGCGTATCAGAAGAAGACTTTAAGAAGACGATTTCTCGATGCGCTTCGCTGAATAGCTAGCTGCTCTTTGTCCCAGCGTGGGTCAGCGATGCGGTGCGCTCGAGTTTGTCCCAGGCGAAGGAGCGGCCGTCGAAGGCGCGTTTCAATGTCTTGAACAGCACCAGGGAAAACAGTTGACGATAAGCGAATCGTTGCAACCAGACTTGGCTGAGCAGCCATTTATCCAGCGGTGAACGAGCTTGTTTCCGTTCGAGAGCGAAAGCGATTGTCGAAGCAGCGAAGTCGATGATGAGAAAGAGCGCAAAGAACAACACCAGTTTTTGGAAGCTCGCAGAACTCGCTGTATCGGGATGGAAGTGGCGATCTATCAAGTAATTCAGTGTTCCGAAGAGAAACATTAGATCGATGAAAGGCGAGACCAGCGGCAGCACAATCTGGAAAATCAGGATGTTGGGCAGCGCGATCCAGCCGAGCGTTCCGCCACGCCAGAACGCGGAACGATGTTTCCAGACCGCTTGCAGTATCCCGAATGACCAGCGAAAACGCTGGCGCATAAGTCCGCGAGCGTTCATTGGAGCTTCTGTGTAAGCGAGAGCGCGGTCTTCGTAGTGGACTTCGTATCCGCTCTGAAGAAGCGACATAGTCAGGTCAGCGTCTTCGGCAACAGTGTCGAACGGATATCCGCCAGCGGCTTTGACCGCGGATGTTCGCCACGCGCCGATCGCGCCGGGAACGACGCTGACAGCGCCGACGAGATTAAGCGCGCGACGCTCGAAGTTCTGGCTAGTGATGTATTCCAGCGCCTGCCAGCGGGTCCAGACGTTGATGCGGTTTCCGACCTTCGCATTGCCGGCGACGGCGCCGATCTTTGGATTCGCAAAATGCGCGACCAGGTAAGCGACGGCGTTTGGAGCGATGAAGGTATCAGCATCAATGGCAACGAAGACCTCTTCGTTCACATGCTGAAGCCCGAAGTTCGCGGCGGCAGCTTTGCCGGCATTCTTCTGGGTGAGTACGAGCAAACGCCCATCGGCAATCTCGGCGGTGAACAGCTTGCGGGCGATGTTATAAGTGTCATCGGTGGAACCGTCGTCCACCATAATGACTTTGATGTTCGGATAATTCGAGGCGAGCACCGACCGCAGAGTGCGTTCGATGACTTTCTCTTCGTTGAATGCGGGAACGATGATGGCAACAGTTGGCCGATACGATTCCGCGCCGGGCAACAATTCAGGATGGTTACCGCGAATGCGGTCCGCAATGGCGGCAACGCCGACGAAGAGCAATCGTCCGGTCATAAGGAAGTCGCCGACGAAGAAGATGCCGACAATCCCCTGATTGACGAGCCAGAAGAGGAAGAAAGCAAAACGGTCAATGCTGGCCGTGAACTGCTCGCCGGAAGCGATGTGCGGCATGACTTCTTCGCGGCTCTTGCCCAATAGTTCAGAGACGGGAACGATTGCGTATCCGCGCTTTCTCAGTTCGGAGATGAGCAACGGCAGAGCGCGGACGGTCTGCGCGCGATTTCCGCCGCCGTCGTGCAGCAGGATGATGTTGCCCTTGTCGAGACTGGCGAGCACGCTGGCAACGATTTCTTCCGGCGCGGGCGCGGGATTGTCATGCCAGTCGTTGGGATCGATCTTGTTGCCGACGGTGATGTATCCGCGGTTCTCGACGACCTCCAGCGGACGCACTTGATCTGCGGTGTCAGGCTCTTCGTCCACCGAATACGGCGGGCGGAAGTAGATAGGTTTAACACCGATCTCGCTGGCGAAATATCGCTCTGTGAGATTGAGTTCAATCTCCATGTATCGGCGGCCGATGCTGCTGACGTCGGGATGAGTGAAAGTGTGATTGCCGATCTCATGGCCTTCTTTGTAGATGCGGCGAGTGAGTCCGGAATATTTATCGGCTTGGATGCCGATGAGAAAGAACGTCGCTTTCACGTTCTCTCTTTTTAAAACGTCGAGAATCTGTGGCGTGAATGTTGGATCAGGGCCATCGTCAAAGGTGAACGATACTGTCTTCGGCTTCGATCCGTACTGTGCGATTCGATACGGAGTCGGCAGCAACTTCATCGTCTCGCTCGTGATGAGACCAGTATCGGAATCAATTGTGCCGACAACGCGCTCTCCGGCGAGGGGCTTCTGCTCGATGCGCATGACCTCGCCATGTCCTTCGAAGTCAACGTCTTGTCCGGGCGGAACGCGGCGCAATTTTTGCGCGATATCAGGCAAGCTGGGGGCGTCCCAGATGGCCCAGAGCGAGCGGTCTTCTGAACCGAGACGCCACAGCGCGAAGCTGTCAATGCCAAGCTGATTGGCTGTGCGCATCTCGTTCACTGCGGACACAGCGTCGAGAAACCAGATGTCATGCTGGACCTTGTCATCTTCGATGAAAGCGAAGTGTGGGTTAAGCGTGTCAGGATCGAGTTCAACATCCACTTCGGATTCTTTCGCTGACAGCCATGCTTCCTGCGCGGAGACAGTAATCGCGTTGACGACTTTTCGTTCGCTGCGCTTGGTCCTGCCCGGCGTTGTGCTCCAGTCATATCCATAGTTGCCGATGGCGCACATGACCTTCTCGCGGGGAATGTCCTTAAGAGCATTACGCAGGTTGGTCTCGAACCAATCCTGGCTGGCGATAGCGCCGGGGCCGCCGCCGGATTGATGCTCGTCGTAGTTCATAAGCACGAGGCCGTCGGAGTTGGCAGCGAGGAACTTGTAGTCGAAATCCTTGTCGTCCACTGGGACGTTGACGTATAGCTTCAATCCGCGCGGGTGGAAGTCGTCATACAGTTGCTTGATGAGAGCGCGGTATCCGGGCTGCGACTTCAGCGGGATCTCTTCGAAGTCAATGGAGAGGCCCTTGTATTTGTCGGAGGCCATAAGGGCGTCCATCTGCTGGACGAAGTTGCGGCGGCCATCTGCGTTGTTGAGGAACTCGCCGATGTTGTCCAACCACTGCTTTGTGACAGGCTGGAAATTGTTGACCAGCGGAATCACTTGCGTGGCGGCGTTCTCAGACTTCAAGAACGGCATGACTTTGTCGTCCGGCGCGAGGATGCGGCCGGATTGAGAGATGTCGAAAAGTTTGTTCTCGCTCGTGACGGCTTGCACGCGGCCGTCCGGCGTGAGCACGTGCAGCCATTCCGGGAAGAGAATGTCGATCTGCGGATAGTATTGCTTCAGGGAGGAGAAACTGCCCGCGTCCCATTGGACGTAAAAGGCCGCGCGGGGGCCGTCGCCGATAGTGCCGGCTTCGGCATTACCGCCCGTGGATTTGGGCGGCTTCTTGGCGACATTGCGGCGGCTGGCTTTTTCTTTTTCTTTCAACGCGTGATAGGGCTTGCGCTGGTCCGGCAGAAGAAGGTTCGGAAGCGTTTCGCTGCGAAGAGTCGAGATCAAAAACACCACTATAACGATCGTGATGACGATTCCTACGAAATCCAATAACGTGCGCAGGCGTTTCCAGCGACGTCGGTCAGGATCATAGAAGATTGGCTTCGACATGGGAGGGTAGTTACTCAATCGTAAGCCGGGGAGAGATGCAGGTCAAACGGCGATTGCAGGCATGGCTGGGGCATCTATACTCAATTCCGTGCGCGAGTTGATTCGTAAATATCGGTGGACATTTTTGGCCGGGAGCGTGGCTGCAGTCGCGCTGCGGCTGCTATTCATCGTGCGATTCGCAAACATCAACGGCGATTCCCTGATCTATGCCGATATCGCCAACAATTGGCTACATCATGGCGTGTTTGCGTTGACGGAAAATGGTGTTCCCGTGGCGACTCTGATCCGAGTGCCTGGGTATCCGGCATTTATGGCCGCGATTTTTGCGCTTTTTCACACGACGAGCATGCTGCCGATCCTTTATGTGCAGATGTTTGTGGATCTGGCGACGTGCTTTGTGGTCGCGGCACTTGCGTGGGAATTTTTTCAGTCTGAGGGGACAGCGCGCGTAGCGTTCGTCTTGGCGGCAGCGTGTCCTTTCACGGCGAACTACATTGCGCTGCCGCTCACAGAGACGTTGGCAATCTTTTTTACTGCATTTGCGATTTTGCTGGCGCTGAAAGGTACGCGAGCGATTGAGGAAAAGCGCAGCGCGTGGAGGGCTTGGGCTGGAAGCGGTTTGGCGATCGGGGCGGGCATCTTGCTTCGACCCGACGGCGGACTGTTGCTAGTTTCAATCGGGCTGTGGTTGGTTTCCAGATCTGTTTCGGACGCCGATGGGAAGCGATACTTCGCAGCTGCGCTGGTCGTAACTGTGATCTCGGTCGCTCCGCTGGCTCCCTGGACTGTCCGTAATTGGCGAATGTTTCACGTTATTCAGCCGCTTGCTCCCAGATATGCCAACTCTCCCGATGAATATGTGCCCGCAGGCTTCAACCACTGGGTGAAGACGTGGATGGTGGAATATGTTTCGGTAGAAGATGTGTTCTGGAAAGTGTCAACTGAAACGCCGGGAGAAACGGTCTACCTCAGTTCCCTGCCGCCGCGAGCGTTTGATTCTGCTGAAGAGCGCGAGCGCACGGAACAGTTGCTGTCCGAGTTCAACAACACACTGATGCTAACTCCGGAAACTGACGCGGGTTTCGCTGAACTCGCGCGCGAGCGCATTGCGCACAAGCCGTTGCGATATTACGTGTGGCTGCCAATGCTGAGGGCGACGGATATGTGGCTGCGTCCGCGGACGGAGATGCTGCCCGTCGAGCCACGTTGGTGGACATTCGACGATCCGCTGGAGTCGTGGATTGCAATCGCATACGGCACGTTGAATCTGTTGCTGGTAGCTGCGGCCGTCGTCGGGGTCAGATTTCGCGCGGTTCGCGGTTATGGATTGCTACTGGGATTTATGCTTCTGCGAACCATGTTCTTTTCGACCATTGAAAATCCGGAACCGCGCTACATGCTGGAATGCTTCCCCGTGATCCTGGTCATTGCAGCGGCTGCGCTTCACTCGAGTTACGAAAACCTGCGTGAGAGATTTGGGAAAAGAGCGGTCGCGAAAATCGCAGCTTGAGAGCAAAAGAGCTTTACGGGTGATCGCTCATGCGGAAGCGCGTGCGGAAATGCTCAGAGAGAAGATTCACAGCGTCGCGATTGTTCTTGGGGTCAGACTTCGCCAAATACGTCATGGCCTCAACCAAAAGTCGCTGCCCCTCGACGTATCGGGGATCGGGTGTGCGCTTAATTGCCCGGCGCTTGCTGGGGTCGGGAGCTACTGGGATTGTGAAAACTTTTGCCATGGGGAACCAATAAGATCACGCAGGACTTGTCCTCTTTCAGACGCGATATTACACCGATTCGTTGCTTGTACAAGCAATATTGTTCCGTAACACCGGTGTACTACTATTGGGGCGTAACCACCTTGGTCTTGCCAGTGGTCTTGAGTTTGAAAACGTCTTCAGGCATCTTCGAATTGACTTTGATATTGGTGTAATTCGCGATGCGGTAATCACCGCTTGGCTCGAATGCCTGCTGTTTTATGGAAACATCCCTTGCGGTGTCGAGCCAAATAATGATGCGCTCGAACATGCTTTTCACTTTTGCCGCTTTGGGAGTGAGTTCGAGTTTCGAAGCCTTTACGCCGTCCACAAGTTCCTGGCCGTCGTACTTTACGTCAAAGGATTTCAGCAGATCGTGCCCTCGGCTGCCGAAGCCGAGAACGAGAAAACTTTCCACTTCATCGCGATTCTTGCCGGCGGAGTATTCGGTGACTTGGTCGATGCGCGGTTGATACAAGCGAATCTTGCCGTCGCTGAACAATAAGGTTTTCTTGTCAGGATCGGTGATTTCGGCGGACATCAGAGTTTCGTGACCGCGCTTCTCGAAATAGACCTTCCCTTTTTGAACGTCTGTTTCGTTCACGACTTTCTGGTATTGATCCCATTGGAAATCCGCTTGCGCAGACTTGAAGTTTGCGGCGGCGGCGTCAAGCTGCGTGAGAACTTGTTCGAGGCTGGAGGTGGACGGTGCACCCGCGGCCGGTGCAGCTTTTGTTTGCGCTGCAGAAGAGATGGCCAGTAACGCCAGTACAATAGTAGCCAGTCGCATTGCCATCGTTCTTCGCATTCACAAGCTCCTATTCTCTTCTTCAGGCGTTAGTGCCGACTCACACGCACCTTGTACGCAATCACTTTTCCGGCGCGATCTGTGACAGCCTTGTAATCCGCCAACTGGACTTCCCCAGCGATGGGCTCGATGACGCGCAAAAGCGCTGCATTGATGTCCGCCCCATGTTTATTGCCTACTGCGGTGGCGTCCACCTGGTAGAAAAATCCACCTTCTCCATCTGGATTGACTATTACTACGGTTGGATGCGGAACTCTCTCTACAGGTTTGTCATTGAATGGAATGTAGTGCGGAGCAATGAAAATAAACAGCAAGATGACCGTGACCATCACGTCATAGTGGAAGCTGCCGCGTTCGTATGTCCACCAGATATAGCCGCGAATTGTGCGCCAGATTCTATTCATTGAGGATGTTTCTTGTAACCATTGTGAGCCACTGGGGCAAAGAGGCGCAAATAAATCGCCTAGAACCTCTTTGCCGTGATGCGGTTCACGCCCATATAGGGGCGCAGCGCCTCAGGGACAATGACGCTGCCATCTGCCTGCTGATAGTTCTCCATAATGGCCAACCATGTGCGCCCGACTGCCAGCGCGCTACCGTTCAACGTGTGCACGAGCTCCGCCTTCTTCGCGCCTTCACGGCGAAAGCGGATGTTCGCGCGGCGCGCTTGGAACGATTCGAAATTCGAGCACGAAGATATTTCCCGGAAGAGTTGCTGTCCCGGGAGCCACACTTCGATGTCATAAGTTTTGGCGGAGGAGAAGCCCATGTCTCCGGTGCACAAGGCCATGGTGCGGTAATGGAGGCCGAGTTTTTGCAGGATGGATTCCGCGTTCGCGGTTAACTTTTCCAGTTCGGCAAATGAATCTTCCGGCTTGGCAAATTTCACCAACTCAACTTTCTGGAACTGATGTTGCCGGATAATCCCGCGTACGTCTTTGCCGTAGGAGCCGGCCTCGCTGCGAAAGCATGGCGTGTATGCGGTCAGCGAAATCGGTAAGCGCGCGCCCTCCAGCGTTTCGTCGCGATAAAGGTTCGTTACCGGGACTTCGGCCGTGGGAATGAGCCAGAGGTCAGTGTTCTCACACTTGAACAGGTCTCCTCCGAACTTGGGCAGCTGTCCGGTGCCATACATGGAGTCAGAGTTGACCATGTACGGGGGAAGAACTTCTGTGTATCCGTTTTCACGCGTGTGTTGGTCAAGCATGAAACTGGCAAGGGCACGCTCGAGCTTCGCGCCCATATCCCAGTACACGGCGAAGCGTGCGCCGGAGATTTTCGCCGCACGCTCGAAATCCAGGATGCCTAGCTGCTCGCCGAGTTCCCAGTGTGGCTTGGGAGCAAAATCAAACCGTGGAGGATTTCCCCAGCGGCGGACTTCCACGTTGTCGTCTGCATGCTTACCAACAGGAACACTCTCATGCGGGATGTTAGGGATTCCTGCCAGAAGCGCCTGAAGTTGCTGATCGAAATCGGCTGCAGACTTTTCCAATGACTCGATGTGCTCACGCATGGATTTTGTCTGTGAGATGAGCTCAGCAATATCGCCGCCAGACTTTTTAAGCTTGGCCACTTCCTCAGACGCGCGGTTGCGCTGCGCCTTGAGTGTCTCCATCTCGGTGATAACCTGCCGACGCTGTGAGTCCACGCTGGTGAAGTCGCGCAGGAGTTCATCCGGATTCATCCCCCGCTGGCGGAGCTTCTCCGAGATGAAAGGCAGATTGTCACGAACGAACGCGAGGTCGAGCATAATCCTTTAATGTACCGGAAAAAGAGCAACCCTGAAAAGCAGAGTTCGGTAGAGCGGAGCTGCAGAGTCCGAAAAACCGGGCTACTCAATTACACTATTCCAGACATGCACAAAACATTGCGCTCAGGGATCGTGCTCTCAGTCGTCGTCCTTCTGCTTGCGTCAGCTTGTTTCGGATCGGCCTATAACGGCCGTCCGAAATTGGTGGTCATCATCGTGGTGGACCAGCTTCGCGGCGACTACTTGGAGCGGTATCGGGACCAGTTAGGCCCGAATGGCTTTCGCCTGCTTATGGACCATGGCGCAAATTTCACTGAGTGTTATTACGACTACGCCATCACTATGACTGCTCCGGGACACGCGACGCTAGGCACTGGCGCTTACAGCGATGGGCACGGCATTGGGAACAACGAATGGTGGGATTCGGCGCGGAAAAAGGTTGTCACCTCAGTGCAGGACGACAGCGTGCGGATCGTGGGTGCCGCGAGCGATGAGGATGGCGCGTCGCCACACAACTTGCTTGCGGACACGCTAGCTGATGAACTCAAGCTGGCAACGGGCGGCAAGGCACGAGCATTCGGCGTCTCGCTTAAGGATCGCGCAGCGATTTTGCCGGTGGGCTTCTCAGCTAACGGGGCATTTTGGCTGGAGCATAAATCCGGAAGATTCGTTACATCGAGCTATTACATGAAGCAGCTTCCGGAGTGGGCAGAGAAATTTGATAGCAGCAATCGAGCGGACAAGTATTGGGACCTGGAGTGGAAGGACGGGAATGGGAAAGTCCTGCGCACGACCAAGCGCACTAACGAGAAGGGCAAGCAGTTAAATTTTTACGATGTGGTCGGAATCACGCCATTTGCAAACGACTATCAAATTGAGTTCGTTCGAGATCTGATCACAAATGAAAAACTGGGCCTGGGACCGAGTACCGACTTGCTCGTTGTGAGCATTTCTTCTTATGACATCCTTGGCCACAAAGTGGGGCCGGATTCGCCGGAAATGTTGGCGATGACGCTAGCGCTGGACAAGCAACTCGGCGATTTCTTCAGCTTTCTAGGAAGGCAGGTGGGATTGGCAAACACTTGGATCGCGCTCTCTGCCGACCACGGCGCGGCGCCCATGCCGGAAGTTGCGCAATCCATGCACATACCTGCTGCACGGTTCGATGAGAAGACGCTTGCGGCATCATTGAACAAAGAGCTCGCGACAAAGCTGGGGAAGCCGGGAGATTACGTGAAGAGCGTGGCATGGCCTTCCATTTATCTCTCCGGGGATACCTTCAGCACGGCCAATCTAAAAGAAGCAGACGCGGAGAAGATGGTTGGTGAAGCGGTCGTGCGACTAGGAATCGCGCGTGATTTCTTTACCAAGGCGCAAGTATCAACAGGGAGCGTGCCGCCGACGCAATTGGGACGCCGCTATCTCCACAGCTACATGCCTTACGGCGGATGGTATGTGATGGCTGTACCGCCGCTATTTTTGTCGCCCTATCCGGAACAAACGGAGCACTATAGCCCTTACAACTACAACACGCATGTGCCGCTGCTGTTTTTCGGCCTCCCATTTCAGCCGGGGACATATCGCACACACACCGAGCCAGTGGACCTGGCAACAACGCTCGCTTCCCTGCTGGGCATTAACAAGCCTACACACGCAGTTGGCCGGGTGCTGACGGAAGCGCTGGCACCGGCGCAAGCGGCCCCCTCATCTGCGACGCAATCTGTGGAGAAACCGAATGAGCGCTAAGACTCCGCAAAGCGCGCCGACGACTCCGTCGCGTTATACAGGCACGGACTTCAGTGTCAGTTTCGCGGGGCTGCGATTCAAGAACCCGGTCATTGCTGCTAGCGGGACATTTGGATACGGCGTCGAATTCGAAGACATCGTCTCCCTTGATCGCCTAGGTGGATTCGTCGTAAAAGGCCTGTCACGCGAACCGATGCCGGGCAATCCGCCGCCGCGAATGTTTGAGACATCCGCAGGAATGCTGAATTCTATCGGCCTGCAAAACATTGGTGCTCGGGCATTCATCGACGAAAAGCTCCCGATTCTCCAGAAAAAGAAAAATATTGAAGTCATCGCCAACGTCTTTGGCTACACAACGAAAGATTACGAAGAGACGATCAAGATACTGAACGAAGGCGAAGGCATTGCGGCATATGAATTGAATGTAAGCTGCCCCAACACGCGACATGGCGGCATCGCATTCGGCGCTGATCCTACGCTGCTGGAAGAAGTTGTGTACTGCGCAAAGAACGTATCGCGCAGACCACTGATCGTAAAGCTGTCGCCCAATGTGACCAGTATTCCACGCATGGCACGAGCAGCAGAGAGCGCCGGTGCGGATGCCATATCGCTGGTCAACACCTTTGTTGCGATGGCCATCGATGCGGAGACGCGCAAGCCACGCATATCCAATATTGTCGCCGGGCTTTCAGGTCCCGCAATCAAGCCTATCGCGCTGAGAATGGTTTATGAAGCCGCACACTCGGTGGACATCCCTGTTATCGGTATGGGCGGAATCACGACCGGGCAGGACGTGATCGAGTTCATGCTGGCCGGTGCGGCTGCGGTACAGGTGGGAACAGCAAATTATTTCGATCCGTGCGCTACGGAACGAATCGTTTCCGACGTAGAACGATGGTGCATTGAACATCGAGTGAAAGCGATCAATGACCTGACCGGGGCGCTGGAGACCGAAAAGTAGGCTTACTCTTCAATTTTCGAAGAGAGCGTTTCGGGAATCCGGCTGCGTATCTCTTCCGGAAGCCGCTCGTGGAGTCTGCGGGCGTGGTGCTTCGCAACCCCGGCCACGACGTCCGGAACAGGTGTCGCAATGGCGACGATCACCCACATGAAAGCGGAGAAGGCGAATCCGCTGAGGGCGCCGATCTCGAGCAGCAGAGCGCGTGCAGGATTGAAATACCTGATTGCACCGAAGGCCAGCAGGAAGACGACAGCCGAACCGCTGGCGATAAAGATGAGGGCAAAGTCGATAGTGCGGTGCAGGCGTTGTTTGCTGCGGCAGCGCTGACATTCAGCGAAGTGCTGCTCGTAGTCCTCGCGCATCTCCGGCGCGAGACCAGAAATGTCATATCGCCACCCGGCGAGAATCTCACCTACAACTCTGTCAACACACACTTGGGCCATGGTTCCCTGTACTCAGCTACGTAAATTATAGCGTGATTGTTTCCATAGGCTGGTCTTGCATGGCGAGCCTTAGGGTGTTTAGACGAAGCAGATTGCGGTGCGATTCGAGGGCTTTTTCAGCGCAGGTGCGCGCCAGTTCTGGATGATTGTTGTTCTCTGAAAGGTGCGCGAGGACAACGAACGCCGCACCACCGTCATAGTCAGTAGTGAAGAAATCCGCTAGGGCGTCGTTGGATAGATGTCCTACCTGCGACATAACCCGCTGCTTGACTGACCATGGATACGGACCTCCGCGCAGCATTTCCAAATCATGGTTCGATTCGATCACCAGGCCATCGCATCCGCGGAGATAGTAGCGGACGTTCTGGGTCATGTGTCCGAGGTCTGTGCAAATGCCGATCTTCACGCCTTCCACAGTGAAGGCAAATCCGACGGGGTCTGTAGCGTCGTGCGGGATGGTGAACGGCATTACCCCGATGTCCCCGATCTGAAAACTGGAACCGGCTTCGAAAAGTTCAAGCTGCTCAATCTTCGCTTTCGACCCATTTTCAGTTGCGCAAGAGCGCTTTGGGCCCAGCGATCGCGCCCACTTCTTCCACGCATGGTGCGTAGGAGAAGTCATGTAAACGGGAACCTTGAGCTTGCGGGCGAGGACGGCGAGTCCGGCAACGTGGTCAGAGTGTTCGTGCGTGATGAGAATGCCCTTGAGTGCGGCAGGATCTTCATCCGCGAGTTGCATGCGGCGAAGAGTCTCCCGGCACGAGAGGCCCGCGTCCACAAGGATGCTGGTGCCGGAACTGGACAAGACGGTGCTGTTGCCCTTGCTGCCGCTAGCCAGCACTGTCATGCGAACTGCCATCCACGCTCCTACTCTGAACGAGCAGCATAGCTGGTTTCGCTGTGGATAAGTGAGTAACTAATGAGTAACTAGCGGGAACTCAGTACTGATAGAAGCCGCGTCCGCTCTTTTTCCCTAGCCATCCGGCATCGACCATCTTGATCAACAACGGGCAAGGACGATACTTTGGGTCGCCGAGGCCGTCGAGCATGACGCGCATGATGTCGAGGCAGACATCGAGGCCGATGAAGTCGGCGAGCGCGAGCGGCCCCATTGGATGCGCCATACCTAGTTTAAATACTTCGTCCACCGCTTGCGGCGCGGCGACGCCTTCCATGACGGTGAAAATCGCTTCGTTGATGAGCGGCATTAGCACGCGATTTGAGACAAAGCCAGGCGCGTCATTCACTTCGACCGGAGTCTTCTCAAGTTTTTCCGTAAGTGATTTTACTGTCTGGTATGTCTCGTCGGAGGTGGCGAGGCCACGGATGACCTCGACCAGTTTCATCATCGGCACGGGATTGAAGAAGTGCATGCCAATGACTTTGTCGGGTCGCTTTGTGATGGCAGCAATCTTTGTGATTGAGATGGACGATGTGTTGGAACTGAGGATAACTTCAGGACGGCAAAGGCGGTCGAGGTCTTTGAATATCTCCGTCTTGATCTCCAGCTTTTCGCTGGCTGCTTCCACGATGAAATCGCATTGTGCGAGTGCCGCACGATCAGTGACAGGCTGAATCGATTTCAGCGCAGCATCGCGGACATCAAAAGTGATCTTCGCCTTCGCGACTTCGCGTTCGAGGTTCTTCTTGATCGTGTCCAAACCGCGATCGAGGAAGCGCTGCTCGATGTCACAGAGGATGACTTTGTAACCCGATTTCGCAAAAACGTGGGCGATGCCATTACCCATTGTCCCTGCACCGATGACGCCGACTGTCTTGATGTCCATTGGATTTCCTTGTGATCAACGCGGATGAATGCAGATTAGGAGAACGGAAAAGTATAGCAAGAGGCGTAGTTGCTACCTTGTGAGCAAATGAAAGAGGGCGCACCAGGCGCCCTCTCACGAATGAAACGTCAGTGCTTATTCCTGGTATCCGAAGCTTGCCTTAATACCCGCGACCTCGATCATGTCACCTTCGGCGAGTTCCTTCTGTCCGGCGATCTCCTGGCCGTTGATCTTCACCTTGATCTTGGCTTCAGATGCCGCAATAAAATATTTGTTGTCACGCTTGTTGATGAGCGCGGCCATGTTGGGGGCGAAGAACCCTTTCAGCTTGATGGAAGCCATGTCTGACTTGCCGATGACGCTCATCTTGCCCGAAAGAACGTAGTTCTTGTTGTCCGTCTTGCCTTCCATGATCGTCAGCGTGCCTGTACGGTCGCGTGGCGGAGCTGCCGGAGCTGCGGGCTCTTCGCCTGCAGCTTTACCCGCGGCGGCAGCGTGCGCTCCAGCGGTTGCGGCGGCGATCATCTCCTTGGCTTTCTTGGTGTCAAGGACCATAGTGGCTTCCATCTTAGGAAGCACTGGGCCTTTGACTTCCTGAGTTGGGCCAGCGTCTTCGTGCCACTCGTCTTTGAAGGTCACGGTGTGCTTGCCAACGAGGATGACATCGCCCTCTTTGAGAGCGGCCTTGCTGACGCGGCGATTGTTGACGAAGGTGCCGTTGAGGCTATTGTTGTCCTCGACGACATACTTGTCGGTTTCCCAATAGATCTTGGCGTGGTGGCCGGAGACGGCAAGATTGTCCACGTGAATCAAGTTGTCTGGCAAACGGCCGATGGTGACCACGCCTTGCGAGAGCGGGACCTCCTTGAGAACAGCCTGCTCAAACTTTAGATAGAGTTTTGCCACTTCAAACCTCCGGGGAGAATTCTTGAAAGCATGTTTTCATACCAGGGCCGGTCAATCATCTTGATGAGGATGCAAGTGATGTTGTCATCGCCACCGTGCGCTTTGGCTGCGTCGATAAGATCATTGCAGGCCTGGTCGAGAGTCGGTGCTTCGTTCACAATCCCCAACATCCAATCGTCTTTCACGTGCTTGGTCAATCCGTCACTTGCTAAAAGTAGTATGTCGCCCGGCAGCGCGATCAGGTCATCCACATCCGGCTTGACTGATTCTTCCGAACCCAGTGCGCGGATGATGATGTTCGCCATCTCTGATTTTTCCGCCTGCTCGCGGGTGATAAGTCCGCGACGGACTTGCTCCATCACCAGCGAATGGTCGTTCGTCAGTTGCTGGATGTTGCCGTGGCGGATGAGATAAATGCGGCTGTCACCTACGTGCCCGATGGAGAAAAAATTGCCTTTTGTCAGCACCGCAACGATGGTGGAGCCCATGCCGCGTTGCGAATTGTGCTGCGATCCCTTGGCAAAAACATTGGCGTTGGCCTGCTGGATGGCGCTGGCGAGTGCGTTGGCGCGTTCAGAGACGCCTTCGAATGTCTGTCCTACAACGGGAAAGGTCTTAGTCTTGGCGGCGGTGCGGAAGTAATCGAGCACGGTGTCCACGCTGATCTTGCTGGCCACTTCACCGGCAGCAGCACCTCCCATACCATCGCAGACGATAAAAATCCCGTAGCGGGCATCGAAGCCGAAATTGTCTTCATTGTTGGTCCGAACACAGCCCATATCGGACTTGCCTGCGACCTCGATGGATAAACTCATCCTGTTTCCGCCACCCTATAAGTTCATTCTATGAACGCACACTACTTGAAAATCACAAACCTTATGCAGACAAGAAAGTACCGGCAATCGTAACCCATTTGTACTCTCCCCCAACTACAAATCGAGGGTGAAACCCTTCAGTAACGGGCAGACTACGGCCAAACCACCTTGATCCGATGGACTTCATCCCGCAATCAACGGGTAGTATCTGAGTCCCCGCACTTTAGTTCAGGTCGAATCTGGTTTTGACCCCGGGGAGAGTTGTGGCGGATTTTACTGTCGTAAATGACTGCAACGCAAGAGAATTCAGCAACTTAGAACCGGAAGATACACCCATCAGGAGAAGACCTTAGCCGATGACATTGGGGAAATCTGCGGGAAGAAGAAAAGCCGCCGGTGAGGGCGGCTTCCAATTTGGATCTGCGGAGCTTACGGCACTAGATTTGCCATTTGGCCGTTGAGTTTTTCCGCTACTGCAATGCGATTGCTGGCGCGCTGTATCTCGCTCTCTAATGCGCCAGCATCGGTGTCAGGCTTATTGGCTTTCAGCGCGGCTTCTGCTGCCTCGCGGGTTCGCTGTGCGCGGGCGACATCAATCTCTTCGGCGCGCTCGGCGACTTCGGCAAGGATGGTGACCTTGGTCGGCAGGACTTCGGCGAATCCCCACGCGACGGCCAGGCGTTTCACTTGGCCTTTCTCGTCACGATAGCCGATCTCGCCAACCGCGAGTTCGGTAATGAGAGGCGCGTGTCCGGGAAGGATGCCGAGGTAGCCACCCTTACCAGGAATTTGCATCTCCGTGGCATTGTCGATGACGACTTTGCGCTCCGGAGTGACGATCTCGACTTGGAAAGTTTCTGCCATCGCTTATGCCGTTGCTGCCGACTTCATCTTCTCGGCGGTTTCCAGCACTTCGTCGATACCGCCCTTCATGTAGAAAGCCTGCTCGGGGATATCGTCGTGCTTGCCTTCGGCAATCTCCTTAAAGCTGCGGACAGTGTCGGCGACCTTCACGTAGCGTCCCTGGATACCGGTGAACTGTTCGGCAACGTGGAAGGGCTGCGAAAGGAACTTCTGTATCTTGCGCGCGCGGGCGACCATGATCTTGTCGTCTTCGCTGAGCTCGTCGATACCGAGGATTGCGATGATGTCCTGCAGATCTTTGTATCGCTGCAAGATGCGCTTCACGTTTTGCGCGACATCGTAATGTTCTTGTCCAACGATGCGCGGATCGAGAATGCGCGAAGTGGAAGCAAGCGGATCCACTGCCGGGTAGATACCGATCTCAGTCAGCGGACGCGAGAGCACGGTAGTGGCGTCCAAGTGAGCGAAGGTGGTTGCCGGGGCGGGATCGGTCAAATCGTCTGCGGGCACGTAGATCGCCTGCACTGACGTGACGGAACCTTTCTTCGTGGAAGTGATGCGCTCCTGAAGTTCTCCCATTTCGGTTGCAAGGTTAGGCTGGTATCCAACCGCGCTGGGCATACGGCCGAGCAGCGCGGATACTTCTGAACCCGCTTGCGTGAAGCGGAAGATGTTGTCAATGAAGAGCAGCGTGTCCGCGCCTTCTTCGTCGCGGAAGTATTCAGCGACGGTGAGTCCGGTCAACGCGACGCGAAGACGCGCACCTGGAGGCTCGGTCATCTGTCCGTAGATTAAGGCGGCTTTGGAGTTAGCGGAATCGCCGGGCTTGATAACGCCGGATTCCGACATTTCCAGCCAGAGATCGTTTCCTTCACGGGTACGCTCACCAACGCCCGCGAATACGGAGTATCCGCCGTGGTTCTTGGCGACGTTGTTGATGAGTTCCATGATGACGACGGTCTTGCCGACGCCGGCGCCGCCGAACAATCCAATCTTGCCGCCTTTCAAGAAGGGCTGGATGAGGTCGACAACTTTCACGCCGGTCTCAAACATCTCCGCTGTAGTGGCCTGTTCGGAGAAGAGCGGAGCAGGACGATGGATAGGCAGCTTCTTCTTGGCGTTAATGGGGCCGAGTTCGTCCACAGGCTCGCCGATGACGTTCATCACGCGGCCAAGGGTGCCGTGTCCTACGGGGACGGAAATGGGGCCGCCCATGTCGATGGCCTTCATACCACGCACCATGCCGTCGGTGGCTTGCATTGCGACGGTACGAACGCGTCCTTCGCCAAGGTGCTGCTGCACTTCCAGCACGACGTTGATGGGCTTAGGCACGTTAAAGCCGTCGCTGGTCACCCGCAACGCTTGATAAATGGGAGGCAGTTGCCCCTCAGCAAACTGGACGTCTACCGCGGGTCCAGAGATTTGAATCACTTTTCCTGTATTTTCTGCCATGTCTTTAACCTTTACAGCGCTGCTGCGCCGCTTACGATCTCGATAATTTCCTTAGTGATTTTTGCCTGACGCGCGCGGTTCATGACTAGAGTCAGTGAATCGATCATGTCGGATGCATTGTTCGTGGCGGAATCCATTGCCGTCATACGAGCGGCGTGTTCGGCGGCTTCGGATTCCAACATGGCGCGATAAAGTTGCACAGCCATGTACTTCGGCAATAGTGCTCCGAATAACTCTTCGGGAGCCTGTTCATAAATGTAATCAGAACCAGAGGCGCCGAATTCGGCGGCCTTTTTGTCCATCTCGGAAGTGTCTGCTGCGCGAACGCTTGCGCCTGTGTGCTTCGCGGCTTCGATAGCGCGCTTGCGATCTTCCTCGCTCATACCTTCTGCCATGCGAACGTCAGAGGCTCCAATCTCTTCGATGGGGAGAATCTCGTCAACCACGAGTCGCTGCGCGATCACTGACTTGAATTCGTTATAAACGAGGTAAACGGAATCGACGCGCTGGTCGGTGTAAAGCTGGATCACTTGTTCCGCGATCTCACGTGCTTTCGCAAATGGAACGCGATTTAGGATTCCGACTTGCTCGCCGACGATCTGAATAGCTCCCGCTCTCGATGTTGCGTGAGTGTCGGCATAAGGATAGCGACGCTTCATGAAGTCGCGCCCCTTACGACCGACTGCTATCACGTCAATATTCTTGCCCTGCTTGCTGGCGATAAACTTGGCAGCAGCTTTCAGGATGTTCGTGTTGAACGCGCCGGCAAGGCCTTTATCACCAGTGACGACGATGAAAAGGATATTGTTCTCTTCCCTGCGCAACAGGAGCGGATGCTTCGCTTCGCCAGTCTGCGGATCGTATATCTCAGCCCGCGAGACCAGCGACTTCAGTACGTTCGTCAACATCTGCGCATATGGGCGCGCAGCCAATGCCCGCTCCTGAGCGCGACGCAGCTTTGCAGCCGAGACCATCTGCATGGCCTTGGTGATCTGCCGCGTGTTCTTCACGCTGCGAATACGGCGCCGAATATCAAGTATGTTCGCCATTATGCTTTTGCTGCGACTGCCTGGTGTTGGCTTACGAATTGCTGCTTGAACTCGGTTAGAGTCTTTGTCATATCTGCCTTGAGCGCGTCGTCGAGAGTCTTCTTCTCCATGATTGTGCTCAGCAGGCTCGGAGCGACCGTTTCCACGTACTTGTACAGCTCAGCTTCAAATGCGCGGACATCCTCGACCGCAATGTCATCGAGGAATTTGTTCGTCCCCGCGAAGATGATCAAAATCTGTTTGCTGAACGGAAGAGGTTGATATTGCCCCTGCTTGAGGAGTTCAACTAAGCGCTTACCGCGATTCAATTGAGCTTGTGTCGCTTTATCGAGATCGCTGCCGAACTGCGCGAAAGCTGCTAGTTCGCGGTACTGCGCCAGTTCCAACTTCAGAGTACCGGCAACCTGGCGCATGGCCTTGATCTGCGCGGCGCCGCCTACACGGCTTACTGATAATCCGACGTTAACTGCCGGTCGAATACCGGAGTTGAAGAGATCGGACTCGAGATAAATCTGTCCGTCAGTGATGGAGATGACGTTCGTAGGAATGTAGGCAGAGACGTCGCCAGCTTGGGTCTCGATGATAGGCAGTGCAGTCAAAGATCCGCCGCCGAGTTTGTCTGACATCTTGGACGAACGTTCCAGCAAGCGCGAGTGAAGATAGAAGACGTCCCCGGGATAAGCTTCGCGACCAGGAGGACGTCGCAGCAACAGCGAGATCTCGCGATACGAAGCGGCGTGCTTGGAGAGATCGTCATAGATCACCAGCGCGTGCTTGCCGTTGTCGCGGAAATACTCCCCAAGCGCGGTTGCGGCGTAGGGAGCGATGTATTGCATCGGTGCAGGCTCTGATGCCGAAGCAGCCAGGACGATTGTGTATTCCATCGCGCCGAAGTCAGTCAGTGTCTTTACGACTTGCGCGATAGAAGAGCGCTTCTGGCCGATTGCGCAATAAATACAGATCAGGTTGTTGCCCTTGCTGTTGATGATGGTGTCGAGGGCAACTGCGGTCTTTCCGGTCTGGCGATCGCCGATGATCAGTTCGCGCTGTCCACGACCGATTGGGATCATGCTGTCAATGGCCTTGATACCGGTGGCCATCGGCTCTCGAACTGGCTGACGCTCGATGACGCCCGGAGCAATGCGCTCGACCGGGATGAAAGTCGTAGTGGCAACAGGGCCTTTGTCATCAATCGGCTGACCGAGAGCGTTCACGACGCGTCCGATCATGGCGTCACCTGCCGGAACGCTCATAATGCGTCCGGTGCGCTTAACGGTGTCGCCTTCCTTGATCTCTGTGTACTCACCAAGCAGCACCGCGCCGACTTGGTCTTCTTCCAAGTTCATGGCGATTCCCGCAATGCCGTGAGGGAAATCAAGGAGTTCGCCGGCCATGACTTTGTCGAGGCCGTAGATGCGAGCGATGCCGTCGCCCAATGAGATGACCGTGCCCACTTCGTCGACGGTAATCTTGGATTCGTAGCCTTCAATCTGCTCGCGAATCAGTTTTGTAATTTCGTCTGCTTTAATCTGCGCCATAGGTTCCTTGCTTCAACTTCAATTTTCTACTGCCCTGCGATTTGGGCTTTGATCTTTTGTAACTGCCCGCGAACGGAGCCGTCGTATATGGTGCTTCCGACTTTGACTACTGCTCCGCCGAGGATGCTTTTATCCTGTGCGAATTGCGCGCGAACGTTTTTCCCCGTGACTTTCGAGATCTGACTTTCGAGAAGGCGGCGTTCATCCTCGCCCAATGTGCGGGCGCTCGTGACTTCTGCGTCGGCGAATCCCATGCGGTCGTTTAATTCGGCCTTGAGTTGCGCGATCATGTCCGGCAGCATGTTGAGCCTGCGCTTCTCGATGAGAATGCCTATAAAGTTTCGAACCTGCTTCGCCATCCCTGAAGAAGCGGCGACTGCGTCCAGCAATTTGAGCTTCTCTTCTGCTGGAATTGCGGGGATCTCCCATACAGACCGAAGATCAGGGCTCGACTTCAACAAATTGGCTATATACTGCATGTCTTGGACACTCTTCGGAGAGTCGAGCTTTGCAGCGAAAATAACGTCAGCGAGTGCGCGAGCGTAGCGACTGGAAATAGCTGCCATTATCTGCCGCCTTTTGTTGCCGAGTTGCCGTCAGAGAGATGTGTTGAGAATTCGCGAACTAGGGCTTTGTCAGCACCGTCGCTGACGGAAATTTTCTTTTCAGCGAGGGACACTGCAAGTTCCGCCGCCAGCTGTTTCAATTCGCGACGCGCGGCATTGGCAGCGGCGGCGATCTCCTGCTCAGCGTTCTGGATGATCTTGCGCTTCTCTTCTTCAGTAGCAGCGCGAAGACGCTCGTCTTCGGCAGCAGAATCCTGCTCGGCTTTGGAGCGCATTTCCGTTATCTCCGTATCGAGCCGTGCCAATCGGGACTGAATATCACTTAAGCGCGTGTTGGCTTCGGCGCTTGCGCGTCGAGCTTCCTCAATTCCCTTTTGGATAGCTGCGGTTCGCTCGCGGAACATCCCCGGCAGATTTGCTTTAAGCGCAAAAACGATCAGCCCGGCGATGATCAGGAAATTCAGGATCCAACTGGCCCAATAAGCCTGTGTGGGATTTAACCCAAGCTTTTCGCCAAGCCATTTGACCGATTTTGATTCCTTGAACTGCGCCTCTTCATCATTCTCTTTTTCACCCGCGGCAGCCGGGGCGTCCGCTTCATGGTGTCCGCCTTGAGCAGCGGGAGCTTCCGAAGATGGCTGTTGATGGGCAGCCTCAGCTGCTGGCGTGGATTGGGCGATTGCGAATGCGCTGAAGCACAGGCAGATCAGGAGCAGGGCGAGTCTGTAGAAGGTCTTCATCACTGCGCACCTGCTGCTGGGGCCTGCTGTCCCGCCATTTTCAAAACTGAACTGATGATCTCGTTTGCCAATGTCTCCGCTTGCGCCTGGAGTGTGATTTTGGCAGTGGCAAATTCCTTGTCCAATTCGGCGCGCGCAGTCTTGACCTGCGCCTCGGCGCGGGCACGCGCTTCTGCAATCGCGGCGCTGCGGGCATCAAGCAACTGCTTACGACGGGCTTCCTGAGACTTAAAGATGGCAAGACGGGCTTCCCGAAGACGGGCTTCGTACTCCGCGGTCTTAGCTTCGGCAGCAGCCACGTCCGCCTGCGCTTTCGCCACGGCCCCTTCAGTCTTGCTATGTCGCTCAGCCAAAACCTGCATCAACGGCTTGTGCACCAGGACCCTGTACGCGAGGTACAAGATGGTGAACATCACCATTGTGGGGACGGCTGCGAGCAGTAATTCGCCTAATGCCTTTTGTAACGCTGCATCCATGCTGGTGTCTTATACCAAGGAAGAAACGGTGGTAGATAACTGAATAATCTAACAGCGCAGTAACAACGGTGTCAACGCGCGGAGATGCACAAATCAGCGTTGCGGAACTGTATTGCGAGTGGCTGGAAAAATCACCCTAGTCGCTTGACTTCGGGATGTGGGGGCGTAAAATTAATGAATCACCTCCGGCCCGTATCAGGGTCGAATGGGCTTGATGTTAAGGAAGTGTCACCGCTCCTTAACAGCAGGCCCATTTTAGTTTTCACGAGAGATTACAGGCTAAGCAGCTCCTTCGACTCGCATCGCTCGCTCAGGATTTCGCCTGCGGACTGATGCCCCCAAACGGCTCAACTTAACAGCAGGCCCATTTTAAGTTTTGGCGCTGTTTGCAAACTTAGCCAAGTTTCGCAGAAACGACTCCGGACCGAGAACTTCCAAATAGACATTTCCGGCATTGAACTCGCGAGAGAGAACCCGCGCGCGAGCATCAATTTGCGCCAGTATCTTCCCTTCGCTTTGCGGAATGCAAACCTGCAGCGTCACGAGGGGATCATCGGTCAGAGCAGCGTCTATCTTCTCCAGGAGCGTGGTGAGGCCTATGCCCTTCAATGCGGAGACCCTAATTGTGTCGTCCTGATCGGGCGAGTTTGCGCGCTCCGCGTGCGACAACAGATCGATCTTGTTCACGACGCGCAGCACCGGCTTGTCCTGGACCTCTAGCTCCTTCAATACTTTTTCCACTTGATTCTGCTGTTCGCTGGCGACATAGCCGGGCGCGGAAGCGTCGCTGACGTGCAGGATCAATGCTGCGCGTTGGACTTCCTCTAGCGTTGCACGAAAAGATGTAACAAGCGCATGCGGAAGGTTGCGGATGAATCCGACAGTGTCAGAGAGCAACACCTTCTTCTTTGAAGGAAGAATTACGCCGCGGATGGTGGGATCCAACGTGGCAAACATCTTCGAGGATTCCAGCACTCCGGCTTTCGTCAATGCATTGAACAATGTTGACTTTCCGGCGTTGGTATATCCGACCAAGGCAATGGTCGCGACGGGCATCGATTCCCTGCGTTGTCGCTGCTGCGCGCGGATGCGGCGTACCTCTTCGACTTGCTCCTTTATGTGCCGCATCCGACGGGCAATCTTGCGGCGATCCGTTTCTAGCTGCGTTTCGCCCGGCCCTCTGGTGCCAATGCCACCGCCGAGCTGTGACATCTCGATGCCGCGTCCAGTGAGCCGTGGAAGCATGTACTGGAGTTGCGCAAGTTCGACTTGAAGCTGGCCTTCTTTGGTCCGAGCATGGCGCGCGAAAATGTCGAGAATAAGCTGTGTGCGGTCAATGACGCGGGCCGACACTTCCTTCTCGATATTTCGCTGCTGCGATGGCGAGAGGTCATGATCGAAGAGAATCACATCTGCGTGCGACGAGGCCGCTGCGGCTGCGATCTCCTGAAGTTTGCCTTTGCCGATCAGCGTAGCGGGATCAGGCTTGTCGCGCTTTTGGATGAACTCGCCGACGACTTCTGCCCCCGCACTGGAGGCGAGTTCGCGGAATTCAGCTACGGATTCTTCCGCAGTGAAATTGGAGAAGTTCCCGTCTGCTCCATCCGGTTCTGGCTGCGAATCACCGGAGTCATCATCGAGGGAATCCACCTCCGCTCGGCTCCGAGCAGCCTCGCGCGCAAGTTTTGCATTTTTCAAGAATGAACGCCGTCCGGAACGGAATTCGATTCCCACGAGAAAAGCGCGCTCCGGGCCGTCGCGTCCGGTGGAATGTCCACTATCGGCAGACTGGCGAAGCGAAGCTGGTTTTCGTGAAGAGCTCGGTCCGGGAATGGCTTAAGACTCCGTGCCGGTGCCGCTAGCAGCCACAGTCCCGGCCACGTTATTCGGATGCGCGGCAGCGCCAGGGCGTTCGTTCCCGCCAGTAGTGGGCATGTGATGCACGCCTTTGCCGAGAACCACGGTGGAAATGGCGTGCTTAAAGATCAGTTGTTCCTGATTATTGCTTTCGAGCACGACGGAGTACTTATCAAAGGAGCGGATCCGCCCTGTTAGCTTAACGCCGCTGAGAAGGTAGATGGTAATAGGCGCCTTGTCCTTGCGCGCTGTGTTCAAAAAAGAATCCTGGATGTTCTGCGCCGGCTTTGTGTCCATTTTGCCGATCTCCGTTCAGGCAGCATAGCCGCCCAGTGTCTTACCGCATCGTTAGATGCCGAATGGTCACTTAACCATACGTCTTGCAGACGGCTTTTTCAACACGGTGGAGGAAGGGACACACGATGGACGAAAAAAAGGCCAGCCTTTCGGCTGGCCTCAAGTTTTAGCTGCAACTTGATTAGAAGTCGTAGCGCAGGGTCAGTTGCATCACGCGTGCAGCAGTTCCTTGTCCACCAGTGGTGCTGCTGAATTTCCCGAAAGTTGCGAGGTTATTCAGATTGGTGTTCAAACCACCGAAGTTCGGGTGATTGAAGAGGTTATAAGCCTCGGCACGGAAAGTAACTGATTGTCCTTCGACAACCTTGATCCGCTTTACTAATGATGAATCCACGTTAGTGAAATGCGGTCCACGGAAACCATTCCGATTGCTGTTACCAATAGAACCGGCAACAGGGAAGCTGAAGTTTGCAACGTCAGCAGGCGTAAAGAATGTTACCGATCCATCCGGTTGATAGGCAACCACCGGAGCAGTGTGATCACCGGAATAGTCAGCAAAGGTATTCGTTTGCGTTCCCGCAGCTGTAGTGGTCACGTGAGTGGTTGTGCGTTGCGAGGAGACAGAGAACTTAGTACCGTCTTGTAAGACGATCAAAGAGCCAAATTCCCATCCGCCCACAATGCTATCGGCCCAGCGTGGCATATTGCCACCAAAGCGCTGCCCTTTGCCGAAAGGCAAAGAGTAGCTCAATGAGGCATTGATGCTGTGCCGGTGATCAAAATCTCCATCGGCACGGTTGCGACCCAAATTGTAGTTGTCAATTGTCGAAGTAAATCCATTGCCTTCGGCGGTGATGTTATCGATGTTGTGGCTGTAGGTGTAGTTCGCGGAAAGACGTACTGCACCCGTGGAACGCCTTACGCTGATTTGCAAAGCGTCATAGTAAGAGCGACCTCCATTGCCGCCGACAATAACCTGCGCGTATTGCGGGTAATTTCTCAAGAACGTCTGAGGTAGACCCGCATTCGCGTACTGGGCATTGAAGCCTCTGTCGATGGTGTCTGCAGCGGTTCCCACGTTCCCGTTAACCAGGTTAGTCGCGTTGACCTTGCTGACCGCGCACGTTGCCGACTGCAGCACGGTAGCAGAACCGCCAGCGCAAACGGCCACCGGAACATTGGTGAACATCTTCACGAGCAGGTTGTTCGCGGAAGGCAGATTGGCATTGTTGGCGTTAAAGGCCTGCAGTTCCTGGAAAGCTCCAAGGAATCCATTGAAAATCTTCAATTGGTTGAAATCTTGGTTCACGAACAGCTTGGTGCCTCTGTTACCTACATATCCGAGTTCGACAACGGTGTTGGGAGCAACTTCGCGTTGCAAGTTCACGGACCACGACTGTACATACCCGTTCCGCAGATTCGGATTCACTAAAGTGATACTGGTCGGCCGATTTGATACGGGTAGGGTTGTGATCGGAGCAGCTGGCACGGGAGGAATGGGAATCCCGTCAGCTAAGCGAACGTCACCGTTCGGAACGCCTGCAGGAGGAGCTATTTGCTGCGGATTTATCGTTCCACTACCGGCGAATCCAGGCGTCTGCCCATCTACACCGTTAACCACAGCCCCGAGTGTCCTATCGAAAAAGACGCCGTAGTTACCGCGGAGCGCTGTTTTGCCGTCTCCAAAGATGTCCCAAGCAAAGCCGAACCGAGGAGCAAAGTTGTTCCAGTCTTTCTGGTACCACGAGTTGGTCTGGGTCACAGTGCTGGTCAGCAGAGTGGTGGTGCCATCGAACTGACCGGCATTGGCGAAACCACCCTGAACGCCATTCTTCTCAGAAGGCATTCCGTAGTATTCCCAGCGGATCCCGAGATTTAGACTCAAGTTGCGGCGTACTTTCCAATCATCCTGGAAGTAATAGCCGCTTTCCTTGACTGTAAAGTCGCGCTGCCGGGTAGTGCCGAATGGCTGAAACGTAGTGAGATCCTTACTCAAGAATCCTAAGTTCACCGAGCTGATTCTGCCAAGCACATCATTGTAAAGATTGCTGAACCGGGTGTTGGCAGTGCTCTTCTGTGTCGCCGTGAGACCTGCCTCTGCAAGGGTTAATGCTGCCGGAATTGCAACAGAGTTCCCTGCAGACGTAGAGAGAGACACGTTTGGATAGATTGCATTGTCATTGAAACCAGTCTGCAAGGTTGCACGGAAATTCACCCCGAACTTGAAGGTGTGTGACTTATAAACCTTGGTCACGTTATCCGTGATGTCGTTAACGGGCGAGTTACGGCCTTGTGCAAAGGTCGAGCTGATTGGGTCCGTAAAACTGGCGCTGATGATCGTCGGCCCCTGAAGCCGCGCAGGGCGTGCAAATATAACCTGCGCACTCTGGTGTCCGAAGCGGAATTCATTGACCCAAGTTGACCCGAGCGTCCAGTCATCTCCGATCGAATATCCCCAACGCTTTCCACCCTGTGTTCCTTGCGGCTGACCTGGGAACACTGCATCTGCACTGTTCAACGCATCGATTGATGAATTGCGCTGCCAACTCCACCGCAGAAAAGCCTTGTTGTTCTTGTTGATATTGTGGTCACCGCGAATTGTGAATTGATCCTCGTACGATCCGGCAGGATTGTTGAAACGGAAACCGGCAGTATTCAGTCCATCGCCGACGTCGGTGTTGTTGGGGGCTGGAAGCAACCCGAAGATTGAAGCCATCGCCGGGTCAATTCCCTTGCCTCGTGGATCGTTCGCCACTATGTCGTAGGTGGTAATTGCACCAGCAGAATTCAAGAACCTGAACTGTCCCGCCTTTGCTTGAGGGGTCAGGACCGTGCGGTTTCTGACTTGATCGGCTGCCGTGCGGCGTCCTTGGAAATTTCCGAAGATGAACGTTTTATCGTGGATGATCGGTCCACCGAATGATCCACCATAGATATTCTGAATGAACTTTGGCCGATTATCGATACCACCACCCGACTGCTTGTTGAAGTAGTCGTTTGCGTTGAGGTTTGTATTTCTCAGATAATCGAATGCATTTCCGTGATACTTGTTCGTGCCAGAGCGGGTAATAAGATCAACCTGCCCGCCTGCAGCGCGTCCATATTCGGCCTTACCGCCTTCAGTAACAATGCGGAATTCTCCAACGGAGTCAGTGTTGTTCGCGGTCAGCGACAAACCAAGTCGAGGGGCAAGGGAGTCGTTCACATCAATTCCATCTAACTTGGAGTTATTGCTTCCCTGCCGAAGCCCGTTTACGTGTGAAAACGTCAGGTCGCCTGGATTTATCTGGACACCAGGCTGGAAAACCGAGAGCGTGATCGGCGTGCGACCCAGAACTGGCTGGGTATCAATATCTCGCAATGTGATGTTTCGTCCGAGTTGGGAATCGGTCGTCTGTACGGCAACAGCATTGGCTTCGACCATAACGGTGTCTGTAGCCTGCCCGACCTTAAGTCCATAAACTTGGTTAACCACGGCAGCGACGTTCACTTCCATGTTGTTGACAACTTGCTTTTGGAACCCAGGGGCTTCAATCGTGACGGTGTAGGTTCCCGGCGTGACAACAGGGAACACGAAGAGACCCTGGTCTGAAGTGACGGTCTCGTACTTTGCCTGAGTTTTTATGTTTACCGCAGTCACCTTAGCTTTCGGGACCACAGCGCTGGACGGATCTTGGACGCGGCCTTCGATTCTTGCAGCCGTTTGGGAGAAAACAGATATTGACGACAGCACCAAAAGAAGACTCAGTGCCAAAAGACGGAAACCGCTTTTTGCCGTGACCGATTTACCGGAATCAGGCCTAGCGCTACTTAGCATTCTTCTCTCCTCCGAACTTAACTTTGATTTTCAATTGAGTTACTTAGGGGCAGAACTTTTGGGAGCGATTAACGTTTGTAGCTGCATTTATCAGTCCAAAATTCGGCATCAGTGAGTTGGAATGAGATTTCTTGTTTTCAGCAACTTACAATGCGGCGGGACATTCAATGTTATGGGATTCCGAAGTTCATTCCTTTCCGCTATGGAATCCAATATAAAAAATGTTGTTCTGGGAGCACCGGGCCAATACCGTCTCAAAACGAGAACTACCCTCTAAGGTATTTCCACCCGTGCATTGGCTGTTCCGAAAAGTCCGCTTCTCGTGTCGCGCACTCCCAAGCGGATCCAATAACTTCCTCTTGGCAAGTCAATCGATTGCTCGCAAGGAAAGCCTTGCTGGCGCAGACCTTCCAAAGCTTCGGGCTTGATTGAGGCCGTCATGGTGTCCACGTCAGCCTTCACGAATTTTCCTTTATCTGAATAGACTCGAAGCGCGCACTGAACCTCTGCGTGAGAGATGCCGTCCTTGTCAGAATCGTAAGCGAGTGAACGCCCATCAACCGTGTACTTGATTGCTAGCTTATTGTTCGTAGCGGCCGAAGGTGGAATCAGTCCCGCGTCGAATCTCAACGCCGTGGAAACCGGCAAATCTGGATTTAGCGCACGAACAAATTCGGCCCCGCGTTGCTTCGGATCCACCTTCAGGTAAACGTCTGGATCCACGGCGTAGTATCCCGATCGGTATCGAACTTTTACTCCAGGACGATTAAGCTTTACCTGTATTTTTCGGAATTTGCCATTCCAATTCTTGTCTTCAGGATAGTAGCCCACCAGAGAGTAAGTTGAGCCATCTGCAATGCTTGACTCAATGGCGCTGTCCAGATCATTGCGGTTGTAAAATGCTTTCCCGCCTGTCCTACTCGCCAAGTCATTCATGATCTGTTGCGGCGTCATCTGCGCTTCTGATTGTTGTCGCAAAGCCAAAACGCGATTTATGCCACTGCTGTTTTGACGACCAAGTTGGTCGGTACCATTGCTGTTTGCGTCAGAAAGGCTGCCTGCGCTCAAGCTTCGAGCATCCACCGGATATATGGCGACTTGTGCATCAAGAAGTGCATTGACGGTTTTGGCGACCGCTTCAGAGTAATTGCGCGTCGCACTAAAGGCGCTATATCCGAGTTGTGTATCCGGACTGATCACCAACGGAAATCCTTCGGAGATCCAGATAAGGTTTTTTCTTCCCGGGAACCCGGATAGTCGTCGTGCCAGCGCTTGAAGAGAATCGGTGCAGTAACCTACCCGAAGGTCAGTTTGCATGGAAATTTTTTCGGCCTCGAATCGCAGAATGTCTTCTTTCAATTGTGGATCAGTTATGGAATCGAAGTAACCTGCCGGAAGATCTTCAGAGAGTGCAGCTTGCTTGTGGTTGAGAGCATTACTGTCCAAGCTGATGTTCTTGATCGCCCTTTTAAGGATTGCAGGGTCCGTTGTGAAATCCTGCAGCATTCTTAATTTGCTGCCCATTGTGTAAACCGCAATGGGCTGGTCCGTTGGCATTTTTGCCAAAAACTCCAACATTTTCTGGCGGGCCACTGTCTGGTTCAGGGTATTGGTATTGAGCGCGTCAAGTAATATGACGTTCAAAGTATTACTTCCCTGATATACGGGCTTGTTCGTCACAACATTTGGAGGTCGTATTGGCTCTGCAGACCTTGGCTGGGCAACAGGCTTTTGGAAAGCCAGTGATCGTATTTTTTGTTCTTTGCCATCTTCTAGCAATACAAAATCTTCAGGTTTCAAATCGGCGATAGGATTGCCTTTTGCGTCGGTTGCCAAGACATCAACGACTACCAGCCGCGTTGTCGCCTTGAGAACGACAGAGGCCGGCATATCAGAGGCCTTTCCCACAGTTATGTTGTCTACTTGGGATTGTTGGGCAGGCTGAGCTTGGGCAAACGATGGGGCAAAAGAAAAACTCACGATCGCTACCATTAATATTTTCAAGCGGCGCATCAACCCTCCACCAGTAATGTAAGAACTTGCGACCGCATGGTACCAGCTTCTACAAAGTCAGCGATGCGAAAAGCATCAAAAGCAGAATCCCATCACGACGTCGAAAGCCTAGCTCTGCACATCTCAGGATGATAAGATTTCACGTCGTTACCCAATGAAAAAGACCTTGGCTGTCCCACCAAAAGCCGCTGCAACTCGCTCGGCGCGGAAACCGACCTCTGTTCCGATGCTGGACCTCTCGCGTCAGTATGCAGCTATCCGCACCGAGGTCACGGAAGCCATCGAGAGGGTCTGTGCTTCGCAGCAATACATCATGGGTAAAGCTGTGGTCGACTTCGAATCTGAAGCGGCGCAATTTTTGGGAGTCAAGCATGCCATTGGGTGCGCTTCCGGCACGGACGCGATCTGGCTTTCTCTCTTGGCCGGGGGGGTGGGGCCAAGCGATGAGGTATTCACCACACCTTTCAGTTTTTTTGCGACTGCCAGCACCATCATTCGCATTGGCGCAAAGCCGATATTCGTGGACGTAGATCCAAACACTCTGAATATCGATCCTGCATGTATCGAAGCGAGGATCAAGCGGACGCGATCGTCGAAACTGAAGGCTATCTTGCCTGTGCACCTTTATGGACAATGCGCAGACATGGACGAGTTGGGGCGCATTGGGCAGGAATACAAGCTGACCCTTGTGGAAGATGCGGCGCAGGCCTTCGGCTCGGCATGGCGAGGCAAGCGCGCCGGAAACATCGGCACCACTGCGGCATTCAGCTTTTATCCAACTAAGAATCTAAGTTGCTATGGCGATGGCGGGCTTGTCACCACGAATGATTCCGGGATGGCTGAACACGTTCGATTGTTGCGCAATCACGGCAGCCGGAAGCGTTACTACCACGAAGAGATCGGCTGGAACAGTCGGCTTGATTCGATACAGGCTGCCATCCTCAGCGTAAAGATGAAGTACATTGAGGATTGGAACGAGAAGCGGAAACAGCGTGCAGACGCATATGACTTGCTGTTGAAGTCAGCCGGATTACTGTCATCTGATACCGCACATTCTCCAGTCCGATTACTAGGCAGAATGCCGCAGGCATTCCACATCTTCCATCAATATGTTATCCGCGTACAGAAGCGCGACGAGCTTCGCGAGTTCTTGGCGAAGCAAAATATCGGCACAGAAGTCTATTACCCTGTCCCGTTGCACTTGCAGCAGTGCTTTGCATTTTTGGGATATGCCGAGGGCGACCTGCCTGAGAGTGAACGCGCAGCAAAGGAAGTGCTCGCGCTGCCCATGTTCCCGGAGCTTACGTCTGAAGAACAGGCGACTGTGGTATCCGCAATAGCCCAGTTCTACTCGTGATTTGTATCTCTTCCGTGCTTTGTGCTGCAGTGAGTCCCTGCAGGATTTCCCGATATCGACCGTGATCTCGCAGCAGCCGCTGGCGCTCTTCAAAGTCATCGCCAACCGCGGAGGCTGCCATCATGCTGTATCCAGCTTGAAACGCGGAGTAGGCCACCAAGTAGTCATGCAGACGCGCGCGAACGCGATCGCCGGATGCGCGCTCGTAAAGATCCACGAACATATGTGAAGTGGCAGTGTCCATTTCCCACTCGATGATGGCGCCTGCTACATCCCACGCGATGTCCACGGGGCCGGGCAAAAAATGATTGTCGCCGTGTGCTGAGCAATCGAGTTTCAGCAATCGCCGGTTGCTTTCAGCTTTCATCCATTCATACGGCATCATCCTGGCATCAGCGATCACTGGGTGTTCTACCTTCATTCTGAACTCCGGACCAAGTTCACGGCCGAAGATATTCTGGTGATTGAATCGGGTCATCTCTTCAAGGACTTCGCAGTTCACCTCATTGACTTCAAATGTCTTCAGCCTGAATGCGAGGTAGCTCGCCATGCTTTGCAGTACTTCGGAAGAGATATCCAAAGCAGACAAGGGCGTTCCTTCCGCCATCCGGTATGAAGTGAAACCGTTCCTCGCAATCGCTGGCTCCACGGAGAACCCTGCTTCCGCGATCAAGCGGCTTCGTTCGCGAACAGCCGAGCCATAGCGCCCAAGACCTTCGTACTTGAAGAATATGCTTTCATCTTCCGAGAGAAATTTTGAAGGCGAAAGTTGCGGCCAAACTGCAGGCCAGTGCGCAGGATCGTCATAATGCGTTCCTAGATATTCAGGTCGAGTGAACGTCCGGTTTCGCCAAGTGCCGCCGCAGATGGGAAACGAATCCAGCGTCGGCTTGTCCCGCGTCGGCGAAACAACGTGGGAAGTATAGCTACGCCAACGAGAGGATGCATCAGTTGCAACGAGCTGATCCGGGTCCGCAGGCCGACTGCATATGAATTGAATGCGGCCTTTCGGAACACCCAACGCGTGTAGCGCATCTCCTGCTGACAGGAATGATGAGCCGCTCAGTCCTGGCCCTTCGTCCACGATCAAGAAATTCGCCGAGAGCCGATTGAATTCCAGTATCAACTCGTGCTCATGATCCACAATTGAGGTGCGGCGATCGTAGGGATGTCCAGTTGGTCGAACGGTGATCCGATTGGCTTTGAAATCGTTTCCTAATTTCTCTCTCAGTCCCGCGAGCACCATCGCGCTCAGAGTGGTACCCATGCTCCTGATGCCAACCACCATGACTGGCTGAGAGGGATCTAGTGCGAGTCGATCTAAGGAGTGCACGTAGTCGAACGGATGGAGCGCGTAAAAACAGAATCCCTCCGGAGGAGAAATGCTGACTCGCTCTGGGCACTTCACCTGTTGCAACAGCAACGTTGCATACTGAATTTTCTGCAAGGCGTGTTCCGGACTGAGCAGGGATCTCGCTATTACATCGGTGATATCAGCGAAGAGCTTTGCGGAGTGATGATGGTGGTCATCAGCGGCAGCCAGATCGGTGAGCGCACACTCCAGTTCTCCGGATCTAAGCAGGGCGCTGACAAGAAGGTTTTCTGCGTCTTCATTCTGACGATTGATCTGTATTGAGTTAAGTTCCGCTAAAAGCTCGGAGTGTAACTGCTTGCCCGGCAACTGCTGCCGGACATCACGGAACACCATCATGTGGCAGGGTTCGGACTTCACGCGACAAAGCTTCTTTCAGTACGGCGTAGGACCACCGGAGGTCTACGCTACCTTTTTCTTTTCGCGCGTTGCGCGCTTGGAACGGGCAACATCGCCATCTTTGTCAATGAAGTATAAAAAGCTATTGTCGCGCTCGATAGCCTTCTCCACTAACACTTCACTGTCGCCCTCGCCAGACTTGGCCTTGCGGCAGACGTTTCCGTTGCCATCAATGAAATATAAGAATTTCTTATAGTCCCGCTCGAGATTCAAGTTGCGCACTTTTTCTGACATGCGCACTTGGATTCTTTCTTGGCTGGTTCCGATGCCTTGAAGAAGCACTCAAATTGCCGATGGGAAGTGTAGAAATTACCGTTTTTTATCGTTTGCGGTGAGAAACGGGAGTCTCTCCTGGCGCGAGTATCCGGCGAACCATCAGGCCATTCATCTTGTACTTTCGTTCCTGAAGGTTGCCGTCGTTGTCTCGAATGCGGACGGTGAAAACGGGCAGGGTTCCTTCTTTTCCGAAATCCTGCTTGGTGACAAGAAACGGTAACTCTCCATTGAACCTCTCCCGATACGCGGTCTCGTATCTGCTTCGTTTCGTGTTCCAGGTAAAGACGCGGAACTGGTTGAAATCGAATGGCATTCCGTCGCGGGGCTCAGACATCAACACCGCAAATTGCGGGACCTTTTTTGTTCCGTCCGGGGCGGTCTCGTCTGGCACCGTAACCTCACTAACCACGAAACTTGCGACGATACGTTGTCCTTCGGCGTACTGCGCGATCTCTAATGGAACATCTACATCCAACATCCGTCCGAGCAACCAGCCAACACGTTTCTGCTGATCCCGAACCAGCCACCAATCCTCCATACCTGCCGAGGGCAGCGGAGCAGGCGCTTTCTTTCCCTTTGAGGCCGGAGTTGCAGGAGCATCTTCTTCGCCGGAATTCTTTTTTTCTTCATCAGCAGACTCGACGCTCTTTTCAGCTTTTACACCCTTCAGTCCTGCTTTCGGCGTTGATGCGCGCTTGAGCAACTCGACTTTGGCAGCGTCTTTCAATTGGTACAGAGACTCAGAGTCGCGAGCAGGCTGAACGTGGAGATTGACTATCCGCCGAGTCACGGCAGTCGCCTGCGAGACCGCTTTCCTGTTCTCTTGCGCAAGCTTTGCGAATCCCTGGTAGACATCTTCTCCAACAAGATAGCGCTGTTCGATCCAGCCTTCTTTTCCGTCTTCAGCGCGCACTCGCGCGAATCGTTTGTTGGAACTACGTTCGAGAACCTTCACGCGTTCGCCATTGGTGACGAATCCCACCTTGTTGTAAACCGCCGCAACACGGTCGCGAAGCGCGACTTGCGGTGCAGACACGTATGCCTCTTCGCCGGCTTTCGAAGTTGTGTCCTTGGCGCAGCCAGAGATGCCTAGTAGTAGAAGCAGAGCGATCGGGATTGATAGGAAAGGAAATTTTCTTGTCACTGAAGGAATGCCATTGCTTGATGAATGGATTTTATCAGCAGCCACTCTAATGCGACTTGGCATCGCTTCTCTCAATGCTAGAGAAACGCAATGGCCGCTGCGTTTGCTGCTCCGGAGGTCGCGGTAGAAGTGGCCGCACCCGCATTCGCAAGCTTCCCGGATGAATCGATCGTGAAAATGGAAACGTCAGGAGAGCCGCTGAAATTCGTCACATAAACGAATTTGCCTGAAGGATCGACCCCGATTCCCGAGGGACTTGAGCCCGTTGCAGTCGCTGTGCCGATAGCGCTCAGCGCACCCGTTGTCAGAATTCCGTAAGAGTGCGCGTTGTTGCTGTCGCGATTGGCTACGTAGATGTGGCTGCCCGAAGCATCAGCAGTAAGAACAATCGGGACTGTCCCTGCCGCGACACTGGAATTCGGCGTGGCGAGTGCAGTAAGTGCCCCGGTGGTTGTGTCGATTGAATACTCATCTACCGCATTCACGCCGTCAGCGGCGTAGAGGAACTTCCCTGTCTTTTCAACGGCGACGGACTGAGGTTGAGCGCCCGCAGGCGGCGCAATGGTGCTCACGAAAGCGGGAACACCAGTGGTTGCGTTAAGCGTGAATAGCGCGATGCCGTTCGAATCCAAAGCCGCATAGAGAAACTTGCCTGTCGGGTGAATAGCTAATGCAACCGGCGGACCAGCGGTTCCGGCGCTTGAGCCAGTTACCACTGGCGTACCCACCGCCGTGAGACTGCCAGTTGCAGCATCAATCGAGAACACCGAAATCGTGTTGGAACCAAAATTAGCAACGTAGAGGAATTTTCCGGCAGCATCCGCGGCCAGGGAATTCGGATTGTTTCCGCCCGTGGTGAAAGGTGCGCCAATGATCGTGATCGCGCCGGTGGTGGTGTTAATGCTGAATGCTGTTACGGTGCCGCCATCGTTCGCGGAGTACAGGTATTTCCCCAGGACAGTCACTAGCGACGCGGGTCCGAAGCTCGTGCTATTAGGCCCAGTCGCGACGGCGCTACCAACTTGCGTCAGGGCTCCAGTCGTTGAATTCAATGTGAAAGCGGAAATGGAACCAGCCGTGGCATTCTGGAAGTTCGCAACATACGCGAACTTCGGAGTTGCTGTGGTGGCAGTGCTGGTGATCGGTGTAAAAAAGTTTCCGCATCCAGCCAACAAGAGTGCTGCGAAAACCAGACTTCCAGCACAGTGGCGAAGAAAGACTCGCGTAAAAATCCTGTCAAGCATCTCTGATAGGGCCTTTGGAAGATTGCAGCAGCAAACAACGCAAGTTTATCAGCAAAGTTGCTGGAAGGGAGATGCTGTCAACGAGATTACGCGTGACCTGGCGCAGAGATTGGAAAAAGCGCAGCAGCAATACTCTTGCGATCTTCCGAATCGTTGTCTACGCGGATGATCTGCCCACAAAGGCGGACTTCAATCGCCTCAGTCAATGAGATCTCGTACGGCACCGAGACGATCACTTCGATCTGCGATTTCGGGTCGAGTTCCACGAAATCGGCGAACATTGCAATGCCGCGGGCGCTCATGTCCCGCAGGTGGACGGGACGCGCCACATCATCGAGAGAAGTCTTCACAGAAACAGGGAGGCAGATGACAGATCGCGGGCCAGAGCGACGGTTTTCTTCCAACTCGACAGCCTCCTGCAGGTGGTCTGAATCGACAACAGGAGTGTAGCATCCACCTCGCGCCGGTGTATCTGTTTTTCGTGGACTGCCGGTCGAATCTGTTGCGCTACTCGCACCAAATCCGTGCAGCGACACGTGACCGGTCATCATCATTTATAGTGAAGAACGTCTTATTCGAATTGAAGGAGGTTGTTCGGTGGCCTATACACAAGCACCATTGCCTTATGACTTTGCGGCGCTGGAGCCGCATATCGATGCACAAACCATGCAGTTGCATTACGGCAAGCATCACGTCGCATACATCACCAATTTAAACGCGGCGATCGAGAAGCATCCGGAACTGGGGTCGAAAAGTCCGGAAGAACTTGTCCGCGACCTGAAGAGCGTTCCTGAAGACATTCGCACTGCGGTCCGCAATAACGGCGGCGGTCACGTGAACCACTCTATGTTCTGGCAGATCATGAAACCGAATGGCGGCGGAAAACCAACAGGCGCCATTGCAGATGCGATCAGCAGTACCTTCGGAAGCTTTGAAGATTTTCAGAAGCAATTCAATGATGCAGGCCTGAAACAATTCGGATCAGGTTGGGCTTGGCTGGTAAAAGATTCGTCAGGAAAACTGAAAGTCGTAAGCACGCCAAACCAAGACAATCCGATGACCGAAGGCAATTCACCGATCTTCGGCAATGATGTTTGGGAACATGCTTACTATTTGAAATATCAGAACCGTCGCGCGGATTACCTCTCCGCTTGGTGGAATGTTATTAACTGGGACGAGATCAACAAGCGCTTAGCAGCAGCAAAGTAAATCCCGAAAATTTCGGGTTCATCAAGGGCGCGAATCTCGCGCCCGTTTTCATGTGGCACTAAAAGATCGTACTGTTTGGTGAACTCGCAATCATCCTCGCGAGCCAGTGCATCAGCATGTTCACAAGACTTAGAACAATGGCACCCAAAAATGCCGGCAGGAATCCTTCGACCTTGAATCCCGGAACGATTGCGCTTGCCAGCATCAACATAAGCGCGTTGATAATGAGCCAGAAAATCCCCAACGTCAGGATCGTCAGCGGAAAGGTGAGGACTTTCAGAAAGAATCCTATTGTTCCGTTCACAAGCCCGATCACGATCACAGCAATCAACGCCGGACCAAATCCGGTGACGACGAATCCAGGAACGATCCGCGTGACGATCAGCAGGCTCACAGCACTGAGGAGCCAATTAAGTAGAAGTCTTACCATTGCTAAAGCCTACACCTGCGCCGCAACGACCGCATTTACCACTTCCTGAAAGTACGGCAATGAAAGCTTCAATCCTTCACGCAATTTTACTTTTGGTTCCCAAC
This sequence comes from Terriglobales bacterium, assembly GCA_025462725.1. Taxonomy (GTDB): domain Bacteria; phylum Acidobacteriota; class Terriglobia; order Terriglobales; family Acidobacteriaceae; genus JAICLA01. Next base: position 330,431 of record JAOAPE010000011.1, on the reverse strand, counting down.
CGAGAGCTTTGCGGGCGAGCGTGATGTCCGGACGACGCTGTTTCGGATCATCTTGCGGCAGCGGCTCAAACTCGATCTTACTTTTCGCTCCGGTCACTTCTAACACCAACTTCGCACACTCTAAAATTGTGAACTCATCAGGATTGCCTATGTTCACCGGGCCGTATTCGTTGGAGTGCGCCAGTTTCAATATTCCTTCGATCTCGTCGCTGACGTAACAGAAACTGCGCGTCTGTGATCCGTTGCCGTAAACACTCAGCGGTTCGCCGCGAAGCGCCTGGCGCATGAAGTTTGAAATCACGCGACCGTCATTCATTTGTAGTCGCGGACCGTAGGTGTTAAATATCCGCACCATGCGCGTGTCAGTGCCGTGATATCGGCGGTACGCAACGGTCATCGCTTCTGAAAATCTTTTCGCCTCGTCATAGACAGAACGAGGCCCAATGGGATTTACATTGCCCCAATAACTCTCCTGCTGCGGATGCGCCTCTGGCGGCGGATCGCCGTAACATTCAGAAGTCGATGCCATCAGGAACTTGGCGCGACTCTTGCGCGCGACTTCCAGCGCATTCATCGTCCCGATCGAACCGACCTTGAGCGTTTCGATTCCATGTTGCGAGTAATCTACGGGACTCGCAGGGGAAGCAAAATTGAAGACATAGTCGAAGTCGCCATAGTCAAAAGGTTTGCAGATGTCGGCGAGGCGGAATTCAAACCGGGGCTCGTTCTTCAAATGCGACAAATTGCTGACGCTTCCCGTCAGCAGATTGTCGACGGCGAGCACGGAATGACCTTCGCCGAGAAGCGCGTCGCAGAGGTGCGATCCGAGAAATCCTGCTCCGCCAGTTACAAGGGCACGCATTTGCGGATAGATGCCTACTTACCTGTTGACGCTGTCTGATACATCAACTACTCCGTTACAACCTGCATGTTCTGGTCAACGCTCAATAGTCGCGGGGCGCTGGGATCGTTGCCGGAATACGTTGCCGTCACGCGGAAGGAATTTTCCGTAACCTCGACAGCGTAGGTATAGAAGCCTCGCTTGTTCGATGGCATGCTGATGTCGCCATTGCTGCGCAAATCTTCAAGCGAGACATACTTACCATCACTGGCGAGTCGCCGCCGTTCGGCATTCGCGATGGCCATCAGGTCGCTACGGACACCGACTGATTCGATGGTGCTCTTGGGTGAAGCGCCGCCCGACGATACCGATTGTGCCTGCTTGGTGTAGATGACCGCGCCGACTGCCACCGCGATCAGGAGGCCGATGAATCCGATTGCGCGTCCCATGCCTACCCCCCTCCCCCACCCCCCCTTCCCCACCCCCTAAGATAGCCAGAATGACGACTTTAGGAGATTAGGGGCAGAATAAATGAACGCTATTCAGTTTGTCAATGACAAATATTGTCAATTAGCTTTTAGAATAATCAGGGGCAGCCCGGGGCGCCGAAGCGTTGTAACACGAACTCTAAGGCATCATCTTTAGATTTCAGATTTCCGTCGAGTTGTGCGTCTTCCACTTCACTCAGGATCTTTTTAAAGCGAGGTCCGGCGGGATATCCGGCAGCGATGAGGTCGTGGCCAGTGAGCAAAGGTTCGGGTCGAATCTGCTCTGGAGGTGTACTCGCCAGCTTCTCTTGCGCGAATTCATACAGCGACAGATCGCGATGACTGGCGAGACAATCAAGACGATGCATTGCGAGATGTTCATTGAACTTCGGCTGGCGAAGAAAGCGTTTGAGCGTTGATTCGCGCATTTTCGGCAACTCGGGAAATTTCATGTGATTGGAGATGATGGCAACGATCTGTTCAGTGTCGTCGTTCGACATACGCATGCGGCGACAGATCGCTTCGGCCATCTTGGCGCCGATGTCGGCATGATTGTCGAAGCGGATGCGATCAGGCGCGCGACGAAAGGTTGGCGGCTTGCCAACATCATGTAGCAGCGCTCCCCATGCGAGCGTGGGCGAGGTATCCGCATCGAGGCCTTCAAGCAACCCGAGCGTGTGCGTCCAGACATCGCCTTCGGGATGAAACTGCGGTGGCTGCTCTACTCCCTTCATCGCTTCAATCTCCGGAAGCACTTCGTGCAGTAGTCCGGTTTCTTCCAGGAGTTCGAAAGCGCGCCGGGCAGCTCCTTCGGTGAGCATTTTGGTGAGTTCGTCGCGAACTCGCTCTTTGCTGACCTGATGAATCTGCGATGCGAGCTGCCGGATAGCTTGGAACGTTTGCGGCTCGATCGTGTATCCGAAGCGCGAGGCGAAGCGGACAGCACGGAGCACCCTTAGTTTGTCTTCCGTAAACCGACGCAATGGATCGCCAATCGCGCGGATAATCCCCGCACCGAGGTCGGCGCGTCCCCCAACGTAGTCAAGAACATTGTTGCCATCGAGAGGATCGAGCAGCAATCCGTTGATGGTGAAGTCACGGCGTTGGACATCCTCTTCCGGGCTCTTGGTGTAACGGACTTGATCGGGGTGTCTCCCATCAGAGTAGGCGCCGTCGCTGCGGAAAGTGGCGACCTCGATGGTGCCGGAGCCGCGATCGTCGTCGTACGGGACGAGAACCACTCCGAATTGCGCGCCCACGGCATACGTTTGCGGGAAGATGCGCATGACTTCGTCTGGAGTGGCGTCGGTCGCGACATCGTAGTCGGCAGGCTCGCGGCCGAGGACGAAATCGCGGACGCATCCTCCAGCGAGATAGGCCTGATGGCGGCGCTTGCGTAGGGTGCGCACGATGTCGATGGCGACGGAGTTCATTACTTCAAATAATATAGATGTATGCCCAAGGCAGGGTTGATTCTGGGGATCGAAAGCTCCTGCGACGAGACCGCAGCGGCAGTGGTGCGCTCCGGCGAGGAGTTGCTCTCCAATGCTGTGGCGTCGCAATTCACCGCGCATCAGCAATACGGCGGAGTAGTTCCTGAGTTGGCGGCGCGCGAACATCTGCGGGCGATCGTACCCATTGTGCGTCAGGCGCTTGCGGAAGCGAAGGTAACGCTCGACGATATTGACGCAATCGCTGTAACGCAAGGCCCAGGGCTTGCTGGTGCGCTGCTGGTGGGGATCACGTATGCGAAGGCGCTGGCGTTTGCAGCCGGGAAGCCGATCATCGCAGTGAATCATCTTGAAGGACACATCCACGCGGTACTGCTGGAAGAACGTCAGCGCGGCAACCACCAGGTAAATTTCCCGTTGCTCGCATTGGTCGTATCCGGCGGACACACGCATTTGTATCTTGCCGCAATACAGGGCGACGGTTGGAGTTACGAAAATATCGGACGCACTCGCGACGACGCCGCGGGTGAAGCATTCGACAAAGTTGCGAAACTGCTTGCGCTTGGTTATCCGGGCGGGCCGGTTATTGACATGCTTGCGAAGCACGGCAATGCACAAGCGGTGAAGTTTGCGCCGGTACAGCTGAAGGGCAAGCCGCGCAACATTTCCAAGAAGCAGCCAGCGCGCAGTCCGGACGCGTACACGTTTGATTTCTCTTACAGCGGAATGAAGACATCCGTGCTGCGCTATGTCGAGACGCATGGCTTGCAAGCGGGAATCGATGCGCGCAGAGCCGCGCTGGCGAACATCTCAAAGCCAACACTTGAGGATTACCTACGACTCTGCAACCAGCAGACGCTGGATCTGGTCGCTTCGTTTCAGCGCGGCCTCGTGGATGACCTCATCGCCAAGACTCTGCATGCAGCGCAAGAGTGCGAGGTGGCGACGCTGTTCGTCACTGGCGGAGTGGCGGCCAATAGCGAACTGCGGACATCATTCGAAAAGCGTGCTGCGATGGAAGGAGTTGCGGTTTCTTTTCCTTCGCGCAAAATGTCTACAGATAATGCGGCGATGATTGCGGCTGCGGCTTATCCGAAGTTTCTTGCGGAAGCGTTTGCGGAAGAGGAGTTCTCGGCGGAAGCGGGGCTGGTGCTCAGGTAGGTGTCGCGCCGCTGGCGCTTGGATTTTTATTCTGCCTTTTCCCACCGCTTACGCGCTGGGCTATTCCCTTTCGCGCCTCTGGCGCTTACAGTTAGCTCTCCACAATCTCACGTCCCAAAGTCACCGCTAATGCGCGTCCAAGCTGCGCCACGATATCAATGTCTTTATAGATGACGTAATTCGCGCGGGTCTCCGCGTCGGGATCGCTGTGGTTCTTCTTGCCTTGCAGAAGAACGACGGGAATGTTGGCAGTCGTGGACGAGGCTTTCAGGGTTGTGATCAGTTCAGTGCCGTCCATTTTGGGCATCTGCATGTCCGTGATGATCAGATCCGGCAGGACTGTCTTCAGTATTTCCATAGCCTCTTTGCCATTCGTGGCCGATTCCACCGCGTAACCGCGTTCCTCTAAGAACCGGCAGACGGTGTGCCTGATCAACATGGAATCATCAACGACCAGCGCCACTTTGGGCATGGACTCGGAAACCTCAACACGTACGGAAGTGGAATGAGTTGTATCAGCAATGGTGACAGTTCTGCAAGAAAACAAGGTTTCCCTTTTAATCCTCATTTGGCGCACACACATATCTTGCGTGCGCGAGCAGAGAAAAGATTTGGCCGCTGAGCTTAGTCTTGCGCCGACTCGTCATGCGGGAGCGTCTCTTCGATGGCCATATCGCGGAATTCGCTGGCCTCGAAAATGTCTCCGCAGAGTTCGCATTCCACGAACTCTGAATCCTCGTCACGCGAGACTACGCGCACGCGCGCGTGCTTACAGGCTTGTTGCATGGTTCATCTCAGGGCGAATTGCTTCGTGGATGGGTGGCGCAATGATGGGGATTAAATTCATATCCGGTAAACCGGAAGCTGCGACTGCGGCTAAATTCTGAAACCGTCCGCGGCTAATGTCAAGCATTTCCGCAGAAGATTTGTGAGTCGTAAGTTGGCGTACTCAGGATTGTGGGGCCGGCAGATGGATTGCCGCTCAGAACGGCATTGGATAAATGCCCGCTCCGCGAGCTTGGTCAATGGGAATGCGGGTGATCTCTGAATCCTGAAACTTGCCTAAAGTGGCTTCTGCGGACCGGACCGCGGCGTCAAAATTCATTCGCGCAACCTGGGCAACATCGATGAAGAGGTATCGTGGTGACCCTTGCGCCACACGGACCCCAACAAATGCGTGTCCGGGAACGAGCATGACGATAGGATCCATTCCGAGATTCTCAAAAAGCGAGGCGAAAGTCACCGCGCCATCGATGCAGTTTGCGGAATTCTGCATGAGGCTCTCACGCGGCATTCGGATACGCTGGCTCACGTCCGCGCTTCCGCCGAAAGTCACCGAACTCTTCACGTACGAGACGCCGTGCTGCTTCACTGCGTCATAAATCGATTTCGCCTGAATCTGGGTTGATTTTTCCTGTTGAGCAGCATCCTTCCAGGATTCGTATCCCGGGAGACGCCGGCTGGGCGCGGACTCTTTCGCAAGGCTTAGTATCTGTTCGATCTGCGATTCGTGCGGGGTAACCCAAGAAGCGATGAATGGCGCGTATTTAAACTTGGTGCCCCAGTACATGTCGTCAACCGAACGGAGGCGGACGGGCATAGTGGCCTGGTAGACGGAGCGTCCGCCCATGTCACTGATCTCTACCATTGCAGTGGCGGCGGATATCTCATGGTTCTGGTAGAGGCGCGGTAGAAATGTTGGCGCGAACTTGAAGGTGCGAACTTGTCCTGCAGCCATTTCGGCGATCTGAATCTCTTGATCGCTCCATCCGGAGATCTTTACCGCGATGCGATTGCGCACGGGAGCATCAGTGGAATTCGTGATTGTAACGGCCACTGTTCCCCACTCACGCTGCTGTGGTGCCTGCATGGACGCATAGTTCGCGAAGACTGGAAATACATCGCCATCAAGTCCCACGCTGATCTTGTATGTCGGCTCCGGCTTGTGAGCGGAAGCGCTCGTCACCTTCGTTGGTTCCCTGTCTGACATCGCGCTGGTTGCGGTAGGCGCGAGCAGAGCGGGCGCGAACACCAATGCGGCCACCGGGCCAATGGCTGCAAATTTTACGCGAAAAGGAAAAAATGACATTGGTGATCGCACGTTTCGGAGATTATGCGTTGCGTAGCCTAAGTGGAATCAGGTTTACGCCTTAAAACGAAGGCGCGAAAAGGGCATCTCCGTTGTAAGCTGTTGTCCACGGAAGTCATTCAAATTGCACGAATCCTTTCATTCTCTTTTTCAATTCTCGGTGGTGGCGTTCAGTTCCATCTTCTTCCTGGTGGATCCGTTCGCGGCAGTGCCGTCATTTCTGGCCATCACTGCGGATTCAGAGCCTGCGAAGCGGAGGCGTATGGCGAGACGCGCTTCGTGGACGTGTTTTGTCGTGCTCAGCAGCTTCGCTCTGGCCGGCAGCCTAATATTCAAATTTTTCGGGATCACATTGCCAGCGTTCGAGATCGCGGGCGGGCTGATCCTGCTGCTGATCGGGATTGAAATGCTTCAGGCGCGTCGGTCAAGCACGCAGGAGGTTCCGCGTGAGGCTGCGGAAGGTGCTGAGAAAGCTGACGCGGGAATCGTGCCATTGGGAATCCCGATGCTCGCCGGGCCGGGAGCGATCTCGACGGTGATGGTGTTAATGGGACCGTCGCCGACCGTAGAACATGCGGCGCCGGTGTTCGCGGCGATCGGAGTGACTTCGCTGATCTCTTTCCTGATACTCGCGGGAGCGGATCGCGTTCGCAATTATCTGGGGCAAACAGGAATCGGAATCATGATGCGAATCATGGGATTGTTGCTGACTGCGATTGCCGTCCAGTTCATCCTTAATGGACTCACGCACCTCGGAGTGTTGCGAGGACAATAACCGGCGCAATCCAAAGTACGACTGTTTACGCCGGATATCCAAGCCGCTCAATTCAAAGAACTTCCATTCAATCCCGAAATTCTGCCAGTGGCTGCGCTGGCTTGCAGAGCTTAGGCCAAAGGCGTAAACTAATATACGACTAAAAGAGTCGCCATTCACTTGAGAGTACCCGGTGGATGTCGAACGGAAGCCAATGCTGAAGCTGACGAAAAAAGCGGATTATGGACTCATCGCCCTGAAGCATTTGGCGGAGGCCGCGACGCGCGAAGGCGATGTAGTAGCGTGCAGCACGAAGGAAATCGCTGACGCTTACGACATTCCGCAAGAAGCGCTGGCGAAAATCCTGCAGCGCTTGGCGAAGGCGGGAATGCTGATTTCGCATCACGGTATCAATGGCGGTTACGCGCTGGCGAGGTCGTCGAAAACCATCACTGCTTTCGAAGTGATCAAGGCAATCGATGGGCAGTTGTTTCTGACGTCGTGCAGTACGCACAAAGGCGAATGCCACCAGAGCAGTAAGTGCAACGTGAAAGAGCCGTTGCGAAAAGTGAATGACAGCATCCATGCGGTGCTGGCGAAAATCACGATCGCCGACATGCAAGACCCGGAAGGGCCAGCGACGAAGGATGATGAATCCAAGCCGGCGATTTTGCAGTCAAACTTAGTGACGCTGGGCTAAAGAATTTTGATGGAGATGGAAAAGAAGATGAGCACCAACGGAAATCTACCAAATGGCGTGAAACTCCCGATTTACTTGGACAATCACGCGACAACACCGCTGGACCCACGCGTCCTTGAAGCGATGATGCCCTATTTCACCGGCAAATTCGGAAACGCGGCCAGCCGCAATCACCAGTTCGGATGGGAAGCGGAAGCGGGTGTCGAAACCGCACGTGAGCAGATCGCAAAGCTTATCGGCGCCACAGCCAAAGAGATCATATTCACTTCCGGCGCCACCGAGAGCAACAACCTTGCTATCAAGGGCGTTGCGGAGATGTACAAAGAAAAGGGCAATCACATCATCACCGCAGTCACAGAGCACAAGGCTGTGCTGGACACCTGCAAGCGTCTGGAGAAATACGGGACGCGCGTGACTTACTTGCCTGTGGGCGCGGATGGATTGATCAACCTTGATGAGTTGCGCAATGCGATCACGGACAAAACCATCCTGGTCACCATCATGGCGGCGAACAATGAGATCGGCGTATTGCAGCCTATTGATGAGATTGGTGCGATCTGCAAAGAGAAGGGCATCATCTTCCACTCCGACGCCGTGCAGGCGCTAGGTAAGGTTCCGCTGGATGTGAACAAATCGAACATCTCGATCATGTCACTCACCGGACACAAGCTGTACGGCCCGAAGGGAGTGGGAGCACTCTATGTACGGCGCAAGAATCCGCGCGTGCAGCTTTCGGCGATCCTAGACGGTGGTGGACACGAACGCGGCATGCGTTCGGGAACGTTGAATGTCCCCGGCATTGTTGGATTTGGCAAAGCTTGCGAGATCGCGATGCAGGAAATGCCAGAAGAATCGAAACGGCTGAAGAGTTTGCGCGACAGATTGATGAACAAACTGCTCGGTAACTTGGACGAGACACACGTGAACGGCACCATGGAACGCCATCTTCCCGGAAACTTGAACATCAGTTTCGTGTACGTGGAAGGCGAGTCGCTGCTGATGGGAGTGAACGACATCGCTGTTTCGAGCGGCTCGGCGTGCACCTCGGCGACTCTCGAGCCCTCCTATGTATTAAAGGCATTGGGACTGGGTGATGATGTTGCGCATAGCTCCATCCGTTTCGGCATTGGACGATTCAACACGGAAGCAGAGATTGACTATGTTGCGGATAGGTTCATCGATACGGTGAAGAAGCTGCGAGAGCTTTCGCCGCTGTACGAGATGGTGAAAGAAGGAATCGATTTGTCGAAGATTGAGTGGCAAACCGAAGGGCACTAGATCCTTCGGCCTATGGCCTCAGGATTTCGGCAGCGGGCTCGGACGCCCGCTAGCGCCTCAAGATCGAATGGCAGACCGAAGGACACTAGATATCAGAAAGTAAACGGAATTAGGAATCGAAGGAGAACAAAATGGCATACAGCGACAAGGTAGTCGATCACTATAACAACCCGCGAAACGTGGGCACATTGGACAAGTCCAGCAGTGAAGTTGGCACGGGTCTGGTGGGCGCGCCGGAATGTGGCGACGTGATGCGGCTGCAGATCAAAGTAAACCCCGAGACACAGGTGATCGAAGATGCGAAGTTCAAGACGTTCGGCTGCGGTTCGGCCATTGCGTCCTCATCGCTCGCAACCGAGTGGATCAAGGGCAAGAACGTGGAAGACGCGCTCGCGATCAAGAACACTGACATCGTGAAGGAACTCGCGCTGCCTCCAGTGAAGATCCACTGCTCGGTGCTGGCGGAAGATGCGATCCGTGCGGCTATCGGCGATTGGAAGAAGAAGCAGGCGGCAACGGAATCTGCTCCGGTTGCGGCACAGGCGAAGTAAGACGCGATGGCGATGACACTCGACAGTCCGGTCCTTAGCCCGGCCAACGCCGCGCCGAATGCGAAGAGCATTCAGGTGACGGAGCGCGCCTTGAAAAAGGTGCGCTTGGCGATGGCGAAGGAGCAAGTAAAGCCCGAAGAGGGCGGACTTCGCCTGGGAGTGCAGGGCGGCGGATGCTCGGGATTGTCATACAACATCCGCTTTGATTCGAAGCCGCGCGAGCGAGACCGCGTGTATGAGTTCGAGGGCGTCCGACTGTTTGTTGATCCGAAGTCATTTATTTATCTGCATGGAATGATCCTCGATTACGAGGAGACGCTCATGAAGCAAGGATTCAATTTCGTGAATCCGAATTCGTCGAAGTCGTGCGGGTGCGGATCGTCGTTCTCGGCGTAGAGGTCATCAGGTAGCCAGAAGAAAAGGGAAAGTCCTCACCACGTGCGAAGACTCGCCGTGGTGATTTTAGTTATGGCGACAGAAACAAACATCCGGACAGGCAATTCCGTCGCTACGGAAGGCGCGAATTTGTGCTGGTCATGCAATGCGGCGGTGGCTGCGAATGCGCATTTCTGTCCGAATTGCGGCAAGGTGCAGCCTACTACACAGATCGACTACTTTGAGTTTTTCAACTTGGGCGGTGCGCCGACGCGCAAGCTGAATATTGATCTATCGGCGCTGGAGCGGGAGTTTTATCGGCTGAGCCGTAAGCTGCATCCGGACGTTTTTGCGCGGGCTTCAGCGAAAGAACAGCTGTGGAGCCTGGAAAAGAGTTCGCAGCTTAACGATGCGTATCGCACGTTGAAGGATCCCATAGCACGGACGCAGTATCTGCTGGAACTCGAAGGCGTGAAGCTAGAAGAGCAATCAAGTGATGCGACACATGCGGCACGGACCAGTGGAGAACAAAAGAAGCAAGTGGTCCCGCCGGAATTGCTCGAAGAAGTATTCGAGTTGAACATGCAGCTGCAAGAATTGCGCATGAACAAAGAGATGGGTGAGGACGACCCGAGCATCGCAAGCGATTTGCAGCAGGCAAAGCACAGGTTCGAAAAGATGATGACCGAGGCGATGTCGGAACTGAAAACTTATTGGGACGAGTGGGACGCTGTTATCTGCACTCCGGGAAGCAGTGAAGCCGGCCGGATAAAAGTCCGCGACAAGATGGTGGGACTGCTGAATCGGAGATCTTACATCCGGAACCTGGTGCGGGACGTGAACGAAGCGTTGGGAAATTGATTCATTGAAAGATTGCACCATTGATTCATTGGGCCTGCTTTCAATCAGTCACCTGAGAAATAGGTAAATGAGTAAATCAGGAATACAGATCGAATCCAACGGAGCGAGTGCCGTTGAGCGTGTGGTCGGAATCGACCTGGGCACTACAAACTCGTTGGTCGCCTTCATGGAAGGCGAAACTCCGGTGGTCATCCCCGGAGAAGACGGGCTGAACCTAGTGCCGTCGGTCGTGGCTATCGCAGAGAACGGCGAGCCGGTGATCGGCAATGCGGCGCGCAAGAATTTGATCGAAACACCAGAACGCGCGGTGTATTCAGTAAAACGATTAATGGGACGCGGCGTTGAAGATGTGCAAGACGAGTTGAGGTACTTCCCGTTCAAGCTTGCTGAATCGGGTCTGGCCTCTTTAGGCGGGCCGTTGCGGATCCAACTCGGGGATAATACGTTTACTCCGCCAGAGATTTCTGCGTTTATCCTCCGCCAACTCAAACGCAACGCCGAGCGATACTTTGGCGCGCCGGTGACGAAGACGGTCATCACGGTTCCCGCATATTTTAACGATGCTCAGCGTCAGGCAACGAAAGATGCAGGACGAATCGCCGGACTTGAAGTGTTGCGACTGGTCAATGAGCCTACTGCGGCTTCCCTCGCATATGGCCTCGACAAAAAGAGAGACGGTATCGTTGCTGTGTACGACCTCGGCGGCGGCACGTTCGACATCTCTATTCTAAAGCTGCACGAAGGCATCTTCGAAGTCATTGCCACGAATGGTGACACGCACCTCGGTGGCGACGATATCGACAATCTGCTCATTGGAATCGCCCTCGATGACATCGCGGGAGACATGAAGGTCGACCTACGCCGCAACGGCGAGGCCGTGCAGGCGATTCGCAAAGCAGTGATTGATGCGAAAATTGCGCTTTCTTCGAGTGATTCGACAACAATCCAAGTCACATTGCCAGGTGGACAGCCTTACGCCCGTGAGATCACGCGAGCACAATTCGAGACACTGATCGAACCTATAGTCCAGCGAACTGCTGGCCCGGCGAAGCAGGCGCTCGCAGACGCAGGACTCACGCCCGAACAGATAAATGAAGTTGTGCTGGTAGGCGGTTCAACGCGTATCCCACGCGTCCGCGCTCTGGTGAAAGAGCTTTTCAAGCGCGAGCCACATTCTGAGTTGAATCCTGATGAAGTAGTTGCGCTGGGTGCGGCAGTGCAGGCAAACATTCTCTCCGGCGGATCGAAAGCGACGCAGGACATGCTGTTGTTGGATGTGACTCCGCTTTCGCTCGGGATTGAAGCGCTTGGCGGAGTGGTGGCGAAGATCATTCATCGAAACTCGACGATTCCGGCATCTGCGACAGAACACTTCACCACCGGCGTCGAAGGACAGACGAATGTCGCCATCCATGTGCTGCAAGGTGAGCGCGAGCTTGCAAAAGATTGCCGCTCGCTGGCGCGATTCGATCTAAAAGGTATTCCGCCGATGGCTGCAGGAATGCCGCGCATCGAAGTGAAACTGCTTATCGATGCGAACGGGATTCTCAACGTTACCGCGCGCGAACAGCGCAGCGGCCGCGAAGCCGAGATCGAAGTGAAACCAACGTACGGCCTCACGGATGAGCAAGTCGAGAGCATGATCATGGATTCGTTCGATCATGCGGAAGACGATTTCCGCGAACGCCAACTGATCGAGGCCCGTAATGAGGCCGAGAACATGCTGGCGGCGTTGGAGAAATCGAAGAAGAATCCCGCGTGGGCGGTGCTTTCGGCTGACGAGAAGAAACGCATCGACGAACTCGAACACAAACTGGCGGACATCAAGTGTCCTCAACACAATGCTACTGATTACAAGGCTATTCAGGCCGCAACGGAAGCATTGAACAAAGCGACTACAAGGCTAGCGGAGTTGATGATGGATTCCGCCGTATCGAGCGCGCTGCACGGACAAACGATGGAAGGCGCAGACGAAAAGATGGGGCAAGGCCCAGCAGCACCGCATCCGATCGCGCCGGCGGAGTTCAGCAAGCGCTAAAAATTGAGAAGGTGAAGAGATGGCAGAGACAGCAGAAGAGAAGAAGTACGATCCAGCGAATCCGGAACCGCTCGCCGAGAACATGGTGCGCGTGGTCTTCCTTCCGGAGAACCGCGTGGTTGAATACGAAAAAGACAAGTTGCCGTATGAACATCATGGGCGTCCGCAGTCGATCCTCGACGTCGCGGAAAACTTCAACGTGTTCCTTGACCACGCTTGCGGCGGAAACTGTGCATGCACAACTTGTCATGTCGTAGTGAAACAGGGCGCGGAACTGCTCAATGAGATGGATGACGACGAAGCAGACCGCATCGAGACCGCGGCTGACCTGCAACTCGCGTCGCGATTGGGATGTATGGCTGTGGTGGAGAAGCCTGGGACAGTAGTGGTTGAGATCCCGTCGTGGAATCGGAATTACGTTTCCGAAGGCCATGCGCCTAAGAAAGAATAGTCACTGAAAGGTTCGACCATGCCGGAAGCACTAACGTGGGACAGCATTGAAGACATCGGGATCCTGCTAAATGAAAAATTTCCTGAAACCGATCCTCTGACGGTACGCTTCACTGACCTGCATCGATATGTCACCGAACTGCCCGAGTTCGATGATGATCCGAAGCGCTCGAACGAAGCAAAATTGGAAGCGATTCAGATGGCGTGGTACGAGGAATACAAGGACACGCACTAAACATCGTAACGAGCAGAATTTCGAGCCCGCGCAAATTCTGCTTCGTAGCTCGGCGGAGCTTCGACTGACCACCTGAATAGTTCTAAACAAGCAGTTGCCAATTTCCGGGCACCTGCCAGAATGCATGCGCTTCCAAGGCCTCATCAGTCCAACAATCTTTTGGCGCTTTCGACAGATACTCATCGAGCGCATTTAGCGATGCGCGACTCTCATGGGTAAGGACGTTCGCAAATTCATCGCCCAAAACAGACTGCTTCCAGAGATCAAAATCGAGCACTAGCTCGTCAGTCTTAACTACGAAATCTGGAAATAGAGCCAATTGCAGTTCTGCAGGCAACGCAAGAGCCTGGATTGCATGCTTTAGCCGTTCCAGAACACTAGCTTTTAGAGAATCGTCCAAGTTACCCCTTCACCTTCGCATCCCTCAAAAACTTCGCTGCCTCTTCCGGCGATGTGGGATTGATATAGAACCCGGTTCCCCACTCAAATCCCGCCACTTTTGTCAGGCGAGGCATGAACTCCACGTGCCAGTGATAGTGCTCCGTCGGATGGTCGTGCACCGGCGCCGAATGGATGACCATATTGAATGCGGGGAAATCAAGCACGGCGTCGAGCTTCGCGGCGAGCGTCTTGATGGCGCGTGCGAGTCCGCCGAAAAGATCTGCCGGAGAATTCTCGAACGCCGAATCATGCCGCTTGGGCAAAATCCACGTCTCGAACGGGAATCGCGGCGCATAAGGCGCAACAACTAGGAAACTGTCGTTCTCCAACACGATGCGGACATTGGAGCGTGTCTCCTGGTGAATGATGTCGCAGTAGATGCAACGGTCTTTTAGCTGGTGATAATCGCGCGCGCCTTTTAGTTCTTCAACCACTTGCCGTGGAACAATCGGCAACGCGATCAGCTGGCTGTGTGGATGCTCCAGCGTTGCTCCGGCGGTCTCGCCATGGTTCTTGAAGATGAGTACATATTTCAGGCGGGAATCTTTGCGGAGATCGGTGATGCGGTCGCGAAAAGCGAAAAGCGAATCTTCGATCTGCCGCTCTGACATGGTGGCATACGTATCACCGTGCGTCGGCGATTCGATGATCACCTCATGCGCGCCGGTGCCATTCATGCGGTCATAGATTCCCTCGGCGTGACGGTCGAGTTCGCCTTCGATTTCCAGCGCGGGATAGCGATTGGGAACAACGCGCACATTCCATCCCGGGCCGTTGTGTCCATTGCCGTTCGCTTCAGGGCGATACGCGAGGATCTCCGGCGGAGTCTTGCTTTCGTTCCCCGGGCAAAATGGACAAGGACCACCTTTGATGCGCACCGGCTCGCGGATGAAATCATGCGGCCTGCGAACGCGTTCCGTGGAAATAATGACCCAGCGTCCCGTGACGGGGTCTCTTCTAAGATCAGGCAATGAATTCCTCTATTTGTTTTATGAATGCGGAACTGGCTATTCTACTTCACTGAAAACGCATTCTTGAAGAGAGTGATGTCCGGCGCAGGGCCCTTTCCGGCTTCGTAATAAATGCTGACTACATCGTAGCGATGCGGCGTTCCGGCTTCTGCCCGCAAGAGATATTCGCGGGCCACTCTGCGCAAGTCACTGCGCTTGTCGAAATCCACCGCAGCTTCCGCCGGAGCTACGGCGCGCGATGTGCGCGTCTTCACTTCGATGAAGCAGAGGACATCTTTGTCCCACCCGATCAAGTCGATCTCGCCACGGTGTTTTGGTGAACGATAATTCCGCGCCACCATCACATATCCCAACTTGCGGAGATGGAAATATGCTTCTTCTTCCCCGCGAGTGCCGGTCTTCAGATGCTCGGGGCGGTCGTCTTCCGGCGTACTCAAGAACTTCGCCGCGGAATCGAGAGTGCGAAGAATGGATTGCGTGACGCGTCCGGACATGGTTTGTGAATCGTACGCGCAGCAAGTTCTGCGTCCAAGTAAATTATCGCTTGGCACTTCGTACTGAATCGGAAACAGAGATGCCGTCTTCTAGCTTCGGATCGGATAGCGGTTCGCCGTAGTGTGAATTTATCGGAAGCACGCCCGCCCAGATCGGCAAGTCGTAATCAGACGCATCGTCCTTCGGCGGACCTGTGCGAATCTTTGCGGAAGCTTCGTAGAGCGGAATTGAGAGCACCGTTGTCGCTTTCAATTCTTGCGCCGTCGGCGGGCGAACCTCTTGCCACCGTCCGCGAATGATGTGGTCCGATATAGCATGCAGTGCTGTTGTCTTCTCCTCAACATCTTCCACCAACGTCGCTTTCCCGAACACAACGACCGAGCGGTAATTCATCGAATGATGGAACGCTGAGCGTGCCAGCACCAACCCATCCAGGATCGTCACTGTTACGCACACATCAATGCCCTGCTGCAGCGAACGCAACATTCCGCTTGCAGCCGAGCCGTGAATGAACAGCTTGTCATCGACGCGCCCGTAGCCGGTTGGAATGACTACGGGGCCTGCGTCGGTAACAAAGCCTGCGTGGCAGATGAATGCTTCATCGAGAATGGCATTGATGACTTCGCGATCGTATGCGCCGCGTTCAGGCATGCGGCGCACGCGAGTGCGGTCAGTGATGGCCAACTTGGATGCGTCGGCCACGTTAAGCTCCCATTTGCATTCCCGGGCCGCTCGCCGTTGAGACTTCCTTGTTCACGATGCTGATCGATTCCTCAAGCGCATCCATCGCGATGTCCGCTTGCTCTTTGTTGATGATCAGCGGTGGAGAGAGCCGGACGGTGGTCTCGCCGCAGCCGAGGAACAGCACACCGCGTTCAAACGTGAGTTGATCGACGATGCGGTCGCGTTCCTTGCCCGCGAGAGCTTTGGATTTTTTGTCCTTCACGATCTCAACGCCGATCATCAAGCCTCGTCCGCGGACTTCGCCGACGATCTCATACTTGTTGACCCAAGTTTTCATGCGTTCAAGAAGGTAATTTCCGACGACCTCTGCGTTCTTGATTGCTTCTCGCTCGAGCACGTCGAGCGTTGCCAATGCGGCGGCAATGCATACAGGATTTCCGCCAAAGGTTGAAGCGTGCGAACCGGGCACCCAATCCATAACGTGTGCCTTCGACATCATCACGCCGAGTGGCATGCCGGAGGCAATTCCCTTTGCCGAGGTAATGATGTCAGGCTCTACTCCTGAATGTTGGATGGCCCACATCTTGCCAGTGCGTCCGCAGCCGGATTGCACTTCGTCGGCAACGAGAAGGATTCCGTGGCGGTCGCAGATGGAGCGGATCTCCTGAAGGAATTCCGTGGGTGCGGCGACGTATCCACCTTCACCCTGGATCGGCTCCAGGAAAATTGCTGCAACCTCTTCCGGCGGAAGAATGGTCTTTAGGACTTTATCTTCGATGAATCGCGCACAATCGATTGCGTACTGCTTCGCGTCAGTGCCTTCAGGACGGCGAAACGGATGTGGATACGGAACGTGGGTCACGCCCGGCGTCATGGGCATGAATCGGCGCTTCTGCTGTGGCTTGCTGGCGGTCAATGAGAGCGCCCCCATGGTGCGTCCGTGGAAGGCGTTGTAGAACGCGATCACGTAAGGACGCTTGGTGTGATATCGCGCGAGCTTTAGCGCGGCTTCCACGGCTTCAGTTCCGGAGTTGCCGTAATAGACCTTGTGCGGCCCGGCCATTGGAGCGGATTTCGACAAGTGCTCCGCCAGCTGCGCCATGCTCTCATAATAAAAATCCGTGCCGGACATGTGAATCAGTTCGGCCGCTTGTTTTTGGATCGCTGCGACGACTTCAGGATGGCAGTGCCCGGTGCTGCACACGGCGATGCCTGCGGCGAAATCCAGGAACGTGTTTCCATCAACGTCTTCAACAAGGGCGCCGCGTCCGCGCTTTGCCACCAGCGGATAGGAACGCGTGTAGCTGGGCGAGATCCACTTATTGTCAGCTTCGATGGCCTTCTTTGCATTGGGACCGGGCAGTGCAGTCTTGATATTCGGACCGCCAGTGCGAACTAGAGTGTCAGTTGCCATAATGTTTTCCTCACGTAGGGATGTGCGCGCGAAAATTCGCGCGGAAAAAGAGACAACGCCTTCGAAATCGATTCGAAGGCTACTTGCATCTGCGAGGAGTGGCGGAGATTAGTCTCCGGCGAAAAGGTTCGGACGAACCTGCGAAGGCAACACAGCGAGATGACGCCGCGGGCAAACGAGTGAGTCCAGCCAACACTCAGGCTTGTGCCCAGGATAGCGGACCATCGAATTGGAGCGGCGGGTCTTCATCTACTTAGCCCATTATAGACCTGAATGCGTGTAGGCGTAACCCCCTGCAAATCGGGTGGTTTCGACCGCAAGTTGCGGAGCGCAATTTCAGAATCGTGTCACTATCATTTTCTTTATCGCTGCTATTCAAATTTTTACTGAAGCTTTCCTGGCGCGATTTGAGTCTGATGGTAAGGTGGTAAGTAGTTCGTCGATCGAAGAAAAAATCATCATGCCAGCGGATCGTAAACAACGGTTGAATGTCATCATCGCTTTTGCGATGGTGTACGTTCTTTGGGGCTCTACCTTTCTCGCCATCCGTGTACTGGTTTCGCACGTTCCGCCCACCATCATGGGAACTACCCGTTTCCTCGCTGCAGGGCCGATCATGCTCGCTATCTGCGCGGTAATGGGTAAGAAGATCGCAATCACCCGTCGCGATTTCCTTCTGCTCGGCGCTATCGGCATTCTGCTGCTCAGTGGCGGCAATGTCGTAGTGGGATGGGCGGAGATCAGCGTCCCGAGCGGACTGGCAGCGCTGATCCTTGCAGTCACTCCGATTTGGGTCGCGATCGTGGAAGCATGGATTCTGAAAAGTGACCGTCTCTCGCGCCGCGGATTGATTGGTCTCGCATTCGGCAGCGCAGGGTTGATCATCCTGATGTGGCCGAAGCTCATGGCGACCGATGCGCTCGGGCGCAAGCAGTTGATGGCGACGATCGCGCTCATTCTTGCTTCGCTCAGTTGGACTCTCGGCTCGATTCTCTCCCGGCGTACGAAAGTCAGCATCGGGCCATTCGCCGCGACGGGATGGGAGATGACCATCGCCGGAACTTTCAATCTGCTACTAGCAATTATGCTCGGCGACCTGCATCAGGGGACATGGACTCCCAGCGCGCTCTGGGCCGTTGGATACCTGATCACCGGCGGCTCACTGCTCGGATTTACAGCATATATATGGTTGCTGGATCACGTGCCCACTGCGAAGGTAGCGACGTACGCGTATGTCAATCCTATCGTCGCCGTGATACTCGGCGTCGTGGTCCTGCATGAGAAATTGGACGGATACATTCTTGCTGGCTCAGCCGTGATCATCGCCGGAGTGATCCTGGTCACCACCTCGAAGGTAAAAGCAGGGGAGGCTTCTCAGCCGGAAATGAAGAAACCAGAGTTGGCAGCCTGTGAAGCTGGTGCGGATGATTGATGATTAGTTCTTTTGCGCCGTAGCGACTGGTTCACTGCTACGCACGTTGTAGAACTTGTTAATGGCGTTAATGCTGTGTCGGATGAACGCTTCATTATCCGCTAGCACTTCCCTCGTGAGCCGACTGTGCATTGTTCGCGGATCTCGGCTGAGATCATAGAAATAATTCTTATACGCAACGGCATCCACGATGAACAAAGATTGCCCGTGGTCGCGCAGCGTTGCATAAACCGCCCCGTAACTCGAAACCAGCAAATAAGAATCGCGCAAATACGAATCGTGCTCCTGCTTTGTCTCCGTGAACAGCGGCCGACCAAACAACTCATCGTTCGCGATGGGCTTGTGTCCGAGCAGGTAGTAGAGGCTGGGCGTCACGTCCATTGAGAATGAAATGGCTTTCGGGTCGGTGTACAGATTCTGCTGCATCGCCGAAGGCAGATGGATCATGAGCGGAATGCGGATGACCTCCGGGAACATGTTTTGCACGTGTCCCCAACGGCCGAATTCCCCAAGCGAATCGCCGTGATCAGAGGTGACCACCACGATGCTGTTGTCATATAGGTCGTGCGATTTCAGGAACTGGATGAATTCGCCGAAGCCCTGATCGATGCGCTCCAACTCCGATGCGTAGAGCGGATCGAATCCCGGATACGACTTCTTGTATACAACCTTCGTTGCGCCCATGCGTGTTCGCATCAATCGCACTGGATGCAAGTTTTGCGATTGGGTGTAAACGAAAACCGGCTTTGCGTCAGCTGCGCGATGTTCCAGTCGCGACTCGATCTCTCTTGCCGTCCCGCTAAGATCAAGATTCACCCAGCGGCCAGTTTGCTTGTCCAACTCGTTCCGGATGATCGCCGGGTCTTCACGCATGATGATCTGCACCACGGGATCCATGCTCACCCACTGATCGTAGCCATCCATGTCCATGAGTTTCTGCAACGAATTCATCGGCGCGAACGGAGTGATGTATTGCTTATGCAGTTGCAGCGTCCCGGTCCAGATCGCAGGCTCCGACAGGACCGTGCCGCTGTATCTGGTAAAAGCGTTTTCCATCACGACACTCTCGCGCCCGAAGGCCTCGAGGTTCGGAGTAAACGTGACTGACTTGTTGTAAGAGGAAACGTAGTCGCGCCGCAGGCTGTCGATCACGAACACGAAGAGGTTTGGCTTCTTCTTGATCGGACTCGGCTTCAGCTCGTCAACAAGTTTGATGTCCACGGAATCAGCATGAACGGATTCCGGCAACTCGCTGTTCTGTTGCAAGAACGTATAGAAGGCCTGATAGGAACTGTCATACATCGAAGGCGTGAGGATGTCGCGCGCAACCTTGTAAGAGAGGTCGCGTCCGGCATACTGCTCGATCACATTTTCCAAGTCCGAACTGCCGGCGATCTGCAAGCCTGGAAGCGGCGAGCCGGGTGCGTTGAATGCGACGTATCCGGCAATCGTGACTAACGCTAAAACAGCAGCGGTAATCAGAGCGAAGCGGGAGTTCGGGTCCGTGCGCCCTCGGGCTTTGTCGATGTTTCGGTAGAAGAGTATGAACACGGCGACCCAGAGCAGGATGGTGAACAGCTTTTGAAGAAGTTGGTTCCAATCCATGGCGCCGATCATGTTGGGTCCGAAGTAGGCTATGGCACCCAGGCATACGAGCCAGATGTACCTACCAGGTGCGGCGAATGCGCCCTTTCTATTTCTGTCCGTTGCTGAGGTTCGCGACCAACTCGCGTTTCGCCACACTAAACCAGCAATGAACACGACCACAGAAAATGCAAGGACGATCGAATAAGCGGTTGCCCACGGACTGTAGAAACTCAATGGCGCCAATATCAATTTTCGGACGATCACGGCGCCAACGATGAATCCCACCGTGCAGAAGGCAAGAAATCGAGCGCGTAGCGGAACCCACCGTCTCCAGACAGCGAACGCGCCTGCGAGCATCAGGAAGATCACACTGAATACTCCCAGATGCGTGAGTAGCGTTATCGCAATCCCGGCAATTTCTGCTGCCCCGAATGTTACTTCTCCTTTTACGGCTTGGTGCATCGCCGAAAATGCTGAATACAGCAGCGCAATGAAAATCGCGGAATAGAACGCCGGTGCCGGTGAGAATCGCAGGTCTGCAGATTCGTTCTTACCATCCCCTCGCGCCGGGGAACTTGCAAAATCGATGGCTGCTATCCACAACAAGGGCAGCATCAATCCCAAGCTTGTGAGAAAACTCCTGTAATCATTCGGCAGCTTTGAGAGAAATGCATAACGAAAATAGAGCACTGCAAATAAGGCTTGCGCCACAAGAAAGCCGAAAGCAAGTCGCTTTGTCTTGGGATTCCGCAAATCCGGAAGGAGCGTCACGCATGCTGCACTCACAACCAAGAACGAAAGCGTGGGATGAAAGTTGATCAGAACCGGAAGCCACGGTATTAGCGGGTACTTGATAAACCAATAAAAAGTGAAAGGAATGTACGCGAGCAGGCAATAAATGGAAGTGACGAAAACGAACAGGCCAAAGCAGATTCTGGCGAGGAGAAACAGAATCCTGTACGTCTTCAAGGATGAATCAAGGAGTCGGATGGATTAATGATACCGGAGCAATCGGAGCAGACATAGTGACGAAAGTGGAACCGCTAGAAAATCACTTCCGCTTCCACCGAACCCCATCCTTCGTATCTTCCAGAATGATTCCCCCCTCTGCGAGCTGATCGCGGATAGCATCTGACTTCGCGAAATCGCGACTTCGCTTCGCCTGATTGCGATCCGCAATGAGTTCCTCAACCTGCGCGTCACTCAACGTGTGCTCAAGAGCGGCAGCTTGCTCGGCCGATATCTTCCCTGCCGACCGGGCCCACTCCATGGCCGCCCGGGATTTCTCAGCGTCCCCGTCGCGGATCACATCGAATATCTCATCGAAGCACTTCAACACAGAGAGCAGCGGCGTAGTGTCGCCTTGTTTCAGTTCGTTCGTGTCGGCTGCCGCATTCACTTCGCGAACCATGTCGAAGACCGCGGCCAGTGCCACTGCCGTGTTCATGTCGTCATCAAGACCGGCCTGCATCTTCGCTATTGTCTGCTGCGCGAGCTCTGCAAATTTTGGCGACGACCCTTCCCCGAACTTCCCAGTTTCCAAACGCAATTTGAAATTGCGCAGGCGCTCGACCGAGTGTGCAGCCTGCTTCAATCCATCCAAAGTAAAATTGAGCTGCCGGGTGTATGGAACCGACGAGAGAAGATATCGAATAGACGACGCCTTGTGGCCCATTACCAACAGATCGCGCAACGTATAGAAATTCCCAAGGCTCTTCGACATCTTCTCGCCCTCAACGAGCAAGAAGCGGCAATGCACCCAGAAATGCGCGAACGGCTTTCCTGTCAGCGACTCCGATTGAGCGATCTCATTCTCATGGTGCGGAAAGACGAGGTCCTCACCGCCAAGATGGATATCAAATGAATCGCCGAGGAATTCCCGGGCCATCACCGAACATTCGATGTGCCAACCCGGCCGCCCGGGGCCGATCTCCGTCTCCCAAAAAGCTTCGCCCGGTTTTGGCGATTTCCAAAGCGCGAAATCGCGGGCGTTGTCTTTCTCGTATTCATCGACGTCCACCCGCGCGCCGTCCGTCATTCCCGCGAAGTCTTTCTTAGACAGCTTTCCATACGCCGGAAATTTCGCGATGCGGAAATAATACGAGCCATCGTCTGTCTTGTATGCGAATCCTTTTTTCTCGAGAGCGGCAATGAACTTCGCCATCTGCTGGATGTAATCCGTCGCTCGAACCAATTGTTCAGGACGCTGCAGATTCAGCGTGTTCATGTCTTCGAGAAATGCCGCCTCATACTTGCTCGAGTAATCGCGGACACTGAGCTTATGCTGCGCTGCATTGCGGATAATCTTGTCGTCAACATCCGTGATGTTCATCACGTGATTCAGTTTGTATCCGCTCTGGCGCAAGAACCGGCGCAGGAGATCGACAAATACAAATGTGCGGAAATTCCCGATGTGACCGTAGTCGTAAACCGTTGGCCCACAGGAATACATGCCAACGCTCTTCGCCTCAAGCGGACGAAACTCCTCGGTCTTGCTGGAAAGCGTATTGGTCAGCCGCAGCATGGTGAACTTTGAATCTTAAAGGGGAGGCTGGATTCCGGCAAATCAGAGACTCGCTTCGGGAGATACTTACGCAGCGGCGGAGCGACCGCTAGCAGCCTTCAATCGCTGTCCAACGATGATCGTGTAGTGGATCCACGATATCAATGTAAGCGCGAAGGCAGTCCACATTGCAACAACCTTGAACGAAGTGACCCAGTGCGCGTCACTCAGTTCATCGAGCAAGACGAGCAGGACTGTGAATATCTGCGCGACCGTATTAGCCTTGCCGAAAATGCTAGGCGTGAAATCGCGCAGTTGCGTGGTGAGGAAAAGCAAGGCAGATACGAGTAGCATGCCGATGTCACGGCTGAAAACCATAATCGTGATCTTCCACGGAACTTTGTGCGTCAGCGCCAAGACCAAGAATAACGTGCTGAGCAAAAGCTTGTCCGCGATCGGGTCAAGATATTGTCCCAATGTAGTGCGCTGATTCATTCGACGCGCGAGATATCCGTCTAGCCCATCACTAAGCCCCGCGCAAATAAACAAGCCCAACGCCCAACCGAAATATCCATCCATCACCGCCATGGCGATGAAGGGGATAAAAATCAGTCGCAAAAGCGTTAGCTGATTCGGCGTGGCTTTCAGTTGTTGCAGCATCAGATTGATTCTAGCCGAAGCGCAGATCGGTTCCGCTCTATCCTTCGATCATCTGAGCAAAACTACGGCCTGTTTTGCTATGGAAACGGTCTTGCATGGATTGTATATCGCCACTGCGCGAATCCATTTCGACGCGCTCCACCCGATGCATCGGGAAAAAGACTGCGTTCAGCGCAACATCTTCTCCGGCTTTCACGAGACGGGTGAAATCCTCAAAGGAGTTCAAATCCACGCCGCGCAGACTGATGCCGGCAGTGCTGATAGCGATCACCGCTCCCCAATACTTCTCACGAGGATTGTTTAGCGTGACAAGCACGACTGCGCCCGGAGCAAAAAGATCGGTTTTCTCGTCTGACACTGTTGCCTCCGCTGCGACAGTAGCGCTCCGGCATTCCTGAAGCTGAGTGTGCTTCCGTTCAACTCAGGTTTCGTGTAGCTTTCGGGATTGCATCCGTAACGATCCGCGCCGGATTGCGCCCGTTGCCCGAAACCGCCACTACCAGTAGAATGAATGATACCCGCACTTTGATGTAGGCGCGTAGCTCAGTTGGTTAGAGCGCTACCTTGACACGGTAGAGGTCAGGAGTTCGAGTCTCCTCGTGCCTACCATTTTCAATCACTTAGCCAAAGCCCCCTCGCAATCTGGGAACGTTAAGGGAACATTAAGAGGCCATGGCTGCCTTCCCCTGTGTTTTCGCGGTTCCCGCCACCATTTTCACGATGCGCGTCTGCGCCCGCCGTTTATCTGTACCGACCGCCTGGGCATAGAGCGTCATGGCGGTGCGGGGATCGGCGTGGCGCATCAGCTCTTGCATCACCTTGACGTCTTCGCCGTTGCTCTTGAGCAATGTGGCGAAGGTGCGCCGGAAGGTATGCCAGCCGATGTGTTTGGTTATACCAACACTCTTGGCCGCCGGCCGCACGAAATTGCGCAGCAGATTCTCCGGCCAGTAGGGTTGCTTGCCGCACATGGAGGCGCTGGCAAAGACCCAATCGTCCGGGTGATCAAACAGCGTCTGCTTCTTCCATGCTCGCAGCTCCGCCACCAACATCGCATCGAGCGGCATCGGCGCCTGCGAAGCTTCGGTCTTGCATGGCCCTTCGACCTGCTGCACGATCGACCTGGTGACGTTCATCTGCCGCCTCTCAAAATCCACGTCCGACCATTTCAGTCCCAGCAATTCGCTCACACGAAGACCGGTGGCAACGTCGAGCAACACCAAGACACGCTCGCGCAAAGCGAGCACGGCCAGCAGCGCCTTAAGCTCATGGAGTTCGAGCACCACCGGACGATGCGCTCGTTTTGAGCCTTGCCGAACGGACTTGATGGGATTGCGGTCGGCAAACTCGTAACGCAGAGCGTGATTGAAGATGCAGCTGAGTTGGTTGCGCAGCTTGGACTTGGTGGGAGCCGCCAGATCGAGGTCTTGTAACCAGGCTTCCACCTCGACTGCTTTCACTTCGGACAGAAGTACGCTGCCCCAGCGCGGTAGGATCCAGTTCTTGAGATTGAGGGTGTAGCACTCATTGGTGGCCTGAGTGCGGCGTGCGGAGCCGGACACGAGTTCGTTCATTGTGAAATGCTCCGACAGTTTTCCCACCGTCATCTCCTCCTTTCCCCTAGCTTGTTGGTTGATGGTCTGCCGCCGCGCAGCAAGACTGAGCTGCGCGGCGGATTGGTTGGGATACTCTTTTACCGTTCCCACCGTGATCTTGCGGAGGCGCCGAACACCGTCGGCATTGCTCTCCCGCCAACGGAAGACCCAGACGTCGGGGCCGGTGCGCCGCTTTTCACGATAGAGACAGCCTTGCTGATAACGTGCACGCAACATTATTGATCTCCTTTAATGTTGGGGCACGGGTGGCAGTAAGAGTTTATGCGAGTCTGCAACCAGGAGGAAAGTTCTGAGAGGTAAAAGAGCCACCGCCGCCTCTGTCCATCGGTTACGGGATGAGCGGGCAGCTCTCCGTGTCGGGCCCTGCGCAGCAGGGTCTTGGGGTCGAGGTGAAGGAAATCGGCGGCCACTTGTGCAGTGACCGGGCACTCTCTGTTGAGGTTACCAGGGTGAGAATCCCCAGTGGGTTGCAACGCGGAAACGCGCTTTCGCTTCGTCTCCGATTCGCGGGCTTGCATTTAAGTTTGTATATTCATTCTCCTTTATTGGGTACGCGGCCTTTCGAAGTGTGTCGTCTGCGCCGAAACTCCGCAATGGTTTCTCAGCCACTTGGTAGCACGGGTCGGCTGCGGCGTGCACAACATCGTCTTGCCACTTTGTCGTTTAACCGCGACACTCGGTTTTGAGCCAAGCAGGAGTACTCACAACTTGGTTCATCTACTTAGATGAATTGTGTTGGCTTAAAGTATCCGACAAAATGCAAGGTGAGCTAGCTAGCTTAAATTGCAAAGCTCACGCTCGATCGGGTTTTAAACATCCGTCTGGAAAGGGCTCTGCCTTCCCCAACATGCAACAGGCCTTTTCATACGCGCAAATCCCAAAGAAACAGGCGGATTCCCGTGTAGAAAGGCTACCTCCGCTCGCAATATCAACCTCTTGAAAACGCAGGCTCTAAAATCGCGTTCTTTTGCGTTTGAAAACCTGTGGATTAAGTCGCCTTCAACAGTTAGTCCATGTAATAGACTCGATTCAGCAATCCATCTTCGGACACTTTAGGCCATTTAGACCGAATTTCCAGCAGAAAGGCTACGAACTCGTCGATTCGTGACGAAGGGAACAAATCCCTAACATCCTTCGGTAGCCTCCAGTTTCTGTGATTTTTTAATCTTATTGCTACGAAGATGCGTTCCGCAGCTTTATTTGGAGCCAACCCCCAACTTGTGCACAGAAAGTGCGCACTTTGAGCTTTGGGGCGTGCGCACTGGAGGAATGGAGACGAAATCGTTGCGTCATCCAGCAAATCGTTTTCGAAGGCGCTCATTGCATATACAACAGGAGACTCCTCCTCTTCGAGTCGTCGCATGGCTGTCTTCCCTGTATTTCGATCGACTGTAAAGGAATAGAGTGCAAACAGAATCGCGACATCAAGGTTCGGTGTGACATCTAGACCAATGCTAGGTAATCCATAATGCTGTGCTGTAGCGAGTGCCCACAGTCTGTAGTTGTAACTCGCCTGGAAACTCCTCAGTTCGTTTAGTGAACTGTCATCTGAAGAAGAAGATGAAAACATTTGGGATTTGTCCATCAAATAAGCGTCCAGCACAGCACACCATGACGCGAATACAGACGAGAAATCCACACTGGCACGCGATGCCGAGGGCAATAACGATGGCTCCATAACCTGGGCTTCGCCAAATAGTCTCTTCGATTGCTCCGCTGACCGTGACATCAGATATTCTTGAGTCTGGCCCCGCCACATTACTTTAATGGTCGGGTCGGGTGAGTGGATTCTCCCGGCAAACGAAAAAAGCTCCTCAATTGATCCAACTTCCATTACGGGGATTCTTCTAAAAGGAACGCGTAAAAACACTCCCTTAGCAAAGTGATCAATCGGTGAAGATGCGAAGTTCCCAGTCATCCCATAGACGGCAGACCCGAGTCTTGGAACATAGCTCCATGTGTGTCCATAATGTGGATCAGTATATGGCTCGTCCTTATCGATAGACCCGAGCTCTAGCACGTTAGCAGCGCTGGATATACGATCCTGCACACCACGAATATTTGTTAAGTGTGGGAACAGTTGTTTTCTCCCTATCTCAATTGCTCAAACATACTTTCTAAAGCCTTATGGGCGACATCAATCAAGCGAGTATCAACCGGAGGTTTCGCTATGACGTCCACGCACCGAAATCCCAAATTAATTGCTGAGTTTGATCTACTTCCTACCGGTCCAATCGTTAATCCACAGCTGTAAAAAAACATTGCTTCAACAAGGGCAATCAGTGGCCCATCCGTATAAGGCTGGTGGAAGATGTTCGGGCGAACAACTTTTGGTTTCGACACGTCTTCTAGTGATTGAAGGTGCGGAACGATTTGCCAGGTTCGCGACATCATGTCAATAAGACAACGAACTGGATTCTGTATCAACTCAATCGACTCAACTGAATCTTCTATGAGGAAGCATCTTTGACAATCTTCGATCGCGAGATCAGGGGCAGTTTGCATTAGAGAACCCTTCTTAACATTTCGAATGGTCGGTTTCCATCGTAGACCTCTTAGTTTCTCCACAGTTTGTTCTGTGATTTCTGGATCTAATATCCTTGCCAAACTAATCTTTACGGAGGGTACTCGATAGCTAACAATCAACAATTCAAGACATTTCACGGCCACAAACTCAAATAAATCGCTATCAACGAGAGGCACTAACAACTTCTCCGAAGGCCCATCGGTCGCTAACGGTCGATTCTCGATCAGCCGAGCTGCCGCGAGAATGTGTTCGAGTGAAGTCCAGTAACCAAGCTCCGAAAAGCATGTACGGCAGTGCTCTTCGGGAAAGATCTCTTTTTCGCTGATTTGAGTAGCCATTTGCCTTGCCAATTGCTTGCTTAGTACGTGGTGAATCAAAGTGAGGAATAGTAGTTCTTCATCTTGGCTGCCATTAGCTGTCTTCGCTCTTCGAGGAACTTCTCGTATTCATCTGCGCCCCACGACCTCGCTTCCTCGGGGACGCAATGCATCTTAAGGTTCTTGAGAAATTCCGCCTCGTCGGTGATTCCGCCGTGCTTCAACTTCCCGCCGTTACATTGCGCGAAAACCTCTGCGAGATACACGCTCGGTGCCTTGTTTCCAATACCGATATTGATCTCGGTCTGAGTAAGTGCAAAGTTCGCGATTTGGTTGTAGCGGCCCTTTGAAAAGCTAGCCTTCTTCAGAAAATCTTTCGGGAAGATGTGGTGAGCGTCGGCTCGATTGAGTATCAAATCCGTCACGCCGATGTCCCTGGACAGGAATCCGCGGTCGTTCGCTTTGACTTGCGCAGCCAAATAGACCTTGTAATACGGACTGCTGGAAGACGAGGTATTCATAGCCTGAGGCAACGCCGACTCCCAGAAAGCCTCCGAGAGCTGCCCCCGCTCCTCGAGTTCCAGATATGCGTCCACACCTTTATCGTGCATCTGACGGATATCGAAATCCATCTGCGACTCCGCCGATCCCGAATATCGGCCAAGCAGCTGAGACATCACAAACCATCGTCGGACTGGAGATTCGATACTCGCCCCGTCAAGGCCTTTCGACCGGAGCGTCAAATAAAGGACGTAAGCGACATTCAGAGCGTTTCCGGAGCTAATCATGTCCGGAACAACAAAACCAGCCGAGCGGATGATCATGACGAAACGCTTGAAATGCGTCTCATTCATGAAATTGACTACTCCCGTTCGCAGCTTTGCAAAGGATTCTTCCGCAACTGCTTCTTCGAACTGCTTCGTCTCAAAGTTCCTGCCGGAGAGCAAAGCCACTAAGTCCTGCAGTTTCCCTCTGCGAAACTCAGACGTAAACGCGACGCGAAGCATGTCGGTATATGAAGGGTCGTATATGTCATCGGTTTCGGACTTGAGCCAAGACATTTTCGCGAATAGCTCAGACTTCGCGAATTCTTTGTCATTCTGCTTGACGGTGTTATAGAAGTCCGGCCACTTTGCCATGTGGCAGAAGTAGTCGATCGCCTTACGCAACTCGTTGCCCTTAAATGCTTCATTGGCCGCAATCTTAGACATTACGAAATCGGCCTGGCTTAACGGACTGCCTTCGGAGTTAACCCGAATAAAGATCTCAGTCACTGTTTCGATGTCCAAGTCTGAATTCAGTTCGATGAGGCCCACGTGATTATTCACAATCGACTTTAGTGCCTCGATGCTGCGGAAAACGTCGTCTTGAGAGGCGCCCTTGTTCTTCGTGGTGAATTCTTGAACCAATGTGAGGATGCTGCATTTCGGGTCAAAGACTTGCGCAATGTCGGGTATCCATGCTGAATCCTTTTGGATCGCCGGATTGGCCACTTCAAAGCGGTGTTCGAGAGGATTGAAGGCTATCGTGATCCTCACCTGCTCGTAATCCTTAGTTAGGACTTGCTTCCCCAAGATGCAAGCCATCAGGGCAGTGACTCTCTGCTGTCCGTCAATGAGAATCCTTTTACCTTCGGAACGTGTCCCATCTTTCAGCTTCACGTCCGGATTTTTCCAAGAAATCAAATAGCCGATTGGAAACCCCTTATGCAGCGAATCCAGTAGGTTTCGTACCTTGGTGGCATCCCAAACGAACGGCCGTTGAATCTCGGGAATGGCAATCTCGCCTGACTGCACCCAAGTGAGGAGCGTACTAACCGGATGAGGAGTTACCGAATACTTTTGTCCTACCGTTTGTTGTTTAACCGCTGGACTCGACGCCACAGACCCCTCCTGAAAATGGGCGCAATTGTATCCGAGAGCCTGCGAACATCAACGCTAAAACTGAAAATTTACGATTTCCGAACAATGAACGCGTGAGCGTTCTAGTCAAACACGAAGGATTTTTCGATTGGAGCAACTCAAAGATCGAGAATGATCTAACGCTTCGCCCAAGTACTGAGGTTCAACGATTTCACCGGTAGGTTTAAGACAACCTTCATTGGCCCGCAGCTTTCGCTCCCGGACCAAAGACGTCCTCATTGGAAGCTATCTGCTCTTCTAGCGAGCTGTCGTATCGAATCACCAGCACACGATACCCCGCGTCGTCCAGCTTTGCCCGTTCTTGCAAGTCTTTCTTCTTGCACTCTGGCTCGTCGTGATGGGGGCCATCGATGAAAACCGCCACTCCTTTTAGGCCATCGCGATCATAAAAAAAGTCTGCTTCACAATAAGCATTCTTCTCTGGTCTATATTGCGCACGGTCCGGTAAGCGTCTCCTTCCTTTACTCAGTATCGATAGGAACTGTGATTCCAAACTTGAATTTAGATCTCTCTTCTTTTGGAGCCAATCGTACTGTTCTTCGTAGGTGCGTCCTTTGGCAACTTTCGTTGTAACAGCCTTGCTCATGCTCAACAGATAGTCCCGAATCAGCAAGCGATCCAGCTTCGGATGGTCCATTTGGTTTGAGTAGCTCAGTAAACATCGATAGCAGGCCCTGCTGCACATATCCTTGTCAGCTTCATCATCGCCCGTTTGAGGATTGAAGTGACAAATCTTTAGTGCTTCGGACGCGACTTGCGCGAGCGCGTCAGGCTCTTGCATAAGTCTTGCCCAGACACCGTTCCCACCCTCTGCCGCCTCCCAGTACAAGATTCGACGCTCCTCATCTTCTCCAATTCTCGAAACGGCAATTTCCTGTTCCTCGACTTGAAACAGCGCCTGCATACCGCGCTGCAGAGCAAAGCTGAGGCTCGCAAGAAAATCTTCTTTTCTTGCACCTGCTGAATCCAAGTTGACCTTAGCTAAGAGCAGATTGCGAGTGTCTTGTACGAATGGTTGAACTCCGGGCAAGAGCTGTGCGCCTTCTAGGTCCTTAGGACCATCTTCCCCAGGCTTTTTTGACCAGAAGCCAGTCTTAAGGTCGAGCGTAAAGCCCCACCAAAGCTGGCTGTCCGCCACGGCCGGCTCGACCGCTACGTTGCGCATAGTTTGCTGGCGTGGGTGGAATGTTCCGCATGTGCACCACGTTCAAGTCGCGGATATCTATTCCAAGCTCCATGGTAGGGGAACAGAAGAGAGCTTCTAATCGCCCCTCTCGGAATTGCTGTTCCCGCGCCTGACGTATCTCTGATGGAATTTGTCCGGTATGAGCGCCGCCTTCGACACCGGCCAGCAGTCTGGCTGTTTCCTTATAGAGTGCAGCAAAGAACTGATTGGCCTCTCTTTCGATCTTCTTGTCTTTCGCTGACCGCATCCACTTAGTCCGTACCGGATCCGGAGCTGGAGGGATGCCATCTCCCTTTTTCCAACGTAGCGATGACACAAGTAACTGAGAGTGTGTTTTTCACACAGGATTATCACTTTGACGGGACTTACAGATCACGAGAGCGCTTTTTCCAGTCCAAATCGCCCGACGTAGTATAGGGATTTGCGGAGCGGGATGTTTCAGGCACGCTTCTTCTTGAATGAGTTGCAGTCGACTTGTTTAAGGCTGTTGAGGCTTCTTGATGTTGGATGCTTTCACTGTCGCCTTTTGCCTACAACGGCTCACGTTTCCCTGCTCAAAGAATCACTCCTGCGTTCCATTCGGATGATTGAAAATGGTGACCGCGAGCTACTCAATACAAAAGGGGCCTTCTTAAAGGCCCCCTAATCAGTGAAAGTAGAAATGATTATCCTTGCTCTACCGTGAAGGACGCTGTATTCGAGCGCTGATTGGCGCGGAGTTATTGACTGTCAATCTGGCCGGGCTGGCGCTGGTAGTAACAGTGGTGCTATTAGCGCGCAGAGCGGAAAGTTCCGTTTGCAAACTGGTAACGAGGGCACTCAGGGTATTTACGGTTGCGATGAGGTTAGCTTCGGCTGCTTGCGCTCGTGATGCCTCACTAGTGATACTGACCTGCGAAGCCACTCCCGTTAAAAGAGAGCCGTCCCCCACAAAAGATGCCGCCGTCACTTTTCCAATGGTTGTTAGGTCGCCTGAAGTCATTACGCTCAATACCTCTGTCGCGTTAGTGACCGAAGTAGCGTTCAAGCCCGTTTGCAAGCTCATGATTTTCCCGGTACCGGCATTAGCAAACACTGCGGGTATTGTTTCCGAGGTGTAACTTCTGGCAAAAAGCGCTGTGGCGGAGCCCTGTTCAGGATATGCTTCAAACCAACCACCTACACCCGCTCCATTAGTGTCCCCATATACCCCAGCCGAGTTGCTGCCATGGGCTGCATTCGTCGAGCCCCAGACGCCTGAACCACCGTTTTCTCCGTAGGTTAATCCATAGACTCCCGTCGCACTCAGGCCGGACGCTTTCCCAATGCCGACTACAGCCATGCCGTACGGGTGATCAGTTTCGGCGCGCAGGCCTTCATACCCTGAGTTTCCAAACGTGGTCACCTTTGCACTTACGGAGTGACCGTTTGAGTTGCTGCTGGTGAAGGAATTAGGCTGGTCGCTCCGCAGCATGGTTGTTTGACTCGTAGTTGTCATTGCCGTCATTGCGTCGTTTCGTGCTGCCGTTTCCGTGACCATCTGTTGAGCCAAATTGCTTTCGGCGATCTGAGCTCGCGAGCTCTCGCTGTTAAGGTTCGCATTTAGGGCGGTCGTGTTAATGGAGTTAGCTGAATCCGCAAGAGCGTAGGCCGATGCCGGTTTACCACCAAGGCTATCCGAATTTGCAGAGTGAACTGAATAAGAAGTAGCAGTGAGAATGGTGCGCGTCATCTCGACTTCACCATTGCATTTGATCCCCAGCCAATGAGCATTTTGAGAGGAGAAGACGTCTGCCGGCACACCGTTCGTGGTAGCGCCTACCAGAGCGATGTGGTTATAACTCCCTGGATGGCTGACCACTATTTGAATCTCCTGCCATACCGGCGAAGAATCCGACTCATTGTTGTAGAGACTGAATGTCACGGAATTCGGATAGCTCGCACACGACACATTGCTTACGGACAGCGTGCGGGGGAGGGCCTGTGACAGGATGGCGTCATTCGGAAGGCTGGTAGTAATCTCGCCTTTGGCTAAGTCATTTTGACCAAAGAGTGGAGCAGTGAGTAGCAGTGTGCCTAAGAGAATTGTGATGACGAAGCTTTTCATTTTGGTGTCCTCGTTTGAAGTCATAGCGACATGAACGCCGCTTGCACTTCTACTAAGGGCACTTACGTCACCAAAGCCCTACGAGGAGCTAAGTGCTGCATTTCCGACCATTTCAACTCTGTAATCGCAGTTAATGTGATTCGCATTCATGAATGGATGTACAGAAAGCGAACTGTAGTATCGAAACACTACAGTTGCAACACACCCACAGTCTTTTCTCAAGAATGGCATCGATTCCGCTGGTTGTTCCGTGGTTGTCAAGAATCACGGAGGGGGAAGCCCAGCAGTATCGTAGAAAGACCAAGTTTATGGGAAGAAAACCTTCTCAGAGATAGGGGGAATTCTCGAAATCGAGTGTTTGGTGTTGGTTTCATGTTGTTATTAGCGAAACGATATGACTCACGGTTGTTAGTTCAAGACCAGTTCCGCCGTACTTTCGAGTTGTGGATGTATCAGCCTGAGTAAAGGGTTGAAGATTGAGTCTATCTTCGCTGCGGAAATACAATGCCCGTATCGGAAAAGGGTAAATTGCAGTGTCGCGGACCCCTCTTGTTTTCTATTTACTGAACGGAAGTCTTCAGATTCCGAACACAAGGTGACAGATGGGACTAAATTCAGTTTCAGCAAGCCTTACCGTGGCGCGACGGATTCAGAGAAGAATAATGCTGTTTAAAGCGCCCAGTGGCCGCGACTTGCAGGAGATAAGGCGGGGCTATCTTCCGTCTGATCGTTATTGGTCGAATGGTGGGCTTCGCAACCATTCACCTTCTGCGCGGACGATCCGCTTGGGAGTACTCTGCTCAGCGCAAATTCGATCTGAATGAAGTCGGTGGGCTTTGCCAGGAATAAATTTGCTCCTGACAAAATGACGCTCGCGATGACACTAGGGTCCTCATTCGCGCTAACGACTACGATTGGTATGCGGCTAGACAGGGAGCCGGATCTTATGTGCCGAATCACTTCTATACCATTTTGTCCTGGCATATGAAGATCCAGGAGAACCGCATCGATCCATTCTGATTGCAAAACTCGGATAGCATCGGGAGCATCAAACGAAATCACAGGCAAGCAGCCTAGCTTCCGGAGCCAGGCCGCCATAAGTGAAGTCACTGTCCGGTCGTCATCCACAACTAGTACAGTGTTCATAGGGATGAAGTCTCCTCAAGAAGTTCATTCAAATCTGTATTCAGTTGTTGGATCTGGAGGTTCAATTCCGCTATTAGGAAGCCCGCATTAGTCCACTCGCAGGATCGTCCCATGCATTCCAGAGTTGATGCTGTCTTATATGCGGGACCGGAGGCAAAGTTCGACACCATTCCCTTGAGCGCGTAGGCAGTAGTTGCCAGAGAAGCACTCCAAACACGCTTGAGAGTTGTGCCTAATTCCGCAACCCTGAGCGGCGCGTCTTCCTGGAAGAGTAGTACGAGTCCGCGCAACAAACCGTTATCGTAGCCGACTGTCTCAAGCAATACCTGACGGTCAAACACGACGGCAGAGATGGGCGTTGGTGGTTGCCGTTCGCCATCACCGAGTTGTGAAAATCCAAGGTTCACTGTTGTGCCGCCTTTCTTCGTTTCCTAATCCTCAAAGGTAATCAATGCATAAGTTGAAGTTTTGCGCGCAAAGACTCAGCCTGTCTGCTGGTGGACCAAAGATTTGATTCATAGGCGAGCTCGACTCCTTCACGAATTCCTTTCCAGGCACGCTCCGGAACCTCGAGAAAGACTCGTGCAATTTCTGGATCGAACTGCGTACCCATGCCACGCGAGACCTCAGAACGAACAGCCTCAAAACCCGGCGACTCGCGATAACAACGTGACGATGTCATGGCATCGAGTGTGTCAGCCAGCGCGAATATACGAGCACCCAAAGGTATTTCCTCCCCTGCCAAATTATCGGGATAGCCACGCCCGTCAAACCGCTCATGGTGGTGGCGAATGATAGATGCTGACGGGCGGAGGAATGGAATATTGTTCAGCATCTCTTCTCCGATGACCGGGTGTTGTTTCATCACTTCCGTTTCTTCAGCTGACAATTTGCCGGGTTTCAGAAGGATCGAATCAGGGATCCCAATTTTCCCGATGTCGTGCAGAAGAGCAGCATTGTGGAGATTTCTTAAATCCTCAACAGGGTAATGAAGAAGCTCAGCCATGTACGACGTGTAAGCCCGCACTCGATAGGAATGTGCACACGTGGCGTGTTCACGTGCATCCAAGGCTGTGGTGAGCGACATCAGCGTTTCTGAGTAATTTGACTCCATCAACACTAGTGCCTGCTGTAGCTCACGCGAGCGCTCCTGCAGCGTTGTTTCAAGACCGATTTGATAAATGCGTGATTCCCGAGTTCTCATTAAGCTTTCATAAGCCTTGTTTATGGAATCATGCAGAGCTTGTGCGCGAACCGGCTTAGTCAAGAAATCCGCAGCGTGAAGACGCATTGCGGAAATAACACCGTCCATTACGGGCGTTCCGGAGATTAAAATGAAAGCCGCGTCCCACTTCCCTCTATTCGCCTGATCAAGCAACTCAAGCCCAGAGGCACCGGGCATGTAGACGTCAAGCAGCACAACGTCAACGTCTCCCTTTCGGATCAATCCTGCAGCACTCTCTGCGCAATCAGCTGTGCTTACTTGAGACAATTTTGATTGCAATGCATCTGCAAGGACTTTCCGCATTTGAGGCTCATCATCTACCACTAAAACTCTCGGTTGTGCATTCGTTACCATGTTGTTCTCCGTCCTTATCCGTTATCTGAATCAATATTGCGCGAGAATGCGCTTGTCTGAACTTCGAAGAGGCTGGCAACCGACCTCAACTTCATCATTAATCTTGTCGGTCACGTCCTCTGGAGCCATGTTTCTTAACATCTCGAGTACGCGCTTCATTCGGTGCTGATCCAGCAACTTCTTTACTTCCTCGGGGGTACTCACTCGCGGCAGCAAGGAACACCAGATCGAAGTCCGTAAGTCGTCCGTTACTGTCTTGAGCTCAGTGAGCCTGGAGATGTACTCCGGATTTTGAATGTTGTCTCGAAGGAGAATCTCCTTCTCAATCTCCATGAGCTGTTCAGTCACAGACTTGATTCTTTCGACGAGGGGCTGGGATACCATCTCACTTCTCCTGGTGACTGATTTGATCTTGGTCCTATGAAATGCAATCGGGAAGCCAATCCTCGCGGGTGCGTAAACTGCTCATTTCAAACGCAAGAAAAAACTCTCGCATCACGAAAACGTTCAGAAAGCGAAGTGCCGTCCAAAGGATTGGACGGCAGGTGCAAGGTAAGCGGCAGGGCGCGTAAGGTTGGACAATGCATCAATACGGTAGAAAGTACCTTAGCTCGAAGCCAGATACTTGCGGACAAGAGCCATGCGCCACCTCGGGCAGTCCGGGCTGGCGATTATTTCCCTATCTGTCCCTGTTACGAAATCCGGACAAGAACTTATAAGCATGCAATATGGTTATATTCGTGCTAATGTCACCACAATTAACAATTATCACCTAGGAAGTAAAAAGTTGCC
Organism: Terriglobales bacterium; assembly: GCA_025462725.1. Lineage (GTDB taxonomy): Bacteria > Acidobacteriota > Terriglobia > Terriglobales > Acidobacteriaceae > JAICLA01. The sequence continues at coordinate 293,801 of JAOAPE010000011.1, read as the reverse complement.
CCCGCCCTAAACCAGTTGGGACTCTGAGATCGTGTGCTCCCTCGCCCCACAACTCAAACTAAATATGTTTTTGTCGGCTTCGCCGCATGTGCGGCATTAGTGGCGATTCCGCTGGCGCTAAAGACAACGACGGCTTCAAACTTTCTGCCACACGGGTTCTGTTACCTTTGGAACCCCCAACTTCTCACACTTCATCTGATTTCAGACCTACTGATTTTCCTTTCCTATGTTGCGATAGCTGGATCCCTTGCCTTCTTAGTTTACAAAGGGCGCGACCATGTGCCTTTCCATTGGATGTTTATTGCATTTGGCATCTTCATCATTGCGTGTGGCTTCACTCACCTTATGGAAGTGGTAATGATTTGGAAGCCGTTGTATTGGCTCGCGGGCTATGTGAAAGCAATCACCGCCATCGCATCGGTGACCACCGCAATCGCCCTTTCAATTTTTGTCCCGAAGATTATCAGCGACGCAGCTGACGCAGCCTCATCAACAAAGAGCGAAGAACGATTCCAAACTCTGCTGGATTCAGCACCGGACGCCATGGTGATCGTGAACACTAACGGCGCAATCGTTCTGGTCAACTCGCAGACAGAAAAGGTATTTGGCTTTTCGAAGCAAGAATTACTAGGCCAGAAGATTGAGATGCTTATTCCAGACGATTTTTGGAACATCAGTCCCACCGCCCCGGAGTCGTTCCTCAGCGATCCACATGTAAGAGCGATGGGAGCGGGACTGGAACTCTTCGGGCTGCGAAAAAATGGCGACGGATTTCCTATTGAGATCAGTCTCAGCCCATTGAAAACCGAAGAAGGCACATTAGTTATCAGTGCGATTAGGGACATTACGCAGCGCAAGCTGGGAGAAACCAAGCTGAAGGACCAAGCGGAACTGCTTGAACTTACAAATGATGCCATTTTTGTCCGCGACATGAACAACGTGATCCAATTCTGGAACCGCGGCGCCGAACTGAGGTACGGCTGGTCAAGAGAAGAAGCTGTGGGACAGACCAGTTCGATTCTGCAATCTCAGTTCCCGGAGCCCTTGGAGGAGATCGAGAGAAAACTATCTATTACAGGACATTGGGAAGGAGAAATAACCCAAACGACCCGACAGGGAGCAAAGGTTGTGGTGGGAAGTCGATGGACCCTGCAAAGGAACCAAAATGGCGACTCGAAGGGGATTCTTCAGTTTAGCAATGACATCACCGAGCGCAAACGAGCGGAAGAATCTCTACGCCAATCGAATAAGGACTTGGAGAAACGTAGCCTCGAACTTGAAGACAGTAACAAGGAACTGGAAGCATTCAGCTACTCCGTTTCCCATGACCTGCGCGCACCTATTCGCCAAATTCAAGGTTTTGTGAAAATACTGGCAGAAGACCACGGCAACCAACTCGATATGCGAGCACAACATCACCTGACTCGGATCGAAGAAGGCGCGACGCGGATGGCGGTCTTGATCGACGAGTTGCTTGCTCTCGCTCAAGTGGGCCGTCAGGCAGTCCGCTGGCAGGTCACGGGATTGAGAGCACTCATCGATGAGGTTATCGCGGATCTGCGTCCGGAGATGCAAGACCGCAATGTTGAGTGGAACATCGGGAACCTTCCGTTTGTAGATTGCGATCCCGCATTGATGAAAATTGCTATAGGAAACCTGCTTTCAAATGCGTTGAAGTACACGCGTCCACGTGCCAAAGCAATGATTGAGATTGGCATGGAATCCGGCAACGCAGGTGGAAGGCAAAGGATTTTTGTTCGTGATAACGGCGTCGGTTTCAATATGAAGCACGCCAACCAGCTTTTCGGGGTGTTTCAACGGCTTCATCGGGCTGAAGACTTTGAGGGTACGGGGATCGGACTAGCGACATTGCAACGAATTATTCAGAAACATGGAGGCAGTGTCTGGGCCTACGCAGAACTGGATCAGGGAGCAACTTTCTATTTCGAACTCGGCACTTCTAAAGATTAAGCACCTTAAGTCCACGGAGATGACAATGAATTCCAATCGATGTGAAATCTTGCTGGTGGAAGATAGCTCAGCAGATGTAGAACTCACTATTCATGCGTTGCGAAAAGAAAATCTCGTGAATAAGATCGATGTTGCCCGCGATGGCGAGGAAGCGCTGGATTACCTGTTCTTCCGTGGTGCTTACTCAGCTAGGCCGATAGGTCAACCCAAGCTGATTTTGTTGGACTTGAAGTTGCCTAAAGTGTCAGGTATTGAAGTCCTTCGAGAAATCAAAAACAACCCAACATTGAAGACTATTCCCATAGTCGTTATGACCTCATCCAAAGAGGACAAGGATGTAGTGGAGAGTTACAAGCTGGGTGTAAATAGTTACATCCAGAAGCCACTTGATTTCGACCAGTTCCGCGAGACCATTCGCCACATTGGCATGTACTGGCTTGTCATCAACCAACCGCCCCCGCGCATTCTGGAGAAGCCAACACCATGATACCTGCAGCCAAGATCTCGCGAAGGCCGTTACGTGCATTGGTCCTGGAGGACAACCCTGCAGATTCCGAACTTTTGATCTACGAATTGAGGAAGGTGGGTTATGTGCTCACCGCAGATGTGCTTTCCACTCGCGCTGAGTACGAAGCGCGCCTGCTCGAGAAGGATTATGAAATCATCTTCGCCGACTTCAATATGTCCATGTGGAATGGACTCGAAGCACTGGAGATTTTGCAGGCCAGCGGCAAATCGATCCCTTTCATCATTGTCTCAGGGACTGTCGGCGATGTAGACGCTGTTGAGTACATTAGGCGGGGAGCTACCGACTACGTTCTGAAGGGTGCTTTGACCCGCCTCGAGGTGGCGGTACCGAGGGCACTCGAAGAATTCGCAAGGAAACGCGAGCAGGTCGAAGCCGCCACTGCCCTTCGCTCTAGTGAAGCCCGGTTCAGGAGGTTGATCGACTCCAACCTGGTGGGCATAGCAGTTGGCCAATTTAACGGCACCATTGTCGAAGCCAATGGAACTCTCCTTTCGACCCTCGGCTACACGCGACAGGACCTCGCGTCGGGGCTCCTCAAGTGGCCACAACTTTCTCCTCCTGAATTCCAGCACATGCACAAGTTGGCTGCTAAGCAGGTGCGCGCAACCGGCGTTTCAGAGTCTTTGCAGACTGAGTACATCCGCAAAGATGGTACGCATGTTCCCGTTTCAATTTCCATCGCCCGAATCGACGATTCTGAAAGCAATTGCATCGGGTTCATCGTCGATCAAACCTCAACAAGAAAAGCGGAGCGTCACCTCCATGTTGCCGAAGAGGGATTTGCGAAAGCCTTCCGCTTGAGTCCGGATGCGCTCTCAATATCCGAAGTTAAATCAGGCCGCATTGTGGACGTAAATGAGGCCTATCTCCGACTGATGGGCTACAGTCGCAACGAGATTATCGGGCACACCACCGAAGAACTCGGAATGTGGCAGAAACCTGAACAGCGGCGTGAGCTGATGGAAAAATTTAGGGTCGAGGAGCGAGTGAAGGACGTCGATTGGAACTATCGGACGAAGGCAGGCGAGATTCGCCTTGCCCTACTTTCTGCCGAATTGATTACATTCGGCGGCGAAGCCTACGCACTTAAGATCACTCGCGACATTACAGACCAACGCGAAGCAGGGGAGAAGCTGCGCCAATCTGAGGAAGCCCTTCGGTCTTCCGATCAGCGCTATCGTATCTTGTTCGACGAGAACCCGCTCCCAATGTATGTCTATGACTACGAAACCCTGATGTTCCTGGACGTGAATGGGGCCGCGATCCGTCGCTATGGCTATTCGCAGGAAGAACTGTCGACGATGACGATTCTGGACATTCGCCCCGAAGAGGAAGCTCCTAAACTGCTCGAGGAAATTGCGATTAGAAGCAGTTTGCCGATTTATAAGAGGGAGGCTGGTATATGGAAACACAAAGCTAAGTCTGGCGAATTGATCGATATGGAGATCTTGGTCCATAGAGTCGATTTAGCCGGACGACAGGCGATCATCTGTCTGGCCAAAGATGTGACTGATCAGAAGCGAATTCAGGAACAACAGCAAGAAACGCAAAAGCTGGAAGCAATAGGTCAGCTGGCCGGGGGAGTCTCCCATGACTTCAACAATCTGCTTGGCGTGATCATGGGACAAGCTGAACTCCTTGCTGACAAGTTACAAGATGAGTCACTACGCAGCCGCGCAAATTCGATAATGCAAGCCGCGGATCGCGGCGCATCGCTCGCAAATCAACTCCTGGCGTTCAGCCGAAAGCAAGAGGTTGAGCTCACTCTCTTGTCATTGAATAGTTTGGTTGTTGAGACGGTCAAATTGTTAGGCCGCACCCTAGGCGAAGAAGTGCAAGTCGTCACGAAACTTGAGACAGACTTGTGGACCGTCAATGCTGATGCGGGACAGTTACAGCAGGTCCTGCTTAATCTCGCAATAAACTCGCGGGACGCGATGCCCAGAGGAGGCAAGCTCATTATCGAAACTGCAAACGTCGCAAAGACGGAATTGCGTGGGACGAATGAACTTTCACCCACTCCCCAAGACTACGTCCTCTTATCAGTGACTGATACCGGGGACGGCATGACGGAGAAAGTCAGGGAAAGAATATTCGAACCATTTTTTACCACGAAGGCTGCAGGAAAAGGGACTGGGTTAGGACTAGCAATGGTTTATGGGATCGTCAAGCAGAGTAATGGACATATTTGGGTTAATAGTGAACCGGGTAAAGGAACTACGTTTGGAGTCTATTTCCCGCGTCACAAAACAGAGCTTCCCAAACTAGTAAGACAGACTGCCCCTTCTTGGGGCTCAGAAACTTTGTTGTTTGTGGAAGACCAGGATGCTCTCCGGGAGGTCGTAGCGGAAATGCTAAGGGATCATGGTTACACGGTGCTAGAAGCCTCAAATGGAAGGGTGGCGCTTGAAGTTGCGAGCCGCCACAAGGAACCTATTCACCTTGTGATCAGTGATGTAATCATGCCTGAGATGAGCGGCACAGAACTTGCTCGCAAAATAAAGTCAGTGCTCCCGTCAGTGAAATTATTGTTCATATCGGGCTACACAGGTGATTCAGTCAACCGTCAAGGTGACCTCGCCGAAGGAATCGCATTCGTGCAAAAGCCGTTCAGCCCAACAGCATTGGCACGAAAGGTCAGACAGGTGCTGGACGGCAAGTAGTAGAACGTTTTCTTCGGAGAATAGGGTGGCTGATTTGGAAAATATCAAAATGTCTGGTCACAAGGTCTTACTGGTCGATGATGAAGTTATTCGTCACACGGTTCGAGATTATCTTAAATCTCGGAACTATGAAGTGATGGAAGCCGACACTTGCCAGAGTGCGATAACGGCATTTGAGTCGTTCCATCCTGATCTAGTAATTCTCGATTATTCGTTGCCAGACGGAAACGCACTGGAGTTGTTGCCTAAACTCAAGGCGCTCGGTCCATCCGTTCCATGTATTTTGCTTACTGGGTTCGGATCTATCGAATTGGCTGTTGGAGCTATCAAGGCTGGAGCCGAACAGTTTCTAACGAAACCTGTGCGTCTCGATGCTCTACTGGTGATCATCGAAAGGACGTTGGACGGTTCGCGTCTTCGTCGAAAACAGTTGCTCAGCGACACTCGAATGGAATCTACAAGACCCGACCCTTTCTTGGGCACAAGTTCCGCGATCAAGTTGTTGCGGAATCAGGTAGAAAAGATCGTGCGCACGGAGAGTCCGGTACTGCTTCAAGGGGAGACAGGCAGCGGAAAGGGAGTACTGGCAAACCACATCCATGTTCAGAGTTCTAGGGCCGCAGAGCCGTTTGTAGATTTGAATTGTGGAGGATTGACCAGAGAATTGTTTGAAAGTGAACTTTTCGGCCACGAAAAAGGCGCTTTCACTGGCGCGGTGACTGCAAAACAAGGACTTCTGGAAGTCGCGAACAGAGGTACCGTGTTTCTAGACGAGATCGGGGACGTTGATTCCGCCATTCAACCGAAGCTGCTTAAAGTGCTCGAAGAAAAACGGTTCAGAAGGTTAGGGGAAGTAAAGGATCGCAAAGTGGATATTCGCTTGATAGCTGCCAGCCATCGCGATTTGGCTGACATGACAAGAAAGGGCACTTTTAGACAAGACTTGTTTTTTCGCATCAGCACGATTCCAATCCGTGTTCCTTCTTTGCGCGAGCGAGTGGAAGACATTCCGATGATCGCGGAACAATTGCTTCGTCGGATTTCCTCTGATGTGTCACGGAAGAATCTGACCCTCTCAAGCGATGCTATGGCTTCACTGAAATCATATCCATGGCCGGGGAACATCCGTGAGTTGCGGAACACTCTGGAGCGCGCCGTACTTTTCACTGACCATGATCAATTGGACCCCAAAGATATTGATTTTCAATTCGTTAAGACGCATTCAGATGAAGCAGCGTTATTGGACTCAAGCCTCTCTTGCATTGAGCAGTTGCACATTACAAAGATTCTGCAAAGTTGCAAAGGAGAAGTGACCGCGGCCGCCAAGATACTGGGCATTTCTCGAACAACCCTTTACAGCAAGATCAAAGAATTCGAGATCGACTCCGCCGAAGTCAAGAACTGACCTGACCGATACTGGCATCGGTCTTCTTAGGTTGTTGCGAGTGCATTTGAGTTTTGTTCTAACTGGCTCGGACGCCGACCTCGCCGGAAACGATTGCGTTGACAAGCTTAGCGTCTAGAATCCACGAAAAACATGATTCGAATCTTGTTACGTAAACAGGACAAAATCAAATTTCCTCTACTTTCATGGGTAGCATCAGGCAACATGGGGTCACTCCGGTCACCACACCTCAAGTTGGTGGCTGGCTGCCCTGCCGCTTGCTAGAGGGTAGCGGCAGGGCTTGTCTGCGCATTTATTCTGTTCTCGATCCGTTTCTTGCGCCGCATCTGCTCCCAATCGTATTCGTACTCCGCGCCGCACAAGCGACATACTTGGGAGAAGTCACCATGTGGTGTGCTGCGCGGGAACGCAAAGTCATGGGAACAAGTCGTAAGCGAAAACAGGTTGAATTTCATCGGCAACTCAATATCTACGAGAAGTTAATAGCGGAGAATCGGCAGTTCCACCTAGCAGCATCCGGATGGTAAACGCCTGGGCGATTTTGCATGTTCGCGCCAGTGCTGGATCCTGATCGCATCATCTTTGCATTTAGCTTAATGCTGTCTGATTGGTGCTGCGTTGGCCGGCATGGAGCCGTTATCATGGCGATATAAGGCGAACGTCAAGGGCCCACGCAACCACGGGGCAGTCACTCTTATTCTTTCTACGTGCCCGGACATCGAAGCTTAGATGCAGCGACGAGGAATTTACCAGGTATGGTTGCGTCCACGAATCTGAGCGGTTCACAAATCCGTTGAAATGCATCCGACAGTGACAATGGTGGAAATCGTTCAGATGAGCAACGAGGAGATGGAATCACTGCTAAGCAGAGTGGGATTTGGCCATCTTGGATGTTCTCGGCATGGCTGTCCTTACGTGATCCCAATCCACTACGTCTATGCGAAGCCCGACGTCTACATCTTTACCACTCGCGGCATGAAGACCGAGTTCATCGAAACAAACCCTGAGGTCTGCTTGCAAGTGGAAGAAGTTCAAAATGAGACTTTCTGGTCGAGCGTTATCTTCACCGGTCGTGCAGAGCTGTTGGTAGACGCGGAAGAGAAGAAGACTGCTTGGGGCTTCATACAGTTAGTGAAGCCGTCACTCACACCTGCAATTGCCCACACGTGGTTTGGTCCATTGCAGCGATCGAACACTGTAGGCATCTACCGAATCGGATACCAAACGATAAGTGGTCGCAAAACGCGGTCTATCAATGGTTAGAACCTCTGCCGACGACCTGTGGAACTCGGCAGATGTAGTAAACAGCTACTCAGCTTCTGACTGTATCTCGATCCAACACTAAAAGCAGGCGAACGCTTCTAGTAGATTGATCGCTGCGATTACTTCGCATCCGCTCCGCGGAACCGACCAGCGTTGGCGCTCCAGCTGGACGATTCGCGAATTGCGCCAAGCCATACTCAATCACGCTACCACCTTGCGCTTAGTCTTCCGAGTCTCGTCGTAATAGCTGGCCATTGTCTGTGTGAGCCGCGAATTTACTTCATCAGCAATGGTTATTACATCGGTAAGGACCAGCGTCCAATCCAAAGGCATTTAGGTTGCTGCGCGATATCTTTAAAATGCATACTTGAAGAATTCGAGACTCAACAACGAGCATGGCGGTGGCGCAATTGTTGTCCCTCTACACAACCCCGGGGTGGCCCCCCGCCGCTTTCGACAGGTAACTATTCAACGAAAAAAACATTCCGCTTGCTGTCTACGAGGTCCAATTCAACTTCCTATCCTGTAATGTCATTCATGATTGGTCAAGGCGACTGGGAGCCAACGTCAATTGGTAGGTTCTCCTCGAAGGCAAACGCTGTCGGAAAGAATAATGAGAAACACGTACCGCTCGGAGACGTTACTCTGCTGCGGACACTTATCCCGCCTCCATGTTGATTGATTATTGCCATGCTTAGCCACAGGCCAAGACCTGAGCCCTTTTGTTCCTTGGTGGTAAAGAATGCTTCACAAAGATGGGTTTTATCGCTGGCGGAAATGCCCTTGCCTGTATCAGAAAAAACTACCCTGACTCCCTTACTCCCCGTGCCGCGCCAGGAATGAGAATCGTAAACATGAATGGTGAACTTGCTCTTTGCAATTGAAGCGTCCAGTGCATTGGCGAGCATATTAGAGAATACTTGCCTGAGCTGCCCAGGAAAGGCATGAACAAAGCCCTTCGCCTCGAACCTCTTATCCACGACGATCTGTTTCTGCTTGAGTTGAAGGCTGTAAATTGACAAGGCGCTGTCAACAATTTCTGAGAGTGAGACCTTTACGGGGTGTGAGCTGTCACGATGAAATGAAAGAGTTTGTTTGGTGATAAGACTTACGCGTAGTAGCTCGGCGTCAGCAATCTCAAGGTACTCTTGGGCTTCAGGGTTGCTTTTAAGCGAGTGTTTCAGCAAGAAAATCACGTTCGTAATGGAACTAAGCGGATTATTTATCTCGTGAGCGATACTATGGGCCAAGCGGCCAGTGGCAGCAAGTTTTTCTGTGACCATCAAGGCTTCTTCCGCCAGTTTTTGGTCTGTAATTTCGGCAATCACAAGGATGCTGCCGACAGGATCGCCAGCGTAGTCCACAACAGGATCAATAGTAGTGCGAAACCACTGCCTGCCTACTCTCGACTCAAATACCTGACGTAAAGAAAAGGCTTTTACCCTGTCGCGTGAGATACCAAAAGCAGAATTGAGGATTTCGGTACAATTCCGTCCTTCGATTTCAGGGTAAGGCAATGCCAAGAGTTCGCTCATGCGGCGGTTGCAGCGCAATATATTTTGGTCATTGTCTAACAGTCCAATGCCCTCCGAGAGCGCGTCAAAGGTCGTTTGCCATTGATGCGCAGAAAGCCGCGAAATCGTTTCCGCGTTCCGCATCCGTAAAAGCGCTTTTACCGAAGCGATCAAGACCGGTCCTTCCACGGGCTGGGTCAAAAATTGATCGGCACCACTGTCCAGGGCTTGTACCTTGCTTTCATCGGTGATGAAACTCGCAGAAAGCTGAATAATAGGGATGGAGCTTGTGGCCGGATTCGATTTGATGCGTTTAGCGACCTCGTATCCGATGATGTCAGGTAAGCGCACATCAAGGATGATCAGATCCGGTTGCTCTGCCGCCAATTGCAAAGCCTCTCGCCCCGTTTTGCCTTCGATCACTTGGAAACCGGCGTTACGAAGGATTTTGGAAACTATATAGCGATTTTCCGCCCGATCATCTACATGGAGGATTCTGATCTGTTTCTGCTTAGACATGCACCCCCTTTGACGTTGTAATCCCTGCCCGTGCCAACAGTGCTGCCACTCTCACCTCAGCGTTTTCGTCGGCGAGAGCGCTTTTTGGAAGAATCTCGAAGACCTCTGACAATTTGCTGCGGAGAACATCAGAAATGGTTTGCGAGGTATGTATGACGACGGGTGTGCGACGGGTATCGGGGTCTTGTTTTAAAGCAGATAAGACGCTGTAGCCGTCTAGGTCTGGCATGTTTAGGTCTAGAAAGATCAGGTCCGGCTTTTCGGACTTAGCCATAGTGAGGCCTTCACGCCCGGTTCGCGCCTCGCGTATTACATAAGCTTCTTGAGGCAAATGTTGGCGCAAAATGTATCGTGAGGCTTCCTCATCATCGATCAGAAGGATATTGCCTGTACGTTCACGCTTCGTGAGTCGATGCAAAAGGTCCAGAAATGCCTCAGATTGCACAGGCTTCAATCGAAAAGCTGTGGCTCCCGCTGCCAGGCAAAGTTGCTCCTCTGAAGCGGTACTGATTGCGAGTATCGGGATGTCGCGAGTGTCTGGTCGTTCTCTGAGTTCCCGGATAAACTCCGTTTCAATCCTTGAGTCGATGAACAGATCACAAACGATGAGGGCAGGAGTGTGCTTTTCCAGGCATCTCCGAGCTTCGGCGACGCTGATCGCTCCAATCATCTGAAACGACGATTTCTCAAGGAACGACCTATATAGAAATTGCGTCTCGTGATTGTCTTCGAGTACCAACACGGTTGTGCGGCTGCGGTCAATCTCGGGAACGGGCATGAATTCCTGGGCCGCTCCTCCCTCATTCACATAGTTCCTTAGTATCTTGACCGAGAAGACGGACCCTACACCGGGCTGGCTCTTGACCGAAATGGATCCTCCAAGAAGACTCGCTAGGTTCTGTGACAGGGGTAATCCGAGCCCCGTCCCCCGGAACCTGGTCTGAAGGTCGTTATCTATTTGACCGAATTCATTGAAAATGGTTTCTAGATCAGAATGAGCGATGCCGATTCCCGTGTCCGCCACGGTGAAACAGATGTCCTTTTCGCCTTCGAGGACAGCACTAATGCGAATCTCACCTTTCCGCGTGAATTTAATGGCGTTGGATGTCAGGTTTCTTAATATCTGCGAAAGTTTCCCTTCGTCAGTGTGTAGGGACGCCATCCCTTCTGGTTCCTCGAAAATCAGGACCATAGAGGCTTCTGACAACAGCGGCTTCAACATTCCTCGAAGAGCGCCAAACAGATGAGTGATCTCAAAGTCCTTCGGTTTTACCTGTAACTTGCCCGCCTCGATCTTAGCCATATCCAAAAGATCATTTACAAGCTCTAGTAAGTCTTTCGCCGAATTTTGGATGTGCACAACTTCAATTTGCTGCTCGGGGCCTAAAGGATTGCTGGGCGACTCGCCCAGCATACGGGTGAGCGAAATGATCGAGTTAAGAGGTGTGCGGAACTCGTGCGACATGTTCGACAAATACCCGGACTTGAGTTCTGCCGTGCGTCGCAAATAGTCAGCCCGGTCCTCCAATTCAGCATAAAGCGCCACTACTCCGCGATTCGTGTCTTCCAGTTCGCGATTGAGAAGAGCGAGTTCTTCCTGACGGGTGCGAAGCTCGGAGAGCGTCTTCATCAACTCGGCGTTTTGCTGCTGAATCTCGTCGTACGGGCTTTCAGGGCTCCGCATCGTCACGTCTTGGCGAGCCTTGCCGACTGCGGACGGTGTAAGAAAGATCGCACCCTTGGGTAAGTGCTTGGCAAACAGTACTGCAGTCCCCGTTGCACTGGAATGGATCGCAAACTTATCCATTAAGCGTTTAGTGCCGAGTATGCCCATACCCATGCCCGATTGAGATTTATATCTACCTGCCAGTATCTGTTCTAGCGCAAGGATCCCGCCGCCTTTGTCTTCAACTTCAACCTGTAGCGACTGGGGAGTGCCTAACGAAACAGAAAAGATCACGCGCCCACGGGTGGCGTAGCGAAAAGCGTTTCGTGCGATCTCTGAAGTTGCCGTGGCGATGCGGATCTGCTCTTGATGATCGAAGCCCAAGGATGCCGCGATCTCACGAGCGCGTTGGCGGGCTTGTACGACATCGTTCTCGAACTGAAGATCGACGGTGAAGATTGTCTCCAGCATCATGCTGCCTTCACCTCTCCGTTGCGGGGTCCTGCCACCAATACGGTGGCATCATCACCTTTTCGACTCTGGTCACGGTACAAGACGGCCGCAATAAGCGCGGGGTCTTTGTTCAAGAGGCCGGGATAGGATTCTAGGTTCCAGTGGTTATTGAGGCCGTCAGAGTGCATGATCAGCTTGGCTTTGGGAGGCCACGGATAGGTGAATTCCGCGACATGGTTCATTTGGTGGCCTACAATGCCGTTATGAGAAATCATGTTGCGCGATAAGCCATCTTCCGGCATGAGTACGACTCCCGCGATGTTACCTATTCCACAATAAGTGACTAAGCCGAGGTCATGTCGTATGTCCGCGACAGCAACCGCAGCGCCTCTGGTGGATTTCATCGCCCCATGCAACTGCTCGATAATTTCCGCCGGCGAGTCAGCGCGGTATTTCTCGAATGCCTCTAGTGAGGCGGTAGCGGCCTCAGCAGCTTCCGGGCCGTGCCCTAGACCGTCCGCGACCATAAAGACAGACCGAGAAGAGGACTGTGCAGTGGCGAAGGCATCTCCACAAGCCCGTTCGCTCGCGAGGGGGATGGAGACCCCACCGACGCTCAAGGGCCATTGCTCTATAGGCCGGTCGCTCACCCGTGCCAAAACAACGGTGCCATTATCAGGCTGAGTAAATATTTCAAAGAGACTCGCTAATCGCGAAACGGCACCCAATCCTGTTCCGGCAGTGCCGGCAGTAGAAAAACCGTCTTCGAGTGCGGCACCCACATTGGCAATACCATGCCCTCTGTCAACGGCGATGATGTCCATTCGGCTTTTGTTCTTGAACCTCTGTCCTGAAAGGATCACGTGACCGCCGCCTCCGTGAATGACGATATTCATCGCCAGTTCCGTGACGATAATCTCCACTTGGCCGCGTTGTACTTCATTGAAGGATAGATTTCCCGCCATGGCAGACGCTATTCTGCGAGCCTCCCCGGGCTGGCTCAAATCGTCTACGGGGACAGTGCGAAATGTGGGGTAAGCAAACAACGTTATTTCCATCTGGTTACTGTGACCCGCGTCCCCTGCCCTAGTCTGCTGTCAATCTCAAACTGGTTCATTAGTCGCTTGCTACCGCCGAGTCCCAATCCCATCCCACCAGAAGTGGTGAATCCATCTCGCATGGCCTGTTCCACGTCGGCGATCCCCAGTCCTTTGTCTTCGAAAGTCAACTTCAACGCCTGGCGAATTCTGTTTCCATCGGTCGATATGACCATCGTCCCTCCACCACCATGCTCCACGGTATTGCGTGCCAATTCACTGGCCGCAGTAACGATTTTGGTCTGCTCCACAAGTGAAAACTTCATCTCAATGGCCCAGTGTCTTGCTCGTTGCCTAGCTATAACAATGTCAGACACGGACGCGAGGGTCAGCGTCTCAAGTGTCCGAGGAGGCATCTTCTTCTGACTCCTTTGGGTGATCGCTCAGTGAATGTAAAAGGGCCATTCCGGATTCCACATTGAGAGCGGTACGCACTCCGGGAAGAGACATGCCTAATTCCACTAGGGTGATGGCGACGGCCGGTTGCATGCCGACAAGTACGGTGTGGGCATCCAGCACACGTGACATGGCAGCAATGTTGGCTAGCATGCGTCCGATAAAAGAATCAACGATCTCAAGGGAAGAGATGTCGATCAATACCCCCCGGGACTCGGACTTAGCGATGGCCGAAGTCAGATCGTCCTGCAACTTCATAGCAAGCTGATCATGCATGTCCACTTGAATAGTGACGATGAGGAACACGCCCATGCGAAGGATAGGTATGCGTTCCACTAACTGACCGCCCCGCTGTTCGTGCTTGGGATAAGTGGCTGCATCCGTTTGACGACAGTCTTGCCCGTGCGTTGCAGCGCCAAGGCAAATGCATCGGACATCTTCGATTTCGTGATGATGTCGGTCAAATTGATACCCAAATGGACAATGGTCTGGGCAATCTGCGGGCGGATGCCGCTGATGATACATTCAGCCCCCATTAAACGGGCGGCGGTAACAGTTTTCAGCAGATGCTGAGCGACTTTGGTGTCCACAGTTGGCACACCTGTAATGTCAATGATGGCAATCTGTGAATTCGTCTCGACAATGGTACGCAGCAAAGATTCCATGACTACTTGGGTGCGCGCACTATCCAGCGTTCCGATCAAGGGAAGCGCCAGAATACCGTCCCACAACTTCACGACCGGAGTGGAGAGCTCCAGCATCTCCTCTTGCTGACGGACAATGATTTGCTCTCGCGTCTTGACGTAAGCATCAGCCGAGTACAGGCCAAGATTGTCGATCAAGAAGTTGGAGGCAGACAGCTCCTCGAAGAGCGCGTCCGGATCTTTTCCGAATTCTTTGCGGATCCGGTTGGATATAGGCTGCTTCAATGAGAATACGAAACTAGCAGTCTCAGTGGGAGTGAAGCCCTGCTTGGCTCGAGAACTCGAAATGGAAGTGATCATTTCGCGGACTGGTGCCCAATGCGGAGCATTGATGTCAGAGCTATTGCCGTTCTTGGAAGCATCAGTTATGGCATGTAGCAACTCATTTGTTTGCAGCTTCAGTTCGGATTCAGACATCAAGTCTTTTCGCCGATTGGCAGCAGACATCTCTTTAATCCAATCGGTAATAATATCGGCCTGATACTTTTCAAAGATCTCGGCTAATTTGCTCACTACGGCTCCTTACGTCTAAGTACCACGAGTAAATTACAAACGGAAAACATGTCACGATCTAAATCAGTACATCCAAGTTCTCCATCGGGCATCGTGTAATGAATATTGCGGACTTTACATGCGCAAGTTACTACCAACCCTCACTTGAATATCGGGCCTAACAAGCGGTCAGCAAATCTCTTTCTGGTTTGGCGGTCCGCTTTTTCCTCTTCAGCTTTTCCCGTGAAAAGCTTGCCGTTGTTTGTGCGAGTTGCGAATCCACTTCATCGGCAATGGTCATCACGTCTGTAAGAACCATGGTCCAGTCCAAGGAACCGAGATTGTTGCGCAGCATCTTGAAAATACAGACTTGAAGGATGCGCGATTCCGTCACAAGCATGGCAGCGGTATAGCCCTGCTCGCGGCGCACCTTTCCATGGCTGATGGCTGCTAAGGAAGTGGCAGCGTCGCCTTCATCAAGGCGCGGCGTGCGCAGTCGCTTGATGACCTCCTGCAAGAGCCTGGGCAGGTGCCCAGTGCGCCCTTCATCGCTGAGAGGCTGATCTACCAAGTCCTTGACCGCGTTCACGCGGACCAGCCAATCCGAAATTGTCTGCTTGGCATTGCGCTCCAAGATGGTGGCGACGGGTTGGAGGACTTTCAATCGTTTGGGGCGCGGCGTTTTCAGCCTGTCTTTTAACAGGGCAATGATTTCGGTTAGGGGAACGGGCGTGACCACGAGTTCGTCCGCGATTGGAAGCAATGCGACCAAGGATTCCTTTAATGCTGGATAGTCCGTCAAGATCATGGTGACAGCATGAGGTTGCGCGTGCCGCATGGCATTTATTAACGTGAAACCGTCACCTGGCGCTGGGGCGTGAAGGTTACAGATCAAGGCAGAAAATTTGTCTGAAACGATGAGGCCCAGGGCTTCCCTGACCGTGGATGCCACGACAACCTCAAACCCCGTGTCTCGCAGTGCGCGGTGTAGGGAAGTGATTTCTGGAACGCGCGTTTGCACCAGCAGAATGCTTTCTACCGCCGCGGCCTGGTCCTTGGGTAGTGACTTAGAAACAATCGGAGTCGTCACGGATCCGCCCTTCGCTTTCGTCGCGTTGCTTGATTTCGTAGATCATTTAGCGTGAGCCGGCCGAAAAACTGTTCGGCTCATCGCCGGTTGTCGACGGTTTTTTTGTGACACCATGGAAACCGAAGAATCGATAATGTACGGAATTTCATTGGGATAGTAGATGCACGTCGTCCTCATGACGGTCGAAGTGACTTCTACTCCCACATCCAGATGAAAGGAACCTCCGTGCACGTCAGCACGATATAAGCTGTTCCTTGTGAGTTGATTCCATTGCGGGGAACCCAAACCTGGACCCACGTCCTGCTAGGCCTGTTTCCCCCGAAGATGAGATCAAGAATAAGTCTGCCACCAACTTCGTGAGAAAGTCCGGCAATTTGCCCCCGCCCTTGGGGTAAAACCCATCGGCAATCACTCCCCCGGGTATCTCATCACCAGAGTGATATGCGCTGCTCATGGCAACAACTACTATTTTAGGGAAGCGGCGGCGCAGCACTGAAAGCAACTCGAAACCCGACATCAGCGGCATATTCAAGTCCGAGATGACGAGAGCCGGGAGACTGTTCTTCACATGCTCAAGTGCATCGAAGCCATTCGAAGCTTTCGCAACTTCATAGCCCTCTGCGGCCATTATCAGGGCTAGCATATTGCGGATACTCTTATCGTCGTCCACGATCAGGATTCGACGTTTACTCTCGATGATTTTCAGGTTGTTGGGCACGGGTTGACTTCCCTCTGCATTGGAGATTGCAGCGCTGGACGAAAGTCTCTCAAATTGCCTGTTCGAAATCTGTTCCCAAAAGAACAGTTAGCAAGATTCCGGTGGTGTGCCGCTTTTTTTGAGAAGTGTTCCCTTTTGAACAGTACAGCTCGAATCACCGAAAATATGCTCACAGTTCAATTAAAATTAATACAAGGAGTTGACCGATGGCCACTAAGAGAGGCGCCTCTAACGGAGTCGCATTGCCGCCTTTTAATGCGAAGAAGTTTCTTAAGACGATCGGCGCCGGTCGCAATCTCATGGAGTTCAAGAAGAAGGAAAAGGTCTACTCCCAGGGGGAGTCCTGCTCCGCTGTTTATTACATTCAGTCGGGCAAGTTCCGTCTGTCTGTAGTCTCCAAGCGGGGAAAGGAAGCAACGGTCGCTATCCTCGCGCCAAAAGAGTTTTTTGGCGAGAGCTGCATTACCGGGCACAACCTGCGACTGGAAACCGCCACGGCATTGACGGATGGCAGCCTGCTCAAGATCGAGAAGACAGCCTTGATGGAAGCATTACACCTGCACAAAGAACTTGCCGACGTTTTTCTTGCTCACGTCCTCGCGAGGAATGTTCGATTTCAGGAAGACCTGGTGGACCAACTCTTCAATTCCAGCGAAAAACGACTCGCCCGGATACTGCTAGTGTTAGCGCATTACGGTAAAGAGGGTAAGCCCGAGCCGATCATTCCCAAGATAAGCCAGGAAGTTCTGGCAGAGATGGTGGGAACTTCACGCTCCCGAGTGAGTTCCTTCATGAACAAGTTCCGCCGCATGGGTTTTATTGAGTACAACGGACGCATCTCGGTGAACAGCTCACTCTTGGCAATGCTTCTCCACGATTAGGATCTGTCTTCCTTCACTGCCGAATAGTTTGAAGTCTCGCTGTACTGGCTCACTCTGATTTCTCTGTGGGCCGTTAATAAGTCGTGCTAAAAGCCGTGTACCACCGCTTGAAATGTTGTGTGTGACGCGATCAGAATAAACCCCGTCCCGGTGCATGTCCCGTGAACAGGTCACGTGGAAACGGGAGCAAACTCACGAAGTAATCTTCGCGCTGCGATCTCGCATGAGAAGTGCTGACATTGATTTTAAGTACCTGGTCATCAAAACAAACCTGGCGGGAGACATCTCGAGTTGCGAACGCTTCCGCTCAGCAAAGGATCGCTCACGGCAGCTGCGAGCTAGAGCGGCTGCAGTCGTGAGAAGCCCTTCAGCGCACTATCCATGCGCAGTTTGCGTCGCTACGGTTGGCAGGTGTGAGTTGAATTTCGGGGCTCGGCAAGGAGAAAGTCTATGAGTCAGAACACTGGTGACGCGGGGTTCAGAGAAGTGTTTGATCTTAAATTGGAGTTGACGAGCCTTGAATCTCGCAAACCTTGGCCTCAAAAGCTCGCATCGAAAACTTTGCTGAAGAGCGCCGACCTAAGAATCGTTCTCATCGCGATGCAGTCCGGAGCGAAGATGCAAGAACACCATAACGATGGCCGTATTTCTGTTCATGTACTGTGCGGTTCCTTGCGGCTGGAGGTTGCAGGAAAAACTCTGGAGATGACCTCAGGCCACTTACTAGCGTTGGACCGTACCATCAAGCATTCCGTTGAGGCTCTGGAGGACTCTGCATTCCTTCTGTCGATTGCCTGGCCTAGCGATAAAGAGCTTGCGGCCCAGCCACACCGGGGCTACGGGACTTAAATGTCATAGATTGCGCAAGAGGAGGTTTCACCGTTGGTGAATGTCTACCTCAAACACCGCCGTGGCGTTCTTCTATGTTTTCGAATCTAAGACTTCGTCCACCGCGGATCTCGCCTCTGCCATAGAAGGTTCCTGTCCCCAATGAAGAATTTCGGGTGACCCGATCCGGTGGACCGTGTAATGAAACAGGGGAGCCCCAGCATTATTGCTGATGAAGATATGAGCAGCGTGGCCATTTCTCTCTACGTGCATGCTATTTTGTGTGGTCAGATCGCCTATTAACTTGTCAGTCGGTTGCGCACTCGCAAAGATTGTCATGAGTACAGCCTTAAGAGAGCGGCGTCTCCTGAGGGATTGGTACCACTGTCTCGAGTTCAACCAATAACATCCGACTCTGTGGCACTGCAATTTTTGGTGCAATCTCTTCAGGGCAATTCGTGGTTATGTAATCTAAAGGTGCAGTCGCAATGCGCACGGCATCAAGCGCTGAGGTTTGTTCCCATGGAACTGGCGAAATATCCCGGGCGTCATGCGAATCTGCGGGCTTTGCTTGTTTCTTGCCGCAGGATAGGCACATTGCCCCCAACTCGCGAATCTCACTCCTCTCGGAAATCTCGTTTTCGCGCACCGCGAGCGACCCTGTAACCACCGGCCCTTCACAGTTGTCGCAGCGGTAAATACATAGGTGAAGATACTGTCTTCTCATTCCACATCCTTTAAGCGAGCCTGCTCTCAGTAACGATAAACAGCGCGGACCGGAACGTCTGTTCACTATTGCTCGCCGGGGTTCGGGGCGAACCATGCTGGCGCAATCCGCTCTCTGACAATGTTCACTTCAAACGCTCAGGCAGAGTGGGAGTGGGCCGATTGACACGGTCGCAAGATTCACCTGGTATGCGGTTGTTGTTGGACAGTCATTCTGATACTTCGATGCGTTTCTTGCGACGCATTTCTTGCCAGTCATACTCGTATTCGGCACCGCACACGCGACATACCTGAGAATAGCGCCCGTTAGTAGTACTACGCGGAAAGGCAAAGTCGTGGGAACATCCGCCGATAGAGAATATTGATAAGTTCATGTGGGATTTACTCTGCTGGGATTCGTTGTTTCATGGTCAAGATGTTTTTATGTTTGGGTGAATCGCGGGATGAACGCTTCACAGCCGACATGGACGCAATGCCAAAAAAGCGCAGATCCGTGAAGCGCCGTAATTGCCATCGAACCAACGTGTGCCGGACAATGCATCACCCGTCGGACGGGGATGTCCATGGTACCGGATGAAATGTCAAAGTAACCGAGCGACTCCACAAAGTGGCGTTTGCATCCCTGGCTCTGGCATCGAAGACCTGGAAAAGGCCACAGCTCTGCCTGTGCTGCCACGCCACTCGCCAGCATCGGCAGCCTATGAACATCACAAAAAACGTGCCTGCCGGTTTCAACAGTTATTCCACCAGAAGCACCCAATCTGCACTTTTCTTTTAGGCGCACGTATTCCGGATCATCGGCCTCCGTGCGATGCAATGGTCCTTTGACTAGTAGTGTTTCCAACTGAACAGTTCCGGGTCGGTTAAAAACTTCCAAGCGAGAATCGCAGAATCTTCGCCGTTCACCATCAGTGTCGTCATGGACGAACATCCTTAGAGTAGCCGTGCTTCGCGCTAGCGAAAACCATTTTGCACAAGTGCATTTTCAATCTAATATGCGAGCGGGGAGAGGAAAAGCACGCATAAAGTCCGTAAGTTATAAGTCTCTGACGAGCCGTAAATTATTGACTCCCTTAGTCAGGTGATCCTTTCGAGCAGTGCGATTTGTTCTCTTCCAGGAAAGATCTTGGCAGCCCTCGTCAGTCATATCTGAAATCGCATGCTCTGCAATGATCTGCTGCAATGCGTCTGCACGTCTGTTACGGATGCCTATTCCCATTTGTGATTCCAATCTGTCAGGTTGTTGTGTAAGCGCACACGCATCACAAATCCTTCACCCGCTGCAAGGGCTCGATACTCTCATGATTGTCGAGCCAATCAAGTAAGGAACGCACGCTTGCTTGGGCCAGCGCAATCGAACAATCAGCAGCTCCGTAGTAGATGTTGACGGTGTCCCCATCTAGATCCATCGTGGTTCCGCAGGGGAACACCACATCTTTGACGTCCCCGTGTCGCTCGTAATCTGCTTCAGGACCGAAGATCCACGAATCGCCTCGTTGCAAGCACTTCTCCGGATTATCCAAATCAAATAGGGCCAGCCCTAATCGATACAGGCAGCCAGAGGGTGTCTGCCGAACCCCGTGGTAAAACACGAGCCACCCCTTCGCGGTCTCGATAGGCGGCGGCGACAAACCAATCTTGTTTGCATCCCACCAAGCTCCGCGACGGGCCTCCAACATGAGCCTGTGTCTTCCCCAATGCCGCAGATCGGGAGAGTATGAGATCCACATGTGCGCTCCCAGATTGGTCATCGGCCGGTGAATGAGTGCCCAGTATCCATCGATCCGTCGCGGCAACAGCGCTGAATCCTTGTCATCCGGCGGCATGATGACGCCGTATCGCTCAAAGGTGCGGAAGTCTTTAGTCAACGCCAACGACACGCCGGGGCCACCGCGCGAGTAGGAAGTGTAAGTAACTACATATTGCTGCAGTTCCGGAACGAAAGTGATGCGCGGATCTTCGATGCCCCAGACTTCCTCGGGATAGTCCCTGGCGTTTGGCATCATCGTTGGTTCCTTATCGATTTGCCAATCATTGACTCCGTTGCGAGAGCGCGCCGCACAAAGATGCGATAAGCCGCGCCGATCCTCGACACGGCAAAAAAGCAGAGTGGTGCCATCCTCAAGAAGAGTTGCACCTG
The DNA here is from genome assembly GCA_025462725.1 of Terriglobales bacterium. Classification (GTDB taxonomy): domain Bacteria; phylum Acidobacteriota; class Terriglobia; order Terriglobales; family Acidobacteriaceae; genus JAICLA01. The sequence goes on along the minus strand of JAOAPE010000011.1, from coordinate 272,746 downwards.
CATTGAAAACACTGTTCACGGGGTAGGGCCAATCCTTGCTCGTAAGGATTGGGTTGGCAGAATGCCGGAGAAGCAATGGCTGATAGCTAGTGCTCAGTAAGCTCATATGGATTTATGTCGGTTTGTCTCGGAATTTCCATCTGCGCCGAATCTTGTAACGAGCGCATTTCCAGGAGTGCCATTAGGAATGAAAGCGTCGATTCTGCCCCTTGGTTCTCGTTAGCGCGTTCGGGATGTAAACCATCTCGGCAGCCGCCTGTCGCCGAGTCGTAAAGCGGAAGCTGCAGGTCGTTATCACCAAGGAACCAGTTGAAAGCTGCCCACGCCTCGGCGCGCCAGCGGCTATCACGGGTCACGCGGAAAGCTTGTAAACAGGCTGCGACCATTCCTGCGGCCTCGATGGGTTGTTGATCGAAGCGGGCTTTTTCGCCCCCCTTCGGATAGAAACCTTGGGAGCCGATTGGCACAAAATGTCGGTTGGTTTCACAATGCTGCATCTTCAGAAGCCACTCGAGTGATTCCAAACCGGCCGAGATCATGCGACGGTCAGAGCACGCGGAACCCGTCAGCAACAGCGCTTGGGGCAATCTCGCATTCGCGTAAGCTAAAACATCTTCGAACCAGTTCCAATCTGGGCTCCGGACTGATTCATACATCTCCAGCAATCGTCCGGCTAGCACTAATCTTGCTTTTCGGATATCGCGGTCCCCAGCAAAGGAGCCGAGGTATTCGTCGATTCCTAACAGGGTGTATGCCCATGATCGCGGGCTTCGAAGTTCAAGAGCTGCGGGAAACGAAAATTCAAACAGGCGCCCCGCGGCACTCCTCAATCCCTGATCCTTCGATCGACCTAAGACCGTTCCAAGAGACCACAGTGTGCGGCCATGACAATCTTCCGAACCTTCGATTTCATTCCACTGTCGATCGTAGTTGAGGAAGTTTCTAAACCTGCCGTTTGCGGGATTGAAGGCATGCTCTAAAAATGCCAGGTACCTAAAAGACAAATCTGCGCTGGCTGAATAGGTACTGCGAAATCGCTTCTCTTGCACTTGCTCCAGCAGCACCGCAAATATCAGCGCGCGAGCATTGTCGTCGGTCGTGTAACCTTCGCCGCGATTCGGCGACGTGAAAATCGCATGTTGTAGCATTCCGGTATCGTCGGTCAGGCGATGCAAGTGGTTGAGGTTGAATTCGGGTAACCGATCCAGCTGCTTGTGACTAGTGCGGGCAGAGTACTGGACTTGCGGGCGCTGCATTCGTTCGTGTCGCACCCGGGCGAAACTCTCCATGTAACCTTGCGCTACTCGCTTCCAAACCATCTCCCTCGCAAACAAGTAAGCCCTTTTGCGCATGGTGTGACGTATGGCCGGAGTATCCAGGAGTTCGACTGTTTTTTGCGCGATGGCTTCAGGATCCTGAAAGGGAACCAGTGCTCCCCTGCGGTCATCCAACAACTCAATCGCATGCCAGTAAGGCGTCGATATAATTGCCTTCCCCGCACCGAGAGCATATGCGAGCGTCCCTGAAACCACCTGCGCTTCATGTCGGTAGGGCGTTATGTAAATGTCCGCCGCACCGATGAACTCGACCATTTCCTCAGGGCTGACAAATTGATTGTGGAAGATCACATTCGATTCCACGCCCACTTCTTTCGCCAGAGCTTTTAAGTATTCCCTATAGTGATCGCCCTCGCGACGAAGAATGTGCGGGTGGGTAGCGCCAGCCACCATGTAAACGACATTCTTGTGTTTAGACAAGATTTGGGGCAGCGCCTGAATGACGTTTTCGATCCCCTTGTTCGGGGAGATCAGTCCGAAGGTCAAGAGGACCGCCTTCCCTTGCACACCAAAGCGATCTTTGAAGAAATTTGGATCCAGGAACGGCAGGTCTGGAACGCCGTGGGGGACCATATCAATCTTGTTGCCTGGAACTTTGTAAATCTCTTGCAAAAACTGCGACGAGAGCTGGCTCATGACAATGAGGCGATCTGAAAGCTCTGCGATTTCCTCCAGCACCATCCGTTGATCACGGTTCGGCTCGCGTAGTACTGTATGCAGAGTTGTCACAACCGGCATCTTCAAGTTGCGTAACAGATACAAAATGTTGCTTCCTGCCGGCCCGCCGAAGATTCCATACTCATGTTGAAGGCAAACCATGTCGATGTTGTTGAAGTTCAAAAACCCAGCGGCTTCTTCGTAAGAACCAATGTTGTCCTGGTCGACCGACCACCTCACCCGCGCGGGATAATCGTATCCCTGCTCTGTGTCGTTCACCGGCAAGGCCATCAATCGAATGTCGCCAAATTCCGCCGAGATGGCGGCACACAGGTCAGTTGTGAATGTGGCAATGCCGCATTGACGGGGGAGATAGTTCCCGATTACCGCAATCCGGCTAGGCAGCGTTCGCTGTGCTCGTAACAGAGCTCTACCGCCCGCCGCAATCGAAGGGACCTCGGCTTCCAAGTTGGATATTAATATGTTCGGTATTGGCATTGTGCTCGCGTCGAATTTCGAACCGTCTTCTTGCGAAGACGTCTGTTTAAATCTTTGCCGGAAGTTGAGTACCGCCTGTTACATTGCGAACGATGTCCTTAATCCGTCTGCTGCGGTTTTCAATGATTACGACATCTTTTCCGATCAAGCCACGGGCATAATTGCTATTCAGTGGCTGTAGGCGACTTTCGAGATTGGGCATGAGCGGCTCAAAAAGTGCTTGCAAGTTAATCGGAAACGTGGCGTTCCGCTGCAGTCGCTGCTTCAGTGATGGTGAAGGAGTGCCACTTTGTCCCGTAAGTTGCAGGTCGTTGCTTCTGTAGTAATTGCGAATGATGTTGCGATCTCGTACGCTGAAAACAATCGGATCTTGTTCCCATTTCCGTTGGCCATCCGAGTCGACATGGTCGCTAGCTGCGTTTTGCGAGGCATTGGAATTGCGATCTTGGGATTTGGCCATCGACGGTGAAAAGATCGTTGTCGTGGCGCAAAGCACAATTGCCAGTGTGCGGTAAGAATTTGCGTTCAGACCCTCGTACATACAAATGAAGGTAGCAGTTGCTTCGGAGTAGGGTCTGGTCAGAAGTGCTCACAGCAGAGGGAACACTAAATCTCGACCGTCCGATCATGCCATGTAACCAAGGAGGTCCATCAAGTCATCAGGCTAGTTGCACTTATCACAATTTCTAAGTGCTTGTCCCGCATGCACATGGACAGCGAACGGATTGAGTTTTGCGGGCTTTGGGTGGGCATTGCAACAGTATGCGCCTAAACTCCCACACTTGGTGAACCTTATTCTACTTAGGCGGCGAAGTTAAAGAGTCGTCAGAGGAAAACCGACGTACCTAGTAGGCTTTTATGTTGTCTAATTTGGTTAAGGTTCTCTTTTGGCTGCTCGCTTGGTCTTGATCTTAGCTTTGATCCTGCCCTTTAAGACTCCCGGCTGCTTAGATTTTCGGGATGCGTCAGCCTGATGTGCTGAGTAATCTATTTTGCGATTTTTCGGCATGAGCAATCATGCCACATTTTTTGATCGTGGTTCAAACAGCACCCCTGGTCTGTCCAGAGATTCTGTCAAAGATAGATGGCCTAATGAAATCGAGAGTAGAATCAAGGCCTCCTATGCGCAGACCAGCTCTTCTAACTCGGAAACGAGTAGCGCTCCCCATCAAACCTTTAGTGTGTTTTCTCTGCTCATTCACGAGCACTCTGGGACAGAACAATCTGCAATTGCATCTCGATGTCACTCACCACGGGTGGGCCGAGGATATGATCAAGAAGATGCGTATTCAGATCACCGAGGCGTAGATTAACAAAAAGCAAACTTTGTAACTGGTGGACAAAAGCGTGCTCAGGAATTCCGTTGGGTCCAACGCTTCTGTGGCCCCCGCTTTCGAGAGGCCCATTCCATTCCCCCCGCTCAACTGAGGATTCAGAAGCTGTACCATAAGCCCTGTGTAGCATTGCGAACCGGTCAACGTTGCCGTAGCGTTGTTGGAATAATCCGACGTGATCAGGGCGAAATGCTTGAGGCTTGTCAATTTCACAACTCGGAGGCTCTTCCCTTCCAGGCTTTTTTAATGAACGCTACCCTAATTTGGTAGAGTGCTCTTGCGCATTGATCTGGGAACAATCTGGGAACAATAAGGATTTCTTGCAGTTTCTTACAGGTCAAACCAGAGCCACCCGTGCCCCATAAGTTATTGATTCCATGTAGTTTAGAACTTTGACACGGTAGAGGTCAGGAGTTCGAGTCTCCTCGTGCCTACCATTTATCTACTTCCCCGCGATCGGAAGCCTGAGTTCCGCCTCGCACCCGGTGTGGTCTACCCGATTTTTTAGCGTAAAACTTCCTCCGTGCGCCTCGGCGATCTGACGGCTCAACACCAGGCCGATACCGCTTCCATTCGTCTTGGTTGTGAAGAATGGCACAAAAAGGTTTTTGCTATTGAGCAGCCCCGGGCCTTCGTCGCGGACATAAACCTGCAACCCTCTTCCGTTCACATTCCAACTCACTCGCACATTGCCAGGGGTTTTGATTGTGGGGTCAAGCGTTGCATCAACTGCATTACGGATAATGTTAATGAGTAGCTGTTCCAACTGATCGGGATCGGCTTCGATAGTCACCGGCTCGCCATCTTCCACTTGCACCGGAAGTCGCGTCTCCAACGATGCGGCTCGATGCACCAACGAACTCACATCCACTTTCGTGATCGATGGCGCCGGCAACTTCGCAAGTTTGGTGTATGCCTGCATGAAGCGGCTAAGTGAGTCTGCACGGCCCTCTATTACTCCCAGCCCGCGCTGCACGTCTTGCTGCCAATCCGCCGGCAACGGATTTCGCGACCCGTATGTGATCAGCGTTCCTGCGATGGACTTGATCGGCGCCAGGGAGTTGTTGAGTTCGTGTCCCAGCACTCGGATCAATCTTTGCCAGGCTTGCCGCTCTTCTTCCCGAAGCGCGCGGCTTAGATCTGAGATCAGCAAAAGCTCATGCGGCACGCCTGCTTCGCGGAACTTCGTATGTTGGATCGCCCAACGCCCTTCTTTCCCGGGGAAGGTCATGCGAACCGTTTGTGGGCCGCCTGATTTAAGAAGCTCGTGCAGACTGAGTTCCTCGGCCGTCTTGCCGAGCATGTTCTCGGCGGTCAAGGCCATCAATTGCTCGCCTGCTCGATTCACGATGCGCAACCTCTGTTTCGGATCAAACGTGAAGACGGCTACATCAATCTCCATCAACACTTTCTTCAACAACGCCACCGCTTCCAGCGCACCCAGCCGATGCGACTGAAGATTGTCTGACAGCAGGTTCAATTCGAGGACAAGTTCGCCTAGGGCATCATGCCTGCTGGCCCCGCGCGCGCGAAACGAAAAATCGTCCTCGCGCAACGCTGCCACCATGTTGGCCATCGTTTGCAGAGGACGCATCACTTGCGATTGCAAAAATAACGCGCCTAGCGCCCACGCCACCGCTAGCAAAATGCAGATGGTCCATTTGTTCTGTAGGGTGAAATCTGAAGTCCAAAGCAGGTATTGTGCGAAACCAAAACCAGGAGTGGAGATAAGCAGCGCCGACAGCAGAATGCGATTTTGAAAACTAAAAAGTCTTGCCTTTGAGATCGGTTCTGAGGAGCGAGCTTTGGGCCGCTTTATCACTTGCGTCGCTGCTCCGTTCAAAGATTATTCGACACCGATCACAATGAGTGTCGCATCATCCGCATACCGGCCGCCATTATGCCTGACCACAGCTTCCATGATGGTGGTCTTCAGCTCGTCTGCCGTGCTCTGGACATTTGCCGCGATCAACTCTGCAAGTGCATCCTCGCCGAATTCGATGTCGTCGCCGTCTGTTGACTCTGTGATCCCGTCTGTAAATAACACCAGGCGGTCGCCCCTGCACAGCTCCAGTTGATGTTGATGGTAATCCCATTTTGCGAACGTACCAAGCACGGAGTCTTCGCCGCTCAGTGACACTTGTTCCCCGTTTGCGCGAACAAGCATCGGAGCGTTATGTCCCGCGTTCGTATATTGCAAGGTCCGCTTTTCAGAATCGAGAATGCAGTAACAAAAGGTGATGAACTTACCTGGGACCTTGTTTGCGCAGATGACCCGGTTCACACGCGTGCAGAGGTCCTTAGGTTCGACCGCTTGAGGCGCCGCGGTTCGGACAGCCGCTTGCAGATTAGACATCAGCAGTGCTGCCCCTACCCCTTTGCCGACGACGTCTCCGATGCAAAGGCCCATACGATTCTCATTGATGCCGATCACGTCGTAGTAATCACCGCCTACGTTGCGTACCGAACGAAAGAATGTGGCGATACTGAATCCGCGTACGTCACACTTCCCTGAAGACATTAACGCGCGCTGCACTTCCGCGGCCTCTTCACTCTCAAACTGCTCCTGCATGAAGCGCGCGCGCAACGCTTTCGAACGTTTCAACTGATCACTTAAGGTCTTGATCAACTGTGTGTTGTCCCACGGCTTCTGAACGAAGTCACATGCGCCCCGATGCATCGCATCCACAGCCAGCTCGATGCTGCCCCACGCAGTCATCACCACGATAGCGAGAGTACTGTCGAGGGCTTGCACTTCGGTGAGCAGATGCAAACCTTCTGTGCCGGATGTGGTGTCGCGGGAATAGTTTAAGTCCATGAGCATGCCGTCGAACCGGCTGGACTTCAATTTCACTAGCGCATCAGCGGGGTTATCAACAAACTCTGCATCGTAACCGTGGACTTTGAGCAGCAGTCGCAACGCCTCGATCACATCTTCTTGGTCTTCCGCAACCAGTATTCTCGGACGTTCCGCTGCGATCTCTCCCTTGCTCAAGTTGGCTACGCTGCCCACGGTTCGGCCCTCACAACCCGTACTTTTGGATTCGACGATACAGAGCGCTTCGGCTCAATCCGAGCGCCTCTGCAGCGTGACTGATGTTGCCCGTGTGCCGGGTCAACGTCTTCTTAATGAGCAGACATTCCACTTCTTCCAGGCTCATCTCGTCGATCGAGCCCGTTGCGCCGGAACGTTCCATTGACAATCCAAGGTCGCTCGAGCGGATCACTTCTCCCTGGCTCATCAGCACAGCTCGTTCAACTGCGTGATCGATCTCACGCACGTTGCCCGGCCAGTAGTATTCATTCATTAACTGCAATGCCGCATTGTCAAACCTCGCGGCAGGCTTGCGGTAACGATTGCCATACAGCTTGAGAAAATGCGCTGCGAGCAGCGGGATATCTTCTTTGCGCTCGCGCAGCGGCGGAATGTGCAACTCGATGGTGTTCAACCGGAACAGCAGGTCTGTGCGAAAGCGGCCCTCTGCACTTTCAATTTTTAGATCGGCATTGGTCGCGGATAGCACACGGACATCCACCTTCCGCGTACGCGAAGAACCTACGCGCTCCATCTCGCCCGTTTCCAAAACGCGCAAAAGCTTCGCCTGCTGCTTCATCGGGACGTTTGCAATCTCGTCCAGGAAAAGTGTTCCGCCATCGGCTAACTCGAACCTTCCTACACGGTCCATGCGCGCGTCAGTGAAGGCGCCTTTCACGTGACCGAAGAGTTCGCTTTCGAATGTGCCTTCCGGAAGCCCACCCGTGTTCACGGTGACCATCGTCTTTGGCGCGCGCGCCGAAAGCGCATGTAATGTTTGCGCGACCACTTCTTTGCCTGTCCCGTGTTCACCCGTGATCAGGATGTTTGCGCCGCTTGGTCCCACGCGCGTGATCAGGTCAAGCACCGGCTGCATGGACTTCGCTTCTGCAATAAACGTTGGACGCCCTTGCGCACGCAGCAGCCTGTTCTCTGCTTCCAGCTTTTGCGCATTGCGCAATGCGCGATTGAGTTCCACTTGCGTGCGCAGGATGCTGAGAAGTCGCGGATTGTCCCACGGCTTCTGGACGAAATCGCGCGCGCCGCGTCGCATCGCTTCTACGGCGATCTCCACGCTGCCCCATGCAGTCATCACGACCACAGCTAGTCCGCTGTCGATTGCTTGAATGCGCGACAGCAGGTCCAATCCCTCTTCGCCGGATGTAGTGTCACGGCTGTAGTTGAGGTCAATGAGTACTACATCGAAATCGCGACGCTGCAACGCCTCGAGCGCCGCGGCTGGCGTCTCCACAGCTTCGATTGCATAGCCTTCGCTTTTCAGCAACAGGCGCAACGCTTCACGCACGTCCGCCTGATCGTCTGCGACGAGTATTTGCGCGGGAAAACTTAGGCTTGAGGGCATATCTGCGCCTGATTGTACACGCCGCTCAACGCCCGATTGTGCAACTGCTTCCGTCACTTTTCCGTCTCTATCTAGGGGTTTCTACCCGTTGGGTCAGTCCTGGTATCTGCGGCTGTGCTTTCACCACGCCCGCTTCAGTGTCTTGAAGGCTGATGCCGTTTCGCACAAGCGTTGCGCCGATCGCGCGATCAAGTTCTACGCGCGACTTCTCATAAGTAGTGGTCGCGGCCACTAAGTTTGACGACGCCACGGCGAAGTCCCTGCCTGCCTGCAGAACAAGCAAGCCTGTGGATGCGCCCAGCTGAAATTTCTTCTGCTCGATATCGAATGCGCGCTGCGAAAGGTCTCGCGCTTTGCGGGCTGCATCTACTCGCGCACGATTTTGTCGCAATGCGAACTGCGCATTGCGCACTTCAATCCCGATCTGGTTTTGCAATTGCTTCAATCGGAGTTGCGCCTGCCGATACTCCAGTTCCGATCGCACTTGGTCCGCTTGAGCTGAGCGGTTGCGCAAAGGGATGCTTAGGCTGAAACCGATCGAATAGTCTGGAGAAGTGTTGTTGAATGTGCGGCCCAGCACATCCCACAATCCCGTTGTCGGGATCAGCGTGCCTGCGCCTCCGGGAGTATTGAGGTTCTGAACTCCGCCCAAACCTGAGCCTCCGTAGAAACTGACCAAGTCTAAGTTCGGCAAGAGGGCATTTCGCGCAGCTTTGCGAGTGATCTCGCGGTTTGTAAGATCGTATTGTGCTTGCTGCAGTTCCGGCCGGTCCCGCAGCGCGTCGGCGATCAGATCTTGAGTAGGAACCACTTGTTCCGTATCACTGACCGTCATCGTGTCCGTCGGGACCACTGGCGCGGATGCCAACACTGGGTCGCTCAAATCCCGCGTGACCGCGTTCTTCATCAGCAGTTGCTGCAACTCAAGCGTGCTCTGCGCAACAATCAATTCTTGGTAACGATTGTCAGATTCGGACTTCGAACGTTCTACCTCGATGGGCGCGATGGCTTGCAACTCCACCTGCTTCTTGCTGTCCTCCAGAGTTTTCTTCGCGAGGCCGTATGACCGCTCTTTTACTTTCACGTCTTCAACCGCGTTGACCAAATCCCAGTAAATGTTTTGTATCTGTGTGACGGTGGCAATGAGCTGGTTTCGAAACCCAATCTCAGTGATCTCACGATTGTTGTTGGCGATACGAATGAAACGGCGATTTGGCCCGGTGCCGAATCCGGACAACAACCGCTGCCGGAAGCTGAATCTATACGACGAATTTAATACCGGCACGAACGTGCTGAACAAACTGTTGGTGGTTTGCCGCGTGTTATCCATCGACATCTGCACACTAGTTCCCGTGGGAAACGCTTGCGAAAATCCCAGACTTCCGTTGGTCGAATTCTGACGAAGCAATGCAGTTCCGGTAGTTACCGTATTTGCCAGCGGAAACGCTGCGTGTTCAATGTTGAAACTCGAGATCACTGCAGGATCAAAAGATTCGATAGCCGCACCCGCGCCGATAGTCGATTGCACAATGCCGCCGGTGCCAGTTCCCGCTCCGCCTGCGCCACCGGAAGTTCCGCCAGCGCCTGCTCCTGGCGCGCCGCTTCCGAATCCGCCGACCCCGCCGCCCGGTGTTCCCTGCACCAATCCGCTGGCCACACCACGCGCGGATGAACCCGCCTTCGTGCGCAAAATGTCTGTGTCGGCGATGTCCAGGTTGTATCTCGCGATTGCGAGATCAAGGTTGTTTTCCAGAGCCAGCGCTACAGCGTCGCTGAGTGACAACATGATCTTGCCGTCTTTCAACAACTGCTCAATGCGCGGAGAATTGCTGAACGACGGCTCCGGGACTTCTCGCCCGATATATGGCGCGACGAACGTTGGGAATTGCGGACGCGGCTTCTTATAATCCGGCCGCAGCGACTGCCCGCTGGCCGTCACCGTTGTTGCCGCAACAAGACAAGTCGCGATGCACTTCCTCAAGGACGCTGCGAAACTCGTTTTCTGCTTCACTGTCTCTGTTCCTGAATCTCCGGTCTGCATCATTAACCTGCCACCTTGCCCGCCGCGCCGATCTCCGGATGCGCCGAGTCACTCACCAGCCATCCGTCCACGAGGTTGATCGTTCTGCTGCCGTATGCGGCATTCGCTTCCGAGTGCGTCACTTGGATGATCGTTGTTCCTTCATCATTCAGCGTTCGGAACAATTCCATGATCTCTCTCGCCTGGTTCGTATGCAGGTTTCCCGTGGGCTCATCCGCGAAGACCACTTTCGGTTTGTTGATCACCGCGCGGGCAATGGCCACCAACTGTTGCTGTCCACCGGAGAGTTGATTCGGATACAGATCTTTCTTTCCCACGATCTGGAACTTGTCCAACACATCGCACACCATGCTCTCGCGTTGTGACTTTTTGATGTCTTTATAGGACAGTGGAAGGTCGATGTTTTCGAAAACCGTCAGGTCATCGAGCAAGTGATAACTCTGGAAGACGAATCCAATATTTTTCTTGCTAAGTTCTGCACGCTGCGAACGGCTGAGTTTCTGCACTTGCTGTTCAAGAAAGTTGAACTCACCCGTCCATGCGTCATCCATCAGTCCCAGAATGCTGAGCAGTGTCGTCTTTCCGGCCCCAGACGGCCCCATGATGGTGATGAACTCGCCTTCTTTGATGTCGAGCCCAATTCGACGCAGCAGCCACGTTGTACCCGCCGCCGTCTTCACGGTCTTCTCTAAACCTTTAAGCTGAATCATTCGTTCTCCCACTCACTCGTATCTCAATGCCACCATCGGATCCACTTTTGTCGCACGTCGAGCTGGAATGTAACTGGCGACGACCGCAATCGATCCCAGAAGCAGGATCACCGCTGCCATCGAGACTGGATCGCTTCCGCTCAGTCCATACAACATGCTGGATATTAACTTCGTGCTCGCGATGGCCGCCGGGATTCCCACTGCGATTCCCGCCACTACCAGGATCATCGCTTCGCGAAGGATGAGCCACAGCACGTTCTTTCGCTGCGCACCAAGCGCCATCCGTACACCGATCTCTTTGGTCCTGCCATTCACCGTGTAGGACATGATGCCGTACAGCCCAATGCTCGCCAGCAGCAGCGCGAGTCCGCCGAAGAAACTGGATAGCTTCGCGATGATGATCTCGTTGCTGATGCTGTTGTCCACCAAGTAGTCCAGCGTGCGGACGCTGTTGATCGGAATCGCGGAATTAAAGTTCTTCAGTTCGGACCTGACCGAATTCGTGACGCCTTCAGGATCTCCGACGGTGCGGATCTCGAAGATTGCGCTACCGAGATCGTCCTCGGGTTGCGTGATGGAAAGGTAATATCTTCGCCGCACTTCACCGCGCAGTTGCCTGTCCCTTGCATCCTTAGCGACGCCCACTACCAGGATCGGCTTGTTGCGGTGTTCTTCATCATCGATCCAGAATTTCCTTCCCACTGGATTTTCATTCTTGAAATAGAACTTCGCCATCGACTCGTTGATAACGGCGACCACCGGTGCGCCTTCGCGATCTTGGGCGCTGATCTCTCTTCCAAGAAGCAGTGGGATTCCCAGCACCTTGAAGTAGTCCGGGGCCACGCGGTCAAAGTATGCGACTTTGTCTCGATCGTTGGCTGCGGCAAAGCCTTCCACCTTTACTGTGTTTGCGCTTTCGATTCCGCTGAACAACCCCATGGCTGAGACACTCGCCGCTTGCACGCCCGGGATTCTCGCCATCTTCTGCGTAAGTTCAGGGACCAACGCAGATATCTGTTCCTTGTTGTAACCGGCAGCTACCGGATCGATTGATGCCAGTACAAGGTGTTGGCGGTTATATCCCACATCAAGGTTTTGAAGATTTCGCAGGCTCCGCACCAGCAACCCCGCGGCGAACAACACCAGCAGTGAAAGGCCGACCTGTGACACTACGAGCAGTTTTCCCCAGTTCCACCCCCGACCGCCGGAACCACCATTTCCTTGTGCCTGGCTCTTCAAAGTCGAATTTAGTTCAACATGCACCGCACGCAAAGCTGGGACTAACCCGAAGATCAATCCCGTGAGAACGCATATGCCCGCAGTGAATGCAAGTACTTTCAAGTCCGGCTGTACTTCCAATCCATTTTTGACTGTGTCGAGAGAACTGACTTTCAGCAGGACGCGCGCACCCCACATCGCGGCAAACAATCCAAACGCACCGCCAAAGAATGCCAGCACTACACTCTCGGTCAGCAATTGACGGACAAGCCGGCTAGGCTTCGCTCCCAATGCCAACCGCACCGCGATTTCTCTTTTGCGCTGGGAAGCTCTAGCCAGCAACAGGTTCGCGACATTCACGCAGGCAATCAACAACACCAGTCCCACGATCGCCATCAGCAAGTACAGCGGCTTTTGGAAATCGCCGCGCAGTTCAGAAAGTCCGCGCGCACCGGGTACAACATCGATCGTGTTCTTCTTTACTTCGGCTAAGTCGTCGGAAGTCAGCTTGGCTCCGTAGCTTCCTTCCAGCATTTGCTTGAAGACGAGATTCACATTCGCTTTCGCCGCTTCCACCGTGACTCCCGGTTTTAGCCTGGCCATCACATTGAGCCATGAAACATTTTCAGGATGTTGGTGGTTCCCTGCCGCAGCAGATTCAGTGATCCAGTTGCGCCCCGGCATGACTTGGGCTTGCATCATGATGGGGATCCAAACTTCTTGGACGTCTCCCACCACTTGGCCATAGAAACCTTGCGGGGTTACTCCAATGATTGTGAACGGATACCCATTCAGCCGTACCGATTGCCCGAGAACGTCAGGGCTGAGAGCAAACTTTTGTTTCCACAATGAGTAACTAATGACCGCCACCGGATGAGCGCCCGGCAATTTGTCGTCATCATCAGTCAAGGGACGCCCAATAAGGGTGTTCACGCCCAGCACGGAGAAATAGTTTCCACTCACCAAGGCTCCGAGCGCGTCATCGGTCACTCCTTCGCCTGAAGGTCGAGTCACTTTCAACTTATGCATTTCGCCCGCCGCCATCACGCCGCTGAACACAGCGTTGCGGTCGCGCAACTCGCGATATAGCGGATATGAGAAAAGTTCGGTGGTCGGCGTTCCCATTGATCGCGAGTGTGCCGCTGTGGGATCTCCCAACACCACTAGCTCCTGCGCGTTTTGCGCGGGAAGCATCTTCAGCATCACCGCATTGATCAGCGTGAAGATTGCGGTATTTGCCCCAATACCCAATGCCAGGGTAAGCACCGCAACCGCGGTGAACCCGGGCGAATTACGTAACGTGCGCAAACTGTAGCGGAGGTCTTGCAACAGAGTTTCCATTGGTCCCCTAGCGAGCGCTAATGCGCTCCTGTTTGGCCGAACGAGAAAGTAGTTATCCGACTTCGACGCTCTCCTCTACTACCTTCCCGTCGAACATGTGAACGGTCCTATCGGCGTGGCGAGCGAAGCGTTCGTCGTGCGTCACCATGCAGATGGTCGCGCCCTCGCGGTGCAGTTGTTGCAGCAGTTCCATCACCGCTTCACCGTTGCGGGAATCCAAGTTTCCGGTAGGTTCATCCGCCAGCAGGATGAGTGGCTTCCCTGCCAGTGCGCGCGCCACTGCCACACGCTGCTGTTGACCGCCTGATAGTTGCGAAGGATAGTGCCGCATGCGATGCGCCATTCCCACTTTTTCCAGCGCGTTCTGCACGCGTTCCTTCCGCTCAGTCGCGGACATGTTGCGATAAGTCAGCGGCAGTTCCACGTTCTCGTAAACCGTAAGGTCGCCGATCAGGTTGAAACTCTGGAAGATGAATCCGATCTCTTGATTGCGGATGCGAGCGCGGTCAGAGAAATCGAGCCCCTGTACCGGCTTCTCACCGAGCATGTAGACGCCATCGCTGGGCGAGTCAAGCAGTCCCAATATCGACAAGAGTGTTGACTTGCCGCAGCCCGATGGGCCGGAGATGGAAACGTACTCGCCTTTTTTTATGTCAAGGTGGATGCCCGCAAGAGCGTGCGTTTCGACTTCATCGGTGTAAAACACCTTCGCAACATTCTCAAGACGGATCAAGGGCTGGCTGACGTTCATGTTTTCTCCTGTTATTTCCAAATTTCTTCCTGATTACTCCCGGAAACCCTTGCGGTTACTCCAATCGGATTCGGTCCACGTTGTCCCATCGCGACATATCGGAAAGGATCACTCGATCCCCTTCCTTCAAGCCCTCGAGGACCTCGATTGCATTGACCGAGCTACGTCCCAACTTCACTGACACTCGCGATGCGGCCTTGCCATCCGGATCGATCTTGAACATCCCTACCGTGCTCTTCTCTTGTCCGAATGCCGGACGCCCGATGTAGAGCACGTTCGCAAGCCGCTCCAAATCGATGGTGCCGTCCACGCTCAAGTCAGGACGCGCGCCCTTCGGCAACTCGCCTTCAAGCTTCACGTCCACGGTGACCGTGCCATTCAACACCGCAGGATCCACCCGCATCACCGTTCCGCTGATCACGCCATTGTGCGTATCGATGGAAGCCGGCTGTCCGATCAGGATGTCCTTCGCCTGCGTCTCGGCGATCTTCAATTCCGCCTTCAAGTGCGTAGGTTGGGCGACCTTCGCCAACGTCGCTCCCGGACTCACGCGCTGTCCCTGTTGCACTGGTACTTCCTGTAAGACTCCCGCAATGCCCGCACGTACCTTCAATGACGCAAGATTTTTTTGTCGAAGTGCGGCCAATGCACGCATTTCTTGCACCTTCGCCTCTGACACCGCCATCTGCGACTCAATCGCCTTCGTGTTGATATCGATCCGCTTCTTTTCAATCTCGTGCCGGGTTGACATCTCCTGCGCTCTTCCCTCAGAGGACTTCAGCGCCAGTCCGGAGATCACGCCCAACTTCGCCAACTCCGCATCCGTCTCTGCCTGGCGACGCGCATTCGCGTAATCAGAGCTGACCGTCGCCGCCAATGCCTGCTGCGCCATCAGATCGCCTTCCACTTTTACGCGCGCATTCTTGTATTCCGCCTCCGCCGCTCGCACTTGCCACTCGGCATCAACCGCTTCCTGCTCGGCTTGCGGATTGCTCAATTCCATGATGACGGTGTCTGCTTCCACCTGCGTACCAGGCAGTACGCGGATGCGTTCCACTCGCGCTTCCGTCTCGGCAGGGATCCATCGGATATCTACAGGAACAAGCGTTCCGAGTCCGCGCACTTGGCGGAGGAGTGGCCCACGTTTCACCGTGTCAGGCCAGATCGCGCCGCCATCTACGGAAGGCGCTGCCGGTTTCAATTTCGCAAGGCCGAGGGTGACACCCACCAATACAAGCAGGATTACCCCAACAGTGACAATCTGCCGACGCCGTTTCTGAGCCTTGTTATCTGGTCGTTTGATATCCATATCTTTATTGTTGTAACGCAAGCTCCTTGCCAAATTGAAATCAACCGTAACCGATTGAAATAAAGTGGTTTATCCGACTCCTGCGTCTAGTTTAAACCTACTTACTGTCCGCTAACGCAAGAAAGTGTCCGATATCGAACACCTAAACATTCCTTCTGGATGAGCTTTTTTAGACAAAAAAGGGCGGCCCCTAAAGCCGCCCTGGAGGAGTGAACTTGTTTAATCTTCTCGCAACGCCACCAGCGGACTGATCCTCGCCGCCCGCGATGCCGGGATCAAACACGCCAAGACTGCTATGAATAGCAGCAACAATGGCGTGCCCAGGAAGATCAGCGGGTCTTCCGCTTTGATCATGAGCAGCGAACTCGCGATGACCTTCCGCGTAGCGTATGCGCCGAAACCACCGATAAGAAACCCACAAATCGCCAGCTTTAGGCCATGAGCCAGTACCAATCGCAGGACATTCCCCGGCGTCGCTCCTAAAGCCATGCGGATACCGATCTCTCGCGTGCGCTGGGTTACGAGATAAGAGAGAACTCCGTAGATCCCGATTGCCGCAAGCACCAGCGCCAATCCTGCGAATACGCCCAGCAGAGTTGTCACGAATTGCGCGCCCGCGGAATTGTCATTTACGAGGTCTTGCATGGTGCGTATCCGAAACAGCGGCAATCCCGAGTCGACGCTGCCCACCGCTTGTCTCACCGCGCTCGTGATGCTCGCTGGATCAACCTTCGTGTGAATCACCAGAAAGAAACCCGATTGCCCGTCGAAGACGTCATACGTTTCAGGCTGCGCTTCGTTCGTCAGTCCCCATTGTTTAACGTCGGCAACCACGCCCACCACTTGGTGCCAGGGGCTTCTCGCGTTGCCCGTATATAACTGCCCTACAGGGTTCTGCCCCGGCCAGAAATGCTTCGCCATAGTGCTGTTAATGACGGAACGATAGACCATGCTCTTTGTCTGTTCAGGCGTGAGCGGCGCGCCATCCTTGGTTAGCTCCCTTACCTGCACATCCAACCGGATCTCGTTGTCGAGGTCCTCCTGATTGAACGAGCGGCCTTGCTCCACCGCGATGTTCAGCGCTGAAAAATACTCCGGAGATACGTTGTGGCTCTCCACCAGGCGTCCACCTTGTCGCTCGTTCTCATGTCCAGGAAGGTGGATGTACCCATTGACTCCACCATAAAGCGGAAGTCTGTCGCTGATGCTCGCCGTCTCTACTCCGGGAACGTTCTGCACTTTTTCAAGAATGGCTTGTGCTACTTGGAATTGTTGTTCTTGCTTTCCATATTTTGCCGGCGGCAATCGCAATGCAGCAGTCCATACATGATCAGTGCGGACGCCGATGTTCGTCGTCCGCATCGTCCGAAAGTCTTTCAACAGCAGCCCCGCGGAGATCAACAGTAGTAGTGAAAATCCGACTTCCGCGATTACCAGTAGATTGCTCGTGAACCGTTTCTGTTTTCCTGCCGTTGCTGTGTTGCCCGCCCCACCCTTGAGGTCCTCGTACAGATCCGGGCTGGAAGTCTGCAGCGCTGGAATCATTCCGAAGAGAATCCCCGATCCCACTGCGACAACCAGCGTAAACAGCAATACCGTCATGTTCATCTGCACCGGGTTCGTAGCCGGAATCGCCAAGCTCTTCATGCTCGTCAACAGCTTGATCCACGCAGCAGCGAGGCCTAACCCAAGAATGCCTCCCGTCACGCTGAGCAAAACGCTTTCCGTCAGCAGTTGGCGAACAAGGCGGAATCGACTTGCTCCCATCGCGCAGCGCACCGCCATCTCGCGTTGTCTCGCCACAGCTCGCGAAAGCAGTAGATTGGCCACGTTCGCGCACGCAATAAGCAGCACTAGCAGCACGGCCCACAGCATCATCATCAGCGAGTCGCGCGACTTGCCTACCAACGTGTCATGGAGCGAATAAACAATTGCGCTCACTTTGTGATTTGTGTCCGGGAATTGTTGTTCCAGCCGCGCGGAGATGACGTTCAAGTCGGCTTTCGCCTGCTCCACCGTTATTCCCGGTTTCAATCTTCCGATTGCACCAGGCCCGTGATTTCCTCGCGGCCCGATGCCCTTCGAAGTCATGTCGGCGGGCACCCATATCTGCGCGTCGGATGGAAAACGAAAAGTCGGCCCCATCACTCCGATCACCGTGTACTTCGCAGCGTCCAACTCCACCGTCTTGTTCAGGACGTTGGGATCCGAATTGAACATGCTCCGCCACAGTCCGAAGCTCAGGATCGCAAGCCGAGAGTCAGCCGATTGGTCTTCGCCTGATACAAACGTTCTTCCCAGCATCGGCTGCGCGCCGATCACCGAGAAGAAATTCCATTCTGTCGGCACCGCGGACACCTGCTGCGCGCTGCCATCGCCGCTCAGGTTCATATTGTGCGTCCAACTGAAGAAGCTCATGTCCTGGAAACTCTTGTTCTCGCGTTTCCAGTCGAGGTAATCCATGCCATTGATCGGATATTCTCCGGGCGCCGCTTCCGTCTCGTACATCCGCACTAACTGTCCCGGTTCATGGAAAGGCAGCGGCTGCAATAGCACCGCATTGATCACGCTGAATATCGCGGTGTTCGCGCCAATGCCCAGAGCCAGAGTGACAATGGCGACGATCGTCACGCCCTTGGTCTTGGCAAAATTTCGGATTGCATAACGCACGTCTTGTACTAGCGTTTCCATCATTCCCTCTTAGACGGCAGGATTGGAAGGAAGTTACGATATCAACAAGTGCAATCAACCAGCCAACTTTGGAATTCCAAGTCGCTGAAAAATAAGGAAGGGAAGCAGACGCGCGGCACTGACGCTGTCCGCTTTTGAGAACCGCTGTTCGGAAGCGCGCAGGCGTTGTCAGCGAACGTAGAAAGATCTACGGCTTCGCGGCTGCGATCGCCTCAGGTTTGATCAGGATGGGAAAACGCGGAAAGATGAACGTGCCACTCGTGTCGTCCACGATGTTCAATTGGCACATGTAATATCCCGGACGCAGCTTCTGCAACGGCACATCGATTTGAAACACTGCCGCTTTACGCTCAGACGAGAGCTCACGCACTTCCAGCACCGGCGTCTCGAATGTCTTTACGTCATCGCGCAGGAATTCCACGCTTGAGATCACGCGCACTGGGTTCTTCACCTTTGGAGCACCGGCGTCAGCGTTCCCTTCTACCTTCGCCTTCTCCGGGTCATAGACTTCGTAGTAAACATAGAGATGCTGGTCAGGAGTAAACACATGGCTGATGTTCGGGATCAGTTCCTGTCCGTTTCTTGAAAGTGGATTGTCCTTTTGCGACTTCGTCGCAGGTTTCATCTGCGCGCTCAGCACGACCGAACTCATGCGCACGCCTTTCTTCTGCTGCTGTTTGCGCAAGTCCGGGATGTTGAGGTCCGTTTCAAACGACGCCAGTTTTCCAGTCTGGTTCTCGCGCACCACGAGCTTCACGTGATACTCGCCCGGCGCCAGAATGAATCCCGTGTTGTATTGCACGTTCTTGCGCGAAACATTTTGCGTCTTATCGAGAGCCAGCTTCACTGTCTCCCGGACATTCGCGATGGGGAATTTCGTGTCCGCAACTCTCACACTGCCGATCACATCCAGTGATGCCTTGTCCTGATTGGCGGCATCAACGAACGGTATCTCCGAACCCGGCACCACCAGTGACACCGGAACAAAATACCGGTCATCGCTCAAACGGAAGTATGCAGCCGCCAGGAACACCGGGAAATCCGTTGCCGGCAGGTCGGAATTGAGTTCCGTCTGCATCTGCTCTTCGCGGTCTTCTTTCTTGAAGTGCGCGAAATCCCGTGGCGCATAATAGCCCGTGCGGTATTCCAGCTTCACGTCTTTGAGCCCAGTCTTAACCGTGATCTTGCGGTAGCGCCCATCCTTCAACAAATTCGAACTACGGTAACTGAGCACGTAATACGCAGAAGTATCTTGCTGCACCTGCGTGAACACGCCGCCGAAATCATTGGTGTCCAGAAATGCCTTCCCGCCGGTGTCCTTCGCCAAGGTGGACAAAGTCTCCGTCGCGCCAAAATTCGCATCGTATGCGGAACGCATGCTCGCTCCCGTAAATGCGCCGGTGCCACGAACGCTCGCCGTCTCCGCCGTTCCGCCCGGTACCATGGCTTGCAATCCCGGGGCATCAACGGAATAGATCACAACATTTCCCCTGATTGCTGAATTGATCGTCGCTCGCAATTGTGACTGGTTCTCGATTCCGTTCTGCTGCAATCCGCCGCTGAAATAGATCACAGACTTCTTCTGCTGAATCTTTGCCAGCGCATCTGAAAGCGCTTGCATTGCTTGCAGCTTTCGGTCCGCATTGAAGGTATTGAAATCGCTGTCGTCCGCGTTGAACGCAGTGCCCGTATCAGGCGTGCCATCGGAATCGCCGGTTGTACCCGCGGAATATCCCGCGCCGCTGGTTCCGCCGAATCGCGTCAGCGTCTTTTGCAAAGCAATCTTGTCGCTTGTGAAATCTTGCTCTACCCGCAATGACGAACTGAACGAGATCACCGCAACCAGGTCAGCCGGTTGCATTTGGCTGCTCACATACTTCTGCGCTGAATCTACAGACCGGTTGACCTCTTCCACTTCCATTCCGGTGAAGTCGAAAAATAAAACGATCAACCGTTTGTTATTGGAATCAAGCTTCGTCGTATTTAGCGGCGCCAGCGGCTGCGCTTTGGTGGCGACGGCTTTTTCTTTAGCCTCGGGGACCACCGTCGGTTCGGCGCTGGTAACCGCCATATCGATCTGTTCAAAATCGAAAGCGGAAACGTGTTGCTGTTTGCCATCTTCCAGTAGCGTGAAATCTTCCTGCTTCAGCCCCCGTACAAGATTTCCCCTCTTATCGCGCACAACAACGTTCACCAGCACGGTATCGCTGGTGGACTTGAACGTAAACTCCTGCTGCCCACTCTGATTTCCCGCAGCCGGTTTCGCGACGTCCTGCCCGGACGCGCCCACCATCAGCACCGCCATCACAACCAAAGCTGCCGATTTTTTTCTCAGCAATCTCATCAGAACCGGAACCGCGTTTGTATCTGCATCTTGCGCATGCTGCCTACACTCACCACTCTGCCGAATGTCGGCGAGTTCACAACCGCGTCGATGCTCGAATAATTTGGGTGATTGAAAAGATTCGTCGCCGACGCCCTGAATTCAAACGCCTTCGAATCCCTGATTGGAATCGTCTTGCTCAATGACGTGTTAACGCTGAATGTCCCCGGACCTATGATCATGTTCCGCGCGGAGTTCCCGAATGCTCCCGCGGTGGGAACACTGAACGCAGCGGTATTGAACCAGAGTTGCAGCGTCGGATCGGAAAGATAGATGGGCTGCCCGTTGTAGTTTGCGCGAAGCGTGCCATTGGTTCCCCGCGCCACGTCTGTGAAGTCTCCCACCACTCGCGCCGTGAACGGAGTCCCGCTGGCGACGGTCACTGATCCATTGAATGACCAATCGCCGAATGTCTTTCCCGCCCAGTTCTGCGAGTTCAGCCAATGCTTGTTCGTGCCCCACGGCAACTCGTAGTTGTAATCGGCTGTGAAGCGATGCCGCTGATCAAAACTTGAGAGTCCACGTTCCGCTGCAAGGTTCTGGTCGTTTTGCGCGACCACCACAGCTCCGCCGCCAATGCTCGACGCATCATCGATCGACTTCGAATACGTATAGCTCCCGCCGAACGATATTCCATGCTGCATCCGCTTGCGCACTCGCAGTGTCCCTGCATGGAGGATCGAATCCGCGCCAGACGACTCCCATATGAATGCCTGCACGTTGTTCAATTGCAATCCCGCCGACCCTCGATTCGGCGCGCGCTCCAGATCCAGGCTCGCGCCCTTCGTGCCTGTGTAATCCAGGTTGACGACCATCCCGCTCAGCACTTCTTGCTGCACATTCACGTTCCATGTCTGCGAATACCCCAGCCGATAATTTTTATCGACACCGAAATTATTCGTCAGCCCTGTGGGAGCAGCAGGAAATCCATTTTGTAATGTAAGCGGCGTCGCAGCAGTCGCTGTGTTCGTCTCCGTGAACGCGAATGGAGGCTGGTTCGCAAGCTGCTGGATGATCGACCCATACTGTCCCAGGTTGTAATTCACTCCATATCCCGCGCGGATGACCGTCTTCTTCCGCGGACTCCATGCGATCCCCACACGCGGCGCGAAATTGTTTCGGTCAGGATTCACTAGCGACACGGGAAAGGCTCCCGTGAACGGCCCCACCTGCCCCGGCTGCACTGCTGCCACGGAGGTGAATCCCGGCGCCGCATCAAGATTGACGATGCGGTTCCCGCTCTCGCTCCATGGCGACACATACTCATAGCGCAGTCCGAAATTGAGCGTCAGTTTCCCGCGCGCTCGCCAGTCATCTTGCACGAACAGATTGTAGGAATTGTTGTTGTAGTGATAAGTGTTCGGACTGAACTGCACCGCCGTCTGTTGCGCCCTTCCCAAGAGGAAATCGGCGAAGTCGTATCCAGTTCCGCTCGTTGCCGCCAGCGCAGTCGAGATTCCCGTAAAAGTAAAGCTTCCGCGCGGATTACTGTTCGACCGAAGATCCTCGCCTGACCGATGGAAATCCCCGCCGAATCGCACATTGTGTTTCTTGTGGTTCCACGAAACGCTCTCTGTCAGTTGCCACGTGAGGTCATCGCGCAACTGCGGAGTTACATCCCTCAACCCGCTATAGTTCGTGAATGAAAGCGTAGGCACGCCAAAATCAAAGGGGTTGGTGGAAACACCCGCAATGCCCAATGCATTTTCCACGTCAGTCACATTCGCGTACTGCCCGGCTGACTCAATGTGATTGTTGTTGATGACGAAACCCGTCCTCGTGATCAGTCCATGGAATGGCTGCACGTATCCAACATTGATGTTGTAACCATGCGCGCTAGACGCGCCACCCAGGAACGGCGAATAATTTTTCACATCGGAACTGCTCGTCCTGTAGTTGAAGGCCAGGTTGAGGGACTTTTGACTTCCGCCTCCGCGCCCTCCCCGACCACCGCCAGCGCCGCGCGCTCCCGGCTGTCGTCTCACTGGCTCGCCAAAAGTATGATTCAGCCGGAAGTTTACGTTCTGGGAATTCGTGTTTGACGAATCCACATCATGAAAATTCTGCGTGCTGCCCGGCTGGTTCGGCAGCGGAAAAAAACTCAGCAATCCCTGCGCCGCCGGATTGATCGACGTCAACTTATTTCCCGGAATAGGCAAATGCGTGACCGGGTCGTAAATCGTCACAAAGTTTCCCGCATTCACTCCGCTGCGGATACGCGTCTGCGAAAAATCCCCACTCCGCTCTAGCAGCGTCGGCACGGTTGCGAACACGTCGAAAGGATTTGCAACCGTTTGCCCCACATAGTTGAGGAAGTACATTGTCTTGGTGCCGCCCTCATATATATGTGGGATATTCAGCGGCCCGCCAATCGTCGCGCCGTATCGGCTTTGCGAATAACTGGGCTTCTCTGCCCCGACTCCGTTGAGCGAATACGGACGCGCATCTAGCGCCGAATTCCCGAAGTTGTAATAAAGCTGCCCATGCGGTTTGTTGATGTCAATGCCCCGGAATCTTCCACCTGCACCGCCCGCGCCAGCGATCGTTATCCCGCCGCCACCCGGACCGCCACCGAAGCCACCACCGCCTCCACCGCCACCGAACTGACCTTGGTTGCCGCCGATCTGGAACGCTCCACCTTGAGCGCGCGCATCATCCATGCGCTGCCGGAGTTCACCTTCATCGAAGCTGAAGTTCTCCGTGCGCCCCATGTTGCCTGTGACGGACACGGAATCCGCCGCAGCGTTTCCGCCCATCGCCGCCACGGGCATGGCGTTTGCCAGCGATTCCCCATTACTTTGCTGTTGCCCTGCGCCGCCCGCGCTGTTTTCGTTTCCGGTGATCGCTTCTGACTGCGTTAATCCAAGATTCTGGAACCCACCGCTCGCGACCGCATTCGCGATCTGCTGCTCGGCCGATTGCGTCTGCTGTTGGTCTTGTATCTTCTGCTGACGTGAGAGCAGGATCATTTCAAGGTCAGCCTGCTGAGTTGTGCCCAGCGTCTCCGCGCTGAATACGATCTCTTTCGTGATCGGCGCGAATGCTGCTAGTTCTGCGCGCACCACCCATCGCCCTCTGCTCGCAATGGGGATTGAAAAACTCCCATCTGCCGCAGTTGCCGTGAATACTTTCTTTCCTGTAAGCGTGTTCGCTGCGGAAACAGCAACGCCCGGCAGCGGAACGCCACCTGACTTTACTGACCCCACAATTTTTCCCGGCGCCTTTGCCACCACCGCAGAAGCCTCAGCGACCTGTGTCGGCGCACTCTGCTGCGCGAGCGCCTGCGTGAGCGTCATCGCGCACGCTCCAACCATGCCCAAAATTTTGAGGGATTCTTGCATTACGGTTTGTCAGGCTTGCTTTCTGCTGGTCGGTCCATCTGGCCTGAACGTCTTTGTTGTCCTCCAGCGCCCATCTGCCCTACTCGCAGTTCTTTCGCAACGAACACTCCACCTTTCAATTCCCCAGGCCCGGAGATTCGATCGCCCACTTTGATGTCTGCCAGAGTGATGCTCTCGCCCATCTTCTTCAGGGACGTGTTCTCATCCACCTCGATCACCTGTGTCTGCCCATCCATTCGCTGCACCGTGATCTTCGTTTCGTTGATCCCTTTCACTTCGCCCGCTATCATCGTTTTGCCCATGTTGGCTTGCGCATCTTTCATGCGCTTCACTGCCTCTTCATCCATCAGCATCACGACTCGCGCTTCAATCACGCCATCGGTGCCCGGCTGTCCACCTGCAGTCGCATAATCTCCAACCTTTAGATCCTTTAGTGATATCTGCGCCCGATCTTTTCCGATCAATCTGGCGTTGTCACCGATTTTTACGGCGAAGGTCTTGCCTTCAGCGCCCTTTAGCGTAAGCACGTTGCCCTTGATCTCGGAAATGGTTCCGCTTGTCCCGTTTCCCAGAAATCCGCCTCCTCCTCCGCGAGCACCCGGAAACCTCTGGCCTCTGTCTTGACGGCCTTGTTGCGCTGCTGGCGCAGCAGACGTTTGCTCCTGCGCAAACGCGCAGATGGAAAATATCACTGCAAAAACTGCGTGCATGATTCTCACTGGACACCTCAAAACCGGAAGTTCAAATGTGCAAAGCACGGCGTGGCTGCTTAAACCCAAACCGCCAACGAAAGTAGCACGATTTTCCTCTCACAAACAGTCCCCGGCTCCTCAAGGCGCACCCACGCAAGATGCCGCGCATCTCAACCCACATTGCTCCGAATTCCGCTCGCAAGGTGTACCCATGACTACTGCAGACGTTCTCATCGAAAGGCTTATTGATTGGGGAGTGGACACCGTCTTCGGACTTCCTGGCGACGGCATCAACGGCATCATGGAAGCGCTACGCACACATCAGGATCGCATCCGCTTTATTCAGGTTCGCCACGAAGAATCCGCCGCGTTCATGGCGTGTGCCTATGCAAAGTTCACCGGAAGGTTGGGCGTGTGTCTCGCCACCTCCGGCCCAGGTGGCATTCACCTCTTGAACGGACTCTATGACGCGAAGATGGATGGCCAGCCCGTGCTCGCTCTTACCGGCATGGCGTTTCACGATCTCATCGGCACCATGCAGCAGCAGGACGTCCAGCTCGACAAAGTCTTTGCCGACGTTGCCGTCTTCAACGAGCGCGTCATGGGCACCACGCATGTCGAAAGCCTTGTCGATCTGGCTTGCCGCACCGCGCTCGCATATCGCGGAGTGGCGCACATCACTTTCCCCACGGACATGCAGGAGTTCAAGCTCGACAGCAAGCATCGCAGCCAGCGCAATGTCCCACACCACAGCTCTGATACCTACGCGCGCTCCGCTCGTCTGCCCGATGACAATTCCCTCAACCACGCAGCTGACATTCTGAACAACGGCAAGCGCATCGCGATTCTCGCCGGACGCGGTGCCCTTGACGCCACTGATTCCCTCGAAGAAATCGCCGAGATGCTCGGTGCGCCCATCGTCAAAGCCCTGCTCGGTAAGGCCGCTGTTCCTGACCACAGTCCTTATACAACGGGCGGCATCGGGCTTCTCGGCACCAAGCCTTCGCAGGAGGCAATGGAAGAATGCGACACCTTATTAGTGGTCGGCTCTTCCTTCCCTTATCTCGAGTTCTATCCCAAGCCGGGCAAAGTGCGCGCCATCCAGATTGAACTCGACCCCAAGCGCATTGGCTTGCGATACCCCGTTGAAGTCGGTCTGATCGGCGACAGTAATCGCACACTCCGTGAACTCATCCCCTTGCTGAAACGCAATCAGGACCGCAGCTTCTTGCGGAAGGCACAAGAGGGAATGAAAGAGTGGTGGCAGGTCATGGAGATGCGTGGCACCAATCATGACAAGCCGATGAAGCCTCAAGTCGTCGCTTGGGAGCTGGGCAAGCGTCTGCGCGATGACGCCATCGTTGTTGCCGACAGCGGCACCATCACCTCCTGGTTCGCGCAAGAAATTCCCGCTCGCCGCGGACAGATGTATTCGCTCTCCGGAAATCTCGCCAGCATGGCCAACGGGCTTCCCTACGCCATCGGCGCGCAAGCTGCATATCCCGATCGCCAGGTCGTCGCCTTTGTCGGCGACGGTGGCTTCTCCATGCTCATGGCCGAAGTTGCGACTGCTGTGAAATATCAGCTTCCGATCAAAGTCGTGATCATCAAGAACAACACTCTCGGACAGATCAAGTGGGAGCAAATGGTCTTCCTCGGCAATCCCGAATTCGGATGCGACTTGCAACCTATCGACTTCGCCGCCATTGCCCATGCGATGGGCGCCGCGGGATTCACCGCCGAAGATCCCGCCGATTGCGGCAACATCATCGAGTCATTTCTCAACACTCCCGGCCCTGCTGTGCTGGAAGCCGTCGTTGACCCCAACGTTCCGCCACTACCTCCGAAAATCACCGTGGAGCAGGCGCTGCATTTCGCGGAATCACTCGCGCGCGGCGAACCTAATCGCGTGGACATCGCCAAGGAAGCTATTGGACAAAAAATTCGCGAACTGATCTGAGCGGAAGCCAATGCGTGCAGCTTAAGCGGGAGATGTCCAAATCGACTCTTTCTCAGAGTCAAATCGTCTTCCGGTTTCGACGTAGTGAATAAAATCCCGCAAGATGCTCGGAATGGGAGCGTTGCATAGAGGGCAGCGCGGTGCAGCGGTGAATCGAAAACGACCTCCGCAGGAACAATGCCGAAGTCGGCTTTCTACCCGTTCCTTTTCCGCTTCGTTTAGTGTCCACGGATGCTTGCTCTGAATGATCTTCACATACTCAGGATCGTAAGAACCAAACACGACTAAGTTTGGACATGAGTCGCAGTACAGAAAACCTTGATTGCCGAAACCCGCGTGATATTGGTACGGCTGGTCAATATGGAACGACACATTGCAAACAGGACAACAAATATCCAAACAATGCCTCTCTATCCACTGATCTGAATTACTCCGTATATCCGGGAGGTGGCGTAAATTCGCCCTCATCTCCGGTCAGCGCCTCGGCGAATGCTATCGGTGTTGCGTCTTCCCAATACGGCCCCATGATCTGTATCCCCACCGGTAGCCCTTCAGGTGTGCGGCCCACAGGCGCCACTGTTGCAGGAAGTCCCGTGAGCGTCGGCGCAGCGATCCAGTTCAATAGATCCATATAGCGTCGCGGTCCCGCTGAAGTAGCTATCGTTCTTTTGTCTTGCGGTCCGCTGTGGTCGTGCGGAAACGCCGCCGTGAATGACACCGGCGAAAGAAATACATCCACCTGTTCGAAGTACGCCTGCCACTGCGCGCGAAATGCCAGCCGACGGAAATTTTGCTGCTGCCAGTCGGAAAATGGAGTCAAGCCGGCCGGCACATTTCCGCCATTCATATTTCCAAATTGCTTCAGCATTCTCTCGCGCTCCGCTGGAGGCGCAGTGCTGAAGAAGAATGCATCCAGGTGGAAACGATAATTCGCCAGCAGCTCTGACGCGCTGTATCCCTTCGGCCATCCCTGCTGCAGTTTCACTCCCGCGCGAGTCAGCCGTTCGATCGTTTCTTCAAAAACAGCTTTCACTTCCGGAGTCGCGGGAGCGATCGGATCGTCGATGACATAACCCACACGAAATTCTTTCAGGCTCTTTGCCCGGGGCGCGGGCATCTCCCATTTCCATGCCTTCGCGTCCCAACCTGACGGCCCGCCAACTACCTTCAATGCTTCCATCAAGTCTTGCGCGCTTCGCGCGATCGGCCCCCCACTGCAAGCAATGTTGAGAATCCCGGCCCGGCCGAAACGCCCCCGGGAAGATGTCCTTGCATGTCCACGAGATCGAGCGTCGGTTTATGACCGAACAGCCCACAGAAACTTGCCGGCACCCTGATCGAGCCGCCGATATCGCTTCCGAAACTCAGATATCCCAATCCCGCCGCCAATGCTGCCGCGGTCCCACCCGAAGATCCGCCCGGAGTTCGCTTTACATCCCATGGATTGTTCGTCGTGCCGTAAATCGGATTGTAAGATTGCCAATCACTCAGCCCTACCGGCACATTCGTCGCCCCGATCAACACCGCGCCTGTACCTAACAGCTTCCGCACCACTGCAGAATTCTGTGGAGCTTTCGAGTCCCGCAGCGGCGGCAATCCCCACGTGCACGGATGCCCAGCTACTGCATAACTCTCTTTCACGTGGACAGGCACGCCATGGAAAACTCCCAGCGACCGTCCCTGGGCCTGCGCCTCATCCGCCTTCTTGGCTTGTGCCATGGCGTCATCGCGTAACTGGTAAACAAACGCATTTAGTTGCGGATTGTATTTATCGATCCGTTCGAAGACCCGCCTCGTCAACTCGACAGACGACACCCGCTTCTGCCGTATCGCCTCCGCCGCCTGCAATGCAGACGCGAAGTCCAAATTATCCGGCACAGCTTCATTCGACGCCGTCGCGCGAGTCTCGTCTTCACGGGTCGCTTCAGGAGATCCAAATGCCGATCCCGACATCGCTCCACCTGCCGCTGCTAATGGAATAGTTGCAAGAAAATCACGACGATCCATTCGAATTGCGCTCCTGCTCCGGAATCTTACAACCGGAGACTGGTTTCATGCAGATGGATTTTGGACGTAGCCGCGGAGAGCGTTCTCGCTTGATGCTTTTATGTCGGGATATCACTTCTTCGATTGAGATTTAAGGTTGAACCCGTTACAGCAGAACTCCGCGAAGAAATGGGATCTCAAATGTTGAATAGGTCTTGCTAGCCACTGACCACTACCCACTAGTCACTGCCCTACTCGATCACATTCAGCACATTCACCGGCGCCCTCGGCTCGCGCGTTCCCGTAAATTTATTCTTTGCCCTCTGCATGGCCTCTCCCACCGCCGCTGACGCCCAAAAAATATCCCCAGCGGTCAGACTCCCCGCAAGCTTGTAGTTCCCGATTGCCGCTAGTCCCATCGACGCGATGCATCCACATTGCGAGCAATCCGGATTCCCACCGAACTGGCATGGTTTCACCACGGTCTTCATGTCCGCGGAAATGGTTTTTGTGGTCCGCGCAAAAACGCATTTCTCCGGAGAACTCGGCGGTGCGAGAAATTCCTTAACCAACCCTTCCGGCATATCCAATTTCGGATACATCTTCCTCAACTCCAGAAGGTTCCGGACGACTTCTGTCCGCTCGGTCGGTGAAAGACACTCCACCGGATTCGCCCCGCGTTGCGGCGTGAAAATACTCATCCAAACTTTCTTCACCGCCGGATTCGGAGTCCAAAAATCGAGGAATTCGCCGAGGTATCCAGTCCGCTTCACCATCGCGCTCGTGATCGTGCAATGCACCGTGACGTGTTGACCTACAATATTTTTCAGGATCTTTTCATACGTCGCCGGCTTCCGGCGCAAGTCGTGGTCGGCTTGCAGACCATCGATGGAGACAGTCACTGTCATATTCGGCAGTGACGCCCACGTCTCCGGGATCGGCCGAAACGCGCTTGTCACCACTTGCACGTGGATGCCGCGCGTGACCAGTTGAGGCACCAATATTTCCAATTCCCGATACCGCACCAGTGGATCGCCCCCTACGATCGACAAATGCAGCGGGTCGTTTTCGTCCACCACTTCCAATACGCGCCTGACTAGTTCATCGCCCTTGAAATCCGACAGGCTCCGCAACCCGGCGTTGCCCAGGTGATTGTCTTCGTACGCATAACACCCCGGGCATCGCAGCGGACACTCCCTCGTTATCTCTATCGACAGCGTCGGTACTCGTCCGGTTAGCACTCGCCCCCAAGTTTGCAGGATCGGCTTGACGTTCAATTTGCACCCCTAAAAAAGCTACTCACTTGGATGCCTGTTCTTCAGCTTGCGTCCAAAGTTCCCTTCACAACTGCATATAACCTCGCAACTCTCTCTTACATCTCAACTTATTGCGCATGTCTGACTTTCTGTTCGCCACTGGCATTGAAAATAGTTGCCCCACCATTCTCTTGCCGGACGGCACCCGCTTCCGTCAGGACGAACTCGCCAAGACCTGCTTCTACATGAACTGGCGCCAGGATTTCCAACTCGTCCGCGACCTCGGCATCAATCACTTGCGCTGCGGCCCGCCATACTTTTCCACGCACATCGGCCCCGGCAAATACGATTGGGATTTCGCCGACCAAACTCTCGGCGCTCTCCAGGAACAGAACATCAACGTCATCGCCGACCTCTGCCACTTCGGAGTTCCCGATTGGATCGGCGATTTCCAAAACCCTGATTGGCCGAAATTGTTTGCGGAATACGCCGGCGCTTTCGCCCAACGATACCCGTGGATCACCTACTACACACCAGTGAATGAGATTTTCATCGCCGCAACTTTTTCGGCGGAATACGGATGGTGGAATGAATGTCTGCGGTCAGAGCGCGCTTTTGTCACTGCGTTGAAACACCTTTGTCAGGCGAACATGCTCGCCATGCACGCCATTCTCGAGCACCGCTCCAGCGCTGTTTTCATCCAGAGTGAATCTACGGAATTCTTCCACGCCAAAGATCCCTCATGCATCGAGCGTGCGCGTTTTCTGAATGAAAAGCGATTTCTCTCCCTCGACCTTACTTACGGACGCGACATCGAGAGCTGCATGTACGAGTACCTCTGCGACAACGGCATGACGCGCGACGACCTCTACTGGTTCCGCCGCTACAACCTGAAGTCCCACTGCGTGATGGGCAACGACTACTACATCACCAACGAACACCTCGTGCTCCCTGACGGCACCACCCGCGAATCCGGTGAGGTTTTCGGATACTACGTCCTCACCGGACAATACTTCCGCCGCTATCGCCTGCCCGTCATGCACACTGAGACAAACATCAAGGAGCCTGACGCCGTCTTCTGGCTCTACAAACAGTGGGCGAATCTTCACCAGCTCAAAGAAGATGGAGTCCCCGTCCTCGGCTTCACTTGGTACAGCCTCATCGACCAGGTAGATTGGGACACAGCACTCCGCGAAAACAATGGACGCCCCAACGCCCTCGGCCTCTGCGACCTCGACCGCAACATCCGCCCCGTCGGCCACGCCTACAAACAAATGATCACCGAGTGGCGGAAAATCCTCCCCACCGAAAGCAGCGTCCTCGGCATCTGCCCGTAGGATTCCGAACCAACTAAATGTCATCCTGAGCGAAGCGTAGCGGAGTCGAAGGATCTATGCATTCGCTTTGAGTGGCACAGCCGGCCTCGGGCTGCGCTACTCAACATACTTGCAAATATCGACTCGCCCCTTGATCCCTCTGCGTCCCCTGCGTTCTCTGCGTTCTCTGCGCTGAACGCTCTCGCTAACCACTACCCACTAGCCACAATCACTGCTTTTTCGCGCCAGCTCTGCCACAGCACCCAAGCTAAATAAATCACCACAATTACATTGATCACCAATATGGACACTCTAACCGGTGTCACCCTGCGTGCAATCTCATAAATCTCCCACGGCAAATACAAACATCCTGACAGCAGCGCAAACCACTCCGCCCACTCGCGCTCATGCCACAATCCATAGGCTTCCACCAGCCGCACCGCCGCATAGACCAGCACACCAAAGCCGACCAAAACGATTTGCTGCACCGTGGCTTTGTCCGCTGCGCGAAACACCGCCTCCGCAAATCGTGAGCCCGGATTCACATGCAACAAATGCAGCAATCGGTCAGCCACATCTCCCAGGTCTTTGTGCGCGAACGTGAACACCACAATCGCCCCCACGATAGCGAGCAGTCCCTTGGCTCCTTCGAGCATCGCCAGGCTGCGCAGGCCTCTTTTATGCGAATGATGAACCATTCCATTCTGAGATGCAGCTCCCCCATCAATGCTTGCCTCGCTCACGCTGTCTTCCGTCCCTCTTTTGATCCCGCTTCCACCAGCCGCTTTGTCATGATCACCACACCTAATATCTGCGTCCACTCGGATACGATGTTGCCCACCACCTGTCCCCACTTCTCCGTTGGCGACATCCGTAGGAAAGCCGCCGTCCACCCCGCTCCGGTAATGACCAGGAAGATCACCAGTGAGTGCTCCCGCAAGAACTCATGCACGCCTTTAGGCAAAACGCCTCTTAGTTTTTTGAGTTTGTTGCTCTCCGGTGACCCCTTCTCATGCAGATACTTCGTTGCGATCACCGTCACAAACAGTCCAGTCCAATCGGCGATCGCATTGCCATAGAACGAGCCTGCATGTGTGTCGGGATTCGAATGTGCGTAGAGACAAATCCACGTCAATACCACCGCGAACACTGCGATGCTCAGCGAATGACGCACGAGGAACGGCTTCTTCTCTTTAGTCATGTACTCCACTTTATCGGCCATCCGCCGTGAACGGAACCCCAAAATAAAATGCCCACCGGGTTGGTGGGCAGAAACTTTCGCGCTCCAGCTTTGCAGCAGCTAAGCGAGGGATACCTGAGGCATGCACTTCAGCTTTAGTCGCTCATACTCGTTCTTCTCCGCGTCGGTATAATGGATTCTTCCCATAGCAAGCAGCTGCTTCCAGCGGAACAGTTCCGGATCACTGAGGAACTTCCATGCCGGAATGGCCGAATCGTCATTCTCTCGAACCACAAATGTCATGACTCTGCTACCTCACATCGCCAAAAAACAAATTGCCTACGCGACTGGAATTTTTGCTTTCAGTTTTTCTTTGGTAAGCAAGCGGCGATCTCTGTGCGAGTTGTTCCGGGGAAGACCGCTTAAAAGCGTGCACTGCTCTCCTGGCTTTGCCTCACACGTAGGACAAAGCATAGATTTAAGTAGTATCTTTTTTATTAACATGTTCTAAGTATTGAACGGTAATGGGTGAAAAAGATGGTCAATACTGACCACTTTCGTCCGCAATTTTGTGTAATCTAATATTACGGATACCGGAAAACGCGTGATTATTCGCACTATCACTTGCTCTGGCGGATGTGGTGAACAGATCGTCCTCCCTCACGGGACCCGCCCCGGCGTCTCCGAGGTTCGATGGTACTGGCCGGAGGATTCAAAGCTCTTACACTTTGCCCACATCAAATGCGGACACCTCTCCAGCCATACCCGCCCCAACGGCCACAATGAGTTCCAGATCGTGGACGAAGAGGCCCCGGATGTTTTTTGGGAAGTAATTTTTGAGTGTGATCAGGAGAGCTGCGATCAGCAGATTTTGATTCACACCACCAGCCCGCGCAGCGTAAAGCGTTCCCAGATCGAGGCTTGGGTCAGGAAGATCGCAACCGCCGTCAAATGCGACAAAGGACACCTTTTCTCAGCCGCATCACCACTGGTCTCCATTCAGGTTATCGATTTTCGATAGTGCTCTTACCGTGACACCTTCGGGCCCTTCGTCTGAAACCTCCGCGCCCCCGCGTTGAACACGCTTTTAATCCGGGTTCATCCCCGTCCAATGCTTTGCTCTTACTAAGAACTAGAAACTGGCTTCCGGTACTTCCACAACCGTCGACACCGTTCCCGTCTTCCCCGACACGTTATCCCTTAGAAATACTTTCACCTCGTACTTCCCCGGCGACATCGGTACCTGTTTGCGGAATGAAAATCCATTCTTCGCCAATTCAATCTGTTGCTGCTGGTTCAGCGTCGTCGCCAGCGTCGCCGGAATACTCTGCCCCTCGGTCTTTCCCATCGGACGGATAAACGCGAGGTAATCCAAGTTCATCGACTTCTTGTCCGGGTCGAGCACAATACCACCCGGTGGCGACACCAACTGAAGTTCCAGATTTCCCTGCTTGCCTGCCATCGCATTCTGCATTTTCCAACTCAGCTGCAACGGAACCGCAGTGTAATCAAGCGGCGCTGAGAGGGCAGTAAGGACAACGTCCTTGTTATCGAATTTTTGCTTTTCCGTGTTCGCGCGCTTCAGCGGAGTGGTCTGGTTGGGGAAGAACCCATCACGCGCACGTACGGAAACATCAGGTTTATCCACTGAAATCTTGGTCTTGTTCCACCCGGGTTTCTGCTCTCCATGCAGATAAAATCCCACCAAGTAATAGTGGTTGCCGTCTTTCTGGTCGCGCTCCACGCACACATCCGGATTGAGGTCGCAGTACAAGCCTCCTGTCTTTTGCGCAACCAAGAGCATTCGAGATGCTGGAAAATTATTGCGAGCCGCAGGCCGTGAAGTAATTTGGTTCGCAGTGTGGTCGGGGCTGAAGTATTCACCCCATGCGGGATTTTCCACGCCTTTGCTGTTGAGAGGATAAACAGCGATGTTAGCGTTGCTGAGAGCCTGCCATGCGTGAGCCTCTCGGTCTTCTGCAAAGAAAACGTCCGACGCACCGGAACTTTCACTGAATCGGATAAACTGCGGCCCCATCCAAATCAGCTTTTTGCGTCCCGGAATGCCATGAAACGCTTCCGCAATCTGCTCTACTGCGCGAACCGTCATTACGCGTTCATCCAGCATGACGAAGTCATTCGCGATTTTCCCGAAGTCACGTAACGAATTGCCTGATTGCATACTGTCCGTTATGCCAAACGGACTCGACCAGGAAGGTATTTCGATGTGGGTTGAATGATCATCCGGTTGCAACTTCGATGTCCACTGCTCCACCGCCTTCACCAGTTCCTGCGGATCGCTGGTGAACGAGTGCACTTGCGCCAGACCATTGCTCGTCAACAAAAGGACAGTCACTGGAGTATGTTCCTTCGCAAACTGCAGTGACATCTCTTTCAGAAACCCCCGCGTTCGCCCCGCGCTGTAGACGTCAGTGCCCAGAAAATTCAGCACCAGTATCACCATCTCCTGATGCGAATCTCCCGCGGCGAAGTTCTGCACCGTGCGCGGCGGCAGATGCACCGGACTCATCTTCGCCGGAACCGCCTCCACTTCCTCGAATACTGCTATCTCCTCCGCTTTTCCATTCCTCAGCAGAGTGAAATCCTTTCTCGAGAGCCCGCGCACAGCTTCTCCGCCCGAAGTCACGATTGCCGGAATCAGCACCAGCTCTGACTTGCTTCGAAAGATCGGCGGCTCCGTCGTCTGCGTTTGTTGTGCTAAAGATATGGAACTAGAGAGGAGTGCGGCGGCGAAGAGAACACCTAATCTGCATCTCATGCGATTGCCTCGAAAGGTACACAGGATACTAGCTTAGGTTTCGCCCAAAGACAGAACGATTCAATTTAAGAACAGTCAAAAGACAAATTCCCATTTCGGGAATAGCCGTATCTCCCGAATTTCTTGAGGCGAATCACTGTCAAAGCTTGTCCTCCAGAGCGCCTTGCTTTTGGCGCGAAGGATCTTGCGCTTAAGCACTCTGCAATCTGCCGCACAATCTAATCCAATGTTGGGACTTGCCGCGACAGCGGCACTGGAGAAAGCGGCACCCTGCGCCAGTCACATAGAAAAACCTTCTGCGCTTCGGCGTTGCACTCGCCTTTCAATCGCGTAGATCCGCGTCCATCTGCGGCCAAAAATTTCGGTTTTGGTTTGGCTCTTACTAGAACTAAAAACTAGGCACTAGAAACTAGAAAGCCAGTGGCTATGCCTCAACTAGACACTAACCACTGGCCACTAGCCACTGCTTTTCTCTAACGCCCGCGGCCGTTATACGCCCGCTGATAGCCCTGCTGATAAGCCTGCTTGTACGCTTGTTCATAAGTGTTCTTATCGCCGAAGCTGTCCTGATACCCGCGATCCGGATGGTCATATCCCGGGCCGTAGTGCATCGAGCGCCCCGCGTTGCGGTCGGCATTGCCATCGGTCACGCCATCCTGAAAGCCTTGACGCGCTCCCGGATTGTTCATCGCGTATCCGCCGTACTGGTCGTCGCGGTCTCGATCGCCCACCGGATAATTTCCGTTAGGATAGTTTCCGCCCGCCGACGTTCCGTTGTACGCGTTCTGATATCCCTGCTGATAAGCCTGCTTGTACGCCTGCTCATAAGCCTGCTTGTCGCCGAAGCTGTTGTTGTATCCGCGATCTGGATGATCGTAACCCGGCCCGTAATGCACCGAGCGTCCCGCCGCGCGGTCAGCTTGGCCGTCCGTCGCTCCGTCTTGGAATCCCTGTTGAGCACCAGGATTGTTCACCCCATACTGCTGGTTTCCGTAGGTGCCGCCATACGTTCCAGGATAATTCCCCGCATTCGCGTTACCGTACGCGCGCTGATAGGCCTGCTGATAAGACTGCCTGTACGACTGCTCGTAAGTGTTCTTGTCGCCAAAGCTGTCCTGATAACCACGGTCAGGATGGTCGTA
Organism: Terriglobales bacterium; assembly: GCA_025462725.1. GTDB lineage: Bacteria > Acidobacteriota > Terriglobia > Terriglobales > Acidobacteriaceae > JAICLA01. Next base: position 236,427 of record JAOAPE010000011.1, on the reverse strand, counting down.
CCCCGGCCCATAGTGCATGCCGCGTCCCGCTGCCCGATCCGCTTGCCCATCTGTCATTCCATCTTGGAATCCCTGTCGCGCGCCCGGATTATTCGCGCCATACTGGCCGTCTCCGTAAACGTTTCCGGTATTTCGGCCATAGACATTTCCGCCATACACGCCACCGCGATACGCATCATTGCCGCCACTGTATGCGTTGTCATAGCCCGCCTGGTATGCGCGCGAATCAGCGTCATTGTTGTAACGCCCGCGATAGTTGCGCGAGCGGTTGTGCTTGAGATCGTCCTGAGCATGCTTCACGCCTTGCTTGTAAGCGCGGCTGTTCTGGTCGTATTGGTTGTTATTTTGGTATTGATCGTCGCGATCGCGGTCCTGCGCTGCAATCTGTCCCACGCTGAGCGAGGTTCCGACTGCCGCAACCGCCACCCATATCCATTGCCGTTTGTTCTTGAACATGATTCCTCCGCGCCGGCATTCGCTCACTAGACAAAGTACGGCTGGCCGACTTCAGCTCTCTGGGGACGCTACTATTAAGAGTCACTATTCAGCGCTGAGGTGGTCTGTCGTACTCTGGATTGAACACTGGACAGGAAAAAACATCAGAGTGGCTGGATGAGCAATTCCGGGTGTATTTCGGGCGCGAAGCTAAAGTGGGAATGAAAGACGTTTCGGTGCCCCACGTTCGCGAAGCTAACGTTGGATTTCTAACTCGGGGATTTCCCGGACGCCTCTAGCATCTCTTCCACTGAACAGAATTTCTCCCGACAGCGATGCTCCCCTGCTCGCGCCACTTCCGCATCATTGATCCGCTTCCAGCCCGTATGATCAAGGAACCGCGCGTTCTTCGATTGCAGATGCTCGCGTAGCCCCTCGCCTCCGCGCCGCCCACCATCAGAGACATCTTCGGCGATTTTCTTCGCAACCAGTTGCGCGTCACTTCTGCTACTGGCGATCACCCCGGACGGCCCGCGCTTCGCCCAACCGACAACATACAAACGCTCATCAATTTTTCCATCCGCGTTCGCAAACTTTCCATCCACTGGCTTCGCCGTGCAACACGGCAACGACTCATATCCGATACAGGTCACCGCCAAGTCCGCCGCGATCTCTACTTCTTTTCCATCTTTCGCGCGAAATTTCACCGCTTGCAGCCGCCCGTAACCAACGAAAGCAACGGGCGCGAGATAGAAATGGAAAACCACTGAAACAGAGCGCTGCTCATTTGAGTCTTGGCAATTACCGTTTTCCAAGAACTTTTCCAACACTCCGACAATCGGTGTTGCATCAGCTTTTTCCAATTCTTCCGGATCAGCGATGAAGGGTTTTGCACGTTTCAAATTTCCTAATTCGGCTAATTCGTGTGGAGTGAATTTCGCGTCGGCGGGGCCGCGGCGTCCAACAATATGAATCTCCCGCAACGGTTGTGCTGCTAACAGCTGCGTTATGTCATGCGACAGATCGGAGCCCGCAAGTTCGGATGGCTCTTTCGCCAGCACGCGCGCGACATCGATCGCAACATTGCCATTCCCGATCACGACGACTGACTTGATGTTTTCAATCGGCGGAATTTTCGCGTCGGGGTGGCCGTTGTACCACGCCACGAAACTTCCTGAACCGATCACGCCGGGCAGGTTTTCACCGGGGATGCCGAGACGGCGGTCGCGTTGCGCTCCGGTTGCCAGCGCGACTGCGTCGTAGAACGAAAGTAGTTGTTCGAGTGTTACATCGCGGCCGACTTCGACGTTGCCGAAGAAGTTCACTTGCTTGTGCGCGAGAGTCCGATCAAGGATTCGCGATACAGACTTTGTTGCTTGGTGATCGGGAGCGACGCCGTAGCGCACCAGGCCGAACGGTACGGGCAAGCGATCGATGACATCGATCGCGCAGCCGGGCACCAGGCGGAGGAGTTGATCCGCCAAGTAGCATCCTGCGGGGCCGCTGCCGACGATTGCAATCTTCATCGCGCGACGCTCAGTGAAGTTTCACGTATTCGTATTCAACAGGATTATTGTTGATGCCGCGATCGGGTGGCGCAATCCATGCGGCCATCTTTCCTGGCTGAAAGACACCTTGCATCAAGCTGCGGATGAATGCAGTGTCGGCTTCGCCGGGGAGCCACTGGCTTTTCTTTGATTCGAATTCTTCCCTGCTGATCTGCTTGCCCGTTGGATCCGTGGGGATGTTGGCCCAGCTTCCGATGTTGCGACGGAAGCGGGTGCTGGGCAGCGAGAGGCGGGCCGAAAACCCTGCTTTTTCGATCTGACGATTCCAACGCTTCGCGCCGATTTCGCAGTCGCGCACGTAAGAGTTGCGCGTGACTTCATTCATCGCGTTGCGCATGGGAATCTGTTCTGTCTTTGTTCCGCCAGCGCCGTCGGGCAATTCAAGTGCATAGGTTTGATCTTTGGCGACGTGGTCTTCGTATTGCGCTTCGTCGGGACGGCCTTTGAGGCCGTTCGCGAAATAGGAAGCGGCGTTCGATGAAGTGTCCGCGCCGAAAAGATCGAGAGAAGAACTGAACCAGAAATTCAGATACTTCTGCATGGTCTGGAGATCGATGGCACCGGCGTTGCGCAAGGCGATCGCGTCATCGCTGCCAATCTCTTTCATCACTTCAAGCGTGCGGCGGATGACGCGCGAGATGCCGGTGTCGCCGACGAACATGTGATGCGCCTCTTCGGTGAGCATGAACTGGCAAGTGCGAGCGAGCGGATCGAAGCTCGATTCGGCGAGCGACTTCAACTGAAATTTTCCATCGCGATCAGTGAAGTAGGTGAACATGAAGAAGCTAAGCCAGTCGCTGATAGGCTCGTTGAAGGTGCCGAGTATGCGCGGCTTGTCCGCGTCACCGGAGTGGCGCTCGAGCAACTCTTCTGCTTCTTCGCGGCCGTCGCGACCGAAGTGTGCGTGCAGCAAGTAGACCATTGCCCAAAGGTGTCGGCCCTCTTCGACGTTCACTTGAAAAAGGTTTCGAAGATCGTAGAGCGACGGAGCGGTGTGTCCGAGCAAGCGTTGCTGTTCGACCGACGCAGGCTCGGTGTCACCTTGGGTGACAATTAATCGGCGGAATGTTGAACGGAATTCGCCGGGGATTTGTTGCCAGACTTCCTGTCCGAAGTTGTCTCCGAACCCGATGCGGCGTTCAGGATCGCGGTCAGCTAGAAAAATTCCCCAACGATATTCGGGCATGTTGACGTAGCCGTAAGTCGCCCAGCCTTTCGCGTCAACGGATGTGGCGGTGCGCAAGTAAACGTCAGAGAGTTGGAAGTCGCTGGGCCCGAGGTCCTGCCACCATTTCAAGAATTCCGGCTGCCAGTGTTCGAGGGCGCGCTGGAGCGTGCGGTTGGAGCCGAGATCGACGTTGTTCGGAATGCGGTCTTGATAGTTGATCGACATTTACACTCTCTCCCAATTGAATCGCGCTTTAGAACCCTTGCCGAACAGCTTCAACGCTCCGTGTTCGCCCGTGGAATTTGGCCGGATGAAAACCCAGTTCTGCCATGCGGAGAGGCGACCGAACACTTTCGTCTCGAGTGTCTCCGCGCCGGGGAAACGAAGACTCGCTTCCATGCCGGTGAGCGCGTCAGGCGAGAGGCTCGCGCGCTCTTCAATAGCAATGCGAATCTCATCTTCCCAGTCGAGACTGTCTGGCGCGAGCGTGATGAGCCCGAGTTCTTCGGCTTTCTCGGCGTTGAATTTCTGGCCTTTCAGTTTTTCAAGTTCGCTGATTTTTTCTGGCGCGCCGATGAAGCGAGTCTCCAGGCGGCTACGTCCGTTGACCATGGGCAGCAATCCGAAGTTCACGCCGGAGAGCGCGATTTCAGTGCTCTCGCCTTCTTCTTCTGACATCAGCATGTAGCTGCGATCGGCGGCGAGTGCGAGTTCGTAAAGGATGCCCGCGAAGCAAGTGCCGGGGTCAATGATGGCATAGAAACTGCGCGAGGAGACATCGAGACGCGCGAAGGTGCGACGCAGGAATCCGATGGTCTCGCGGACGAGCCAATCGGATTTGTGCTTCAACATGATCTCGTCTGACTTGAGTACGTCATCAATGTTGCCTTTGGTCTTCAGCAGCAGCAGGCCAAGTTCGAGTTCATTGGTGCGCAGTAATAGGATGGCATCGTCGAGTTCGCGCGCCAATGCAAGTGGCCACCATTTGTCTCCGGCCGCGTGAATCTGTTCGATCGTTTCCGGCTGCGCGCTTTCGGGCGCAGTGACGGTGAGTGTGACAGTCCGCGCGGCGCGATCGAAGGTGACGTCGACGTAGTTGTAGTGGTATCCGTTGTCGTTGATTGTGCGATTGAGTGGATTGAGTTTGATGCCCTTCGCATCGGCCTTACGCGATGAACTCGCGACAAGCTTTTCTGCGCGCTCGCGGACCACAGCTTGGAATTTTGCGGGGAGAGCGACTTCGTCCACTAATCCCCAGGATTTTGCGCGGTCTCCGCGGACGCCGTCAGGGTTGGTGCAAAACATGTCCGCGAGGTCGCGACGCACTTTGCGCTTGTCCACCACGCGCGTGAGTCCGCCGGTTCCGGGCAACACACCAAGCAGCGGGACTTCGGGCAAGCTGATCGCGCTGGAACGATCGTCGATGAGAACGATGTCATCACAGGCGAGTGCGAGTTCGTATCCGCCGCCTGCGGTGATGCCGTTGAGCGCGGCGAGAAATTTCAGTCCGTCGTGTCGGCTGGAGTCTTCCATGCCATCGCGCGTCTCGTTGGTGAACTTGCAGAAGTTGACTTTCCAGGCGTGCGAGGACGAGCCCAACATATATATGTTGGCACCGGCGCAGAACATTCGATCCTTGCCGCTGGTCAGCACGACGCAAGCGACTTCGGGATGCTCGAAGCGGATGCGCTGGAGAACGTCGTGTAGCTCGATGTCCACGCCGAGATCGTAGGAGTTCAGCTTGAGTTTGTAGCCGGGCTTCAGCCCGCAATCTTCGCTGACGTCCATTGAGAGCGTGGCGATCTGGCCCTCGATGGTGAGCTTCCAGTGCTTGTAGGAGTCACCGGTGCGGTCGAACGTGATGAGGTCAGGGGTGGTGGTTTCAGAGGTCAAGGTAGTTCCTTCTGCTAGGTATTATAGTGCACGATATTGGATGCAAGAGACGGTCTTGGAAATATATTGCATGTCGTTTGTGCCTACTCTGATTGCGCAACAATCCCCACCAGCTCGGAACAACAATCCCCGCAGTCGTCCTTTATCAGTGCTTTTACTTGTTCATGAATTTCGTCGCGAATTTGGCGGACGACTTCGAGTGGCTGTCCCTTGGGATCGGGTAGCGACCAATCGATGACGCGTAATCCGGGGACGAACGGGCAAGTCTCGCCGCATCCCATGGTGACAAGAACTTGCGCGTTTTGAGCGAGTTCTTGTGTCAGCTTCCGAGGCTGCGCGGATGAGAGATCGATCCCGATCTCGCCCATGACGGTCATCACTTCAGGATGCACACGAGCAGCGGGTGCCGTACCTGCTGAGATCGCGCGGCAGCCTTCGGTGGCGTATAGATTGAAAAATGCGGCGGCCATCTGCGAGCGTCCCGCATTGTGTACGCAAGCAAAGATGTAAGTCTTGGTCGCGCTGGTCGATTCAGTCGGATGGGGCATGAGCACCTCTGGGGCTTTTTTGTCGAGATCAGGAATGAGCCAGCGAAAGACTGCCGTTGCCGTAAGTGCCCCGGCGAGTTGCGCGACGATGAATGGCGGCGCATCCTGTGGACGAATCCCGGCGAATGTATCTGAAAGTGTGCGTGCGAGCGTGACCGCCGGATTTGCGAACGAAGTGGACGCGGTGAACCAGTACGCGGCGGTGATGTATGCGCCAACTGCAAAGGGGACCATGCTGGCGCGAGTCTTTGCGCATCCCCAGATGACGGCCGTGAGTCCGAAGGTGGCGATGAATTCGCTGAAGAGTTGCGCGGTGCCGCTTCGCGCGTGGTGCGAAATGGAGATGATGGGAAGAGCGAACATCAAGTTCGCTATGACGGTGCCGATGATTCCGCCGACGGATTGTGCAGCGATGTAAAGGGTGGCTTCGCGCTTGGAGATTCCCCCCGCGATTGCGTCGCTGATGCTGACGGCGGGATTGAAATGCGCGCCAGAGATTCCGCCGAAGGCCAGTATGAGCGCTATCAGCGCGGCGCCTGTCGCAATCGTGTTGGCGAGCAGGGCGATCGCGATATTTCCACCAGCGAGTCGCTCGGCCATGATGCCGGAGCCGATGACTGCGGCGACGAGGAGCGCAGTGCCGAGAAGTTCGGCGGTGATGCGCCGGGGGAGCGTGTGCATGCGGGAAGTTTACCTCAGGGCTAAAGCCCAAGATTTCACGGAAGAAGTTTAAATCCTTTGAGCATCATGTATACGCCAAGCGCGGTGATCAGGACAGAGAGACTGAGTCGAAATGTTTGCTCAGAGATTCGCTTCAGCATATGAACTCCGCCAAAGGTTCCGGCGAGGACACCTACTGTGGCGATGGCGACCAACTTCCACTCTGAAGTGATGCCGTGCCATTCCGCAGAAAAATAGACCGGCATGCGAGCTGCATCAACGATCAATCCGATGGCAGTAGCAGTAGCGACATACGCTTCTTTGGGGATTGCAAACCCCATGAGCGCAGCGGAGCGAATGCCGCCTTGATTGCCAACCAGACCTCCGAAAAAACCAGAAGTAGCGCCGGCGATCCAAGCAGCGCGGCGGCCGAAGCGCATTCTGTTCGCGAAACCCGATACACCAGAGATTCCGGCGAACAAGAGCAAGCAAGCGAAGACGATGGTCAGGGCGCGTCCGCCGACATATGCGTTCAACAGAGCGCCGGAGAATCCGCCTGCTGCGCTGAGGAGCCCGAAATTTATGAATATGCGCCTGTCGAGACTTCCTTTTAAGGTGGCAAACCGTGCGGCGGTGGCGATGAGATGCGGAACGGAAACTAGCGCCACCGCGAGTTTGGTGTCCATGTGCAGAGCGAACAGCGGTGTGAGGATGCTTCCAATGCCGAATCCGCTGAGGGCGGCGATGGCGCCAGCAAGAAGAGCGGCGAAGAAGATGAGTTGGAAGGTCAGCGGTTCATTACCTCGGAAATCGTCTAGCTCAACGTAAAGCCTGGTCTCATGCGCTGCCCACACGGAAGGTTCAGGTTCGCTCTGCGGGCTGAACCAAAGTCTTACTCAGCAAATCCAAACATTCGGCCAGCGAGTGATTGCTCGTGTCCACCACCGAATCCGCCATGCTGTAGAGCGGTTCGCGGACGGCGAGGATGCGACGCAGGTCAGACATGGATTCATCATTCTCGGCCATGGGACGCATGTCGCCCTGCGCGACGACGCGCTGCATGTGTTCTTCCGGAGTTGCGCGCAGCCACACCGTGTAGCAGGTTGTGAGAAGTCGCTCAAAGGTGGCCGGCTCAGAGACGAGGCTGCCGCCGCTCGAAAGTACAAAGCGCGGATGGCGTTCGAGGACTTGCTCGAGGCATCGGCGTTCGAGGCGGCGGAACCCGCTTTGTCCGTAGAGATCGAAGATGACATTGAGAGTGACGCCGCTCGCTTGCTCGATCATGCGGTCGAGCTCGATGAACGGAACATCGAGCCGTTCGGCGAGCATGGCGCCGAGAGTTGACTTGCCTGCGCCGCGGAGTCCGATGAGGGCGATGCGATTGCGCCGAGTGTCAGCATCGACGCCCGCGAATTTCTCGATCAGAAGTTGTCGCGCTTGGGTGAGTTCTTCCGGACGGAGGCGACGCAGGAATTCAATCGTGTGCGTGAGATCAATGGGCGGTTCGGAGCCTTGCAGCACGAGTTGTTCAAGGGGAATGTCAAGCGCGCGGGCGATGTCACGCAAGAGCAGGATGGAAATGTTTCCTTGTCCGCGTTCGAGTTGGGCGAGGTATCGTTCGGAGACTCCGGAGTCACGGGCGAGGATCTTGCGGGTCATTCCGCGGCGGGCACGGGCTTCGCGAACGCGGTCACCGAGAAGCTTGAGGTACTCCGGTTGGGAATCTGACTGTGGCTCAGAGCGCGGGTTGGAGACTTCCGGGCTGTTGTTTCCCATGCTGCGTACCGCGTGAATTATACTGCCTGTGGCGCGAGGCGATGTGTCCTAAATTGCTTTTGTGGCGCGTCAATCATCTATCTTGCGGAAGGCGTTCGAGAGTTCATGGCTCAGAGCATCACAATCCTGGTTGGCACAATGACCGGGACAGCGGACATGGTGGCGCAGGAAGTTCAGCAAGCGCTGGAAACTGCGGGCCATGAGGGCAAGATCGTGATGATGGATGGGCTGGACGCCAAGGTGTTTGCGCCGGACGGAGTTTTCTTGTTGTGCACTTCGACGTATGGGAATGGCGACGTGCCCGATAACGCGCAAAAACTCTATGCGAGTTTGGAAGCGGATGCGCCGAACCTTTCTGCGGTGACTTACGGAGTGATCGCGCTGGGCGACCGCACATATAAAGATACCTATTGCCATGGCGGGATCCGGTTTGACGCGCTGCTGAAAAAGTTGGGCGCGCGGCGAGCAGGCGAGATATTGATGCATGATGCCGGGTCAGGCACGCTGCCTGAAGAAGTTGCCGCCGAGTGGGTGGTGCCGTGGGTGGAACAGCATTTGGAAAAAGATACGGAGTTGGCGTGATGGCGGAAGCGAAGACACTTCAAAGTTACATCTCAGGAAAATGGCAGAGCGGCGCGGAGCGCGGCAGCGCGTTGGTGAATCCTACGGACGGCAGCACGGTTGCGTATGCGAGTTCGAAGGGGCTCGATCTGAAATCGGCGCTGCATTATTCGCGCCGTGTAGGTGGAGCGGAGTTGCGCAAGATAGGTTATGCGCAACGCGCGGCGTTGTTGGGAAAAATCGCTGATGCGCTGGCGGCTAAACGAGAGCGATGGTATGAGATATCGCGAATAAATTCCGGGAACACGAAAGCGGACACGGGTATCGACGTAGATGGTTCGATCGGCACGCTGAAGTACTTCGCGAAGATCGGAGCGGCGCTAGGCGATGCGAATTCCCTTGCGGATGGCGCTCCGGCGAGGTTGGCGCGCGATGCGAATTTCCAAGGTGTGCATATCGGCGTTCCGCTTTCCGGTGTTGCAGTCCACATCAATGCATTCAATTTTCCTGGGTGGGGATTGTGGGAGAAAGCGGCGGTGAGTTTGCTGTCCGGTGTGCCAGTGTTTGCAAAGCCAGCGACATCTACATGCTGGTTGGCGCAGGAGATGATCGCGGCGGTAGTGGACGCGAATATTCTTCCGGACGGGAGCATTTCGTTGTTGTGTGGCTCTCCCAATGATCTGCTCGACCATTTGCAAATGGGCGATGCAGTCGCATTCACGGGGTCGGCAGATACGGGACAGCAGATCAAGCAGAGTGCTGGAGTGCGCGAGCATGGCGTGCGCGTGAACATTGAGGCCGACAGTTTGAACGCGGCGCTGCTTGGTCCCGACGTTGCGGATGGAAGCGCGAGCATGAATTATTTTGTCCGGGAAGTTGTGCGCGAGATGACGCTTAAGGCGGGACAGAAGTGCACGGCGATTCGTCGGGTGCTGGTTCCTGCAGAGCGCGAGAAGGCTACGACCGAGGCGATTGCGGCGGCGTTGTCACAGGTGAAAGTCGGAAATCCTGAGAATGCGGAAGTGGGCATGGGACCGGTGGTGAACGCGGCGCAACGCAAGAGTGTGGAAGAGGGCATCCGAACGTTGTCGAAGCAGGCTCGCGTGGCGTATCAGGCTTCGGACTTCAAACTGGTTGATGCCGACGCGCAAGCGGGAGCGTTCGTGTCGCCAACATTGTTGCAGGCGCAAGATTCGTCTGACGGCTCGATCGTCAATGAACTCGAAGTGTTTGGGCCCGTGGCAACGGTAGTGCCGTACAAATCCAAAGAGGAAGCGTTTGCAATCGCGCGGCGCGGCGGTGGATCGCTGGCAGCATCAGTGTTCAGCGAGGACTCCGCATACCTTGCAGAAGCGGCGATAGCGTTGGGAAATTCTCATGGGCGAGTGTTGCTGGTGGATCCTTCAATCGGCGATTCACACACGGGACACGGAATCGTGTTGCCGTCGTTATTGCATGGCGGGCCGGGACGCGCAGGCGGCGGCGAAGAGTTAGGTGGACTGCACGGAATGTGGTTCTACCATCAGCGAGTGGCAGTGCAGGGATCAGGGCCGACGTTGGCGGCGATTGTGGGCCGCGCAGTGGAATTACCCAAAGCGTAAAGCAGCCCCGTCAAGCTACGCTTGTCGGAGACCCCGGGCGAACGGAGAAATCGATGGCGGATTGGGTGCACACATTCAAAGGCGCGGTGCTGGCCGCGGAGTATGACTTCACTGCGCACATGAATACGCAAATGTATGTGTCGCGATTCGACCAGGCGACATGGTTCCTGCTGCATGCCGTGGGTGTGACTCCGGCATCGATCAAGCAGAACAAATTACGGGTGGCGATCATCCGGCAGAATTACCAGTTCCTCGAAGAACTGCGCGGCGGCGAACTGGTCACCATCAAAAGCGGATTCCTGGTGCTGGGCGAGAAATATTTTCGGTTCATCCACCAGATGCACAATTACGAAACACAGAAGCTGGTGGCTACGAGTGATTGCGTTGCTGTCGAAGCCAGCTTGGAAACACAGAAGAGCGTGCCGCTAAGCAAAGATTTTGTGGAGCGCGCGAAGCAGCACTTGGTTACGACGAATGTCCCGAATGCTCCCGATTGGATCGCGAGCTAGGGCTTCTTCATTGTTCCGGCAACACTTGCCTGTTAACTCTGCATCGTTTAGGCATGCCCGTTTCCGTTGAGCGCATTTCATATAAAGGTTGGGAGAACTGCTGGGAGATCGCGAATGGCGATGTCCGGCTCGTTGTGACGGCGGATGTTGGGCCGCGGATAATCCATTTTGGATTTGTAGGTGCGGAGAATCAGCTTTACGAAGTGGCTGATGATGCGGGCAAACGCGGCGGCGACAAATTCCGCATGTATGGCGGGCATCGGCTGTGGGTAGCGCCGGAGACGGAGCGCACGGATTTTCCTGACAATCTTCCCGTTGATGTTGTTCCGTACGAATTCGGCGCGCGATTCACGGCGCCGATGGAATCCACGAATCTGCAAAAAGAGATCGACATCACACTGAGCGAGAGCGGGACCAGCATTGAGGTGGTGCATCGGATTTCCAATCGCGGAAAATCGGCAACGACGCTTGCGCCGTGGGCGCTGTCCGTGATGAAGCCGGGCGGGCGAGTGATATTGCCGCTACCGCCGCGCGCGCCGCATGGGCCGGAGCATCTGTTGCCGGCGACAAGTGTGGCGTTGTGGTCATACACGGATTTGAGTGCGCCGTGTTGGGAGATAAGTCCGAAATATATTCAGCTCATTCAGCCGCTTGCAGCAGCGCAGGGATTTGGCATGCAGAAGATTGGAATGCGAAATACTGCTGGTTGGGGCGCCTATTTTCGGGATGGAAGTCTGTTTGTGAAGCAGACGTCATGGCGCGAGGGACCGTACGAAGACTTCGGATCGAATTACGAGACGTTTGCGAATGAAAAGTTCATCGAGCTAGAGACGTTGGGGCTGGTGCAGGAGCTGGCGTCGGGACAAAGCTGTGAGCATCGCGAGCGGTGGCGGCTGTGGAGAGACGTTGACGAAAGCGGCGGCGAAGAGTGGATCGATGAGCAGGTGCTCAGGCGCATCCAGTCGAAATAGCAGGTATGAGAGCGGCGCCGGCGGTGCTTGACCCGGGCTGATGCGGTGTTTACTATCTGGTTAATACAATCCCCACCTTAGAGAGTTTCCCCATGGGCGTCCGCCGGTATAACGACCAGCAAGTTGAAAGTCACGTTCAAGATTTCTATCGAGACAGTTTCTGCATCCTGGAAAATCATTTCCCTCTCACGAAACTGGATGCATGGAGCCGCGCGTTTCAGCCGCTGCTCGAAGCCCACATTGCCAATGAAGGCCGATTGCAAAACCGCGGGTCGTCGCGGTATTACGTGACGCTTCCCTTCGCGGAACCGTTTGCTGATCCGGATTTTTACGAAGACGGGGACATACTCGCGATCGTGGAGAAGCTTGCGGGCGCGGATTTCACGATGGGACAGTTGGCCACGGACACCCCGCTGAGCGGATCGGATTACCAGGAGTTGCATCGCGATGCGCCGCCGCTGTTTCCGGAGTGGGGCAAGGAGACTCCTCCATTCCAGCTTGCAGTGAATTTTCCGTTGGTGGATGTGACGCCGGAGAACGGCCCATTTGAAGTGGTGCGCGGCTCGCACATGGTTTCAAAGGCCGAGGCATTGCGCGCGCTCGAAGCTGGCGAAACGAAGTTGGAGCCGATCCACTTGAAACGCGGAGATGTGATGATCCGCGATGTGCGGCATTTGCATCGGGGCACGCCGAACCGAACTGATGTGCCGCGTCCGATGGTGGTGATCGGGTACAGCAGGAAGTGGTTGTTCCGCCCTGAGGTGTCGATCAGGGTGCCGAGATCGGCGATGGAGAGTTTGTCGCCGCGAGCAAAGAAGATGCTGCGGTTTAATCCAGTAGTGGAGTCGGTTGAGGAGAAGGCTGAGGCAGAGGTGTATCAGAGTTTTGCGTATTGAGAGTGGCAGGTGTCAGGTCTCAGGTGTCAGGTTTCAGGTTTCAGTGAGAACCTGGGGTTTGAATTTACCTCAGGGGCTAAAGCCCTGTTTTCAGAAGCCTCAAATGCAGGCCTGAAGGCCTGCTCCACCCAAAAACAAGAGCAAAGGTATTGCCCTTCGACTCGCTGCGCTCGCTCAGGGTGACAGCATGGTGGGTGAAAGCCTGGTGGGTACTCCCATGGTTGCCACAGCCGAGGCGGCTGTGCTACACAAGCAAGTGCAGATTCCTCTCTGCACTCGGAATGACAAACACCGAACCCAGTGGAGCGGTGATAAGCAAGATGGAGAGCTAGTTCCCTCGTTGCGCTCGGAATGACAAACTAAAAAAATTTCTGAATGGCTTGGGAGATTTGCGGCCACACTGCGGATTCGGGGTCGATGAGTTCGAAGTGGCCGGCGTCGGCGAACTCTATAAGCGTTACGTACTCGCCCTTTTTCTTTTTTGCCTTCACGTAATCTCGGCTGAAGTCTGGTGGGACGATGTCGTCTTTCGCGCCGTGGGCTAGAACCTGTTGGACCTTCGCTATTGAGATCTCCATTGGCGAGGCTTCGTGGAAATGTTCGGGAACCTGCTGCGGCGTTCCTCCCATAAATTCGACTGCGGCATCATTGCTGAGGTGCAGGTCGTACGCGTGTTTCACGTCAACCACTCCCGCTAGTGAGACTGCGCCTTTTAGTTGCTGTTCGCGTCCGGCGAGACAGAGCGCAAGTTGGCCGCCGGCGGAGTGTCCCATCACGGCGGTTCGTGCCGGATCGATGCCGTGCTTGGCAGCGTCTTGCTGGATGTAGCGGTATCCGCTGATGATGTCTTCGAAGGTGCCGGGCCACCCGCCGCCGGGATTGCCGACGCGGCGATACTCAAGATTGAAAGTTGCGATGCCAGCTTTCGTGAGCGCGGCGCAGAGGTGTCCGGTGTGGGCTAGGTCATACTTCGCGCGCCAGAATCCGCCGTGGATCATCAGCAGCAGCGGATGTTTGCCTTTTACGGTGGGCAGGCGGAGGTCGCCGAATTGGTTGGGATCAGAACCGTATTTCAGGCGCGCATCATAAGCTGGCGGAGTGCGCGTGAGAACGTCTTGCATGGGAATAGGGTAAATGAGTTTCTAGTTTTTTGTTTCTAGTTTCTAGTTCGCCGTGGACGATTTGGGGCATGACGAAACCGTTGTTCACACGAAGGACACAAAGGATCCACGAAGGGGGACCAAAAAAGCCCCGATGCAAAATGATTGCACCGGGGCCTTTTGGTTGTGAAGGTCTTCGTATCACCGAAGGCCGTAGACTTAATTAGAGGCGCCGGACTGGGCTCCTGCCGATTTGATCTCAATGGGAATCCCAGCGAACAAGGTGCTGGAACCGGCATCGAGAGCCATCTTGTTGAAGGCGACGACATCGGTTGTGAGCAACGCGTTCAGGTCTTTGAGGTGTCCGTCGAGTGCCTTGCGGACTTCGGCCATTTCTTCGAGCTGCATCTCATTGGGCGCCGCACCGTAATCAGAGACGACGCTGCGGAAGATGCCGTTCAAGCGATCAGAGAAGCGCGAGAGATAGTGAATGTCATCTGACGCGCCGGGCTGAATGTCATGGTTGTAGAGCGGAAGTTCCAGAGCATCGAGTTTCTTGCGCAACGCGCGGGCCTGTTCGACCACCGGACGATACGCCGCATTCGCGCGAGGTCCGCCACCGGGGCCGCCCTGCGCTGCTGCGTCATCTCCGCCAGTGCTGTTGAGAAGTTCTTCGATGGAAGAAATCTGCTTCTTGAGGCTGGCAATGCGGTTCAACGCTTCATTGAAAGCGGAGACCTGATCGCGGAGTTGGAGTCCGGTCTGGATCTGCGTTTTCAAAGCTGCGAGGTCAACGGGAAAACGGGGATCAGGGCCGACTTCAATGGTCTGCGTCTCAGTCTTGCCGGCAACGGTGACTGACACCTTATAAGTGCCGGGCATTACCGGAGGACCACCGCCGCCGCCGAAGCGACCGCCGCCACCACCACCTTCTTCACCGCCGGGAGTTGGCAGGAAGCTGAGGCGAGTGGGGCCTTGATAGCGCATGTCCCACTCAGTGCGGTTGTAACCCATCTTTGAAGGCGAGTTGGTGAGAGTGCGAACGATTTTTCCGTCCATGTCAGTGATGACGATGCGAACACCGCCACGTCCGCCAGCACCGGGGCCGCCTGCTCCACCACGACGTCCGCCGCCCGCAGGTGGCTCGGAAGCTGCTGCGGATGCAGTCTCAGTTGCCGCTGTGCCGGAAGCGCCAGCTCCGGGTGTCTGCGGCTTGATCTCATTCGCAAGGTAGTAATCGATCACTGCACCGGTTGGCGGATTGGGAGCGACGAATCCACCAGCGGTGGATGCTCGCTTGTTCCAGAAACGCCAGTTGTTGGCACCGCGTGCCGTGAAGAGATGGAAGGGCTTGCTACCGATGCTGGCACTCTCTTCAAGCGGGGTAATGTTGTCGAGGACGAAGAGTCCACGGCCGTGAGTTGCGACAACGAGATCGTGTGACTTCTTCACAAACTTGATGTCATAGATGGGAACCGTTGGGAAGTTGCTCTTGATGGGTATCCACTTGGCGCCGTCGTCGAGAGAATAGAAGAGACCCGTCTCAGTGCCGACGACGAGGAAACCCTTCTGATTTGGATTCTCGCGAATCACGCGCGCAGGCTGATCCTCAGGAATTCCCGCAGCGATCGACGTCCATGTCTTACCGAAATCGTGCGTCTTGTAAACGTATGCGCGATCGTTGTCCACTTCGTGGAAGTCAACGGCGACGTATCCGGAAGCCGGGTCATTGGATGAAGGCTCGATCTGCTGGACGCGTCCCCACTGCGGAAGGTTGGGGATGTTGGGAGTGACGTCTGTCCAATGCTCGCCACCATCTTTAGTGACCTGCACCATGCCATCGTCAGTGCCGACCCAGATTATTTTGGGATCAACTTGCGAGACTGACAGCGACAGGATGGTGTCATAGGTTTCCGCGCCGCTGAGGTCGAACTCAACCGGGCCGCCGCTGCTCTCCTGCTTGCTGCGGTCATTGCGAGTGAGATCCGGACTGATGGGCTTCCAGTGCAATCCGCCATCAGTGGATTTGAAGACTACATTTCCGCCGATGTACACCTCGTCAGGAGTTTTTGGCGAGACGGCGATAGGCGATGTCCAGTTAAAGCGGTATTTGAGATCCGCGGGCTTCATGTTTCCAACACCGAAGAAATAGGGGCGCAAAGACTTGCTGAGTCCGTTGGAGATGTTCACCTTCTGGATGGAACCGTTTTGCGAATCCGCGTAAACGGTTTTTGAACCGCCCATTGCGGGAACGATGTATTCGCCATCTCCGCCGACGACGGTGAACCAATCGGCATCACCGATGCCGCCGCGGCTCAAGCTGTTCGAAGGACCACACCATCCGTTGTTGTCTTGCAAGCCGCCGCAGAGGTTATAAGGAGTCTCATCATCGTGCGCGACCTGGTAGAACTGCTCGATAGGAAGATTGTTGAGGAAGCGCCAATTCTTTCCGGTGTCGGCACTAGTGTAGACGCCGCCATCATTGCCGAGGATGATGCGCTCGGGATGCTGGGGATCGATCCAGATGGAGTGGTTGTCAGGGTGGACGCCGCGTGCGATGACCTGTGCGGTCTTGCCGCCGTCATTGGAAGCCAGAACATCAAAAGAGAGGAAATAAACGCGCTGCTCATCATTGGGCGAGACCATCATCTCGCTGAAGTAAAACGGACGGGCATTGAGCGCGTGATTGTTGCTGACTTCCTTCCAGTGGTCGCCGAAGTCGAGTGAATCCCACAGGATTCCCTTCTTCGCTTCGACGAGCGCATAGATGTGCCGGGGATTGCTGGGGGCGACTGCCAGTCCGATGTTGCCGAGCGGACCCTCGGGCAATCCTTCAGATAATTTCTTCCAAGTGCTGCCGCCATCGGTTGAGCGATAGATTCCGCTGCTGGGGCCGCCGCTGACCATCATCCACGGGGAGCGCTGCATCTGCCACATGCCGGCGAAGAGGACCATCGGGTTAGCGGGATCCATCACCAGTGAACTCACGCCGGTCTTGTCATTGATGTAGAGAACCTTTTCCCAATTCTTGCCGCCGTCAGTGGTGCGGAAGACGCCGCGATCGGCGTTTGGGCCCCATGCGTGTCCGATGGCGCCGACGAAAACTGTGTTCGAATTATTCGGATCGATGAGGATGTTGGAAATTTGCCCGACATTTTTTAGACCCATGAAGCGCCAGGTGTTTCCGGCATCAGTGGACATGTACACACCCTTGCCGGTGGAAACGTCGTTACGAATATTCGATTCTCCGGTGCCGACCCAAACAATATTCGGATTCGATGGCGCGAGTGCGATAGCACCGATCGACGCAACGGCTTCCTTGTCGAAGATCGCCTTCCATGACATTCCCGCATCGGTGGTCTTGAAGACTCCACCCGCAGCAGCGCCCACGTAATAGACCATCGGCTGATTAGGGATGCCGACGACTGCGGAGACGCGTCCGCCACCGGCCGCAGGGCCGAGATTGCGGAAGGTAAGGTTTTCCATTGGATCTTTGGGCTTGGCGTCAGGCGCGGCTGCATCATTCTTTTCCGCAGGCATCGCTGAAGCGGGTGCCGAGGCCGGAGCGGCATCTTTTTTGGCGTCGCGCTTGGGCTTTGGATCTTTGGATTGAGCGAACGTGCTCAGTGACAATGCGAGCAGGCAGAGGACGAGCGAAAACTTGCTGAGTATTTTCATGGTGGCTCCAAAGGGCAAAAAATAGCGGAGTGCCATTTCATCGTATGTTGCTGGTTATTGCAAGCGGTATGAATGGCTGCGCGGCGCGAGCGTAGTACGAATGAGGTCAGTGTTTAGACGCAAGCTGTTTTTGGCGCGGCCATTCTTCGTGCTTGATGATGTCAGGCCCGATCTCGATCAGGCGCGGAAGCATGCAGTAAACGGAGGTCTGTGTCCAGCGATGGCCGTCGCGGGTGAGGTGTCCGCGAAGGTTGAGTTCTTCGGCGATGGTGGAGAACGAGATTTCCTTTACGATGAGGCCCATGATGGTGCGAAGGACTTCCATCTCCGGAGGATCGCCGACGAGGTGAATACGGTCTTCGGCGACGCGGGTCCCGAAAGGCGGAGAAGACAATCCCCGGTTTCTTGCGGTGATTTCGATCTCGCGCTGCCACTCGATGCCGGCGAGAGTCCAGCCTTCTGAAGTTTTTTGCCGGAAGTATTCAGGGGAAGGCGGTGCGGTGAGAATGTCTAAGTGGCGCTCGATTTTAGCCATGGCTGACCTCGTTCGTTCCGGAGAGGCAGAAATCCTGAAACAGTTAGAGCAATTTTATGACCTTAATTCGAGCGGGTAATACGAAGAAAATAAAAGGCAGCGCCGGTCGGGAATTGCGGGTGGATGTTCGGTTTCGGTTTTTCTGTCCGGCAGTGAACAGTTTGAAAATGTTTCATACGTTCAAGGCTTGGCGGAGTCCAATGGCGTAGAACTTAGGCTGGAGGAGATGGAATGAAGCGAATGTTGATTTCTATGGCAGTGGTGGCCGTGTCAGCGGTGTGCGCGGCGCAATCAAAGCCGGCGTTGCGGTCAGAGATGCTGGTCTCAACGCAATGGCTAGCCGAACACTTGAAAGATCCGGGAGTGATTGTGTTGTCCGTGGGAGGAAGTCCGGGATTTTATTCCGAAGGACACATTCCGGGAGCGCGATTCATCAACCTCGACCAGATCACGGTGAAGCGGGGAGATGTCCCCAACGAACTTGCGCCGGTGGACCAACTGCAGAAAGTTTTTCGAGATGCAGGAGTCACGAACGCTTCGCGCGTAGTCATCTACGGAGATCGCTACAACTTGCTCGCAGCACGTGCGTACTACACGCTGGATTATCTAGGAATCGCGGAACACGCGGCATTACTCGATGGCGGGCTGAGCAAGTGGAAGAACGAGTTGCGACCGCTCACGAATGACGTCCCGGCGGTAAAGGCGGGAACGCTGACAGTGAAAGTGAATTCGAAGATATTGGTGGATACGGCTGAGATGAAGAAACTGTCGGAATCGAAGTCACCGGCGTTGATTGATGCGCGGCCGCTGGAAGAGTATTCCGGCGAGCGCCGGTCAGAGGACGTTTCCAAGTTGGGACACATTCCCGGAGCTTCGCATCTCTATTGGATGGACTTGCTGGTGAGCAGGGAAAACCCGGTGCTGCTTTCACCCGAGGAACTTCGTAAGAAGTTTGAGACGGCGAATGCGAACGTCAAGGTAGTTACGTATTGCCGGACGGGGATGCAGTCGTCGTTTGATTATTTCGTGGCCAAGTACCTTGGCTACGACGCGAGCATGTATGACGCGTCGTTCTTTGAATGGAGTGCGGAGGATCTGCCGGCCGAGGTATCTGCGAAAGTAAAACCTTGAACCACAGAGAGCACAGAGGAACACAGAGGGGAAAATATTTCAGTTCTGGTAGATGCGGAAGGTTTGGCGATCATAGGGATCCTTCGACTCCGCTGCGCTTCGCTCAGGATGACAATCTTAAGCGTTGAAATGAATCTAGCGAGTGGCGTCTTCGATCAACACCTTGTTGCGTTCCAGCAGGTTCCCTGTTGCGCGGTC
Source organism: Terriglobales bacterium (assembly GCA_025462725.1). GTDB lineage: Bacteria > Acidobacteriota > Terriglobia > Terriglobales > Acidobacteriaceae > JAICLA01. The sequence goes on along the minus strand of JAOAPE010000011.1, from coordinate 217,199 downwards.
GAAGGCAGCGACAGCCTGTTGATATCCGATCAGTGATTGCACGTAGCTCTGTTGCGCCTGCTCGAATACGTTCTGCGCATCGAGCACGAAGAAGATGGTCTGTGCGCCGAGTTCGTACTTGCGCTGTTCGGCGGAGAGTGTCTTCTTGGCCAAATCACGCGAGATTCCGGCGGCGGCTATGGATAGCTTTGCTTCCTCAAGCTGGTGTACCGCGTTGCGGACGTCCTGATTGATAGCCTGCTGCTTCGAGCGGAGCTGATAGAGATTGCTTCTCTTTGAGAGCATCGCCGTGCCGAGGTCGGCCTGAGCCGAGCGGTTACGCAGCGGCAAACGCAGAGAGAGGCTCACACCGTAGGTGGGGAAATTGAAAGAGCCGAGTTGGTCAAGCGAGTCAGTGAATCCTCCGGGGGTGATGATCGGAGTGCCGGTGGTGGTGTCAATCTGGTTCCCGCCGCGGCCGTTGGAAGTGTAAAAGCCGGAGACGTTGAGGTCAGGCTTCAGGTTATTGCTGGCAATCTGGACGTTAGTGTCATCGTTCGCAAGTTGCTGGCGCACGGCTTCGAGTTCCGGGCGCTTGCTCATCGCCATCTCGAGCGCTGCGGGAATATCGACCACCGCGAGTTCCCCCGTTGGCTCGGCGTTTTCAGTGAGTTCAATGTCGAGGGCGGAGAGGCGGGTGTCGAGGTCCGCGCCGATGGTGCGGCGGAGCTGATCCTCAAGCGGCTTGATGGCGTACTCCGCCTGGATAACTTGCAAGCGGCGCTGGGCAACAGTCCCTTCGGAACGATAAATCTCGAGCGGCGAAAGAGCGCCGAGTTCGAGGGCGCGCTTATCGCGCTTGTAAGATTCTTCCGCGAGTTTCAGCGACTCTCTCACCACAGCAAGGCTCTGCTGCCCCTGCGAGAGCGCCCAATATTGGTTGATGACGTTCAAGATGGCTTCGTTGAGTTGCGTCTCGAATGTCGCGCGGGACTGCTTGACGTTTCGTTGCGCGACGACGATGGGAGCGCGATTGATTGCCCATCCGCGTCCGCGAAGCAAGGGTTGCGCAAGGCTGAAGGTGGTGCCGGATGAAAATGAAGGATTAAACGTGGCGAAGCTGCTGTTAGTGGTGGAGCGCGTGGTGTTGAAGCCGACCTGAAAATTCGTTCCCGTCATGAACGTCTGGCTGAAATTGGTTGTGGTCGGCTGGGTCAGATCGCTCAGCGTTTGCGCACCCTGGAGGGTTGATGTAGTCGGCGATGTGGAACGCTGCGGACGCGCGCTGGCAGTGAAAACGGGATCGAACGGGCCGTAGGCTTTCTGCACGGCATACATCGATTGCGCGTACTGCAGTTGATTGATGCGGATGTCAGTGTTGTTCATCAGCATAAGCTTGACGGCGTGTTGGAGTCCGAGCGTGAGTTTGCCATTGACGACAAATTCATCGATGCCCTGCGAACCGGGCACGGACATCGCAGGCGTTGGCGTATGGAAAAGGCCGTCGAAATACTTGGTGGTGGGAAAGGTCTGCGCGCTCAGTGCTGCGCTGAGGATCAAAACGGCGATTAAGACGAGACTTTCCCGCAACCTGCTCATAAACACTCCTGAGTATCTGTTCTTGATAATCTCGACTACGAAATCATTCGTAGCGGATTGCTTCCACTGGATCCAGTTTTGCTGCCTTCATTGCCGGATAGAGTCCGAAGATCAATCCGACGGAGACTGAGAACACGAACGAGAGAACGATGGAACTGATGCTTGTCACCGTTGACCATCCCGCGAGCAGCGCGATGATCTTTGACATGCTCAATCCCATGATGATGCCCAACATGCCGCCGAGGAACGAGATCAGCACCGCCTCGACGAGGAACTGGCGGACGATGTCTTTGCGGCGAGCACCCAAAGCGCGGCGGACGCCGATCTCGCGCATCCTCTCGAGAATGTTAGCGAGCATGATGTTCATGATTCCGATGCCGCCGACCAGCAGCGAGATCGACGCAATGGCAACCATCACGAGGTTGAATACCTGCTGTGTCTTTTTCTGCTGAGCCAACAATTCTGCGGGAACCATGATGCTGAAGTCGGGCGCCCCGTGGTGCGAGAGGTTCAGCACGCCGCGCACGATCTCTGCGGTGTTCGGACTCTCGGAAGCATTGCTGAGCTGAAGGTAGATGCCGTCAATCTCGTCCTTCATGTCACTGCGGTTGTCTTCGAGACGGAACAACGCAGTGTTCAGCGGGACATAGATGAGGTTGTTGAGGTCCTGACTGGGAACTCCTTCAATGGCTCCGCCGGCACTCAGTTGCGGACCGACCACACCGATCACATGCAGCCATTGATCGTTGACCTTTATATATTTGCCGATGCTGTCATCCTGGCCGAAGATCGCGGTCTTTGCGGCCTCTCCGAGCACCGCCATAGGGACCGCGCGCTCGGCTTCCACGTTGTCAAAAAATCTTCCCGCAACCAGACGAAGATTAGCAATCTTCTGATAGTTAGGATTCACACCGTAGACGACCGGCAGATCGCCAGACGGCTTGGGAAGAATCTTGCTGGGAGTGAACCGTTTGCGCGGCGTGGATTCAAGCGCATTCGTAGCGCTGGCACTGATGACGCGGTAATCCTGAAGCGTTAGTCCTTTGGAAGTCTTTCTGACTTTTTGCAGATCGTCCCAGGTGACTGACTCGCGGGCCTCGACGATAAGGTTTCGCACGCCAAGCTGCTCGATGAAGGCCATTGCCTGCTGTCGCGCGCCTGCGCCGATGGACAACATCGCGATCACGGCAGCGACGCCGAAGATCATGCCAAGCATGGTCAGCAGCGAGCGCAATTTGTGCAGCATGAGGTTCTGCAGACCCATGTCGAGGTCTTGCAGATAGTTGGCCTGAAATCTTTCCTTGAAAGAGATGTGCAGCGAGGAGTCAAGGGCCATTACATCGCTCCCCCGGCAGCCTTCTTCTCTTTTGCAGAGGCGCCAGAGCGGATGGTGGGATTCACCAGCGCGACCTCAACACCTTCATTGATGCCTTCTACAACGACGCGAGTCTCAGTGCGATATTTCACTTGGACTTCCCTGGGTTCGAATCCTGCTTCAGTCTTGGCATAGATGATCTGTTTACCGTCGCGGTCGAAGAGGCACTGCGGCGGGAGATATAAAACGTTGCTCAATTTGTTGCCGTGAATCACCACGAGCGCGGAGACTCCGGGCTTCAGGTCAGTGACAGCCTGGGAGAGCAGGAAACTTGTATCAAACATCTTGGAAGATTCGTTGCTCCAGCGGTCGCGGCCGGCGAGTCCGGCGACGCTCTTCACCTTCGCGGGATAAATGAGACCGGGATGCGCGTCCACTCTCACTTCTGCAAGCTGGTTCGCGCTGACATTGGCGCGGTCGTTCTCGCTGATCTTGGCTTGGACTTCCATCTGATCAAGATCAAGCACTTCGGCGAGCGGCCGACCGGGGAAAGTCAAATCGCCGGCGCGATACTCCGGCAAAACCATGCCCGGAGGGCAGCAGAACCCGCCGTTCGCATCACGATTTTCTTTTACAGACACAACGCCATCGATGGTTGACTTGATGGTCATGTTCTCGATGTTGGTCTTGGCGACTTGCATGGCGATTTTCGCAGCGTCGCGCTTGGCCATCACCACTTCGAGCCCGGCCTGCCCTGCGAGTTCGCGCGATTTCACGTCTCCTTCAAGCTGTTTCAGCTTGCGCTTGGCTTCCTCAAGAGCAAGATTGTTTTTGTTGGCATCAATCTCGCTGAGTAGCTCGTTGCGCTGGACTTCGAGTTCAGCACGGCGAACGTCGAACTTGGCTTTCAGTAGCGCGGTCTGGTCTTCCGCTGCTTTTACGGCGGAATCAGCTTTTGCTTTCACGATCTCTTGCTCAGCCTGGCGAAAATTAGAATCGGCCTGTTCGTAGTTGTATTCCTGTTCGCTGGGATCGAACTCAGCGATCACATCCCCGGTCTTAACTTTTGCACCGGTCGTGAGCATGGAGATGATCTGCAGCGTGCCATTCACTTGCGGAGCGACCATCATGGCGCTGTGTGGAGCGCGAAATTCGCCCATGGTGATGACGTCGATCGGAACCTCGCCACGTTTGACGAGATTGGTGGGAATAAGATTTTCCGCGGGCTGCAACTGTCGTGCGCCCACTGCGATGCCTACGATGACCAGCACCGTGAGTGCTGCTCCGAGTATTGCTCCGCGTTTTGCTATGCGGCTCATTGCTTTTCCCCTGCTGTTTCGGTTGGATCTTTCAATGCGACGCGCTCTCCGCCTTGCAAGCCGGAAACAACTTGCACCGTAGTGCCGTTGCGGCGTCCCACTTGGACGATGCGCTCTTCAAATCCTGTGCGCTTCTGGACGTAAACGACAGAACGTCCGTTCTTCTGGAACATGCCCTCGGCGGGGACGAGAATAGTGTCCGGAATGTTTTCCACCGCAATACGGCTGTTGGCGCTCATGCCAGGACGAATGCGCGGGTCCGTCGCATCGATCTGAATGTCGATCGCGAAATTCTTTACCGGCGGCCATCCGCTAAGGTCGAGTTTTGCGAGCGTGCTGATATCGCGAATGGTGGCGGTGAAATCTTTGTCAGGCACGGCATCGATATGAACGTTTGCCTGCTGTTTGGCGTTGAGGCGTCCGCGATCAGACTCGTCAATGCGTGCTTCAAAGCGGATCTGGCTGAGGTCAGGAATCTCCGCGACCGCAGCGCCGGGCCATGCGCGATCGCCTTCCTTGAAATCAGGAGGAGGCGTTCCCCACATCACAGCGCGGAAGTTCGGGAGTACCGTAACCATTCCATCGGCGGGCGCGCGAACTGTGAGCGCGGCAATCTGCCGTTCAGCGAGTTGAACGTCAAAGAGAGCTTTGTCCCGCTTCTTCTTTTTCATCTCGACATCAGCGGCAAGGCCGAGCTGTCCGGACTTGAGCTTCTGCTGGGATTCGGAAAGTTTTTGCTGCGTGTTGTTGAGCGTCAGCTTGTTCTTCTGGCCGTCGATATCAGAAAGGATCTCTTGTTTGTTGCTCTCAAGCTTGGCGACTTCGACGTTGTATTTTGCAGAGAGCGAGTCGGTGAGATTCTGCTCTTCAGTCATGTGGCCTTCAGCGCGCTGGCGCTGAATCTCAGCTTCCGCGGATTTCAATTCTGTCTGCTTTTGTTCAAGCGTGCGTTGAAGCGTGGTGGGATCGAATTGAATGACAATGTCGTCCTTCTTCACCTGCGTCCCCGTATGCACGAGTTTGATGATCTGCAAGTCGCCGGAACCGGAAGCCGCAGTGAGCACTTTCGAGTTTCGCGCCTTGATCTCGCCGCGAATCTTTAGATAGTCAACGAATTCGCCGCGTTTGACTTCCGCCGTGGGAATGGCCGCTGTTGCTTTCGCGTTGACGGAGCGGGCTGCGAAAAGTCCTCCTGCGACGATGACTACGACAGTCGCGACGACGGCGATGCCGCGTTTATTAAATAGTCTTTTCATATTGCGAGGCGTTGCGCAAAACTTGCGCTCCTTCTTCCAATCCGGATTCGATTACTACCTGGGTGTCACTCATCTCGCCGAGTTTTACTTGTTTCTTTTCAAATGAGCCGACACTGCCCGTGAGAACGTACGCTTCCTTGCCGTTGGTCACCACGGCGTCACGCGGAACCATCAAGACCGAAGGCTTTTTCGCGAGTTCAACGTCAACGGAGGCTGAAAGGTCCGGCATCAGCTTTGGATCAGTGCCGTCGATGGTGAAGAGCACTTGGAATGTGCGAACCTTTTGCGAGAGCCCGCTAGTCACGCCGATAGCCGCGATGCGCTCGATCTTCCCGCCGAATGAGAGGTCAGGATATGCGTCGAGACCGACACGAACATTTTGTCCGGCGGAGAGAATGGAGATGTCCGCTTGATTCACGCGGGCGCGAACCTGCATGGCGCCAGCGTTGACCACTTGCATGAACGGAACGCCGGGACGGACTTCGTCGCCTTCTTGCACTTCACCCATCTGTCCGCCTTTCCAGATGGTGTTCAGGACTACGATGCCGTCGATAGGAGAGATTATCGCGAGACGCTCAGTGTTCTTTTGCGCGTAGTCCATCGAACTCTTGGCGCGGTCACGCTGAATCTCAAGTGAGCGGATCTCGGCCAGCGCGGCGCGGCGTTTGAGGTCGAAGGTGGAACGAAGTTGCTCGAAGGTGGCTTTCGCCTCTTCGAAATTCTGCTGATTCTTCTCGACGTCGATGCGGGAGACGATCTCATTGCGCTTCAGTTCCAGCGCAGCAGACTGCATCAAGTTCTCGGCTTGCTTGAGCGCGGTCTGGTCCACAGCTTGCGCCGCTGCCTGGTCCGCCTTCTTCTTCTCGATCTGCTGAACGAAGTCGACGTAATCCGCCTGACGATCGAGTGCGTTCTTGATCTGTGTCTGCCGATCGAATTCGACCAGAAGTTCGCCTTTTTTCACGTTCTTGCCGCTGGCGGCAAGCTTTGTGAGGATCAGCGACCCTGAACCGGGGCCGGAAAGTCTGGGCGCGGCGATAGCGTGAAAAGAGACGGCTTCGACCGTACCCTGAATGCGAACGCGGCGAAGGAAGTCGGTGCGTTTGACGATCGTGGTCTGCTGAGCGAGCGAGGCTGATTGATCGCCGCCATTGCGCGAGCGCAGGGCGAGGAATCCGCCAACGGCGAGCACGGCTACCACAATAATAATGTTACGTTTTCGATGAGACGGCGGCTTTACGACTGAATGCTCCGCGCCGGAGGACGGCGGAGCGGGCGTCTGCGAAAGTTGGGTCTGCCGCCCAGCACTTTCAGACGCGGGATTCCCAACCACAGTGGATTTCACGAAGCTCCCCTAAAATAGCCCAGCGATTATATTCCACTCAGGCCAGAGTACGTCCGCGACGAATACCCTAGTGGACTCTGCTTTTGACTGAAACGGGAATGATTAGTTAGCTAAGTAGATGGGGAAAGTTGAAGACAAAATTTTGTGGGGATAACGCAGTCCGGAGCAGAAGAAATTTGCGGGGCGGTACCGTTGTTTCGGCACCGCCCCGCCTTGTTTGACTAATCCACAGCTACTGACAAATGGGCTGCACCCCAAGTGCTTTGCTGGCAGTTGTCCCACGATTCGTTAAGGTTGGTTATCAGATCGTTGAGAGTATCGAAGGTGTATCCCGACGGCAATCCGTTTCCGGCGAGCGCTGAATTTACCGCCGCGAGGATTTCCGCGACAGTCGAACCATCCAAACTTCCGCCCGTATCGTGAAGCACGAGATTACCGAAGCCCGCAGGATCGCCGCTGACGCCGCTCAATCCCACATTGATGGTTAATGCTGCCACTTGCTCGGGAAGATTACCGCTGCCGGTGGCAACCGGGTTCGTTGCATCCGCCGTCAGCGCTCCGGAAGCTCCACCTGCCGGAGAAGTCAGGAAGGTTTTCAAGCTCAGCAGGCCGGTCGAATCTGCGGTCCAGATGTCATGATGCTGCGGACCGCTGTCATCGTTGATGCCAATCGTCAATCCGGAGCTGAAGACGCTTGTGTAGTTGTTGTCCAGCAATTGTCCGGGGGCTCCGGGGCCGGCATATCCACCCTTGGTATAGCTGCAGAAGTTCCCTGGAGGTGGCGTGTTGCAAACTGTGATCTGCCATTGGAATTCCTGTCCAGAGCCGTTGCCCAAGCTGAGATGATTGCCAGCCAAGTCCGTTACGGAAGCATTCACACTGACAAAATACGTTGCACCCGCAGTAAGCGGACTCGACGGAGTGTAGGACGCGATGTGCGTGATTGGGTCGTAGCTCACCGAACCAGTTGTTCCTAAGACGAAAAAGGAACTGGCGGTAATCGTGGATGAATCCATCGCTTCACTAAAAGTCACGTGGACGGGACCTCCAGTAGCAACGCATCCCGTGTCAAAGCCGATGATGGTGGGAGCGGTGGTATCGACGACCGGCGCGGTGAAGATCGCGAAGTTGTAATTTGCGGCCAGGTTCATGCCTTTGGTGTCACGAACGGCGTTCGAAACCTTGGCCGTGTAAACGGTTCCATTCGAAAGCTGTGTGCTCGGCGACATATACGCGATCTTGTTCTTCGCGTCGTAGCTGACAGTGCTGCTTACACCGTTGATGGACAAGTTTTCCGAATTGATGGTGCTGGCATCCATGGCATGACTGAATGCCACGAACACCCGATGATTCGCGCTGGACTGCTGGGTCGTGGAGATCACAACCGGAGGTTTGGAGGGCTGATTGTTTTGTTGTGTAACACTTTGCGGGGCTGGACTCATGCTGCTGCCGCATCCTGCAACAAACGTGCAAAAAGACGCTGCTAAGAACAACGAAGGGCAATACTTCATTCTGCTTCTCCTGGACTCGGTGCAGTCGGCACCGGTACGAACAGGAACTTGGAGCAGAGTAGCTGGATGCAAGTTGTCACTTCTAAGTACGCCAGAGTAGGACAAGTTGCGACAGACTAGCTGGACGACGTTGAGAGAATCATTGACAAGGCTGACTTCGGGTGGGATGGTGTGCCAAACAAAAAACTGGGGGGATTTATGCACTTCAAACTTGCGGGACTCGTGTTCCTGCTACTGGGCGGATATCTCGCTGTGGATGCCATGATCCTGGCGGAACAACAGCACAACAACTCACTGACTGCGCAGGTTTATCCAGTGGTCGCAATCTTTCTGGCGATGACGGTGCGAGTACTGCAGGCGGAAAAACATCATCGCGAACAGCAAACTGCGCCGCAAGAGAAGTCGCGTTCAGTGTCTGCGTAAGAATCTCTAGCCAGAAAAAGTGCAGAGGTCAGCGTATAAGCGGTGGAAGTGATGAACGCATTTCTCCTGCTTCACGCTGAAACGACCGCGAGTGTAGCTGCTCGACTTTAGATTGCGATGGACAGTCTCGCAGATTGCGCCGTCTTCAAGTTGGATCTCGTCGCTGAACTTGACCGTGCTTTCGGGGACATCCGTTCCTAACACGCTCTCATTGAAGTACCACTCGAAGATGGCCAACGTTTTTTCCGCCGAGAGCGGAAGAATGATATTCAGAGAAACATTATCGGGATAGCAGTTGAGCATCCAGTTGGGATAGATCCAGAAATATTCCGCAGCCATGGCGTTGTCAGTCTGCTTATAGCGGCGGTCGACGGTGGCTTCGTTTTCAGGCCCGCGGATGGGACTCGATTGCTTCGAGTGACGCGCGAAGGTTTCCGTCACATATTTTCCGTAGTCCAGTTCGCGATTCAAACTCGGATGCACACTCGGAAGGTGGTATCCCTCGAGATAGTTGTCGATGTACACCTTCCAATTGCAATCCATCACATAGTCGCGGCGAGAGTGGAGTTTCAGTCCCTCTAAGCCGTATGCAGCAGCCTGCGCAGGAAGTTCGTTGAGGGCCGCGACAAGCGGCGCGGCATTGTCGTCGAGATTGACGAAAATCCAAGCTCCCCACTCAGCGGCGTTCACAGGCTTCAACCCGAACTCTTCCGTACGGAAATCCTGCACGCCTTCAAATTCCGGAGCGTTCAAAAGACGGCCATCGAGACCGTAAGTCCAACCGTGATATCCGCAACGAAAAACTTTCCGCGAGCCGCACCCGGTTGCGGGCGGACCTGCACGATGGCGACAGACGTTGTAGAAGCCGCGAAGTGCGCCTGCAGTGTCACGAACGATAAGAAGAGGCTCCCCGACAAGTTCGGCAGTGAAGAAGTCGCCGGCCTTCGCGACTTGATCTCGACGTCCTACGATCTGCCATGTCCGGGAAAAAATCTGCTTCTTTTCCCGTTCTAAAACCGAAGGATCTACATAGACGTGAGCAGGGAGTGTCCAGGATTTGCTGATGTCGGGATCGATGGATAATTTTTCTGGCACGCAGTCCTTCCGAATCGAAATTATACGCACGGCTATTGGAACGAGGCTAGAATCAGTCGCGCTTCCCTGCACTAAGCCCATGTCTCTCGTATCGTCGATGGAAACAAAGAGATCTGAACACGGATTGCTCCGCATCCTCGGGCTGGCCTTTGGTCTCGCAGTGACGGTGGGGAATACGATCGGGGCGGGAATCCTGCGCACTCCGGGAGATATCGCCGGCTATCTGCCAAGTGCGACTTTGTTTCTCGGCATATGGATCATCGGCGGGCTGTTTCCCTTGATCGCCGCGCCATCGTTTGCCGAACTCGGAGCGATGCTACCGCGTTCGGGCGGACATTATGTTTTCACTCGGCAGGCGCTGGGCGAGTATCCGGGATTTGTGATCGGATGGACGGATTGGCTTTCCAACTGCGGCTCGACATCGGCCGTTGCCATCGTGATCGGCGAATATTTCGGATTGCTGGTTCCCGCAGCCCAGGGACATACGACGATGATCGCATTGAGCATCGTGGTGGTGCTTGCATTATCGCAGTGGGCGGGAATCCGCGTGGGTAGCCGATTTCAACAGATCAGTACTTTCCTTAAAGCATTGGCATTCATGGCGTTTGTAGTGGTGTGTTTCACGGCGAAGCCCGCGGCACAAGTTGCGACAACGAATGTTGCGATGCCGTCGGGAATAAAACTGTTTGCGGCTGTGATTTTGTCCATCCAAGCCGTGATCTTCGCGTACGACGGATGGGCGGGAATCATCTACTTCTCGGAAGAGACGACGAAGCCGGACCATGACATCCCGCGCTCCATCCTCGGTGGATTGGCGTCGATCATCCTTATATATGTGCTGCTAAACGCGGCACTCATTCATATATTGCCCATCGGACAGATTGCGGGCGACAAACTCGCGCTAGGGACCGCCGCGAAGGCGATCTGGGGCGCACACGGGGATACGGTGATCCAGATCATCATGATCGTTTCCATGATGAGCGCCATCAATGCTTATCTATTAATGATGTGCCGAATCCCATTTGCAATGAGTCGCGATGGACTGTTCCCAAAGAGCGCATCGAGGGTGAATGCAGGCGGCACACCGGACGTGGCTCTACTCGTTTCCACGGTTGTCGCTTTGGCTTTCATTGCGACCGGGACATTTAATCAAGTAGTTGCAGTGCTAGCGTTCTTCTTCGCGCTGAATTACGTGCTCGGGTTGATCTCAGTCTTTGTTCTGCGAAAACGGGAGCCTGACCGCCAACGGCCGTATCGCGCCTGGGGATATCCATGGACTACCGGTTTTGCTCTCTGTGTATACGTCGCTTTCCTGGTGGGAGCCGTAGCCAGCGACTTGAGAAACAGCGTTTACTCGCTGGTGATACTCGGTTGCAGCTATCCCACATTTGTTCTGTTCGAAAACGTCAAGCGAAAACAGGCGACTCGGGCGTGACAAAAACGTAATCAGAAATTCCTTCCTCACAGCTTCGTCAGAATCAATCCAGTGGTCTCAAAATTGCTCGTTTCACCTCTTGACAGAACAAACAAAAACTTTGCTATAGTCGCCCCGAAGTTCGTTAACCCCCAAAAAATCAAGTTAAAACGACACCAAAAGTAATTCCATGTGGAGGCGATATGGTTTCAAGAAGGATTCTGCACGTCGCAATCCTGATGCTTTGCTGCTGTCTTAGTCTGCCAGCGCAAGTGGTCACAGGATCAATCGTAGGAACGGTGAAAGACCAGAGCGGCGCAGTAGTGCCAAATGCAAAGGTCACCGTTACGAACACCGACACTAACGCAGTGGTTCGAACTCTTACAACAAGTGACAAAGGAGAGTATTCAGCGGCGTCTCTGCAGATTGGACACTATTCAATAACTGCTGAGGCGGCGAATTTCAAGAAAGCAGTCATCTCTAACATCGACCTGCACGTGAATGAAAAACTGACATTCGATCCGAAAATGACGGTCGGCAGTTCGACTGACACGGTGGACGTGGCCGCGGAAGCATTGCAGGTGGAATTGCAGTCCGCTACGGCATCCGGCTTGATCACCGGCACGCAAGTACGAGAACTAGCGCTGAATGGCCGCAATTGGGAACAGCTTCTAGTGCTGGTTCCTGGCGTCTCTGATGCCGGCAACTTCGACCAGATCTACGTAGGAGCATTGGCTCCGCAAGGCACCAGCTTGACGGCATTTTCCGTCAACGGCGCACGCCGCGAACAGAGCAACTACATGATTGATGGCGCCGACAACGTGGACCGTGGCTCGAACTTGACGCTTCTCGCTTTTCCAAACGTTGACGCTATCTCCGAATTCAAGGTCATCCGCGGGCAATACGATCCTGAACTGGGACGAGCCGGCGGCGGGCAGATCAACGTCATCACCAAGTCTGGTACGAGTGCATTTCATGGAAACGTTTACGAGTTCGCACGCAATGATGCATTCAATGCGAACAATTATTTCAACAAGCGCACGCAGCTTACGAACGGCACAACCAATCGTCCTCCGATCTTGCGCTATCACAACTTCGGCGGCACTATTGGCGGCCCGGTCTGGATCCCAAAGATCTACGAGCAGAAGGACAAGACCTTCTTCTTCTTCTCAGAGGAAGTCCGCCGAAACATCGTTTACACCAACGCGCACGCTGAAGTCCCGACATCGGCAATGATGGGGGGAACTTTCCGTGTTCCTGTCTGCGTAGCGTTCAATGTTTCGAACCAATGTACGGCGACAAGCACGACCATCGCGCCCGGGACGTTCGATCCGATCGCCAAAGCGTACATGACGGACATCTTCTCGAAGTACCCGCAACCAAACGCAGCGGTCGCGTCCGATCCGTTTGGCAACAATTCCACTCTGCGCGGGCTTTTCAATTTCCGCGAAGAGATTTACAAGATCGACCACCACTTCAACAACAAGTTCTCCATCAACGGCAAGATCCTGCGCGATTCGATCCCGACTCGCGAGCCGGGTGGACTGTTCACCAATATTGCACTGGATAACGTTGGTAATACCGATACCAATTCACCGGGAAAGAACTACACGCTCCGGGCGACCATAGCACCGAATCAGAGTTGGTTGATCGAACCCGGTTACACCTACTCTTACGGCGCTATCTTGAGCGACCCCGCGGGACTGATGAATACCGGCAATGCTCCTAACATCGTTGCAGCAACAGCGGGAAAGCTTCCGTTTGCCACGACATTGGGTCGCGTACCTAGCTTGTCGATGACGGGCGGCACGGCACCAGCAACATTTGGTCCTTACCGGGATTTCAACGTCAATCACCAGTTCATGGCCAACGTAACGAAGATTTGGGGCAGCCATAGCATCAAGTTCGGCGGCACTTGGTATAAGTACCGGAAGAATGAGAACAATGGCAACGGCAACCAGGCGCAGTATGCATTCAATACAAACGGCCTCCCAACGACTGCTGCAGTCTCAGCTACCAATCCCACTCCTTGCGTGGGAACGGCAGGAGCCGCAGGCTCAACCTGCGCCTTCAGCTTTGAACAGTCATGGGCGAACTTCCTGCTCGGACGAGTAGGTACCTTCACGCAGAACTTCCTCGACCTGACCGCGGACATCCGCGCCAACCAGTTCGAGTATTACGTGCAGGATGCCTGGCGAGCCCGGAAGAACGTGACCATCAGCTACGGAATTCGTCATTCGTTATTCCGCCAGCCCACCGACGCGCTCGGACTGTTGGGAAACTTCGACCCTTCCACCTATAACCCGGCGAAAGCTCCTTGCATTTTGGCTAACGGCTCCAACGACGTGACCAAGAACAATGCGACGGGCGTGTTTACCAGCGCCTGCAACCCCAACTATGACCCGCTTAACGGATACGTCTTCGCTCATCCTCCGGCGGGAGTCACCGGCCACCTCTCTCCTTATGGCGAGAAGTTGGGCCCGGAATACAACGCCGCGATTGCACCACGCGTGGGCGTTGCATGGGATCCATGGGGTGATGGAAAGACCGCAGTCCGCAGCGGTTTTGGAATGTTCTATGACAGCGCTACCATCTACGGAAATGCCGAAAATGACATCTTCCTGGGTAGCGGGTTCCAGAACGCATTGAGCTTTACAAACGTCACTACAGCGAATGCCACGGGCGGCGCTGCAGTTCCTGCGAACGGGATTCCGCAAGCGATCACACAGGCACAAAGCAGAATCGACCCCAACTACCATCCTTCCTATACGGAACAATGGAGCTTGGACCTTCAGCGTGACCTCGCCAACGGGTTCATCCTGGACGTTGGTTACTACGGAAATAGCGGTATCCGGCTTCCTGGCTTCATTGACATCAACCAACCCGCGGAAAACTCTTACCTCGCTTGCACAGCTGCAACGCCTTGCAAGGGTGGGCCGCTCGGAGCTAACGTCATCTCCTTCGGCGCAGCCCCGGTTGTTACCGCTGCTAACACCAGCTTGCTGAACGCGCTTCGGCCATACGTCGGATACTCCGGCGCGCCGGCTGTTCGCGGTGTCTACACCTCCAACTATCACGGACTTCAGACGCAGCTACAGAAGAAGTTCTCACGCAACACCATGTTCAACATCGCGTACACCTGGTCGCATAGCTTGACTACTTATCAAGCGGACCGCACCACCGGAGCGATCATGCCGATTCAAGGGCATATCCGTGACAACAATTACGGGCCTGGAATCGGTGATCGGAGACATGTATGGACCAGCAACTTTGTCTGGGACATTCCATGGCTCATTGAGCAAAAGGGCTTCGTTGGACACGTTCTCGGCGGCTGGGAATTCTCCGGCATCCAGACCTTCCAAACCGGGCTCCCGGCAACGGTATCGTCTAACCAGGCGGTTGATCCAACTGGCGGCGATTGCCTTGGGCCTTCTCCTTGCTTGTTCCGTGCAAACCAAGTGGGCGATCCGAACTCCGGAGGCGCACACACCTATGACAGCGGCTGGTTCAATGCCGCTGCCTTCACCAACCCGGTTGCCGGACAGACGACGATTCCGTCAGAACGTCCCGGCAATGTTCGCCTGCCTGGTTTCTGGCGTATAGATATGGGCATGTTCAAGAACATCAAGTTCTCAGAACGGTTCGGCGGCCAGTTCCGCGCCGAAGCCTATAACGCCTTGAACCACACGAACCCGATCTGCTGCTCGTCGTTCGCCACGAACAGTGCCTCCTACAACTTGGTTCGTTCAACACGTGATCCTCGCACCATGCAGCTCGGCCTTAAGCTGAGCTTCTAAAAGCGGGAAGCTACTACGGGGCCGGACTGCTTTGCAGTCCGGACTTTTTTTGTTTCAGAATCATGTTCCATTTTCCGGAATTCCCTGTATAAATAGATGCCCCTCAAGTGACATCTCAGATGGCTATCAAACTTGACGGAGGAGTTCTGTCCCAAGGGCCCCATTTCGCATTACCAAATTGAAAAATTTCAGGAGAGAAACAAAATGAAGAAGTTTGCATCGAGCATCATCGCCATGTGTATCCTAGCAACCTCGTTCGCTTTCGCCGCCGACGACGCCAAGAAAGACGCTCCCAAGAAAGACGAAAATGCCGCCGCGCCTGCAAAGAAGAAGGGCGCAAAGAAGGCTGAAGCGAAGAAAGATGAGATGAAGAAGGACGACGCCAAGAAAGACGAAGCAAAGAAAGACGAAATGAAGGACATGAAGCACGACGACATGAAGAAAGACGCAAAAGCAAAGAAGTAGTCGTCAGCTTTCGAAAACTGTTTCACCTGCGCCGGACAGTCCTATAATGTGGCTGTCCGGCGTTTGTGTTTCCGGAACGCAGCCTGCGGAGGTCACTATGAAAGCTACTGTTCGGCTCGCGCTAACAACCGCAGTTGCGGTAGTGGCCATTGCAGTGGGGCTGGATGCCGCAACAAGCCGCAATCCAAGCCAGCCGATCCTTTCCGAACACAGCCAGCCAGCCGTCAATATTCCGGCCGAGCAGGTGGCTGTTGTTGCGGGCGGAAAGACGTTTCACGATCCGAAATGCACCGCGCTTCACGGAAAGCCGCGGATGGTAAGTGCATCCGAAGCGGTACAAAACGGATACGTGCCTTGTGTCCGCTGTATGCGGAAGGCGTTGGCGCGACAGTAACTATTTCCGCAAGTATTCCGGGTCGCGCTTCCATCCGATCATCATGGAATAGAAATTGTCCCACCCGTGAATGGCGACCATGATGAGGTGTCCGGGAATAAATGCCAGGAATCCCAGCATCGCCGCGAAGTGCCAGATGCGCGCGTAGTGAAACCCACCCATCATCGCCGCGAGCAGCGAAAATTGAACCGGCTTGTATAAGACTAATCCAGTCAGCACTGAGAGAACGCCGAATGCCACAGCAGAGGTGTAGGCCAGCTTCTGCAGCGGGTTGTAAGCCTCAGTGACCGGCGGTTTGGGACCGAAGAGAAAATAGTGCCGCGCCATAGGCCAAACGCCGCGAATGTCTTTGGGCGTGAACAGTACCTGCCTGTAGTGGCCGGAGAACAACTGGTAACCGAGATAGACGACTCCCGTGGCAATGAATATCCACATGAAGGTGAAGTGCCATTGCAGCGCGCCGCCGAGCCATCCGCCAATGGTCAAGTTTTTGGGTACATCCACCAGGTTGTGCTGTTCGAACTTGGGACCAAAGCTGGGAAAAGCGCGGAAGATGCGCAGCCCGCTCGCCGTCAGGACGAAGAGGCAGATGGCGTTCGCCCAATGCGCCATGCGCACCACCCAGGGATGCTCGTAAGCAGCAGGAACGGCCTCGCCGGTCTTCGGTGAGACGGTTTCGACGACATCCATCTGCAATCTTGAAGTGGCCATGATCACATTCCTGCGAACCAGCTATAACCCTGGTCTTCCCAGTATCCGTTTTTGCCCGCCTGCAGCACGTTCGTGACTTCCAACTTGGTGATGTACTTTGCCTGTTTGTATCCGAGCTTTGTGGGCACTTGCAACCGGAGCGGCGCTCCGTGTCCGCGATCGAGTGGCTTGCCGTACATTTCGTAACAAAGTAACGACTGCGGATGCAGCGCACTCGCCATATCAATAGACTCGTAGTAGTCGTCAGCGCATTCGAAAGAAACAAACTTCAATTTAGTATCCGCACCGACAGCAGCCAGCAGGTCAGAGATTCGCGTGCCGCCGTAGTTGCCGATGACATCCCAGCCTTCCACGCAGACGTGTCGCGTATTCTGATTTATTTTCGGCAGCGCTTTGATCTGCGCCAGCGTGTACTCGCCCGGCTTGTCTACTGCTCCGGCAACAGTGAGCGTCCAAGCGTCGAGATCAAATTCCGGCTCAATTACGTCGTACCCGTTATACGGAAATTTCTCCAGAGGCGTGAGTTCGGAATCGGCGAAGGTTGGTGCGAGATGATGCCCGCGAAAGAGCTTGTCTGTTGCCCAATCGCTGAAGTCCACCCCGGCATCGAGCAACGGCTTTTGAAACTTCTCGAATGCAAAGGCGCCGAGCAGCAATACAGGAGAGATCTTCAGGAGTTCGCGGCGGTTCATCGCTGACCATTTGTGGTCGCGCTTTGGCGGCGTCTTTGGCTCGGGAGCAGACATGACTTGATTCTTGGTTGTGGATTCTTGCAGGTGGAAGCAGGCTTTGCAAGAAGGATTGCAATGAACAACAAAGGATTTATGATTGCGTGACTATGTATACGAGACTACGTGCAGTGGCAGCTCTGATCGTCTTTGCTGCGATGCCCTTCGGCACGTCTATGAAGGAAGCAAAGACAATTGATCAGCAGATTGACGCAGTCTTTGCGGGCATTTCAGATAACAAATCGCCGGGAGTCGCCGTCCTGGTGCGGCGAGATGGAAATACACTTTTCCAACGCGGATACGGAATTCGAAAAGTAGGTTCACTCGTCCCGATCGATTCGCAGACGAACTTCCGGCTGGCTTCTTGCACAAAACAGTTCACCGCGGCGGCGATCATGCTGCTGGTCCGCGATGGAAAGCTGCGCTATGACGAGAAGCTGACAGAGATCTTCCCTGATTTCCCGGAGTACGGACGCGTAATCACGGTTCGCAATCTGCTGAACCACACATCAGGACTGCCCGACTACGAAGAGTTGATGGATGCATCGTCCGCAGGTGGTCCGCCCAAGTGGACAGAGACACACCAAATCAGCGATGCGGAAGTGCTGGCGCTCTTGAAGACGGCGAGGAAAGGCGAGTTCGCGCCCGGAACCAAATGGTCATACAGCAATTCCGGATATGTGGTCTTGGGAACGATCGTGGCGAAGGTCTCCGGCATG
The DNA here is from genome assembly GCA_025462725.1 of Terriglobales bacterium. GTDB lineage: Bacteria > Acidobacteriota > Terriglobia > Terriglobales > Acidobacteriaceae > JAICLA01. Next base: position 199,129 of record JAOAPE010000011.1, on the reverse strand, counting down.
ACGTTCGGCGATTTTCTGCAGCAGCGAATCTTTGGGCCATTGAAGATGACCCACACAGTCGCGTACATCAACGGCAAGAATGAAGTGGCGAATCGCGCATTCGGACATTCCAAAGAACCGGGCAATTCTGTCTTCAAGAAGACTGACCAGAGTTCGACATCGGCAACGCTGGGCGATGGCGGTGTTTACTCGAACCTCGATGACTTGGCGAAGTGGGACGATGCGCTGGCACACCACACGCTGCTGAGCGCCGCAGAGACGGTACCGGCGTTAACGCCCGTGAAGTTGGCCGACGGTTCATTACCCAATTGGGCGAGCGGCCCGGGAGACACCGATCCGCAGGCGGGCAAAGATGTCTCTTATGGCTTCGGATGGTTCCTTGATCCGTACAACGGCCACAAGAGGATGTGGCACTACGGCGACACGGTGGGATTCCAAACCGGGATTGTCCGCTTCCCCGAAGAAAAGGTGACAGTCATCGTGCTATGCAACCGCTCCGACCTGAAGCCCACGGAACTCGCGGCGAAGGTCGCGGACTTACTTCTTACCAGAGCCAACTGAGGACGAAGCTATAGGCGCAGGTTCCGGAGTCGCAATGTCGTAGGCGACTTTCCATGCGCCGTCGCTCTGCTTTCTCCAGATCGCCACTCCGTTGTTCTTCACCGTCATCGCTTTTCCGTCCGGACCTTTGAAGGTAATTTGGTCAACGCCAGTGCTGTAGGCCGTATCTCCGGCGGGGGAAACGACAACTTTGTCAGTAGTCCAAGAGATTGAGAAGTCGGGCGAGGCAAAAGAACTAGCCACATATTCTTTGATGGCTTGCTTTCCGGATACCAGAGGCGCGCCGGGCATGGCAATAGTAGCGTCATCAGTCCAGAAAGGTACTGCCTTTTCGGTGTCTCTTGCCTTCGCCGCCGCGAGCCATTGCGCATCTGCAGCGCGGATCGCCGCTTCTTCAGCAGCGATATCGACTTGAGGTGCGGCGGGTCGGAGGTCGTTCGTACATCCTACGATGGAAAAGATCACGCACAAGGCGAAACACAGTTGAAAAAGTTTCAAATTGTTACTCCCAGTCGAAATGAATAATTGGTTAGTGCCATTGCATCAGTGTCGTTGCACCATGTTGTTGTCGAGTGCATAGAGCGCGAGTTCCAGGCGGTTGAAAACTCCGAGTTTGTCGAAGATTTTTCCCATATGGTTCTTCACGACTTGCTCGCTGGTTTCGAGGCTCTTGGCAATGTCCTTGTTGGTGCAGCCTTCCACTATGTAAGTGACGATCTGCTTCTCTTTGGGTGAGAGCAGAGTGGCTTTGTCAGAATGCACAGCCACCGCCGGTGCCAAATCATGCAGCACTCGCCGGACATCGCTCACCGGTTGCTGGTTGATCCAGTACATCCCTTGCATAACCGCGCGGATGGCATCAATGAGCACTGTGCGCGCGGCTTCCTTCAACACGATCCCACGGGCACCGAGTTGCAACGCCTCTACGATCTGCCGCTTTTCTATCGCAACGGTCAGCAGAATGGTCTTCATGCCGGGGATAGCGTCGCCCATATCGCGCAATGCTTCCAGCCCGGCTTTCTTGGGCATATTCAGGTCAAGCAGGAGAAGCTCAGGACGCAACTGCTGAGCCATCGCTATCGCTTCTTCTCCGTTGGTGGCCTCACCGGCAATCTCGAGGTCCGCCTCATGCGAAACCAGCACGCCCACCGCTGCACGGACGAGCGGATCGTCATCCGCGATGAGTACGCGTGAGACGGCTTTTGCGCGGGCTGCCTTTTTTCCGTTCATAAAGAGTTCGCCAAACTCCGAGTGGGCGTCGCCGATGATGACCATGAGATCTATATCGGCTGGAGTTGCAGAGAAAGTTAGTCAGGTACACGCCCGGTGTCAATGAAAACCTTGATTTTGGCAGTATTTCCCGTTCCGGGCTGGGGCTTCTTGCATTCGCCTAAAGTCCCGCGCCACGCTGCCGATGAAGCCTTCGTCACCCATTCTTGGAGGCGAGCAATGTCCACACCACAGGTTTCAGTTCAAACAAATCAGACGGCAATCAGTCCGGACGCTTACCGGCAACTTGGCGGCATGAGCGGCATAACCGCTGCAGTGAAGCGCTTTTACAAAGAGATGTCCTACGATCCGGTCTTGCATCCGCTTCTGCGCGAAAGCGATCTGACCTGGCTTGTTGCGCGGCAGGCACAATTCCTAGCCCAGGCATTGGGCGCTCCCATTACTTACAAAGGGCCGGCGATGAAACAGATCCACGCGTTTATGGGCATCACAGAGCGGCACCGGTGGATGGTGGAACGTCACTTGGCGGATTCACTCGCGCGCCAGTCCATCATGAGCGCGAAACATAGCATTGGCATGACGCCGCGCGCGATCAAGGCGATTGTCGCGCTGGTCGAACCGGTCTAGATTGTTTTTCAGGATTACTCGCTGACGAAGTCGTATTGATCGATGGCAGCGGCGATGCCGACTTGCGAGCCGGGGCCACCCTGATCGACCCTGACCACTTTGCCCGTGCAGTGAACACGGATGCTCTCCGTCAATGTGATCTCCGGAGGAAGCGTCAGCGTGAACTCGATAGGAGAGCCTTCGGCGACATCGGAATTGAGATAAAAAAAGACGCCGCGTGCACTGACATCCTTGGTCTGCGCAGTGACGGTCTGTACCTCTCCCTCAGCGAATTTCACCGAAAGCGGTAGTTTTAGTGAGAAACGCCGGGTATTGCGCAAGTCCGATGGGTTGGGTGCCATTCTTGTCCTCTGAATTGATGGGACGCCATTATGCCAGAGGCATTGAAACCCGCAAACATAATTGTGAATAGAACCTCAGCTATAGAGCTAAGAAGTTTGCAATCAGCTTCTTACCGTGCGTGGTAAGGATGCTTTCAGGATGGAATTGGACTCCTTCGACGGGGTACCGCTTGTGCCGCAAGCCCATGATCACTTTCGTCCCGTCGAAGTCCGTTGCCGTTGCCGTGACCTCTAAATCGCCGGGCAGTCCCGCTTCTTCCACAATCAGCGAGTGATATCGCGTCGCCGTCATCGGCGAGGGGATATCGCGAAAGACCGTTTTGCCGTCGTGCTCTATAGCGCTGGTCTTGCCATGCATTAGATTTCTTGCGCGGACCACCTTGCCACCGAATGCTGCGCCAATGGCCTGATGTCCTAGACAGACACCGAGCAGCGGGACCTTCCCCGCAAACTCGCGGATCAACTCAACACTTATCCCCGCTTCTTGCGGTGTGCACGGCCCGGGAGAGATCAGAACACGATCAGGCCGAAGCGCGGCGACATCCGCAACACTTACCTGATCATTGCGACGGACTTCAACCTTCTCGCCCAACTCGGCGAGATACTGCACCAGGTTGTAGGTGAAGGAGTCGTAGTTGTCGAGGAGGAAGATCATCAGTCAGTTTCGAGTTTCAAGTTTCGAGTTTCAAAAGCAGAACGTACATCGATTTCGAATTTACAACGGAATGAAGCCGGAACCGCGAATCCAGATCAGAGTTAGAGCCGGTTAAATTAATCGGTATTCATGCTGGTTATCAATCCGTTCAATTTTCTTCACTTCCTCTGAATCGCGCAAAAGTGCTTCTGTGCTGGAATCCTCCAGATACCCGAGCTTATGCGCAATCAAGGGTTGTGTTTCTACTTCCAAGAGTGACCCGCGCGCCTGCCCGAGAAAATGCCTGAAATCCTTTTTTGAGAGACGGCCTTGCCCTTCAGCAATATTGCTTGGCACTGAAACCGCTGCTCGCCGCAGTTGGCTTGTAAGACCATAAATCTCGTCTTTTGGGAATGCGCGTGTGAATCTGTAGATCTCTGCCACAAGTGAGATTGCCTTTTGCCAGACGAGTAGATCCCTGTACGAGTGTCCCATCCTTCATCCTCCGCCCTAGCTGCGTCCGGTTTTGAAACTTGAAACTCGAAACTTGAAACTAACCACGCGCTTGCTCCACCGCTCGCACCAATGCCTGCGCCTTATTCAGACACTCCTCATGCTCCAGCTGCGGCACCGAGTCGGCGACGATTCCTGCTCCTGCCTGCACATAACCGTGTTTGCCTTTCATCAGCATCGTGCGAATGGCAATGCAGGAATCGAGATTACCTGCGAAGTCTGCGTAGAGCACCGAACCTCCGTAGATTCCGCGTCGGACCGGTTCTAACTCTTCGATGATCTGCATGGCGCGGACTTTGGGCGCTCCGGTAAGCGTGCCTGCGGGGAAGCATGAGGCGAATGCGTCTATCGCGTCACAGCCTTCGCGAAGTTTGCTTTCAAGCGACGAGACGAGATGCATGACATGGGAGTAACGCTCGATGTGCATCAGGTCTTTCACATGCACCGAGCCGTACTCGCTCACGCGACCGAGATCGTTGCGACCGAGATCAACCAGCATGACGTGTTCGGCGCGTTCTTTTTCATCGGCGCGGAGTTCGGCTTCCAGGCGCTGGTCGTCTGCTTCATCCGCGCCGCGCGGACGAGTCCCGGCGATTGGCCGATACTGCAACCTGCTTCTCCCGTCTGCGCCACGATTGACCTTTACCAGCATCTCCGGTGACGAGCCGATCACGTGCATGTCGCCCATGCGGAGGAAATACATGTATGGCGAAGGGTTCACGCGACGAAGCGCGCGGTAGATGTCGAATGGCGGAAGCCCGGGCTCCATCTCCAACCGCTGTGAGAGCACGGCTTGGAAAACGTCCCCGGCCGCGATGTATTCCTTCACGCGAACCACGTCTTCAACAAACCGCTTGTGTTCTGTAGTGCGGCGCAGTTTCAGGTGAGTGGAGTGTCCTGCAGGTTTTTGCAATGCGGAGCGAGGCACGCCTGATTTCAGTGATCGCTCGATGCGCTTGATGTCCTTGAGTGCGCGTTGATAAGCGCGCTTGACCGGTTCTTTGGAAACATCGGCAGCGGCGATGATGTGGATCTCATGTCGCAGGTGGTCAAACGCCAGCACGCGATTGAAAAACATCAGCATGCAATCAGGCATGTGCAGATCGTCGGATGCGATCTCAGGGATCTTTTCCAGCTGCCGCACCGCATCGTAAGAGAAATATCCGACCGCGCCGCTGGTGAATGGCGGCAGTCCTGGCAAATGGGCTGGGCGATGCTCCGCAAGTAACTCACGGAACATTTCGAACGCGTTACCGGTGCGACGTTCAGTGTTCTTTCCCCGCTGAATGGTGATCTCATCTCCGTGGGAGGAGAGAATCATGTACGGACGAATGCCGAGGAACGTGTATCGGCCGGCTTTCTCTACGCCTTCCACAGACTCGAGCAAGAATGCGTGGTGCTCTTTTCGCGAGATGCTTAAGAACGCTGAGACTGGAGTAAGCAGATCCGCAGAGATGGTCTTTGAGACCGGCACCAGAGTTGTTGTGGCGGCGAACTTCATGAACTGCTTAAGGTCAGGCGTAAGCAAACGAGCAATTTCCTTCGCGTGGGTTGGGGATGGGATAAGAGGATATCAGCCCGCGCGCTTCGGCGCGTTCAGCTACGTACCGAACGGATCCTCGAGGGATGGGCTTTGCGGGGTCATCAACTCCGCGCCGCGCTCGGTGATGATCATGTCGTCTTCAAGGCGGATACCGAATTCCCCGCGGATGTAGATTCCCGGCTCATCACTGAATGTCATCCCTGGCGCGAGTGGCAGCGTGTTGCCCTTTACGAGATATGGCCATTCGTGTCCGTCCATACCGATACCGTGACCGACGCGGTGTCCGAAGTACTGGTATCCCGGCCCGTATCCAGCATCGACGATGACTTTGCGCGCGGCCGCATCTACAGCCTCACAAGCCACACCCGGTTTCGCCGCAGCCAATGCCGCACTCTGCGCGCGGTGTTCGATCTCGAAAACTTTTTTCATCTTGTCAGTCGGCTTGCCGATTACAAACGTGCGGCTGATGTCTGATTGATACCCTTCGACACTGCATCCGCCATCCATCAGCAGGATCGAATTCTCATTAATTGCTTGCGGCGTGACCGACCCGTGCGGAAGCGCTGAGTATTCGCCCACTTGCACGCCTGCACCTCCGCTGAATCCCAACTTTGTATGCGCGGCGGATACCAGCGTGGCAAAATCGTTCTGTGTCATGGGCGACGTGCGCGGATGATCGCGCAGCGTCTTGTAAGCCGCTTCATAGGCTTTCAGCGTCACGCGATTCGCGAGCTTCATCAATTCCAACTCGTGCGTGCTCTTGATCATGCGGCATCCGGCAGTGACCGGAGTGGCGCTTACAAAATGCGAAGCTGGCGAAACCTTGGCGAGTTCGTCACTATAAACGAAGTACGTGCGCTCTTCGATCCCGATGCGTCCACCCGCGATGCCGCGATCTTTTAGCCCTTGTACCAGCCGCTCGTACGGGTTCTCATGCTCTTCCCATGTGCGGACGTCCGCTTTGGAATCGAATGGCCCTTGCGTGATCTGCTCCCGCGCGCGGTCTTCCTCGAACGCAGGAGAGACGAAGAATGGCTCTCCTTTTACGGGAAGCACCATGGCGAAAAATCGCTCGCTTAGCCACCAGCGAATGTCGGAGAAGTAAATAAGCGAAGTTCCGCCCGACATCACCACTGCATCCATCTTGTTTTGCGCCATTAACTTGCGCGCTTGTTCGATGCGCGAGCGGCGCTCTTCTTTTGTGATGGGAAATGCCTGATCTTTCATCGACTGCAATGCTGCGATAGCGGGAGCTGATGCCGCGGCTTTGCGGGCGTCATTCTGCGCGCTTGCGGGAATGACGGCGGCACCGGCGGCAATGGTGCCAAGCTGCATGAAATTGCGTCGAGAGAGCATGGAGAACCTCGGGGTGGAGCGTAGATCGTAATTCGTTGTTCGTAGTTCGAAGTTGTAGGGCGTCGCTCAAACTGCTAACTACGAACTACTGCCTTTCAACATTTGTTCAAACCATCCAGCGCGGCGACCTTATATGCTTCGGCTAGCGTTGGATAGTTGAAGACTGTGTCGCGGAAATAATGAATGGGCGCTCCAAGGCTCATGGCCGCCTGGCCGATGTGAACGATTTCTGCAGCGCGGTCGCCAATGATATGCACGCCGAGGATCTTGAAACTGGTCGGGCAGAAAAGGATCTTCACCATTCCCTGTTCGTCTCCGAGCATTTGTCCTTTGGCCAACTCTTCGTACTTCGAGATGCCCACTTCATAGTTGATCTTCTCTTTGGTCAAGTACTCTTCGGAATGTCCGACCATCGAGATTTCGGGAATGGTGTAGATCCCGTACGGAAGCAAACGCGGATCGAGCGTGCCCGGCGTTGAGAACATGTGGCAACTCGCCAGCCGACCTTGTTCCATGGACGTACTGGCGAGCGATGGAAATCCGATGACATCGCCAGCGGCGTAAATGTGAGGCACTTCGGTCTGGAAGAATTGGTTTACTTTGAGCTGTCCGCGGGGTTCGGGCTTGATTCCTGCGGCTTCAATGTTCAATAAGTCAGTGTTTGCCTGCCGTCCGACCGTGTACAGCAGCGCCTCGCCATGAATCGTCTTGCCGCTTTCCATCTTGGCGGAGACGCGCCCGCGTTCTTCGTCCACGCTGACCGATGCGACTTTTTCTCCCATGCGGAAGATCGTGTTCCGGCGACGCAGTTGATATTGAAGCGATTCGATGATCTCGCGATCGGCAAAATCGAGCAGCGTGGGACGAGCATCAATGAGAGTTACTTCCACGTTCAATGCCGCAAACATTGAAGCGAATTCAAGACCGATCACTCCTGCACCGACGACGATGATCTCTCGCGGAAGATTTTCGATCGAAGTGATCTGGTCGGAGTCAAAGATGCGTTTGCCATCCAGCGGAATCGCATCGTTATGCGCCGGACGCGTGCCGCAAGCGATCATCACGTGCTCCGCCTTGAGTGTCTGCACGGGCTGGCCTTGGTGAGACACCTCAAGCGTATGGGGATCAGTGAAGCGAGCAGTACCGTCGATGATGGTGATCTGATTCCTGCGCAGTTGATTGCTGATGACCTCTGCTTCGCGCTGCACCACCGCGCGCACGCGGAACATGAGGTCCTGCATGGAGATGTTCGCCTTTACGACGTAGTCTTTGCCGTAAAAGGCGCGCTGGCTGAATCCGGTGAGATATAAGACGGCTTCCCGGAAGGTCTTGCTGGGAATGGTGCCGGTGTGAACACAAACGCCACCGATGTTTGGCGCGGCACCCGGGCCTTCTCCGGACCCGCGTTGCACCACGGCCACACGTTTGCGCATCTTTGCCGCGGCAATGGCGGACTTCTGCCCCGCCGGGCCACTACCGATTACGACCAGATCGTATTCGTTTCCAGACATTCAATCCCCAATTTTTGCGCGAAGTCACAAGATACCTGAATCCGCCAGCGACTTGGAAGTTTTTTGCTCGGCTCTGTTACTAAGTTTGGCATTGCCTAGAGCAACGGGTATCATCGCAGCCCGATACTCTTGCTCTACAATGTTCCTGCGCTTCTCTGCGTCCGTACTCAGCCTCTTTCTGTCTGCCAGTATGGCGGCACAAACCAAACCTGCAGTTACCGCGGCGCCTGCACAACAGCAGATTGCGGCCGCCGCCGATGCGATGCGTCCGCGCCTGATCGCGCAGCGGCGCGACTTCCACATGCATCCGGAGTTGTCGAACCGCGAAGACCGGACGTCGCGTGTGGTCGCGGAACGATTGAAGGCAATCGGCTTCACTGATATTCGGACAGGAGTGGGGAAATACGGCGTCGTAGCGGTCTTGAAAGGCGGGAAACCGGGGCCAGTGGTCGCCGTGCGCGCTGATATGGACGCGCTGCCCATCACCGAAGTCAACGATGTTCCTTACAAGTCACAGAATCCCGGAGTAAAGCATGCGTGCGGACATGACATCCACACCACGGTCGAGCTAGGCGTCGCAGAAATCCTCTTCAGCATGCGCGACAAAATTCCTGGTTCAATAAAATTTATTTTCCAACCGGCAGAAGAAGGCCCGCCCGAAGGTGAAGAGGGCGGCGCGGGACTAATGGTCAAAGAGGGCGCGCTGGAGAATCCGCGCCCTCAGGCCATCTTCGGATTGCATGTGCATCCGCAAGTGCAGGTGGGACAGCTCTCCTATACGCCCGGCGCGATGATGGCATCGTCGGACCATTTCATCTTGAACATCCATGGCAAGCAAGCGCATGGCGCACATCCAGAACTAGGCGTGGACGCGATTGTCGTGGCTGCACAAGCGATTGAAGCGCTGCAGACGATTCGTTCGCGCAGGCTCACCGGCACTGACGCTTTCGTGCTCACAGTCGGCATGATCAAAGGTGGCACTCGCAACAACATCATCACCGGTGAAGTCGCGATGGAAGGTACCATCCGCACACTGGATGAAAGTGTTCGCAAGAAAGTCCCTGGCTGGATGAATGAGACTTTAAAGGGCGTGACCGAAGCCAATGGTGCGACCTATGACCTGCGGTTCATTGGGCCGTATCCGGTCACGTACAACGATCCGAAGCTGGTGGAAGAGACGCTGCCGGCGATGCGCCGCGTTGTGGGCAATGCCAATCTATCGCTCGCCCCGCCGGAGATGGGTGCCGAAGATTTCTCCGAATTCTCGCGCATCGTGCCGGGGTTTTATTATCGGCTGGGAGTGGGAAACAAGGCGAAGGGCATAACCGCCGGAACTCACACGCCCGATTTCGACGCGGATGAAGAGAGCCTGGTGATCGGAGTGAAAACCATGGCCAACGTGCTAGTGGACTATTTGGAGCGGCATTCAAGACAGATGCCCGCCGCAGATTAGAGCCAGCGTTTTTGCGCCCCACTTACCTTCTGGTTACACTGGTTTATTCATGCGTATACTTCTTGCGTTTCTGGCTTTTGCTAGCGTCTCGGCTTCAGCCCAAGTGCCTATAGGTGAGGTGCGGTCTAGCGATGCCTCAGTGCGCGGCGCAGTCGTGCTAAGCAACAACGGCGCGAGCATCATGAGCGGATCGCAGATCACCGCCGGCGAGAGGAATGCCAGCCTAAAACTCGCACGCGGCGGCGACATCAACGTCTGTTCTGGCAGCAGCATCAACGTCACCAGCAGCAACAGCGGACACGAACATCTCATCGCGCTCAACAACGGCGCCCTGGAAACGCACTACACGATTGCCTCCAGCGCTGACACGATCATGACCCCGGACTTCCGCCTACTTCTCGCTGGTCCCGGCGCATTTCATTTCGGCGTGAGCATGAGCCAGCGCGGCGACATGTGTGTGCAATCGCTTGCTGGCAATACTTCTTCGATCATCGTGAATGAGCAGCTGGGGGATGGCACTCATCAGGTTCGTCCGGGTGAGTCGGTGATGTTCCACAATGGGCGCGTCGCGGACGCCACCATCAATCCCGGAGTCAATTGCGGATGTCCTGCTCAGCCGCCTCCGAAACCTGCGGTCGCCACACGATTCGGATTCCCTGAACAGCAATCCCGCGCCGCTGCGCAGGCCATAGCGTCAGGAGAGACCGTCCCAGTTCCTGTCATCCCATTGCCGGCAAATCCGCCCTCGCAACCGGGACAGGTTTATATGCAAGTGGACGCGCCGGTCGTCTTTCGCGGAGAGGACGCTCCCGCCCTTGCGCCATCTTCCCTGCTGCTAGCGCGCGCGCAACTTCCAGCCTGGCCGCCGGAAGCGGCACAGGCATTTGCCGTGAAGCCCCCGCCCAAAAAGAAGTGGTATCAACGCTTTGGGTCGGCATTGGCAACGGTGTTTGGGACTTCCAGCAAGAATTAAGCTGGGTTAACACCATCGGGCAATAACTCTCGAAGGACTAAGGGTTTATGTTGTCAGACGATTTTCTGAAACTCTTTGGCTTTTCCGGGGTCTATAATGCAGAGACAAACGAATGCAATCCTCCGCTTCCAATGAGCCTGGGAACATAGTCCCCCAAAGTTCAGCCGTAATTCGCTCATCTGACCAGATCATCCTGCCCACGCTGCAAGGCGTAGGATACGGCGCATACGAAGTGCGCCCCACAAATTTTCTGTATTCATTCATCCTGCATTTGCTGGGCGTTGCTGCGATTCTGATCATCACGCACTTTTTGGTGCAGAATAAAGAAGTCATTGCGAAGACGGTTGTGCAGCTCGTGGATCCGAGCGACATCATCATGCCTCCGAGTTCGACAAAATCCGGCGGCGGTGGTGGCGGCGGCGATGTCAGCAAGATTGATGCTTCAAAAGGCAAGCCACCGAAGTTCGACTTGAACGTGATCACCCCGCCCACAGCGGTGATTAAGAATCCCGATCCGAAGTTGGTTGTGGACCAATCGATCGCTGTTCCTCCCATCGTGAAGATGCCCACATCGCAAACGCAAGTCGGCGACCCGCTTTCTGCCGCGTTGATCATGTCGAACGGTACGGGCGTGGGTAGCGGCGTCGGCTCAGGTTCTGGCGGCGGCATCGGTTCAGGCACCGGACGCGGACTTGGCCCGGGCTTTGGCGCAGGTACCGGCGGCGGAGTTTTCCGCGTTGGGGGTGGTGTAAGTCCGCCGAAAGCTGTCTATATGCCTGACCCTGAGTACTCAGAAGAAGCGCGCAAGGCGAAGTATCAGGGAGTTGTTGTTCTCGCCATGGTCATTGGGCCAGATGGACACCCGCGCGATATCCGCGTGCAACGCAGCCTCGGGCTAGGACTCGACGAAAAGGCGATGGAAGCCGTGCGCACCTGGCGCTTCGAACCTGCGAAAAAAGACGGACAGGCCGTCGCGGTTGCCGTGAACATCGAAGTCAGTTTCAATCTCTACTAACTCCTAGTTTTCTTTCTCACGGAGGTTGGTTTGAATTCGAGTTCAAATCTCAATTCCTCCATTCACACCTTGTTCGGCAGCGCTTCTGCGCCGGAATCCAGCTATCCCAGTTTTGCGCGTTCGCTGTTGCTCCATGCAGTGGCGATTGCGTTGATCGCAACGTTAGTCATCGCGAAGCCCGCAATGATCCCGTCACTCAGGCCGGGCGTGATCCTGTCACCTGTCGAGACGATCCAGTTCGTTGCAAGCAATGCCGGGGGTGGCCGTCATGAAAGCGCGCCAGCCAGTATCGGGGTGCCTCCGCCATCGGCGCCAACGCAGATCGTTGCTCCGCAAGTTGATTTCGCGAGTCATCCCGCGCTCCCCATGATGATGACGGTGCTTGGCCAGCCTCGGGTGCAAATGGCGGGAGAGATGGGCAGCCCCACGGGACGCGAAGGCGCTAAGTCGAATGGCCTCGGTGATGGCAGGAGCATCGGTAATGGCAAAGGGAACAATGTAGGTGATGGCGATAGTGATTACGGGATTCCCGGTCGCAATGGCGTGAGTCTTCCCCGTCCCATATTTATGCCGGATCCGGAATACTCAGAAGCAGCGCGGAAAGCGAAACATCAAGGTACTGTCACACTTTGGGTGGTATTGAACGCCCAAGGACGCATCGAAAGCCAGCGCGTCTACCGGTCGCTGGGCATGGGACTTGATGAACAAGCGCTAGCGGCAGTCCGCACCTGGCGTTTCGAGCCCGCCACCAGAAATGGCCAGCCGATCCCGGTGCAGATGTATGTGGATGTCAGTTTCCACTTGTACTAGCTGGCTTTTTTCCGCGGCGGCGCAACTCTCTCATTGCGAATCTGATTGTCTTGGCGCATCGGCACGACTTTGTCCTGGCGCGCATTCTCTTGGCCGGCATTGCGATTCGTGATTCCCTGTTTTCCGGGACTCGAATCTGATTTCAACTCCTGCGACGAAGCAGTCCGCCGCCGCGGATCGACATCCGCTCCACGGTTACGCTCATTGGCGAGCGATTTCGAATTCTTCGTTCCCATTCCTTTGTTCTTCATCTTCATCTCACTCCTTTTCTCGGCCAACACAGCAACAGACTCTTGATCTGCAAATGACATGACCCCCAACAGCTTTCCTTCCTCCACAACTGGCAGCCTGCTGACGTGCTGAAGCGCCATGATGCGGGCGGCTTCTGCAATGTCAGATTCCATGTTCACTGCTTGAAGCGCCGTATCCAACTCCGGCTTCATGATGAGGATGTCTTCAGCGCGCCAGTCGGAGGGGTCACGTCCTTCGGCAATGCATCTGACGACTATGTCGTGCTCTGTGATCATGCCCGCCAGACAACCTTCATCATCCAGAATGGGGATTGCGCCCACACCCTCTTCCTTCATGATGGTGGCTATCTCTTCGACGGTGCTATCAACACAGGCGGTTGCAGGGTTACGGGACATTACCTCGCGTACTTTCAAATTTTTCGCTGGCATAGGTCCTTGAAGGCAGCAAGGGCTTTTGGCGTTCTCTCACCTGCTGCTCTGTAGTTAGAAATTGATATGCCTCTGCACGTTGCTTTGCCGGCTCTCTTCTCACTCATGTCTTTCCGCTGGCGTTCAGGGTCATTTCCCTTTTAAGAGGGTTAGGTCTTGGTTAAGAGAAGTTCTTCTCTCTTAACTCACTCATAAGCTGTCCAAAAGTAACCTAGCGAATAATTATTCAATGAGCGAGAATATGTACGCTACATACCAGAGCAGGTTTTGGGGAGCTTGCCCAACGATGTGCGCCAGGAGCAAGCATGCGCAACCAGCAACGAAAAATAAGCACTCCACGTCTCGAACAACAACTCACTCCGAAAAAGCGTTCTGCGAGCGAAGGGCGGCCACCGGACGGGTTGCTCACTTGGAAAGAGATTTCCGACTATGCCGGACGCGGCGTTCGGACTTTGCAGCGATGGGAACGCGACTTTGAATTTCCCGTCCATCGGCCGGACCAGCGAAACAAGTCCATTGTGGTGTCGTCAAAAAGCGAGATTGACGAATGGTTCCGCACGCGCCCGATCATGCAACATGGGGTAATGACCCAAGTGCATACCGTCAGTCCCAAGGACCTCACGATTTCCGCCCACAAAGTGGAATTGGAGGCTCACCGCTTACGCGATTCAAGCCGCGAGATTCAAGAGCGATTGAAAAAAGCGATGGAGATGGCGCGTCTCCGTAAGATTTCGTAGCGGTTTAGGCGTGCTGACCGTTGCCGTTGCTGCCAGCTTGCTCACCATTACCGTTGCTGGCAGTGGAGATTGCGAAAGCGATCAGCGTAGCGAAGAGCCGGTTGCGCTCAATGTCATAATTGGTGGCCTTGTAGGGTGCCGAGTAATGGCAGGCGAGCGACGCCAACACGTTTCCACTGGTATCCGTTACAGGCACGGAAAACGCAGCTCGAATACCGGATTGCACTGAAGCCTCGCGGCCGTTGGTAAACAACGGATCGCTTAGCATGTCTGCCACGATCCAAGGCTTTTTGTGTTGCACGGCGCGTCCGCAACACTGGTCGCCGATGGCCACTTCGCCGCATCCTTGCACATATGAATCCGGCAATCCGTAAATCACAGCTGGCTTCAATACCGCATTCTCAGCATCAACCATGTACAACGACGCAGAGCTCGACTTGGCTGCTTGTGCGGCAAGTTTCACCAGATTGAAAAGCTTGATGTTCAAGTCGTCATTGCCGGCCAGCAGTGTCACGCCTTCGTGCAATGACTGCTGGTCGCTTCCTGAGACGCTCATGCAGATTTACCTTACCCACATCTTACAGCGGAGCTGGCCTGAGTACGTGTAGCTTACTTGGCATAAGAAGACGTTCAGGAAAAAAAAGCAACTGGCTCGGGGACATCGGGTTTCCAATAGCTATCACTTCCGTGCAGCCAGCCCATCTCAACCCGCACCGCGAATCCCTCATCGCGTCCGCCAGGGAAGTCCGACGACAGGCAAAGGAGCTGATCCAAGTCAGTCGGCGCTTGCGCGCCGTTGCGGACGAGTTCCGTTACTTGGGTATTTCTTTAATCAGGCGGCGCCGAAGGCAGCGAAGACACATTTCAGCGGCGATCAAGCCTCTGTAATAGCGTCTCCGACTGGGCCTTCAATTGATGACTTCGCTGGTGGACAATGCTGGCACGGAGTCTAATCACGCTGCTCGTGAGCCGGATAGGTTCGGATCGCTGACGCGTTTGCTCGTAATGCAGAGGGAGTTCGAATGAATCCCGGCTTGCTGTGGGAGCGAAAGACTTTGTGGCTGTGGTCAATTGAATTCTCCCCGAAGGCTAAAGATGAAGTCGGATTCTATACGCCTTCGAATTCTTTGAAACACGCAAAGAGCCGTAATCATGCGGGTTACGAGCCGATTCTTCCGCGCGAGCAGCATATTGACTATATGATTAACTCACCTCTAATCCACTGGCGCAGGAAACGGGTTTCATGAAGCAGAAAAACGACAGTCCCAAGATTCTCCTGTTTACCCGTCAGCCGGAACTGATGCACGGTGAACTTCTCCGCAGTCAAGGGTTCCAAGTGGACGTTGTTCGCACGTTGGCAGAAGCGAGTTCCCTCATCCAGTCTCGCCGTTATCAACTGGCACTTCTAACAGTCAATGAAAATTCAAAGGACGCTTTGGAATTCTGCGAAGAATCCAAGAAAACTGCTCCCCAGACACTGGTTGCATTGTTAAGGTCAGGACGCGTTCACATCCCAAAGAGCGAATGTCCGGACGATGTCTTGGAAACCGATTTCAATCCAGCAAAATTCATACGCCAAGTCAACGATCTAGTCGCCCCATAGCCACCAGTAAATAATCCGCCTGCCGTCCCTTTTCAGAGCTTTTCCTGCATCTAACCTGTCAATCTTCCCTGGGGCTCAGGTTGCGACAAAACAGTCAAATCTTTGGTAGGATGTCACCCGATATGATGGTCAGGAACCCTAAAGAAAGACTTTCCAAAGAACCCCTTGCCGGACGATACTTGGAGATAGAAGAAGTGCGCCTGGTAGCTGATCTGCGGGTGATGCATGCTAAAGTTGACGAACTCTTCCAGATCGTCACCAATCTCAAGGCACGGCATGATGAAGCCGCCATCCACAAGTATGCTGACCAGGCTGTTCTGGGCGAGGATATCGCCCGCGTTGACCACATCTACATGTGGTTTCTCAGCTTGAAGGAAGAGACCCGAAGGACCACTTTCGGCGGCCGAAAGTAACTTCGCTGAGGCCGAAAATTTAGCGCCGTATCGTTAGAAGCGATGCGGCGTTTTGTATTTACAACTCCGCCAACTTCTCGCTAAAATCTTTCCGCCAAACCCAAAAATCCAATGCCCGCCAAGAAACGCATCCTTACCGTTTCCCATGACGAAGGTCTGCACGTCACACGACGGCTGATCCTCGCTTCTGCCGGTTTCGATGTCTCCTCTTCTCTCGGTCCTGACAAGGCCCTGGAGTTATGTGATGGAGCGAAGTTCGACCTTATCGTGGTTGGGCACTCGCTGCCCCGTGCAGACAAGCTGAGAGTCGTCGAAGGGATCAAGAAGTCCAATTGCGGGCCGATTCTCTCACTACGCAGACAAGGCGACCTGCCAGTTCCCGGTGCTGACTATTCCGTCGAAGCGGCGGAAGGACCGGAATGGATGCTAAGAACCGTTTGCCACATCCTCGGCGTCAGTGGGCCAATCGCAAGCTCCTGAAACTACTCGCCTCACTTCATCTCCCCGACTTCTTGCCTGTCAACTTTGATGACAACCAAAGTACCCGAATCGTACTCTAATGTTACGTTGTCGTAGCTTGGCGTACGAAAGAGTACATGGGCCCCCGGCTGATCGTTGGTAGAGGTGAGAAAGTGGCGTCCCCTGCATCTGGCCCCTCCACTACCCGAATTGAACGCAATGGTTTCATCGCCGATATCATCACCAGCAAGTCCGGCTCCGGCGACCTCTTCCATTACGTCGTCCAGCGCCAAAACTCTCCTGAGATCGTGCATTGGGGACAGGAACTCTCTTTGCAATGCGCGATCGAAAGCGTAAACGCATACATTGAAGAGTTCGCCGTCAAAGAAGCGTAGCCTGTAAATCGAATACCATAGCCTCTGAGGTTGGCAGCATAATGCAATCAGCACCCGTCCACTCCGTACACTTTTACGGCGAGCATAAAGCACTCATAGACCGGCTTTGCGGGATCGTCGCCTCAGGGCTGCAAGTTGGGAACTCCATTCTCATCGTCGCCTCAGAAGAACACCGCACGTCGCTAGTGAATTGTCTCGAAGAAGTTGGAGTCGATGTGCGCTCCACTGCTCGCTCCGGCCGCTTCGTTATGCTGGACGCAGGCGAGACGCTTGGCACTTTCATGGTTGACGGCCATCCCGATGGGAGTCTGTTCAAGTCTTCCGTGGGCAAAATACTTGCCGATATAAGGCGCTCGGCCCGTGACGGCGGATTGACCGTCTTCGGAGAAATGGTGACCATCCTTTGGGAACGTGGAAATAGAGAAGCCGCTCTGAAGCTTGAATCGCTTTGGAATGAGGCGCTCAACGATCGCGCTTTCCACCTGCACTGCGCTTATCCCCGTTGGAGCCTGCTGAAGGATCAGGACCAGGAGATTGCCGCGATCTGTGGTAATCACTCACACGTCGCCTTCAACTAAGATTTTGGAAATGAAAAGCCCACCGCAGGGTGGGCTTTTTTTGCTCCGGATAATCTCATTTCGCAGGTTTGCCCTGCTTTAGCTCTCCCGCACCTTTACAGGCAGGACATTGCACTCCACCGACCGCGCCACTTCCCTTGCACACTACACATCGGGATGTCTTCACAGTGGACATAAAGAGCAAAGCCCCTGACTGTGTAACCCTGCATAAGGACGATCACAGTTAGGGGCTTGGTTCCCGCTAATCGGAGGAGTAGCGGTCGTATAAAGAGAATAGATGCTGAATCTCACGTGATCTTAAGCCCAAACAGGAAAGGGCCAAACGACAACTTGCGACATCACTAACGCGTTTTGTAGGGCGATTTGGCCTCTTGCTTTGATTTGGCACACTAGCCGCTGCGGCAACGGAAGGATTCTTCGTCTTTTCTCTGACGTCCTTGATGTTCCTCCGCATTTCCATGTCACGCGCTTCTGCATGACATTTTGCGGAGTCCCTCATCTGTTTGGCTCGCTTCTTCATCGGGGGCATTATGTCACGGATGAAGATTGCATTAATCATGCCAAAAGATATATAGTAATTCATCTTATTTTTAAAAAGATATAACACTGGAGACGATTCAGCTCTACCGGCACCTATCTCCTTTGTTTTGTCATTTTTAGCTATAAGTGCTTTGTTTTGTCATATTTGCGGATCTTTCGTCCGTAACGGTATTGTTTTGTCATATTTGCACGAAGGGGGGAGGGGGGCCAAATCCCCCGATCTTTTAGTGTTTAAAATCGATTGATGGCGAAATCACCCAAAGAACGGTCGCTTTCGGAATTGGACGACTTTCTCACCCGTGGCGGGTTTACCCGCGCCAAACGTCCAAAAGGCGCTCTGGAACGCCAGCGTTCGCAAAAGCCCACGACGTCCCAGCCGAGGCGCAGCAAAGCCCCTAAAGCCAAAGCCAAGCCAAAGCTGGCCAGTATTGAGATCCTTCAGGCGGAGTGGAACCTCCCCTGGCTGGTGCATGCCTTCAGCACCCGCGGAGGCGGGAAATCTACGGCATTCGGACGAACGCAAGACCTGAACCTTGGATTTTCAAAGCACGACAATCGAGAGGCAGTCGCGAAAAATCGCGCCGCGTTTCTAAAACAAGCGGGAGCGGCTGAGTTAACGCTGATCAGCCCTAAGCAGATCCATTCCAACATCGTGCACGTCTTGGAGAGCGCAACACCACCTGCTTCCACGATCACTGCCGACGGGCTCATCACTAATGTTCCCGGCTTGCTGCTGACGATACAGACCGCGGACTGTGTTCCCGTGCTTCTGGTGGACGCCAAGCGTAAAGCAATCGGCGCTTTTCACGCCGGATGGCGCGGCACGGTGGCGCGTATCGTGGAGAAAGGCGTTGGCGCGATGCGAGTCACCTTCGGAAGTGATCCGCGGGACATTCGCGCTGCGATCGGCCCCTGCATCGGTCAATGCTGTTACGCGGTGGGCGAAGAAGTCGTTGGAGAATTCCACTCGCAATTTTCTTATGCGGATTCGCTCTTCAAACCATATTTTGAAGACGACCCCATCAAGCTGAAGTATCCGCTGCTGTTTCTTACCGCCCGCGCTCCGGGACACAGCAACCTGGGGCCGCAGATCCATCTTGATCTGGTGGAAGCGAACCGCCGCCAGCTTCTCGATGCCGGACTCAAGCCGAAAAATATCTGGTCCGCAGGCGCCTGCACTTCTTGCAACACAGATCGTTTTTTTTCTTATCGCAAAGAAGCCGGGTTCACCGGGCGAATGATGTCCGTGATCGGCTTGAGGCAATGAGCACAAAACTTACGAAGCTTTTTTCATCGGATCACGCATGTGTTCTTCGGCCAATGCGCGCATCGTGCTCTCAGGTCCGCGACCCGGCTTGCCAAGATACTGCGCAAGGACACGCATAAGGTCATCAAGCGCGCCGCGCAAGATGGTTCCGGCAACACGCACGTTTTTAGCTCGGGATTCGTCACAGGCTTCGTCCGCCAGGGCCGAGATATAGGGAAAAACTCCGGAAACACCATGCTTCTCGTTTTCCTCGTGAAAGAAGAAAGTCACCGGATAATGCAGCAGATCATTGCGGAGCGATATCAACAACGTAGCCAGATCGAGCAAGAATTGCTGGGCATCGCTGTCCGGCAAGTCGATTGGATCCGCAACGCGCTTCTCGGCACGCTGCATGAGCAAGACGCGTTCTGACAGCGAACGGCGTCGCTCTAGAACCGGATAAATAGACAGCAGCCATGAAATGCTCGCGGTAAGAATGCCGAATCCGGCAAGAGCTTCGAGTCCCATGATCAGACGAAGCCATTGCGCATTGGGTCGCGCTTCGGCGGAAAGAGTGATCATTGAGTCTATGGACAGATTCAATGCAGTAAAGAAGCCGTGATGTCTGCCGGCAGCAGCGCTGTCAGAGTAAGTGAAGTCAGTGGAAAGATGCGGCAAGTAGATCAGCGCGCAACCGACGATGATCATCGCAGCCCATGAGATCAGGATGCTGACCACCGCGATCGGCCCTGCATTCGAGAGTAGCCGCCCGTTGTTTCCGGGAACGCTGCGAAAGGCGCGCCAGATACCACGAGCGATGTGGTCGCTGATGAAGCCGCTCTCAGTAGGATGGAAGATGGTATGGAAGACGTCGCTGAAGGCAAGCAGCACCAGCAGCGCGCCGAGTAAATGAAAGAGCCAGGCCATGTAGGTTTGAGCATCGCGAATAAGTCGTTGTTGTATGAGGATTTCTGTCCAGCACGCGCCATCAGCAGTGAAGTGTCTGCAATGGAGACTACGCTGCTAATCGGAGTTCGCGCCGTTCGCGCATGCGCTGTTGGGAATTGGCAATCACGAGCTTGCTTTGCAATATCCGCATCTTTCCGAAGGCGCGGAGCGAGCGGCTTCGGCGAATCGCCTGATGAGACTTGGCGCGCTGCAGCTTGTTGCTGCGCATCTGTGCTGCGTGCAGTGATTCGACGGTGAAGATGTAATCCATTGGGAGTTATTAGTTCGGATGCCGGCCAGCTTTGGCGAGAGGTCATGGAATCGCGCATAAAGAGCGACTGAGGTAAAATCGAGAGTTGCCCCAGACCTTAGTGGGCGGCCAAGATTGAAGGAGATTTCTTAGCAATGTCGATTCCCGCAACACAAATGCGTCCGGGCATGATCATCAAGCACAACGGCGAGCTGCACTCGGTTTTCAAGGTGGAGCACCGCACCCCGGGCAATCTGCGCGCATTCATCCAGGCCAAGCTGCGCAATCTGCGCACCGGCGCCATGTTCGAACACCGCTTCCGTTCGCCTGATCCCATCGAAAAGGTTTCCGTGGACGAGATCAAGATGGAATATCTCTACGGCGATGGCGACAACTACCATTTCATGAACATGGAGAACTACGAACAGATCGCGCTATCGGCGGAGGTCCTCGGCGACGCGGTGGATTATCTTACTTCCAACATGCAGATCCACATCGAGTTCTTCGATGGCAAAGCTGTGGGCGTGGAACTTCCGCAGACTGTTGATTTGAAAGTCATTGAGACGGAGCCGGGCATCAAGAGCGCTACTGCTTCCAGCGTTACAAAGCCAGCAAAAACGGAGACGGGACTTGTTGTCCAAGTGCCACCGTTCATCAATGAAGGCGAGACTATCCGCGTGGACACTGCGGAAGGCGCCTATCTTTCCCGAGCATAAGCCGATTTGTAATTTGTGATTGAAGGATGTGATGTGTGGTTTCAAATTTGAAATTACAAATTACCGATTACAAATAATCATGCAGGCTCGCAAGTACATCGTCCGTGGTCGAGTGCAAGGCGTTGGCTTCCGCTGGTTCGTCGAGCGCGAAGCTTCCGCGCTGGGGATTGCCGGTTGGGTTCGCAATCGGGAGGATTCGACAGTCGAACTTGTGGCCGTCGGCGATGATGAAAAGTTAGCGCGGTTGCGCGAGCGCTTGAAGGAAGGCCCGCGGGCCTCGCGAGTGGATGCAGTGGATGAATCGGAAGCGACTCCGGAAGACACAGCCGGAAGTTTGAAATCATTTCAGATCCAAGGAGATTGGTAAGCAATGAGTCAGCAACCGGAGCGCGCACTAGCGATCGACTGTGAGCCGCTGAAGAAATTGATCCGCGAAGTGGCTGATTTTCCTAAGAAGGGCATTCTCTTCTACGACATCACCACGCTCCTGAAAGACAAAAAGGGATTGGCCACGCTGATCGATGCCATGGCGGAGTACTACATCGACAAAGGAGTGGATCTGATCGTCGGCATTGAAGCTCGTGGATTCATATTCGGGCCCGCGTTGGCGTATCGGCTGAATGCTGGATTTGTGCCCGTGCGCAAGCCGAAGAAGCTGCCCGCCGAAGTCGCACGCGTGACCTATGATCTGGAATACGGCACTGACACATTAGAGATTCACAAAGACGCCATCGCAAAAGGCCAGCGCGTGGTCATCGTTGATGACCTGCTCGCCACAGGCGGGACCGCTACTGCATGCGCTCAGCTGGTGAAATCCATCGGCGGCGAGGTTGCCGGACTGGGATTCGCCGTGGAACTCGACTTCCTCAAAGGCCGCGAGAAGCTCTCACCGCATGATGTGTTTTCGCTTCTGCACTACTCAAGCTAGAGGGTTTTGGTCGGCGCACCTGGTTGCATCGGGAATGCTGATTTCCGTCGCTGGATGGTAAGGGATTGCCCTAGTCCTTATCCGTCCGATATGATTGTTTGTTGCCTCGACACCCTATGTACGATGATTTCTACGTAACCGACCGCTGGACCAAGAAGAAACTGCACTGCATGTACCAGGCATTGATCGTGGCCATAGCAACGCGCCACGCTGATGCCATTGACGTGAAGTTTCTCGCCGATGGGCGTCCTGTATGGATTGCCCTGCCGCACGTTGCCTGGGTTGAATACCACCGCCTGACCGGGCACGTGATCACGGATCCTCTTGCAGCGCAGGTCGCGGGACATTATCTGAAGACCTCCATTGAGTCAGGGTTGGATAATGGCCGAGAGATGTACACGCTGACTGTGGATGAGACCTTGCGCCATGTGCACGATGTGCTGGTGGAATATAAGGCGCCTGCGGAAAGAATTCCAAAAATCGATGCTGTACCGGCCTGAGGTCTTCCTTCGGGCCTTTCGTTTTAGAGCTTCCTTCGCCCGCTTCTTTGGGCACTTTCAGGAGATTTGAAATGGCGAGTAGCGCAACGATGAATGATGTGAATAGCCTTATCGCAAAAGGCAAGGCCAATGTGTTTCACAATCTAGGGACGGCGGCGCTGGTGGAGCAATCCATACGTCGCGGTGAGACACACATGGCAAGCAATGGGGCCATCGTCGGCGAAACAGGAAAGCGCACCGGCCGGTCACCCAAGGATAAGTTCATCGTCAAAGACGCGCTCACAGCAGACAAAGTAAATTGGGGAGCCGTAAACCAGCCTTTCACGACTGAGCAGTTCGACGCGCTATACGGACGCGTGCTCGAGTACCTCTCGACGAAGGACCTTTTCGTCCAACAACTGTTCGCTGGCGCCGATTCGAAATACAGGCTGCCGATCCAAGTAGTGAATCAATACGCATGGCACAACCTGTTTGTCCGCCAGTTGTTTGTGCGGCCCTCAGCCGAGGAGTTGCAATCGCATAAGGCGGAGTTCACGGTCGTAGGCGCACCGGAATTCCAAGCGGATCCGCAACGCGATGGCACGAACTCAGAGACGTTCATCATCACTGACTTCACACGCAAGATCATTTTGGTAGGCGGCACAAAGTATGCAGGCGAGCTGAAGAAGTCGATCTTCGGTGTGATGAATTACATATTGCCGCAGCGGGATGTGTTTCCAATGCACTGCTCGGCAAATATCGGTTCGGATAATGTTTCCGCGTTGTTCTTTGGGCTCTCCGGTACGGGCAAGACGACGCTTTCTGCTGATCCAACGCGGGGCCTCATCGGTGACGACGAACATGGGTGGTCGCAAACGGGCGTTTTCAATTTCGAAGGTGGCTGCTATGCAAAGTGCATAAAACTTTCGAAAGAGAATGAGCCGCAGATTTGGAACGCGATTCGCTTCGGCGCGGTGTTGGAAAATGTCGTGCTAGACAGCGACACGCGCATTCCCGACTATGACGACCAGTCCAGGACTGAAAACACACGCGCGGCGTATCCGGTGGACTTCATCGACAACGCCATCATCCCCGGAATTGGTGGGCATCCGAAAAACGTGGTCTTCCTTACGGCCGATGCGTTTGGAGTGCTACCGCCAATTTCGAAACTGTCGCCTGAGCAGGCGATGTATCACTTCCTCTCCGGATACACTGCGAAGCTTGCCGGAACCGAAACCGGCGTGACCGAGCCGCAACCAAACTTCTCGACCTGCTTCGGATCGCCGTTCCTGCCGCTGCCGCCGAAAGTTTACGCGCAAATGCTGGGCGAACGCTTGAAGGAACACAACGCACAATGCTGGCTGGTGAATACCGGCTGGTCAGGCGGCGGATACGGCGTCGGCAAGCGCATGAGCCTGCCCTACACGCGCGCAATGGTTCGCGCAGCGGTCGATGGACGACTTCAAAATGCATCTTACGAGATTGAGTCGGCCTTCGGCCTATCTATTCCAAAGTCTTGTCCCGATGTGCCGCCGGAACTGTTGAACCCGCGCAATGTCTGGAAAGACAAAGCCGCGTATGACGCACAAGCGGCATCTTTGGCGGAGAAGTTTGCGAAAAACATCGAGAAATTCGATGTCCCAGAAAATATCAAGGCAGCAGGACCAAGCGCAGTGAAAGCGTGATCTAGTCTCGAAACTCCAGCCCTGGAGAGATCCGGGGCTTTTTCATTTGTGGCTCTATACTGATTGCATGTTCGCCCGCAAGATACGCATCGTCTACAAGAACGAGCCTTGTCCAGTGAAATGGCTGGACAATTTCTCCATGCGTAATTTTACGAATGACGCGGTATTCGATGACACTATTCCGAACGGCGATGGAATGCTTGAGGTCGGGAATCGAGTTCCCCTAGAGCAACTCAAGTCTGCGATGGAAGAATGGTTCAGGAAAAAAGGATATATCGGAAAAGATGAACGATTAGATGTCGCCGAATCCTAAGCGATGTTCTATTCGAACCAGCCAGAGCGATAAGCCATCCACCAACAGAAGGCCAGGATCGGCAGCGTGGCTACAAGCGCCCAAACCAATGGCAGCGCCACATCAGCGACTGTGCCGATGACAATGAAAGAAAGCCAGAATATCTTTTTCTGCACTTGCTAGTCACCGCGTGGGTCTGCGCGACGCTCCAGCTCAGGTGGACGATCCAGAGGGCGCTTGCTGGCGTGCTGAAGAAGGCCATCGCTCGTGACCTTCATGATCATCAGGACTTTGTCGTCAATGAAATTCCCACCAGCAGCAAATTGGTTGACCTGAGAAAGCACTGAATCGACGATTCCCTGCGCTGACTTGTGGCGGTTCTCAATGACGCAAGCCGCGAGGCGCTCTTTGCCGAATTCGTCTTCTGCGGCGTTCGAAGCTTCAAGGATGCCGTCTGTGCAAGTGATCAGAACGTCGCCAGGCTT
Source organism: Terriglobales bacterium (assembly GCA_025462725.1). Lineage (GTDB taxonomy): Bacteria > Acidobacteriota > Terriglobia > Terriglobales > Acidobacteriaceae > JAICLA01. The sequence continues at coordinate 174,128 of JAOAPE010000011.1, read as the reverse complement.
GAGATTCACCGAACCGCGTTTGTATTCTGCGCTGGGGAAGAGTCCGACTACAGTTCCGCCTTCTTCGAGCAACTGATAGTCGCCCGTTTCGCCATGCACCAAGATCGGCGGTACGTGTCCGCAATTGATGTAGTGCAATCCGCTGCGCCGGGTATCAACGAGGCCCAGGAAGCAACTCAGATACTTTTCTGACTTGGTGTCATTGAACATCATCTCGTTCAGCGAGACGGCCAAGACTTCCAAGGAATGAAGGTGCATCACAAGCGCGCGCAGAGTCGCTTGCAGATTGCTCATGACCAATGCGGAGCCAACACCCTTGCCTTCGACGTCCGCAATGACCAGCAGAAGCGATTGAGGTCCGAGGCTGAGAAAATCGTAATAGTCGCCGCCAACTTCGTAGCAAGGCTCATTCAAAACGGCTATTTCAAAACCGGGAACCACAGGCGGCTGATCAGGAAGCAGGCTGCGTTGGATACCACGCGCAAGCGCCAATTCCTTTTCGAGACGCTGTTTGATAAGAGCGTCGCGGTGAAGGCGGGCGTTCTCAAGCGCCATGGCGATGTGTCCGCTGAGCTTCACAAGGAAGTCTTCGTCTTCGCGCGTAAATGCTGGACCCGTTCGCTTGTTCAGCAACTGGATTACGCCGACGATCTCATTCGTGTGGTGTCTGACCGGCAAACAGAGAAGTGATTTGGTCTTGTAGCCGAACTTCTGATCGAAGCTGGGGTCGAAAAACTCGACGGAATAAGCGTCCGAAGTGTTCACGATCTCGCCCATTTCGGCGACGCGCCCGGCTACACCTTTGCCGAAAGGAACGCGAATCTCTTGGTGATCCAAACCGGAGGCGACAATCGACCAGAGCTGCTTATTAGCGGCGTCAACGAGGAAGACACTACCGCGCTCAGCCTGAACTTCTTGGCTGGCGATTTTGAGAATCAGTTCGAGCAGTTCAGCCAGATCTAACGTGGAGTTAAGAAGCCGCGTGGCTTCGAACAAGAGTGAAAGCTGGGTGATCTGCTTCTGCTGTTCTTGTGCCGCCATCAGGTCGGGAATCTTCACGCCGCACATTTCGGCGTACATTCGCCACCATCCAAGCAGTTCTTTACTTGTGGGCTCGGAGTTGTAGATGGCAAGGACAGCCATGGGCTTATCGCCCGCGATCATGGGGTAGCAGGAAATGTGACTGAGCCCGGTGCGCTTGGCGAATTCCTGATCTTCACCGCCAAAAGTGCTGAGGACGATGTTCTCGATCATCTTCTTGGCTTGTCCGACCTTGCCGATGACACCGGCACCTGATGCGGCATAGTCGTGCCGTCGAGCGCCGTCCAGTCCTGCGGAATGGACGAGGTAGGCAGAATCAGATGAGGCATCCCAAAGCCAGAGTTCGGCGCGGACAGCTTCGAAGTTTGTTACCAGCAGGCCTGGGATCTGCGCGAGAAGGTCTTCGATCCTGGCGGTGGCGAAGGACGTGACCAGATTGGCGATTGAGTCTACGTAGTCCTTGCGCGCCGGTTTCGTTTTGCTGGTTGCTGCAGTCGACTCCATAGAAGAAACGCTCGCCTTAGAAATGGGACCTTTCGAAATCTTGGGGCACCGCAAAATGCCCCGAAAACTCAATGCGGGCCGAGGCCCTCTGGGAGAGTTGAGTGGGCATAACTATATTCGCGAGTTGCTGGCTTGTAAATAAGGGAGTTAGCTTGGAACCTTAGTGGTCAGGCCTTGGGAGAGCCTGTTGCAGCCGTCTCAGCCGGAGCGCTGCTGCCGTTATTGACTAAATCCTTCAACTCTTTGCTGGGCTTGAAGAAAGGAATCTTTTTGGCAGGGACTTCAACGCGGGCACCGGTCTTGGGATTGCGGCCGACGCGGGGCTTGCGTTGACGGGTGCGGAAGCTGCCAAAGCCGCGAATCTCAATCTTGTCGCCTGCGCGCAGGGATTTCACAATGCTGTCAAAGATTGTTTCGACAATGACTTCGCCATCTTTGCGAGTGACTTCCGCCAGGGTGGAAACTTCTTCGATGAGGTCCGCTTTGGTCATAAGCTCTCTAAGTCAGCTATTCCACTAGAAGTAGGCGATTCCGTCAAGACAATCTCCGCCGCTATCTCCATAAATAATAAAACCCTACGTTGCTCTGCATCATCTTGGCCCGGTCAGGGATGAAGTCAGAAATGTCTCCAAAGAGGATGTCAGCCAGGGTGCGTTTCTCCTTTTCAGGGCGCACAAGCGTTGGTTCACCCTTGATGCCGACCGACTTGGCGGTCTCATCCACAGCGGTCTGGAAGTCGCCGAGTTGGTCAACAAGCTTCAATGGCATGGCCTGTTGTCCTGTCCACACGCGACCGTTGGCGATGGGCTTCAAGTCTTCATCCTTCATGTTGCGGCCTTGGGCAACGTCATGGATGAATTGTCCATGCATGTCGTCAATCAGGCCTTGCAGGTAGGCGTGTTCGGCGGGAGTCATTTCACGGGCAGGATTGCCTGCGTCTTTGAGTTCTCCGGCTTTTAGGGTGACGTCCTTCAGCTTTGCCCAATGAAGCAGATCCTCGTAGTTGTACCACTGGGCGATGACGCCGATGCTGCCCACGATGCTGGCATTTCCGGCAAATATCTTGCTGGTTCCGGAGGCGACGTAGTACCCGCCGCTAGCACCCACTGTGCTGATCCAGGAGACAATGGGCTTCTTCTTGCGGTCGCGGACACGCTTGACGGCGGTGTACATCTCCTGCGATGCCGCAGCGCCGCCACCGGGCGAGTTGATGCGGACGATGATGGCTTTGATTGAATCGTCTTCGTCGTACTTCTTAATGTCCTTGATGAATTGCTTGGAATCGAGGATGACGCCTTCGAGGTCTACGACCGCGATCTTGTCACCAAATCCGGAGGCGAACTCCTTGTGGTCAGACTTTACGGCGAAGTAAACCAACGTGAAGACAGCCATGACGAAGAGGAAAAATACGCCTCCACCGATGACCACCCAAAGCAATGTGCGGGAACTATTCTGGTTTTCAGGCATACAGGAATTACTAGTCTATCGCGATTTCCCCTGGTTTGCGGACTCCAACGTATTGAGCGCAGACAACACCTCGCTGCTGTGCTTGTTCGGATTCACATCAACAAATACGCTGGCTATCTTGCCGCTGGGATCAATTATGAATGTGTTCCGCTTCGCGTATTTCGCCACCGCAAGGTTCATCACCGAGCCATATGCGGCCGAGACTTTCGTATCTTTGTCCGCGAGTGTCTTGAAGGTGAGGCCTTCCTTGTCACAGAAGCTTTTGTGGGAATAGGCGTTATCTGCGCTGACGCCCAGAACAACGGAGTTTAGTTTCTGGAACTCGCCTTGATCCTTCTGGAAATTGCGGGCTTCTATGGTGCATCCGCTGGTGAAATTCTTTGGGTAGAAGTAGAGCACCACCCATTTGCCCCGAAAATCTTTAAGGCTGACCGGCTTGCCGTCGCCGGAAGTTAGGGTAAAGTCTGGCGCCTGGGCGCCGACTTTAGGCATATCGATGGCGGAGACGAATGAGCTGATTAGCAGGAAGATTGCGAGGGTTGCTGTTTTCATATGCTGTCTGCGGATGATAGCACTTTCAATCTGCAATGATTGCGATGTCGGCAGCATTAGCAGCTGCGAAGATGGGATCGCCGTCGAGCAGAAGACATTTGCCCGCATCCAAAGCTAGGCAAGTCGCGCCGGCGGCGCGCATGGTTTCAATTGTCTTGATGCCGATGATGGGAACATCGAAGCGCATGTCTTGGTTGGGCTTGGCGATCTTGACTACAGTCAATGACCTACTGATAGTGGAGGCGTGGGCTTCCAAGGTAGACATCAGTTGACCCGCGCGCGCGATGGTGGCATCCGTTCCCTCCATCGCTTCGACTGAGACACAAGCTGAACCGGCGACTACCACTGTCTGGCCGATATCAAATTGGGCAAGGTGACGGGCGATGTCGCGGCCGTAAGAAATGTTGACAAGCTCTTGTTCATTTGGAGCACGCTTGGTCTGGACACCAGGTTTCGCAAGCAGCGGTTCCAAATAAGAAGTGGAGTCAATCAACGTGATTCCCTCTTCGGCCAGAACTTTGGCGACAGCACCGAGGAGCGAGTCAGTGTTGCGCGTACCCAGTGACATCAAAAGCTTTGCGAGTTTCCAATCGGGGCGAATGCTGGAGAATATCTGCTTGTGCTTGACCTGTCCGGCCATGATGGCCTGGGTGACACCTTCGCGCTTGAACGTGTCTATCAGTTTTGAGAGTTCGCCGAGGGACATCCAGTGAACGGATTTTGCGCCGTGACTTTCAATCTCCGGGAAAGTTTCTTCATTGATGGCGGCGACGATGACGTCAGTACCTCGCGCGCGTGCGGCGTCAAGCAAGAGCAAAGGAAATGTGCCGTTGCCAGCGATGAGCCCGAGTTTGGGTGGGGTGGACAAAAGCGGCTACTTAATGATTCCCCGCTCTGATTGTTCCAAGAACTTGATCAGCGCGGCGACATCTTCACTGGAATCGGATTCAGCCTTTAACTGTTCGAGCGCTTGAGTGGTGTTGTTGCGCTTGATGATCTTGTAGGCACTCTGGATCTTCGCAATGCGTTCTTTGGAGAAGCCTCGTCGTTCGAGACCGATCGCGTTAATGCCAAAGGTCGAGACTTCCCGTTTCGCGGCTGTCTTTGTGAAGGGCAGCACATCCTGAGTGATGGTCGTTCCGCCGCCGATATACGAATGTGCGCCTATGCGCACAAATTGATGCACTGGACCCAGAGCTGCAAGCACGGCATACTCCTCGACGATGACGTGTCCGGCGAGTGTGGCGCCATTCACGAGCATGGCGTAGTCGCCAATCTGGCAATCGTGTCCTATGTGCGAGTAGGCCATTATGAAAGTGTTGTTGCCGATGCGGGTGGTGCCGCCGCCTTTTTCCGTGCCGCGGCTAATAGTCACGGACTCGCGAATAATGTTGTTGTCGCCGATCTGGAGATAAACACGTTGTCCCTTGAAGGTGATGTCCTGCGGTTCGAGGCCGAGCGCGGAAAACGGGAAGATGCGGTTGTTCTTGCCGATCTTTGTGGGGCCGTGAATCACAACGTGCGAAATTAATTCACAGTTCTCGCCTAGTTCGACCTCGGGGCCAATCAAGCAATAGGGGCCAACCGTGCACGAGGGATGCACTGTGGCAGCAGCGTCAATGATGGCGGTCGGGTGAATGGACATTGCAGATCTTCCTGTTGCGGTTTGATTCATGGGGCTAGCGGTTTGCGACTGCGCAACTGATCACGGCTTCGCACGCGAGTTTTCCATCCACGAATGCCTTGCCTTGCATCTTTCCAGCAGTGCTGCGCCAGACGAGCACGTCGACTTCAATGCGGAGTTGATCGCCAGGAACCACAGGGCGACGGAATTTTGCCCGCTCGATCCCGGTAAAGAGAATCAGCTTCTTTTCGCGGTCAGGAAATTCGGTGAGCAACAGCGTTCCCCCAGCTTGTGCCATTGCTTCGACGATGATCACTCCGGGCATGATGGGAAAATTCGGAAAGTGTCCTGTAAAAAACTGTTCATTGGCGGTGACATTCTTAATGGCAACAATGCGCTTGCGGCGCTCAAGTTCGAGAACGCGATCGATCAGCAACAAAGGATAACGGTGCGGCAGGATGGCCATGATGTCGGTGATGGACATTGGCATGGTCGGAGTCCAATCGCTGGCTTGAGTTCCGGCTGCGGGTTCGACGACGGCGATCTTGGAGTTATCGGTCATGTTTTCGCTAGAGTGCCACTATAGTAGCTATTCAGTGATAGTGTGTAACGGCAAATTATAAAGGAAGCACCAAAACAAGGCAGATGAAGACTGGAAAAGCAGTGGCGAGAGCAATGTCGGCAGTGAAAACAGGCGGACGCGGCGAACTGATGCGCGATGCGCTGGAGATAATCGAATCGCGGCAGAAAGAGATGTTGGCAAAGTTGCAAGAACTGGTGGAGTTCGAGTCTCCGAGTTCAGACAAGTCCTTAGTCGATCTATTGGGGGCGTTTCTGGCAAAGGATTTCGCCGATCTCGGTGGAGAAGTCACGGTCCATAGCGCGGCGGACTATGGCGACCACTTACAAGTGGATTTCCCCGGATTTGCGCCCGCAAAACCCACTCTGCTGCTGGGACACTTCGATACTGTCTGGGACGTGGGCACGCTTAAGACGATGCCGTTCAAGATCGAAAAAGGTCGCGCGTGGGGACCTGGCGTCTATGACATGAAGCTGGGAATCGTGATGATGATGTTCGCGATACGCGCGATTCGCGAAGCGTCAGGCGGAGTGCTTCCCTTTCCAGTGCGGGTGTGGCTCGTCACAGACGAAGAGGTCGGAAGTGACTCATCCAGAAAAATAACAGAGAAGCTGGCGAAGGAATCTGCCGAAGTGCTGGTGCTGGAACCATCGCAGACGATCGCTGGCGCTGTAAAAACTTGGCGCAAAGGGGTAGGAAGCTACACAGTCAAGGTCACTGGCAAGGCGTCACACTCGGGTATTGATTTCGAAAAGGGCAACAGCGCAATCGTGGAGTTGGCGAAGCAGATCACGAAAATTGCCGGATTCACAGATTTGAAGCGAGGAATCACGGTCAACCCTGGAGTAATTTCCGGCGGGACGCGATTGAACGTGGTGGCTGCAGAGGCCTCAGTAGAAGTCGATGTCCGCATCATGAAGCTGAAGGATGCGGCGCTGCTGGAAAAAAAGTTCCGCAGCTTGCGGCCGTTTGATAAGAAGTGCAAGCTTTCAGTTTCGGGAGGAATCAATCGTCCGCCAATGGAGCGCTCGGAAAAGGTGTTGAAACTCTACAAGCGCGCGAAAGAGATTGCACGCGAGCTGGACAAAAAATTTGTGCTTGAAGAGAAAGGCACCGGAGGCGGCTCCGATGGCAATTTCACTGCGGCATTGGGAATCCCTACGCTCGACGGGTTGGGAGCTGTTGGAGAAGGAGCGCATGCGGTGCATGAATCGGCGTTGCTCAGCGAAATCCCGCGTCGAACAGCTCTTTTGGCAGGACTACTAGCCGAACGGTGATGATAAACCTTGTGTTAAGGCGGGTGTTAGAATAGCAATACGTTCTGGAGGCATTTATGTTTGGTGGCAAACTAGGGATACCGGAATTATTGGTCATACTGGGAATTGCACTGCTTGTATTCGGACCTAGCAAGCTAGCCGACTTGGGCAAGGGTCTGGGTGAAGGCATTAAGAATTTCAAGAGCGCTGTAAAGGACGGTGAAAAAGACGCGACTCCCGAAGCCGACAAGAAGTAGATATCTTCCGCGCGACCGCGCCTGCGTTTCGCGCCTGGGCTCACAACTCCTCTATCGCTCCGCCACGGCGAAGCATCCCATAAACCAGGGCAACTGGTAATCCCACAACATTGAAGTAGTCGCCCTCGATGCGATTGATCCATCGCGAGGCAATGCCTTGAATGCCGTAAGCTCCGGCTTTGTCCATCGGCTCTTTGGTGGCGATGTATGCGGCGATGTCGGCATCGGTGAGTGCAGCCATGTGAACGCGGGTTGTTTCTGAAGCGGTGTTGCGGCCGGTTGCAGGATTCGGAGAAATCAGGCAAACCGCGGTGGTGACCTCATGGCATTTTCCCGACAACAACCTCAACATCCGCGCAGCGTCATCGGCGTCCGCCGGTTTTCCAAGTATTTCCCCTTCGACAATCACGATCGTATCCGCGCCAAGTACGAAATCTTCCGGACGGCGCTGGGCCACTGCTTCGGCCTTTGCAATGGCTAGTCGAGTGGCGAAATCGAGTGGGCTCTCGCCGGGTATATGCACTTCCGGCACGTCAGCGGTTTGGACTTCAAAGTCGATGCCGGCATTGCGCAGAAGTTCACGACGCCGCGGTGAGGATGAAGCCAAAACAAACATGATTAGCAGATTAAAGCACTCGGCTGGATTTGCATCTCATTTCTTGTGAAAAGCGCGGTGAGGACAATTCGGCTAGGGGCTTCCCTCGGGCAGGGCAACACGTGCGAATTTCGCGTGTGGGCGCCGAATGCGAAGCAAGTCGCACTCCGGCTGCAGCATGATGATGGCGCTGAGCAAGAATTGCAGATGAGGCGCGAAGAGCACGGCTATTTCACTTTGGAGGCCTCAGCCTGCGCTGGCGACAGATATTCCTACGTGGTTGATGACAACAAAGCAGTGCCTGACCCAGTCTCGCGGCTTCTGTCTGAAGGGGTGCACGGGCGTACGGAGATTGTGGACCAGGACAATTTCCAGTGGACGGATGAAGGATGGCGCGGCATTTTGCTGCGGGATTACATCCTTTACGAAATTCATGTGGGCACGTTTTCGCCAGAAGGAACTTTCGATGGTGTGATCGGAAAACTGGATTACCTGAAGAATGAACTCGGTGTTACTGCGATCGAGTTGATGCCGGTGGCGGCGTTTCCCGGCGAGCGAAACTGGGGTTATGACGGAGTATCGCCATACGCGGTGCAGGCTAGCTATGGCGGACCCGCATGCTTGAAGCGCCTCGTCAATGCTGCGCATGAGATCGGACTGGCCGTGGTGCAGGACGTGGTCTACAACCACTTGGGCAACGAAGGAAATTATCTGCGGATGTTTGGTCCGTACTTCACAGACCGTCATAAGACGCCCTGGGGAGACGCGATCAACTACGACGGATCTGATGCGGAGGGCGTCCGCGAGTTCGTGGTGCAGAATGCGCTGTATTGGATCAGTGAATATCACATGGATGGCTTGCGCCTTGACGCAGTGCAGACCATTTATGACGATTCGCCGAAACACATTCTCGCGGAAATAAAAGAGAACGTGGCCGACTTGGCACAAGAGTCAGGTCGCGAAGTCTGCATCATCGCCGAGTCAGACGAAAACGATGCGAAGCTAGTGCTCCCTCCTGCGCGCGGGGGATATGGCTTGGATGGGTTCTGGAGCGACGACTTTCATCATGCGATTCATGCGCTACTCACGGACGAGCGCGATGGTTATTACCAGGATTTCGGAAAACTTGAGCAGATCGATAAAGCTCTGAGCGAAGGCTACGTGTTTCAAGGGGAGCATTTCAACTTTTGGAAGCGCATTCGAGGGACTCCAGCCGCGGAAGTACCACTGGAATCGAATGTCATATGCACCCAGAACCACGATCAGATAGGAAATCGCGCTAAGGGCGAACGCTGGCGCGTGCTTTCCTCGTGGGGACAGAGACGTGCTGCATCGGCATTGATGCTGCTTGCGCCGCATACTCCGCTGTTGTTCATGGGACAAGAATATGACGAAACTGCGCCTTTCCAGTTCTTTACGAGCTTTGGCGATCCCGCGCTGGCGGAAGCTGTGCGGAACGGTCGTCGCGAAGAGTTCAAAGATTTTGCCGGGAGCTGGAACAATGTGCCAGATCCGCAAGACCGCGCCACCTTTGAAAGCTCCAAACTCCATTGGGCGACAGCCGGTGCGGACAATGAAATGCTCAGTTGGTACAGGGCTCTGATCCAACTTAGAAAGCAATTTGTCAGTCAGTTCGAACGCCGCGCCGATGTACAGATACTTGGAAATACGATTGCAATGAAAGTCCCGGCCTCGAAGCCTACGGTCATGGTTCTTGCCAACCTGACGGAAAACGAGTTGAACGAGGACGCGGCCACTTCAAAGTGGGAGAAAGTACTGGCCGCAACCGACGAAAAGAGCGCTGTTGCAGTCTATGTCGTGACCTAGATTCGCGACGTGCGTTCGGACACTCCGCGCACGACTTTGGTACATGGGCTAGGGTGCGCCTTAATACCTAAAATAAGCCATTCGTCTTAATACATTGCTTAACACTCTGTAGTAAAACCTCCATACAAATCCAAAAACACACTTGGTTTCCCCCGGGCCTTGGAGGAAACACGTGTCTGCTTCGTTCTTAACTCTAAAGAAGATTTCTGTTCAGGCGGTCATTCTCACGTCACTCCTAGCCAGCAGCCTTGCTGGTTCCGCAAAGTTGCAAATCACCCCAACCACAACGCTAGCCGCTGAAACAGGAAACAATACCAGCGCTTCCGACACGGTCGGCACGCTAACACAAGGTTATGCGGCTTCGGGAAACATGAGCAAGCTGCCGATCCGCTCGCTTACCTATCCCGGTGCGAACACCAAGATCTATGCGGCGCTGATGGGATGGTTCGGAAAGAGCAGCCACATCTCCGTGGGATACAAATCAAGCGATGCAAATCAAGTGAAGAAGCAAGTAGAAGACATGCAGAGCCGTGGGATTGAAGGAGCAATCATTGCCTGGTACGGCGCCGGCACTGGGATGGAGAACATCACTGCACAGCAACTGCGATTGCAGGCAGAGGCACATCCGGGTTTTACGTTCGCAATCATGGTGGACCAGGGGACCATTCAGTGGAACTCGATGGGTTTGTCTCCGACGGACGCACTGATCTACCACCTGAATTACGTTGCGCAGAACTACTATCCGTCCACAGCGTATATGCGGATGAACGGACGCCCCGTGGTATTCGACTTCGGTTTGGAGGCGTGGCCCATTGATTGGACGAAGGTAGTGGCCAGCGTGCAAGGAAATCCGGTTTTCATCTTCCGCAATCCGGTCGGATTCTCCCATGCATTTTCGGGCGGAGCATATTCCTGGGGCCCGGCGGGCGGACTCGCCTACACCGATTACTTCGACAAGATTGCCGCAACGTTCCCGACGATGCCGGTCTATGGTGATGCTTCAAAGGGATTCAATGACGTTCTGGCATCTTGGTCGCAGCAACGTGTGGTCGACCAACAATGCGGACAGACATGGTTGAACACGCTTGCCGAGACGGGAAAGTTCTACTCCAGCACCAAACAGCTTCCCTATTTGCAAGTAGCAACCTGGAATGACTACGAGGAAGGGACGTCGATTGAAAGCGGAATTGATAATTGTGTCTCCGTGTCCGCGAGCATGTCAGGCACTAGCGTCCAATGGTGGCTGACCGGTGCGGGACTGGAAAACACGATCGACCACTACACAGCTTTTATTAGCATAGACGGCACAAACCTCATGTCCCTCGGCGATTTTCCCGTCAGCACACACATTCTGGATCTATCGCAATTCAATCTCGCGCCCGGCAGCTACTCGATCGTGGTAAAAGCTGTGGCGAAGGCGTCGCTGAAAAATCAGATGTCTAGCGCAGTCAGCTACATCGTCCCGAATCTACCGCCTACGGCAGTTCTGAACATCACGCCGAGTTCGGGGATCGCGCCGGTCACGGTCTCAGCCTCAAGTGTTGGCTCGAGCGATGTAGATGGAATGGTGGTGGCGTCGCAGATCAACTTCGGTGATGGAAGTACTGCGACTGGTTCAACCGCGAGCCATGTTTATAGCGTCCCAGGCACGTATACAGTCTCTGCGATGGTCACCGATGATCTTGGTGCGAGCGCCACTTCGACTAGCATAGTTACTGTTATTGCGAATCAGGCACCGAAAGCTGCGCTCAATGTGACTCCGAGTTCTGGTATAGCACCCGTTATAGTGTCAGCATCCACCGCAGGCTCTAGCGATTCGGATGGGATTGTAGCTAGTTCGCAGATTGATTTCGGCGATGGCACGGTTGTTGCAGGCTCCAGCGCCACGCACGTTTACAACGTACCTGGCACCTTCACGATAACTGCGAAGGTAACCGATGACCGCGGTGCAACATCGACTGCAATCAGCGTGATCACCGTCGTGGTGAATCAGGCACCCAAGGCGTCTCTGACCATCACTCCTAGTTCAGGCGTAGCGCCAGTGACAGTCTTGGTATCGACTGTCGGATCCAGTGACGTTGACGGTACAGTGGTTTCTTCTCAAATTGATTTTGGGGATGGAACGGTTGTGACTGGCTCAAGCGCTTCCCATTTGTACAAGTCAGCGGGACTCTACACCGTCATTGCGAAATTGACCGATAACATGGGAGCGACGTCAACGACCACACGCAGCGTGACGGTTGCGGCGCCGAGCGTAATCATCTCGCAGCCAGCCAATGGAGCGACAGTGAGTTCTTCCGTACGAGTGGTAGCTTCAGCATCTTCGGGTCTGCCAACAACAGGGATGTGGGTCTACTTGGATAATGTCGGCGTTTACAGCGTGTACTCTGGCAGCCTTGATACCACGTTAAAGCTTTCCGCGGGCAAACACACGATCCAAGTGAAGGCGTGGGATTCGAGCGGCAACATCACAAGCTCTTCCGTTGTAATCACGGTACCAACAAGCGGGACAGCGTTGGTACGTCCTCTGAGGAGCTCACGTGACACTACAGCAGCAGCGACAACTACGACTGCTGCAACACCACAAACTGCGGATTCCACGATTTCAACGGACGTCTCGATTTCGAGATCTTCTCGACCAATGCGGCTTCAAACCTTACCTCAGTAGAACACTCCGTGCTATGGCAGATGATCCCCATAGCAGGGAGCGTTGGTCGGCTGAGCAGGCGGATTCGGCGGTGTCTTCCAGGGGACGCCGGCAAAGTCGAAGAATTCAAGGAAGTCAGGCTGAGCAGCATCGCGCTTCGTGAGGCTTGGCAGATCAAACCGATTTTCAACAAATTTCAAAAATGCCGTGTAGTCGGCTTGTGTATGCGAGACGAATCCCGGCTTCGTGAACGGCGAGATCACGATCAGCGGCACGCGAAAGCCTTCAATCGTGAAATCGCCTTTGATGTCAGTTGGCATAAGGTCCTTAGGGGCAATGCCATCAGGACTTACTGCCGGAGGTGGAGGCACATGATCGTAATATCCGCCACCCTCGTCAAATGATAGGAAGAAAACAGTGTCCTTCCATGAAGGGCTGCTCATTAGCGCGTTGATCAGGCTTTCAGCATAAGCCGCACCAACTTGCACACTGCCCGGCGCGTGCTCATCGCGCCCTGATTCATATCCACTTTCAATCAACGCCACTGAAGGTAAAGTCCCCGCTTGAACGTCGGTGAGGTATTGACTGACGGGAACAATCTTGTCTTTGTGCGCATTGGCAAATGTTGTGAACGTATTCAAGTACGTGGCGTTCGGATCAGTCACGTAAACCTTCCACGAAATGTTGTTCTCCTGTAACAACTGAAAGATGTTCTTCTGCGTGGCTTCCTGCGTGGGCGGATACACAAGTCCCGCGGACGTCGCCGAGAGCAGATAAAGCCGATTCGGTTGCGTCCGGGTGGGCGCCGGCGAGAAGAAGCGATCAGACGTGCCGAATTGAGTGGCCATGAAGTAGTAATAAGGAAGATCCGCGTCTGTGTAATACCCCATCGCGCGAACGCCTTGGATATCAGCGCCATTGTTTGCGCGGGAATCGGTCCCGGCGCTGAAGGCAAATCCGTCCATGAGCGCTATTCCGGAGTCGGGCGCATCCCGGTTGATATCAACATGGCTCTCGTTCCATGAAGGACTCGGATTTTCGGTGCAGGCGGTGATCAGGTGAAATGCGTTGATAGTGGCGGTCCGGTCGAAATTCTGGTTGCTCGCAGTAGCGGGAATACCATCAACATCCGCGCCGAGCCCGTGAGCGGTGCGGTAGTCGTTAAGTTTTCCGAAGTAGTGATCGAACGAGCGGTTTTCCTGAAGCAATATGACGATGTGATTGACAGAGGATTTGAGATCAGCGGGGGTACTTACTACTTGCTCCACTGGACCCGCGTTGAGCCCTCTGCATCCTGCGATCGCCATGAGCGCCAGAACCAGAATTACGAGAAAAAAGAGACGAGTAGAAGCTGATGTTTTCTGCTCGAAGTAGAAATTGGACATGGTTCACCGTTTTGACAGCTTCGATGAACCGAGCAGCCGGAGTGTTGGCTTGTGAAATGCTGCTATCCAAAATTTCGTTCAACTCTCTTTAGAGTTAAATCGTCCCCAACACTCCGACTCCTCTAAGGCAAGTTTGTGTAATCGCACGGCTTGTTCACCGGTTGCACCGGCGGAGTAGGCGGAGCCAACCAGGGCGGTGCGTCGAAATTGAAGAACTCTGTCATATCAATCTGAGCAGCATCACGCGCCGTGAGGCTGGGAAGATTAAATCGCGTCTCAATGAACTTAAGCATGGCGGTGTAATCGGCCACAGTGTGAGAGACATAACTCTTCTTTGTGAAAGGTGAAACCACAATCAGCGGCACGCGAAACCCGGTGCGATTGAAATCGCCCTGAGGAACCACCCAATTGATATCTTTGTCTTCCAGATCCATCGGGGCAATGCCGTCGGGGTGCACGGCCGGCTGCGGGGAAACGTGATCGTAAAGCCCGCCGAATTCGTCGAAGGTCAAGAAGAACACTGAGTCTTTCCAATAGGCGCTTCCCATCAAGGCATTCACATAGGTGGAGGCAAATTGCGCGCCTGCCTGAATGTGGTTACCACTGTGGATGTCACCGACCAGCGTACCGCCCGGGTGCTCGTCAAGCCCCGATTGCTCTTCAATGTAAGCGACTTGCGGAAGAGTACCGTTCTTAAGATCATCAAAGTACTGCGAGACCGGAACAATCTTGTCGGCATGAACACTGCTGAAAGGCTGAAAGCGGTTCATGCGAGTCCGCGGCGAACCGCTTCCATCGGTGGCTTGGTAATAGACCTTCCAGGAAATGCCGGCCGTCTCAAGAAGTTGAAAGATGTTCTTTACCTGATCTGAGTTGAACGACCCTGGATCATGTGCGTGTCCGTGGCTTGTAGCCGAGAGTGCGTAAATACGATTCGGTTCGCTGTTGCTGGAGATAGGCGAGAACCAGCGGTCAGACGTCGCAAAGTTCGATGCCATGAAGTAATAGTAGGGCAAGTCAGTCTCGTCGTAGTAGCCCATTACGCGGTGTCCGGGCTGATCAAACCACTTGCTGACCAAAGCCATCGTGGCTCCGGGAATATTCCATTGCAGAGTCACGGATTGACCAGCAGCTATGCTCGTCGCACTTGCGGTGAAAGTAGTCCCAGAAGTTGCGGAAACCGTCACCGTGCTGGACATCTTGACAGTGTTTGCGCCGACTGTCGCAGTCAATTGATAAGTGGTTGTGGCTGCCGGGGTGATCGCCGCAGAACCAGCGGAAGTCGTGAATGTGCCGACGCCATTGTCTATCGTTACGGAGGTCGCATTCGGAATGTCCCATTTCAGCGATGTACTGCTACCTGGAGCGATTGTCTGCGGATCGGCGAAGAAGCTGTTCGCGGCAGTGGTGCCCACATTCACGCTGACGCGAGCCAAAGACGGACCGTTGCGGCTCGAGTAGAGATAGTAATTTGTGGTGACCTTCGGCGAGACAGTAATGGAGGAAGCAGTATTTGACGTCTCAATGATCGTTCCAGCAAACTGCGCCATGCCTTGGCCGTTGTGAACAAAGCCATCCCCGGTGAAGATGTCTGAACCAGGTTTGCTGAGATTGTAGGCACCATGGCTCTCCAACCAGTCCGGCGAGACGTTCTCGATACACATGGTCTGAATGTGGTAGGCAGGGATAGTCACTTTGCGATCTTCAGACGGATTCGAGGCGTTTGCTGGCAGACCGTCTATGTCCGCGGCAACACCATATCCATTGGCAGCGCGGTAGTCGCCGAGTTTTCCGAAGTAACTGTCAAACGAGCGGTTCTCCTGCAACATGTAGATGACATGGTTTACAGCCTGCAATCCCTGAGTGCTGCCCGCGGCGACAGTCACCACAGCGCTAGCGGTAGACGTGCCGGCCGGGCCCGTTGCGGTAAGAACATAGGTATGTGAGGTGGTCGGGAAAACATTCTGATTCCCACTGGTCGCTACATTACCGATGCCACTATCGATCGTCACAGAAGTCGCGTTTGTCGTCGTCCAAGCGAGATTCGAGGGCTGTCCGACAGTGATGCTTGCAGGTGTGGCAGTGAATTGAATGACTGGCACTGCTGGACCGGGAGGAGTGCCGACTGTGACTGTCACGTTTGCGGTAGCGCTACCACCGGGACCCGTAGCAGTCAGCACAAATGTTTGGGTCGCGGCGGGATTGACGGTCTTCGTGCCGCCAGCGACGGCCACCGTTGCTCCGTCAATGGTCGCTGAAGTACTGTTCGTCGTAGACCAAGTCAGTGTTACAGGTTGACCGGCGCTGATAGTTGTTGGATTTGCCGAGAACTGGATAGTTGGTGGTGCTGCGGCTTGTGCTGCTTGTGGAGCTACAAGGCCGCGTCCACCGCAACCTATAACAATCAAGCCCAAGCAAACGACAAGTGACAACTGCAGAAAACGCGATTTCCAGTTCATCCTGAGGGGCCCCAACACGCAAACGAGCTACTTACAGCGGCTAGGATGAGACAGGGAGAGTAGGTGTTGTCCAGAGAGGCTGCTTGGCGAGATTGAAATCTACCTAACCCCAGTGAATGAAGTCCGCAGAGGCGGAACGGAAGGCGGCCGAGCGGGAAGGAACCCATCCGGGCCATATTCGAAAGCGTGAGATTGAAGCTAGTAGTTTTGCGCGGCGGTGAAAATCGAACGTACGAAGATAACGATGCATGACCTCGGGCATCGTCATTCTTAGGCCAGCGGAGAAATTCTGCTCTGCCATCTCCCGCTGGCGTTCGGGTGATTCAAGGATTCCAACAACTTTGTCAGCGAAATCCTGAACGTTGCCGGTGGAGTAGAAATCCATCGCCATACCTTCATAGTCAGCCATCTCGCGAAAGTCTGCGATATCCGCACAAACCACAGGCAAACCGAATTCGCATGCCTGATGTGCAGGTCCGCTGGCACCTGTTGACGACGAATATGGCATTACCAAGAGACTGGAAGTGGAGAAGAGGTCGGGGATGTCTTCTTCCGCAACATAGCCCTTAAATTCAATCCGCGGATCATTCTTGTGCTGCTCCGCTATTGATTCCCAGTATCCGGCTTTGGTGTGATGGTTTGCTCCGGCAATGACCAACCGCGCATTTGGAATGCGCTCTGCAATCTTTGGAAAGGCCTCCATCAGCAATTCCAAGCGCTTGTACGTTCCCCAATGTCCGATGGCGAGGATTCTCTGGTCAGGATTGCCACGGCGATCAAACGCCGGCGGCTTCGGCGTAGAAAAAATCCCGTGAGCGCGGAAGTGAACATCCTGCCCCCGGTATTTGTCGATGAGTGTCTTTCGATAACCCGGCAACAGCACCGAAAGAGAGTTTGCCATTAACAGAATGCGAGTAGTGATGGAGCTCGCAAGCCTGAATAAGCGCTCCTGCCGGATATTCGCGTGCGAAAAGTCCACGTGCTCCATCAGGTGATGGAGCGTGATGTGCGTGTAGTATCCGCACAAACGCGTCAGTGCGGGAGTGCACAGCCCAACAAACGCCGCTACGGGGCTATACTGCGTGCCGAACGAGGAGAACACGAGGTTGAACCAAACCACATCCGGTTTGATCTTGCGGATCTGGCGCAGGATCCGGAATGGATTGGTGAGATCGTCGAAGCGCCAGCAGCGCACAACGTCAAAGTCCGGAAGCTCAGGCTCAGGCTTTTCGAGTTCGTCAGAGAGAATGGTGAGGCTCAGCAGAGGATCTTTCTGCAACTCGCGGGCAATGTGGAACGCATACTCGTTTAACTGACGTCCGCTAGGTGGAAAAGCCCCGACAAAACAAATCTTCATTCGACCCCGTTACTCTCTCTAAAAAATAGTTAACTTGATCACCGGGACGTATGAACTGGTCTTCTGTCCGGGGAAATTCATGAAAGTCTGCTGTTGGATACCCACGGAGAAGCGCAGCGGATATTCCACACTTGTGCTTCCCGCACTATCACTCCAAATTTGGCGATACGGCTTTAAGTAGGAGATGAGGAAGCCGGATTGCAGGTTGTCGTAAGCCGGCGAAGCCATTGCTCGCGAGTACGCAAAGTTTGCATCCACTTGCCATCGGTTGTTGGGACGGAATTCAAGCTGTGCTGCCGGCCGCATGGCCTGGGCAATCGCATACTTTGAGATCTCCACGCGCCAAGACCTGATGTACTCGCCAAC
Source organism: Terriglobales bacterium (assembly GCA_025462725.1). Taxonomy (GTDB): domain Bacteria; phylum Acidobacteriota; class Terriglobia; order Terriglobales; family Acidobacteriaceae; genus JAICLA01. The sequence continues at coordinate 156,211 of JAOAPE010000011.1, read as the reverse complement.
CAGGGTGCCAGTCAGTGACTTGCCAAACTTGTGTTGCAAGCCAGCATAAGTCGAAGTAGTGAAGAATTCGCGGATCACCGGATTGAATTGCAGATCGCGCACGCGATATCCCGTCACCATTGCTGTCCGGCCCCAAGGGCGGCCGACGGTGAACTCGATGTGTCCACTGGTGTCTCGCGAACTGAGATCACGCTGCGTGAACGGCCCGGCCTCATATATCGCGCTGCCGCGCACCGACAACCAGTTGAAGAGCGGTGAGGTCGACAAATACAAATAGGTGCGGAAGAGGTTCTGATTCAGATCGGCTGGCTGGTTCTTGTCACGGCGAATGGTGAACTGGATTCCCGGAGTGAGTGAAAACGTGGTGCGCCCAAGGCGGTACACAGGATTAATTCCTGCGCTGACGGATGTGTCATAAGTGTTGCGGTTGAAGATAGTCAGATCACTTGGGAATGAGAACTGCCCGCGAGCATTGCGCAATTGATAGGAGCCGATGATCGTGGGCGCGTTCTTGAATCGAACCCGATAGTTCGTCGCAATAAGCGTCTCAGTCGATGACCTTGGGGTCGGCAAAAGCGCTGGATTCACTACCCCCCGCAGTTTCGCGTCAAGATCGTAAACGGTGGAGTCCTCAAATATCGGTGCAACGTGAAAATCAGAGGACAGGCTAAGGTGGTCGTTTATTCGGTAGCCCTCCTCGCCTGCGACTTCATGCAATGCACGCTCAGCGGAATCATCGTCCAATGCGAGTTCCCGGGCCCGGGCGAAGCCCAACATCGCCTGCGTGGTGTTGCGGCTCTGACGGTTCAGGTTCGCGTAAGCGAGCATGTAGTCGTAATCGCCGGCGTTGCCAGTGCTGTCGCCAAGGTTGGCCAATTCGGCTTCCGCGCTCTTGAAGTCACCCTGCGCAAGATAGGTGTTGGCCAGTCCAATGTTTACTGGGCGATCGTCCGCACCTGCGGAGCGGGCCATCTCGTAATATGTCGTCGCCAGCGGGAAATCATTCATCGCCAGGAAAATAGAAGCCGCAGTCGCCAGATTCTCCGGAGTGACGTACGAGGATTCACCGATCTGTGATTCGCTAAAGGCAAGAGCAACCTGCTGACGCGCATCATCCCACTTGCCTTGTCTCAGAAATGTCTTCGCGAATGCCAGGCGGACGTCCACCCGAGTACTGTCAGGTGCTGCCAAAGCACGCTCGTAGCGGGCCATTGCGGCGTCAGTCTCACCCAGCGTCAGCAGCGTGTCGCCGGTATTCAGCATGACGGCAGCTGTATCACCGCCCTCGCGCTCCGCAGCTTGAATGTAACGGAAGGCGTCGTCTTTGCGGCGTAGATGCGCCGCTGCGTTGGCCATGGAAGCATAGATTAGCGAGTGGTCTTCGGTGACTGGCAACACGTCTTGGAAGGCGGTAATCGCTGCTTCATAGCGCTTCTCGCCAAATAACACTTGCGCCAATGCCATGCGCAATTCGGAATCTTCGGGTTCGAACTTCAGCGCGGCACGATATTCGGCCTCAGCCTTGGCGAGCAGAAGTTTCTGGCGATATCCGCCAGCACGGGCAAGGTGAGTGACCTTAGATTCCTTCAGCACCTTCGCCGCACGATCAACATGCTCAAGCGTCAACGCAGGTTTGTGCAACTGCAGATAGGCGAATGCGAGTCCGAGATTCGCTTCAGCGTTGTTCGGCTCAAGTGTGAGTGCGTGGTTGAAGTCGCGAACGGCCATGAGGGGGTTCTGCAAATCGTTCAGCACGTATCCGCGATTGATGAACGCCGTAGTTGCAGTATCACTGCGTTCGATGGAACGCGTGAACGCCGCTTGCGCATCGTCTAGCAATTCGGACTTGCGATAGACGTATCCTGAAAGCAAGGGCAGTGCAGCGTCGCGATTGAGGATCGGCTCATATTTGGCGGTGAGACGGAGCAGATCGTCGAAGCGCCCGAGATACAAGAGACTGTAACCGAGATAAACCACGGCATCGCGGTCCTTGGGCATTTTCTCAATCACGCGATAGCCGAGTTTCGCAGCCTCGAGGTAGTTGCCCTTCCATGTGAGGTATCGTTCGCGCTCGCGCATTACGAACGGATGCTCATTGATGGCGGGAGTCGCGCGATCAAGCCATGCGCCCGCGCGGTCGAACCTCTTGCCTTCGATGCCTGCATTCGCGCCTCCACCGATGATCATCGGATTGGTCTTATTAACTGCGTACGCGAGCTCGTAGCTTTTCTCTGCTGCGTCGAAATTGCGAGCAGCGGTATAGAGGTCCCCAAGCGCCAGATGGGCCGCGTACTCCCTCGGATAAAGCGAGACTAACCGCTGGAAATAAGCTTCTGCAGACTTCGGGTCTCCCATTTCGCGTGCGAGGAAGCCAAGTTGCGTCAGGGCAAAACGGTTTTTCGGTTCGATAGTTAGTACCTTCGCAAACATGTTCTTTGCGTCGGCTGTCTGCTTCGTTCTCCACAGCAGATTGCCAAGTTGCAGCATCAGGTTGGTGTTGTCAGGCTCCAGTGCGAGCGCCTGCTTAACATCTGCCTGGGCAGCAACGATGTCACCTAGCGCGGCATTGATCGAAGCGCGCAGCCGGAAATAATCCGCCTTCTGCGCCGGTTCGACATCTATGCCCGCGATTCTCGTCTTCGCAATGGTGGCATTTGATCTTGCGGCAGCTTCATCGCCAGTGTCGTGGTAAGAGTCTGAAAGGTTCATCCGCAACTGGATCGGATACAACGGACCTTCGGGAACTGCTTCCGGCATGTTGGCGAGCGCGAGATTGTATTCGCGAATCGAGTCGGCGGTGCGATTCTCCGTCCGCGCGATCTCGGCCAACACGCCATGCAGGCGGTAGTGATTGGGATCGATCTCAGCGGCGCGCTTCAAAAATTGCTGTGCCTTGGGGAAATCGTTGATCCGCACATTGCTTGTGGCAGCGCTGAGTTGAAGCCCGATCTGTTTGGGCGCGAGGTCTGCTGCGCGACCGTACTCTTCCGCAGCTTCAGGATATTTCTTTGCGAGTTCGTATGTGTATCCCAGTTCGGCGGTGATGTCAGCATTCTTGCCGGCGATGCGTTTCAATACGGCGATCGCTTGCGGAAAGTCCTTTGCTTCGCGGTAGTAGCTCGCCAAAGCCCGCAGAGTATCTTTGTTGTTAGGATCGCGACGCTGCGCCATCAACAAGAACTGCTTGGCACGGTCCGGTTGCTTCATCTTCAGATAACTTGAAGCAAGTAGAAGTTCCGTTCGCGAGGCGGGAGCAATCGACTCGGCGCGTGACAGAAGATCGATTGCACCTTTTATGTCACCGGATTGCATGAACATCTCTCCGGCAATGGAAAGGTCATTCGCTCGCCGCGGATTAAGAGCGATCACGCGCGTGAGCAACGCGCGGGCTTCATTGAAGTTTCCCATGCGAGCATAGGTTTGGGCGAGGCCGGAAAGTCCTTCGATCGAGTTCGGTTGCGCTTGCAGGCCACGCTTGAATGCGTCTACTGAGGCGCCGTACTTACCTGAAAGCCTGGCAGCGTATCCGTAGAGAAACCAGAGACGAGCCTCCTGCGGAGCCGCCTTTGCAGCGTTGCTGGCAAAGTTTGTAGCGGCAGCGTAGTCGCCGCGCTTGAGCGCGTCTTCGGCAGCGCGTGATTGACGAGCAACGTCTATGCTGGTGCCCCACGACATTCCTTGGCTGCCGGTGGCAGGCGCAGCATTGTTTGCTGCTCCAGGCTTATTGCTCTTCTGCGTAGGCGCAGTCTGTGGCTTTTGACCTTGTATCTCGAACGTCTGCGCAGCGCAGACGATGGACAGCATTGCAACAGCAATAGCGTACTCGAAGATTGTATGAAGTCTCAGGTTGGTTTTTTTCACTGCTTAAGCTCGATTCGGAGTGGCCAGAAATACAGACCTTGCAAGCTCGACCTTCTGCTCTGATGCCTCAAAGCAGGAACTCAGATGCCTTGGAGAAATCCCCCGCGGTATTTGCATGCACTCTCGACGGCACTCTTTCCGTTTCCGTTCCGATGCGCGATGAGAAACACAGGGTTTCCCAAAGAGAATTCAGAGAAGCTGGAAAACCTGTGGGTGTGCTCCGGAATCCTAATGCTTTCGAAAGGAAATTTCCGGAGGAGCTAAGTTGACTGCGACTACGTCTTTTCTGGGAGCGCGCCGCGAGATTCCCCTGTGGAGCATTGTGTTACTGGCATTTGCAGTACACGGGCCCCTACTGCTGATGCAGCTTCCGGCAAACTCCTACGATACGAATTTCCACATCTTTTTTGCTTCTCATTACGCGCACAATTGGTTCAATCCGTGGAATGAAAAATGGTTTGCTGGATTTTCCCAGACCACCTATCCGCCATTGCCGCAACAATGGATGGCGTTACTCTCGCATTTTGTAGGGTTGCCGATGTCCTACATGCTGGTGCAGTTGGTTGCGGTGTTGTTGTTGCCAGTAGGTGTTTATCGGTACGCCAGGATTTGGGTTGGTGAGAGACCCGCAAGCTACGCGGCTTTAGCTTCAGTCTTTCTTGGTTCGCTCTCAATGCTGGTCTATCAGGCAGGCCAGCTCTCGACGACCACCGCTGCCCCGCTCTACTTGCTCGCAATCCCGTACATCTATGACTGGACACTCTCGGGAGAAAGCCGCGCTCTGATCAAAGGATTGGCGCTGGCATTTGCTGCAGCGGCTGCGCACCACGTCACCCTCATCTTCGGATCTGTCTTATTTCTGTTGCCGGTTTTGTGGCTAGCCATCCTTGATACGAACGATGCGTCCAAACGTGACGCTGGGGAGTCCGGCGGTTCCGTCTCCGGAGTACTAACCCGGGCAGCCATATTCGCCGTGCTCATGTGCGTTGGCGTTGCGATCGTTCTCTCGCCATATTGGTTGGCACTGATCCAGAACCCGATCAAGCAGATGCCCATTCCTCACGCCAGCCGCACGAACCTGTTACTGAATCCCGCATGGGGGATGAATTATTTCGTCATCCCGTACGGAGCGCTGATACTCGCGTTGCCGTTCATCGTTCTGCGCGCATCAGCGAACAAGCGGCTTCGTCCATTGTTGTTCGGATTCTGGCTTACCTTCTTGTTCGGCCTAGGCGGCACTACGCCAGTTCCGAAGATATTGCTAGGACGCGCGTACGAAGTGCTCACGTTTGAGCGCTTCACGTTTTGGGCCACGATCATGGCCTTACCTGTTCTAGGGTTGCTAGTCGCAGATTGGGTTGAACGATACAAAGCAAAAGCCGCAGTGACACTGTGGATCGCGGCAGTCGCGACCTGCGCGTTTGCGGTCGGGTGGATCGTCTTCCGTCCCATCAATCAGGACCCTGCGCTTGATCTGAGTTCTGTCACCAACTTCTTGAACCGTGATGGCCATGATAAGTACCGATTCCTGACGTTGGGCTTCGGGAACCAACTTGCAAAGATCTCGACCAACACGGACGCAGGCACCGTGGACGGAGATTACAACTCCGCTCGAACTCTGCCGGAGATGACTCGTTACGGCGCAGCCCAGCTTACAAATTCAAAGTATTACGGCATTTCAGGAATGGAATCTCTTCGTGCGATGTTGAAACACGCACAGCGATATGGAGTGAAATACATTTTCATTCGTGACCGCTATTACGAACCAATGGTCACGTTCGCGGGGTGGAGGAAAATCGATACTTACGACAACGGGCTGATCACGGTCTGGGAAAAAGATGATGTGCCGGTCGCGACCAAGATCGAGTCGAACGCTATTCCTCCAGCATGGCAGGGAATCGCATGGGGAATATTCCCCGTGGGCACCAGCATTGCCGCACTCTTTCTCATTCTCCTGATGCCAGACAGGAAACGCCTCGCGCGGCCCATTGCGTTCCCTGCACATGAGCCGCTGCTGGACACCGTCCAAGGAGCGCGCCGATGATCCGCAGATACTCGCTTGCAGTTGTTATTTTCGTCGCGACGCTGTTCTTTGTCGCTCTCGGAGTGGCTTTTGGCGGAAGACTCAAAGTTGCATTCATGAGCAGTGGCGATGTCCCGGGAAGCACCGGGCCGGCGACTACCGCGGTCACCGCCGTCCAGCACTTGTTTGAAAACGTACAACGGCGGAACGTGGATTCCGCCTATTCCTATGTGGCAAACAATCAGGACGTGAGCTTAGACGCATTTTCACGAGAGGTGAGCGGCAGCGATGGCAATCTGAAATCTCTCGCTGCACTGAACGATTTCCAAGTGAGGGCTCTGAGCACATCGGGGGACGAGGCGAAAGTCCGGGCAGATCTGCAGTGGTCTACCGCAGTTGGAGCATTTTTTGAGAGTCGCGATCTCAAAGCGGTAAAGACGCAAGCGGGATGGAAAGTTGAATGGCCTGCACAACCTGAGGCGAAGTTGGCTCCGCAGGTGGTTCCTGTGACCTATGCCCGATGGGATTTGGTCGGCTCTGAAGGCGGCAGCACAGGTTTGCCGGCACCTCATGTCAAAGTGATTTCCCAGGGTGTTAGCCAGGATGCGGACACTTTCATTGTTCTCGGTGAGCTGGTGAATGAGGATTCCGTTCCTGCGTTTGTCTCAGTGAACGCCACCATCGAAGGCTCAGAGGGGAAAATTCTTGGGCAGGAGAACAGCTTTGACAACATCGTTCACAAGCTGCTTCCTAACGAGCACACGGCCTTTCGAATCGATTTCCCCGCGACCAGTCGCGAGCAAGTCAAGAACATCAGGCTGGATGTAAGTTCGAAAGTGATTGCTGCATCGGGAGATCCGGTGGTTGCGGTTTCCAATCCGCGCATCGAAAACGCCGGAGAAAAAAGATTACTCCGGGGGGAGATCCTGAACCAGACTGGATTGACAGTGAACATTCCCCAAGTGCTGGCCAGTTTTTCTGATGCTTCTGGCAAGGTGATCTGGGTCAGCAGCACTTACCTCGACCAAGCCCTTTTGCCCCAAACACCGCTGCCCTTCAGCTTGAAGATCCCCGATGAGATTGCAAAGCAAGTAAGAACGTACAAAGTAGCGGTCAATAGCTATCGAGTTGACCAATCGTAAGAAGAAGGCATCTGTACCATCAATCGTCAATCGTAAGCAAAGGACAAAGAATGGTTTCGATCGTAATACCGATTTACAACGAAGAAGAGATTTTTCACCTTCTCCACTCCGCGATAGTTGACGCCATGCAACCAACAGGCGAAGACTGGGAAGTGGTCTACGTGAACGATGGCAGCAAGGATTCCTCGCTCGAACTGCTGATGCAATACCAAGCGAAGGACCCGCATATCGTCGTGGTTGACCTTTCACGGAACTGGGGCCACATGGGGGCCATTACTGCTGGCCTCAAAGTAGCTGAAGGCGATGCCGTCATCCTGATGGATGGAGACCTGCAAGATCCACCTTCTGTGCTGCCGGACATGATCAAGGAATGGCGCAAAGGCGCACAAATCGTCACGGCCGTGCGGAGAAGCAGAAAAGAAAGCCGCAAGCTACTGGCCTTGATCTTCCCTCTGTTTCACAAGTTTTTCGGCGCAATGTCTGATTATCCGATCCCAATCAATGCCGGCATCTTCGGCTTGATGGATCGTCAGGCGATGGATTCCATCAACAGCTTGCAGGAAGGCAATCGCTATTTCCCGGGACTTCGCGCCTGGGTGGGATACAAGAATGCGATTGTTTACTACGACCGCGCTGACCGTATCGGCGGCGAGGGCAAATTGAGCTTCATGAGCCGTGTTAAGTATGCCTTCGATGCAATCTGCAGCTTCAGCTACAAACCGTTGCGCATCGGTGCTGCATGTGGCGTTCTCTGTTTGGCGATTGCGGCAGGGATCGGCGTTGAACTGCTTGCTGCTTGGATCGGCAATTGGTCGGTATCGCTGTACACGCCACTGATCGGGGCAATGTTCTTTCTGGCCGGCCTGCAGATGATCTGCATGGGCGCGGTGGCGGAATACGTCGGGCGGATTTACGACGAAGTCAGGCGGCGTCCGCTTTCACTCATTCGACAGGTTCATCGCCGAAGCAGCGGATACGGATTCCAGAATCGCACGCAGCATGAGGAAGACTTAAAGGTGGCTTAAAGGAAAACTGGAAGAGCGCTCGAGGGCGCTCTTCCATCTCTGTTCGTCTTACCAGTAGTTCAGGGTCATCTTATCGACCCAAGTGCTGTAGTTCGTCTGCTTAAAGTCCCCGTCCATCTGATAATTCACTGTCACGCCACTCCACGTTGTTGCCGTGGAAGCGTAGTACCAGTTCAGATAGTGTTTGGTCCCGTTCATGGTCATGGCGATGTAGCGGATCCGATTGTCAGAGGTTCGCTCAAACTCCAATACCACATGGTTCCATTGATATGCCTGGAGTGCCGGACAAACCACTCCAGTTGAGATCCAATGGCTGTTGACGTTGTCCCAGATATCCCAGGTGCTCTTGGAGCGATAGCTGCATTGGCTGCCGAAGATCAAGGATCTCCCGTCTACGAATTGGTTCACATCCCACTCGATGCTCTGAGCCGCTCCGGGATTGTCAGTGTAGAAGTAGAGGTCGAAGACGAAGCTGTGCTGCGCGCGATTTTGCGTCAGTTGGGAAGAGGTAAGAATTTTCTTCCACCACAGCACGTCTGAATAGGGGGTCGTGCCGCCCATCCAAAAACGGGCAGACGTTCCGTCAAGTGAGGGCGAGACTACGCCTTGCGTGAGACTGTGAGGCGCGCTCGGTCCAGCGCCACCCGCACCCGCGCAAGCGTCACAAGACTCCCAGCCGGCTACTTGGTCGAGATTGGCGGCGCTATTCCCGGATGCCACGGGAGTTGCGGAACCCACGTTGACCGTAAACGGGAGCTGATAGATGGCGCCGGAATTGTCCCAAGACTTGATCGTGATCTTGCGAGTGCCCGCCGCCAATGCCTTTGTGACATCCATGCTGTTTGAGTAGGTGGTGTAAACAGGAACGTCATCCACGAAGAGCATCATGGAAGCTATGGGAAAGGCGGTTGCCGATTTTGCAGAGGCGACGAAGCGGGTAGGCGACCCCACCGTAGCCCCTGCTGCGGGAGCAGTGACAGTGATTGCGGATGCAGTATTAACGACATTTACGTTCAGAGACTGTTGATAGATGGCCCCAGCGTTGTCCCAGGATTTGATAAGGATCGTGTGCGCGCCGGCAGCAACCGGTAAATAGGTATCGACTTTGTTGGAATAGACGGTATAAGCGATTGTGTTATCGAGATAGATGATGACGGATGAAATGGTGCGGCCGCTGACAGCGGTCGCGGATGCTGTAACACGAACGGGTGAGCTTACGGTGGCTCCGTTCACTGGTGTAGAGGTTGCAACACCTGCGAATGAGTAAGAAGCAATAAGGACGAGGAAGAGGACGGCTACAACATTTATGAGTTTGCGCACACTTGACCCTCCGATTGTTTCCCATCCCTACATCGTGGGATTAGGAAGATTGTTGTAATCAGAGGGTATGGGTATGAGGATTGTGCCTCAATCGGCTAAACACCGCATTTGTGTCCTCGTGGTACTAAGGTGGCGGTATGACTCTTAACGAAGCAAGTAAAAAGGGGTGCCTTTTGTGGCACCCCTTGACTTTCGTTCTTTGTAAAAAACTACCAGGACGTCAGGTTGAATTTGTCTACCCAGGTACTGTAATCATCCTGGCGATAGTTGCCGTCCATCTGGTAATTGACCGTGATGCCACTCCACGAAGTTCCCCGGGGAGAGTTGTACCAGTTCAGGTAGTGCTTCACGCCATTGATAGTGAGAGAGATGTAGTGGAGCTTGTTGTCACCCGTCCGTTCTGCCTCTATGACAATATGCGACCACTGGTAGGCGACTAGCTTAGGACAGGCGATCCCGGTGGAGACCCAACGATTATTTGGATTGTCCCAAATATCCCAAGTCCCTGAAGAGCGATAGCTGCACTGATTGCCAAAGATATAAGAGCGGCCATCGACAAATTGGTTGATGTCCCACTCCAAGCTCTGTGCGGCTCCGGGATTGTTGTTGTAGAAATACAGGTCGTAAACGAAGTGGTGAATTGCCCTGTTGGTACCCACCTGCGTTTCAGTAACCAGCTTCTTCCACCAAAGCGCATCCGAATAGGGAGTGCTTCCGCCCAGCCAGAACTGAGCAGCGTGGCCGTCAATCGACGGAGACGAAACGTTTTGGGCGAGTCCATGAGCTGCGGTTGGGCCTGCTCCGCCAGCACCGGCGCAGGTGTCACAGGACTGCCAGCCGCCCATCTGGTCAATATTCCAGAAATTCGTGCCAGTCGTCTGGGTGGTAGGCGCGGTGCTTGCCTGTCCGCCTACATTGACCGCAACGCTGCTCTGGTAGATCCCGCCGTAATTGTCCCAAGATTTGATCAGGATAGTGTGCCAACCTGCACCCATGGAGAGATAGGTATCAACACTGTTTGAATATTTTGTGTAATTGACCACGTTATCGAGGTAAACGATCATCGATGAGATGACGCGACCGCTGGCAGGATAGGCAGCTGCGGTTACGTGCACCGGAGAACCGGATCCTGAACCGTTCGCGGGAGAAGTGATAGTTACGCCTGCAAAAGAGAGAGAAGATATGAAGACCACAAAAATAAGAGCAAGTTTTTTCAAAGAAGTACTCCGATAAAAAGATATCGGCTGTTCTGGGTACCAGCCCGATCCTGAATTCAATCTACAGAGAGGGTTCGCTTCTCTCAACTCTCTTTCGGCCTGCGCGAAACTTTGAGCCGGATGAGTATTAGTAGGGGGTTAAGGTTGACACCTAACACTTCGGCCGCCCGGGCTCGCATCCCCCTTCCAAATCCAGCAGTTCTGGCCAACCTAGACATCCAGGAATCCATCCAACAAATGCACAAACGACTTTTCGCATTTTCTTGCTCGCCATGAAGGCTCCATTGAAACCAGCTCGTAACAGTGAACGTGCTTCGCAATTCATCCGCTTTACTTTGTTGGTAATGGTTATTGCACTGGCGATCGGCATGGTGGGTTGCGCCGAGAAGAACATCAATAAGCTGCTGAAGAGCGAGGGTCGTGGACCGGAAGGGCCGACGACGATGCTGGCCGTCTACGAAGCATGGTTTGGGGAGCCGGATCACATCAGCGTCGGGTACTCATCCCAAGATCGCGTTGTCCTTCAAAAACAGATTGAGCAGGCGCAGGGTCTGGGTCTGAGCGGATTCGTAGTGGACTGGTATGGCACCCGCAAGCCATTCATAGATTCCAGCTTTTCGCAGATGCAGCAGGTCGCCGTGGAGAAGAATTTTAAGGTGGCGCTCATGTATGACGAGGTCGAAGACGATCTCTCACGCATGACGGAGAACGCCATCGCGCAACTCGATTACGCCTATAAGAATTACATTGGCCCAGACGCGCCAAATCATGCTGCTTATCTGAAGTACAACGGGCGCCCGATGATTTTCATTTGGCCGCGCGGCGGCAAGACTGATTGGAACCGTGTGCGCGAGCACCTGAACACGTGGGCTCAACCCCCACTCCTCATATATAAGGATGAGCCGAGTCCTTATTCAGAGTTGTTCGATGGCTACTACGCATGGATCCACCCTGGTCGTGAAGGCTTCAAGAAAGACGGTAGTAACTGGGGTGAAGGCTATCTGCAAAACTTCTACTCAAAGATGGCAGCCCGGCAGGATGGAAAGATCATCGTTGGAACCGCATGGCGAGGGTTTGATGACCAGCGCGCCTCCTGGAGCGAGAACCGATATATGGACGACCGCTGCGGAAAGACTTTCGAGGACACGCTACACTTCCCTCGTCGTTACTTCGGGCCGGAACGCCCACTTCCTTTCCTATTGATCGCCACGTGGAACGACCACGAGGAAGGAACAGCCATTGAACGGGGTCTAGCCAAGGCTCCGCCACTCACAAACAAGCCCAATTCCAGGTGCGGCGCTGATTGAGCCTCAGAACCATCTGCTGAACGGCAACTCGGGACTGATTGTCCGTTTCTAAGTAGCTGGATTCGGAGATCATGTTCCCAGCGACTCGGCTGTTCAATACCACAATCTTGGTTTCCCTTGCTTGCCTCGCGGTCGGAGAGTCGGGCTGCGGTGGCGCTCTACCATTTGCTTCTCAACCGCAATCCCAGTTATCAGCACAGAACAGTGTTGTCGCGGCGGCAACGAGCAATCTGGCGACCGCGCCGGCTCCCAACCAGCCGGGAGCTACTTGTGCCGCTGACACACAAATAGTGATTTCGCGGCCCGCTCGCCCTCAACGAAGCATGCCGCTAGTGTTTTGGGCCAATCCCTCGAGCATAACGAAGGGTCAAAGCACCAATCTGAGTTGGACGAGCAGCAATACGACTTCAGTGACCATCGACCATAACGTGGGCACCCTTGGCCCTTCCGGGACAGTAACAGTGTCGCCCGTAGTCACGACCACCTACATGGCCACTGCCATGGGGCCAGGTGGAAGCGTCTCTCAAGCGGTCACCGTCGCCGTTGACATGACCGGACTATCTCCGGCGATCACGGCCGCTGCGTCCCCCCAGGCGATTACAAAGGGTCAACCAACCACGCTGAGTTGGACAAGCACCAATTCCACATATGTGACCATCGATCACGGCATAGGACAGGTTGCAGCTTCGGGGTCGATCCCGGTGAGCCCCAGCGCGAGCACCATCTATACGATCACAGCCGGATGTGCAGGAGCCAGTGCAGCTCAGCAAGTCGCGGTCAATGTTCAGAATGCCAAAGACGGAATCACCGCTCTCAACCACATCATCTTCATGCTGCAGGAGAACCGCTCGTTCGATTCCTACTTCGGCAAGCTGAATGACTATCGCACTAGTCTAGGACTTCCCGCAGAGGTGGACGGACTGCCATCCGGCGCCATGAATTACCAGAACGACGGCACGACCGCGGTGCCCGCGTTCAAGATGCAGAGCCAATGCATTGAAGAGCTGACAGCATCTTGGAACGAAAGCCATTGGGATTTCAATTTAAAGAACCCGACTTCCACGACACCGAAGATGGACGGGTACGTGGCTACGGCGCAGGGATACGCTGCCTACATCGGCGCGACCGACACAGCTGGACATCGGGCAATGGGCTACTACGATTCGAGTGACCTGCCGTACTACTATTTCATGGCCACCCAGTTCGCAACCTCCGACCGATGGTTCTCACCCATCTCCTCGATGAGCGCCCCCAACCGGCTGTACGCGTTCGCGGCCACATCCGCCGGCTTTACCAAATATGCGACGCACACGCTCGCAACCAAGACCATCTTCCAAGCTTTGCAAGACGCCGGTATTTCATGGAAGATCTACTACAGTGACACGTATCCGAACGGACAGCCGATCACCGGTCTCGATACCTTCTACGATTTTGCCAGCCAGCATCGCGACCGGATCGTGCCTGTGAATCCGAATTACTTTAATGATCTGCAGAATGGGACATTGCCCCAAGTCGCATTCATCGAACACGGGTCGGCCTCAGGGCGCGATGAACATCCCGGCGGTTCAAACATCCAAGTTGGAGCGAAATATGTTTCCAGCTTAATCAACGGACTGATGTCGAGTAGCTCATGGAAGGATTCGGCATTCGTGTTGTCGTACGACGAAGCGGGTGGTCTCTACGATCACGTGCCGCCGGTAACCGGAATCGTCAGCCCCGACGGGATTCAACCGACAGACCTGGACGCATCCGATATCCAGGACGATTTCACGCGCACAGGTTTCCGCGTGCCCATGATCGTGGTTTCGCCATTCACGATCAAACACTTGGTGTCGCACAATCCAATGGACTACACGGCCATCCTGAAGCTCATTGAAACGCGCTTCAATATCGCCAGCCTGACCGCGCGAGATGCGGCACAGCCGGACATGACGGAGTTTTTTGATTTTGTAAACCCGCCATGGCTTACGCCTCCGACTCCACCAGTTCAACCAGTGGACAAGCCTTGTTATCTAGACCATTTGCCTTGACGACTGGCCGAAAGGGCCTGCGCGTGCCGCCAAAAGCTAAAGACAACAATCTCCACACACAGCATCTTTATCCCGGAGATGATTGCAAAAGCGACAAATGCTCGTCTTTCGTACTTTAGCCAGTACATCGGATTATCGACAAAAGCTAGCAATGCTGGGGCAAGCGCTGCACTGGCGAAAAGGAACCATAACTTTGGTTTCGACTTGTGAGTTACTGGTAGAGTCTCAACATTTCGTTCTGAGTAAATCGGTCGTTCTCGCCGGAACCACAAAAAATACCAAAGCACCACAGTAAGCATACCCACAAGCGTGCTGAGATCCTGCAGCAGTTCTGATCGCGCGATCTGATAATGCGGAAATAGGTCGACCCTCCCCTGCAAAATCTCCCAATGTTGCACGGCCCACCCGTTGTCATGGGTGAAGGAGTCCCAAGTTAGATGCGTTAGCGCACCCACAAAAATGCTAAGGACGATCCGGAAAAGGCGTCCAACTGGCAAGAACCGGAAATCCCGGCTCACTCGGGAGATGACTTCTGCATGATGTTTGGGCAATAGCTCCATAGATGGAAGCTTTAAGCATTCGTGGAAGAACCAAAGACAAAACAACCCAGCAGGCAGACAAAAAACCAAGAGTCCCAGCAGTGTGTGTCCGAATTCTGATTCGCCCATTCCCGGAAGAAAATGAAACGCGTCCGGGATCATGCTTCCCACGATCAGCGCGGAAAGAATCCCAAACCGTCGAATGGGAAGCACGGCTGCTGGATGTGCAAGCGTAAACGGCAATCTTCCCCTCCGTCTGGCAGGTGTCCCTAAACTTTGTGCAAGTGCTTCAGCTTACCAGCATTTAAATCCAGCAATAAAGTAGAATGCACACCTATGCAATGGATACTTGGTGCGGGAGCCGCCGCGAGCGCGACGCTGTTCTTCACCTACGCCTCAAAGTCGCCGTCCTCACAACTGTTTGGGGCGACCTTCGTGTCCGGAGTTGATCCGAACCAAGTAGCTCTTACCTATGACGATGGGCCTAACGACCCGTACACATTCCAATTGCTGGAACTGCTTGAGAAACATCAGGCGAAAGCAACTTTTTTCGTCGTGGGAAAATTCGTAAAAAAACGGCCTGATATCGTCCGCGCCATTGCGGATGCAGGTCATGCGCTCGGCAACCACACTTTCTCACATCCCAATCTGACTTATGTCTCCATGGAAAAGCTCCGCAGGGAAATCGAAGACACCGAAGCTGCCATAGCCGACGCGACTGGGAGACGCTCTACCCTGTTTCGTCCGCCCTTTGGCGCGAGGAGGCCCGGAATTTTTGGTGAGGTCCGCCGTCTTGGGATGATCCCGACCATGTGGTCTGTCACTACTCGCGATTGGAAATACAACAATACTGACGAGATTGAACGACACACTGTCAGTCAGTTATCAAACCATACTGACAAACGCGGAGATGTCATTCTGTTGCATGATGGAGATCATCTCGCAATGGGCGCTGATCGCTCTCGCAGTGTCGAGATCACTGAACGGTTACTGCTGCGATTCAAAAATGAAGGTCGCGAGTGCGTAACGGTTCCAACAATGATGAAAGAATTAGTCTCTTAGGAGTGGTGGGGGAATAAATGCGGGAATGGTTTCGAGGAGGTTTCGCGTTTTTACTGCGTAATCTGGTTTTTCCTGGACGCGAGCGCCTAGCTGATTTAGTCGAGCATGTCTGCGGCGAATTACCGTTGCCACAAGAGGTCTCTCTGTACGGGGGCGGGAAACTGATCCTCAAGTCACGAAACTGGCGGACACTCTATTACCTCGGGTGCACGGAATATGACACGATAAGCTACATAAAGAGCAACGTGAAGCCGGGCGAAATTATTTTCGACGTGGGCGGTAGCATTGGCATTTGCGCAATCCCTTTCGCGAGAATGGTAGGCCCTTCTGGTCACGTCTATGCTTTTGAGGCCAACCCTCCCAACTTCGAATTGCTAGGTCAAAACATCAAGCTGAACAATCTCTCCAATGTCACACCGGTAAATTGCGCAGTCGCGGAGAATGCCGGTTTCATCGAAATTCCCAAGCGGCTAGAAAGCAGCAACTATTCTCTCGCCTCCTCGCCCACGGAGGGCACCATAAAGATGCAGGCTTTGCGTTTGGATGACTACGCAGAGCATCACGGGATTGAGCGCATCGATCTGATGAAGATTGATATTGAAGGTTCCGAGACGAATGCATTGCGAGGAGCTGCAAATCTCTTCAGATCAGGAGCAGTGCGCAAGATGCTTTTGGAATTCAATCCGTTTTGGCTGAAGAAGATGGGCTCCAGCGCCGATGAACTGTACGATTTATTCGAGTCATACTCCCTGAAAGTTTCCTTGCTTACAAAATTTGGTGGTCTTGAAGCCATCACGCGCGCCGAGTGTATGGCGCTCCTGATCGAAGAACAAACATACTTCAATCTTGTGCTTGAGAATACCGTGCCTTACGTTGCGAGAGGCGCGGTTGAATCCGCCGCTGTGAGCCACTAGCCGGAGCTCGTCTTCTTTTCTATGGAACAACGTCGCATCCTCTTTGTCATTGATGAGATTTGGAGCACCAGCTCCGGAGGCACCGAGCGCCAACTCGCGCAGATGGTGAAACTCGCAACTAAAAACGGATACCACGCTGAAGTGGCAGTCTTGAGAAATCCCGTCATTGAAGTTGAAAAGCAGCTGGGATGCACTGTCCACGACTGTGGTCTTTCCAAAATATTCAGCATGAGTGGAACGCTTTCCATGTTTCGGTTTTGGCGGTGGCTACATCAAAGAAGATTTCATGTGGTCCGAACATTTTTCGTTGATGCAAATTTGATTGTGCCCGTCATCGCAAGACTGGCCGGCGTGCCTGTCGTGATTGGCAGCCGCAGAAACACCAACTCATGGATGAGCAACCGTAGGGGTGCACTACAACGATTTTCGAATCTCTTCGCGACCCGGATCGTGGCGAATTGCACACAGGTGAAACAAGCAGTCATCAGGACCGAGAAATCCCCGGCGGCGAAGATCGATGTGATTTACAACGGTATCGATCTGCTTCCATTTGAATCCGTGACCGGTCGACGACAGCGAGTGCGGAAAAAGCTTGGCATCCGCGATGACGCTATCCTGATTGGAAATCTTTCCAGACTCGACAAGATCAAAGGCGTGGATACGTTTGTAAAAGCGGCTGCACTCGTTCATCGCGAGTTGCCGTCTGTCGTATTTGTGGCTGTTGGCGAGGGAGGCGAGCGGCAGAGATTGGAGCAGATGATCGCTTCCAGCGGACTTGCAAGCTCTTTCTTCCTGCCGGGCAACAGCACGGATGTGGCTGGCTACCTGGAAGCTTTTGACGTAGCTGTACTGTCATCTAACGCCGAAGGCTTTTCCAATTCGATCCTTGAATATATGGCAGCGGGTCTTCCCACGATTGCCACGGATGTTGGCGGGAATAGCGAAGCTCTTGGAAATTGTGGGGTGCTCGTGAGAGTCGGCGATCATGAGGCGCTCGCCAAAGAGATCACTGCGCTAGTTGAAGACGAACCGCGGCGGCGTTTGCTGGGCGAAGCTGCAAAAAAGAGAGCGCAGCAGGAATTCGATATTTCAGGCATCGAAGTTGAGCTACGCAACTACTACGAAAGATTACTTGCGGAAACGACCAAGTAACTCAGGCTTTGCAAGCTCAATTGCAGTTTAGAACCTTCGACATCTCCGTCTTATCCTTCAGATCCAAAGTGAATTGACTCGCGGAGCATCCCGATTTGCTCATGGAAACCGCATAAGGCCCCTTTGGTTCACTGATCACCGTGGTGGCAGTATTGTAAACGCGCCTACTAGGCAGAAAGGCAATTGCATTGCCGTTGCTGTCTGTGACTCCCGAGTAGACTTCTTTGCCATCGTGGTCTTTTATTATGACGTTGACGCCCGAGACCGCTACTTGCGTTTGAGTCACCACACGCAAGGATAACGACCAATTGACGTAGAACTCTTCCAGCGCTGTTGAAGCTGCCATCAATCCAAACTGCACCCCGGCACCATCCTTGAAAATCGGGTCTTGTACTGCTTCGCCAATAGCGGTGCCTCCGCCGTACTGGTTCCCAAATCCAAAGAGCTGCCACTGCGTTATTGAGTTTGAGCCTTTGGCAACGGTGCTGTTTGAAATCCGTAAATTGCTGCCGCCCCGGTACCCGATATGGCCTAAATCGGTGTCTGATATGAAAATGTTCTTAGAGATGCTGGTCTTCGTTCCATCGAATATCTCGACCGAAATAGCGTGCGCGGCGCTACCGGTATTTCCAACTCGCTTAGCCACAAATTGATTGTCGTAGATCTCAACTACATCCCTCGCTTCAATGTTGGTCATTTTCAAAGCGACCGCATCACATTGCGCAGCATTCGCCGTAACTTTATTGCCAAAGACCTTCACGTTACCTATAACGCCCAAGTCGGATTCGATCTGAATCCCATAGGCACCGTTCAATTCACAGGCGGTAGTCCTGCCTCCCACGCCTGAGCTGTCCGGACCTGCCTGGGAATATTTCAAGATGGTGACACTCGGTGTGCCACTTACAGTGAAACTTCCGTTAAGCGAGCTGTCTTTCACGCCACTGATAGTTACTGGATTGCCGACGCGCTGATAATGAGGAGACTTGGTCACAATAGTCACTACGCCGGACTTGCGGATAATGGAGCTTATCTCACCTCCGTATTCCATGTTGTTGGGTTGTTCTGTCACTTCAATCACATTGTCATGCACTATCAAGTCGGAGCCATTCAAGTGCAGCCCGCGGCCCTGTGCGGGATGGCAATTGTTGCCGTAAATCTCGATCTTGGAACCGGGAGCGTCGATGCAGAAGTCGTTTGAATATGTGGCCCGCATGCTTATGTGATTGTTGTAGATTTTTGAGCCTGCCGAATTGGTTTCCCTGATGCCCGCCTGCGCACCTCCAATGATTACGTTGTCGTGGATCAAATTCGGAAGAGTTGCTGCAACCTCGTTATCCAATTTTATTGACATGCCCTGAAATGCACCGCGGTTCGTTATTGTGGTGACGTTATTGTGAATTACATTCTTGTAAATCTTTGCGCCACCTTTGGAAAATGTTGTGTAGATTGGGATCGTATTGGGCGCACTCACGGTAATCTCCACTCCTTCGACCGTAAGGTTCTTCAACCCATTGATCTGTCCAACGCGGATAGCGTGCGAAAACGGGGCAGCCGTTGTTGCTTGTAGAATCTTGCCGTTAGCTATTGTGAGATCGGATGCGCTGCCCCCGCACGGATTGCCGTCCAGATCATGCGCCCAACATGCAATGCCCACGACTGCATGCCGATGTTGTCCACCGGATTCGGCTGTGCCATAAGTGATCGTGTGCCCATTCAGGTCAAGCGTGATTCTATCGGCCTGTACAGCAAAACAAGTGCCGGGCGAGGACACGTCGTTTTGCAATATGTAAGTGGTTCCGGCCTTGGCCAGCACTCCGCATTCGGTCAATGCGACTTGGTGGTCTGCCATGGTGAGTAATGCAGATGGGGATTTTGGTGCTGCATTCAGGCTGGGCTGAAAAGTAGCGAGCACAAGCACGAGTATTAAGTTTTGAAAAGAAAACCGTCTTAGCCTCAATAATTGCATTAATACGACTCCAATAAAGACACCAGAATTTGAGTTCAGTTTTGCGCAGTGGGTTCTAATAATGCGAGCACCGAGTGTCGGAAACTTTCAGGACTGCAAGAAGTCTCGGCTCGGTGGCGGGCCGCTGCTCCGACATTGCGGCGCAGTTCTGCGTCTTCCATCACATGTGCGATACAAGACCGTAATCGAGCCGGATCCTGGTAGTTGACATGAAAACCTTCGACGCCATTCTCCATGTAGTCAGTCGCGCCGAGAGGCTCAGTAACTATTACCACCTTGCCCATCGCCATCGCGGAAACCCATGTGTGCATGCCCACTATGCGCGCAGTTTGCGGCAAGACCGGAACGACGACGCAGGCTGCGTTCGTCACAGCTTCAAAAAATTCCGATCGGGTGCCCGAACGAACCGAAACATTGGCAGGCACATTCGTTAAGGATTCCCGTGCGAAGACCAGGCATTCATATGGAAGCCCTTCGACTGCAGTCATAAAGGTCTTCCAATCGCGCGCTTGCATTCCGCCTGCGAAGACGTAGTTCCCGGATGCTTCGCCTCGAAACACGTCTTTCGCTTGATACGGCGCAGGCACAAAGTGAAATTTAGATTTATCAATACGGTAAAGAGAGCTGTATCGTCTGATCTCTTCTCGGGTGAAACAACATAGGGCAACACTACCCTTTGCTGCCGCACGGGATATCAGGCCGATTCCAACCCCGCTCCACTCGATGTCGGTCATCACCACACGCTTCCCCAAACACAAGACCCTCTGCAGGATCGGAAACCAAAGGCCATATCTGCCTACCGCGACAGCTTCATACCCGCCACACAATCGGACGAGCCTCAGACCAAACTGAAATTCAAACCACAGTTGAGCGAACTTTCGCAGCACCGGTGGAAACCGCAACACCCGTATCTCCACATAGAACTTTTCATCCTCAATGTCCACGTCTGAACGCCAGGCCTCAGTCTCTTGGAACGTGACCGTCCTAGTGACAAGGTAGCGTTTCGTCTCTGCTCGAGAATTCACACTTTGACCTGCATTGGGAGTAGACGGAAGTGTAACAGGCGCAATGAATCCGATGAATATGCGGGAATATGCTGACTGGTCGGCTCAGCACATTCAGCCCATCTCAAACTTCGTTATGGGCAAGATGCAAGTGTGAGGACTATCGGCGACCCCGGCGGCGGTAGATTTGCAGAACTCACGCTTACCGAAAACGTTGCGGGATTGGGAGTGCACGCGGCCGTGACGGTTACCGTATGTGGGGTAAGCGGATCGGGAGGCACGATGCTTTGCGTGCTGCTGTTACTGGCATGCCGCTCGGTCAAAACGGAGGACACGGTACCATCCGCCGCAGTAGTTCCGGTGAACACACTTTTACCTGTTACGTCATTGATATTCACGTTTGCATTGGGAACGGCTACATCGCCATGCGCATGATCAACAACCTTCAGAATTACTGTCCAATTGATAAAGAACTCCTCGGCCGTGTTGGACTTGGCAATGGATGTGTACTGGTCGCTTGCGCCGTTCTGGTACGTGGAATCCAGGAAGACATTGTTGATAGAGGCGCCACCACCGAAAGTGTTGCCGAAATCCGTGAGGAACCAGCTTGCGGCTGGGTTTGAGCCCTTTGCAAAGGTTGTATTCGTGTACTTAAGGTTGCTACCGCCCAGGTAGTCAATGTGCATGGCAGTGGTATCTGTGACGAAAGTGTTGTGGTCGAGTGTTGAGCTTGTGCCATCGAATATTTCGACAGCACTTCCGTGAGCGCTCTTCGTGGTGGAACCAATTCGCCTCGCCGTGAAACTGTTGTCATGAATATTTAACTTTGAAGTGGAACTGATATTAGTCATCTTCAAGGCAGTCGCCGGGCACTCATTCGCACTGGCGATCACATTATTATTGAACACGGTGATATTTCCGCTCGGGAACAGATCGGATTCCACTTGAATCCCGTAGGCGCCATTCAGCTCGCAGCCAGTAGCGTTCCCTCCTGCTCCGAGAGATATGTCAGGTCCCGGATTGTTATATGTAAATGTGGTGGAATTGACGACACTTGCAATGACAAAAGTGCCATCGAGGCCAGCAGTCCCGCTGATGATGACCGTGTTCCCAACGCTCTGTGCGACCGCCGAGGCGAGCACAACGGAAGCGACTCCGCCTACCCTGTTGATGCTGGCAATGGGCGCCCCATATTCCTGATTGGTTGATTTTTCGATCACGTTGATCGTGTTGTCATGGACACTCAAATTATTGCCGTTCAGGTGGAAACCTCGTCCTTGCGTCGGATGACAGTTGTTACTGTAGATCTCAATGTTTGAACCCGGAGCATCAATGCAGAAGTCGTTCGAGTAGGTGGCATTCATGCTGATGTCATTGTTGAAGATCTTCGTGCCGGAAGCATTGGTCTCCCGGATCCCGCCCTGCGCTCCACCGATGATCACATTGTCGTGAATAGAGTTTGGTTGTGTCGCTGCAATCTCATTGTCGAGCTTGATTGACATGCCCTGAAACGCGCCGCGGTTATTGATGGCAGTCACATTGTTATGCAGAACGTTGCTGTAAATGTTTGCTCCGCCATTCGAAAAATTCGTATATATCGGAATTGAATTTGGCGCAGCTACAGTGATCTCGACATGATGAACCGTGAGATTACTCAGATTGTTCGTCTGCCCGATCCGGACGGCGTGGGAGAAAGGTGCCGCTAGAAGGCCCTGGACGATCTTCCCATTCATCAACGTGAAAGTTGCGGAGCTTCCTCCGCATGGGTTTCCCTGCAGATCGTAGTCCCAGCAGGCAATCCCCAAAACGGCATGACGATGTTGTCCGCCCGAGTCTGCGGTTGCATATGTAACGGTATGACCATTCAGGTCAAGAGTGATCTTGTCAGCTTGAACCGAAAAGCAAGTACCTGGAGAAGAAACATCAGTCTGCAATACGTATGTAGAACCTGTAGCCGACAACACTCCGCACTGTGTCAGGGGAATCTGCCCCACCGGTAGTGTATTGATTACGTTTAAGACGAGACCTTTGGTGACAGTAGCTCCCTGAGAATCTCCGAGGGTGGCATTGAATGAAAATGTCCCGGATTGGGCCGAAGTACCGGACAGCGTTCCGTCAGAGTGCAGTGTTATCCCGCTCGGCAAGCCGCTACCGGCTGACCACGTGTATGGGCTTTGTCCGCCGCTACCGGCCAGTGCAGTTGAATACGCATTGCCCAAGTTCGCGTCCGGCAGAGATGCAGTAGATATCTGTAAAGCCGGTGAAGCAATCGTGAGCGAAAAGCTTTTCGTGTCTGTATGCGGAGGCGCTGAGGAGTCGGCGAGTTGGAACGCAAGATTCGTGGTCCCCGGTATTTGCGGAATGCCGGAGATTGAGCCGGAGGTTGAATCGAGCGACAAGCCAGATGGAAGAGCAGAGCTGACCAGAGTCCATTGATAAGGTTGCACTCCTCCAGTGGCATTCAAAGTTGCACTGTATGACGCTCCTACTTGGCCGCTCGGAACCGAAGCGGTCGTGATCTGCGGTGGGGTAATGGAGTTGCCCTGAAGTGAGATGATCGCGGGCGATCCCGCAGAATTGCTGGAAATGCTAATGGCTCCGCTGGAAGTGCCGGGAGTTGTTGGATTGAAATCAGCTGAAAAATTCGCGCTCTTGCCGGCAGGCAGCGAGAATGGCAGCGCCAAGCCAGTCACTGAGAATCCAGCACCCGAGACTACGACCCCTGTGATCTTTAAGCTCATTGTTCCGTTGTTAATGAGGGTCACAACCGTGCTGGTCTTGCTTCCCACGTAGGTAGGAGCGAAATTAATCGCCGAAGGAGCCGCCATCAGTAGCTTGTTCTGCCCCGCAAATGCTGTAATCGGTAAGGAATTCAGCACTAAAAACAGTAAAAAGCCTACCCAGCGGACACCTGACATAACTTGCTCCCAAAAATATCGGCGGGAAAGCGGAAACACGCCGACACCCGTAAGAGCGTGAATGCAATTTGGTTGCAATTTATGGGAAGAACGCACGGCTAGAAGTGCGGTGCGCTCAAGAGCTTACGCATTCCAGCGGGAATGCTTTGAGGCGGGATGTAGCAGAATCGAGAATTTGGATGGTAATGGATGTCCGGCAGCAATACAGGCAAAAAAAATGCCGACCTTTTTAGGGGTCAGCACTTGGTAATTTTACAATTTAAGTTAAGGGCAGGTTGCCAGTCCATGCACGATCGGTGTTCCCGGCGCAGGAAGATTGGCAGCATTAACGGTCAGACTGAAAGTGTCAGGGTTCGGAGTGCAGCCTGCAGGCGGCACAATCGTTATCGAGTGCGGGGTCAGCGGATCAGGCGGCACAATGTTAAGAGTTGTGCTGTTCTTCACATGACGTTGCGTCAATACCGCGCTCACCGTGCCGTTTGCCGCCGTCGCTCCGGTAAAGACCGTCGCGCCAGTGCTGTCTTTTATAGTGACATTCGCATTCGGAACAGCGATTCCAGCGTGTGAGTTATCCACCACTTTCAAGATGACAGTCCAGTTGATGAAGAACTCTTCCGAAGCTGTCGACTTCGTTATGGATGAGAAGGAATCACTCGCTCCATTCTGGTAAATGGAATCCAGAAAGACGTTATTGGTTGAAGCACCGCCACCAAAGGTGTTACCAAAATCCGTAAGGAACCAATTGGCGGCCGGATTACTTCCCTTTGCGAAGGTTGAATTTGTGTAGTTCAGATTGCTGGCGCCGAGGAAGTCGACGTGCATCGCGCTCGTATCGACCACAAACGTATTGTGATCCAGCGTGGAGTTTATGCCGTTGAATATTTCCATCGAACTGCCCTGCGCATTCTTCGTAGTCGAACCTATGCGTTTGGCAGTAAAGGTATTGTCGTGGATGTTGAGGATGGACGTAGAGCTGATATTCGTCATCTTCAAAGCAGTCGCAGTACATTCACCCGCTCTAGCGGTAACAGTGTTGTTGAACACGTCAATCTTGCCGCTTGGGAATAAGTCGGATTCTACTTGGATGCCGTAAACTCCGTTCAACTGGCATCCAGTCGCGTTCGAGCCCGCACCCGGGCTCGCGGTAGCGTCAGGTCCTACGTCGTTATATGTAAACGTGGTGGAAGTAGGAGCAGACGCGACCTGGAAACTGCCGTCGAAGCCGCTTGTCCCCGATATCACGATGTTATTGCCAATCGATTGGGCCACAGGGGAAGCCAACACCACGGTAACCACATTGGAGGTTCGGGTGATCGAGGCAATGGCAGCGCCGTACTCCTGGTTGGTGGATTTCTCGATCACATCAACTATGTTGTCGTGCACGTTCAAGTTGTTCCCGTTGAGATGGAAGCCGCGTCCTTGCGTCGGGTGACAGTTGTTGCCGTAAATCTCGATGTTCGAACCCGGAGCATCAATGCAGAAGTCGTTCGAGTACGTGGCATTCATGCTGATGTCATTGTTGAAAATTTTTGTTCCGGCAGCATTCGTCTCGCGGATTGCACCCTGTGCTCCACCAATGATCACATTGTCATGGATCGAGTTCGGGACAGTAGCCGCAATTTCGTTATCGAGCTTTATGGACATGCCGTCAAAGTTCTGGCGGTTCGTTATTGTTGTCACGTTGTTGTGAATAACGTTGTTGTAAATGCTTGCGCCGCCAGTGGAGAAATTGCTGTAGATAGCGAATGAATTTTGCGCAGAGATTGTGATGTCAACATCGTGCACAACCAGCCCGCTGATATTGCCACTCTGGCCCAAGCGTATTGCGTGCGAGAAGAATCCGGCACCGGCGCCTTGGACTATCTTGCCTTTCACTCCCGGGTTCGTCAGATTTCCGGCAATGGTTAGATTCGATACGTTTGTGGGCGTTCCGTTCGGGATACACGGGTTTCCCTGCAAATCGAAATCGAAGCAGGCTATTCCCAATATCCCGTGACGATGCTGAGTGGGCCCAGCCGTTGCAGCCGGTGTCGGAACCGGTGACGCCGGTGCCGGAGCTGTGGCATACGTCAATGTGTGACCATTCAGATCGATCGTGACGTTTGCGGCCTGAACCGAGAGGCACGTGCCTGTAGCTGAAATATCGTTCTGGAGTTGGTAGATCTTGCCGGCTTGCGTCAACGTCGTTGTGCAATCAACAAGAGCGATTTGTCCGCCGGGGAGCACGTTAGTGACGTTAAGCGTGAATTGCTTCGTTGCGTTTCCTGAAGTGTCCTGCACTTGAACAGTGAAAGTCGCTGTTCCGGATTGAGTGGCCGCGCCTGAGATAATGCCAGTCGTAGGCTGCAGTATGAGGCCAGTAGGAAGCGAACCGGTGGTGACAGACCATTGCTTGGCGGTACCGTTGCCGCCGGTGGCAGCAAGAGTTTGGCTGTAAGCGACTCCGAGTGTCGCGTCCGGCAAAGCCACTGCCGTTGTTATTGAAAGCGGATTCGCAGGAGGTGGTGCCGCGCTGTAGGTGAAACCGCCCGTGAGCGTCACAGTAGTGTTAGAGGTGGGATCTGTTACGACTACGTCCACTGCTCCCGCCGGCGTGTGCCCAGGTGTTACCACTGTGGCGGACAATCCATCCGGGGCCACTACAATGCTAGTGGCAGCCGTACCGCCGAAAGTGACTGTCGCATTCGAGGGCAGCGCAGTTCCCGTAATAGTGATACTAGTGCCGCCTGCTTGGGGGCCTGAAGTAGGTGAAACGGAAGCTATCGTCAGCGTAACTGGGGGGATGAAACTCTTGGTGGGAGCGGTCCCGCCTCCTCCGCCTCCACACCCCGGAACCAAACACGCACCGACAACTAGAAAGATAGCAAGTAAGAACCTGTACATATAAAACCACCTCATGTGCGGCTGTCGGGGTAAGCCGAATCGTTCTTAACACATGCTCGACTGTGAGTCCCTGGTCATTTGTCGCTAGAGACGGTCACGGCCAAACAGCATAAAAAGGTTGCAATTCGCAGTAGCCGGATGCTACCAGAGTTCCTGTTGTGACTTCAACAAGAAACGGCGCACGAAGGTACACGTATTCAAAGGGTTACGGCAGAAAATCCTAGAATGGCTCGCTCACTTTTTGCGGCGTTTTCGCGCAGAAATCGGGCTTCTTAGAGCCCTTGGGAGTAGACGCGAGCCAGCTTTTCGACCGCGATCGTCTGAGGAGGAATCTTGTCAATACATAGCTTCCAAATCGCGTCATTGCAGCTCTGGGTGGTAAGCGGAACAGCGAAATTTCTTGCACAGTCACCGATCAAGCGGGACATGACTGGATCCTGCCATAAAGTCTTGATCGCCGAACGTAATTTCCCAACGCTTCTATACGGAACCAGTACTCCTGTTCGCCAGTCAGAGATGTAATCGACGCCGCCCTCTTCATCTGTGAATATAACGGGCTTGCCCATGGACATCGCATTCAGAACGCTCTGTTGTCCACCTGCATGGAGAAATCCAGTGCGCATTGGGATCACGACGATGCGCGCTCCTGCCATTAATTGGCGGAACTCTGTCGGGCTGACACTGACGGCTTTGACTGTTGCGGGCAAGGTGAAACCTTGCAGATTTTCGGGCCGATTCGTCGCGATTACGCACGGAATATCGAGTCCTCTGACGGCGTCCGCGAATATCCTGTAGTCACGGTCAGCATTTCCTCCGGCGAAGACATAGTCACCTTCAGAGACGTCGACTGAGTAGTTCTTCATCGTGTGGTGGTGCGGAACAAAAGCGAACTTGTTCTCCGGGACCTTGTATGCAGCAGCGTATCTGACGCGTTCCACTGAAGACCACACAATGCAAGTATCCACAGATCGCAGGCAATACCTTACCCAGGCCCTTTTCAACCAACTCCCGCCATACCACAGACAGTCATGCATGATGTTTACGGGATAGGGGCGCCGAAAAATGGTGCGCCACATCCCGAAAGCGAGTCCTTCCAGGTCGCCCACCGTGACCACCGCAGAATATGAACTGGATGCCCGGAACAAAGCAATGCTTCTTCGTACTTGCTTGCTTCTGCGGGCAGTTTCGGCCATACCCACAGCGTTAAACACCTTCTCCCACCAGGCCACCGGAGTATCCGGGAAGATGTCTGTATTTGCAGCGTATTTGGGATCCAACGCAACGCGCTGGCTACTAAGGATGCGCACCGAATTGTCGTGACGTAAGGCGGCAGGGTCAGGGGAGGCTATATGGCTTTCAGAAACTGATTTCGTTTCTAGCCCTGCTGTAAACGTCATTGGACTCGCTAATCTCAAGTATGTTTTCCCTCTTCCAGGTAAGCCTTGCTCTGGTGAGTCCATTCTCGTTTACGAGTCCGCAGGCAACAATGGCACGAAGGTGGTATAGACCTGCAAGCGAGCGGCAACTCTTAATTGCTTACTGAAAGCAAACATCCGATAATGGCGCAGCCTAACGGAGCTGATATTGAAACCACCACAACCAGCGGAACACTTATTTCTTCTTCGGCTCGAACGCCTGCTCGCGTATGCGAGAGTGCTAATGTGCGTAGTGTCACTGCTGGCCATTTTCTTTGACCCAACAGAGCCGATACGCTTCCGGACATTGGTCAATGTGGGGCTTTATGGTTACTTCATTTATGCGGCACTGTTGATAATTCTGTTGCCGCGTGTGCCCCGATCCTGGTTCGCCAGAGGGCAGGTAGTAATCCACGTCACGGACATCTTGATAGCAATCGCCCTTTCGCTGTTGAGTTCCGGCCCAAACAGTCCCTTCGTAATGTACTTCGGCTTCAGCATTACCGCTGCAGCGTTTCGATGGGGATTTCGCGAGACGATTGCTACAGTACTCGTCCTGATCGCATGCTTATTTTCCGAAGCGGCGATCATGGTCGGCTTCTTGAACGGATATTACGACCTCAACCGTCTCGTGATCCGCTCCGGGCAATTCCTGTTGACTGGGTATTTCATTGGATTCATTTCCGCAGAAGAGAAGCGAATGCGGGCAGAGTTCTCCTGGCTTGTTTCAACCATGGCAAGAATGGAATCTTCGACCGGATTTGCATCAGTCGTCGAGTCGTTCGCGGACGAACTGTTTTCGCTTTTCCATCCTGTCGAGATCCATCTTATTTTTCAAGAGCAGACTACTGCGCGCAGCTATCGGTGGACCGCTTTCAAACACGGCAGCAAGACAGTGTTGGAATCGTTTGAGATCGATGCTTTCGAAGCGGAGCAGGCTTTTGAGATACCGCCTGGCAAAACGTGGATGTGGGATGGACGCGAAGCGATATCAGTCGATACCACCGTATTCAATGTTCAATCTGTCGAACAGCGGCGACCCGGAGCTGCGAGGGGCGAAAAATCGTTCATCGGCCACGTCGTTCAAATGGCTGGCACTGCAAAAACAGCTCTCTTACTCGTTGATGCTGATCTGGGCCGATACCGCGACAATTCTCTTCGCTTCATTGACCGGATTATCAGGGAAATATCGCCATTGCTGCATAATGCATACCTTCTCCGAACCCTGGAGTCGCGGATCGGGGCGATTGAGCGCTCGCGCATCGCCCGTGAGTTGCACGATGGCGTCATTCAGTCCTTGATAGCAACCGAGATGCAACTTGAGGTCACGCTACACTCCGAGGGACTGTCGAGAAAGGCCACTGTTGACCTGCTTCGCATCCAACAGCAGTTGAGAACAGAAGTGCTGAACATTCGGGAATTAATGCAGCAACTGAGCCCACCTGAAATCGAGCAGAAGGAACTCTTAGATTTCATTGCCAGGCACGTTGAGCGCTTTCGTCGAGAGACCGGCATTACTGCAAGATTGATCAGCGAAGTAGAAGAGATAGAAGTTTCGCCCCAGATCGGCGGAGAGATCGCGCGCATACTGCAAGAGGCACTTGTCAACGTCAGGAAGCATAGTGGAGCTGAACACGTGCTGATCAACATTGGCATTGAGAACGGGTACTGCAAAATCGTCATCGATGACAATGGCCGCGGTTTCGCATTTAAAGGAAGCAGGACAGGCGCGGAATTGGCTAGCACGCATTCCGGACCCTCGGTGATAGAGGAACGTGTGCGTAGTCTTGGCGGCGAGCTTATGGTCATCTCAGAACCGGGACGCGGTGCAAGGTTGGAGATCAAGGTGCCTCACACGGCCAAGGCCGAACATGCCTAAATCGCTTACCGCGGTGATTGCCGACGACCATGTCATCTTTCGCGACGGTCTGCGACGGCTGCTGGAAATGGATCGTCGGATTCGGGTGATAGCCGAAGCTGGGGATGGCGAGGAAGCTGTCGCGCAATCGTTGCGCCACAAGCCCGACGTGCTGCTCCTCGATATGGCAATGCCACGGATGTCAGGCTTAGAGGCGTTGAAGAAGTTGTCCGGGGCAAATTACGAAAAAAGTATCCTCGTCCTGACCGCTGAGATTGAACCTTCTCAGCTTACTGCCGCGTTGAAGGCCGGCGCTAAAGGAATCGTGAGGAAGGAATCTGCAACTCAGGTGTTGCTGGAGGCTGTTCGCGCTGTCGTGGACGGCTTCTACTGGATAGGAACGGAACCTTTGAAGAGCCTCGACAGCTATTTTGAAACGATGGACGCCGTTACGTTGTCGAGTAAGCAGAAAAAGTTCTCACTTACACCTAGAGAACTCGAGATCGTGAAAGCTATTGCTGATGGGTGTACGAATCGGGATATCGCAGCGAAATTCTCCATAACATCCGATACAGTCAAACATCACCTGAGCAACATCTTCGATAAGGTAGGCACATCTAGCCGTCTCGAACTTGCGCTCTTCGCCGTTCACCATGAATTGCATAAATGATTGCGATTGTGAAGTCCTACGCTGAGGTCTTTGCAGGTCTCAACATCTTCATCGCGAATTGCCGCTCTTGCGGCTCCAGTGAGATCGTCCAGGCCATGGCAGCAAACACAAGCAATCCCAGGAGCACTACGAGCGTCATTGAGAGCCAGCCTTGAACTAGTCCTTGTCTGACGAACACCCATAGCAATATCCCGTAGGGAACAGACGCCAGCGTAGGGCGCAGAATTACGTTCCAGTAGTAGGTGACGGGGGACACATCGAGCAGCTTCATCGTGTATATCGGCAAAGCTATCGCTTGAAAGATGATCGCGGGAATCACCGTGCCCCAAGCGACTCCTACGGCACCCATCCGATGTATAAGCACAATGCTAAGCACCAGGTTTGAGCCAGCCTCAGCCACCGAGAGCCATGCATTCACTTTGTGCTTGCTCATGCCATATAGGATCTGTCCGCAAGTCAGTGACAACGCGTTGATCACCACGGCAAACGTCAAGAGCACCATTATTTGCGCGGACTCCCGTGCAAAATCCTGTCCCATCCAGAGCCTCAAGAACGGCTCCCTCAAGATAGCCACTCCGATTGCCCCGGCCAGAACCATCATGTAACCCACTCTTGATCCGGACAAAAATAGGTTCCGCATTGAATCCCGTTGATTTAACGCGTTCATCTGTGCCGCGAGTGGAGCATACAACGACGCCACAGATTCCATCGCAGTCCGAAGTTGGTCGGCGATTAAGCTTCCGATCATGTAGTAAGTAACGGCAATCGGTCCGAGAACAAAACCGATGACTAAGCCATCAGTCCACAGCTTCATTCGCTTAGCTATCGAAAGCAGAAACGCATAATAGGTGAAGTGAAGAACCTTTTTTAGGACGCCGCGGTCAATCAGTTTTGGCCCAATCTCAAGCCACGGCATCTGCGTCTTCACCAAGTAGTAGCCGATCCAGGCGTTCACTGCCTGGACGACCAAGTTGATAACAGCCACCGCAACTAACCCGTAACCGCGTGAGATGAATATCCAAAGTAGCAATGCCCTCAACGCAGCCCAAGAGATGTTTCGGACACTAAGAAGGTCATACCTGGATATCGCGGCCAAGCACGATCCAAACAATGCGCGCAAGAATGTGACTACGACGGATGCGGTCACCAGGATGATGCTAATCCGGACATCAGAAACCATCTCCGGCGGAATAGTAAAAAGCCGCGGAAAGAGTATGGCCAACGCCAAACCCACTGCGGAAATAATCGCCGTGGGTACAGCGAAGAAAGCCATGGTGCTGGAGACCACTTGGCTGATTTCCTTCTTCTCGCCCAAAGCGTGATGATGCGCTATGTATCGGCTTATGGCGATCTGGATTCCAAAGTCCAGCAGTCCCATATACCCGGTTACTTGCCCGATAAGCGACCAGATACCGTATCCGATGGCTCCTAACCCATGCACGAGAAGCGGCGTGATGACAAAAGCCAAAACGCCATTGGCTATGAATCCTGCCCAATTGGAAGAGACATTAACCAATATGCGCGATTTCGCCCGCGTCAACGAGTTCGCGCCGATAACATCAGTTTTCGCGGGAGCTACTCCGCTGGTTTCTACAGGTGGCATTCAATATCCCAGGGTCTTAGGAACAAATTAACTGGAGCGTTTTGTGAGATTTGCTGCACGGATTTTTTCGATGCAGTGGTTCCAGATCAAATCGTTGGAGTTCTGAGTAGATAAAGGAAGTGCAACTTCTCGCGCGCGATTCCCAATTGCACGGGCCATTTCGGGCTGCTCCCAAAGTTTCCATATAGCTTCTCGCAATTGCAAAACATCGCGATAGTGGACCAGTACTCCGCTTTCGCCATCGGTTATGTAATCCGTTCCGCCCTCGTCATCAGTGAATACAACAGGCTTTCCAAGATACATCGCGTTCAATACGCTCTGTTGCCCCCCGGCATGAAGGTAGTCTGATTTCATGGGCATCACTACGATTCTTGCTCCAGCCATAAGTTGCCGGAACTCAGCGGGGCCAACATCCATGACTTGTACATTTGCGGGCATAACAATGTCTTTCACGTTGTCCGCCCAGTTTGTGCCGATGATGCAGGGAATATTCAGCGTTCGAACCGCATCCACGAACATTGCGAAATCGCGGTCCCGATTGCCCCCGGCGAAAACGTATCCCTCGTCCTTGATGTCAACGGGATAATTCTTCATCGTATGGTGATGCGGGACATAGACGAATTTGGATTGTGGCAGTTTATACGTTGAGGCGTAACGCGAGATCTCGACGGTCGCCCACACTATGCAGCTATCTACCGACCTCAGACAATAACGCATCCAAGCCCGCTTCAGAAAATTGCCTCCGTACCACAGGCAGCCATACATCACATTCACTGGGCCGTTTTTCCCAAGCAGCGTCCGCCACATTCCTAGCGCCAAACCTTCCAAATCACCCACAGTTACTACCGCAGCGTAAGACTTGGAGTATCGCAGCAGTGAAAAACTCTTTCGCAGATCCCGACTGCGTCGTGCGGTCTCTTTCAGGCCTAGCGCCTTGAGACATCGCTCTACCCAGTTCTCAAGCGTTTCGGGGAGCACATCAGTAACCTTTGCAAGTTCAGGGGCAAGAGCAACGCGTTGACTACATAGAATGCGGAAAGACTCTCCGCCCGAATCGCCCGCAGACGGATTTGCGATCAATGCGCTCGGGGATAGCTTCGAACCGGGTTCTTGGATTGTGCTCATCTCGACGGTGCTCCTGCTACTCTCGCCGGCTTCTTTACATGAGATATGCAGAAACGAGTTTTGCCCGATCGTTCTCTCTCGATGTCATCCACCTTCTCGAATTTCCAAGTCACAGTTGTTCCGAGAAACTCGCGGAGTTTCGCATCGAGAGTTTGGATGTCCGCGTTTGAAAAAGCCTCAGTCGGAACATACCGGATATGAAATTGGGCGATACTCTCTTGAATAACTTGTATCTTTTTTATCCCCGGACACACCTTGATGATTCGGTTCTGAAATGAGATTCCCGGCACCACATCGCCGTTCGGCAGGAAGAAGTTGTCAGTCGTGCGTCCCATCACACGCTTTATCAGGGGAAATCCTATCCCGCAATCGCAAACTCCGTCCGTCAGCAACGAGCAATCGTTTGCTTGATATCGAATTAGCGGCATCCCGTAATTCAGCAGGTCCGTGATGACCATCTCATGCAGCCCGCTCTCTCCGCCGTCAACCGGCAGATGTTCAATAAAGACCGCAACCGGATCAACATGCATTCCAGTTTTCTGCGAACACTGTGCAGCCACCATGCCTACTTCCCTGCTGCCATAATGCTCGAAAGGATCGACCCCCAATACTCGCCGCATCGTCTCGCGCTGCTCGTCTAGTAGCGGCTCGGCGGTGCAAATAATCGTCCGCGGGAGGTGGAATCGCGTTCCACTATTTTCGAGGTACTGGCAAAAAAGAGTGAGAGGAGTCGGGTACGCAAATACAACATCCGGACGCAATTCGTTCCAGTCACGCAAGTGCGCGCTTAAGCTTTCTTCATTGAATAGGGAGGTGGCGGCCCAATGTCGGCGCATCACGTACCGATCATACAAACGCCAACGCCAACTGGGATTTTGCGGATAGTCTGATTGCGCGCCCCAAAGAAAAAATGTCTTGTCCCCTGGAACGTATCCCGCCCATTCGTTCAGTCGTTGTTGCACCGCATTTTTTTCAAGTACAGATTCTTGATCGCGATAAAAGGCGACCGGCGTATCCGTTGTCCCACCTGTTGCTGACTTCGAAAGTTCGCTTTCCTTGAAACTCCGCGACCTTAAATCTGCGAAATTCTGCCGAATCTCATCTCTCGTCAGCACTGGGATCTTCTGCAGATCCGCAGGAGAATTCATTCGCTCTGGATGCAAACCGTGGGCATCGAAACGAGCGCGATAGAACGGAGCGGTCTCATAAGCATGCTTGCACAGCCGTTTCAGCGCTTCCCACTGCTGCTGTCGATTAATCTCCAAGGATTGCTTTTCAATAGTTTTCAGTCGCTCTAATCTTGATGGCAAGCCGCTGAATCGTTGGCTTTCGAACATTGGGAAAACCACGTTTGTATAAAGCTCACGCAGCGGAGTCATTGCGCCCCCTTTCCTGCGACAGCTTCAGCCGACCACGGGGACTCCATCTCACTCACTACGAACCGATACTTACCTGAGACTTCACTGGCAATGGTTTCAACCTCTGAGATCTGCATGCTCGCGGCCCCCTGCAGATACAAACCCAATCGCTTCTGCAATTCCAGTCTCGTCGATTCGCCGTAGCCATTGCCCGGAACAACGCGAAGCACGATTGCCGCCGGCGATTTCTGCACGAATTGAACTTGCCGCACGTCCGCCATATCGGCGACCACTAACGTGAGAGCCGGACCGGATACTTTGCGTCCATCCGCCAGCACCAGAAAATCGGTAGTCCGGCCTTGTACGTTCTGCAGCAACGGTAATCCGCGACCGCATGAACACTGCTTTTCAGACCACTCGCCAACGTCACCAATCTCATACCGTATGAGTGGCATGCTGAAATTCAAAAGATCGGTTACCAGAATTTTCCCTGCTCCACCCTTCAATGCCGGATCTGGCACGATTTCGACCAACACGGCCTCGGAATTCACATGCATGCCTTCATGCCGATCACATTCGCTGGCTATGATGCTGACTTCCCTGCACCCATAGCGATTGAATACGCGCCCCTTGAATACTCTCTCCAGCAGGATTCTCTGCTCCGGCATCAGCACTTCCGCCGTCGCAATGATCGAGTCGAAAGTGATGTCTGAGATTCCCGTGGATTCCAGGTGCTGTGCGAACAGGACTGCTGAATGTGCATATGCAAGCAGAACGCGAGGTCGTTTCGCTCTCACCCGGGAAATGAAGCCTGCCCAATCTTTTTCTGAGATGGACGATGTATTGAGCTCAATGCGTCTGTAGAGCAACGAATTTCGCGCCCAATCCTTCCATGATCCCGTTGGCAACTGATCCAATCGCGCACCCCAAAGCTGAGCAAACCAATCTCCGGGCCGCAATCCCGCCCACAAGTTGTGACGCACAGTGCTCGCAAGCCTGGAATCGTACCGCTTCTTGTCCACGTAGAACTGCAAAGGGCTGCCGGTGGATCCACCAGTCTGATTGCGCAACCGATTGCTCTCTGGAAACCCTTCGGCCATCATCCGTGCGCCAAAATCCTGGATGTCGCGCTTGGTAAGTGCCGGGATCTTCGATAGAGCGTTCAAAGAGGTGCAGTGTTCGGGGCTAAAACCGACGTCGTCCATTCTCTTCCGATAAAACGGACACTGCTTATAGGCGTGTTTCAGCAGCGATTGCAGTTGAATCAACTGCGAAGCTTCAATCTCTTCCCGCGACAGAAATTGCGTGCGAGTGAATTCATGTATGTACTGCCGATAATGGGGATGATCCCTCTTCGCCCACAATGGAAACACTACATTGCGGACCATCGAGCCTGTGATTCGGGTTGGATTCCAATTATTCACGTTTGATAAATGAAGCTAAGCAGTCACCGCGCTTAACGATTGTGCAGGAGCCGACGCCTCCGGCATCTCCGCCAGTTGTCTATTAACGATTCCCTCGAGTGCAGCGGTCATCGCAGCCAGGATGTACCACGTAGTCCTATAAAGAGTGTGAGAGGAGTAACCTGCGATCAAGAGTACGACCAACGCAAAGTTGCATGCCGATGGGAAATAACACAACATCTTACTGAGAGGCAGATCGGCAAGCTTCTTTTTGAGAGCAAAGTTTGTCTTGAACAGCGTAATCAGAAAATATGTAAAAGCAACAATGCCCATCAGTGCTAGCTCTCCCATAACCTGGAAATAGAGCGAATGAGCGTTCAACTGGATCTTGCGCCCCTTACTCGGCCAATACTTTTCCCCGGCCGCAACCGCGTAATTGCCTGCGCCCATGCCATACAGTGGACTGTCCTTAAACATTCCCCAGCCCGCCTGCCAAGCTAAGACGCGGTTTTGGTATGACTCGTCCTTTTCCAGCGACTGAACGGATTCATATCGCTGTTTCAACTCTTGCGGCACCACTGACCAGATCATCGCCGCAGCAGCGAGCACGACGGGTAAGAATATTAAGTTCTTTTTCTTACTGAAAAACGCCAATGCCAGCAGGATTAGAAGAGTGAAAAACGACATTCGTGACCCTGTGTTGACGATTGTCAGCATGCAACACAAAACCACAAACAGGCCCAGAAGCCTCACTCGCTTACTTAGATCGGGCACCAGCAAGAGAGCTGCAATGGGCAGCGCGGACACCAACGTCAATCCCAACGTGTTCGAATTGTCCCCGGCGCTCGTGAGCGCAACAGCTCGATTGATTCCCTGATCATGCCAAGCTCCGCCCGTGAAATAAAGATAGGTGCTCGAAACCGCCAGCCAGCCGATTCCTACAACGTATGTTTTTATGAATGCCTTGAATTGGCTTTCAGTCACTACCAGCATCACCACAAGCAGGTGATAAAAGACTGTTTGCCCGAAGGCTATGCACTCTTCTAATGTATGGCCCTTCCAATATGCGACGGGGATGCCGACGATCATCACGCCCCAGAGACCAAGCATGCTTTTCGTCACTTTGGGGAAGACTAGTTTCTCGTGGTGAACGAGCGCAGAAATGACTACCAGGATAACGACCATGCGTTCTACGTGCAGTGAATCCAACACGGGATATATCTCTCCCGGCTGAACGCTGTTGATCATCACCAGACCCAGTAAGCCTGCGAACGGATTCTTGAGGCCCCAAAGTGCCACGAACAGGATAGCCACACCAATGGCGATTACCATCTTTAGCCGACCACCCCTGCCGCAGCATTCACCAACGCGGGCGCTTGCAACTGACTTTGAAAAGCATCTCTCACAGGACCGAAACTGAAATCCTTGAGTAGTTGTTCTAATTTACCCGCCATGCCGCTGAGCCCGGTGTACTGCCTGATTTTCGATTTCAATTTCACCGGCAAGCGCGGTTGTGCCGCATCAATCTCCCAGGGATGCAAATAGAACATTCCGGCGCACTTCTCAACTTCATTTAAGCGCGAAATGCCCCAAGTGGAATACTTCAACGGCAAAATGCGGAGGTACGCGCCGCCGCCGATCGGCAAGTTCTGCTCTCCAAAACGCACTGTCGCTATGGGAAACTCCCACAGATTCTCGCGCAAAAGGTAAGGAATTCTTGGCGCATCCTGATTGCTGTAGAAATCGTGGCGGATGGGATTCACACTAGAGTCGTACGTGAAACCAAGCTGTTGCAGGATGTCAGCAGCCCACTCGGTCCCTGGAATGAGCGAAAAACTCGGCGCGCGATAGCCATTGATCGCAACGCCTCCTGCATCCTCAATCGCATCCTTTGCGCGTTTCGTATCGGCCAGAAACTCTTCCGGTGTCAGTCTGAAAACTGCGCGGTGCCAGTAGCTGTGACAGCCGATCTCATGTCCTTCACGCACGGCCTGCCGCACAAGTTCCGGGAATTTTTCCGCCACCCATCCCAAAAAAAATAACGTCGCCTTTACGCCGTTCCGAGAAAATATTTCGAGCAGTTGGTTAGTGCTGGCTTCCACATGAGACGGCATCGAGTCCCAGTCTTGGGAACGCACAGCCTCCGACATCGCTTCCGTGTGGAAGTAGTCTTCAAC
Organism: Terriglobales bacterium; assembly: GCA_025462725.1. Lineage (GTDB taxonomy): Bacteria > Acidobacteriota > Terriglobia > Terriglobales > Acidobacteriaceae > JAICLA01. Next base: position 118,239 of record JAOAPE010000011.1, on the reverse strand, counting down.
GTCAACTGTAATGGCATTAAGCATGAGGATGGCAGGGGAGAACTCAATATTAAGCTAAGTTCCCGAACTTTTCTATGCTTCGTTTTGCTGAGTTGAGGGCTTCCGGATAGGCCTTAAGACTGCTCTAAGGGCTTCCCTCCAGAACCCGGCAGCCAATCCAAAATGCACGGTGAAATAGACCAAAGGAGAGAGGAACAGATGACGCCACCCGTGCTCAAATGCCAATGCAATCGTAAAAGCAATTACCGCAGAAAGATAAATGAGAATTGTTCCCGCAAATATCTTCGTGCTTAACGGCCACCAAAAACCCAAGGCTGCAGTTACAAGTAACCAAAGGACGAAACCTGCGGGTATCAGTTGGCCGATAGAAACAGCTTCAGGATGTTTTCGCATGAATCGCAATCGTCCTTGGCCGTACCGCAGCATCTGGTTCCACAGCGATCCGAGAGTCTTGCGAGGGCTGTAATAGATTGCCAGATCAGGACTGGAGTAAGACTTTAAGCCAGCTTTCCATATGCGGTAATTGAGTTCTACGTCTTCGCAAGCGTCGAACTCTTCATCGTGAAGTCCAACCTTGTCGAACACCGTCGCGCGATAGATGGCCCCTGAACTCATTGGATTTACGTAGCGTTCATTCTGCATGTCATAGATCGTTGAATCTAATCCATGTCCAAGTCGCGATGCGCGAGTGCGCGCCAGCACATCCTGAAATGGAGTATTGGCCTCCACATAATTCGGAGCGGGACGACACAAGCAGTCCGCCTGCTTTGATTCCATCAACGTGACAATGTTTCGCAATAGCAGGGGATTGCGGATGTAACAATGCCCGTCAATGATCGCAATGATTTCACTATTGCTGGCCTTTATTCCGATATTGCGGCCGCTGCTCGACCATTGAGCGGGGTTGGGTAGTACCTGGATGCGCACCGGACTTGTACGGGCAAATTCGGAAACGATTTCCACAGTCCGATCGGTAGAGTTTCCGTCCACTACAAGTATTTCAAGCTTTTGCGGCGGATATTCTTGAGTTACCAGCGCATCAAGGGTGAACCTGATATGCGCTTCCTCGTTTCGCACCGGAATGACTACTGAGATCGAGAGATCTGAGCGTGCATTTTGATTTGAGTTGTCTGTCATTCCGAGTTTAGCCCCAGTACTTTTTCATAAAGATGAATGAATGCTTGTTTCTGCTTTGCCCGGGAATGCCGCAGTGACTCTCTTGCGCCATTCGCTAAAGAATGGCGCTGTTCGGGATTCTCATACAAGTTGCAGATTGCTTCCAACAACGCGTTGCTGTTTGCGGGCGGCGTGAGAATGCCGGAGACTCCATGCTTCACAAATTCTGGCACCCCGCCAACAGCAGTTGCCACAACAGGCGTTCCCACAGCCATAGCTTCCATGACGGCGTTCGGCATGCCTTCAGAAAGCGAAGGGTTCACAAGCAGTTCGCAAGAGCGAATCCAATCCACAACATCTTTCTTGAATCCGACTAGGGTAACGCGATCTTGGATCTTTAATTCCCCCACCTGCTCTTCTAACCGTTGGCGCTCCCTACCTTCACCGACAAAGACCACTTGCAGTTGCGGGATTCTCTTTGACAGTTCCGGAATTGCTTGCAAAAGATAATAGTGTCCCTTTTCAGGACTTAGTCTTCCCACGACGCCTATGAGAAACGCACTTCGCTGAATCCCAAGCTTGTCTCTGAGGGATGCACGGTCGTTCTCGCCTTGTTCCTCCACCTTGATGGTAGGGGAATTCGGGATCACCACCGGAATTGAAAGCCCCTTGCGGCGGTTCTTTTGCAGACTCTCAGCGAGTGCGAGCGATACACATGCTACGTGCTCGGTGCGGTTCAATACGAATCGATCTAGGCTTTCATAGAATCGGACACGCCGATCTTCGCCAGTAAATCCGCGCGCTGAAGCTATTTGCGTCAGTCCCGACGAGCGGGCCAACCATCCCGCGATGTTTGCTTTGTAATGGTACGTGCAAATGAGATCGACACTGTTCTTCCGCGTCAAAGTCACAAGTTGAGACACTGCGCGAGGATTGAATCGTCCCGCTGCAAGTTGGACCGTAGGGATTCCCAGTTCTTCAGCCCGCAGGAGAATCTCCGGACGTCCCGAGTCTTCTAAAAAAGATCCGACCCAGACTTCGTAATTCGTGCCGCGCATGTCTAACGCGTGTTGCAGTATCTGCTTTTCCGGGCCCCCGACGAAGTTGCTTGCCACCAGATGCAGTACCCGACGCTTGTCTCCGGCACTCATCGAGTCGTCCGGACCCAAAGCTTTCGCCTGAAGCCCACTGCGGCAAATAACTGTATCCCCAGTAACCAGAGAAGATAGAACGGAGTGAACAATATGGTCTTGATGACGCTGGCTTTTTCCGAGCCACATCGGATGAGCAAAACAAGATAAACAAACTGCGCAAGAATAGTCGCGCCAAGCAGCGAGAAACTGACCATCCCGAGTGGTCCTGAAGCGAACACAGAAAATGCCAGGCCCAGGACGGTGAGATAAACGACAAACATGCGACTTGTCAGCGCCAGCGCGACAGCGGATTCTGCCAAATAAAGATCGACCCGCATAATTCCGCCGATCAACAACTTCGGGATGTATCGGGCCATGATGGGGAAAGTGCCGGAAGCCCAACGTAATCGTTGCGGAAAGGCATCACCCAGTGACTGCGTTGGTCTCGAAATAACACGGGCTTCATCCACGAAATGGATCCGCTCCCCCGCGAGCACCAACTGGATCGAATACTCGATGTCCTCAACGATGGAATATGCAGCCCACGGGATCCGTTGCAGCAAGTTTCTGCTCAGGCAAAACCCATTGCCCTGTATGAAACAGGTAAGACTCAAATGCTGTCGCGGCGTCCAGAATAAGGCGGCCTCGGCGGTCTTGGACGCGTGAGAAAGGATGGAGAACCACTGCTCATCCTTCAGTTCGAAATCGTAGCGGACCTGCATCGCATTTGCGCCAGATTTGATCTTGTTATCGAACTGCAACAGTAATCGACTGTCCACGGTTGTATCAGCATCGATAAAGACGACAGCTTCGAAAGCCATCCCGCTTGCCCTATCGAGCGCCCAACGGAGAGCCTGGCCTTTGCCCCGATCGCTCAGGTTTTGCCGCTCCCACGCCTCTGCACCCATTTCGCGGACGATTTGAGCCGTTCGGTCATTGCAATTGTCGGCGATAACAACAACCTTGTATCGATCAAAAGGATATTGCTGCGCGGTTAAGCTGGCCACCGTGGCTGCTATGCAGTTTTCCTCATTATGAGCCGGCACGAGCACGAGAAAGCGCGTTGGATTCGTATTTATCGGGAGTGAAACTGGAGGGAATTGGGCCACGCGGCGACCGTACAAGGCGAAAAACAGCACATAGCCACTAGCGAGAAACGCCAGCGCAGAGAAGAACAAAGAGAACCATGTTAGAAGCGGCGCAATGGATACAAGCACTTTTTTGGGGTTGCCAGAACAGCAGAATACGTGTTCCTGAATTATTCATTCAGTCCCAAACAGATCTGGAGTGCTGGTTGAGGGGAGATTATACGTTAGGGTCGGAGGATTACTGCAGAACTTGTTTTGAGTCACTTCCCGCCGAACTTCCGACTGCACTATCCAGCTAACCAAACTACTTGGGGAAGTGGTTAAAAACCGAGGCTGGCGGTTTCTCCAGCCCCGATTTCGGATAGAAAACAGTCGTTGCGAAAGCGTCTATCTCTGTTATGCCAACAGCTTGCGTCGCAGAAGACCGCCGCCGGTCAGCAATCCAGATCCCATCAGAACCAAGGAAGCAGGCTCGGGAACCGGGTTGTTGGTAGCTTCGGCAAAAATCACACCGCTCAGAGCCTGGTTAGAATCACCAGGATGGATGCTGATGTTGTTTACCCCGACAAAGAAGAAGCCAGTCTGTGCATTGTTCGAGAACGTGAAGGCAATCGGATTCGGAATGAAGTTAATCCCGAAAACAGTGTTGCCGACATTGACGTTGCCGGACACAAAAACGCTGGTTGAGCTCGGGTTCGGTGTGGTTCCACCAGGAGCCGAAATATTGATGGTCAAAGTGAAACTGCCGTTGTACCCAGTCGCGCCTGATGCGAGGCTGAACGTACCGAAGTTGTTTCCCGCACCACCGATTGAAAGATTGCCGAAGGCATCCGTTGTGCCGTGGAAGCTTCCGCCAGTGAAGGTCGGGGCTGTTCCGACGCCGCTAAACACGCCGGTTGTGGTCCCGTTGAAAGTTACCGGGGTTGCGTATGCACCGATGCAGAGCACCAATGCGATTGCGATGACTGTTGCTATCCGTTTCATTTTCTCTCCTTAAATTACACTGCCTTGTTTTAACTGCGCCCATTGTTTAGCCTGCCTTGTGGACAGACGTACTAAATTCCGCTTACTTCTTAAACTTGCGGCGAATGAATCCGCCTGTTCCTAATAGCCCTGTGCCGAGAAGAGCTAGCCCTGCCGGCTCGGGCGTGTAAACCTGTGGGACCTTGTGACCCTGTATCCACAAACTTGGCCCACCCAGTATCTGGCTTCCATTCGGGCCATAACCTGCCAGCGATCCCATGCGGACATAGCTGGAGTCGATCGTTAACGGACCGGTGAAGGCTGAAGCCGGCGTCGTATCTGCATTAAGAATCTTGAACACCACTGTCCCAGTCTGGCCGCTGCAAAGCACGTTCCCATTTCCGACAGGCGTGATAGTCGTCGAAGAAGTGCAGGTCTGCGAACCGGTGCTATCTGCCAAAATTTCAAACTTGAAGGGACCATTCGGTCCAGGATTCGCCGTCGGACCGTTATCAACCCACTTATAGTTCGACAAGTTGGCAGAGACGCTCAGCGGCGCTACCTTGCCGTTCACCGCATACAGATTGATGTTCGGAGTTGTATCGAACCCAATGTCAAACAACTTCGTATTGGGAAGCGTCGATGTGTTGGAGATCGTAAGCGTCAGGTGATCTCCGCTCAGAGAGAATGTCACTGTCGCATGCGAAGCCGTATATGGAGACGGCGCGTCGTATGCATAAGTAACACTGCCGCCTTGTGCAATCGTGAACGAATCGGCCAGCAGTGACGTTGAGCCAACCAGCAGCATCAACCCCACCACCACAACTGCGAATTTGCGTGAACTAAACATTGACCCTATTACCTCACTCTTACGCCAATAACATTGCAAGCTGAATACCAAATGGAGCCCCTATCTGAACTTTTCAAAACGATTGACATTCGACAGTTAACTTACCTGTTTTCATCTACTTACGATTTATCGTTATTTCCACTTTCGACTTTTCCAGAAGCCGCTTGCCAGAAACTCACACCCAAGATGCAAAACTTTGCAGCTTACGTAAAATCAATTGCGGTAATGGTCGGGGGAGTTACTGACCATTACCGCAATCCAGAGTGACTTATATCAAGGAATACTAGTTCGGAAGGTAGGCAGGTAGTCCAGAAGATGCGGTACGAGCGAAAGCCAGGCCAATCTCGGTGGGCCCGTCAATGCTCTCATTTCGGTGCAATGGAACCATCACGCGGACGATGGCGCCGTCTCGCCGCCCAGTCCGAAGGGCGTCCCAAACAAGATAGAATTTGCCCCAGTATTCGCTGGCGATCACGCGACCATTTTCCTGGTACCAATACAAAGCGAGGGCTCGGTCAGTTCCGTTCTCAACCACATAGCGGTTAATCCTTACTTCCTTGCCTTGGGAATCTTTTTGCAAAACGACAGTATCGTTGACAGTGGGCGTCCAACCGGATCCGGGCAAGCAATTTTTGGGTGAATGCATGCTTTCGCCCGCGCGTTGAGAACGATAGTAGGCGACAAAAAGATCTGCCTGTTTGCCATTGGGATCGCGATAAGTCTTCAGCAGGTAGTCGTCCGCCAGCAATATCTTTTCAATACTCTCGGTCAACGTTGCAGTACTCGAAAGCTTCCATTCGCCTAGGGCATCTGGGAAGTCCTTGAACGCTTTGCGATCGGGAATAGTGGGGGCCACATTCGCCCATGTCCTCATGCCGAATGTGAGCAGCAGTAGAACACTGATAACGATGAGCCTATTGTTAAGCTTCATTTTTTTCTCCCTTGACCGTCTTTCCCAACAACTTTTGCAACACGGTCACTTCCAGCAATAGCACTGAGAACGCAAATACAAAGACGAGCCACCCCGAAAACGTGTGGAAGAAGCCTTGTGCAGCCCTCTCACCGAACGATTGCGCTAGAATGCCCGTTCCGCCCACCCGAAATGCATTTGCGACTAGCGCGATCGGTATCGTAGTGACGACGAACAGTGCTCTGACCCAAAACTTAAACGGTAGAAAGTACCCCAGCATGACCCCCAAGCTGATCAAGCTCATTAACGAACGGATCCCGCTACATGCTTCGGTAACATTCAGTGTCTGCTGCGGAAGTATGAGGATGTTGCCTTCCCTGAATACCGGGATCTGACACGCGCGCAAAAACGATTCGGCCCAGGAAGAGGCGATCAATTGCAAAGGTAATGCAACTAGATTGAAAACTATTACCGGCAAAGGGATGGCGAGTGCGAACAAAAGAAGCGCAAATGCGCTCTCCCATAAGTATCTCCAGCCCGCAAGGTACAGTAGCAGTCCGCCGACAAAGACGATGAAGGAGAACCGCTGAAGAAAGAATTCGGCTCCCAGGAATCCGACCAGATTGATGACTTGCGAGCCTGCTATCACCACTAATCCGAACCAAGAGGGCTGTACCGGAAGGCTGGCAAATACATTCCGCTTCTCGTAAAGCAAATATGCGACAGCGAACGGCACCAGCAATCCATGCGAGTAGTCGGGATTTTGCCACCACTCCACCGCCAGCGCCCCCAGCATCTGCGCATAAAGAACAGCAGCGGATAAAATCACCAATATCCAACCTGGCGAGCGCTTTAGTTCCGCAACGAACGAAAATGGCTCCTCTGCTGCTCGAACTGCGACTGTACTCATTTTTTTCAGACCTTGCTTTCCTAGAGTGACAACGCGGCCATTGCTTTTTTCACATCATCTCGATTGCGCAGATTCGAATCGAGTTTTAGAGCGCCCAAGAGTTCAGCTTTTGCCTGCGGCTTCTTTCCGGTTTCAAGAAGCACTGACGCGAGGTGAAAACGAAATTCCGCATTATTGGGGTCCCGCTTCACAGCTTCCTGCAGCAACGGAAGTGCGTTGTCATAGAGCCTGCGGTTGAAGTAGATCCAGCCTAGCGTGTCAGAGACGGGCCCTGCTTCTGGTAGCGAGACTCTTGCGGTGCGCGCCAGTTCTAGCGCCCGATCCGCATCCTTGTTCTGCTCCAATAGCAACCACGCAAGATTGTTTGCAGCACTTCCTGAGTTCGGTGCAAATTCCAATGCTTTTTCGTACGCGCGAATGGCTATGTCTTTGTGTCCAGATTCGGCGTTTAACATTCCGTAAACAGTCCAAACGCCGGGGTCCTTCGGGTTGAGTTTCGTGGCCTGCTCATATTGCTTCAATGCTTCATCGAACGAACTTTGACTGGCATACAACGTTCCCATCAGGCTGTACACGTTGTAGTCGTCCGGTTTCAATTTCAACGCTTGCTTGAGAGCAGCCTCAGCCTGGGGAAACTGCTTGGTCTGTGTATAGATTCTGCCTAAGATGCTGTACAGTTCTGCGCTATTGTCGCTTTGCAACTGCTGCAGGACTCTCTGTACCGCCTTGTCATTTTTCTTTTGGTAAAGATACAGACCCGCGAGGCTGTCCATCGCCGCGTACTGCTTCGGATCGATCTGGAGTGCACGCTCAAGATTCTTCTCTGCGGCATCCAATTTCTTCTGCGACATTGCAAGCACGCCTAGCCTGTATGGGCCTTCTGCGGACTGGGGCGTGGCTTTTGCGAACTGCTGAAAGAGCGCTTCTGCTTTCGGGTAATTCTGCTGACTGGCATAGGCATTCGCTTCCAAAAATAGGGCCGCGATGTTGTTAGGCTCCCACTGGAGAACTTCCTGGCTATAGCGGAGCGAGGAATCCAACTGGTTGCGATTGAGCATCATTTGGCTCAAGGCTAGGTAAGCGGCGGTGTATTTCTGATCGAGACCGATCGCCTGTTCCAGACTAGCTTGCGCCCGGTCCAGATTGCCGATCTGCGAATACGCAATGCCCTGAAGGAAATGCAGCATCGGGACGTTCGGTTCGAACTTCTGCGACGCTTCGAGCGCATCAATCGCCTTTTGCGGCTGCTTGCGCTCTATCAATATTTCTCCTTGCAGGATCAGTGCTTGGGGTTCTTTAGAACGTTCCTTCAGCACTCCATTAATGATCCGGTCCGCTTCATCCAAGTTGTGGGTGTCGATCGCGATTCGCGCCAGTTGAAATTTCGCTGGCAGGAAAGATGGATTGTCCTTCAGAATCTCGTTGTCAACTCTTATCCCGTCATCGTTCCGTTTCACGAACATGTAAAAGCTTGCGAGCGTGTAGCGTGACTCAGGAGAATTCTTCGCATCCACAACCATGGCCTTATAGACCGCTTCGGCTTCCGGATATCGATTCAGCCGGACATAAAATTCGGCCAGTGCTTGCTTTGCGATCGGGGACATTGCATCGCCCGCTACAGCCGCTTTGAATTCCTCTTCCGCCTTGGCAACATTTCCTTGCGCCCAATACAAGGTTCCAAGTGCCTTGTGCGCGTCCACGCTCTTGGGATTGCTCTTGACGGCCAACTCAAATTCTTCGCGGCCCGTATCGTTCTTGCCCTGGCTAACGAACAGGACTCCCAGATTCAAATGCACATTGGTGGCATCAGGATGTTGGTTCAATACCGTTTGCAAGATACTGATCGCATGTGGAACATCTTTCTTGCCCGCAAAGCCGTTTGCAAGCACCAGGCTTGCTTCTACATTGTCGGGATTCTTTGTAAGGATCGATGTTGCAATCTGCGTTGCCTCTTCAAACTGCTGCGTCACGAGATAGAAATGTGACATCGAAATTTGCGCCGTGACGTTGTTCGGGTCCAGTTCAGTCGCCTTCTTGTATGCAAGAAACGCTTCTCGTAGTTGTCCATTTTTGAAGTGCGCATCTCCGAGAGAGTTGTTGAGCGGCGAGGAATTCGGTTCGATCTTCAAAGCGTTACGATACTGGATCACCGCATCGCTGAATTTGCCTGCGGCCATGAATTTCTCGGCGCTGGCCACGAATTCCGACTTTTGTTTTGCAGGGTCTGCGGTGCAGCCCAGCATGGCAAACAGCATTAAGGCAGAAATGAATACTAAGACAGACTTTCTGGATAACATGGTGTGACCTCTCTTCGACTCACGCATGCGGAATCAACGGGCTCCGCGTCCGAACAACACGATCTTGATCGTTTGGAACAGGATCAGGCTGTCAAATGACAGCGAGAAATTCTTGATATAGAACAAGTCGTACTCGAGTTTTTGTTGTGCGTCCTCAACAGTTGCGCCGTAGTGACACGACACTTGCGCCCACCCTGTGATCCCTGGGCGAACCGCATGCCGGAGGTCATAAAAGGGAATTTTGTCCTTTAGCAGATCAACAAAAAAAGGTCTCTCTGGACGCGGCCCCACAAAACTCATGTGGCCGTAGAGCACATTGATCAGTTGGGGAAGTTCGTCCAATCTTACTTTCCTTAGGAACCGTCCCACTCTCGTGATCCTGGGATCTACATCTTGGGCCCAAACCGGCCCGCTGGTAGCTTCTGCGTCCATTCGCATTGATCGGAACTTCAACACATCGAACAGTTCACCATTGAGCCCCACGCGAGATTGTTTGTACAACGCTGGCCCCCGAGAATCCAGCTTAATAACAGCCGCGATGAGCAGCAAAAAGGGGCCCACAAATATCAGCGCCAGCACCGCTGCAATGAACCCAAGCAGACGTCCATATATCTTTTGCAGGGTGGATTGGCTGAATCCATCAGAAAAGATGAGCGCACTAGGACGGATACTCTCTACCGGCACCTTTCCCGTTAGCTTTTGATATAGAGCACTGGCCTCCTCGATCACCAGTCCGCGCATGCGATAACTGAGCAAGAGATCGATCGGAAGCTGTTGCCGACGTTCCTTGAGCGCAACAATCAATCTATCCGGGCTCGAGTCCTTGATGATCTGACCGAGGTCTTTAAGTGTCCCAAGTGAAGAGAGGTTTGGGAACACGGCGGAGCCTGCATATCCTTCTTCGTCAACTGTTCCTATTAATGTGATTGGAAGGTCGGGTCGTCCGCGAAGCTCTCTGATCAAAGAATGAACGGCATCTCCTGAACCAACGAGCAGAATCCGTTCTCCCGCACCATAGGCGCGGTTCAACCACTCAATGAAGATTCTCCAAACCAATATGCCGCAAACGATTGCGACAATGGCCGTCTCCACGATCCCCGCTCCCAATCGCATTTCCGGGAATATCGCGTAGAGAGTGGCGAGTATCAATGCCGCAGCACCCAACGCTTGTAGGGTTCTCAACCCGATTTCGAGTCTCGAGCCAATATTGCGAAGGTCGTAGACGTCAGCGTAGTACAGACAGAACTGGCAAGTGAGATTTATCAGGATCGCCTTGCCAAAAAGCGTGGGATAGGAGAGCAGCGACCACCGTAAATCACCGGTTTGATATGAGATCCCGATCCAGATACCCAGCAATATCAAAAGGTTCTCTGTCACTAATAGGACAAAGAGCCGCCCCGGGAAATATTGATTAAGCACCTTGATCATGGAGGAGGTCTTTTACTACTTCTTCTCTTTGCTTCCGTACCGCCCGTAATAGCCGCCGTACCCGCCTGACTTCGACGCGTGATCAGCTCCATTCAGAACGCTTCCAATGAATTTGGATTTCAACATGTCTGCTGCTTGACGCGACAGATCGTACGGCGTCTTGTTGGCGCGAACTACAAGAATGGCACCATCTACAAGTGGCGCCAGGACTTGAGCATCCACGATCGGAAACAGAGGAGGCCCGTCCAACAGGATCACTCCATAGCGTTCACCAGCGATGCGCAAGAAATCCAGCATTCTCTGGCTATGCAGGAGTTCGGCAGAATTCTCGTCAACTTCCAATGTCGGCACCACATCAAGTGAGGGAGTCAGTTCCCAGCAGACATCATCAAAATCGTGTTTTTTCTGGAGGTACGAACTTAGCCCTCTTTCCGGTTTCATCTTGAGGAAAGGTGCAACGTTTGGGCGGCGCATATCAGCGTCCACCAAAAGCACTTTTGTGTTTTCAATATGGCTCATGGCATAGGCAAGATTTACGGACATAAGCGTCTTGCCTTCAGCAGCAATGGCGCTCGTCATCAACAAAGTCCGCATGCCCTTACTCTGCATGATCTCGCGAATGCGAGTGCGCAGGATTCGGCAGTGCTCCATAGCAACAATGTTTTCGTCCACCACTGGCGGCGTCAGGAAAGCAACAAGGCTTTCCAACGGGAATTTCACTTCAAATTTTTGCTTACTCCCGCGCGCTTCTTCTCTGGTGACAGTTGCCGTAGCAACAGTGGCATCTTGCCGGTCCATTCGCGACTCTTCAGTGACGTCCGGTTCAATGCCCGATTCCTTTTTTAACGCCTGATAAAAGAATCCCATTTATTCTCCTTGCTCGATCGCTGCCGAGTACACCTTCTCGGCCTTCCAACTGTCTTCGTTCGTCTGTAGCTTTTCCACGAACTTCTTCAACGCTTCAGGCACAGCTCCCGTACGAATGTCGCCGGCAACCTCTCTCCAAGTTGAAGAAGCCTTCAAAACGTCGCGGTGGATGTTTTCAGTTTGGCTGCTGTTCGATGCTGATTCCTTGAGTTCTAAATGTCGTGCTACCTTCTGAACCATCGCTGCGTCAACGTTCGAAGCACTGCGAGCGAAGCTCGCGAGTAAGCAGTTATCGGCGATGCTGTTGATGATTCGGGGAATTCCACCCGAGTACGCGTAAATGAGTTCCACTGCCGCAGGCACAAAAACATCTTGGCGGGAACAGCCGGCGCGCTCCAATCGGCTATACAAGTAAGTCCATGTCTCCTGCGGACTCATCGCGCTTAGCCGACACCGCACCGTGATCCTCTGTCGAAGTGCTCGCAGTTCAAAGCTTTCGATCTTTTCCGACATTTCAGGCTGCGCGGCGATGACGAACTGCACCAGCTTCTGCCCGTTATCTTCATAGTTGGACAGCATTCTGATCTGCTCTAAGTATGGTCGTGCTAACTCTTGTCCTTCATCAACAACGATCACCGGAATGCGTCCGCGACGGCTCTGCTGCACCAGAAAACGCTGCAGCATGTCTGCCATCTCCACGTTGTTGCGTTTGAAACCGTCAAGCCCGAAACCGCGCAACATAAGATCAAAAAAATCTTCAGTTCCGCTGAGGATCGGATTCAAGATCACACTTGAAACCACCCGGGTCGAGCGCAACATCTCGAGCGTTGCCTTCACCAGCGTAGTCTTGCCAGTGCCAGCTTCTCCTAACATCAAGATGATGCCTTTACGCTCGCGCACTCCATAAAGCAAATGCGCCATGGCATCACAGTGCGACTCGCTGTAATACAGAAAGCGAGGATCAGTGACCAGTGTGAACGGATTTTCTCGTAACCCAAACGACTCTAAATACATTTCTGCCTTAGCTTGCTAACTCGAAAGCGTTTCGGTGCATGAAGACGTAAATCGCCAATAAGACCAGTAACGCCATGGTTCCCGAACCTATCATCAACCTTTGGCGTCGCTGTTTGGACCGTACCTGCCGTTGGTCCTCATTCATGATTACTGGCATCGCGCCGAGAACAGTCAATGGCAGATAGAACGCAATGTCCTTGTCGTTGTGCATCGACTTGTCCTTGAGTTCTTGGACAGCTCCAAACCCAACGCCAATCACTACTCCCAACAACAATCCGATTGCGTTCAGCTGGATCAAGTCAGGCTTATAAGGCTTAGTCGGAAGACTTGCCGGGTCCACCACTCTGAACTGTTCACCTTGCGCCTCACGCTCAACGTCCGCGGCCATCGACGATGCGCCCTTTTTCTCTTGCAGCAACCTGTACTCGTCTTTGGCAGCCAAATAGTCGCGGTTCAATTCCGTGAACTGCTGCTCGATTGCAGGCAGGATGTCTACTTTCCCTTGAAACGTCCGGATTCTCGCTTCCAGTTCAGCTTGACGTTGTTGCCGGTTCTTCAATTCCAGGTCGAGGCTCAGGATCTGACTCTTGAACTGAGCAGAATCGCCCATGCCAGGCGATTCTGCCGCATCTTTGGCAGCCAATATCTTGGCTTGCTTTTCTATGGCCGCAACTTCCTCACGAAGTCGGATGACATCTGGATGGTTTGGCTGATATTTCTGCTCAGCAGCCACTAATTCCGCACGTCGCAAATTCAAGTCTTGTTGCAGACCCGGATATTGATTACCCGTTGGGGCTTTCTTGTTCATCGATTCGGAAAGCGATTCAAGGTACGTCTTCTGCTGCTGGGCACGTCCGATCGCATCACTGTTCGCCGACATCAACGTCTGGAACTGTCCCATAACTTGCAAGTTGGCCTGCTGCTGCTCAGGAAGGCTGCCCATGTATTTGGACTTGAATTCCTTTATCTTCACCTCTTGCGCGAGCAAGTCTTGGCGCGACTTTTCCAATTGCCGGTCGATAAAAGCATTCGTGCCTTCAGCCTGTTGCTGGCGCAGCTTTAGGTTCTCTTCGATAAAGAGCGACGCCAGTTGCCGGGTTACTTGTTGCGTCTGTGTCGGCGTCTGCCCCGCATAGCTGATCTTGAAACCACCCATCGAGTGGTTCCCTTCACGCTTGTCCGCCACCACATCAATGGTGATGTCCTTGCGCATCATTTCGACAATGTCTTCCTGTGACAGCTTCGCGGACTTGTCTTTATACAGGCCCAGCTGGTCGATGATTTTCTGCAAACTGGTGCGGCTCAGGATCTGCTGGCTTATCGCTTGCAAGCGCTCGGTAACGTCTCCTCCTACCGAACCCTTCACATAATCGAGTGGGACTTTTTGCGGATCGACGAGGATCATCGTCTCTGACTTGTAGGACTTTGGCAGCTTGATCGTCAGAACGATAGCCAACGAGAACACCACGAGTGCTGGCAGAACGATCCAGCGCTTCCTGCGGACAAATATCTCCCAGTAATCAGCAATGTCAGATGGAGGTCTTCTTTGCATCGAATGTTCGTCCTTTACTTTCCTGTTCCCGCAACCCGAAAGACATATCGCAATCCAATGGTGAATATGTTGCGGTCAAAGTCTTGGGCAATGGGTCCCACGAGGGAACTACTCTGATTCAGATAGGCATAGCCTGCATTAAAATTCAGGTTTGGCGAAACCATGTAGTTAAGCCCGCCATTCACGGCGTAGCTCGTGGTAGATGACGGCGTGATGTTCACCGTGTTCGAACGCGAATAGCTCATTCCGGCGCTCGAATTCCAGCGCTTATTTATTCGACGCGTCCCCGTGATGGTTAACCCGTCCGAGCTGAGACTGCCCTGGGTAAGGCCGGCTTGCGAACCGTGGTTGTAGCTTACTCCCAGTGAATGACTCGGAGAATTGCTCGTCAACTCGGCATCTAACGCGAAGCTAGGATGCGAACCCGCTGGAATAACGCCTCTGCCCTGGTCTTGCCGATAGCTCGGACCAGCACCAAAACTCAAGTGGATGGTGTTCGTGATCCGCTGCGAATATCTCGCCTTTGCGTATTGGTAATGCGAATGGGATGCGGGACTCATAAAACCGAAATAGCTGTCCCCAAGCTGCACGCCAAGTTTTTTCCCGGGAATGAATTCGTTGTCCCACTGGAGGCTTGCGCCGGTAGTGTAGGTGTTCTGCGAATTGCCAGCAGTCAGCACCGCGCCATTCTCGCCCTTGAACTTCACCACCCCGCCTTGGAAGTCGACGCTCACGGAATTTCGCGCAGAAAAACTGTGCTGCCACGCGATATCACCGCGCGACGAAAATATCCTCGCGTTGCTCTGCAATGCGTCAGGGTGGAAAACGGGAAGAAACGAGCCTCCGAAATTGACGAACTGGAATGGCGAATTGCTGCTGCTCGGGGTCAGCGTACCTGTGATGGAAGATGTAAGTTGCGTCCTGGCCGATATTCGATAAGTCGCGCGCTGATCATATTGATGCGTTAACGCATTCTTGTCTGAATATCGGTTGTACATCACATAGTTCGGAAAGTAGTGCGCCTCAAACCTGAAGTTCCGCGTCTGCATCGATGCACTTAGCCGCAACGAAAATCGGCTTAGCGTGTCACTGCTGCGCACCGCAGCGGTCGAGAAAATGTTGTCGTTGAATTCCTGGCTGGCGCCAACGTCGGCTGAATAGTTCCAACGGCCCATGAAGTTTTCGCCAAACAGGTTTTTGATCGGGGATGTCGCGCCCGCGTCGCTCGTCGAAACTTGAGCGGATCCGGGCGTTTGTCCCGAACCGGATTCCTGCGCGAAGCTTGTCCCCGCCGCCAACAGCGCGACAGCAGCAAATGCGATTAGAGTTCTGTGCATTGATCTCATATGGGCTTCTCTACGGGACTACGATGGTGTCGCGGGATTCGAGTTCGAAATTCAGATCCGCCGAAGTGCCTTTCAATAGGTTCGCGTAATTCACGGCCATCTTGGACGTAGTGCCGTCCTTACCGCGTCTCAGCACATACATCTTCTTGGGACGGGCGAAGTCCCGGAATCCCCCGGCAAGTGCGATCGCATCCAGCACCGTCATCGGCTTATTGAGCTGATACGAACCCGGGCGATTCACTTCTCCCAACACATTGAACTTCTGGCTGCGAATGTCCTGAACGATAACCGTGACTTCAGGGCTCTTGATCACGGAAGAGAGCATTTTCGTCAATCTCACTTGAAGACTGCTCGGCGTCTCACCTGCCGCCTGCAGTTCTCCGATCAGCGGCAAAGAGATCTTCCCATCCGGCCTGACGGCAACTTGGCGAGAAACCTCAGGCTCACGCCATACATTCACCACCAGGATGTCGTCCAGCCCGATCACATAATCCGGACTCACAGCGATGCCCTTCAATTCCGGAGCCGCGGTGCTCTTATCCGCAGCTTTCGCTGCACCTTTATCCGAAGCGTCTGTCTTTTGTTGTGCGACTGCGTTTCCGAGCAAAGCGCCCATCAACGCAAGTGCAGCACACATGTTTCCCTTGAATCTAAATTTCATTTTCTTCCTCCATTTGGCCTGACGCCGCTCCATTAGCTACAACGTCTTCTTCTGCATCGTCCGTTTGCAGACCGGCTTCCTTCAACTTGTAAAGCAATGCGCGATAGCTGATGTTCAGCGCCCGAGCGGCTTTCTTGCGGTTCCACTGGTTTGACTGAAGAACCTTCAAGATGATGTTTCGCTCGATCTTGCGGATCGCCTGGCGCGTTACATCTTTCAAGAAGATCGACCCATTCAGCGGGATATCAACATTGAAATCCTCTTCGTCGAGCGCCGCTTCCGACGCAAGACCATTCACCAGCACGTCCGCCGAGCCGAGGATGACATAACGCTTCATCAGATTTTCCAACTCGCGAATGTTCCCCGGCCAGTGATAAGCCTGAAGTTTTTGCATCAGCTGTGTCGAAATTGGCAGTGCCTCGCGTTCAAAAGATGCGCTATAGACGTTCAGGAAATAGTTGACCAATTCCGGGATGTCGCCCTTGCGCTCGCGAAGCGGCGGCAAAGTCAGGCTGACGACATTGATCCTGTAATAAAGGTCTTGCCGGAAGGTTCCCGCCGCAATCTCATCTTCAAGCGAGCGGTTCGTTGCGCAAACCACTCTCGCCTCAAGACGCTTATCTTCTTGCGAACCGATTCTGCAAAATTGTCCATCTTGCAGCACTTGCAAGAGCTTCGCTTGCAAGTCCATATCAAGTTCGCCGATCTCATCAAGAAACAACGTGCCCCGACTGGCCATTTCAACTCGACCGGCCTTCGCCCCATAAGCACCGGTGAAAGCTCCGCGCTCGTAACCGAATAGTTCGCTTTCAATCAGCGTTCCTGGTATCGCAGGGCAATTCACTTTTACGAATGGTCCTGCACCCCAAGGCGATAACTGGTGAATAAGTTTGGTGATGATCTCTTTTCCGGTTCCGCTCTCACCTTCAATCAGGATCGGAACATTCGCCATGGCAACTTTTTCAAGCTTCTGTTGGACCGCCAGCATGTTTGCCGACCGGCCAAAGATGACAATCTCCGGCGGCAGATTGCTTTTAGTGCTCGATTGCAAGAGGCTTGTTGCCGTGACGAGTGACATCGATTCCAATTCAAAGTGCAAAAAGTATGTGAATTTAGACAATCAATTGCATTTAAAGCACCAAACTTTTCAACTAGGTTGAAGGTCTGGAGCTCAATGCAGGTAAGTTGCTTGGGAGACTGTTATATATCGCTTAGTGGAAGGAAATGCAATAGGTTAGTAGCTGGAAGGACTATCGAAAGTAACGTAGGAGTCGTAACTAATTAAGAGATTTCACCCATACATGTGTGCAAACTATTTCACACAGTGGCAGATTTTTTCTTTTTTCCCGGAACCTTGCTCGCCATCGGGCGATGGAACTTCAGTCCGAGCAAATGACAATCGTCACCTTTTGTCACTCGCACCAATTTTGCTTTCAAGTTCTGATTCTGTTGTGAGTCTTTAGCCAATGGCACCGGGGTGCATGGGATTTCCAACATTATCTTCGATCCCGGCGGCAAATGCCGTTGGATCGCCAATAATGCTCCGCCCACACTGATATCCAGCGCTGTCGCGAACTCTATGAACTGCTTACCATTAGGTTCAATACCCCGCACAAATACCGGGATTGCCAATGGCAAACGTTCCCAACGTCGCCGTTCCGCACCACTTTTGGTCGCTTTCATCTGCAATACTCTCTGCATATCACTCGCCAATCTAGGCTTGAATTTGGATACTGAAAACAAAGGTACTTAGGTAACCTATGGTCACCTTTTCCTTGTTGTTCACAACCCGTCAGTGCAAGAGTTTGCGACTTTGTATACCTTGTCAGCATATTCCCGATTGGGAATTTCTCGTGACCGGCTCTCGGTCTGCCCATCCATTTCCGTCTTCTGAAAGCGGTTTTTTTCTCCGGAATACCACTTTCTCTATGTACTCGCGGAAACATGTTGTACTATGACGCTTCCCCTACACACAATTTATTTTTCAGGTACTCAATGGCAGACCAAAGCGCCGTCCGTATGGCTCGTGAAAAAGAAACGCATGAAAGCCAGGGGTCTGCCACTAGTGTGCCCTCCATCACAGAAGATCTTGATTGCGATCTCGATGCCCTCGGCGTAAATGAGATTCGTGGCGTGTGCGAGCGGCTCCGTGAAGAATCACGTCGGCGCACAGTTGCCCTAGCATCCGCAGTCCATGAGTTGCGCACTCCGTTAGCAGTCATGGAAGGCTACATGGAACTGCTCTTTAGCGGGAAGACGGGGCCGCTCAACGAGAAGCAGCAGCAGATTCTCGAAGACATGAAGGCGAACGAAAAGCGCCTCAAGACTTTTATTGCCGACTTCTTGACCTTCGCTGCCATCGAAACTAAAAACCTGAACATGAACTTCGAAGTAGGCGATTTGAACAATTGCCTCGCTGAAGTCTGTTCTTTGTGGATGCCAAGGTTTCAGCAAAAGGGTGTGGCTCTTTATTTCTCGCCTGAGCAGGACTTCGCGCCTTTCGCATTCGACCATCTAAAAATCCAACATGTGGTCTCTAATCTCATCCATAACGCCTGGAAATTTACTCCTCCGCGCGGCACTGTGTGGGTCTCCTGCGAGAAATACTATTGGGAGCGGCGTCTGCGCGAAGAGCCCACGAATATGGAAAAACGTCGCCTGGAAACTCGCAAGCTGCCTCGCGCTGCCAGAGTGATCGTCTCCGACACCGGCCCCGGGATCGAACCTGAATTCCACCAGGAAATATTCAACGACTTCCGCAAGCTCTCGCGCGGGAATGCCTCTGACAGCATGGGCCTGGGGCTCTCCATCGCTCGCCGACTTGTCAATGCCCATGGCGGGAAAATCTGGGTTGAGAGTAAACCGGGCTCCGGCAGCAAATTCCTGTTCTTAATCCCCATCCCTAAGGCATAATCAACATTCAGGAACATAGGTTAACAATGCCCCGTAATCGTACCGTCCTTGTTATTGATGACGAACCCAGCATGTTGCGTTATATGCGAACACTGCTGGAACTCGATTCCTTTGATGTGGAGACTGCCAGCAATGGCGCGGAAGGAATTAGCCGCATCGAAAAGGGGCCGGTCCCCGATCTCGTATTCCTTGATCTCCTCATGCCCGGCATGGATGGGCTCGAGGCACTCGATCGGATGCGCAAGATCCGCTCTGATTTGAAAGTAGTGATCATCTCCTGCGTTAGCGACACTGCCAAAGTCGTGCAGGCCATCCGGTCCGGCGCTCAGGACTACCTCACCAAGCCATTTGAAAAGCACCAACTCGACCATGTGCTTGAACGTTGCATTGAACCTGAATCGGGTAAGACCGAGCTAGTCTGCGAAGTCGAAGATTTGGATGGCGGCGGGTTCTTTCTTGCTGCTACGGTTGCGATGAAGAAGATTCGCAGCGAAGTCGGCCTTGTTGCCAATGTGGATATTCCGGTCTTGATTTTGGGCGAAAGCGGCACCGGCAAGGAGATTATTGCCCGCCTCATCCATCAGACTTCGGGACGCAAGACCCGCCCATTCATGAAAGTGAACTGTGCGGCACTGCCGGCTGATCTGCTGGAAAGCGAATTGTTCGGCTATGACTCCGGTGCTTTCACGGGTGCCAACAAAGCAAAACCTGGCAAATTTGAGCTCTGCAACAAAGGCACTCTCCTTTTGGACGAGATCGGCGAAATGCCTCCTCACCTCCAAGCAAAACTGTTGCATGTATTGCAAGATGGCGAGTTCTCACGCTTGGGCAGTCGCGCGAGCATCAAGGTTGACGTCCGCGTTCTTGCGGCAACCAACATCGATGTCCAGAAGTCGATTGAGAACAAAACCTTCCGCGAAGATCTTTACTATAGGCTGAATGCCTTCACACTCAACGTTCCGCCTTTGCGCGAACGTCGCGAAGAGATTCCACAGCTTCTCCGGCACATGATGAGTCGTATGTCTGAAGACTATGGACGTTCTCCTTTGCCAATGACGCCCAAATTCATTGAAGCGTGTTCTCAAGCACCGTGGCCGGGAAACGTTCGCGAGTTGGGAAATTTCATGAAGCGATATCTCATTCTTGCGGATGAGAATCTCGCCATCGCGGAGCTTGCCAAACAGCTCGAAACGGAATCCCCGAAGTCGCCTGCCAAAGCGGCCGCTGCTGCAGCGGGTGCTGATACCTCCGACTTGAAGACCATGGTCCGCGGCCTCAAAGATGGTGCTGAGATGGAAGCCATAACCCGCACGCTGATTCAAACGGGATGGAACCGCAAGCGTGCGGCCGAGATTTTGAACATCAGCTATAAAGCAATGCTCAATAAAGTTCGCCAATACGGCATCAAGCCACCGCGCAGCAGCGCACTACATTTCGCTGACAAGGATGCTAGCTAGAGCGTCGCATGCCGCAACTTCAGCCGGACACTCACCTGAAAGTAGTAGCCCATCGCAATGATGGCAGCCTCATAAAGGGCTATACGGATGGTGTGCCCGCCTTTTATTCGGAGTCCCTACAGAAGCAGCAGCCTGCGCCGCCTCCGGACAAGCTTGAACTCAGCCTCGCGGATTCAGGCAAAAAGGTTTCTGTGGCTCTTACCGACCTGAAAGCGATGTTCTTTGTAAAAAGCTTTGAAGGCTCCCGGCAGTACAATGAAGTGAAGTTCTTCAAGGCCCATCCTCTTGTTGAGGGCCTCTGGGTGCGCCTGAAATTTTCAGATAACGAAAGCACAGAAGGCGTAATCTACAATTCAATGCACTATCTGGTGAACCCTGGCTTTTTCATGAAGCCGCCCGATCCACTTAGCAATAACCAGATTGTTTACGTTTTGCGCAGTTCGCTGCAGGATTTTAGGGTTCTTGGCGTCCGCGGCACATATTAGTTCGCTGATGGTTTACACTTCCTTCCGTTTCTAAAAGGATTACATGGCCCGGTATTTGATCACAGGCATTGCAGGTTTTATCGGCTCTTCGCTGGCTCACGGTCTACTTACGCGCGGCGACTCAGTGCGCGGAATTGATAATTTTGCCACAGGCAAGCGCGAGAATCTCAGCGACATAGCGAAGCAGATAGATTTCCGTGAGGTTGACCTACTGGATGAAGCCGCCTTGAGCGATGCATGCCGGGACGTGGACATCATCTTCCATGAAGCGGCCATCCCTTCTGTCCCGAAATCTGTGGTGGACCCCGTCACGAGCCACCGTGCAAATATCAATGGAACACTGAATCTGCTAGTTGCTGCTCGAGACGCCAAAGTGAAGCGGGTCGTGTATGCAGCCTCGTCTTCTGCTTACGGCGAAACTCCGGTACTTCCTAAGCACGAAGGCATGCCTTCCGACCCCATCTCCCCATATGCCGTCCAGAAGTTGTGTGGCGAGCAATACATGAAGTCCTTTTATCGGGTGTACGGACTCGAGACTGTTTCCCTGCGCTACTTCAACGTCTTCGGCCCGCACCAGGACCCGACCTCACAGTATTCAGGAGTTCTGGCAAAGTTCTGTAGCGCCATGCTCCGCGGGGACTCGCCTACGATCTACGGCGATGGAGAACAGAGCCGTGACTTCACATACATAGATAATGTCGTGGCTGGCAACATCCTTGCTGCGACTGCGCCAGCTTCGCAAGTTGCCGGTAAATGCATGAATCTCGCAACGGGCAAGCGAATCACCTTGAATCAGATCGTGGAGATCCTGAGAGATTTGACTGGCTATAAAGGCGAAGTCACCTACGCTCCAGAGCGAACCGGCGACATCAAACACTCACTCGCAGACATCTCATTGGCTCAGAAAGCTATGAACTACACCCCGCACGTGAATTTTGAAGACGGGTTGAAAAAGACCGTCGCTTGGTACCGCACCGTTAGCTCTACCGTCGCCACCGCGAGATAAAACTTGGGTGCCCCACGTTCGCGAAGCTAACGTGGGATTGCAGATCACGATGCAATTAAAAAGGGCGCCCATGGGCGCCCTTTTTGCTTCTGCACTATCTCTAGCAGTGAACGATCTTTGGCGACTTGATGTTCCCAGTCGCGTTTCGGGTATCAACAACCAGCTTGGCTTCGTTCACGATCTTCTCGTAGTCGTAATCAGAGTGGTTTGTGATGATCAGGACGCAATCGAATTCCTTCACCTTCTCGATAGGCGTACAAGTCATCTGCAGATCGTAATGGCGGCCCTTGCCCACTGTCGGGAAATACGGATCGTTGTAGCTGACCTCGGCTCCCTCTTTCTGTAGCAACTCGATCACCGTCAATGCCGGCGACTCGCGAAGATCATCAATGTCCTTCTTGTAAGCCACACCCAGCACCAGTATCTTCGAACCGTTCATCGCCTTCTTGTGCTTGTTCAGCGCGCCTGCCACTGAACTCACAACGTGATAAGGCATGCTGGTATTGATCTCGCCAGCGAGCTCGATGAAGCGGGTCTGGAAGTCCCACTCTTTTGCCTTCCATGAAAGGTAATAAGGATCCACCGGGATGCAGTGCCCACCTAGCCCCGGTCCTGGATAAAACGGATGGAAGCCAAATGGTTTCGTCGACGCTGCATTGATCACTTCCCAGATATCGATGCCCATTCGCAGACTCAGCAACTTCAATTCATTCACCAGCGCGATGTTTACGCAGCGATAGATGTTTTCAAGCAGCTTCGTCATTTCCGCAGCCGCCGGCGTGGAGACTCGAACGATCTTCCGGAAGATCGAGTTGTACATCGTTCCCGCAAGCTCCGAAGCCGTCGCATCCATTCCACCAACCACCTTGGGGATATCGCAACGCGCTACGGTGTCATTGCCTGGGTCTTCGCGTTCCGGCGAGAAAGCCACATAGAACGTCTTGTCGTCTGCGAGTGGCGAAGCATTGTGCGCCGAAGCAGCTTTCAAACCATGCTTGTTGCCGCGCTCCAAGATCGGAACCAAGATCTCTTCAGTTGTTCCCGGATAAGTCGTGCTCTCAAGCACAACCAACTGCCCAGCCCGCAGATGCGGGGCGATCATCTCGCCGGTATCACGGATGTACGTAAGATCCGGCTCACGATATTCATTCAACGGTGTTGGTACGCAGATGATGATCGTGTCCATCTCAGAGATCTTCGACGGGTCGGCGGTCGCTACGAATCCCTTGGAACGCGCCTGCCCGATCTCCGTTGTCGTGATCCTGTAGATGTATGATCCTCCGGTGTTCAACGTATCCACTTTTTTCTTGTCTACGTCGAAGCCAGTCACCGGAAACTTCTCCTCGCTAAAAAGCAGTGCGAGTGGCAGCCCTACATAGCCAAGCCCCATGATCCCGATTTTTGCTGTGCGGTTTTCCAGTCGTGTCTTTAGCTGGTCTGCAGAAGAACTGGAGGTTGAAACCTTGACTTCCGGAGTTGCTGGCATAGATTAGGGCGCCCTCGAAAATTATTTTTGTTGGAGTGAGACTCGCAGTCTCGCTCATTCCGACATATCGGACTTGAGCATTTTACACTGTGCGCGCTAGAAATGAGCTCTCTTCGGTGACTTAGGTCACTTCCCAGCGGTT
Organism: Terriglobales bacterium; assembly: GCA_025462725.1. Classification (GTDB taxonomy): domain Bacteria; phylum Acidobacteriota; class Terriglobia; order Terriglobales; family Acidobacteriaceae; genus JAICLA01. Next base: position 94,615 of record JAOAPE010000011.1, on the reverse strand, counting down.
AGCCCTAGGGGACTCAAATCCTTACCTGATAGGGCTTTAATGCCGATTGAACATGCCACTCCCTTGTAGTAGAAGATAGAGGCACAAAGACAGCCATTTTTGGATTCTCCCCGGGTTGACTGCCGCCATTTCCATCCACTGACGGAAGAAGAGGTTCTGAAGCATGAGTTTTCAAAAGACCAGTCGTTTGATTTTGTTTGCGTTTACGGCGATGTTGTTCGCTGCTTTGCTCGCAGGATGCTCCAAAGATCCCGCCAAGGCAAAAGCTGAGTTCCTAGCCAGTGCTGACAGCTTCATGAAGGATGAGAAGTACAGCGACGCCATCATCCAATATCGCAACGCGATCAAGATTGACCCGAAATCTTCGGCCCTTCACTACAGTCTGGCAGAGGCATACTTCAAGTCCGGACAGATGCGCGAAGCTTTCCTGGCGTATCACAAATCGGCAGATCTGGATCCCAATAACGAAAAGGCTCAACTCGCGCTAGGGAGGTTCTATCTTGTCTCCGGCCAGAGTGAAGAAGCCATCCAAACGGCTTCCAAGGTTGCAGAAAAAGCGCCCGACAACATCGATGCCACCATTCTTCTTGCAAACGCCTATGCCAGCAAGAAGGACATGCCACAAGCAATAAAAATTCTCGAGGACTCGCTCAAGAAACATCCTGAGTCGATCAACATTCGCCTTAATCTCGGAATCTTCTTTGCCAGCCAGGGAAAGAAAGACTTGGCGCTCGCGCAGTTTCAAGACGCTGTCAAGACAGACCCTAAGTCTGTGGACGCTCATCGCTCGCTCGCTTCTTTTTACGCCAATGAGAAGAACATGGACAAAGCCGAGGAGCAATTTCGCGCTGCCGTGAACGCAGACCCATCTTCAGAGGTCGCTAAACAGTCTTTGACTCAGTTCTACGCGCGACAGAAGCGATGGGCTGAGGCTGAGACTGTCGCCAAAGACATCATTACCCTCCAGAAAAACTCTGCTCAATCCCGGTTCAATCTTACCGGCCTTTACTTAATGCAGAACAAAGTGGATGAAGTCATCAAATTGGATGAGGAGATCGTCAAAGACACTCCAAGCTACCTTCCCGCAAAACTCCAACTAGCGGACATCGCATTCCGTCAAAAGAGACTGGACGACGTTGACCGCATCATCGCCGGGATTTTGAAAGACAGGCCCAAGGAGCCGCAAGCCCTCATCATGCGCGCTCAACTATTTTTGGAGCGGAAGCAAGCAGACAAGGCCATCAGCGACTTGGAAGCCGCGCAAAAACTCGAGCCTAAAGCTCCGAAACTGCACTACCTCTTCGGCCTTGCTTACGCTCAGACGGGAAACGCGGCCCGCGCGCAATCCAGCTTGGAACAGGAAATAGCGCTGGATGACAAGTACACCCAGGCTTATTTGGCCCTTTCTGAAATGCTATTGAACCAGGGTGATGCTGCCGCCAGCTTGCGCTATTCAGAGCAGGTACTGCAGCGAGAACCAGAAAACGTCACAGCCACTTTTCTCGCCGCCAATGCATATGCCGCCTCCGGCGATTCAGCCAAGGCGGAACCGGCATTCCAGAGATTCATGAAGTTGGCGCCGAATTCTCCGCAGGCTCCGTTGCGGCTGGGAATGCTGGCGATGACGCAGAAAAAATACGATGTAGCTGAAAAGTATTTCGAACGCAGCTTGGAGATCAACCCGAAACAATATGACGCGCTTGAAAATCTCGCGACTGTGCTTCTCCTGCAAAAAAAGAATGACAAAGCACTCGCGCGTATTCAGCAGGCTCTCCAGAAGGATAACAACGTCCTGATCTATGACGTCCTCGGGAAAACCTACGCCGAGATCGGACAAGCCGACAAAGCGGAGGCCGCTTTGAAACAGGCTCTGCAACTCGATCCGCAAAGCTATCCCACAATGATGCTGCTTGGCGGCTTGTATAACAGCCAGAAGTCGCCCGAGAAAGCGCTTGCGCAATACGAACAAGCGACAAAAGTGCGGCCCAATGACGTTGGATTGTGGACTCTTTATGGAATGCTCAATCAGCAAACCGGTCACAAAGACGTTGCCAAACAATCGTATGAAAAAGCGCTTCAACTCAATCCAAACGCAGGCGGCGCAGCCAACAATCTCGCGCTCATGTACTTGGATGAAGGCAAAGATCTGGACAAAGCTCTGGAACTCGCGCGTGTCGCAAAGCTCGCCATTCCAAAAGCCGCGTTCGTCTCAGACACGCTCGGCTGGATTTATTTCAAGCGTCAGTTGTACGGCAGCGCTTTGCCGCTCCTTCAAGACGCAGTCAAAGAGCAGCCGACCAAAGCCGAATATCACTTCCACTACGCAGCAGCATTGTTGCAATCCGGCAATCGCACGCTGGCAAGAACAGAGATGGCTACTGCGCTCAAGCTCGACGCCACTTTGCGCAATCGTGATGACGTAAAGCAGACGATGGGCGCCTTCATCTCCACGCTCTAAACCTATGGAGCAGTCGCAGTGTTTTGGATCAATACTGCGGCTGCTCTATCAATGATCCAAGTCACTTCGCCGTCGCCGCTTGAGTTGATCAATTGCGCCGGCAACTCCTCCGGCTTCCGCGGACCATTCAACACTGCCCTCACAACCTCTGCCTTCGACGCGCCGGAAATCAGAAACACGATGTTCCGCGAAGCGTTGATTAACCTCGCAGTGAACGTCAATCTCCAGCTCTTCACTTCTTCCACGTAGTCGGCAACAACCAGCCGTTCGGTTTCGCGCAATGCAGGACAATGCGGAAACAGGGATGCTGTATGTCCGTTTTCGCCTAATCCTAATAACGTGAGATCGAAGCGGGGAACCTCGTCTGCGGAAACGTCGAATACTTCGCGCAATGTCTTCTCATAATCAGCAGCGACCGCACTCGCATCACCGAGTTCCGTGCGATACCGATGAACATTTTCTTTCGGTATTGGGACCTTGGACAACAATTCCTTGTTCACCATCGCAAAATTGCTGTCAGGATGGTCGATGGGCACACAGCGCTCGTCGCTCCAGAACAGATGAATCCGATTCCAGTCAAATCGCGCGCTCCACTCTGGTTGCGCCAGCAGTGCGTAGAGCAACTTCGGCGTCGATCCGCCGGAAAGCGCAATTATGCAGCGGCTGCGTGCAGCGATTGAATCCTTCGCCACGCGAGCAATAAATTGCGCTGCGACCACGTTCAGCTCATCGCGGTTCGCCGCAACTATTATGTTTGGCTTTGACTCTGACATGGGAAACTAGCGCACCTGGCCGCCAGGAGCGTACTGTTCCTGCAGATCGCGCCAGTGATGATCGCGTCCCGTGATCAATCCGTCCGCGCCCGTTGGCCCATTGCTTCCCGCCGGATAGATCATCGATTGCGGCAGTGACAGTTGCGCCCACGCCTCTTCGATCGGTGTGATCAACCGCCATTCGGCTTCCACTTCGTCTCCACGCGTGAACAGCGTTGCGTCACCGCGCATCGCGTCGAGCAATAACGTGGCATACGCCTGCGGAGACTTCGTCGCAAACGCCTCTTCGTAGGAAAAATTCATGTGCACCGTGGTAGTGTGCATCTCTGTTCCCGGTCGCTTGGCCGCGAAGTTGATCCCAATCCCCTCATTCGGCTGGATGCGTATCGTGATAATGTTCGGCTCGATGTGCTCGTTGCGGTTTCTCGAGAAGAGCGCTTGCGGCGTCGGCTTGAGATGGACGCGAATTTCCGTCAGCGGCTTCGCCAATCGCTTTCCCGCGCGCACGTAAAACGGCACCCCACTCCATCGCCAGTTATCAATGTGGAATTCGACAGCGGCGTAGGTCTCCGTTCGCGAGTCTTTGGCCACGCCCTTCTCTTCGCGATATCCCGGAACAGGCTTCCCGTTGATCGTGCCCGGGCCATATTGTCCGCGCACTGTGTGCGCGGCTACGTCTTTAACGTTGTTCAGCGGACGAATCGCACGCAGCAGCTTAACCTTTTCCTCGCGCACGGAATTGGCGTCGAATGCGACCGGCGGTTCCATGGCCGTGAGCGTCAGCAACTGCAACAAGTGGTTGGCGACCATGTCGCGCAACGCGCCGGTCTCTTCATAGAATGACGCGCGGCTCTCCACTCCCAGCGTCTCCGCCGCTGTGATCTCCACAAAATCAACGTAGTTGCGGTTCCATACCGGCTCGAACAACGAATTGCCGAAGCGGAAGACCAAAATGTTTTGCACCGTCTCTTTGCCCAGGTAGTGATCAATGCGATAGACCTGGCTCTCATCAAAAACCTTCGCCACAACCGCGTTCAGTTCGCGCGCTGAATTCAGGTCGCGTCCGAAGGGCTTCTCAACGATGATGCGCGACCATCCTTTGTCGTTCTTCGCCAGCCCGACTCGTCCCAATCCTTCAACGATCTCCGGCGACACCGACGGCGGCACAGACAGATAGAACAAATGATTGTTGCTCGCGCCCTGCTTGCTCATCTCCTCAAGTTTCTTCGCGAGATTCGGAAAAGTGTTCGCGTCAGCAGGATCGCCCCCCATGTAAGAGAGCCGTCCCGCGAATTTCTTCCACTCGTCATCGTTGATGGGCTTGCCTTTGGCCTGCGTCATTGCGTCGCGCATGCTGGCGCGGAATTCGTCATCGCTCATCGCACTGCGTCCCACGCCCAGGATGCGGAACTTGTCGTCCATGCAGCCTTCGCAACTGAGGTCGTAGATGGCGGGAATCAGCTTGCGCTTAGTGAGATCGCCGGTGGCGCCGAAGATGACCAGCACACAGGATTCAGCTTTGGGCAGCGGTGACCGCGGAACCTTGTGGTTGGCGGTGGCGGTAATGGGCTTGGGTTCAACTGTCGTCGCGGACAAGATGCCTCCTGAATCACCGAATGGGGCTAGACACGGGAGATTATCACAATGCTAAGTAGAAGACTCTAGCTGCCGATTGGGATACGCAGCCGGGCCGAAGCTGACGAGTTCGCGTCAATGAGGTTATCGAATTGCTCGCAACCCCACCAAGCCGACACCAGCCTTTTATGCGATTAGCTTTTGATTCAACGCGTACCGCATTAGATCAGCATTGGACGTGAGCCCCATCTTCTCCAGAATACGCGCGCGATAAGTGCTTACAGTCTTTACGCTCAGACAAAGCGCATCGGCGATCTGTGAAACCGACTGTCCTTTTGCAATTTGTTCAAAGACTGTATATTCACGGCCCGACAGACGATGGTGCAGCGGCAAATTGTCTCCGGATTTCAAGACTGCCGCAAGATTTTCCGCGAGAGTCTCGGTAACATAAAGCCCCCCCGCTCTGACCTTTTCAATCGCTTGGATCAGTTCTTCCGGAGCACGTTCCTTCGCCAGATATCCTACCGCACCCGCCCTTAGGACCCGCAGGCCGAACTGATCCTCTGGATGCATGCTGTACACGATGGTGCGAAGCTTTGGAGCCAGTGATTGCACCTCCTCCAGCACGGCTAGTCCGCCTCGAACAGGGATGGAGAGATCGAGTATCAGAATGTCCCATTCCGAATTTCGTATTGCAGAAAGCGCCTCTTCCGCTGTGGCTGCTTCGCCGAACCGGTGGAACTGCTGGTCTGTCAATATTCTCTTTATCCCCTCACGAACTACAGCATGATCGTCAGCGATTAAGATCTTGATCATGCTGTCCTCACAGCCAGTAATGGAACAATCACGGTTACCATCGTTCCCTCTCCGGGGTTGCTGTCTAAAATGAATTGCCCATCGAGTGCCGCGATCCTCTCGCGCATCCCAAGAAGGCCGAACGACCGCTCCCGGTCGTAATCATTTGAAATGCCGTGGCCGTTGTCTCGAATGATCAGTTTCACACCATTTTCATGGGCAGTTAGATAGATTGCAACCCGGCTTGCTGCCGCGTGACGCGCTACGTTAGTCAGTGATTCCTGAGCGATGCGAAACAGCGCCGTCTGTGGACCTTTGGGAATCTTTGCATCGTCGAAGTCGATATTGACGAGGACGAATACGCCGGTTCGCTCTTCGAAAGTGCGGGCCAGCCATTCGATCGCTGCGGCCAGTCCGGCTGCATCCAATATGCCAGGGCGCAATTCGGCAGAGATTCTCTTTACCGTCCGGATCGAATCATCGATCAATGCCGAGGTGGCACTCGCTCGTCTTTCAACCTCCTCAAGACCTTGTACGCTGCGAAGGTGCCTGCTGATCCATGCTACGTCCATCTTGGCCGCTGTCAAAGTCTGACCAAGTTCGTCGTGAATCTCACGGGCGACATGCGTTCTTTCACTCTCCCGGGCTGCTTCAATGTGAGTTGCCAAAGCCAGGCGTTCATTTTCCAATTGCTTCCGGCTTGTGACATCGATAACTACTCCACTGATCCTCACCCGCTCGATTTCGTGGTCATATCTCTCCAAGAACCTGCGGCCCTTGATCGCAAGCCACCGGATCGCCCCATCGGCACGAACGATCCTGTATTCAACATCGAATTGGTCAGGGATGCCTTGGGTTGCAATCCTCAGCAGCATTCTGCTTAGCCGGGCCCCGTCATCTTTGTGAATGAAATGCGACAAATCTTGGATACTTGGTTTGAACGTCCTTTCCACTCCGAGGATCGAATTGCATTGGTCAGACCATTTCAATGCGTTCAAATCCGGATAAAAGTCAAAGGTGCCGATTCCACCGGCTTCAATCGCCAATTGCAGCCGCTCAGCAATGCGTATAGTTGCTGCTGCCGCAAGACGTCGATCATGGATGTCTATACAGATCCCAAACCAGTTTTGTATGTCCCCTTGCTCATCCCTCACCAGCAATCCTTTGCCCAAGTGCCAGCGATAGCTCCCATCATATTTCCTGAATAGGTATTCGATCTCGTAGGGGGACTCAGTCTCCACTGCACGTTCCCAGATCACCAGGCATCTTTCCCGATCGTCAGGATGAAGAACCCTGGTCCAGCCTTTACCAAGAGATTCCGCTGTAGTCAGGCCAGTATAGTCATACCATTGTTGATTGAAGTAAGTGGTGTTGCCGTCTTTATCGGCGATCCAGATGATCTGAGGCGAAAGTTCGGTGAGCGCGCGATAGTGTCGCTCTGATTCCGCCCGGTCCCTCAGCGTTGGATTGCTAAGCGAAGACGTGTCCTGCAGATTTGATAGCGGCTGCAATGCAAACGAAATAAACCCCGATATCGCGGCAACAGCAAGCGCTGAGATTACCCAGCCCCATACAAGTTTTGCATTGCCAGACACATCGTAAATAAATACGAGGATCAGGCTAAAAAATGCGACCGATGAGCAACCAACGATTAGGGTCAGGACTGGAGTGGTGATTACGTGAAATCGGCGCCGCTTCAAGGAATTTAGATTTCTTTGTGGGTAGCCTGGGGAGGGCACCCGCTTCTTGTTGATCTCGTGCCGAATGAAGCTGAGTTGATTATAGCCAATTCTGGAAGAAGCATCGTTCCAGCCGAACCTAGCGCTTCCTCACCTGCTACACCAATACACCCAGACGAAGAATACGGTGGAATAGATAGCAACCACGCTCAAGCCTTGCTTCCAGAAACGTGGATGGACATACCATCGAATGCGTGAAGCAAGGTTCTTGAAGCGACGCGGCGTCTCCTTCTTGGCCGCAAGAACGACAAGTTCGAGCTCGCGCGATCTAGAGGGATAGATTTGAAAAATCTTAGTTTGCGTTTCCGGATTCAAAGTCTCCTCCGCAATCTAGGGTAAAGAGAGAACCGGGCAGCGAACATCGGATGGAGTCTGATTATCTTGTAGGACAAACGCCTACTACGGAAGCGGGTTGAAGATAAGATCTCTATGCCTTGGGAACGATTACGCTCGGGTGACGGAGAGCCACCCTGAGTGGGCATCGGTTGCATTGCCTATACTCCGGTGGCGCAAGCAGGCCTTGAAGCAGGTGCCACAAGTTTCTAAAAATTTCCGCGCGCTGACACACTGAGTTTCGGCGAAGCGGCTTCAGTTGCTGTTCGTAATCTTCAAAGCGGCGCAGGTCTTCGGACGATCGCCTTTTCAATCGTGAACTGTTGCTCCCGAGCCATAGGAGATCCAAGGGGAGAGTTTGAGTTTTATTTGATCCGCGCCAATCTGCATTTATCCGCGACCAAGCTTTCGCCCTCCTCTGCCACGCGCCTTCTCGTTAAAAGCCTATTTGACAACTTAAACATAACTCGAATAACATTTAGCTATGTCCTTCCGCACCTGCATTCACCTCAAAGTCAACGGACAGCAATGCCAATCCCCTGCTCTGCGCAACTCCACTCATTGCCATTTCCACCACCAGCACCGGCGCATGAAACGCCGGCAGATCAACATCGAGAAATTCGACTCCAACCGGGCACGCCTCGACGCCTTGCACAAAGTGATGAACGCCGTGCTACAGAACCGGCTCGACCCTGAGGTCGCCAGAACGCTCCTCTACGGCATCGCCAACTCCTATCGCTTGTAGCTAACATTTGGGGCCAATGGAATCAGGAATTTACGCGAAAGTACAATTGAATCTATATTTTGCCGACCGAAATTTTGTAACTGAGGCAAACAAAGTACCTTGCAAAAGGGGAGGGGTGGTAGGGATGAGTTATCAACCGTTAACAGCCGGAACTGAATTACGTTCATTTTCCGACCCACTTTTGTCCTAAAGTCGTCATTCTGGCTATCTTAGCTAGGGGGGAGGGGGTGGGGGCGGTATCAACCAGTAACATATTGCATTCAGACAAGATTTGACTTTAGCTTCACAACTCAAAAAAATGACTTCTCTTAAAAGACCACTCTTCGTCGCCGTCTTTATTCTCGCTTGCACCCTCGCGCTCAGCTCCCAATCGCCGGATGCGCCAAAAATCCTCCCCACCTTTTTCGTGCAGGATGTCGGCCCAAAATTCAGTCTTATCGCTTATGGGGATATCCGATTCACTGACCCTGACAAACACGACCCCAGCAATGCCGAAGTGCGGCGCGCGCTCGTACAGAAGATCGCCGATGAGAAGCCCGGCGCCTTGCTCATCACCGGCGACATCCCTTATCACGGCGGCAAACAGCCTGACTGGGAAGTAGCGGACGCCGAACTCAAGCCTCTATGGGACGCGAAGACCAGGATCTATCCTGCGCTTGGGAACCACGAACTTGCGGATGGCGAAGCGGCGGGGCTGAAGAATTGGTGGAAGCGCTTTCCGCAACTGGACCAGAAGCGCTGGTACTCCGTGCAGTTTGGAAACTGCTACTTCATAGTCCTAGACAGTGACTCCGATCTCAAAGCCGGCAGCACGCAATGGGAGTGGGCGACCTCGCAGCTGACACACCTTCCAGCCGAGACAGATTTTGTCTTCCTGACCATGCACCATCCGTCATACACCGATTCGCACGAGCACAGGATTCCTGGCCGCGGGCACTCGGCGCGTCCTCAGGAACAGCACCTGGCGGAGTATCTCGAAGAACTTCAACCGAAATTGCGGGCGCGGATCATCGCCATCGCCGGACACGTACACAACTACGAACGGTTTGAGAAGAACAGCGTGACGTATTTGGTGAGCGGCGGCGGCGGGGCCACACCATATCTCTTCGATCGCTCAGCGAATGACAAATACCAGGGCGGCAGGGCTGTGAATTATCACTATCTCCGGTTTGAGATCGACGGAGCAAAGCTCAAAGCCAAAATGATGAAGCTCAACACAGATGACAAAGACAAGATGAAGTTCGAGGAGCGGGACTCGTTCGAACTCAGCGCGGCACCGCAGAAGAAGTAGGGTTTACGTTTGCGCGAAATATCGCCCAGAGATCGCAATCCGCGTGAAGTTCCTCGGGGCGGAGTTCCCGCAGTTTAGTTTGGATTTGTTTCGCACGGGTGTAACTCGGTATGAGTCCAACACTCGAGAGTTCAGTGCCTGAAAAGACATCTGGAAAACCACCACAGTTTGAAAGAGCACTTATGCCAGTTGCTAGCTCAACCAAGTCATATCCTAAGAAAACAAATTGACGTAAATGGGCAGGCAGATCAGGTTCGAGGGAAGGGTTGCGATAAACCAATAGGAGATTTGTCTTTGATGGATCTGGGATTCGCTCGGCAAGAAAATCCAAGTCCAAAAAGAATCGAAGTAGCTTATCTTGCTTGACGATATGCGCCCAATAATCAGGCTTTATTTCGCGAAGGATGCTTGGAGAAAGGCTGACGTCGAGCGAGACAACTTCTTCAAGATGCGAAAGGCCACTCCAGTCAATGAAGTTTTGCCATGCTTTTCCGTCTGAAGGGCTGAACGTTTCCGTCGCAATGAACCAAGGTTCCATGCGACTTACCCCTTCATCAGCTTGTGCCACTCCGAGTGGACGAATCCTGCAGTCGGCTTGTCCACACGCTCATAAGTGTGAGCGCCGAAGAAGTCGCGTTGTGCTTGGGTGAGATTTTGCGGAAGTTGGGCGCTGCGGTAGCTGTCGAAATAAGACAATGCCGCCGACATCGCAGGAACGGGAATGCCGAGATCGATCGCCGTATTCACGCCTTTGCGCCATGAGCCCTGAAGTGCCGCGATACGCGTGCGGAACTCGTCGGCGAGCAGCAGGTTGGCGAGATCGGGAGTCTTCTCATAGGCCTGCATGATGGTGTCAAGCAAGGCGGCGCGGATGATGCATCCGGCCTTCCATATGCGCGCCATCTCTTTGAGGTTGATGTTCCATTTGTATTCGTCAGAGCCGGCGCGGATGAGCCCCATGCCTTGCGCGTAAGAACATATCTTCGACGCATAAAGCGCGTCGTGAACGGATTGAATAAGTTCTTTTTTATCGCCGGTGTACTTGGTATTCGCCGGGCCGGAGAGTACTTTACTTGCGGCGATGCGCTGCTCTTTCATGCTCGACAGCACGCGCGCATCGATTGCAGCTGCGATCGTAGGAATGGGAATCGCGAGATCGAGAGAGACTTGCGCCGTCCATTTGCCGGTTCCCTTTTGTCCGGCTTTGTCGAGGACGAGATCGACGAGCGGCTTCTTCGTCTCCGGATCAATCGCTGTAAAGATCTGCGACGTGATCTCGATCAGGAACGAAGCCATTGGGCCTTTGTTCCATTGCGCGAAGATGTCGGCAATTTCAGCGGCATTCAGTCCGAGCGCTTTGCGTAAAACGTCATAGGCTTCGGCGATAAGTTGCATGTCGCCGTACTCGATGCCGTTGTGAACCATCTTTACGAAGTGTCCCGCGCCGTCCGGGCCGACGTAAGTAACGCAAGGCCCAGAGTCAGACTTCGCGGCGATGCCTTGCAGCACCGGGCTGACGTGTTTGTAGGCATCTTTGTTACCACCGGGCATGAGCGAGGGGCCGAAGCGCGCGCCTTCTTCTCCGCCGGAGACGCCCATGCCGAAGAAGTTGAGATTTTTCTTCTTGAGTTCGGCTTCGCGGCGTTGCGTGTCTTTGAACCAGGAATTGCCGCCGTCAATGACGATGTCGCCGGGTTCCAGGAGTGGCGCGAGTTTCGCCAGAGTCATGTCCACCGGATCGCCGGCCTTGATCATGATGAGCATCTGCCGGGGACGCGCGAGCGATTGCACGAATTCCTGAAGTGTTTTGGTGCCGGTGATCTTGCGTCCGGAATTTTTCTGGACGAAGCGGTCCACCCATTCCGTCTCAAGGTTCCAGACGGCGACACTGAAGCCGTGATCTTCAATGTTGAGGGCGAGGTTCTCGCCCATGACGCCGAGTCCGATGACGCCGAATTGCGAAAGCTTGGTTCCGGCAGCAGTGGTGGACATTGTGTTCCTCCAGTTTGCGACGGCAAGATGCCGTCACTACAGCCGGCGAGACGCCGGCGCTACAAAGACAAATTACGCGCGGGTGCTGGCCTGCTTCTCTTTTAACAACGCGCGAGCTTCGGCGACAACGTGCTCGACGGTGAATCCGAATTCCTTCATCAGTTCTTTAATGGGAGCAGAAGCGCCGAAATCGGCACGGGCAACGATTCGTCCATCGAGTCCGACATGTTCGCGCCATCCCAAGCTTGTTCCGGCTTCGACACCGACTCGTGCACGGCAAGCGATGGGCAGAACTTTCTCTTTGTATTCGGCGGATTGCTTGTCGAAGATCTTCCACGACGGCATGCTGACGACTCGTGCGCGAACACCTTCCGCCTTGAGTTGTTCATACGCTGCGACGCAGAGCTGCACTTCCGAACCGGTGCCCATGAGGATGACTTCGGGCACGCCTTCGCAATCACCCATGATGTATGCGCCTTTGTGCAATCCCGCGGCCGAGGCGTATTTGGTGCGATCAAACGTTGGCAGCGCTTGACGGCTGAGCACGAGAACCGCAGGATGTTTATCCAACCTCATCGCGAAGCGCCATGCTTCTGCGACTTCGTTTGCATCGGCAGGGCGAAGATCGATCAGGCGCGGAATCGCCCGTAGCGACATCATCTGCTCGATGGGCTGGTGCGTGGGCCCATCCTCGCCGAGTCCGATGGAGTCATGCGTGAATATATAGAGGACAGGTTGATCCATCAACGACGAGAGCCGGATGGCCGCACGCATATAGTCAGAGAAGATCAGGAACCCTGCCCCAAAGACACGCAGTTTCGAGAGCGACATCCCGTTGAGGATCGAACCCATTGCGTGTTCGCGGATGCCCCAGTGGAAATTGCGTCCGCCGTATTTGCCTTTTTCGAAATCCGTTTCGCCCGCAATCAATGTTTTTGTTGATGGCGCAAGATCTGCGGAGCCGCCCAGGAACCAGGGCACAAGCGGGGCGATGGCGTTCTCGACCTTGCCGCTGGATTCGCGCGTGGCGATTCCTTTTGCATCCGCGGGGAATGTAGGAATCTTAGCGTCCCAACCTTCGGGCAGTTCCCTTTTCTGAATCGCTTCCCACTGCTTGTACAGATCGGGATTCGCAGTCTTGTACTTTGCAAGCCGCGCGTTCCACTCGTCTTCCCAAGCTTTGCCGCGTTCCACCGCTTTCGCCATGTGGGCGGAAACTTCATCGGGCACAAGGAAGTGGGCGTCTTCAGGCCATCCATATGCTTTCTTGGTTGCGCGAATCTCATCTTCGCCCAACGGTTCGCCGTGTGCGCCAGCTGTGTCCTGCTTCTTAGGCGAGCCCCAAGCAATGTGGCTGTCGACAATGATGAGTGTGGGACGCGTCTGCTCTTTCTGCGCTGTGCGAATCGCGAGCTCGAGCATGGCGGTATCGTTGGCGTCGGAGACGCGCTGCACGTTCCAGTGGTATCCCATGAAACGGAGTGCGACGTCTTCACTGAACGCGAGATCGGTGCTGCCTTCGATGGTGATGCGATTGTTGTCGTAGATCCAGACGAGGTTGTTGAGACCGAGATGTCCGGCAACAGAAGCGGCTTCGGAGGAGACGCCTTCCATCATGTCACCATCACCGCAAATCGCGTACACGCGATAGTCGACGAGTGGATCCTGTCCATCGCGATTGAAATGCGCAGCCAGCCATTTTTCTGAGATTGCCATGCCAACAGAGTTGGCGACTCCCTGCCCCAGCGGACCAGTGGTCGTCTCAGCGCCGGGAGTGAGCCCGTACTCGGGATGTCCCGGAGTCTTTGATCCCCATTGGCGAAAGTTTTTCAGGTCTTCCAGCGTCAGCGGATATCCGGTGAGATGAAGCAAGGAGTAAAGCAACATGGACGCGTGTCCGTTGGAAAGAATGAAACGGTCACGATTGGGCCAGTCAGTGTTGCGCGGGTTGTGCCGGAGAAATCGCTCCCACAAAACGTAAGCCACAGGCGCGAGCGCCATGGGAGTTCCGGGGTGTCCGCTGTTTGCTTTTTGTACGGCGTCCATCGCCAGAGTGCGAATGGTGTTGATGCAGAGAAGATCGAGTTTCGCGTCAGGCTGCTTGGAATCCATATCGCTCACTTTAAAATCACCGGAATTCTATCTGATTCGGCTAGTCTTTGTATGGATGGTATGCAAAGCAGCCGTTCAGGACGAAACATCATGGCAATGGAAGGGTTTTAGCTTCAATCACTCGCCCACAAGTTTAGAAATGGAAATCCTCAAATGAAGAAATCAGCAGCACTGGTCGTGGTCGTCTTGCTCGTCTTGTCATTTAACGTTTTCGCGCAACGCGGGGGTGGCGGGCGGCGCGGAGGTGGTGGTGGCGGTGGTGCACGCCCAAGCGGAGGCACCGATCCGAACAGCATGAAAGACTTCAATCGAGCGATAGCACTTCAGGCAACGGACGAACAGCGGGCGGATTTCATGTCATTGGTCAAGAGCACTGATGCAGCAAGGAAAATGTCGGCTGACCTTGCTGGTGCGGCAGCAAACACTCCGGACCGCCACCAGATCACCGACTTAAAAAATACGATCGATGTGACTCAGGACACACAATACCACCTGTTGCGAAGCTTCTCAGAAGTACAAAAGGACGGATTGAAGGACTTCACAAAGAAACTAGGCAAAACTAACTCCGCAATGCTCAAAGCTCTGAGTGCAGTCGAAAAAAATAACAAAGCCATTGCGAGTTCAGCAGAGAAGCTGGTGCAGGCACTTTCAAATCTCCAAACCGAGCAAAATAAATTGGGAGAAGAAATTGGGATTGCCGGCACTGGCAAGACTGCCGCGAATTGAAGCTGCGTCTTAGGCGGCTGTATTGGAGCGCTGCACCAAGCGACGCGCGACTCTCTGCCTACGTCCGATGCTGTAATAGGTGAAACCGCTATTGTTCATTGTCTCGGGACGATAGAGATTGCGTCCGTCAACGATGATGGGATTCTTCATTGCCTTTCGCAATCGCGGCAGGTCAAGGCTGGCAAACTCTTCCCAATCGGTAAGAATAAGAACTGCATCGGCGTTAACAGCAGTGTCATACAAATAGGCGCTAAACTCCACTTCGCCGTTTGGAAACTCTTCTTTTGCGCGTTCCATCGCCGCCGGATCATAGGCAACGATATCGCAGCCTTCCTTCAGCAAGAGGTGGATCATGGCGATGGCGGGAGACTCGCGAATGTCGTCAGTGCCACCTTTATAAGAGAGTCCTAGGACCGCAAGCCGCTTCCCTCGAAGGTTCCAGAGCGCCTGGCGGACTTTCCGCAAGAACCTGTGTCGCTGGTCCTCATTGATTCGGCGAACTTCGTCGAGCAGGCGGAAGTCATAGCCGGAGTCACATGAGACGGAGCGGAATGCCGTGAGGTCTTTTGGAAAACATGAGCCGCCGTATCCGATTCCGGGCTTGAGGAACTCAGTTCCGATGCGCGCATCACTGCCGATCCCTCTACAGACTTCTTCCACATCCGCCCCGACGTTCTCGCACACATTTGCGACGGCATTGATAAAGGATATTTTCATGGCAAGGAACGCATTAGACGCATGCTTGATTACTTCCGCGCTCTCCGCACTCGTGACTATGAGACGGGTGGGAACAATGGCGTTATCAGGCTGCGGGATGGCTTTGCTCAGCTTCGCATAGCTTCCATCGGCGAGGGGCATGTATATCTTGCGAAGAGTGTCGGCGGCCTGGGTGGAATCGGCGCCGATGACGATCCGGTGCGGGTAAAGAAAATCAGTGACCGCAGTTCCCTCACGCAAGAACTCCGGATTGCAGACTACATCGAACATATCGCCGGGCGCGCCGTTCTGCATCATTACGCGGCATATCCACTGACTGGTGCAGACCGGAACCGTGCTCTTTTCCACGATGATCTTGTGCGAGTTGATATTGCGGGCAATGGCGCAAGCGACGTTTTCGACCAGTGAGAGATCAGCTTCGCCGTTCTCTGAAGATGGAGTTCCTACAGCAATGAAAATCACTGAGCTGGAGCGAATGGCTTCCTGAATGTTCTGCGTGAACACCAAGCGTTCGCCGCGATGTCGGGCGAGCAACTCAGGAAGAAATCGCTCATGGATCAGCGTCTCGCCCCGATTGAGTGCCTCTACTTTGGAGGCGTCATTGTCCACGCAGGTGACGTTGTGTCCGATCTCTGCGAATGCTGCTGCTGCCACCAACCCCACATAGCCAGACCCAATGATTGCGATATTCATTGTTACGATGCCTTCCCCTGGCCCACGCTCTCGAGTTCCTCGATCATGAGTGGCCTTTGTTCTTGAATGTCGCTGTAACCTTTGTCGTCGAATCTTGCGCGGTAGTCGCGGTGAGCGCGCTCCCAGGCAAAATCGTCCGGTGGAGCGCCGAAGGTTTTCAGATAAAGCGGACTGCCCGGGAACGGGAACATCGGAACCGGCTCACTCACCCAAACTCCATGCGCTTTCATGCGCTCCTGCCACAGACGAATGACCTCGCGGTCGTCATGCTCGTTGAGGATGAGATTGGCCTGCACCCATGGAATCCGAGTGCGAGCGTAGATCAGAAGCTCGCTCAAGCGCTCCGTGTCCATGCGGCAGTTCTTGTTGAGTTCGTCGCGTCCTTGTTCGGTGACAGATTCGATTCCGCACTCAAAGGAGATGCAGCGAGCACGGCCCAGCAAGTCCAGCGTTCCTTCGTTCCAGAGATCGATACGGCTCTGAAAACCGATCGTGACGTTGCGCTCGGCAATACCTTCGAGCAGCTTCAAGACGTTCTTGCCCACACCGAATATCTCGTCAATGAAGTAGATGTAATCCACCCCGCGGGAAATCAATGCGTCTATCTCTGCTAGGACTGCAGAGATTTCGCGCTCGCGATATGAGTTCCGGAAAAGGGTCTTGTTGCAGAAGGTGCAAGCCCACGGGCAACCGCGGGCAAACTCCAATTCTGCTCCGCGACCGCTGCCGTTGAAGACATGGTGGCGATGTGAATGTAGCTCCACTGGATAGTCCGCGAAATCGAGCGCTCCGAGCGTCTTCATTGGCGCTACGCCGAGCGACGCGCTGAGATGTTCCTCTCCCGATTCTTCACGCCAGCAACATCCGTCGATATCTTGCCAACGCTTTGAAGCAAGCTGCGCGAGCGTCTGATCGGGCTCGCCGCGCATGACGATATCGCAATCAAGCTTTCGGAGGGCAGCGGACGGCGTCGCCGACGAGTGTGGACCAATCGCAACTTTCAGTGCTTTCTTGACAGCCTTGTGTGTGAGCCCATCAAACCACTCCCGCGGAACTCGCAACTCAGGTTGCGGACACCGCCAGAACAGGTACGAAGGCGCTGTGGGAATCACCATGAAATCCGGAGCGAAGTCATCCACCCGTTGCCGAACTTCTTCTATGGAGAGAGCATTGATTTGTGCGTCGATGACCAGAGACTCGTGTCCCGCTTCGCGGATCTTGTCGCTGGCAAAGAGCAGTTCCAATGGGAAGTGTGGCTCCTGACAGCCGAAATACGTTGAGCCTGTAAAAGTCCAATTGGGATTTACGAGGGCATACCTCATTATGCTGCCCTCAATGGTTCTGGTTGCAACATTCCGAACGTGCGTTCCGGAACCTTTGCAGCATGCGATGGCAGCAGGTCACGGTTCGATCTCCACCATTGATAAATCGATTCCATTGTTCCGGTGAGATCGATCGCTGGCGTCCATCCGGTGTCATTGTGCAGTTTGCTGAAATCGGTAACATAGAGCTGCTGATCGCCGGGACGACCCTTCGCCTTCGTATATTCGAGACGCTTACCCGTGAGTGTCTTGATGCGCTCAATCACGCCGAGCAGAGATTCGGCGTTGGCCGGACCTCCGCCGATGTTGTAAACCGAGCCGGCAGTCACGGGCAGCTTCTCGCGGACTGCCTCGAAAGCATTCAGCAGATCGTTGACGTTCAGAACGTCACGGACCTGAAGCCCATCGCCATAGATCGTTACCGGAATCTCTTGAAGCGCTGAGTAGAGAAAGTGCGCGAGCCATCCTTGGTCCTCATTGCCGAACTGTCGCGGGCCAGCGATGCAGGACATCCGCAACACTATTGTAGGAAGGCCGTAGATGCGGGAGTAGTCGCGAACGTATTGGTCGGCCGCTCCCTTCGAGCATCCGTACGGAGAATGGAAATCGAGAGGCTGGGCCTCCGAAGTTCCTTTCTCCAATTTCTCCTGCGACTCCCCGCAGGCACCGTAAACTTTGTTGGTGGAAGTAAAAAGCAGGAACGGACGGCGTCCGTGCATACGAGCGGCTTCCAGCACGTTCAGCGTTCCCAAGAGGTTGACTTCGAAATCCAAACGGGGATCTTTGACGGAAGTTGTTACCGCGACCTGTGCGGCGAGTTGGTAGATCTCAGTTGCGCTGCGGACTGCGCGCTCCACCAGTTTGGCATTGCGGACATCACCAATGGTTATCTCGAGTCGACGCGACTTTTTGGCTTTCTTCTCAAGCCATTCAAGGTTGTGGCGGGAGCCTTCTCGCGAGAGATTGTCGAAAATGTGTACCTTGGTCTCACTTTGATCCAGCAACCGAGACGCCCAATTGGAACCAATAAACCCTGCCCCTCCGAATATTAAGACGGAGCGACTGTGACCGTTTCCCTGCATGAATGCGTTCCCCTCTATGTATAAGACCGTCAATGACCAGCGATGCGGCGGCCCCGTGCACGGAGCGCTGAAGACCTGCCGTGCTAATGAGACATGTACATAGATGCAAACAACTTAGATAAGTTCTCTGGAAGCAGAAACTTTGGCGTTCTTCGGCGTATACGGACGTACTAAGACGTAAGATGGCAAAGGCCGCAAGTAGCTTTGTTCGTTGCTGTTGCGCTGGATTTCTAGGTCGTAAAACTGGTCGGGATGGTACTGGGCCCTCAAGCGGCCTTCCGTCCGCCGCCCTGCGTGCCTCTTCCTCTGGTAGATTTCGATTTCTTTGACTTGGACGAGATGCTGCGCACGTTCGTCCCTTTGGATTTCGTAGTCCCGCGCCCTGATTTCGACGCTGCGGTCCGTGACCCCGCACTCTTCTTCGCGGATCCTCCGGAGCTTCGTTGGGAAGCAGAACTAGCACCCCGGCCTAAACCGGCAGATTTTCTGCTGCTGCTCTTTGTTGCAGTGCTCTTCTTCGCCACACCCGATCGGCTGGACTTGCTTTGCCCGGCTCTGCTGCCCGACGCCGATGCACCACGCCTCTTCCCAGCCGAAGTTCCGCGCGCTCGCCCTCGTTCGGATGACTTGGTCTTCTGCTCCGCAGCTTGCGCGGTTTCCCGGCTCACAAGCTTGTTGAAGTTGCTGCGTTCGCCGGAAGCGGTCTGGTCTTGCACCAGCAATGCGAGTCCGCGCTCGTCAAACTTCTGGAAAAAGTCATCCCAGGAGATGGGTTCGAGGGAACCTTCCCCGCTGTATCCGGGAAAGTCGATTCGCAGTATTCCCGGGTCGTCTTCGCTTTCGGTTCTCTTCACCGCTGCCGGGGTGGCGTCGCGCTCTTCCACCCAATTGCGTATCTCTTCATGATCCGTGAGAACTCGACTACGGGATTTCGATGGCATGGGACCTCACTTGCCGGCCACTCACAATCTGCGATGTTCGCCTCTTGCAAACGTTACCGGGAATGGAGAATTTGATGCGAGTGTAATGGAGTTCATGGTGCAGAAACTGCGTCAAGATATGCCAGAGATAAAGGAGCACTAGCGCGAGCGTGCTTTTCTCCGGCGAGCGCGCCCAAATTTGCATTCATGCGTCTTCATGTCAATCCGCTTGCCATGAAAACGGACGCCTTCCATCTCCAACCGGAATCGCTGCTCCATGGCGCTTTCACCCCTCAGCTTGATCAATCCGCCTGATCCGACAACGCGATGCCATGGCACTCCAGTGCCTGCGCCTGCACGCAGCGCCCAAGCCACTTGACGGGCTCTTCCCGGATGTCCTGCGGCGGCGGCCACGTGTCCGTATGTAGCTACTTTCCCCCGAGGTATTTTGCGGACTGTGAGAAGAAGTTGGTCTTGCATAGTTAAGCCTAGCTTGGCCCACATCAATCTTAAGAAATCACTAAAGCGCTTGCCCCGCTGAGAATCCTGATGCCCAGGCCCACTGGAAGTTGAAGCCGCCCAAATGTCCAGTGACATCAACAACTTCTCCGATGAAATAGAGCCCCGGAACCTTTTTGCTCTCCATCGTCTTGGCTGAGAGTTCGTCGGTCTCCACACCGCCCGCAGTCACTTCCGCTTTGTCATAGCCTTCCGTGCCCGCTGGCTCGATCATCCAGTTGTGAACCTTACGCTCCAGTTCTGTTAGCGAATGATTCGTCCAATCAGGTGGCGAGTGCAGTTCGAGCCATCGTTCCGCGAAGCGGGTTGGCAGTGCCCGATGCAAGGCGGCCTTCGCCGATGCGAGATTGCGATTTGCCGATTGCTCCCGCATGACGAGGGTGAGATCGCGGTCTGGAGCGAGATCCAGCGTGATCTGCGTGTTCTGGTTCCAGTACGAAGAAATCTGCAGGATCGCCGGGCCACTCAAGCCGCGGTGGGTGAACAACATCTTTTCGCGAAATCGCGTGCTTCCGATGGATGCGATCACTTCAGTCGAGACTCCTGACAGCTCAGAGTATCTCCTGTGATCGGCTGTGTTGAACGTGAGCGGAACCAGCGCTGGCCGACAATCGCGGATGCTGATTCCGAACTGTCGCGCGAGATCGTATCCGAAAGAAGTGGCTCCCATCTTCGGGATCGAAAGCCCGCCGGTGGCAATCACCAGCTTCGGCGCGTGAAATTCGATATCGCCGGCGTTGAGAATGAATCCGTTTTCGTGCCGGACTTCCTTCACTGTGGTGCCAACGAAAATACTGACGCCTGCAGCCAGGCACTCGTCCTCAAGCATGGCGACGATCTGCTGCGACGAGGCATCGCAGAACAATTGGCCGAGAGTCTTCTCGTGATATGCAATGCCATGCTCTTTCACAAGTCCGAGGAAGTCAGTTGGCGTATAGCGTGCCAGCGCAGATTTCGCAAAATGTGGATTCGCAGACATGAAATTTTCGGGACGGCAATGGATGTTGGTGAAATTGCAACGTCCACCGCCGGAGATCAATATCTTTTTCCCGATACGGTCAGCGTGCTCGATCAACGCAACGCGCCGTCCACGCTTTCCCGCTTCTATCGCGCACATCAGCCCAGCAGCGCCGCCCCCCAGGATGATGGCGTCGTATTTTTTTATGGCTGCCATTTTGCGACTCTACGGAAGGATACGCGAAGAAGATTCTGCAACGTACTCTGGAGTAGAATGTTCCGGTTTCGGGTTGGAGGATGGTATGTCCATGACACGGGTACTGTGTTCCTTCTTTGTCTCTGCATTGCTTTGCGTTCCTTCTCTTTGCCAAACAGCCGGCAAGATGGCCCCGCTGCCCGGAGACCCGCTCGAGTTAGCAACTGGACCGACTGCGGTGATCCAAACACCGCAGCAGCGACAACTTGTTCTCGGCCTGTTTCAACGTGCGCGGCAGAATTTCGCACTTCATGCACAAGGCGGATCGCCTTATAGCCTGAAGGTTTCCTTTGAGTCCAGCGGACAATCGCAACATTCCGGCCCCGGCGAAATGGAAGAAAACTGGGCCAACGGACAAAGCTGGCGATGGTCAGTGCAGATGGGCGGATATTCGCAAACGCGAATCTTCCACGACCGCTTTGCGTACGACGAGAAGCCCGCCGGGCCCATGCCGCTCCGCTTGCAAATGCTTCGCAGCGCCATTTTTGCTCCGCTACCCGCGCGGGTGCAAGGGCTGCTGCGCGTCGCATCCGCAAAGTGGAACGGATTCGAACTGATGTGCGTTCTGCATTCCGGCGCGGCAAACGACCCCACACCTACTCCGGGACGCCGCTGGGTTGAGACGGAATACTGCTTTGATCCGAAGACTTCTCTCCTGCATATTTGGTCTGAGGCGCCGGGGATCTACACCGTTTACGACTACACGAATTCGCTGAATTTCCACGGACACAATATGCCGCGCCAGATCTCAGTCATTGAAGGTGGAGAGCCAGTGTTGCGAGTTGAATTACAGAACATCCAGGACGGAGTTGGAAATCCAAACGGGCTTATTCCCACTGCCCAGATGCTCGGAGCCGGCCCGGGCAACATCATGACTGGGGCAGTCCGGTTTCCTGTGAACGGCGGACTTACAGACGAAGTGCCACACGGCACCATCCAGCCTGTGATCGTTCATGCCATCATCGACGAAAAGGGAAAAGTAGTTGATGCAGAAGCCCTGCCCGGTCCGATTCCTGCGTTGAATATCTCCGCACTGCAATTGGTCGAGAAGGCTACTTACCCTCCGGGATTGCTGCCAACGCAGCGTGAGGCGTTCATTAATGTGCGCTTCGCATCAGCTCGCTAGCGCGAATCAGCGAAGCATCTCCGCTACCGCGGCTTCGGCGTGAATGCGTCCGGTATCAAGGAATGGAATGCCGACAGCGGGGCTGTCTCGCAAGATCAACGGCAATTCCGTTCCGCCGAGGATCAGGCCGTCTATCTTCGCAGATGCTTTCAGTCTGTTCGCGACCGCGAGAAGACCTTCGCGAGTGTCGTCGAGAAAGACTCCGTTGATCAGCTCACCCATGTATTTCGTGTGAATGTATTCACGGTCATCTGCTTCTGGCGCGACGACTGTGATCCCGCTCGCGGCGAATGTTTCCGGATAAAATGGGGCTTGCATGGTGAATTTCGTGCCAAACAGGCCGACGCGTTTCAGTCCCATACTCTCCGCCGCATCGCAGGCCGATTGCACAATGCTGACCAGAGGCAGTGGCGACGCCTGCTGGACTTCCTTGAAGACAATGTGAGGAGTGTTGGAGGCAAGCAAAGCCAAGTCCGCGCCAGCCTTAGCGAGCTTTTGCAATTCCTGCAATATGAATTCGGCCAGCTCCGCGAGCCGATTGCCGGTGACAAGGGTAACGAGTCTGTTCAGATTGATGCTTTTAATGATCAGCGGCGGATAATCCCCTGCTGCATTTTGTCGCCGATATGCGGCGATGATCATCCGGTAGTATTCAATCGTTGAATCGGGGGCGATGCCGCCGATGATACCCAGTATTTTCATTCGCTGCCGCGTCCGGAGTGACGGTGTAATCGGCGAAGTCCGCGATACTGTCAGTCTTCGACCACACGCCCACCTTTCCTGAGACCGGCGCTGCCATGGTGTATTCGATCAGCAGCTTGCCGTTCAGAAATCCCTGCAATTGAGTTCCCTTCACAACTATTTTCATCGTGTGCCATTGCTGCATGGGCAGCGGCATATTTTCGGAATTGCGCTTCACGAAACTGCGCTTGCCGTTGGTGAACGTCCACAGAACGAGGTTGTCTTCTTTGGCGTTGAATCGTACGGTCAGGTAATCGCCGTTCGGCTTGAGATTGAACAGGATGCCCGCGCACTGGTCGAGTTGTCCGCCGAGTAGTTTGAAGCGCATGTTGATTTCACCATCGTGGAAATCATCAATGTCCGTTGCGACTGCGTACGGAAAATATGCGAACGCCTTTACGTTGTCGATGAACTCCTCATGACGTGACCCATAAATGGCGCGCGCCTTCGAAGCGAAATCACGAGCCGGCTGTCCTTTTTCCCATTGACGTCCGTCCACCATCAAAACTCTCTTACCGTCGTCTTCTGTGATGATCCAGTCGCCGACCATGGAAAGAAATTTTGTCGGCTCGCTGCCAGATTTTTCTTTCGAGAGATCAACTTGGATGGCTTTCGGCGTTGAGGCAGGCTTCTTCGCATTTTGTGCGAGCAGGGGAATGCAGAATGCGACGACTAAAAAAATGAAAATTTTCTTCTTCATCATTAACGAATCCCTTTCGAATCAAACCACCACAAAAACACGATCAGCACTGGCCAAACTGCGTAGAAGATCAACGATGCGCCAGTCGGTCGCGCGGCCAGTGGATACCCACTGAATTGCGAATCCGTTTTCGCCTCGGGAGCACTCACGCCGGTAAGCTTGTAAACAATTTCCAAGACGATTTGCTCCGTCGTGGAGCGGCTCATCATTCTTTGTCCCTGGTATTCATACCAGACCTCGCCGTAGTGATTGCCGGATTCGAACAATCCCGAACGGCTCTGGCTTGCATACTCCACTTCAATCTGTGGAAGTATACGGCGGAGTTTGCTCAGGATATTTCGATCCAGATCCATCAGCCGCGGATCTTCGGCGGCGAGGTAAACGGTGACGTGCAGCGACTGGCGGATCTGCGCCAGCGCGGCTTCGTCCGCTGCGGAAAATGAATTGCGACGGTCTTCACTCAGGTCCCACGCGGCGCGGACATTCGCAGCGGGGATCACAACGATGATGAGTATGGCCGCAATGGCTATCGTGCGTTGCAGATGTTGTCTGGTGCGCAGGCCGATGTTCAACCACACCGAAGCGATGAAAAATCCCGCAATCGTGAAGATGCATATCGCCAGCAAAGTGCTCAGTCGCAGTTGTCCTTGTTCGAAGCTGCGCAACGCGGCGGTCGGAGTGAAGCTCGCGATCTGCTGCAGCAGTCCTCCACGTCCGGCGGCGATGAATTCCAAGGCCCATGTGCCTAATGTGAATGCGAGTGTGACGATGGCGGCATTCGCTGCTCCCGGCATGATGGCCGCTGCCGCTACTGCGAGACCTGCGCTGATTCCCACGCGCAATAAATGTCCTAACAACAGATTCATGCATTCCGGCGCGTAGATGTGTCCGCCATACGAACTCCACAGAGCCAGCGCAATTAGCCCCGGTATCCAGGCGATGATCCACCCTGTCAGCAACGCGGCGGCTTTCGCAGCGAGCATCTCCAAAATGCTCGCAGGGGACTGCATTAGTAGCTTCCATGCGCCGCTTTCTTTTTCAGACGCTATCAGCCGGATTGCAACGAACGGAAACAATAACGTCGCAGCGAGATCGTATGCTCCAAAGGTCGGGACGAGTATTCCGTCGAGCGTCGTTAGTCCTTGCGACAGCGCTGCAGGACCGCCGGCAATCCCGCTCGCTTCCGCATAGAGGTTCACCGCGGAAATGAATCCGTGCCCGACGAGCGGGCCAATGATGATGAGTAATATCCAGCACGCACGAGAGGCGAGCAATTCGCGGAGGTCCTTCTGCAAGAACAGAAAAAATCTACGTGAGCGCAAGGAAGACCTCCTCTAGCCCGCCGCCGGTCACTCCTGCTTTCGCTGAAAGTTCGTCGAGTGTTCCTTCTCCCACTACTCTTCCCGCGCTCAACAGGACGAGACGGTCGCATACTCGCGCCGCATCAGTTAGCTGATGGATAGAGACAAAGAGCGTGCGTCCTTTCGCTGCGTGTGTGCGCAGCAATGCCATGACTTCTTTTGTCTGACGAAGGTCGAGTCCGTCGAAAGGTTCGTCTGCAAGCAGTATCGGCTGTGGAGTAAGCAGGCCCAGAAGCAACAACAGGCGTTTCGATTCGCCTTTTGACAGCATCCATATCCGACGTTTGAGGAGATGGTCGAGTTTCAATGCCGACAACAGTGCGGCGCTGTCCGACGACACACGACCATATAGCGCTTCGAAAAACGAAACTGCCCAAGACACCGTCTGGTCGGCCCAAGGCCGTATGCCGTCTGGCAAATAGAAGAGGACATTCTTCCGGGAAACTGTCGCTTGCTGCCGAAACTGAACCTCGCCAGCGTCTACTGGGATCAATCCTGCGAGACACTCAAAAAGTGTTGTCTTCCCTGCGCCATTCGGGCCGATGAGTCCCAGCACCTCCCCTTCCCACACACTGAACGACACATTTTCCAAGACCACACTCGATTGAAATCGTTTCGAGACCCCGCGCGCCGAGAGCAGGTCGATTGATTGATGCGCAGCGGTGATTTCAGCCGAAATAGGCTGCATGAGGTTGGATTCCATGGACTCACGATTATGCCTGATTTCATCCGGCCCTGTTTTCTGTTGCCTATAATTTACAAAAGGCACTTACGATTAATGGTAGTAGCGGCCATCGAAGTATGTACTTAAGGCTTGTCTCTGATCCTTAAGGGTGCCCCACTTCGAATGCGAAAGATATTTTTTCTCCCACTTCTTTTATCGCTCGCCGCGTTTTCCCAGACCCGTGGCACCGGCGCACTGGTCGGCAAGGTCGAGGATCCAACCGGGGCGCAGGTAGTTGGGGCGGAAGTTACGCTCAGGAATGCTGGCACTGGTCTGACTAAGAGCACAAACACTGACTCTTCTGGCCACTATTCCTTCCATACGCTGCCGCTGACGGGACCGTATTCACTCGAAATCAAGCAGAACGGCTTTTCCACCGCGCAAAAACAAGGGATTCAATTGCAAGCCGGCGAAGTCAGCGTGGCCGACGTCAATCTCAACATCGCAGACGGAAGAAGTGAAGTCACGGTTTCGGGCACGCCCGATTCTGTTAACACCGACAACACCCAACTTGAAAACCGCTTCGACCTCGGCAAGATAAATGACACTCCCGTCTTTGGCCGCAAGTTGAGCACGATTCCGCTGCTTGACTCTTCAGTGCGGGCGGCCCGTGGCACTGGTGATCTGTTCTTAAGCAACACGCTTTTCATCATCAACGGCGGTGGACGCCGACAGGTGACCTTCGCCATCGATAGCGCAACCGGAGACGACAGTTGGGGGCGACAAGCGCTCTTCACGAACGTTCCATTTTCCGCAGTGCAGGAATTGTCCGTGCTTTCAAATGCATCGTCGGCAGAGTATGGGCGCACCACGGGAGGCGCGGTCAACATCATCACTAAGTCCGGAACGAATGATTTCCACGGCGATGCACTGGTGCTCTGGCGTCCGGGCTCCATACAAGCGCGAGCGCCGCTGGCGATCGTTCGGACAGACGACAAACTGGCGCAAGGCAGTGCTACCGTCTCCGGACCCATCGTGCGGGACCGCACGCATTTTCTGCTCTCATACGAGCACAATCATCAGACGCGGGATTCAGTGATCACCTCCGTCCTTGCTCCCGGCGTTTATCCGGGTGAGTTCAATCAGGACATGTTCCTCGCGCGATTGGACCATCATCTCAACGATGCACACTCGTTGTCATTGCGAAGCAATTTTGACCGCTTTGATGACACGAATCCTAACGATAGTGTCGGTGGAAACAATCTTCCCAGCACCGCTCGCGTTTTCGCGCGCCGCACGTACTCTACCCAACTGAGCGAGACGTGGACGATTGACAACAACGCCATAAACGAAGCCAGAGTGCAATTCCAGCTTGCATCACCCATCACGCAGTTCTCGGCGGTATCACCCTCGATCCAGTTTGTGCGCACCGGCGTGGCCACAGAAGGCGAATCGCGCTATGGATCACTGGTCAACCACCAATACCAATTCGCCGATACTCTCTCGCTAAACCGCGGCCATCACTCCCTTCGTGCCGGGGTGGACATGATCTATTCATCCTCCGGAGGGACAGGACAGGAGTTTGGCGGTGGATTTGTTCTAGGGCAGTTCACCGTAAAGTCGGGCGACTTCACGCCGGTATCTCAACTGACAATCTCTGACGTCAATTGTGCAACTTGCCGGTTCACACAAAGCTTCGGCAACCAGAATTACAACATCACGGAATGGTTGACCGGACTATTCTTGCAGGATAACTGGACTTTCACCCCGCGGCTTGTGTTGAATCTTGGCCTGCGTTTTGACAACCAAAGCTTCACTGACGATCGCAACAACTTCCAACCGCGCGTAGGTTTTGTCTACCGACCTTTTTCAGATAGCACCGTAATCAGAGGCAGCTACGGCATCTTCACTTCTGAGATCCGCACGAACCTCGCCGCCGGATACGCCATCGGCGGCCCTCAAGGCATTTTCACCTTCAGCGCAGTACAAGGGCAGCTTGGGTTCCCCACCGCAATTGGCACTCTGCCTGCATTTCCTGTCGGTGTCGCGCTTCCCGCACGGGACATCACCATTCGGGTGGGCCAGCGCGACTATCTGAATCAGTTTTTCAACGTGTCAGCGCTTCGCTTCTATCCCGATGCCCTGGTGAATCCTTACACGCATCAGTGGACCCTGGGGATGCAGCATGAGTTCACTTCGAACGTGATTCTCAGTATGGATTACCAAGGCCAGCACTCTTTGAAGCTCGAACGCCCGGTGGATTTGAACGCTCCAGCACCGTTCGAGCGGACAGCACAAGGGCAGACGCGCTCTGCCGCAACGGCAGATGCAACGCGGCCCATCGTTCCGGTTGCCAACGGATACAAACGTATTCTCGCCACAGTGAACACTGGCGCCGCTTACTACAACGGTCTCACTACTAATCTGAAAATGCGATTCGGAAAATTCAACGCGCTGACCAGTTACACATGGTCACACTCCATCAACACCGTCGAGCCTGACGTGCCTCAACAGGACCCGAACGATTCCAACTTTCTGGGCATTCAAGAGAAGGCCACCAGCATTCTCGATCAACGGCATCGGCTTTCCATCAGCGGATCGTACGAATTCCCATGGCGCATCACTCTTGGCTCTTGGACACAGTTCGCAACCGGACGGCCGTACAACATCACAACGGGGACGGACAATAATGGTGACGGGTCGAATTCTGATCGTCCTGTGATCAACGGGTTGGTCATCCCACGCAATTCTGGGCAGGGGACGAACACCTACGACTTCTCTGCTTCTGTGGAAAAAGCGATTCAACTTCGGGAATGGCTTAGGATGAGCGTTCGTGCTGAGGCTTTCAACCTGACAAACCACAACAATATCTACGGACGTAACGGTGTGTATGGCAACGCTGCGGTACCAAATGCTACGTTGGGTTCGGCGCTTGGGGGAATCAGTAATGTGGACCCTGGCCGGCAGATTCAGTTCCAGGTGCGTTTCAATTTCTAGGCTTATTGAGGGTAGAATAAGCCCCTCGATGTTTGGTATGGGCAAATCCCGCGAAGTGCGCGAATCCGGCGATCTCGGTTTCCTCGAACGGGAGACCATGGAGCACGTTTGGGAACTCGGCGAATGCTCCGTTGCCGCCGTTCATGAGCAACTGAAAGGCCGGCTCGCCTACACCACCATCATGACGACCCTCGACCGACTGTACAAAAAGGGATTGCTCGATCGCCGCAAGCAAGGGCGCGCTTTTATCTACCTGCCCCGCCTCACCAAGCAGGAATTTAAAGAAGGCGCGGTGAGAAAAGCCCTTCGTTTCCTTCTTGAAGAAAACAAGAACGAACCTGTTCCGCTTATGGCCAGCCTGGTTGAAACCTTCAAGCAGTATGACAAGCGGCTCTTGGACGAGCTAGAGAAATTGATCCGGGAAAGCAAAGCGCGTCGCGAGGAGAAGTAGATGTACGACCTGCTATTGATCGCTATCACTCTCGGATCATGCTTCCTTCTTCACACCGCCCTCTCAGTCACATCTCTGCTTTTCTTTTCCCTGCGACAACAGCGGTTACAACGGATATCTCCGCATCGCGCCGCACAAACATTTTTTCTTTTGCGCGTGATTCCGACATTTCTTACATTGATTGCTGCGGCTGCTCTGATCGTCCCGGCGTTTGTGCGCTTCGAACCCGCCTCAACGGGTGAACCTGTACCGATTCCGCTTGCCGTTCTCGCTTCGATCTCCTTACTGGTCCTGCTGGGAGCGCTGCAACGCGCATTTTCGGCAGTTATCCAAAGCCACCGTGTCATGCAGGCTTGGACGAGTAAAGCCGTCCGTCAAACCTCCAGTGTTGAAGGACTTGAACTTTATCGGTGCCAACTCGAGTCGCCAGTCATTGCGGTTCTGGGATTATGGCGGACGCGGATTTTTGTATCGGAAGCAGTTTTTGAGGTCCTGACTGCAGAGGAACTCGACGCGGCTTTACGGCACGAAGCAGTACACGCCAGCAGCCGGGATACCTTGAAAAAACTTCTGCTTCATTTTGCGCCGAAGCTTCTTCCCGGTTTCGATCTGCTTCGTCCGATCCAACAAAGTTGGGCAAAGGCTTGCGAGTTGGCAGCCGATGAACAGGCAGTCTGTTCCGACCACGGTCGGACATTGCCATTGGCCTCAGCGCTCGTTAAGGTTGCACGCATCTCCTGCGGATCCGAATTGCCCACGTTGAGTGCGGCACTGATGAACCAAGGGGATTTTCTTCTGGGACACCGCGTGGAACGGCTCGTCGAAATGTCCGAAGGCCGTTCGATTGTCCCCACCTCTAGCAGCGCCATCGCGAAACAAGCGCTCCTGCTTTCCATCAACGTCCTGCTTCTTACGGCCGCCGCTTATCCGCAAGCCCTCAGTCTCACGCACGAATTCCTTGAAGTACTCGTGCGCGGCTGGTAACCGCTGAGCTCTACTCTCCTCCGGCGGCTTTTATTCTGCGGTCCATCTGATCAATCACCACCTGCCACATCTCAATCTCTAATTCCATGTGATGTTTCAGAGGATCCTGCGCGCTGGTTGCTGCTCCCATGTTGTTCTGCATTTGGTGAAGGATCACGCGCATTTGTTTCACGTCGTTTTTCAGGCCGATCACTTCTGCTCCCGAGATGCTCACCGTATTGCTGGCGCGTGAGTTCTGTTTTGCCGGAGTTTGCGCTGCTGCCGGTGTAGGTGTCTGCTGTTTTTCTTGAGCGACTGCGAAAATTGCAATGAAACTCAGAAGCGCCCCTAAGGCCATGAACTTTCGACTCATAAATTGTTTCCTCGTATGGAACAGCATACTCGCAAAAAAATTTGGCGGCCCCGTTGCGAGGCCGCCAAGTAAGTGCGATCCGATTCTCTAGAACGTGAATCGCGCGTGCAACTGAATGATTCGAGCGGAGGCATCCGCACCGAGGAATGATCCCAAAGGACTGGTTGGGGTATTCGCGGTAGTGATGATCGTGCCGAATGTGCTGGACGCGAGGTCAGAATCCGGGAAATCGAAATTGGGATGGTTGAACACGTTGAAGAAGTTTGCGCCAACCGCAAATCTCGTCGCCTCTGTCAGCTTGAAGTTCTTCTGCACTGAGAAATCGGCATTGAAATAATGCGGTCCGCGGAACTGGTTGCGGCGTTGATCAGGAAACGCGGATGGCCCCGAGCTTCCCAATGCAGTAAAGCTTGCCGCATTTAAGCAAGGCACGTTCGGATTATTGCAATCCTGGCCGTTGATTGTTGATGTGGGTGCGGATGTAACGCCGGGGAAGAACGCAAAGGCATTGGCATAGTTCCCGAACAAGCCGTTTGCCGTGCTGTCGACCACGGTGTATGGATACGCGCTACGCGCAAAGGCCGTTCCGGAGAACACCCATCCGCCTAGCACTTCGTTCACAAAACCGTTATTGAAATGGAATCCGGCATCCCAAACGAAATTCGCGTTGAAGTTGTGGCGCGCGTCGTAGTCGGCGTTGCCATAATTCAGGCGATGCAGGTTTGTCGGATCCAATTGGTTTTGAACGCTTGTGAACGTAGCAAACGCATACGGACTGATTCCGCCATTCGAGACTTCATCCAAAGCGTGGCTCCACGTGTAATTCGCTTGCACTTGGAAACCGCGGGTGAATTTGCGTTGGAACGAGACGGTCAAGCCGTTGTAGTTCGAATTAGCCGCACTTGAGAGCTCGGTGATGGTGCCAAACCGTGGATCTGGAGCAGTGGCCGACACCGGGACTCCCGTTAACGGAGTGGTGCATGTCGCAGGATCACAGAATGCATTCGGCCAATAGTTTGTGACCGGAATGTGTATCCCGTGATTGCCGACGTAATTCAACGACAACACCGAGTTATTGCCGAACCCCTGCTGCAACTCCAGATTCCATTCCTGGAACTGGGGAGTGCGGATCCTACTGCTCACGGTACTGAAGTCCGGCGCGGAGAATGCTGGAACCGCAGCCGTGATAGAGGCTAGAGTTCCTCCGCTGGCAAACAGGTTTTGGAAAGCTGCGTTGGATGCCGCCAGGTTGGAGAATGCGCTGCCGGGCACAGTAGGGGCGTTCAAAGGCAAACCGGTGTTATCGGTCAGCGTGATCACTCCGGGCGCGTTGAGAAGGAAGTTGTCCACAACAACAGCGGGCACTGCGTCGTAGAAGATTCCGGCGCCACCGCGCAGCACAGTCTTGCTATCCGGACCCATTGGTGTCCAGGCAAAACCTAAACGCGGTTGCCACAGCACGGCTTCAAGTTCCGGCAATGCTTGATGCAGACCTGTATTGATGACCTGGTTGTAAGGGATCGTCTCGTCATGCGCGATCGAAGAAAATGGTCCGGCCAGTCGCGAGAAGCAGTTCGTCTGGCAGACTGGATTCGAGCCATGATCTATTCGCAGAGAGAGATCAAGGGAGAAGTTCTGCGTGACCTTCCATTGGTCCTGCCCGTAGAAGCCCAGACCGTACAAAGCGATCGGCTGACCTATTGACTTCGGGAACGCCTGCGTCACTTGGTCAGCGATGCCGGAAGCGAAATCCGTCAGCGAAAACAC
Source organism: Terriglobales bacterium (assembly GCA_025462725.1). Classification (GTDB taxonomy): domain Bacteria; phylum Acidobacteriota; class Terriglobia; order Terriglobales; family Acidobacteriaceae; genus JAICLA01. The sequence goes on along the minus strand of JAOAPE010000011.1, from coordinate 62,467 downwards.
CCGAGCTCGACCTCGAGTGAATACGCCGGCCGATTGGTCGTTAATGTCATTCCGACGGTAGCTGACGCCGAATTTCAGGTTATGCTTGCCTTTAAGGATCGAAAAGTCATCGATACCCTGATATTGAGTAACATTTCGGCCCTGCGGGAAGCTGGGGCTAGGTCCAAGTCGGGCGAAATTTCCGTCGGAGAACCGGACCTGGAATGGAAAAGCCGCCGTTGCAGCAGCCGGATCCGCGAGATCGAAGATGGCGCTGTACCAGCTTCCTGAGATCACCAATTGGTTTACGGCAGAATTGCCAAACGTGTGCGATTCCGTCAATTGACCTTCGTATTGAGGTTGGGTGCTAAAGGCATTGAACAAGGGCGTGAGCGGATCTGTGAATGTCGCTTGCACACCGTGATCGGTCCTGAACCGGCCAAAAAGTTTATCGTGCGATCCGACGACCTGGTCGATTCGAGTAGCCAAAGTCCACTCGTGCGAAAGATTCCCTTGCGTTGAGCGGAAGACGTTTGCGCACGGCACTCCAGCGCCAAGGCCAGTGAAGTCACCGCAAGCGGTCGGATCCGAGGGATTGACTGCTGCCGACGCAGGTGGTGCATTTGCGGCACCCGGAGCATTGTTGTAAAGGTTGAACATGGTTTGATAGAAGGGCAGCTGCGCAGCAGGAACGCTGCCGAGAACTGCACTCTGGAAAGCCGCGCTCGGCACAAACACTTGTGCGTTAGTTGGCAGAACGAAACGCAGGCCCTCCGTATCGACAAAGAAGAACGTCTTGTCTTTAAAGATCGGCCCACCGATCGATGCGGCCCACTGGTTCGCGTTCACAAACGGACGTGGAGTTATGGTGTTGCCCGCCGACGTATCCACGTTCTTGTTGAACCAGTTGTTCGCGTTCATGATTCGGCCATTCCACCAATAAATGGCATTGCCATGAAATGCATTGGTGCCGTACTTGGTGGTGTAGTTGACTTGGGCTCCAGCCTGGCGGCCGTATTGTCCTGAATATCCGTTGTTCACTACGGTGGCTTCCTGAAGTTCATTGGCTCCGAGGGCCAGGTTTGTCGCACCGCTATTGTTGAGGTTCAGGTACGGATCCATGTTGTCATTGCCATTCACCGTAAACAAATTCGATGTGGCAGGAAGTCCGAAAGTGGAAAAATTTCCGTATCCACCGCCGGTGTTCTGAGTGGCCCCGGGAGCGGTCTGGGCTACGTAGGTTGTGTCTCCACCGGGATTTGGCAGCAGTTCGATATCCCGCGTTCCGTAGGTCGTCGAGATATTTCCATTTTCCGTCTGCAACACGGGCGCTTGTGCCGTTACTTCAACGGTGGTGGAAGCTCCGGTGACTGCCAATGGCAAGTTAACGCGCGTAGCTTGTCCCGTTGCGACCACCGTCTTACGATTTATTGCCTGAAAACCGCTCGCAGCAGCTGTGATCGTGTATGGGCCCGGTCTTAACAAAGAAAATCGATATTGACCGGACGTTGTGGAGGTTGTGGTCTGCGTCTCGCCTGAAGCATCATTCTTCAGGGTCACTGTCGCATTGGGGATGATCGCCCCGCTCGGATCAGTGACGATGCCGGTAATATCACCGGAGACAACGGATTGCGCTGACAATTGCAGCGTCATGAACCCTGTGAAGATCACGAGCAGGGTTGCTGCAAACAAGATTTTTGTGGTGCTACGACGTTCCATATTTGATGTTCTCCAAATGTGCTTCATGCGAATTTTCGAAGCCACCCTCTGAAAAGCACTTAGCATGCCAAAAGTAATGTGAATACCTCAGAGAGAAGTAGGCTTAAACACCTACTCGGAATTCAGATTTCTGAAGGTTTGTAGGTAGGAATGTCACTGATTTTCATATCCAGAGTAGATTTCGGAGGGCTTAATGGTATGAGGAAGTCGCGTTATTTCGCATCTCTGCAGCAGGCCGACGGCATGCGTCACAATTCTTCGTGCTGCTCATTGCAAGTAGTTGCTGGGCAACTCCGCGCGTCAAAACCTGCCGGGACCCCGACCGAGAAAAACAAAGCGCTGATTCACATCGAGCACGAGATCGGTCGGGCCAAGAAGTCCTCGGCTTCGTATGAAGTACGGAAACACGGCAGTTGTAATCGGCCGGGTCACCATCATTCTTCTGCAAAGAACGACAATCCACCTACTCCGCAAAGAACCCGTTTTACAGATGTGTTCGTGTGCCGTGACGGTAGATGGCAAGTTGCTGCCGGACATTCCTCTCGGATAAAAGAGCGCTGTAAATAGCTCTTCGCCGGATAACCCAACTCAGTCAGCATTGGCATCCTCTAATCACTATGCCTCTCGTGCGGACATGTAAGAACTGCAGCCAGAAGAATCGCATTCCGGCCAATCACCTCGCCGACACTGGCCGGTGCGGAAAATGTAAGTCGTCGCTGCCGCCGCTAAATGAGCCGCTGGATGTTGATGTTGCACAATTTGACGAGGTCATTCAGAACTCGAAGGTGCCCGTACTGGCCGATTTCTGGGCAGCATGGTGCGGGCCGTGCAGGATGGCAGCACCTGAAGTGGCGAAGACAGCCATGCATATGGCCGGCAAAGCTGTTGTCCTCAAAGTGGACACCGAGCGGCATCCGCAATTAGCGGCCAGATTCAACGTGCAGGGGATTCCATACTTCGCGGTTTTTTATGGCGGACTTCCCGTGGTACAGCAGCCGGGGCTGGTGAATCATGAGCAGATGGAAAACTGGTTGAGATCGGCTGCACCGGCTGTGGCTTGACTAAGCAGTGTTTCTCGAACTGGATCGCTCCATATAGAAGTGAACTGCTGGCGTCACCAGAAGTGAAAGAGCCATCGAGATCAAGATTCCGCCGATCACAGCGATAGCTAACGGTTGTAGCATTTGAGAGCCTGCGCCAATGGCAAATGATAGCGGCAACATTCCAGCGATCGTCGCCAGTGCTGTCATTGCGATAGGCCGCAATCTGCGTCGTCCCGCTTGGATCACTGCTTCTTCCGGGTCCATTCCAGACGCGCGGAATTTGCTTTCCGCATCGAGCAGCAGGATGCCGTTCTTTGCAACGATTCCCACCACCATGATCAGTCCCATGAACGAAGCTACGTTGAATGTGACCCGGGTGATAAGTAGCGCGAACAGGACGCCTGACGTGGACAGCACTGCTGAAGCGACAATCGCGGTTGGTGCCGCAAAGCTGCGGAACTCAAACAGCAGCACACCGAATATGAACACGATTGCCAACAACAGCACCACGCCTAACTCTTGAAACGATTGCTGCTGCTCCTGATAAGTTCCGCCGTACTCCATGCGGATGGAAGGTGGTACGTGTAGATTGTTCACTACCTTCTGCACATTGGCGACGCCAGTGCCCAAGTCCACGTTTTCAAGTCGCGCAGTGACGGCCACTACTTGTTGCAGGTTCTCTCGGCGGATTTCCGTCTGTCCCGGCAGTTCGGTCACGGTTGCCACTGACCCAAGTGTTGCTGTCTTGCCAGTGCTGCTCACCAAAAGCAAATTGTTCATCTGCTCGGTGTTCATCTGGTCAGCTCCACCGAAGCGCACACGGATGTTGTACGGCCTGCCGCTCACGATCAATGGCGTGGAAGCCACTTCGCCTTCGATCAATGCCCCCGCGTCCAAAGCCAACTCTTCTGACGTGAACCCCGCGCGCGCCGCGACCGCTGGATTCACCTGGTAGGACACCGCAGGCCCGCTGATCGTGTTCTCGATCCCATTTCGCAGATCCACTACCCCGGGAACCTTGGAGATTGCATCCGCGATGCGTGGTGCCCACTTTGCGAGTTCGTCCGCATTCTGCGAGAACAGATTAATGCGGATAGGCTCCGGTGCGTTCGAGAGGTCGCCGATCATGTCTGACAAGACTTCAACGAACTCGACATTCAACGCAGGCTCTGCTTCAAGGATTTGTTGCCGTAGATCGCTTGTGACTTCTTCTGTATCGCGCTTGTGGTTGGCCTTGAGTTTTACCGCAATGTCTCCGCGATTGGCCTCTGTCACGGCTGCCAGACCGAGTTCGAGTCCCGTGCGGCGTGACATGCTTTCCACTTCCGGCGCCGACCGGATGATCTCCTCAACATGCGACACAACGCGGTTCGTCTCCGCCAAGGAGCTTCCCGCTGGCATCAAGTAATCAACGATGAAGCCGCCTTCGTCCATCTCCGGAAGGAGATCCGTTCCTAGCGCCTTGTAGCAGAAGGACGAGAGCACTATGAGAACCAAGCAGCCAATGGCAATCGCCTTCGGATGCTCTAAGCTCCATTTCAGTCGCCTCTCGTACCACCTCACTACTTGGCCGAAGCTTCCCGACAGAGTCGCCTCTTCCGCCGCCATTAGTCGCTCAAGTTCGGTTCCTTCGGCTTGTGCCTGCTCACGCTCGTCCGATTTGCGGCGAATGAAAAATAGACTCAGGTTCGGCGTCCACGTCAGCGCCAGCACTAGCGATGTCACCAGCGCGACAGACATCGTGATGGCGAGCGCGCGGAAGAAGACTCCGATGACGCCGCCCATCGTGATCAGCGGAAGGAAGACGACGATGGGAGTCACCGTCGAACCGATCAGCGGCACCGTGATTTCTCTCAGCGCGCTGCGGATGGCTTCGAACCGGTTCTGCCCGCTATCGCGGTGGAGAACAATGTTCTCGACGACGACAATCGCGTCATCAATCACCAGTCCCACCGCCGCGGCCAATCCGCCCAGCGTCATGAGATTGAAACTTTCCCCCAGCACGCGCAGAAAGATAAACGTCACGCAAATTGTGATAGGGATTACCAGCCCCGCTACCAGCGAGCTTCCCCAATCGCGCAAGAAAAGCACCAGCACCGCGGATGCTAGTATCAACCCAAGGATGATGGCATCTCGCACACTTGCGATAGAGTCGCGCACCAAGCCCGACTGGTCATAAAACGCCGTGAGTTGCACCCCCGGCGGAAGTGTTCCTTTGATCTGTGCAATCTCGGCGGCCACTTCGTCCGCCACCTGCACGGTATTGCCGTCTGGCTGGCGGTTGATATTGAGAAGCACTGCTGGCCTTCCATTCGCAGCCACTACCGTGTAAACCGGTTTCACTCCCGCCGTTACTGTCGCCACGTCGCCAATACGCACCGGCACGCCACTTGCAGTCGTCTTGATCGAGATTTTCGCCAGCTCCTCAGGCGAATGAACTTGACCGCTGATCAATCCCAAAACTAATTGATGGTTCTGCTGAAACAATCCTGGCGAGTCAATCATGTTGCTGCGCGCAACGGCAGCAAGAATGTCCGGCACAGTCACGGTCGCGATCTGCAATTTTGCAGGGTCCGGAGTGATGTGGTATTCCGGCTCCTTGCCGCCTTGCACAACGATGCTCGCCACACCATTTAGCCGATTCAGTCGCGGTTTGATCTCGTAGGTTGCCATCTCCCAAAGGCGCGTTTGCGGGATGGTGTCCGATGTCAGGCTGTATCCAAGGATCGGAAAACTCGCGAAGGTGAGCCGATGCGTCTGTATCTTGGCTGTTGCGGGAAGCACCGCTTGCGCGCGCGAAAGCGCTGCGTCCACGAATTGCAATGTCTGCACCATGTCCGATCGCCAATTGAAGAACAAGTCGATCTCTGCCGAGCCCCGACTCGTGATTGAACGGACAGATTGCAATCCGGGAATGCTGTTCATCGCCTCTTCGATCGGACGAGTCACTGTGACCTGCATCTGCTCGATCGGCATAACGCCGTTTTCCACGCCGATGACGATTCGCGGAAAATTCGTTTCAGGGAAAACTGCGACAGGAATGGAAAATGCGAGATACGCGCCGACGCAGGCCAACACCAGGATCAAAAAGATGACAGGCTTGGAATACACTGAGACCCAGTAGTTCTGGTTGGCAGCCACGTCAGTCTTTCTCTTTCGCGGGCTGCTGCCCCGGAGTTTCTGCGGCTTCCACTTTCACTTTCGTCTTGTCTGGCAGCCCGTATGCCTGGTTCGTCACGACCACGTCGCCAGCTTTCAGTCCGGAAACCACTTGGACCAGTCCGGCTGCCGAATCTGTTATTCCCGTTTGGATCTCACGAGCATGGGCCGCATCGCCTTCAACAACAAGGACGGTGGACTTGCCATCTGCTACCACTACCGCATTCAGCGGGACCGCAAGCGCCTGTTGCACCTGCTTCGTCTTGATCTCGACCTTCGCTGCCGAACCTGGACGCAATTGCTGAGTCTTATTCGGTGCCGTTACCCAAATCTCAACCGTTGTGCTGTTGGGGTCAAGCGCCGGACTGATCAACGTCACCTTTCCCGATGTCGCCTCCGCACCAGTGACGACAATTTCCGCGGGGTCGTTAACCTTTAACTGCATCGCTTGCACTTGCGAGATGTGAGCCTTCGCGATGATTGAAGAAGTGTCCATTACCGTGATGCTGGACGATCCTGCTGGCGGCATCTCTCCGGAATAGTTCGGACGCTCGGTAACGAAGCCGTCTATCGGACTGTGAATCTCCGTGAACGACAACTGCGCTTCAGCCCCTTCAAACTTTCCCTTAGCTTGCGCCAATTGTGCGTTCGCGGATTTAACCGATGCCGTATGCCCCACCGCGAGCAGCGACTGCAAATGGCGATCAGTGATTTCATATTGCGCTTTCGCTTGCGTAAATGAGACTCGGGCCGCGTCAAGGTCTTTGCGCGGCAACGCTCCTTGTTCGAATAATGACTGCCGGCTCTCAACCAGTTTCGTCTGAGCATCAAGATTTTCTTTGGCTTGCTGTAGATCGAGCTGCGCCTTCTGCGTCTCTTCAGGGATTCCCTGCTCCGTCGCCGTAACGTGCGCTGCCTGCGCCTGTTCGTAACCACCGCGATTTTCGACTACGGAGGCGGCGATGTCTGCATTCTCCAGCGTTGCCAACAATTGGCCTGCGTGCACGCGGTCACCGCGTTGCACATAGAGCTTCTTGATCGGCGCTGCTAACTTGGAGACGATAGCGGCTTGGCGGATCGGAAACAAGACTGCATCGGCGCTTATGGTTTGAGTCAGCGATTTCGCTTCCACCTTCGCTACTTGCACGTTGACCACGGGCTGCGGCTCCGCTTCAGTCTTCTTACATCCTGAGATCGAAACGGCAAGAGACAATAGTCCCAGCGAAATCACAGATTGTTTCTGTTTTGAGATCATCGTCCTAGAAGCTACCTGTCAAAGTTTGCAAACCTGCGAGTGCCGTCCTATACCGGACTTCACCATCATCAAAAGCATTGCGTGCTTGCGCCAGCGTGTTTTGCGCATCCACCACTTCCAAGACTGTTGCTTCCCCACCTTGATAGCGTAGTGTGGTGAGCCTCAGGCTCTCAGTCGCCATCTGTGCCGACTGCCGCAAAAGATCGAGTTCCGCGCTGGAAGTCTGCGCTTCCTGATAAAGAAGTTTTAGCTGCCCCAGCAGTTTACGCTGTGCGAAGGTGAGTTCCAGCTTTGCCTGGTCGCGGCGCAAAATACTTTGCTTCACTTTGCTGTGCGTCGCTCCCCAATTCCAGATGGGAAGATTGAGCGTCGCCGCCGCAGAGTAACCGAGATTCCTAACGCCATTGGTTCGCGTTGCAAAGTTTGGCGCGTCAATTCCATAGTTGTAGTCGAATCCCAGCACTGGCAGATAACCCGCCTTCGCCGACTGCACTTCAAAGTTCCCCGCCTTCACCGCCGAGAGCGCTACCGCCAGATCAGGATTGTTCTGCTTGGCGAGCTTTTCGACTTCTTCGTAAGAAGGCACGCCATCCGGAAGACGAAGGTCGTCAACGACACTGAAGTTCTGGTTGAAATCCGGGAAGATCAACAGCGCCAATGCCACGCGCGCACGCTCCAGATTCAAGCTGGATTCGCGCAGGTCTCGTTCCCGATCATTCAACTGCAGATGCGCTTTGATGGCATCGGAATGTGCTACCTCGCCGCCGCGTTCCAGCTTCTGGCTGATATCAAAAAACCGTGTCGCTTCCGCGGCGGCCATTTGCGATGTCGAATATTTTCTCTGCGCCACCACGAAGCCGTAATAATTCTGGACAACTGTGACGATCAATCCTCGCTGCGCGATTTCCGCTTTTGCGCGCGCCAGTTCCGCGAGAGCAATGCTCCGCCTATATAGCGCCAGATCGGCAACGTTCAATTCCTGATGCGCGTTTCCTATCGCGATGTATTCGCGTACACCGTTGTTAGCGATAAAACGGGGCAAGCTGTCCAGCGCAGGCTGCGTATAAACAATTTGTGAGTTGTAATTGAGTGACGGCAACAACGTTGCGCGTGCCTGCACTTTGTCCTGCTGCGCGATGCCAGCGTCTGTCATCGCGGCGTGAACGTCAGGCGAGTTGGCCTTCGCACGCGCAATCGCATCTTGCAGCGTGATAGTGGCGGGAGCCGAAGAAGATGCATCTGCCGGAACCGTTTGGCCCGCTCCAATGCTGGCAATGAAACAGACCGCTGCTGGAAAGATCAGATTACGAAAGCCGCGCACACGTCCCTCCTAAATTCGAAGCAGACACCGACAGGTAAACAGTCGATGTCCGCTCTTTTTCAACGATTACTCTTCATGTTTAAGCTTTTCGCCGCTAGGCCCCACTTGCACCTCAGACTTCTTGCCTGCCTTCATCACTTTGGCTTCGTACGCAACAAGCTTGCCGTCTTTGGTAAGAGATTCTACCTTCCCCAACTTGCCTATACCCGCAGCTTTGGTAAGACCTGCCTGAACATCCTTTGGCAGCAAATCGAATGCCACTTCTTCTTCTATCTCCACGACTTTCCCGGACGCATCGATCACAACATCTTTGCTGTGGCCATCCACCTTGAGGGACGCCTCATATAGCGTCTGCCCTTTTTCCTGCTCTGTTGAGAAGCCCACGACCGTGGCGCCTTTGCTCTGTTCATCGGCAGTCTTTTGGACTGCGGCCGGCAATTTGTCTTTGCTGATTTTTTTGTCGGCAGCGCTTACCGCGATGGCGGCAAGAAAAATCATTGTTGCCACTGAAAGCGTTTTTAGTTTCATTGTTTCTCCTTTGGAAACTCTTGGCATACCAGTTACAGGTTTTAAGCTACGGGACCCACCTGAAGATTCGCTGAAACCAGATTGTCTATTCGACAGAGATTTGCGGGAACCGGATGGTAAACGAACTGCCTTGGCCAACGCTGCTCGCCACCAATAGCTCAGCGTGATGCATGTCAGCGATCCATTTCGCAATCGACAATCCTAGACCGGCACCCGCACCATCACGCGAGCGCGCCTTGTCCGCTCTGTAGAAACGCTCAAATATCCGAGGGAGGTCCTCTTCTGAAATCCCAATGCCTGTATCTTCGACAGTCACCGTTACCGAGCCTGCGATCCGTTCAAGTTTCGTTCGGATTTGCCCGCCAGGATGAGAGTACTTGATCGCGTTGTCGAGTATTAAGAGCAATAGCCGCTCCAAGAATTTTGCGTCCCCGAGGATGACCGTCGGCGTACTCGGCAAATCAACAACGTGAGAAAGCTCTCTGGATTGGGTGAACGGAGCGACTTTGTTGCAGCAGTCCCGAACAATCGCGGCGATATCTGTTTTCAGTAGCGGTAATTGAGGCTGGGAAGACGCGTCACTTCTTGCCAGCACGAGGAGGCTCTCGATCATCTCCGATGTTTTCTCTGATTCGATCAATATCTCATTCAGCGCAGTGCGATACGTCTCCGGATCCCGCTCTCTCCTCAGCGCAAGTTCTGCCGTGGTCCGTATCAATGAGATCGGAGTGCGCAACTCGTGCGATGCGTCATCGCTGAATTGTTGTACTTTTTTGAATGAAGATTCAATGCGGTCAAGCATTCCGTTCAGAGTCTCTGAAAGTTTATGCAGTTCGTCTTTATTGCCGCTGACGGCAAGCCGGCTCGACAAGTTTGTTGCATTGATCGACCGCGCTTTCTCGATGATCGTCGTAACCGGTTTGAATGCGCGCCCGCTAAGCCAATACCCCCCCGTTGAGGCCCCCACGATCATCAGGGGGATCAGGAGCATGGTGAGCCAGAAGAACTTCCGCTGGAGTTCTGCAAAGTCGGAAATATTTGCAGCCACTTGAACGAGATATTTCCGGCCGCCGATCTCCAGCGGTTGCGTGAGCACGCGATACCTCTTGCCCTTGGTTTCCGTTTCATGCACGCCGGGCTGGTCCGCGGATGCGATCTTCACCAGCTCTGGAGCGAACTGCTGTGTTGATGGGGAGCGAAATACCCAGCCTCCATCCGACGACTTCACTTGAATAAGATCTCCGCCCAAGGAGGACTGTTCCCGAAATTCATCCTCAAGTTCTGCTAAAGACAATTTTGGAACAGAGACCTGCATCATCGCAGTCACAGCATCCATCTTCCCTTTGAGTTCTCTATCTGCGGTGGAATGGATACTTTGGCGAAGGCCCCACAACAACAGGAAAGAAAGAAGCATCATCCCGCAAAAAAGGACTGCTGTGAACCATGCTGTCAGTCGGATTCGGATGGGAAAGTTCAATCTAACCTATTCTGTAACCCACTCCGCGAATGGTGCGGATCAATTTTGTCGCGCTGCGGCCATCAACCTTGTTTCGCAGCGAGCTGATGAATGCATCAAGCGTGTTGTTTTCAACACTCTCTTCGTTGCTCCAGACCGCGTCAATGATGTGGTCTCGTTGCACTACCCGCCCCGCCTGCCGCAGCAGGACCTCCAGCAGCATGTATTCCTTTTTCGTCAGGTCGATCCTTCGTCCTCCGCGATTCACCTCATGCGTAGCCGGATCCAAAACCAGATCGTTAAACTTGAGCTGCGCTGCATGAGAAAGTGGTCCGCGGCGGGCGATGGCTCTTACCCTCGCCAGGAATTCAGCCAGCGAGAATGGCTTAGTCAGATAATCGTCAGCTCCCGCATCCAGCCCCGCCACAATATCAGGGACAGCATCGCGTGCCGTCAACATCAGGATTGGCGTTTTGGTGCCGCGTTTCCGCGCGCGGGTTGCCACTTCGAACCCGGTGATACCCGGTAACATCACATCCAGGATGATCAAGTCGAACGTCTCACTGTTGATGAGATCCAAACCCTCAGGGCCGGTATGCGCGACCGCAACCGAATGAATGTCTTCTTTAAGGGCACGGCTTATGAGCTGGGCCATCTTGGTTTCGTCTTCCACCAGAAGAATCTTCATATGTGCATTTGATAGCTTACGTGAAGCACATGAAGATTTACTGAACCTGCCCATACATTGGCTGCCTTCCACAGTTCTACGCTTTTCGCTGGATGGTGTCGGCCTGTAACTATCTTTAAAATAATGGGTATCCACTTGCGAACCCTTTGCCGGGTTCACCGTCTAACCAGCAACAATTGTGGCCCAATCTGAATCTGCGTTCACCATATTAGGTAGATATTGAAGACCCCGATCTCATTCCGCCAAGTTCTCAGCGTTTTTGTTTGCCTGCTCGCGACCGGTCTCGCAGGCCAATCCTTACCGAGTTTTGCGTCGGCAAATAGAAAACCGGCGATACGCTCTGCCTTGAGCATCCCGCGCCTTGAGCGAGCACCAACGCCCGATGACTTCAAAGATTTGGAACCGGGCACTGCGCTCGCACAGAAAATGGCGCATGCCGAAGATTTCCGCCAAAGCAAGCCCACGGATGGCGCTCCCGCTACGCAGCGCACTGACGCCTATCTCGGATACGACCAGTCCAACATATATATAGTGTGGCTTTGCCACGATTCCAGTCCGAATGAGATCCGTTCGCAGCTGACCAAACGCGAGAATGCAATTGGGGATGACTCCGTTGAAGTGATTTTCGATACATACAAGGATCAACGCCGCGGATACGTTTTCGCCTCCAACCCCGTCGGAGTCCAATCGGAAGGCCTCTGGTCAGAGGATGGCGGCACTGATAATTCCTGGGACACAGTTTGGAACACCAATGGCCGTCGCACCGCGAACGGATACTTCGTCATCATGAGCATCCCGTTTCGCAGTTTGCGTTTTTCCCATGAAGACATGCAGCAATGGGGATTCATTCTTCACCGCAGTATCCCGCGGAATAATGAGGAAACATTCTGGCCGTTCGTCTCCAGCAAGATCAACGGAAGACTGAATCAGAGCGGCACGCTTACCGGTCTCGACCACATCTCGCCTGGGCGCAATATTGAGGTCAATCCATATGGCGTATGGCACGCCAGTCGCTCGCTCAACAGCTTGGATACTCCGCCCCGATTCGAAGGTGAAAAACTTGGCGGCCGCATGGGCACGGACGCGAAGATCGTTTTGAAAGACTCGCTGGTACTTGACCTCACGGTTAAGCCTGACTTCAGCCAGATCGAAAGCGACGAGCCACAAATCACGGTCAACCAGCGTTTCCCCGTTTTCTTTCCGGAAAAACGTCCCTTCTTCCTGGAGAACAGTAATTACTTTGACACGCCGTATCCACTGCTCTATACCCGCAACATCGTCGATCCGGAGTACGGCGCCAGACTCACCGGCAAACTCGGCAAAGTCTCACTGGGATTCATCTTCGCCAATGATCGCTCGCCCGGACAGAGCGTACCTGCTACCGATCCTGAATTCGGAAAGAAAGCCACTTTCATGATTGGCCGCGTGAACTATGACATTTTGAAGCAGTCCACTATCGGACTTATCTATACCGATCGCGAATTCGACGGTAGTTTCAACCGTGTTGGCGGCATCGATGGCAGCTTCAAATGGAAGAAAAATTACTTTGCTACTTTTCAGGCACTTGTGACTTCGACGCGCGATCTGGTTGGAAATTATTCCGCCGGCCCAGCATTCAAGGCCGGTGGCGGATACAGTGGTCGACGATTTAACGCGAATACATACTTCGAAGACAACAGCAGCGGATACCAGACGCAGGTTGGTTTCTATTCGCGCCCTGACTACATCCGCTTCAGCAACTTCATAAATTATCGTTGGCGGCCTGAGGGCAAGATTCTGGTCTCATTCGGGCCCAATCTTTTTGAAGGCACCAATTGGGACCACTCCGGTTTAAGGCTCGACTACCAATTCAATCCGGGTTTCAATTTCGAATTCAAGCACAACACCACTTTGAACTTTTTTTACAACGCTGCCCGTTCGCATCTACGCCCCAAGGACTACAACACTCTCACAGCAGTTCAGGACTATGCCAACGGTGGCCGCGGATTCTACTTGCAGAGTGATTACTTCAAGAAAGTGAGCTTTAATTTTCAGGGGGTTTGGGGTAATACACCCAATGTCATTCCCGCAACCGGCGGCCCGAGGGACGCATTCGAGCAGAACTTCCAGGTCAGCGTGACCGTGAAGCCGATCAATCAATTTCAGATCACCACCACCTACCTCGGCGACTACTGGCAGGACACGATCATCCGCGAACAGAACCTCTACAATACCCACATCATTCGCTCGAAATGGAATTACCAGATCAACAAGGAGATGAGCGTCCGATTTATCGGCCAGTACAACACCAATCTCGCGCGCCCAGCCTTCGTCGCTCTCGATACCACGAAGAATTTCAACTATGACCTGTTGTTCACGTGGCTCCTTCACCCTGGGACGGCGCTCTATGTCGGCTACAACACAAATTTATCCACGCTGGATCCCACTCTCGTGAACGGACCGAATGGATTCGTCCAGCGCCCTAATGTCTTCATCAACGATGGGCGCCAGATCTTTGTGAAAGCTAGCTATCTATTTCGATTTTAGCGAGTTGCCATTGACTGGAGCGGCACGACTTCGCACTCTTTGAAGTATCGGTCCAGGGCGTTCTCGAGTGTCGGCATTAGCTGACCGCGTTCGCTACCGAGCACACTGTAACGTGGTCGGGGGGCGGCCAACTCCAACATCTCCAGCGGCACGCCTTTCACCAACCCGGGATCCAGTCCAGCGATCCGTGCCGTCTTGCGCGCTAGCTCAGCCCACGCTATCGCTCCTTGATTTGCTAAGTGCCAGATTCCTGATTCATCGTCGATCAGCAGATCCAGCGCATTGTGAACCAGATCGGGCAGATACGTGGGCGAGACCGCGACATCTTCCGCAGCGACGAACTCCAGTCCTTCGCGAAGCCTACGCAACACGAGGGTGACAAAATTGTATTCATCCCACGGGCCAAAAAACGCGCTGCTCCGGATGACTAGCGCGGAGTGTAGCTTTTTCAAGACCGCAAGTTCAGCAGCGGCTTTTGACCGACCATAATCGTTAATGGGTGAAACCGAATCGCTTTCGCAATACGGCTCCATCTTGTTTCCATCAAAGACCAGGTCGGAGGAGAACGTCAGTAGCTTCACATCCCTCTCGGCACAAACCTGCGAAAGGATTTCCGGTCCCGTTGTGTTCTCGCGGAAACAGCGTTCCGGTTCGAGTTCGGCCTCATCCACCAGTACGTATCCGGCAGTGTTGATGATTGCCCACGGATGATGTTTCTCCACCGCCGACCGCACGGATTCAGCATCGGCAATGTCCATCTCTTGCCGGCGTAGCAGCCTATGGGGCAGTCCTCTGATCACGCAGAGTCGGGCGAACGCTCTCCCTAGAGTTCCTGTCGCACCGGTGACCAGAATCGGGCGAACGTCGTGTTCGGTGTCGATGTGCGTCGCCAATCCGTTTCCGGTGTGTCCGAAGTGGAATCGGTCATCGCGTTGCCACCATCCCTTAGACTTCAATACCGGATGGCTCGGCTTGCGTCCATCTGAAAGCTCGCGAACAAGTGTTGCCAGCGCGGTCGGGCGCGGACTATCGCCACGAACGTCGAACACGCCCGGCTCGTAGAAATTTTCTTCCTGAGTGAGCAGCGTGTTCCAGTCGAACGATCCCAGCAGCGCCCACGCCGTGAACGCTCTTATATCTGCGCCATTGCGCTTGGCTGATACCGCCGCCTCCCACATGTACTTGTACCAGCGTGCCTGTTCTTCGCGCGTGCAGCCGTTGTGCACTTCCGTGATCGCGATGGTGATCCTATATCGCTCCCACGTTTCTCGAAGCAACAATTCTGGAGATCCCACATCTTCCGGCAGAACTCTCGCAGCTAGCACATCTGCGAATTGGTCTTTGCCGTTAGCCCCGTGTGCCGACTTCGGGTAACGGGCAATATCATCATCGAGGTAACGATTGCTGCTGAGATAGTGGTTCACGCCGATTACGTCGGGCGAGCAGGGATTGTTTCGAAACCACTCGAGTTCAGATTTGCTCACCCCGAACTTCAACAGGTACTTAAACAGGAAATGATCGCGATCAACCCGTCCGCATAACAAGTCCCACGTGAGCCAACGGCGTTCATTTTCGAACTCTGCTTGATACGCCAGCTTTGGCGTACTGAAGATTTTTCCTAGGTCGTCAGTTTGGATGAGCTTTGCTTTTTCATTCACGCGGCGGATCGCCTGCATAGCCAGCACAGTCCCGCGGCACTGGTTCAACAGCGCCCGCACAAAACTGCGGTCATCTCGTTCATGTGGATACCAATGCCCATACAAGGCGCTGAACCGCGCCGTTGTAAGCGGCTCGTTTACCGGCGTGTACGCGTCCGCCCAAGGGTAGCGTTTTGCCACTTGGCCCGCATATTCCGCCAACAGTTCAGGAAATTTTAGATCGAGAAGATTCGTGTACTTTGGCCCGCTGCCGTGATGCAAGAGTCCGATGATCGGCTCTATCCCCTGCGCTCGGGCTTCGCTGAGTGCTTCGTCGGTCCACGACCAGTCAGCTTGTTCGTACGGGGACGGGGCGACCTGTTCCCAGAGGACAGGAAATCTCAGGCGTTTGATCCCAAGGTGCGCAAACATCTCGAAATCACTGAGACGGTCGAGGTGTCCTGAGCGGAGTAACTGCTGAGAATAGCGGTCCCCAATCCTGCTTATCGTGGCTTCCACCCCCGCCCATAGCTCGGGCAGGGGATGAATCTGCGGATCGTTATCCATGATGCTAATTCCGATGCGTTGCCGGACTTAGAAGTTCTCTGTTCAATGGCGGCAAAATACGCCACGATTGTTGCTGGATTCAGCAACCTTGGATTATTTCGCGATAGCTGCGCGCAGTCGCTCCGCTGCGGCTTCAGGAGTCAAATCGCGCTGCGGCGAGCCCAGCAATTCGTATCCAACCATGAATTTTCTTATCGTTGCCGAGCGCAACAGCGGCGGATAAAAGTGTGCGTGAAAGTGCCACTCCGGATGTTGCTCGCCATCCGTCGGGCGCTGGTGAAATCCCATTGAGTAAGGGAAACTCACGCCGAATAAATTGTCGTACTTTGCAGTTGTCTCTCGCAGGACCATTGCAAGTTGTTCTCGTTCCTGCGAAGACAAATCGTCCATCCCCGAGAAATGCCGCTTGCTCAACACTATCGTCTCGAAGGGCCACACCGCCCAAAATGGCACCACTACCGCGAAAGAATCATTTTCAAAGATCAATCGCTCCTTCGCATTGATCTCAACTTCAAGATAACGACACAAAAGGCAGTGCCCGTTCTTCTCGAGATATTTGCCCTGCTGCCGCAATTCTTTTGCAGGCTCGTTTGGCAAAGTCTCATTAGCCCATATCTGACAATGCGGATGCGGATTACTCGCGCCCATCATCGCCCCACGATTTTCAAATATCTGCACGTGACGGATGAAATCCATCGTTCCCAATTCCACATACTGCTCTACCCATGTGTCTACCACGCGAACAACATCTTCATTGTTCATCGTGGACAGCGTTAGATCGTGCCGCGGGGAAAAGCACATCACGCGGCAGATTCCCCGCTCCGCTTCCGCCGTCAGTAATTCATTTTCAGAGATAATTTTGTTTTTAGCGTCAAGACGCAGCGCCGCAAAGTCATTCTCAAAAACAAATGTCCCTGTGTATTTCGGATTGCGCACTCCGCCGGCCCGCTCATTCCCCGGGCACAGATAGCACGTTGGATCGTATTGCAACAGCACCGGCGCGGGAGTCGTCTCTACTTGACCCTGCCATGGTCTGGCCGTGCGGTGCGGAGACACCAGCACCCACTCGCCGGTAAGCGGGTTCAACCGGCGATGCGGTTCTGAGATCAATTGCATATTAGGCGGCTTGGACTAGATATCCATGCGGATGTTGCTGGTGCCACTCCCACGCGCTGCGGATGATCGTCTCCAGTTCCGGATAGCGCGGCTTCCAGCCCAACTCTTTCATGATGCGCTCCGAACTCGCTACCAGCACGGCTGGATCTCCGGGACGACGCGGTGCTTCGACCGCCGGAATGGCATGGTTCGTAACCTTGCGTGCAACTTCAATCACTTCACGCACACTGAAGCCGCGGCCATTGCCGAGATTGCAGATAAGTTTGTCTCGTGTTTCGAGACCTTGCAACGCAAGCACATGCGCCTGCGCCAGGTCGGACACATGAATGTAGTCGCGCACACACGTTCCATCATGCGTCGGATAATCGGTCCCGTAGATCGCGATCGATTCCCGCACTCCGCGCGCGACTTGCAGCACCAGCGGGATCAAATGCGATTCGGGTTGGTGCGCTTCGCCTAAACAGCCTGCCGCTCCCGCAGCATTGAAATATCGCAAGCTCGCATATTTCAATCCGTGGATGCGATTGAACCAAAGCAGCATGCGTTCCACCAGCAACTTCGACTCCCCGTACGCATTAGTCGGGATCAACGGATCGTCTTCTTTGATCGGGATACTCTGCGGATCGCCGTAGAGGGCCGCGGTCGAAGAAAACACAAACTTCTTCACTCCTGCTCCCAACACGGCTTGCAACAGGACAAGAGCGTTTGCCGAATTATTCTGGAAATATTTCTCCGGGACCTTCATCGATTCGCCCGCCTCGATGAATGCCGCAAAATGCATCACGGCATCGATGGAACGCTCGCGCAATAGTCGCCCGACTTTCTCCGCCTCGGCAATGTCGCCTTCAACAAAGTCCGCGCCATCCGGTATGGCGCTCGCATGCCCGTGGCTCAGGTTGTCGTAAACCACTACTGAATGTCCCGCAGCAAGCAACTCGGCGCTTACAACGCTGCCGATGTAACCTGCGCCTCCCGTGACCAAAACTCGCAAGGAATCCCCCTTCGTGGAACTCTGAACTTCGATGCGAGGAGCTGCTGAGTAGTTCGCCGTCGCCACTTCCGCAACTTCGGTCACCTCATGGACGCCGTCCGAGGGCTCAGACACATACAATTGCGGCTCGATCCCCGTCCGCTGCCGATACCCGCGCGCCACTGCTGAACGGAAGCCTGCGACCGCGGCGCTCTCGACCAAGTTCACCGTGCATCCGCCGAATCCGCCTCCGGTCATGCGTGCCCCGAAGACCCCGGGCTGCTGTAAAGCAATCTCCACCATCGCATCCAGTTCCTTGCTACTGACCTCGTAGTCATCTCGAAGGCTCACGTGTGACTCGCGCATCAGCTTTCCGAACTCGCCCAAGTCACCTTTCTCCAATGCCGCAGCGGCCTCCTGTACTCTAAGGTTTTCCGTAACGACGTGATGCGCCCGCCGATAAAGAACTTCGGAAATCAGCTCGCGATGTGCGTCGAGTTGCTCAAGAGTGAGGTCGCGCAAGCTTCGCAGTCCCAGGATCTTCGATGCCAGCTGCTTAACGGCTTTTTCGCACTCTGCGCGCCGGGTGTTGTATTCACCTGACGCAATCGAATGCTTCACCATGGTGTTGCAGATTACGATCGTGGCCGAGTCCGGCGTCGGCACCTCCGTAAACTGCAGCGACCGGCAATCCAGCATCAGCGCATGACCTTCACGCCCGTGGCACGAGATGAACTGGTCCATGATCCCGGATCGCGCTCCAACGAACTCGTTCTCGGCGCGCTGGCACATAAGCGCGAGCTTCGTCAGCTCCAGGATGCCTTTCATGCCATAACCTACGTTTTCCAGCAGAGCCATCCCGCTGCTCACTTCCAGCGCCGCGGATGAACTCAACCCTGCCCCAATCGGCACCTCGCTGTGGATGAGCATCTCCGCACCTTGCAGCCGATACCCACCCGACTGCAGCGCAATCGCGACTCCCTGCACATAATCGCTCCAGTGATTTCGTTTCCGAGCAGACGCATCGTCCAGCGAGAATTCCGCTTGGTCTCGAAACTCTTCTGATTGCAGCCTCACGATCCGGTCTGCACGTGGCGCGACGGCCACCCAGGAGTAAAACTCAATGGCCGCCGGCATTACGAAGCCATCGTTGTAATCCGTGTGCTCGCCGATGAGGTTCACGCGTCCGGGCGCGCAGAAGATCCGCGGCATGGTCCCGAATTTGCTTTGGAAGCGTTCCGCCAACTGCGAGGTGATTTCTTGTCTCTTGGATTGCATCTCAGGAATAGAAGGGCGTTCCCCGTATCGAAGTTGGATGCGGAACTCCGCCCTTGTGCTTTCGCCCTTGCGCAAAATCTAGGGTGCCGCACTGAATCGAGTACTTAACACTTTTCTTCAGGAACTAAGTATTAATTTCGATTCGAGTCGCCCCTGATTTGAATCAAAATGGAAACACGTGAATTCAACCCTTCCCCAGCTCACTTCGTTTGATGATGCCCCTCGTCTCGACCTCCTTTACGGATGGGAGTTCCTCGCGGACGTCACCGGAAAACTGCGCCTCCCTGACCTTGCGGAAACTCCGGGCTGGCGCGTAGCGCGTGTCGGTGTCTCTTGGAATGCCCAATTTGTTGACCTGCGCGATTACATGGGTGTCGGCTGGTATCGGACAAAGTTCCGCATTCCCACATATGGCGACGACCGTCACATCCTTATTAAGTTCGGCGCGGTGGACTACTTCGCTGAAGTTTTTCTGAATGGCCGTCGCATCGGCTCCCACGAAGGCGGATACACTCCGTTTCATTTTGAGATTACGGAATTCCTTCAGCCTGGCGACAACGAACTCGTAGTCCGAGTCATCGATCCGCCCATGGACGAAGCCCTCAACCAGGAGCTTTGCCCGGAGATGATGTACAACGAGATTCCGCACGGCAAACAGAATTGGTACATCCAGAACGCCGGGATCTGGCAGGGAGTTCGTCTGGAACTCTGCCCCGCGATTTACGTTGAAAACATTCGTATCACGCCCAACATCTCTGGCGACCTCAAGATAGATGTGCAACTGGCCGGCGCCGGACTCGAATCCGCTGAAGTTTCCGCTGCCACATCACTGCATGTCAGCGTGCAAGACAGCAGCGGTAAGGTTGAATGGGAAACTCAGGTTCAGGGGCCCACAACCCTGAGTTCAAAGCAGTTGCACGCTCACGTAAGGAACCATCGCTTGTGGAGTCCCGACAGTCCGGCTCTCTACACCGTTGAAGTCTCCGTCACGGGTGCCGTGCAATATCGAAAACGTGTGCGTTTCGGATTCCGGAAATTTGAAGCGCGCGACCAGAAGCTCTTCCTGAATAACAAACCCTTTTATTTGATGGGAGCGCTTGATCAGGACTTTTATCCTGAGACCATTCACACTCCGGCTTCTGAAGCTTATGTTCGCGACACCATGCTGAAGGCCAAGGCGATGGGCATCAATCTTCTCCGCTGCCATTTAAAGGTGGCACACCCGGTCTATCTCACCGTCGCTGATGAAGTCGGGCTTCTTCTCTGGACGGAGATGCCTTCATGGAGCGATTGCTGGTATCCGGCTGATCACTTCTCTCATAAGGCCGCAGATCGCGGTCGCAAGATGTTCGAGGAAGTGCTCGACCGCGATTGGAACCATCCTTCCATCGTCATTCAGACCATCATGAATGAATCTTGGGGAATCGATCTTCAGCAGGCGGAGCAGCGCACTTGGTTGAAGGAAACGTTCAATCGCATAAAAGAAGAGGTCGCACCTCTCGGTCGCCTCGTCGTGGATAACAGCGCGTGCGAAAAGAATTTCCACCTGAAGAGCGACATCGAAGACTTCCACAACTACTACTCTATGCCGGACGATGCAGCCAAGTGGGACAAGTGGACAGCGGAGCTCGCTTCACGCCCCGCTTGGACTTTCAGTCCTTTTGGCGATGCTGAACGAACCGGGCATGAACCCATTCTAGTTTCCGAGTTCGGCAATTGGGGTTTACCTAAGTTGCCGGACGAAGTTCCATGGTGGTTCCATTGCAGCTTCGGCGGACGCGAAGTCACCACTCCCGTCGGCGTCCTGGAGCGATTCACCGAATACGGCCTCGACCGTGTCTTCGGCAGCTACGATGCTTTCGCGGAAGAGACGCAGTGGCACCAGTTCTCTTCCCTCAAGCACCAGATGGAGGACATCCGCAAGCACGGCGAGATCCAAGGGCACGTTGTCACTGGCATGACTGATGTCCATTGGGAAGTTAACGGCTTGTTGGACATGTGGCGCGATCCTAAGGTCTTCTCCGGCGAACTCGAGCGGCTACAAAAGCCAGACTTGATCCTCATCGACATTGCGAAGCAGAACTTCACCGCAGGGGAAACTGTCGACTTCGAAGTCATTCTGTCTCACTACAGCACCACTGACGTGAAGGGCAGTCGCCTGCGCTGGGCCACTGACTCCGGATTGGGCGGACAATTCACCATCTCGGAATCAATCCCCAGCGGAACCGTTCGGCGGCTTCAGCATCTCTCTTTCACTGCTCCGGAACTGGCACTCGCTAGCTCAGAGCGCATCCACATGGAACTTCGTAGCGCAAAGGGCGCAGTCATCGCGCAGAACAGCGCTGAGTTGTTTCTTTTTCCGCAAGCCGAAGCCAACATCCAGCCACTCCGCTTGCACGATCCCCTGGGCACAAGCGGCGGCCTAGGCGAACAACTCCGGAATGCTGGATACACGTTGCGCAACGCCAACGACCATCGTCCTGAAGAGTTGATGATTGCCACCCAACTGGACACTATCGCCAAGGCTCACGCCGCGAGCGGCGGCCCGTTGCTCCTGCTCCTGGATTCGCCAGCGGGTCTGCCTTCTGATCTCCCCTGGACAGTTGCCGCGCGCGAAGGAAGCGACCTCGACGGACGCTGGTTCTCCAACTTTAACTGGATCAATCCAGACTCAGAGCTCTACAAGGCACTCTGGTTCACCCGTGTACTCGGTTTCGAGTCTCGACACGTTGTGCCCCGCCACATCATTCGCCCGGCGAGCAACAAGGATTTCACTGACGTGCTCTCCGGCGTTGCATTCGGCTGGATCGCAAAAAATTCCGCTCTCACTCAGTGGCTTCGGCTGCCACAAGGTTTGGCTTTTGCCACCACCTACCGGTTCGATCAATACAGTCGTGACCCGTACGCCACCCACCTGCTGAATAACATGATCACAGTCGCACAACAGCGTCAGGATATCTCCACTCCTGAATTTTCAGTTTCCACCTCAAGCTAGACTCGCTTCAGCAACTCTCTCTTGGAACATGGCGTGTGTTGACGTCCGCGCCATGAAATTTTCCGCTCGAAACGAATCCAGCTACTTTGCATGACATCTCAGGTCTGCATCTAACGGAGGAATGAAACTAAAACTGTCAAACGAAGTTAGGATTGATACTCCGCCGGGCAAGAACGGGGCGAACAATGGTAATGGCCAAAAAACGTTCACTTCTACTCTGACCACAACCGCCTCAAAGATTCCCGCCAGTGAACTTGATGTTCTTTGCCTCTCGCACCTTCGCTGGGATTTTGTCTATCAACGCCCACAGCACTTATTAGGTCGACGCGCCAAGCACGCCCGCGTCTTTTATTTTGAAGAACCCTATTTCGATTCTCCTGATGACGCTCATCTGGAAGTGACTGTCACTTCAGAGGGTGTGGTTCGCGCTGTGCCCCACGTGCCCGCCGGTACCACTCCCGCGGAAGTCGCCATTCTGCAACGGGAGTTACTGGACGAATTCATGCGAGCCCAGCAGATCAACAATTTCATACTCTGGTATTACACGCCTATGGCTTTGTCTTTCACTGCGCATCTTGAGCCGCAGGCTGTCGTGTACGACTGCATGGACGAGCTCTCCGCCTTCAAGGGCGCGCCTCCGGAGTTGAAGATTCGCGAATCCAAGCTCTTTCGAATGGCCGACCTCGTCTTCACTGGCGGGCAATCCCTGTACGAAGCCAAACGGGACAAGCATCCCAGTGTTCATCTTTTCCCCAGCAGCATTGATGCTGCGCATTTCAAGAACGCGCGCGTTATGCAGCCCGACCCCACAGATCAAGTTGGGATACCGCACCCTCGATTAGGCTTTTTCGGTGTGCTCGACGAGCGCTTTGATCGTGCGCTCCTGCACGACGCAGCTCTCGCCCGCCCTGACTGGCATTTCGTTATGGTCGGCCCAGTCGTGAAGATCGACCCCAAAGATCTGCCCAAGGCACCGAACATTCACTATCTCGGGTCAAAGCAGTACCGCGAACTTCCCGCATACATTGCCGGATGGGACGTGGCCTTGCTGCTCTTTGCGCGCAACGAATCGACCCGATACATCAGCCCCACGAAGACGCCCGAATACCTCGCCGCGGGAAAACCTGTGGTCTCGACATCCATTCGCGACGTTGTGCGTCCTTACGGGGAACTCGGACTGGTTCGCATCGCTGATGCTCCCGAGGAATTCATTGGGGCTGTCGAACAATCGATGGCTGGCGTTGAAGATTCAGAGTGGCTGGCGCGTGTTGATCGTTTTCTTCGCAAGAGTTCCTGGGACCTTACGGTTCAGCGCATGTTCGCATTGGTTGCAGAAGTCGCAACTCCGAATTTGGAAACCGAGATTTCAGTCCAGCAGGACACCGCCGCTGCATGACACTACCATTGAGGACTCGCCTTGTTTGATTATCTGATTGTCGGAGCCGGTTTCGCCGGAAGTGTGCTCGCCGAGCGACTCGCCAAAGTGCTCGGGATGAATGTACTTATCGTAGACAAACGCCCGCACATCGGCGGAAATGCCTTCGACCATTACAACGATCACGGCGTGCTCGTGCACAAATACGGCCCGCACATCTTCCATACGAACTCAAAGCCAGTCTTCGAGTATCTGTCCCAGTTCACTGAATGGCGTTCGTATGAACATCGAGTGCGCGCCAGCGTTGACGGACAGCTTGTCCCCATTCCCATCAACCTCGACACCATCAACAAGCTTTATGGCCTGAGTCTCACGTCCAGTCAGGTGGAAGATTTCTTCCAGAGCGTGGCGGAAGCCCGCAATCCGGTTCGGACTTCAGAAGACGTTGTCGTTAACCGCGTAGGACGCGAGCTCTACGAGAAGTTCTTTCGCAATTACACCCGCAAGCAGTGGGACCTCGACCCTTCAGAGCTCGACGCCACGGTCACCTCGCGCGTACCCGTCCGCACCAATCGCGACGACCGCTACTTCTCTGACACTTATCAGGCGATGCCGCTACACGGATTCACGCGCATGTTTGAGAACATGCTTGATCATCCGAATATCAAGGTGATGCTCAACACCGATTACCGCGAACTTGAGGGCATGATCCCCTATCGCGAGATGATTTACACCGGACCCGTGGACGAATTCTTCAACTTCGAATTCGGCAAGCTTCCCTATCGCTCGCTTCAATTCAAACACGAGACCCTCGACACGCCCCAGTTGCAGCCGGTCGCGGTGATCAACTATCCCAATGAGCACCTCTATACCAGGGTGACTGAGTTCAAGCATCTCACCGGACAGCAACACCACAAGACGAGCATCGTCTATGAATTCCCTCGTGCGGAAGGCGATCCCTACTATCCAATTCCGCGTCCGGAGAACAGCGAGCTCTACAAGAAATACAAGGCCTTGGCGGATGCGACGCAAGGCGTCCACTTCGTCGGTCGACTCGCTACGTACAAGTACTACAACATGGACCAAGTCACCGCACAGGCGCTCGCGCTGTTCGCAAAGATCAGCGGCTCCAAACAAGTGGAGCTGACATCCCGTCTCGGTAAGATCGAACGTCGCCAGAAAATCAGTTGAGAACAACCTGATCGTGCTCGCGTGTTAGGCTTTCCTTCTAACTCGCGAGTACCGGAAAACAATGAATCAGACTTCTGCCTCTTCTGTTGACCTCCAAGCTGCCGCAAGACAATCCATGCTGGACAACGGCTTTCATCCGGACTTCCCGCCACAAGTGGCGCAACAGCTTGCAGCTTTAAAAACGCATCCCCCGCAGATTGCATCGAGCGGCAGCATCCTCGACCTTCGCAATTTTTTATGGTCATCTATCGACAACGACACCTCGCGCGACTTGGACCAGGTTGAAGTCGCAGAGCGCCTGTCCAATGGCGACATCAAAGTGCTGATCGGGATCGCAGACGTTGACGCCTTCGTCGCTAAAGGTTCCCCGATCGATCAGTATGCTGCCGAGCAGACGACGACTGTTTACGCTGGAGTCCATAATTTTTCCATGCTGCCCGAACAGCTTTCCACCGGCGACACCTCTCTGCTCGAAGGCGCCGACAAGCTCTGCATGGTCGTAGAATTCGTCGTCAGTAAAGATGGCAACGTTAACTCGAGCAACCTGTATCCCGCGCTCTTGCGAAATAAAGCGCAGCTTACTTACAACGCCGTTGGAAAATGGCTAGAAAATGGTTCACCTGCACCCGACAAGGTCGCCGCATCCCCTGACCTGAAATCACAGCTGAAACTCCAATTCGAAGCTTCGCAGGCGCTCAAAGCTCAGCGCATCGCTCACGGCGCATTGAACATCGAGACCATTGAGACTCGCCCGATTCTTTCCCATGACCAGGTCATGGACATCGTTGAGCAGCAGAAGAATCCCGCGACTGAACTCATCGAAAATTTCATGATCGCTGCGAACGGTGTTGTCGCGCGATTGTTTGAGAACCGCAAACTCTCATCCATACGCCGCGTCGTGAAAACTCCCAAGCGATGGGACCGCATCGTCGAACTGGCTTCGCAGCAAGGCGGACATCTCCCCGCCCTGCCTGATTCCAGAGCCCTCAATGATTTCCTTCTCACGCGCAAGGCTGCCGATCCCGATCACTTCGCGGATCTGTCGCTTGCTGTCATCAAATTGATGGGCCCCGGAGAGTACGTCCTCGAAAAGCCGGGCGACACTGAACAGGGACACTTCGGTCTCGCCGTGCAGGACTACACACACTCCACCGCTCCCAACCGCCGCTTCGCTGATCTCGTCACGCAACGCCTTATCAAAGCCGCGCTGGCAAGTTCCCCAGCGCCTTATTCTGACGCTGACCTCGCCACCATCGCACAGAACTGCACGTTGAAAGAAGACGCCGCACGTAAAGTCGAGCGCGAAATGACGAAGCGGATGGCTGCGGTCGCGATGGCAAATCGCATCGGCGAATCTTTCAATGCGATTGTCACCGGCGTTTCCCCTAAAGGAACGTTCGTCCGCGTACTGGCTCCGCGTGTTGAGGGATTGCTCGCGCAAGGACAACAGGGTGTCGATGTCGGCGACCGTCTTAGCGTGAAGTTGATTCGCACCGACGCCCGCCGAGGATACATAGACTTCGCGCGCGAGCGTTAAGTCCCTATTGCGGCAGTCCCATCTTGCGTAGGACTTCTGCAAACCGCGGATCCGATCGCAAAGAGTCCAATGCGGGGTACCGGATGGCAAGAAGCAGTTCGGAATCGTGCTCAGCGACTGCTTTTTCCAGAAGCTCGAGCGCCTTGCTGCGCTCCCCGGTGAGCGCAAAACCTATGGCAGTCGCTGAAAATGCATTCAGGTTGGTCAAACCTTCAACCGCATGACTGTAGCTTTCGGCGTTGGCGCTCGATGTGGCGGAATGAACTTTCGCCTTGACCTTCTGCAATTCACTGGTTGCCGCGGCGAAGTTTCCGGTGGTGGCGTATAAGTGCGCCAATTTGTAGTGAGCGGGCTTGAAATTTGGATCTCGTGCAAGGGTCTTTTGGAATTGGGCAATTGCTTCCGGATACCGTCGCGCGATCATCAATGTCGCGGCCAAGTTAGTGTTCATGATTGGAGACAACGGATCCAGCGACAGCGCAATGCGGAGTTGTTCCAAAGCTTCATCGGTGCGCTTTTGCGGCACGAGATATAGAAAAGCATATACATAGTGGATCTGCGCGCTATTTGGATTCAGTTCCATTGCACGCTTTGCTTCGCGCTCAGCCTCAGTCCACCTCCACTCATTCGCAAGCACTGCTGCCCGGGCTGTGTGGGCCTCTGGAAGCGAGTCATCGAGTTCGAGCGCCTTGCGCGTTGCTTCATCGGAAAGCAGTTGCCCCTGACGCGATGTAATGCCGATGCCATAACTAGGAGCCACCACGTATGAGTCAGCGAGTCCCGTGTAAGCCAGCGCATAGGAAGGGTCGGCCGCAATCGCCTGTTGGAACAAGTCGATGCTTTTTTTAATGCCCTCTGGGCTGCGCCCGTACCAAAGCTGGCGTCCTTCCAGAAAAAGTTTGTACGCTTCAGGATTCGTCGTTCCCGCGCGTCCCATGCGCGCTTTGTCATCACCACGCACGCTGAGTCGCATGTGATCCGAAAAATCACGGGTGATGTCACTCTGGATCTGCGTGATGTCCGCGAGCTTGCGCGAGTAGTGTGATCCCCAGATTTCACTGCCATCGGCAGTATTGACCAGGTCCGCTTGGACCGCGAATTCATCACCGTGCTGTGTGACGCGTCCAACTAGTACCGCACCTACGTTCAGTGTCTGACCCACTTGCTGCGGATCACTCTCTTTTCCTTTGAAGCGGAACACCGTGCTCCGCGCCATCACCTTAAGGTTTGACAGTTGCGACAACGAGCCGATCAGCCCCTCGGTCAACCCATCGCTAAAATATTCATTGTTCGGATCAGACGTCGCATTCACGAACGGCAGCACTGCGATGGAAGTGATCTGCTGGTTTTCGGATTTTCTCCGTACGAAGTACACACCAGTTGCAGCGGCAATCACCAACACCGCTGCAATGCCGATTGCCCAATATCTTTTCGGATTGCCAGCTATGCTCATCCTGCCGGAGGATGCCGGCGCGACAACCTCCTGCGAACCTGATGCACTCGACGAGCGACCAGACTCGATGTCCCGCTTGAGCCGAATGAGATCGGTCCGCAGATCGGCCGCGCTCTGATATCGCAGGTTGCGGTCTTTCTCCAAAGCCTTGTTAATGATGCGTTCAAGCTCAGCCGGCAGATCAGGATTCAACCGCACAGCCGGAACTGGCGTGGTGTCCAGAATGGCCTTGAAAATTTCCGCAGTGCTGCCTCCGCGAAACGGAAGCGATCCCGTTGCCATCTCGTAGAGCACTGTGCCGAACGAGAACAGATCGCTGCGCGCATCCAGCTCTTTCGCTCGCGCCTGCTCCGGAGACATATACGCGATCGTCCCCAACGTGGATCCCGGACTGGTGAGATGCGGTTCCTCCATCGTCGCTGCCATGGAATTCCCTGATGTGACCTGGCTCGAAGAGATAGAGGTTGGAGCGACTTTCGCCAATCCAAAGTCGAGTATCTTCGCGTGCCCGCGCTTCGTCACAAAGATGTTGGCGGGCTTGATGTCGCGATGCACGATTCCCTGCGAGTGCGCCGCGTCTAGACCATCG
Source organism: Terriglobales bacterium (assembly GCA_025462725.1). Lineage (GTDB taxonomy): Bacteria > Acidobacteriota > Terriglobia > Terriglobales > Acidobacteriaceae > JAICLA01. Next base: position 34,085 of record JAOAPE010000011.1, on the reverse strand, counting down.
GCGATTTCAATCGCCAGCGTGAGCAGCGTTTCAATGTCGATCGGCTTTCCCGCGATCACATCTCGCAGCGTGACGCCATCGAGGAATTCCATAGCGATGAACGACTGTGCGCCGTGTTTGCCGATTTCGTAGATGGTGCAGATATTGGGATGGTTCAGCGCCGATGCAGCGCGGGCTTCACGCCGGAAGCGTTCTAGAGCTTGCGAGTCACGCGAGAGCTCATCGGAAAGGAATTTCAGTGAGACGAAGCGGCCAAGCTCGATGTCTTCGGCCTTGAAGACCACGCCCATGCCGCCGCCGCCGAGCTTTTCGATTACGCGGTAGTGGGAAATTGTCTCGTCAATCAATACTTTAATACCAGCTTTCCGGTCGCAAGTCTTACGGAGGCGTAAACGGACGGTCGATCGATAGCTTTAGTGTTGCGGCGCGGACACTCGCCGCGCGATCTCCGTGTCGAAGTTCTCGATGACCCTCAATACGTTCAACTTTGAGCCGGAACTCGACGATTTTGCCCAGATGACTCGCCCATCGCTGGTCACATCATAACCACCGTGACCGAAGTCTGTCAGTTCGAAGATTAAGCGTGGGGTCCCCGCCGTAAAGCCCGCGTTGGTGTTCACGTCCACCTCCATCAACTTTCTGCCTTCAGCAGCGTAGTACAACTTCTTCCCATCGTGCGACCACCGAGGACGAAAACCTTCGCCGCTTGAGACTTGCCATTTCCCGGCGTCTTTCTGCAAACTCTGCACGTAGACTTGCCTCTCTCCGGTTTCATTCGAGGAGTAGGCAATAAACTTTCCATCCGGAGAAAACGCGGGATAGCCTTCGGAAAACGGCGTGTTGACGAACGGACGCGGTGCGGGATCGCCCTGCAGCGAAGCCAGGTAAATATCATTACCGGTGCCCGGATGCAGTTCCGAATATGCCAGGGTAGCTCCATCCGGGGAGACCGAGTCCGGTACCGGCGAGAATTCGGAATGTGCAATGGGTACTGCCTCACCGCCGCCGTCCGACGGTTTTGACCACAACTGCTGCGGCGGAACCGCATTGGAAAAGTAAATGATTCGTTTGCCGTCAGGAGTGAAAATACCCGCCTGGCTATGCTTGTCGAACGTAAGGCGCTGCAGCGTCTTGCGTCCTAGGTCGTAGGTGTAAAGGTCAGAACTATCCATCATCGTGAAAAGCACGCGCTTTCCATCTGGCGAAAGCCTTATATCGTGGAAATGGTGCAGCGGAGCACCTGCTTCCGTGACCTTCCCTGAACGATCCAGCCACATAAGATCCATTAGCAATTGGGTCTCTGCCGCGCCGGGCACGTACGCGATGGTGCCATTGGGCGACATGTCAAAGAAGCCTGCGCCACCGCTTCCCACTTGAACATCTTGCAATACCGGCTCTGACGCGCCTGTCCGTTTGAGTTTTCTTAGATCAAACGGAACGGAAAGCAGACCACCGGTAAATCCCGAAGCATCCGTGCCCGAGCTGTATTGTGCATACACGATGCGCCCACTCGAGAGATATCGTGCCCAGCTTCCGTCTCTAATGAGATTCTCGGTCTTGTGCGAATCCAATTGGATGACATCGATATCAAAGCGCCCCTCGCGTCTCACCATGGCCAGCAGTGCGCGGCTGCCGGGCAAATACACAGGCCAGCGGTAATTCTCTTTTCCCGTGTCAACACGCACCGGGGTTCCGCCTTCGGCTGGCACAATGCTGAGTGGCCCTAAGAATGTATCGAAGACGATCGTGCCGTTATCGCCCCATGTTGCCGATTGATCTGCGCCCGGAAGTTCGCAGATCGTCACCGGGACACCTCCCGCCAAAGGTATCTTCTTCAGCTTACCTCTCGCGGAAAAGCCCACCCATTTGCCATCAGGCGAGAAGAATGGTTGCATTGCGCCTTCGGTTCCCGGCAGCGGAACAAGTTCCAAACTGTCCAGCTTGCGCACATAAAGTTGGGCTTTGCTGGTATCGCCATGCAGGATCATGACTACGGTTCGCCCGTCGGGCGATATCGCCAGCCTGCTTCCCACCGCCTGCAACACAATCTGCAACGGTGCCATGTCCACTTGGAATCGTGTCACTTCGGGCTGCGCAGCCTTGCGTCCAAGCGACACCGCGAACAGTGTCGCCAATGCAACCACCAACACCGCGACCGTCGAGATCCAAATCAACCGCGCGCTTTTTGATGGAGCCGCAGTGGCTGACTGCGCTGTCCCCGACTTCTGCGTCTCTGCCATTTCAAGCAGTCGCAGCTTCACGTCATGAATGGTTTGAAAACGCTCGTTCGGATCTTTTTCGAGGCAACTACGCACCAGGTTGCTCAGGCCAGCGGGCGCCAATGGCTGTATCGAACTGAGCGGCGGCGGCTCCACCGCCAGGATCTGTCCAACAATACTGGACTGTGTCTTGCCCTCGAACGCCCGTTTGCCGGTGGCAGTCTCGTACAACATCACGCCGAAACCAAATATGTCCGAGCGAGCGTCCGCTTCAAGTCCTTGGATCTGTTCCGGGGCCATGTACTGTATGGTGCCGATCACTGCGCCCGCACTCGACAAAGGCGACACCGGCGATCCAGCCGGACTGGTTTGCGTCAACGCCCCCGCGAAGACTGACGCGGAAGCATTACTCGCCGCACCAACCGCGGCCGCACCCATAGATTTCGCCAGACCGAAATCGAGCAGCTTCGCGCCGGATTTCGTCAGCATCACATTGCCCGGCTTCAGATCGCGATGAATGATTCCCGCGCGATGCGCCTTATCCAGCGCGTCCGCCAACGCAATCGCCACTTTTAGAAGTTCGTCGCTTGGCAACGGACCACGTTTGAGCCGTTCAGATAACGACTCGCCTTCCAGAAATTCCATCACCAGGAATTCAGTGCCGTTGTCGGAGCCCACGTCGTACAGAGTGCAAATGTGCGGATGCTGAAGCTGTGAGATGACTTTGGCTTCGCGCTCGAATCGCGCCTTTAATTCCGGACTGACTACAAGTTGCGAATTCAGTACTTTGATCGCGACGGTGCGGTCGAGGCGCGTATCGCGACCGCGATAAACCTCACCCATCCCACCCGCTCCAAGCGGACCGACGATCTCATAGGCACCCAGGCGGGTTCCCGCAGCCAAAGCCATTTATCACCCTGAAGAATGTCCGCGCATTTTAACCTTAAAAGCTTCTTGCACCAAGCACGTCCCGCGCGATAGAAACGCGAAGGGCAGGCAATCTCTGCCTGCCCTCCACGCTCCACCTCTTACTCGCGGGTACCCACGTTCGCGAAGCTAACGCAGGTATCTTTCAGGCCTTCTGCTCCAGCGCACGGATGTACTCGATCACGCCCTCACTCCAGCCATCGATGTGCATCCACTTGCCATAGCCCACACCGTTCCGGTGACTCGCCACATTGATCACGTAACCGCGGCCCTTCGGCGCGGGCACGCTGTCATGCGACTGTTCGTCGGTAATAACGATCAAACGGTCAAGCTTCTCAACCCGGTAAAGTTTGTCCACCGCCTTACCCAGCTGTGTGCCGTTGTGGTTTTGCGAACTGTCAATCGCATCGCGCAGAGCGAACCCCCGACGTGCCGGCACCTGTACCAGTTCGCCAGAGAAGCTATACACGGCGACTGCCTCGGCGATTTCCCGCAGAAGCACCGCCAGTCCGTATGCCGCGTCTGTGCGCTGCATCTCAGAGCGACGCGAAAGCGGCGCAGTCATTGAACCTGAGACGTCAACCAGCACAACCGTCTTGCCCGGCAACTTCTCCGCTTCAGCAACGCACTTCAGCATCGCCTTCTCAAGCGCCTCTTCCCACTGCGGAGCATAACGCGCCGCGGCCAGAAAACGGAAAGGCAACACTCGCTTGGAACTCATTGCATCAAGTGCTGCGAGCACTAACGATTCCTCCACTCCCACATCACGCAGGTTGCGCAAGTTGCGGAGCAACGCCATCGCACCCAGCTTCTGCTCCCGCAGCAATCGCTCCCACGCCTCACGCTTGTCAGCCCCCGAGCTGAGGGCCACTTCCCAAGTGTCAGGTGCGGAGAGAGTTCCCGCGATCAGCTTCTTCCACACTTCGGCTTGTGCCTCGTCGCGCGGCTTGGCGTGAGAAAGAAAAAGCACGTCTCGCAATTTGATGGGTCCGCTGCGATCGTATTTCGCAAGCTGATACTCATCAAATTTCGGGAACGCCGCTGCCAGTCCCTTTTTCACCTGCCCGGAAAGCGGCACTCGCCCGTCCTTCCAGTAGATTGCAACGAACTCAGCGAGTTCGTCAGCTCGCTGAATTACACGAGCGAGTGTTTCCGAGACCAGCGCACGATGCGTCTTGTGCCGCGCCATCTCGCGGACGAGCAACAGCGGCACGTGACGCAGCTTCATCGTGTCGCGCGCCTCAATCGCCAGCGCAGCAACTTTCTCTGCAGCAACCTTTGGCACCAGCTCAGCGATGCGGCCTGCGATCTCGACTCCGTCTTCGTAGAATTGGCTCTCCCACAGAAGGCAGGCCAGCACGGACCGGCGCAGTTGCAACTCCGTAGAGATATTTCTCGCGGGAGCCCCTTCGTGCGTGCGTGGTCGGAAATTAATATTCAACAGATTTAGTCTGGCCATTTGTTGCCTCCTTTTGTCTTCAGTTTCGATTATGCAAAACCATTTGCCGGGGAACTTTGTCGACAACGGAATTGTCCTTCCGATGCTCTGCCATTGAGCTACACGGCTCAAAGCCGTGACAGGACTCGAACCTGCTCACTCGGACTTGAAGTAACCCTTGTCTTCACCACCGACAAACTTACGCTGAGACCTCTTCTTTTTCTCTCATCGGATCCGATTGCCCCTCCTGCTCGAGCGTCAGCAGCAGGCCTTGGAATTCCGCCATCGTTTCCGCCGATTGCGAAGCCTCCACAAATTCCTGCGCTTCCGCCCACGATCGCTCCAGAAAAAACCTGCGATACAATTCCGCTTTCTGGTGATCGCTCGCTCTGCCCATATAGAGTTTGTAGTCGATCCTTCCCGGACGCAGCAGTGCCGCGTCAAGTTTCTCCACATGATTTGTCGTCATCACAAACAAGACTCCCGCCGGCGCACAAAAACCGTCAAGCACATTCAGCAATCCCGAAAGCGTGACTCCGTTTTGAGCATTCTCCTTTGCGGGAACAGCAGTGTTTGCATTGGCGCTCACCCCAGGTTCACATTCCATTCTCGTCTGCCCGCTCTTCATGCAGTCGATATCTTCGAACAAAATGATTGAATTCCCCGGCACCTGATTCACCGCGCGCGTTAATCCGCGGTCGGTGAATTCGCCCAGGTTGATCAAGTAGATCGAAAGTCCGAAATGCGCTGCCAATGCGGACACTAGCGAGGTCTTCCCTGTCCCCGGCGGCCCGTACATCAGATAACCGCGATGGTACGGGACTCCCAAGCGCTGATATCTTTGCTTCGACTTGCGAAAATTCCCCACATCTCTCAGCAGAAGCTCCTTCTCTCCCGGTTCCAGAATCACCGACTCCAGCAGCCGCGGCGAGTAGCCCTCCACGTAATCCCACATGTCGTCATAGGTATATAAGTACGACCGCACGCCCTGCCGCCGGAAGTGGCAGACCATAACGTCATCAACGAACTGTTGCAGAACAGACCGCTTTCGTCCCAGCGTCCGGAAAGTGAATGACTCTGTCCGCCTGCCGGTTCTTTCGCGAGTGTTTTCTGTCCGCGTGAACCAAACTTCAAAGAATCTGCCGCGATACCAGAACCAGTGTTTTCCCGGCGCAGGGATCATTGCAATGCGTTCACTTCGCAACGTTGTGTCCAAGTCCACACGCCGAACTCGCTCGAGAAACGTCTGCTCCAGAAACCACTCCTTTACCCACAGGAATGCGGCGTCGTCATCCTTCACGGTGACGATCATGGTGCTCTGTCCCACGAGCCAGTGCCAGAGTCTTTGCGGAATCTCCCGCAGCCAGACACTGACCCCACCGACGATCATGAGCAGCAGCCCGCCGGATGCGAACTCGTTGTGCCCGGCCAGCATTGTTTTGATAATGTCGAACATAATGACTTTCTAACCGGCCATTGCCGGAGGTTTCGCGGACTAAAAGGCCCGCAACATTTCAATTGGCTGGGGAACAAGCGACACGGAACAAGAGGCGCTTTGCCGTTAAGCTACACGGGGATGATTTCCCGCGACAGGATTCGAACCTGCATCTCCCGCTCCCAAAGCGAAGTAACCGTGGTCTTCACCACCAGCCAAATTCAAGAACCAGTAATCGCCGGCCCAATAGGCCGATGAATTTGCACAATAACTGCCGCTGCAAGGTCGAGACCTCGCAGCGGGTCTAAATGGAAACAGTGGTCAGGGAACAAGCGGTTACGGAAGGGCTTTCGCCCATGAGGATTCGAACCTCACAGCCCGAAGGCTGTTTCGCCGGAGAAGTATCCGTATCCGATCACCACTGACCGATGAAAGTTAGAGCTGCGGGAAAAGACAGCAGCGGCGTTGTCGATTTACAGTCGAGGTAACCGCGGCTTGCGCCACCCAGCAGTATTTAGTTTTTGCGGAAAATGCGCCGGAGATCGGTTAGCGCGACCGGAACGACGCCCTATAGCAACTCAGCATGTTTAATGGCTGATGTTGCCCGCTTGGCGTTTTGTTTGTTTTCGTCATATTTGCCAATTGGGCGTCCTTTCGTAAGAAGTTCATTCAGCATGCCATGGATTAAGGTGTTTTTGCAAGTGAATATCGCAAACAACTGAGGAAAACCGGGCAGCATCTACCTTCTACGGCGGACTGGTGTAGCGCGGAATCGGACTACCGATTCAGGGTCCATGGTATGCGTAAGCCACAGGCGTAATCGCCTTGAAGCTTGACTAGAGCGACTGAGAAGCTTACGGTTGAGCCTGCGCTGAACCCCTGATACCCTCCGCGTCCTGGATCTTCCGATTATGTCCAGTCTGCCTGCAAGAACCGAAGTAGCTCGTCAAAGCTAGACAATTCCGCAAACGCAAATTCGAGGAAAATAGCCGACGCATGAGAGTGCATCTTGTTAACCCTAGTGACACTGCTTTTGGAACTGCCGTTATTACCCCGCGCTGGTTGTATGTGCTCGCGGGCGCTACTCCCCGCTCATTCGGCGATCCCATCATCTGCGATGAGACCCTTCAACATCTGGATCCTGAAAGCGTTCAACCCGGCGACGTGGTTGGCATCGGCATACATACCGGCAACGCATTGCGCGGATACACCGTCGGACGCATGGCTCGCGAGCGCGGCGCTTGGGTGATATTCGGCGGCATTCAAGCCACTCTATATTCGGAAGAGGCCTTTGAACGCGGCGCTGCACATGCCGTTGTCAAAGGCGATGGCGATGTCGCCTGGGGACAAGCTCTCAACGATTGCGCACAGGGCGCTCCGAGGCACATCTATGAAGGTGGCCGGATCGATGCCGAGCAATTCGCTGCGGCGCGTTGGGATTTGTTGCCGCAAGATAGTTATATGTGGGCATCGGTGCAGACGGTACGCGGATGTCCGAAGCATTGTTCGTTCTGCTCCGTTTGGCGGACTGACGGACAGAAGCCTCGCCAACGCCCTTCAGATGCAGTAATCCGAGAGATCGTGGAATTGCGCCGCAGAGGTTTCCGGTTCATTGCACTTGCGGATGACAATTTCTATCCGGTGTCACTGACTGACATCGAACTGGCTCAACGTCAGAATAACCAGCATCGGGTCGAGGAGCTTAAGTCAATTCGCGCCGAGCGATTCGAATTGATGTCGCGCTTGGCAGACCTTCCCAAGGACATGATCTTCTTCACGCAGATCACCATGGAAGCAGCGGAAGACCCGCAGTTCCTGAACGCAATGCGCACTGCCAAGATAAAGGGCGCGCTGGTGGGCGTTGAGGCAGTCACGCCGGAAGGATTGAAAGCTGTCTACAAAGATTTCAATTGTTCAGGAGAAGACCTGGTAAAGCGGCTGCAGAAATTTGCCGACCACGGAATTCACATTCTCGGATCATTCATCTTCGGTCTGCCCACGGACCGCGAAGATACCTTTGAGGCTACCTTCGATCTCGCGCGACGCGCAGGATTGACCTTTGCGCAATTCGTGATGCTCACACCCTTCCCCGGCACGGTTGATTTCGAGCGTTGGGAAAAAGCCCAGGGCGAGGGCGATGCTATACCGAAGGTCGAAGGAGTGCCTTTGACTCGGTATTGGCTGATTCCGGCCGATAAGCGTCCGAAGATGTTTATGCCGCATCCCACAATGACTTCCGAAGATCTCCGGCAACGCACGCAGGGCGTGTGGGACAACTTCTACAGTCTGAGTGCGATCTGGAAACGCTCGAACTGCACGCCGAACCTCAAAGCAAGACTGGCATTCATGTTTATTTCCAAACTGTATCGCCAGATGTATGCGAGCACCGGCATAGCCACTGATAGCGCCCGGCGTAGCAATGCGACGCAGTGGGCGCGCATGCTAGCAAAACCTTGCCGCAAACTCTTCCAAGCCAAGCCGATGCCCGAACTGCAGGTTCCGCAGAGCAGATCGTCGGCAATCGCTGAGCCATTTATGGCAGGAGCAGCGCCGGCAAACGATGCCAACTTCACAATACTTAATTAGCCTGTTGCGCTCGATCTGAGCGTTTCAGCGTTTAGCTTTGAGTCGCCGACAACCGAACTGGAAACCTGTAAGTGATCCTGCCGCGCTATCGGCAGGCAACGCGCAGGTACAATCGCTTCCATGCGCGCTCGTAATGCATTGCTGGAATCACTCGGTGGTGAAGAGGGTTGCAGGAAATTGTCGGCAGCGTTTTACGCGCGAGTTGGTAATGACCCAGTTCTTCGCCCGTTGTTCCCCGGCAAGAGCCTAAGGTGTGCTACCGAAGAGTTTGCCGCTTTCCTCATTCAATTTCTTGGCGGAGATGAAATGCAGACTCAGAGCCGATGGTGGCTGAGCTTGCGCGAGTCTCATGCCCGCTTCCAGATTGGCGCCGAGGCGCGACGCTCTTGGTTGAGGAATATGGAGGCAACGCTTGATGCCGCCCCATTGGATGGTGCAACCAGAACTGCGCTTCGTGAATTTTTCTCGCACAGTTCCGCCTATGTCACTGGCAGCGATATTGCCGGGTCGGATCATGATGAGTTGGCTGCGTGTTGGAGCGAGCAGCGTGTATTGGACAGCGTTATCGCAGCCATTGTGGAAGGCCGAGACGATGAAGCGCTCGCTCTCGCACCACGTTTCGCCGCCCGACCATCGGTGTTCGTTGGATTGCTTGCGCGGATGGTTCAATCCGGCCGTGCGAGGTTGATTCACTTCGTCATCGACGCCGCGGAGCGCGACCCCTCACTTGCAACGCGGCGTTTTGCCGGAACCACGCTCTTGCATTTCGCCGTCGGCGCAGGTTGCTTGGAAGTCGTGGAGTTACTCCTGCGGCTTGGTGTGGACCCGAACATCCGGGGTCGCGGTGACCATACGCCGCTCTATTGCGTCGCAAACGAATGCGCTTCGGAGACCGGCCCCGAGGTGGTACGTGCGCTGGTGAGAGCCGGGGCGGACATCAACGCGTGTGGCGGCGTAACACGGGCAACAGCGCTCCATATGGCGGCCCGCCGGGGAAATGTGGAGATCGCCCGAGCGTTGCTCGATTCCGGTGCGGCAGTGAATGCGCGCGACCGCAAGGGTGACACGCCTCTACAACGCGCAATCAATTGTCGCAAGAACGCCGTCTCGCAGTTGTTGCAGGAGCATGGGGCCCGGTAGCCCTGACCACATGGGAGGAATCTAACTGTCATGACAACAGGAACCATTCTGGTCTTCAACTGCGGTTCATCGAGCATCAAGTTCGCATCGTTCGCTCCGGCTGCAAACGAAGATTTGAAGACCGAAATATCCGGCAAGCTCGACCGGATAGGCCAAAGTCATTCGACATTCACAGTCAAAGGGCCCGGCGGAGAAACAAAGTCAGAACTCTCGCTTCCGGATTACGAGTCAGCAATTCAATTTCTTCTGCAATGGCTGGAACGGGAGGGACATCTTCGTCGCGCCAGCGCCATTGGTCATCGCATCGTGCATGGTGGTCTGGCTTTCACCTCACCCACCATCGTGACTGCGGAAGCCATGGTTCGTTTGCGAACCCTCAAACCCCTTGCTCCGAATCATTTGCCTTCAGAGATTGCAGCCATTGAAGCGGTGGCTGAAATGTGTCCCGACATCCCGCAAGTTGTTGCCTTTGACACAGCGTTTCACCATCACCTTCCTCCAGTCGCTCGTCATTTCGCGCTCCCTCATGAACTCGTCGAGAAAGGTGTCTTGCGTTACGGCTTCCACGGACTCTCATTCGAATTCGTCGTGCAGGAATTAAGTTCCCGCGGGAAGCTTCCCGGACGTTTGATCATCGCGCATCTCGGCAACGGCGCCAGTTTGGCTGCCGTCAAAGACGGCCAGAGCATCGATACTTCCATGGGGATGACTCCTACGGGCGGCATTCCTATGGGAACTCGCTCCGGAGATCTCGATCCCGGCGTTCTGCTCTTCCTCTCCCAGCAGCTCGGATACACCGTTCCCGATCTCGAGAAACTGGTCGACAAGAAATCCGGGCTGCTCGGTATCTCCGGTCTCACTTCAAACATGCAGGACTTGCTGCGGTCTGATGATCCACGCGCCTCTGCCGCAGTGGACTCCTTTGTCTATTCCATTCAGAAAACGATCGGAGCGTACGCCGCAGCGATGGGCGGCGTAGATGGCTTGGTCTTTACCGGCGGCATCGGAGAGAACTCCGCCGAGATTCGCAGGCGTGTGTTGCAAAACCTGACATTCCTGGGATTTCAATTGGACGAACTCGGTAATCAGGCAAACCTGTTCGAGATTTATTCCTCAAACTCTGCGAACCCCATCTACGTTGTGCGTACAAACGAAGAATTCATGATTGCAAGACATACCCTGCGCTTGGTTTCTTCTTCAGCTCGTGTCAGCAAAGGAGATCAACTTGAATCCCACACTCACTGAAGCCGTAGCGACGAGCAATGCCCTCACTCCGCAGGAGTTGAAATCATTAAACGCATACTGGCGCGCCGCGAACTATCTCTCAGTCGGACAGATCTATCTTTTCGCCAATCCACTCTTGCGGGAACCGCTGACCGTCGAGCATGTAAAACCGCGACTCCTCGGACATTGGGGCACAACTCCCGGGCTCAACCTTATATATGCGCACATGAATCGCGCGATTAGGAAATTCAACCTCAACGCCATTTATATCACCGGCCCCGGGCACGGCGGCCCCGGGATCGTAGCCAACACATATCTCGAAGGAACTTACAGCGAAGTTTATCCCGATATCTCGCGGGACGAACTCGGCATGCAGCGCCTCTTCAAACAATTCTCGTTTCCCGGCGGCATTCCCAGCCACGTTGCGCCAGAAACTCCGGGCTCGATCAACGAAGGCGGCGAACTAGGATACTCACTCGTCCACGCTTACGGGTCGGTGTTCGATAATCCCGACCTGCTCGCCTGTTGCGTTGTGGGTGATGGCGAAGCAGAGACCGGACCTCTCGCCGCCAGCTGGCACTCCAATAAATTTCTCAATCCCGTTCGCGACGGCGCTGTGCTGCCCATCCTTCATCTCAACGGATACAAGATCGCAAATCCCACAGTGCTGGCGCGCATCCCCCATGAGGAACTCACGCAAGTTTTCGTCGGTTATGGATACAAACCGTATTTCGTCGAAGGAGAAGATCCGGGTGCTGTTCACCAACTGCTGGCAGGAACACTGGATGTCGTCATTCCTGAGATTGCTTCCATCCAGAAGGACGCCCGCGAGCAAGGATTTCACACCCGTCCAATTTGGCCGATGATCATCCTGAGCACTCCCAAAGGTTGGACCGGTCCGAAGTTTGTGGACGGCAAGAAGACTGAGGGCTCATTCCGCTCGCATCAAGTCCCGCTCGCAGAGATTCGCAGCAATCCAGCGCACTTGAAGATGTTGGAGCAATGGCTGAAAAGCTACAAGCCTGAAGAACTGTTTGATGGGAGCGGTAGGTTGGTCCCGGAACTCTCTGCTTTGCCACCTAAAGGCGAGCAACGAATGAGCGCAAACCCTCACGCAAACGGCGGGCTTCTGTTGAAAAATCTCCGCCTCCCGGATTTCCGCAATTACAGCGTCGCTGTTCCCAAGCCGGGCAGCGTGGAAGGCGAGGCCACTCGCGTCGCCGGTCAATTCCTGCGTGACGTGTTCAAGCTGAACACAGAGACTAAGAATTTCCGCCTCTTCGGGCCAGACGAAACATCTTCGAACCGCTTAGACGCCGTATTTGAAGCCACAAATCGCGTCTTCACCGGAGAGACTCGTCCTGACGACGATCACATCTCCAATGACGGTCGTGTTATGGAAGTACTAAGTGAACATCTCTGTCAGGGATGGCTCGAAGGCTATCTTCTCACCGGACGACATGGCTTCTTCTCCTGCTATGAAGCTTTCATTCACATCGTCGATTCAATGTTCAACCAGCACGCGAAGTGGCTCAAGACCACGCGCGAGATTCCGTGGCGAAAACCCATTGCCTCACTTAATTACCTGCTCACCTCTCATGTCTGGCGGCAAGACCACAACGGATTCAGCCATCAGGATCCCGGCTTCATAGATCATGTCGCTAACAAGCGCGCTGAGATCGTCCGCGTGTACCTTCCGCCGGATGCGAACACGCTTCTCTCCGTCGTGGATCATTGTTTGCGCAGCCGGAATTACGTGAATGTGATCATCGCTGGCAAACAACCGGCGCCTCAGTGGCTAGACATGGAATCCGCCGTGCGGCACTGCACCACTGGCCTCGGAATCTGGGAGTGGGCCAGCAACGATGACAACCAAGAGCCCGACGTGGTCATGGCTTGCGCCGGCGATGTGCCCACCTTAGAAACGCTCGCAGCCGTGGACATGCTGCGAAACTTCCTGCCTGACATCAAAGTCCGCGTCGTAAACGTGGTCGATCTTATGACTCTGCAACCCTCGACTGAGCACCCCCACGGACTCACCGACGCCGACTTCGATTCCATATTCACCACCGACAAGCCTGTGATCTTCGCCTTCCACGGATACCCCTGGCTCATTCATCGCCTCACCTATCGCCGCACCAATCACGACAACTTCCACGTTCGCGGATACAAAGAGCAAGGAACAACCACAACTCCGTTCGACATGACTGTCCTGAACGAGATCGACCGCTTGCACCTAGTCAGCGATGTCATCGATCGCGTCCCAGGACTGGCAAACAGGGCCGGACACGTGAAGCAGCATGTGCGCGACAAACTGATCGAACACAAACAATACATCTGCAAACACGGAGACGACATGCCTGAAATAAAGAATTGGAAATGGTTAGGTTAAAGATGGCTGCGTAAATCAGAGTTGATGGAGACGTCTCGGCGCCGTCTTAACAATCAAGAGCATGCTCTCGGGAAGAGTTGAGCTGGTGGTTGTACGAGAAACTAAAAGCCGTATTGGTCGGCCCTAGCAGACGATTTCCGAACTTTTCTTGCCCAAGGCGCCTGACGTTTGGTGCGCAAACGTTAGACATTCAAATAAGCTGCCTGACTGTCAAGCCGAATGCCGTAGTGATCAGCCGGGCAAGCAATCACTTTGCCCTGTGTACTTCTTCTGCAGGTCGTCCCCTGTCGCGGCGGATACAAGTAGGACTGTACTGATCGCAATGATCAGGAGATAGGCGGCATTCTGAATTGAACAAGTGTCTCAAAACTAATAGGTTATGAATCTTGCTCGTGGTGCTTCAATCGGCCGTCGCGACTTCTTCCTTGCTCCTCTGGAGACGACCTTCTACAACCAAGGCAACCTCATATCTCCTACTGGATGTCCTAAGTGCCAAGCAGTCACGGGGCTGATGTCGCTGAGCTGATTTCATACCCAGTGCATGCACTCATAGCTTTAAGAAAGGAGGTACGACTATGAAGAATATCGTTCTAGTTCATGGTGGATTTGTGGATGGTGCAGGGTGGGAGGGTGTCTACAAGATCCTAAGGAAGAACGGTTACAGCGTCAGTATCGTTCAGAACCCAACTATCTCGTTGGAAGATGACGTTGCGTTTACCAAGCGCACTATTTCAGCCCAAGACGGACCGACGATTCTCGTCGGTCATTCTTACGGCGGGGCTGTCATCACTGAAGCCGGTAACCATCCGAATGTCGCGGGCCTTGTCTATATCACCGCTTTTGCGCCGGACAAAGGTGAATCCGTAGCCTCGCTCATTAAGGACGCGCCTCCAGGCGCGCCAGCACCGCCAATACTACCACCGCAAGACGGCTATCTATTCCTCGACAAAAAAGCGTTTGCCGCATCCTTCGCAGCCGATGTGGACCCCGAGAAAGCCGCATTCATGGCGGACTCCCAGGTGCCATGGGGCGTAGCGGCTCTCAGCGGTACGATCAGCGAACCGGCATGGAAGACTAAACCGAGTTGGTATCTGGTTGTCACCGAAGACAAGATGATCCCGCCCGATGCACAACGTGCGATGTCCAAGAGGGCGTCCGCATCAGTGGTCGAGGTCAAGGGCAGCCACGCCATCTACGTATCGCAGCCCAGTGCGGTGGCATCACTGATCGAACAGGCCGCCAGGACTTTGAAGGCCCAAGCCGCTTAACGATTCAAGAGCGTTGTTGTCGAATCGGACCCGGCGAAGTTCTAGACGGAAGAATGGGTGCGCTACTGCTTGGTCAACACTGCCAGCCGAGGATCCGAACCGATAGAAATGGTTCCCCTCTTAATTCTCTGAAACGGTACGGCGCTTGGGTTGGTCGGGGCGAGAGGATTTGAACCTCCGACCCCCTGGTCCCGAACTACGAAACTCAAAACTCCAAGTGCTTCATTTGGTGTCGCTAAAGGATCAGAACACCATTCTTTCTCTCGCTCAGTTGTACCGAAGTTGTACCGAAGCGTTAATGGGCTGGTGGCTCACCGGCGTGGATTGTGTGTTCTCAATCTAGCATTATGATGAAGGTTTACCGGTCAAGCGGTCGCACGCAATAAACGAGCACGAGCTCACAACAGACTCCTCTGCTTGAGTGCATATCGCACGGGGTTGTCCGCTCCTCCAGCACCCCTCCCCTGGTCCCGAACCAGATTCCGAGCCTTATTGAAATCTATTGAATTTGGAGGATTGTAACTGCTTGGTGTTGAATGGCTTGTAGGCTGCTCGTTGAAAGCTGTTGAAGTTTCTTGAACTTGGATGCTTTCGCTGTCTCAAGACTCCCTACAGTTGAGCGCTATGACGAAACTCAAAAGTACCAAACTTCGTTAGCGAGAAATGGGTTTGCCGCTCATCCAGCCCCCTAGATGTTCTCTGCCCGAATAGCGAATTGAGTCTCGCCTTTTGATGTAAGTGAATGGTTGTGGCAAGCTCAACAAGCGGAATACGCACCGTCGTTGGTATCTCCGTTCTCGTCCGCACTCAATATTCTTAGACTAAAATCAGGGCCAGCTGATTTCTTTACGAAGTAGCTGCGGAGCGTGCATTCTTCTGTGTCCGCACTACTTTGTGTAACTGAGCAAGCACATCTTCTTTCCAAGACCCTTCCTTGCGGATCAGCGACTTGGCTTCTCTGTCCAGTAATCCCAATTCATGGGGTGTCAAGTCTTTCGCGGTAATCACAAGCACCGGCACTCCATCGAGGACTGCATTACGCTTGAGTTCGTGAAGCACCTGGAACCCATCCATTTCAGGCATCAACAAATCTAACAGGATAGCGGAGACTTCCAATTCACTGAGCAACTGCAAAGCCTCTTTGCCGTTTTGCGCAAGATGGGGCGTGTAGCCGGCAGCCTGTAGCGACTGGTGGAGAAAATCTCGAATCTGCGAATCGTCATCGACGACCAATATGTTGGTGTTCCCCTTTGAATTTGTTTTCACATGTCTGCGCATCGTGTCCAAGAGAACTGTCTTGTCAACGGGCTTGAGCAGATAATCTGTCGCACCCAAAGCCACACCCAAACTTTTTTGATCGACTACCGAGATTATGATGACCGGGATGTTTGCTGTCGCGGGTGAATTGCGCAACTCGTATAAGGTGCCGAACCCGTTGCCATTTGGCATCAATATATCCAAAGTGATTGCGTCCGGATTCAGATTTCGCGCCATCTCCAATGCCTCTTGTCCACTAGTTGCCGTTGCAACCTTGAATCCCTCGTTTATTATGTGGTTGCAAAGTAATTCGCGCGCTAAAGAGTCATCATCAACAACAAGAATCAGACCCTTCCCCTCGTGCTCAGCTAAATCCCTTGTTGCTGAAACAACGGGAACTCCAGGATCAGCAATAGCCTTTTCCATTGTGAAGCTGAACCTGCTACCTTTGCCAACTTCGCTTTCGAGCCACAGCCTTCCACCATGCTGTTCAACAAGTCGGCGGGTAATCGCTAACCCTAATCCAGTTCCCTCTTTTATGCCTTTTGTGGTCTCACTGGATTGCCGAAATTCCTCAAACACTAGAGCTTGATCTTCTATGCGGATTCCTATTCCGGTGTCTGAAACCACGAGTCTTGAAAAAGGACCATCCCCAAGACCGTCAATCCGGATCTTTCCGCCGTCCGGCGTGAACTTGATGGCATTGCTCAGCAGGTTGTACATCACTTGTTTGAATCTGACCCGATCCGCATTAATCGATAGGAAACTTTCGAGGTTTTGAATGACTTCAATCTTCTTTGCCATCGCAAGCGGGCGGATCGTGGACAGGACTTCGGGCAAAACATCTCCGACGTAGAAGTCCTCGCGGCAAAGATCCATCTGCCCGGATTCGATCTTTGAAAGGTCCAGAATGTCATTGATCAATTGGAGCAGGTGCTTGGCTCCAGTTTTTATGTGGGATACGAATCGCGTCTGCTTTTCATTCAAATCTCCTGCAATCCGCTCGGCCAGCAAATCTGAAAAACCGACTATTGCATTCAGTGGAGTACGCAGTTCATGACTCATGCTAGCTAGAAACTGGCTTTTCAAAAGAGTGGCCCGCTCTACTTCACGATTGCGAGACTGCAATTCTGAATTTGTGGCTTCTAGTTGAAAATTGAGCCGAAGGATTGCCGCGTGCGAACGGTTACGTTCGGTGATGTCGCGAAGAAAACAATTGATCGCGCGATGTCGTCCATGTCGAACTGCAGAGACCGAGAGTTCGACCGGGAACTCGTGCCCATCTTTATGGAGAGCTGTAGTTTCGAAGCGGCTGTTCAAAGAAGATTCAGCGAGGTCTTTAGAACTCTCATCGAGCTTTCGGTCAAACGGGACTTCGCTGTAAGGAGGAAAAATCTTATCCTTGGCATTTTGGCCGATGATCTCGGATCGCTGCCATCCGAATGTCGATTCAGCTTGCGCATTCCAGTCGTTAATGACACCTTCCAAATTTGTCGCAATGAACGCATCAAGAGCTCTGTCCACGACAACTCTGGTTTGCTGTTCGCTATCTCGAAGTTGTTTGTATAAGGAAGCCACGAATCCGCCGGCGCCCGCTGCCAAACCCGCGATCAGCAGTCCCAATATTCCGAGGCTCTTCTCGTACTCCCACAGCGCTTTACTGATTGCTGACGGTTGTATCTCGATGATGACTCCCCACGCTAGCGATTTGATTGGGCAATAGGTCAGCAGCATGTCTTGACCCATCAAGTGGTGGAGCTTCAAACTGGGCGTCCCGGCTTGAACTTGGGCTAATAAGTCGGAATCAACGGGTTGTCGAGGGCTAATCTCCTTGAGCTTAGTTTTTGCATTGCCGAAGACGTGACCGCTCTGGTCCACAAGGGAGATCATGGACGAGCTCTGCGGCAACGTAAGGTTGCGTATGTCCTTGAATATGGTATCCACTTCAACAGACGCCATCAGAAAGCCAACGAGATCACCATGGGAGTCATTGAGTCGGATAGCGATGGCCACTACCGGGACCTGCTTGCCTACGGCTGTTTCATAGACTTCAGAGACATAAGGTTTTGACTGACTCTTCGCGCCTCGGTACCAATCGCGAAAGGCAAAGTTTTTTCCTAGGGTGGCCGGATCTGCCGGATAAATTGCCTTCATCGTGCCGGCCGAATCGTAGACGCTGAAGAACAGAAAGTCCGGACGCAACTCGTGCGCTTGTTGCAGGTGCTCTGTAACCTTGTGAAAATTCTGCGTCTCGAAGCTGTTTAACAGGTCCGGCCTAGTTGCAAAAGACTGCAGCAGGAGCTTGCTTTCAGCCATGTGTTGTTCAATGAGATTCCCAATCAAGTTGCCGGATTGAATTCCCTGGGTCTCTATTTTTGAACTTACCTGATGAACCAACAATTGGTGGGCTGAAAACACAAACAGAGCTAGAGGCAATGCCGAAAGCGCTAAGGTCACCAGGTATATTCGAAAGGGACTGCTTTTCACCCAACTGCTAAGACGTCTCGCCTTATTCATATAGGCCTCTTGAACTCAATAGCAATTCCCAATCAGTACAACACCGAAAGTCAGCAAACCAAGGTGTTCTAGCTATGCGGCGTAAAGATGCTCTACCGTTGCCCAGTAGGTTAACGGTAGAGCGGTTGCCAACTTGAGGGGTGGCAACTAGCTCGACATGTTAGATATTGCCGTGGGAGGGAAACCGTGAAATTTGAGGCTGTTCTGTTTTCGGAACAAACAATCACTCTTGTCCATAAGAGGAAATGAAAAGCAACGAACCGGAGGCCGGGCGGCATTTTCCCACAAAAAAAGAGGAGCCTTGGAAGGCTCCTCGAGATAAGTTGAAACGCTCGTTTGTTGCTTAGTTACCTGAACAGAAGTAGTTGAATGCAATTGTGTGGGTACCCGAAATCGTTACCGTGATCGTGGTGCTTGTGGAAGTCACGGCGTAAGGCGTGCCGGTCGGGGGCAGGCTGGTTGGGGCAACGACGCAGATCGGTGCTGAAGTGAACGAGCCGGCAGGGAAGTTGGCACTTTGCGATGCGCCGCTGACAGTCAAGTTGCCAAATACCTGCTTGGGGACGGATGCCGCGACGGCATTGATACTCGCCTGCAATGTAACTTCGGATGCCGCAACCGCGTTGATGCTCGCCTGCAAGGACACTTCTGCCGCAACGCGAGTGGTAACTTCCGAATTCAGCGCCGTGGAGACTGCCGCAACTGCCGTTTGCCTGTTTGTGATCTCTGCTCCAATGTTCGATGTCATTGTTGCGACAGCAGCTTGACGATTGTTGATTTCCGCATTCAACGAAGCTGTGAGGCTCGTTTCAATTCCTTGTGCTCTTGCGATTTCAGCATTGATACTCGATTGTGATGCCACTCCGGTTAAAAGAGAGCCGTCGCCCGCGAAAGATGCCGCAGTCACTTTCCCAATGGTTGTTAGGTCGCCTGACGTCATTACGCTCAATACCTCTGTCGCGTTAGTGACCGAAGTCTCGTTCAAGCCGGTTTGCAAGCTCATAATTTTGCCGGTGCCAGCATTCGCAAATACTGCGGGTACTGTTTCCGAGGTGTAGCTTCTGGCGAAAAGAGCTGTGGCCGAACCCTGTTCAGGATATGCTTCAAACCAACCACCCACGCCCGGCCCATTTGTGTCGCCGTATACACCAGCCGAGTTGCTGCCGTGTGCTGCATTCGTCGAGCCCCATACTCCTGAACCACCATATTCTCCGTAGGTTAATCCATAGACCCCCGTCGCACTTAGGCTCGTCGACTTTCCTATGCCAACCAGGGCCATGCCATAAGGGTGATCGGTTTCTGCATGCAGGCCTTCAAACCCAGAGTTCCCGAAAGTTGTGACCGTTGCCTTCACCGAGTAACCGTTTGAATTGCTGCTGGTATAGGAGTTGGGCTGGTCCGTCCGCAGCATTGTGGTCTGATTCGTCGTGGTCATTGACGAGATTGCATCTTTCCGAGCCGCAACTTCGGCGGCGATCTCTTGTGACAAATTGCCTTCGGCCATCTGAGCACGCGAGCTCTCGCTGTTCAGGTTGGCATTTAGAGCCGTCGTATTGACTGAGCTAACTGAATCCGCAAGAGCATAGGCCGATGCCGGCTTGCCACCAAGGCTGTCGGAATCGGCAGAGTGGACCGAATAGGAAGTAGCTGTGAGAATGGTTCGCGCCATTTCGGCTTCACCGGTGCATTGAATACCCAACCAATGAGCATTTTCAGAAGAGAAGACCTCCGCGGGCACGCCGTTCGTGGTTGCACCTACCAACGCTATATGGTTGTAACTTCCGGGATGGCTAACGACTACTTGGGTTTCCTGCCACACTGCGGAGATATCCGATTCGTTGCTATACAGACGAAATGTCACGGCATTGGGAAAATTCGCACAGGAAACATTGCTAACCGTCAGTGATCTCGGGAGGGCCGCTGAAAGGGTGGCGTCATTGGAAAGATTCGTTGTGATTTCACTCTTCGTCAAATCGTTCTGGCCGAAAAGTGAAGTCGTTAAGAGCAGTGAACCGAAGAGGGTTGCGAGAGCGAAGCGTTTCATTTTAGTAATCCTTTTTTTGAAGTCATAGAGGCGAACTGCAGCGCCGCTTGTACTTCCTCTAAATGCAGACTGATGGCCAAAGAAGTTCTTGATTCGCAAGTAGCTGGAAATGCTGCACTTACAGAAGAATTGCTCACCTCTAGGCTCTCAACTTGGCAAACCGCTGTGTTCAAGAAACATACGGAATGCTGTGAACAAGACAGTCGCGTTTACGCGGACACTGCCGCTAACAGACAGAATTGCTGTGCGCCACCTCTTGTCGCCAGCAATAAGAAAGCCCGCAGGAGAACACTGCGGGCGGAGAGACGTTAAAGGAAATCGTATCGGTGAAGCTAGTGCACGTTGTTGCTTGCGAGGAAGTGGATTTGTACCGCCGCTTCAGCGGAACTCTGAATTCGTTGGAAATCCGAGATCGGCCTCTGCTCTTTGGATGGCTGACGTTCGCTGGTCCGGATCTGCCGAAGCATCTGGACTACCCGACGCATTCGGTAATGGTCAACCATTTTCATCGTCTCCTCGTCGGACTGAGCCGTTTGCTTCATACGACACCAAATAGAGGTGCGGAGGTCGTCCACTACACCCTTCAGTTCGAACAATAGGCTACCTTCCGCTGAATCGTCGTTAATAAACTTGGTCTCGCTGGTGGGAAACAAGACCTCAATATCTATTTGCTTCAGTTCAATTATTGCGCGCTTTAACCTTTCAGCTCGATTTTCCATTGTCATCTCCAGTCGATTTCGAATCCGCTTACCTGCGGGAATGATTGCTTGCCTATCTACATTGCAAGTTGAAGGCCATTCCGAAAAAGCATTGAAAAGGCACTGGATGTAAGGAATCACAGTTATCCGCTCTAGGTGAAGACACTTTCGAAAATGACTCAAATCGGGACACTAACCAATCTTTGGACAGCGAGGCCGACAAGAGCTTCTGCAACGTGGCGTAAGTCTCTTCATCTCAATGCCAAATAGAATCAAAGGATGGCAGCTCGCATGCACTATTCATTGCCATGACGAGCTCTCACAAAATGTCAAAGACTCTAGCAGTCTTTCTTATTATTGCCTTTTCGACACCCGCGGCAGCCCAAGGATCGGCATCGGTGAAGCTCGATGGCAGCATAGCTGTTGCCGCCACAATCTCGGCTGGCCAGGCTGTCACTTCCGATGACAAGATAAAGGTTAGCGTTCACACCTTGGGTAATGGGGACATTGAACTTAATATCACTTGGCCTGAGAAGATTCGAAAAGGGCGGATCTCAATACCGCTACAATTGCGCACGAATATGGTGCAATTCAAACTCACTGCGAGAGCGACTGAAGGCTTATCCGAAATGCATGCTGAAATAGGCGTGACCCAGGCAAGCGGCAGCGGAGCATTGGTGATACCGGGAGCCGTTGAATCCTTTGTAGGCTTGAATTCAAAACTAAGTAATGCGAACGTCCTTGCCACCGGTGCAAGGATTTCTCGCCGGGGAAATGATCTCTGTCCTGACAACGCGCTCGATACAGAAAT
Organism: Terriglobales bacterium; assembly: GCA_025462725.1. GTDB lineage: Bacteria > Acidobacteriota > Terriglobia > Terriglobales > Acidobacteriaceae > JAICLA01. The sequence goes on along the minus strand of JAOAPE010000011.1, from coordinate 12,129 downwards.
CGTTTTGAGTTCAAGCTCGCTAGGTCAAGTTTGTGTTTCCACGTGCTCGATCGTGTTATCCCTCAAATAAGCTTCGTACACGGATCTCTATACGCTAGCTGCTTTTGCTTCAATTTCGATTCTCGCAAGCATGTTGTACAGGGTGCCTCGACCAATCCCCAGAATCTCAGCCGCTCGCATTTTGTTACCATTCACTTGTTTCAAAACCCGTAACAAGTGACGTCGTTCCAACTCTTCAAATGAGATCATGCCCTCTTCCTCAACGTGTATGTGCGAGACGCTCTGGCGAACGTGCTCGGGTAAGTCATGCACGTCAATTAGCTCACCTTCCACCATCATGGAAGCATTCCCCAACACGTTTTCTATTTCGCGAACATTTCCCGGCCAAGAGTATTTTGACAATATCCCTTGTGCCCGCCGCGTGATTCCTCTTATCGGTTTGTTGTACACAGAGGCATACTTTTCTACAAAATGGCGCTGAAGAAGCGGCAGGTCTTCTTTTCGCTCGGCTAATCGAGGGATTGTTATCTCAACCATGGAAAGACGATAGAAGAGATCTTCGCGGAACTTTCCTTGCGCCGCCAAGGACCGCAAGTCGCGATGCGTTGCTGCAATTACCCTAACATTTACCTTTTTTGCAACTGGAGATCCGACTCGTTGGACCTCTTGATTTTGCAGCACGCGCAAGAGTTTCGCCTGGGCGGCCAGCGGCATCTCGCCAATCTCGTCCAGAAACACAGTCCCACCGTTAGCGAACTCAAACAAGCCGACCTTGTCCTGTGTAGCTCCGGTGAATGCCCCGCGAACATATCCGAACAATTCACTCTCAAAAAGACTTTCAACAATCGCTGAGCAATTGCAAACCGCAAAGGTAGATGATTTGACGGGACTCAGGTGATGGAGGGCTCGCGAGACTAATTCTTTACCGCTTCCGGTCGGAGCGGAGATAAGGACTGTTTGAAAATGCGGAGCTATTCGACGGATCTTCGCAAAAAGATCCAACATCAAAGGGCTTCGTCCGACAATCCCTTCAAACTGATAGGCATTTAGAAGTTCTCGGTCGAGGTCAGAATTCTTCTTGCGTCCTTGAGCTTCGACGATGAATTTCTCAATTCTTTCACGCAATTTCTGGACGTCCAGCGGCTTACGAAGATAGTCAGACGCCCCTTTCTGGATCGCTTCGACTGCGGATTCAGTCGAATAGTTTGCTGTCATCAAAATAACTTCAATGCCGGGATCCGCATCAACTATTTTCTCGAGTACCTCCATTCCTCCTAACTTGGGCATCATCAAATCTACCAACACAATCTCCGGATGCTTCTCGATGACATCTCGCACACCGACTTCGGGATCGGAGTAGCAGACGACATCCAATCCTTCGCAGTCCAGCGCGGAAGTGATCAGATCCAGATTGCTTGGATCATCGTCGATTACTACTAGCGTTACCCGGTGTCCCCGTTTGTTCATTGAAATTTTGCCTCTTGTAGCTGGTATTGCAGACATGGATTCATGAGTTTTTCGAGCGGATACTGGTCAGGCGTCAGAACCTCCAGAAAGTTTCAATTGGTCCGGATTCCGATTCGGGGCAATCAATCATTGTCCCGCTCGACGAACCTTGGTGCGCTGTGCAGTAGCTGCACTGCTGTCGGTCGTCAAATAATCAACTGACGATTGAATTTCATTCTTTTTCAGGCAGCGATGGATTTCTGCTGTAAGAACTACCAAGTCAATCGGTTTCGTCACATAACCATCAAAGCCGCTGAGAATTGCGTTCTCGCGATCTCCTGCCATAGCAAAGGCCGTAAGCGCCACAACCGGTAGTTTTGCCGACAACTTGTCGTCGCGGATCCGGCGAATAAGACCGAAACCATCTAGAGTGGGCATATGAATGTCAGTTAGAACCAAATCTGGTTGGCAGCTTCCAATCAGTTCCATAGCCTGCTCACCATCTTCGGCTTCAATGACCGTGTAATCGCGAGCCTTTAGGATCTCACTGATCAGTTCACGATTGGTCGCATTGTCTTCCACAATGAGAATGCTTTTCATGAGACGTCTTTCTCGTTCTTGGTAAGGAACACTTGCTTGCTTAACTGTGGGCAATAATGCCTTGTTCTGCCAACTTCGAACCAATAGCTGCATATCGGACATTGGATGGCTCTGAAGGAGGGTGGGAACAGATACCGACTTGCGTCATGCACAGTCAAAGGCATGAATTTCACTCTCTTCAGCCATCCATTCTCATTCTTTGCTGAAATCATGCGTGTTTCCAGTGCAGTTCCCATTCGGCTCCTCTGGTACTTATGCTGCCCGGGTCTGGATTTGAATGAACTCCTTCAAAAGGTCTGGATCCCACCATCCCTTCTTAACCTCGTCCTCCATCATCTGGAGGGCCTCTGCACCGGAAAATGCCCGCTTGTACGGTCTTTGTGTCGTCAATGCATCGAACACGTCCGCGATTTGCAGTATTCGAGCGCTTAGGGGAATTCGGGATCCTTTAAGCCCATCTGGATAACCCGATCCGTCGAGCTTTTCGTGGTGATGCCTTATCGTGGGTAGCACCACGCGAAAGGATTTTAGAGGCTTGCAAATGCGCTCGCCCACGACTGGATGTTCGCGCATAATGGCCTGTTCTGAGGGGGTGAGCCGGGAAGGCTTGAGAAGTACGCTATCCGGAACCGCTACCTTACCAATGTCATGAACGATCGATGCACGTTCAAGTGCTTTAACTTGTTCGACTGGCAAACCAATGCGCTCCGCGAGTTCGACCGAGTAACGAGACAGCCGCTCGCAATGGCCTTCCGTGTATGGATCTTTACCTTCTATGCTGAAAGCCAGGGCACAGAGCACCGATTCTGCTCGCTCCAACTCATCCGTGAATGACTTTAGGCTCAGTAGAGATCGCGTTCTGGCTAACACCTCTATGCGATCTACAGGCTTGCTCAGAAAATCATCGGCACCCGCCTCTATTCCACGAATTCGATCTTCAAATGCCGATTGGGCAGTGACTAACACCACCGGTGTCAGCCGGGTTGCCGGGTCAATCTTTAATTTCCTACAAACCGTAAGCCCGTCCATGTTCGGCATCTCAACGTCAAGAAGAACCAAATCCGGGTGCACACGGAAAAATTGTTCGAGACATGTCTTGCCGTCAACGGCAGTTACTGATTCCAATCCTTCTAACGCCAACAATTCGACCAAGAGTTCACGATTCGCGGCATCGTCGTCAGCGACTAACACTGTTGGCATATATATAGTTGTTTTATTTAGAGTTATTTCCACGCCTTACAGCTCTCCGGGGGGAGAGAGCGGCCCAACCCTTCATTAGACGCAGTTTTATCCAACATTTGGGACGACATATTGCGACAGCACAACGTGATTTCAATTTTCCAGAAACCGGAATCTTTTTCTAAAGTGATTTACGAAATTGGAAAGTCGTACCAGATTTGGCTTGAGCTCTGTTTTTCGCAACTCACATCGAGATCGGGTTGAAGGAATCCGCTGTTGCTTTCGCCATATGGTGTAGCCGATCCTTAGCCCGGAAAAAAATAGACAATCCCCCCTTGTAAGGGTGGGCGGTGACCAGAAAAGTTTCAGCGAGTGACTCTGAGAAGGTCTCAAAAAACACTGTGACGTTCTCGCGAAGCGCTCGCTCATACTCAGAATGGGAAAGCGACCCCAATGCCTTTGGGAAAATGTCCCAAAGGTTTTTTCCAAGCAGACTCCCCCTCGAACGCTCTAGAAGACGAGTAGCCTCGTCGTTCACAGCTGTAAGGGTCCAATCCTCGGCCACCGCCATAAATCCTGAACGATGATTAGCATTGTTCATGTAATTTTGGAATTGCGACTGCATGACGATAGCTGCTAAATCGCAGGCTAGCCTCATAGCATGTACTTCGCTCGCATCCGGCAAATGAGGTTTACTGTAGTAGATGGCGAATGTACCGATGACCTCTTTAGTAATCGTTAATATCGGAGTCGACCAACACGCTGCGAAGTCATGCTTGCGAGCGAGTGCGCAGAAATTCGTCCAACCTTCATCTTCAAACACGTTCTCCGCAACCACTGTTTCGCCAAGGAAGGCAGCAGTTCCACAAGAACCTTGATGCAGTCCGATCTTCAGACCGTCAACAGCTTGTTTGTAAGGCTTGGGAACGTTTGGCCCAGCAGCGTGGATCAGTCGCTGTTTCCCCTTGTCGAGAAGCAGGATCGAAGCGAATTTGCATTGCAGCTCTAGTTCTATCGCGCGAACTAAAAGCTCAAGAGTTTCAGAACTGGTGTCTTGTCGCGCAATACTTTCGATAACCAGAGCGTGAGCCCGCGGCAACGAGCCTCCAGAAGGACGTGGCAAAGTACCGGGTTTGACTGAGTGCGTTGCAATTGGCAGCAATCTACAGCCCCGAATCCATTCGTCGATTTCATCGGAGTTTGCAAGAATGACGCCCGGCTGATCGGGCGGGCGGTGGATAGGGAGACCCAGATGTTTTTCCCAACGCTGCACTGTGCGTGTGGTCTTGCCCAGATAATTGGCGACATCTTTCCAAGATGTGAACAGCCGTTTCAAGCTAATCTTTTGCCCCGCATCTATCACGGCGAAGTTCCTAGATCGTGATCGGTGACCTCTAAAGGTTAACTTTATTCAGAAGGACGTTTTTGGCATAGGAACCTTGTTCAAGAATCGGAACAAGCTTAAAACCGGGAGATAGGAACTAGCCTAAAGTGCCGAGAGCACTGAGGTAGTCTGCCTGGGATCTTGTTGCATTACCAACCACATCACCGAGGAGACAAACGAAGGATAATCAACCGCGCAGCAGACGGAATCATAACTTTGGAGTGGAAATATCAGACTCAAGTGAATTCGGGCCATTGCAACTAACGAGTTCATTCGCAGCCTAAGCGCCGAGGCTGTTACCTTCTCAGCGGCGACTCGGGTACTCTCGATTGGATCTTCTCGGAGCTGTTGCGCCACGTACAAAACTCGGGCGGCATTCGAAGCAATTACTTTGAGGTAAGCCATTACAATTCGATCGCGCTCTCTTCTCCACCGTTTTAACTGCTCACCAGACAATTTGGATTCATAAAACCGCTGGTTCTCTGGATTAATGAGATTTTGAAATGCGTCCAAATCTATATGGGTTGTGCACTCGTGCAGGCACGAGATAGTGGTGCCTGGAAATACCTGACCTTTTACGAAGTAGGCTGAGATGGCGGAACAAAGCAGTCCCGTGAGTATGAAAATCAAGAGAGTTGTCATTGGTGCATTAACTCCAACACTGTCTGGTTCCACTTTTCCAAATCTTTGGTAGATGGGCCCGTCAGGGTTTTAGGTGCTGGTACCGGGGCTAGCAAGTACCCTGTCCACACAAGGCAAGCACAAACGTAGGTCACTGGCTTAATCAAAACGTAGGCAGAATCAGCGTTCGGTCCAACTTGCGCACGAATGGCTACAAGTATCAGTTCGACACCGGCAAATAACCCAAACCCAACAGCAACTCCAAAAGCATAATGTCGCCAGGACAATGCGAGAGTAGAAGCAAAGAGAAACAGGAATATGACTAGTCCGCACTGAATGAACCGAATACTGCGCTCAAGAGAAAGAATGGTCCCCATCGCAACAGCAAAATCGCCAGAAGTGGAAGTAGAAGTAGAAATGATGGCGACAAGCGTTAAAACAAAACCCGACCAGCGAAGCAGCATCAATCCGAGTTGGCGAATTCCCTCATAGCGCTTCAAGACTTGGTTGAAGATTTCATAAATGACAGCGAACCCTAGAATGACACTAATCACTTCAGCGGCCCAGTACGACTGTCCGTAAGTTTGCGGGCTGCCGGAGCTCCGGATCCAGAACAGAAGAACGGATCGGAACACGTGAAATCCGGTATATGCAAAGAAAACTGGAATTTCTTTCCAAACGCCATTTTTGGAAATGATTATGACCATGGTGCTTTGCAGAATCGGCGAGGCGATCCAAAGCACGAAGGATATTGTGGACATCGATTGCATGGGCTGCTCGGTTTGTGAGCATAACTCCTAAGCGAGCAGCCCTCAACAACATAATTACTTCACCGCCCGCATGGGAAGCACATTGGCGGGATTTCTGACCCATCCTTTGAAGAGCTAGTCTGGGTGGCGTTCACGGTCGAGGTAGCTAATGCCAACAATGACAAACACAGAACAAAACGGATTACTTTTTTCATGGTGCACTCCTTGAGTGAGATACTTGCCGCTAGGAGTTTCCCAAATTGGGGCTTGAACACGTTGTGATCTAGAGTTATGTTCAGGATTCCGAAGGTGGAACAAATATGAGATTTACGTCGGCAGAAGAAGACTTCGTAGTTAATACCCTGTCGTCAATTCCTCACACAATGGAGAAGCTTAGTTTCATGTTGAATATATGCGAGGATAGCGGCGAGTTTGTTCACTGGGGATTGGAGCGGCTTTATGGAACGAACAGTGCCCGCTCAGCATTGCGGCAAGCATATTGCTCGATACTTAGAGACGTTTTGAAGACACCCGCGCAAGATCTGTGGAATGAAATTGACGTTCTATGTGCAGACACGGAAGGTCGTTCAAAGGAGGAATTCCTAGGAACTCTACGCGATGGCGCTACGAAGCTTAAACGGGGTGTCCAGACAGATGACTTACATCTTCGATTTACTCTAGATGGCCTTTTAGAGGCTGCGAAGAGTCGGCGCGCCAGTCAAAATGCATAGCAATTCCCACCACTTGCCCTAACACTTCGGCTTCCTGCGGATATTTCGCCGTCCTGACCGGAACAGGTGACAAGGGATGTGACTGCAGCGTGATCACAGTTCCGCGGATTGTGCACCAACAACAAGTAAAGCCTTCTCTGGTTTCAATGAAATACATGGGGCGTTCGTACTCGGACCGCCACATGCCCTCCGCAACCTTGTCCTTCGATTCATCAATCTGAACAAAGGACCCTGGCATGACTAACGGATACATTGTGAAGTCATCTGCCCCAATGTAGCCGTAAGTATATTTGTGATCCGCGAATTGATCCAGAAAAGCGAAAGGCACGACTCCCCACTTTGCGATCATTCTCCCTATGTTTGTTGTCTTCCTAATGTCAAAGCTCGGATCGAGTTGTACGGGCACACGAACAGAAGGCAACTGATCGAGAGAAGCGAGAGTGTGCGTCTTTCGCGGGGAGACACTAACAGAAGTGTCTCTGTCAATCTCAGAAAACTCAACTTTGTAAATGGAGAGCAGCTCAAGAAAATCAACTCTGTATATTGCCGCTAAAGAGTAGAGCTTATGAATAGTGGGAACGATGCCCTTTGTCTCGAAATCAGACAGTCGGCTGATAGCAAGGAGGAACTCGTTATCGCTCCTCCGCTCAGCAATCTTCACACTCGCCAATTCCACGTCGCGTAGTGTCAGTCCAAGACTTTCTCTTAGTGCTCTCAGTCTATCGCCGCCGCCCACAGCCACCCCCAGAGATACCGGATTTTAGCCAGTCGTATCCTCTGCCCTAATTTACCTTACAAACCAGTCTAGAAAGGTGCTTTGACTCCTGCTCAAGACTCTAACAATGGCTTTGCAGGTATTGTATGTTTCAAGACTGAACTTTAGCTGAAGAAGAATGTGAGCGCTGAGGTAACTAAGCAACAGTTGGAATGGGAACAACCTGAATATCGTTCTTCTTGGGTAATCTAGCATGAGATCCCCTAGCTCCCGTCTGGATGACAGTAGCTGCCGCATTATCATCTCCGTTTTTGTATCTTTAAGAGGCTGCGCTGAAGTTTTCGCGGGTTTGCAGTTCTGTTAGTTCATTGGCGGAAGATATTTGGGGAGTTCGCATGTAAGTAGACGGAGAAAGATTCTTGGGTAGTCCTAACACTGGCGCTGTGACAGAGGCTATGGGTCGTTCACGATTCACTTCAATTCAACTTCGATTGCTTCGATCGCCGCGTCATCCAAATTCTCCAATGCATGTTCTCGTGCCGCCACCCATACAACGGTGCCAGCTTTGTGCGTGACGTGCCAGACGGACGGCGTAACTCTCACGCCTACATACAGAAAGCCCTTAAACCTGATATTCCAAAGAGCCAAAAATCAAGATTGGTCGGGGCGAGAGGATTTGAACCTCCGACCCCCTGGTTGCAAACTACGAAACTCAATACTACAAGTGCCTCATTTGGTGTCGGATTGTGTGTTCTCGATCTAGCATTATGATGAAGGTTTATCGGTCACGCCGTCGCACGCAATGGCGCCACCGCCACCGCGCTTCATCAATGGCAGTTCATACTTCATCCCAAGAAACAGTGTCCTTAGGATCAATCTCAGAAGTGTGTTGTTGAAATGCAACGTCTAATTGATGGGCATCTCGATCGATTCCATTGCCTCACTCGATTACTCGGGCCACAACTGGGAATGCGACCGAGGATATCGGCGCTCGGCAGGCGCATGTGAAGCGGTGTCACTATCCCCATATGCAACATTGGACTATTCTGGACACGACTGGGAATGCAGCCGCGGATAGATGCGAACTGTAGTGTCGCTTACAGTGGAAATGAGTGAACCGCTGGCTCTTGCCTCGTCATTCACCAATAACGGACCCCAAGGTCAAGGTCACTGCCGCATGGCTACGAACGCCTGTCTCGAAAGAATCTCTGTGGTGTGGCTCCCAGCGTAGTCCGAAACATTTCAATGAAGGCACTTACACTGCTGTAACCGACTGCGCACCCGACTTCCGTGACAGATTTCTTTTGTGCCAGCATTTCAAGGGCAGCAAACAACCGCGCCTGCTGTCGCCAACGACCAAATGACATATCTACCTCTGCGGAAAACGCGCGCATGAAAGTACGGCGGGCCATTCCGGCGACATTCGCCCAAGCGTCCAGCGTGCGATCATCCCCAAGGTCATCCAGCAGAGCATCTGCGACCTTGGCCAGTCTTTCTTCTTTTGGCATTTTCAAACGCAAGGGCTCCTGGTCAGGCTTTCGAATCTCATCACGAAGCGTAGCGATCAAGTGCTTCTGCGCAGCGCTGAGCGGCTGGCGGAGGTCCCAACGGAGCATCCGATGAACTATGGCGAACAGTAGCTCCGATGAGTTAAAGATGCAGGGCGTCTTGGGTAGTCCTCGACACAGTTCTGGAGACAAATCAAGCATCGAGCCAGCAGCGCTTCCAACAGAACGCCCCGCGTGCTTACAATTTGGGGGAATCCATGCGCAACGCTGGGAGGTGTGCATCAATCGTTCGCTTCCTACCTCCACGATTAGCATTCCCTGGGTCAGTGCGACGAGTTGCCCGCGCAGGTGACTGTGCACGGGCGTCCAATCCTCAACTGCCCGTCTCTTGAACTCATACGCCAATACTGGCGTATCGCTCTCATACAGACGGCGCAGTTCTTCCATATTCTTCGCGCCTGAGAACATGGATTTACGAGATTGACCCTTTTCCGACATTTATTGCCATTTTACCGCTAGCGAAACAACCGGGACATAGGTAAAGTACTGGGTAGAAGAACGAAACACAACACTATTTCTCTGATAGGAATCGAAGTTCTGAAACAAAGCACGCGAGAAAAGTGATTCACGCAATGAACATCCACCATGCGGACGCAGTCGCTGTGGCATTCTTCCATTCGAGTTTTCGTTAGATCTCAAAGCGCGTAATCCACACTTGAAAGCCGGACAAAGATGAGCCCAAAGTTTTTGGAGAAGCAAAGCACACGGCGCGAAATGTTGCGAAATTGCGCCGGGTTTGCGGGAAGCGCGTTGCTGGTGAAACTTTTCCCTTCAACTCTTCTGAGCGCCGGCCTTCCTAGCCTTCGGCAACAGGCGGCAACTGCTCCAACCGATCCTCTCGCGGCCATGCGGGCGCAGATGGGTGCTGCTCCGATCGAGGCGCAAGTGTTGGCGAAAAATCTCACGTTGCTTTCCGGGCCCGGAGGAAACGTTGTGGTGTTGAACGGGCCCGATGGCAAGATATTGGTGGATACGTTTCTCCTGCCGGCCTGGCCGAAGTTGAAAAAAACGCTCGATGGGCTGGGCAATGCGCCGCTGACGACCGTCATCGACACACACTGGCACTTCGACCACACGGACAATAACGCCAATCTGCACGCCGCTGGCGCCACAGTGCTGGCCCATGAAAACACCAAAGCACGCATGGCAGAGCCACACGACAGTCTGGTTTTGGGTTTGCATATTCCAGCATCGCCTGCGGATGCCTTGCCGCAGCAGACATTCAGTACCAGCCAAATACTGCAGGCCAACGGTGAAGTCGTGATGCTGCAATATTTCCAGCCTGCGCATACCGACACGGATATCTACATTCACTTCCAAAGAGCCAACGTGATTCACATGGGCGACACTTTTTTTAACGGTTCTTACCCGGTAATCGACGCCAGCACCGGCGGAAAGATCGACGGGATGATTGTCGCCGCCGACAAAGTTCTGCCCTTGGCCGACAACAACACCAAGATCGTTCCGGGACATGGCCCGCTGGGCAACAAAGCCGACCTTATCAAGTTTCGGGATATGCTGGTTGCGGTGCGTCATCGCGTGCAAACACTGAAGGCCCTCGGCAAATCGAGCGAAGAAATAGTGGCGAGCAAACCTTTGGCTGATTTGGATCCTGTGTGGAGTCACGGATTGCTCAGCAGCGACCTCTTTGTGCGGATGATTGATTCGGCACTTTAATTCGGGCCCAGCGTGTGTTGTAGGTCACGGCTCTGGAGCTGGTGTTGAGGAGATTCTTGGCTGCGAAGATGATTGGTGGCGCGGCTTTGACCTTAGAGCGGCGCCATCCGCATTTCCGCTAAGCGTGGGGCCGGGTGCCCCGAGTTATGAAGATCATCGCTGGATCTTTGGGCGGCGAGCGGATTTTGGGCCCGTCGAGGTTGGCTGAAGCTGTCGCGGCTTCGGCCAAAGCTACAAATAGTCAGCATAACCTATAGTGAGGGAGAGGATTGGGATGTCAAAGGTTCGGGTAGCGGGATTTGGTGTTTCGTTGGACGGTTTCGGCGCTGGGATCGAACAGAGCCTGGAAGATCCGCTGGGGAAGCGGGGACCAGAGATGTTTCAGTGGTTCTTTCATACTAAGACCTTTTGCTCCATGGTCGGGAAGGAGGGGGGAACCACAGGGGATGTAGACGATATGTTTGCTCAGCGGTCGATGGAGAACTTCGGTGCCTTCATCCTCGGCCGCAACATGGTCGGTCCGGTGCGCGGCCCATGGCCAGACGACTCATGGAAGGGCTGGTGGGGTGACGATCCGCCGTACCATGCACCTACCTTCGTTCTCACGCATTACGACCGTGAACCTCTGGTGATGGAAGGTGGAACCACCTTCCACTTTGTGAGGGGCGGATTCGAGGAGGCACTGATCCTCGCGAAGAAGGCTGCAGGCAGCAAAGACGTCAAGATCGGAGGCGGCGTGGCCACAGTGCGGCAGTATCTAAGAGCCGGCTTGATCGACTCGCTCCACATCGTGTCGGCACCCGTTCTTCTTGGTCAGGGAGAGTCGCTGTTCGATGGTCTGGACCTTCATGCGCTGGGATTTTCCTTAACCGAACGCAAGACTTCGGAATATGCGACCCATCTTGTGTTCGAGAAAGCGTAGAAAGAGGGCTTCCGGCAAGGGCTTCATTTCGTCGGAGCAAGGCGCGATGAGGATGCGCTCCACAAACATTAGTGGTCGAGAGTCGGCGAGGCTTTCGGTTTCCTCAAGCCGGGAAGTTGACGAGAAAGGGCCAAACCGGACACTCGACGTCCATGAGTTGTTCACCGACACGAATGCCCGCCTCAGTTGGTAAGGAATCGCCAATGTGCTTGCTGGCAGCCGATTGGGACCGGGAAATCCCGTTTCCGTCTATAATCCATTTGAATTGTGTGGTCGCTATAGATCAAGCTGGAATGGTCATGGCGGAATCGGAGAAGGATCGGCTCGCTAAGCAGGTTGCCGATCTACGGATAGCGTTCGACTTGGCACTTTCCGACAAGCGCAAATACCCTGTGGCCGAGTTCAACGCCTTTGTGCGAAGCGCACGCAATTACATCAAGATCACAGCTGGTGACGCTATGGTGCATAAGAGCGTAGTGCAGGCTGTGAACGGGCTGAGGGAGTTCTTGCAAGTGGAACGAAAGCGGATACCCGGAA
>JAOAPE010000079.1 GCA_025462725.1 Terriglobales bacterium | reverse complement strand
TGGCGGAGGAGATGGAGCGGCTCGACCGCGAGCGCCGTGCCCGCGAGGTGATGCGCGCCGTCGAGGTGGGCGCGGCGGAGAGCTGAGGCGATCTGCCGGCACTGCGCTGACACAGTCGGCGCACTGTCCCGGATCGGTCGATGACGCCTCGCTGACATGTGAATCCTCACATGTCCCCGGTCTGCGCAGGTGCTGCAAGAATTGTCGCGCCGGCGCCGTTCATGCAGACGACATCGCCGTGCCCGGACACTCCGAGCGGGCTCCCCCTCCACCCCAGACCGAGGCACACGACGCCGTGCGACCGCAGACGCCTGGTTCCGACGCCGTCCCCGCGGGCGGCGCCGCCGATCCCGCCCCCCATCCCGCGGTGCGGCTCCGCGACGCCCGCTGCCGTCGCGGCCGCCACGAGGTGCTGAGTGGCATCACCGTCGACTTCGAGCCGGGCCGGGTGACCGGGGTGCTCGGCCCCAACGGCGCCGGGAAGAGCACCCTGCTCGGGGTCCTCACCGGGCTCCGCCCGCTCGCCGGCGGCGAGGCATGGGTGCTCGGCGAGAGGCTTCCGGCCACGGGCTCGAGGCTGCGGCGCCGGATGGGTGTGGTCTTCCAGGAGACCGCTCTCTACGACGAGCTCACCACCCACCACAACCTGCGCTTCGCCGCGGCGCTCTACGGGGTGCCGCGGGCCGACCGCCGCATCGCCGAGGTGCTCGAGCTGCTCGGGCTCTCCGACCGGGCTCAGCAGGTGGTGGGGACGCTCTCCGGCGGCCTGCGCCGCCGGGTGGCGATCGCCCGCTCGCTGCTCCACGAGCCCGAGCTGCTGATCGTCGACGAGCCCACCCTGGGGGTCGACGCCGAGGCGCGCCACGCGATCTGGGCCCACATCCGGCTGCTCCGAGCGCAGGGCACCACCGTGGTCGTGGCCAGCAACCACCTCGACGAGGTGCAGGCCCTCTGCGACACCGCCGCGGTGCTGCGCGACGGGCGGCTCCTCATCCACGAGACCCCGCAGGCGCTGGTGGCGCGCGCCGGGCAGTGCATCGACATCGACTGCGACCCCGAGACCGCGAGCAGGGTGGGGGCCGCGGTGGGCTCGCTGCCCGGGGTGACCAGGACCGAGGCGACCCTCAGCGGAGCGTCGGTGTTCGTCACCGGCGAGGCGACCCCGGAGGACGTGGTCCACCGGCTGCTGCAGCGCCTCTCCATCGGCGGCTTCCGGGTGCGCGCCGCCGACCTCGCCGAGGTGTTCCGGGTGCTCGAGCCGGCCGAGGTGCGCGGGTGAGGCACGCCCTGGTGGTGGTGCGCGCCGGCTTCGGCGCCGAGCTCGCCCAGCTGCGGCGCTCCCGCCTGCTGGTGGTGCTCACCGTGATCCAGGCGGTCACCTTCCTGCTGATGGTCAGCGTCTTCGGCCTCACCGGCAGCCGCGCCCCCACCGCCTTCGTCAACCAGGACGTCGGCGGTGCCCTCGCGCAGAGGTTCGCCGGCGACCTCGCCGCCGCCCACCACTCCTTCGCGCTGCGCACGATGAGCTATGCGCAGGCGGAGGACGAGCTGGCGCGCGGCGACCTGGTGGCGATGATCACCATCCCGCCGGGCTTCTCGGCCGACCTGGCCTCGGGGCTGCCGGTGCAAATCTCGGTGGCCATCGACAACGTCAACGCCGACCTCACCTCGGACATCCAGCGGGCCGTTCCCACCGCCATCCTGGCCTTCTCCCGGGAGAACAACCTCCCCGGGGTGCACGTCCGTCCGGTCGAGACCCCGCTGGTCGACCACGAGACCGACTTCATCCCCTACCTGGTGGTGAGCGCGCTGGCGCTCGACGCCTTCGTCGTCGCCGGCATCCTCGGCGCCACCGCGGTCGCCCGCGAGTTCGAGTCGCGCACCATTGCCGGGCTGGCGGTCTCTCCGACCAACCCGCTGCTGCCGCTCGCCGGTCGCGCCCTCGCCACCAGCCTGGTGAGCGCGGTGGCGATGGCGCTCACCACCGGGGTGGTGGTGGCCGGCTACGGCGTGGTCCCCCGCCACCCCCTGGAGCTGGCCGGCGCCCTGCTCCTCTGCGTGGTCATCTTCTCCTGCATCGGCGTCGCCGTCGGCGGGGTGATGCGGCGCACCCTGCCCGTGGCGTCGCTGCTCTTCGGGCTGGCCCTGCCCCTGTACATCGACAGCGGTTCGCTGGAGCCCGAGCGCTTCGACGGCAACCTGATCTGGACGATCGCCCACAGCTCGCCGGTCTACTACGCGGTGGGGCTGCTTCAGCACGCCGTCCACGGGCTGCGGGTCACCCCCGAGCCGATGCTGCTCGACGCCGCCGCGCTGGTGGGCTGGGCGGTGCTCGGCGTCGGCCTGGCCGGGTTCGCGCTGCGCCGGGGGGTGCGGGCGTGATCCGCTGGGAGCGCGCCCTGTGGCGACTCGCCGTGCTCGACCTCGCCATCTGGCGGCGATCGCCGGCAGCGATCGCCGCGGCGCTGATCCCGCCACTGGCGATGGCACTGCTCCTCTACGTGCTCACCCTGTCGGTGGGGCGCCAGCCGGTGGCGCTGGTGGTCGAGGACCACGGCCCCGCCGCCCAGCGCATGGCCACGATCCTGCGCTCGGACACCGAGGCCTACCAGCTCGAGGAGACGAGCATGGCCGAGGCCCGCCGGCTGCTCGACAGCCAGCAGGTGGCCGCGATCATCCGCATCCCCGCCGACTTC
>JAOAPE010000080.1 GCA_025462725.1 Terriglobales bacterium | reverse complement strand
GCATTCGCTCGGCGACCGCGCCGCATGATCTAGCTCGAATCCAGATCCCAGAGGCTTGCGACGACTGCGGTGATGCAAGCCTTTATTGTCGGCGCAACGCCTCGTGCGCAAGCTTGATTTCCTTCAGGGAGAAGAAAGAGCAAGTCGAGGTCGGAGCCCGGGGCCAGTTCCCCTCGTCCGTAACCACCCACCGCAATCGCTGCGAGTGGAGCGACCGTGCTCCGATCGCGTATTCCGTTAGATATCGATGCAATGTGGAGCAGACCAACCACTGTGCTGTCGGCAAGTCTCGTCCTATCGTATAGATAGTCTTCGGCTGAGCCGCCTGCTTCAAAGCGCTCACGCAAGATATCATGCGCCTGCGCCACTAACGGTCGAAGAAGTTTCGCCGTGTTGGGCCATTTACCTGGCCGGCTTTCGCTCGCAATAGCACGTTACTTGTGGCGGATAGGAACAATCACGGTGGCGTCGCCATTGGACCTCACCAGAGAAGTCCTGACGCGGCCTTGCGGCACTTCGCTGGCGGGGACGTCATAGACCAGAGCGTGGTTCGACTTATCGTTCGGAGAAGTTGTGAACGGCTTAGTCAGAGTTCGTCCTCTCATCGTCATGCGCACTGCTCGTCGTGTTCGTTTGAGTCGGTCCGGCCCGAACTTGCCGGGGTTTAGCGACGTGTCGCTAGTGACAGCGCCAGAGGCGGCATCTGCTGCCGTATCTCTGTTGCGCAGCAACCGCTTCGGGCCGTTGTCTTCATTCAGATCTTGTCGACCGTCCCGGTCCAGTCTTTGAAGCTACCGAGATTGTAGACGTCGTCGTAACCCAGTTCCTTGAGCAGCTTGCCAGCGAGAGCCGCTCGCCCGCCAGAGACGCAATACAGAATGACCGTTTTTCCCCTTTCGAAGTTTTTATCGTGATACTGGGATTCCGGGTCGGCACGGAATTCCAACATGCCGCGTGGCACGTTTATGGCGCCGGCGATCTTGCCGCTTGCGGCGACCTCCGGCGCGTCACGAACATCAAGGATTAGGGTATTGCCCTTCGCGATCAGGCCGTCGGCTTGCGCTGACGTGATTTTCGGAACGATAGCGTTCGCAGCTTCCAACATCTGTTTGACACTTGTTGCCATCTTGGGTCTCCTCTAAGTGTGGAAAACGATAGCGAAACGATCAACAGCAGCTCTGTCACGTTGCGGCCTCTCGCTGAAAACTGATTGAAGCCATCCAAGGGATCGCTGCCCCATACCCACAATTGGCGCCGGGGCGTTCGATATCAAGTTTGTATTCCGTACCCAACTTCCTGTGCGCGGATGGGCTGAAAAACGGCTTGCTTCGCTTGAAAGCGTGATGGGTCGATCACACATCGCTGGGATACATTTCGAGGATTGGTACGGAAAAGAGACTTCCCAAGCGCCCGTGAGGTCGAGCTCATGATCAGATACGGTCAGTTCTGTCCCGTCGCGAAGACGGCCGAGATATTCGGCGATCGATGGTCGCCGCTGATCATTCGCGAGCTCTATTATGGCCCCAGATCCTATGGCGATTTCCTGGCGACCATCCCGCTGATCTCCAGAACCATGCTTGCGCAACGCCTGAAGGAATTGGCGGCCGCTGGTGTCATTCAGCCCAATGCGAAGGAAAAGGGCAGAGGGCACATCTATGTGCTGACGGAAGCCGGAGAGGCATTTCGTCCGATGATCGAGATGATGGGCGAATGGGGGCTCAAGTGGGGAGGGGGCCTCGTTGGTCCTGACGATCTCGATTCAAAATTGCTGATAGGGGGCATACGCCAGCACATCGATCGCAAGGATATTCCGGCGCAGGAATTTGTCCTGCACTTCGATTTCAGGGGCATCCCCAAGGGCAGCCGCAATCCGCGCCATTGGTGGCTGCTGATCCGAAAAGATGAGATCGAGGTTTGCCTGAAGGATCCTGGGCAGAATCGCGACGTCGTGATCGAGGCCGACTTGGCCGCCTTTACAAAGGTCTGGACCGGCTATTGCCGTCTCGAAGACGCCCTCGCGCGACGGCTCGTCACGTTCCGCGGCACCAAGTCTGCAATTGCTCGAATGGTCCGGATGTTGAAATTGACTGATGAGGTCGTCGTGCGGAACCTCGGTATCTCATTGCCCACAGCGGTCTTGAATTAAAGGCCGCAGGCTCATAACTTCTGATCGGCACGTTGCGGCCGGCCGCTGCTTATCCGGCTGCGGTGCGAGCGAAGTGACTGGGCGGGCTACCGACCTCTCGGCGGAAGGCGGTGCTGAGGGCGCTTGCTGACTGATAGCCAATCGCGACCGCAACGGCTTCCAATGGAGGGGCATCCCGCTGAAGCATGGCCTTGGCCAAGGCCATTCGCCAATCCATCAGGTATTGCATCGGGGGTACTCCGACCTTCTGGCCGAAGCGCTCGCTGAAAACCGAGCGGGACAGCCCGGCCTCCTTGGCGAGTTCCTCCACCGACCAGGGGTGAGCAACGTCATTATGAAGTCGTCTCAGGGCGCGGGCGAGAAGCGGATCAGCCAACCCCACGAGGAGGCCCGTTTGTCCGATGACGTCCACGCCTTCGGAGCGAAACCGCAGAGCCTCCACCAGCAAGACCTCGATAAGACGATCAACGACGACTTCGCGGCCTGGTCGGTCGGCGAGCCACTCCTCAACGATCGAGTCTATCATGCGCTTAAGTCGTCCCGCAGCGGGATCGGAGGCCTGGATATGGACAAGAGTCGGGAGCAGTCCGCCGAGCAGCCCGAGGTTGGCCGAGTCTAGTTCGAAATTGCCACCGAGCTGCTTGAACTCCAGCGCGAGATCTGGATCGCCGTATCGGACCCCGTCGGCCTGACAGTGCAACGCCCCTTCCATGTCGATCGAGACGACTTCGCATGCGAGGTCGCTCGCG
>JAOAPE010000042.1 GCA_025462725.1 Terriglobales bacterium | reverse complement strand
GGCAAGGAGACGGGCATCCACGTGCACGCGCACAAGTTCCGCCACACGTTCGCCTCGCGTGCCATAGCCGCGGGGGTGGTCCCTATCACGCTCCAGCGAGTGCTGGGCCATACCACATTGACCATGGTCAGCCGCTACGTGCACTACTAGCCGACGGACCTCCTGGATGCCTGGCAACTGCGGCGTGTGTAGAGCTACAGCGTGTCGGTGACCGGTCTCGTCCGGCGCGTAGCGCTGACACGGCGGCTATGTCACTCGGGATCAAGCAACACGCCCGCCATCCCGGGCACATCGGGGATCCTGTCCAGGGCGTCCGTGAGTTTAATGGCTGAAGTCCTCCGAACCCGCTGCCCATCGAAAGCACGTCTTGCCGTTCCATAGCTCACATGGGCCATTTCGGCAAGCCTCTTCACAGAGAGCCCCTTTACTGCCAGCTCGCGCCGTAACCGTGAATGATGGAACCTCATCATCTTCACCTTCCCTATAAACGGGCTAGGAATTGCCCTCCTCAACCCTAGTCGACTGCGCGCGAACATAGGGATACGTCCGAAGGTCGTGCCCTTCCTCGCGAGGTACGCCCGCACCTCCGGCACCACCTCGCGCAGCGCCTCCTCGAGGTCGTCGTCCTCTCCGCACGCCGCCAGCGAGGTCGCGTAGCCCACACATCCCCCCGTCGAGGATGAGGCCGACTCCCGCGGTCACGCCGACGGCTCGGGCCATGGGCGTCACCGGCCCCGCCATGGTCAGCCGGCCTGGCGATACGTGCCACCGCCACCGAGCATCCGGTCATCGACCAGCCGGCCGTCCCGCACCACCACGACGCGGTCGGCGAGGTCGAGCAGCGCGGGACGGTGGGACACCATGAGCACGGTCCTCCCCTCCATCAGCAGTCGCAGGGCGCGCAGCACCGCCGCCTCCGCCTCGACGTCGAGCTCCGAGGTGGGCTCGTCGAGCAGCACGATGGGCGCGTCGCGCAGCAGCGCGCGTGCGATGGAGACGCGCTGACGCTGTCCCCCGGAGAGGCCGACGCCTCGATCGCCGAGGCGGCAGTCCAGGCCGCCAGGAAGGTCCTGAGCGAACTCTGTGACGAGCCCGTGGCTGGCTGCCGCCACCACCTCCTCCTCCGATGCGGTGGGGCGCCCGTAGCGGATGTTGTCCCGGAGCGTACCGGAGAACAGGGCGGTCTCCTGGGGGACGACCGCCACCTGTTCGCGAAGCCAGCGGAGCGGCAGATCATCGATCGGCGAGCCGTCGATGAGGACCGCGCCGCGGGTCGGCCGGTAGAGAGCGGCGACGAGGGCGAGCACCGACGACTTGCCGGTACCGTTCGCCCCGGTCAGGGCGACGCACTCTCCCGGAGTCACCGAGAGTGACGCACATCGGAGCACCTCTCCACGCCCGTAGTCGACGCTGACGTCCCGGAGCTCGATGGCGCCACGTGCGCGTCCCTGCTGGAGCAGCCTGTCCGTTCCGTTCCGCGCGACGCTGCGCGGCGCCGGCTGCCCCAGGATCGCGGACAGGCGCTCCGCCGCCGCTCCACCCTTGCTCAGCGTCTGCGACAGCCCCGACAGCGAGCGGATCGGCTTCAGCATGTTCCGCACATAGGCCATGACGACGAGCATCAGGCCCAGACTCCACGCGCCGTGGAGGACGCCCCATGCACCCAGCCACAGAAGTGCGGCGGTGCCCAGCCCGGACACGGTCTCGACGAGCGGGGTGAGACGGGCGACCACATCGACGGAGCGCAGGCCGGCGGCGAGGCTGGCGCCGTTGACGTCCGCGAACGCCTCGTCGTGAAGGGAGTGAGTGCCCAGCAGGTGCACGGTGCGGATACCCGCGAGGACCTCGGTCACCTGGCCGGCCAGGGTCCCCTCGCGAGCCCGCTGGGTCCGTGCCGCCTCCCGGGCCAGCCGTGCGTACCAGAGGATCACGACGAGGACGATCGCCCCGGTGATCACCGGGACCAGGCCGAGCTCCCAGTTCACCCAGAGGACCGTGACCAGCAGCCCCACGACGGTGAGAACCCCTGGGAGGAGGGTCGAGAAGACGTCGACGAGGGCATCCTGGATGCGGTCGGTGTCGATCGTCAGCCGGCTGGTCAGGTCACCCAGTGACCGCCGCTCGTGAAAGACCAGCGGAAGGCGGTGGAGATGGGCGAAGAGGTCCACGCGGATGGCGGCGGTCATCCTCTGCCCGGCTCCGTTCATCACGCGATCTCCGAGGTAGTCGAAGAGCGCACTGGCGAGGGCGAGAGCGAGCGAGGCGAGCGCGGCCGCGGTGAGCAGAGCGATGCGCGATCCGCCGAACAGGGCCACGGCGCGACCGAGCAGGCCGGCCGCGTGCTGGCCACCGAGAACCGCGTCGACCACGATCGCGAGCGGCCAGGGCTGGCCGAGGTCGGCGAGCAGCTCACCGATGCGGAAGCCCAGACCGGCGAGGAGCGCCCTGAGGTGGGGCCGGCCGTACTGCCGGAAGGTCCAGAGGCCTCCGATCCCCGAGGCGGCCGCGATCGCCAGGTCCAACGGCCTCGACGTGCGGCGGCCGCTCATCGCCCACCGCTGACGGGTCGCAGCACCCGCGCCCGAGCACGGTCCCGCAGCTCGTCGTTGTCGAAGCCGACCTCGATGCCACGTGAGGCGAAGACCGCCTCGACGACGCCACCGACGCGCCCAGCGGGGCTCTGGTCCTCATCGAGGAGGGCGTGGAGGGCGCCACCGAACTCCATGCGCCGCTGCAGGGCCTCCGCGCGCGAGGCGCCGGCCGGCGACCGTCCGATCCGCGCCAGGGCCCTGAGCAGCAGCCGGTCGAACTCCTCGCCGGCGACGCCGCACTGCTCCAGCTTCGACCGGGCGGCCCACAGCGCCGACGCCCAGATCGCCCCGTCGGAGTGAGGGTCGTCGGTGCGGCTGCCGGCATAGGCGGCCATCGTCCACGGACCGTCCAGCCGCCGCCTCTGCAGCGACGTGGTGGCAACGTGGTGCCGGTGCCAGCCGAAGATGTCAGGCGTCTCGAGGAGAATGGCGGCGAGGTAGTCGCAGGTCCCCTCGTCGAGCGCGATCTTGCGGTTGGCCTGCGCATCGGGAGGACGGCCCGAGTTGAGCCGGAGGTCGGCGGTGTGCCGCATCAGATGGTGGCCGAGCTCGTGGCAGATGATGCCGGCGTTGTGGGAGGGGGCATGGAAGTACGGCCTCCCCTCGAAGGGAATGAAACCGCTCCCCAATCCCAGATGGATCTCCCCCGTAGGGAGGGGCGGCTCCTCCTCCGGGAGCTTCGTGTAGGTGAGTGCGGGCAGGCGATAGTGGCCGCCACCCCAGCGCGGCGCCTGCGACGCGTGGACCCCGATCCTGGCCACCAGCAGCGGCAGTGCGCGGCCCAGCAACGCGGAGATGCAGTCGAGGCCACGCGAGAGATGGAAGGCGACGTTCACCACGCCGAAGGCTCGCGCCTCCCGGCGATGCTCGGGAGAACAGAGTGGTCCGCCACCGTCACGCGGGGCGAGGCGGAGATCGTCGCTCGTGAACACGCGCTCCGCACCCACGTCGGAGACGGTGACTCCGGGGAGCGAGATGCTCCTCGGACCCATCGCGACCACGGGAAGTGAGACGTCGGTAAGCCTTCCCGGAGGGGCGGTGAGGGACGAGGACCAGACCCGCGCGTTGATCATGCCGCGGCACTCGTCCACCGGCCGAGGAGCTCGAGGGCCGCTCCGTCGGCGAGGGAA
>JAOAPE010000075.1 GCA_025462725.1 Terriglobales bacterium | reverse complement strand
CCGCGCCTCTCGTCGTGGGCCACCAGTACTACCTGTACGGAGCGCAGAAACAGTCGTACAGCCCGGTGGACAAGTTCGCCAATACCTGGCAGGGACAGGTGAGCGCACCCTCGGGACACCAGGTCGGGGCCACGCTCTCCTCGGTCGCCGGGACCGGCTCCGGACCGGGCGTGTACGTCACCGGCGGCAGCTACTACCTGCTTCCGGTGGTCGATCCCGCCAATGCGCTGGTCGAGTACTACGCCGTCTTCAAGACAGTGGCCGGCCACCCAACCTGGGGGCAGCTGGTGAACAATATCCCGGTCCATGCGGTGCCGTCGAGCACCTGGGCGCTCGATGCCTTCGGCCAGGCCGGCGCGGTCACGGTGAAGCTCACGCAGTGATCAGGCGCGCTCCAGGATCACCACCGGGATCACCCGCTCGGTCTTCTGCTGGTACTCGTCGTAGGCGGGCCACTCGGCGGTCATCGTCCGCCACAGGGCCGGCTTCTCCTCGGGCGTCGCGGTGCGGGCGCGGGCAGTGAAGCGGTCGCCGAGCACCTGGACCTGCACCTCCGGATTGGCCTGCAGGTTCAGGTACCACGCGGGAGGGTCGTCGGCCCCGCCCTTGGAGGCGACGACGAGGTAGTCGTCCCCGTGCTGGCCGTAGATCAGGGCGTTGCGACGCTCGGCGCCCGACCGCCGCCCCGTTGTGGTCAGGATGAGGGTCTTCGTCCCCTGCCACTCGTGCCCCACCTCTCCGTCGCTGTCGACATAGCGCTGCACGTGCTCCTCGCCGAACAACATCCTGGGCCTCCTTTCCTGTGAGCGATCCGTGGCCGCGTCGACCAGCGCCCGGGCGACGGTGCGTGCCGTGCCTCGGCGCTGATGCAGGACACATGATCCACGGTACGTGATGTGCCCCCGGGGTCAGCAGCCGAGCAGCTCGGCTAGGTCGACGAAGCTGGTGGTCGCGACGTCGCTGACGGTGTCCGCCGCTCGGTCGGCGACGCCATGGGGACCCTTCTCCGCCGGGCGCTCGACGAATGCGGTCCGCAGGCCGGCGCTCCGCGCTCCCTCGAGGTCCCACCGGTGGGCCGCGACCATCAGCACCTGGCCCGGCGCGACGTCGAGCAGCTCCGCGGCCATCCGGTACACGGAAGGATCCGGCTTGTAGGTGCGTGCGTTCTCCGCCGAGAGGATGGCGTCGAAGTC
Source organism: Terriglobales bacterium (assembly GCA_025462725.1). GTDB lineage: Bacteria > Acidobacteriota > Terriglobia > Terriglobales > Acidobacteriaceae > JAICLA01. The sequence goes on along the minus strand of JAOAPE010000075.1, from coordinate 1,613 downwards.
GAGGCGCGCCGCCTTGATCAGGCGGACCAGCAGGGCGAATCCGCCGTTCGACAGGGCGACGACCGTATAGCGCCTTCGCAGGCGGTGGAGGCCCTCGGCGACGTCCTCCCAGGCGGGGAGCCGGTGCCAGGTCCGCACCAGCCGCCGGCGAGACGCCTCCTCGAACGCATCCGCGACGTCGAAGAGCTCGAGGAGCTCGTCCAGGGACTCGCGGTGGAGGGTGTCGAGGAACGCCCACGGCCGCTCGCCGGAGCGCACCCGCGCCATCGACGGCAGATACCGCTCCCGCCAGGCGTCGGTGAGCGCCCCGGCGTCGAGAGCGACGCCCCGCTCCGCAGCGATCTCGGCAACCTGCTCCGCGACCCCGGTGCGCCAGTCGACCGTGGTCCCGAAGATGTCGAACGCCAGCACCTGCACCGTGTCAGCCGGATCCTTCACCTCGACCTCCCGTCACGTTTCAACGTTGATTGAAGTGGTCCCTGTCGACGACCAGTCCCTGCGGCTGACCGCCGTACGGATATCCCCTGAGATATCCTTGGGTCGTGAAGAAGCGCATGCGGATCCGGCGGGTCGGGAACAGCAACATGGTCGCCCTACCCATCGAGTTTGAGGCGGCTGGCTACCGGCCAGGCGTCGAGGTCGTCGTCCAGGAGACTCCCCGGGGCGAGCTGCGGATCGTCCGCGCCGACCTTGCCCACGAATCCACCCGGGAGGCGGCGGCGCGGCTGGCGGAACGGCATCGCGCCACCCTCGACCGTCTCGACGAGCACGACCGGCAGGGGTGATCTACCTCACGGTGGAGGACGTCCTGACGATCCACGCCGAGGTGGTGGGGTGCACGGAGGACAAGGCGGAGGGCCGCCTGCGCAGCCTGCCGAGGCTCGAGGGAGCGCTGGCGCGTCCCATGTGGCGCGCCCACTACGTCGACCCAGACGTCGCGTATCTCGCCGCCGTCCTGGCGCACGGCCTCGCCGAGGGACAGCACTTCGTCGACGGGAACAAGCGGACCGCGTTCCTGGCCATGGCGGTGTTCCTGGACCGCAATGGCTACGAGCTGCGCGCCGCCGCCGAAGCGATGGCGGAGTGGATGATCGAGTTGAGCCGCGAAGCGAGCGTCGAGCAGCTCGCAGCGCACGTCAGGGAGTCGATCGCGCCTCGCGGTTCGTAGGGGCAGAAGCCTGGGGCCCCAGCCTGCAGCAGTGACTGTCGTGTGGCGTTGGCCGCCACGCTTTCCCGCGATTGCCAGATCCACCAGCCCGCGAGCACACAGAGGAGGGGTGTGGTCAGCCGTCCCGGCGGGAAGAGGGAGGCGGTGCCCGTGTCGAGCCAGGTGGCGGCGTCGAGGAGCAGCAAGCCGGCGACGAGGACAGCGCGCCGACGCCCGTCGGCCAGGACGGCGATGAGGAACGGCAGCAGCAGCACCAGGTCGTAGCCGAGAAGGTGCGGCGTGATCAGCAGGCTCAGGGTGACCACCGCGGCCTCGCGGCGCAGCGGAACGCCGCCGTGGCGTGTGCCCAGCCAGCCCGCCACGACGACCGCCGCGCCGGAGAGCAGCAGCCCCACCACACGCGCGAGCGACGAGTTCCCGAACCACGAGTACATCAGTCCACCCA
>JAOAPE010000058.1 GCA_025462725.1 Terriglobales bacterium | reverse complement strand
GGCCGGCGAGCACGTCGGCACGATCATCTCGGCCGCGTGATGCACCTCGCCGTCCCGGCACCCAGGAGAGCACCGTGAAGGACGTGCCGTCCGCGCTGATGCGCCAGACGCTGCTCGACCGCGAGCTGGTGCGCCCGATCGACCGCCCGGTGATCCGGCTGCTGCCCTGGCTCGACGTCGTCGTCCTCGGCGGGCGGTCGATCATCGACCGGGGCCGCGACGTGGTGGGCCCGGTCGTCGAGGAGCTGCGCGGCGCGCTCGCCGAGCACCGGCTGCTCATCCTCACCGGCCCCGGGATCCGGGCCCGCCACATCCTCAGCGTGGGCCTGGACCTGGGCCTGCCCACCGGCGTCCTCGCCGCCCTGGTCTCCACCGAGGCCGAGCAGAACGGGCATCTGGTCGCCGCGCTGCTCGCCGCGGAGGGCGTGTCCTACCTCCAGCACACCACGGTCGCCCACCAGCTCGCCGTGCACCTCGCCGCGAGCCGTGCGGTGGTCTCCAACGGGTACCCCCCCTACGGGATCTACGAGTTCCCTCCCGAGCTCGGGCGGATCCCGCCGCACCGCACCGACTCCGGCGCGTTCCTGCTCGCCGACGCCTACGGCGCGGCCCGCACCGTCTACGTCAAGGACGTCGACGGCGTGTTCACGGGCGACCCGGCGGTGGAGGGTGCCTCACCGGAGCTCATCCCGCGCATCAGCGCCGCCGAGCTCCTGGCGATGGACCTGGCCACGCTCCCCGTGGATGTCATGGTCCTGAAGCGGATGGCCCACGCCAAGCACGTCCACGAGATCCAGATCGTCAACGGGCTCACCCCGGGCAACATCCGCCGAGCCCTGGCGGGCGAGCACGTGGGCACGATCATCCATGCGGCCGGCTCCCAGTCGGGGCGCCCGGCCCCGGCGTAGGCACCCGCCCGGGCCGGCCTCGCCGCGCGCCGTAGCCCCGGCCGCCGGTGAGTGCGTCGTTTGCGCAGTTCACTGTGTCAATGCAGCGCGTACGTGCATGTGACTATACTCACAGCACAATCACAACAACCACACTACCAACAAGTGGTGCACATGAGTTCCGTGCCTCCCGGGCCGGAGCTCAGGTGGTTGAGCTCGCCACCGCGACGCGGAAAGGCCCAGGCGTTTCCAAGGAGATCTCTCTGATGAGAGCCACCGTGCACGGGATCCGCGAGGGGGCTACGTCCCTTCGCCACCACACCTCGAGGGGCGTGGTCGCCGCTCTGACCGGAGGCCTCGTGGTCGCCGCCGCCTGGGTCGCCGGACCGCTGACCGCCCATGGAGCCGGCGGCGACATGCCGGCCACCAAGGCGTGCACCACGACCATCACCGGCCCGCACTCGGGCAACCTCAGCCTCAGCCTACCGGGCACGACCACGTGCCTGCGGAACGCCAACCAGAACGGCGCGATCACCGTGGCCGCCGGTGCGGCGCTCTCGGTCGTCGACTCCACCGTCACCGGTGCGATCACCTCGACCTCGGCCGCGCCCTTCACCTTCTGTCACAGCAACACGGTGCGGGGCGCCATCAGCGTGGCGCAGAGCTGGGGCCTCGTCCTCATCGGGGGCGGTCCGTACGGCGCTGCGAACTGCGGGCCCAACAACGTCGACGGCGCGATCACCGTGAATAACAACACGGGGGGCGTGGAGGTCGGCGGGACCACGACCAGCGGCGCCATCACCGTCACCGGCAACACCGCGCCCACCAGCGGAGCCCCCACCGAGGACGCGGCAACCGAGATCGAGGGCAACCATCCCGGCGGAAAGCTGACCTGCACCGGCAACACCCCGGCGCCCGTCAACGACGGCAGCGCCAACACGGTCAGCGGTGCCCGCGTGGGCCAGTCGTGCGCCTCGGGCACCTTCTGACCTGTCGCAATCACGAGCGGCGGCGACCGCGAGCTGACGGCACCGCCTGAGCGACCGGGTTCCACGAGGGTGGGGAACACGCGCACGCAGGGAGCGCACCGAGGGTGCGCTTCCTGCGTGTGCTGCGCATTGATCGCCCCGCAGGCGTGGGCTGGCAGAATGCACCGCGAGGCTCAGTTGAGAAGGGCATGGTGACGACGTCTCTTCACCGGAGGATCGCCGAGGAGCTCGGCGTGCGAGAGCGGCAGGTCGAGGCGGCCGTCGAGCTGCACGACGGCGGATCCACGGTCCCGTTCATCGCCCGCTACCGGAAGGAGGCGACCGGGATGCTCGACGACGCGCAGCTGCGCGCGCTCGACGAGCGGGTGCGCTACCTGCGTGACCTCGACGAGCGGCGCACGGCGGTCCTCGAATCGATCCGCGAGCAGGGCAGGCTCGACCAGGCGCTGGAGGCACGGATCATGGCGGCCGAGTCGAAGGCCCGGCTCGAGGACATCTACCTGCCCTTCAAGCCCAAGCGCCGCACCAGGGCGCAGATCGCGAGGGAGGCCGGCCTCGCGCCGCTGGCCGATCGGCTCCTCGCCGATCCGGCGCGTCATCCCGCCGCGGCCGCCGCCGTCTTCGTCGACCCCGGCAGGGGCGTGGCGGACGCCGCCGCCGCCCTGGAGGGCGCCCGCTCGATCCTGGTCGAGCGCTTCGCCGAGGACGCCGACCTGATCGGGACGCTCCGCGAGCAGATGTGGTCTCGCGGACGCCTCGTGTCGCGGGTCCGGGACGGCACACGGGAGGTGGGCGCCAAGTTCGCCGACTACTTCGCCTTCGAGGAGCCCTTCACCAGGCTGCCGTCGCACCGGATCCTGGCGATGTTCCGGGGTGAGAAGGAGGAGGTCCTCGACCTCACCCTC
>JAOAPE010000081.1 GCA_025462725.1 Terriglobales bacterium | reverse complement strand
GACCCGGACCAGCGACATCTTCATGACCCGATCCTCGTAGAGGTGGGTCTGCAGGGCTGCCTCCTCCGCCATGGCGACGTCGTCACCAAGCTCGACGAGGTCGAACTCACTGAAGGCGATGGTGGCGAGCCAGACACGACGGCCGATGCGGGCGCCGAGAAGCCGCAGGAACATGCCGACCCAGGGCGTGCCGGTGAAGAAGCCGTTGAGCAGCGGCGCGGCCAGGGTCCCGTACAGGCCGGTGATGAGCTCGGTGCGCCGCACCCACACGTTCCACATCGGCTCCACCCGCGGGCGGTAGCGGCCGATGACGAGCCACTTGAGCACCACGACGCTCAGGAAGCATGCCACGCCCGCCCCGAGAGCCAGCACCGGCAGGAGGGCGAGCAGCGCCGGCGGTGGGAGAACGGCGGCGAGCCTGACGGTCAGCCAGAGATCGAGCAGCATGCTCAGCTCCACGATCGCCGCCGGAAGGGTCAGGCGCAGGTACTCGATCCCCAGGCGCCAGGCCACCAGGCCGGGACGCGGCCGGAAGGTGAGGTCCTCGGGAAACGGCTGGCTGGTCTGCCGTCGCGGCAGACGGATGGCGGGCGACCCCAGCCAGATGCTGCCGGCGTCGACCGAGGAGCCGGATGGAACGGAGTGCAGTCCCAGCAGGCTGTTGTCGCCCATCTCGCAGCCACCCGGCAGGATCGCCCCGTTGCCGACGAAGCTGCGCCGGCCGATACGCGCCGGACCCAGGCTGACGCAGCCGCGGTGGAACACCGCGGGCGCGACCACCGTCTCGCCGGCCACGAAGCTCTCGTCACCGAGGGTGAGCATGTCCGGATCGAGGAAGTTGATGGTCGACACCTCCGCCCAGCGGCCGATCCGGGCGCCCAGCAGCCGGAGGACCGGCTTGAGGTAGAGGGTGTCGTAGATGGTGCGGATCAGGGCCGTCTGGCCGACCATGTGGTCGCTGAGCCACTTGCGCAGGCCGAAGGCGCCGCGCTCGTGGTGGATGCCGCCGCGCGCGACCGGCATCGCCAGACGCTTCCCGACGATCGCAACGGTGCAGGTGACCAGCACGTACAGCGGGGCGGCCACCAGGGTGCTGGCCATCCCCCAGCCGAGACCGGCGTGGACGGTGACCAGCGCCACCAGAGCGGTGCTGGGAGCCATGATCAGCAGGGGCAGCAGCATGAGCAGCGCGGCCCCGAGAGCGAAGCCCGCGAGCACCCAGCGCGGCCAGCGACGACCGTCGGCGGCGGCGTCCATCGCCTGCAGCAGTGCGGGGGCCGCGTCGCGTCGCCTGAGCGGCGAGCCGGTCCAGTGCTGGTCGGCGGGGACGACCTGGCCGGCGGCCACCAGGGACTGCTCTCCCACCGTGCTGCCGCTGCCGATCTCGGCGCCGGCCAGCACGATGCTGTTGGTTCCCACGAAGCAGCCCGAGCCGATGCTGACCGGCATCAGGTGCAGCCAGCCGCCCTCCACGAAGTAGGGGAGCAGCCGCGCGCCGTACCCGATGCTCACACCGTCCCCGAGCTCGACGTACCGAGGCATGGCGACGACCGAGCCGGTGGCGAGGTGGCAGTCGCGGCCGATCCTTGTGCCCAGCATGCGCAGGTACGGCGCCAGCAGCGGCGAGCCGGCCAGCAGCGCCACCGGCGACAGGGCGAGGAACCTGCCATGGAGCCACCAGCGGAGATAGGTGACGCCCCAGAGCGGATAGCAGCCGGGACGGACCCCGCGCATCAGCAGCCGGCTGCCGACGACCGGCAGCAGGACCGTGGTGGCGGCCAGCCAGAGGGCGCCGACGGCGACCACGGCGGCCAGCATGCGGCTCGACGGGTTCGCCATCGGACCTCTGCCGGTCACCAGGCCGTCGACGGGCAGGTGCAGCAGCTGCAGCATCGCGTACACCAGCACGAGAAGGGGAACGCTCAGCAGCTGCATCCAGCCGTAGAGGGCTCCCACCTGGGCGACGCCACAGGCCATGACGCGCCGGCCGGAGTGAATCCGCGGCGGCGTGGCTGCCGCGATCTGGGCCCGGCCGTCCGCGGGTGCGGGCGCCGGATCCTCCAGGGCGATGAACTGCGCCAGGCCACGGATCGTCGGGTGTGCGTACAGGTCACCGATGGCCAGCGTCTCCAGCCCCGCCTGCCGGCGCAGCCGCGAGACCACGCATGCGGCCAGCAGCGAGTGACCGCCGAGATCGGTGAAGAAGTCGTCCTCCACCGAGATGCGCTCCTGCGTCATGACCTGCGCCCAGACGGTGGCCAGCTGGTGCTCGAGCGGCGTCCTCGGGGCGACATACGCCGTCGGCCGCGCACCCAGTCGCGCATCCGTGGGTGCGGGCAGCGCAGCACGATCCACCTTGTCCGCAGCCAGGAGGGGGAAGCGGTCGAGCACCTCGATGTAGGAAGGCATCATGTAGGCGGGAAGCCGGTCGACCAGGGACTCGTGGATGCGGTCCCGCAGGCCGGGATCGGCCGCCGCGGCCCCGCCATGGCGCAGCGTCACGTACGCCACCAGCTCCTCGACCACGCCGTCATGCTCGAGCGGCGCGACGACCGCGTTCTCCACCGCCGGGTCCCTGCGGATCAGCACCTCGATCTCCGAGAGCTCGATGCGGTACCCGCGGATCTTGACCTGCGTGTCGATGCGGCCCAGGTACTCGATCTCTCCGGAGGGGGTGAGGCGACCGAGGTCGCCGGTGCGATAGAGACGTGGTGCCTGAGCACGGTCGCCGGGGAAGGGATTGTCCACGAAGCGGTCGTGGGTGAGATCGGGGCGATGGAGATAGCCGATGGCGACCCCCGGACCGCCGATGCAGATCTCACCGGTCCCGCCCGTCTCGACGGGCCGCAGGTGCTCGTCGAGGATGTGGACGCGGTAGGTGGGCAGGGGCCGGCCGATGGTGGCGGGGCGATCGGGGAGCAGCTCACACCAGGTCGCGGTCACGGTGGCCTCGGTGGGCCCG
>JAOAPE010000070.1 GCA_025462725.1 Terriglobales bacterium | reverse complement strand
CCCCGCTGGTTGCACCAACGCCGAGGCTGGCGACCCCGAGTATCCTCTGGACGTCGACCCCAGAGGTGTGGTCGCAGTCGACCAGCATGAGGCCCAGGGCGATGAGGACGAGGGAATCGAGGACGCTGGCCGCGAGATGCCGCGGCTGTGGCCTGGAGGGAAGTGGCCAGTTCAGGGATCAGCGGCCGCAGCCCGGCGCGGCGCGCGCAGCGCTGGACGATGCGGCCGACCTGGCGGTCGCCGAGGCGCCTGGCGGGGACCTCGCCCGGGTTCATGTCGAGGGGACGGGAAGAGTGGCCCCTCGACGATGGCCGGGCCGCAGCGCACCAGGCGGCCATGGCGCGCACCGGACACGTCTCCGTCTGACGGCCGTGACAGCGCCTGGGCGGCACACCGGGCGGCTCAGGAGGCTCGCGATGCAGGTCAGGCTGCGGCGAGCGACGCTGCACGCGCGACCCGGTCGCCCCGCGTGGCGGTGGGCGGGTCGGAGAACTGATCCGTCAGTTGGACGCGTCGCTCCGGTGATCTTCGGCTACGACGAGGCCCTGCCCCTCTTCCGCCAGCCGGTTCACGTCCGCGGCGAGGCCACTGCATCCGCCGCCTCGGCGTGGGGGCGCGGGGTCAGGCCGCCCGGGTCAGCAGCTCCATGTTGTGCCCGTCCGGATCCTCGAAGTAGAACCCGCGGCCGCCGTTGTGGTGGTTGATCTCTCCCGGCCTGGTGTGGTGGGGGTCGGCGTAGAAGGGGATGGCCTCGCGGCGGATGCGAGCGAACGCGGCGTCGAACTCCTCGTCGCCGACGAGGAAGGCGCAGTGGTGGGAGTGGAAGTCGGCGGCGTCGGCGTAGTCGAGGGTCACGCCGTTGCCGACGCGGAGCGGGATGAACGGACCGAGCGGCGGTCCGGCCGAGAGGCCGAGGATGCCGGCGAGGAACCGCGCCGACGCCAGCCTGTCCCGTGCGGGAATGATGATGTGGTCGAGCTCGACGGTCATGGTCACCTCCTCAGTGCCTATTCGGCGCTGACGGTCCGCCTGCTGACCGCCATCTCGTGGGGGTCGCGGTCGGGGTCGGTGATCCCGAAGCTGATGATCAGCCGGGGATGGATGCGGATGATCGCCCCGTCACCGCGGGCCGCCGCGCCGGTGGGCGCGTCGACGGCCTCGGCGCGTCCGCGGATCTCCACGCAGCGGACGCGCCACGGGTCGGTCGAGGGGACGTCGTCGACGACGAACGCGATCCGGCCGTCGGCGGCGACGTTGCGGAACTTCCGGCTCGCGGCCATGCTGTAGCCGCCGATGTCGATCGTCCGCGTGCTCGCGTTGTACGCGAAGCCGACCGGGATGACCTGGAGGGTTCAGTCGGGCTGGATGGTGGCCAGCCGGCCCAGCCTCTGGGTGGCCAGGTAGTCGAGCTCAAGCTGCGTGAACATCGTGTCCCAGGCTACAAGTTCAAGTCGACTTGAAGTCAAGGCCCGGAGGGTGGTTCACTGGCGGCATGGTCCCCCTGCTCACGATCAGCGAGGTCGCGAAGCGCAGTGGCGTCGCCACCTCGGCGCTGCGCTACTACGAGGAGCTGGGCCTGATCGGGTCCCAGCGAGCCGGCTCGGGCCATCGCCGCTACCCGCGGGCGGTGCTGCGGAGGATCGCGTTCATCGTCTTCGCCCGGCGGATCGGGCTGAGCCTCGAGGAGATCGGCACCGAGCTGAGCCGGCTCCCTCCCGACCGCGCGCCCACCCGAGACGACTGGTCGCTGCTCTCCCGCGCCTGGACCGCCCGCATCGACGAGCGGATCGACGAGCTCCACCGGCTCAGGGCGGGTCTGACCGAATGCATCGGGTGTGGCTGCCTGTCACTCGAGCGCTGCAGGCTCGCGAATCCCATGGACCGAGCCGCCGCCCTCGGCCCCGGTCCGCGCCACTGGATCGGCGACCCGCCGCGGGCCGGCGGCGGCTGAGTGCGGCCCAATCACGAGAAGCACCTGCCTCACAGCGTCCGTGACGACGGCACGGGCGTTGCCGCCTCGCGTCCTCCGGGAGCAAGGGTGAAGGTGAAGGTCGCCCCTGCACCGGGGGCGGCGCTGGCGGCGATGAGGCCGCCGTGGCGATGAACGACACGCCGCACGGTGGCCAGCCCGATCCCCGTTCCAGGGAACTGGTCCTGCGTGTGCAGCCGCTGGAAGGCGCCGAACAGGCGGTCGGCGTACGTCATATCGAACCCCGACCCGTTGTCGCGGACGAACCAGGCGGGCGCGCCGTCGAGCTCGGTCGCTCCGACCTCGATGAGCGCCTCATCCACCCCGGTCGTGAATTTCCAGGCGTTCCCGAGAAGGTTCTGCAGGGCGACGCGGAGGAGGTTCGGGTCAGCCTGCGCCGCCAGCCCGGATGCGATGCGAAACTGCACCCGCCGGCCCGGGTCGGTCTGCTGCAGCTGATCGGCGATGTCTCTGGCCAGCGCGCTCAGGTCCACGCGCACACAGGCGATCTCGCCCCTGGTGTCGTGTGAGAGGGTGAGAAGGCCGTCGAGCATCGCCGTCATCCGCTGGGCGGCACGCCGGATCCGCGACAGGTAGTCCCTCGTCTGATCACCCAGCTCGGCGGCATGATCCTCGATCAGGGCCTGGCTGAAGCCGTTTAGGCTGCGCAGGGGTGCGCGCAGGTCGTGCGAGACCGAGTACGAGAACGACTCCAGCTCTTGATTCAGGTGGACCAGCGCCGCTGTGCGTTCGCCGACGAACTCCTCCAGCCGGTCACGGTGGCGCCGCAGCTCCGTCTCGATGGCGACGCGATCGGAGATGTCCCGGACGGCGGCGGACACGAGCATCACATCCTCCGTCGTCAGCGGGCTGAGGAAGATCTCGGCGGGGAACTCACTGCCGTCCTTGCGGCGCGCACGGAGCTGCTCACCGATGTCCCGCATGCGCGCGCGCGCTTCGCCGGCGAGGCCGTCGCGGTGCGCCGCATGTGCCGACCGGATGTCCTGCGGCACCAGGATCACGACCGACTGCCCGACGAGCTCGGCGCGCGGATATCCGAAGAGCCGCTCCGTCTGCGCGTT
>JAOAPE010000034.1 GCA_025462725.1 Terriglobales bacterium | reverse complement strand
GCTGGAGCCGCTACGGCCGCAGCCTTGGCGACCGCCTTCTTCAGTTCGGCGAAGATCGGCTCCATGTTCTCGATCGAGCCGCCGAAGGCCTTGGCCATCTCGATAGTCGAGACCGTGCCGAAGGTGGTCTGGAAGCCGGTCAGGCCGAGGCGCTCGACATAGGGCGACTTGAACAGATCGGCCCAGCCCTTCGGTGGCGTCGCGAATTTCTTCGGGTTGTAGGCGATGCCGACGACCTGGGCGGTGCAGGTCACCGCATGCGAGGTGATCAGCCCCGCCGGCACCTTGGAGGCATTGGCGAGCTTGGAGGCGTCGATCGGCTCGAACAGGCCGGCTTGCATCGCCCCCGCCGCCGGGCCCGGATCGAGCACGAAGCAGTCGAAGGGCGGCACGCCCCGCGCCGCGCGCACCTTGGCGACCTGATCGACCGCGAAGAGCGCGTCGAAGGCGATGTCGATATCGGCGCTCTTCTTCAACGCGGGAGCGACCACGCCGCGATAGGCCTCCTCCCAGGTGCCCGGGTAGATCGCGGCGGTCAGGCTGCCGGCGGCATGGGCGCGAAACGGCAGGAGGCCGGCAAGGCCTAGCGCGGCCGCGCCGGTCCACAGGTCGCGGCGGTTCATATGAGGCATGAGCTCGATCTCCGGGTCAGGGGTTGGAAACTGGGAAAAGCGCGGGCCGCGCGTGGCCAGCAAGACCGCAATGGGCCGTGCCGGCTCCGCCCGACGCCATGCCGGGACGCCGCGCGATGGCGACCTTGAGCGACTCGCCGGCCTGGCTGCTCACGTCGTGGATGAGTTCGCCGCCGATCGGCAGACTCAGTTTGAGCTCGACGGGAATCCGGTCCGCCGCCGGCTCGTCCGCCAACAACATCTGCTCGGGCCTGACCGAGACGGTGACCGGCTCGCCAGCGCCAAAGCGGAACTTAGACGCAACCGTCCACAGCGCCCCATTGGCAAGGGCGACGCGATAGCCGCCATCGACGGGCGCCTCGATACGGCCGGCCAGAAGGTTGCTGGACCCGATGAAGTTGTTGACGAAGAGCGTCGCTGGCTCGTCATAGATCTGCACCGGCGTGCCCAGTTGCTCGATCCTGCCCTGGCGCATCACCGCGATACGGTCGGCGATGGCCATCGCCTCGTCCTGATCGTGCGTGACCATGATCGCGGTCAGCGCGAATTGCCGCTGCAGCCGCTTGATCTCGATCTGCATGTCGAGCCGCAGATTCTTGTCGAGGGCCGCAAAGGGCTCGTCCAACAGCAGGATGCGTGGGCGCATGGAAGTGAGCGCGCCAGCGCCACGCGCTGCTGCTGACCGCCTGAGAGCTGCTTCGGCTTGCGGTCCGCAAAGCCGCCCATCTGCACGATAGCCAGCAGTTCCTTCTCGCGCTCGGCCTGCACGGATCGACTCTCGCCCCGGGCGGCGAGCCCATAGGCAATGTTTTGCGCCACGCTCATATGCGGGAACAGCGCATAGTTCTGGAAGACGATACCGATCTCTCGGCGGTTCGGCGGCAGCGTGTCGACGGCGCGATCGCCGATAACGACCTTGCCGCTGCCTTGCTGGATGAAGCCGGCGACGATCCTGAGCAGGGTGGTCTTGCCGCAACCAGACGGACCGAGCAGCGCGACCAACTCGCCCCCCTTGACCTCCAGAGTCACGTTATCGACCGCGAGCCCCGCGCCGTAACTGTGAGTGACGCCGTCAAGCGTAAGCGGCTGGGCAGTCATCGAGGTGTGATTGGCACGCTGGAGCATGGAACGGGAACAATCTCGCGCAGTTTCCTCGACAAGGTTGCGAGCAACTATCGTGCCAACGCAGATGGCGAAAATGCCGTTCGCAGAACACGACAACATGGGCAAGACATTTCCGCCGCATCGAACCAATCGCTCATTCAACATCCAAAGTATTCCTCAACACCTTGCGCCGCCTAGCGGCGAAACCTATCACGGCTTTCGATCGGTTTCGGACGTGGCGAGCCAGTGGCGCGCGATATCGATGCGACGGGCCACGAACACATCATCGCCGTATTCGTCGAGTGCCGTGAGGATACCCAAGACGGCCGCGAAGCGGCCGGGGCGCCCGCAAATGCGCAGATGGAGCCCGATATTGAGGAGGCTCGTCTTACCTCGTCGGCCTTCCTCAACGAGCACGTCCAGCGCTGAGCGGACATAGCGAACGAAGGAGGCAGGTTCAACGAAGCCGTTCGGGTGGAAGAACTTCATGTCATTACTATCGAAGGCGTAAGGCAGGACAAGTAGCCGGCCCGACGGTGTCTCATCGAAATACGGAACATCGTCGTCGAGTGCGTTGGAGTCGTAAAGAAAGCCCAGTTCCGCCAACAAAGCGCGCGTTACCAGGCTCTGGCTGCCGCGGCAGAAAAAGCCGAGGGGGCGTTCGCCGGTGACGGACTGCATCGTCGAGATACAGCGTTTGAGGTCTGCTCGTTCGCTCGCAACATCCGTGTAGTCGGCGTGCGGACGCCACAGCCAGCCGTGACAGGCCGGTTCATGCCCGTGATCGACGACCGCCTTGGCTAAACCGGGCAAGCGCTCCACCGCACGCCCGCACATGAAGAAGGTCACGCGCCGCTTGGAATGCTCGAAGGCGTCAAGGAAACGCCAGAGGCCGGCGCGCATGCCGTAGGCGAACAATTCTTCCTGACCGAAATCGCGCCGCCCCTCCGGCACCACGCTCAGTACCTCGCCGAGCCTTTCGTTCGCTGCGTCGCCATCGCCGATGGCGAATTCGGCGCCCTCTTCGAAATTAACGACAAGGGACACTGCGACGCGGGCGCCGTTCGGCCAGACGACGGTTGGCCGCTGGTCGCCGTAGCCGAGGAGGTCACGCGGCCGGCTCAAAAGGCGATCTCGTCGACGAGCGCCGCGACAAGCCGCAACGCCTGCGCCATGTCCGCGATCTCCATGGCCTCGTCCGGATTATGGCTGCCCTTGTCGTTGCGGATGAAGACCATCGCACTCGGCACGCCTTGATTGGCGAAAGTCGCGCAATCATGACCGCCACCACTCGGCAGTTCCATGGCCGGGATGCCGTGGGCGACCGCAAGCCGCCTCAGGCGAGCCCGTAAGTCGCCATCCATAGTGGCTGCTTGAGCATGTGTATGAGGACCAAGATCGATGGACACGTGGCGAGCCTCGGCAATTTCCCGCGCCTTGATGGAGAGATGCGCATGGGCTGCCATGAGGACTGCATTGTTCTCGCTGCGCATATCCAAGGTGAAATGAACCTCGCCCGGTATCTTCGTGATGGTATGTTGGCTGGCACTGGTGAAGAACTGGCCGACCGTAGCTACAAAATCCGCGCCGGCCGCCTCTTGCGCCAGCCAATAGCCTTCAATCTCCTGAACGAATGCGGTGGCGGCCATGACGGCGTCGCGCCGCGCAACCCGCGGCACGGCGCCGGCATGGCCATAGGTGCCACGGACGCTGCAATGTCGGTAGCGGACGTTTCCGCGAATACCGGTGACGATTCCGACCGCAATCCCGGCGTCGACGAGTACCGGGCCTTGCTCTATGTGCGGCTCGATATAGGCATGAATTTTCGCGGCTACGAGCGAGGCTTCGCCCTTGGCGACTCGCTCGGGCTCGAACCCTTCCTCCGCCATATGCGAGGCGAGCGAACGCCCTGAATCAAAACGGAAGACATTTTCGAGCGCGTCGGCCGGCAGCAGGCCGAAGCCGGCGCGGCTGCCAATATAGTGGGTCGGGAACCAGGACATTTCCTCGGCGCGGATCGCCAACAGCGTGACACCTCGAGCAGGACGCGCGCCGCGCCGCCGTAAGCCCGCGAGTACCCCGAGGCCGATGGCGACCCCTGCAGCACCGTCAAAATTGCCGCCATGCGGCACAGCATCGAGATGCGAGCCAATCATCACGACCGGCAAGGATGGATCCCATCCCGGTTGTGTCACAAAGAGATTGCCAACAAAATCCGTTTGCAGCACCAGTCCCAGGCAGCGCGCCACTTCGGCGAGGCGCGCATGCGCCATGCGCTCGCCCGGACCGAAGGAGGCGCGGCTGACACCTGGGGGATCAAGCGAGTTCTCGCGCAAGTAATCGAGAAAGTCTGCCGCGACGGCGACGTCATCGTCATGCACCAAGTCGTCGGTCTGTGACGGCATCGGCCGCTCCTATTCTGCCGCGCGAACAATGTGCGGCCAGTCGATGGCAAGCTTTTCCGGTGGGGCCTCGATCATCAACCGCTCCTCGATCGCGCTTAAGTGATGATTCGTGGCGGCGACAGCGCCGGCCACATTGCCTTTCTCGATCATGTCGATCAAGGCTGCATGCCATGACGTTCGCGATCGGTTAAAGCGCTTTCAAGCGACCCTTGATCCGGGAGTGAAAGCCAGGTCGCGTCTGCACCACGCGCGTTGTGGTACGGCGCGATGCGATCGAATCGCGGCGAACCGCCGCTACGCTGGATCCTGCTCGCTACGATGTGACGCGGCTTTCGGGTGGACCAACCATTGTCGACGCAGGGCAGACCGTCTGCCTAGAAAATCGTCAACACGTTGCTGCGCGCGAACAAATCTTCAGCAACGACAGGTCGGCAGGCGCCGGCCATCGCCCAAGGCTTTCGGGAATCAACGGCTTATCCGGCTGGCACGCATCGTGCTTCGGTCAATGGCAGCGCAGCATCGTTCCGGCGATCGCTTCAGGTTGGCGTGCCACGCACTGTAAAGTTCATGCGATGATCGCATCCCGCTACCGGCTTGGCGTGCGCGCGCCGAGCCACCACAAAACTTCATCTCAGAGGCGGCTTGGGCGCATTGCGCACAAGCATCTCCGCACGATCGGAAGCCTCGCGCGCGCAGAGTTCCACTGCGGCTTCGCCCCATTTCCGATGCAACAACGGTCACAACGGAGGGAGTAATCCATGTGCGATCGAACCGGCTGCATGCACCCGCCGAACTTCCGAACGATGGACTTCAGCCGCCGTAAGGTGCTCAAAGCTGCGGCGGCGACCACGCTGACGATGGCCGTCGGTGGCGGCTTGATGGGCGCGGCTCACGCGGCGGCGAACACCCTCAAGTCCACCCATGGCACCGGCTTCTGCAATCTCAATATCTTCCTGTCCCACGCCTTGCAGACTGCGAAAGACGAGGGCGTCGAGATACAATTCATCAACACGCCGACATTTGCCGAACAGGTCACGTTCCTCGGCATCGGTCAGGTCGATGTCGGCCTGATGCCATACACGAGCTTCATGGCGCTGTTCGATGCCGGCGCTCCGGTCAAGATCGTCGCTGGAGGCGGCATCGAGGGCTGCGTGATCGTTTCGCAACCCGGACTGGACAGCCCAGAGAAGCTGAAAGGCAAGACGCTCGGCACCTTCCAGCTCGATACGCTAGAGGTCATGCCTTACGACTTCCTCAAGAAGCACGGCGTCAGTTTCAAGGACATCAAAGTCCGTTATATGGGAACCACTCCGGAGGCGGTCGAGGCATTCAAGGCGGGCGCGCTCGACTGGATCTGCACCATCGAGCCCTATGGCACCGCGCTGCTAAACGACGTCAAGGGCTCGCACAAGCTCACCGACGGCACCGACATCTATGGCAAGGGCTATACCGACTGCGTGCTGGCGTGCCGCTCCGACCTGATCAAGCAGAATCCCGCCGGACTCAAGGCCCTCATCAAAGGCATGATGAAGGCGCAGGCGATGGCCGAAACCAAGCCGGAGGAAACCCTCACCCAATTGGTCGGCGCCTATTACAAGACCTCGATAGAGAACGCCAGAATCGCGATGGGCAAGCAGCCGGCGGTGGTCGACGCGCGCAGCCAGACCCAGTTCATCCTCGACCGCACCGACTCGCTGGTGGAGATGGGTTACATCAAGAAGAAGCCCGGCCGCGACGCGATCGACTGGACCCTGCTCGAACAGGTCATCGCTGAGAACAAGGAGCTCCACGCCAGTCTCAAATACAAGTCGGAATGAGCGGACCGGTGACCGACATCGCTCACCCACCGGACGGAGTAGCTGGCATGGCCGGCGGCAATGCGTCGCCGCCGCCACGCCGATTCGTGCTGCCGGAGGCGGTCACCCGCGCCGCCCCGCGCATCGGCTGGTCGCTGATGTCGGTCGGCCTGTTTGCCGGGATCTGGGAACTGCTCTGGTTCTGGGGGGTGACGGACCCGAAACTGCTGCCGCCGCCTCACATCTTTCTCGGCAACTTCCCCGAGCAGGCCAAGTTCTTCAATACGGCGCAACGCTGGCAGATAGGCGTTGGCCTCAACACCGGTCCATCCGCCGGCATGGCGCTCGTGATCACCGTGCTGGCGTCGGCGGCGCGAGTGTTCGCGGGATTGCTGATCGCGTCGGTCCTGTCGATCAGCATCGGCGTGGCGGTGCGGT
>JAOAPE010000003.1 GCA_025462725.1 Terriglobales bacterium | reverse complement strand
GATGCCGTTGACGGTGACTTCGCGGTTGTTCAGATTTTGTTGCCAAGCTTGCGGGGTTGAGTGTGGGTAAAGGCTTGCCAAGTGGGAGAGCAGGGTTCGTCCCTGATGTTTGCTGCTGATGATCGTGGTATAGGCATAGCCCCGGTTGAGCATGTTGTTTGAGTGTAAGCTATGGCATCTGCGGCAGGAGTTGCCCGCCATTCGGGCGACCCACTGGATTCGCGCTGGAAAGACTATGCGAAAAGGGTTTACGAGAAGACCACAAAGGGACGAGCCCGCGACGCCAGGCAAGAACTACATAACGCGGAGCGGGCTCGAGCGCCTCAAAGATGAACACCAGTTTCTGCTCACGAGGGAACGTCCGGCCGTGACGGAGGTGGTGGCGTGGGCTGCCAGCAACGGCGATCGCAGTGAAAACGCCGACTATCAGTACGGCAAGCGCCGGCTGCGGCAGATCGATGGGCGGATTCGCTTTCTCACGAAACGAATCGAAGCCGCGGAAGTGGTGGACCCGGAAGCTCCGAGAGCGGGGCAGGCGGCGACGAGGGCATTCTTCGGAGCGACCGTGCGCTATGCTAATGCCGCGGGAGCGGAGCGAGTGGTGAGCATCGTGGGCACCGACGAGGTCGATCTCAACCGCAACCACATCAGCTGGGTGTCACCTCTGGGGCGCGCGTTGATGAAGTCGGCAGCGGGTGACAGCGTAGTCCTTCAATTGCCGCGCGGTACAGAATACCTGACCGTGCTGGAAGTGTGTTACGAGGCCATCTCTGTGGAACCGTTCCGTGAACCGCCTGGGTCCGAGGCCTCGGCAAAGGGACTCACTCGCCGACGCTAAATCCACCTGACGAAAAACGCACTTATCCGCGCCGCAGAATCATTTAGTTAGCCATATTCTGGCGTTCTCATACCCAAAGGTCGCTGGTTCAAATCCACTCTCCGCATCTATCTTTTCAATCACTTACACATTCCCGTTCCCAATCCTTCAGCCTGACGTCGTTTCGCAGAATTTCGGCCGCTCAGTAGAGTTGTACAACGGACTAATCTGCGGAAGTATCCAGCGCGGGAGATGATTGCACACCGCGGCGGCGCAGCCTCCACCGATCGAATCCGAGGCGCATTCGGTCCATATAAAGGTAGACGACCGGAGTTGTGAAGAGTGTCTGCATCTGGCTGAAAAGCAATCCGCCAACAATGGTGATCCCCAATGGACGCCGCAACTCTGAACCTACTCCCGTACCGAACGCCAACGGGATTGCGCCGAACAATGCGGCCATCGTGGTCATCATGATCGGACGGAAACGCAGCATGGCGGCTTTGAAGATCGCTTCGTCGGGACTCAAGTTGTGTTTGCGCTCAGCGTCGAGCGCGAAGTCGATCATCATGATGGCGTTTTTCTTGACGATGCCTATCAGCAGAATGATCCCGATCAGCGCGATGATGTTCAACTCGGTCTTGAACACGAGCAACGCCAACAAGGCACCGACGCCAGCGGAGGGCAATGTGGAAAGAATCGTTATGGGATGGATCAAACTCTCGTATAGCATCCCCAGTACGATATAGACTGCTGCCAGCGCCGCCGCGATCAGCAATGGCTGATTCGACAGTGATTGTTGGAAAGCCGCTGCGGTGCCCTGAAAACCACCGTGAATGTCAGCAGGAAAATGTATTTCCCGCTCAGCCTGGTCGATCGCCTCCACCGCCTGGCCAAGTGAAACTCCGGGCGCAAGGTTGAAAGTGACCGTGGTTGCAGGGAACTGTCCTTGATGGTTGACTGAGAGAGCGGTATTGCGCTGTTCGTAATGGGTGACTGCACTCAAGGGCACCTGGGCGCCTGATGTGGATTTCACATAGACGTCTTTCAACGCATCTGGATTGTTCGCGAACTGCGGTTGAACTTCCATGACAACGTGATACTGGTTTACTTGCCGATACATCGTCGAAACCTGGCGCTGTCCGAAAGCGTCATAGAGGACCGCATCTATGGCCTGCGGTGTCACTCCGAGTCTGGACGCTGTATCCCGATCGATAACGAGATAACTCTCAAGTCCGCGGTTCTGCTGATCGCTGTTCACATCTTTCAGCAGCGGTATTTTTTGCAATTGCGCCACCAGCTTCGGGATCTGGTCATTCAACTCCTGAATGTTGGGGCCTTGCAGCGTGTATTGATACTGCGCGTTGCCGCCTCTTCCGCCAACGCGGACATCCTGCACTGATTGCAGGAACAATTGCGCGCCGGGGATGTGCGAAAGTTTCGGACGCAGCCGGTTGATGATCTCGTCGGCCGAGGCTTTGCGTTCTGAAAGCGGCTTAAGCTGGATGAACGCGCTCGCGCGATTGCTGGATCCGTTGAATGCGACGACTTGATCCACTGCCGGATCCTGCATTACAACCCGGATGAACTCAACCTGCTTGGCGCGCATGTTCTGGAAGGAAACATCCTGAGCTGCAAGGATGGATCCATTGAGTCGCCCGGTATCCTGTTGCGGAAAAAATCCTTTGGGAACGGCGATGTACAGATACACAGCCAATGCCATTGTGCCCAGCAACATGAACAGGACCATCAGCGAGTGTCGCAAGACCCAGCGCAACGATGCACCGTAGATGGCGAGAGTCTTGTCGAAGACCTTTTCACTGGCCCGGTAGAAACGCCCATGCTTGCGGTCCTCCATTGGAACCAGGAACTTCGCCGACATCATCGGCGTGGCCGTGAGTGAGACCACCAGCGAGACACCGATAGCGATCGTCAACACGACCGCGAATTGCCGGAAGAGCCGTCCGATGATGCCCCCCATCAACAGGATGGGAATGAACACTGCCACCAGGCTAGCGCTCATTGATAGCACGGTAAAGCCGATCTCCTTTGCGCCCTTGAGCGCCGCGTCGAATGGGGCTAGCCCTTCTTCGATGTATCGCGCAATGTTCTCGATCACGACGATCGCGTCATCTACAACGAACCCGGTTGCAATGGTCAGCGCCATCAATGACAGGTTGTCGATGGTGTAATTCAGCATGTACATGAACGCCAGGGTGCCCACGAGCGATAGCGGCACTGCAATACTGGGAATCATGGTCGCGGGCAAGTTGCGCAGGAACATGAAAATCACAACCACTACCAGCGAGATGGCAATCAGCAGAGTGACTTCCACATCGTGAACGGAGGCGCGAATCGTCGTGGTTCTATCGGTCGCTACGGAGATGTGTATCGCCGGATTGATCGACGCCTGGAAGAGCGGGATCATGCTCTTGATCCGGTCCACCACTTGAATGATGTTTGCGCCGGGCTGACGGAAGACGATGATAAGCACCGCCGGCTTTCCGTTCGCAAGTCCGGCGTTGCGTATGTTTTCTTGCGACTCGAAAACATTGGCCACATCGCTCAACCGAACTGGCCCGCCGTTGCGATACGCAATGATCAGAGACTTGTATTTGTCAGCCTGCAGAAGCTGATCGTCGGCCGCGATTGTGAACATGTCCTGCTCGTTCGAAAGCTGACCTTTCGGCGAGTTTGCATTCGCGGCGGCAAGTGCCGTCCGCACATCTTCCAATCCCAATCCGTAAGCGGAGAGTTGAGTGGGATTCACCTGCACTCGGACGGCAGGCTTCGCACCGCCGCCCACAGAGACTTGGCCGACTCCACTCACCTGGGACATCTTCTGCGCGAGAATCGAATCCGCCGCGTCGTACATAGTGCCAACGGGGAGCGTGTCCGACGTGAGCGCCAGGATCATGATGGGAGCGTCTGCGGGATTTGTTTTGCGGTATGAAGGATTGCTGGGAAGATTGGCAGGGAGTTGTCCGCGCGCAGAGTTGATGGCGGCTTGCACGTCGCGCGCAGCCGCATCGATGTTCCGGCTCAGGTCGAACTGCATCGTGATATTCGTCGAGCCGAGGTTGCTGGAAGACGTCATCTCAGTGACGCCCGCAATCCGTCCGAACTGCCGCTCAAGCGGCGTAGCTACTGCCGACGCCATCGTCTCAGGGCTTGCTCCCGGCAATCCCGCGGAAACAGAGATGGTCGGATATTCCACTTCCGGCAACGGCGATACCGGTAAGAAAAAATACGCAACACCGCCCGCGAGCAATATCGCCAAAGACAGCAACGATGTGCCGACAGGACGCCGGATGAATGGAGACGAGATACTCATTGCGCTTCCTTAATCTCCAGGTCGGCGTGCGGAATCGGATTTCCAAATCCAAATCTTTCCAATCGCCGCGCCAAGCGATCGAAATAAAGGTAGATCACGGGCGTCGTATAGAGCGTGAGCACCTGGCTGACGAGCAGTCCACCTACGATCGTCACACCTAATGGATGTCGTAATTCGGAGCCGGTACCGCGTCCCAAAGCCAATGGCAATCCGCCGAAGATTGCAGCCAACGTGGTCATCATAATCGGGCGGAACCGCAATAACGAAGCCTGGAAAATGGATTCCTCTGGCGACTTTCCTTCTCCGCGCTCAGCCTCAAGCGCAAAGTCGATGATCATGATGGCGTTTTTCTTGACGATGCCGATCAGCAGCACGATCCCTATCAGCGCGACCACTCCGAGATCCATCCGGAACAACAACAACGCGAGTAACGCGCCCACGCCGGCAGAGGGCAATGTTGAAAGAATCGTGATCGGATGGATGTAGCTTTCGTACAGCACACCGAGCACGATATACACCGTGATCAGCGCCGCAAGGATCAAGAACGGCTCGTTCTTCAGCGAAGATTGAAACGCAGCCGCACTTCCTTGGAAGCTGGAGTGAATGCTCGTTGGCATGCCGATCTGCTGCTCCGCAGTCTGAATCGCGGTAACCGCGTTGCCGAGCGAATCCCCGGGCGCGAGGTTGAAAGAGATGGTCGTGGCAGGAAACTGTCCCAGGTGCTCCACCGTGAGTGAAGTGTTCTTTATTTCGACATGTGTAAAGCTGCTCAGAGGAACGCTGGTGCCGTTTGAAGAGCGAACGTAGATGTCCTTGAGCGAATCCGGGCTGCGCTGGAAATCCGGCGCCACTTCAAGGATCACGTGATACTGATTCAACTGCGTGAACATCGTCGAAACCTGGCGCTGACCGAAAGCACTGTAGAGAGCGTCATCAATCTGCTGCGGCGTTATGCCCAAGCGCGAGGCGGTGTCGCGGTCGATGGAAATAAATGCCTGCATACCGCCAGTCTGCTGGTTCGTCGCCACATCTCGCAATTCAGGAGCGTTCTTTAGCTGGGCCACGAGCTTCGGGGTGAAAGTGTTCAGCTCGTTCACATCCGCGTCTTCGAGCGTGTATTGATACTGCGTGCGGCTTACAGCGCTCTCCACCGTGAGGTCTTGCACCGGTTGCATGTACAGCGCAACACCTTCCACTTGTGCCAATTTCGGTTGCAGCCGCTGAATGATCTCGGTCGCGCTCGCGGTGCGCTCATCGCGTGGCTTCAGGGTTATCTGGATACGTCCGCTGTTCCCGGTAGTGTTGATGCCGTCCACCCCAATGAACGAGGTCAGGTTTAGGACATCAGGATCCTGCAAGATGACTTTCCCTAGCGCTTGCTGCCGTTCCATCATTGCCGGAAACGAAATTGCGGCCGAGGCTTCGGATATCCCGAGGATCTGCCCGGTGTCTTGTACCGGAAAAAATCCCTTTGGGATGAAGATGTACAAGAGCACCGTGAAGACCAAGGTCGCGATGGTCACCAGCAATGTCGCGAACTGGTGCTTCAGCACCCATCGCAAGGTGACGCCATATTTTTCAATTACTGTTTCGAAGATATTTTCCGACCACCTGTAGAAACGCCCTTGTTCTTCTTTGGGCTGGTGGCGCAGGAGCTTTGCCGACATCATCGGAGTCAGCGTGAGCGAGACGAATGCCGAAACCAAGATGGTGACGCTGAGCGTGATCGCAAATTCGCGGAAGAGCCTGCCGACAACGTCTCCCATGAATAACAAGGGAATCAACACAGCGATGAGGGAAACTGTCAGCGATACGATCGTGAAACCAATCTGCTTCGACCCTTTGAGCGCCGCTTGCAGCGGCGAATCGCCTTCCTCGATGAAGCGCGCAATGTTCTCGATCATGACGATGGCATCGTCAACAACGAATCCTGTAGAAATAGTAAGCGCCATGAGTGAAAGATTGTCGAGGCTGTAGTTCAGCAGATACATCACTCCGAACGTTCCCACCAACGATAGTGGTACTGCAACGCTCGGAATCACTGTTGCTGCGAACGTTCGAAGGAAAAGGAAAATCACCATCACGACGAGCGCAACGGTCAACATCAATTCAAATTTCACGTCCGCGACCGACGCCCGAATGGTTTCAGTCCGGTCAGAAGGAATACTCACCTTCACGTTTTTTGGCAATGCCGATTGCAATTGCGGTAAAACCGCTCGGATGCGATCCACTACACCGATGATGTTGGCTCCCGGCTGCCGCTGCACGTTCAGAATCACCGCAGGTTGGGTGTTGAACCATGCGGCCTGCTTGGTGTTCTCGGCGCTGTCCACCACGTCGGCAACATCGGAGAGGCGTACCGGCGATCCGTTGCGATACGCAACAATGAGCGGCTCATATTCGGCGCTGCTCATGAGCTGATCGTTCGCGCCGATGGTGAATGCCTGTCGCGAGCCTTCGATCGATCCTTTCGCCTGATCGACGTTTGCCGCAGCCAAGACTGAGCGCAGGTCATCCATGCCCAGTCCGTAGGAAGCCAATGCCGTGGGATTTGCCTGAACGCGCACGGCGGGCTTTTGTCCGCCGCTGATCGAGACCATGCCCACGCCGGACATCTGCGATATCTTCTGCGCGAGGACCGTGTCTGCAAGATCTTCTACCTTATTAAGGGGAAGCGTGTCAGACGTCAGTGCTAGGGTAAGAACTGGAGCATCCGCCGGATTCGTCTTGCTGTAAATCGGCGGGTTAGGAAGGTCGCGTGGAAGGAATGTTCCGGATGCGTTGATCGCTGCTTGAACTTCCTGTTCGGCAATATCAATGTTCTCGTCGAGATTGAATTGCAGTACCACGATAGAACTTCCCGTGGAGCTGGTGGAAGTCATCTGGTTCAGGCCGGGTAACTGCCCCATCTGCCGTTCCAGCGGAGTAGTGACTGCGGAAGCCATGACTTCGGCGCTGGCCCCGGGATAAAACGTGGTGATCTGAATAATCGGGTAATCCACTTGCGGAAGCGCAGACACTGCAAGTTGCAGGTAAGCCAGAATGCCTACCAGCATCACGCCGATCATCATTAATGATGTTGCTACCGGACGCTCAATGAATATCCGTGACGGATTCATTATCTGTTTCCTGTCCCACCCTGACGTTTGCGGCCGGTTTGATTACCGGTGACGGGGCTTGCGTTCGTTCCGTTGGAAGTACCCTCGGGACCGCCGCGCTGGAATGTTTGTCCGCCGGAACCGCCACTTCCCGTGGTGCCTTGCCGGCCAGTCTGTCCGCTTCGGTCGGTTGTTTGGCCGGACTGATTGCCCTGAGCAGATTGTCCGCTTTGGCCGGATTGATCCACACCGCCTTGCGCTTGCCTATTACCTCGTCCGCCGCCCTGCCCCGCAGGTGGTTGCACCGTGACCTTGGCGTTGTTTTGTAATTTGTCCTGCCCGTCAGTGACTACAACGTCGCCGCTTTGGAGTCCGCTATCGATCTGGGCAACTGTGCCTTCGGTAATGCCTACCTGAACGTTGCGAGCCTCCACCGTGCTGTCCGGCTTCACTACGTAAACGAGTGAACCGTTAGCTCCGCGGATGATCGCAGCCGAAGGAATCGTCACTGCACCTTGCTTAACATCAACGAGCAAATGGACATTCACAAACTGGTTCGGCCAGAGTTCTCGGCTTTGGTTCTGAAAAACAGCCTTGAACTTGCTCGTTCCGGTGGTGGTGTCGATCGCATTATCGACAGTCAACAACTTCCCGCTAACGATTTTTGTCTTATCATCACGCGTATATGCATCGGCTGTGAGTACACCTTTGCGCATTGCCTGCAGCGTTGTTTGTAACTGGTCTTCCGGTAACGAGAAGATCACTACGATCGGCTGAAGCTGAGTGATGACTGCGATTCCATTAGGATCGGCGGCGTGGATGATGTTGCCGACGTCCACTTTTCTTAGCCCGATCTGTCCGCTGATGGGAGCAGTGATCTTCGTGAAGCTTAGCTGTAACGAGGCCGCGTCAATCTGTGCTTTGTCCGCACCGATCTGTCCTTCAAATTGCCCCACCTGCGATCGCTGGGTGTCCAGTTGCTGCTGCGCAATGACGCCTTCTTTCGCCAGCGCTTCAAATCGCGCAAGATTCGTCTGTGCATCGTGCAGCGTGGCTTCGTCCTTGGCGAGAGTGGCCTTGGCTTGGTTGACGGTGGCTGCGAAGGTTCGGGGATCGATCTCAGCCAGCACTTGGCCTTCTTTTACATCCTGACCTTCCTGGAAATTAATTCGGACCAGCGGCCCATCGACACGGCTCTTCACGACGGAGGTATTGTTCGCCGTCACCGTTCCTAGCCCACGGAAGTAGATTGGCATATCCTGCACAGCCACTGGCACAGCCGACACCGGAACCGCTCCGCCACCTCCACTGCCGCCGGGTCCGCCACGGGCGCCGCGACCGCCGCCACCTTGACCAGTTTGGCCCTGTTGTTGGGTGCTGGGAGCAGCGTTACCGGAGCATCCGGCTATGTGGAGAGACAACACGACAACCGTAACAAAAAAGATCCAGTTTCTTACCATCATCAAGAATCGATCCATTTCGGAATGAGAAGCCGAGAACAACGGGGATTAAAAACAAAAACGTGATTAAAAGCTTAGCAGGATTGTGAAGAAATCACATTTGTCCCTGACGTAGATGCTGCCTCTTGCATAAACACCAGATAAGAGTGGTTGTTGCGAAGGGACCCCCATCGACTTGGGTGAATTCTTGCATTTTGAGACGGTGTGCGCACAGGAAGACTGAATTGTTTTCCATCAGATGGCAGTCCCTCTTCGCGGACAGGCGTGGCACTCGCGGGTAGGATGTCCGATTGCGTTTACTCAAAGCTCTCTGAGTTTTTGCAGCAGAAACCACCAATGAGAGAAGCGCTGAGTGTAGGCGCGGCAGCAGTTGGAGCGCAGTAGTAGGCCGCAGGCCAATGGCTATTCCGCAAACACTGCTGTGGCTTCAATCTCCACTTTGGCGCGGTCTTCAATCAATCCGCTCACCACAACTACTGACATCGGCGGAAAGTGTTTGCCAATGATCTCGCGGTAGTGTTTTCCGATCTCCCGCTGGGAATCAACGTAGGTTTTTTTGTCGAGGATGTACCAATTCAGTCGGGTAATATCACTCGGTTTTGCGCCGGCGCTTTCCAGGACCGAAACGATGTTTTTCAGCGCTTGCGCGACTTGATTAACAAAATCGTCGGTTTCGAACTGTTCCGTTGCAGGATTCCAACCTATCTGTCCTGCGACGAAAATGAACTTGCCCGTTGCGATCTGGCCGTGCGCATAGCCTTTAGGACGGGGCCAATTGTCTGGAACAATGAACCGATTTTCGTTCGACACTGTAACTCTTGCTCCCTCTCGCAATTTGAATCTTTGGATCTTCCCCGTGCTGGATTTCGGCAAGGCGGAAACAAACTCGATTGCTCGTGGATACTTATAGGGAGCAATTTCCGCTTTCACAAAATCCTGCAACTGCTTTTTCAGCGTCTCAGTTGGTTCGACGCTTGAAGCAGCAACAACAAATGCCTTCACGATTTGACCGCGTTCCTGGTCAGCGGTTCCCACAACCGCGCATTCGGCAACCTGCGGATGAGTTAGCAGAACGTTCTCTACTTCAGCTCCGGAGATGCTATATCCGGAAGAGATGATCATGTCGTCGGTGCGAGCCTGAAACCAGAAATAGCCCGCGTCGTCTTGCCGATACGAATCTCCGGTGAGATTCCATCCATTCTGAACGTAAGCTTTCTGGCCTTCAATGAAGTCGAGATATCGGCACCCTGTTGGGCCACGTACAGCAAGTCTGCCCACAGCGCCGGGCGGGAGTACGTGTCCGTTGTCGTCAATGATCTGAGCTTCGTAACCGGGAATACACTTTCCGGTTGCGCCCGGACGGATATCATCGTCAGTAGCACTGATAAAAATGTGCAGCATCTCTGTAGAACCGATGCCATCGATGATGCGCAGCCCTGTAGCTTTGTGCCACGCGTCCGATGTTGAAGCAGGAAGCGGTTCTCCCGCGGAAACACATTTCTTCAATGAGGAGATGTCATAGTCTTCCAGCAGCTTCAGCATGCCGCGATATGCAGTTGGCGCAGTGAAGCAGATGGTCGCGCGATGTTGCTGGATGCCCTGCAGCAGGTGGGCAGGAGTGGTTTGCTCCAGCAGCAGGGTTGATGCGCCGCATCGCATGGGAAAAATCAATAGTGCGCCGAGCGCGTAAGTAAATGCGAGCGGAGGCGTACCGCAGAAGATGTCGTCCGATATAGGTTTGACGATGCTCTTTGGGAAGCACTCAGCAGCGGCGATCACATCCCGATGAAAATGCATCGTGCCCTTGCTTCTGCCTGTAGTTCCGGATGTGAACGCGATGAAGGCAACATCGTCTGCGGCAGTGTCGCAGTTCACGAAGTGTTTCGACTTTTTTGCCATCAACGATTCCAACGATGGAAAATCAGTTCCGCCGAACTTGATTACTCGAGTAGAAGTTTCCTTCCCCTGCATCGCAATTTCGCAATCAGCGGCGACACGATAATCGCAAAGCGCGAGTTGAATCTGCGCTTTCTCAATGATGTGTGTCAGCTCTCTCACGCGTAGGAGCGGATTCGTGCAGACTACTACTCCACCCGCCTTGATCACGCCGAACCAGCAAGCCACCAGCATTGGACAATTCGGCGAGCGCAGCAAGACTCGGTTTCCGGGAATTAGCCCGAGGTCTTTCACGAGTACGTGTGCGATTTGGTTAGCTCGGATTTGCACATCGCGGTACGTCCAGGTGCCGCTTGCATGATGTAAAGCTGGCCGTTCGCCGTTCCCGATCGCGACGTTCTTATCCAGCAATTCGGTGGCGCAATTGATCCGTTCAGCATCGCATCCGGGAATACCGGCAAAAAGAAGGTCAGGCCATAACTCTTTTGGCGGAAGTGAAATCGCGCAGAATGTGTCCAAGTGAGCACTGTGAGCCTTGCGCTTCTTACGGGTGTTGATGTTGGTTACGTTCATTTGGCCGGCATCTTCTGCGTTTTAGGATTTGGCGAGAGCACTTGTGCCGCGATGATCAACTTCTGAATCTCGCTGGTTCCTTCATAGATTCGCAAAGCTCGGATCTCGCGATATAGCTGTTCGACGGGTTCGCCGGCAACTACGCCTCGTGCGCCCAGGAGTTGAACTGAATCGTCAATGATTTTCTGCGCGGATTCAGTTGCGAACAGTTTCGCCATTGCAGCTTCCCGCGTTATTCGTTGCGCGCCCGTGTCGCGCGCCCAAGCCGCGCGATACACCAACAGGGCACTGGCGTCGATGTTCACCGCTATCTCAGCAATCTTGGCTTGAGTAATCTGGAAATCTCCAAGCTTCTGCCCGAATTGTTTTCGTGAGCTGGTGTGCGTTAGAGACTCATCCAGTGCGCGACGCGCGAGTCCCAACGCCGCGGCGCCGACTGTGGAGCGGAAGACGTCCAACGTTCCAAGCGCAATCTTAAGACCATCGCCGGCAGTTCCTACAACTGCGTCTGCTGACACCCTGCAATTTGTGAATTGAATCGTTCCCAGAGGATGGGGCGAGATCAGAGCAATACGTTCCGTTACGCGCATGCCGGCATTGTTTGCATCAACCAGGAGAGCGATGTAGCTTTTCTCGCCGTTTTCCGGCAGCCGACAAAATACAACGTAGTGATCGGCGATTCCGGCGTTTGATATCCAAGTTTTCTGCCCATCGATAATGAAGTCTTTACCATCCCGACGTGCGACAGTGGTCATAGCACCGACGTCTGAGCCCGCGTCCTTTTCTGAAATCGCGAACGCTCCGATTGATTTTCCGACAGCGATGTTCGGGAGATATTTCTTTTTCAACTCATCAGAGCCAAATTCAGTGATAGGGCCTACACCTAATCCCTGCAGCGCGAAAACGAAATCGGCCAGCCCGGATCTGCGTGCCAGGGTTTCACGGATGATGCACAGAGAACGGACATCCAGCGATTCCGTTGCTCCACCGAAGGCCTTGGGAACTGCATAGCGGAGCCATCCGCCTGAGGCGAGGTGTTTCACTATCTTCTTGCAACTTGAGTCTAGATCCGTCTCGTCCGCATGCGAGAACAAAGCTCTCTCCGACTCACACCAGGCGTCGAGGTCAGCTGCGAGCTTGCGGTGCGAGTCGTCGAAAAAAGGCCATGTAAGGAACGTTCGGTCGGCCATCAGTTGCCCTCGAATGTAGGAGTCTTCTTTGCAACAAACGCGTGATAAGCGCGCGCAAAATCCTCAGTCTGCATGCAAACAGCTTGGGCGTGCGCTTCCGCTTCGATCGCCTCGTCTATGGTCATGTTCCATTCATCGTGGAGACACTTTTTTGTGACAGCGTGAGCGAAGGTGGGCCCTTCAGAAAGTGTGCGCGCCAACTGCATGGCTTCTTCACTCAATGCTTCAGGAGCGACCAAGCGATTGTAAAAACCCCATCGCTCGGCCTCTTCGCCGGGCATGAAGCGTCCGGTGTAGAGCAACTCGCTTGCGCGGCCTTGACCAATGATGCGCGGCAGAATGGCGCAAGCGCCCATATCCGCGCCGGAAAGTCCGACACGAACAAAGAGAAATCCGACTTTGCTGCGGGGCGTTCCCATGCGGATGTCACTCGCCATGGCCAAGATCGCGCCTGCACCGGCGCAGATGCCGTCAACAGCCGCAATGATGGGCTGCGGACATTTCCGCATAGCCTTTACAAGGGATCCCGTCATTCGGGTGAACGCCAGCAATTTATCCTTGGTTCCTTGAGCGCGCATTTCAACGAGGGGACCAATAATCTCGTGCACGTCCCCACCGGAACAAAAATTGTCTCCGGCGCCAGTGATAACTACAACCTTGATCTCTGGGATATGAGGGAGCCGTCGGAAGGTCTCCAGCAATTCGCCGTATGAATCGAAGGTGAGCGGGTTCTTCTTCTCTGGCCGCGACAGCGTGATCTTCGCAACTTTGCCGTCCAACTCCCACTGGAAGTGACGCGGCTGAATCTCTGATGCTGATGCTTTCTTCGTCTGCGGCTCGCTCACCGGTTGTCCTCTTCTTTCTCCGCACCGTCCGGCGCGGCGAGGCGCACCGAATCTTTTAATCGTCCTACGAGCGTATTCAGTTGCGCCACTTCGTTCGCAGTCAGACCGGCAAACATTTCTTGAATCCACTCGCGATGATCTGCTGCCATCTCCTGCAGCGCCCGTTTGCCAGCAGCGGTCAGACGCACAAATTGTGTCCGGCGATCTTGAGTTGATGCGGACCTGCTCACCAGCTTTTCCTTCACCAGCCGTTCGGTGAGGCCGGTGAGATTGCCGTTCGTGACCATCAGCCTGCGCGACAGCTCGCCCATGGTCAGACCGGAGGCACTGTCTGCTGCGTCGAGCTGAGCCAGCATATCGAAACGGGGCAGGGTGCTTGCATATTCCTCGCGCAAGCGTCCGCGCACGCGTGATTCAATCATGTTCGTGCATTTCAGCAACCGCAGCCAGAGTCGTAGCGTTTCGCGATCGTCGGATTTTTTCTGCACCGCCACTTAGGAAACCTCGCCTCCGGCGACTGCGATTGTTTGTCCGGTGATTGCAGAAGCATGCGGAGAACACAACCAGAGAACGGCATTCGCAACTTCCTCGGGCTGGATCAGCGTTCCCCGCGGCATAGTGCGGGTGATCATCTTGTAAGCTTCGTCCTCGGTCTTGCCGGCAGCCATGAGATTTTTGACTGCTGCTCGCGACATTTCGGTGTCTGTGTATCCCGGACAGACTGCATTTACGGTGATTCCAAGCTTCGCTGTTTCGGCGGCGAGGGAGCGGGTCAATCCGACAACGCCATGCTTGGCGGCGCTATATGCCGCGATTTGGGAATATCCCTTTAACCCAGCCGTAGAAGCGATGTTAATGAGGCGACCGGTTTTTGATTTGAGCATGGCGGGAAGCACTTGCTGTGAGCAGAGGAAAGTGCCAGTGAGGTTTACTGCGATCATCCGGTCCCACAAGTCGCGTTTCGTATCTACGAATTCAGCGGCATCCGATTGGCCTGCGTTGTTGATCAGGATGTACGCTTCGCCAAGAGCTTTCTGAGCTGACTCGAACGCGTTGCGGATCGAAGTTTCATTACTTACATCGCACGCGATTGGTTCTACCTTCACGCCGAAATCTCTTGAGAGTTGGGCAGCATGCGATTGCAAGGCCGCTGCAGTTCTTCCCATCACAGTTAGATTCGCACCTGCTCTTGCCAATTCCGAAGCGATAGCTGCGCCGATACCGCGGCTGCCTCCGGTGACAATCGCATGTTTGCCTTTGAGAAACGCTCCTGAACTCTCGGCCATTATTGAGGACCCCGCTTTAGATTTCGCTCCAGTTGCTGTTTTCCAGTCAGATATTGTGGCGGCCAATGCTGCTCTTCATATCCCAACTCTGCAGCGGCGTGTAAAGTCCAATGTGGATCGCTGAGGTGCGGTCTCGCTAACGCACAGAGATCGGCGCGTCCTGCGGCGATGATCCCATTCACCTGATCGGCATTGATGATGTTGCCGACAGCGATTGTAGGCACGCCAGCTTCGTTGCGAATGCGATCACTGTACGGAGTCTGGAACATTCGACCGTAGACCGGGCGCGCGTTGCTGGAAGTCTGTCCAGTGGACACGTGGATGATGTCCGCACCCACTTTGTGAAATGCCTTCGCGATCGCGACGGAGTCGTCCCCGCTAATGCCCCCATCTGCCCAGTCCGTCGCGGAGATCCTCACAGACATGGGCTTGTGCTCTGGCCAGATCTTTCGCATGCAAGAAAAAACTTCGAGAGGGAAGCGCAACCTATTCTCAAGCGGTCCGCCGTACTCGTCTTTCCGCTGATTGCTAAGTGGAGTGATGAAACTCGACAGCAGATATCCATGGGCGCAGTGCAGTTCGAGCATGTCGAAATCGGCTTCCATAGCCATCTGTGTTGCACGTTCGAAGTCGAGGACTACTTTGTCCATATCTGCGCGTGTCATCTCGCGCGGGAGATGCATTCCTTCGCCGTGAGGAATCGCGGAAGGAGCGAGAACTTCCCAATTGCCGCTCTCGAGAGGCTCGTCCATGCCCTCCCACGCAATCTTCGTGGAACCTTTTCTGCCGGAGTGTCCTAGTTGAAGGCAGATCTTTGCTTCGCTGTTCTCATGGACGAAGTGGGCAATGCGTTTCCACGCGGCGCCATGCGAAGCAGCATACATGCCGGTGCATCCGGGAGTGATGCGAGCTTCAGGCGAGACGCAGGTCATTTCAGTGACGATGAGTCCAGCGCCGCCCAGCGCGCGACTGCCGAGATGAACAAGGTGGAAATCGTTCGGAGTTCCGTCTTGCGCGCAGTACATATCCATGGGCGAAACGACGATGCGGTTGTTCAGCGACATGCCACGCAATTTGAACGGCGTGAACATTGGCGGTGGGATTTTTTCGGATTCTCGTTCGGCAGCACGGCTTGCGAACCATCGCTCGACTCCGGAGAGATATTTCCCATCGCGCATGCGCAGGTTCTCATGACTGACCCGTTGACTGCGAGTGAGCAGGCTGTATGTGAACTGCTGAGGGTCAAGATGGATGTAGCGCTTCACATTCTCAAACCATTCCATCGAGTTCCGAGCGGCGTTCTGAAGACGCAGCGCTTCGGTCATGCGCTCGTCTTGATATTGCTGGAGGGCAGTCGGGAGGTTCTTTTCCGTGGATAGGATTCGGGCCAGCGAAATGGCGTCTTCCATTGCCAGCTTTGTTCCGGAGCCGATGGAGAAGTGCGCGGTGTGTGCGGCGTCGCCCATGAGCACGATGTTGTTGTGAAACCACTTCGCATTGCTCACGCGCACGAAGTTCACCCACGGAGACGAGAGGTGGGCGGCGTTGCTCATTAATTTGTGTCCATTGAGCCAGGGCGCGAACATCTTTTCGCAAGCGGCGACAGTGGCTGCGGTGTCCATACGGTCGAATCCCGCGCGCCGCCAGGAGGCTTCGTCACATTCAACGATGAATGTGGAGGTGTCATCGTCAAAACGGTAGCAGTGTGCCTGGAAGACTCCGTGTTCGTTCTCGACGAAGTAAAAAGTAAACGCATCGAACTTGAAAGTTGTACCGAGCCAGATGAATTTGGCTGAACGCACATCTAAGTCAGGCTGGAAGAACTGAGCATATTTACGGCGTATGGTGCTGTTGATGCCATCCGCAGCAACGATCACATCTGCGCCAGCTAATCCCATGGCTGGCAGATCAGCATCGTCGCGAATCTCTGTGTTGAAGCGAATATCAACACCGAGCTGTTTCGCGCGTTCCTGAAGAATATTGAGAAGTTTCTTTCGAGCTATGCCGCTAAAGCCGTGTCCACCGGAGGTGATGGTCTGGCCCTTCACGTATACATCGATGTCATCCCAATGCGCGAAATTGTCTGTGATCTGCTGATATGTAGGTAGGTCGGCCTGCTTGAAATTCTCCAGGGTCTGATCGGAAAAAACAACACCCCATCCGAACGTGCTATCCGGCGGATTTCGTTCAAGGACAGTTACGGCGTGGGCGGGATCGGATTGCTTGAGCAGAATTGAGAGGTAGAGTCCTGCTGGGCCGCCGCCAATGATGACGATCTTCAAACGATGTCCTCGCGAGGTCTCCAGCATACTCCAAAACGGTGGATTGTTATATGCTTAAAACATTCAGCTACGCGGCTGCGTGTTACCCTCCTAGGATTCTCATACAAGGACACGTTTATGGCAGACAAGACGTTGACTAGACCCGAGTTGGAAGCGCTCTGGGCGGAGCATCTCGACGGGGAATTCAGCAGCAAAGATGTTGAGGCGACGCTGGCTACGATGGTAGAGGACGCTTACGTCACCCACATGCCTGTGAATACCGGTGGTCGAGGTAAGGACGAGCTCCGAAAGTTCTATCGCGATAATTTCATTCCGTCATGGCCAGACGATCTCGTGATGAAGCCGACCAATCGGATCGTTGGAGATTCCCAACTGGCCGACGAACTCCATCTCACGTTCACTCATTCCAAGCAGATGGATTGGTTTCTTCCTAACGTGCCGCCGACAGGGAAGAAGGTGGATATTGATTTAGTGGTGGTCGTGCAGTTCCGCGGAGATAAGCTTTCCTGTGAGCGGATTTATTGGGACCACGCCGATGTCTTGCGCCAAGTGGGACTGCTAAAGAGCTAGCTTCGGAAGTTGTCAGTCTTCTTCCAGACGAAGTATGCGATTGATATCGCAGCCAGCCATGGAAGGCCGACTGTCAAAGTGATCCGCATCCCTTCAACCCAAAACGTTGTAATAAGGATGGCGGTCAGGAAGACGATTCCCAAGATCGTCGTATACGGGTATCCAATCATCCGAATGGGCAACTTCCTCGAGGGGTCCCACTTTTTCCGGAAATAGAGATGCGTCACGAAGATCATCAGCCATACGAATAGTCCGCCGAAGAGCGCGATCCCAAACATATAAACGTATGCACTTTGAGGATAGATTAACGCAATCACCGTAGCGATGATCAGCCCCAACCCCGATAGCAGCAGGGCATTGATCGGAGTTCCACTCTTCGAGACTCTGCCCAGCACTTCTGGCGCGTAGCCTCCGCGCGAGAGTGAAAACAGCATTCTCGTCGAGAGATACAGATTGCAATTCATGCTGGAGAGCGCAGCCGTTAGCACAACGAAATTGACCAAATGTGCCGCTGCGGGAATGTGCATTAGCTGGAAGACCTTTACGAATGGACTCGCTGTCACATCAGGCCCCGGTTGAATTCGTTGCCAGGGGATGAGTCCGATCAACAGTGAGATCGCTGCGATGTAGAAGACGATGAGTCTGCCCACCATGGACTTCATCGCTCGTGGAACGGCTTTGTCCGGATCGCGCGCTTCTCCAGCGGTGACGGCGACGATCTCAGTTCCGATGTAACTGAAAACTACAAAGACCAGTGCCATCCAGACGCCGCGGAATCCATTTGGCAGGAATCCGCCATGTGCCGTGAAGTTGTTTAATCCGATTGCTGGTGCTGGACCTGCGCCGACGAGTGCTGCTAATCCGAAGACGATGAAGAGTACGATGGCGACGACCTTGGTCATCGCAAACCAGTATTCGAATTCCCCAAAGTAAGCGACGCTGCGAGCGTTCACATATATAAGCGCCACGGCGAAGCCCACCACCCATATCCACGCAGGGATGTTAGGGAACCACCATCGGCAGAAAATGGCTGCAGCTGTGGCTTCGCCACCGATAGCTATTGTCTGCGCCGCCCAGTAGGTGTAACGCACAACGAATCCGGCCCACGGAGAAACGTAAAGCTCAGCGTAGATACCGAAGGATCCAGCAGTAGGATGTGCAACGGCCATTTCAGATAACGCGCCCATCAGCAACAGTGCGATCACTGCGCCTATGAGATAGGTGAGGATGACTGCGGGGCCGGCGAGCCTGATCGCGAGAGAACTGCCGAGGAACAATCCCGTGCCGATCGCTCCGCCGAGCGCGATCATTGTCAACTGGCGAGCAGAGAGCTGTCGCGCGAGAGTTTCCTCGTTGCGCAATGCGGGTGAGTCCGTCGCGTTCGAGATGGGATGAGTCTCCATGCGAAGCAGCGATACTACATCACTCAGGCGGCCTTCTTGACCCGCCTTCTTTCTCTCAGGTATAACGATTCACTCTTGGTGTATGGGAAGCGCGGTGAGAATCCGCCACTGCCCCGCAACTGTAAGCGCGAAGAACTCTACAACATGGCCACTGGGTTTACCTGGGAAGGCTGCAAGGGTTCGATGTTCCCGAAAGGAAACGCCGCGTAAGTCAGGAGACCGATCAAGGGCTTACCATTTGGGTGATCGACTTCTATGGGAGAGTCGATGGAGCCTTTTATGCGACGGCTTGCCGTTTCCGCAATGAAGCTTGCAACAGTTTCCTGCAAATGATGAATGAAGCACGTCTTCGCTGACGCGCTCTCGTCATCTCACAACTTGAACACCGAAGGATGCTCGGGAAAGCGGTGAGAATCCGCTACTGCCCCGCAACTGTAAGCGACGCCGAACTTGTCATTCGCCACTGCCACGGTGGGAAGGCGATGACACTTAAGTTTGTCGCGAGTCAGGAGACCGGTCCTTTCGGATAACTCGTAGCTTCCGAGGGGGAAGACACATGAGAGTTTTTTTCTTTTTCAGCATTCTGTTTTTCGCTATCGCGTCCTTTGCAGCGTCAGCCGGAATCTCCGGCCACATTCTCGATCCACTCGGCGCTGTGGTGCCGTCCGCGAAAGTCCAACTCATTAAGGATGGCAGCGTTGTTTCTGAGGCCGTTACTGACCAGCAAGGACAATTTCATTTCGAGACTGTCGCGGGAAGGTACTCGATTCAGGCCAGTGCTTCCGGATTCAGCCAAACCACCATTTTTGTAACCGTGCATTCGGATAGCACTACGCGAGCAGATGTGACGTTACACATAGGCACACTGGCGCAACAGGTGGTGGTATCCGCAACCGGGACTGAGACGCCGGATTCGCAGTTGGGGGCATCTGTCACCCTGATCACTAGCGATGATCTGCAATACAGGCTCAACGTTCTCGACGCGTTCAGGCTCACAACGGGTCTCCAAACGGTACAAAGCGGCGGACTGGGCGGTAAAGCGTCGGTCTTCGTTCGCGGGGGAAACTCGAATTCAAATAAGGTGCTGATCGATGGGGTTCCAGCTAACGACATTGGCGGAAGTTTCGAATTCGCAAATCTCGCTTCGACAGCCGTCGACAAACTAGAGGTGTTCCGCGGCCCTAACAGCGTGCTCTATGGCTCGGATGCAATTGGCAGCGTCGTGAATGTGACCACACGTCGCGGCACGACCCGGCTGCCACAGCTGACGCTTGCGGGATCCGGCGGGACATTCAACACGTACGACTATCGGGCAGCGCTCGCGGGTGCTTATCGGAATATCGATTACTTTTCCGAAGCGTCCCGCTCAGACTCCCGCAACAATGTTCCCAACACCGCATATCACAATGGAACGTTTGCAGGAAATTACGGCTGGACACCAGCAGCCAACACCGACCTGCGCGTGACGGTTCGCAGGAATGCATCTGTTGCTGGGCTCTCGAATGCATTTGACCTTTATCAGATTGCGGATGACTCCTTTCTGAAAGAGCAGAACACTTTCATCGGCGTTACCCTCCAAAATCAGACGACGGCGCGCTGGCACAACCTTGTGCGATACGGCGCTGCTCGACTCACCTTGCAATCCGGTAATCCAACACCCTCCGGCACTCCGTTTGACCCATTTGGCTTCGGGGCCAACTATCTAGGCAAGGCTGTGACCCTCTGTGCACCGACCGGGTGCGCGGCACCAGGGCAGGCCATTCTCGATTTTGGAGGGGCTTATCCCAGCCTCTTCGACACGATGACAAATCGAGACTTCGTCCAAACGCAATCGGACTATTACTTCAGCTCACATCTGACGGCGCTGTTCGGTTTCCGATTTGAAGATGAGCGCGGCATAACGAACTCGTCTTTTTCAAACGACCACACCGAACGCAAGAATTTCAGTTACACGATGCAAGCGCAGGAAAATGTGTGGAACCGTTTGTATTCGACAGTTGGAGTGGGACTGGAGAACAACGCAGTCTTCGGCTTCGCTGCTACGCCCAAAGTTTCGCTCGCGTACTACTTATTTCGTCCTTCGGATGAGTTCTTCAGCGGAACGAAATTGAAGTTCAACTTTGGGAAAGGAATCAAAGAACCAAGCATCTTCGAAGAGACCTCGTCATTGTTTAGCGTCCTGTCGAAGACCTCTCCGCAGTTGATCTCGCAATTTCATGTCAGCCCAACGGGGCCTGAACGCAGCCGGAGTTTCGACTTCGGATTCGACCAAGCATTCCTGAACAGCAGGGCGAAGCTGGGAGTGACATTCTTCCATAATCGCTTTTACGACCAGCTGGAGTTTGTTGATAAGACACTACTTCCGCAGCTTGGTATTCCCACACAGGTTGCCAATGCGCTGACCTTTGGTGCGGCCGTGAACTCTTCTGATTATCGCGTCCGGGGAGTTGAGAGCGAACTTGAGTTCAAACTGGGCCACGGATTCGTCGCCAATGGAAGTTACACATATCAAGGTGCTGTGGTGACCAGATCCTTTAGCAGCGACAATCAATTTCCGACGATTAATCCCGCGTTTCCCAACGTGCTGATCGGAGCATTTTCACCTCTGATTGGTTCGCGTCCGTTTCGGCGCGCCCCTCATAGTGGCAGCTTTGCAATAAGTTACTCCCGTCCTAAATTCAGCGCGACGGTTAACGGATATCTCGTGGGCCGACGCGACGACAGCACGTTCCTCACGGACGCGTTCTTCGGTAGCTCGTTGCTGTTGCCAAACCGCAATCTTTCACCCGGATATCAGAAGATCGATTTCACGGGGAGTTATGCGATTCGTCCCGCAATAACATTCTTCACTCGGATGGAGAACGTGCTCAATCAGCGCTATGACGCCGTATATGGATTTCCGTCGTTACCGTTCACCATTCGCGCGGGTATGAAGTTTGTGATCGGTGGAGAAAGCTGGAAGGTAAAGAGTACTAAGTAGCCTCAAATCCGGGTCAGCTGCGCTTCGGCGTTCCCAATGCCGGGGCGCAGCTTCAATCGTCAAAGTGGTACTATCTCTCTTTCCAAATCACCTCAAGAGCCGCTGCAATCCTAAGGAGAATCCTCGATGTTCAACAAACGCTCCATTCACGTCGCGCTGCTGTGCGCCGGCATAGCCGCTCTATGCGCAGCGCCGCTTTCCGCGCAGAATCTTACCGTAGACCAGATCATTGCCAAGAACATTGAAGCGCATGGCGGCATGGCAAAGATCAAAGCTGCAAAGACCATGCGCATCACAGGCAAGATGACGCTTGGTCCTGGAATCGAAGCGCCCATAGTGATGGAGCAAAAGCGTCCTGAATTGTCGCGCATGGATCTCACTCTCCAGGGTATGACCGCCGTCCAGGCTTATGACGGAAAAATCGGGTGGTCGATCAATCCATTCGGAGGCAAGAAAGATCCCGAAGTCATGGGCGAGGATGACCGCAAAGAAATGGCAGAGCAAGCCGATTTTGACGGCCCGCTGGTTGACTACAAAGAAAAGGGGAATAAGGTTGAGTTGGTCGGAAAAGACCCGGTGGACGGGACTGACGCTTACAAGATCAAAGTCACCCTGAAGAGCGGAGACACACGATACTTCTATCTCGACACGGATTCTTTCCTTGAGATCAAGGAAGAGAGCAAGCGAACCATTCGCGGTACGGAACGCGAGTCAGAGACTTCCATTGGAGATTACAAGGACGAAGGCGGCCTCATGCTCGCCCACTCCATGGAGATGGGACAAAAGGGCAGCCCGCAAAAGCAAAAGCTGACTTTGGAAAAAGTAGAGATCAATCCGGCCATTGACGATTCGCGATTCAAAATGCCGGAAGTCAAGAAGCCTGCCGCAGCGGCTGAAGAAAAGAAAACTCCTGAAGTAAAGAAATAAATAAAAAGGGACGCCTCTCCGGCGTCCCTAACTTTTTACTGAAATTTTTTCAAACGAGAGGGACCATTCATGCTTTGCCGTGTCCTCGGTCGTTCTGTCCTCGCCTTAATCTTTGTTTCGTCAGCGCTCGTAGCATTCGCACAGACGAATCCTGCACCAGGCGCTTCGAAGCCAGAGCCTGCGCTATTCGATTCAGACACGTTCTCCGGATTGGAAGCCCGCAATCTCGGGCCCGGAGTGATGAGCGGAAGAATTGCCGCAGTGGATGCCGTGGTGGAAAAGGGGCGACTAACGATCTATGTGGGGTCGGCGACCGGCGGTGTGTGGAAGTCGATGAATGGCGGCAACACCTTCAAGCCGGTTTTCGACAAATACACCCAGTCCATCGGCGCGGTCACGATCGATCCTTCAATTCCGAAAACCATCTGGGTTGGGACAGGCGAAAGCTGGACGCGTAACAGCGTCTCGGTGGGCACAGGAATATACAAGTCGACGGATGCCGGCGAGAACTGGGAGAAGATGGGGCTGCCGGATTCCGAGCGCATCTCGCGCGTGCTCGTCGATCCCGATCACAGCGATACCGTTTACGCATGCGCCACTGGACACCTTTGGAATGCAAACTCCGAACGCGGTGTGTTCAAGACCACTGACGGCGGCAAGACATGGAACAAGGTTCTATTCGTGAATGACGATACCGGCTGCGGCATGATCGCAATGGATCCGCAGGAGCCGAATGTTCTCTACGCGGGTATGTGGCAGTTCCGCAGAAAGGCTTACACCTTTTCTTCTGGCGGACCTGG
Organism: Terriglobales bacterium; assembly: GCA_025462725.1. GTDB lineage: Bacteria > Acidobacteriota > Terriglobia > Terriglobales > Acidobacteriaceae > JAICLA01. The sequence continues at coordinate 473,514 of JAOAPE010000003.1, read as the reverse complement.
CAGCGGATTATTCAAGAGCACCGATGGCGGCACAACCTGGAAAAAACTCAGCAAAGGATTGCCGGAAGGCGATATCGGCCGTATTGGAATTGCCATTCCTGCTTCGCGGCCGAGTGTTGTTTATGCAGTAGTTGAAGCGAAGAAGAGTGCGCTCTTCCGCTCTGAAGATCTTGGTGAGACCTGGAAAGAGATGAGTTCGAACCAGAACATGGTGTGGCGTCCTTTTTATTTCGCCAACATCTTCGCTGATCCCAAAGACTACAACCGCGTTTACAAACCCGGCGGCGGACTCTCAGTCAGCGACGACGGCGGTAAGACTTTCAGCGGCCTTGCCGGAAATGTGCACGGGGATTTCCATACGCTTTGGATCAACCCTGCGAATCCCGATCAGATGATAGTCGGCGACGATGGTGGGCTTTCCGTAACGGAAGATCGCGGCAGCAATTGGCGATTCATCGGGAACCTGCCAGTTTCGCAGTTCTATCACGTCAGCTACGACATGCAGCAGCCCTACAACGTGTATGGCGGATTGCAGGACAACAGTTCATGGTTTGGTCCATCGAGCAAACCCGGCGGCGTTCAGAATCGTAGTTGGACGAATGTTTACGGCGGAGACGGCTTCTGGGTCTTTGAAGATACTTCTGATCCCGACTTCATCTATGCCGAGGCTCAAGGCGGATACATCGGCCGCGTGAACCGTAAGACGCACGAGGGCCGCGACATCAAACCTGTTCCGAATGCTGGCGAAAAGAAGTTGCGCTTTAACTGGAACACGCCCATCCACATGAGTCCGAACGAGAAGGGAACCATCTACATCGGCGCGCAATATCTCTTCCGTTCGCGCGATCACGGCGATTCTTGGGATCGCATCTCGCCTGATCTAACAACAAACGATCCCGAGAAACAGAAGCAAGAGGAGTCTGGCGGAATTACCGTGGACAACTCCGCCGCGGAAGCGCACACCACGATTTACTCCATCAGCGAATCGCCGAGGAATGGACAGATCATCTGGGTTGGGACTGACGACGGCAATGTGCAAATTACCCGTGACGGTGCGAAGACATGGACAAATGTCGTAAAGAACATCTCCGGTCTTCCTGCCAATGCGTGGGTCTCAACCGTTGAAGCCAGTCGATTCGACGAAGGCACTGCTTACGCCACATTCGACAACCACACTGTAGGTGATCTGAAGTCCTACGCCTACAAGACCACCGACTACGGAAAGAGTTGGCAATCTCTAGTTGCCGACAACGCGGGGGTGACCGGCTACGCACACGTAATTAAGGAAGACACAGTCAACAAAGACCTGCTATTCCTCGGTACCGAGTTCGGACTCTTCCTTTCTCTCGATGGCGGCGCGCATTGGGCGCAGTTCAAAGGTGGCAATTTTCCAAGCGTTGCGGTCCGTGACATTGCAATTCACCCGCGCGACTCTGATCTGATTCTCGCAACGCATGGCCGCGGTATTTGGATTCTCGATGACATCACCTCGCTGCGAGCGCTCACCCCCGCAGTGTTGGCCAAGGATGCGACGTTCCTTTCTTCGAAGCCAGCGGTGCAGGGAATATCCGGCAGTGACAACTGGGTTGTCGCCGATTCGGATTTCAACGCTCGCGAAGCCAGCGATTCTGCTGTCATCACCTACTATCAGAAAAAGCGTCACATCTTCGGCGACCTCAAACTGGAGATTTACGATCCGACAGGCAAACTCGTATCCACGATCGCAGGCAGCAAGCGGCGCGGGATCAATCGTGTCGAGTGGTCCATGCGGATGAAATCGCCGCGCGTGCCTCCTGCCGCTACGGCTGCGTTTGCCGCGTCGCAAGGGCCACGCTTATTGCCGGGAACCTACACCGTGAAGATGCTGAAGAACAAGGATGTCTTCACCACCGAGTTGAAATTAATTCCTGACCCTCTGGCGAAGCACACCAAAGAGGATCGTGTTCTTCAATTCGACACTGCCATGAAGATTTACAACATGCTGGGCAAGATGACGTACACGGTCGATTCCATGATTGCAGCGCGTGCCCAATCGAACGCGATGGCGACGAAGCTCCCGGCTAGTGATCCTCTTCGCAGGCGGTTGGAAGCATTCTCGACTTCCATCGATGAGCTTCGATCCAAGATCGTGGCCACGAAAGAAGGCGGCGCGATTACCGGTGAGGAGCGCATCCGTGAGCAAATGGCTGAGCTGTATGGTTCGGTGAATGGGTACGAAGGGCGTCCGACGAAGTCACAGATGGAACGCGCGGTCTCGCTAGGCAAAGAGCTTGACGCAGTAGTCACTGATTTCCATGCGCTCATGAAGAAGGACCTGCCAACGGTCAACGCCGCGCTCGACAAGAAAAAGCTTGAGGGCATAAAGATTCAATCAGAAGCCGATTGGGACAAGTCAAACGAGAAAAATTAGTTGATAACGCAAACCCGGGAGAGACGCACATGCGTCTCTCTTTTTTTGCCTTGAGCAAACGGCCGCCGCTCCTTACAATCCTCCCGCGCTCGTAATAGATCGCGTTCACACAAAGGAGCGACCATGTTGAATCGCCGCAACTTCCTTTCCACAGCCGCCGCAGTCGCGGCATTCGCTGCTTTTCAGCCCGAAGCATTTGCACGGATGGAAATGCTTGCTGCCGACGGCAGTTCCCGTCCCAAAATGCCACCCCGCTCCCTTTACGACCAGAACGAGGAGGCCTACTGGGCGGAGATCCGCAAGCAGTTCCTCATCCCTGATGACGAGGTCTATCTCAACAACGGCACCGTGGGTTCCTCGCCGCTTCCGGTATTGCAAGCTGTCTTCGACGGGTTCTATGAAACGGAAAAGATGGCGCAGAAGAATCCCGAAGAGTATCCGATCTGGGGCTATGAGCCGTACACAGAGTTTCGCGATCCGCTGGCTGGGTTCATCGGAGTGAATCGAGACGAACTTGCATTGCTTCGTAACGCCACTGAGGCGAACAGTTACATCGCAAACGGACTTGAGATGAAGGCTGGCGATGAGGTGCTCATGAGCGACCAGGAGCATCCGGGTGGAGAACAGCCGTGGAACTTGCGGGCTAAGCGATACGGCGTCGTGGTAAAGAAATTCATTTTGCCGAAACCGCCTAAGAACGCGGGAGAGATTCTTAACGTCATCAATGATGCAATCACTCCGCGCACCCTGATCATCTTCACCAGTCACATCAGCACGGCCACCGGACTGGTAATGCCTGTAAAGGAAATCTCTGCGCTGGCGCGCTCAAAAGGGATTCTCACCGCGATCGATGGCGCTCATGTCCCCGGCATGATGCGTCTCAACATTCATGAGCTAGGTTGCGACATGTATACAGCGTCGCCGCACAAATGGTTGCAAGCGCCAAAGGGAAGCGGCTTCCTATTCATGCGCGAAGATGTGATGGACAGAGTCTGGAACACCATCGTTACTCATGGGTGGGACGATCCCAAACTGAAAGCCGAGCGATTTCAGCATATTGGTTCGTCGAATGTGCCTTTGCTTTGGGGACTGCGAGCGTCCATACAGTTTGCAAATGAGATCGGAATGGACCGCATTGAGAAGCGGCATCGCAAGATGGCGGATCATCTTCACGCAGAGATGGTGAAGCGTGGTGCAGAATCGTGGACATCGCCTGATCCGACACTGCGTTGCGCCATTGCCACTGTGAATGTGCCGCCGGTGAAACGAATGGATCTGGAGAATTGGCTCTGGTCGAACCACAAGATCAGGATTCGCGGCGGGGAACCATCAAAGCTGCGGCTATCCACTCCATATTTCTTGTTGCCGCGCGACGTGAACAGGTTTCTGGAAAAGTTCGACGAGTACAAGAAAACTGTCGCCTAATAGTCCAAGAATCCAAGTCTATTTTGCCGGCACGAGGCCAAACACTTTCGAGTGGAATTCCAAGGAAGCGGGAAGGTGCTCTGAGAAGTATGACCAGTCATGGCCGCCAGGATAGATATGGAACTCGTGCGGAACTCGTCTGTCGGTTAAGAGTCTGTGCAGGGACGCCGCGCCACCTTCAAAGCCATAGTCGTCGTGATCACCGCAATCGAAATATATCTTTATCCCATTCAGTTGGGCGGTGCGCGCCGGCACAAAAGGACTGTTGCTTTTCCAATAAGAGACGTCGAGTGGTACCCCGAATGCCGGCCCGATGAACCTTCCCAGCCCCACCGCGACGGCAGATTTAGGCAACTGCTCCATCAAAGCCGCACTATGCGCACTGACGGAAGAAAACATTTGCGGATACTTGAACGCAAACCTGAGCGCTCCGTATCCGCCCATGGATATTCCTGAGATCGCCCTGCTAGCGCGAGAATTGCCTATGCGATATTTGTGTTCCATCGCTGGAAGGAATTCGCGGATGAAGAAATCTTCGTAGCGCGGCTTGCCGCTCTTTGCGTTTACGTAGAAAGAGTTTCCAGCGTTCGGTGTGATGATGACGAACTCGCCAATCGCCTTCCTGTCCTGCAGGTCGTCAACAAGGTTCCAGATTCCGTCGCTTATCAGCGATTGGGAGTCTTGCCCGAGGCCATGTAAGAGATAGAGGACCGGATATACCTTGTTAGTGGTAGCCGAAGAATCGTAGCTCGGAGGTAGCAGGGCACAGTACTGGACGGGACGTCCCGCATATGTGCTCTTCACGTTGCCGCATTCAACGCGGCTTGAGGCGGCTATTGCCGACCCGCTCAGCGACAGAAGAAGAACTCCGACCAGCGCCGGGAATCTAATCATGCCTCAATGCCTGCACCGGATCGAGCTTCGCTGCGCGAGATGCAGGATAAAGTCCTGATCCCAAGCTCACCAACACTGAGAAAGTCATTGCACCCACTACCAACCACCATGGCACGTACCAGAAATTTTCCGTGGGGATGTCCTGTCTTTGTAGATAGACATTTGTGCCGAAGTTGATTACGCGGCCAATAATCCATCCCAGTGCGGTTCCGAGCACTCCACCGAGAACGCCCATTGCGCCCGCTTCGACAAAAAATAATTTCTTCACATCGATGTCGCTTGCACCAAGGGCCTTCATAATGCCGATCTCGCGGCGCCGTTCCAATATTGCCATCACCAGCGTGTTCATGATTCCCAGCGACGCCACTGCAAGAGCCAGGCTGCCAAATATACCTAGAAACATGTCGAGAAACGTAAACACCCGGGTCAAAGTCTTGGAAGCGTCTTGCATGGAATATGTCGAGAATCCCATTCCTTTGATCGTGTCTTGAATGGCCTTGACCTGCGTCGGCTTGTTCGCACGAACTACCAACGTGATGTAAGTCTTGCCTGCGCTAGCGGGCGCGCGCATCATCGTTCGCAGATCAGAGGGCTGAATCAGGTTCAGGCCCTCCGCCAGTTCTGTGGGGATAAATACCCGTCCGCGTGAAACAGCACGGACACCGCCATATGGTTCCGCGCCGACCACGCCAATTATCTTTAACTTCTTTTCCCGGCGGACCACGCTGAACCTAAACCCCGCGCCACCTGGATCTTCGTTCGATCCAGTGTTTTTGGAATCTGCGGAAGCAGTCCGCTCGGCGTAGCGCAAGGTCAGCTCTTTGCCGATCAAACGCTTGGCATCTTCGGGACTGAGATTCTTGTTTTCCGCTTGTTTGGTGTTTTCGGGCATTTCCAAGAGTTCCCGAGCGAACTCTGCCATGACGATCGCTTCGTCCACCTTAGGTCCGGAGAAGAAGGTTCCTTGGTAATCCTCGAATGCCTCGCTGGCATTTGCTGAAGCCGGCAAAGCGGCGATGGTTGCGAAGTGCGGGCGTTCCGTCTTGCCATCAGCCGCAAATCGCAACTCTGCTGGTAGGCGAATCTCCGGATAAACTTCTGCCACTCCCGGAAGTTTCTCGAATGCGTGCCGGGCGTTGTCGTCCAGAGTCTTAATGTCTCCGGACTGCATATTCGGACGGGTTCGCCGGTCTTCGTCATTCCGGAAATCCTGCTTGGAAGCGACGATCACTGTGTCGAATAGCCCAGAGCGTCCCAGCTTCTTTCCGAATACTTGCTGTAACCCAACTCCCAACGACAACATGGCAACGAGGGAAGCTACTCCGACTGCGATGCCCAAAGTGGTCAACGAATTTCTCAGAACAGCTTCACGCAGGTTGCGTCCGGCTAGCTCGACCAGGTCGTATGTCTTCACTGGACACCTCCAGCCGTAAGCGTCGTTGCCGGTTCCCCAGCGTCAAGCATCTTTCCGTCGCCCAAAAAGATCAGCCGATTCGCATAGCGCTCGGCTAATGACCGCTCGTGCGTGACCATCACGATGGTTGTGCCCAATGTCGTATTCAATTCCTGAATCAGGTTCATGATCTCTTCGCCGGTACGGCTGTCTAAATTCCCCGTGGGTTCGTCCGCCAACAAAAGTTGGGGCTTGTTCACTAGCGCACGTGCCAACGCCGCTCGTTGCTGTTCGCCCCCAGACAACTCACTGGGGCGATGCGTCAGCCGGGCGGAGAGCCTCACCCGCTTCAAGGCGTCCTGCACACGGGCGTCTCTCTCTGAACGGTCAACTTCGGCGAAGCGCATCGGCAGTTCCACATTTTCTGCGAGGTTCATTGTCGGAACCAGGTTGAACGACTGGAACACCATCCCAACGGTGTGGCGACGATATTTTGCCAATTCCTCAGATGACATCTGAGCTAAATCGCGCCCATGCACAAGGATTGCTCCTGAGCTTGGCCTGTCCAAACCAGCTATCAAGTTCATCAGAGTTGACTTGCCGGATCCTGATGTCCCCAGTAACGCTGCAAATTCTCCCTGTTTGATGGTGACTGAGACGCCGTCTACCGCTTTGATCACGTTTTCGCCCATTCGATAGTGGCGACGCACGTCAACTGTCTGGATTGCGTTTGTGTTCCCGTCCAAGAAGTTCTCCCGCGTTGAGATGACTGTTCTTTGATGTTACTACGCTTGCGGGGCTTCAAAAGTTGCGGTTCTAGAGGGCGAACCTGCCAAAGCCAGAGCCATCGGAACCTTAATTACTTCAGTGTTCGCTTAGGGGAAAACAGGGGCGACAAAAACCAGAGAACATTGATAGGATACGAATCGAATCAGAAACAAACATTATTTCAAGCCAGAATAGCGGCTTTTTGCAGCATCATACGAACGTGCATCGTAAAGAACTGCGGGACCGGCTTTCAGCCTTGCGCTCCCCTGGCAGGTAAATTCATTGACGTATATGCCCCAGGTTAGACCTGTCGAAGATCTCAGAGACTCAATTTCCCGCCACATCCGCTACACGCTTGCCCGCGATGAGCGCCAACTACAGGCAGCCGACCTCGTAAAGCCAGTCTCTCTCGCAATCCGAGATCGCCTGGTAGACAAGATGATGGCCACCGAGGCCCGTTTTGAGCGCTCTGACGCTAAACGCCTTTGTTATCTCTCAATGGAATTCCTGATGGGCCGCTCCCTCGGCGATAACCTCTGCAATCTGCAATTGCATGAGGAATGTAGGCTAGCGCTCGCGGACATGGGAATCGCTCTTGATGACGTTCTTGAGCACGAGCCAGACGCTGGACTCGGCAATGGCGGACTTGGCCGCCTCGCAGCTTGCTTCCTTGAGTCGCTCGCGACATTGGGCATGCCCGGATTCGGTTACGGTATCGATTACGAATATGGACTCTTTAAGCAGGAGATTTCCAACGGATATCAACGTGAGAAGCCTGACCGCTGGAAGGCCACTGGAACTCCGTTCCATATCGAACGTCCGCATGAATCATGTTTGGTCCCGCTGTATGGCCGGGTAGAGGACATCACCGACGCTGAAGGCAACACGCGTCATCTTTGGGTGGATTGGAAGTTGGTCATCGGCGTGCCGCATGATATGCCCGTCGCCGGATACGGCGGACACACCGTCAACTTTCTTCGACTATTTTCCGCACGCGCTTCGCAGGATTTCGACATCGAGATATTCAACCGCGGAGACTATATCCGTGCGGTTGAGCAGAAGATCGGATCCGAAAACATCTCTCGCGTCCTTTATCCGTCTGACTCTGTAATGTCCGGCAGGGAACTGCGGCTGATTCAGGAATACTTCCTCGTCGCTTGCTCGCTTCAAGATATCGTTCGGCGTTACCGGGTCAATCATCATGACTTCGAGCAGTTCTCATCCAAGGTTGCGGTGCAGATGAATGACACGCATCCGAGCCTCGCCGTCCCCGAACTGATGCGCATTTTGGTGGACGACTACGGCATTGAGTGGAAGAAGGCCTGGGACATCACCCGGCAGACTTTTGGTTATACAAATCACACACTCTTGCCGGAAGCGCTCGAGAAATGGCCCGTGGGATTGATTGAGCATGTACTGCCACGTCACATGCAAATCATCAACCGGATTAATTTCGATTTCCTGAAGATGCTCTCGCAAGAATACGTCGCCAACGACGACCAGATCCGGCGGATGTCTGTCATCGAAGAAGGATACGAGAAGCAGGTGAGAATGGCGCAACTAGCCATAATCGGCAGCCATGCCGTAAATGGAGTCTCGGCACTCCACACCGAACTGCTCAAGAATTCTCTCGTGCCAGATTTCGCCCAGCTTTGGCCTGAACGATTTAGCAACAAGACGAATGGAGTAGCTCCGCGCCGCTGGCTCTTGAAAGCCAATCCGCGAGTGTCCAATCTGTTGACGCGAACTCTCGGCGATGGCTGGATCATGAATCTCGATCGACTCAAAGAACTTGAGTGCTATGCGAACGATCGGGAATTCCAGCTTGAGTTTCTGAGCATCAAGCAGCGCAACAAACAGAAGCTCACAGAAGTGATTCAGGCCACCACTGGGGTCATGGTGGATTCCACTTCGATGTTTGATGTTCAGATCAAGCGCATTCACGAATACAAGCGCCAGCTATTGAACGTAATGCGCATCATCCATGACTACCTGCGCATCGTCGAAGATGGAGACGATTTACCTGTCGCTCGCACTTGCGTCTTTGCCGGCAAGGCCGCTCCGGGATATTGGGCTGCCAAGCAGATCATCAAGCTCATCAATAATGTGGCTGAGGTCGTGAACAATGATTCACGCGTCCGCGACCGTATCAAGATTGCATTCGTTCCGGATTACCGCGTCTCTTTAGCGGAAGTGATCATCCCCGCTGCCGATTTGAGTGAACAGATTTCGACGGCCGGCATGGAAGCTTCCGGCACGGGCAACATGAAGCTGGCCATGAATGGGGCATTGACCATCGGAACGCTCGACGGCGCGAACGTGGAGATACTTGAAGAAGTTGGCCCTGAAAACATCTACATCTTCGGACACACTCCTACCGAGATTCAAGAGATGCAGCGGGAACAGTCCTATCGCGCCCGCGAACTCTATAACAATGACCTTCGCATCCGCCGCCTAATGGACGCTATTGGATCCAACATGTTCTGCGCACAGGAACCTGGGCTATTCCGCTGGATCTTCGATTCCATCCTCGACCAAGGTGACCGCTACTTCCATCTGGCTGACATGCCTTCCTATCTCGAAGCAGGAACGAAGGCGGAACAGGATTTCCTTCACACTCCAGAGTGGGCGCGAAAGGCAATCCTCAACACAGCGCGGATAGGCAAGTTTTCCAGTGACCGCACCATACGTGAATATGCGCAGGATATCTGGCACATCGAGCGTGCTGCGCCCTGAATTCAGCCTCTTGACTCCATAGTAATCAATTAATAAACTATGAGTACACTGGAAAGGAGGCTGATCTAATGGATAAAAGTTCTGGTTGTAGTAGCTGTAGCTCAAGTGAGGTGGCTGAGGCTTAGGGCGCTTGCTCTAAAGTCCCGCGAAACTCCCAAGGTGGGGTTGTTGCTGTGGCCCTCTGTATAGAGCGCGCCTCAGGCTAATCTCAACAGACTACCGGAAACGGCCCGCATGACTGCTCTGCAGCGCGGGCCGTTCTCTTTTGGTAACTCTTTCACCTCTAACCCTGCTGGATTCTGGCGTATTCTCTAAACTAGCGAACGCGATGGCTAACCTCTCACTCTCCGAACTTCTAGGCACGCCCGTTGTTGATTCGACGGGCGCGGTCAGAGGACGTGTGCGCGAGGTAGCCATTTCCCCACAGGACGACCCTTCTCGAATAGCAGTCTTGATCGTGCGTACCAAGAATGGCGATCGCATTCTTCCGCCGGAGAAGATCACTTCCATAAGGAATTCAGTCATTCACGCGAGGGATTCCGTCGATCTCTGGACGCCGCTCGCCAGCTCAGAAGGATTCCTCCTGCTAGAACGCGATCTGCTCGATCAACAGATCATTGACGTTCACGGACGCAAGGTCGTCCGCGTGAACGACGTTGATTTCTCGCTCGTGCAGACCAATGGACATCCAATGCTCAACGTCTGCGAAGTTGAGATTGGGCCCCGCGGCGCCGTCCGTCGCCTCCTCAAGAACCTCGTTCCGCGTCGCGCGATTACTGCAATGGCGGAACGCTTCTCTCCGAAGATCATTCCGTGGGATTTCGTTGACCTCATCGAAGTCGATCCTGCGCGAAGGGTGAGGCTGAAGATTGAGCACGAACGATTGTCCAAGCTTCACCCGGCAGATATCGCGGACATCCTCGAAGAACTTGCTCCTGCGCAACGCGAAGCTGTATTCGAATCGCTGGATGAAGACGTAGCCGCGGATGCGCTGGAAGAGATTAATCCCAAGCTGCAGGCGTCGCTGGTCGAATCGCTGGACTCTGATCACGCTGCTGACATCGTCGAAGAGATGGAACCCGACGCAGCGGCCGATCTGCTTGAAAATCTTTCGGATCAGAAATCGGAACAGATTCTTGAAGAGATGCAGCCGGAAGAGCGCGAAGAAGTGGAAGAACTTCTGGAGTTTGAAGAGGACACGGCTGCCGGCCGCATGACCACTGCTTACATCTCAGCACCTTCCAACGGCACCGCAGCAGACGCAATAAACATGCTGCGCGGTTTTGAAGGCGGTGTTGAAACCGTTAGCACGATTTATCTGGTCGATTCAAACGGAAATCTTGCCGGTGCCGTTCCGTTGGCGAAGCTTGCATTAGCTGCCAATGACACACCATTAGTAGACCTCACCTCTGACCCGCTCATATCTTGTCCAATTCAAGCAGACGAACGGGAAGTCGCAGAACTCTTCGACAAATACAACCTGCTCACCCTTCCTGTAGTGGATGACACCGGACAGTTGAGCGGTGTCATCACCGCCGACGACATCATCAGCCTTCTCCGCCGCAAACTGTAGTCCTAACGTTTTCTTCGTGTGTTACCTTTGAATCTGCGCACTCTTCATCGCGCAAACTCCAAACAATCGTTCGTCGCCATGAAAATCCTCAGGTCCTGGAAAACCCGGATAGTACTTTTCTTCGCCGTCATTGGCCCGGGCTTTATCACTGCGAATGTGGACAACGATGCCGGGGGCATCCTCGCCTATTCGCAGGCTGGCGCGCAGTTTGGATACTCACTCTTGTGGACGATGCTCCCCATGACGATCGCGCTGATTGTTGTGCAAGAAATGGCGGCACGCATGGGCGCGGTGACAGGTAAGGGACTCAGCGATCTCATCCGTGAAGAGTACGGCTTCCGAACGACGTTCATCATTATGGGATTGCTGGTGCTCACCAATTTCGCAAACGTGGTTGCGGAATTTGCAGGCATCGCTGGTGCCACGGAACTTTTCGGAATATCGCGCTACATCAGTGTTCCGGTGTCCGCAGCACTTGTCTGGTTTCTGGTAGTTAAAGGCACCTACAAGAGTGTTGAAAAGATTTTTCTTTTAGCGTCCTTCTTCTACATCGCCTACATAATCGCCGGTGTTCTCTCGCGGCCAGATTGGTCAGTGGCGGTTGTGAACACGCTGAAACTGCCACCGGTACGGCAATTCCGCAATTACGATTATTTGTACATGGCTGTAGGAATTATCGGAGCTACCATCGCTCCATGGATGCAGTTCTACCTGCAATCATCCATCGTCGAAAAGGGAGTTACCGCTCGTCAGTACGGCGCTTCGCGCATAGACGTGATCTTCGGGTCAATCTTCACCGACGTAGTCGCATGGTTCATTGTTGTCGCGTGTGCGGCCACGCTCTTCGTTAGTGGATACAAGGACGTTAAATCCGCAGCCGACGCGGCACAAGGCTTGCGCCCGTTTGGACAATACGCTTTCATTCTGTTTGCTTTCGGCTTGTTCAACGCTTCCATTTTCGCGGCATCCATTCTTCCGATTTCTACTGCGTATACGGTCTGCGAAGGGTTGGGATTCGAATCCGGAGTGGACAAGAAGTTTTCGGAAGCGCCAGTCTTCTACTGGCTATACACGATCCTGCTTGCTGCGGGAGCGGCGGTGATTCTGTTGCCAAGGATTCCGCTGGTGAAGGTGGCAGTGCTCTCGCAGGTATTGAATGGAGTGCTTCTGCCTTTTGTTCTGATATTCATGCTGCTGCTCATCAACAAGTCAGACTTAATGGGCAAACACGTCAACTCAAGACTTTTTAACGTGATTGCATGGACTACAACCGTCGTCATGATCGTTCTGACTGCAGCAATGCTGCTGACCAGCTAGACGATCTTCCCAGCCGCTATCTCTCGAACCAATTTCACATCTGCTTCAAGAAAATCGAAACGCGGCAGCGTTTCTCGATCCACCCATCGGACTTCTTTAAAGATCCGATTATCAATTTCGCCGGAGTAGTTTGTTACACGGAAGAACGCTAGTTCGACGCCTCCGCCGTTTTTATACTTGTGCTCGATGCGAGCGACCTCGCCGCCTATTTCCGCAGCGATTCCTAACTCTTCGTCCAACTCACGCCGCAGAGCTGCGACAGGCTCTTCGCCCGGCTCGATCTTTCCGCCAGGGAACTCCCACTTCAATGGCAGCGGTTGGTCCTTCGTCCGCTGGCATATGAGGATTTTGGAGTCCGATTCGCGGACAATGATCGCGGCTACAACCTGTTTCATCTCTGGGCCTTGCGGATTAGCGAGAGAAATATCAAAGCACAATAACGATAACATGCAGTGTTCGGTGCGCGGATTAGTTGGATTTGCCGACTGAGACTTCAATGCGGCGCAATCCCATGCTGGCCGGAAAGGCCTCTGGATGTATGGCTGCTGCAAGCGCGTATAAGCCGGAAATGAGTGTAGGCCCCGGTGTATTCAGGTATTCATCATTGATGCAGAAGACTCGGTTCGCCCTAGCGGCGTTCGTGTTGGACCAGTCTCGTGTGGAGATCATCTTCTCCAGTGGCACTCGGTCTCCGGCACCGCACCACGCGGCGATGATCACATCTGGATTTTGCTCACGCACGCTGTTCTCATCGGTGTGAGCGCCGGGAGTTCCGAGAAATTCTCCTCCGGCGATTGCGGTCATCTCCGCCACCCACATTTGTGACTGAATGAGCGGCTTGCCCCACTCTTCACAGTAAACGCGTGGCCGATTACCGCTGATCTGGACAGCTCGCTGAGCCAGAGTCCCCACATGGTGAGTCTCGCTCTGCATCTCTTCAATCAATCGTCTGCCGCGATCTGGCACGCCCAGAATTGCTGCGATGTGGCTGATGTCCGCATAAACGTCATTCATGGAATGTGGAGCAAATCCGAGAAACGGTATTCCCGCCTTAAGGATCTCGCCCACAGCTTCAAGCTGGTAGGGAACGGAAGCGATCACCATGTCCGGCTTCGCAGTCAAAATCTGTGCGCTCTGTGCCGTCCAGGAATCTGCAACGATAATTGTCGATTGTTCTCGCAATGCGGGGCAAACGTCGAGGCAATATTTGGTGCAAGCAACTACGTGGCTGAGCATTCCAAGACGATCGATCGTCACCGTCACGCTCGGCTGAAGGGAGACAATCCTTTGCGGCACGTAGCTCATGCGGGTAGTGTAAGGGCATTTGCCAACGCGTGCACGGAAAAGGAACAGATAGAATTACGAAGTATGTACTCTCCCGCAGTGCTTGACCATTTCGAGCATCCCCGCAACACAGGCGAACTTGCGGAAGCAACCGTCTGCGTGACAACGGAAAATCCAGCGTGCGGCGACATTATGCAACTGGCATTACATCTTGATAACGGAGTTGTCAAAGCAGCCCGATTTCGGACGCGAGGCTGTGTAGCGGCAATTGCTTGCGGTTCCGCGCTAACGGAATTGATCCAAGGCAAGACGCTAGATCAGGCGCAACGTATCAATGCTGATGAGTTGAGAAATCTCTTGCAGGGCTTACCAGAAGCCTCATACCATGCGAGCCATCTAGCGATCGACGCCTTAGGCGCTGCGCTTAACGCGTTGAAGAGCTAACTACTCGCCGATACAGCGCGGGTTTTCTCCGGCCAGTAGATAGTCCAATGACGCTCGGCGGCTATCGAGGCCAAGTCAGGATTCGGATTGATCGCATATGCCTGTTTTGCAATCTCCAGCATGGCCGCGTCGTGTATCGAGTTCCCAAAGACGCCATCCACCGGGCGCTGAATGACTTCGCGGATAGCTACTGCTTTGCCCTGACCACTTGGCATTCGCAGTAGCTTGTCTTTGACAATGCCGTTGATACATTCTGCTGTTGCGGCTAAAACGTTCTGAGTCGGAATATCAAACTCGCGAATACCTTCACGAATGACCCATTCATTCGTCGACGAGACCGCCCATAACTCACAACCCTGGGCCGCTAATCCCTTTGTCAGTGATTGCATCTCCAAGAAGTAGTTCGGTTTCACGACTTCGGCGAAGAATGTCGCCGCGGCTTTCTCCATGTCTTCTACCCGCAGCCCGTGATACATGGTCGTCATCTCGCCGCACATTACGCCTTCGGCTACGTGACCCTGGCGATATTCCTCATACCGCCCGCGCACCCACTTCTCGATCTCGGGTGAGACAAGACCTTGTTCCAGGCTCCAGTAGAAGAAGTTTTCGCCAGAGTTGTTGGACCAAAGAGTCCCATCGCAATCAAATACCGCGATCCGCGGTTTGGACTGCAAAACAGCATCTATGAAATTTCTAGTGGGATTTGAGTTCAAAAGGGAATCATCCTGCGAATTGTGCGTAGTCTTCTGGAGTATTGATGTTCACGGTGATGTTAGGATCGTCCACCGGAAGATATTCAATGTGTTCGCGATTTGCGTGCTCTACATCACGCGCCGTGAATTTAGGATCAGCCCGCAGGAAAGCCTCGATCATCTCGCGGCCGATCACAATCGGATGTCCGTGCTTCCCGTTGTACTCGGGCACGACCGCCCATTTGCCATTATCAAGTTCAAAGTTTCGCGAGAACGCTTTGAGCAGGTTATTGAGCGTTTCTGCCTTCACTGGCGGACGGTCCACCAGGGTCATAATCGCACCGTCACGCCCGCGATTTAGCACGTCCTTCAATCCAACCTGAAGGGAACTGAACTGTCCCAGTTCCGGTGTAGGATTCACCATCAGAAACGCGCCCCGCGCATAAATTTCCGGCTTCAGGATTTCAGAATTTGCGCCGGCGACCACGATCACCAGTTGTGTAACGGGTCGCAGCCTCTCGATGTTTCCAGCTACGAGAGTCTGTCCGTTCCACGGTAACAGCGCTTTGTCCCTGCCTATACGTGATGATTCACCTGCAGCCAGGATTACGCCCGCGAAGCTGACAGGGATCGTCATCTCGACTTCGCTTCGTGGGTTTTTCTTGTCCAGCTCAAGTGGGGCAAGTCGGTCAGACTATTTCGGCGGACCGCAATCATCTCCGCCACTACCGAAATTGCGATCTCCTCAGGCGTAACAGCACTAATGTCGAGTCCAACCGGAGAAAACACTCGTTTCAACTTCTCTGGCGAGACGCCCTCTGAAACTAGTTCTTTCTCGACCGCAATGAACTTGCGTTCGGAACCAATCATCCCCACATAGCGACAAGCCGTTTCAACAGCCCATCGCAGGATGCGCATATCATCGCGATGTCCCCGCGTCACTATCACCATGAATGACGATTCGCTCGGTGCTAGCTGAGCTAAGACTTTTTCGTAATCATCGGCAAAGATTTCTTTCGCGCGAGGGAAGCGTTCGCGATTCGCATAAGCGTCACGGTCATCTATGACGGTGATTTCAAAACCCGCCAGACTCGCAGTCTTGTAAAGCGCATGCGCTACATGCCCAGCGCCAAAGATATAGAGCTGCGGAATCGGCAGTACCGGTTCGACAAACACTTCCAATGTCCCGCCGCAGACTAGCCCTGTATCGTATTTCGGATTTTCGTTCAAGTTGAACGTGAGCGTTTGGGATTTTTCTGTCCGCATCACTTCTTTGGCCACTTGCCAGACATCAGCTTCAACGCAGCCGCCGCCGATCGTGCCGACAATGGATCCGTCATCTCGCACCAGCATCTTCGCGGTTTCAAAGGACGGGATAGAGCCGCGCACGTTGATGATTGTAGCGAGCGCTCCACGACGCCCTTCCTGCCGCAACTGCACGATCTCTGAATACACGTCCATCTATGTTCATTTTATCCCACAATAAAAATGGGCATAGGATTTCTCCTATGCCCAATGTTTACAGCCTAGAACAGCTTAGTTGCCGCCGTTTGCTTGCGCCTGGGTTTTAAGCCACGTAGCCAAGTTGTTCGACTGCTGGGTCTTGAAGTTGATGCAAGCGTTCGCCGCTTCCGTCCCCAGCTTCAGGCTTCTCGATGCGGCCATCTTCGACTCAATGAACTGTTTAGCGTCATCGCGTTTTGCCGGGTCACAGAAACTGCCGACCACCCCGCCAAAACCTCCGCCCAAACTCGCGATTGTGCGCTTTTGGATCTCGTCGTAATTTGCCTTGAAGAACTCCAGAGCCATGTCACGTCCGGCAGGATTACCGAATTCTCCGAACAGCACCTGCGGTAAGTCTTGCGAACGCACTTCAGGTGAGAGAGAGAATTCTAAAGTGCGCTTCACCAATGCGGGGTCACGGAATGCAGTGAGTGCGTTCTGGTAACGATAAAACTCGCTCGGAGTCTTTGCCGCTTTTCTCTTTGCAAGGAAAGCGTCATAAAGCGCAGCATCGCCTTGTCGTGAGACCATCGCGAAAGATATGGGCACCTGGCTAGGTGGTACAGACGCGGGGTCTTTCATATACCCATCCACGATCTGGCGGGCATAGGCAAGGACCTGAGGATCACCACACCTGCCGAGAAGCGCCATAACAGTCGCGCGTAGTTGCGCACGTTCTGGTTCTTCGCCATTCACCGGCTTCATCCCCAGTTCCTGGATGATCGGTTGCAGCAAGTTCCGCACCCACGCATGAAATGCAGGGCGCTCATCGGCGGTGATGATGCGCTCGTGGAGATAATCCAGCGGACCGAGTACTTCTTCCATCACTGCTCTCGACCGTTCCTTTTGGAAGTCCTTAGCCAGGTTCAGGAAAGTCGCCACACTCTGTTTCCCGTTCTCAACGAGTGCCCACTCATCACCTACGAAGCTGATTCGTTCACCTGGCGTCAGTGCAGTAGCAGCACTCGCGCCTAGCTTTGCGACATCCGCATCCGAATAGGAAGTGCGGTAATAACCTTTCCCATCCGCATTTGCAAAAAATGGAGAGCACCCATTCACTGTGATGTTCTGCTGTTTCTGCGTCACAACCGTGCATTGCGGAGCCTTCGATTCTGCGTTCTTTACGCATACCGGGATCTGCCAGAGTTCAGCAGATCCTTTCTGTTGTAACTGCGGATCGATAAATAGCCGCTGCTGGTTAACACTGATTGTGGTTTTTCCCGCCGTGCATTTACCAGATACCGAAATCAAAGGAGCGCCGGCCTGGTTTACGAATGTCGGCATGAGTTTGTCGATGGGTTTGCCGGAGGCGAGAGCTATTTCCGTCCAGAAGTCTTTCGCTTCCGTGTTTCCGTATTTGTGTTTTTCGAGATAGTTGTTGATGCCTTTGCGGAAGGCATCTCGTCCTACGTAGTCTTCAATCATCCGCAATACAGCGGCGGTCTTGCCGTAGGCGATCCCGTCGAACAGTTGTGCGACTTCCTCTGGCGTATTTGCCGGCTGATGGATTGGACGCGTCGAAGCCAATGCATCCAATCCCAATGCGCCTTGCGTACCCTGGACTTCATCTTGGTCGAAGCGCCATTCTGGCTTCCACGCCTCAAGCGGCTTGTCGCTCATCCATGTGGCGAAGCCTTCGTTGAGCCAGATGTCGTCCCACCATTTCATGGTGACTAGATCGCCAAACCATTGGTGCGCGATTTCATGCGCGATCGTGCTTGCTACGCCCTTTCGCTGGTTCGTGGTCGCCGTCTTTTCGTCGATCAACAGCGCTGTTTCCCGATACGTGATCGCGGCCGTGTTTTCCATCGCGCCTGCTGAAAAGTCGGGAATACCAAGCTGGTCCAATTTTCCGAACGGATACTTGATCCCGTAATACTGGTTATAGAAATGAACGATGTTCTTCGTTGCTTCTAATGAGAAGCCCAGCAAAGGTGCTTTATCAGGTGTCGCGCATACGCGCAACGGTATTCCATCCACTTCGCCACTTTGGCATACGAGATCGCCGACAACCATCGCCACCAGGTAAGTGGACATCTTCGCTGTCGTCGCAAACTTCACGGTGTGCTTGTCCGCTCCAGGTCCGGGAGTATCTGAGATCTCACGGCCGTTCGAGAAAGCGGTATCCCCCTTGTCCACGATAAGAGTGATATCGAATGTTGCCTTGAACGCTGGCTCATCGAATGAAGGGAAAGCGCGTCTAGCATCGGTGTTTTCAAATTGCGTCGTCGCGTAGTTGCGCGTCTTGCTCTTGCTCAAATAGAAACCGCGCAGCTGGTCGTTAAGGATTCCCGTGTACTTGATTGCGATTGTCGCGGGACCTGCCGGAATGGGTTTTGGCGTGGTCAGCGTAACCTGTTCTTGCTTTTCGTCGTAGGAAACAGTAGCAGGCTGCGACGTGCTTCCCGAAGTCACCGTAGCACTTGAGATCTTAATCTCCGCCGAATTCATAGTGATGCTGTTGCTCGCTCTTGCCAAGGTTGCGCTGAGCACTTCATCGCCGGTGAATGTTGCTGTTTTCAAGTCCGGGCCGAAGGTCAGTTTGTAATTGATGGGGGTCACGTTCTGCGGTAGGCGTTGTGCACTTGCCGCTGAAAAAATGGCAAGGATCAGAGACAACAAGACAGTTTTTTTCATATTCCTCCAGCTATCAGTACGGAATTTTCCTTAGGAAGGTTCAATTCTGTTCAGTTTGGGATCAGGGCTCCCTGTACCACTCTGACTGCAACCGGACGCAAAAGTTAGCTGCGTTAAGCGCTGCCCAGATAGATAAAAGTACCAGATTCGTTGCTGAGTTGCTGATCCACTGGCTAAAGCGCGTCAAGACGCGCCAGCTCTGCTCCTTGCGCATCCTCCTTTATTGCACCTGATTCCAAATACCAAGCCTGGGTAAATCCCGGTCAGGAGTAAGAGATGAAACGAAAGATAGTAGTAGCTGTCCCTATTCTGATCCTTGCTTTAGCACTGGGATGTAGTAAACAGCGAGCTAGCGACAAGGGTACAAGTGATAGCAACAGCCAAGGCAGCTCTGCTTCCAGTGGACAGGGCTCAAACAGCGGTAGCGACCAGGGCGCAGCATCTTCCGGCAGCGGGCAAGGTTCCAGCGCGCAAGGGTCCTCTTCAAGTGGTACTGGAGCTTCCGGCGGTACGGGAAGTACTTCTGGCAGCGACACCGCAGGCAGCACCAGCGGGACTGGAACTGGTACTGACACCGGAGCATCAGGGACGTCAGGATCATCGAGTTCCGGAACCGGCGCCACAGGAAGCTCGACGGGCGGAAGCAATACAGCGGGCACTAGCACTGCTGAAAAACAAGGTCAACATAAACACAAG
Source organism: Terriglobales bacterium (assembly GCA_025462725.1). Classification (GTDB taxonomy): domain Bacteria; phylum Acidobacteriota; class Terriglobia; order Terriglobales; family Acidobacteriaceae; genus JAICLA01. The sequence continues at coordinate 453,742 of JAOAPE010000003.1, read as the reverse complement.
AAAAGCCAAAGTCAGAGCAATAGCAGCGGCCAGTCCAATCCTCCTCCGCAGTAAGACTGAGGCCGCGACAAAAAGGGAACCGGCATGCCGGTTCTCTTTTTTGTGTTTACGAAAGTGGCTTCCCTCTGGCTGTATTGCGATGACATGCGACGCACCACGCCGAGTTCCGCGTGTTACATTGCTGCTCTGAGGAAAAATGAAAGCCATCCGATTCCATCATTTTGGTGGGCCTGAAGTACTGCAGTTCGACGATGTTCCCGAACCGAAACTCCGGAAGGATCAGGTGCTCGTGCGCGTTAAAGCCTGCGCGCTGAACCATCTCGACCTTTTCATTCGCAAAGGACTTCCAGGAGTCAAGCTTCCGCACATCAATGGCAGCGATGTCTCCGGCGACATAGTTGAAGTTGGCGAATATATATCTGACCTAAAGACCGGACAGCGAGTTCTCCTTGCGCCGATGACTTACTGCGGAATCTGCCAGCAATGCCTGGAAGGCCGCCAGAATCTGTGTCGTCAGTTCAGCGTTCTAGGATATGCAAATGACGGGGGGAATTGTGAGCTCATCGCCGTTCCCCGCGCTAACGTAATCCCGATTCCCGAAACCATCGCCCTGACGTACGACGAAGCGGCCAGCGTGCCGCTCGTGTTTGTGACTGCCTGGCACATGCTTGTGGCTGTTTGCAACGTGAAAGCGGGAGACGTCGTACTCGTGCTCGGCGGAGGGTCAGGCGTTGGCTCTGCCGCCATTCAGATTGCCAAGATGCATGGTGCGAGAGTCATCGCTACTGCCGGGGACGAAGCCAAGATGGACAAGTCCCGCGAACTCGGCGCGGACTACACCATCAACCACTACAAAGAGAAGATTTCCGATGAAGTGAAAAAGATCACGGCCAAAGCTGGTGTGGATATCGTCTTTGAACACGTGGGTCAAGCCACTTGGGATGAGAGTGTCCGCTCCTTGAAGCCCGGCGGGAAACTTGTCACCTGTGGTGCAACGACAGGATTCGAAGCTCACTTTGATATTCGAGTGTTATTCGCGAAACAGCTCTCATTCCTCGGCTCATATATGGGAACATTGGGAGACCTGCATTCTGTTCTAAAGCACATCTTCAGCGGCAAGCTGAAGCCTGTCGTAGATAAAACGTTTCCGCTCCGCGAAGCACGCGCAGCGCATGAACGGCTTGAGAAAAGTGAACAGTTTGGGAAGATAGTCCTGAACCCCTGAATTACTCAATGCCAGCTTCTACGCTGATCTCTTCCAGCAGTTTAAGGAGAGCTGCGGAATCGGCGGGATCGTACGCAACCACCACGCGATCAGAGCTACAGGCATTCTTTGGGAGTTCTTCACGCGGATTCAACGCGACGACTGTGATATTTGGATCAAGTTCCTTGATCCGCTTCGTAACCTCTTCGCAATTCATATCTCGCAATTGCGAATCAATGACTACGGCGTTCACATTTGGGAAACGCTTGAAGGTTTCTATGCCTTCTTGCCCGGTGTAGGCAGTGATCACGTTGTGTTTGGAAGCAGCGATAAGCAACTTTCTGGTGGACAAGGCTGCTCCGGGTTCAACTTCAATGATCAAAAATGTAAGGCGTCGCGACTTCGAATCACTCGACTTCGAATCACTAATGTTCAGCCAGGCTGACACTCTGGATTTTGCGTCCCAAAATTGCTTCTACAAAGCGATGATTGGCATCGAATCCGCAACAGGATAGAATTATCAACATGAGCCAAGTTACAGAGAGATTCGAGAATTTGACTGGTGCGGACCCCAGCGCGGCGCGCATTCATAAGGTCGCATTCGGAGAGGCAGATCAGCCTGAGGGGTTGATCCTCACTACTCTGGATAGCGCCATAAATTGGGCGCGCAAAAGCTCCATTTGGCCGATGACCTTCGGCCTAGCCTGCTGCGCCATTGAGATGATGGCCATGGGTGCTTCGCGGTTTGATATCGCCCGATTCGGCGCCGAGGTGTTCCGTCCCTCTCCCCGCCAAGCGGACTTGATGATAATTGCTGGCCGTGTCTCACAAAAGATGGCCCCCGTGATTCGCCAATTGTGGGAACAAATGCCCGAACCGAAGTGGGTGATTTCGATGGGTGCATGCGCCACATCAGGAGGCGTATTCAATAATTACGCGCTGGTTCAAGGTGTGAACCAGGTCATACCCGTGGACATCTATGTCCCCGGATGTCCTCCTCGTCCCGAGCAGCTGATCTATGCCATTACGCTCCTTCAGGAGAAGATCACCAAAGACAAGGGATCTTTCAAAAGGGTGCTCAACCTCACCACCTAGATTTTGCAGACCAAATAAAAAGCCCCGGCAATCGCCAGGGCTTTTTTTTTTTTGCTATCAGGTTCCTACTTCTTTGCCGGAACCACGTCAGGAACTTGCGGTGCCTGTTTCACCACTCCGACTTCCGCATCTTCCATGACAATTCCCAGCCGTGACAGAGTATTTCCCGTCACTTGATCCAAAGCCACGCGCGATTTCTCATAAGCTGACATTGCAGCCACCACATTTGACTCAGCTACTGCCAAGTCACGCTGTGCCTGCAGTACTAGGATGTTCGTCGAAGCTCCCAGCGTGTATTTCTTCTGCTCGGCATCAAGGCTTTCCTGCGCCAGTTGACGTCCGCTGATCGCCGCGTCCACGCGTGCGCGATTTTGCTGCAATGCAAACTGCGCGTTGCGGACGTCGATTCCAACCTGGTTCTGTTGTTGCTGGTATCGAAGCTGTGCTTGCCGGAATTCCAACTCAGAACGGATCTGGTCAGCTTGGGCCGAGCGGTTTCGGATCGGGATGCTGATGCTGAGTCCAACACCTTTGTCTGGCGCGCTCGAATCGAACAGGTTCCCGAAGGATGTACCGTAACCAGTATTGGTCACGGTCCCCGGAGCCAGCTTTCCTGCAGAAAGTTCAGAAGCCGTACAAGTAGCCGCCGCGCAAGTCTTCAACGAATTCTGCCCGCCGGACAAACCCGAACCTCCGTAGAACGCGAACAGGTCCACTGCGGGGAGCAGCGAGTTTCTCGCTGCTTTCTTCGAAATATCTCGGTTGACCAGATCGATGCGCGATTGTTGAAGATCAGGACGCAGGTCGATCGCCTGTTTCACCAAATCTTGAATAGGCACCACCGGTTCTTCCTTCGGCAGGCTCATCGTATCGGTTGGAATGACTGGAATCTGCGCCAACAACGGATCAGACAAGTTGCGAGTCAACGCGTTCTTCATCAAAGTCTGCTGCAATTGCAGGTTCGTTTGCGAAATGATCACGTCCTGCCGTCTAGTCGAAACGTCAGAGTCCGCGCGAACGATCTCAATAGGCGCAAGCGTCCCAATCTCAACTTGTTTACGGTTATCGCCCTCGGTTTTTTGTGCCAAGGCCAGTGAGCGTTGCTTTACCTTGAGGTCCTCGTAGGCGTTTACGAGGTCCCAATAAATATTTTGGATCTGTGACACAGTCGAAATGATCTGGTTGCGAAATGCTTGTGTGGATATTTGCCGGTTGTTAGTAGCAATGTAGATGTTGCGCTTGTTGAGGCCTACTCCAAAACCCTGCAGTAAGTGTTGCTGAACAGTGAGCCGAAAGCTGCTGTTCAAAGTCGGGTTCAGGAAACTCCCCAAGCTGTTTGTAGTCTGGCGGCTGTTGTTGAATCCGAGCGACATGTTGGTGCCGGCGGCGAATCCTTGGTTGTAAGCGAAGTTTGCCGTTCCTGTGTTGGACTGCAAACTATTAACACCGGTGGTGATCGTATTCGACTGCGGAAACACGGCATGTTCGATCTGCAATGTTCCGGTCAAAGAGGGATCAAATTGCGGGATTCCCGGGCCAGTTGCTCCCAAGGTAGATTGCACTAATCCTGAGCTTCCCGAGCCAGCACCGCCGGCTCCGCTCGATGTTCCGCCCGCGCCTGCGCCTGATGCGCCGGTGCCTAAGCCGCCTTGGCCGCCGCCCGGAGTTCCCGTTACCAATCCCGTGGCCACGCCTCGAATGCTGTTGCCTGCTTTGGCGCGCAATATGTCTGTATCGGCGATGTTCAAGTTATAGCGTGCAATCGCGAGATCGAGGTTGTTCTCTAACGCTAGCGCGACGGCGTCATTCAAGGAGAGCACCAACTCGCCGTTTTTGATCATTTGGTCGATTCGCGGGGTGTTGGTCAGATCCGGCTCTTGGATATCCCGGCCCTTGTATGGCGCAAACGGGTTGGGAAAATGGAGCTGTGGCTTTGTGAAATCCACTAACTGCCGGTTCTGATAATTCTGTGAAGCGGTTTTGGCTGCGCTTGGCGCAGAAGGAGCAACCTGCGCGAACACGCTGGCAGGGAAGACCAAAGTAAAGGCTGTAGCCAGCACGAGCATATTTTTGCTGGCATTCACAAGGCTACGCGAAACTCGCATGAGTTCGATCTCCGGCTACGACTGGTATTGGTAAAACAACTGTTCTAAGACTGCTGGCATGGCGAACGGTCACCATTTTCTTACACTTGGGATTGCTTGTAAGAAAGTATACGAACCTCTACCCGGAATAGTTCCATTGCGGCGGCACCGTCGCATGCCGGTTCCAAAACAGAAGAATCAGGGAAGTACGATAGTATAAACCAGCCTCAACAGATGAACACTGAAGCTGAAGGATTCACTCGGCTTCCGCGCATCGCCAACCTTCTTTGCCATCTCGCAATATCAAACTCGTACTCTCCTATGATGGGAGTCTCTTCAGCGGCTGGCAGATCCAGCCCGGTCGCCTCACGATTCAAGGAACTCTTTCTGACGCCATCCAGAAGATTTGCCAGGAGAAAGTACTGCCGCAAGGTTCCGGTCGAACTGACGCTGGCGTGCACGCGCTTGCGCAAGTCGCTTCGTTCCAAACTAGTTCAAGTATCCCTTCGGATAACCTCCGCAAAGCGCTGAACAGCAATCTTCCTGAGACTATTCGAATTATCAGTGTGCAGGATGCTCCTGCCGATTTCCACGCGCGCCATAGCGCAAAAGCCAAGACATACGAATACAGGATGTATCGCGGCGATATCTGTCCTCCGTTTCTCGCGAACTTCGTCTATCACCATCCATATCCGCTCGACGAAAACGCCATGCTCTCTGCTGCATCACTCGTTGTCGGCGAGCACGATTTCACGTCCTTCGCCGCTGTCGATCCCGATCGAACGCAGTCGGGTACCGAAGCTTCGGAAGCTCAGTCCTCGAACGTGCGCACAATCATTTCTTCGCAATGGGAGCGCCGGCCAGCGCAGTTTGCAGGCGGCGACCTCTCCGGATACGAACTTGTTTACTCCGTTCGCGGCAACGGATTCCTTCACCACATGGTTCGCAACCTTGTAGGGACCTTTCTGATGGTCGGTAAGGGAAGCCTGAGTGCTGATGACATACCCCGGATTCTCGCAGCTAAGAATCGTTCTGCGGCAAGTGCTACCGCGCCAGCAAGTGGGCTCTATCTTGTTAGCGTTGAATACTGAGCGTTGGGCTGAGTGGTAATATCTGCGCGTGCCACAATCTGCAATCGCCATTCGCAAGGTCTTCTCCACGGATCCCGCCACGGGGAAGGTTCTGCGCGAATTCGAATGTGCATCGTCGGAAGAGGTGGCTGCTGCCGTTGACCACGCTCAATCGGCGCAAAAACTTTGGCGCGAAGTCTCTTTCTCCGAGCGCATTTCGGTGTTCAGGAGATTCCAAACAGAACTGCATCGGCGCAAAGACGAAGTCGCCGCACAGATCAGTCTCGAAGCAGGCAAGCCGCAAGTGGAAGCGCTTTTGACGGAAGTCCTCGTCGTGCTCGACGCGGCAAGCTTCTATATCCGCTACGCGAAGTCATTTCTACGGCCAGAGCGTGTCCCGCACGGCAACCCCGCTTTGAAAACAAAACGCGGATACCTCTTGCGCGAACCCCAAGGCGTTGTCGGCATCATCTCGCCGTGGAATTATCCCTTCTCCATCCCCTCGTGCGACGTGCTTGCAGCCTTGATCATGGGCAATGCAGTTGTCCTGAAACCGTCAGAGTTGACGCCTTCAGCCGCACTTCTCTTGCGCGAACTCTTCAACACCGCCGGATTGCCACCAGATATTTTCCAAGTCGTCATCGGCGACGGCCTGACCGGAGCCGCGCTGACCACCGCCACAATCGATAAGCTGATTTTTACCGGAAGTGTTCCCACTGGCCGCCGGATCGCGACGGCCGCGGCCGAACGACTCCTCTCCATTGTCCTCGAACTCGGCGGCAAAGACCCCATGCTCGTGCTCGAAGATGCAGACCTGGACATCGCTTCCAGCGCCGCCGTCTGGGGCGCGTTCATGAACGCTGGACAAACTTGCCTCTCTGTCGAGCGATGCTACGTCCATCGCAAGATTCATGACCGTTTCGTCGAACTCTGCGTGGAAAAGACGAAGCGACTGCGTGTCGGTCGAGGCAGCGATCCCGAGTCCGAAATCGGCCCGATGATCAATCAGCAGCAGCTAAACATCATTGAGTCACACGTAGCTGACGCTCTGGCGCACGGTGCTCGCGTCCTCACCGGAGGCAAGCGCTTGCCCGAGTTGGGGCCAAACTTCTATGCGCCAACGATACTGGTCGACGTGAAACATAACGTTGGGTCGAATGTCGCGCGCATCCTTATCGAAGAGACTTTCGGCCCTGTGCTTCCAATCATTCCGTTCGATACCGAAGAAGAGGCAATCGCTCTCGCCAACGACTCCGATTTCGGGCTCTCCGCCAGCGTGTGGACTCGCAACCGCCCTCGTGGCGAAGCCATCGCCGCTAAGATTGAAGCCGGAACTGTCATGGTCAATGACGTGATCACTTGCTTTGGTATCAGCGAAGCTCCGCACGGCGGAGTAAAATCCAGCGGCCTCGGCCGCACTCACGGCCGCTCAGGGTTGGAAGAGATGGTTCGCACGAAGTACATTGACGCGGAACTCCTGCCATCCATCCCGAAAGTATGGTGGTTTGGATACGGCTCCGAATTCCATCTGCAAATGAAGGGGTTCCTCGATTTGTTGTTCTCAAAAAACTGGGCGCACAGAGCAAGAGGTGCAGCCAAAGCCACCGGTGCGCTCTTCCGCAAGGGACGACTATGACTGAAGCCACAATCTTTGTCCCTGCGCGATTCTGCGGCCCTCCAACTTCGGGCAATGGCGGATACACCTGCGGCTTGATCTCCGCGGCGATGGGATCACCCGCCGAAGTCACGCTGCGCAAGCCGATTCCGATCGAGCGCAACCTTCAAATTCACGCGAAAGATGGTTTTCCGAACAACGTTCTTGTCAAAGACGGAGAAGAACTCATCGCCGAGGCCGCACCGGTAAGCTGGAATATTGATATGCCCCGCGCGTCAATCGACTTCGCCGAAGCCCAAGAAGCAAGCGAACATAGTCCTGCATTCAAGAATCATCCATTTCCCACTTGTTTCGTATGCGGCCCCGAACGCGTCAAAGGTGATGGGCTTCGCATCTTTCCCGGCGGGCTCGATAAGAACGGACGAAAATACTTTGCAGCGTCCTGGGTTCCGGATGCGTCTTTAGCTGATGGGAACGGCAAAGTCCAAGACGAGATTATCTGGGCTGCACTCGATTGCCCTACAGGTTTTGCCGGAGGATTTCCCTGGGCCGGCACCCTGGTCACCGGACGGCTCGGCGCACGAGTCCTCGCCCCGGTTCGCGCCGGAGAAAAATGCGTGCTGCTGAGCTGGGCCACGGGCGTGGACGGCCGCAAGCATCACGCGGAAGCCGTGCTGCTCGGCGAAGACGGAACTCTCCGTGCCGAATCCAAGGCGACTTGGATCAAACTCGGATGACATTACTACGCCATTAACGATACGATTTAGAAGATGTCTCTTAAGCACTCTGACCTGATCTACGATTGGAACAACGTGCCCGGCGCGGGATTCAAGCCAGCCGGTCGCGTCCTCCTCAATGACGAGTCCCTTCGTGACGGACTCCAATCGCCATCGGTCAAAGATCCCCCGATTGAGAAGAAGATCGAGATCCTCCATCTGATGGAGTCTCTTGGCATCAACTCTCTCAATCTCGGATTGCCCGGCGCAGGTCCTCGAGCAGTCGCCGACGTCGAACGACTCGCTCGTGAGATCGTCGATTCCAAGTTGAAGATCACCGCGAATTGCGCGGCGCGGACGCACGAGAATGACATTCGTCCCATCGCTGAGATCGTGCAGCGCACAGGTATGCCGATCGAAGCAGCAACATTCATCGGCTCAAGTCCGATCCGCCGATACACCGAAAACTGGACTGACGATTTTCTTCTCACTACAACCGAGAAGGCCGTGACTTTCGCGCGTGGTCTCGGACTCGAAGTCATGTACGTAACCGAGGACACCACTCGCTGCGATCCCGAAACCATCAAGCGCCTCTACAAAACAGCTATCGAGCACGGCGCGCGCGCCATAGTCATCTGTGACACCTGCGGACATGTCACTCCCAGTGGTGTCACCGCGCTGATCCATTTCGTGATGGACGAAGTGGTGAAACCGTCAGGGGAAAAGATTCGCGTTGATTGGCACGGACACTGCGACCGCGGACTCGCGCTTCCAAATTCACTAGCAGCACTCGCCGCCGGAGCCGACTGCGTTCACGGCGCGGCGATCGGGATTGGTGAACGAGTCGGCAACACGCAGATGGACCAGATGCTCGTGAACCTCAAACTTATGGGCGTCTCCCCATGGGCAGAGCAGGACCTCAGCCGGCTGAAGGAATATTGCGAGACCATCTCCGAAGCGACAGGAGTGCCAATCCCGTTGAATTATCCCGTCTTCGGGGCCGATGCTTTCCGCACCGCAACCGGAGTCCACGCGGCTGCAGTGATTAAGGCATTCAAGAAGAACGACGTTGAACTCGCGAACACGGTTTATTCCGGCGTGCCTGCGCATTATTTCGGACTGGAGCAGGTCATTGACATCGGGCCGATGTCTGGCAAATCCAACGTGATCTTCTGGCTCGAGCGGAAGGGAATTCCCGCTACGGACGAAGTGGTTGACCGCATCTTCCAAAAAGCCAAATCGGCGAATTGCTGTCTGACTGAAGCACAGATATTAGATTGTTGCGGCATCGCTGCTGCTGACTAGTTCTTATTCATCTACTTTCGTTTATGATGTTGAGCCGATGCCCCGACTCCGCCGCGCTCCTGTGCTATGTTTTCTAACCGCAATGGCGCTATCGATCAACACACGCGCATTCACCCAATCTGCCACTCGCCCGCAAGACATCGCCCGGCTCGCGGAATTGGGCTCCGTTCACGAAACGTTCAAATGGTTTCAGTCGCACGAAGCCGATTTTCGCAAATTGCAGCTCGCGATGGTGAAAATTCCGGCTCCGCCATTCGGAGAAGGCACTCGCGCGCAATGGGTTCGTGACCGCTTCAAAGAAGCCGGGTTGCAAGAGATTGAGATAGACAAAGCCGGAAACGTCATCGGCATCAGTCACGGTACAGATCGAAAGCTCCCTCTGATTGCGCTGACCGCGCACATCGATACGGTTTTCCCCGCCGACACTTCGCTCCAGACAAAAATCGAAGGAAATAAGATGTTCGGCCCCGGAATCAGCGATAACGGTGCCGGGGTCATGGGACTTCTCGCAATCGCTTCCGCGCTCAAAGCCACACCCAACCTTAAGCACACGGCAGGGATATTGTTCGTCGGCAATGTTGGAGAAGAGGGCGAAGGCGACCTGCGCGGTATGAGATTTCTCTTTCAGGAATCCAAATGGAAAGACCGCATCGGCACAACAATCGTTCTTGACGGTGCAGGTGTTGACTCGATTGTCACGCAGGCACTCGGCAGCAAACGTTTTGAGGTGATTGTGCGTGGCCCGGGCGGGCACTCATGGTCGGATTTCGGCACTCCCAATCCAATCGTTGTTTTGTCACGTGCCATTGCAAAGTTCAGTGAGAGCAGCGTCCCCAGTGATCCCCGGACTTCGTTCAACGTCGGAGTCATCCAGGGAGGGACTTCAGTCAACTCCATTCCCGAGTCAGCCAGCGCACGCATTGATATCAGGTCAGCTTCAACGCAAGAGATCGATGCGTTGGAAAAATCACTGCGCGACGCAGTCACGAATGCAGTCCGCGAAGTGCAGGATCCTAAGTCAAAAAAGGGAATTGTGACTTCCGATATCAAGATCATTGGCCAGCGTCCCGCCGCCGATCTTAAGCCTGACGCTCACGTTTATTCCGTCATTCGCGCTGTGGATGCACATCTCGATCTGCGTGCCCAAACACGACGCGCCTCAACTGACGCCAACGTTCCGCTATCTCTCGGACGTGAAGCCATCAGTATCGGTGCGGGAGGAACGGGCGGCGGTGCGCACACGATTCAAGAGTGGTATGACGCATCCGGTCGCGATTTGGGACTGAAACGAGTGATGCTTGCAGTGTTGGCGCTCACAGGAGTGAATGAATGAAGTCGGTTTGTGCATTACTTATATTTGCCGGATGCGCCTTCGCCTCGGATCAGAAATCCGCGCCGGAAACAATTTTCGTCAACGGCAAGATTTACAGTGGCGTGGCTAAATCTGAGAATGCAACGGCGATGGCGGTCAGGAGTGGCCGCGTCCTCGCAGTCGGGTCCAGCGAATCCATCCGCAAGCTCGCTACGCCTACTACTAAAGTTGTCGATCTCGGCGGTCATTTCACAATGCCCGGCTTCAACGATGCTCACACGCATCTCGCCAGCGGCGGATTTGAAAAGCTCAACGTCAATCTGGTTGGCTCAAAATCTCTCGCCGAGATGCAATCGCGTATCGCTGAGCGCGTAAAAACTGCCGCAGCCGGCGAGTGGATCATCGGGCGCGGCTGGGACCACACCAAATGGCCCGGTCGAACTCTTCCCACTCGCACTGACCTCGACAAAGTCACCGGCGATCATCCCGCGATCTTCGGCCGTGTTGACGGACACATAGCCATCGCAAATTCAGCTGCGCTGAAAGCAGCGGGCATTACTAAGCAAACCACGAATCCAACTGGCGCCGCGATTGATCATGACGCGAACGGCGAACCCACAGGAATTCTGCGGGAAGACGGAGCAATGTCGCTCGTTCATCACAAAGTTCCGCCACCGTCGCCAGAGCAGCGGCGCCGTGCGGTAGAACTTGCCCTTAAGGACGCTCGCGAAGCCGGGGTCACCTCCGCCCAAGACAACTCCGACTGGGAAGACTATCTCGTCCTCGAACAAATGGAGCGGGAAGGAAAGTTAACAGCGCGGATCTACGAGTGGCTTCCATTCGGACAATCAGTTGAGAACCTCAAGAAGATGCGCGATCACCACCCGCTCTCCGATCCCATGCTCCATTCCGGAATGTTAAAGGGATACATGGATGGTTCGCTCGGTTCTCGAACCGCAGCCCTGCTCGCGCCGTATTCCGACGATGCGAAGAATTCCGGACTGCCCCGCTTCACGCAAGACCAACTGAACTCAATGGTGAAAGATCGCGCAGCCGCAGGATTTCAGATCGGGTTCCATGCCATCGGTGACCGCGGCACTGAAATGGCGCTCAACGCTTTTGAGCAGGCGCTTCCAGCCGACAAAATTAATAACGTTCGTTTTCGCATCGAACACGACCAAGTTATTCAACCGGACCAGATTCCCCGATACAAGAAACTCGGAGTCATCGCCTCCGTTCAACCTAACCATCTGCTTACCGATATGAACTGGGCCGAAGAGCGCATCGGAAAAGATCGCGCCAGATCGTCATATCCGTGGGCAGGCTTCCTGAATGCCGGTGTTCAACTTGCGTTCGGTACCGATTACCCCGTTGAGCCAATCGGCCCCTTTCGCGGAATCTACGCCGCCGTCACACGAAAGAATGAAGCCGGAACGGCTGAGTACTACCCCGAGCAAAAGCTGAATATTAATCAAGCCATTGCCGCCTACACCAGCGGATCCGCTTATGCTGAGTTCGCCGAAAATGAGAAGGGCACGCTTGCTCCCGGCATGCTTGCGGATTTCGTCGTCCTCGACCGTGACATCACTGCTATTCCACCCACGGAAATCCTCAAAACGAAAGTCCTGCGCACCGTAGTCGGCGGCAAAACTGTGTACCAAGCAAAGTAGCTTCGAAGCTTTGATAATCTACTAACGTGTCCCGTTCATTGAAGGCCCACATTCTTTTGGTGCTCGTCACATTCGTGTGGGGCGCCACGTTTGTTGTTATCAAGAACGCCCTCGCGGACATCTCCCCGCTTCTCTTCAACGCCATAAGGATGACATTCGCGGCGGCATGCCTGGCCATTTTCTATTGGCGGCGAGTCATCAAGATCGATGCTGTCGTGTTTAGATACGGACTCCTCACCGGAACCTTGCTCTGGCTCGGTTACGAATTCCAAACCACCGGCCTGAAACTCACCAGCGCCTCCAAATCCGGATTTCTCACCGGCGTCTCCGTCGTGCTTGTCCCTCTGTTTCTGGCTTTGTTCTGGAAGCGCAAGGTGAATCGCTGGACGGCCGTGGGCGTGGCAGCCGCAATGATCGGGCTGGCTTTGATGACCGTTCCTGCCGGGGAATCCTTAGTAGGCGATTGGGCGAGCATAAATCTGGGTGACATTCTTACTCTCGGCTGCGCCGTCGCCTTCGGCTTTCACATCATCTTCTTAGGACGCGCCACTCAGCGGCACAGCTTCGAGCAGATTGCTTTCCTTCAAACGGCGATCGCTGCGACGTTGATGTTTGCCACGGTGCCGCTGATTGAAAAGGCCCATGTTTCTTGGACACCCCAACTTTTCTGGGCCATAGGAGTGACTGGGCTTTTGGGGACGGCGGCCGCTTTCACCATCCAAGCCTGGGCGCAACAATTCACACCGCCCACTCACACCGCCCTTATTTTTGCTTTGGAGCCAGTTTTTGCGTGGCTGACGTCCTATATTGTCCTCGGGGAGCGGCTGGGAGCCAGGGCTGGGCTCGGGGCTTTGTTCATCCTTACCGGAATTCTTATCTCTGAGCTCAAGGGGCAGGTTGTAGCGCCAGCGAGCGACGATTTAGCTGCGGAACTGGCGTAAAACGGGCACTTCAAGCCTACGCTAGGATAACGAACGCTAGGGTTCCCGCGTCTAATACTTCAGAATACGTCCCCGTATAGCTTGGTAACAGGCACTCTGGGTATAATTTTCTTCTTAGGTTTTCTGGAGGCAATTTCTCAATGAACGGCTTTTCTGCCAGATTCAAGGCGCATCGTGTTGCGTCTACTCTAGTTATTCTTCTTACCCTCGTTTTCGGGATACTGATCGGCACCGTCATTCAAAAAGGTGTGAAGGGCAAGGAGGTCAATTCATCCGATGCGGCGCAATTAACCATGCCTGCCCCGCAGCAGATGTCCTCCGCCTTCTCCAAGGTCGCAAAGACCATTGAGCCAGCGGTAGTCAACATCAACACCGAATCCACAGTCAAAGCGACCACGCCCCGCTCCCGACGGGCGCCCCGCGACAATGGCAATGGCGACAACGGCGATGATTCCATGCAGGACTTCTTTGACCGCTTCTTCGGCGGACAAGGCGGCCAAGCACCTGAAGGTACCCGCCAACGGTCCCTCGGATCGGGCGTGATCGTAGATGCCAAAGGCTACATCCTCACCAACGCACACGTGGTTGAAAAGGCAGACCGCATCCGTGTGAATCTTGCTGGCGATCCTCCGGCTGTAACTTACGACGCCAAGGTAATTGGCACTGATCGCGAAACCGATTTAGCAGTGATCAAAATTGAGCCCAAGAGGCAGTTGCCCTTCGCACGTTTAGGCAATTCAGACTCCATGGAAGTTGGCGATTGGGTGCTGGCCATCGGCAGTCCTTTTGGCCTTGACCAGACCGTCACTGCCGGCATCATCTCGTCAAAGGGCCGCAATATAGACAACAGCCACCAGTTCCAATCATTCCTTCAGACCGACGCCGCCATCAACCCCGGTAACTCCGGTGGACCTCTGGTGAACATGAATTCAGAAGTGGTGGGCATCAACACCGCGATCTTCACCCAATCCATGGGTTCGCAAGGGGTCGGATTTGCAATGCCGTCGAAGACGGTTGCGGAAGTCTATAACCAACTTATTGGGTCTTCTCACAAGGTCACTAGGGGTTCAATCGGCGTCATGTTCAACGCTTCGCCGAATCCCGCTGTGGCCCGTGTATATGGCGTTGATGGTGGCGTTACTATCGCCAGCGTCACTCCAAACGGTCCCGCAGAAGCGGCTGGCCTAAAAACGGGCGACACCATCATTGCCGTTGACGGCACCAAGATCAAAGACGGTAACGAACTCGTAAGTTACATATCTTCGAAGAAGCCCGGCGACAAAGTTAAGCTTTCGCTCATCCGTGGTGGCAAAGAACAACAGTCCACGGTCACAATCGCCGACCGTGCCAAGCTCTTCCGTGACCGCGCTGCTAACGGTGAAGAAGATGATGAAACTCCCGGCGACGAAAAACCGGCATCAAGCAAGCTAGGTCTTTCTGTTCGCAATCTCACTCCTGACTTGGCTGACAGGTTAGGCCTACCTGCCGGAAAGGGCGTAGTCGTGACCGATGTTAAACCTGGATCGTTTGCAGAAGACATCGGCCCGTTGAGTAAAGGAGACGTTATTCTCGAGGTTAACAAGGCGCCTGTGAATAGCGAGGAAGATTTCCGACGTGTAACTAGCCAACTGAAGAGCGGACAAGACGTCGTGTTCCTAGTGCGACAGGGAGGTCGTGGCGCGCCCAGCGGAACCATCTTCCTCGGAGGTACACTTCCGTAACTAGTAAGTAAACTTACCCGGTGGCGCTGGGGGCATATCTGTGCAATCATGCCCCCAGCTCAAGGGTAAGGTGTCAGTCCAGCGCAACCCGCAATCCTGCTCGTACGTTCTAAGGCTTTGAAGCTGTATCTTTGACAGAGGTGTTTTTTGCGACATCCGCGCTACATTGGCCTGATAGCTCTCATCTTCGCTCTCTCTTGTCTAGCCCCTGCTGCCTGGGCCAAGACTTCTAAATCAACGCACCACAAAACCACAGGCAAGAGCGCTAAGACCGGATCGAAGACTGCGAAGTCTAAATCCAAGAAGAGCAGGAAGGCGTGGCAGGCGAAGGGTCAGAAAACCATATCGGACGACCGCACGCGTGAGATTCAGGCCGCACTCATCCGCGACAAATACCTTTCCGGTCAACCCAGCGGGCAGATGGACGCCGCGACCAGACAGGCTCTAGTCCGCCTACAGCAGGAAAACGGCTGGCAAACGAAAATCGTCCCTGACTCCCGCGCCTTGATCAAATTGGGCTTAGGGCCTAGCCATGAGAACCTTTTGAATCCAGACAGCGCGGCAGTCCAATCGTCTGTTGCTTCCCGTCAATAACTTCAGCTGAAACAAAAAGGCGCAGCCAAGGGGCTTTCTATTTGCATACACCTTCTACTGGCCTTCCAACACCTGCCGAATTTTCTTCGCCAGAGATTCCGTCGTGAACGGCTTTTGCAAGAAGTGCGTGCCTTGTGTGAGCACACCATGATGTACGATCGCATCGTCCGTGTATCCGGAGATGTACAAGACCTTCATGTCCGGACGAATGGTCGCCAGTCTTGCCGCAAGTTCCGTCCCGCTCATCTGTTCGAGAATGACGTCGGTCAGCAGGAGCTCGATTTGTCCCTTATGGCGTTCACAATGCAGGAGCGCTTCTCCTCCGTGCCGCGCTTCCAGAACCGTGTAGCCGTTCTTGTGCAGGACTTGCCGCACCAGTGCGCGGACTCCATCCTCGTCTTCCACCAGCAAGACCGTCTCCGTTCCGCGATACGCCGATCTCGCCAATGTCCTCACATGTGCCGCCTCAGCAGGGGCGTCCACCCGTGGCAGATAAACCTTGAAGCTTGTGCCCACCGCGATTTCGCTATAGACCCAAATATAGCCCTCGCTCTGTTTCACAATTCCATAGACTGTTGACAGTCCCAGTCCCGTGCCTTTGCCCAACTCCTTCGTCGTAAAAAACGGTTCAAAAATTCGTTGCCGCACCTGCGGAGTCATTCCCGTGCCTGTGTCGCTCACAGCCAGCATCACGTATGAGCCCGGCTTCGCCCCCATATGTTCGTGCGCATAAGCTTCATCGAGCTCAATATTGGCCGTCTCTACTGTGAGCTTGCCACCGCGGGGCATCGCGTCTCGCGCGTTCACGGCGAGGTTCATGATCACTTGTTCTACTTGTCCGGGGTCGGCCTTGACGCGTCCCAACCCGGACTCAAGCACCGAGTAAAGAGCAATGTCTTCACCGAGCAGTCTCTTTAATAACTTATCCATGTTGCCGACGACGGCATTCAAATCGAGCACCTTCGGCGCCAGCACTTGCTGACGGCTGAATGCGAGCAACTGGCGCGTCAACCCGGCTGCTCGGTCTGCCGCTTTTTTGATCTCTTCCACTTCACCACGCAGGGGATCAGCGTCTTTCAGTTCCTCCAGCATCAACTCGCTGTATCCCTTGATCACGGTAAGCAAATTATTGAAGTCGTGTGCCACGCCGCCTGCCAACCGGCCCACAGCTTCCATCTTCTGAGATTGCCTCAGCTGTTCTTCCAGAGCGCGGCGCTCCGTCACGTCCTCCGTGATCATCTGGAAAGCTTCGATCTCGCCGGATGCATTTGTGATTGCGTGTCCGCTCAGACGCACGGTGATTGGTTTTCCATCTTTGCGCTTCCATTTCACCTCGACATTGTCAAAGCGATTGTTTGCAGAATGCTGATCGATCAGGCGTCTCCGCTCGGTAGGGTCAACATAAACTTCTTTTGAAAGCTTCAGTGCGAGCAATTCTTCATTCGATCCGTATCCCAACATGCTCACGATCGCGGGATTCACCTCAAGAAAGTGATCATCCATGCTTGAGCGGTAGATTCCGTAGACTGCGCTCTGTACGATCGACCGGTATCTGGATTCAGAGTTGCGGAGAGCATCCTCGTTCCGCTTGCGAAGTATTGCGCCGGCGAGGTGTTGCGAGACAAAGTTCAGGACCTCGAGTTCGCTCTCACCGTAACGCACATCTTCGTCATAACTCTGCGCGACGATCACGCCGAAAGTCTCGTTCCCGGTTCGTAAAGGCGCTCCGATCCAATCCACAAACATGGATCCCACTAGGTCCACTTCGTGGTCGGCTTGCAGCTGCTCCATCATCTCCGGGCGGATCAGCACGGGCCGGTTTACGCGCATCACGTATTCAGTGAGCCCGTTGCCTACTGGGAACTCTCCTTCCGGAGCCGGATCATTCTCGTCAACGTAGTACGGGTAGGTGATCGTCTTGGAATTTTCATCATACAAAGCGATGTAGAAGTTGCTGGCGTGCATCAGGTCACTGATGATCGCGTGCACAGCTGCGAAAAACTCGCCTAAGTCCTCGGCAGCATTGGCGCGGTCTGCGATTCGGAACAGGGCTGCTTGCATCTGCTCAACTCGCTTGCGTTCCGTAATGTCGAATGCTGTGCCGATGATGGCGCTTTCACCGCCGAACAAGATCGTACTGGCGCTAAAATCCACCCAACGCACTTCGCGGTTTTTCCGGTATATGCGGTATTCATAGCGCTGCGGAGTTCCACCGACGGTTACGCGCTGCATCGCTCGCGTGCGCACGAGTTCGTGGTCTTTGACATAGACCAGATCGAAAGGATTCATGTTCAGGAGCTCTTCAGAACTGTACCCGCTGATCTCTTCCGAGGCGCGATTCACGTACAGGAACCGCTCGTTGTTGTGAATGTAGATCGCCGAAGATGCGGTGTCCGACACGGCTCTAAATTTGCTCTCACTTTCGAGCAGTGCCTTTTCCGCAAATTTGCGCTCGGTGATGTCCACAAGCGTGCCCTGAATTGTGTCCGGACTCCCGTTGCTGCCGGATATCAAAGCCACGTTCTCCAAGACCCACAAGGCTGACCCGTCTTTGCGTTTGCACCGCGTTTCCACATTGGTTAGCACCGTGGCAGTGCGAAGTTTTTTGAGGAAGGTTGCGCGGTCTCCCTCGTCGAAATAGAAATTTATCGCCGGGCGCTTTAACAATTCCTGCCGGGATTCGTAACCATAGATGTGCGCGAAGGATTCATTGCAATCCAACAACTCTCCCGCCACCGTGCTGACATAAACACCTGCTAGGTTTCTCTGAAAGAGTTGCCGATACCGCTCCTCAGACACCTTCATCTGCGCTTCAGAGTGTTTTCGTTCTGTGATGTCGATCAGCGTACCTTCATATGTCTCAGGTTCGCTTTCAGTGGCAGGGACAAGCGCCACGTTCTCCAGCACCCAGATAATGCTGCCGTCCTTGCGCCGAAGCTGGGCTTCGATGTTCGTTAGTTGCTTTGCCTCTCGAAGCTCTTGCAAAAATTCTTCACGGCTGGATTCATCGATCGAAAGCTTCCATGAAGACTGCCCGGATAATTCCTCAGGAGAGTCGTAACCGAAGATGTGCGCAAACGATTCATTGCAGGCGATGAACTTGCCATCCAGGCTGCATCGAAAAACCCCTGCCATGTTCCGCTCAAACAACTGCCGGAAGCGCTCTTCTGATGCCCGCAATTCAGATTGTTGTTTGACTCGCTCGCTGATGTCGCGACCGATCCCTTGCACACCGACCGGAACGCCGTTTTTGTGAATGAGCCGCGTGTTCAGTTCCAGAGGGATAAGGCTTCCATCCTTCGCCTTCACTGAAATAAGATAGGGATTCTCAACAGCTTTACCGGAAATTTTCGCCTTAGTGGCTGCAACCGCTTTCGCAAGCTCTCTTGGAGGCAGCAGATCGCGGATGTTCATTGTCAGCGTCTCTTCGCGGCTGTACCCGAAGATTCTTACCCCTGTGGCGTTGCTGTAGGTGAAGTTCCCTTGCAGATCGTGGGTGTAGATCAGATCGTTGGCATTTTCAATCGCATCTCGCAACTCTTCCAGCGACGTGCCAAAAGGCCGCTCGGCAGCCTCAACCACCTTTTTACTGCGCTTCACCTTCGCAACTAATTTGCGCTCGGGCTTAGTGCCCATCGGGGATCTCCTGCGAGGTGGCCATAGGTTCTGTACATTTAGGGTGAGAACAAGTCTTATATCTCATTCACGCCGCTTTGGAAACGCAAATAACCGAGGGTTATTTCTTCAAAGGCTCAGGAAAATAGGGAAGCGGAAGTCCTCGGACGATGGCCGCGGGATTTTCGTTCACAAGCGCGTTTGCGAGGTCGTCATCGTAGGCCTCCGCCACCAAGTCCCGAGCTTTAGACAATACTGGAGGACGAAAAGAAGGGTCGTGCGCATCGCTTGCAATAACGTGCACAGCATCATGATCCAGCAGCCACTTCGCCATCTTCTTTGGACCATCACCCCAGTGTCCCGTAAGCGAGTTTGCGGTGATTTGGATTACGCAATTTTCTTCCGCAAACCGGATCACATGATCGGGAAATCGTTGCATCATCATGTTGCGTTCCGGGTGCGTGATCACAGGGCGAATCCCCATTGCCGAAAACCTCTTTAATGCCTCTCCTACGGCAGGCGACATTGCATAATCACTGAATTCCACAAGGAGATAGTCGGTCCCGCTGATAACGAAGTTGTCGGGATCTTGCATAGCAAGCTGAACGTTTTCAAAAGAGAAATGGAAATCGCATCCCAGGCTGAAAGTCAGGTTGTCACCTGCAATTCTCTTTAGCTGCTGCAGCTCTGCCTGCAGTTTCGGGCGGTCATAGTTGAAATCGTCGTTTGCATGTGGCGTGCAAACAATGTGCTTGATGCCGTCCTTCACGGCAACGCGGCACATCTCCTCTGACATCGCCCAACTCTTTGCGCCATCGTCAACATTGGGCAGAAGGTGGCAGTGGATATCAACCATGCGCGCTATTGTATCCCGCTAAAGTGAAGCTTGAGGGTGTGCTTCATGCTCCAAATGTTGTGCAAGTAGGTAATTGTGGAAAATAATCGCAAATTGATACTAAAACCTCATTGCAGGTTTGTCCCAGGTTAAGTATATTGACGCTAACCTGTTCTCATTACGCAGTTTGCGACTCTTCCTTTGAAGTGCCGATACATACCAAAAACTGTAAATGCTCTAGGTGAGAGGATTTATTTATGTGGAAATCCAGCAAAGATGAAAGACCGATGACGCCTTCGCCATCGCCCGCAGCCGCGTCATCACCGATAAATCCACCAGAGATCAAAAAGGAGAATCGTTCCATGGAGCCGTTCAAGCAGGGAGAAAATTTTCGCGCGGACGTGGCGCACATCGGCAAATCAGTTTTAGTAAAAGGCGAACTCTCCGGAAGTGAAGACCTTTATCTCGACGGTGAAGTTGAGGGAAGCATCGATTTGCAGGAACACAGCCTCACCATCGGACCTCACGGACGTGTTCGCGCCAATGTGAAAGCTCGCGATATTGTTGTTCACGGCAAAGTGGATGGCAACATTCATGGCACCGAGCGCGTTGAATTGAAACGATCCGCAGTATTGATGGGAGACATCTCCACCCAACGAATCATTATTGAGGATGGCGCATTCTTTAAGGGCGCGATAGACATTAAGAAAGATGCGAAACCCGCAGCCCCGGCCGTGAAGGAAACGCCGAAGGCATTCGCTGCAACAGCATCGGTATCGTCAACAAGCACCAGCGATTCCGGATTCGCACCACAGGCTTCGCTTATTCAGGAAAAGAAGTACTAGCAACGGCAAAGGCGGCAACTGCTCTTGATGGCTTCAGTCACACAGAATTTCTTCAGGTTGTTTCGAGGCGAAGCCGCGCACAACGGCGAGATCGCAAACGGTCATGCTGAGCCGCGCGGCAATCGGCGCTCGAGCGGGTTGGCCGAATTCACCAAGCTCATTGCAGGACAAGAAGGTCTTTGCATTCTCGATCTCGGCCCCACTTCACCGCAAAATATCGCCCATCTCACTGGCTTGGGACATCGCGTTTACAACGAAGACGTCCTGCTGGCTTCAATGGATCCGAGTTTCGTTGCCAAGAATGAAGACGGAACCAGCAGCGTAAATCTCGAGAACTTTCTCGCGGACAATCTCAAGTACAACGGACAACAATTTGACGCAGTTCTCGCCTGGGATATTCCAGATTACCTGCACGAAACGCTTGTCAAAGCCATGATCGAGCGTATCTCCAGTGTGATGAAGCCCGGCGGAGTGCTTCTCGCATTCTTCCACACAAAAGATGCTGGTCCGGATGCGCCGTATTACCGCTACCACATCGCTGGTAAGGATTCACTTGACTTGCAGCGTGGGCCGCAATTCCGGCTCCAACGCGTATTCAATAATCGCCACATCGAGAACTTATTTCGCGATTACTCCAACATCAAGTTCTTCCTCGCCCGCGACAATGTAAGAGAGATTCTCGTCGTACGCTAAACGATTCGCGCTCGCGTCTTGTTCACCAACGTTTCTGTCAGCCCAACGACACTCATCATGCTCAGTGCTGCACGTCGAAGCAGCCGAGGCGCTGATATCATTCGTCGTGCTCGTTCCGCATTTCTGAATGCTGGGACGAGTTTCTGTTGGTATTGCCGCCCATAATGCTCGGCGGCGTCTTCGAGCGTACTAGCGTCACTCAAAAAGCTCTCCAGCGCCTGCGCAGCCATGCTGCCGCTGTGCAAGGCCATTGATATTCCATCGCCAACAAAGGGATCGATGAACGCGGCCGCATCGCCCGCTAGAATGATGTTTCCCTCCGTAGGCGTTGGCTCGCGGAAGATCAACGGCGACGTGCTCACCGGCTCGCTCGCTAGCTTCCATCCGGCGCTGCGCTTCAGGAGATTCGGTTCGCATGCGATAACCTGCTCTAATGAGGATGCGATGTCGCTCCTGACCATCGCGCAGACGTTAACTTCCGATTCGCTAACCGGCTGCACGCCGCAATATCCGCCTTGGAAGAAATAGAGGTCCACCGATTGCGCCGGTTGTGATTCGGCATAGTGCGCTTTAATGCCGATCCACTTCGGGCCGCTTACCTGCGGTGACATAGCATTTCGTAGGTTTGACCACCTACCACTAGCATTCACAACGGATCGCACAGCAAAGCTCTGGTCATTCGCATGTAAGGTGAACGGGCCCTCACCTTCAATTCGCTGCACGATATATTGCTGGCAACAATCAACCCCGAGATCTGTCGCAGCTTGCCACAAGACCCAATCCATTTCGAATCGCGGAATACTATTTGCAGCAGGCGATATTGCAGCCTCCACGATTTTCTCGTCCATGAAGATTCGAGCTGATGGAATAGCGACAGCCCTATCCAATATTTGTGAGTTGTCCAGCAGGTCACGTAGCAATCGCAATGCCTCTGACGACACGAATTCGCCGCACACGCGTTGCCGTGGCAGTTTGCCCCTTTCCAACAGCAAAACATTCCTGCCAGCGCGCTTTGCCGTGATCGCAGCAGCACAACCTGCTGGTCCTCCGCCAATGACTACCATGTCATAGGTCATCGCTGTTCACCAGACTTTCGCCAAATGACAATGCCCATTCGATAGAAAAAGTGATTGGTTATCTCTACCTCACCCACATCCGTCTGATTAAGAATGTGGCGGAGCTCTTCCGGCGTATACGCGCGCTTCACCGAAGCAACCGAATCATGTCGCGTGATGCGACTGCGGTAAATGAGGCCGCCTGCGTACGCAGTCAGCAAATGTATCGGATCACGTCTGAGATCATTAATGATTACTGCGTGGCGGGTAACGCGAAGCGCTTCATTTAGGAAGCTCACGATTTGCTCCGGCTCGAGATGATGCAGAAATAGGGAACTGCCAACCACGTCAAACGATGCATCCGCGAAAGGAAGTTGCAGCGCATCTCCCACGAATGCAGCTGAGCCATTCCGTTGCGCCGACCTTGGAAGATGGCTAGCAGAACGGTCTACGACGGAAATGTGCATCGAAATGCCACGCCGTTTCAGCCGCTCACTCGCCGCGAACGCAACGTC
Organism: Terriglobales bacterium; assembly: GCA_025462725.1. GTDB lineage: Bacteria > Acidobacteriota > Terriglobia > Terriglobales > Acidobacteriaceae > JAICLA01. The sequence goes on along the minus strand of JAOAPE010000003.1, from coordinate 430,857 downwards.
CCCGGTCGCCCCAGCGACGTCCAGAAACGCAATCTCTTTTAGTCCTATCCTATGTGCAACACGAGAAAGAAGAGACGTGGTCGCTGCATGTCCGCCGAAGTACCGATTCAGCCATTGCAAATCTGCAAGCGAACTGGCCACTTCTTCAGGAGAGCCCTGGTCAGAATCCAACAGCTCGGGAATAACCACACGTCTCAATGCCGCTCCTTGGCAAAGTTATCCCGCTAGCCCACGCGCGCGAGTTCTTCCTCAAGCAACTGTTTGTTGTAGAGGTCTGTGTAATAGCCCTCGCGCCGAATCAACTCATCGTGAGTGCCATACTCCACGATTTCGCCATCATGCAAAACCGCAATCTTGTCGGCATTCCTAACCGTAGAGACTCGATGCGAGATTAAAATGGTCGTCCTTCCCTGCATCACTTCGCGCAGGTGATTTAGGATTTTCTCTTCCGTATACGTGTCCACGCTGGCCAGCGCATCATCGAGCACCAGGATGCGCGGATTGCGAATGATGGCCCGAGCGATTGCAGTTCGCTGTTTCTGCCCGCCGCTAAGAGTGATTCCGCGCTCTCCTACTATTGTGTTGTAGCTTTCAGGAAAATCCTGAATATCAATGGCTATGCTCGCGCCTTCTGCTGCTGCGCGAACGTCAGCATCCGTCGCATCCTCGGCGCCAAACGCGATGTTCTCTCGGATGATATCGCTAAAAAGAAATGTCTCTTGTGGCACAAATCCAATGTTGTGCCGTAGTGCCGCCACGGGATAATCCGTGATCGGGCGCCCATCGATCAGCACGCTCCCATGGCGGGCGTCATAGATGCGCGGAATCAGGTTCACTAGCGTTGTCTTGCCCGAGCCTGTAGGCCCGACAATCGCCAAACTCGATCCAGCAGGGATTTTCAAGTTTATCTGCTTCAACACCTGCACACTGCGACCGCCGCCATCAGAAGATGAACCAAGAGATGCTTGGTCGAATCCGAAATCCAGATTTCGAAATTCAATCTCACCGCGGAGGTTTAACTCTTTCTGTCGCAGTTCCGGCGCAACTGTCCCGTCGAAGATGGTCGGCCGTTCGACAATGATCTCATTGATGCGCGCCATCGAAGCCGTTCCACGCTGATACAGATTGATTACCCACCCGAGCGCGATGATCGGCCAAGTGAGTTGGACCATGTATGTATTAAACGCGACGAAATCTCCAGGCGAGATCCGGTGTTGTATAACTTCGCGCCCTCCAAGCCACAGAACCAGCACAATGGCGAAACCGAGGAGCGTTGTGAGCGTCGGCCACAACATGCCCATCAACTGCACCAGTTTGAGACTGCGCTTAATGTATTCGCGATTGGCTGTTTCAAATGCAGCAGCCTCAGCTTTCTCTTGCACATACGCCCGAATAACCCGTGCACCTGAAAAGTTCTCCTGTGCCCGAGCTGATATATCAGAGAACATTGCCTGGATACGCTCAAACCGCTCATGGATGCGCCTTCCAAAATATTGGATGAGCACGCTAACGAGTGGGAGCGGAAGGAACGCGTATGCAGTCAGCCTGGGGCTAATACGCCACATCACTGCGAGTGCGCCGGCAGTGAAGACCAGCGTGTTGGCCGAATACATGATCGCTGGCCCGATCAACATGCGCACGGCGTTCAAGTCATTCGTCATGCGAGCCATGATGTCGCCAATACGCGTGCGTTGGAAATAATCGTAGGAGAGCGATTCCAAGTGTCGGAACAGATCGTTGCGAAGATCAAACTCAATGTCTCTGGAAACGCCGATCATGATCCAGCGCGTCAGGAATTGAAAGATTCCCTTCGCCAGCGCGATCCCAAGCACCGCGACGGAATAGTAGATGAGCTTCTGTCGAGAAATTCCGGATCCGTTGAGGTCATCCACTGCATGGCCCAGTACCCGCGCAAACAGCACCCAAATGCCGTTCGTGAGCACCACGCACACTCCGCCGAAAAATAACGGCAGGCGATACTTCCACAGGTATGGAGCAAGAGGCTTGAGTCGTTTCAGCATGAAACTATTTAGATGATATCGGAAACCTGAAGACGCGCGTTTGGTTTGCCTATGTGGGGACTTTGAAAATGAGATATCCGCCGACCAACCCAAACAGCAGGTCCGGCGCCCAGGCTGCCAGCGCCGCAGGAAGCTGATTTACGTTTCCTAGCGCTTCGAAAAAGTTTGATGTCACTAAATAAATCACCGCGATTCCCAGTGCCACTGCGATTCCTGTAAGCGCTCCTCTCTTTCCGGCGGAAAGCGAAAAGGGAACAGCTAGTATCGCCATCACCAAAGCGATCAGCGGATAGGCAAGCTTCTTTTGCAACTGCACTCGCAAGCGGATCACGTCGAATCCACTCTGCTGCAACTCATGAATGTACTGTTGCAGTTCTGTGTAATTCATTTCGGAAGATTGTTTAACTTCCTTCTTGAAGTAATTCGGGTTCTCCGAAAATTGATTGAAGGTGGTCACATCGAAGCGCTTGTAGTCGTCCACCTGATCGCCATTGAAATGCCGCGTCCAACCCTGCTCGAACACCCACTTCTTAAGATCGTTTTCCCAATGTGCGCGGGTAGCGTAGACCCGGTGCGTAATAAAAAAAGTCGCTGGGTCAAACTGGAAAGCGGAAACACTGGCGAACTCGTTCGCATCCGGATCAAAATGTTGGTAGTAGTAGATAACATTCTGCTCGCCGAATATCCATTTGCGGTCGGGCCGCAAGGAAGTCTGTGCCGGTTTGCCTTTAATGCTGTTCCGAATAGCCTCTTGCCGCGTGTTCGCGTAAGGCAGGTAGAACTGGTCGAAGAAAAACAGAGCTATTGAAACGCTCGCCGCAATCGCCAGCACCGGAATGATCGCACGATAGATACTGATGCCCGTCGCCTTCATCGCCGTGAGTTCGTTCGACTTCTGCATCAAGCCAAAGGTGACCAGCACCGCGATCAGCACACTGAGCGGCGTCATGATGTAGATCATCGACGGAGTCACATTCAACAGATAATCGGCGACCGTGATCAGCGGAACGCGGTTCTTAATGATGTCGCCGAGCAGTTCAAAGAACGTGAACACCAGAGTCAGCACAATGAAGGACGACAGCACCAGTCCCAGATACAACAAGAACGTTCTAAGGATGTAATTGTCGAGTATCAGCGGGAACCTTCGTGGACTCGAAAAGGCTCGTTGCACTCGAATTGCCGCCCGCCGCTCGACTCGCGGCATCGGTTCTTCAGGATTCAGTTTGGCAGCGATCCACGCCTTGACCGTTGCAATAGGAGTCCCCACCTCCAACGATGCCCGGTCCACGCGCCACAGCAAAACAAGTCCGGTAATGCCGAAAACGAAGTTCGCCATCCATACGCCTAGGGCAGGCGGCACCTTGCCTTGACGTGACATCGCCACTCCCGCTGCCAGAATGAAGTAGTAAACGAAAACCAGCGCGATGGTCAGCACAAAGCCGGTAGACTTGCCGCCCTTCTTCGACGATAGCCCCAAGGGGATTCCCACCAGCGCCAAAACGAGACACGCCGTGGGCAGTGCCAGTCGACGGTGAAATTCCGTCAGGTACCACCTGTCCCGTCCCGCACCCGCGCCCCCAGCATTCGATTTCTGCAGCAGTTCGGTTGTCAGCATCTCCGCCGCGGGTGGCTCCCGCTGCTTTTGCGGATCCGCCGTCGGCAGTTGGATGGGAATGTCCGTTTCGGTAAACGTGCTGATGTTGTACTGCTCCGGCGACCTCGGTGATGTCTCATGCTGCGAACCGTTGATCAAGTGCAGCCGTATCGTGTTTCGCTCTTCGTTCAGCACGGTAGCTCGCTCGGCAATGGTGATGCGCGGCGCAGACGGATTTCGGATGTCCGCAAGAAAAACATTGCTCCACACCGCAGCTTCACCCGACGACTTCACGTCTTGGACGTAGAGAACGTAGTTGGGGAAGTTTTCGTAAAACACTCGGGGCTGCACGGCGAAGGACGCTTGCGAATTCTTCAGCGAGTCCTGCAATCTGACCAAAGCCGCCGCAGACCTCGGAGCAATGATCACGCTGTTCGTAATCGCCAGCAGCCACACCCCGACGGCAAACATCGAGATCATGCTCACAAACGTTCCTGCACCGATGCCGCTCGCCCTCATCGCTGTGACTTCGCTGTCCGCAGCTAAGCGGCTTAGGCCAATGAGGATGCCCACCAGCACAGACATCGGAAGCGTGTAAGTGAATGCCGTCGGAAGGGTGAGAAAGAAGAGCTCTGCAACACTGGGGAGGGGAGCGCTGTTGCGGACGATCAACTCCAGGATCGCTCCCAGGTTCTTCATGAAGATGACGAACGTGAACAGCGCCGCGCCTAGGGCAGCATGCGCCACTACTTCTTTCAAAGTATATCGAGTGAGGATTCGCACAGTCGTCAGTGATTAACAAACGAGTCTAGCATCCAGCCTCCTTGGGAGCACAACTCCAGCGGCTTGGATGTTTACGCAAAAGAAAAAGGGCGCAGATTCTCTCTGCGCCCATCTTGCAAAGTCGAAGATTACTGGTTGCTGTCGCCCGAGCCCAAACGTTTGCGATTTGGATTCTGCATCGAAGAAGACGGCGTCACCGTGACCGGACTCTTCAACTGAAACGTTAACAACGTCTCCGGATTCAGCACGATCTGTTCGCCATGAGTAATGGCCTGTGCCCCCGTACCCGCGCCTGCGCCCACTCCTGCTCCGATCGCCGCTCCCTTGCCGCCACCCGCGATCCCGCCGATGATTGCTCCCAACGCCGCGCCTCCGCCTACTTTGGCGGCAGTGTTCTTGCCTCGCGCGGTGCCGGTGCGGGCCCACTGGTCTGTTTTAATCCGGTACGACTTCCCGTTGAACGATACCTTCGTCAATTCCAATGTGAGTTGTGACGATCCTGTGAATTTGCTCGCATTCTTTGCCTCAACAACTTTTCCTTGCACGTCAGAGTTCGCGGGGATCACTACCTGACCATTAACGTCAATCGGAGTATCCAGCGTGGCCGTGAATGTGTCTCCCGCTTGCGCCTTCTCCGATGACAATGCATCAATCGTCCGTACGCTGAACGACGTTCCCGAAGGAACGTTGATCGTTGTGACTGCCGGGGTTGCCGGAGCTAGCGCGCTTGATGGTTCGCGATTCGCAGCCAATGTGTTCGCGCTGGAATTCGCGGCGGCAGCCGCGGGTGCTGCATGCATCGGCGCTGTCCGCACTCGATTCCCTTTGCTTGTGCTCGCACGCATGGCTGAACTCGGCTCGCGGTTGCTGCTAGGCGCCTGATTATTCGTCGCTGCTGAACTGCCAATCGCATCTGAAGCGGGCATATTAGAAGCCGAGGTCGCAGTCAGGTTGTTCACGACAGTCTTTACGCCATCCACTTGAGCAGCATCATTCGAAGCAGCTTGCCGCTCCATCTCTGAACCCACCGCTCCGCTCAGTGTCACAACGCCATTATTCGCGTTTACGGTGATGGCCTTAGTCGGCACATTCGAGTCCGAGTTGATCTTGGCTTGGACATCCGTTGCCACCTGCGCATCCGCGCGGGCTGGTGCATTCGCACTCTTGTTGCAACCCCCGGATAGCATGCAGGAAATCGCCACAAGGAACGCCAAAAGGGAACTGCTACTCATGTTTTTCATAAGTGCTCCTTACCATTAACTATGTGAATGGAGTTAGATGCATGCTCGAAGATGTGAGCTGCTCTGGTGCTAAGCTGTTGAAAACAAATTGACGAACTAGCCTCTGGAGGTAGAGAACACAGCCGTTTTGGCGGAATCCTCGCGCGCCCGTTTGATGTCGGAAATGTCTCCCAGCACAATTATGATCACGCCCGTCTTAAGCCCGATATTGTCCGGCGGATTCACCCAAAGCTTTTGCGTGGTCTCCGCTGCATTCTTCAGCGCCATGGGAAGCAAGTTGTATCGGCTGCGAAGATCGAGCGATCCGAGTGACTTGCCGATCCACGGCGACGAATCTGGGATGATCACTTCCTCGATTCTCAGGGTTCGCGATTGCTCCTTCAACATGAGGTCGAGAAATCCCACAACGTGGGGACGCAGCACTTCGCTCGCCAGCCGCATACCGCCGATATGGTTGGGCGACACCACTGAGTTCGCTCCCGCTTTCATAATGCGCTCTGAAAATTTCAGGTCAGTGCATCGTGAGACGATCCTGATCTGCGGGTTTTTCTGACGCACCATGACCGTGATCACAAGATTTTCTTTGTCCTGATTGAGCGTGGTGAGCAAAGCAACGGCGCGAGAAACCCCCGCTTGCTCCAAGATCTCCTCGTCAGTCGCGTCTCCGATGATGTACAGCATCTCCTTATATTTCTCGCCGTTATGCTCCATGAATTTCTTCAGGCTGTCTTCGTTGGCCTCAATGACCACATAGGGCATCGCGGTTTTTTCCAGTTCTGCAATCGCGTGGCGTCCCGTATCCCCGAGTCCGCAGACTATGTAATGGTTCTTTAGCTGACTGATTTTCTTTAGCATCTTGCGTCTCCGGAACATGTCAGAGTAATCGCCTTCCACCAGGAAAGCGGTAACAGACGAGAATACGTACGCCGTGATCATTACCCCGAACAAGACCACGAAAATATTGAAGATCCGCAGCGCCGGGTGCTGGCTGGTGTCTATGATCTCGCCATAACCCACGCCGGCCAGCGTGATCACCGCCATGTAAAGCGCTTGAAGGAAAGTGACTGAGGGCCCGCCCAGTAACCTATATCCAAAAATGCTTAGTGAGACTAAGACCACGAGCAGTAACGCTGCATGGATGATCCGCCGTCGTAGTTCCATAGGAAATTGGCTGGGCTTCTCGTCTCTCTGGAGGGGAAAGTCGCGAAAATGTTACCACGCAATGCAAAAACTTAGATATCTCTATTTTCCCGGCCCTAGCGAACTTGTACTGTGTTAGAAGTCTTGTGTGCGAGACGTTACCGCTTTCATCATTGCCGGCGGAAAGAGCTCCAGAATGGGGTCTGAAAAGGCCTTTTTGTCGCTTTCTGGAAAGACGTTGATTGAGCACGCCATCACCAAGGCCAAATCAATCGCTGCAGACGTCTTCATCGTAGGACCAAAAGAGAAGTTTTCAGCTTACGGAAGAACCGTCCAGGACGTGTACCCTGACTGCGGTCCGCTTGCCGGCATTCACGCCGCGCTCAAACGCAGTGTTACCGAGTTCAGTCTCGTACTCGGAGTGGACACCCCTTTCCTCCACCCTGATTTCCTTTCCTACCTGGTGGCGGAATCGCGCAAAAACTCTGCGCTGGTGACCGTGCCCAAAACCAATGCCGGACTCCAACCTCTGTGTGCTGTCTACCGGAAAGAGTTCCTGCCGATTGCTGAGCACGCATTGCTAGCAGGGAACTACAAGATAGACGCCTTATTTCCCGGCAACAGTTCGGTAGTACAGTTCACTTCCGAGGAGGTCAAACTGCAGGGCTTCGATCCCGAAATGTTTGACAATATCAACTCGCCGCAAGATTATGAACGTGCGGTCAAACGAGCAGCCTTAACCGCCGCAGCTAAGAAACACTCATGACTGAGCACAACAACAATGGCGAGAAGCACCCTTACATCGAGTTCAAGGATGTCTCCAAGGCGTTTGGCGACAACCACGTGCTCGACCACGTCAGCTTCTTCGTGTACCCGGCAGAAACACTCTGCATTCTCGGACGTAGCGGCGTGGGCAAGTCTGTGTCGCTGCACACCATCATGGGATTCTTAAAGCCCGATTCCGGCAATGTCACCGTCGCCAATGAAGACATTACGGATTATTCCGAAGCTGAGATGGAACGTATCCGCAAAAAAGTGACGATGGTCTTTCAGAACGGCGCGCTCTTCGATTCGCTCTCTGTTGGTGAGAACGTGGCCTTTCCGTTGCGTGAACGACGCGATCTCGACGAAGTGCAGATATATCAGGTGGTCGATGGTTTGCTGGACATGGTAGGCGTGAAACCGATGCGCGACCTTCTGCCCTCTGACCTCTCCACTGGCATGAAGCGTTCAGTAGCAATCGCGCGCGCCCTTGCAGCCCAGCCTGAAGCGATCCTTTACGACGAGCCCACCACGATGGTCGATCCGCTCATGGCTAACAAGTTGGGAGATCTGATTCAGAAGCTGAAATACCAGTTGAAGCTCACCAGCATCGTCGTAACGCATGACATGCGATTCGCACAGAAGCTTGCCGACCGTGTCGTCTTCCTGCATGAAGGCAAAGCGATCTTCTTTGGGACGATGCCGGAGATGGAACAGTCTGACCATCCCATCATCAGGGAGTTTTTGGATTTGGATACTCTGCGCTTGCCCGGAGAAGGTGGACAGCCCGGCGCGTGCCCTCCACCGGCGTAGTCAGAATCCTTCTCGCATCAGCCGTTCTACCGTGATCGGTTCGCCAGCGGCATGTTGCGCGAGTCTCTCTGCATATTTTGCGAGGATGTCCACTTCTATATTCACCGGGTAACCGACCTTGAGCGAACTCAGGTTCGTAGCGATGTAGGTGTGCGGGATGATCGCGACACTGACATTGCGTGCACTTATCCCAGCCACGGTGAGTGAAATCCCTTCGATTGAGATCGACCCTTTCTCCGCAACATACTTCTCGATTCCATTCGGCAATTTAACTTCAAGTACCCAATCTTCTCTGCCCGGAACATGTCCCAAGCGAATGATCCTTCCCACCCCATCCACGTGCCCCTGCACCACGTGTCCGCCAAGTCTCCCACCTGCTTTTGTCGGCAACTCCAAATTCACTAGCGATCCCGCTGAGAGCCGAGATAGGGAAGTGCGTGCCACAGTCTCCGCGGCAAGGTCTGCTGTGAACGACGTCGGTGTGATATCCAGTGCAGTTAGACAGACGCCGCTCACAGCGACGCTGTCGCCGGTCTTCAACTCGCGCGTGACCTGTGACGCAGAGATGACGATCCGCTGCGTCACTTTCTTGTTGGTCACACTGGCGATTTTTCCTGTTTCCTCTATCAATCCCGTAAACATCTAGACGCCCTCGTACACAACGGACGGCCCGTTCGTAGTCCTGCCTTCGACGCGCGGCTCGTATGGATCTTTTAAGTAGCCTTCCACCGCAAAATCTTCCCCGAACCGGTGCAGCGAGATCGACTTGACATGCGCCGCTTCACTGACGTGCCTGAATCCCTCTCCACTCGCGAATGGGACAGCTCCCGTGCCCGCCAGTATCTTCGGAGCGTAATACAAGAAAACCTTATCGACGATGCCCGCAGCCAGCGCCGCCCAATTCACTAGTGCGCCACCCTCAATGAGCAGACTCGTAATCTCTAGCTCGCCCAACCGCTTCGCGAGGTTCCTCATGTCCGGACGTCCACTCGCGGACTTGATCGGCCTGCCGCCTACAACGTAATGGTCCTGTTCCGGATAAAGCGGCAACTGTTCCACAACGATTCCGCGTGACTCCAACTCCCGCTTTCGCTTCTCCTCCGCAAACGCGCAGAAGACGATCAAATCATTGTTCGCCGTCTTGGCCAACCGCGACTCCAACGGAAGCCGGAGCCTAGAATCGATGATCACCCGCAACAGCGGACGCCTTCGCGCCATTCCCGTCCTGTCCGTCAGCAACGGATCATCCGCAATGACCGTTCCCACACCCACCATGATGGCGTCGGACTCGTGACGCAGTTTCTGCACGTGCGCCCGTGCCTCTTGGCTCGTGATCCATCCACCGCTTGCGGTGTTCGCGCCCAGCGCTGAAGGATTGTCAGATTCTCCGGGAGGCGGCGCAATCTTGCCATCCAACGTCATCCCAGCTTTAAGCGTTACGAGCGGAGTGGAAAACTGAATGTATTTCGCAAACGATTCGTTCAGCTTTCGCGCCTCATCTCGCAAGTCGCCATCAGCAATCGTCACTTCGATGCCTGCTGTACGAAGCTTTTCAAATCCTTTTCCAGCAACCTGCGGATTCGGGTCACCCGTAGCTGCAACAACTCGCTTCACCCCCGACGCAATCACTGCATCCGTGCACGGCCCAGTGCGTCCTGTGTGACAACACGGTTCCAGGTTCAGGTAAAGAGTCCCACTACGCGCGCGATCACCAGCCTTTTCAAGCGCAGTGACTTCAGCGTGCTTCTTGCCTTCGTATGTGTGGAAGCCTGTGCCGGCCAATTCGCCAGCGCCGTCACACACGACAGCACCAACATAAGGATTAGGCGAAGCCAGTCCCATTCCTTCGCGGGCCAACTCCAGCGCCCGGCGAAGATGCTTCTCATCTGTCGCATTGAGATTGTTTGACAATGAAAGTTCCTACTCGAAAAGGCCGTCGACGAATGCTTGCGCATCGAAAGGCAACAGGTCGCCGATTTGTTCGCCAACTCCAACGTAGCGCACCGGCAATCCAAGCTCTTGCGATATGGCGATAACGACTCCGCCCTTCGCTGTCCCATCCAGCTTCGTCAGTACAATTCCCGTCACTCCTGCCGCCTGTGTGAACTGCCGCGCTTGCTGCAATCCGTTTTGTCCGGTCGTAGCGTCCATCACCAACAACGTTTCATGTGGCGCGCCCGGAGAGATTCGCTGCGCCGTTCGCCGCATCTTATCTAGCTCTGACATCAGGCTAGTTTTTGTATGCAGCCGCCCTGCGGTGTCCACAATCACGTAATCAGTCTTGCGAGCCTTCGCGGCGCTTAGTGCGTCAAACAACACGGCTGAAGGATCCCCACCCGGCTTCGTCTTGATCACTTCCACGCCCGTTCGACTGCCCCAAACCTCAAGTTGCTCGATAGCTGCCGCCCGGAAAGTGTCCGCCGCGCAGAGCAGAACCGACTTTCCATCAGCACGCAACGCATTTGCCAGTTTGCCGATAGTCGTCGTCTTGCCCGTGCCATTCACGCCTACGACAAGCACAACTTCCGGCTCGCCATCCAGAGCCTTCGCTGCCTTCGCAGGAGTCTGCGCCAGAATGGCCAGCAGCTCTTCCTTGAGCAGTCGCTTCAATTCATCGGAGTCTTTGATCTGTTTTCGGTCAGCACGGTCGCGTAACGACTCCAAGATTTTGTGGGTGGTATTCACGCCCAAGTCAGCGGAAATCAGGGAAGCCTCTAGCTCATCCAGCGTGTCCCGGTCGATTTCTTTGCCGATCGAGACGATCTCTTCAATACGCTCGCTCAGGTTCTCACGCGTTCGCGTGACCGCCTGTTTCATGCGGTCAAAAAGGCCGGGCTTCTTTTCTTCTTCTTTGTCGGCTTCCGGTTTTCCGAATGGGTTTCCGAATAAGGTTTGGATCATGAGTTTAAGGGCACGCGTTAGCTCTCACGCGCAACTCATGATTATATCGGAGGCAATTGTGGTTGGTTATTAGCTCGAGCTTACGATGCAGGTCCTGCAGCTGCTCCACTTGCGCCAACAGCAGGTGTAGCAGTTGCTGCAGAAGCCTGTTCCTCTGAGACCGCGCCCGCACGATGAAGTCGCAACGCACCGCGCTCGAACACCGATGTGATGGCAGCTACCACTCGCGGATCAAACTTCGTGTTCGCCAGCGAATTAATGATTCGCACAACGTACTCCGCATCCATAGCCGCCTGGTAAGGACGGTTCGTTGTCATCGCATCGAACGTATCGGCCACCATGATGATGCGCGGCATCAACGGCAGGGCATCGCCCTTCAACCCATAGGGATACCCACGTCCATCCAGCGACTCATGATGAAGCTCAATGCCCGGGATCATCTCCTTAAGCATCTCAACGGGACGCAGAATCGTTCCGCCCTTGACCGTGTGCGTCTTCATCACTTCAAATTCTTCCGGTGTCAGCGCGCCCGGTTTTTTCAGAATGCGGTCTTCGATTCCGATCTTGCCCACATCATGCAACTGCGCGGCAATGCGGATTCTCTCGACTTCCTCCGTGAGCAGCCCCATCTCTTTCGCGAGGATGACCGAATAGCGCGTTACGCGATCGGAATGGCCGCGAGTGTAGGGATCCTTTTCGTCGACCGCTCCGGCGAGCATCTGAATCGAACTCAAGAACAATGCCCGGTTTTCTTCCGCAGCCCGCTTCAGGTCGAAGACAAACCGCTCCAGATCGTCGGACATGTGATTAAACGTCTGCGCGAGTTCACCGATTTCCGTGCGGCTCTTCAGATGAACGCGTTGCGTGAAGTCTCCGCGCGCAATCGCTCTGCTGCTTTCCGTGAGCACTTGTAGTGGAGTGGTGATTCTGCGCGCCGCAACAAAACTGATGAACAAGCTCAACAGGACAGCGCCGATCGCCAACAATTGCGCCTTGCGCTGCATTTCGCTGATGCTTGCGTATGCATCGGCTTGGGTCTTTTGCGCCACCACTCCCCATTCCAGCGTTGTCACCGGGCTGCAGGTGCCGAGCATTGGCACGCTACGTCCGTTCTCGACAATGTTGAACTCATTCGTAGCAGCAAGCGTCCTGTTACCTTGTTCTACGAAGTTCTTGACCAGTTCAACCTTGCTCATGTCCTGACCGGTCACATACTCTTTGCCTGCCGACGCCACGAGTCTTCCGCGGCTGTCCACCACGTACGCTTCCAAGCCACCCTGGCTCGCGTCTTGTAGTCGCTTGATCAAATATCCCAGGTCAACTACTGCGCCCACCATTCCGATGAAATTGTTGTTCACCATGATCGGCGTACTCACCAGGCGGATGATGCGCGCGTCCTTACCTGATCCTACTGACAACGGTTGTCCGTTATAGCTGCGCATCTCGCGCGCCGCTTGGAATGCGTGCTCCAGTTCCCGTTGCATGAACGGGTCCGCTCCCATGCGCCCGGCCGTTATGCCTTTAGCATCGCTATTCAAAAGAGTCGCGTAGGCGAGTGTGTCTGATTTGGAAACGAAGCTATCGAGCAATGCGCGGAGTTCGGGCGTACTGACGTGCTCACCGCTCAGATCGTTTCCGCTGGCCACTTGCACTGCGGACGACAGATTGTCGAGGCTGGTGCGAAGATTGTTCTGGCGTTGGGTGATGTCATCGGCCAGCGAGCGCGTGACCGTGTTCTGCAAGAGCTTTTCGTTTGTCTTGAGGCGCTCTTTATTGATGCCGACCACTTGCGTGCCGTACCAATAAAGTGGCACTACTCCCACAAGGATTAGCACAGCAAGAATGGAATATAAGATCGGTATGCGCGCCGGTACGAGCTTGCCCAGGTCCATAAGTTTCGTGGGAGACTAACGCGAAAGATTGTACCTCGATTTGCCCGGATTACATCCCGCTAAATTCGCGCTAACGTTACTTTAGTGCTTGATTCTAAGTGCATTAAGGGTTTCACCCGTCCGGATCGCAGCCTATTCCACTTTGCCCGGACGCGTCATCAACTCTCTGATCGCATCCTTCGGCGGCTTACCATCATGCAGGATCGCATACATCTGCGTGGTGATCGGCATATCGCAGTTCATCTTCTTCGCCAGGCCCACAGCAGCGTTCGTCGTTAACACGCCCTCCGCTACCATGCCATGCATGCCAGCGATGATGTCGCTCAGTCGGCGGCCCTTGCCCAGTTCAACGCCCACCGTCCGGTTGCGCGACAATCCCCCCGTGCAAGTCAAGACCAGATCGCCGAGTCCCGCCAAGCCAGCCATCGTGTTCTGCTTCGCCCCGCAACTCACGGCTAGGCGCGATATCTCCGCCAGTCCACGCGTGATCAATGCCGCCGCAGTGTTGTGTCCAAGTTCTAGGCCATCGCAAACTCCCGCAGCGATTGCGATAACATTCTTCAGTGCGCCGCCTAGCTCCACTCCGGCAATGTCATCGTTCTGATAGACGCGAAAACTGGGATCGCTGAATTCGCGCTGCACCGCCGCTGCCAGTTCGCTGTCTGTGCTCGCGACAGTAATAGCTGTCGGATCGCCCTTCGCAACCTCACGCGCAAAGCTCGGCCCACTCAGGGCGGATATTCTGGGCGTAAATCCCGCCTTTCCACGCACCACTTCCGATATCACCTCTGACATCCGCAGGAATGTTTCGTTCTCAATGCCTTTCGTGGCACTAACAAACATCATCTCCGGCTTTAACTGAGGAGCAATGCTCTCAAAGATTTGTCGACAATGATGCGAAGGCATCACGCTCACCACAAACTGAGCTCCGGCGATTGCATCAATAAGGCTATTGGTCACAGTCACAGTCTCTGGGATGACACATCCATCCAGGAAGGGCTCGTTCACGCGACGCGCAACAATGCTCTCGCACACTTCCTTCTCGAAAGCCCACAGCTCTATTTCGTTAGCGCCCGTACGCCCCAGCACAATGGCAAGTGCTGTCCCCCAAGCTCCCGCGCCAATCACGGCAATTTTGCTCATGCGGACTTCGCTCCAAAGCGGCTCTCGGTTCCGTTCATCAACCGACGAATATTTTCATGGTGCTTCACTATGATCAGCGCGGACGAAGCCACAATAAGCGTCAGCATAGCGGCAGATCTCATGTCAGGGTACATCCAGAATGTTGCCATTGGAAAAACAGCTGAGGCCGCAACCGAAGCAAGTGACACGTAACGAGACAGAAACATCAGCACCGCAAATACAACGATTGCCACCATAACCGCTTTGGGTGCCAGTGCGGCGAAAGCGCCTACGCCCGTCGCAACACCTTTACCACCTTTGAATTTCAGCCAAACAGGAAAACAATGCCCGACAATGGCACTAAATGCAGCAAGACCGGCGGAAAGTATCAAGGGATTCGAAGGTGAATAAAAAGTGTATACCCCGGAAGAATTCGAATTTCCCAGCAGCCAGTAAGCTGTTAACCACGGCTTTGCTGGAGCGAGCGAAGCAGCCAAGAAAACTGCGACAAATCCCTTCGCGGCATCCAGCAGCAGCGTCGCAATCGCTAATCCCTTGGCCCCCGATCTCGCCACATTGGTCGCGCCAATGTTTCCGCTTCCAGTCGCACGGATATCCTGCTTCATGAAAATGCGCACGAGGATATATCCAAACGGAATCGATCCGAGCAGATAGGCAATTGTCGCGACGATGAAGTAGGTCTTCGCCATGCAATGAGATTGTAATTATTTCAATTCGAAGCGACCCAGCTTTGTGTAACGAGGACCCCCGGGTAGAGTCTCACTCTGGTACAGATGGAATTCTTTGGCAAGCATTGTACCGAACTCAGGTTGAGGTTGAGATTCCACTCTGGCCTTAAGCTCATGGAGTGTGCTCTTGTTCCTGTCCCGTCTGTCACCTTGTGGTTTTCCCGAACCCACCCGTGCCAGCGTCAAATGCGGAGTGTACTCGTGCGTCTCTCGCGGAATCCCCAACTCAGCCAGCGCTGAATCAATACTGTTGGCGAGCAAGCGCAGTTGCTCCGGAGCCTCAACTCCCGCCCAGAAAACTCGTGGAGTACGCGGCGTGAAGAACCCTGCTTTGCCGACCGAAATCTCGAATGGCTCGCACTTGATTCATCAGACGGAAACTCCCGCTGCAACCCCGCAACATACTCCGCAATCCGCGCCCGAATCTCCTCGCTGATATCGATTCCAACGAACAATCTCATTTCGCTAAACCACGTCAGAATGCAGTAAGGGCCTCAAGCTGACAGCCGATAGCTGACAGCCGACAGCTGTCAAATCAGCTTCCTTCTCACCATATCCAGGCCCATCTGCGATGCATAGAACCGCACTCGCTCTCTGTCCCCGGGCACCTTGCGCTTCATAACCTCGGGTTTTTTCCCATCCGCAATTGCCACGTATACCAAACCAACCGGCTTCTCCGGTGTCCCGCCGCCCGGCCCGGCGATCCCGGTTACTCCCACTCCCAAACTCGATTTACACCGTTTGCGGATACCCTCTGCAAGCGCAACCGCCACTTCCTTGCTCACTGCGCCATGTTCTGCAATCAGCATCGGAGGCACATCCGAAAACGCCGTCTTCAAGTCATTCGCGTAGACTACCGCGCCCCCAAGAAAGTATCGCGAGCTGCCCGGCACTGACGTCAATCGCTGCGACAGCAACCCTCCCGTGCACGATTCAGCCACGGCGAGCGTCGCGCTACGCATTTGCAGGTAATATCCAACAATCTGCTCCAGCGATTCGCCGCGAGTCGAATACACTCGCTCGTCGAGTTCGTCCTCAAGCTCCTCCGCGAGGTCGTCCACCAACTGCTGCGCCTCTTCAAGTGTCTCAGCGCGTGCCTTTAAATGCAGCTGCACATCGCCCGGCGCAGCCAACACTGTCGTCTGCACCGCATTGTGCTCTTTGTAGATGGGCGCCACACGCGCATCGCACTCCGACTCCGGCATCAGCGCCACTTTCAACACTCGGGTAGCAATGAATTGCTGCGGAACTCTCTCGCGCAACCGCTCGATACACTGTTCCGCAAACATCGGCTTCAGTTCCACGGGAGGCCCAGGGAGCAGGACGACGATTTTCTGCTTCTCTTCGTATTGTCCTTCAAGCCACTGCCCGGGCGCGCTTCCGTTGTTGTTCCGCAGCACTGCGGCTCCGGTGATCACGTCCGCTTGTTTGACGTTGTTCTCCGTCATCTTTATGCGACGCGCCGCAAATCGGGCATACAGTTCCGCAACCAGATCCGGATTTCGCTTCAGCGGCAGCCGCATCGATTCTGATACTGCTTCCCGGGTCAGGTCATCTTCTGTCGGGCCAAGTCCGCCCATGAAGATGACGATGTCCACCCGCGAGAGCGCAATGCGCGACACAGAGACAAGATGGTCGCGATCGTCGCCGACCACAGTCTTGTAAGCGACCTCTACTCCCAACTCATTTAGTTTTTCTGTGAGGAAAAGGGAATTGGTGTCTTGGCGGAAAGGGGTGAGCAGTTCCGAGCCAATGGCAATGATTTCAGCAATCATTCTTTCCGGTTGGACTAGCCGAAGAGCGGCATTCCTTCTATGCCCCACATAAGATAGTGGACCGCATTAGTCGTGGAAATGACCGCGCCCTTGCCGGCAGTGAATGCCAGCCCAACGATTCCGTGTCCTGCCAGCGCCAGTGACGCCTGTTTCTCCGGAGTGATCTTCACGATGCCGCGCTTGCCAGCATGCGATGCCGCCACATAGAGGTTTCCCTTGATGTCGAATGCCATCCCTTGCGGACGCCCCAGCCCCCGATAGAACTCACTCACTGCGCCATGCGGATCCACTCGATAAACCGCGTCATAGCTCGACGTCGTCGGACCGGTGACAAAGAGACTTCCATCCGGACCGAACGCCAGATGATACGCACTCACGCTCGGCTCCAGTGTAGCGAAAACAAAAATTTCCCGGCTGCGGCTAATTTTGAAGATCGTCCCACTGCGGTCGCCAACATAAAGATTTCCCGCTGAATCAAACGCCATTCCTGTCGCCGTACCCATCCCCTCGGCGTACGTCGCCATTGTTCCGTTGGGGGCCACTCGATACACCGTGCCATCGAATCGCGAAGTCACATACATCTGTCCTTCGTGATCGAAGACGATTGCAGTCGCATTCATCAGGTCTGAGAGGAATGGCTTTACGTTGTAGTCGGTGTCGATCTTGTAAATGGAAACCGGAACCTTCTGCCCGCGGCTGCCGGAGAAAGTTGAAAAAATGTTGCCGTTTGCATCCACCGCGGGGTTCGTCACCGGATGCAAATTCTCCGCCACCGGTACCGCCACTCGGACCTCATGTCCATTGCTCTCGATACCGTCGGTTTTCACGGTCACAAATCCGGAACTTGCACCATCGGGCACGCGGGCAACAATAAAGTTATCTGAGCCGATCACCACTGCGCCTTCCGCTTCGCCGAACTGCACCACGGGCAGGTTCAACTCCGGCGGATTCAATGAAGAGCCCACAATGCGCACCTCGCCGCCCGGCAACGCCGCGGACGGAACCACATCTTCAATGTGCGGTTTCCCGTTCACGTTCTTCTTGCCGAGAATGCGCTCCGAAATACTCATAATCCGAACACTTGGAAGTGGTACAAGAGCTGAACGATGCCCAAAGCGTACAGCCCCGCCGCAACATCGTCCATCATGATGCCTGTGCCTGCAGGCAATCGCTCAAGCTGACGCACCGGCGGAGGCTTCACAATATCGAAAGCTCTGAAAAGTATAAGACTAGCCAGAATGTATTTCCAATTGAGCGGGATTGCGATCATGGCGATCAGTTGCCCCGCCACTTCATCAATTACTACTTGTGAGGGATCTTTCTTGCCCAGCTCTTTGGCAACGATTGTTCCCGCAGGGATGCCGATGAGAGTAGCAGCAACCGCAGCAGCAACTGTGGCGACCGTAAGGCTTGTGAATGAGAGAGGAAGCTTGGCAACAACCAGCCACAAGCCTATCGTTGCGACTGAAGCGACCGTGCCGCCGCCTTTGCCCACCAAGCCCATACCGAAGAAGGTGCCCACAGTCCACGCCCAGGGCGTTTTCTTCGTGTGCACGACCTCGGTCGTTCCCGCCGTCGCCGATTGCATCAGGACGAACGCTTTCTTTTCATCTCATCCCAGTTCTCGTCCGCCAGCGAATCGCTTTGCTCAGTTTGCCTGACCTGCCCGTCGGAGATTCCTTCCAGTACCTCAGGGTCCAGTATGGGACTTGAGATCTTGTAAGCTCCGCTCGCCCATTTTCCCAAGTCGATCATTCGGCAGCGATCGGTACAAAAAGGGTAGTACTCGTCCTTAGCCTGCACGATTGTCCGGCATGTCGGGCACCGCAAAGTTTTTATGCGCTTTGCCATGGTCTTTAGCAGATTAGATGATGCGCGCGACCAAATCGTAGTCGTGCGCTTCAGTGATTTCACAGCGGACAAACTGCCCCGCCTTCAACTCTTCCAGGTCGCCAAGGTCGTTGACGTACACCTTGCCATCGATCTCAGGCGCGTGCATCTCCGTGCGCCCTTCCCAAAGCAGGTCTGTCTCTTCCGATCGCCCAGTCACAACGAGATCGAACTCGCGTCCTACAAATTGCGCACGCCGTTTCTTGCTGATGCCTTGCTGGATTTTCATCAGCTGCTTCCGCCGACGCTCAATTTCTCGCGGAGCTACTTTGATTCCGTCTTCCAGATGCCGTGACTGCGATCCTTCTTCGTCGGAATATCCAAAGACGCCGAGCCAATCGAACTTCGCTTCCTTCACGAACGCGCAAAGCGCCTCGAAATCTTCTTCCGTTTCGCCGGGGAATCCCACAATGAAAGACGTCCTTAGCGTCAGGTTCGGAATTGTCTCTCTCATCTTCGCAATAGATTTCAGGAAAATGTCGCCACTCGCTCCGCGCTTCATCCGCTTCAGCACAGAGGCCGACGCATGCTGCAGCGGCACGTCAATGTAGGAGCAGATCTTCGGATGCGAAGCGATCGTCTCCAATAGCTTGCCCGTGATCTTATTCGGATACGCATATAAAAACCGCACCCAACGCAGCTCCTCGATTTGCGCCAATCGCTCCAGCAAAAGCGCAAGGCCATCCTTCAGGCCTAAGTCCTCGCCGTAACACGTTGTGTCCTGCCCAATAAGGACAATCTCCCGCACACCACTCTTTGCAAGGTTCTCCGCTTCAGCCACAACGGATTCAAATCTCCGCGACCGGAACTTCCCACGCAACTGCGGAATAATGCAAAAGCTGCAAGGATGGTCACATCCCTCAGCGATCTTCAGATACGCCGAGTACTTGCCCGTCGCCAGCACGCGCGGCGTATGTTCTGACATCAAGTAGTTCGGTAAGTCTGCAATCGCCCCGTCCCACTCATTGCGTGAGAACCGCCCACCTGCCTCGCGTGCATCGCCTTCCGAGCGCGAGGTAATTGCCGGAAGCATTCCCGAAGTCGCTTTGTTCAACGCTGAAGAGCCAAGAATCACAAACGGAGAATCAGCAGGTTGCGCGACCGGTGCGCTGGCAGTGATGCCGCTTGCTGCCAAGATTGCTTCCAACTCTCCCGTGCCAACCACCGCATCCACTTCGGGAATGTCCTTCTGTATCTCGTCGCGATACCGTTCCACTAAGCATCCCGCAACCACCAACTTCCGCGCCTTCCCGCCGGCCGCAATCTTGTGCTGTGCCATCTCCAGGATGGTATTGACCGATTCCTGCTTAGCGCTGTCGATGAATGAACAAGTATTCACCACGATGACGTCCGCGTCCTCGGCAGATTGGGTGAGTTGCGCGCCTGAGTTCGCCAGCAGCCCCATCATGACTTCGCTGTCCACCAGGTTCTTGGGGCAGCCCAAGCTGACGAATCCCACCTTTGTGGGCCTCGCGGTTTCTAGAGTCTCTGATTTTGCGTGGGAAATCGCTGGATCCAGCTCTAATACGGTTGTTTCTTCTACTGGCATGTAAGCCCTTATTTTATCATCCTATGCTGACGCGGACGGCCTTAGCCTGCGGCTCAGAAGGGAACTAAATGCGAACTATCATCCTGCTTCTCTTTTCCAACATTTTCATGACTTTCGCGTGGTATGGACACCTCAAGCACCGCGAACTCCCGCTCTGGCAAGTCATTCTAGGCAGTTGGGGAATCGCATTCTTCGAATACTGCCTCGCCGTCCCCGCCAATCGCTACGGATACGGCGAGTTTACCGGCGTGCAGCTCAAAACCATTCAGGAAGTCGTCACGCTGTTGGTCTTTTCAGTGTTTTCGGTTTTCTATTTGAAGGAAGGATTTCGTTGGAACTACGCGGTAGGATTCGCCATGATAGTCGGCGCTGTATTTGTGATTTTCAAAAAGTGAGATGTCACGCGCCCGGAACGAATCGGCTGACGATCCAAAAACAGATTGATGCCACTAGCGCCGAAGCAGGGATCGTCAGTACCCAAGCCCATACGATTCGCCCGGCCACGCCCCATCGCACCGCAGACATCCGATGCGTCGCCCCCACCCCGATGATCGCCCCTGTGATCGTGTGAGTCGTACTAACAGGAATCCCAAAGTGCGTGGCCAAGAACAATGTGAACGCGCCAGCGGTTTCAGCGCAGAATCCGCCCACGGGCCTCAGCTTTGTGATCTTGGCTCCCATCGTGTGCACGATTCGCCATCCTCCAAAATACGTTCCTAGCGATATAGCCGTCAGGGCTGAAAGGATGATGGGCCAGTGATAAATGCCCCAATCCCCCTTGAGTTCGGTCTCGTTAATGAAATGTCCCGCGTAGAGTGCGCCTGCGATGATTCCCATGGTCTTCTGAGCGTCATTCCCGCCGTGCCCCAGACTGTAGGCTGCCGCTGACATCAGCTGCAATTTCCTGAACCATCCATCCACTTGCCGCGGTGCGCTGTCCTTAAAAATCCATGAGACAGCCACCATCATCGCCAGTCCCAGCACGAGTCCCATCATCGGAGCAATCACGATAAAGGCCAGTGTCTTCGTCCATCCTGACCAGATGATCACTTTGAATCCCGCTCGCGTGATCGCCGCTCCCGCCAGGCCGCCAATCAAGGCATGCGACGAAGATGTCGGCAGTCCCCACCACCATGTCAGCAGGTTCCAGACGATCGCCCCGATGAGCCCGCTCAGGATCACAAATTTTGTAACGTGATTGAGATCAAGGATTCCGCTGCCGATCGTCTTTGCAACCTTCGTTCCCATGAAGATGGCTAGGAAATTGAAGATTGCCGCCCAGATCACGGCCACACGCGGAGTCAACACGCGCGTTGAGACTACA
Organism: Terriglobales bacterium; assembly: GCA_025462725.1. Taxonomy (GTDB): domain Bacteria; phylum Acidobacteriota; class Terriglobia; order Terriglobales; family Acidobacteriaceae; genus JAICLA01. The sequence continues at coordinate 409,301 of JAOAPE010000003.1, read as the reverse complement.
GTGGCAATACTGTTTGCTGCATCATGGAAGCCATTGATGAAGTCGAAGATCAATGCGACGACTATCGTAATGACCACTAGGAGCGTTGCGGTTTCCACAGGGCTTCTTGTTCTCTCTTCTCTTTATGGGGTGTGGGTAGCCGGTATTAGGCGCTCTTCAACACAACAGATTCAAGCACATTCGCCGCATCTTCTGCCTTGTCAGTAGCAGTCTCAAGGACCTCGATCAATTCCTTGATCTTGATCAAAGCAATGGGGTCTTTCTCGCGTTCGAACAATGCTGCCAGTGCTGCGCGTCCGATCCGGTCAGCTTCATTCTCCAGTCGGTTGATCTCCACGCAGATTTCCAGCACGTTGTCATGCTTCTCCAGCATAGACACCGCCTTCGCAAGCTGTTCAGCCTGTCGGATGATCACGGATGCCAATTCCGAAGCTGCTGCCGGCGCAGCCGGGATCTTGTACATCACCAACCGCTCTCCTGCCGCGTACACAAAGTCGAGGACGTCATCCATCGCCGAAGCCAGAGCGTGAATATCTTCCCGGTCGAAAGGAGTGATAAAAGTTGAATTGAGCTTCACCAGGATGGCGTGCGTCATCTCATCGCCCCGGTGTTCAAGGTCTTTCAACTGTTGCACGCGTACTTCAACATTCTGAAAATCATCGAGGATGGCTTTCAACAAATGCGCGCCTTCCGTGATGTTGGTGGCCATCTCTGCGAACATGTCGAAGAACTTGGTGTCTCTCGGCACTAAGCGAACCATGCGTGGTTCTCCTGTTTTACTTTTGATTGAGTATGATGACGCGATTGTACTAGGGCGAAGCTACTATCGCATGCAGCCATCGCAAGGGTCAATCCGTCAGGAAGCAGCTTCTCCCAATTCTTCCAACCGATGCCGGGCACCGCTGAACAACTTTCGCAAAGCCCTCACCACAAACCGCAATACCAGCACGATCATGAGCAGCAACACCGCAGCCGCGCCTGCCGCCCAATACGGATGCGTCGTTGCAAACCATGTCAGGCCGATTGCCAGCGCATCCTCGGCAAAGCTCAGCCCTATGTTTGACAACGGTTCCGGCGATGGTGTCACCGCCGCGCGCACGGCGATTTTCCCGCTGTGCGCTGCAAGAGCAACTCCGCCTGCAACCAAAGTGCTCAGCAACTGCGCTTGCGGCGAGAGTTGCGCAGTCGCCTGATATCCGAGCAGGGCAGCAATAGGCACCCGGACAAAGGTCTGCAGTGCATTCCAGATCAGATCGAAGCCAGGAATCTTGTCCGCGAAGAACTCGATCACAAACAGCGCGATTGCCGCGCCTATTACCCACCAGTTTTCGACGATTTGAAGATTCTGCGGGATAGGCAGGATTCCATAACGCCCCAGAAGCCCCAATGTTGCCAGCGTGGCATAGACGTTTATCCCCGCAGCAAAACTCGCCGCGATTACCATCGCTACGATCTCATGGCTTGAGAGTGACACTTGCATTCAGATGCCGCAGGCAGAAAGTGAGATTTCGGACTACTTCTTCGGAGTATTCGTATGTACGACAAACGGCAGTTTCAAATGCTGAGTCAACTCCGGCCAGAATTCTCGCAGTATGTCGAACCCGATGTCATAGGTGACTGCGTAGGCCGTGCTTCTCGCTGCCGGTTGAAATCCGCGTCGGTTTCCAGAATGATAAAGGTTCCCCAAGGCTGTAGTGCTCGCCGCCCCCATCCATTCTGAGAAGTTGAAGGTGTGTTTGCCGGAATCGCTGTGAGTCACGAACGCGTGACTGAAGGCATGAAAGAGACGCTTACGGTTCGAACCTTCACCCCGCCGATAATATCGGGGATCCTCGTGCAGTATTGTGGGATACAGGAAAGTCCCAAAAAATTGGCCTGACACTTGGTCCGCAAACGCTGCCCCAAAACGCCTGCCGTAACCCTCCGCGCCTTGCCCGAATTTCGGATCATCATTTTGTGCTTGTGCCAGCCCTGCGTTGAATCCAGCGACAACGAACGTCACCGGTTCGAAAGTGTCCTTTGCAAATAGTTGAAACTTCTTCATTACCGGCAGGGAGCAGATTCGTTTGCCGGATTCAAAGCGCGGATGCTGCACCGTCCTTATCTCCGGCTTTCCCACGACATGAGCTGCAAGCTTCTTGAATGGTCCGTTGTACTCGAGTCCCTTGAAGGCCGGCTCCGGTTCCTCGCATTCATCTCGCTTGGCAAGGGTCTTAGGCGCATTCGGTGCCGCCGTTGACGGCGTTGCAGTCTGCGTTTGGACAGCCGCTGCGCCCGCAGCCGCTGGCGCGTCTTGCGCGACTGCACAGCAATTAAAAACGAATACGATTGCGATGAGTGCGCGAACTGGAAATTCGCCCTTGCAAAATTTCAAGACATCTTTCATCAGTGACCTATCTCCAGTAGCGCTTTTAAATTTAGATTTGCTTGCAGCCATCATACGTTTGCTTTGAAAACAGTCAAGCTGCCCGTCATCGAGGATCGTTGGGTGCAACAAAAAAGCCACCCGAAGGTGGCTTCTTGTCAGAACGGATTTTTCCTACAGCGTCGACTCGATCTCGAATCCCCAAGCTTCCAATAGCGGCTCGGGAATGTACTTCGAGTTCTTATTGCGTCGCGCCCACTCACGCAGTCGTGTGGAACGGATGTATTGATCAGGCGCCAGCTTGTATTCTTTGACGGCCTGTTCGAAAGATGTCACGGTCGGCACTACCGGGCCAATCGGCTCCGGCTTGCCCCAGTTAGGATTTCCACGCCGCTTTGCCATATTTAGTTCATCCTGCCTTATTAAATAAATAAGTTACTTTTTTAGATTCACAGCAATTGCCCAAAGATTCAGCCCGACAACAGGTAACTTGAACGAATTACTTTCGCAGACGTCTTGAGACCGCTTCGAAAGGCCTCTACTTCGATTTACCTGCCCGTAAAAACTACTGATTCTAAGGCGTTTTTGCTAAAAAAGCAAGAAAACTTTCGACTGCTTTCAGAATTATTGTAAGTACCAGGTTGGCATCTGGAACAAATGAGTCTATGTATCACAGATAGATACGCCTATGCCGATGAAGTTTCACTTTCATTTTTGCTGCCAAATCCAAGAAGAATTTACATGAGTCTTCCTGTCAGGCATTCCGGATACTACTCGTTCCTTTGTTACTGCTAGGCGAGCGCCTCTCGAACTTTGGCCAGGAGTGAGTCCCGGGTGAAAGGCTTTTGTAGAAATGATGTCATTTCTGGCAGCGGCATACTATCGGCGAAGGCCTTTTCAGAGTAGCCGGACATCATGACTACCCTCAATTCCGGACGGGAATTATGCAATTCGTCCACCAACTCCCTCCCGCTGATGCCTGGCATCACCATATCCGTAAGCAGCAGATCGATAGGCTCTCTTGCGGATTGATAGACTTGCATCGCCTCAAAAGCATTCTTCGCTTCCAGAACCACATATCCTTGCCCAGTCAGTGATATCCGTGCCAGATTGCGTACATCCTCTGAGTCCTCAACCAGCAAGACTGTCTCCTTGCCGGATAGGTTCTTGGTCGGTTCCGGCACTTCGGGCCTCGGACTATCTCCTGCGCGCGGCAGATATACTTTGAAGGTTGTTCCTTTTCCAAGTTCGCTGTAAACCCAGATCGTTCCGCCACTCTGTTTTACGATGCCATAAACGGTGGACAGTCCCAGCCCCGTCCCTTCGCCTTCTTTTTTGGTGGTGAAAAAAGGCTCGAAGATTCGCAACTGTGTCGCTGCATCAATCCCAAGACCAGTGTCCGAGACCGAGATCATGACGTACGTTCCCGGCAGCACAGCCAGGTGCTGTTTTCCGTAAGAATCATCCAGAACTACATTCGAAGTCTCAATGGTGAGTTGTCCGCCTTTTGGCATTGCATCCCGGGCATTCACCGCGAGATTCATTATCAATTGCTCCAACTGTCCCCGGTCAGCACGGACACATCCAGTTTCCGGGCGGTTAATGATGGTCAGTTCGATATCTTCTCCAAGCAATCGCGGAAGCATGCGGCCCAATTCCACAATGATCATGTTGACTGAAAGCGTGACCGGCGTCAGCAACTGCTTTCGACTGAATGCCAGCAGCTGATACGTCAGCGAACTGGCTTGTCGGGCAGCATTTGAGATTCTCTCAGCATGCTTGCGTCGCGGATCATCTTCTGCCAATTCGTGCAGGATCAAATCGGAAAATCCATGAATGATCGTCAGGATATTGTTGAAATCATGTGCGATGCCGCCGGCCAATCTTCCAATGGCCTCCATTTTCTGAGCTTGGCGAAGTTGGTCTTCAGAACTTTGTAAGTCAGCGTTCGAGCGTTCCAATTCATGGGTCCTGAACGCCAGTGTTTCCACCAGCTTCAGCCTGTCCTGTAAGCGTCTCGCCTCTACGATGCTGTATGCCACTAGAAACAAGCTGCCGAATTCAAGTAGGTTTCCGCACCACCACTCAAGTTGAAAGGGCATGCTCCACATTTGCGAGATCGTGCGTAGCCCAAAGAGGTACAGCCCGAGCCCAAAACACAGAACAATGGAAGTGCGCTTTTGCAGATACAAGCGAACAACAAAACCTGAGCCGAGCAGCAAGAATGCAATGGTGGATCTGATCACCCAGAATCGTAGGTCAGGATCCGCAGCAAAAGACTCTGAGCGCGCTAATACCGCGGCGCTAACTCCGCAGAATGCAATACATCCGATTGCCCAAAAGCCAGCCTTGCTGCGCTGCAAGATTGTTCGCCATGCGCGCCTTAGCCTTGTCCAGGCTATGATTCCCACCGTCACAGCAGCGAATGTTGTCACCCACAAGCTGTTTACTAGTGCCCATCGGAACTGCATCTCCTCGGTCTTGACCAGCGATCCGACCATGATGCAGATCGCGGAGAATGCAAAACCGATGGAAAGGGACATGATCCCCGGATGCGGGTTCTTTTGTGTTTCGGAATAAAGCCAAGCGCATGTAAGGCAGGAAAGTATTGTTGAGCAGGCGCCTACAAGCCCTTCCATTAAGTCATTTCTCAGGACCATCGAAAAATGGACTGAGTGAATTGCATACAGGAAGATGGAGGGCACGCTGATGATCAACGCCGCGAGAAACAAGGGAATTGCGATCGCGCGCGGATTTTGCGCCTTTTCTGGACGCATCTCAGCCGTTTGCTTTGTCTGCTGCTCGCTCGTCAACGTGGGGATGCTCTCTTATGGAGATTTAGCGCGATTCGAGCGCTGACCTGTTAAGAACTGTTCCGGGGGGAAGCTACACTTTACCGCAGCTAAGGATGCTTGGAAATATAACTAAAGTCACCTGTAATGAGGTACTTCGTGCGCCGAAAGGGCAAATAGAGGGTTTGGTGCCCGGGGACGGAATCGAACCGTCACGCCCCTTTCAGGGCCCGGGATTTTAAGTCCCGTGCGTCTGCCAGTTTCGCCACCCGGGCGGGGTAGCCGTTGAGGAATTCAGAATCGAGCCGATGCGGCTCGCTTTTCGAGTATACCTGCAAGTTCAACATCCAAAAAATCCGGCCACATAACAAAAAAGCCGCCCTTCTCAGGACGGCTTCTATCAAGCGTTACCTCCGGACTTACTCTCCCGGAGGTGGTGGCGGAGGAGGCGCATCTTTCGATCCGCCTTCTTTCGGCTTCTCGCCATTCATTCTTTCTTTCATCTTCTGCTGCATCTCATCGAACTTCTTTTGCTGGTCCGCAGTAAGAGTGGCTCGCAAGTCCGTATTGCTCTTATTGCGGATCTCTTCCGATTTCGCCCTCTTCTGTTCCGGCGTCAGGTCAGCATTTCCGCGCAATTCACCCATTTGCTTTTGTTCGTCGTCGAAAATCGCCTTCGCTTTGGTTTTCTGGTCGTCAGTGAGGTTGAGCTGGCTTGACAGTCTTTCGACACGTTGCGCCGGATCCATACGTCCGCCGCCAGGTCCGCCCATACCTCTTCCACCGCCGCCAGGATTCTGTCCCGCCGGAGGAGGCGCATCTCCACGCTGACCGCCGCCTGCGCCTTGTGCCACCGCCATTTGCGACAACATTACTGCTCCCAGCGCAATCGCTGAGATACGAAGAACTTTCATCCGATTCTCCTTGTTTCGTGATTTGCCAGACGCGAGCCGCTGACGCTTGGTCGCCTACGGAACAGTCCATGGCTGGAACTTCTTCTTACCCTAACACTCGCGCAGGAAGGAAGTTTTATGGAAATTTATGCGATTTGGTTATTCCGCCGTTCTGCTGCTCTCGTCATGGAAGTGATTCTTGACCGCATGACCACCGATTCGCTTTCGAACCCCTTCGCCTTTCGGTCGCCGATGCCACCATCCTTCGGCAGCATACGATTCTCAAATGCCAGCAGGTCCGCCGTGATTCCGGGAAAGATGTCATGGAACTTCGCTGCCAGCTTCGCCGGAGCGGATAGCACGACCTCCGCCACACCAAAACGGCACGCATTGACGATCTTCTTCGCCGCTCGTTGCACATCCATGCTGATGATCGGCAGGGAATCGGTGATGGCAAACCACGCGTACTCCAGCCGATGCTGCCCCTTGAACTCGGCATTGCGCGGACTCCCCGTTCGCATCAATCCCGGGCAGATGGTCGTAACATAAATGCCATCCTTCTTCAGCTCCGCCCGCAGACCTTCGCTCAATCCCACCAGGGCAAACTTACTCGCGCTATATGGGACAAGGTGCGGCACGCTGATCTTTCCTCCGATGGAAGAGATATTCACGATTCGCCCGCCCCCTTGCGCCTTCATCTCCGGCAACACCGCCAAGATGGAATGTAGCGGTCTCCAGAAATGCGTTCGCATCGCCTCATCGAAATCCTCGACGTTCATGGATTCGATCGGCCCAACCGAAATGATTCCCGCGTTATTCACCAGCACATCGATTCTTCCAAAATGATTTCGTATACCAACTGCCATCTGTTCCACTTCATCTGGGTCGGTGATGTCGCAGACTATCGCCAGCACTTCTCCAAATCTCGACAACTCTTCATCGGCGCGCCTCAATTCATCTTCGTCGCGCGCGCAGATCGCAACCCTCGCTCCTTGCTTCAGGAACTCGCGCGCCAATTCCAGCCCCAACCCGCGGGAACCTCCGGTGATCAGCACAACTTTCCCGTCAAACTCCATGCGCCGCGATTGCCTTATCGCCTTTCGTATCGCCACTGCAGCTAGCAACGCTGCAATACCCTGAATTGTTCTCCGGCCGTTCCAATCCATGATTGTTCTCCTTCGGGTTGATACCGTTTCGATGCCCCGTCCCCGAACCTACGCTGTCCCGCCCGGAATCATTCCCATCCTCAACCAGCTCTGCTTGCATCACACTGTTGAGGATTCTGATATGAGAGCTCTTTTCATCGGCGGATTGATCGTCCTGATCTTGGGGATAGTCTCGCTCTTTGCCGCATTCCCCCAACGCGAACGACACGGCATCAAGGCCGGCGACGTCTCACTCGGTATCGAAACACAGCACAATGAAAAGCTGCCACCACTGCTGAGTGCCGTGCTCATTCTAGGTGGCGCAGGGATGATGATTGGCGCCAAAGGCCGCGCATAGTGCAATGGGTAGAAATAAAAAGCCCCGCCAATGGCGGGGCTTAGATTTCCTGGCTACTGACTACTGACTACTGGTTACTCGCTCCCACTCGCGCTCCGTTACGCTCCGCGATCGTCTTGCGAGCGCCATCATTCAGGGCTTTTGCTTCCGGCAACAACTCGAGCGCGCGGGCAACCTGTGGATCGGCTTCCCGCAAAGCGCGTTGGCCGGCTTCCTGTCCGAACTCGCTGGTGAAGATCTCGCTCTTGATATTCGGTTTCAACCAGTCGTTGTTTTCGGTCAAGTCCGCTTCCGTGTAGTCGATCTTCTGCGCTTCAAGATATTTGCGGAACTCCTGCATTACTTCGTCGTTGACCGCAAAATTCTTATCCACTTTGTGATTCATGAGGTAGTGCTTTGAGAAGTTGAAGAAAGCATACTTCTGATAGAGCTTCGTTTCGAACTTGTTCAGCTTCGGAGTCGGGATTTTTTCATCCGGAGTGATTCCGCCGCCGCCGTACACCGTTCGACCGCTATCCGTAACCTTTACTTCTTTATTAGTCGTCGCGGCTTGCGGGTTCTTCTCATCGTCACGATTATAGTAATAGTCGTACAACGAAACGCCTTCGTACTCGCGTTGGATCAACCGTCCACTCGGCGTGTAGTACTTTGCGGTTGTCAGGGCCAAGCCGGTGTTCTCAGACAGCGGATAGACCGTCTGCACCAGTCCCTTGCCGAATGTGGTTTCACCAACGATCAGCCCACGGTCATGATCTTGGATAGCGCCCGCTACAATCTCTGATGCCGAAGCCGATCCGCGATTCACCAGCACCACCAGCGGATATTCCTTCCCGCCGTTGCCCTTCGTCGCGCGATACACCTTCTCAGCCGAAGAACGTCCATGGTGCGAAACGATGACAGCACCCTTCTTAAGGAACTTGTCGGCGACTCCCACTCCTTCGCTCAACACTCCACCAGGATTCTGGCGCAGATCGAGTATCAGCCCCTTCAAATCGCCGAATTCCTCCAGCGCCTGACTGACTTCCTGTTCTGTCGTCTCCTGGAAACCATTGACGTGCATGTAGCCGATACCCGGCTTGATTTCAAAGTGCAGGTCAACGCTGAAGCGAGGAATCTCATCTCGGACAACGTTGAAGTCCAACGGCTTCTCAGAACCCTCGCGCAGGATTGTGATGCGCACATTTGTGTTGCGAGGTCCCTTCAACAGGTCGGCTACTTCGCTGGTGTTCATGTTGTCGGTCGGTTTGCCGTCAACGGCAATGATCACGTCGCCCGGCCGGATGCCCGCGCGGTACGCCGGAGTCCCCGCGAATGGCGCGATCACGATCACTTTGTTGTTGCGCGGTCCAACTTGCATGCCTACGCCGTAATACTTGCCGCGCTGTTCTTCGCGCAGTTGCGAATACTGTTTCGGATCGAAGAAGTTTGAGTGCGGATCCAGCACATGCAACATTCCCGGGATCGCGCCGTTGTAGATCGCCTTATCCGCGGACACAGTCTCCGCATAGTTCTGCTCTACGATGTCGTAGATTTGCGAGAACGTTTTCAGGTTTTCTCGGATTTCCGTGTCGCTGTTTCCGGACGCTGCCGTCGGGCGCTGCGCAAAGACTGCTCCGGCGAATCCGGAAGCGATGATGACGATGACAAAAAGGAATACTGCACGGCGGGGATTGCTGTTAGACATTGATTGTCCTTAGAAGCTTGTTCGTATTTCGAAACGGCTGCGGAGGCGCGTCCTGTGCTGCTTTCTCGAAGTATAGCACGCGTTTACGCCACATCTTTCTCTTGCAAACCTTAGTTCCCGGAGTCGAAAACGTCGCGCTCCGAACTCTTTTTGATGCTGAATCGCGCTCTGCTGCTGCGAAGCTGAAGATGGTTCTTCCTCAACTCATAAGCGTTAGATGAGCCAACTGCCGATTGGTCACCAAAATTCTGTTACAAGTCGAAAACCTGTAAAATGGGTTTCATTCATCACTTGGGCACTTCTCCTTATGAATCTCGGATTCTCTGAAATGGCGTTCTTGGTCATTCTAGGCCTGCTCCTCTTCGGGCCTAAGAAGCTGCCTGAGATTGGTCGGCAGATCGGCAGGATCCTCGCCGAATTCAAGCGTGCCAGCAACGAGTTCCAAGCGCAGTTGAACGAAGAAGTCCGAAACCTGGAGATCGAAGCCGAGACCAAGGCCCATTTCGACGACCTGAAGCAGAGCATCTTGCCGCCGGAGGGCAGCACCGCAAGAAACCCGTTCTCGTTCTTGGAACCAAATTCCGGCGAGCACCAGGGCGAAGCCCCCGAACTGAGGCCGCCAGTGCCAACGGACCACATTTCCAAGGAACCGAATGCCTGATCAGCTCTTGGAAGACCATCCTCTTAAATCACGCATGGACCTCCCCGGCATGTCTCTCCTCGAGCACCTCGAGGAACTTCGCCGCCGGATCATCTGGTCCATCGTCGGCATCGGCATCGGATTCCTCGCTTGCTGGCACTACGCTGAGATTATTTACGGATACGTCCAGCGCCCAGTCACTGCTGCGCTCGAAGCCAACCACATGCCGACGAAGCTCGTGTACCTGAACCCCACCGAGCCCTTCGAACTGTTCATTAAGACCGGCATCGTTGCCGGAATCTTCCTCGCCTCGCCGTTTGTCCTTTATCAAGTTTGGATGTTCATCTCTCCCGGCCTATATCGCAACGAAAAGAAGTACGTAGTCCCGTTTCTCTTTTCGACAGTCGCCCTCTTTCTCGCCGGCGGATTCTTCGGCTACAAACTCGTCTTTCCCGAAGCGCTGACATTTCTCATCGAGCAAGGCAAACAATTCCAGCCGATGATCACCGTCTCCGAATACACTGACCTTTTTTTGGCGGTCATCCTCGGACTCGGCATCGTCTTCGAACTGCCCATCATCATCTTTTTCCTCGCGCTCTTCGGCATCGTGGACGCAGGCTTTCTCTGGCGTAACGCGCGTTACGCCATTCTCATCATCTTTTTCCTCGCGGCGATTCTCACTCCCACTACTGACATTCTCAACATGTGCATCTTCGCCGCGCCTATGGTCATACTTTTCTTTTTCAGCATCGGGATAGCATGGTTTGTACATCCAAAGCGTAGAAACAGAAAGAAGGCAGCATGAGGTTTCAAGGTCAGTTGCTTTTGGGTGGCCTGCTCGGAATCGGCGCGCTTGGTTGCAACGGTGTTGGTGTCGATCTTCCGATATCTGCCAAGCAACAATCCGCGTCCCAACAATCCCCCTCCCAAAATACGGTTGCTCCGGCTGCCACTGAACCTTGGCGCATAGACTCTGCCCGTGCCATGAAATACTTGAGGGAACTCGTCGCCTTCGGACCTCGGCCCCCCGGAACTCCCGCCCAAGCCAAGCAGCAAGCGTATCTTCGAGACAAACTGAAGTCAGACAATCTCGAAGAGGACAAATTCAAGGCCACCACTCCCGTGGGCGATTTTGAGATGACCAACTTCATCGCGAAATTCCCTGGGACAACGAATGATGTCATCGTCATCGGCTCGCACTATGACACTCTCTCTTCGGTAAAGAATTTCGTTGGCGCGAATGACGGCGCTTCGAGTACCGGACTACTGCTCGAACTCGCTGATCAACTTCGCGCCCACAGACACACTGGCCCCGCAGTCTGGCTGGTTTTCTTTGATGGGGAAGAGGCGTTCAAGACATGGACGGACACTGACAGCGTCTACGGCAGCCGTCACCTAGCCGCAAAATGGAAGCAGGACGGCACCGCAAAGCGGATCAAAGCCTTCATCCTCGCCGACATGATTGGTGACGCTGATCTCAACATCGATCGCGACACCGCCTCCACGCCTTGGCTCAGCGATCTAGTTTACAAAGCCGCGACAAACCTCTCGCGCAAATCTTATTTTTATAATCGCCAACAACCGGTCGGCGATGACACTACGCCGTTTCTCGCGGCTGGTGTGCCTTCCGTCGACATCATCGATTTCGATTACGGTTATAACAACGTCTTCTGGCACACACCTCAAGACACAGTGGACAAGCTCAGCCCAAACAGCCTGCAAGTTGTCGGCGATGTGATTCTCGAAACCGTTCGGCTACTCGGCGTTGAAACATCGAAGGAGAAAAAACAATGACAGCTCCGGTCACCTCAATAGAAGACTTGAAATATCCAGTAGGGAAGTTCAGCTTTTCCGGCGAACTTTCAGCGGAAGATCGCGCCAAGTGTATCGCCCACATTGATCAGGCTCCCGCGAAACTGCGCGCCGCCGTCCACGGACTCTCGCCTCAGCAAATTGACACGCCCTACCGCCCCGAGGGTTGGACCGTCCGCCAGGTCGTGCATCACGTTCCTGACAGTCACATGAACGCATTCATCCGTTTCAAACTTGCGATGACTGAAGACGAGCCCACGATCAAGCCCTACATGGAAAATAAATGGGCAATGCTCGGCGACATCCCCAACACTCCCGTCGAAACATCGCTGGCCCTGCTCGAACTGCTCCACCAGAAGTGGGTCATTCTTCTGAAGTCGCTTGCTCCCGCCGACTTCGCTCGAAAATTCAAGCATCCGGAACTCGGCCCGCAAACTCTAGACCGCGCGCTCGCCATGTACGCCTGGCACGGACAGCATCACGTCGCCCACATCAACCGCTTGCGCGATCGCATGGGCTGGAAATAAACAGCTACGCTTTCTTGCGCTCTACCTCGAACAATGGCGAGACATACACCTCGCCATTTTCCACTCTCGCCGCGTATGTCTTGATCTGCTTCTGGGCTGGCCCCGAGATCACCCGCCCCGTGTGTACATCAAACTGCGAACCGTGCCAGGGACACTGCACCGCCCACCCGATCAGCACTCCATCGCTCAGCGGTCCGCCTTTATGCGTGCAATGGTCGCTGAACGCCACAATCCCTTCCGGACATTTCCCGATTGCCACTCGCTCACCTTTTATTACGGCGAGCATCATCTGCCCCTGCGCTAGTTCACCCACATTGCAAACAGGACGGCTCCAATCATCGAGCGTCCGCTCTTTCCAACTGCCCGAATTCGCATACCGGTGGTCCACGCCAATCTGATTGCGATAGACCAAGGTTCCGCCCAGCCATCCCGAATATCCCAGCATTGCAACGCCGACCACTGACAACAGAAGAGAAACACGGTCCGGTGTCGTGCCCGCATCTCCTCGTCGCACCGCCTCTATGATGAATAGGATTAGCACCACTGTGTTCACCGATCCATGGATCAACCCGCGCGACTTCGCGCTCGAATTTGGGGGGACCACGGTTTTCCAATCAATCGCGCCCGGTACTGCTGCGAACACCGCGCCTATGCATCCGCCTATCACCGCGTAGAACCCCGCCGACCACAGCTCCGGCTTCTTCAATGCCAGCCCTAACAGATCGCAGATGAGGCTCGCCGTCCAAAGCGCGATTGGAAATGCAACCAGCATCGGATGCAGCGGATGTGACTTGATGTTCACCTTAGAACGCATGAGTGACTCCTATAAAGGATAAGAGCCGGAAATTGTGAGTGGCGGTTGCACGCTTCCATTTCTGCATTGCCAGTCGAATCGTCTTTGAGTTCTAATGCCGCCAAGCAGCCAACAGCGAATCGTTAGTACATCCGGAGCCATCGCACTCATGCAGCTCACCTCTCTTGACTGGATCGTCATCGCCGTTTACTTCGCAGTAAACCTTGCCATCGGATTCCACTATTACCGCAAGGCCAGCGGCAGCGTCGGCGAATTTTTCATCTCCGGGCGCAGCGTCCCATGGTGGCTCGCCGGCACATCCATGGTCGCCACCACCTTCGGCGCGGACACACCACTCGTCGTCACCGGTCTTGTTTACAAATACGGCGTAGCAGGGAACTGGTTCTGGTGGAGCTTCGCTCTTAGCGGAATGCTGACGGTTTTTTTCTTCGCGCGCCTTTGGCGGCGCGCCGGCGTCCTGACGGACATGGAACTCGCCGAGCTTCGCTATTCTGGCAAGCCCGCCGCCTTCCTCCGCGGCTTCCGCGCTCTATATCTCGCGCTTCCCGTCAACACCATCATTATGGGATGGGTAAATCTCGCGATGGTGAAGATCCTGATTCTCACTTTAGGAATTTCCAAACTCCACGCCGTCGAGATCACACTGGGGATTGCAGCATTCATTCTCGTCTACGCCACCTCTTCCGGATTATGGTCGGTCCTTTGGACAGACGTCATTCAATTCGTTTTAAAAATGAGCGTAGTTATCGCACTCGCATTTTTCGCCGTGCAAGCTGTCGGCGGCATAGGAGCTCTCGAAGCCAAACTCAGGCTGCATGACGCTGCTGTCGGCAATGGGACTAACACTCTCGCATTCGTCCCAGACTGGACCTCCAGTTGGTTCATCATGTTCCTTGTTTTTCTCAGCTTGAACTGGTGGGCCAGTTGGTATCCCGGCGCGGAACCGGGTGGCGGTGGATACATCGCCCAACGCATCTTCTCCGCCAAGAACGAAAAACATTCGCTGGCTGCAACTCTTTGGTTCAACATCGCGCATTATGCAGTTCGCCCTTGGCCCTGGATTCTCACCGCTTTAGTCGCAGTCGTCCTCTATCCGGCGCAGAAAGATCCCGAACTCGGATACATCCAGGTCATGATCACGCACTTGCCCGCAAGTCTCCGCGGCTTGATGCTCGCCGGATTCGCAGCCGCCTACATGTCCACCATGGCGACACACATCAACCTCGGCGCCAGCTACATGATCAATGATTTCTATCGTCGCTTCATAAAGAAGGATGCCGCCGAAAGTCACTACGTCACCGCCTCTCGTATCGCAACAGTGTTGGTCACAGCTCTTGCCGCCGTTGCCGCGCTCTACATGCAATCAATAGAAGGGGCATGGAAGTTTCTTATGTCCATAGGCGCCGGTGCCGGACTCGTATTCATGCTCCGGTGGTTCTGGTGGCGTATCAACGCATGGTCTGAGATTGGAGCTATGACCGCCGCCGGAGTGTCATCACTCCTGCTACAATCCCGCGCCGCAACTCCCATTGTGGAGATCATCCGAGGCTTTGACAACAAACTCCCCGCCGGTACGCTCGACGGCTCTGATCCTCACGGCTTCGCCTGGCTGATGATTCTCACGACCGCGTTCACAACTATCTCCTGGATTGTCGTCACGCTGGTCACTCCTCCAGAGCCGATGGAAAAGCTGAAATCTTTTTACGAAAAAGTCCGCCCCTCGGATATCGGTTGGAAGCCGGTTTCCGGACTCGTCCCCAGCCACTCTAGCCAAAGCCTTGTCTGGGCCACTGCCGATTGGATTGCCGGATGCGGCATGATCTACGGTGCGCTCTTCGGCCTGGGACATCTCATCTTCGGACGCCCGCTGCAATCCGTCCTGCTGCTCGCGCTTAGCGGCCTCTGCGGGTGGTTTATCTATTGGGATTTGAATCGCCGAGGCTGGGCCAACTTCGCCGAACAGGAAGCGCCGGTAACTGAGAAGGAACCGACTGTCTCGGTATAATCCATCCTGACTACCACTACTGCATGCTGACCTTCTGGATACTCTTCAACGTTTTCGTTGCTGCCATGCTCATCCTCGACCTCGGGGTCTTCCATCGGGGCTCGAGCGAAATGACTTTCAAGAAGGCAGTGCTCGGAAGCCTTTTCTGGATCAGTCTCGCAATCGCCTTCGCCATTCTCGTGTATTTTTGGCAAGGCCACCAGAAAGCGTTAGAGTTCGGCACAGGATACCTCATCGAAGAATCCTTAAGCGTCGACAATCTTTTTGTCTTCCTCGTCCTCTTCAATTACTTCAAGGTTCCGCAACGGCACCAGTACACCGTGCTCTTCTGGGGAATCATCGGAGCGCTCATCATGCGCTTCATTTTTATCTTCGCCGGGGTCAGCCTCATCAATCGCTTCCACTGGATCATCTATATATTCGGCGTAATTCTGATTTACAGCGGCATGAAGCTAGCGTTCGGAGACGACTCGGAAGTCGATCCCGGAAAGAACCCCATCCTCAAACTCTTCCGAAAGTTCGTTCCCATCACTGACCAATACGAAGGCGGAAAATTCCTCGTGCGCAAGAACCATCGCACTTTCGCCACTCCGCTATTGGCCGTCCTTATAGTCGTCGAAACAACCGACCTGCTCTTTGCCGTCGATTCAATCCCCGCCGTTCTCGCCATCTCGCGTGACCCATTCATCGTCTACACGTCGAACGTCTTCGCAATTCTAGGACTCCGCGCCATATACTTCGCGCTCTCCGGCATGTTCGAACTCTTCCACTATTTGCACTACGGACTCTCCGCCATCCTGGTCTTCGTCGGCTCAAAGATGCTGCTCTCGAACGAAGGCGCAACCCTCTTCGGGATATCGCTGCATTATGAAATGCCAACAGTGGTGGCTTTGGGCGTGGTCGGAGGCTTGCTGACGCTCTCAATAGTTGCGTCACTAGCCTTCCCAGAAAAGAAGAAATCGACAGAACCTGCTTAGCCTGATTCTCGCTGTGGGACTCTGTGTCCTCTGTGGTTCAAGATTCTGCTTTTGACTTTAGCTTAGAGCCGACAGCCGAGAGCTATAGCTGCTTCTCACGGCCTCGCCAATTCGTCTGACAACAAATGCGCTTTCAGCGCCAGATTATGCGCGCGCACTAGATCATTTTCCGCCGTCGCCGAACGCGACTGCGCCAGAAAACTCTTGATCTGTTCCAGCACAGACTTGTCATCCTGCGTAAGTTTTCGCGTGAGCGAGCGCACATTGTCTTCCGTCGACTGCACCAACTGCGCCGTCGTCAGCCGATGATGCAATTCATCCGAATGTGCCATCCCGGGATAGATATTCGCCGCTGAATCGCTGCCCCCTGTGATTGGTCCCGTAATGCGCGGCGGCGGATAACTTCGCGTCACAGTCGGCGTTGAACTTCCGCCATTGGTCGGTGGGATTACAGGCGTCGTCGTTACGCTTCGTTCCGGAACCCTCTGCTTCGGTCGAGGTCTCGTCGTTCGCGCTGGAACTTTCGCAACCACGATCGGCGGAGGCGGCGGAGCAGCAGCCACTCCCGGCGGTGGCAACGGCTGGATTTCGAGCATGATCGCGCTCAGCGGAAATGTCGGCGCGGGCACGATCGGCATCGGCTTCGGTTGCTTGTGACAGCCGGACGCCATCGCCATCGCGAAGATTGCACCACCAAAGGCCAGATTGTTTTTCCGAAGTAGCATCTATCTTTCCACTGTACTACTGGTTGCCGATGTCGCAGTGACCACTTCGCGGCTGATCTCCGCGATTGGGAAATGCAATCGAAACGTCGTGCCTTCACCTTCCACGCTGTCGAACTCCATCGCTCCGTTATGTAATTGCATTACACGGTACGTCATCGGAAGCCCGATGCCGCTGCCTCCACTCTTCGTAGTGAAATAGAGGTTAAATATCTTCTCGCGTATGTCATGCGGAATCCCGCCACCCTGGTCAGTGATCTCTACCTGCGCTTCTCCATCAACGCGCTGCGCGGAAATTGTCAGGTTGCCGCCATGGCTCATCGCTTGCATGCCGTTGATCATCACATTGAGCACCGCCTGTTTCACCAGGTCGGAATCTATTTTCACCGGAAGCGGCTCATCAGAAATATTTCGGAGCACGTGGACCCCATGCTTCTCCGCATCAGGGCTCGCCAGGTTCGTGATCTCTTCGAGCAACCGCCGCAAATCAACTTCCACCAGCCGCAATTCCATCGGACGCGTGAAATCCACCAGTGTCTGCACTACCCGATCCAGCCTGCGAATCTCTGTCCCTATAACATCCATATGGCGTCGCGTATCCGGATCAAGGTCCTTCAGTTTCTGCCGCAGCACTTCCAAGTGCACCACGATTGCATTGATCGGATTTTTTACCTCGTGCGCTACGCCCGACGTCAACCGTCCCACCGCCGCCAAACGACGCGACAACTCCAGCTCATCCTCGATGCGATGCACTGACTCTGCATCCCGCAGCGTGAGCAGCGCTCCAATGCGTTCTCCATTTTCCTCGATGAAATCGAGTCCTAATTGCACTCGCGCTCCGTTGCCTCCATTGTCCGCTCCGGAAGCGAGCACCTCCACTTGCGCAAGCGGCTGATGCTGTTCAAACGCATCCAAGATGATTCGTCCTATCCGTGGATCATTGTCGAAGATCTCGTGCGCTGTCTTTCCCAACAACTCCGCACGCGACTTATGCAGGAATGTTTCGATCGACGAACTCACCAGCACGGCTTTTTCGTCGCGCGTGAACAACATCACGCCGTCCTGAAGGTTCGACATGATCTGGTCCAGGTTCTCCTTCAACGCGGAGAAGACCTCTTTCACATCCCGCATCTGCTTGCCTAGGCGGTCGATCTTCGTGTTCACCACGCCGTACTCGTCGCGGCCTTTGGCGCCATCCGGATTCGCTGCTTGCGGTACCACCGCACCCGCGCTCATCTCATCCAGCTTCCTGCTGATCTCCGCCAGAGGACGGAACGCCAGCGTCGAGAATCCCACCGCCAGCAAAACCGAGCACAGGATTGCGATTCCCGACAGCAGAAACGCGCTGTTCAATTTCGGTTGTAGTGATTCCTTCAGGAACACGCTTGAGATTCCCACGCGTACCGATGCAAACGGTTGTCCATCACGCTGCAACGGGAGTTGCATGTCATAGACTTTCGGCGAGCCGTACACCATGCGGACCTGTTTCCAAAATCCGCCGTCATGTATGTCCAGGAAATGTTCGCGCGCCGGCAACGTGTTCCCGGTCATGTTGCCATCGCTATGGACGATCGCTTTTCCGCTCGCGTCCGCAACAGCCACGTCGTAGATCGTCGGCGAATATCCAACTATGGATTGCAGCAGGGAATTAAGCCCGGCATCGGTCTGCAGACTTTCTTCCGTCGCCGCTTGCAGCACCTTCGGATCGCTCAGGTCGAGCTTGCCGTTTGAAAGATCGCTCTCTAGCGCTTCCCGCGTTGACTGGAACACCTCCGACGCAACGAACTCGCCGTTTTGGTAAGCCTCATCGATTCTTTGCTTAATAAGCTGAGAGATGTAGATCGATGACAGCGTAGTAACCAGCGCCACCACCATTCCGGTGATCGCCAGTACCAGCTTCGTCTTGAGCTTAAGGGGAAACATCGCGCAGAGTTAGAAGTGTGAACCCGATTTCAAAGTAGAAGCTGCTATTGCGTCCCTGCCATTGACTCCGCATTTTGCCCGGAATATTCCTTCAGCTTGTTGTGCAGGGTCTTCAGGCTGATGCCCAAAATTTCGGCCGCCCGTGTCTTGTTATTGTGAGTAGACCCCAACGTTTTCATGATGAGCTGCCGCTCAGCCTCTCCAACGGTTGTTCCCACTCCCAATCGCACCACGTTCGGGTCGTCGGACGAATCCACATGCATCGGCAGTCCGCTGCCAAAGTTCGGAGGCAGATGTTTTGGCTCGATCATCGGTCCGGTGCATACGATTACCGCTCTCTCCAGAGTATTGCGCATCTCGCGCACATTGCCCGGCCAGGCATAGGTGATGAATTGCTGCAGGACGGCGTCGCTCAACCCTGACACTTTGCGCCCGTGCTTCGCATTCATATCCGCCAATAGCGCCTCGGCCAACTGTGGAACATCCTCGCGGTGATCCCGTAACGGCGGCATATGTATGTTGAACACATTCAGCCGATAATAAAGATCATTCCGCAACTCGCCGGCTGCAACAGCCTGCTCCGGAACCTTGTTCGTCGCCGCCAGCACCCGGACATTGATCTCCGTCTCCACCTTGCTTCCCAACCTCCGCAGCTTGCGGTCTTCGAGCACGCGCAGCAGCTTGGCTTGGGTGTTGATTGGCATCTCGCCGATCTCATCCAGCAGCAACGTTCCTTCTTCCGCTAACTCAAAACACCCCGCCCGCCGTTCCAACGCTCCGGTAAAAGCGCCCTTCTCGTGTCCGAATATTTCGCTTTCAATCAGCGTCTCCGGGATAGCCGAACAGTTGATCGCGATGAACGGCTTGCCTTTACGCGGACTCAGATCATGTATCGTGCGTGCCACCAGCTCTTTGCCCGTACCGCTTTCGCCTGTAATAAGGACAGACGCCGAACTCGGCGCCACCATCTCTGTCAGGCTGAAGATCTCCTGCATCTTCTTCGACGACCCCACCAGCGGCCCCAGAATTCCCGTCCCGCGCAATTGTTTGCGGGTGACTTCGAGTTCGCGTTCCGTCCCGCGCTGTCTGGAGGCATTCGTCAAAATGTTTTTCAGCCGGGCCGGATCTACCGGCTTTGTCAGGAAGTCATACGCGCCCAGCTTCATCGCATCCACAGCGGTATCAATACTCCCTTGGGCGGTTAACAGGATTACCGCGATCGCCCCCGGCATGTCCGCGATACGCTCCAACAACTCAAGCCCTGTCATCCGCGGCATTTTTAAATCCGTCACTACGATGCCCGGCGACCATGAAGTCACCTTCTCCAGGCCTTCCAAACCATCTTTGGCGGTCTCCGTCCGATAGCCCCATGCATGCACAAGCTCTGCCAAACCAGTGCGCTCATTTTCTTCATCTTCTACGATCAGTACTCGTTCCTGCGTCATATGCGGAAGCTCTCCATCTGGGGGTGTTAGCGGGGGCCCGGGCCGGGGAAGTCTTTGAACCTGTAAAAGAATCTCCAAAACTAAGATGCTGCTTATGCACCCTCAGTCACTTCTACTTGGTAATTTTTACAGGCTTAGCCCTTTGGTAACTGAATTTGCCCAGACCCTCAGGCAGTCAGCAACTCTGCTTTTGCATCATACGTTGCTAGTGAAGTCCCCCAATCAGTCCAAGAAATCAAAAAGGAAACTAAGCATCTCTCAGGAGGAATCGACATGAAAATTGTTGTTTCAGGATTACTTGCGTCAAGTCTGCTGTTGGCGACAGCAGCCGCGCAGACATCGGCAAGCACACAGACTTCGGGCTCTGCTTCATCGCAGACCTCGGTCGACGCGTCAAGGAGCGGAGCAAAGGCCAACACCAGCAATTCCGCCAACGCCTCTAATAGCACCAATGCGACGCGAAGCGGCAAATCCGGCAAGAGCACCGGTGCCAGCACCTCCGGCTCAGCCTCTAACGATTCCAGCGCCTCCCTTGGGACAGACAGCATCCCTTCGGGCGTTGCGATTCCCGCCGTCCTTAACAAAGGGGTGGATTCCAAGAAAGCAAAACAGGGCGACGAGGTTACTGCCCGCACAGCGCAGGACGTCGTGCAAAACGGCAAGGTCATCATCCCGCGCAACACCAAGTTGATCGGACACGTCACCCAGGCGAAAGCCAAAGCCAACGGTGAATCTGAATCCGCTCTTGGCATCGTCTTCGATAAGGCCATCTTGAAGAACGGACAGTCCATCCCCATGCAAGCCGGCATTCAGGCGCTCGCCGCCCCGGCAGTTGCAGCCGCAACTTCCATGGGAGATGACACAATGGCCACCGGTAGCGGAGCAGGAAACGTTGGCGCTTCCGGTGGCGGCAGTGCAGGCGGTGGTGGATTGCTCGGCGGCGCAGGTTCCACCGTAGGCGGCGTTGCAGGCACAGCAGGATCAGTCGGTAGCACCGCAGGCGGTGTTGCCGGAACCGCTGGAAATGCTGTTGGCAGCACTGCAGGACATGCCGGCAACACAGTCGGCGCCGCCACGGGGGCAGCCGGCCGCGTTGGTTCCACAGCCGCTGGCGCAACTGGTGTTCTCAGTTCCACCAGTAGCGGAGTCGTCGGTTTGAAAGGCTTGAAACTCGACAACGCTACGTCAGGCGATGCCGCTGGTTCCGTCATTACTTCCGCAGGCAAGAACGTACGCCTCGATAGCGGAAGCCAGATGGTTTTGAAAGTAACGGGACAAGCCGCACAGACACAGCAGTAAGCTATTCCGCTTAGACTGTTCTAAGCTATTTACTGTACAATCCTACGGACGGCAAGAGTTCTATGCCGTCCGTATTCTTATTTCTAAACGTCACTGAGTTTTTGCTCTAGTTGCGTCACAGCTTCGGAGGAATCACGCATGTCACTTCGTAATTTGAAACTCTTCGTTTGTGTTTTGGGACTTCTGGCCCTCGCTCTTTTCGCCACGTCCGCAGTTGCTCAGGAACAGCAGCCATCAAAGGTCGACATCTTTGCCGGATACGCATGGGCCGATCCTGGTAGCCATGGCTTCGCCAATATCAGTAACTTGCCAAAAGGATTCACCGTCGCTTCCACGTACTGGCTTAACCGCTACGCGGGACTCACACTCGATTCGGGTGCGCATTTCGGCACTAACACCCAGCTAGGGACCTTGCAAATCGGTCCTTCTTTGCGTTTTCCCTCCGAGCACATTTCGCCCTTCGCACATTTTCTGGTTGGCATGTATGCGCTCTCGCCGCCGAATTTGAATACCAACTACAACATCGGACTCACCTTTGGTGGCGGACTTGATGTAGGCGCCTCACGGCGCGTAGATATCCGCTTGATTCAGGCTGACCTTCAATACGGCCGATACAACGGCGGTGTTGGCGGCGCTGTCATAAAGTCTGAATTCGCGGGTGCAAGGATTGCCGGCGGACTTGTCTTCAAGTTCGGCACCATCGGGCCTCCTCCTGTTCCTCCCAGCGCAGCTTGCAGCGTGAACCCCACCGAAGTTTTCGAAGGCGAGCCGGTCACCGCGACAGCTACTCCTTCCAACTTCAATCCGAAGCGCACTCTTGCTTATGCATGGACCGGTACTGGCGTAAAGGTTTCCAGCACCAGCGCCACCGCCAACATTGACACCAAAGGCTTGCAGCCCGGTTCTTATGCTGTGAAGTCCAGTGTCACCGACGGCAAAAAGGGAATGGCCGACTGCACCGCCAGCTTCACCGTGAAGCAGCCGCGCCCGCCGACAATCACTTGCTCGGCGAATCCCACAACAGTTCAGCCCAACGGCAGCTCGCAGATCACCTGCAACGGCAACAGCCCGGACGGCCGTAACCTCACCTACAACTACACTGCCAGCGCTGGAACTGTTTCCGGAACCGGCAACACCGCAACCTTGAACACCACTGGCGCTCAACCCGGCCCTATCAGCGTGCAGGGAACTGTGACGGACGACCGCAATCTGTCCGCCTCAGCATCCACTAGCGTGACTGTCGAAGCTCCGCCTCCGCCACCTCCGCCGCCACCGGCGCCGGAAGCCAGCAAGCTCAATGAGATCGCTTTCAAGAAGAACAGCCCGCGGGTCGACAACGCCGCCAAGGCCATTCTCGATGAAGTCGCTCTTCGCTTGCAGCGCGATGCAGATGCCAAAGCCGTTCTCGTTGGCAACGCCGATGCGAAAGAAACGGGCGCAAAGAAACTTGCAGCACAACGCGCCGTGAACGCAAAGGCTTACCTCGTTTCTGAAAAGGGCATCGACGCCAGCCGCATCGAAGTCCGTTCTGGCAGCGGTACCGCCATGAACACAGAGATCTGGTTGGTGCCTTCAGGAGCCACCTTCAAGGGTGAGGGAACTACGGTGGTCAGCGACAAAGTGAAACCCACCGCCACCAAACACGCAGCTCCGAAGAAAGCCGCTGCGAAAAAAGCGCCTGCAGCAAAGAAATAGCAACTCATAACGAAAAAGGCCGGTAGGGTGTTTTGCCCTGCCGGCCTTTGTCTTTGAAACTAGATACTTGAAAATACAAACTGTTTTTAGACCACGCCCTTTTGTAACTTGTGTACCAGAACCCTCTTGAGGCACTCTCTCCTCAAGCGAACTTGCATCGAATGAGGAGTCAGACTCACTAAGGTTTCTTGTGAATGGTCTGCAACTACCCTCATGATTTACTTTCTCTTCTGGCCAGAAGGTGGACACATGAACCGGGCACAAACAAAACGTCTCGTATCTCTGGCATTCGCATTTCTGTTTCTTTT
Organism: Terriglobales bacterium; assembly: GCA_025462725.1. GTDB lineage: Bacteria > Acidobacteriota > Terriglobia > Terriglobales > Acidobacteriaceae > JAICLA01. Next base: position 385,897 of record JAOAPE010000003.1, on the reverse strand, counting down.
ATGCTCCGCAACCGCCCAGCAATTCACCCCGCTGGGCCCTGACGGCGGGGATGTCCGCAGTCTTGCTCGCGATCCGCATTCTCCTAATCGCATTCTTCTTGGCACCAGTGCCGGACAGATTTATCAATCGACCGATGGCGGCGCGAACTGGGCGCGATACGCCAAACTTGGCGATCACAATGACTACGTTCTCGACCGCGTTGTCTTTCACCCCACCCGCGCCGGAATAGTTTATGCCGCGGCATGGAGCGTCGAAAGTAATGGCGGCGACATCTACCGCAGCGCCGACGGTGGACGCAATTGGAAATTCCTGAATGGCATGCACGGAAAATCCATTCGTGGATTCTCCATGTCCCTTTCCAATCCCGATGTCCTCGTCGCCGGCGCGCTCGACGGCGTCTTTCGCAGCAACGATGGTGGCGATCACTGGGATTTGATCTCTCCGCCCAACCACCCTGACATTCGCAACATTCAATCCATCGCCATCGATCCGGTCGATTCGAACATCATTTACGCGGGCACGTGGCACTTGCCCTGGAAGACCACCGACGGCGGACAAACTTGGAAGAACATGAAGAACGGCATCATTGATGACTCTGATGTCTTCTCGATCATCATCGATCCCGTCTTGCCGTCCACCATGTACGTTAGCGCCTGCTCCGGGATTTACAAGAGCGATTCTTCCGGCGCGTCATTTCGCAAAGTGCAGGGAATGCCGTTCTCGGCTCGCCGTACCCGCGTGCTGAAACAGGATCCTGTCAATCGCAACATCGTTTACGCGGGTACTACTGAAGGACTTTGGAAGACCACCGACTCTGGCGCTGTCTGGAAGCGGATTACTGGAGCCAACATCATCGTGAATGATGTGCTCGTCGATCCCGCAGATCACAGTCACGTCATGATTGCCACCGATCGCAGCGGAGTCCTCGCCAGCACTGATTCCGGCGAGCACTTTGTTGTCGCCAATCGCGGATTCGCCCACCGTCAGGTCGCATCCATGCTCATTGACCGCGACGACAGTTCCACCATCTACGCCGGACTTATCAATGACAAGGAATTCGGCGGCATCTTCGTCACGCACAATGGCGGAGCAAAATGGCAGCAGATGAATGAAGGCCTCAATGGACGCGACGTCTTCACTCTTCGCCAATCGCCCAAGGGTGAACTCATCGCCGGGACGAACAACGGAATCGTGGCCTTCCGGCAACCGACCAAAGCCTCCACGCCTCAATGGGTGCCGCTCAACAACGTCATCAACATCTACGAGACGGTTACTCGCGCAGCCACGAAGAAGTCAAAGCCGGTGATTATGCGCAAGACAGAAAAGTCGCAGCTCACGGCGCGGGTCAATGATGTCGAGTTCACGCCGGAGAAATGGTTTGCTGCAACTTCCGCCGGCATCTTCGTCACCCGCGATGAAGGACGCACTTGGCACGGCGGCCCCGTTCAAAATCATTCCGACTTCCTGACAGTGAAGTCCAGTCCCCAACTCACTGTCGCTATCACTCGGCGCGCGCTTTTTGTTTCAACCGACGCAGGTGAGACGTGGCACGCAACCGCGCCTCCTGAAAACATTACCGGCATAGCTGATGTTGCGCTCGCGGAAGCCGACGGATCGTCAGACATATTTCTTGCCACTCGCGAAGGCGCATATCGCAGCGTTGATGCTGGAGCAAGTTGGGAACACCTCCGCCGATTGCCCGTGAATCAACTCGCATCTCTCGCGTTCGATCCCGAAAACCAGCGCCTGATTGCGATCTCCCACACTTCCACCGAGATCTTCGCCAGCGCTGACCTCGGCAAGAGTTGGAAACGCCTCGACACCGGTTGGACACTTCGCTCCGTTCGCTCCGTCCGCGGTCGATTCCTCGCCACCACAGCCTTCGACGGCATCGTCGCCCAACCGGAGATCGCAGCACCATCCGCCGCCACTGCGGTGACATCATCTGGTGGCAACGCATCCTCAAACTCTCGTTCATCGAATCGGCAATGATCAAGCGCCAGAGGCGCGAAATAACCCCGCCAGTAACGGCGGGGTTTCTGTTTGCAAAACAAGCCCCAGCGGCGCGACACCAAATCCTCACTTAAGCGCAGCAAGTCAAAGGGCAGGCCTTTGCTTTACTTTTGACACTTGAAACTTGAAAGTCGAAATCGCTTTTGTAATTTCTACACACCCGCGCGCCTCAACAAACTGAAAACAAAGCGCCTTCTTTGGCACTCCACCTGCACCTACATACGTGAGTTCCTAAAGGAGCCCACATATGAAAAGGTTCATGCCCATACTTACTCTCGCTGCAGCGCTCCTCACCGGCTGCGGATCATCGATTGAAAAGAACGCCCAGGCCGCAGCGCCTGAGAATCAGCCTGTTCAGCCCAAGGAAGAATCAAAGGGACTGCTCAGCCGCTTGATGCCAAAAGCCGAGCCCATCGTCGTTCCCGCTGGCGAGCCGATTTCTGTCCGCTTGCAGAGTTCCATCTCCAGCGCGGCGGCGAATCCCGGCGACAACTTTGATTTCGTCCTCACTGAAGCGCTCGTCGTGAACGGCAAGACTATCGCTCCGGTCGGCGCAGAAGGCAAAGGACGCGTCGTCGCCGTCCGTCATTCCGGACGTCTGCACAATGCCGGATACCTCCGCATCGCGCTCGCTTCAGTTGCAATCAATGGCAAGCAGATGCCGCTCGAAACCTCGAGCATTCTCATGGCTGGCGGAACATATAAGAAGCGCAATCTCGCCTGGATCGGCGGAGGCGCCGGTGCTGGCGCTCTTATCGGAGCGCTCGCTGGCGGACCCAAAGGCGCGCTCATTGGAAGCGCCGCCGGTGCCGGTGCCGGAACCACCGCCGCCTACGCGACAGGGAAGAAGGAAGTCACCATCGCCGCAGAGCGACGCCTGACCTTCAAACTCTCCCATCCTTTGACACTGGAAATGTAACTCGCACGCTCGCAAAAGAAGAGGCGCTCCAATCAGAGCGCCTTTTCAATGCTGCTATAAAGTTTAGAAACGTGCCCTTGTTTTAGCTTTATCCGTCTTTGATCTTTCTTTGATCAGCGGTTAAAAGCTTTTGCTTTTCGTGAAACAGAAACGTGAAACGGGGTTTTTACGGCTTGGCAAACACCTTTAGATCAACCACCGGATTCAACTTGATCTCCTTCACTTCGGTCGTTGCCGCAAGCTGGCCATTGTCTTTCGTAGTCCGCTTAAATGGCAGCGTCAGCCCTTCCGCCGGACGATAATCCGAATAATCAATTTCGCGCTCCACCGGGCCCTGCTGTCCGCTCGTCTTGAACTTCGCTCTGAGGATTTGTCCCGTCTGGCTGTCAACCAGCCAACGTGTGGGATTCCCATCCGCATTCACTTCCAACACCGCCGCGGATTTGTCTCCAACTTTCTCCGTGCCCGAAGCCGTAAAGCTGTACTTCGGATCATCCGCATGTTGCGCCACATACACCGGCTCGCGCTTAAAATCTTTGATTGCGTTATCTCTCATTGTCGGAGGAAGATCTTGCACGCCTTGCGCCCCCGCCATGAATGCCGATTGCGGAGTCACAACCATGCTCATTTCACCCATCGGCGTATGCATCACCGTATGCAATTGGTCAGGGAACACCGCGACCGATTCCGTTTCCAGCTCCAAGTCGCCTTGGGGTGTGTGTCGCACCTGCGCTGTCTTTTGCGACATCGCCTTCACCGCCGACAGCTTCTGCATCCCGCCCATCGCCGCTACTACCTTTGACATCAACGCCTTGCCTTCAGCATTGGAACCGGTCGGGGCCGTCGCTGCAGCGCCACTGGCAACCGCCGCGCCGTCGCTGCCACCACTGGCTTTTGCGCTTCCTCCCGCACTCGGCGGCTCCTCATGAATGGTGATATCGATTGGAGTCACCTTGCCATATTTCGTCAGCGCGCTATCGAAATCAGCCGACTTGCCTACCACCAGCACCGCGAACTTCCGGCCATCAACATACTTCTTCACAACTGCTGCCACATCAGCCGGTGTGACCTTTTCTATGCCCGCGCGGAATCGCTCCAAAAAGTCCGCCGGATACCCGTAGAACTCATACGTCATCCGCTCGCCCAGAATCTTCTCCTTTGAATCAAATTCGAAGATGAACGAGTTGAGAATGTTTTCCTTCGCTTTCTGTATCTCCGCTTCGCTTCCCGGATCCCTCACCAACGTAGCGACTTCGTTATTGAGCGCATCGATCGCCTGCGCCGTCGTTCCACTCTTCGTGCCCATGCTCAGCGAAAACAATCCCGGATGGTCGTAGCTCGCTCCAATACCGCCGCCAACCGAGTATGCCAATCCTTGCTTTGATCGGATACTCGAGAACAACCGCGACGAAAATCCTCCCCCGAACACTTCGTTCATCACGCGCGTCGCATAATAATCTGGGCTGTCCCGTCGGATGCCCTGCGACACAAACTCGATCGTGCTCTGGTTCACGTCTTCCTTCTCGACAAAATATGTTCCTGGCGCCGCGGGCTTGAATTCCAATTTTGCCGGAACAATCGCAGGGCCCTTTGGCCAAGATTCAAACGTCTTCCGCAGCTTCGCTTCCATCGCCTTGGAATCGAAATCGCCTACAAGGCCCAGAATGATGTTGTTCGGATGCACCGTCTTCTTGTGCCAATCGATCAAGTCCTGGCGTGACACAGCCGCCACCGTCCAATACTCCGGCACACGCGCATACGGATTCTCCGCGCCATAGCCCAGCTTCGCCGCTTCACGTCCCGCGATGCTGTCCATTTCGTCGTTCCGACGAGAAATTCCCGTCGATATCTGCTGCTTCGCCAGATCCACCTTGTCTTGCCTGAATTCAGGATTCTTCAGCAGATCAACGAAGGTGTCGAACACTGTGTCGAAATCGCCCTTGAGTGTTGACAAGCTGATGTTTGTCGAGTCGATCCCGCCACCCGTCTCCACTTTCGCGGCGCGCGCTTCCAGCATGTCGTCGAATTGGTCACCTGTTTTTGTCGGCGTGCCACCCGTTCGCCATGCCGATCCGTAGATCCCCATCATCCCCGCCTTTGCCGCAGGTATTTCGCGCGAACCTCCGCGGATTTTGGCCGTCCCATCGATGATTGGCAGCTCATGGTCTTCCTGCAGGAAGACGACCATGCCGTTCGCCAATTGGATACGCTTCGGCTCCTGCGGCTTGAATTCCGGCAATTTCGGCTTCGATTGCTCAAGTTGCTTTTCCCGCGAATCCTGCGCGAACACGCTTAATGAGCAGAGGAGCAACAACATCAATGAGAGAAGGGAAGTGATTTTCCTTTGCATGATTATTCTCCCCCTTTCGCCGGAGCTGCTGGCTTCACGTTCTCGATCTCGCCTACCGTCCTGTTGCTTGGCACAAATGTCTTCGCAGCCACTCGGCGGATATCCCCCTTCGTCACCTTGTCGATCCTATCCACCTGCCGGAACAATTCACGCCAGTCGCCATACATCGCCTGTGCCGTTGCCAACTGTTGTGCCAGGCCTTCGTTGTCAGCCAATCCCCGGATCAGGTCCGCCTTCGCGCGGGTCTTTACCATTTGTAATTCTTCATCGCTCACGTCTGTCGTCTTCAGCTTTTCGATCTCCTTGTGGATCGACTCCGCCAGCATCTCCGGAGTCTTCCCCTGCGTCGGCACTGCATAGAACAAATACAAGCTCGGATATTTATTCCCGGGGAATCCCCCTTGCCCACCCGCAAACAACGCGATCTTCTGGTCACGCACCAGCGCGCGATAAAGCCTGCTGGTTCTGCCATTCGCAACTAAGTCTGATATCGCGTCATACACCGCGTCATCCGGATCGCGATAATTCGGTCTGTGGTATGCCTCGATGTACCAAGGCTGGCTCGCTTCACGCAGCGTCACCCTCTTCTCGCCGATCTGCGGCGGCTCCACCGTGCGCAACTCTGGCGGCGCAGGCGCCTTAGGAAGCTGGGAAAAATATTTCTCCAGCATCGGCATCGCGGTCGACGCTTTCACGTCGCCCACTACGGCGATGGTCATGTTCGATGGAACGTAATAAATCTTGTAAAACGCCGCTGCATCGGATGCGGTCACACCCGTGATCTCAGAATAGAAACCCACCGTTCCACGCCTATACGGATGCGCCATGTATGACGCCGCCTGCAACTGCTCAATCAGCCTTCCCAATGGACGGCTATCAGTCCGCATTCTGCGCTCTTCCACCACCACGTCACGCTCTTTGTAGAATTCGCGAAACACCGGATGAACGAATCTCTCCGACTCCAGATATGCCCAAAGCTCAAGATCATTCGCCGGCATTGAGTAGAAGTATCCCGTCTCGTCCATGCTGGTGAAGGCGTTCAATCCAACCCCACCATTGCGCTCAATGATCTGACCGAACTCATTCAGGTTCACGTACTCTTGCGCCTTCGCGACCAAGTCCTTCCAAGTCTTTTCTAATTCCGCCACCTTCTTCGGATCAGAGCCGCTTTCTTTCCGGCGTTCCAGGTCATATGCCCGATACGCCACTTCAATCTCTTCCAGCACCTTTCGCTCTTCGGCAAAATTCTTCGTCCCGATCTTGTCTGTGCCCTTGAAAGCCATGTGCTCGAACATATGCGCCAGCCCGGCTTCGCCCTGCGGGTCTTGCGAAGAGCCCGCATTCACGTGCGTGAAAAACGAGAACACCGGCGCTTCAGGACGCTCCACCACCATCAGCGTCAAGCCGTTGTCCAGTTTCTTCACCGTGATTCGCTTCTCGAACGAAGCAATGTCCTGCGCACTGGCCGCGACACAACAAACAAAAACTAAGATTGTCAGCAGGGAAAAGCTAGAAAGAGAAAAGCGCGCATCGCGCATTCTGTGACCTCCGGGGGAAACGAAAAATGAGGATTTGTGAGGATTATCAGGCCCTTAAACGCGTATGTTGCTCGCGGCACTCCCTAAAAACCTACGCCTGCGCTCGCAGCCATGTCAAACCCGCAAGCATGATTCTTCAGGAAATACGGCGTATCCGTTGGACGAACCGGAACTGAAAAGGTTTCAGTCCCTTAGAACATGCCTAGCAAGCGATGCGCAGGACAGGTTGTCATCCAGAGCGCCTCACCGGGCGTCTCCACTCCGACTTGTCATCCTGAGCGGAGCGCAGCGAAGTCGAAGGCCCCCTACACTCTGCATGACAGACGTATGAGCCCTTCAATCTGCCGCGAAGCGGCAACAGGTAGAAGCGGGGCTTCAGCCCCGCGTACTGACTACTGACTACTGACTACTGACTACTGACTACTGACTACTGACTACTGACTACTGACTACTGACTACTGACTACTGACTACTGACTACTGACCACTATCCACTAACCACTTGCCACTGCCTTTAAACCTCAAACACCCTATAAACCTTCGCTTCCGGCTGACACTGCAATATCGGAAGCGCCACGTTATACACCGGGATTCCCCCTGTGGTCTTTCCCTCGAGGCTCCCATGATGCGCATGCCCATGCACCACAAGCATCGCGCCGAACCTATCAATCACTTCTGACAACCGTGAACTTCCCAAATATGGATATATCTCCGCAGGCTCTCCCACCACCGTGTCCTTGATCGGCGAATAATGCGTCACCACAATCCGCTTCTCCGTTCGCAACTGCGCCAGCGCTTTTTCCAGCTTCACCGCTTCATTGATACCCGCTTGAACAAACGCTTTGACTTCCGGTTCGCCAAACGCCGTCAACGCTCCGCGTCCGTATCCGCCGAAGAATCCCTTCACTCCCGCGAATCCCACTCCGTCGCGTTCGTAGCTGCTGCCATCCAGGACTTTGATTCCTTCGTCCACCATCAGCCGCATCAACTGCTGTTCTTCATTGCTTTCGTAATCGTGATTGCCGAGCACGGCGATGATTGGAATCCGCAGCCGCACCAGCGCATTCAGCAATGACCGCATTTCATCAGCCTTGCCGAAATTGGTCAGGTCTCCCGCAAGGATGAGCACGTCAGCTTCATCACGCACCTTGGACATCGCTTCCCGGATGTGATCGTAGCTTTGCGGAGTGAAATGCAGGTCGGCTGTGGCGGCGATTCTCATTCTCTACGCCGCCGGTTTTCCGGCAGAGGCGTCAGCTTTATCTTCGACGGAAGTGCCGTGGGCTTCTTGATGCTCTTTCCTGTATCGCTCAATCTCGTTTTCCATGCCCCACTCGTGGACATCAATGGCAAACATGTTCTCGTCGATCAGCGTGCCCCGGAACGGCGCGTCCAGGTTCGGATCCGTCAGGTTGTGCTTGAACTTTTCTAGTAGCGAGTGCCAAACATGACGCGGGACGTCATTTGCATTGCGCGGATATATATAACGATAGAAAATGAGCGACCACAGCAGCATCTCCCAGTGATCGCCGATCAGTTCGAATATCCGGTTCCAATCCAAAGTATCGCGGGTCGCGTAGATTACATGCGCCACGTCAGCGCCATCGAACCTCTCGCGCCGGGTCACAAAGATTTTCGACGCGATCAGCTCTTCCGCGGCCAGCACCCTCGTTGAGATTCCCAAAACTTCTGCACGCTGCGATCGCTCGATCCAAGATTCATCCACTTGGATCACCGCATTGCTCATGCCCGTGATCAGGTCAACGAAGTAGCCATTGCGCCACGCTTTTCCCAACCAGATAGGATCGCGCAATTCCGTCTCGAATCCCGCATCTTGAAAGTGCTTTAGCGCGGGCTGCATGGCTGCGGTCGGAAGAAATAGGTCGAGGTCTTTGGTGTCCCGCCAGATTCCCGTGTGTTCATGCAGCGCAAATGCCCCCGAGACAGCAAACGGCACGTTGTGCCGCATCATCAATTCCAGGGCTTTGCGGAAGAGTCCCTCTTGGTCTGGAGCGAATTGCGGCGGCGTAGAACTGCTGATGCACACCCTAGTTGAGTCTTCCCGCCTTCGGATTTCTGTTCGCTTCTCCATCATCTTTTACCGGGCAGTCATTGGATGTAAATCCAGAGCCAAGCGTTGTGGACACTCAGGCGAAAGATGCGCAATCCATCCCATCCACAGCCCTCATTTTGCATCCCAATCTATTGCGGAGGAACTCGGAGTCATGGCCAAAGCTGCGCTGGTCGACATCAACGGACGCAAACTCAAGCTTTCGAACCTCGACAAGATCATGTATCCCCTGGCCGGCTTCACCAAGGGACAAGTCATCGACTACTACGTGCGCATCGCTCCCGCATTGATTCCGCACTTGAAGAACCGCCCACTAACCATGAAGCGATACCCCGAAGGCGTGAACGGCATGTTCTTCTACGAAAAATCTTGCCCCAGCCATCGCCCGGAATGGGTCAACACCGCGCCCGTGTGGAGCGAAGGCCGCAACGAGTTCATGGATTACTGCCTCATTCAGGATCTGCCCACCTTAGTATGGGCCGCGAATCTCGCCGACCTCGAACTCCACACATCGCTCTCGCTCGCCAAAGATGTCATGCGACCGACAATGCTGGTCTTTGATCTTGACCCCGGCCCGCCCGCCGACATCGTCCTTTGCTGCCAAGTCGGCCTCTGGCTCCGCGAGATGTTTGAAGGCTTCGGATTGGAATGTTTCCCCAAGACCTCCGGCTCCAAGGGATTGCAAATCTACGTGCCGCTTAACACGCCCGTTACGTACGACGTCACGAAGCCGTTTGCTCACGCCGTTGCCCGCGTCCTCGAAGACCGACATCCCAACCTCATCGTCTCTGACATGAAGAAAGCCCTGCGCACCGGAAAAATATTCGTCGACTGGAGCCAGAACGACGACCACAAGACAACCGTCAACGTTTACTCACTCCGGGCAAAAGAGCGACCCAAAGTCTCCACACCGGTGAAGTGGGAAGAGGTAGAGCACTGCTTGGCTAAAAAAGATCCCGATCTGCTCGTCTTCACCTCTGACCAGGTTCTCGAACGCTTCGCCAAACACGATGACCTTTTCGCCCCCGTCCTTACACTCAGGCAGCAGCTTCCAAAAGCAAAAGCGATGCCCGCCGAACTGGCCGAGCACTACCAGCACTACGCGCCCAAAACAGCTTCGCCTCCAGCCAAACGCCCCGAGTCTGATGCCATACGCCCCAACTCCCAACCAAAACGCTCGGCCGCGGAAGCCTCCGCCTCCACTGACCCTGCGAGCGCTCCATCGAAGTCACCGCGCAGAGCACCCGCACGCTCGAAGGCAAAAGTGAAATGACAAGTTGTAAGTTTAAGCGAAGCCAAGAATCAGCTTTCCTCCGCGCCTCCGAGCCTGCGCGGTAGAATCACTTGATGTGCGCGATTTACACCGGCACCTCAGGATGGGCCTACCCCTCATGGAAGCCCGACTTCTACCCTAAAGAAGTCCGCACCAAAGATTTCCTCGCCTACTACGCCAGTCAACTGAACAGCGTGGAAGTCAATTTCACCTTCCGCAGCTTATTAAAATCAAGCACTGCCGAATCCTGGCTCGTCACCACTCCGCCTGATTTCCTCTTCACTTTCAAGATGCATCAGGCCATCACTCACTTCAGACGCCTTCGCAACGTCGAGCCCAACATCAAAAGTTTCTTCGCCTCGCTCGAACCCTTTTGGACAGCCAAAAAGATTGGCGCCATCCTCATCCAGCTACCGCACAACATGAAGGCCGACGCGCCTCTCCTGAATGACTTCCTCGCCACACTTCCTCCCGGCGCGCAATACGCGGTTGAATTCCGCAACCCGACGTGGCTCGACGACAACATCTACAACGTTCTCAAAGACAACAACACCGCGATCTGCGTCACTGAAGGCGAAGCCGAACTCACCACCCCAGACATCGTCACCGCCGACTTCTCCTATTACCGATTCCGCCGCGAGAGCTATCCCAGGAGACGCATCAACGAACTCGCCCACCAGTTCACGTCCACTTCAATCTCCCCGATCTACACTTATTTCAAGCACGAAGAAACTCCCGAAGGCGCACTCAATGCAGTAAAACTTCGCCGCGCCCTCGCCTCCTCCTTAGATCAAAAAACTGCCTGACCATTTTGCGCAGCCGGCCCTTGTCATCCTGAGCGAAGCGCAGCGGAGTCGAAAAATCTATGCATTTGTTCGAATCCTTGCTTCTTCGTGTCCTTGGTGGTTCAAGATATCGCGCTTTTCGAACTAGACGAACACCTCAAAAACGCTTACTCTCTCCACTCAATGGCAACACCTCAACCAGACTACGGAAACGGCAAGATCTGCTACATCGAGATCCCGTCCAATGACATCCCGAGTTCCGCCGCCTTCTACAAAGACGTCTTCGGTTGGAATATTCGCACTCGCGGTGACGGTTCTACGACATTCGACGACGGCGTTGGCCAAGTCAGCGGCATCTGGATCCGCGGACGCAAGCCCTCAGACAATCCCAGCGTGCTCATCTACATCATGGTGGACAGCGCCTCCGCGACGCTCGAATCAATCGTCGCCCATGGCGGCAAGATTACTCAGCCCATCGGCATGGATGCCCCGGAGATCACCGCCAGATTTTCTGATCCCGCGGGAAATATCTTCGGTATCTACCAACAACCCAGTTAGCCTGAAAGGAAATCAACGGATGTCAAAGGGAATGAACATCGCACTCTGGATTGTCAGCGCTTTACTCGCTGCTCTTTTCTTGTTTGCTGGCGGAATGAAACTTCTGCATCGCCCGGAAATGGGCGCCGAGTTCGTAAAGATCGGCTTTCCTGCCTGGTTCTCCACATTCATCGGAGTCTGTGAAGTGCTCGGCGGCATCGCACTTCTCGTCTCGCGCGTCAGGGCGCTCGGCGCGGCATGCCTCAGCGTGATCATGGTCGGCGCCGTTTACACCACGGTCATTCATCAACCAGCGCAACAAGCGGCCGTGCCCTTGATATGCTTCGCGCTGTTGGTCTGGATCAGCTACGCGCGATTCAACGAATCAAGAGCTTAGTCTCACCATCGCACTCCCGCGGTAAACGGAACCAATCTGTGTATCGTTCCGAGAATGGGACGCGAAATGATATCTGCCTTCCACGAACACTCGCGTCCGCGACTCGCGAATCCGGAACGCCAGCCCCAAGCCCGCGTTGCCGCCGAATCCATCGCGAGTGATTGACCCGAGCACAATGTTCGCCGGAGATGGTAGGGAAGAAGAATCCGAAGAATGGATCGAAGCCGGTTGCAGGTGACAAGGTCGGTTGCGTGAACTCCACCGTCCGCCGATACCACCCCAGCCCACCGATAAAATACGGATCGACCTTACCGTTCGGCGCAAAGCGTATCTCTGGCCCGAACGTCAACGAGTGCACCCACGCGCTTCCATCCGGGACCGCTAAGCCGGTCAGCACCGATTGCGGAACTCCCAACCGGTTGTACTGATAGTCGCCCACCAGTCCAAAGTGCGGCGTCAACATGTAACCGCCGCCAACCTGGAAGTTCCATCCGTTGTCGAGCCGTTTCGAGAGCGGGCCAACAAGCGGCGTGTATCCACCTCCGGCGTGCACGGTGAATCCGCGGTCGCTGCTTTGCGCGAACGAAGAGATTGTCAGTGTGAGTAGGATTGCAAGACTCGCGAAAGTTTTCATCGAAATGGCTCCTACGCCGCTTCGATGCACTGCCTTTTTCACGCGGCAACATGCCTGTTGCCGCGTCGCATCTTGACGTTACTCTGCAATGCTCATCCGCCCGCAACCGCGCCGATCACCATCAACGGTTCCTTCGCGTTCGCGATCGCATCCGGCAGCACCGCATCCGGCGAATCATGCGAGACATCCTCGCCGCACGCGAAGAACCTGATAAACGCGCGGCGCTTTTTCGTCACATGATCGCGGATCGTCCCGTGCAGCATCGGATACTTCGCTTCAAGCGCATCGATCACGGACCGTTGTGTCACTGGCCCCGCAACTTCCACCTGCACCTCGCTGCCGACCTTCGCCAAGTTTCGCAGGTGCGCCGGCAGCTCTACCCTGATTGCACTCATTTCAGCGTCTGCACCTCGACTGAAAGCACCGCAGGCAGATCGCGGACGATCGCATTCCAACTGTCGCCCGCATCATTCGACGCGTATACCTGTCCGCCCGTCGTTCCGAAATACACGCCGCACTTGTCGAGGGAATCGACTGCCATAGCATCGCGCAGGATATTCACGTAGCAATCTTTTTGCGGCAGCCCTTTGGTCAGCGCCTCCCACTCGTTTCCCCCGGTCTTGCTTCTATACACGCGCAACTTTCCATCCGGAACAAAATGCTCCGAATCACTCTTGATGGGGACAACGTAAATCGTCTCCGGCTCATGCGCATGAACGTCAATTACGAATCCAAAATCCGTCGGCAGGTCGCCGCTGACTTCCCGCCATTGATCGCCGCCATCATCGCTGCGCATCACGTCCCAATGTTTCTGCATGAACAACGTGTTCGGCTTCGAAGGATGCATCGCGATCCGGTGAACGCAGTGTCCCACCTCCGCCTTCGGATCAGGAATGTATTGCGAGCGCAGCCCTTGGTTGATCGGTTTCCAACTTTTCCCGCCGTCATCAGTGCGAAATGCTCCCGCCGAAGAAATCGCTATGAATATCCGTTGTGGGTTTTTCGGATCCAATAAGATCGTATGCAAGCACAGTCCGCCCGCTCCCGGCTGCCATTGGGGACCTGTGCCGTGGCCGCGCAATCCGGAAAGCTCTTGCCAGCTCTCTCCGCCGTTATTCGAGCGAAACAGCCCGGCATCTTCAATCCCCGCATAAACAACGCTCGGATCGGTCAGCGAAGGTTCCAGATGCCAGACTCGCTTGAACTCCCATGGATGTTGGGTGCCATCGTAAAACTGATGAGTGGTGAGCGGTTTTCCGGTCTCGGCAGATGTGTCATAAACGAACTTGTTGCTTTCGCCCTTTGGCATAGCGCCTGGTTCGGGTGGCGGTGCGCCGGGCGGTGTTCCGGGTTGGTGCCAAGTCTTGCCGCCATCGTCTGAACGCTGGATGATTTGCCCGAACCATCCGCTGGTTTGCGACGCGTAGATCCGATTCGGATCAACCGGCGATCCCTTCAGGTGATACATCTCCCATCCGGCAAAATGCGGACCGGTGACTTCCCATTTTTCCCGCTTGCCGTCTGACGTCAATATGAATGCACCTTTGCGTGTTCCCACTAACACACGTACTCCGCTCATTCCACACTCCTACAAGATGAACCAAAAATGAAATCTATCGACGCAGTATATCTGAATCGGAGTCGCTGTAATTTCTAACAATACGTAGGTGCTGTGGAGGGGAAGCGAAGGATCAGAGTCCCGTAGGGACACCACGCGCGATCCAGCGCACCTGCAAACAGGGTTCCGCATCCTAAGTTCCTATGAAATATCCCCGGACGGAGTCACAACTGGCCCGCTCCACCGCGCGTTTCACTGACACTCCCGCGCCTGCCTCAAAGCTGCCACCCGCAGCTCTGCGTTCCAAAAAGAAATTCCTACGCTTTTTCCCCGGCGGATTCGCCGATGAAACCTACTACGACTGGGAGCGCGGATACAAATTCACCGCCCACCAACAATGGCAAGAGCAACTCAGCCGCGAACAACTCGCCGCGCTCATCCGTAGCAAAGACTTCGCCGAGATTGCCGCCCGTGCAGTCCGCATCGAGTCGCGCACCAACCTGCTGTTTTCATTCGAAAAGATGGCCTTACGCGACGCCCTCCGCGACCCCCAAGGAGCACGCGCCTTTGCCATCGGATTATTTGAATTCCTCTACGGCGAATCCCAACTCAGCGAACGATTCGCCAACTGGATTGAAGTGGTCGCGGCCTTGCCCCGCAAGCAGACCCGCGTTCTCACATGGCCCCTGGTTACGGTATTCGGCTTCATCGCGCAGCCCAAAACGCATTTGTTTCTGAAACCAAATGTCACTCGCATCGCCGCCCGCGAATACGGACACGACTTCGCCTACAAATCCAAACCCTCCTTCGAGACCTACGCCGCATTGCTCCGCTTCGCCGCGCAAGTGAAAAAAGACCTGCGCGACCTCAAGCCCAAAGACATGATCGACATCCAATCCTTCCTCTGGGTCCAGGGCTCAGATGAGTACGAGGAGTAATCGACAAGGTAAGAGTGTCAGCTGAGCGCATCGTCAGTTGATGGTGTTCATCTGCAAATAGTCATCTGCAAATAGATGAATAGCTTGTCTCTTGTGGATTGTCATCCTGAGCGCAGCGCAGCGAAGTCGAAGGATCTATGCATTCGCTCTTGACTTACCTTCGTGTCCTTCGTGAAACCTTAGTGTCCTTCGTGTGCTAAGGTTTGCTTTTTCTGACTACTGACTACTGACTACTGACTACCGACAACTGACAACTGCACCTCCGATGCCACTTCCACCACGTCCGATAACACCCCATAATTCTCATGTGACCAACGAGCGCATCCTCGCCGGATTCGTCGCCTATCTCAAAGTAGAGAAGGGACTCGCCGCGCTCACCATCTCCGCCTACACTCGCGACCTCACCCAATTCGCCGAATTCCTGAAAGACCGCTCTCTGATCAACGCCAAGCGCGAAGACGTCCGCGCATTTCTCGATCAACTTTCTACAAACCGTGTCGAAGGACGCTCCATCGCCCGCAAGCTCTCCACCTTGCGACACCTTTACAAGCACCTCATCCTCGACCGACGAATCGAACACGATCCCACTCTCAACATCGACTCGCCGAAGCAATGGAAGGTCTTGCCGAAAGCGCTCTCGCGTTCTGAAACGGATGCATTACTCAAAGCCCCGCGTGCTAACACCGACAGCAAACTGTCCGAAGCGCTCGCCATTCGCGACCGCGCCATGCTTGAGATGTTCTACGCCGGAGCAGTCCGCGTCTCAGAGATTATTGGAATTCGCGTGATCGATCTCAAGCGGGATCAAGGCTGCGTCATCGTCCGCGGCAAGGGCGATAAGGAGCGCATCGTCCCCCTCGGACGCTCCGCCCTCGACGCCATCGAAATCTATCTGCGCACCGCGCGCCCCACACTCGCCGCTTCCGCATCCCGCAAATCGGCGTCTCGGCGAACAGCGCCATCTCCATCTCTTTTCCTCGCAAAGGGCGCTCACTCGCTCACTCGCAATCGCGTCTGGCAAATGGTTAACTCCGCATCCAAGACCGGACGCCACGCCAGCCCGCACATGCTTCGCCACAGTTGCGCCACACACATGGTCGAAAACGGCGCCGACCTCCGGACGGTGCAAACCATCCTCGGCCACGCCGATATCTCCACCACCCAGATCTACACCCACATGGCCGTCGACCGCCTCAAGAGCGTTTACCGCAATCATCATCCGCGGGCCGGCAAAAAGTAGCTCGAAAACTTGCTTCCTCCGTGTACTCCGCGACTCGCAGTGACAACGGCTTTGATCTGCGTCCACCTGCGTTAATCTGCGGCTAGGGTTCAATTTGTTGACTTGCCTTATCCTTTTTTATCCTTCTTTGATCCGCGGTTAGAATGGTTTTGCCTTCGCATTGAACCCGCCTATTTACTTGTTTTTCCCGTCGTCGCATATAGACTCTGACGAGGATGCAGTCCAAGCTCCAACCAAACATCACCGCCTTCCTCCGCTACCTCCGTGCCGAGCGCAACTGCTCGCCGCACACAGTCGCCGCCTACACAAAAGACCTCGCCAAATTCACGCAATTCGTCGGACCTGATATTGCGTGGAAACAAATTGACCACCTGCTCATCCGCTCGTACCTCTCCGAACTTTTTCAAAACGATTTGAGTAAACCATCTGTCGCACGGGCACTCGCCTCGCTGCGCTCAATATTCAAATGGCTCGCACGTGAAGGCGTCGTCAAACAGAATCCTGCGAAGCTTGTCTCCACACCCAAGCTTCCGAAGACTTTGCCCCGCGTTCCCACCATTGAAGAAATGAACACTGTTCTCGATGGCGACATCTCTGAAGCCGCAGCCTTTCCCGAACGCGACCGCGTGATCCTAGAACTCCTTTACGGATGCGGCATCCGCAACTCCGAACTTGTCGGCATCGACCTCACTGACATTCACTGGTCAGACGAGACGATTCTTGTTCGCGGAAAAGGGAAGAAGGAAAGATTAGTTCCGCTGATGGGCTCAGCAGAATCTGCGCTGCACACTTACTTGCAGGCGCGCGCAGCATTGTTGACGAAGCAAAAAAAATCCGTCGACGCATTACTCGTCAACGGACGCGGTACCCGACTCACCGATCGCAGCGTGCGCCGCATCGTGAAGCACATCGCCATCAGCATGGGACTACCTTCTGACGTGCATCCCCACACTCTGCGTCACGCCTTCGGTACTCACATGCTTGAAGAGGGCGCCGACCTTCGCTCGATACAAGACCTGCTCGGGCACGAGCGCCTCTCCACCACTCAGCGATACACGCAACTCACCATCACTCACGTCATGCAGGTGTATGACAAGACCCATCCCAAAGCGAAGTAGCTTTAGGAACGCATGATCATGCGGAACGCGCCATCCTGTGGCCGTCCGTCTGGATCAAGTCCTTGCGCCGCCGACACCAGCAACAACGCCTGCAGCACCGGCATGCGCACGCTATCAATATGCGCGATAGTCGCCGTCGAATCCAGTTTCACACCCGCCATCGTCAACCGGCTCATCAGGTCAAATCCGGGACGCGCCATCAGCGGCAGAGTAGGACTTTTGTCCACCGACTTGCGGAACAACTCTTCGCCCATCGCATACGCCTGGTCGAGTGTCGCGCTGAATCCCGCTTTGTCTTTCATCGCCGCTTGCGCTTGCGCCAGTCCCACGAGGATTCGCAGCTTGTCGCCCGGTTCAGTCGCGCGCGCCATTGCCTCGCGAGCACTCTTCACCATCTCCGCAGCTTTCGCCGGATCGGTCTTGTTCACTTCACCCGCGAGACGTGCATCTGTGGCCGCTCGGATTACCGGATCGTGAATCTCTTCTGCGACTTTCATCGCTTCCTGCGGATCATCGCGCAGCAGAGAATCCACTTCTCGCGACTTCATCTCTTCCATCATGTTCGCGGTATTCATGTTTCCACCCGGCGCACCCATCACGATGCCGACGCGATTGGTGGAAGGGCCGCTCGAGGCCTGGTTGTCATTTAGACTCGCGGCCGCCTTCAGTTCTTGGCTTTGCGCTTCTACTTTCTTTGCCCACTCCGGGTCGATCTCTTTGATCATCGGCAATAGGTTGAACAAGACTAGATTGGCTGCGCCTGTCATCGTCGCCGACCCGCGTCCTGAAGAAAACGTAGCGAGCACCGCATTGGACCTGGTGTCATTCTTGGTGTCGAGTGCATCTGTCACCATTTGTGACAAGATGTCTTTCAACATCGGCAATGGAATAAATTCGCGATTGGTTCGCAAGAACATGCTGAGTTGTTGCGCGCCCATGTCTGACTTTGTGCGCCGCGAGAAATATGCGAGCGCTTCATTCGTGAGCCCCTGCGCTTTGTCTTTGTCCGTGCGACCCACGCTGCGAATGATCGGCGTCATCGCCATGTACGGATAGTTCCCCGCTTCGCCCAATTGTCGCGCCGTAGATTGCAAAGCCTCGATTCCGTCTGCGCCTTTTTTCTGCCAGTATTTCTGGAACAACATCATCGCTGCACCGGAGCGCATGTCAGGCTGCGGACGTCCATCATCACGCGGCGCCGGAGGTTCCATCTTCAGCAACAATTGCAACCCGTGATCGGGATCGTTCTCGGCGATAGCGATCATCGCATTCATCTCGTTCTGGTTTCGCGACATGTCGGCCGGAAGCCCGGCGCTCACGTCAAAAACTTCATCCGCCCACTTCTTCGATTTCTCCGCATCGACTTTTGTCGATGCCTGCGCCAGCCGCGCCAGCAGGAACGCGCGGTCGCTCTCGCTCAGATCCTTTGACATGCCATACGCGCGCGCCAGCAGGTCACGCTGCATCTGCTCGTTCGCAGCTTTTTCCTTCGCCGACATCGATGGCTCGCGCGCAATCTTGTCATCACCCGCGCCGCGGTTGCCGCGCTGTGGCCGCTGCTGTTGCGGCCCAGCGATTTCGATCTGCGCAAAAAGCGAAGCGCAAAAAACCAAAATGAAAAAAGCGAAAAAAGAAACCTGTCGCATTCCGCTAAGACGAGATTTTGCCATGTAAAACCTCCGGCGTAAGTAGCATTGTGACATTGTTCCGATGTTTTGACGTTACGAATTTAGGTATGTAAGCAACAAACATCCGCGAAAAATCCGAAGAAATGTTCCACGTGGAACACTGTGGAAAAACCAGGCATTCTCAGGCATTTGTTGACTTTCTGGTTAACACGGGGGAGTTGTTGGCGTGGAGCGGCGTCCATAGCTTAAAGATACTGTCGCGTAATTCCCGGGTTATCTGTTCGTGAGCGGCCTCGGGGGAAGCGGCATTAGCTGGCGGATAAATCGGATCACCGATTGCAATTTGCAGGTGGTGGAATCCTTGGAAGTTTTTGCTGCGGGGCCAGGCGTTGTGAAAGCCTTCGAGGGCAACGGGAACGATGGGGACGTTGTGATAGGCGGCCAGAATGGCGGCGCCTTTCTTGAAGGTCTTGAGTTCGCCGTCAATGCTGCGCTCGCCCTCGGGGTAGAGGACGAGAATCTTGCCGCGTTTCAGGCCAAAGGAACCCGCGCGCATGGCGGGAACGAGGTTGGCGTCGGGATCGACGGGGATGAGTTTCAGCGAACGCGCGAGGCGACGCATCAAGCCGCTGCCGAAGACTTCGCTGGTGCCGACGTAAAACAAATCTTTGAAGATGCGATAGGGAAGATGCGCGGTGACGATGGGGCCATCAAGAAAACTCTGGTGATTCGGAGAAAGGATGAATGGGCCGGACTGAGGAAGTTTTTCCAGTCCGGTGATCTTCATGCGGAAGAGCAAGCGCGTGAGCGGGCGGGCGATGCGTTGAAGCGCGTACCAGAGATGAGTGGCGATGGGGCGGTCTTCAACGATGGCGAGGACTTCGGGGTCGGTAGTCTCGGTGGCGAAGACTTCCGCCCAACCGGATTTTGCTCGGGCACCGCCGTCGCCGATGCCGGCGCGAACGGCTTCAATCAGCTCGCGGACGGTGTACACATCATTGATAAGTGCTTCGTCGGCTTTCGCGCCGAGGGTTTGCTCGAGCGCAACAACTAGTTCGACGCGCTCCATGGAGTCGAGTCCGAGATCGAGTTCGAGATTGTCAGAGGGGTGGAGGTGATTGCCTTTTCGCTTTGCGGCAGCGCGGATGGTTTCGAGAGCGAGTGCGACGTCAGGGCTTGCCATCCATGCGGATTCTTCTGCCGTGAGTTCTTTGGTCTCGGTTTCCGCGCCGCGCGAATCCCCATGTAAGCTTTGCGTACATGGGGCACCGTTTTGCTTTTCTTCGACCATTTTGCTGATCTGGTATCGCTTGAGCTTGCGCGTGGTAGTGCGGGGCAAGTCGGACTGCCAGATGTCATAGCTCAGGACGCGTTTGGTGCTGGGCAATTCGGTGGAGAGGTTTTCGATGTCGAAACGAATGACCTCTTTCATGTTCACGATCTTCTTCTCGCGGATGACGTCCATGTTGGGCACGACAACCGCGTGAATGCGTTCGGAAATAGGTTCGCCGGGGCGGGACTGAATGCCCATCACAGCAATCTCTTTTATCCAGGGTGAGCGGAGATAGTGGGCTTCGAGTTCTTCGGGATATACATTTTTTCCGTTGCTGAGGACGATGACATCTTTCTGGCGTCCAGTGATGAAGAGGTTTCCAGTGTTGTCGAGGCGGCCGAGATCGCCAGTGAGAAGCCATCCGTCTTTGATGACAGAGGCGGTGGCGTCCGGGCGGTTGTAGTAGCCCTTCATGACGATGCCACCTTTGATGGCGACTTCGCCTGAATCAGCGTCCTCGGTTGAATCGGTTTGTGCGGCTTGGAGAATTTTCAATTCGACTCCGAGAAGTGCGCGGCCGACGGAGCCAGTGAATCGGTCACGCAATCCGGTGACGGTTGCGCCGCCGCAGCACTCGGTGAGTCCGTAGGCTTGAAGGATATCGAAGCCGAGGGTTTCGAGATCGCGTCCGATCTGGGGTTCGAAGCGGGAGCCGCCGGTGATTAGATATCGGATGTGCGTGCCCAACATGCGATGGACTTGTCCGAAGAAGATCTTGCCGAGATTGACTCCGACTGAGCGTCCCAGGGCCGCGGTCCTCATCATCATGCGAAATGCAAATTGTTGTGATCCGCTGCGCTCCTTCACCTGCTTCATTACGCGTTCGTGAATCAGATAAAAGAATTGCGGCACGCAGCAGAAGAGAGTGATCTTGCGGTCGCGCAACGCGCGGAGAAGTTCAGTGGTGTTGAGTTGCTCCATGTAAACGACGCGGGTTCCGGCGGAGTAGGGGAGCAGCAGGTTCGCCATTTGCGCGAGCGCGTGGAAGAGCGGCAGGACGCCGAGGATGGCATCGGTGTCGTCGATGCGGATGAATGAGAAAACAGAGTTAGCTTCTGCGTCTAGATTGGCATGCGTGAGCATGACGCCTTTTGGGTCGCTGGTGGTTCCAGAGGTGTAGAGGATTACTGCGAGATCGTGGGGATGAGTTTGCGCGGGAATGAATCCGGTGGAACCGGCGGCGAACATTTCGTCGAGAGTGTGTATGGGTGCCCCACGTAAGCTCCGCCCTTCGGACTCCGCGTACGTGGGGCACGCACTTAGAAGCGCGATGCGGATGTCGCGTCCGGTTTCGGCGACTGCGTCTTTGACGTCTGCCAGTTGTTTTTCGTCGGTGAAGATTAGAGTGCTGCCGCTGTCGAGTAGGAGCTTAGAGATTTGTTTTGAAGTAAATGCGGTGTCGAGTGGGACGGCGACAGCGCCGCTGGCCATGATACCTAGATACGCGGCGACCCATCGGGGAGTGTTGGCGGCGATGATGGAGCATCGGGCACCCGGCGGGATGTTGGAGTGTCGAATCCAATTGCCGACGGATTCTGCCATGGTACGGAGTTCGGTGTAGGTGTGGGCGATGACTTCAGTGCTTGGGGAAGCGAGTTGCAGTTCTACAGCGATATGGGAGGGAAAGTTGTCGACAGAGGCTTGGAATCGGCTGTAGAAGCTCTGCATAAGGAGTTGTCACATGATAAGGCAAAACCTTGAACCGCAGCGGTTGGGGATCTTCCTAGAAGCAAAAACCTTGAATCGCAAAGGACGCAAAGGAAAACCGTTTTGGGGTAGGTGACGCATAGTGCGCGCTCTGCGGGGAATAAAGCTCCGCCCTTGGTGCCGCTTCGCGGCAGATTGATGAGTTAGTGCCAGCCATCTTGCAGAGTGATAGGGCTCCTTCGACTCCGCCACGCTCCGCTCAGGATGACAAGCCGTCGGGGGTCCAGGTTTCGACTTCGCTGCGCTTCGCTCGGGGTGACAACTGGAAAGGGAATTCGTTGGGGATGACAGGCCTCATAGTTGAATTCTTAATATCCGGAGGATTGTTTTTTGCGGAGGAGGCTTTCCAAGTCGTCGGGATGGTTGGCGCAGGCGAGGGCTTCTTCGCGATCAATGTGGCCGTCTGCCAGGAGGACTGAAAGTGAATCCTCCAGGCTGAAGGACCCTGTGCTCTTCGTAAGGGTGATCTCCTGATGGATGTGCTGGAGAGCATTTCTCCTGATGTGCTGGCGCGCGCCGTATCCGATCATGAGCAGTTCGGCTGCGGGCATTCGTCCGCCATGTTTGCTGGGAAGCAGAACCTGAGTAAGGACTGCGGAGAGCGCCATTGCGAGTTCTTGGCGGATGGTGTGTTGCCGCTCCAGAGGGAACGAGTCTGCTATTCGAGAAATGGTGCCAGCGACATCAGTGGTGTGCAGCGTAGAGAGGACGAGGTGTCCGGTTTCGGCGGCGCTCACGGCAATGCGCATGCTTTCAGCGTCGCGCATCTCGCCGACGACTAGAACGTCCGGTGCTTGTCGCAGAGCGGCGCGCAATGCGGTGGGGAAGTCCGGAGCGTCAATTCCCACTTCGACCTGCTCGATCACGCTCTTGGCGTGCTTGTGCTCGTACTCAATAGGATCCTCGATCATGAGGATGTGCCGGCGGTCGCGGCGGTTAATCTCGTTGATCAACGCGGCGAGAGTAGTCGTCTTGCCAGAACCCGCGGCACCACCGATGAGAACGAGTCCGCGGGGAAGTTTTGCCAACTGTTCAACGGAAGGCGGGAGATGAAGGTCGCGTAATTCAGGAACAATCGTGGGCAAGGCACGGATGGCAGCAGAGGCGTGTCCTTTTTGGCGATGAAGATTAATGCGAAAGCGGCCTAAGCGAGCGACCCGGTAAGACGAATCCGCGATCTGAGTCTCGCGATAAAGCTTGAGAGCGTGCGATGTGAGCGCCGGCAGAACAGCGTCCTCGATCTCAGGGCCATCGAGCTCCTTGTTTCCGATATTTACAACTTTGCCTTCGAACCGGATACATGCGGGAACGCCGGGAACGAGGAGCAGATCACTGCCACCGCGATCGACAAGCATCGCGAGCCATTGATCTAAGCGCGCACTGGCATAGGAGCCAGTAGGCTCCTCGCTTGTTTCCCCGCGTACAAGCTCGATCTTGTTGTAATCGTCCATTGGGCCGACTACTTCTTCATATCGAGTGCGGAGATGAAGATGGCCTTGCCTTGTTTGTTTTCCTGAACCATTCCCGTGGCGGTGACTTGTTTATCCATGTTGCTGGCGAGAGTTTCGCGGAGGTCGACTTGGCCGTCGCGTCGGGGATGATGTTCTTCCGGCATCACGAGATAAAGCTCCTTTTCAGCAGTGAGGATTCCTGCGGGCTGCCCGGCGCGGACACATTTGGCGCCGCAGTCCATGTGCTTCTCTCCGGTCTTGCCGAGTTGCATGTAGCAGGAGACATCGACGACTTCTCCGGTGATGGTCTGCTGTTTGCCCTTGGCGAGCCAGGCTTTTTGAGCGTCATTGGCAGCGGCCTCTTCGGAGGTCTTGGACCATTGTCCTTTGTCACCGATTATGGTTTGCGAGATGGCAAGAGTGGCGATGAGCAGGGCGGCGAAGATGAGCAGTGTGCGTTTCATGGGTGGCTCCGTTCAGGTGTGAATATTAGCAGGGTTGGGAGTTTCACCACAAAGGCAAAACCGTTTTTAAGCGCGGATCAAAGAAGGATCAAAAACGGCTAAGGCCAAAGACGAATAAGGCGAAAAGACGGATTCACCGCGGAGACGCAAAGGCGCGAGGAGAACGCAAAGGGATTGGTTGAGCCCCTTACGGGTGGGCTCCGTGCTTGCGGAGGAGGTCGTCGATTTCCTTTTTACCGGTGGGGTAGTCGGCTTGGGTGATGTCGGCGCCGGCTTCTAGCAATCGCTGGATCACAGGAGCGTAGTCGATTGTGGGATCGTGGATGGCGGACCAGGTTGCTTGTCCGAGGGCCGTGCCTCCGTAGGAGTTTTTTGTTTCCAGCGATGCCCCGCGTTTCAGGAGCAGATTGATTATGTCGAGGTGTGTGCCGATGACGCCCATGTGCAGACCCGTCTGTCCGGTGTCACCGTCGGCGGAAATGTCTACACCTTTATCGAGAAGGAGTTCGACGGTGTTGATGTGTCCGAATTGGCAGGCCCAACAGAATCCGTCTTCCATTTGGAGTTTTGTGGCGGGCGGTTTTAGCGTGTTGTCAGAGTTGAAGAAGGTTCTTACTGCATCGAGGTTTCCGACTCCGGCGGCTTCCTCGAGATCCAAATTGTTGCTGTATTGCGCGAGGAATTCGGCGGCTTGCTTGCGTCCGTTGTGGAGGCAGGCGCGAACACGAGCGGCGCCGCGGGCGCGCTGGTTGGCGCTAACAATGGCGCCGTGGTCCATCAGGAGTTTCATAAGTTCGAGCTGCACTCCGGCGCGCTCGGGGTGAACGCTGGTGGCGGCGAGTCCGAGAGTGGTTGATCCGCCGCCGTACATCTCGGCTTCGGCGTTGACGTCTGCACCCGAATCGAGCAGTAGCGCCGTGACCTCGACGATGTTCTTTGGAGTCTTCTGGCGGTGGTTTTCGACTCCGTTGGCGGCAACGTAATGTAGGAGCGTGGCGTGGTGTTCGCGTGCGGAGCGTACGCGGACTAGTTCGGGATTTTCGATGAGCAGGCGTTTGAGATTGGGGATGTTGCCGGTGATGATGGCGTCGGCGGCGAGTTCGAATTGCGAAATAGGAGAATTCGCGCGGGCGAGTGCTTGGATTTGTTCCGAGAACTTGGGCCAACTGGGAAATCCGTGAGCGCGCGCGAGGATGAACTGAGCGGTGGTGAGCGAACAGGATTTGGATAGCTCTGTTTGGGCGAATCGTTGGATTTGGTGGGCTAGTTCTGGGACCCATTGAGTTGCCCATTTGTTAATGGCATCGGAATCGGAATACTTGCAGGCTCTTACGAGATCCTTGGCCTGTTTCCTATATTGTTCGAGGTTGGGACGAGGCGGTAGAGGGATTACGTCTTGCGGGTTGGGGTACATACGAACTCCTTTCGTGTGTCGCCTGGAGTCCGCACTAGGTCAGGCTGAAAGAAGGTTCGTAGCCTTCAAAATTCAGATAAGGTGGGCACGGCCCTTTCCGCGGACTGGATGCGCCCTTCGCGCTAAAGAAAAAATACAGCGGAGTTGGGGAGGGAGTCAATGGGGCCCCGAGCCGTTAATGCGAAACCTTGCACCGCAAAGGACGCAGAGAAAACTAAGTTGGGCCAAGTGGCGAATGCCATTTACCTCAGCGGCCTCGGTGATGGCACGACTGAAGTCGTGCCCCTCCCCAGGATGTCGTCAAAGTCATGACAACGTCAGATAAAGCTTAGTGCGTCGGGTTCAGTGTCTCCGCATCTATATATGGTAGGCTTTTGGGGAGGGCTGGATGGTTCCGGCTCCTACCACTTTCAAAGACCTACAGTGACGCGACAGGTGAGGTCGCGAGCGCACTTATAAAGGACCCCCACATTGATAGGAAGTGTATTAGCCAAGGTATTTGGCACGAAGAATGAACGCGAAGTAAAGCGGATACAGCCGCTGGTGTTGCGCGTGAATGAGCTGGAAGCGGAGACCGAAAAGCTCTCTGACGAGCAGCTTCGTTTGAAGACGCAAGAGTTCAAGCAACGCATTCAGGAGCATCTGCAAGCTGAGCTGGGAGCAGACGTTGTCGCCCGGACAACGGCGAGCAAATTGAAGAAGGGCCAGCCCGATGCGGAGAAATCCATGGCGGAAGATGATGGCGCTGGCGACGACTTTGGGCCGTCATTCACGGCGAAATACAAGCGAGTATTGCAGGAGGCTCTGGATGCGGTGCAGCCGGAGGCGTTTGCGGTGGTGCGCGAGGCAGGGCGTCGCGTATTGCAGATGCGGCACTTCGATGTGCAACTCATAGGCGGCGCAGTGCTGCATGAGGGGAATATCGCCGAGATGAAAACCGGCGAAGGTAAAACGCTGGTAGCGACTTTACCCGTGTATTTGAATGCGTTGGCGGGGCTGGGCGTTCACGTGGTGACCGTCAACGATTACCTGGCAAAACGCGACTCGGAGTGGATGGGAAAACTGTATTCATTTCTGGGGCTGACGGTTGGCGTGATCGTGCATGACCTGGATGACAATGAGCGTCGCGCGGCGTACGCAGCGGACATCACCTACGGTACGAATAACGAATACGGTTTCGATTATCTGCGCGACAACATGAAGTTTGATCTCGCAGAGCGAGTGCAGCGAGGGCATCACTTTGCCATTGTGGACGAAGTAGATTCGATCCTGATCGATGAAGCGCGTACTCCGTTGATCATCAGCGGTGCGAGCGAGGAATCGACAGATAAGTATTTTCGCGTGAACCGCATCATCCCCAAGCTGGAGCGCGGAGAAGAGATTGGATTCGCGGAAGAGAAGCATTACACCGGGGATTTTATTGTCGATGAGAAACATCGCAACACGGTAGTCACAGACCAGGGCTGGGAAAAGGTTGAGCAGTTGCTGGGCATCAGCAACATTGCCGATCCGGAAAATTGGGACTTGAAACATCACGTCGAGACGGCAGTGAAGGCGCATGCGCTGTATCGCAAAGACGTTGAGTATGTGATCAAGGACGGCGAAGTCATTATTGTTGACGAGTTCACCGGGCGCTTGATGCCGGGGCGCCGATGGTCAGACGGATTGCACCAGGCGATTGAAGCCAAAGAAGGCGTAAAGATCGAGCGCGAAAACCAGACGCTCGCAACCGTCACTTTTCAAAATTACTTCCGCATGTACAACAAACTTGCGGGTATGACGGGAACGGCAGAAACCGAAGCCGCTGAGTTCGACAAAATTTACAAGCTCGAAGTGATCGTGATTCCTCCGAACCGGAAGCTGCTGCGCATTGAGAATGCGGACGTGGTGTACAGGACGGAGAAGGAAAAATATTTCGCTGTCGCGGACGAGATACAGACGATGAGCGCGGAAGCGCGTCCGGTGCTGGTAGGAACCACGTCGGTGGAGAAATCCGAGCGACTTTCAGAACTCCTCAAGAAAAAGGGCGTGAAGCACGTTGTGTTGAACGCAAAATTCCACGAGCGCGAAGCGGAGATCGTTGCGCAAGCGGGCCGCAGGGGAGCAATCACCATTGCCACCAACATGGCGGGCCGCGGCACGGACATCTTGCTGGGTGGGAATCCGGATTTTGTTGCGAAGCAGGAATGCGTGAAGAAGGGCTGGGCGCAGGCTGTCCATGCGGCTGCTGGCGAACTTGATCTTGAAGCAAGCTCCAGCACGATGACTCGTTTCTATTACCAAGGGACGGAGTTTGAAATCCCGACGGCGCAGTGGGAGGAGGCGTTCAATCGGCAGAAGTTGCTGACTGACGCTGAGCACGAAGAAGTTGTGAGCGCGGGCGGATTGCACATCCTGGGAACGGAACGGCACTCGGCGCGGCGTATCGATAATCAGTTGCGCGGACGCGCGGGGCGCCAGGGTGATCCGGGGTCGTCGCGATTTTATCTGTCGCTGGAAGATGACTTGATGCGCATTTTCGCGAAAGAGTGGGTTTCCACGCTGCTGCAGCGGTTAGGCATGGAAGAGGGCGTGCCGATCGAGTCGGGGATGATCAGCAGGAGAATCGAGGCGGCGCAAAAGGCGATTGAGTCGCAGGACTTCGAAGCGCGTAAGCATTTGCTTGAGTACGACGACGTGATGAACAAACAGCGGCTCGCGGTATATGGATTGCGCGACCAATTGCTGGAGGGAATCGACCAGAAGGATTTGATCCTGGAAGATTACGTTGCGGGAATGCTGGCGGAGATGATGGCGCAGTACATGCCGCCGAATGCGCATCCTGACCAGTGGGATTTTGCTGCATTCCAAACGCAGGTTGTCGCGAAGTTTGGTTTGGACTTGAAGGCAGAGGGGATGAAGATCGAGGAGATGTCGCGGCAGGAGCTGGGCGACGCGGTCTTCGAGAAATTGCGCGAACGATACAGCGCGAAAGAGGCGATGATCAGCCCGGATGCGATGAGATACCACGAGCGCATGATCATGCTGAGCGTCCTTGATAGCCAGTGGAAAGACCACTTGCTGAATATGGACCACCTGAAAGAGGGAATCGGACTGCGTGGATATGCGCAGAAGGATCCGCTGGTGGAATATAAGCGCGAGTCGTTCGAGATGTTCGAAGCGATGATGGAACGGTTCCAGGAAGAGACGGTCCGGTATTTGTTTCTCATGCAGGTGGCTGGCGGGGAATCAGCACCGGCGCAGACACTAGCTGAAGCGGCGTTCGATGGAGATGCAGCGCCGACGCGAGGGGCATCGACGAACGGTGGAAGCCGGAAGAGGGCGGCGTCCATGGATGACATGGAGCAGGAGTTCAAGCGTCGCAAGCAGAGAGAATTAGAGCAAGCGCGGATGGCAGGCGGCGGCGCGGCGGAAGCTGCTCCGGTGCATCAGGTGGTGAGGTCGGGCGAGAAGGTCAGGCCGAATGAGCCGTGTCCGTGCGGGTCAGGGAAGAAGTATAAGAAGTGCCATGGGCTTGAGGCGTAGAGGCGAGTTTCTAGTTTTTTGTTTTGCTCGCTCAATTGTTTACCGGTAGGCGTTGCGGCGGTGACGCTTGCGTTTGTCCTTTTTCACGTCGCGCTTGTCTTTGGCGATGTCAGTCTTTGTGGCATTGACGATGGCGCGATCCTGCTGGACCGCGGCTTTGTCTGCCGCAAGCTGGCTGGCGCTGGCGTGGGCGCGTTTGTCGGCTTTGAGGCGCTGGGCATCGTTCTTGGCCCGCTGCTTTTCCTGAGAAAGTGTTTGCTTGTCTTGCTTGATGTCTGTGCGATCAGCCTTGATGTCCGGCGTTAAAGGTGAATTCGCCGGAGTGGTGGTTTGCGCAAAGGCTGCAGTACCGATGCCGAGCGCGCTTCCAAGAACTAATAATCCTAACTTTCGCATGTGTAATTCCTTCCTCCCCGTGGCGTAGGGACCTTTGCTGGATTGAACACAGGTATGAGGGCAGAGTTGCTGCTAAGGCTGTCGTTTGCTTGGAACTCGCTTGTTTAGGGCCTTCCAGGTCATGTCTTGGGCGGGGCTTCCGTTGGCGAGTTTCCATTCAAGGAAGAGTTGCACGTAGGACTTGGTGCTGTACGCGTCGGGAGTGATGGAGAGTTTCTTGGCGGTGGAATCGATCCAGCGGGGAGGGCCTTCGATCTCAGCGATGTTGCCGATGGGAGTTTCGTCGAGGACTACGTCACCTTCGCCGTCGGTCCATTCGGTGCGGAATTTCTCGTATCGGAAAGCAGGGGCGAGGCCGAGGGTGTTGAAGATGGAATCGAGTTGTTGGCCGTCGGAGATTTGAGTGTCGGTTTCGGTGCGGGTCTTGTGGCGTCCGGTGGTGCCTTTGGACTTGTGCGTGACCGTCCATGCGTCTCCGTACTTGCGGATGCGGAGGACCTCGCCGCGCTGTCGGAGGGAGGAGTCAGGGAAATCGTAGAGCGTGTTGAGCTCGTGGGTGCGGCGCGTCTTTATGCAAAAGCCGGCGGCGCGGAGTTTGCGCGCGAGGGCGGGCAGGTTATCGATGCGGAATTTGACTTCGATTTCTTGCAGAGCGGTTACCAGTCCGAATTAAGACATTGAACCACAGAGAACACAGAGGAGCACAGGGGAAAGAGTTTCGAGTTTCAAGTTTCAAAATCGCTAGGCATGCCGCCGGTATTGTTTCGGCATGTGCGGCAAGGCTGCCGCGCCTCTGGCGCTCGAATCGTTTTACGTTTCTACCAGCCCTTACGGGCTGGGCTATGCGCTTCGCGTTGCCGCGCCTCTGGCGCTCCATTGTGCTGGCATACCTGTTGCCGTTTTGTCGAACAAATTGCAGTTTCCGCCCGTGAACAAAGCTCATGCTCCAAGCTGTTTCGAGGTTCAAGTTCGAGCTTTTAAGTCGCCGACCAAAGTCAAAACCTTGAAAAAAGTCAAAATCTTGAAAAAAGTCAAAACCTTAAAACACAAAGAGCAAAAGGATCAGCAAGCAACGCAGAAAAGGATTAAACATTCAGCAGCTTTTAGGGTGTTGTTTCTGATAGGCGGCGGTATTCTTCGGCGGCCGAAGGGGACATTAATACCCAGAGCGTGTAGATGCCAAGAGCCATGCCGACCGGAATATTCAATAGTGCGAGGAAGGCGACGATGAGCGCCAGTGTCCGGGCCCAGGGTTGCTTCTGGAGTAGCCCAGTACCGATCGCCAGCGAAGCAAAGGCTTTGATCAGGATGAACGTGCCCAGGAAAACAAAGAGAACGTGGAGAAAGGGAACGGGCACATCGGGATCATTGAGATGTCCGTATGGTCCGAAGAGGGTCATGGCGAGAATGAAGAGAATGCAGGACCCGATGAAAGTGAACGCCGAATAGACAAGCCAAAGGATGCCGAGGATGTGGACGTGTCGCGCGACCTTGCTCTTGTATTGGAAATTGCCAGTGGTGGCGAGTGCGGGCTTGCCGCAGGCGCTGCAGAATTGTTGTCCTGCTTGGATCTCTTTGCCGCACTTGTCACAGAACATAAGGCAGGTTTCCTCGATTCTGGTTGAAATCTTACCTTACGGGAAAGCAGTTTCGAGTTTCAAGTTTCAAAATCCCTGGACCAAAGCCGCATCCATGGATGTGTGACCAGCACGGCTGAAGCCGTGCCCTGCCATGTTGTCGTGGCATGCGGCAAGGCTGCCGCGCCTCCGGCGCTCGTATCGTTTTACGTTCCTACCCAGCCCTTACGGGCTGGGCTAAGCGCTTCGCGTCGCCGCGCCTATGGCGCTCCATCTTGGTGGCGTGTCTGTTGCCGTTTCAGCGACAAATTGCGGTTTCCGCCAGTGGACAAATCTCAGGTTCCAATCAGTAGTTCAAGCTTCGAGCTCAAAATCGCCGAAAACCAAAGGCAAGATGTTGAAAGACAAAAGACAAAAATCAGAACTAAAGACACAAATCAGAACTAAGATCTGAGGCGTCGATTTCAAAGTTCGAGTGTCCCCTTTCAAGGCCCGTATAACGACTGGCCGAACACCCGCGTAATCAACGCGGGTGTTCAAGTTGAACCAGAGATGTTTCCCGAGTATCGTCCACGCAAAGGAGAACATGCTATGCCCACCATCACCATAAAAGACGGCACGCGGATTTATTACAAGGATTGGGGCACAGGACAGCCCGTCGTCTTCAGCCACGGATGGCCACTCAGCGCCGATGCATTCGAGGACCAAATGATGTTTCTTGCTGATCGCGGATACCGCTGCATTGCGCACGACCGGCGGGGTCATGGGCGGTCGTCACAACCGTGGAACGGCAATGATATGGATACATATGCCGATGATCTTGCGGCTCTTGTGGAAAAGCTAGATCTGAAGGATGCCATTCACGTGGGCCACTCGACTGGAGGCGGTGAGGTCACGCGCTACATCGGTCGTCACGGCACGAAACGTGTTGCTAAAGCTGTGCTGATCAGCGCCATTCCGCCACTTATGGTCAAAACGAAAGATAACCCTGGAGGGCTTCCCATCGAAGCTTTCGACGAACTTCGCTCTGACGTCCGGAAGGATCGAGCGCAATTTTTTAAGGACCTAGGCGCTCCGTTCTATGGCGCGAATCGCCCCGGGGCGACGGTGTCACAGGGATTGCGCGACTTCTTCTGGCTGCAAGGGATGCAGTGCGGGCTGAAGGCGGCTTACGACTGCATCAAGGTCTTTTCTGAAACTGACCTGACTGAAGACCTCAAAAGAATAGATGTGCCAACGCTCATTCTTCACGGCGATGACGATCAGATAGTCCCGATCGGTGCTTCGGCACTGCAGTCATCCAAGATCGTGAAAGGAGCCACCCTGAAGATCTACAAGGGTGCGCCTCACGGCATCCCTTCCGTTTTGAAAGATAGGATCAATGAGGACATGCTGGAATTCTTTGGCCAAAGCGCTCAAGCCGCAGCCTGACTACAAATTTGCGCCAAATGCGGCGGAATCAAGCCTCTGGGAGCATGTCTGCCAGTTCTTTGCGGATGTGCTAGGCTCTCTGACTCATGGTCACGTTCGAGAAGGCGCCCCCTGACGTTAAAGAGCTGCTGAGCAAGCCCATCCGCGACCTGGGGCTCAAGATTGAAGGATCATCGGTAGAGAGATTCGTCCACCAGCTCTATCGCGAGCTGGAAAAAAAGGGACTAAAGAAATTCCGTCCGTTGGTATATCTGAGCGATGAATGGGGATGTCCCTCTGAAGAGCCAGTCATTGGAATACCCTTTTATCTTGCCGATCCAAAACTGCAAAAGCTCGAACGCGAGATGAACGACCTGGAAGACTCTCGACAGATCATGATGTACATGCGTCATGAAGCGGGACACGCTTTCAATTACGCATACCAACTTTATAAGACCCCGGAATGGCACGAGCTGTTCGGTTCTTTTCGTAAGCCGTATCGCGAGAACTACAAGCCCATTCCATTCTCACGACGGTTCGTCCGCCACATGGAGGGATGGTACGCACAAAAACATCCCGACGAAGACTTTGCAGAGACTTTCGCCGTGTGGATGACTCCTCGATCCAACTGGCGCAAGCGCTACGAAGGTTGGGGCGCGATGCAGAAGCTCAAATACATGGAGCGCATCAGCAAGAAGTTTGGTGGCGCCGATCCGCTCCGTCCGCAAGGGAATACCGATCTCACCGTAGAAGAGATGGATGATACCGTCGAACAGTTCTACGAGAACCACACTGTTACTCCGCGCGATGGAGATGAACTCCTACTCGATAACGATCTCAAGGACATCTTCAACGTTTCGTCGCGAAAAAGGAAAGGCGTCCGTCCCGCAGTGGATTTCTTGCGCGAGAACAGAAAAGTCATCACGGACAAGCTGACTTATTGGACCGGAGTGCAACGTCCGCTGATCAAGAATCTATTGGAAGCTATTGAGAAGCGATTGACTGAGCTCGGATTGAAAGCACAGGTGGATTGCGAGAAACAATATCTGACAGAGCTAACGGTTTTTTGCACGGCAATGGCGATGAACTATCTATCACGCGGTAAGTTCGTACAAAGTTGATAAACAAAGTTTGTACTTCTTTTGTGGATTTCTCATGCGAACAGGGTCAGAATACCCATAGAGGTGTGCATGGGCACCACAAAACTGAAGATTGCCGTGCTCTATGACATTTGGGACGAAGAGCCAACGCCTGTTCCCGAGCTTGAAGAAGTTAAAGCTGGCAAAAATGGCAAGAACGGAAAAAACGGCAAGCCGAAGAAGCAAAAGAAAAAGCTGAAAGAAGATCGCGAAGAGATCTTCGAAGCACTGGAAAAGCTCGGCCACGAGCCTTTTTACCAAGTGCTGGATGGTACAAAGCAATCGCTCTTCTCATTGAGTCGTTGCGGCGCAAATCTTGTCTTCAATCTGACAGAGTCATACGCCGGCGATGACACCATGGACATGAGCATCGCTGCTTACATGGATTTGATCCACGTACCTTATACGGGCACCGGTCCGCGCGGACTTTTCCTGGGCCAAGACAAATCCGTTGCGAAGAAACTTTTTCAATTCCACGGAATAAGGACGCCGTTCTTTGCGACCTCATACAAAGGAATGCTCGACCACTCGCATGACATCAGTTTTCCACTGATCGTGAAACCCACTTCAGAAGATGGATCGATCGGTATTGATGGCGACTCCGTAGTGGATAGCGTGAAAGAGTTGATGGAACGGATTCACTACATCCACGAAGAGTTCGATTCTCCGGCGTTGATCGAAGAATACATTGATGGCCGAGAAATCTATGCGGCAGTTTTGGGGAACTCGATCCCAGACGTATTGCCACTAATCGAACTGGATCTTTCGAAGCTGCCGAAAGGGACGCCTCGCGTCGCCGGCCAAGATGTAAAGTTTGATCGCGAGACCGAAGCATACAAGCTGACGAAGTCCGCGCTGGCCGAAGATTTGGATGAAGAGATCACGGAGAAGGTAACCGAAACTGCCCGGCTCGCATTCAGCGCACTGAAGTTTCGTGATTACGGGCGTATTGATATGCGCGTGAACAAGAAGAAAGAAGTTTATGTGATTGAGGCGAATCCGAATCCGTGGCTGGCAAGCTCACAGGAATTCGCGATGGCTGCAAAGAAGTCGGGACGCAATTACACGCAGCTGATAGGCGAGATCGTGGATATGGCTTGGTCACGAGCACAGTCCTAAGCAAGTTTTTAGAAATAAAAAGGGAGAGGCTTTGCGCCTCTCCTTTTGTTTTATAGGCGTTAGTTGGGTATTTCGAAAATACTTCTCGCGTCCGCAATTCCCATTTATGCTGAACAGATGAGTGGCGATAGAACAATCGCAGCGTGGAACCCGGCAGTTGTCCTGCTGAGCGGCGGATTGGATTCCAGCACGGTTCTGGCGATTGCAAAAGCCGAGGGTTTTAGTCCCTACGCCATGACCTTTCGCTATGGTCAGCGACACTCATTAGAGATTGAAGCGGCCAAGAAGATTGCCACGCGCATGGGAGTTGCGCAGCACGTCATTGCGGATATCGACCTGCGTACTTTTGGAGGGTCCGCACTAACGAGCGACATTGCCGTTCCCAAGGGACGGGAATCGAAGGAGATGACGCAGGAGATTCCAATCACCTACGTTCCCGCCAGGAACACTATCTTCTTGTCATTCGCCTTAGCGTGGGCTGAAGTTCTGCACAGCAATGACATCTTCATCGGTGTGAACGCGGTGGATTACAGCGGCTATCCAGACTGCCGTCCTGAATACATTGAGGCTTACGAGCACATGGCAAACTTAGCCACAAAGGCCGCTGTGGAAGGCAATAAGCTGCGTATTCATACACCGCTGATCAGCCTCTCAAAGGCTGAGATTATCGCTCGTGGAGTGTCACTCGGGGTGGATTACTCAATGACCGTCAGTTGTTACGATCCAATTGGCGGAGACGCATGTGGCAGGTGCGACGCGTGCATTTTGCGGCGCAAGGGCTTTGAACAGAATGGGCTGGTCGATCCGGTTTCCTACGCAAGGTCGTGATTTGGCGCATCGCGCCCCGAGCAGTTGTTACATCTCGCAAAACATTACGGACATCTGATTGTTCGATTGCGAGGAATTGGTGTTTTTATCGGGCCGAATCTGGTTAGGTGTTGTCTTCCTTGGAGCGTTGGTCACCTCGACTTCCGCACAGCAATCATCCCCGGTTAAAACAGGCGACTTTCACATCACTCAAGACTCCGCACGAAGTGTCTACACTTTCTCCGCGTTCGCGCATGGCCACAGGCACGGTTACGAAGAAGGATTTCACTTCGGAAATGAAGACTATCATCTGCTCCATTCACCGGATGCCAACAAAAAGGTCGCAAGGGTGACTGGGTACCGACACGAGTTCGGTGACAAGAAGAGTTACATGCAGGGCTTCGCCAGCGGTTATCGGGCTGGATACGCCGATAGTTACTCTGGACAAGCTTTTCGAAGCACCCAGGAGTTGACCGACCTGGCGGCACAGGTGGCACCGGACGCAATAAGCCAAACCCCGGCAGTTCCCAGGCGTAGTTACCTGCCAAAAATGACGACTTACAGTTTCGATGCTGGTGTAGGACGTGGATATCAAGATGGGTTCAGCAGCGCAGAGTCCACTGCTTACGCCCCCGGATTGGGTCAGTTGGCCACCGCGAAATGCGAAGCGGAACACATGGCGCAGCCTGATTTTTGTGGCGGATACGGCGCCGGATTCCTCTTAGGAAAAGACGATATCCGCTCCATTCGTGAGTTCAAGGGCGAATCTGCCCGCATCTCCCAGCTTAAACATTAAGTCCTTGTACTTAGAGACGCAGGGTACATGTCCCTTAGTACATGTCCTCAGTAGCGTTTGCGCTTTGCCCGGTGGCCGATTGCGGCTATTCTGTATTCAATTCTGAATGGCAAATCCTTCCAGGGGAATCATGAAAGCTGCTGTCGCAAAGAAGCCACGCATCAGGATCGCTGTAGTTGAGAGCGATCCCCTCAGGTTCATTGGATTCCGTTCGCTTTTCGATTCTGAGCAGGACCTCGAGTTGGTCTCCCACACGTTGCCGGAACTCGGAGCTACCACGAACATAGACCTGGTACTGCTGGGGAGCCGCAACGGGCAAAACTTGTTCGATCTGATGGCAGGCATGAAAGCCGCGCGCCCTGACTTGCGGATCATTGTCACGGGTACCGGCGCCGACGATGAGACCATCCTCAAGGCGGTTGCGGCTGGCGCGAAAGGATACGTGGATGAAGCAGCCACGGCTGAGGAGTTCATCCAGGCTATTCGTATGGTGAATGGGGGATCCGTTTGGGCGCCGCGTCGCGTGCTGTCAATCTTTATCGAGCGAGTCACGTCATCACCGGGCCGAATATTTCCCGCAGGCCGTGTGAACTTCACCGACCGGGAGAAGGAAGTTCTTGAACTTCTTGTTGCTGGCAGATCAAACAAGGAGATCGGAGCGGCACTAACGATCGAAGAACGCACAGTAAAAGCTCACGTCGCGAAACTCATGCGTAAAGTGGGTGTGCAGAATCGAATCGCGCTCTCAGTTCACGCGATCACGCATTCGCTGGTGACGTCGGCCAAATAGCGTGGCGGATGATGTACCACTGGCCACTGTCCCATACGCGATGAATCACCTACTTCCGTAATCTATTCAACCCGATCATTCCATTGCATACTGCACTCACCTACCACAGAACCTGGGAGATGGGGTCGAGAGCTGGTAACGAGGGTCACCAGCTTTCGGCCCCTTCTAATTTGCAATCTGATAATCTTGTCTGAGTTCCACCTTCCAATCCAACTCTGAGGTCAAAAACACATGAAGAAGTTTTGTGTGCTCGTCCTGTCTCTTTTGTTGAGTGTCTCGGCTTTCGCAAAAAAGAGCAGCAAGGAAGACACGCTAGACAGGCTTCAGAGCGCTGCCACAACTTTGGACGAGATCATGGCAGCTCCCGACAAAGGCGTGCCGGAAGAGATCCTGCGCTCGGCAAAATGCGTGGCCGTAGTGCCGTCACTGCTCAAAGGTGGATTTGTAGTCGGCGCATCGTACGGACGCGGCGTAGCTACCTGCCGCACACCGGACGCCCCGAACAAATGGAGCGCACCGGCTTTTTTCCGAGTTGAGGGCGGAAGCTTCGGATTGCAAATCGGTGCCCAAGCTGTTGACCTAGTGATGTTAGTGATGAACGACCGCGGCATGCGCGCGCTGCTTAGCAGCAAATTTAAGCTGGGAGCGGATGCTTCAGCTGCGGCCGGTCCGGTTGGACGTCACGCCGAAGGCATGACGGATTGGAAGATGCGCGCACAAGTGCTGACCTACTCCCGCGCTCGCGGAGTCTTTGCAGGCTTGACGCTCAACGGCGCCGCAATCTATGCCGATGACGACAGCACACGTAGCTTCTACGGTCGCCGCGTGCCTACCAGGACGATCTTGATGGGAAGAATCGAGACGCCAGCAGACGGAACGGTCTTCACGACCACAGTCTTGAAATATGCAACTCAAGTGGAAGCCGAAAGCAAGCCTGCTCCGGCAGGCCCTGCTGCTAAAACAAACTAGTGCTGGTGCAGATGGGTATGTGAGTGCGGCTTGCTCTCATCTGTTTTTCCTGACTTCAGTTGTTGATGTTCTTCAGCTTCCTCTTTGAATATGTCCGGCATACCCAAGCTGCCCTTCGGCGGCAGATGCCGCATATAACGGACAATCTTCCACATCTCGTCTTCTTCGAGGATCCCTTTCCATCCCGGCATACCGGAAGGCCCAATGCCATTTTCAATAATCCATTTCATTTGTCCGTCGGTGTATCCCTGAACATCTTTTGATTTCAAGTCGGCTACGGGCGGCGACATCTTCTCCGCAAAAGGTACGCCCGTGTTCTGTCCGTCGTATCCGTGGCAAATCTGGCAGTGATGCATGAAGTGTTCCTGTCCCTCATGCGCGATGTCTGGCGTGTCTAGTGTGGGATTCTTCGCATCTTTGCCGCCAATGGTGACGTTCTGCTTTAACTCGGTGGCCACGCTGGTCTCAAGAGAGCCGGGAGCGGAGGCTTTACATCCGGAGATAACCAAAGCTACGGCGAAAACGGACAGGTGAACGGATTTCATGCCGACCATTGTATCGCTTAGGTTTGACATTGAATTTTGACGGATGCTAACGTCCAAAGCACCGAATGCGCTACAAATTGGAATTTCTGCCGCTCTGGCTTCTGGTGCGTGGCATAGGCATGCTGCCGCGTCCGCTCGCGCGGGCGGTGGGAATTACGCTTGCCAGATTGGTCTATTTGGCGCATCCCAAGCTGCGTCGCGTTGGACGCCGGAACTTGGAACTCGCGTTTCCGAAAAAAACAAAAGCAGAACGCAGTCGCATTTTGCGAGCTGTATTCACCGGCATGGGGCGTCAACTCGCGGAGTTCTGCCTCTTTCCGAAATACACGAAAGAAAACGTAAAGACGGTTGCCATCCACGACGGCTTCGAGAATTTCGAAGCCGCGCGACAGCGTGGGAAAGGCGTCCTGCTACTCACCGGCCATTTCGGTGGATGGGAAGTCGGGTCCTTCGCGCACTCGTTGTACGGATTCCCCATTAAGATCGTGGTTCGCGATTTGGATAATCCGCTTATTGATGACTTGGTGCGGCGTTATCGAACGCTACATGGCAACAGCACTTTTGACAACAGAGAATTCGCGAGGACATTGATCTCATCGATGCGAGCGGGTGATACGGTGGGAATTCTGATGGACACCAACATGACTCCGCCACAAGGTGTTTTTGTTGACTACTTCGGAATCGCGGCTTGTACGGCTAGCGGGATGGCACGAGTAGCATTGAAAACAGATGCTGCAGTTCTACCGGCATTCACAATATGGGATCCCGATCTGAAGCGATATCGCATTCAGTTTGAGCCAGCGCTCACACTCATTCGCACCGGAGATGCGGAGGCCGACGCAATCGCGAACACAGCGCTGTTCACGAAGGCTTTGGAGAAGTGCGCTCGCCGACATCCCGACCAATGGCTCTGGGTGCATCGCAGGTGGAAGACGCGTCCGCCCGGAGAACCCGCACTGTATTGAAATTGAGTGCCTTACAATCGGAATTGAGGAAACCATCCACATGGGATATTCGCTCCAGGAGATTGCGAAGAGCATAGGCGCTAGACTCGTCAATGAAGACCCGAAGGTACCGGATATTTCCGGCGTCGCGAGCTTAGGCAGCGCGGGCCCGCACGATCTGGTCTTCATTGAAGGCGAGAAGTTCCTCTCGTCGGCGCTGGAGTCGCGAGCGGCTGCAGTGATCGCTCCGGAGAAGATCGCGGGACAAATCGGTCAGGCGGCGAAGGTATTCCTCTTAGCGGGTCAACCGAAGCTCGCTTTCGTGCGCGCAGCGATGCTCATTTCTGAGCACAGTGCAGACCACCAACTGGGTGTTCATCCAACAGCCGTGGTTCACCAGAACGCGAAGCTCGGACTTGGAGCTTCGGTCGGGCCACATTCGGTGTTGCACAACCGGGTTGAAGTGGGTGCCCGAACGCGAATCGCTTCCGGTGTGACATTGGGTGCGGGAGTAATCATCGGCAAGGATTGCGTGATCCACGCCAACGTAACCATTTATCCGGGAACAACGTTGCACGATCGAATCATCGTCCATTCAGGCGCTGTACTCGGCAGTGACGGCTTCGGTTATGTGCTTGATAACACCACTGGCAAGTACGAGAAATTTCCCCAGATTGGCAAACTGGAAATCCACGACGATGTGGAAATAGGCGCGAACACCACGATCGATCGCGGTGCTCTGGACGCAACCATAATCGGGCGGGGGACTAAGCTCGACAACCTCATTCACGTGGGACACAACGTACTCGTTGGCGAAGATGTTGTGATTGCCGCGCAGACGGGGATATCCGGAAGCTGTGTCATCAAGGACAAAGCCATCATTGGCGGACAAGTGGGACTGGGCGATCATGTGACCATCGGGGAAGGCGTGATTCTCGGCTCCGGAAGCGGGGTGCTGACCGGCAAAGAGATCACAGGGAAGGGTGAGGTCTTTTGGGGAATCCCGGCAAAACCGCTCAAACAGCATCTAAAGCAGCTGGCAGTTTTGTCGCGGTTGGCGAAAGAGAAATAGAGATGGCGATTATCGTCGTGGGCGGGCACTCTCGCGATGTTGGCAAAACCAGCGTGGTTGCAGGGTTGATCGCCGCCCTGACAGTACATCACTGGACTGCCGTGAAGATCACGCAGTTCGGACACGGTGTCTGCTCCATCAGCGCTGAGCCATGTGAGTGTGCTCTCAACTTGACAGAACATTCATGGTCACTTGACGATGAAAGCGACCGGTCTGGCGATAGTGATACCTCGCGATTTCTTGTTTCCGGTGCGGTGCGCTCAATCTGGGCGCGAACGAAACAGGGAATGCTCGCCGAAGCTATGCCCGCGTTGCGGAAGGAAATTGCAGGGGCTGCAAATGTCATCATCGAATCCAACAGCGTGATGAAGTTTTTGCGGCCTGATCTTTATCTGAGTGTGTTGGACTTCGAGACCGCTGATTTTAAAGCTTCGGCTTTGGAGTTCCTCGACCGAGCAGATGCGGTAATCGTGCACAGAACGAGCCAATCTCAACCGCAATGGGACGGTGTGTCACTCAAACTGATTCAAGGCAAACCAATCTTCAGGATCACTCCGCCTGAATATGTGACTTCTGAGATCGTGGAATTTGTGCGTGAGAAGTTACGAGTGCCCGCTATAAGCGCGAGTATTTAGCCGATGACGCGCAATTCGCCAGTTTGAGTGTGCTCTACCGCGCCTTCCACTTTGCCGAACTTGCTGTAGTAGCTGAGTGTCTTGCGGCAGCAGTGTTGCTTATCCAGATCAAAAGAGATGCACGAATCAAACGGCAGGGAATAGACGTGCAGGCTTACGACACCGAACTTTGATGTGTCAGTATTCTCGATCTGGTGAATTGATTGCAATTTGTCTACGGTGGAAACGCCGGAATCCTGATTACAGACTTCAGTCGAAAGCCGTTCGAGCTCGATGTGTGAAGCTCCGCCGAGGCAATCGAGTCCAACAACGTTCTGCCTCTCCGGACAGTTACATGCCAAGTAACGGTAGTTGTGAACGGCTACTTCACCTTGGGCGATCGTCATCCATCCGAGCTGTCCGTTATGCGTGTGCACTGGCGTCTTCTGGCCGTGCTTCCAACAGATCGCCATCACTTCGAAAAGGTGGTCGCGGTAAATCAGGTTGCGCGTGTAGTACTCATCCCGGAAATGCGCATAGGGAGCCAGCGCCTCCATTGAGAGCTGCTGGCCATGCACGAAATCCCGCACTCGATCCTGCGTGATCAGTTCCCGCTCAAAGCTCTTGAGGCCTTGAACGAAATCTTCAACAGTTGTGCGGAGTGGATGGCTCATAGATATCTCAAGAATATCGCTTGCAGATTGCCACTACAAGCGTTTACTTCAGCCGTTTAGAACCCCTGAAATTTGTCCTTAGAGGCGCGGCCCTGGCGGTCTGTAGGAACAGCTTCGACCTTTGGGGGTTCCAGCTTCGCCGGTTGGGTAGCAGCGGCCAGGGAGCCGGATGTCCGCCCCTCGCCTTTACGAAGTGCGCGGACGATCTCGTCAGGATCACGGCCGAAGTCTTGCGCTAGCCGCGTCAAAGCGAAAGTCACGATGTCAGAATGGTGGAGATTCTCCATTCCATGGAAACGGCGCAAGCGCAGCCACATACGATGGACCAAGTGTACGTCCTCGGTCTTCATCGTCGGAGTATGCGGGCCGATGCGGAAGGTATCTACCTTTCCGTCAGGATGGACCACTTGGAGAACAAACTGTCGCTTGGGCTCGGGCATCGCTTCCCATGCTTGTCCCAATCGGAATGCTTGTTCTTCCGGAGCCATCTTTGTGGACGCTCCAGCAACGACGGCTGCGGATTCCAAAGTGTTCGCAGTCTGCGAGATTGCGGAGAAGACATCGCGCGCGGGAATGACGAGCAGAGAAACAGTCTTCCCTACGCCTTCAGCTACGGAAACAATTTTCGTGAAGAGAAGTTGTTCGTAGTCGCTGAATATCTGCTCCGTGGAGAGATCGTATTCAGCGCTGCCCGGACCCGTTAATCGAGCGGAGAGAACGACCACATCCTGTTCCGCAGTGTCGGTGCGTTCGAGCACCCATCGCAAGTGTGCCAACGTGTTGTAGTCGCGAACGGTGACCAATACGTTTCCGGGCTGAATTCCGACAATCTCCGGCGACACCGTTTCCTGATGCTCTAACTGGAAGTGCTCTTTCATCTGCTGGGCGTTGTGCTTGTGCCTGCGCTGGTTGTCGCGCTCAGAAAAATAGAAAATCAGGTAGAAGGTAACGGCAAAAACTATGCCGACCTTTGTGGCGATCGATTTGGTGAATAGATTTGTGATCGCAATGGAAAGCAGAACCAAGTGGACTGAGAGCAATCCAAATGGAATCTCAATTTTTCCAATCTTTACATTCAGCGGAACCTTCCAAGTGCGTTCTCCCTTGTACTTGAAGCGCAGCACCAGCATGGCAAGGCTGTTGAATGTGAAACTCCAGATCACTCCGAATGCATATGCTTCGCCAAGTTTGATAACGTCGCCGCGGCTGAGGACGATGGTTATCAACTGCAGCACGACTACAAGGTTGATGATGCGATAACTTGTCCCGTACTTTTTCTGCGGCTTGCGGAACCAGTCTGTCAAAACTCCATCTTCTGACACGCGATTCAAGACACCGTTTGAGCCGATAATCGAAGTGTTGATCGCGCCGGAGAGAATGAGAAATCCGCAGACCACGACGAAAGCCTGGAACAGCAACCTGAGCACGACTGGCCCGACCATGTGCATCGCCAATCCACTGATGAGGTTGTCGCGATAGACCGCTACACGGACCTCGTCCGGGATCAACATCACGGCAAGCAGGGAACATATGCCTGTGAACACGAAGCTGAAAATCGCTATTACGATCGCGGCGCGCTTCAAGTTCTTCAGCTTGGGATGGGCAATCTCGCGGTTGACCTGCGCCAAAGTCTCTTCACCGCTCATCGCCAGGACTGAGTGCCCGAAGGCGATAAGAATGCCGAACAGTCCAAAAGTAGTTGCGAGGCTCGTGCCTTTTAGGAATCCTAAGGCGTCTTCGCTGAAGTGCAGGTTTGAAGGAATGGGTAGTGGCGGCAGATGGACCGATCCCGCAGGCGCTTTCAAGATAGTAATGGCTGACCAGGCCAGCAGCATGAACACCATGACAGCGGTGACCTGCATGACCCGCAACGCCTTCTCGCTGGATTCCTCAATGCCCTTGATATTTTCCCACCAGTAAAAGATCGTCATCGCAAGCGCGAAGACAACGGCCGTCCAAGCTTCATTGAGTTGCGGAGTCCCGTGAAAGATCTCATGGACGGCGCGGGGGATCCATCCGTGCCGCTCTGCGATCATCAGCAGGCTGTTGATGAGGCCGCCAATGTATTGTCCCGCGCTGACGCCGGATATAGGTCCGGTGAGGATGT
This sequence comes from Terriglobales bacterium, assembly GCA_025462725.1. Lineage (GTDB taxonomy): Bacteria > Acidobacteriota > Terriglobia > Terriglobales > Acidobacteriaceae > JAICLA01. The sequence continues at coordinate 342,045 of JAOAPE010000003.1, read as the reverse complement.
AGTCGAAGATCAGCATGGAAACGCTGATCTTGGCCAATGTTCCGCCAAGAGCTTCCTTGACTACGCGGTAAACACCGCCGCGCACGAACATCGAACAGCTCTCGATGTACACGGCGCGAACCGCAAAGGAGAAGAGCATTACACCGAGAATGAACCACGGCGCTGCCTTGCCTACCGCTTGTTCCGCGATGCCACCTGCGTAAAAAGCTGAGGATCCAAGGTCATTGAGGACTATCGCTGCCGCGCGCCAAAAAGAAATGAACGTGAGCGCGACTGAGGTCGCTACTACGATTCTTACGCGGCTTGAACTTGGAATGGGAGGCTGGGAAGTTGACGACATTTATCTTTTTTATCGCTGGGTATCTACTCTACGCCGCCCTATTCATAGCGTCAATTTCGCTCTTCGAAGGTGAATCTGGCACCGCGATGGCGCGTACGATGTCGACAAAGGTGAGCACGATGACGACAAGCACGAGTCCCGCTCCGAAGAAGAACACTGCTTCCAGAACGCGCGCAACAAGACTGACGACTCTGCCTGCAGAATCTACCATTAACTGTTTAGACGCTGTGCATGGGCCGTAGGGATATTCTTGGGCTGATACACTTCTGCTCGTGAGTCTCAGGCGGATGAACCAGCGAAACACTCGAATCTTGTTGGCGTCCTTCTCTGGTCTGCTGCAAGCGTTGATCTTTCCCAACGCGAGTTGGACATGGCTTTCTTGGATCGCACTTGCACCGCTGCTGTATGCACTGCTCGCTCGTCCTTCAGTACAAGTCATTTCTCGTTCTGACGACGGTGTTCTCACTCAAGCACAAGGATTCTGGATCGGCTACGCAAGCGGGATAGTCTGGTATGCATGTTCCTGCTACTGGGTGTATAGAGTCATGCATTTGTATGGTGGACTGTCAGCACCCATTGCTGCATTAATGCTGCTCCTGTTCTGCATGTACTTGGGGCTGTACCACGGATTGTTTGGTGCTTTGATAGTCCGATGCACTAATCGAAAGCTCTTTTCCGGAACACAGGCATTGATCTTGGTTCCAGTCCTTTGGGTTGCGGTTGAACTCGCAAGAGCGCGCGTTACCGGATTTCCGTGGGACCTACTTGGAACCGCTCAAGTGGACAGTGCTTTTTGGACACCGTTAATTGCTACTAGAGCCGGCGTGTATGGATTGTCTTTTGTGATTGCGGCGATCAACGCGATGGTAGTCGGCGCGATTCTTAGCCGAGGCAAGCGGCGACTGGTAATTGCCGGTGCCGCTCTTGTTGCGGTAGGGCTATTTGAAGGCGGGAGAGCTGTTTCAATCGCGCCGTCAGTGTCCACTCACGTCGCTGTATTGGTTCAACAGAACATTCCGCTGGATTTCCGGTGGACATCACAAAGCTACGACGCCACTATGGCGAAGCTTGCCGACGAGACGCGACGGGCAGCAAAGCGGGACGATCCCGCTCCGAGATTGATCGTGTGGCCCGAATCACCGTCGCCCTTCTATTTGAACGACCCAAAGTTTCACAATTGGATGTCGACGCTTGCTGCAGACCGGGATGCATTCATCATCGCGGGCAGTCTCGGAGTGCGAAACGCATCGGCACAGAACGCCGAAGGCGAAACCTTGAATTCCGCCGCATTGATCGCACCTTCGGGTGCGTTCGTCTCGCGCTACGACAAAGTTCACCTTGTTCCGTTCGGCGAGTACGTCCCATTCAAGGCGCTGCTATTTTTCGCTAAGAACCTTACCAAAGAAGTGGGCACATTTTCTGCTGGAACTGGCCGCAGCGTGTTCAACATGAGCCAGGATGGTGCGACTGAGTCTGTGGGGCCGTTCATCTGTTACGAATCCGTTTTCCCGGACGAGATCAGGGAATTCGCTGCGAACGGCGCTCAGGTATTCGTAAACATCTCGAATGACGGATGGTTCGGCGCGACAGGCGCCGCCAGACAACACCTGAATATGGCGCGCATGCGAGCGATTGAAAATCAACGTTGGGTACTGCGTTCCACCAACACCGGAATAACCGCCTCAATCGATCCCTATGGACGCGTAGTAGCAGCTGCCGAGCCAAACGTGCAAACTAGTCTGCGTGCGAAATATTCTCTGATTTCGGAAACCACGTTCTACACCCGGCACGGTGATTGGTTTGCCATTGCGTGTGCGATAATTTCTGTGATGGTGCTGTTCGTGCGGTTCTCACTGCGCGCCGGCGTCATAAGGGGCAACTAGCTTGAACATTGAAGAATTAGAACGCGAATACCAATCCCTCGGCAAAAAGGTCCACGACCTTCGGGAGTATCTTTGACGCTCCCAACCTGCGCCGCCAACTAGAGCAAACTGAAAAGAAGACTGCCGACCCGAATTTCTGGTCGAATCCTGAGCTTTCGCAGCAAACCATGCGTGAGCGCAAGCGGCTTGAGGATTCTCTCGCGACTGATGCTGAGTTAGAGCGGCGCGCTGCGGACATTGCCGCCTACTTCGACCTAGCCAAAGAAGGCGAGGACATCACCGCCGACTTGGAACGCGAGATCGGTTCACTCCGAACGCTTCTCGACAAGCTTGAGACCAAGACGCTGCTCTCCGGCGAAACAGACCCGCTGAACGCGATCGTTACAATTCACCCGGGAGCAGGCGGCACGGAGTCACAGGACTGGGCAGAGATGCTGCTGCGCATGTACCTGCGATGGGCCGAGCTCCAAGGTTTCACCACTGTCATCAACGATCACCAACCCGCGGAAGAGGCAGGAATCAAATCCGCGACATTTACGGTGACCGGCGAATATGCATTCGGCCTGCTTTCCAGTGAGATCGGTGTGCATCGCTTGGTGCGTATCTCGCCCTTCGATCAAGCCAAGCGGCGGCATACATCCTTTGCCAGCGTCTTTGTTTCGCCGGAGATTGATGAATCCATCGAAGTGGACATCAAGCAGGACGATCTACGTATTGATACGTACCGGTCGGGCGGCGCGGGAGGACAGCACGTTAACACCACCGATTCTGCCGTCCGCATCATTCATATACCGACAGGGATCGTGGTGAGCTGCCAGAACGAGCGCTCCCAGCATAAGAACCGTGAACGTGGAATGAAGATTTTGAGGTCAAAGCTTTACGAGTTCGAGCTGGAAAAGAAGAGAGCGGTCACCAAGAAGCTCGAGGATTCGAAGCTCGACATTGATTTCGGTTCGCAGATCAGGTCTTACGTGCTTCATCCTTACCGTATGGCCAAAGACCACCGGACTAAATTTGAAGTCGGCGATGTCGATCGCGTATTAAATGGCGACATCAATCCCTTCATTAACGCATTTCTCGTGATGCGTCGCTCGGGAACCCCGGCTACTGCTGCGGATTAAATTCCTGCGTGTCCGTGATGCTCGTGGGGTATGCTGTCGCTCTACATTGCAATAAAGCAGCCAATAGGATACCAATGGACGAACAGAAGATAGGCACCACGCACGATTACCACGAAGATCTCCTCTTTCTCGATCAATACATGACCGAGCATGCCGCTGATATTGCAGCGGAGATGGACAAGCCGTTCGAATTGACTGACGGCACGTCTGACGAACTGGCCGTTACTGGCGTCAGGTCAGTCTCAAGCACACTGCAGGCTGCTGCGGCGCAGCCAGCTTTAGCCACGAGCGAAGAAGCTCCGGCGGGTACGGTCACTGAACTTTATCTTGGCACTCCAGCCGCTGCGGCTGCGCCCGCGGCTCCAGCTGCTGCCGCAGCACCAGCCGCAGCAAAACAAGAATCCGGCAGGGAATCCATCCTGCAGAAGATCGCGAAACTGAAGGTGGGCGACCGGGTGAAGCTTGCCATGCTCGGAAACAAGGAAGAGCGCTCCGTGCTGATCCGTGATGGCTCGAAAGTGGTGTCTTCCGCGGTTCTGGCATCTCCAAAGCTCACCGATTCCGAGGTCGAGAATATTGCGGGGATGAAGAACGTGCAGCAAAGCGTGTTGCGCGATATCCAGCGCAGCCGCAAGTTCATGAAAAATTACAACGTGCTGAAGAACTTGATCAACAATCCGCGTTGTCCGTTGGATTTGTCATTAACGATGGTCAAGAACCTTCAAGTGAACGATCTGAAAGCGCTTTCGATGAACAAGAATGTGCCTGAGACGCTCAAAAAGGTGGCGTTGAAGAACTTCAAGGAAAAGAGCGGTCCGGCAAAATAAGCCGTTGAAGGAAAACTACTGTATTCGTCTTGCATCCCATACAATGCTTCGCATCGGTGGGATTGAAAAGCCGGTGAGCTTATGTGAAAAGACCGCGAGCAGAAGGATTGCCGTGGATCTGATTGGAGAGTGAACCGTGAACACGACTGCTACTGATCAAATCTCTGAAGTTTTGAGCAGTGCTAAAAACATTGCCGTGGTAGGACTCTCGTCTAGTCCGCTCCGACCCAGCTACGGTGTCTCGGCCTACATGCAATCCGCCGGATACAAGATTATCCCCGTAAATCCCACCATCAATGGCGCGCTCGGTGAGAAGGCGTTTCCTACCCTTCAAGATGTGCCGGAGAAAATCGATGTCGTGAATATCTTTCGCCGTGCGGAGTTTGTGGACGAAATAGTCGATCAGGCGATACAACTGAAAGTGCCGTGTATCTGGATGCAAGAAGAGGTCGTAAACGAAGCCGCTGCGGAAAAAGCCCGTCAAGCGGGTATCACTGTTGTGATGGATCGGTGCATCCTGAAAGAACACCGCAGACGCAACCGCTGATCATTTCTTCAGCGCTTTCCTGATCTCTTCCATCCTTTTCTGCAACTCGCGCTCGTACCCTTCGCCAGTAGGATTGTAGTAACGCCTGTCTTTTAGGTTGTCAGGCAAGCACTGCATGTCTGCAACTTTCTCTTCGAGATCATGGGCGTACTGATAACCTTTGCCGTATCCGATTGACTTCATCAATCCGGTGGGAGCATTACGAAGATGAAGCGGTACGGGGTCTGCCGACGTTGTGGCCACGTCCTGCTGGACTGCGCCGAAGGCGGTGTACACCGCATTCGACTTCGGAGCGAGCGCCAGATAAACAACCGCTTGTGCAAGGGCTAGATCACCTTCAGGATGTCCGAGGAAATCAAAGGCATCGCGCGCAGCCAACGTGACAGCGAGCGCCTGCGGAGAGGCCAGCCCGATGTCTTCAACGGCCATGCGGACGATTCGCCGCGCCAAATACATCGGGTCTTCGCCGGCCTCGAGCATTCGAACGAGCCAATAGAGCGAGGCATCGGGATCACTGTTCCTGACGGATTTGTGCAATGCGGATATGAGGTTGTAATGCTCCTCACCTGCTTTGTCGTACTTCAGCAACTTCCGTTGCATCGCGTCAGAAACTATTTCCGCCGTGATCTCACGATTCTCGGTCTCGGCTGCTGTGGCCGACGCCACTTCCAGAACGTTGTAGGCAGCGCGGGCATCGCCATCTGAGTATCGCGCGATGGTCCGGAGTATCTCTTCAGACGCAGTCAGGGTGAGTGGGCCGAGTCCACGATCTTTATCGGCGAGCGCGCGTTGCAGCAGCAGCACAATCTGATCTTCAGTAAGCGGATTGAGAACGTACACTCTGCATCGCGAAAGCAGAGCGGAAATGACCTCGAACGACGGATTCTCCGTAGTCGCGCCGATCAAGCGAATGCTGCCGTTTTCGACGTACGGAAGGAACGCGTCCTGCTGGGCTTTGTTGAAACGATGTATCTCGTCAACAAAGATGATGGTGCGAGTTCCCATCTCGCGGGCCTTCTGTGCATCAGCCATCACCTGCTTGATCTCTTTTATTCCTACCAAGACTGCTGAGAATTCCAGGAAGTCAGCTTTGGTGACACGTGCGATGATCTTGGCGAGGGTGGTTTTGCCAACGCCGGGCGGTCCCCAGAAGATGATGGAGCCAGGATCGTCGCGTTCAATCTGAAGCCGCAGGGGTTTGCCGGGAGAGAGTATATGTTCCTGCCCAACGAATTCGTCGAGCGATGCAGGACGCATTCGGTCTGCCAGCGGTCGGCTCCGGTCGCGTGTCACATGTGAATCCGGGACCGAAGCGAACAGACTCATTTAGATTCTCCAGCCGAGCGACGTTGCCGGTCCGCTTCATAAAGCAGGACAGAAGCTGCGACTCCGGCATTGAGAGATTCCAACGTGCTCGAATGAGGAATGGTCACGAGTTGGTCCATTTGTGCCATTACGTTCTCCGGCAATCCAGAGCCTTCTCTGCCAATAAGAAGCGCCATGGAACCGGTCAGCTTCGCTCCGTCCAGTCGAACGCCTTTGTGCGACGAAGTACCGAAGAGGCGAAATCCTGCTTTTCTAAGCGCCGCGATGGCATCTTTGAGGTTCGATGCTACACAGGGCACACGGAACAGAGATCCTGCTGACGCCCGTATGGCTTTTGCGTTGAATCGGCTAACCGTGTTTTCACCAAGGATTGCGCCACTTGCGCCGAATGCCTCAGCGGAACGAATGATCGTCCCCAGATTTCCGGGATCCTGAATTCCCGCAGTGACTATGACCAGAGAACCTGGTCGCAGTATCTCCGCTATTTTGTGTTTGGCAGGGAATACTAGAGCTGCGACACCTTGCGGTGATTCCGTATCCACTGCACTTTTAAAGACATCGTCTGGAACAACTAGAGCCTCGACACTGGGCTTAATTTGCGAAAGTAGTATTTCCGCTGACCGTGAATTCGTGGCTGATTCGCTCAAGATGATGGCGTGAAACTTGAGTCCGCTGCGGATGGCCTCTTCAACAATCTTGACGCTCTCGATGGCGCAGCAGCCTTCTTCAGTCAGTTCGCCGTGCGCGAATGCTCTCCGGAGTGCTTTTATGGTTGCGTTCTGCCGGCTCTGTACCGGACGCAATCGCTCGGTTGTCTTCACGATTTTGTTCAAGGTCTCACATTAACTGCCGTTGCTTCATCCTACATAGGAACCGGGAGAACTGGTACCATCTTTAGCAGTGACAAGCCTGCAATTAGGCTTATACTCTTGCGTCTAGGGCGCACAGCCTGTGCTACGTTTCGCCGCTCCAATCATTTTTCAATAGCCGAACAAAGAGGAACGATTGTCTGCCGAAATTCTAAAGGTCAACAGCTCAACGCCGGAATCCAACCTGATCAGCTACATCGCCGACCGCATAAAAGCCGGACAAGTGGTTGGCATGCCGACAGACACATTCTACGGTCTGGCCGTGGATCCCTTAAACCTGCGTGCTGTTGACCGTATCTACGAGATCAAATCCCGCTCGCGACATAAAGCTCTTTCACTGATCGTGGAAAGCATTGAACAGATTGAAGACCTTGCGCAGCCGCTGCAAGGGGATTTCTATGCGCTGGCACGAAGGTTCTGGCCGGGGCCGTTGACCGTTATTGTTAAAGCTTCTTCGCGACTTCCGCTGAAAGTAACCGCCAATACCGGAAATGTCGCCGTGCGCGTTCCATCAGCGGAGATCCCAGTCGCATTAGTGCGCGCTACGGGATTTCCCATTACCGCGACCTCGGCGAATCTTAGTGGCGCCGCCGAGTGTACAACTGCTGAAAGCGTCCGCGAACAATTAGGCGACCGCATTCCATTGATCGTAGATGGCGGAACATCACCGCGCGTCGTCGCTTCCACAATCGTTGACCTTACCGACGAAGAGAACGGCTGGCGCATTATCCGCGAAGGCGCTATTTCCGCCGACAGCATTATGGAAGTGCTTGGCTAATGGCGTTGTTCCGCAACGCAAAGAACCCATCTGGTTTTCGCCGCAATGCTAAACGCTGGATTGCGTTCATCATCGCTGCACTTCTAATCGTTTACATCACCGTCAACTACTATCGGATCGCAAGGCAATCCACACAGGATGAGACTCGCCGCGCCGACGTTATAGTGGTCTTTGGCGCGGCAGAGTATGCCGGGAAACCATCACCTGTCTTTCGCGCACGTCTGGATCACGGACTAACTCTGTATAAGCAGGGAATCGCTCCATTCATCATCACCACTGGTGGAAATGGGGATGACCCAACCTTCTCTGAAGGTGGCGTCGGGCGCGAATATCTGATTTCCGTCGGCGTCCCTGAGAGCAAGATCATCGCGGAAACGCAGGGACAAGACACAAACGAATCCGCGCAACGTGTGGCTGCGATCACGAAGGCCAACAAGATGACCACGTGCGTTGTGGTCAGCGACGGATATCACATCTATCGGATAAAGCGTATGCTCGCTGATCAAGGTGTGACAGCATACGGGTCGCCACGTCCGGGAACAAAAAATCTTGCCGCGCGACAACGCATTACCTTATTTCTGCGCGAGGTACTGAGCATTACGCTCTGGCGGCTTCACCTCACTTGATCTTCTTTTCCGGCGACAAAGCAAAGCTGAACGAGACGGAGTTTGAACCGTTGTAGTCGATTTTCTTTTCCTGCTTTGTGAATCCGAGACGCTCCGCGCTCAAGATGCAGGCCTTACATTCGGCAGCTCCAACGATCTCGTATGCTCCTTCACGCTTGGAGTTTGTCGTTGCTACCACTGAGCCTTTTGCGTCCGTCAGAGTGACCGTAGCGCGAGTGAGAGGCCAACCATCAGGCGAGGTCACGATGCCTTGAATCTTTCCTTTTGGGCGAAGCCCGTCAGCAGCTACGCCGCGACCTGCATATCCGGGGCCGCGCAGTGGGCGTCCGCCGATCTGGCCAGTGACTTTGCCGTGCTCGAGTGAGAGGACCCCGTTCACGAAGACGTATTCGACTCCGGCGGAAGTGCGATTGGGATTCTCGAACGTTGCTACATCGAGGACCGTATCCGGATTGAAGATAGTGATATCGGCGTAGTAGTCGGGACGAATCATGCCGCGCTTTTCCAACTTCACACGCTGCGCGGGCAGGGAAGTCATCTTGCGAATCGCGTTCTCAAGCGTCAGGACTTTTTCTTCGCGAACATACTTGCCCAGTATCCGCGTGAATGAACCGTAAGCGCGAGGATGTGACTTGCTCTCGCCCAGCGGTCCGGTAGGATTCACTTCGCCATAATCGGTGCCGACGCTTACCCAGGGTTGCTGCATCGCCAGCCGCACATCCTGTTCATTCATGCTGAAGTACACTGCGCCGGTGTTGTTGTGGTCGGCGAGGACGAAATCCATCAATGCGTCGAACGGGTCTTTCTTTTGCATCTGCGCGATGGCAGCGATGGTCTTGCCTTCATATTGCTTCAGCTCGGGATTCAGCACTGAGACGACCATCACGCCTTCGGGTCCGCCGACGCCGCGCCACATGTTTTCAAATTTGTTTGGATCGTTACCGGTGAGGTCGGTTCGGATTGCGGCGCGCTGTGCCGGATCTTTGAGCCGGGCCATGAATGCATCGGTGCCGCCGTCGTGGAACTTGGGCGGGATGGATGCTCCTAGCGATGTTGCGGAGGCGATATATGGATATTGGTCGGCGGTAATGTCGAGCCCTTCAGTACGTGCCTGCTCAATCTTCGCCACAACGTCGCGCATCTTTCCCCAGTTATCGCGTCCAGATGATTTCAGGTGGAAGATTTCGACCGCAATGTTTGCCTCACGCGCGATTCGGAAAGCTTCGTCGAGCGCTTCTGCCTCGTGGTCTCCCTCATTGCGAATGTGCGAGGCGTAAATCCCGCCGTACTGAGAAGCGATCTTTGCGAGCGCGATCAGCTCATCGGTCTTGGCATAGAAAGCGGGCGCGTAGATAAGCGATGTGGAGACGCCCATGGCGCCTTCCTGCATGGCGTCTTCTGCCATGCCTTGCATCGTCTTCAGTTCCTCAGCCGTAGGCGGGCGGTCGTCATCACCGATCACAAATCGGCGAAGCTGCGTAGCGCCAACGTACGTCCCAAGATTTATTCCGCTGCCTTGTTTTTCGAGACGCCGAAAATATTCATCCAGCGAATGCCAATCGATGTTGACGTGGAAGTGTTCAGTCCAATCCTTTGCGTCGGCGACTAGTCGCGCGTTCTGCGGAGATATGGATTCGCCTTCTCCGGTGATTTCCGTGGTAATGCCTTGCGTGAGCTTGCTGACCGCTTGCTTGTCCACCAAAAGGTTTGTTTCCGATTGGCCAAGCATGTCAATGAATCCCGGAGCGACGATCAGACCTTTGGCGTCGATCGTGCGCTTGGCGGTGACGGCCGGAGCGGCGTGTCCGATGAAGGCAATGTGGTCGCCAATGATGCCGATGTCGGCGTAAGTCCAGGGATTGCCGCTGCCGTCAACCACTCTTCCGTTACGGATAAGGACGTCATACGTCGGAGCCTGGGCGAAGGCAGTGACTGATGCAAGGAGGAGCGCTAAAAGGAAGCGGAGTTTCATAGGTGGAGTTTTATAACACAGCATTGGGCCTTGCCACCGCCCCTCCCCCTAAAACCTAAATATGACAAAACAAAGGGTTTGTACAGCGATGGTCGGCAAATATGACAAAACAAAGGAGTTAAATGTAAAAATGAGAAAACAAAGGGCTTATCTATTACAATAAGTAAAGTGTAACGCGCATACTATATCAATTAAGCGGTATGGGTCAACCTCATTTATCCAAGTAATATTGCACCGATGTGACGACCCGAACGGTTTTCATGAGACTGCTATCGCCTGAATTTCCGCCGTATTCATTCTCATTCGTGTCACTGCCTTGGTTGGCGGCGACGATTGAAAACGTGCCCTGATTCGCTTGGCGGATGGAGCCAACCCGACTTCCTGAATCGGAAGCAAAGCGATCGGCGGCGGCGCGGGCATTCCTTGTAGCTTCGGTGATCATGTCAGGCTTAATGGAGTTCAGTCCTGTGAACTTGTACGCGACTGATTGTCCAGGATTGCTGTTGAGGACAATGCCGCGCTGCAATAGCAGCATGGTCTTCTGGGCGGCTAGCGCGACTTGATCCACTCGCGAAGTGCGAACTGTAATCTGTTGCTCGACAATATAGCGATGTGGCGCACGGTTGCTGCCGCCATACTCGTTGGCCTGCGTATCCACCACCCGAACGACTCCTAACTCAATCTCAGAAGATTCAATGCCTTGCTGCGCCAGAAACTGCAAGATGGCTTGCTTGTCAGCTTCTGTCTTAGCGTAGACGGTTGATAGATCGTCGCCAGCTTCCTTGTAACTGAGCGGCCAGACGGCGAGGTCAGATTTCACTTTGCGCTCGACCAGCCCTTTTACTGTGACATAACGACTCGCTAAGTCGTGTGGCCTTAATCTGCGCACCGAGCGCCCATCCACCTATGACGAGACCGGCGGCCAATAACAGCCCGAGCAGAACTGCTCCGCTGCGCGAGCTTCGTTCAACATCATTCATTAGTTGTCCTCTGTGGTGGGTAACGATAAATGTGAGCTGCGGGAAAGGGAAGGTTTAAAATCGCGTATTTTTAGTCGAATCACGCGGAAGGATTTTGACATCTATGCGAAGTTGAATATGGTTGTCCAATGCAAGGAGAACGAAGATGCCGGAATTGAAGTCGCTTGATGAAATCATCCGCACAAGGCGGGCTAGCTCGGACTTTGATGGTTCGCCAATCCCCGATGCAGACCTGAAGAAGATTCTCGATGCGGGACGCGAAGCGCCCAGCGGATACAACATTCAGCCGTGGCGATTCATTGTTGTGCGCGATCCGGGGCAGCGGAAGAAACTGCGGGGAGCTGCGTTCGCGCAGCAGAAGGTGGAAGACGCGTCCGTGGTGATAGTGGCCTGCGCGGCGCTGAAAGCCTGGCAGCAAGGTGACTTGGAGTTAGTTATCGAACTGGGAATCAAAGAAGGCTTTGTGAAAGCCGAAGGTGCGGACGGAATGCGGCAAGCAGTGGAAGGCGCGCTGAGTGCGCCTCCGGGAGACGTTTGCGGCTGGGGCCCCGATTGGGGAGTGTGGGGAAACAGGCAAGTCATGATCGCGTTCACGCACATGATGCTGATGGCGGAGGCGCTCGGGTATGACACCGCGCCAATGGAAGGGTTTGTCGAGTCGCAGGTGAAGCAAGTTCTGGAGATTCCGCAGCAGGATGTCCGGGTGGTGGCGTTGTTGGGCGTGGGCAAGTTGAAAGGGCAAGACAAGGCTTACGGCGGAAGATTCCCGATGGAACACACTGTGTTTGAGAATTCCTGGGGAGGGAAGGTGAGTTTCTAGTTTCTGATTTTTAGTTTCTAGTTGCTTGTGCGACTTCCGGACGGTGGCCCAGTCGTTAGTTTTAATGGTTGGTTGAAAATAAGGGCACAATTTTGTCGCGCAGGTCTTCGTAACTCATTGCACCGGGATGGTAGAGGCGGACGGTTCCTTTTGCGTCGACCAGAACGAGAGTGGGAGTAGTGCTGGCGCCATAGCGCTTGAAGTTTTCCTGGCTGATGGGAATGGCCATACCTTCGAGCGGTGAATAGAATTTCTGGCGTACTTCCTCTATGTATTTCAGCTCCGCGCCGGGCGATAGATTGGCGCCGCCGGCGCCGTATCCATAGCGCTGCGTAGGGCCGACAATGGCCAGCCCTTTCGATGCAAACTCATCGCTCAATCTACGAATAATAGGAATCTCAGCTTTACAGTCACTACACCAATGCGCCCAAAAGAAGAGCAAGACCGGATGTTGTCCCTTGTATGCGGAGAATGGCTTGGGCGCTGAGCCAAGATGTTCAGTTATCTGGAGAGCTGGGGCAGGCTTTCCTTCAAGGCTCAGCAGGTTCAGGTTCTTCTGGATTCGCGAGCGGATTGAAGTATCGAAATAAGTCTTAAGCTGTTTCTGTAGAAAGTCCACGGCGGATGCGCGTTCGCCCGTCGCCACCTTTGACAATGCTTGAACTTCGATGGCTGCACCGAGTGCGACGGGGAGATGCGGTTCAGCATCGAGTGTGGAAAAAGTCTTCCTGAGCTGCGCGACAACGAGTTCCTGGGTCTTCGTGGCGTATTCATCGGCACGAGCGAATTGTCGGGTGCTTAATAGGCCGCGAGCGATCCATGAGTGAGCTTCGAGCGATTCCGGCGTCGAGCCGCGCTGCGCTTCATATGAGCGCAGTTGTGATTCTGCGGTGCGGATCTCTCCGCGAGCAATGCTTGAGCGGACGTCATCAATGATGCCGGCAAATGCAGAGGTGGTGAGCGCGAGCAGGATGATGAAGAATTTCATTCTGAAACCAAACGCTTGCCACGGATCACACCGGACACACGAAGGAAGCCGTAAGAAGATTGGAAGTAGTTGTTTGTAACACTCTACTTTGTTTTCTTGTCGCGCTCTTTGGCTGAGTCCAGTGGGTATTGCGGTTCGGTCATGCGAACAGGATCGAGGATTTCTTCGATCTCCTTTTCGCTGAGCAGCTTCTTGTCACGAGCGATGTCGATGATGGAGCGTCCGGTGGCGACAGATTCTTTCACGATCTCGGCGGCCTTGGCGTATCCAATATAGGGGTTGAGAGCGGTGGCAAGAGAAACGGTGCTTTGCGAATAAAAATTGCAGCGGCTCTCATTGGCAGTGATTCCGGCTATGCACTTGTCAGTGAAGACGCGGACCATGTTCGTCATTATGGTGATGGATTGCATCACGCTGTACGACATTGTGGGCATCATGACGTTGAGTTCGAGCTGTCCGCCTTGGACGGCGAAGGCCACGGCGGTGTCATTGCCGATCACTTGGAAAGAAACCATCGCAGCGAGTTCGGGCATGACCGGATTGATCTTGCCGGGCATGATGCTGGAGCCGGGCTGAAGGCTAGGGAGATTGATCTCGGCGTATCCGGTGTTGGGGCCGGAGGACATCAGGCGAACGTCATTGGAGATGCGGATGATTTCCAGTGCCAGATTACGGAGAGCTGACGAAACATTCGCCATGGCGTAGTTCGATTGCATGGCCCAGCGCATGTCAGATGCGGGAGTGAGTTTTTGGCCGGAGATCTTCGCGAGGTGCGCGATGGCTTTCTCGCGGTAATCGGGATGGGTGTTGATTCCAGTACCAACGGCGGAACCGCCGAGGCCAAGTTCACGGAGCGACTCTGCAGCGTGTCGGATACCTTCAATGGATTTGCGAATGGCAACGCTATAAGCGGCGAACTCCTGGCCGAGACGGATGGGAACCGCGTCCTGCATGTGTGTGCGCCCGGACTTCATTACTTTGTCGAACTCTTTGGCTTTCTTTTCGCATGCAGTCGCGAGGGATTCGAGTGCGGGGTAAAGGTTTTCTAGTTCAAGCAGCGCGCCGAGTCGCATGCCCGTGGGAAAGACGTCATTGGTTGATTGTCCGTAATTGACGTGGTCGTTAGGGTGCACTTGATATTCGCCAAGTTTGCCCCCGAGAATCTCAGTAGCGCGGTTAGCGATGACTTCGTTCGTGTTCATGTGAAAGCTGACGCCAGCGCCGGCTTGGAAAACGTCCACAACGAATTCCTGGTTCCATTTTCCCTCTATGACTTCGTTCGCGGCGGAGAAGATGGCCTTTGCGCGTTTGTCATCAATCAGACCGAGTTCCTGATTGGCTTCGGCAGCGGCCTTCTTGACCATTCCGAATGCCTTGATGAGTGTGGAATGGGCGCGCATGCCAGAGATGGGATAGTTCTCAACGGCACGCGCGGTCTGCACGCCATAGTAGACATCCGCTGGAATCTCTTTGATGCCGATGGAATCTTTCTCCTGGCGCGTTGCTGCCGAAGTGGAAGTGGCCATGTGTCGTGATCTCCTGATGGTGAACTCTTTATTATATCGAACCAAGCTGGGCGCGAGTCCGAGCGAGTACAAGCAGAATGTTAAACTCGATTCCCGATGGATAAGATATCGACGAAGGAAAAGCCGACCGTCTCCACGTTGACGCGCGTGAAACGCAAGCGGGATGGATCGAGCAAGACCGATGTACTGGTAATCGGTGCGGGACCAACCGGTCTTGCATGCGCGATTGAAGCGCAGAAAGCCGGCGCGACAGTTACGGTAGTGGATAAAGGATGTTTGGTGAATTCCATTTATCACTATCCGCCGAACATGCTTTTCTTCACCACGCCGGAGCTGCTGGAGATCGGCGGTATCCCATTCACGACTGCCAATCAGAAGCCTACGCGCGAAGAGGCGCTGGAGTATTACCGGAACGTAACGCAGTTTTACAAACTGAAAGTATGCCAATACGAAAAGGTCATTAACATCACGGGTGAAGACAATAACTTCCGCGTGATGACGATCGATCAGCACGAGGCGGCGCACGAATACAAACCGCGGAAAATAATCATGTCCACGGGATACTACGATTTGCCGAACATGATGGGCATTCCCGGTGAGGACTTGCAAAAGGTCTTCCATTACTACAAGGAGCCGCACCCCTATTACGACACGGATGTGCTTGTCATCGGCGCAAAGAATTCGGCCGCGATTGCGGCATTGGCGCTTTGGCGGCATGGAGCGCGCGTCACGATAGTGCATCGCGGCCCCGAGCTACACAAGAACATCAAGTATTGGATTCTTCCCGACATTCAGAATCGCATCAAGAGTGGCGAGATCCCCGCTTTCTTCTACAGCTCAGTGGTGGAGATCACGCCGGATACAGTGGTGCTCGAAACTCCTGACGGACGGAAAGAGTTGAAGAACGATTTCGTTTTCGCACTTACGGGATATCATCCTGATTTTGACTTCCTACGCAGCGTCGGAATCGAACTGCTGGGCGAAGATAAGCGTCCGGCCTGCGATCCAGAAACATTGGAGAGCAACGTCCCGGGAGTTTACGTTGCGGGCGTTTTGCTGGCGGGTTCGCGGACGAACGAAATATTCATCGAAAACGGACGTTTCCATGGCGGCCGAATCGCACAAGATCTTAAGAAAAAATTACATCATTAAAGCGCTCCAGAAGACCCTCTAAGCAGCCCACCCCTGCTACTCTGCCAGCATCCATGTTAACTAGAAAGTTACTGCGAGTCCGGCGCGTTTAGCCCTGGATTTGCGGCAAGCCAGGGAGACTCGAATGAGAAAGCTAGCACTGCTATTTTTTGTGGCGTTGACGATGGTGGCATCGCCTTCGCTGTTCGCGCAAGATAGAGACCACGGTGAAATCGGCGCATTTTTTGATTACTTGCGGATAGACCCGATCAATTTGAACCAGTATGGTATTGGAGGCCGGATCGGGTTCAATGTCCATCGATCAGTGCAACTGGAAGCCGAGGGAGCTTACGACTTCCGTCGAAGCACAACAGTGAATATTCCGATCACGATACCGCCAACAACTTTTCAGGCAAATTTCCGAACGACTACCGGGCTATTCGGGCTGAAGGTACACACTCCCGGAGCGGTCAGGGTATTTGGTGTTGCGAAGGGTGGTTTCGTGAACTTCAGCGTGGTCACGCCGAACGCGCCAGCAACATTCAATGGCACGATTTCTAACATCACCGACGGTGACACGCACCCGGTGTTCTATCCAGGTGGCGGAGTGGAAGCGTTTATCGGCTGGTTCGGAGTTCGTGCTGAAGTTGGCGATCTGATGTACTTCCAGAACGGCGCGCATAATAATGTCCGCGTGACGTTTGGACCGCAGATCAGATTCTAATCACATTATTTGCGGGAGACATAAAGCAGCCTTCGGGCTGCTTTCTTTTTGTGTCGGATTCAGGCGTTCTCCATTAGACTCTCGGCTATTCATTTTGCGAGGAATTCCGGATGAGATATTGGCTTTGCCTGATGTTCTTCATTCTTGTGCTCTCTTTATCTTGTTATGCAAGAGTTATTCGCGTTGAAGTGGTCTCGCGTACTGACGTTGCAGGAGGAAAGAGTTGGGGCACGGCCGGCGCATACGAGGAAATCATTGCGCGTGTCTATTTTTCGGTGCGCCCTGAGAACAAGCACAATCGCCAGATCGTGGACATCGATAATGCCGACAAGAGCAAGAACGGCGAAGTCGAGTTCTCGTCTGATCTGTATCTGCTGCGACCCAAGGACTCTAGCAAGGCCAATCACGTGCTCCTGCTGGAAATCCCAAACCGCGGAGGTAGAGGATTACTGCGTATTGTGGATGGTGGAGCGCCCGGAGGAGTCGATCAAGAGGCTTCGTTCGGCGACGGATGGCTTCTGAACAAAGGGTATACGCTGGCTTGGCTCGGGTGGGAGTGGGACCTCGGGCCCGACGCAAGAAATCTGAAGTTGTACGCCCCCGTCGCGCACGAGAAGGACGGAAAAGAGATTCACGGCTTAGTGCGGACGGACTTCACCTTGCCCGAGACGCGGGAAGATATGCCGCTGGGCCACATACTCCTCGGACCTGCTGGAGGACAGAGTTATCCAGTAGACGACCGAAAGAGTCCGCAGAATGTTTTGACGGTTCGGAGTAGTCCGGATGGAATGCGCAAGGTCATTCCTTCGAGCGAATGGAGTTTTGCGCATACTGTCGACGGCAAGGTGTTGGCCGACCCCTATCACATCCACTTGAATGACGGATTTCATTCGGGGGAAATCTACGAGCTTATTTATTCAGCTAAGAATCCCGTAGTTGTGGGATTAGGGCTGGCGGCGGTCCGCGATTTTGTGTCGTACCTCAAACACGACGCGCAAGCCATTGCTCCGATTGAACGCGCGTATGCTGCCGGAATTTCACAATCAGGGCGGTTTCTCCGGCACTATGTTTACCAGGACTTCAACGTTGATGAAAACGATCGACAAGTGCTCGATGGCGTGCTCGCGCATGTGGCGGGCGCGGGACGCGGAAGTTTTAATCACCGATTCGCACAGCCGTCGCGCGATGCTCAGCCGATGTCGAGCATTTATTTTCCAACAGACCTTTTTCCGTTTACAGACTTGCCAGAGAAAGATCCGGATTCATCAGAACGGGCGGGAGTGCTAGATGCAGCAACCGCGTCACATTCGGTGCCGAAGATCTTCTACACGAATACTTCGTATGAATATTGGGGCAGGGCGGCTTCGTTGATCCATAGTTCCGCCGATGGGCGCTCTGACGCGAAGATTCCGGACACTACGCGCATTTACTTCTTGGCGGGCCTGCAACATTTCTCCGGTGCATTTCCTCCGGTGAAAGCCAATCCTACGAACTTGGAATACACATCACAACAACTCCAAAATCCCAATCCTATCCGCTGGTTTTGGCGGGCGCTCATCACCGACATGGATGAGTGGGTGCGTGAGGGGAAGACGCCGCCGGAGAATGTCTATCCGAAATTGAGCGACGGGACGCTCGTCAGTTTTTCGCAAACAAAGTTTCCGAAAGTGCCGGGCGTGAATACTCCTAAAGACATGAGCACCGCGTATCACTTGGACTTCGGAGCGAAATGGAAACAGGGAATCATCTCTAAGGAACCACCTACAGTAGGGAAGGCATTCACTGCACTGGTTCCACAGTCAGACAGTGATGGAAACGATTTGGGAGGCGTGCGGCTGCCAGAATTACAGGTGCCGCTGGCCACATACACGGGGTGGAACCTACGAGATCCCAAGATCGGCGCTCCTGATAAGAGGCTTAGCTTTTTGGGTTCGGACATTCCGTTTGCGAAGACGGCGGCGGAGCGGAAACAGAATGGCGACCCAAGGCCGTCAATCGCTGAACGTTATGCTTCGAGCGAGGAGTACTTCGCGAAGTATGCGGAAGCCGTTAAGCAATTGATCAAGGAACGTTTTATTTTGGCCGAAGATCTGCCCGCGATGGTTGAAAGAGGGAAGCAGGAATGGAAGGATGCGACGAAGTAGATTGGTGAGCGCGGCAGGAATCGAACCTGCGACCCACGCATTAAAAGTGCGTTGCTCTACCAACTGAGCTACGCGCTCACACATTATTTAATCTAACACAATTGTTGAGAAGCTCAGGTTTGCGTTCGGGCTAGTGCTTCGATGACTTCGCGATGACAGCCCGAGGAGCGAGTTTGCGGGCTGCGCTTTCCAATGCGACTGCAAGATCGCTGAGATGTGATTCGGTCGTTAGATAGCTGATGACCATCACGCGGATCACACTACGTCCGTTGACGCGAGTGATAGATATCCAACGTTCGCCGGAGCGAGTTACCTCATCGACTATGGCTGCGTTTGCGGTGGCGATTTCTTCTTCTGACGCGCCCGGAGTTTTCACTCTGAGATTGATGATGGGCAAGACTTGCGGAACTGCGAGTTCAAATTCTGCATCAGCGGAAGACATGATCCGCTCAACGAAGCTGGATGCAAGCGCCAGTTGCTTGTCGATCAGTTGCTCGTAGGCGAGGCGTCCATGGACGCGCAAAGTGAGATAGACCTTCAGCGAATTCATCCGACGCGACCACTGGGTGCTCACTTTGAAGTTGTCGATCATGGTGGAGCCGGCAACCTTGGGCATGTAAGGTGTATGCGTGCCAAAAGTGCTCTCCAGTAGATGCGCTTTGTTCGTAATAATGACGCCAGCAGCGAAAGGCATGCTGAGCCACTTGTGCGGATCGATGGTGATGGAATCAGAAAGCTCGATTCCGCGTAGCAAATTTCGATGTTTGTCAGAGAACATGGCGGCGGCACCGTATGCGCCGTCCACGTGAAGCCAGAGACTATGTCGCTTGCAGATGTCGGCGATTGCGAGGATGTCATCAATCGCGCCGGAATTTGTGGTTCCCGCAGTTGCGACTACGCAGAAGGGTTTGTGTCCGGAATTGGTGTCTTCTTGAATCGCGGCTTCCAGCTTCGCCGGATCAAGTTGGATGCAGTCGTTCACGGGAATACGGCGAAGAGCGTTGCGTCCGAGGCCGAGGAGTCCGGCGGACTTGTCCAACGAATGATGAGACTCGGAGGACGCGTATAGAACGGGCCGGGCTCCGATCGAGGCGATACCTTCTTCGACGGATTTCGGAAAGTGATGGCAGAGCGCGAGGGCGATTGCGCTGAAGTTGGCTTCGTTACCGCCGCTGGTAAATGTTCCTCCGACCAATTCGGCTTTGTCTTTCCATCCGACGCGCTCAGCGATCCAACGGACAGTTTCATTCTCAATCTTTGAGGCGAGCTGTGAACGTGCTTGCGTTGCCAGTTGCGGATTCACTGCGGCGACGAGCGCTTCGGCAAGAACCGAGACGTAGGTCGGCGTAGGATTCATCAGCCCGAAGTAGTTGGCGCTGGGAACGTGGAATCCCTTGTCGATGAGATTCAAGCAGACATCTTGCAGGACTTCGCCGGGGTCTTGCCCATTCTCCGGCATTTTGTCGGTGAGCTGCCCGAAGGTGCGTTGTTCCTGGGGAAGCTGGACAGGACGGCTGGGCAACGAGGTGTAGTAATCGTTGATGATGTCCATCAACATGGTGCCGAGTTCGCGGCGCGTTTGTTCGTCGAAATTGAAATTCGGAGTCATTGCAGTGTTGTTCTAGAGATGCAGCAGGACGGTGAAAAGAGTCACTGTCCTTTGGCTTCCGCCCCCGCCGATTCTTCAGGTTCCACTTCGTTCTTGTTCGGGCGAAGCAGGGGGAAGAGGATGACGTCGCGAATCGAGCGAGAGTCAGTGAGCAGCATCGTAAGACGATCAATACCAATGCCTTCTCCACCGGTGGGCGGCATGCCGTAAGAGAGTGCGCGGATGTAGTCCTCGTCCATCGCATGCGCTTCTTCGTCGCCGCGTTCTTTTTCGTTCAGCTGTTGCTCAAAGCGCCGACGTTGTTCTTCAGGATCGTTGAGCTCGCTGAACGCGTTGCCGATTTCAAGCCCGCCGACAAATAATTCGAATCGTTCGACCCAATCCGGTTCGTCCGCCTTGTTTTTCGAAAGGGGAGAGATGGCGACAGGGAAGTCATAGAGAATGGTTGGCTGAATCAGATGCTCTTCGGCAACAGACTCGAACATTGCGGCAATCGTTTTGCCTGCGGGGTCCTTCGGATCGTAAGGCATGTGCGGATGGTGTTTCGCGTTCAGTCTCTTGACCAGCGCGCCCACGGATTCGGCCGATGAAAAGTCTGACATTTGCGGCTTGGGATTCGCGGACTCGGGCCAATACTTAATGATCGCCTCGCGCATGGAAAGACGCTGCCAGTTGGCGAAGTCGATTTCATGTCCATTGAAGGTAGTCTTCGAAGTGCCATTCACGTCGATAGCGACCTGAGCCAGCATAGATTCGGTGAGGTCCATGAGGTCTCGGTAGTCGGCGTAGGCCTGATAGAACTCGAGCATGGTGAACTCGGGATTGTGGTGCGTGGAAATTCCCTCGTTGCGGAAGTTGCGATTGATCTCATAGACGCGATCCAGTCCGCCGACGGTTAGACGCTTGAGATAAAGTTCCGGCGCGATGCGCAGGTAGAGGTCGATGTCCAAAGTGTTGTGGTGTGTAGTGAACGGCCGAGCCGCTGCGCCTCCCGCAAGAGGCTGCATCATTGGCGTTTCTACTTCGATGAATCCGCGGGAATCGAGGTATCGGCGAATGGACTGGACGACCTTGCTGCGCTTGACGAAAACTTCGCGGACGTCAGGATTCATCGTGAGATCGACATAGCGCTGGCGATAGCGCAATTCGACATCCTGAAGGCCGTGCCATTTCTCGGGAAGCGGAAGTAGATCTTTGGCGAGAAAATGAATCTCCTCAACATGGACGCTGAGCTCACCGGTACGGGTGCGGAAGAGGTATCCGCTGACTCCGATGAAGTCGCCCAGGTCGAGCTCCTTGTAGATTGCAAAACCGTTCTCTCCGACGAAGTCCAGCTTGACGTAAATCTGAAGACGCGCCCCTTCCTGTTGCAGGTGGGCAAAGCCAGCCTTGCCTTGTCCTCGAATGGACATGAGGCGTCCGGCAACACGGACCTTCACGCGATTCGCTTCAAGCTCTTCACCGGTCTTGGGGGAGTAGTCCGCGAGGATCTGCGGGACGGTGTGGGTGAAGTCGAACTTGTGGGGATAGGCGGGCTGTCCAAGAGCTTCAATCTTCTTAAGCTTCTCCTGGCGGAGTTCGTAAATCTTATCCTCGAGTGACACGGGGCCTTTCTAAACGCGGGAAGTTGTAAGATGAACTGGCGAACGGGAACAGATGATTATAGCAATGGGATGTTCGCAGTTTCGACGCGCAGTTCACGAGGAAGACGATGACAGAAGTATTTACCGCCAGCCGCTGGACCAAGAACAATCTGCTGTTTCCCACACGCATTGAGGTGAGTCCTGAGCGCGTGTTGCGAATCAAACCGCGCGCGCTTGGACAAGATGAGGAGAGCGTGGCGATAGGGAAAGTGGCGTCCGTGCAGATCAGTACGGGAATGATGTTCTCTGATATCCGGATCGACTCGGCTGGCGGCTCGAATCCGCTGCTCAGCCACGGACATACGAAGTCCGATGCAAGGCGCATCCGCGAATTGATCGAGCAGTACCAGCAGGCAACATCGCCGAGATGAGATATGGCAGACGATAACGAAAAGAAGTCAGAGAAGAAGTCGTGGGTCGAGGCGGAAAAATATATCCAGCTTGGGGTGACGCTACCCGCCGCCATTGTGATCGGCTATTTCCTGGGATCGCTGATGGACCGCTGGTTGGGGACACATTGGATACGCATTGCGGGCTTGCTGGTGGGAATCGCGGCGGGGTTTGTTCAGCTAGTGCGAGTAGCGATGGCGGAAAGCAACAAGGAGTAGCTGATTCGTGCCCGACGCTGATCTAAATGTTCCAAGTACGCCACATGAGTTAGAAGCCGAGAGTTTCTACGCCGGAGCATACTCGCGGATCGTGCGGCTGATGGTGGTTGTGGCTGCGGTTGCGACGGTCGGCATATTGGCGAGGTGGGGAAGCAGAGTGGGACTCGGATTCGCGCTGGGATGCGGCATCGCCGGAGTCAATTTCATGTGGATCAAGCGGTCGGTAAACGCGTTTGCTGACCGAATCGTTAAGGCAGATACCGACAAACCTGCAGGTGGATCAGCGACAAGCTTTGCGCTGCGCTTCGGGCTGCTGGGCGCGGTAGGCTATGTTATATTTATGAGTTCCATTGTGAGTCTCAGCGGGCTTCTGGCGGGACTATTTTTGCCAGTCGCTGCTATTTTGCTGGAAGCAATGTACGAAACGTATGTTGCGTTGCGTCGCGGACTGTAAATTCAATCTTGGACTAACAGCTACACATGCATCAGCTTCCTTTCACACATTTCTTGAACGGCATTCTTAGCGGTCCGGCGAACGCCTTGCTGAATTCCATTGGGCATCCGGCACATGATCCTTCTGCTCCCATTCCCAACTGGTTTGCAATGGAAACCATCGTCGTTGTGGGGTTGATCTTGTTTTTCGTCATGGTGCGAAGCCGGCTTTCGGTGGAGAGTCCAGGTGGGTTTCAGCACACGGCGGAAATACTGAACGAATTCATCAGCGGCCAAAGCGAAGAGATCATCGGACACCACAGCGAAAAGTTCACACCGTTCTTTGCGTCACTTTTTGTGTTCATTCTGTTTGCGAACCTGATTGGGTTGATTCCCACGTTTGAATCCCCGACTGCGAGTCCGGCGGTGCCGCTTGGACTGGCACTCGTGACCTGGTTCTACTATCACTTTCAAGGTGTCGCGAAACAGGGGCCTGCTTACTTCAAGCATTTCCTCGGGCCGGTATGGTGGCTTGCTCCGTTGATGCTCCCAATCGAGATCGTCAGCCACATGGCACGCGCCATGTCACTGACCATTCGTCTTTACGCGAACATCTTTGCAGGCGATATGGTCACGTTGGTCTTCTTTTCGCTGGTTCCGATAGCACTGCCTGTCGTGTTCCTGCTTCTGCACGTTGGTGTTTCGTTCTTGCAGGCTTACATTTTTGTTCTGCTGGCAACCGTGTACCTGGCCGGTGCCGTGGCGGAAGAGCACTAAAGTTTTGAGCGTGGCGCAAGCTGCGAATCAGAGAACTGCCAGCGTGAGGGCGTTTGCAAGGTAACGTCAACCACCCACTGGCAGAAATGAAGGAGAAATGATGCGTAAACTCTCAATCTTGATGATGGTCGGAATGGCTATGCTGCTCTTGGCAACTCCGGCATTCGCGCAGGGCAATGCTCCTGCAACCACAAACGCTTATCCTTTTGGCTACGCTCTGGCGATGGCGATTGCTTCCGGCCTCTGCGCTTTAGGACAAGGCAAAGCAACCGCTGCTGCGACCGAAGCTTTGGCACGCAATCCCGGCGCTCGCGCTGGAATCCAGTTCGCACTGATCCTCGGATTGGCGCTTATCGAATCCTTGGCGCTTTACACACTAGTTATCATTTTCGCGAAATAGTTTTCAGCTCGCGCAAGACCCGACCTCCGCTGTCTCAGCGGAGGTTTTTTATTTGTGTTTACCCGCGGTTCTTTACAATGTTCTCGCATGGATGCTGTCCTGCAATTCGAGAACTTGTCCAAGGAATATCGGGACTTCTGGCGGCGAAAGTCTTTTCGCGCGCTGGATGGATTTTCGCTCGAAGTGGATCGGGGAGAGATTTTCGGATTCCTTGGCCCGAACGGAGCCGGTAAGACTACTGCCCTGCACATCACAATGGGTCTGACGTTCGCATCCAGCGGTGGCGGAAAAATGCTGGGCAAGCCATTCGGCGATGCCCGCACAAGACGGCGGATCGGGTTCCTGGCAGAGAATGTCTCGTTCTATCGCCGCAAAGCTGCTGACCTGATCCGCTTCTATGGCGAACTGAACGGAGTGCGTGACCAAGAGCTCAGGTCGAACATAAAGGATTTACTGGAAGCGCTTGACCTAAAAGAGGTTGGGAGAAGGCCAGTAACGAAGTTTTCTAGGGGAATGCTGCAGAAGGTCGGCATTGCGCAGGCACTCGTGAATGATCCGGAGTTGCTGATCTTGGACGAGCCTACGTCCGCGTTGGATCCATCGGCGAGAGTTACAGTTCGTGAAATCCTGCTCAAGGCCAAAGCTCAAGGCAAGACGGTATTCCTGAGTTCACACCTGCTTTCCGAGATTGAGCTGATATGTGACCGCGTGGGAATCATCCACCGCGGAAAGTTAGTGCGTCTTGGGACGGTCAGCGAGTTGCTGGAATCGAAAGAGGAATTTGAGATCTTGGCGCGCGGGGTTTTGGATTCGCTGCAGGGAGAGCCTCTGCAAGATGGCGTCGTGCGGTTCGTCGTTTCCGCTGCAGAACAGAAGCCGAGCATTGAGGCAATCTGGAGCAGCGGAGGAGAGGTGCTCAGTGTTACTCCCAAAAAGCGGTCATTGGAGCAATTGTTTTTGTCGCTGACATCGGCGGACTCCGAAACCGATGGAGCGGGGGAGATCCGGCGATGAGATCGATATGGCTCATCGCCGAGAATTTTGTCCGCGAGCAGCGGATCGTGCTCATGGTCTTTGTGGGTTGGATATTCGGCTTTGTACTGTTCTTCGGCCTATTTGCCGGACCGGCGACCGCGAGTGAGTATCAGGGACTGTTTCAACAACAGGCGATCTATGGAGTGGTCTACGGACTGATCGTGGCGTTGCAGACGATCCACGGAGAGCGGAAGTCGCGCAGGATATTGGCGGTGTTGTCGAAGGGAATCTATCGCGGCGAATACATTGCGGGGTTGATGTTGGGAAACGCGCTGCTGACATCCATCTATATGGGGTGTCTTGGAACGGTCTACATGTTTGTCAGTTGGAAGTTCGGGATGAACGCGTCATTGTGGCCGACAATCGGGGCGGCTTGGCTGGCGTCAATCCTTGCCGGTTCAATCGCATTGTTCTTCGGAGCGCTCCTGCATCCGGCGATGGCGGCCGTGGGAACGAGCCTTGTGATGGGAACGCCGTTGCTGTTGGAGCGAGGGCTGGGGCCGGCAGCCTCCATGTTGGTCCCTGTAAATTATGTCGTGAAAGAGTTGCTGGAGTATTCGTTCCCGCGCGGCTGGCCGGGTTCATGGCACTTCGTGCCAATTGCAATGTTAGAAATCGGACTGCTGTGGTTTCTGACTGCGAAGATATTTGCCAGGCGCGATGTGACGGTGGCAATCGAGTAACGCTAGCGCATGAGATCTTGCGCGCCGAGGAGGGCGTATCCGAGAACCCCACCTGGCATCACCCCGAGATAGATGGTAAGTCCGGCCGCGATGAGTAGAGCGGCAGCGGTGGCAACCGGCACAGGGACGAGAGTGACGGAGTCATCGCCTTCCTTCATATACATCACCACAATTAATCGCAGATAGTAGTAGGCAGCGATGGCGCTGTTGACCAGTCCGATGATGGTGAGCCACACAAGATTTGATTTCAGCGCGGCGCTGAAGACGTAAAACTTGGCGAAGAATCCGCCGGTGAGCGGGATCCCGATCAGCGACAGCATGAAGATGGTGAGAGTGATGGCGAGCACCGGAGAGCGGCGGCCGAGTCCAGCGTAGTCGTCGATGGAGACGTATCGCTCACCGCGGCTGGCGAAATGGCTGACCACCGCGAATGCGCCCACGTTCATGGCTGCGTATGTAGCGGTGTAAAAGATGGCAGCGGCAATTCCCATGTCCTGTCCGGCGGCGAAGGCGACCAAAAGATATCCGGCGTGCGCGATGGAACTATAGGCAAGCATCCGCTTGACGTTGTTCTGCAGCAATGCGCCAACGTTTCCGATGGTCATGGAGAGCGCGGCGGAGATCCAGATCAGCGGCAGCCACCATTGGCTGAGTTCGCCGAAGGAGCCGAATAACACTCGCAGCATCAGGGCAAACGCCGCGGCCTTGGGGCCAGTAGACATCAATGCCACTACGGGAGCAGGCGCACCTTCATAGACGTCAGGTGTCCAGACGTGGAATGGAGTGACTGCGACCTTGAACCCCATTCCGACAAACATCAAAACCAATGCGAGATAAGTGAGGCTGGAGATGTGGTTGTTGTGCAGGGCCTGCGAGATCGCAGTGATGTTGGTGCTTCCAGTTGCTCCATAGATCAAGGCAACGCCGTAAAGGAAGAACGCTGTCGCGAATGAGCCTAGCAGGAAATACTTGATGGATGACTCGGCGCTGGCGGCGACACGGCGACGGTATCCGGCAAGGATGTAAGTGGAGATCGAGGAAATCTCGAGCGCAATAAAGAGCATGACCAGTTCCATTGCGGAGGAGAGAAGTCCCATGCCGACGGTGCCCAGCAGGATGAGTCCGTAGTATTCACCGCTACGGATGCCTTGAGTCTCGAGGTAATCGAGCGAAGAGAGGATAGCCAATGCGGCGATCACGATAACGACAACGTGGAAGAAGATGCTGAAGGCGTCCGTGCGGACCATGCCAAAGAAAGCTGTCCCGGCCACCGGATGCGTGCCCTGATAGAACGTGGCTCCGAGCGCGGCAAGCGTTCCGACGAATGCGAGCCAGCCCATTGGCTTGCGGCTTGCACGGTCAGCCATGAGCGGGTCGAGCACCATGATGAGCATCCCGAAGATGGTCAGGATCAGTTCCGGCAAGATGCTCAGATATTGAAGTTCGTTCGTCATCATCTATTTGCGATTTGTGTTTTCCGAATTGCGATTTGAAACCAACTTCAGACTCGAATCTTCTGGATGCACTGTGGCATGGACCTTGGGTGCTTGCGCTGCTTCAACAATGCGCATGGATGAAGGATCGATGGCCTTCATCCAATAAGGCGAAAAGAGACCCATGATGAGTGCGAGCACGACTAGCGGGAAAAGTGCGAGGCGTTCGCGTTGCGTCACATCAGGCAGATTGCGATTGATCGCCAGCTTGATCTCGCCGAAAAATGTGCGCTGATAGAGCCAGAGCATGTATCCCGCGCTCCAGATGACGCCCGTGGTTGCGAGTATCGCGTATATGGCTTTGGCTTGGAATGCGCCGCTGAGAATCAGGAACTCGCCAACGAAGCCGTTGGTCAGAGGCAGTCCGATCGATGAGAGCGTTATGACCAGGAAGAGCATCGTGTAAACAGGCATTGGTGTGGCAAGCCCGCCGAATTGTTTGATTTCGTATGTATGGCGCCGGTCGTAGAGCATTCCCGCGAGCATGAAAAGCGCACCGGTCGAGACACCGTGATTCAGCATCTGGTAAACGGCACCGTCGGCCCCAGCAACCGTGAAGCTGAAAATGCCGAGAACGACAAATCCCAAGTGACTTACGGATGAGTATGCGATCAGCTTTTTGAGATTGGGTTGAACAAGCGCGACCAGCGCGCCGTAGATGATGCCGATGATTGCGAGAGTGATGATCCAAGGGGCGTTGATGCGCGCTTGCTCGGGAAAGAGTGCGACGTTAAAGCGCATCAAGCCGTAAGTACCCATCTTCAGCAGCACGCCGGCGAGCAGGACGGAGCCAGCGGTAGGCGCTTCCACGTGGGCGTCTGGCAGCCATGTGTGAAAGGGGAATAGCGGAACCTTTACGGCGAAGGCGATAAAGAATCCGAGAAAGAGCCAAGGGGCAGCGGTGGCGATGCCGGGAATCTGTCCGGCTGAAAGCGCATTCTGGATGGCGGCGTAATCGAACGAGCCAACTTTCAAGTACAGCCAGATGATCGAGCCGAGCATGAATACGGACGCGAGCATGGTGTACAGGAAGAATTTGACCGCTGCATAAATGCGGCGCTCGTGCCCGTAGATGCCGATCAGCAGTGCCATCGGGATTAGCGTTGCTTCCCAGAAGACGTAGAAGAGAAACATGTCCAGCGCGAGGAAGACGCCGATCATGGCGGTCTCAAGCAACAGGATCAACACCATGAACTCTTTTACGCGCCCATGTACCGAATCCCATTGGATGAGGATGGAAAGCGGGACGAGGAATGTTGTCAACACGACGAGCCACATGGAGATGCCGTCAACACCCAAGTGGTAATGGATGTTGGGTGAGGCGATCCACTCGACGTTGGTGTTGAACCGGGGCTGGAATCCCGACTGTGCGTAATCAAAGTGCGCTGGCAAGTGCAGCGAGAGGATGAATGCCAGAATGGAGACGCCGAGGACTACCCACTTAATGGGCTTGTCTGAGGCGTAGTGGGTGTGTCCGTGAGAATCAGTCTGTGCGGTGCCGCGCGGAAAAAACATCAGCGCAAGCGCAGCCGCTGCTGGCAGGAAGGTGATGACGGTCAGCGCAATCTTGTCGAAGTAGTTCATTGGATGCCCATCCAAACCATGTAGCCGACGACCAAGGCGGCCCCGAGTGCAACCCATCCTGCATATGAGCGGATATTGCCAGATTGCATCTTGCGTAGCGTGCCGAACGCTGCTTGCGCGCTGGTGCCCGCGCCGTTGACAGCGCCATCGACGATACCGACATCAACGCCGCGCCACAGGATATCCGTTGAACCTTCGACAATAGGATCGACGACAGCTTCCTGATAGATCTCATCGACGTAATACTTGTTCAGTACCGTGGTGTAAAGATTGCCGAGGTTGTGCGCGATGCGAGCGGGAAGTTCCGGGCGAGACACGTAGAGGAACCAAGCAAGCGCAAGTCCGATCAAGCCAGCAGCAACGGAAATTCCGGTGAGAAGTAGCTCTGTACTCGTGTTTGCGTGAGCGGCTTCTGCGGGCTCACCAGTCGTTTCCTTGGTCGGCGGCAACTTATTTGTCCAAGTAGCCGTTCCTTCAATTTCCGTCTCTTGGCCGCCCTCATGAACAAACACTGGCTCAAGGAACTTCTCGAAGTGGTTGTTGCCGCCCATTGAGTGCGGAATCCCAACCCAACCGCCAACGGTGGACAGAATCGCCAATAGAACAAGCGGCGTCAACATGACCCAAGGGCTTTCGTGCGGAGTGCCATGCCCGTGGTCGCTGTGTCCGCCGTGTGCTGAGGCGTGAGCATCATGCGCGTTAGCGGCTTCGCGGCGTTCACCGAAGAACGTCATGAACAGCAGGCGGAACATGTAGAACGAAGTCATCAACGCAGTGACAAGGCCGATTGCCCAGAAGATCCAACCGTTCGATGAACTGGAGAAGGCCTTCCAGAGGATCTCGTCCTTGCTGAAGAATCCGGCGAAGGGTGGGATGCCGGCGATTGCGATGGTCCCGACGGCCATTACTCCGAATGTCCACGGAATGTATTTGCGCAGGCCACCCATGTGGCGCATGTCCTGCTCGCCGCCGAGTGCGTGGATCACAGAGCCAGCCGACAAGAATAGCAGCGCCTTGAAGAACGCATGCGTCATGAGGTGGAAGATCGCCGCCGAATATGCTGCGACTCCGCAGGCCATGAACATGTATCCGAGCTGCGAGATGGTGGAGTACGCGAGGACGCGCTTGATATCTGTCTGGACTATACCGATCGATGCCGCGAAGATCGCAGTCAGTGCGCCTATCACAGCGACGGTGGTCAAAGCCATGGGGGCGTGATTGAAAATGACGTTTGAGCGCGCAACCATGTAGATGCCTGCGGTGACCATGGTTGCTGCGTGGATCAAAGCGGAAACCGGAGTGGGGCCTTCCATCGCGTCCGGCAGCCAAACGTATAAAGGAATCTGCGCGGATTTTCCCGTTGCGCCAATCATCAGGCAGAAAGCGATTAACGTCAGCAATCCGGCTCCGCCAGTTTCAACAGGGAATTGAGCTGGGTTCGACAATACCTGGCTGAAGATCGATGTGTAATCCAGCGTCCCAAAATACTTCGTCATCATGAACATTCCGAGAAGGAATGCGAAGTCGCCGATGCGGTTCACGATGAAGGCTTTCTTGCCAGCTTGGGAGGCCGAGTCCTTCAGGAAGTAGAAGCCGATGAGCAAGTAAGACGCGAGGCCGACACCTTCCCATCCGACGAACATAAGAAGATAGTTATTCGCCAAGACCAGCATCAGCATGAAGAACATGAAGAGGTTGAGGTAGGCGAAAAACCGATAGTAGCCGTCGTCATCGGCCATGTATCCGACGGAGTAGATGTGGATCAGGAATCCGACGCCGGTGACGACCAACAACATCACCAGGGAAAGCTGGTCGAGCAGGAAGGTAAAATTAACGGTGAAACCGGTGATCTGGATCCATGGCCCGTGTGATTCCACATAGGGCACGTGCGCCAATCCCGAAAAGCTTGCAGCCACCATCAGTGCCATGCCGAATGCGGCGGCAGTTGACGCAAGCGCGACCGTCGCGACTGCCTGCCTGGAGAATCGGCGGCCGAGCGCTCCATTTATAAGCGCACCAAGGAGCGGCAGTAGCGGTATTAACCAAAGATGAAGGTTCTGGTCCATAGTCTCCGAACTAGAGTTTCAACAGATTCACGCGGTCGACATTCAATGTCTCGCGCGTGCGGAATACCGAAATGATGATGGCAAGTCCCACAGCTGCTTCCGCTGCGGCCACAACCATCACGAAAAAAACAAAAATGTGGCCGTCGAGATTGTGGTGCATGTTCGCGAAAGCAACGAAGCTTAGGTTCACCGCGTTGAGCATAAGCTCAATGGACATGAAGATCGTGATGATGTTGCGTTTGAAGATAAATGCAGCCACGCCGATGGTGAACAAGATGGCGCTGAGAACAAGGTAGTAAGTGACAGGGACCATTACGGTTCCCTCCTTGCCAGTACTACTGCGCCCATGATGGCGATCAGAATGAGCACGGAAGTCACTTCGAACGGCAACAGGTATTCACGGAATAGCAGCATGGCGACATCACGAGTCGGCTTCACAAAGCCGCCCAGTTGCACTTGATATTCGATATGGCTGGTCTTGAGCAGAACGTATAGCACCATCCCCACCAAGGCGGCGACGGCGGGCACTCCAAAATAAACGGCGATGCGGCTGCCTTCGGTGTGTTCCTCAATGCCCGCGTTCAACAACATGATCACAAAGACGAACAGCACCATGATGGCGCCGGCGTAAACGATGATCTGGATCGCGGCAACAAATTGCGCCCCCAACAAGAGATACAGCAGGGCGAGCGAACCCATTACCACAATGAGCGAGAGCGCACTGCTGATGGGGTGCTTCTGCAGCAGCAGGTTCAAAGCGCCTGCTACACAGATTGCCGCGAAGATGAAGAACAATGCCTGATGAATCATTTCGTTTACTTGGGACCTATTGGAGCAAGGTTCATGGCGACCAGCGCGCTGGTCACAATGATGTTGGCAATCGCCAAGGGCAACAAAACTTTCCAGCCAAAGGCCATGAGCTGGTCATAGCGGAAGCGCGGCAATGTGCCGCGAACCCAGATGTAAAAAAAGATAAAGAAGAAAATCTTAAGTGCGAACCAGAAGACCGGAACCAATGCGCCAACGATCGGCGGAAGTGGGACTGCAGGAATCCAGGAGATGCCTTCAAAAGGGCTGTGCCATCCGCCAAGGAAAAGTAGCGTCGCGACGCAAGCAGCGGTGAACATGTTGGCGTATTCGGCCATGAAGAACATGGCGAATTTCATGGCGCTGTATTCGGTGTGGTATCCGGCAACGAGTTCGGTCTCTGCTTCAGGAAGATCGAACGGAATACGGTTGGTCTCAGCGAATGCCGCAATCAAGTAAACGAAGAAGGCTACGAATTGCCATCCACCAATGAAATTCCAATGAAGGATATTTCCACCCTGCGCGTCAACTATCTGTCGCAAGCTCAGGCTGCCGGACATGATGATGACGCCGACCAGCGACAACCCCAGCGCGAGTTCATAGCTGATCATCTGCGCGCTCGCGCGTAATGAACCAAGCAGGGAATACTTGCTATTGGACGACCATCCCGCAAGAGCGATCCCGTACACGCCAATGGATGTGACGCCGAGGATGATCAGCAGTCCGACATTCGCATCGAAAATTGAACCGTCGGCCCGCATGAATCCGGAGATTTGCAGCGCTTCGGTGTGTCCGGCGATCGTGATGGATTCGCCAAACGGGATTACAGCGAGAGAGGTGAGTCCCAAGGCCACTGCCAATAGCGGCGCCAGAAGGAACAGTGGCTTATTCACGCCCGGGGGCAGCAGGTCTTCCTTGACGATGAATTTGATCCCGTCGGCGATAGGTTGCAGCAGACCGAAAGGGCCGACGCGAGTTGGGCCCCAACGATTCTGCATGCGTCCGATCAGCTTACGCTCGAGCCAGACCGTGTACGCCACCGCGCCCAATAGGACGTGCGTGATCACAAGGATCTTTACAACGAGGAACGCGAGAGTGATGAGGTTTTCCAATTTGTTCTTAAACTCTGGATGTCAGGAACTTGCCGCCGCCGTTCACCGGCTAGTCGGCCATGATCTCTTCTTCAGTCTGGGGCTTGTAGCGTTCAAAAACAGAATTCAGGGTGTTGGAGTATCGACCTAAAGTGCCCGATGTAAACAACGTGTCGTTGGACGGCCAAATCAGTTCGGGATCCTGCTGCGCGCCTGTACCCGCACCTGCAGCGTGAGTGTGGACGTCGCTTCCGGCAAAGAGGTTCATTCGCGAGAAGTCATATCCGGGGACAACGCGCTGGATCTCGTCAAGCATGGCTTCCGGATCAAAAGGACTCATCTTCGGCTCGAGTTTATTGGCGATGAGCCAAACTTCGTGACGGTCCGCTTCTCCGGATTGTGCACCGCGGGTCTGCCCCATATCGGAGTGCGTACCGCCGCCGAAGGGGACGAGGCTGCTGATGTCATAGCCGATACGGTCGGCTATGCGGACGATGAGCTCGAAATCTGATTTGCTACCGGCGAAGTCACCAGCTTTTTTCAGGAGCTGCATATCGCCATAGGTGTTGGTGAATGTGCCCGACTTTTCGTAGGCATTGTTCGAGGGCAGGACCACATCGGCCATCGCGGCGGATTCGGTGAGGAACATGTCCTGCACAACGGTGAACGTGTTCTTGAGCTCGCCGAGTTGAATGCGATATCGGCTGAGCGGATTTGCGCCGACGATGTAGAGCGCGCCCAACTTGCCGGAACTTGCAGCGTCAAGCATCTGTTGGATGTTCATGCCTGGAGTTTTCGGGAGGGCATCGCCATATTCGGTTGCGTATGCGCCTGCAGAAGTGAGCGGAACGTATCCGGGAAGTAGGTCAGGGTAGAGACCCATATCAGCCGCACCGCGTGAATTGGCGTAGTCGCCCAAGCACATGAACTTCACTTGATCGTGAGAGGAGCCGAGCTTCACGAGAGTGGCAATGTCTTTGCCGCGAATCTCCGAACCAAAGATGATGAGCAAGTTCTTCTCAGCTTTGAGCGCATCGCGCATTGCGAGAAGCTGGTCTTTCTTGGTGTTCTCCGAGATGAGCGTGTCGCCGGAATCGCTGCCTGCCAGGAATGACATGAACTTTTCGTATGTGTTCGGCGGAATCTGCGCGTAGGCTTTCGATTGGCGTCGCAATTTGATCTGCGCATCGTTCACGATGAACAGCTTGCCGCCGTGAAGCCGCACATTATTGCGGATAGTCGTGGCGAGCAGCGGATGTTGCTGCGTCGGGTCATTGCCGAAAAGCAAGATCGCGGGAGCTTTTTCGACATCGCGAAGGCTGGCTGCAAGTTCAGGCTTGCCAGCGATTGCAGCGGCGAAGGCCGGATAATCCGCGGTGCGATGGTGATCGATGTTGTTGGTACCGAGCACCTTGCGCGCGAACTTCTGCAGTAGATAATTCTCTTCGTTGGTGGTGCGGGTGGACCCGATCACACCGATGGCGCTGCCGCCCTGCTTCTCTTTGACCTCAGCGAACCGCTTGCCGATGAGGTCGAATGCTTCTTCCCATGTGGCGAGCTTGAGTTTGCCGTCCTTGCGGATCATCGGCATCTTCAACCGATCGGGATTTTGCTGGAAATCAAATGCGTAGCGTCCCTTAATACAGAGGAAGTCGCCGTTGATGCCGCTCTTGTCGCGGTTGTCGCCGCGAACAATCTCCATGCCGGTATCGGCGCGACGAACGCCGAGGGTCGTCTTGCAGCCATCGCCGCAATGCGTGCAGATGGTGCCGACGTGATTCATCTCCCAAGGGCGAGTCTTATAACGATAGGCACCGGAAGTGAGCGCACCGACGGGGCAGATGTCAATGCACTGGCCGCACTCTTCGCAATCAAGGTGATCGCCTTCGTTCGGCGCGATGACGGAACTGACGCCACGGTTCTGAACGCCGAGCGCCCAGACGTCCATGACTTCGCCGCAAACGCGGACGCAGCGGTAACAAAGGATGCATCGTGGGCGATCGAAGAAGACGACCGGCGACCACTGCTGTTCGTCCTTGTGCTGCTTCGTCTCCATGTATTGGGACTCCGCCGCACCGTAGGTAAATGTCATGTCCTGCAATTCGCACTCGCCGCCAGCGTCGCAGACGGGGCAGTCGAGCGGATGATTGCCGAGAAGAAGTTCGATGGTGGCTTTTCGCGCCTGCTTAACCTCGTCACTTTCATTGGTGACGACCATACCTTCCGTGATGGGAACGGTGCAGGCGGTCTGAAGCTTGGGCATTTTATCGATGCGAACCAAGCACATGCGGCATGCAGCCTGAAGCGACAGTCCCGGGTAGTAGCAGAAAGAAGGAATCTCGATGCCGGCCGACTTGCAGGCTTCGATGAGAAGCGTGCCTCCGGGCGCGGTGACTTTCTTGCCGTCGACTGTGATGTTTACGAGTTGTGGTGCGTCAGCCATGTTTAGCTTTTAGCTCTTAGCCTTTAGCTCAGAAACGTTAAACAACTTTCCGTTACGCGAATGCCGGTTCGGGTATGCCCTTGTTCTCGTAAGGGCAGGGTCTGCCTTCCAAGTGATCTTCGAATTCCTGCCGCCACTTCTGCACAATGGAAATCGTGGGAATCGCCGCAGCGTCTCCAAGCGGGCAGAACGTGCGTCCCAACATGTTCTGCGCCAGGTAATTGATATTGTCGATATCTTTTTTCACGCCGCCACCGGAGTGGAAGCGCGTCAAAGTCTTTTTCAGCCAGTCTGTACCCTCACGGCAGGGGATACACCATCCGCAGCTTTCGTGTTGATAGAACTTCATCACGCGCAGCGCGAATTTCACCATGCAGGTGTCTTCGTCGAGTACAACAACGCCACCCGAGCCAAGGAATCCGCCGGTTTTGGCGAATGAATCGAAATCACAATTCATCTTCACGGCTTCTTCCGCGGTGAGCAGGTATGTAGACGAGCCACCCGGGACTACGGCCTTCAGCTTCTTTCCGTTCGTAATTCCGCCACCGACTTCGTAGATCAGCTTCTCCATCGGATATCCGAGAGGCATCTCGTAAACGCCGGGCTTGTTGACGTGTCCGCTGAGACAGAAGAGGCGCGTGCCGCCGTTCTTCGGGGGCCCGAAGTCCGCGAATTTCTGTCCGCCCATGAGCATGATGTGGGGAACCGAAGCCAGCGTCTCCACATTATTAATGACTGTTGGCCCACCCCAGAGCCCCACAACGGCAGGGAACGGAGGACGGATACGCGGAATTCCCCGCTTGCCTTCAAGCGATTCCATCAACGCCGATTCTTCGCCTACTTCATATGCGCCTGCTCC
Source organism: Terriglobales bacterium (assembly GCA_025462725.1). GTDB lineage: Bacteria > Acidobacteriota > Terriglobia > Terriglobales > Acidobacteriaceae > JAICLA01. Next base: position 305,913 of record JAOAPE010000003.1, on the reverse strand, counting down.
GGTGTGCCAATAGCAGTCGAATTTTTTGCCGCTGCCGAAGATATTGTCGCCGAGGAAGCCTTTGGCGTAGGCATCGTCAATGGCCTTTTGCATGATGGTGAGCAGGTAGCGGTACTCACCTCTTATATATATGTATCCCTTTTGCGCGCCCACGGCGAGACCGGCAATCATCACGCCTTCTATGACGGCATGCGGATCGTGTTCCAGGATCAAACGGTCTTTGCAGGTGCCGGGTTCGCTTTCGTCGCCGTTAACGAGAACATATTTCGGCTTGGCGGATTCCTTGGGAACGAATGACCATTTCATCCCGGTGGGGAAGCCTGCGCCGCCGCGTCCGCGAAGGCTGGAAGTCTTCACTTCGTTGATGATGGCGTCGGGAGTCATATCCAAGGCCTTGCGCACGGCTTTGTAGCCGTCCAACTCGATGTATCGATCGATGTTGGTCGCGCCCTTGCCGAACCGGCTGGATACGACTTTTATTTCGTCGGGATGTGAAACCAGGTCCGCCACTATTGCTTCGCCTTCTTCGCGTAAGTATCTAGGACTTTGTCCATTCTTGCTGGGGTCAAGTTCTCGTGGAAGTCGTAGTTCACCTGCACCGCCGGAGCCCAACTACAAGCGCCGATGCACTCGACTTCTTCAAGTGAAAATAATCCATCTGCTTGCGTCTGCTTATGGCCGATACCCAGTTTGCTCTTGCAATGGTCGAGTAGCTCTTCGCCACCGCGCAACATGCAACTTATGTTCGTGCAGACCTGTACGTGATATTTCCCCATGGGTTTGGTGTGCAGCATGGAGTAGTAGCTGATCACGTTCTTCACTTCGAGTTCCGTCAGTTCGACTCGCTTTGCAAGATCGGCAATCACTTCTTCTGATAGATATCCGACTTCATCTTGAGCGAACAACAGCATGGGAACGAGCGCCGAACGTTTCGTCGGGTAGTTCGTGACCATCTTGTCGAACTTTTTCGAAAGCTGTTCTGAGAACATTAGCGGTCAATCTCTCCCAGCACAATATCAATGCTGCCGATTGCGGCGACAACGTCCGCGAGCAGGCGGCCTACACACATTTTTTCCAGTGCTTGCAGGTTTGCGTAAGAAGGGGAGCGCATGTGCACGCGATAGGGCTTGGCGGTGCCATCGCTGACGACGAAGTATCCCATTTCGCCGCGAGGTGACTCGATAGCTTGATAAACCTGTCCGGCGGGAACTGTGAAGCCTTCCGTGACAATCTTGAAGTGATAGATGAGGGCTTCCATTTGCGTCTTCATCTTTTCGCGGTCAGGAAGGACGATCTTGGTCGCCGATTCAGCCTTAATCGGCCCGCCGGGCATGCCGTCGAGCGCTTGTTTCACCATGCCGATGGATTCGCGCAGCTCCTGAATACGAAGGATGTAGCGGGCGTAGACATCGCCGTCATTCGAAACCGGGACTTTGAATTTGAACTTGTCATAGCCGCAATAGGGCATGTCGCGACGAAGATCCCAATCGACACCGCTTGCGCGCAGCGTTGGCCCGGTCACGCCGAGGGAGATGCAATCTTCGGCCGAGAGGTGCGCGACGCCTTTTGTGCGGTCCACCCAAATGCGGTTTGAGGTAAGCAGGTTTTCGTACTCGTCAATGCGCTCGGGGAACTTATTTGCGAAGTCCCTGACCTTTTCAAAGAAACCGAGCGGCGGTTCGAGCGAGAGTCCGCCGATGCGGAAGTAAGAGGTCATCATGCGCTGTCCGCTGACCATCTCGAAAATACGCAGGATATCTTCGCGTTCGCGGAAGCAGTACAAAAAGACTGACATTGCGCCCATGTCGAGCGCATGCGTTCCCAGCCACACTAGATGCGAAGCGATGCGCGTGAGCTCGTTCAACATCACGCGGATGTAGATCGCGCGTTCGGGAATCTCAAGCTGAAGAAGCTTCTCCACCGCCAACACATAACAAAGATTGTTGGTCATGGGGCAGAGATAGTCGATGCGGTCCGTCAGCGGGACTACCTGCTGGTAAAACTTTGCTTCGCAAGTCTTCTCGATGCCGGTGTGAAGGAAACCGATATCGGGAACCATGCGGACGACGCGCTCGCCATCGATCTCAAGCAGAAGACGCAAGACACCGTGTGTAGACGGGTGCTGCGGCCCCATGTTCAGGATCATGGTGCGGTCTTGAGTGAACTCCGCTGACGCGGTGGAACTCAGATGGGCCATTATCGGTAGCCCTCAACGGGATAATCTTTCCGCAACGGGTGTCCATCCCAATCTTCCGGCATCATGATGCGCGCCATGTTGGGATGTCCGAGAAAGCGCACTCCGAATAGATCAAAAATCTCGCGTTCAAAGAAGTTCGCTGCCGGCCAGACTGGCATGATGGACTCGACCACTGGGTCGTCACCGGGCAACATGACCTGTAAGCGGACACGATCTTTAAGTTTGTGCGAGAGCAGATGGTAAGTGACTTGAAATCGAGGTTCGGAAGGGGCCCAGTCCACGCAAGTTACGTCGGACAGAAAGTTAAAATCTGATTGCAAGAGTGAACAGGCGTCGCGGATGTAAGCGCGATCGACTTGAATGGAAAGTTCGTCACGATCGAACTTCGCAGCATTCATCGCACTCTGCCTCCAAGAGAGCAATTTGGAAAGCGCTGGATGATCTTTGAGCTCTTCGATGTCGGTGATCGCGGCGGGAATGCTACTCATTCGGGCCCTCGCTCAGCTCGGGAGTGTTCCAATCGAGCACGCCTTTTTTCCAAACGTAGAAAAAGCCAACGAGCACGATACCTATATAGACCATCATCTCCCAAAATCCGAATAGGCCTGCGCCCGGAATTTTCAGCAGATCGCGATATACGACCGCCCACGGAATCAGAAAGATTGCTTCCACATCGAAGAGAATGAAGAGCATCGCGACGAGGTAGAACTTAACTGAGAAACGATGCTGTGCGTCTCCCGTGGGAGTCATGCCGCACTCGTACGCCTGCATTTTCATGCGACTGTACTTGCGTTGCCCCAGGATGGCGGAGAGAACGATCATCCCCGTGCCGATACCAGCAGCGATGAGCAACTGCATGAGGATGGGAAGGTACGGCGCTAATTGGTTGTCGGCCATTTTGTGCGGTATCTAGTGCGTGCAAAGATTATATGTGAACCTTTGAATATAGATTTCCGCTCTTGGAAGTGTCAAGAGTAGCAGCTGTGGAATTCACAAAACTGTTACCTTCTTTGCAGATGCTCGACTACAATTCGAGTGCTCAACGCAATGCGCCTGAGATTGAAAGAAGATTTCCAGCGCAAAAGGCCATTTCAGAGATGATCTTCGGGTTCAACACAGACGCAAAAGTAGGCGACACCGTTTATCACGTGCAGAGTGAAGCCCGTGAGAACGACCTTCTTCTACAAACACAAGTCTTCGTGAAGGGCCATTGCATCGGGAAGCGCGCATCTTCGTATGCCGAGCGCAAGGTGCAACCGGAGTTTTCCATCGAGCAGATGCATGAGCTGTTGAAGGCGCAGCATCGAATGGTGCTGGAAGCTGTCCGCGAGAGTCGAGCGGAAAGTGTTTTCTGTTCTGACGGAGATGTGCAGGACGTTAACGCCGGCGGACTGGCAGTAAAGTGGGTGAACTCAGACGCGGTCTTCTCGGGTGGCACTGCGGTGTTGAAGTTGTTTATCCGGGATGTGGGCGCGGCGGCAGACGGTGCGCTTGTGACATCCCGATTGTCAGTCACGCAGGATGCTCCCATCCATTCGCAATCCGCAACGGAAGCCGACGGAACCGCAGACCTCGAGATAACGCTTCCTGCCGAGTCAGTCACTGAGACGGCCGTACTCGTGCGCGCAACTTACAACGAGAAGTCTGTCACAAGAAAATTCCGGCTGAAGCGCGGATAGCCCTCCTTCTGGTCAGATACTATGGCTGCAATGAATGTCTTCATCAATGGAGAGCAGCGTACCTTCGAAGCAATCCCCACGCTTGCCGCCCTTATCGAACATCTCGGAATGAAAGCTGATCGTGTTGCGGTGGAGTTGAACCGCGATATCGTGCAACGCACGAAATGGTCAGAGACTCCGCTGAAAGATGGCGATAAATTAGAGATCGTTCATTTCGTCGGTGGCGGCCGAACCTAAGTCTGTCTATTACCCTTCGTGGTTCTCCCGATATTTCCCTTGACTCCCAACAGCAGCGACATAAAATGTTTGAAACAATTCCTCTCCGGAATGTTTAACGGAGTTTCCGGAGACGAAGTCAGGCAAGAAGGGAACGCAACGGATGCCCGAGCAGTTCACCTCTGAACACGTTGTCGCTCTAACAGGCATTACGCCCCGCCAGTTGCAGTGGTGGGATGAGCGAGGCATCGTCGTTCCCGCCCGTGAAGGTCGCAATCGGCTTTACTCCTTGGACGACCTCGCGGAAATTGCTGTCGTCTGCCAGCTTCGAAAGAAGGGATTCTCGCTCCAGCGCGTGCGCAAGATCATGCGATATCTCCAGCGTGAGTTAGGGAAGCGACTGGTTGAGACTGTCACAGCCGGATCTGACTACCACTTGCTTACGGACGGCAAGCGAATCTATCTCGAGAATTCCGCAAATCAGGTCGTTGATATCCTCAAGAACGCCCGGCAGCCGATTCTTGCTGTTTGCCTGAGCGACGCGGTTCGCGAGGTCCATGCAGAAATTCGCACGAGAGCAGCACGGGAGTTTCACGCAGCCGCTTCAACGAAACCGCGTGTCAGGCGCAGTTCCGGCGCGCTAAAGGCCAACTTGCCACAAAGAAGAACGAATCAAATAGTTAGCACCAAGAGCGCACGCGTGATCAGTCCGCCTCGTGGATACGTGGCAAAGCGGCGAGCGACATCTTGAAAAGTTTCGGTTGTTGCTCACGGTGACAGAGGTAACGGCCGATAGTCAGTGTAAGGAGCATGTAGAACACGAACAAAGCAGAACAGAACAGCGAACAGAACAGTTGAGCCATTCAAATCCCGGAGGTGGTGTATGGTAGCGGAACTCAATGTACTGAGCGAATGGATCCCGGAGCAGATGTCGCCGGGTACCTTGTTCGTGTTAGAGAACGCCGGTGAAATGGGAGAGCAGGAAGACCCATATTGGGCCGTCCTAGCTTGCCCCGAATGCGGAACGCTGGGATTGGTAACGCGTCGCCAGATCAATGGCACGATTCCGGTGATTTGCGGATCTGATTGCTGCTCCGCTCAATTCTTTATGAAAGATGACAACGTGGTGGTCCGCAAACCCAGTTAGCCCTGGGCGCGGAACGCACTTTTTGACCTTCCTCCTCAGGTCTGGCCAAAAGCACTGAAGCCTCCCACGTGGGAGGCTTTCGTGTTTCTACCGTGATTTAGCGGTTGCGAGAGGAATAGGGACTTGTTCGACGATCTCAATCGCAAAGCCCTCAAGGGCTGCGACCTTCCGGGGATGGTTCGTCAACAGACGAATGGAATTCAAGCCGAGGTCGGAAAGAATCTGCGCGCCGATGCCAACATCCCGCTGCGTCTTCCGTTGATGATCAGGATGCGCTGGCTCGCGGACGTCACGATGGAAGGTAAGCACAGGCTTGTCGTCGATCTTATCCACACTGAAGCCCTTGCCTGTCTGGTGAAGATAGACCAGAGCACCGCGTCCTTCATCAGAGATCATCTGCAATGAGCGCTCGACTGTGGCGTGGCAATCGCACCAAGTCGCTCCGAAGACATCGCCCACTAAACAATGTGAGTGAACGCGGACTAATGTCGGGCGATTAGGCTCAACTCCAACGTCGCCTTTGACGAGCGCGATGTGCGACTCGCCATCGAGCTGACTTTCGTATGCAACCATGCGGAAGTCACCATAGCGAGTAGGAAGCATCGCTTCGCCCACACGCTGGACATATCGCTCGTGCTGCATGCGATATCGGATGAGTTCCGCGACAGTGACCATCTTCAAGTTGTGCTGACGGCAGAATTCAATGAGGTCAGGCACGCGGGACATGGTGCCGTCCTCATTCATGATCTCGCAGATCACGCCGGCGGGAACCATTCCTGCCAAACGCGCGAGATCAACGGAAGCTTCGGTCTGTCCGGCGCGAACGAGGACACCACCTTTTCGTGCGCGTAACGGAAAGGTGTGTCCGGGGCGGACGAGATCACCAGGCCGCGACTGCGGATCGATACACACCTGAATTGTTCGAGCGCGATCTTGTGCGGAGATCCCGGTTGTGACGCCTTCGCGGGCTTCAACGCTTTCGCAGAATGCTGTGCCGTAAGGGGAAGTGTTTTCGGCTGTCATCATGCCGATTCGTAAATGGTCCAACCGTTCACCCGTCATAGCCACGCAGATGAGGCCTCGGCCGAATCTCGCCATGAAATTGATGGCTTCCGGAGTGACTTTCTCGGCCGCAAGGGTGAGGTCACCCTCATTTTCACGGTCTTCATCATCCACGACGACGATCATCCGCCCCGCGCGAATCTCGTCGAGCGCGGTGGGAACATCCGTGAATGGCGGTTGTGGAGACATACAAGTATCCGATTACCGGAAAGTTAAAAGGATTCTAGCAGAGCTAATGTGGGTGGCTCATGTTGACGCTTGGCCAAGGTTGAGCAGAAGTGAAAGACAGTTTACGTTAATGTAGCAATTCTGAATACCGAACCCACGACAATGCCAGAAAACAAGCAGACCATTCTCTGCGTAGATGATGAATATTCGATCCTGACGATCCGCAAGATCGTTCTCGAATCGAACGGATACCAAGTTCTTACAGCCGAAAACGGCCGCAAGGGTCTGGACATTTTTGCCGCGGAGCAGATCGACGCCGTGTTGCTGGACTATCGCATGCCAGGAATGAACGGCGGTGAAGTGGCGCAGGAAATCAGGCGAAGCAAACCACTAATACCTCTGATCATGGTTTCTGCAGCCAATGAGATACCCGAGGACGCCAAGAACTTTATTGACGCGTTCGTTGAAAAAGGTAAATCGCCCGGACAGCTTTTGGAACTGCTGGACAGTATGTTGAAAGTGCGTAGCCATAAGCATCCTGAACTCGGTGGGGACTACGTTGTTTTTGTTAACGACCAGCGAAGGTACATTGAGGCCACGGATGGTGCCTGCGACCTACTGGGCTATGCACGGCCTGAATTACTCGGAATGCGGATAGAAGATGTCTCTGTGCCAGGCTCAGAGCGAGTGGTTGAGATGTTTGAAAAGTATCTTGAGGATGGGCTTATGGAAGGGGAATTCGTCCTTAGACATCGGATGGGCTCGCATATACCAATACATTTCTGGTCGAAGGCTTATAAGGATGGCTGCTTAGCCGCAAGTTGGACGCCTTTGGCCGCATCCCTTCAGCAAAAGAAAAGGGCCAGTTACTAAAGGACTAAGGCATCGGCCGGCAGCGTGAATGTCCGTCTGTAATCTGGCATTTCGCAGATTCACGCGTAAGCTTTCTGCCTTAGCCGAATCGCTTGAGGAAAATCATGCAGCCAACGAATCCGATTCAGAAGTCGCAACCCCAACCGATGCCGAAAGTGAACAACACTTGTGATTTTCCCGCCGGTTTGATTTCCGACTACATCAAGATGGTGGATCAGCTCCGCAAGAACAAAAACAAGTAGCTCGATGCGCGCCCGCGATTATTGCGGCATTCCGGATGTGGTAAAATTCTTAAAATCCACCCCCGGGAGACAGAATGCAAGCGATCCTTGCACTGGAAGATGGCCGCATCTTCAGAGGCAAAGGCTACGGAGCCAAAGCTGAGTGTTACGGGGAAGTTGTTTTTAACACTTCGCTGACCGGCTACCAGGAAATTTTCACCGATCCGTCCTACGCAGGGCAGATTGTCATCCTCACAAATCCCCAAATCGGAAACTACGGCACCAATCAGGAAGATAACGAGGCCAATCGTCCGTTTATCGAAGGGTTGATCGTGCGCGAGTTCTCGCCTATCAGTTCCAATTGGCGCTCCCAGCAAGTCGCCGACGAATATCTGGAACGATACAAGATCCCGGTCATTGCCGATATCGACACACGGGCGGTTGTCCGACATCTTCGCGCCAAGGGAATCATGCGGGGCGTGATCTCCTCTATGGAGAATGATCCGGAGAAGCTGGTGGCGAAAGCGCGTGCCATTCCCAAGATGGATGGAATGGATCTGGCAAAGGTCGTTAGCACCAAGCAGCGCTACATTTGGGAAACAGGCGAGCGGTCACATGAACCGACGCAGGTTGTCGGCGTGAAGGACGGGCCGTCGCAGTATCACGTTGTTGCCTACGACTTTGGGATCAAGCACAACATTTTGAGAAAGCTGGCATCAGAGGGATGTCGCGTCACGGTGGTTCCAGCAGAAACGCACGCAGACGATGTACTGGCGATGAATCCTGATGGAGTGTTCCTGTCGAACGGCCCCGGCGATCCGGAGCCTTGCACGTATGCGCAGGAAAACATCCGCAGGCTGGCAGGGAAGACCCCGATATTCGGCATCTGCCTCGGACATCAATTGATCGGACTCGCGCTCGGCGGCAAGACATACAAACTTAATTGCGGACACCACGGGGGGAACCATCCGGTGAAACAACTCAAGACAGGGAAGATTGAGATTACGGCGCACAATCACAACTTCGCTGTCGATCCGGATTCGCTGAAGGGCGTGGAAGTAGATTTCACGCACATCGACCTCAACGACAACACGCTCGAAGGCTTGCGGCACAGAACGTTGCCACTTTTTAGCGTGCAGTATCACCCCGAGGCATCGCCCGGGCCACACGACTCTCATTATCTGTTCAAAGATTTTGTGAAGATGATGGAGGAGTGGAGAGGCTAATGCCCCGACGCACTGACATCTCGAAGATCCTCATCATCGGCTCCGGCCCGATTGTCATTGGACAATCGGCGGAGTTTGATTACTCCGGCGCGCAGGCATGCAAGGCGCTAAAGCAAGAAGGATATGAAGTGGTGCTGGCGAATTCCAATCCCGCCACCATCATGACGGATCCTGATCTCGCCGACCGCACATATATAGAGCCGCTCACGCGCGAGTACCTGGAAGAGATCATCCGCATTGAAAGCGAAATGTTGCGCGACAGCGGCGACAAAGGCGTCTTCGCGCTTTTGCCCACGGTTGGCGGCCAGACTGCGCTAAATCTCGCTGTGGAGCTAGCTGACGGCGGGGTGCTGGAGAAATACGGCGTCGAGTTGATCGGCGCCCAACTTAAAGCCATCAAGATGGCAGAAGACCGCCTGCTATTTAAAGACGCGATGGCGCGTATCGGGCTCGAAGTTCCTAAGTCCGCACTGGTCAACAACGTCAAAGATGGAATGGAGTTCAGCGGGAAGATTGGGTTTCCGGTCATTATCCGTCCGTCATTCACGCTCGGTGGCAGCGGTGGCGGTATCGCTTACAACCGCGAAGAGCTGATTGAGATACTCACGCGCGGGCTTGATCTTTCACCCGTCCACGAGTGCCTGATAGAAGAGTCAGTGCTGGGATGGAAAGAATACGAGCTTGAGGTCATGCGCGACCTCGCCGACAACGTCATCATCATCTGCTCCATCGAAAACTTCGATCCTATGGGCGTGCACACTGGCGACTCTATCACCGTCGCCCCTGCACAAACTTTGTCCGACCGCGAATACCAAGCCATGCGCGACGCGTCAATCGCGGTCATCCGTGAGATTGGCGTCGAGACTGGCGGCTCGAATATCCAGTTTGGTGTGCATCCTACGAACGGCCGCTTGGTCGTGATTGAGATGAATCCGCGCGTCTCGCGTTCATCCGCACTGGCGTCGAAGGCCACAGGATTCCCGATTGCGAAAATCGCCGCTAAGCTCGCAGTCGGATACACCCTCGACGAAATCCCCAATGACATCACTCGTAAGACTCCCGCATGCTTTGAGCCGAGCATCGATTATGTCGTCGTAAAGATTCCCAAGTGGCAATTTGAGAAATTTCCCGGAACGGATGAATCGCTAGGTCCGCAGATGAAGTCCGTGGGCGAAGTCATGGCAATCGGCCGCACTTTCAAGGAAGCGCTGATGAAGGGAATCCGCTCGCTTGAAACGGGACGCAAAGCTGGCTCCGAAAAAATCGAGCCGCGCATTCTTACTCAACGCCTAGTCACCCCCCATCCCGAGCGCATGGCCTATCTGCGATACGCGCTCAAAGAAGGCCACACCGTCAAGCAACTGGCGAAGATGACTGGCATCGATCCGTGGTTCCTGTATCAATTGAAAGAAATCACGGACATGACCACCGAGATTGAGAAGCATCCGATCGAGTCGATCTCAAAACAACTTCTTCTCGAAGCAAAGCGCATGGGAATTTCCGATGCGCGGCTCGCTGAGGGATGGCGCATTGGGAAGGGCGCAGCAGAAAAGATTCGGCATCTGCGCAAGAAGCTTGGAGTGATCCCGGTTTACAAGCTCGTGGACACCTGCGCCGCAGAATTCGAAAGTTACACGCCGTATCTTTATTCCACGTACGAAGAAGAAGACGAAGCGCCACCAACCTCGAAGAAGAAAGTCATCATTCTGGGCAGCGGACCAAACCGCATTGGGCAGGGAATCGAATTCGACTATTGCTGTTGCCATGCTGCTTTTGCGCTCCGCGAAGACGGTTACGAGACCATCATGGTGAATTGCAATCCGGAGACTGTCTCGACGGATTACGACACCAGCGATCGTCTTTATTTTGAGCCGCTGACATTGGAAGATGTGCTGGCAGTGTTCGAACACGAAGCAACTTCGGGAGCGCCGATAGGAATGATCGTCCAATTCGGCGGACAGACTCCGCTCAATCTCGCGCTTCCGTTGAAAGCCGCTGGAGTGCCCATCATTGGCACGTCGCCTGAATACATTGACCTTGCGGAAGACCGTAAGCGTTTCGGAAAGCTACTCGACGAATTGGATATCCCGCAACCGCCGGGCGGCATGGCCACAAGCGTGGAAGAAGCGGTGGCGGCGGCGAACAAAGCGACGTATCCGGTACTGGTGCGCCCTTCATATGTGCTGGGCGGGCGGGCGATGGTCATCGCGTATGACGATGAATCGGTCGTCCGATACATGAAGGAAGCGGTCGAGTACTCGCAAGAGCGTCCGGTGCTGGTTGACCACTTCCTTGAGGACGCCACCGAGATCGACGTTGACGCGCTATCTGACGGCGAAGATGTAGTGATCGCCGGAATCATGCAGCACATCGAAGAGGCCGGCATTCACTCCGGCGATTCGTCATGCGTGCTGCCGCCAGTAGATATTCCGGAGCATCTGCTCGCTACCCTGCGCGATTATTCGTTCAAATTGGCGCGAGCGCTGCGAGTTGTCGGATTGATGAACATTCAATTCGCGATTCAGCGTGACAAAGTTTTCGTGATCGAAGTGAATCCACGTGCTTCGCGAACCGTGCCGTATGTTTCCAAGGCCACCGGGATTCCGCTGGCGAAGGTCGCTGCGCGATTAATGACAGGACGCAAGCTGCGCGAGTTCCTTCCGGAATATGTGGAGCGCGGGACAGTACTGGATACCGGCAACAACTTCTACGTGAAGTCTCCGGTATTCCCCTGGAGCAAATTTCCCGGCGTGGACACTGTGCTTGGCCCTGAGATGAAGTCTACCGGCGAAGTGATGGGAGTTGCCGACAACTTCGGGGAAGCATTCGCGAAGGCGCAACTCGCCGCCGGACAAGTGTTGCCGTCGTCGGGAACAGTATTCATCAGTGTAAAGGATCGGGACAAGGCCGCTGTGGTGCCACTCGCTCAACGCTTCGCAGACTTAGGATTCAAACTCGTGGCCACGAATGGAACAGCAAACGTGATCGAGGCCGCGGGATTGGCAGTCGATCGCGTTTACAAGGTGAAAGAAGGACGTCCCCACGTAGTGGATCTCATCAAGGGCGGAAAAATCCAGCTCATCATCAATACTCCCTACGGCGTGGATCCGTTCTTTGACGACAAGGCCATTCGTCGCGCCGCCGTGGTCTCCCGCATCCCTACCATCACGACGCTAGCTGCAGCTAAGGCGGCTGCAGAGGGCATTGCTGCCATCCAGCGGGGCGAGATTAATGTCCGCGCATTGCAGCAGCTTCATGCCGAGCGTGAAGCCGCAGCGCTCTAACGCGCTCTCATTTACAATTCCAGCGTTCCAGGAGATTGCCCATGAAACGCATTCTTACGCTGCTCTTCTTTTCCTCCAGCCTCTTCGCACAACAGGGGCCTCGTCCGCTTCGTCCCGTCAATACATTCTCAATCGTTGCTCGTGATCCGGTTACCGGAGACATGGGTGTTGCAGTGCAATCGCACTGGTTTAGCGTTGGCTCGATCGTCACGTGGGCTGAGGCGGGAGTCGGCGCTGTTGCAACGCAGTCTTTTGTTGATCCCAGTTACGGCAAACTGGGGCTGGAAATGATGCGCTCCGGACGCAGCGCACCAGAAACTCTGAAAGGACTAGTCTTGGCCGATGAAGGCCGCGATGTTCGCCAGGTGGCTATGATCGACGCGCAAGGCCGAGTGGACGCGTACACCGGCGCGAAGGACATCCAAGCAGCTGGGCATCACGTCGGCAATCAATATTCTGTGGAAGCGAACCTGATGTCCAACGACAAGGTCTGGCCAGCCATGGCCGCAGCTTACGAATCCACCAAAGGCGATCTTGCCACGCGCATGCTCGCTGCACTCGACGCCGCACAGTCGGTCGGCGGGGACATCCGCGGCCGGCAATCGGCAGCCATCATCATCGTGAAGGCGAAATCCAGCGGCAAGCCCTGGGAGGATCGCATCTTTGATCTTCGCGTGGATGACAGTCCTGAGCCGCTGAAGGAATTGCGTCGGCTGGTCACGTTGCAACGCGCTTACAACCACATGAACGCCGGCGATCTGGCAACAGAGAAGAAAGACAACGAAGGAGCACTGCGCGAGTATGCAGCGGCGGAGCAACTCGTGGCCGGCGTCCCAGAAATCCAACCCAGCCGATACGCTGAAATGATGTACTGGCACGCAGTGGCACTGGTCAACATGAAGCGCGTGGACGAATCCATGCCGCTGTTTCAGAAAGCATTCAAGATCGAACCGGGCTGGCGCACGCTCACGCCGCGACTACCGAAATCAGGATTGCTGCCGGATGATCCGAAATTGATTCAAAAAATCGTGGGAGAATGACGAACGCTGGATTCGTTTAATCTATATACATGCTGCTGCAAGGAATATTTCCCGCTGCCACTACGCCGTTTTATCCGGACGGGCGTCTCTACATCAAGAAGCTTGAGCACAACGTTGATCGCTATTCGAAGACGCCCATCTCCGGATTGGTGATTCTTGGCTCGACCGGAGAAGCCGTCATGCTCTCTGACGAGGAGCAACGGCAGGTGCTGAAGACCAGCGCCGAAGTTGCGTCTGACGAGAAAGTACTCATCGCGGGAACGGGGCAAGAATCGGCAGTGCAAACTCTCGCGCTGACGGCATACGCCGCGCAACTGGGATACGATGTTGCCCTCGTGCGAACCCCTTCTTACTATCGCCCGCAGATGAAGCTCAAGCCGGAGAGCCTTCTGGCGCACTACAGGTTTGTTGCTGATCGTTCTCCATTGCCCGTGCTCCTCTACAGCGTACCTCCGTTTACCGCCTACGATCTGCCCACGGAGATGGTCGCGGAACTTGCTGGACATCCGAACATCATCGGAATAAAAGAATCGAGCGGCAATGTGGAAAAGATTGCAGCCATGCGCGCCGCGACCAAACATGTGAAGCGCACGGCCAATGTGACTGAGATATTCAATGCGGTTACGGCGAGAATGCTGTCCGGCGCCGCCGACAACGTCGCCGCTAACGGCGGAATGATTTCCGCCGAAGTGCTCGGCGCGACAGCTTCTGCGAGCAAATCAACTATTGCTGTCGCGACTCGGCCAAAGTTCAAGATGCGTACCAAGGAAGTCGGCTTTCAGATACTCGCCGGAGCGGCGCAGAGTTTGTTGCCGTCGCTCGAAGCAGGTGCAAGTGGAGCGGTGCTGGCTTTCGGCGCATGCGCGCCCACTGCATGCTTTGAGATTTACACCGCGTGGAAAGAGGGCGACAAGGAACTCGCGGAGCTGAAACAACAAAGGGTCTCCACGGGTGCAAAGCGTATCGCCGGAGAACTCGGCGTGCCGGGAACGAAATACGTGATGGATCTGAACGGATATTACGGTGGTCCTGCGCGCTTGCCGTTCCTGCCGTTGACTGCTGCTGAGAAATCCGAGATCGAGCAACTTACGGCGGACATCAAAAATTAGCAGGCAAGTATGACTGCGCGGAAGAAAGCACCGAAACCGCAACGCCCGAAGCTGCAAAAAATCAGCGAACAGATGCGGCAATGGGCTGCGTTACTCGCAACCGAAGTCGCTCAATGGCCGCATGTCTCGCTGAGGTCCATGTTCGGCATGAAGGCGTTTTATCGCGGGGCAGCGATCTTCGGCGTTGTGCCCGAATCATTTGCTTTGGACTCTCCGAACACGATCATGTTCAAACTCCTTGAACCAGCCGCAAGACTGAATGCACGTCTTGAGGCCGATCCCAGAGTCAGCAGTCATGGAAAGAAGTGGTGGTTGTTCGAGCTTTCCACAGGCGAGGACCTGCGCGATGCCATCGGCTGGTACAGCGAGGCATATGAAGCGGCGAAAGCTCCTGCGAAGAAGAAGTCGACGCAACAGAAATCTAAGCGGAAACGATCTGCTTAGTGCTGCCTCACTCCATTTAATGTTGATTCGCGCACTCTGATGTACCTGATTCCCGTTCGGTGCGCAGCCATAAATCCCGCCTGATTCCTCTCGTATAATAAAGAGTTCTGTTTCAACTTGCCTTCGCTGCTGAGGTCTATGGCGCGCGGGAATGCTAAAGGAAAAGCGTTTGGACATGGCGACCAGTGATGTAGCTGTACAGAATGCCGGAAAGAGTACCGATCAGAAGAAGGTCGTGAACGATTTCAGCATTCAGGTGGCTACCGTAAATGGATCCGGCTCGCAGTCGGCGAACAATGTGCTGCTGCGCAGCATCTTCCGCATGGGGATACCCGTCTCCGGCAAGAACCTTTTTCCATCGAACATCGCCGGACTTCCCACCTGGTACACCATCCGCGCCAGCAAGCACGGATACGTCGCTCGCAAGAAAGAGATCGATTTTCTCGTTGCGATGAATCCCGAGACGGCGAATGAAGATGTCACTTCGCTTTCGCCGGGGGCAGCGGTCGTTTATGACGAACCGTTGAACCTGAAATCCCTACGCGAGGATCTGACTTTTTATCCTGTGCCGTACGACAAGATCGTTGCCACTGTCTGTCCTGATGCCAAGCTACGCAAGCTCGTGAAGAACATGATTTATGTCGGCGTGGTGGCGCAGATTCTGGATATCGACCTCACTCGTGTCGAAAAAGAAGTAGAAAAACAATTCTCCAAAAAAGAACGTGCTAAGCAACTGAACCTCGCCGCGATTCATGCCGGATACGACTACGCGAAAGCATCGCTGACGAAGGCCGACCCCTTCAGCGTGGAAGCTAGTAATCAGACCACCGGCAAAATAATCATCGACGGCAACGCCGCCGCGGCGCTCGGCGCCATGTTCGCCGGCGTTACGGTCGTGACGTGGTATCCCATCACGCCGTCGTCATCCGTTGTGGAGCAACTGATCGACTATTTGAGGCGATATCGCGTGAGTGAGGACGGCAAAGCCACATTCGCCGTCGTCCAAGCGGAAGATGAACTGGCTGCAATCGGCATGGTGCTAGGCGCGGGTTGGGCTGGTGCACGTTCGATGACAGCGACGTCAGGCCCGGGAATCTCGCTGATGGCAGAGTTCATCGGCCTCGGATACTACGCAGAACTGCCCGGCGTTATCTTCGACATTCAGCGCGTGGGGCCATCCACCGGATTGCCGACACGTACTTCGCAAGGCGACATCCTCGCGTGTGCGACGCTGTCTCACGGCGACACGAAACACGTCTTGCTCTTGCCCGGCAGTGTGAGCGAGTGTTTCAGCCTGGGCATGGAAGCATTCGAGCTTGCCGAAAAGTTGCAGACACCGGTGTTTGTCTTGTCTGACCTCGATCTCGGCATGAATAACTGGATGTCCGATCCGTTTGCTTATCCGGAAAAGCCCATCGCGCGCGGGAAAGTCTTAAGCAAAGAAGATCTCGACCGGCTTGGCGGTTTCGCCCGATATAAAGATGTTGACGGTGATGCCATCCCATATCGCACGCTGCCCGGAACGGATCATCCTGCCGCTGCCTACTTCACACGCGGTACTGGCCATAACGAAAAAGCGCAATACAGCGAGCGTGGCGACGACTACCAGAACAACATGGAGCGTCTCGACCGGAAGTTTGAAACCGCGCGAACGCTGGTGCCGAAACCAGAGATGGTCGCAAATGGCACGTCGAAGATCGGCATCATTGCCTACGGCTCTACTGATTTCGCAATGAGAGAGAGCCGCGACCAGCTTTCCAACGAGTTCAACCTCAAGACCGACTACATCCGCTTGCGCGCTTATCCGTTCACCCGCGAGGTACACGAATTTGTCGCGCAACATGAGCGCGTGTACGTCGTCGAACAAAATCGTGACGGTCAAATGCTGAGTCTCTTGAAACTTGATCTCGCAGCTGACCAGATCCCGAAAATGCGCAGCGTGCGCCATTACAACGGATTACCGATCGACGCCCGCTCAGTTACCGACGATATCGTCTCGCAGGAAGGGAAATAACATGGCGACTACTCCAACTTCAACTCCTGCTCCGAAGACGAATCGCATTGGATTGCAGGTGCTCGATTACCGCGGCGGCAAGACCACTCTGTGCGCAGGCTGCGGACATAATGCGATCTCCGAACGCATTATCGACGCCTTCTACGACATGGGCATCGCACCCGAGCGAGTAATGAAGTTGTCGGGAATCGGCTGCTCGTCGAAGAGTCCCGCGTACTTCATGAACCGGTCGCATAGCTTTAATTCCGTGCATGGACGCATGCCATCCGTCGCAACCGGCGCGACACTCGCTAATCGCAGCATGGTTGGACTTAGCGTGAGCGGCGACGGCGATAGTGTTTCCATCGGCGCAGGACAGTTTGTCCACTTGATGCGCCGCAATCTGCCGCTGATCTACATCATCGAAGACAATGGAGTTTACGGACTCACCAAGGGACAGTTTTCGGCGACGGCGGATTTGGGATCAACGTTGAAGTCCGGTGTCATTAATGATCTGCCGCCGATCGACATCTGCGCGCTCGCGATCGAACTCGGCGCCACTTTCGTCGGACGCTCCTTCTCCGGCGACAAAAAACAGTTGCACAATATGATTAAGGCGGCAATCGCGCACAAGGGGACTGTCATGCTCGATGTGATCTCGCCTTGTGTGACGTTCAATGACCACGAGGGTTCGACCAAGTCATACAAATATGTGAAAGACCATGAAGAAGCGATTCACGAAGTCGGATTCGTTCCGCACTTCGAGAACATTTCTGTGGATTACGATCCGGGCACAACCACCGATGTCCGTATGCACGATGGCTCACATCTGCGTCTGCGAAAGCTGAATGCGGATTGGGACCCGAAGAACCGGATCGCCGCAATGACTGCGCTGCACGAATCGAACGACCGCGGGGAGGTGTTGACCGGAGTGTTTTACATTAATACTGAGAAGCCGAGCTTTGTCGACCTGCTGAATCTCGTCGAGGAACCGCTAGCGACATTGCCGCAATCAATCACCCGCCCGCCGAAAGAAGTATTGGACAAGGTGATGACGTCTTTAATGTAACAGCTAAGACTTGCACGAAAGCCCTCCCGAGCCGAGGGCTTTTTCATTGAGCACTAACTGGCCAGCGGATCTTCAGCCTTGTCGCCTTGGTTTCTTTTCTGCCGCTGGCCAGGATCCATATCTTGTCCGGTGTGTTCGGGATTTTCGCCCGGCTCTGGATAATCGCTGTCATTTCCTTCTATGTCTTGAGTCTTGTGCCTATGCGGCAATTGCCCGCTGAGTGAAGTGTTGTGCTCCTGGTTCGGAGCGTCATCTTCGACTGCGCCTTTGTGCTGATCGTTGTCCCTATTGCTCTTTGTGGATTCCATTGCATTTCTCCGGTCAATGCCAAGCTTGCGCTTGAGAGAAGTCTGAGTCAAGCGGTCGCCAGAAGTCGGCGACAGGAAGTTAGATGCAATCCGAATTCCTAGTTGCCGAAATTCTGTTCTGCCTTACAATTAATTGCGAAATGTCCACGCCGCCAAGAACCCCAGGCCCTTTGTATAAACCCTTTGAGAAGTTAGTGAAGATTCATGTTCTTGGCAAAGACTTTGAGGTGCCGGAAGGAAACATTCTCTTGCGGGCGTTTCAATACATGGCGCCGGAAACAGTTCCTTACGGGCGGTTCTGCTGGAACGAAGAGTGCCAATATTGTCGCGTGCACTTTGATGTTGGTCCGGATTCGCCGGAACGAGTTGCGCTTTCATGCAAGCTCGTTGTGAAAGATGGAATGCGTGTGACGGAAGCGGCGCAAGAGATTCGATATTGTTTGCGAACTTTGAAGTTGGATCCGCCAAAAGCGAAAGCTGAGGGCGGCGGAACAGGAAGTTAAAAGGGAAGAGTTCTACTGGGTCCGGATGCGGCGCGCGGCAGAAGGTTTCGAGGCCGTGGGAGCGGCCCCGAGTTTCTTCAAACGATCTTTTGCTTGCGTCGCTTCAATCGAGCGCGGATAGCGTCCGATCAAGCTGCGCAGTTCCTTGGTTCCGGCATCACGCTGACCAAGTTCGATCAATGCGTACCCCTTTTTCAGTTGAGCAGCGGCGGCCTTGTTTCCGCCGGGATACTGCTCGATGACGCGGTCATAATCTTTCACAGCCTGCTGATAATTGCCTTGCCGATACTGCATGTCGGCAAGATAAAACTGGGCGTTACCCGCAAGATCAGTCGTTGAGTAAAACTTGATGTAATCCCCGAACTCCTGTTGAGCGAGATCAAAACGCGCGGCGTTGTAGTCGCGAAGTCCATTGTTATATAGGACGTCGGCGGGAGGCGCTTGTGCCTGTGGCGGAGCTTGAGTTTGCGGTTGTCCTGCGGCAGGTGCCCCAGCCGCCGGAGCGGCATTCAAGTTCTGCTGCGCGGCTTGCATGTCTTCGAGCTGCTTGCTCACCTTTGCAAGGCGGCCTTTCAACTCGTCGACTGAATCCTGGAGCGACTGTACTTGTGTCGAAAGTTGATCGACTTTGCCGCCGGATTCGCCAGACTGCTGATGGACGCTCTTGTCGAGCGTGCTCACAGCGCCATTCATCTTGTTCACGCTGTCAGTAGTCTGCTCGACCAGGTTTCGCATAACGCCCATGCGCTCGTCGAAGGACTGCTGCATGCGCGCCATCTGGTCTTGCAAGGCCTGCATCTGGGTTTGCAATTGGATGAGTTGCTCCTTGGTTCCCGCAATGGCAGGACTGCTCGCGGCCGCAAACAACAGCAAGCCAAGGAAAATAGTTAAGGAATGTCGTCGTTCTATTGTGTTCATAGTTGCTTCTTTTAGATGCTGTAATGGACTCCTCAGGTCTGTATTTGTCATGAGGATGTTCCGCGGCCGGATAGAAATCCGACCGCGTTCTGAGAGTGAGCTATTTGTTCAAGAGAAAGTGCCCGCGGCGATTCTGCTGCCAGCACGCTTCCGTTGATTCTGTACAAACCGGCTGTTCCTTGCCAAAGGTTCGTGTGTCGATCCGGTTAGCAGGAACGCCTGCCGCTACCAGCGCGTTCTTCACAGCAGTGGCGCGCTCGTCGCCAAGAGTCAGGTTGTATTCAGTCGAGCCGCGCTCGTCGCAGTGTCCTTGCACTTGCACGCGGAAGCCGGGCTTCTGCATCAATGCGCGGGCATTTGCCGTGATCGTCTGCTGCGCGTCAGGACGCAATGTGAACGAGTCGTAATCGAAGTAAATGTCTTTCACGTTTTGTTGGAACCACTGCTCGTCGCTGAGAGTGACAGTCGGTTGCGCAACCGGCGGCGGAGGAGGAGCATTGACGGTTACGCGAGCGGTGGCGTCCTGCGTCCCTCCCGGGCCTTTCGCTACAAGGTGATAGCTCATGGATTCAGTTGGGTTGACTTCTTTGGACCCATTTGGCTGGACTTTGCCGACACCTTCGATAGTAACGTCGGTGGCATTCTCCGTGCGCCAAGTCAACTGCGATGTCCCGCCGGGATCGACCGACATCGGGTTCGCCGAAATGGATGCCGTTGGTGCGGGCGGTGGCGGCGGCGGTGCGACTGGCGTGGGCGCAGGCTGTTTCTTGCAACCCGCTATCAACACTATCAACATTGCCAATGTAGATAGCAGAAGATACGACTGACGTTTCACGGCGTTCACTTTCACTTCATCCTCCGTTGCAGATCCTGAAATTATTTTGACTGTATGAAAATGTTTGTTGTTCGATGCGAGCAACTTACTTAAAGCTCCAATTTGGTTGTTGGTTATGTCCCGAGGTAGTTAACTGATGTTGCTGGGAGCCGTCAGCGAGCATCGTCCAAATCTGCGTGCTTCCGCCGCGTGTTGATTCGAAGACGATGTGCCTACCATCGGGCGCCCACGATGGAAAATCATTCACACCGCCATCATGAGTGAGCTGAACCCAATGTTTGCTGGCGATGTCCATCACATAGATGTCTTGTCCTCCGGGTGCACCGGGGCCGTATTTGCGTCGCCAAGCGAATGCAAGGAACTGCCCATTGGGTGACCAGGATGGTGACACAGCGTATCCCTCTTCGGTTATGCGCTGCAAGTTAGTGCCATCGGATTCCATCATGTAAATCTGCGGCAGTCCGGTGCGTCCACTGACGAAGGCCATCTGGCTTCCTGTTTTGGGATTCCAAACAGGAGAAACATTTCCGCCTTTGTTGGCGGTGACGCGTTTGGGATTCGCACCAGATGCGTCGGCGACAAAGATCTCGGGGTCGCCCCGCATGGATGATGAGAAAGCGAGCTTCGTTCCGTCCGCAGACCACGCCGGGGAGAGGTTCGATCCGGCGAATCGCGGAAATGTCACCGTGCGGCCAAGTTCCACTGAATACATTCCGAGATCGACTCCGCCACGCGCAAATGTGGTGAAGGCAATGCGTCCGCCATCGGGGGAGATGCGGGGCGAGAGGGAGATGGAACCGAGCTTTGTGAGTTGTGTTTGTCCGGCGCCGTCATAGTCCATCATCCAGACTTCTTTGTGTCCGGTGCGGGCGCTGATGAAGGCAATCCTGCTCTCGGCGATGCCAGGGATGCCGCCGCCGAGACGGCAGATGATTTCGTTCGCAAAACGATGGGCGATCAGCCGAGCGTTCTCATTCGTGGCTTTCTCGCGATACTGCTTGCCGAGCACCTGCGGCGATGCAGTGTTCTTTACGTCGAAGAGCCAGCCTTGCATGGCGACATCGTCGCCAGTTTTGCCGAAATTCCCGAAAGCGACCATGGCGGCATTCGGCGGAGGATTTCCCCAAGGCTCAAGTTGAATTTCCTGAGGAGTGCCGGGGACTTGCAGCGGATAAAAACTTTTCGAGACAACGTCAAAGATTCCGGCGAAATTGAGATCGCTGTAGAGAGTGTCGTTGAAAGTCTTCAGTAGGGGAGCGTTGGCCGGGTCTGTCGAAGCCGTCTTGAAGTCGGGGACGGCAATGCGAACTTTCTCGACGCCGAGTCCAGTTCCGGTGCGGATCCAATCGGTCTGAGCTACGGCGGGAAGCGCCAAGAGAACTAGAAGGATGATGTTCTTAATCATTCGTGATTGCAGTGTACCTGCTGGAGAGAACAATTTCATGTGAGCGTTCACACTAACCCCGACTAGCAAGTCTTAGTACCCCCCTCCCCCCCACCCCTAAGATAGCCAGAATGACGACTTTAGAAGGAATCAGGAGGGCAGAATGAATCGTATTCAGTTTGTCAATTAATGATTATACAGTATAGCTAATGGAATACTGCCGATGAAGATCCTCAATCAGTTTTTTCGAACCATTGCCCTAAATCGTCGTTAATCAATATGCGTACTTGTTTAGAGCTTCGCGTGATTGGGAAAGCAGAGTCTTCCAAGAACACTTGTGCATATTCACCAGAAATGTGAAAAGTCCAATGCCCTTTTGGCATGATTCTGGAAACTCCTTCAGCCGGAACGAAGGTACTTACGAAGGTGCCGTCTGAGTTCAACGTCAGTTTAGCGGTTCTCATTCCGGAGGCATCCACAAAAGAGTAACTGCCTAGACAGGCTTCCCTTGTCACGGGAACGCTATTGCAGCCCGACAGCAACATGGCAATAAGCACCACGCCAATGATAAGCCACCGCTTATTTTCACAAGACAAAACTTGTCATCCTACTTCTTGTAATCGAACCAAAATTCTACGGAAACTTTGCTGCCTCGGTAGCCCTGCGGTAGCTCACCGAAACTATCGATTCTTTGTAGCGCACGAACAGCCGATTGATCAAGAGAAGGGATGCCACTGCTTTGACTTATTTGGACGTTTGTTGGCTGACCGTTGTGGAGAATGTCGAATGTTAGATAAACCCGGTTGGCAGATTGAATACTCGGATCGACTTCATATTTAAGCCAATTATCAGAGATTCTTCTGCGCACCGCTTGAACGTAATAGTCATACAGCGTACCGAATGTTCCGCCGGAGCCGAATTGCATTCCACCAGACCCAGTAGTGCTTTTGAACATCGTGTAAGGGCCGCTCACTGGGCCGCCTTGCCCAAATGGAACGACGTTCGTCGCGGTCTCTACAGGTTTGGGTAACGGCTTCTCGATTGTTGGTGTCGGCAATTTCTTTTCCGGCTTAGGTTTTACGTTGCGATCGGGAATCGCGATGGCTTTGGGTTCGGGCTCAACAACTTTAGGCTGCGATTTCGAAATGCCCTTCGATTCATTCGCCAGAATATTTTCTTTAGGAGCTTCAGTCGCGGGCAAGGGAATCGCTGCGTTGCTGACGAGCGTGGCGCTAATGGCGCTGTCTCCGTTGCGTGATCCTCCCCAACCGCCACCGGTGGCACCGTTCAAGGCAGCGGCAATGAGCATTGTGCCAAAGAGCACAACGTGAAGAACCGCGGAGGCCATGACTGGGCCTCGCCATGATTCCTGATGATCGAAGATGTTGGGGCTTGTTGCCATTTACTTACGCTTGCCGCTGTCCAGCGGCTCAGTGACGATGCTCACATTGGTGACGCCGGATTGCTTTACCGCGTCCATTACGGTGGCGAAGGCTCCGAACGGAACGTTTTCATCGGACCGCAGATATATTGTCATCCGTTCTGGATCGCGAAGTTTTTCTTTCAGCTTGGAACCGATCTCATTGATGTTGATGGGATCGTTGCCGAGGAAGACACGTTGCTGGCGGTCGATTGAAATCACCAGGCGCTCTTCGGTGATCTCTTTCACGGTCTTTGTTTTCGGGACTGATACCTCGACGCCGGACTGCAATATGGGCGCGGTGATCATGAAGATGATCAGCAGCACGAGAACCACGTCCACGAATGGGGTGACGTTGATCTCGGACATTGAAGTTTGCGTCTGTCCGCGAGTGTTGGTGAATGCCATCAGCGCAACTCCCGGACAGTCTCTGCCGAACGCTGGCTGTCCCGATCCTTATCACGCTCCACGGTGTTGAGGAATTCGAGGGAAAAGTCGTCCATGCGCGCACCGAACTCGCGCATCGTCTGCGTGAATTGGTTATAGGCAATGACGGCGGGAATCGCGGCGAACAATCCGGCAGCGGTGGTGATCAAAGCTTCCGAAACGCCTGGAGCCACCGCACGCAATGTGGCCGCACCGGCGGTTCCGAGTCCATGGAAGGCATCGATGATGCCCCACACAGTTCCGAATAATCCTACAAACGGCGCGACAGAGCCTGTGGTGGCAAGCCATGTCAGACGGCTCTCATTCCGCGTCAACTCTTCGGACGAAGCGATCTGCATGGCGCGCTGGATCGAAGTCACATTGCGAACAGTACCGCCTTGCCGGCGAAGCTCTTCGTACCCGCCATCGAAGACAGCGACGAGCGGACTAGGCTTGAACTGCTCCGCCACGGTAGCGACGTCTTGCAAGCGGTTTGCTTTGCGATATGCGCGGAGGAAGCGTCCGCTCTGTGTGCGCGCGCGTTTGAATGCTGTCCACTTGGAAAGAATGATGGACCAGGAAAGAATGCTGAAGCCGAGCAGGAGTAAGAGGACTACTTTTGCGACTAGACCGCTTTGCGTGACCAGATTGACGATCTCTTCGCCGATGTAAAAAGCCGGAAGGATTGAATGAGGCATTGGGGATTAGTTTACAAAAAGAGAGCAGCTTTGGCGAAAAACGAAACATGTTTGTTTGTGGAAATAAAAAGGCCGCCCGAAGGCGGCCTTGGTCTATCTCACTTTCTGTTACTGGTTTGGACGGAAGGGCGCTGCGTTCATCGCCTGTTCACCCTGACCAACGGTCTCAAACGGAGCTGGTTGGCTCTTGGCTGCCTGACCGGTTCCTTCTGCCTGTGATGATTCCACCACGAAGAAGTAATCGGTGTTCGGCTGCAAGCCGTTGATGGTCACGCGATGCGGATTGCCACCCCAAGCTGCCTGTGCGGTCTGTGTCAGGTTGTTGGGATCTGTTCCGTAGCGGACGATGCTGCTGCCGCGCCGGTTCGTTGACCAGGCAACGATGGCTTTGTTCTGACCGACGTACTCGACGTTTGGTCCACCAGTAATTCGGAACTGATTTGGATTGCTGGCAATGTCAGTCGATTCGGTCTGGAACTGGCCTTTTGTCACATTCGCTCCGCTGCCGTTCGTCAACTCGAAGTAGTAGGTAGTGCTCGGCTTCAAGTTCGCGAGATTTGCCGAGAACTCATTCGCACCTAGTGAGCTGGCCTGAGCAGTCTGATCGAGGTTATTCGGACTCGCGCCGTATTTCACCTGCGTAGCTGATTGATTGTTGCCCATCCACCAGATGTCTGCAGTCGTGTCTTTCACGTTGCGGATCACTGGTCCAACTTTGATCTTGGCGACATCGCGCTGCTTGTCGCGCCAGGAAGCAGTTGCCGCATCCTTGGACTGGGTCTGGAAGCTCAGAACCTGACCTTTGGCTTCAGTGCCGGTGCCCTGACCCTGCGCTGAATCCACTTGGTAGTAATAGGTGGTATTCGGCTGCAAGCCCTGGATCTTTACGCGATGTACGGTGCTGGAGCTGTTCGTATCACCGCCCCAGGGCGCTTGCGCAGTCTGGTTCAGAGCACTGGCTGACGTGCCGTAATGCACGGTGGCGCTGGATTTCGCGTTTGTTGACCATGCGATCTGCGCAGAGTTGTCGTCTACGTATTCCACTTTCGGCGTGCCGATCATTTGAACGGTGCTGGATTGCGCAGTGGTGTTCTGCGCTGTAGTGCTCGGGGTCTGGGCTGCAGCCCATGTCCCAAGCGTGGCAGCTAACCCTGCCGCTGCAATGCTCCTTAAAATCCTCATACGTATCCTCCTGAAATTCACGATTTCTACTTGGGAACTGAAGTGGCGGCATTAAATTGGATGCTCATGTGCAACGCGGGTGTGCTTGGGAATCGAGAGTGTCAGCAGGTCAGCCACTCTGGCCAGAGTGGCGGAACGGAACTGGGTTAAACTGGGCGGAGATGCGCGTTCTTGGAATCGATTGCGGAACAGAATTCACGGGCTTTGGAGTTGCCGAGCAATCGCAAGCCGGCGACAGAACGCTTCGGTATGTAACCTGTGGCGCTATCAGCCTGTCCAAACGCGATTCACTTCCCATTCGGTTGGCGCATATCTATGAGAGCTTGCGCGCGCTGGTTGAGAGACATAAGCCGGACATCGTTGCGATTGAGGAAGTGTTTTATTCCGTAAATCCGAAGTCTGCGTTGAAACTCGGGCAGGTTCGCGGAGTGGCGATGTTGGCTGCTTCATCTTGCGGATTGGAAGTCGCCGAGTACGCGCCGCTCTCGATAAAATCAGCCGTGGTGGGATACGGCCGCGCCGACAAAGCACAAGTACAATTCATGGTTATGAAGCTGCTCAAGTTGAATCAAGTACCTGAACCCGCCGACGCTGCCGACGCTTTAGCTATCGCCATTTGCCATCTCCATACGTCGGCTACTTTGGTGAGGCAGGCTGCGGCGTCAAAAGACAGATGAAGACATTCTTGAAATCCTTACTCGCTTTATTGCTGATTGCAACTTCCGCTTTTGCTCAAGCACCCACTCCACCAAACAACTCTTCTTTGGCGGTGATCCGTTTCACTTTTGATCATGACCAAATGGAAATTCCTCATTATTCGTTTGACGTTGATTCCAGCGGACGCGCAACGTACAAGTCGGTTGGCAAGCCGGAATCTGATGGCCAGCCAGAGACGCTGCAGAAGGAATTCAAGCTAAGCGGAAAAACGCGGGAACGCATTTTTGAACTGGCGAAGAAGGCAGATTACTTCAACGGGAACTTCGACTTCACCAAGATCAAGATCGCATTCAGCGGCAAGAAGACGCTCTCGTACTCCGACGCAACCCGGACGGGCACAACAACGGTTAACTGGTCGGAAAATCCGGCCATCACCGAACTGAACGGGATTTTTCAAGGAATCTCTACAACGCTCGAAGCGGAGCCCCGGCTCAGGCGGTTACGCCGCTATGACAAGTTGGGATTAAACGCAGAGTTGGCAGGATTGGAGCGACAGGCGCAATCCGGGTGGCTTAAAGAGATGGTTCTTATCGAGGATATTCTGCGTGAAATCTCCCAGGACGGGACTATTATGGGACTCGCCCGAAAGCGCGCGGACCATCTTCTCCAGATAGCCGCTAGCCAGCGATGAATAATTTGAAACTCTGAGTATGGAGTAAGGTTCTAATCTTTGTAGGCGTCTGTAAAAAGGAGACTTTATGTCCCGGAGAATGCTCTGCATAGTATTTGCTTTGCTGTCTCTTCTTGCCGTTCCTGCGTGGGCTTCCCAAGCCCGTGCCGTCCGACTCAGCTACATCGAGGGTGACGTTCAGATTGACAGGGGCGACACCCACGGTTTCAATTCAGCCTTTCTTAACATGCCCGTTATTGAGGGGACACGTCTGTGGACGCGCAACAGCGGCAGGGTGGAAGTGGAGTTCGAGGATGGCAGTACCGCGCGCCTCGCTCCGGATAGCATCGTCAGCTTCCAGCAATTGCGTTTGGAAAATGAACAGCGCTTGACGCTTATGAACATCCAGGAAGGCGAAGTCTATTTCAACGTCAACAAACACAAGGAAGATGATTTCAGCATCGTGGTGGGGCAGCAATCGTTCACTCCGCAGAAGGCATCGCATTTCCGGCTGGGCGTGAACAAGGAAGAGTTATCACTGGCTGTCTTCAAGGGTGATGTCGAATTATTGAAGCGCACCGGCGAACGCGTTCAGCTGAAAAAGAACGAAACCTTGACGCTCGCTTATACGGATCCCGATCGCTACTACCTTGCTAAAGGCATTACGGAAAATGCGCAGGACTACTGGGACCGCGAGCGTGAATCCGCGATAAATAGTTATGCAAGTCGACACCAAAACGCTGGTTACTTCGGATACAACGACCTGAGTCAATACGGAAGCTTCATCACCATCAATAACTACGGCAATGTTTGGCGTCCGTACGGAGTTGGATATGGTTGGAGCCCGTTTCAGGATGGGTCATGGGTTTTGTATCCAGGGCAGGGATACGTTTGGGTATCGTCCTACAATTGGGGATGGACTCCGTACCACTATGGTTCTTGGGTAAACATCGCTGGTCAAGGTTGGTGTTGGCGTCCTTCGCCCAGTGTGAGATGGTTCCCGACACCAAATGTGGTGAATCCTCCGGCGAATTTCATACCGCATCACCCGCCACCGGGAGTGGGAGTCGCGCACTTCGGCAATGCTGGAGACATTGAATTGGGTCGCGGACGAATTCATCGCGATGGTCCAGCTTCGGGCGAAACGCTACCGGTCGGTTCCGTGGCAAGCACTCCGGCGACGAACACAACAAACGGCGCGTCAGTCGTAAGCTCGCGTCCCGGACGTGGTGGGCGCGACGGAGTGGCGGATTCGGTGTTGCCGAATGCATCCGCTGCGACGCCAGTGACCGTGCCTTCGACAGCGAGAACTCCAGAAATTGACCTCGATCGCGGAGGCAGAGGACGAACGGCGCGTACTCCGCAAGTCACTCCAACGGCGACGACGCCAGCTGTTGCGCCAACCCCAGTTGCGGTGACGACTCCAAGCGCAACGGCGGTGGTGCCGGTGCAACCGACTCCTGCTGCACAACCTACGTCGCGAGGAGAGCGTACTTTTAGAGGCGAAAATAATCCGCCACAGACTGACAGGCCGGCGCGCAATCCTTCAAACATGGATCGGCCGGCGAGAACATATACTCCGCCGCCGCAACCAGCGGCGACTCCGGCGAGGACGTATACGCCGCCATCGTATTCGCCTCCGCCGATGTCGACTCCGGCTCCGGCACCGGCACCAGCGTCCGCGCCCAGCGGAGGCGAGCGCTCAAGCAGGGGAAGTCGTGATCCGAAATAAATTGTTAATGGAAGAAGATTGTGGCGGCCGAGAGGCCGCCATTCTTGTTTGCTAGCGAAGTCCGACGAGACCGCGTGCGGAATCGGTGAGTTTCTGTGGGTCGTAGCCGATTCCATCTTTGAAAACGATTTGAACTTTTTCAATGTCGGCGATGTTCTTTGAAGGGTCACCATTGATGACTATGAGATCGGCCTGCTTTCCCTTCGCGATGCTGCCGATCCGTTCCGATTCACCCAAGAACTGAGCGCCGTTCGCGGTCGCAATGTGGATAGCCTCCAAGGGGGTGAATCCGGCTTCCACAAGAAGTTCCACTTCGCGTTGATCACCGAAACCAGCGAGCACTCCGCCGATGCCTGTGGGGTCCAATCCCGCCAGGAGTAGTCCGCCAGCTTTAACGAATTCCCGCTCGAACTGCATTTCCTTTACGAACATCGCCGGCCAAGGCGAGTCCGGTGTGGCGCTGAGGCGCACCCGTGTTGACAGATAATCATTTCTTGCGTCGGCGGACATGGAATCGAGCACGCGAGCTTGCGGCGCGGGTCTACCAGGAACCAATTGCTCGAAGACGGGAAGCGTGGAAGTGAGGGCAACATGATGTGCAACCAGGTCGCGGATCATCCCTTGGATCTCCGCGCCAGTCACATCCAATTTCGTTTCCTCCGCAACCGCCGCTCGCGCAGAGGGGCAGACATCTGGCTTTTTGCCGGAGAAGAATTCCGTGTCCACCACCAGCCCATGCTCGAGATCGTCAATGCCGAGCGCGGCAGCTTCGCGGAATCCGACGGAACACAGATGTCCAGTCACTTTGAGCTTACGTGCATGTGCGGCTTCGATTGTGGCCTTCATCTCATCTGACGAAGTTGTAAATCTTGAAAGACGTAACGCCTTGGTCAGCCCAGAAATTCACAGTTTTACGGGCGTCATCCGGGCCCGTGAGTTGGTGCAGCTGCGGCGCAAATGTCCCTTGGCCTTCGATGTAAGGTCCGGTCACAAACATCTTCGGTCCCGGTAAGGCGCCGTTGTCGATTAATTTCTTGATTTCCAGGTCCGTATACGGCTCAACGCTGCCGGTGGTACGAATCGTAGTCACGCCTGCAGCGAGATACAGACGGGGAAAGCTGAATCCCATCTCGTGGAAGAGTGCGCCTCCTGCTGGATAAAACATGTGGTCATGCATCCCGACAAGGCCGGGAATCACCGTCTGCCCGGTGAGGTCCAGAATCTTCGCCCCGGAGGGCACATCGACGCTGCCGAACTTACCCAGGGCTGCGATCCTGCCATCGGCGATCAAAATGGTTTGATCCTCAAGCGCAGCCGAACCGGTACCGTCAATCACGCGTACATGAGTCAAAGCGATCGAAGGAGAATCGACTCTGACGAACTCGCGAACAGCGCGTGAAAGTTTGGTCTGCGTGAACGCACTGCAAACGAGGAGGAGACCGCAAAGGAACGAAAGAAGAAGTCGTCTCATGCAGCCCACGTTTTAGTCGGCCGCGGACTGGTTGTCAACTTCCGGATCATCAGCGAAGAAGGTTGAAGAGCTTTGCCATCTTTTCCAGACTGACTGCTTCGGCGCGAATGTCAGGTTTCAAACCGGTAACCTTCATAGCTTCCGCAATGCGCTCTAGCGGGAAATGCTGCTTCAAGTTGTTCACTAGGGTCTTACGTTTTTGTGCGAATCCGAGTTTGAGGAAGCTGACGAACTGATCGGCGTTCACTCCCAGTTTTTCGGCTTTTGGATTTACACGAAGTCGAAGCACGCTGGAATGAACCTTCGGCGGCGGATCGAACGCGCCTGGAGGCAAAGTGAACAGCTTTTCGACATCGGAATACAGCTGTGCCGTTGCGGAGAGCAATCCGTAGTTGCTGGTTCCGGATGCGGCGCTAATGCGGTCTGCCACTTCCCGCTGCACCATGATGACAATGGTGTCGAAGTTGCGGTTGAACTTGAACAGCTTGAGCAGGATGTCAGAGGTGATGTAGTAAGGAAGATTGCCGACGACTCGCGCCTTGGCGGGCGGATGGTTCTGCCGGTCAGAGATACCAGCGAGATCGCCCTGAATGATCGTGTCGAAATCGACGGCGAGCACATCCGCTTCAATGATCTCGACATTCGGAGTCCGTGAATACTCGATGCGCAACTGAGCTGCGAGCATCCGGTCGAACTCAATAGCGATCAACCGCCCGGCGCGGTAGGAGAGCATCTTAGTGATGGCACCGCGTCCGGGGCCGATTTCGAGGACGATGGAATTGGAAATGTCGCCAAGCGCTTCCACAATCCGCTGTGCTGCTGCCGGATCGACGAGGAAGTTCTGTCCCAGCTTCGCTTTCTTTTGTGGCATTGCTGCGCTGGCGCGATTTTTCTTGGAAACAGGAGCCACATTGACCCTTCGTTCAGATGACATTAGACTTCATTTCCTGATGGCCGTGTCCTGCAGAGATGCAGCGCCACGCGTCGAGGTGCCCGAATGAACGTTGTGTTTGCCGCATCCGAGGCTGTCCCATTCTCTAAAACCGGCGGACTTGCAGATGTTGTGGGGGCGCTGCCCCGGGCGCTCGTGGAACTTGGACACAACGTCACCGTCTATCTTCCTCATTACAAGCAAACCAAGCTGCCCGAAGCAAAACCAGTACTCTCGAGCGTGACCATCCCGTTCGACGACCAGTATCGCTTCTGCTCGGTGCTGGGTGGCGGCAAACAGTCCGGAGTGCAATTCTACTTTATTGACTATCCGTCATTCTTCGAGCGCGACGGCTTGTACGGATTGTCCACGGGAGATTATCCGGATAATGCAGAGCGGTTCGCGATGTTCTCGCGCGCCGTGCTTGAAGCCAGCAAGATACTCGGCGTGCCCGATGTCTTTCACTGTCACGATTGGCAGACTGCATTGATTCCGATCCTGCTACGCACGAACTACGTGGCGGATCCTGCATTCAAGTATGTGCCCGTGGTGTTCACAGTCCACAACATCGGGTATCAAGGACTCTTTTCGCCGGACGTACTTCCGCTGCTCGGATTACCGTGGGAGCTGTTCACCATCAATCGGCTGGAGTTTTTCGGCAAGGTGAACTTCCTAAAGGGTGCGCTGGTTTACTCCGACTACATAACCACGGTAAGCAAGAAGTACAGTCAGGAGATCCAGACCGCAGAATACGGATTCGGCCTTGAAGGAGTGTTGCGCGCCCGTGCGGGAACGGTCACTGGAATCCTGAATGGCGTGGACTACCAGGAGTGGAGCCCGGAGCGGGACAAGTTTATCGCCACCCGATACTCGCCCGAGAACGGCGACCTCAGCGGGAAGCTACTTTGCAAAAAGGATTTGCTTGCGGAGTTCGGACTGCATGATGTGGATCCGAAACTTCCGGTCGTGGGTGTGGTTTCGCGATTTGTCGCCCAAAAGGGTTTTGACCTGATCGCGCAAGTGGCTGACCGGCTCGCGCGCGAACCGCTCATCTTGGTGGCGCTGGGAAATGGCGACAAGGAATACGAAGACCTGTTTAAGCGACTACACACTGCATTTCCAACGAAGTTCGCGGTCAAGGTGGGATATGACAATGCACTCGCACACAAGATCGAAGCCGGTGCCGACATGTTCCTTATGCCCTCGCACTACGAGCCGTGTGGATTGAACCAGATATACAGCCTGAAATACGGGACCGTTCCTGTAGTGCGCGCTACCGGCGGACTCGACGACACTATCGAATCATGGGACCCAAAGACGAAGAAGGGGACCGGGTTTAAGTTCCAGGAGTACACGGGGGAGGCGCTGCTGGAGTGTATCCGCAATGCGTGGCACGCTTACGCCGACCGGGAGGGATGGGAAGTGCTCATGCGCAATGCGATGAAGAAAGACTTTTCCTGGAGTTCATCCGCCAAGGAATACGTGCGAGTCTACGAACGCGCGAAACAGGCCAGAGCGGGTTAGCACAACCGGGTTAAGCAGTTCCCATAATTCTATTCTGGACAGAATGCCTGCATAATTGCTGGTATGAAGCGATTACCAGTCATCGTCGGGCTCGGCGTGTTCTCGGTCGGAGTGTCGCTGGAACTGCTGCTCATCGCCCTTTTGCCCGGATCGTTCGCAGCGTGGTTCGCATTACCTGACAGGCCGATCGAATTCGCTGCCCGAATTTGTATGCAGGCCGTGAGCGGAATCGTTTGCGGATATCTAGCGCATCGCGCGGGGCAGATGTTGAGATCGCTGAAGATAAAAGAGCAACAAGCGCAAGAGCAGGAGCGCTTCCTCAATCACCATGTCCGCAATGCCCTGAGTTCGCTTCAATACGCCGCTCATCTCACCAAGGACGTGGAGACCATCGAGACCTGCGACTCAGCCGTCGAGCGGATTGTTTGGGCACTGTCCAGCGTGCGGCAAACCCCTGTTAAGACTCCTGCGAGTTCGCGCCGAAAGCGACGCGCCAGCTAGTTCGCAGCAGTCGCTTCTTTCTGTTTCTTGAAATATAAGAACAGCGGTATTCCCGCCAGAATGATCAGCGTGCCGATTAGCGAGTTCCGCACACCTTCCATAAACGTTTTGTAGAGCAACACGGCTGATGCCAGAACAAAGAGCGCTGGCACAACCGGATATCCCAGTGTCTTGTAAGGGCGCGGCGCATTTGGCTCACGGCGTCGGAAAACGAAGATCGTGCTTGCGGCGATCATGTAGATCAGCCACTCAGAGTAAATCGCCAATTCCAACAGTTCCTTGAACGACGCTGCCGCAAGCAGGAGCACGCTGGCGAGTACGGCTTGTGTGGCTATTGAGACAGATGGCGTGCGGAATCTCGGATGGACAGTTGCCAGCGCGGAAAAGAAGTATCCGTCGCGCGCCATAGAAAAGGGAACCCGAGACCCGCTGAGAATCGTTCCATTCAGAGTTACTAGCATCGAGAGCGCGATTGCCGCCGTCATAATCGCGGCACCACCTGCGCCGAGCGCTATCTGCGTCATTGCCGATACCGGACTTTTCGCCGCTGCCACTTGCGCTGCCGGTAGAACGTAGAGGACCGCCGCATTCATCAGCATGTAAAGTCCACCGACGATGGAGATGCCGGCTATCAATCCAATGGGAATATTGCGCGCGGGGTTCTCGATCTCCCCAGCGACCATCGTGAGGTCATTCCATCCGTCGTACGCCCACAGCGCAGCAACCAGGGCAATCATGAATCCCGAGTGCGATGGCGGGATGGATGTATGGAAGTTCTGCCATGTTCCAGCGCTGTATGTAAAACCGATCGCCGCGATGCCAACGAGCATGAGAACTTTTAGGGAAGTGAAGACGACTTGGAATATCCCCGCGAGTCTCACGCCGAAATAGTTGAGCGTGGATATAAGAATGGTTAAAGCAATCGCTAGATACTGAGCGTAGGTGATTCCCGCCATTTTGCTCGACAAGAAAGCAAACTGCGGCAACGCACTCAGGACGTCTGTGATTCCGGTTGTGACCGTCGCAATTGAAGCAGGCTTGGCGACAGTGAACCAAGTCCACGCGGAGACGAATCCCCACAGCGGACCGTATGCGTCCCGCATATAAACGTATTCGCCGCCGGCTTCCGGCCGCATCGAGCCAAGTTCTGCATAAGTGAGCGCGCCGAAGAGGGATAGTAATCCGCCGACGATCCAAGCAGCGTAAACCACTTTTGGCGAACCGACCGCCACCATCATCGTGCTGGGCACGCGGAAGATCCCGCTACCGATCACCGTTCCAACAACAATCGCAACTGACGCGCTCATGCCCAATTCGCGTGCGAGATCGAGCCGCTTAGTCTTTTTCGCGCTATCAGGCATTGCTGTGGACGCTGACACTTTCCAAGACCTCCGCAGGTGTTGCCGATTCCGGGAACAATAAACTAACGAGATAACCGACAACGAACGTGAGCGTCGTCCCGAACGTAACGTACCAGGTCCATGCTACTTGAGTGGTCATCCAATGCAGGCGCGGACCGAAGAAGAGGAACAGGTTCACTGCAATACCGCATGCCATTCCGATGAGCGCACCAGTCTGGTTTGCACGTTTCGTGAGTACACCGAGCAGGAAGACGCCGAGCAATCCACCATAAGGAACTGAAGCGATGGAGAGGCCGAGTTCGAGAACGCTTTGTCCGCCGAACTGGGTGATGATGGCGAACCCAAAGAGGACAACTCCCCAGAAGATGGTTGCGCCGCGCGAAAGCGCCATGCGCTGTTTCTCGCTCGCCTGCGGACGCATTCGCAGGTAGAAGTCAATGATCGTTGTGGAAGAAAGTGAATTCAATGCCGCGCTCAGGTTGGACATGGCAGCAGCGAGAATGGCGGCGATGAGCAGGCCGGAGATTCCGCTAGGCATTTGAGAAACGATAAACGTCGGAAAAATGCGGTCTGCGCGTCCGAACGCCACCGCTGGCGGATTCATCTTGTAGAACACGAACAGTGCCGCTCCCACTAGAAGAAAGAGCGAGAACTGGAAGAATATTGCTCCGCCGCTTGCGAAGAGCGCCATCTTCGATTCCGTTTGGTTCTTCGCCGCGAGCAGACGTTGCACCATCAGTTGATCAGTGCCGTGGCTAGCAGTGGTGAGAAATGTCCCGCCGATGACTCCGGCCCAGAAATTGAAGGTCTTCGTAAGTGAGGGATGGAAATCGAAAACATGAAACTTACCTGCTGCGGAAGCCGTGTCATGGATCGTCCCCCATCCGCCGGGTACGAGGTGCAATAGCGTGAAGAATCCAATGATTGTTCCGGCGATGTAGATTCCCATCTGAACAACGTCAGTCCAGATAACTGCGGTCATGCCACCCTCAAACGTGTAGATGAGAGTAAGGAGAGTGACCAATCCGATTGACGCGATTACGCTTGTCTCGCGCGACATGTAATGCAGGAGGTATCGCTCAAGCGCAATGTTCACCACGATGGAAACCGCGAAGACACGAACACCTTCTGCAACAGCGCGAGTGGCCAGAAATGTTCCGGCAGTGAAGCGGTGGAGCACCTTGCCGAATCGACGATCAATAAGCTGATAGGCAGTGAACAACTCGCCTTTGAAATACGAAGGCAGAAACACTGCGGCAATGACGATGCGCGCCAGCATGTACCCGAGGACAACTTGCAGGAAGCTGAAATCAGTGTCGTAGGCCAGGCCGGGGATGCTGATGATCGTAAGCGTGCTGGTCTCGGCGGAGACGATGGAAAGTGCGATGGCCCACCAGGGGACGCTGCGGTCGGCGAGGAAATAACTCTTAAGCGACTTCTCCGCGTTCCGGAAGCGCAATCCGAAGAGCGTAATGCCGACCAAATAGATTGCGACGATCGCAAGATCTAGCGCGTTAAGTCCCATAGAGAATGTTAGTTCGGCAGCCCTCGTTGAAAATCCCGTTCGCCATTATGCAGGAAAGCAATAACATTTGGCCGAAGAAAAGCTTGTTCATAAAGCGGCTATGGCTTCTGTGATAAAAGATATCTCCGATGGGCTTCTACTTGGGCATTGACGCGGGCGGATCGAAAACGGAATGCGCCGTTGCAGATGAGCATGACGTTCTGGCGCGGTTCACCGGCGCAACTTGCAAGATCCAGAGAGTGGGTGTGGAGACTGCGACGGCCACTTTGCGCAGCGTAGTGCAGAGCGCCTTGAGCGCAGCCACTATCCCGGCAACAGATATCGATCGTGCGTGCATTGGCATTTCCGGAGCATCTCAGCGCTCCGTTGTTGACTGGTCAAAACAGACTCTTGCTTCGCTGATCCCCGGAC
The DNA here is from genome assembly GCA_025462725.1 of Terriglobales bacterium. Taxonomy (GTDB): domain Bacteria; phylum Acidobacteriota; class Terriglobia; order Terriglobales; family Acidobacteriaceae; genus JAICLA01. The sequence goes on along the minus strand of JAOAPE010000003.1, from coordinate 269,728 downwards.
AAATCACGGTGGTTGGCGATAATGTGATCGCGCACGAATCGGCGTTTCACGGTGGCGCGGGCGTGCTCTTGATAGCGGGGACTGGTTCCATCGCTTATGGAAGGAATGAGAAAGGCGAAGTTGCTCGAGCGGGGGGCTGGGGGCCAGTGGTCTCAGACGAAGGTTCCGGAGATTGGATAGGGCGCACAGCAATCAACGCTGCGCTTCGTTCGCTAGACCGCGGTCAGCGCTCGGCCTTAGTCGCTACGGTGCTTGAGGCCTGGAAGGCATCTTCGTACGACGACATCGTGCGGCTGTCGAATGGGTCGCCACCACCGGATTTCGCGGCGCTGTTCCCGCGAGTGTTGGCAGCGGCGGACGGCGGGGATGCGAGCGCACTCGAAGTGTTGAATGCAGCGGGAACCGAGCTGGCCCGACTCGCGCTGGCAGTGATGCAAAAACTATGGCCGGATGACAAGAGCGCGCCGGTGCAAGTCGCCGCTGCCGGGGGAGTGTTAACGAACTCTCCGCAGATTCGGGAAGCAGTGCATCGCGGAATGCGAGCAGAACGACCGCGTGCTGCGATCGGGAACCAAATCGTCGATCCCATCATTGGCGCGCTGTACCTCGCCCGCCATGCTGAGCTGGGCACAAGCAATTCCGTATGACGGACTCTTCTTCATTGAAACGCCGCCGTCCGCCGAAACTGGATAGCGGAGCATCGCTCGCTTCGCAAGTGCTGCTGCCAATCACCGAAGTCGAAGAGTTACGTGCGGCGGCTTCAAGTCCGGTGCTTAGCGAAGAATTGGCGCTGACGTTATTAGAACGGCGAGACCTGCCCGCACACGTCATCGATGATCTCGCCAAGAACGGCCGCGTGATGAAGCATCGCAAAGTGCGGAGTGCGGTGGTGCAGCATTTCAAGACGCCGCGGCACGTTTCCATGCCGCTAGTCCGGCGACTCTACGTCTTTGAATTGATGAGTGTTGCTCTGACGCCCGGAGTTCCTACCGACGTGAAGCTCGCGGCTGACGATTCGCTGATATCGAAATTCGGAACTATATCCGCCGGGGAGAAACTCACGCTCGGGAAACGCGGGTCAGCGCGGGTGGCAGCAGGACTATTGAATGACCCCGATAAGCGAATCGTCGAGGCGGCGCTGAATAATCCATTCCTTACGGAATCATGGGTGTGCAAGGCGCTGCTACGGAAGGAGCCCTCGCAGATCCTCGCGCATCATGTGTGCCACGATCAGAAGTGGTCAGTCAGGAAGGATGTCCGCGTTGCGCTATTGCGCAATGAATTCACGCCGCTGGCGCAGGCGATTATTGTCTCGCAATCATTTTCGCTGGCGATGCTGAAGGAGATTCTTTCGCAGTCCGACTTGCCTGCGAACATCAAGCAGTACTTAATCGACATCGCCGAAAAGAAAAAATCTAAGCAGGCTGGTTCCGGAAGAAGCTGAGAATCGCTTCGGCCTGCTTCGAGTTCACCACTGCGGAAAGCGCGGCTGAGTCTGCCTGTTTCACTGCGCGGACACTACCAAAATGCTCCACCAGACGCCGCGTGGTCTGGGCACCGATACCGGGAATCTCTAACAGCTCAGATCTGCGATCACGCATCTGCCGACGCTTGCGATGGAAGGTCACAGCAAAGCGGTGCGATTCGTCCCGGATCATCTGCACCAGATGCAGTACTGGCGAGTGGCGGTCGAGGACAACTGGCTCGTCTTCCTGCCCGTTGACGTAAATGATTTCTTCCTTCTTAGCGATGGAAGCGAGGGGCTGGTTCGTGACCTCGATTGACTCCAGCGCTTGTGCGGCAGCGTGCAGTTGTCCTATACCGCCGTCGATGAGGACCAAGCTGGGGAATTTTGCTTTGTCATCGCACAAACGTTTGTAGCGGCGGGTGATGACCTCGCGCATCGCGGCGAAATCGTCCACGCCTTCCACGGTGCGGATGATGAACTTACGGTAATCGGATTTCTTCATCGCGCCGTCTTCCCAGACCACCATTGACGCGACCGTTTCCGCGCCTTGGATGTGTGAGATATCGAAGCACTCAATACGAGTCGGCAACTCTGGCAGGGTGAGCACATCCTGCAGGGATTCCTGAATGGCCGCGGCGGCAGGTTTCATCACGCGGAAGCGCTGATCATACGACTGCTTGGCATTCTTTGCCGACAAGTCAATCAGTGAACGCTTGTCACCACGCTGCGGCACGGTGATCTCCACCTTCGCGCCTCGAGGATTTCCCGCGCGATCGCGACGCTTGTTCGTCAGCACTTCTTCGAGAAGTTCTCGATCTTCGAAATCCAGCGGAACGAAGATGTATTGCGGAACATATTGCTGGTCGATATAGATCTGCTTCATCAGGGCGGAGAGGAACTCGCTGGGATTGAACTCCGCACCGGGAACGCTCTCCGGCAGCTCTTCCCAGAAGAATTCGCGTCGATCAACGATTCGTCCTCCTCGCAAGTGGAAGAGATTCACCGCAAGCATGTTGTTCTCGTAGTGATATCCGAAGACATCAGTGTCGTCGCCCTCGGCAGCGGCCATGCGCTGTTTTTCCTGAAGCTGATCGACGGTGCTCAGCAGGTCGCGATACTTCGCTGCCATCTCAAACTGCTGGTTCGTCGCTGCGCTTTCCATGCGCTGGCGTAGAGAGCGGGAGAGGTCCGTCTGCCGACCTTCAAGAAAGAGCTGAACGTCGCGAACGGCCTCGGCGTAGATGTCCGACGTGGTCAGGCTGCTGACACAGGGGCCGAGGCAGCGCTTGATGTAGAACTGCAAACAGGGTCGCGGATGAAAACGCGTCAGATCAACCGTGCAAGAGGGAATCATGAAGCTGCGATGGATGATGTCCACGATGCGGTGCGCGAGGTTGCCGGGGAAGTACGGCCCAAAATACTGCGCTCCATCTTTCTTCAGACGGCGCGTGACGTACACGCGTGGAAACCTCTCGTGCGTGAGCTTGATGTATGGATATGTCTTGTCATCACGCAGCAGGATGTTGAACCGCGGCTTGTTCTGCTTGATGAGATTGTTTTCAAGCGCCAGCGCCTCGGCTTCGTTGTCCACCACGATGTAATCAACGTCAACGGCTTCGCGCATCAGCGAGCCGGTCTTGACGTCCGCAGTGGACGCCTCCAGGAGATACGACCGCACCCTCGCGCGAAGGCTCTTGGCCTTGCCGACATAGATCACCTCACCCTCGGCGTTCTTGTATAGATACACGCCGGGTCCGGTGGGGAGAGTACGGATTTTTGCTTCTAAGTCCATCAGAGTTGTAGACGCTGGCCGGAGCCGTGTCGATTCAAACGGAGCGTTCGCTGGGGTGTACTACTATGCTAACAGACCACTTGCAGCCCAAAGTCGAGTAAGAATTTTACTCTCGTTGAACTTATTGGCATTAAGCAGCCGAGTTGCCCGCCAGAGTAGCTTGCGTATGAGGGTTGTTTTCATCGGCTTACAGGCACAAAGCTGCGACCCGTCAATGGCATGGCGCTTGCATTGGGGTAAGGCGAAGCACTGGTTGCCGCATCTAACAATAGCCAGTCACAGTTTAGGAGCCACTCCCTATGAATCGCACTCTACTCAGCATTGTAGCGGCGGCATCTGTAATCGCCGGCGCAGGATGTGCAACGAAGAACCATGTTCGGAACGAACTCAATCCGGTAGTCAACAAAGTCAACGAGCTTGACGACATTACCGCCCGCAATTCGCGCGACATCAAGGATCTCGACACGCGCAATCAGCAAGGCATTTCGGCTGTGAACGCGAAGTCCGCACAGGCCGACCAGAAGGCCCAGGCGGCCGCGCAGCGTGCGAGCGAAGCGCAGACCCTTGCTTCTTCAACCGCTACCCGCGCCGAAGCACTTACGACCACGGTCGCCAATCTGGACAACTATCGTCCAGTAGCCGAAGCCTCGGTGCATTTCGGATTCGACAAGGCTGACCTATCGAAGAAAGCCAAGGAAGCGCTCGATAACCTCGCTCAAGAAGTCCCCAAGACCAAGGGATACATCGTGGAACTCACGGGTGGAACCGATTCCGTTGGCGACAAGAACTACAACTACGAACTCAGCCAGCGCCGCGCCGCAGCAGTTGTGCAGTACCTCGCACAGGCGCATGACATTCCGGCACACAAGATCTACGTGATCGGATTGGGTAAGGACAAAGAAGTAGCTCCGAACAACAACCGTGACGGCCGTGCGAAAAACCGCAGGGTTGATATCCGGTTGCTGAGCAATGTGAATGGCGCTTCGCCTTCTGACACGTCGGCACAAGCCCAGCCACAAGCGAGGTAAAAATCCCTCCCCCGGGGGAAGTCGTCTGCGAATAGTGACGACAGCGAGCAAAGCTGATCCCGAAAAGGGTCAGCTTTTGCTTTTTTGGGACGACTAATTGTTTGCAAGCGCGTTTAGAATGGCATATATGCGTTTTTTCTGTTCAGTCACTCTGTTCGTTGGAATATCAGCATTGGCGTACGCCCAAACTCTTCAACAGCGGCCACCAGCAGAGCAGATTCCGCGCTCGTCTGATCCAACTCAGGTTTCTTCACAGTCCAAGAATCAGAAAGCTGCCGAGAAAGAACGGCAGGAGTCGCAAAATCCCCCGCGTGATCCCGGCGAAAGTTCGAGCAAGGACACAATGATCGATATCTCCCCTCCTAAGGACGATGCTGCCAAGCATCCTGACTCCGAATCTTCACCAGAAGAGGACACCTCCGGCGTGATGGAGGTGAGGAAGTGGGACCCGCACAAGGCGGAAAAAAACGTCGAAGTGGGCGACTACTATTTCAAGCAGAAGAATTACACCGCGGCCATCAGCCGCTACCGTGAGGCGCTGGAGTACAAACCCAAGGACGCGATTGCCACATTTCGTTTAGCGCAAGCGCTGGAAAAAACCGGCGAAGCGCAAGAAGCCCTGCAGAACTACCAGGAATATTTGCGCATCCTGAAAAATGGTCCATTCGCAGCCGAGGCGAAAAAAGGCGTTGAGCGGATGCAGCAGAAAACGCAACGTAGTTCCAAAGAGTAGCCTCCGGTCTATATTCTGAGCGCTTCATGTATTCTTCTTCCGCCACTAGCAGCGGAGCGCCGCATGACTAAACCAATTACTACAATCGCAATCCTGTTCCTTGCATCTCTCGCGTTTACCCAAACAAAGAAGGAGAACACATTGACTGCTCACGCCAGAGGACCGTTCGAAGTAAAGCTTGATCCGCAAAAGCCAGATGGAACATTTGAGGATGCCACGATGGGCAGGATGACCCTCGATAAGAAGTACCACGGCGATCTTGAGGGCTCGAGCAAAGGGCAGATGCTTACGGCGATGTCAGCGGTAAAAGGTTCAGCAGGCTATGTAGCTGTAGAGCGAGTCACCGGTTCGCTGAATGGACGCAAAGGCACATTCATGCTGCAGCACAGTGGAACCATGGATCGAGGGACGCCGCAGCTGTCCGTGACCGTAGTGCCTGATTCCGGCACCGACCAACTGGAGGGGCTAGCAGGGAAGCTGACGATCAATATCGCTGAAGGGAAACACTCCTACGATTTTGAATACACGCTGCCGAAAGCGCCTTAGTAACGATACTACTTTTCTATTCCGACAAACGTCCCACTGGACGCGTCCACCAGCAGTTTCAGTTTGGCATCATCTTCTGACGCACCGTAGATGACCTTCCACAAGAGGCGCGAGTGAGGCCGGTCAAACCACAACCGGAACTTCGGCACTAAAGTCGGATTCTTCTTCATCACGTTCGCGCCGCCATGCTTTTGTGCCACTTCGAAGGCCTTGTCTGAATCCGTCTTCAGGAAGTTCAGGCTGAATGGTTGCGTGCTGGCATTTTCCGGACTATAGACATCAATCTTGCCAGGCGATATCCCTTGCTCCGGCGCGTCTTCGCCAGTTGCACCGGACCACTGGAAAGTACGAATCGATCTTTTGCTGGCAGAGGCGAACTGGGCGCTCCAGAGGGCAGCCTGGCCGTCCTTGTCCCCTTTGCGCGCCTGCGATTCCAGAGTCAGTGGCTGAGCATCCGGCGCCCAAATGCGCGCCGAAGCATAGACCTTTTGGAACGCTTCACGTCCGGTCTGCAGTTGTGGAGCACTCTCAGCTTTTGGTTGCGGCTTCGCGGATTCGGCAGCTTTCGGTTTCGAGTCGGCGCTGTCAGCAGGCTTCTCGGACGAGCATCCTTGAACGGCAATCACCGCTGCGAGTATTACGGCAAAGGCGAATCGTTGAGACTGTAACGATAATCTGTCGAGCATAAATTTATTCCGTCCGATCAAAAAACAAGATTGTAAGATGCTGTTGTAAAGCCCGGAGAGGTTCTAGACAGACTATATGAATCCCATTTTTGCGGAAACACTGGCGGCCATCGACGGCGCCACAAATTGCATGACGGAAGAGCAGCTCACTTTTCATCCCGAAGGAAAATGGTCGACCGCCGAGATACTGGAGCATCTGTCGCTGGCGTTCGGCGGCACCGCAAAAGGATTTGAGCGCGCTTTGTCAGAAGGGAAGCCGTTGGGTGATCTACCCACGCTAAGGCAAAGGCTGCAATGCTTCGTGGTGCTCAATGTCGGATACTTCCCGCATGGACGCAAGTCTCCGCCGATGGTCGCACCCAAAGGACAACTTGGTGGCATGGAAGCAATGGCGCAGATTCGCGAGAACTTGCGCAGGTTGGACGAGATGCATGGCGCGTGCGAGAAGAAGATCAGCAGGGAACGATGTATCGCCAACCATCCCGTTCTCGGCCCGCTGACGTTCAACCAGTGGCCGAAGTTCCATCGCATTCATACTCTTCACCACATGAAGCAAGTAGCGGCGCTGAGAGCGGCGCAGCGATAGAAGAAGGATGGCAGCAATGCTGCCGTCAGCACGCTACGCCGGCACGTTAGTCGACGAATTGAATCGAGCGAACTTCTCCTCCCATCGGATCCTTCCTGTCATCTGCATGACAACGAACAATGTGAGGATCGATCCAATCGTTATCGCCAGACCAGTAAATCCCTTGAAGAAGAACGCGTAAGAAAATAACACCAGATAAACCAGCTGAGCGAGCCCCGCCTCTACTGCCGCAAACCGGATCCCAACCACCAGTCGCAAATAACTCACCACCAAAAAGATTGAGACGATCGAGCAGATCACAAATGCCACGTGGATCGAAATGTGGTCCACCAGATATGCCATCAGCAGGTGGAATGCGAAGAAGGCGCCAGCGAGGAAGAAGTAGTTCATGGGATGCAAGTCGATCCCGCGAATGGCTGTAATGATGAACATGATGAAGAAAAAGAAGAATAGGGAGACAGGCGCAAAGTAGCTGATCTGTCCCGCAAGTGGTCCGGGTTGCAATTTCTCAGGCATCGCCATTCCGATCTGAAATCCCGAAACCAACGCCTTGTAGTTCCAAGTGAGGTCCCATCCTTTTGTGGTCTGAGCTTTCTTCGTTGGAGAAAGTGTGTTGTCGGGAAAATCAATATCGGGAAAGTTGGTGTGCATGACCAGAGTGAAGTCACGAATTTGGGAGACGTTCTCGCCAAATTTGTAATGCCAGGAATCCAGACCGTGTGAGATATATCCAGTCCGAAGACGAACGACTTTCCCGGCGGGTACATGCGCGCTTCCAACCACACCGTTACCTTGGTTGACAAAAGCTATAGGCTGGCCGTCGGCAGACATGAACATGTCGCCATAGACAGCCTGTTCCGCAGGAAACGTCAGTTTGAAGCTTACGAGTTGTTCTTCATTGCTGTAATTGGTGAAATCGTAATCTCCAGCGAATTGCACCGTGTAGGTGCTGTACCAAAGCAGACCTTTTTGGCGATGCTCCAAATCAAGCTTTACATCGATACGAGTTGATTGCAGGCCGAGAGGCACTTGGTTGGTCTTGAGTTCGCGTTTGAGGGTGTGCGTGCGGTCGTCCCATGCCTCGACGGTGGTCACGTGATCGTAACTTGCTGAAGGAGGCAATTGTTCTTGCGGTGCACCCCATGTGGAGGCCAGCTTCGACTTCAGTCCAGGTTCAAGTGAGTAGGTGCGAGCGAAAATGGTGGAACCAAGAATCATCCACGCAACGGTCGTGCAAATGAAGATAAAGGCCAAGGCAGCTATACGTTTTGTCATCTCTTCTCCTTACTGAAAAAGTACTTTACAATACAAAGTAGATAAACGCAACCATCGAAATTCAGTCTTGCTTTGCCCGCATGGGGCCGCTTTGCATGACAAGACGTCTGCAAATCAGGTGCCGAAAGGCACTGACGAAGAATGAGGTACTTACCGCTACATATGCTGCCGAAGTGTGTTTCTTCAATGACAGTGCGTGTGAGCGGTGACGCACTCGGCGGGCGACATTACTCAACGAGAGTCGTCCAGGCTCTAGAACAGAGCGAAATAGCGTTTCATTAGGGGAAAATCGATTTATAATCGTTCGCAGCAATGCCCAAATATTCCATAGTTGTTCCTTTCCATAACGAGGAAGAGAATGTCACCACGCTCTATGACCGGCTTACGGCCGTTATGGAAGCCACGGGCGAAACCTTTGAAATGGTTTTCGTGGACGACGGCAGCACCGATGGAACATTCAGGTTGTTGCGCGAGATCCTTGCCGTGGACAGCCGGCTCGCAGTCGTAAAGCTGCGTCGCAACTTTGGGCAGACCTCAGCACTTGCAGCGGGATTCGATCACGCCACCGGCGAGTACATCATCGCTATGGATGGCGACCTGCAACACGATCCCGATGACATTCCGCTCTTCCTGGAAAAAGTTGCAGAAGGCTATGACGTTGTCAGTGGCTGGCGTAAGCGCCGCATCGATAACTTTGTCATGCGACGTTTCCCCTCGCGTATTGCCAACTGGATGATGGCGAAATTGAGCGGCGTCGAGATCCACGATTTTGGCACCACGTTCAAAGCCTATCGCAGCGACATCCTGCACCAGATCCCGCTGTACGGCGAACTGCATCGTTTCATTCCGGCACTGGCCAGCTGGCTAGGCGCGAGCATCTGCGAAGTTCCTATCAAGAACGTGAACCGCGAGCGGGGAAATTCACACTACGGCATCTCCCGTACATTCCGTGTGATGTTCGATTTGCTGACCATCCGGTTTTTGTTGAAGTATTTGTCGCGTCCGCTGCACTTCTTCGGAACGCTCGGACTGATGTCAATGATGGGCGGTTCACTCGGTGCAGTGTTCCTCGCCTTCGCAAAAATATTCCGCCATTCGAACATCATGGACGACCACGGGCCACTGGTGGTCTTCGCAGCCGTGCTGCTGGTTTTCGGCGTGCAGCTTCTCGCGCTTGGGCTGCTTGGCGAAATGCAGGTAAGGCATTATCACGAGCCATCACGGCGTGCGCCGTACTCTGTGGACCGCGTGCTTCGCGCGAAGTCCAATGAAGAAACCCCGATCAGCGAGTGATCGCGACCTTCTGATTTTTCTGCTGTCACGTCCCTGCTTTATAATTGCCAGTTCTCCTGAGGTCTCGATACCCCATGTCTAAAGCCACGATGAGTCAAGCCAAGAGTGAATTGAAGCTAGCGCGCCGCATGGCGCGACTAGGTACGGAAACTGCCTTTGAAGTGCTGGTTCGCGCACGCGCCTTGGAAGCGCAAGGACGTGACATCGTCCACCTGGAAATTGGCGAGCCCGATTTTGATACTCCCGAAAACGTTGTAGACGCCGGCGTGAAAGCGCTCAAAGGCGGATGGACACATTACGGCCCGTCGGCTGGGCTTCCGGCGCTGCGCAAAGCGATCGCGGAAGATGTCTCGCGAAGCAGGAAGGTGAAGGTCGAGCCGGAAGAGGTGGTTGTTGTCCCTGGCGGCAAGCCAATTATTTTCTTTACTATGCTGGCATTAGTGGATGAAGGGGATGAAGTTATCTTCCCAAATCCAGGATTCCCGATTTACGAATCAATGGTCAACTTCCTCAGCGCGAAAGCGGTACCGATTCAACTCCGCGAAGAGATGGATTTTGGCCTCGACGTAAACGAATTAAAGGGACTGATTACCGACAAGACCAAGTTGATCATCTTGAACTCGCCGCACAATCCTACGGGCGGGATCCTTACCGAAAAAGACGTACGCGGGATCGCAGCAGCGATCGGCGACCGCGACATCATGGTGCTCTCTGATGAGATTTATAGCCGCCTTATTTTCGAAGGCAGTCACTTTTCCATCATGTCGCTGGAGGGATGGAAGGACCGGACCATCATGCTCGATGGGTTCTCCAAGACTTATGCGATGACAGGGTGGCGCATGGGATATGGCGTTATGCGCGCCGACCTTGCGACTCATGTTTCGCGGCTTCAGACGAACGCCACGTCCTGCACCGCGAGCTTTACACAGATGGCAGGTATCGAAGCGCTGCAGGGAAGTCAGGCATCGGTCGAAGCGATGTGCGAAGAATTTCAGCGGCGCCGCGATGTGTTCGTCGCCGGATTGAATAAGGTAAAAGGCTTCTCCTGCCGCGTGCCCAAGGGCGCGTTCTATGTATTTCCGAACATCACCAAGACAGGTTGGAAGTCGAAGAAACTCGCAGACGCAATCCTCGAAGAAGCGGGCGTGGCATGTTTGTCAGGAACAGCATTCGGGAATTTCGGCGAAGGTTACTTGCGCTTCAGCGTCGCCAATTCCATCGAGAACATCAACAAGGCGCTCGAGCGAGTCAACCAATGGGCAGACAAGAATCTGTAAATCGCGCTGAATTGTTCGCGTGAAAAGTTAACGGAGAAACTGAATGGCATTAGCAACACAATCAAGACAGTCTGAGACCGATATCGACTTTGACCGTCAGCGCGTCGAAGACGTCGGATTCATGACCTGCATGACCCTGGTGCTGTTGGGAAATTATGCGCAGACAGGGCACTACGGCGGGCCTCTCGCATACACACCGTACAACGTTGCATTGCATTTGGCAGGCCCGGAGCTCGGCGGACTTCGTTATGACTACCGCCGCCCGAAGCATCCGTACTGCGACAAGTTCATGCTCGCCGGCGGGCACAACATCCCCACCGGATACGCGCTCTGGATGATCATGGGCCAGGCGATGGAGCGCCGTTACAAAGCCACCGGCGACAAGCGATATCTTGTAGATCCGAAGACGGCGATCCTTCCCGTCGATGCTCTCGGATTCCGTCGCGGCGCAGGCGCGCTGGCGAGTCTCTTGCAGGAAAACGGGCTCGCAGATGATCCTCTCTTTGCGCAAGCAAAAGGGCGCGGAATCCGTGCGCTCCAAGGGCACGCTGAATCGACTGACGGCACGAACGATGTGAATGGCGGACCCTCCGGCGTGGGTCTAGCTTCCGCCGCCGGCAAAGCAGTTTTCTGGGACATAGTCGGCGCGGGCAGTTCGCCAAAGGTGATTGCGCTCGAAGGCGAATTCGCCATGACCGAAGGTCACGCCCAGGAACTCAAGACGCAAGCTCTGGCGTTGCAAGTAGGAAAGCGCTTGCGCGTGATGCTTTCGAACAACAACGCGGGTATCGATGACGCGCTCATCGGCGGCGTCATCGCCAGCAAATATGAAGATGTCTATGACCTCGCCGAACAATGGTCTTCCTACGGATGGAATGTATTCCCGGTAGAAAACGGCAACGATTACGGACAAGTTGTCTCTGTTCTAAAGACCATGGAAGAGTGGGACCCGAATGATCGGCGCCCCATGATCGTGATCGGCAAGACGATCAAAGGATATTGGCCTGCCTGTTCCGACTGCAAGCTGCCAGACTTCGGCGAACAACTTATCAGCTACAAGAGCCACCCTTACTCGATGAAGATGAACTCCGAATACTTCGTCGCGCTGGCACAAACATTTGAAAAGCAATTCGGAATCGAGTTCGAAGGCATTCGCAAAGGCGCAGTCGCTGACACCCGAGAGCGCTTGGTCCAATTTAAGACGAACATCGATAAGGTCATGTCGGTACTCGACCAGAATGGTCTAGGTGACTGGCTAGCCGACCGTCTAGTGCAGATCGGCGATTCAGTAAAAGACGATGTGCCGTTGCGCATCGACACGAAGCACGATGCATTTCAAGATGAACGGCTCCGCGTAAAGAACCTGCCTGTTGAACCGCAGAAGGTCCCGGTAAAGAATCCATTCTCCGGTGCAGAAAAGCAGATTGATATTGCCCTTTTCAAAAAGCCGGGCGAAGCCGCCGGGGCGCGTCGCGGAATTTCCGAAATCATCAAGTGGATGAACTACGTCACGGACAACCGCTTCTTCACACTCGCCGCTGACCTCTCAGAATCCATCAACGTAGAGCACGGCAGTCTTTGGGGACACTACGATCCTGAAAACAATCCCGCAGGCACTCGCTTCAAGGCGGCGATACAAGAAGCCGGTAACGTGGCTACTGCGATTGGACTTGTCAGCCAGAGCGCCAGCGTTGATCCGAAAAAGTTTGCGGGATTCTGGGCGTTGAGCGGAACGTACGGCGCTTTCACCCCGCTAATGTATTTGCCCGCGCGCGTTTGGAGCCAGCAAAATCAGGACAGCCCGTTCCGCATGGGCGTGCTGCATATCCTAGCTGCTCATTCCGGACCAGAAACCGCCGCTGACGCCCGCACCCACTTCGGAATCTTCTCTCCACAAGTGTGGAAATTGTTCCCGCGCGGCATGACCATCCATTTGAGCTTCTGGGATTACAACGATGTCGCTCCGGGATACTTCGCTGCCGCCGAAATTGCCGCTCATGATCCGAAAGTAGGTATCATCAGCATCGAAGTGGCACGTCCTGATTTCAAGGTAATCGATCGCAATCGCTTCGCTGACTCTGATCTGAAAGCCGCAGCCAAGGGCCTTTACGTCATCCGCGATTTCGCGCCCGGTAAACTTCGTCACGGATATGTCATCGCGCAGGGTTCCAGTTCGACAAACAATCTTGTCGCTCAATTAGATCGTCTGGACGAAGCGGGAATCAACGTGAAAGTCATCGCCGCGATAAGCGAAGAGTTGTTCGATCTGCAACCGGAAGCGTATCGGAATTCCGTTCTGCCACCCGAAGCCTATTACGACCTGATGTTTGTGACTACCGGGACGCGTCGCATGTGGCCGATCAAAGACTCAGGCCCACTCACGGACGAGTACTCGCTCACATCCGATCAGGGAAATCACTGGCTCACTGGCGGACTAGAACAAGACGTGATCAAGGAAGCGCACCTTGATGGCGATTCCATATTCGCCGGGATCCAGCGTTTCGCAAAAGAGCGCGACCAACGAGTGACCCGTCAGAAGTCACTCCTCGGCAAGTTGTAAGCAATAAATAAGGGCGGCATCTCTGCCGCCCTTTGTAATTCAGCTCGCAACTAACCGCGATGCTTGTGCCCTTTTACTTCTAGCTTATTGACCACCTGAGTCACGCCTTCGATCTTGGCAACGTCCTTCTCAACAGCCGTGCGCTGCGCTGGTGTGTCCACGTCGCCAGTCAGGGTGACCACACCATTCTTGGCGTCTGCCTTGATGTGCTGGTTTTTCATCTCATTGGCCGCGACATATTCCTTAAAGCGGGCTTCGATCGCGTCATCGTTGGCTCCGGCAACATCCTTGGCCTTGCTCTTGTCATTTTCCGTGACGAGCAATTCATTGGCTACTACGCTGTTGCCTGCCGCTTGACGAGCAACTTCTTCCGCACGGGCCTTGTCCTCTTGAGTGGAGACATCGCCCTTCAATGTGACTACGCCTTTGCTGCGGTCCTCATCAACATTGATGTTTTTCAGACCGGCTTGGTCGAGAGCGCTCTCGACATTGTTCTTTACTGATGGATTATTGGCGCGCGATTTTCCGCACCCAATAGCCAGGATCATAGTGAGCGCTGCAATGGCAGCTATCAATCGCGTTGAACGCATATGGGTTTTCTCCGTTTAAGAAACTATTGGTTTGGCACCAACAGGATGTGTGATGCGGCAACTTCAGAGCAGGAGGGCTACCCGGGTTGTAATGAATCCAGGGTAGCCGGACTGGGCCACAATGGCAGGGAATCTCTCCGCCAAGTGTCTGGTAAAATTACACTTACAGGGGGCATCCGCAATGAAATTTGGAGTCATCGTCTTTCCGGGATCGAATTGTGACCACGACAGTTTCTATGCCGTGAACCACGCCGCCGGACAGCCCGCAACGTTTCTTTGGCATGAATCGAGCGACCTCCAAAATTGCGATGCCATCATCGTCCCCGGCGGATTCGCCTATGGCGACTATCTCCGTACCGGTGCCATCGCGAAGTTCGCTCCCATCATGAAGAGCGTTGGAGAATTTTCTGCAAAGGGCGGACTGGTAATCGGCATCTGCAACGGATTCCAGATACTTTGCGAGTCAGGGCTACTGCCCGGCGCACTCCTCCGCAACTCCGGACTGAAGTATGTCTGCAAGCAAGCGAACCTGCGTGTCGAATCCAATGACACGCCTTTCACACACAACTTGAAGAAGGGTGACGTCCTCGAGATTCCCATCGGACACATGGAAGGGAATTACTTCTGCGATGAGACCACCCTCACGCAACTTCGCAAGCAAGACCGCGTCATCTTCCGCTACGCTTCGCCCGAAGGCGAAATCACTCCCGATGCCAATCCCAATGGTTCGCTCGACAACATCGCTGGCATCTGCAACGAAGGACGCAACGTTCTCGGCATGATGCCGCACCCTGACCGCTCCAGTGAAGAAATGCTCGGCTCCTCGGACGGACTTAAGATTTTTGAGGCGATGGTCGGCGCGCTTTCCACTAAGTCCTAGCCCTCGATTCGCATCCAATCCTCATGGATATCCGCGGCCATCTTCACACTACCGGCGGCGCGCTCAAGAACTGGTTCATTGCGCAAGCGTACGACGCAGTCGCGGTCGGAATCATGTGGCTGATCGGATTGCTGATTTTGGGGATTCCATTTGCGCCCTTTTGGGCATTTCTCGGCGGAGTCCTCCAATTCATTCCCAACCTCGGTCCGGTACTTGGATTGATCGGTCCCGCCGCCGCAGGACTTTTCAGCAGCAAGCCCGAGCGAGCACTTTACGTGCTGATCCTCTACGCAATAATCGTACTGATAGATGGCCTACTTCTTCAGCCGTATCTTTTGAAGAGAACCACGAGAGTGCCTATCTGGGCGTCAATCCTCACGCCGATAGTCCTCGGATTCCTCATCCCCTTCTGGGGAATCATTTTGGCAGCGCCGCTGCTGGCTGTTCTCTACGCGTATCGCGCGCGGAATCATAAGGTACTTGCGGAAGAGCAGGCCTTGTTGTCGCGGCCTCCTGAAAATCGCCTCGAATAGCGCAAACGCGGTGCTATAATCCTGTTGTTCTTATATGTTTAGACCCGCCGGAATTCTTCTGCCGCGGTCTTTTCTGCACTGAAATTCATTCATAACGACAGTTGTGAGAACGAGGTTGAACCATGTCCGGCCATTCAAAATGGGCAACAATCAAACATAAGAAGGGCGCACTGGACGCCAAGCGCGGCAAGATCTTCACCCGCCTGATCAAGGAAATCAGCATTGCGGCAAAGACCGGCGGAGATCCGGAAAAGAATCCTCGCTTGCGCACGGCTGTCGCCGCCGCCAAGGCGGAGAACATGCCCTCTGACAACATCAAGCGCGCCATCCAGCGCGGCACCGGCGAATTGCCCGGCGTGAGCTATGAAGAGATCACGTTCGAAGGTTACGGCCCCGGCGGAGTCGCCATCCTCGTCGAAGTAACAACCGACAACCGCAACCGCACCGTCAGCGAGATTCGTCACGCATTTGGCAAGAATAACGGCAACATGGGCGAAGCTGGCTCAGTGGCGTGGATGTTCGGCAAAAAGGGATACATAGTCGTTCCCAAGTCCGCAGCAAAGGAAGATGACCTGCTCAACATCGTTTTAGAAAACGGCGGCGAAGACCTTCGTTCCGACAATGAGAACTTTGAGATTTACACCGATCCTGGCGCATACGAAACAGTGCTCGAGGCCATCAAAAAAGCCGGCATTAAACCCACTTCGAGCGAAGTATCGATGGTTCCGCAAAACTACATCAAGCTGGAAGGCGCTCAGGTTAACCAGATGATCCGTCTGATCGAAGCATTGGAAGAGAATGATGATGTCCAGAATGTCTATTCCAATTTCGATTTCGACGAAAAGCAGTTGGAAGAGATCGCCGGATAACTGTTCCGTTCACGCAAGAGCCGTCCTACGTGGACGGCTTTTATTTTGCCGTCTGCGCCCTCAACAGCATGTGTTAGATTCTTTCTTCCATTCCACTCACCCGGAGATCAATTTGCGCCGACTCGCCGCTGTCCTTCTGCTGTGTTCTTCCTTCGCCCTCGCTCAAGACGAGACAAAACCAGTAGCCAAGCCTAGCTCGCCGAAAGCCACGGCGGAGGTCTCTGGACTGCCTCTTCACAAAGGTGCCTCAGAGATCGATGTGTTCACTGGCGGCGGAACAGGATTCGGAAAGCGCTCCAGCACGCAATTCTTCTATGTCGGCGGGCGCTATGGACGCGTGCTCACCCCAGACAAAGGCAGCGGCCTGTTAAGAGGCAACTTCGAGATCGGCATAGACGTGCTGCCTCTCTACGTGATTATGGAACCTCCGCAAAAGACATTCGGCGCCAGCTTCAATCCGCTGGTCTTGAAATGGAATTTCACCAGCGGACGCCGCATGATCCCGTTCGTCGAGTTGACAGGCGGTGCGTTGATCACCGGACAAGACGTTCCTTTCGGCACAAACAACTTCAACTTCACTCCTCAAGGCGGATTCGGCGTTCACTTCCTGAGGAAGTCGAATCCCAAACAGGCCATTACCTTCACTGGCAAGTTCATGCACGTCTCCAACGCCAGCATTGCGGACGCCAATTCCGGAATCAATGGGAGCATTCAGTTCATTCTGGGATATACGTGGTTTAAGAAGTAGCAGTGCTAAAGGAGCGCAAATGAACTATGTAGGTCTCGGACTGGCCGCGCTTGGTGGCACGGTCGCGTCCTTTGCCGTTGGTTTCTTAATCTTCTGGCTGGCGCCGGCTCTTATCGAAGAAGCACACAAACACCCGGCCGTATTCCGGCCTAAAGAAGAGATGTTCAAGGTCATGCCCCTTGGAATGGGCGCAACATTCATTTCGATCCTGGTTGCTGCAATCATGTTCGCGCTCATCCACCACAGCGGATCGGGCACTACGGAAGGTGTGCGCTTTGGCGTTCTCATTGGCATTCTCGCGGTTTGTAATGTGCTGCACAACTTTGTGAATCTAAACATCGGTTCGAAGCTCGCAATGGGACAGGCTGCGGCTTACTTCGTTCAATGGCTCACCGTCGGAATAGTCATCGGACTTATTTACAGACCTCTCGCTACATAACCATCGATTACTGGTGGCCCGTGCGTGAAAACTAGACGCTCGCCTCTGATATTCTTTTCCCGCTATGTCCACACTTGTTGAATGTGTTCCCAATTTTTCTGAAGGCCGAGACAAGGCCGTTGTCGATGCCATCGTAGAAGCAATGCAGGTCAAAGGTGTTTACCTCCTTGACCGTGAAATGGACACCGATCACAACCGCTGCGTCATCACCCTTGTCGGCGATCGCGACGCCATTGCGGAAGCCGCGATTCGCGGCGTGGGCAAAGCCTCTGAGTTGATCGACCTCACGAAGCATCAGGGAGCGCATCCGCGGATGGGCGCGGCCGATGTGATTCCGTTCATTCCCATCGAAGGTGTCACGCTGGAAGACTGCGTGGCGATATCGAAGCATGTCGCCGAAGAGATTTGGAAGCGCTTCCAGATACCGACTTACCTATACGAAGCCGCCGCGCGCACTCCCGAGCGACAGAACCTTGAGAACATCCGTCGCGGACAGTTCGAAGGCATTCGCGATGACATCGCCACGAATCCCGCGCGCAAGCCGGACTTCGGCGAAGCAAAGGTCCATCCCACAGCCGGCGCAACAGTCGTCGGCGCGCGCAAAGCGTTGATCGCTTATAACGTATTCCTCAACACCACAGACGTGGACATTGCCAAGAAGGTCGCGAAGGCCGTTCGCTACTCCAGTGGCGGATTGCGCTACGTAAAAGGCGCGGGATTCAGCGTTCGCGGCATGGCGCAAGTTTCCATGAACCTCACCGACTTTGAGCAGACGCCCATTGCCCGCGTCTTCGAGTACGTGAAAAGGGAAGCGGCGCGTTACGGAGTTGCGACCACCAGCAGTGAGATCGTCGGACTCATCCCGAAGAAAGCCCTCGAGCAGGCTGCCGAATGGTTCTTGCAGGTGGAGAACTTCGATTCATCGCTCATCCTTGAGAATCGTTTGGCTGCGGTTATGGGCGGCAAGATGGCAGTTGGCGGTATCCGCGCCGGAGTTGAACCATTCATCGAACAGCTCGCTGCGCCCACAGCGACGCCGGGCGGAGGCAGCGCCTCGGCAGCTGCCGGAGCCATGGCTGCAGGATTGGGTGCGATGGTCGCGGGAATGTCGCGCGGGAAGAAAGCGTATGTGCAATTCGAATCGCAACTGAGTGACGCCATCGCTCAACTCACTCGATTGCGCGAGGAACTGAAAGCCGCCATTGACGCTGATGCTGAGTCCTACAACAGTGTGATGAAAGCCTACAAAGACGCTAAGACATCGAGCGACGGGGACAAACTGATTGACTCTGCGCTAAAGCTGGCCACGTCTGTTCCGCTCAGTGTCGCGGAGAAATCGAAGGAAGTTGCAGGGCTGATCGCAACTCTGAAGCCAATATCAAATCCCAACATGGCGTCCGACCTCACCGTCGCAGCTGCGCTCTCGCGTGCCGCAATCGAAGGGGCCCTGGCCAACGTCGAGATCAATCTGCAATCACTCAAAGATGAGGCATTTGTGACAGAAACTCGCAAACGCGCTGCGGGTTTAGGTGCGTAGAAGCCGCACCCGAAGAGCAGCCAAATTTCGGCATAGAGCATCTTCCTTATAGAAGTCAGCTACTCAGAAGGCTACAATCAATCCTATGAAGCGCAACCTCGCAGCTTGTCTCGCAATACTGGTTCTTACACTGCCTTCCGTGGCAGCTCCTATTTCCAATGCAGCCAAGGCCGCCATTCCCGGCGACATCCAACAACTCATCGTTGTGGATTACCGCACGCTGAACGCTTCGGCAACTGCGCTGGCATTGAAGGACAAAGTTCTCCCGCCGCCGTTGAAGCAGTTTGAGGCCGCATTGCGGGGTGCCGGAATTAATCCGGAACAGGATGTCGAACAACTGGTCTTCGCCTCCTACCGGGTCAAAGATGGATTGCGTGTGGTCGGCATCGCACAGGGCGAGTTTGCCGGACAGAAGATTAAAGCGCGGTTGTTGAAGCAGAAGGTCAAAGGCACTAAGTATCGCTTGTCGACGATTTATCCCATGTCAGCCGGCATGTTTATGACCCTGGTCGATGACTACACCATGATCTTCGGCGACACCTCAGTCGTGAAGAACGCTCTCGACGCGCGCGACGGGGAAGCCAAGAGCTTGAACTCCAATGGCACCATTACAGACATGATGGCCGGCATCGAGAATGAAACCGTCTGGAGCATCCTCGACAAAGCCGGTACACAAACCATGTTGAAATCGGCGCTCGGCGATGCCGCACAGGTCGCGGATTACGAGATGGTGAAGAACCGCTTGGTGGGATCGCGCTACAACATCAAGTTCACAAATGGATTCAACTTCGACCTGGACGTCATCACCTCTGACAATTTCACGGCAGCCACTCTTTCGTCGATCCTGAAGATGGGAGTCATGTTCCGCAAGGCTACCGCCAACGACACTGAAAAGATGGCGCTCGACAGCGTGAGCGTGAAGTCAGACAGTAAGGACTTGATGCTGCACTTCAAGGCAGATGACAACAAGTTCCAAGCCCTACTGAATTCGGAGCTGTTCACCGCAGTATCGCGATAATTTGCGCATTCTATGAGGACCTGGGAATCACCTCCCAGGTCCTTTTTCGTTTCTACTTCGCGCAGCAGGCCACTTCCGCTGGAGCAATCTCGGCGTGCTCCGTATCGCCTCTGAAGATGTAAACCTCCCAGCGAATCCCATTCGGATCTTTCGCCCATATCTTGTCTTGCACGGCGTAGCAGCAGGTGATGCCAAATTCGTCTGAGGTGGCGAATCCAGCCGCTTCGAGCCGTTGCTTCGCCGCCAGCACCTCTTCAATCGTTTCCACGCGAACGCCCATGTGATTCAGTCCCTGGATGCAGCACGGTTTCGTCTCATTCATCGTGAGATTGAGTGACGGCTCGTCCAAATCAAACTTCGCATACTTGGGCTTAATCTTGGTGGGCTCGGTGTTGAAGAGTACTGAATAGAAGCGAATGGATTGCGCAAGGTTCTCCACATCCAATGATACGTGCACTTTGCTGGTGGTCATGGCTTGTTCTCCTCTTGAAGGGCATCGATAGTCATCAATGTCAGTGTGTATTTTTTAAACGCGTTGGTTGATCAAATCCGCAAGCTCCCGTAGCGCTTTCTCATTCCGCCGATACCACATCCATGGGCCAATCTTCTCCGCTTCCACTAATCCACTCTCGCGCAGGATCCGCATGTGATGGGAAATGGTGGGTTGGGACAACTTCAATTGGGACTCGATGTCACAGGCGCACATGCCTTTGTCGAGGTCCAGTGCGCAGCAGGCCGGGTTCTTGAGCATGGCCAGGATTCGCAGTCGGTTCGGATCGGCAAGCGCTTTGAACCGGACCGAAGCAGCGTCAATTCCGGAGATGGTCTTAGTAGCCATATTGATATGTATCTATATCAGTGCATATTGATAACTGTCAATATGATATTGCGATAGAATTTCTGTATGGAGTTTTCGGGCCTATTTACGGGCGATGAGCGCAAGCGGAAAGAACGCGAGATGGCCGAAGCAGGGCGTCTGCCTCCGCACCAGTCGCTCACGTTGAAATGGCCGGTTCTGCACTACGGGTCAGTGCCAACCTTTGATCCCGCCACATGGGATTTCTTTATCCGTGGCGCAATTGAGCAGCCGCTCCGGCTCACATGGGAAGAATTCCAAAGGCTGCCCCGCATCGAAGTGACTAGCGACTTCCATTGCGTTACCCGTTGGAGTCGTTTCGACAACACTTGGAGTGGCGTGAGTTTCAGGGAAGTGATGAAGCTGGCGCGTCCAAAGCCCGCTGCCAAGTTCGTGCTCGTTCACGCCGAGCAGGGATACACCGCAAACGTCCCGCTCGTTGATCTCGACCGAGACAGCGTACTATTCGCAACACATCATGACGGCAAGCCGCTCGAACCCGACCATGGATACCCAATGCGGTTGATTGTTCCGCATCTGTACGCATGGAAGTCAGTGAAGTGGGTGCGCGGGCTGGAGTTCCTCGACCGCGATATGCCCGGATTCTGGGAGCAGAACGGATACCACATGTATGGTGATCCGTTCAAAGAGCAGCGGTTCGATACAGACTAGTTACTTTTTTAGGATTGCGTTGTAGCCGTCGCCGGAAAGTTTCGCGCGCATCGCTTCCGCGTCTTTCTGTTGGGCGAATGGCCCCACTTGCACGTGGAACAAGTTGCTGTTCGGCTGGCTCACAACAAATACGGGATACTCCTTCTTGCGTAGGGCCTTCACCAGGGCGTCGGCGTCCTCTTGTTTGCTCACGGCGGCCACTTGAACCATGAATCCAGTCGCGGCATTGGTCAATTCTGGAGTTGCAGTCTTCGTCGCTGCAACAGTTTTCTTGTCGTCTGCTTTGGGAGCTGGCGCAACTTCAGGAGCAACCAACTGCGGATTCGCATCCTTCTGTTGCAATGCTTTCTGGTACGAAGGATCGCTCGCGCTTGCAGTTTGTGCAGTATCAGTCGTGGCTGGTATGCAGTTCGCATCGCCTGCGACGCAAGGCTTGGGTTCCACAGGAGCACTCTTGCCTGCTGAGGGTTTCGCTCCACCGCTGGTGACTAAGTTAGAATTCGCGGCGCTGTCCGTCATCACTGGCGCGCCTGCCTGGCTTGAACCTTTGCCCACGAGGTATCCCAGGCTGAAAAAGATCCCGCAGACTACTACCATTCCAAAAAAGAAGCCCAGCAACTTACCTGTGCTCAAGGTTAATTCCGTGTCCTGACTCGCCGACATTCGTTCTCCCAATCCGCTTTCTGATCAGAGTTGTTTGTACATTCTTATCGCACGAATCAGGACTTTTTATCCAGAAGATTCTGCAATCCCGCTAACAAATCCACCGGGACAGGGAAGACAATCGTCGTATTCTTCTCCACGCCAATCTCTGTCAGGGTTTGCAGGTAGCGGAGTTGGATGGCAGCAGGCTGTTCAGCCAACACGCGGGCTGCGTCAGTCAGACGCTGCGCTGCCGCAAACTCACCTTCCGCGTGGATGATCTTCGAGCGCTTTTCGCGTTCCGCTTCCGCCTGTTTTGCCATGGCGCGCAACATGGACTCGGGCATGTCCACCTGTTTGACTTCGACGTTGACAACCTTCACGCCCCACGGTTCGGTGTGCTTGTCGAGGATGTCCTGAATGCGAAGGTTCAGCTTCTCGCGTTGCGAGAGCAGTTCGTCGAGTTCCACCTCACCGAGGACCGATCGCAGTGTCGTCTGCGCGAATTGCGATGTCTGGTAAACATAGTTCGATACTTGTACGACGGCATTTCGCGGTTCCACCACTCGCAAGAAGATGACGGCGTTCACTTTCAGAGTGACGTTATCACGGGTGATGATGTCCTGCGGCGGAACTTCAAGGGCCTCTTGGCGCAGCGAGATCCGCACAATGCGATCGATGGGAGCGAAGACCAGGATCAGCCCCGGTCCTTTAGCTTCGGGAAGAAGTCTTCCCAAGCGAAAGATAACGCCGCGCTCGTATTCGGCCAGGATGTTAATGGAATTCAGCAAATAGATTGCTACGACGATGACGACGATAGTCGAGAAGTAGGGCATTTCATTTCACCCGCTGCACTCAGATTTTGCGGCGAACCACTGCGGCGGATTGTAACACCGCGGAGCTAAGGCGTTCTCTCAGGATTGCTGCTGCTTCACTCGCGCTACCTCAAGTTGCAAGCCGCGCACCTCCTTAACTTGAACCCGCTCGCCGATGGACGCATGCTCCGGACAGACTGCATTCCATGTTTCGCCGTGCACAAACACCTTGCCGGCTGGAGCAAGCAACGTCTGTGCGGTTCCGATCTGGCCGATCATTCCTTCTTCGCCTGTGGTGACCTTGTTTAGCCGCGCCTTATACGCGATGCTCATCAGGAAAATCGTAATCAGCGCGATAGGGATACTGACCGAAAGCGCTGTGAGCAGGCGAACTCGCATTTGCGGGATAGGGCCATCCACCAGCAAAAGAGCGCCGATGACCATCATCACCGTTCCCCCAAGCCCTAAGACGCCATGGGAGGCGAACTTCACTTCCAGCCCGAACATGATGAACGCTGCCACAATGAGCGCCAGCGCGGCGAAACGTGTGGGAAGCAAGTTGAATGCAAAGATTGCGAGCAGGATGAAGATCAATCCGACCACGCCCGGAACAACCGCACCCGGATTATTGAATTCCGCATAGAGCGCCAACATGCCAATCGAGAACAGGATGTAAGCGATATTGGGATCCATCAGGAATCCGAGTATCTGCTGCTTCAGGGTCATCTCGTAAAAGCGAATGGTCTTGCCCGCAAGGTGCAGGGTAAGGGTCTTACCATCGAACCGCGACACGGTGCGCCCATCGAGCTTATTCAGCAGGTCGCGATCGTCCGGAGCAATGACGTCGATCAGCTTTTTGTCTAACGCTTCCTGTTCCGTGAACGACTTCGATTGCAGCACAGCGCTCTCAGCTATTTCAACGTTTCGTCCGCGCTTTCCTGAGTAGGACCGCATCAGCGCGGCTGCATCGTTCTCCATCTTTTGCTTCATCACGTCGTCGACTTTGATTCCACCAGAGAGCACCGGATGCGCCGCACCGGTATTGGTTCCGGGTGCCATCGCTGCAATGTCCGCCGATTCGAGTATGAAAAATCCCGCCGACGCTGCATACCCGCCGCTAGGTGTGACGTAAACAATCACCGGTACTTCTGAAGTGAGTATCTTCTCGATGATGGTGCGCGTGGAATCGAGCAGCCCGCCCGGAGTGCGCAGCTCGATGAGGACGGCGTCGGCTTTTTCAGTCTTCGCCTGGTCGATCGCTCGGGATATGTATTCAGCCGTGATCGGATTGATGGTGTCATTAACCACTATCTTAAGAACGTCAGCGGAAGCAGAGCCGCAGACCAGCAACAAACAAATGGCAATCGCCGCGTACCGTCTAGAGCTCATCGATTCTCCTTCTGCTGAAGTTGCTCCGTTATCGTACGCTTCAGTTCGCTCGCCGCCACACTGGCGCTATCCATCTTCAACGCCCGTTCCACATTGTCCCTGGCAGATTCCAGCTTATTTTGTTTAAGGTCGATACGGGCCAAAGCAAGAAAGGCTTCCGCGGAAAACCTCAGCCTGTTAGCGGCCGTCGCTTCAAATCGCGCATCAGAGAGTTCATTCCGCTCTTCAAGCACTGTTGCCAGCCCAGCGTGGGCGCCCGAATTACTTACATCCAGGAGAATCGCCTCACGAAACGCACTCTCCGCCTGGTCCAATAACCCTTGGCTGATCAACTCTGTTCCGTGCTTCACATGCATGGCTGCATGCTCCGGTCGGGAGAGCTTCGCATAGCGTTCCTCGTTGGCATTTTGGATCTCTAACGCCAACTGCCGATAGGAGGTTTCGTCATAGTTCCTCTTGATTCGCTCAACCGGAAGCTTCACTCCCGCGGCGGGTGTCTTTGACGAGTTGACGATTTCGAGCAGAGCCTTGGTCTCAGTATCCTGTGGCTTCAAGCTAAGCGCTTCCTTCAACTGCCGCTGTGCGCCATTTGTATCGCCATTCCGGTAAAGCGCGAGCCCTAGATTAAAACGGTAGTCCGCATCGCGCGAGTCCGCTTGGACTACCCGCTCGAAGTAATCCACGGCATTCTTCTTGCCGCGCCTGGCAGAAACCACCCCCAGGTTGTTGTAAACCTCGATCAAGGGAACTCTGCCCGATACGAATGTGAACGCTTCCTCTGCCCGCTCGAAGTTCCCGGTGTAATAGCCGGCCAGGCCGATGTAGAAATTTGCTTCGCTCGCCGCTGCCTCGTCTTTCGGCACCTTACTCAACCAGAGGATCGAAGGCTCGTACTCCTTGGCTGCGAAGTATGTCTTGCCGAGCTGAAGCATTGCCTGAACGTAAGTAGGATTGAGCCGCACCGCTTCCTTGAAATGTTTGACCTTATCGTCTTTCGCGACGTCCAGGAGCCCACGAATGTAATTCTCCAACGCATCCAGTCGAATCTGTCCGGACCTTGAAACTGCGGCAATGTAGTCGTTCTTGGAATCTTTGAACATCGGATCCATGTCGTGCAAAAGGTCCCACGCGACAGAGTTCTGTATCTCTCCCAACTGGGGCAGGGCACCCGTTTCGACGGCCTCCGGAGAAAGCCGCAGCCGCTTCATGTCCATCAATTGGGAGCGCACTGTAAAGCTTCTGCCGTCATACGCATAGCTGCCCATAACCACGTAATCCACGTCCATCTCTTCAGCGATGCGGTAGAGAGTGGCCCTCGAAGGTCGCAGGTTCGTTGGCAGTCCTAGTCGGTCGAATGCGTAGATTCGATCCTCCCGACGGATCACGAACAACTGGGCCGCAGTCAGCCGCTGGCCTAATGTCTCCGAGAAGGCCTCCCCGATCCAATCGATTCCCGGCGCTTTGGATGTGTTTTCGAAGGGAATTACGACGGCGATATGACCTGAGCGTTTGGCTGATTGAGCTGCTGATACCCCGCAAAACAAAGTCAGAGCTACCAAAGTCAGAGGAATGAAAAGTGTTCGTTTCAAGGTAGTCCGATTATATCCGCGCTCGGATTGAGTTTTCCTGCCGGTTTATCAATGAAGAAATCTCTTGGAGAAGGATTAAGGTCTCTTCTTACTTCCAGCCTCTATTCACGGCAGCAGCAGTTCAGGACGACTGCATGAAAGCCGCGCTGAGAGAAGGTTTCCTGGAACTCTGGCCTAACAATCACCACCACGGGATTAAGGGCTCACCCTAACCCGCAACTAGTTCGCAATTCCGAGCGAGACGATACCTAGTCCGGAAGCCCTATTGATTCCCATCGTCGCGCGCTTTAGTGTCGGACATTGTTGAACGCTCCTGACGGAGCACGATCCTACTTAGGGGCAAACAATTGAAGAAGTTAGCAATCGTAAGCGCATTCATATTCATGATAGCCACAGCAGCAGTTTCGCAAACAACGTATTCGAACATCGACCAGATGTCAGGTTTCGGCTCATGCACCACGTGTGCGGGCGCTGGCGCGAATGGGACCACTGCTACTTTCTGGATGAAGCAAGGTCTCTCGTCACCCTCAATGGACGGCAAGGCGGCGCAGTTCTTTCTAGGCGGCAACATTGCCTACTCTGATGCCATGTGGTGGAAGAAGCTACCCGTCAGCACCAGCACTGCAAGCACCCTTCACCATTTCATCTATGACGCCTATTTCTACTACAAGAATTCGACTGCCGTTCAGGGGCTTGAGTTCAACATCACCCAGTACTTTGGCGGCAAGGGATTCACGTACGGAATGACCTGCGATGTCCGAAATACCAAGACGTGGAAGATATCGGTTGCGGACACGTCTTCGAGCAGCATGACAGGTATGCATTGGCAGTCCACAGGAATTGCATGCCCGGCTCCTCCGACCAACAAATGGAACCATGTTGTCATCGAGGCGGAACGCACTTCGAGCAACCAGATCCACTACCTCGCTGTGACTCTGAATGGGGTAAAGCACTACATCAACAAATCCACGCCGTATAGGACTGCTCCCTCCAGCTGGGGTGGGATCACTACCCATATTCAGTTAAACGGCAACCAGAATCAGGATGACTACTCAGTATGGATGGATAAATACAAGGTAACTCTCTGGTAAGAACTTCGTCTTAAGCCGGCGGGATTCCACTTCTAGCGGTCCCGCCGACGCTGGCCCCATGCAACATGGGGTGCGGTAAATCTCCAAACAATAACCCCAAGATAACAGGAGTCGAAATGAAGCAGCTTATTCAACAGAAAGCACTCATAGCCGCGTTTGTGATCAGTGTGGCGACCGCGGCGTTCTCTCAAACCACGTTTTCGAATATCGATCAGTCGTCCGGATGGAGTACCTGCAGTTCTTGCGCCGGGGTAAATGGCTCGGGACCAACTGCAGCATTCTCGCTAAAACAATTCATCTCTTCGCCTTCGATAGACGGAAACTCCATCCAGTTCTTTCTAGGTGGTAGCACTCCCTACTCAAACGCGCTTTATGCGAAGAAGTTGGTTACCAGTAGCACCACTGCTAGTAACATGCACCACTTCATCTACGACACCTACTTCTATTACAAGAATGCAACCGCCGCTCAGGGCATGGAATTCAATACCAGTCAGTACTTCGGCGGCAAGGGATTCATCTTCGGCGTGCAGTGTGACATTCGTTCCAGTCACACATGGGAGATATCCGTTCCGGACACTTCCAACAGCACTCTTGCCGATATGCATTGGTCGTCCACTGGGATCGGATGCCCGGCTCCGCCGACCTACAAGTGGAACCACCTGGTATTGGAATATGAACGCACCTCAGACAACAAGGTGCACTACATCGCGATCACCTTCAATGGTGTGAAGAAGTACATCAACAAGTACTATGCACGCCGCATCGCACCCTCAGATTGGGGTGGTGTGACCACTCACTTCCAACTCAATGGAAATTACAAACAGGACGACTACTACACCTGGGTGGACAAGTACAAAGTCACTATGTGGTAGGAATCGTGAAGAAAGATCAAGGGCTGGCAGCAACCTGCCAGCCCTTGATCTTTAGGCGACGTTCAATTTGCTGGTAGCAGAATACATGTCGGATATGAGTTGTTCGTTTTCCAGCAACACGGTTCTCATAAGCGATGCTTGGCGTTCTTTGATCATCGCGTGTTCTTCGAACCGGGCAGCGCTTGCCAAACGGTCTTTTTCTTTGGCTTTGTCCGCCATTCGTCGCGCCAGCGAGGCGCTTTCTTCTAAAGCCCGAAGCGCAGCCCACATAGAGTTTTCCAGGTGTTCCGAGTGTGCCGCGGCGAAACTGGCCGCCGTGTAGGCATGACCTACCCGGCAGCGGTATCGAACAAAATCCTGGCCGTCGTCATCAATCTCCCAAAGCACCCCATGGCAATCCGGACAAGCAAATGCTGAAGGCTTACCAGGCTTATCGTCATCTGACATCCTATTCATATCCATCTCCGCGACCCGACTCTCTTGCTCCATTTCTTTGCTAACGGGGGATTCCGGAGCGGTGGCTTTAGTTTGAGCGATCAACTCCAGTGCCGGAGCTATTTCCGGCAATGGCAGCGTGTAATCGGGTTTCAAATAACGCAAAACACTCTTAGGCATGTCTGGGCAAAAGGCGCTTTCCGGATCCTGCACAACGCAAATGCCGCCACGTTTCTTTACTGCCAACATTCCGACCGTGCCATCATCAAGTGAACCCGTCAGGACAACGCCCACAACTTGATTCCCATACGCTCGGGCAGCAGACCTGAACAGTACGTCGATCGCTGGACGATGCCGGTTTTCTTTAGGTCCCCGCAGCACCCGCATGTAACCGTTTTCGACGATGAGGTGATTGTCAGGTGGCGCAACGTAGATTCGTCCTGCCTGAATGGCTTCGCCGTCCTTCGGATGTACGGCTTTCAATGCGCCGCAGCGATTAAGAATCTGCCGGAGAAGGCTTGGAGCCTGTGCGCTCACATGAAGCACTACGAAGACAGCCGCAGGTAAATCCTTCGGTAGCCCCGCAGTGAGTTCCTGTAGCGCTTCAACGCCGCCCAGCGACGCTCCGATAACGTTAATTGCGTGATTCGACATAGTTTCGATTCTTTTACAGATTAGGTTTTTGCGGACATCCGAACCGAGGAGGAAAGAACTCTGTTTGACAGACTCTCGTTTGTTTTGGATGCAGATTGGAATGTCAACGTAAGTTGGATTCTAGAATCCGTGAGTGCCTGAAAGGCAACTTACTTTTCGAACTGCTAGAATGGTTCGCGTTGTCATCTACCGGGCGGGAGTAGTTCAGCGGTAGAACGCCAGCTTGAGCCGTTTTGCGGGCGTGAGCAAGCCGCAAGGCTTGCGGGAGTCCGCAGGCGAAATCCTGATGCCACGCGTAGCGGGGCAGAAGGATCTACAATCTAACCACTACCGGGCGGGAGTAGTTCAGCGGTAGAACGCCAGCTTCCCAAGCTGGATGTCGCCGGTTCGATCCCGGTCTCCCGCTCCAAATTAAGTTGTTGTCGTGGATTTGCTGCAGAGGCTAATACTTGTTTTTGCGGGTGCGTCCTGCAAACCCCAGGAGGCCCGTCCCCAGCAAGAGCAGGCTTGTCGGCTCCGGGACCGGAGCCGTCGGTGGCTCAACGTAAGCGATTTCTACCATGTAATTCCCGGGCATATTACACTCAGGGCCTTGCTGCACGCCGTCAAAAACGCAGCCGTAATTGGTGAACCCATCGGCCAGTTTTCCAGTTCCGCCGAAGGCAAACCAATTTCCCCAGTTTCCGAAACCATCATAAGCATCGTAGATGGTGTTCATCTCAACATTTGTGGCGTTCGCGAATGTGCAGCAGATGGCAACGCTTATGGTGTAAGGATCTGCAGGCAGCGACACTTCGAAATACGGGAACAATCCGGCTGCAGAATCGTCGCCAGAGATAATGTGATGATTCCCATTGTTAGAGAAGAGTGAGAAATTCGGATCAAAATCGGCAGTGCCCGCAAACCGGAATGAGTACACTCCACTCTTTAAGATGGTGAAATTATGCAGGTTGACCTGATCTGCATTGAGTATGGTGCCGCTCAAGAAGATCGAATCTGCCTTGACGGAGACCGTCATTGCCACCAAACAAATCAGAGCGAAGATGAACCGCTGTCGCATTAGTACCCGTCCGCTGGGGTTCCTGCAACTTACCCTTTAATGAGGCTAATTGCAAGCTCAGCGGGAATCCACGCGGATGCGGTCACAGGTTAGACGATGGTTTACTTCTAAAACGGTCTGATACCGGTCTCCGGCTCGGCTACTACCAGATACCCTTATCGCTACCAGTCAGCTTGTATGAAACCGCCGCTGCAGCCGCCAAATAGGGAAGCAGTCCCAGGCGGAAAGTGCCGGCAACATCCCCATTGAACGACGCTTTGGTGATCTGCCCCGAGTATAGGTTCGCTCCGCAGGAGAGGATCGGAACACGCAGGAAGCTGTTCTTCACATAAATCTGGTCGCCGCCACAAACGGATGACTGCGTCACCAGCGCGGGCAATCGCAGACCATGCCCGCGATGTCGCTTCGCGAGGTCTGACACGACATTAAGATAGCTCGCCGTACCCGCCCATATCCCCGAGTGCTCGGTCGCTCGCTTCAGTTCCACAACGTCCAGCACGCCAGAATCAACGATTGCTGTAGAGTTCACAACATCGCAGACACGGAAGTAGAAGTGACGGTACATCCGTTGCAGCGTCGCGACAATGATTCGTTCTTCGGGAGCAGGAACAAAGAACTCTTTTCCCTCAACTGACTTCGTGACGCGCCTTGAATTGAATCGGCGAGCCAGTGCACGGTGCTCGCCCATCTGTCCCAACCGCTGCACGTGGATCTCTATCGCTTCCGGCAATCCCGGGATGGAGAAATTCCACTTTTGGGCGATACGGTCTCCCCAGCTTCGGTCCATCTCTGTTGCATTGAACTTCTCTTTCATTACCGCAACTACGCGCGTTGATGTCGCAGTGGTGTAGAGATCAAGGTCGCTGCCCAAGTCAGGATAGTGATCCAGCGACTTCATCACCGTGATCGGAATGTCAGCCGCTTCCAACTCCGTGCAAACCTGATGCAGATAAGCAAGAGCATTCGCTACCCGCGCCTTCTCTTGGGCGATAGCATCATTAGCCCACTTTAATACTTCCACGTCTCCGTTCGCGGCCGCCGCTTTGCATACAGGCTCCAGAGCGCGGATGACCACATGGTGCATATTCGCCAATCTCAGAAACTCTTTGCGTTGGCTGCAATGCAGACTGCTCACAAATCCCAAAGCCTTTGCCGTGGGATACGGATTCAACGTCAGGTCCAACAGGCAGTTGATAAGCGCGGTCTCGCTGGCGTCGACCGTGGTCGTGCTGAACGGCACTACAGAACTATGCAAAGCTGACATGGGTGGGATGTTGCTCCAAGGATATGACTTGCTCACCTACTACGATGTAGTCAGCATCTCGGGAGTTGCAGAGCCGCCCCTTTGAACTGGGTATAATCGACAGTTCACCAGACATCGAATTCCTTACCGGAGACTCACAGCTTGGCCTACTCAGATTTGCGCGAATGGATCGCCGCCCTGGAACGCGCCGGAGAGCTGAAGCGCGTCCGCGCTGAAGTCGATCCCATACTTGAGATCACTGAGATCACTGACCGAGTTTCGAAGGCCGGTAAGCCGGGAACCCTTTCGAAGATGAAGGCAGGCGGGCCCGCTCTGCTGTTCGAAAACGTCAAAGGACATTCTGGCGCACAGGTACTGATCAACCAGTTCGGCTCGGAATCGCGTATGAAGCTTGCCTTGCAAGTGGACGCGCTAGAAGAAGTCTCCGGACGAATCCATCAGTTGATGAATATGAAATCCCCTGAAGGATTTCTGGAAAAAGTGAAGATGCTGCCGATGCTCGCCGAATTCGGCAAGTTCTTTCCAAAGACAGTTGCCACCGGCCCCTGCAAGGAAGTCATCAAGAAGGACAACTTCTCGCTGCTCGATTTGCCTGTCCTGAAATGCTGGCCGCAAGACGGGGGACGATTCATTACGCTCCCCTGCGTCATCACCCGCGACCCGCGAACTGGGAAGCGCAATGTCGGCATGTATCGCATGCAGGTGTATGACGAGCGCAGCGCCGGAATGCATTGGCAGCGGCAGAAAGTCGCCGCTGAACACTATCGTGACATGATGCGCATGGCAGCAACGCAATCCACGGTCGCTTCGACTCCAGGAACCAGTGCTTCTCGCGCAGGTGCGGTGGACATCATGGCGCGCTCACTGGGTGGCTCGGTGTTGGCCGAAGGAGAGCGTCCAAGTGGAAAGCTGGAAGTAGCCGTAGTGATTGGAACCGATCCAGCGCTGACATTTTCCGCAATTGTTCCCGCTCCGCCGGACATCGAAGAATTTATCGTCGCCGGATTCCTCCGCCAAAAACCGATCGAACTCGTGAAGTGCGAGACCGTCGATCTCGAAGTTCCCGCGAACGCAGAATACGTTCTCGAAGGCTATGTGAATCTCGACGAGCTTCGCACCGAAGGCCCCTTCGGCGATCACACCGGTTTCTACTCGCTCGCCGACGAATACCCTGTCTTCCACGTCACCTGCATTACGAACCGCAAGAATCCTATTTATGCCACCACCATCGTCGGCAAGCCACCGATGGAAGACGCGTACATGGGCAAAGCCGTCGAGCGAATCTTCCTTCCGCTTATGCGTCTGACGCTCCCAGAGATCGTGGACGTCAACCTTCCCATTGAAGGCGTCTTCCACAACCTGATGATCGTCTCGATTAAGAAGTCGTATCCGGGACACGCGCGCAAAGTTATGAGTGGCATTTGGGCGCTGGGGCAAGCGATGTTCACCAAGTGCATCGTTGTTGTGGACGAAGACGTTGATGTGCAAGACATCGCCGACGTTACTCTCAAAGCGCTCAACCACATCGACCCCGAGCGCGATATCCAATTCACAATGGGGCCGGTCGATTCACTCGACCACGCCTCGCGTATGCCCAACTACGGCTCAAAGATGGGCATCGACGCCACTCGCAAGTGGGCGACAGAGGGATTCACCCGCCCTTGGCCTGACGAGATTCGCATGGACGAACAAACCAAAGCCGCTGTGGATAAGAAGTGGAAGGATCTAGGGATAGAGTAGCTCGACTCTATGACGACCGACAGAGAACTGCTAGGACCGGAACTTGATCATCCGCCAGTGACCCACGCCGTACTCGTGTATGCGCTCAAACTCTACCTCAAACACTTTCGACTATTCGCATCGTTAGTGGTCTTACCCTCCTTAGTCGGCACATTTTTTATGTGGGCGGCAGCTAACCGCATCGACTATCTGACTCGCGACATTCCAAGGACAATTGAAGGCATCCGCACAATTCAGCACAGCAACATTGTCTGGGAAGCGACGGCATTAAAGCATGCGGGATTTTTTGGAATGTGGTTATGCTGGGCCTTTGCCTTTTCGGCGGTAACAGTCGCTGTGAACGCGCTTTCCAAGGGGCGATCTGTCGATCCGGAAGAATGTTTCAATCACGCTCGCGAAGAGCCTGGACGTTTTCTTGCGGTCGCGGGCTATCTTTACGCAAAAATCATCATCGTGGGATTTCTGATTTTCTTTGCGCTGTTCATCGGCGTTTACCAATTCATCCAGAAATTTCTACAGCCGACTGCATCTATAGCGGGCTACCTTATGGGTCTGTTTGTTGCTCTCCTCGTTGCGGTTATAGTTTTGCCGTTCGTGCTGGCTATACCCGTTGCCACGTTTGAACGTCTTGGCATTCGGGAGTCGCTCAAGCGAAGTTTCAAGCTAACGGAAGGCAAGTCGCTTGTGATGCTCGGACTTTTCATAGAAGCCGAACTCTCGTCTTACTTGCTTTCTTTAGCGTTGCGTTGGTTTATCTTCCGCGGATTCAACGGAGCTGGAATCCCGGGCCTTTATAGCAGTGTCTTTTATCTTGAGATTGCAGGGGCGGCGCTCGTTCAGCCCATCGCTATGATTGGATATGCGCTCGTTTACAACTTCAGGTTTCCCGCGAACCAACACGAGCACTCGACTGCTGACTCCCAAGCACCCGATGCTTTATACTCTTAACCATGTCCTTCGTTCGCGACATAGCTGCCTTTGCCAAGGGAATGTCCATCACCTTTATGGAGATGTTCGCCCCGACCGTCGTTGAAAACTATCCTGACGGGCCCGGGCCGACCAAAGGCGCAGTGTTTCAAGAGCGTTTCCGCGGGCTCCACGTCCTTCAGCGCGACGAAAACGGACTTGAGAAATGTGTCGCATGTTTCCTCTGCGCGGCTGCGTGTCCTTCGAATTGTATCTACATTGAGGCTGCTGAGAACACTGACGAACATCGAATCAGCGGCGCGGAACGCTACGCAACTGTCTATAACATTGACTACAACCGCTGTATCTTCTGCGGATACTGCGTCGAGGCTTGCCCCACAGACGCCATCACTCACGGTCACGGATTCGAATTGGCCACTTTCAATGCAAGCAATCTGGTCTATCGCAAAGAGCAGCTACTCACGCAGATCTCGCCTATGGCTATGGCCAAGTAAGTTGCAACCGGAGAGCCTCTTCGGTAGTCAAAAGAATCCAGTCACAATTAATCTAGTAATAGCCTGAGAGTTCAGGCGAACCTTATGAGCGAGTTCCTAAATCTTCTGCGTGAGCGCGTCATCATCTATGACGGTGCGATGGGCACATCCATCCAAGAGCGCAATCTCACGCTTGCAGATTATTGGGACAAAGAAGGATGCAGCGAGATCCTCGTGCTCAGCCGTCCGGATGTGATTCGCGATATCCATGCGAACTATCTAAAAGTCGGTTGCGACATCGTCGAAACCAACACCTTCGGCGCCACGAACATCGTTCTCGGCGAATACGACCTTCAGGACAAAGTCCGTGAGATCAACATGGCCGCCGTGAAGCTCGCGCGTGAAGCCGCGAACGAGTACTCGACAAAGGACAAGCCGCGATTTGTCGCCGGCTCCGTCGGCCCCACAACAAAACTTCCCTCGCTCGGACACATTGGCTTTGACGCGATGCTCGCCAGCTACGTCGAGCAAATGACTGCGCTGATCGATGCTGGCGTAGATGTCCTTCTTATCGAGACTTCGCAGGATCTGCTGCAAACCAAGATTGCAGTCGCCGCGGCATTTGATGCGATGGACGCAACCGGCAAGCGCATTCCGGTTCAGGTGCAGGTCACCCTCGAAGCCACCGGCACCATGCTTCTCGGCACTGAAATCGGGGCGGCATTAACTGCGCTCGAGCCTTATGACATCGACATCATCGGACTGAACTGCGCCACCGGTCCGAAAGAGATGAACGACGCTGTCCGTTATCTCGGACACAACTCGACAAAGTATCTATCCGTTCTGCCTAACGCCGGACTTCCGCAGAACGTGGGCGGACGCGCGCATTATGCGCTTCAGCCCGAAGAACTCGCCGAGTACCACAAACGATTCATCACCGAGTACGGAGTCAACATCGTCGGCGGATGCTGCGGCACCACTCCGAAACATTTAGCAGCCGTCGTTGAAACCTGCGCCTCTCTAAAGCCTCTTCATCGCGATAACAAGCCCGTCGGCGCGGCATCAAGCGCGTACACCGCAGTCCCGCTCGAGCTCGATGGCCAGCCAGTCGTCGTTGCCGAGGAGATGAACACCACCACGCAGATGAAGCACTTTCGCCGCCTGGTGCGTGGCGGTAAGTACGACGACATTCTCGCGCTCTCCAAGAAGTTGGTGAACGAAGGTTCACACATGCTCGACCTCTGCTGCGCGATTGTTGGCGAGGACGAGATGGCCTACATGAACAATGTTCTCGAGAAGATCGCCACCCGCGTTCCCGCGCCCATTCTCGTTGACTCGACGGAAGCGCCGGTCATCGAAGAGGCTCTCAAACGGATTCCCGGCAAGGCGATCATCAACTCCATCAATCTGGAAGATGGCGAGAAGCGAACTTCCAAAGTTCTGCCTATGGCCAAACGCTACGGCGCGGCTGTTATCGCGTTGACCATCGACGAAGATGGCATGGCCCTCACTGCGGAAAAGAAACTCGCGGTGGCCAAGCGCATCTACAAACTCGCCACTGAGAAGTACGGCATTCGTCCTGTGGATTTGATCTTTGACGCGCTCACCTTGCCCATCTCCACCGGGCAAGAGGAGTACCGCAGCGCGGGTATTGAGACGCTGAAAGCCGTCGAAGCCATTAAGAGGGAACTGCCCGGCGTAAAGACAATTCTCGGAATCAGCAACATCAGCTTTGGCCTGTCTGCATATTCGCGCCGCGTGCTGAACAGCGTTTTCCTTAAGGAAGCCGTCGACCGTGGACTCGATGCCGCCATCATTAATTACAGCAAAATCTACCCGTTGTACAAGATACCTGAAGCTGAAGTTGACCTCGCGCGCAAGCTCATTTTTCAGGACCGTACCAACGGCGATCCGCTCCAGACTTATATGCAGTTCTTCTCGGGGATGGAGAAGAAGGCAGACATTGCCGACAGCACCCTCGACAGTCTCTCCGTCGAAGACCAGCTGAAGCATTGCATCATCAATGGCGAACGCGCAATAAGTTCCGGCGCGAAGAAGCAAACCCTGGAAGAGATACTTGAACGCGCATTGACTAAATACACGCCGCTCGATCTCATCAACACCGTCTTGCTCGACGGCATGAGGACAGTCGGCGAACTATTCGGTGCGCGCAAGATGCAGCTTCCCTCCGTGCTCGATTCCGCTGCGGTGATGAAAGCTGCTGTCGCCTATCTCGAGCCGAAGATGGAAAAAGTCGAAGGTTCGCAAAAGGGAACTATTGT
Organism: Terriglobales bacterium; assembly: GCA_025462725.1. Classification (GTDB taxonomy): domain Bacteria; phylum Acidobacteriota; class Terriglobia; order Terriglobales; family Acidobacteriaceae; genus JAICLA01. The sequence goes on along the minus strand of JAOAPE010000003.1, from coordinate 233,109 downwards.
GCTGGCCACGGTGAAGGGCGATGTTCATGACATTGGCAAGAATCTCGTCGACATTATCCTCACCAACAACGGATACAAGGTGATCAATCTCGGCATCAAGCAGCCTGCCGACGCCATCATCAACGCCGCGCAGCAGCACGGCGCTGACGCCATCGGCTTGAGCGGACTTCTGGTGAAGTCCACGCTGGAGATGAAGTACGTGCTGCAAGACCTTCAGCAGCAGGGACTAAACTTCCCGGTTATTTGCGGCGGCGCTGCACTCACACGGAAGTATGTTGAGGACGACCTCCGCGCGGAGTATCACGAAGCTGTCTTCTACGCGAACGATGCCTTCGACGGACTCCACGTCATGGACGACCTCAGCACCGAAGATGGCAAAAAGCAATCCCGTCTCACCGAAGGACGCACGCGCAAGCAACTCGCGCAGGCAGCAACAGCTGTCGCCAACTATGGTGAAGCCAGCGTCTCCACCGAGCGCTCACCCGTTGTCGGCCCCCCTCCGGATTTCCCCAAGCCACCATTCTTGGGCGTGCGCACGAAGAAAGATTGGGATCTCCGCGAGGTCTTTCAGTACATCAACGAGACTGCGCTGTTCAAAAACCAGTGGCAGTTGAAGACCGCATCGGCGGAAGATTACAAGCGATTAGTGGAAGAGAAGTACCGCCCCATCCTCGCGGAGCTTGAAGAAGAGTGCATCCGCGACAACTGGTTTGACGCGAAGACCGTTTACGGATATTTCCCCTGCAACGCGTACGGCAACTCCGTCATTGTCTACGATCCCACATCAATTGACGCTGCAGACCCGAACCGCAGCAACGCAAATGCGAAGGAACTCCAGCGATTCACATTTCCCCGCCAGCGCGAAGGACGCAAACTTTGCATCTCTGATTTCTTTGAGCCGCGCGCCGACGGCAAGTATGACGTCATCGGACTCTCTCTCGTCACCGTCGGTGACCGCGCATCGGAGCTGACGAAAGCGCTCTTTGATTCCGGCGACTACACCCGATATCTCTACCTACACGGGTTGAGTGTCGAAACCGCCGAAGCTCTCGCCGAACTCAATCACAAGAAAATGCGCGAAGACTTGGGAATTTCGAATGAAGATTCTCCGCGGATCAGCGACCTCTTCCACCAAAAGTATCGTGGCTCCCGCTATTCATTCGGATACCCCGCATGCCCTAACCTCGAAGACCAGACGCAACTTTTCGCGCTGCTCGATCCGGTGAAAAATATCGGTGTGCGCCTGACGGAGACGTTTCAACTCGAGCCAGAGCAGAGCACATCCAGCATCGTCGTCCACCATCCCAGCGCCAAATACTTCGTCGTTTAGCGTCCCACATTTATTCCGCCGCAGCGCACCTCTGTGTTTTAATTCCGAGTCTTGGAGGAATTCATGAAGCGTGTCACAGGGATTGGTGGAATCTTTTTCAAATCGGAAAACAAAGACAAGCTCTACGATTGGTATGAGAAGCATCTTGGCATCGCGAGAATGCCGGGGAACGGAGCCATGTTTCAGTGGAAAGATGCCGAAACCGGAGCCGATGGATACACACTATGGTCGCTGTTCCCGAAGGAAACGAAGTACCTCGATCCCAGTCGCGCGGGCTTTATGGTGAACTACCGCGTTGACGACATGGACGCATTGCTAGTGGCGTTGAAAGAGGAAGGTATTGAGATCGCGAAAAGCGAAGATTCTGAGTACGGACGCTTCGCATGGATCATGGATCCCGAGGGCAACCGCATTGAACTTTTCCAACCCGCGAAAGAGTAACGCTGAAGGATCAATGACCACATTTCGCAAATGCCTTTTGGCCGTCTTGCTGTTAATCTCGCTTCCTTCATGGGCGCAAGGCGGAACTCCGTCGAGCGAACAACTACGCGCCTCTGCCGAACAGCTCGTTGCGAATTCGCAAGTGAAAGCGGCATTCGCCAAGATTGACGCGAACAAAGACGCGATCCTGAAAGAGTGGATCGCCCTCACCGAGATAAATTCACCATCCAGTCACGAACAGCAGCGCTCTGAATACGTCATGGCGCTCCTGCGAAAAATGAAACTCGATGATGTCCACATGGACAAGACCGGCAACATCATCGCCGTCCGCAAGGGAGCATCCGCCGGCCCTGCCGTAGTCATTGACGCGCACCTCGATACGGTCTTCCAGCCGGGTCGAGTCATCAAAGCCGAGATCAGAGACGGACGCATCTATGCGCCGGGTGTCGGCGACGATACGCGCAACGTCGAAGCTCTGCTGGCGATCATCCGCGCGCTCGACAGCGCAAAGATCAAGACTAAGCGCGATATCTGGTTCACGTTCACTGTTCAGGAAGAAACAACTATGAACGGAGTCGAGGCGCTGCTCGCGGAGAATAAATCGAGGTTCGGCGACTTCATCGCCCTCGATGGCGGATACGAAGGATTCAACTACGGCGGTACCGGCGTTAACTGGTACAAGCACCACATCATCGGCCCCGGCGGACACACAAAATCAGACACGCCTCCGTACTCCGCGAGCTTGCCGCTCTCGCGTGCCATCGCACGAATCTACGAACTGAACATACCTAAAGATCCGCCCACCTTTATGAACATTGGAATGTTAGGCGGCTCTGAAGTCCCGAATGCCAAGGCGGCAGACGCGTGGATGTCACTCGACCTGCGCTCCACTGACGATGCTGTACTCAAAGACTTGGACGCCGAGATCGCAGCCATCTTGAAAGAAGAAGCAGAGCGCGTAGGGATGACAGTCCAAACAGAAATAGTTTCGGCGACCCCTGCGGCGCAGATTCCCGGACATAGAAATTCCAACCTCGTCCGCACAACGGAAGCCGTCTACCACGCCATGGGATTCGCTGACCCGCCGATCGGAAACGCCGCCACCAATCACGTCAACAACGCGTTGCGCGCCGGAGTCCCCGCCGTTGCAACCGGCGCCGGATCGTGTGAAGGCTCACACTCTGTGCGGGAAAACTGCGACATCGCATCGTTTTACATCGGTGTGAAAAAAGCTATGGCCATCACCCTCGCAATGGCACAGCTAGACGGTAAATAACCGCGGCCTAGTTAACGGATCCGCCGGGAACCATCTGCGGATCCAACTTGATCTCGCCGAAAGCCTTCTCGTAGTTCTCCACGTTCTGCCGCAAGATCATGAGCAGGGCTTTCGCCTGCTGTGGACTCACATAGATACTCTGAAAGTTCGAGACTTCCACCAATTCCGGCGTCTGCTGTTGCAGGCGCCCGAACGTCAACAGAAAATCCCAGACAGATACGTGTATCTGCACGCTGTTGGCATAGCTCTCGCGATATTCCGTTGAGTTGCTAAGGTTGATCTTCGGCTGCGGAGGAAATGACATGATGGCGTTCTCTCTTTGCGTCGTGCGGAATTGATATCAGGGCTGGAGTTTCAGTCTAAATGTTGGTGCGAAAGGGGGGACTCGAACCCCCACGGAGTTACCCGCCAGATCCTAAGTTGAGCCGCTTTGCGGGCGTGAGCGTTAGCGTAAGCCCGCAGGCGAAATCCTGAGCGCAGCCGAAGGATCTGCAACACATCATACAGTTGGTGCGAAAGGGGGGACTCGAACCCCCACGGAGTTACCCGCCAGATCCTAAGTCTGGTGCGTCTGCCAATTCCGCCACTCTCGCATCTTCTCAATTGTAATTGAGAGGCAAGCCTATCGCTGGAAACTCCGCACCCCTTATTTAATAAGACGAGAAAAGCCTCATATCTCTGCCTGCTTCGCTGGAAGCTCGAATCCACTTGGTATAATTCGCCACCAATGTCACTCAAATCTGGCACGAGGTTCGGCCCCTATGAGATTGTTTCTCCACTGGGTGCGGGCGGTATGGGAGAGGTGTATCGCGCCAGGGACACGCGTCTTAATCGCGAGGTCGCGGTCAAAGTCCTGCCTGCGGAGTACGCGTCCGATGCCGACCGCCTGAACCGGTTCGAGCAGGAAGCAAGCGCTACCTCTGCGCTGAACCATCCGAACATTCTCACGATTTATGACATCGGCACACATGACGGTGGGCCGTACATAGTTGCTGAACTGCTCGAAGGTGAAGAGCTCGTCGCAACGCTGTCTGGCGGAGCGCTGCCGGTTCTGAAGGCGGTCGATTATGTGCGCCAGATCGCCGCCGGATTGGACGCGGCGCACGAAAAAGGAATCGTCCATCGTGATTTGAAGCCAGCAAACCTTTTCGTCACCAAAGATGGTCGAGTGAAGATCCTTGATTTCGGTTTGGCAAAGTTGAAGGCTTCAGCTTTGGCCGCTGGTGCTGGTTCCGATAGCGCGACGCTGATGCCAGGCACGAATCCGGGCATGGTATTGGGGACGGTTGGATATATGTCGCCCGAACAAGTGCGGGGACAAGCTACGGATCACCGTTCAGACATTTTTTCATTTGGGGTTGTCCTTTACGAGATGCTCACCGGACGTAAGCCCTTCGCGGGAGATTCCGCTGTGGAATTAATGAACGCGATCTTGAAGGACGACGTTCCGGAGTTGGATGGAAGTGAATCGAAAGTCTCCCCCGCCCTCGACAAGATCATGCGGCGGTGTTTGGAGAAGAAACCGGAGCATCGCTTTCATTCCGCTCATGATCTGGGTTTTGCGCTGGAAGCGATAAGCACCCCGACCAGTTCTTCGGGTACTGGAATGACCGCTGCAACCGCAGCGCTCATTGACTCCAACGCCAAATCTCATGCATTTCGACAACGCGCTCCATGGATAGTCGCAGGAATTTTTGTATTGATATCGTTGCTACTGGCTGGCATGTATTTCAATCGTCCCTCAGCGGAGAACCGCAGCGTGCGCCTGGCATTTGTGCCTCCGCAGAATCTGTCGATCAATGACGCGCAAGCCGATAACGTGATCGTCTCACCAGATGGATTGAAGCTGGCATTCAGCGCCGTTTCACCAGAAGGGAAATGGCAGCTCTGGGTGCGACCGATGAATTCGACAGAGGCGCAACTACTGCCAGGAACGGATGATCCACTCGAACCGTTCTGGTCGCCTGACAGCCGCTCGCTCGCCTTCGGCTCGCAGGGAAAACTCAAGCGAGTTGATATCGCAGGCGGAAGTCCACAGGTTCTTTGCGACGCAGCTAGGATGACCGGCGGAACATGGAGCAGCAATGGTGTCATCCTCTTCGGCTCAGATTATGGCAGCGTATTGTTCCAAGTTCCGGCAACAGGCGGCGAACCGAAGCCGGCAACCGTGATGGATCGAGAGCAAGCAAACTTCGGCCATTCAGCGCCGTATTTTCTGCCGGACGGAAAGCACTTTCTATTCAGGATGAATATCACGAACCCAAGGGGAGTTTGGGTAGGGGCGCTCGATTCACCACAGATCAAGCAAGTCCTGACCGACAACACGAATGCGGCTTATGCTTCTGGCTTCATAGTATTTCTACGAAATCAGGTGCTCATGGCACAGTCATTCGATACAGGTAGTCTGCAGGTAAAGGGTGAAGCTACGCCTTTCCTAACGGACGCAACCAGTGATGGACGCGGCGCGCGGCGCTTTTCCTTTTCAGATAATGGGGTGCTGGTTTGGCAAGGCAATTGGGTGCGCGATTATCAATTGCTGTGGTTTGATCGCGAAGGAAAACAGGTGGGCGCCGTAGGGGCGCAAATAAAGGTGGCAAGTGGACAGGAACCGCATCTGTCACCCGACGGGAAGCGGCTGGCGATTAAACGGGATAGCAATATCTGGGTGATCGATCTGACGCGCGAGACGGGCATCCGGCTTACATCGGTGTTCAGCCAACTCCCGATCTGGTCGCCGGACGGCAGTCACGTTGGTTTTCAATCGAGTATTGAAGGCACGCCAAGACGCGGCATCTCGCAAAAGAAGGCCAACGGCGTGGGCGAGACGGAGATGCTTTGGGAAGGAGTAAAGTTCCCTCATCACTGGTCACCGGATGGCCGATACATTCTCTTCACGCAACGTGGAGTAAAGACGCGGTTGGATATCTGGGTGCTACAACTCTTTGGAGAGAAAAAAGAATACCCCTTATTGAACTCCACATTTGACGAACGGGAGCCCCAGATCTCGCCGGACGGCCGCTGGCTGGCGTATTGCTCGGATGAATCGGGCAATTATGAGATTTACGTCCAGCCTTTTACCGCTGATGGGAAGGTCGGTGGTGACAAGCGACGCGTCTCCACTACCGGAGGCACGCAACCGCTGTGGCGCCGCGATGGCAAGGAACTATTCTTCGTCGCTGATGAGGGCAAGCTGATGTCAGTCGACGTGAAGAAAAATGACGTGGAACTACAGTTCGGCCCACCCAGAATTTTATTCCGGACCCACATGCAGAACCGATATTCCATATCGCATGAATACGATGTCTCGCCCGATGGACAGCGCTTCCTTGTAGGCTCGTTGGTCGGGGAACCGAAAGCGCCGCCGCCGATGGTGATTCTCAACTGGACTGCGGAGTTGAAGAAGTAGTTCCTGCTCGCATCCGAAGCCTAAGACTGCGGTTCTTGTTTATTACTTTGATCGCGTTCATGTAGTAAAGCCCCTAATCCATAAGCTCTATGTCCTTCGTGTCGCAATTACTCCGTGTATCATTCCGAATTCCGAAGCCTGCCAATTCTCGCGGTACTCCATCTATTAAGAGCTTTGCACCACTCTGCGGGCAACTCTTTCATTGACAAAGCAGAGTGCCTTGCTAAAATCGTCTCGCCTTTTTACCGCAATGTTGAATCAACATTGCGGTTTCATTTGCTGTTCAGGTGCGGTCTGACAGAATGCCAGGCGAGTAGTCCAAAATTCCTATTCTGCTTCCTGAAAGTGCTCATGACCGCGAAAGTTTTTCGTTCCACTACGAACAAGTCCGCAAAGTTCCTGGGAATGGTTTCACTTGTCCTCGGCTTGTTCTGTCAGCCGGCTTTCTGCAAGGGATTTCAATCGGCAAAGATTTTCTCTGCAGGAAGACTGCTGAGCGGCTTGGTAGTCGCGGATTTTAACAACGATGGGAAGCCGGATCTACTCGTTATCGAGAACCCGGGCAGTGGATTGAACAACACCATTCACGTTCTGCTGAGTGGAGGCCCTTCGATCTTCGGCGCTCCTATTGACTCGAATGCAGGCGTGAATCTAAGTTCGGTGGTAGCGTGGGATTTTAATGGCGACGGCATTCTTGATATTGCTGTCACGGATTCTGTTGCCAATACCATAACCATTCTGCTGGGAAACAGCGATCTCCTCGGAAAAGGCGATGGGACGTTCACCTTTAAAACATCGTTGCCAGCTGGCAACACTCCAATCGCCGTTGCCCTGGGCGATTTTGACTCCGATGGGATAAAGGACCTCGCTGTCATTGATTCTGGGGACAGTACGCTGCACGTTTACACCGTGAACCATGACGGAACAGGCAACATTACTCCCAAGGGCGTATTCATGCTGGGGCCGGATAGCATCCCTGTGGCATTGACAACGGCTGATATTGATAATGACGGCAAGGTGGATATTGCCGTCCTCTTGAAGAGCAACAACTCACCTATAACCCTCTCCAGTAGCTTTGTTGTACTTAAAGGCAAGGGTGACGGGACCCTGAATACTCCCACTCCAAGCTTTATCCCTGTTTTTAACGCCACCTCGATCGCTGCAGTCGATCTGAACGAAGATGGCATTCAAGACGTGATGATCACCACGGATAAAGTCCTATACGTTCGAGGAAGTGGCAGCTTGGTTTTTCAGACCCCTGTACCGCTGGATGCGCAATCCAGGCCCGCCAGTATCGCGATTGCGGACATGAACAACGACGGGCACTTCGACATTGTTGTCGGCAATTCGTTTTCAAGCAGCATTACCGTCTTCGCAAACGACGGTTTTTCAGGCATCACATCCGTTCAGAGTACTAGCGTAGTGGATTCTCCCATTGCGATCGGAATAGCGGATTTCAATGGCGACGGTATTCCTGATGTGGTCGCGATTAATGCACTTCCGACTAATGGATTCGGCCAGGCCAACATCCAACTTGTTTTGGGAAACGGCGATGGATTGATGCGCGGCGCCTTTCCATTCGACTATTCCAGTGCGGGAGCATCCGGCTCTGCAATCTCCGGGGTTGTTGACGACTTCGACCAAGACGGGCGCCCTGATATCGCTGTTGCTGATGCTGTTGGCCGAGTCACGGTATTGAAGAATGTCGGTAACTTTAAGTTCGTCCCTGTGCTTCCCGCCAACCCTGTTTCCGTTGGTTCCAATATGGTCTCCGCCGACGTTGATAGCAATGGACAGAGAGACTTGGTCTTAGCTGGTTTTGATAAGGTCTCAGTATTGCTGGGGCAGGGAAACGGCACTTTCGTTCTGCCGGGAACTGCTTTTAGTGTTCCATCCGGTAATCACTACATTGCGCTCGGTGATTTTAATAAGGATGGGAAAATCGATCTTGTATTCACAAATGCTCTGGGGGACGCCAACCAGTTGACCGTGGGCGTGGTTTTTGGAAACGGCGATGGCACCTTCAAACCATTGCTAAATTCAGATACCTACAACGTCGGACTCCGCACTACGAGTGTCGCCATAGGCGACTTCAACGGGGACGGTAATGTGGATCTAGCTGTTGTGGTTCAAGGTGAGGAAAGAGTAGCCATCCTGCTTGGCAGCGCAACTGGCGTATTTACCATAGCGCCGCTGCGACCTGTGCTTGGCAGCTTTCCGTCGAAGATAATCGCTGCCGACCTGAACAAGGATGGCATTCTGGACTTGGTGGTAGCCAATACCGGAAATGGTCAGCCTGTAGCTAGCTTGAGCGTGCTGTTCGGCAACGGTAATGGAACGTTTAAGACAGCTGTTGTCTTACCCTTGAAGGCATTTCCTGAGTCGATAGTAGTCACCGACTTCAACGCCGATTCCTTTCCGGATATAGCAGCAGGGGAACATGGTGGTTTCATCGAAGTGTTCTCAAATAACGGCAACAACACCTTCTCCCTTCCTCAACAACTCGCCGCCGGCTCGGCAAGTGGCGCGATTTCCCTATTGGCTGCTGACATGAACAACGGCGGCGTTCCGGATCTCGTAGCTATCAATAGCCAAGCTATCGTGCTTCCGAACACAGGCGGAATCAAGATGGCTGCCGCTGTTTCTCCGAGTCCGTCGAGTTTCAAGCAACCCGTCAATCTCGTAGCGGGCGTGAAGCCCAACGTTCCCGGCATGCCGCTTCCAATGGGAACAATGCAATTTAAGGATGCAACAGCATCTCTTGGCATTTTCGACGTTCCGCTCTCCGGTTCCGTCCAGATTGCTCCATCCTTGGTTACCGGATCGCATTCTCTCTCAAGTATCTATAGCGGCGACGATAATTACTATGCCCGCACTGCGTTCGCGGGTACGCAGCTTGTCAATAAGGCCGCTACAATCAGCTCGATTATCGCGTCTACATTGAAATCTATCGTCGGTGTTCCGGTCGCAATCACCGGCTCTTTCAATTCCATTTTTGGTGGCGGATTGACCGGCACTGCGTCCTTGCTTGACGGTAGTACCGTGATCGCTAGTTCGCTAGTTGACGGTCTCGGAAACGCCTCTTTTAAAATCAGCAATCTGACTACAGGGCTTCACAGTCTCTCAGTGAAGTACCCGGGGGATCTAAATTTCACTCCGGGTTCGTCATCCCCCCTGTCACTGAATGTTATTGATTTCAATATCAGTATTTCTCGGCCGGGCCGCTCAAAGCGCGACTCATCAGCACAGCAAAGTCAGTCGGGTTTTCAAGTGGAAGTCAGTGCAGTCGGCGCGGAAGCTCAGCCTGTGCATCTTGCATGCGGCCCGTTACCCACAGGAATGAGCTGTAGTTTTGCAGCTCAGGACTTTCTGCTTCAGGGATCGCGGATTGTCGACGTGCTTATCGACTCTCCATCTCGTGCAGCGCGATTGAAGACGCGCTCGGGCGTGAAGTCGTTTTCCGTCGATGTCTCCTTCATATCGGGGAACTGGACTAAGAAAATCACCGTTCCTATTCAAGCCCCTTGATCGCTCGCAGCCAAGGAATGTGGGTTTGACCTTCCACTCACCTGCGTATATTGTTTCTACTTCCGGACCCCTCAATCCTGCCAGGAGCTTAATCATGTCTTTAATCAAGCGAATCTCTATTTTCGTCCTGCTCGCAGCGTTACCGCTGACTGCCCAAACCGCAAAGCCTTCCAATTCTGCGACAGCCACGAAGGCCGCCGCACCCGCAAAGGCGAAGGCCATTTCTGCAAAGGCCACCAGCGCGTCGTCATCGCTGCCCACGCTGAAATTTGAGAAGTTCAAGCTGGCGAACGGATTGGAAGTCATCGTTCAGGAAGACCATCGCTTGCCGATGGTCGCCGTAAATCTCTGGTACCACGTCGGACCGGCGAACGAGCGCCCCGGACGCACTGGTTTCGCTCATCTTTTCGAACACATGATGTTTTCCGGCTCGAAGCATGTGAATGAGCACTTCAAGCTTCTCTCCGGCGCCGGAGCGACGAACATCAACGGCTCTACTGATTTCGACCGCACGAATTATTACGAGACTGTCCCTTCGAACCAGATCGAGCTTGCTCTCTGGATCGAAAGCGACCGCATGGGATATCTCCTCGACAAACTTGATGGACAGAAACTTATCACTCAACGTGGAGTAGTCCGCAATGAGCGCCGCGAAGGTGAGAACCGTCCTTACGATTTGGCCGGTGAGGAAATGGATCACCAGCTTTATCCCAAGGGACATCCTTACTTCGGTTCCGTCATCGGTTCACATGCCGACATCGAAGCAGCTCGCCTTGACGATGTCCGCCAATTCTTCAAACAGTACTACACGCCGAACAATTGCAGCCTCGCCATCGTCGGAGACGTCACCCCCGCGAAGGCCAAGGCGCTAGTCGAAAAATATTTCGGATCCATCCCGCGTGGTCCTGCCGTTCCACCGATTGAAGCCGTCACTCCTCCCATCAGGGAAGAAAAACGTGTCGTCGTCACTGACCAAGTTGAGCTGCCGCGGGTAACTATGGGATGGCTCTCGCCCAAGATCTTCCAACCCGGCGACGCCGAAGCTGACATCCTCGCCCAGATCCTAGGCGGCGGAAAAGCAAGCCGTCTGTATAAGAGCTTGGTCTATGACAAGAAGCTCGCGCAAAGCGTCAGTGCCCGACAAGCATCGCTTATGCTTGCTTCGAATTTCACGATCGAAGCTACCGCGAAGCCTGGTGTAAAACCAGAAGATCTGGAAAAGGCCATGCAGCAAGAACTGGACAAATTCCAGAAGGAAGGCCCCACCCAGGTCGAGATTGATCGCGCCCGCGCTTCTATCGAATCGCGTTTGATCGGCAGCCTCGAATCATTCAACGGAGTGGCCAACCGACTCAACTCTTATAACCACTTCACGCACGATCCCGGATACCTCGCAAAAGAGCTGAAGAGCATCGAAGCCGTCAACATCGAGGGCGTAAAGAAAGTCGCCACGGCATTTACAGACGATTCTCGCGTCGTCATCTACGCAGTCAAAGGGAAGAAAGTCATTTCGGAAGTTCCACTCACGAATGATCCTGACGAACCCAAGCTTGTCGCTGCTCCCGGGCCGGTCACGGAAGCCGATAGCTGGCGGGTGGCTACTCCAAAGCCGGGCCCTACTCCTGCATTGACGCTTCCTACGCCCGTTGTCTCCAAGCTTGCCAACGGACTTACGCTCATGTTGGTTGAGCGGCACAATCTTCCTCTCGTGAGCGCGAATCTTGTGGTCAATAGCGGCAGCGAGCAAAATCCTGCCGACCGTCCCGGACTCGCTGCATTCACTGCGGCTATGTTGCAGGAAGGCACCACCAAACGCTCTTCCTTGAAGATCGCAGAAGATGCTGATGAGATCGGCGCGAATATCCAAACCGGTTCTACCAGTGACAATTCTTCCGTCGGCATGCGTTCACTGAAGAAAAGCGCAGACGCTGCATTCGACATCATGTCTGATGTTGCGCTTCACCCAGCTTTCGATCCCAAGGAACTGGAACGTTCGCGTGATCGGCGCATCATTCAATTAAACCAGCAGCGCGAAAATCCTGTCGCACTCTCTAGTCTGATCTTCAACCGCCTTCTCTACGGAGAATCGCACCCCTACGGTACCGCCGAGCTGGGCACAACAGCTTCTCTTAAAGCGTTCACCCGCGATGATCTGGTGAACTTCTGGAAGAAAGGTTATGTCCCCGGAAATGCGGCCCTTCTCGTCGCCGGCGACATCACCATGCCCGAATTGAAATCACTCGCCGAGAAATACTTTGGCGGCTGGTCAGGTACTGCTCCGGCCTTCAAGTTCACGGCAACTCCGGAAAAAGCGGAGCGCAAGTTTGTGATCGTAGATAAGCCGGGTGCTCCTCAGACCGCGCTCTACGTAGGACAGGTAGGACTCAAGCGGTCGAGTCCTGACTATGCCACTGCCGTTGTGATGAATACTGCTTTGGGGGGAATTTTCTCCAGTCGCATCAACATGAATTTGCGCGAGAAGAATGCTTACACCTACGGAGCACGTTCCGGATTCTCGTTCCGCAAGAGTGAGGGGCCTTTCGCAGTCAGCACCAGCGTGAGGACAGATGTCACCGCGCCTTCCGTCCACGAGATATTCAATGAGCTGAATGGTATGCGCGAAAGACCATTGACGGCGGATGAAGTTAAGTTGTCGAAGGACTACATCGTCGGTTCGATGGCTGCTTTGTTTGAAACGTCTCAGGGAGTAGTGAACAGCTTGGGGCAAATCTTCGTTTACAACCTGCCGAATAACTATTTCCAGATGTATCCCGCCCAGGTTCGCGCAGTAACGCCGGCCGCGGCACAAGCGTTGGCGGCGAAGCTGTTGAAGCCGGAATCAATGGCGATTGTTGCCATCGGAGATCGTGCCAAGATCGAACCTGAGTTGAAGAAACTCAACTTGGGAAACATCGAGATCTTCGACGCCGAAGCTAAACCAGTAACCGCACCCGCCTCCGGCGCTTCTGGCACAGGAACAAACCAGTAACTGAGCAGAGCAGATTGCATCTAACCACAGGCGCGAGCACCTTTCGCGCCTGTGGCTTGTAAAATACAGTTCTGGTTCAGATCTCTCATTAAATGTCTCCTTTCTATTCGCCTTTAAGGCCTTACGCAAATACCTACAAAGGTTTTCTGATTGCTGTCGCTGCAAACCTCGTAGCGCTCGGGCTTAGCCTGGCGACTGTTCCTGCGATTTACGCAACTCCATTCATGTTTTTCTTTGCGGCAGGCATGATTACCGCCTGGTACGGGGATTATCGGCACTCCGCGCTCTCGATAGTGCTCTCTGCCTTCTTGGTGAATTATTTCCTCACCGCCCCTTTGCAGGATATCGGCTTCTCTTCAGAAGACGCCTTCCGCACAATTCTTTTTGTTCTTGTTGCGGGAGGCACGGTTTTCGTTGTGGGCGCTTTGCGCAGGGCAAATGCTCGTACACGCCAAATCCTCACAAGTATTCATGAAGGATTTTGCGTTCTCGATCGCGATTGGGTGTGCGTCTATATCAACGAGCCGGGCGCCCACATGGTCCAACGCACTCCGGAGCAGCTCATCGGACACAGCCTTTGGGAAGTCTTTCCTGAAGCCGTCAACACTCCGTTCTATGACAACTACCAACGGGCGCTGAAGGAACAGCGAGGTATTGAATTCGAAGAGTTCTTTGCTCCACTGGATCGCTGGTATGACGTCAGCGTTCAACCTTCGATCAATGGACTGACCGTTATTCTTCGCGACGTGACTCAAAGAAGGCAGGACCAGGAAGTTTTGCGTTCCACCCAGGAGCGATTGGCCGCAGCGCAAAAAGCTGCGCAGATGGGCACCTGGGAGTGGAACGTTAAAACAAACAAACTGGTCTGGTCAGAGGAGATCCCGTTGATTCATGGCATCTCCCCGGACGAATTTGACGGCACATTCGATGGATGGCTGCGCACGGTTCATCCTGACGATTTGCAACGCGTTCAGGAGGCGGTGCAACTGGCGGTCCGGACCAAGGGCGAATACTACATCGAGTTCCGTACCATCTGGCCTGACAAAGAGGTTCACTGGGTGTCAGGCCAGGGACGCGTTCTCGTTGACGAGAACGGTGAGGTTGAACGCATGGTCGGCATCGGCGTTGAGATCACCCAAAGGCGCAATGCTGAGGAAGCACTTCGACGTTCTGAGAAACTTGCCGCTGCCGGACGTCTCGCCGCCACCATCGCTCATGAGATCAACAATCCGCTGGCGGCGATCACAAATCTTGTGTACCTGGCTCAAACTGACAAGACACTGTCCGAAAAGACCCGTGACTATCTCAACATGGCCAGTCAAGAACTTTCGCGGGTAAGCCACATCACCAAACAGGCGTTGGGTTTTTATCGCGAGACCCATGCTGCCCAGCAGCTCGAATTGACACAACTGCTGGAAGATCTTCGTCCGATCTTCCAATCCCGGCTTGATGCTAAGGAACTGACACTTACCACAGACTATCGGTCAACAGCTTTGATAGAAGGCATTCAAGGCGAGCTTCGTCAGGTCTTTTCCAACCTCATCTCGAATGCCATTGACGCCTCAGAAATGGGCGGAACGATATCCTTGCGGGTGAAAGATCTTCCCAACGCCTGGGTCCGCGTTGAGGTCGAAGACTCTGGTGCGGGCATCAGTGAAGCCGTCAGTAAGAAATTGTTCGAGCCTTTCTTCACCACCAAACGGGATGTAGGAACCGGACTCGGTCTATGGTTGAGCAAGGGTATCGTCGAAAAACATAAAGGAACTATTGAATTCCATTCTCGCAATGGCTCCGCATCATCGGGTACCTGCTTTTTCGTTGACCTTCCTGCCCGCGCCATCGCTGTCGAACGCTCCGCCTAACCTCATTGCTGGCGCGTAACACTAAATTCGTTTACCTTATCTCTGGACTTAAACTGCTTCAATCGACGAGGATTCAATGCGCTCGAAAGATCTCCTGCTTCTTGCTCTTGCCACAACCGCATTAGCTGCGCCCAACCCTGCCGCCAAGACCTCTTCCAAGCCTGACGGCAAAAGCTGGTGGGCACACGTCCAGGTTCTCGCAGACGACAAGATGGAAGGCCGCGACACAGGAAGCGAAGGACATCGCAAAGCTGCCGCTTACGTGGCTGACCAATTCAAGAAGGCGGGACTCAAGCCTGCTGGAACCAAGGGATACTACCAGCCAGTTAAGTTCAACTCCCGCAAGGTTGACGAAAGCGCTTCCAGTCTCGAACTCATTCGCGACGGAAAATACGAACCGCTCACACTTGGTGAAGACGCAAACTTCAGCATGCGCATCGACCCGGCTCCGGATGTCACCGCTGATCTCGTCTTCGTTGGATACGGTCTCACTGTACCCGAACAGAACTATGACGATCTCGCGGGACTCGACCTCAAAGGCAAGATTGTGGTCATCTTCGCCGGTGCGCCTTCGTCTTTGCCCGGTCCGCTTGCGTCGCACTACCAGTCTGCCGACCAACGCTGGAAGACCTTGCAAGCGGCCGGTGTGATCGGCAGCATCGGCATTCCCAATCCTAAGAACATGGACATCCCTTGGAGCCGCTCAACCCTCGCGCGCTTGAAACCCGCAATGAGCTTGGCCGATCCCGCATTGAATGAGACCGCAGGACAGAAATTTGCCGTCACATTCAATCCCGCGCACGCCGATAAACTCTTTGCTGGCACCGGACATACACTGGATGAGATCGTCGCGCTGCACACAGCAGGGAAGCCGCTCCCCAAATTCGCACTTCCAGTCTCAGTGAAAGCCAAAGTAAAAGTAGATCACTCAGAATTGGAATCCCAGAATGTAGTCGGACTGTGGCCCGGAACAGATCCCAAACTTAAAAACGAATACGTGGTTCTCTCCGCGCATATTGACCACCTCGGAATCGGCGAACCCATTGCAGGCACTACCGACCGCATCTACAACGGCGCGATGGACAACGCCTCCGGGGCAGCCATGATGATGGACGTGGCCGCAAAGCTGAAAGAACAGAACGCCAAGCCGAAACGCTCGATCGTGTTCGTCGCGGTCACTGGTGAAGAAAAGGGACTGTTAGGCTCAAAGTATTTCGCGCATCATCCCACCGTCAAAGCAGACGAGATCGTCGCAAACGTCAACACGGATATGTTCCTCCCGCTGTATCCGCTGAAACATCTCACCGTCTATGGACTCGATGAATCAGATTTAGGCGATGACATTCGCGCGGTTGGCAAGGAAATGAATATTGACGTTCAGACTGATCCCGAGCCGCAACGGAACAGCTTCATCCGCAGCGATCAGTACAGCTTCATCCGCACAGGGGTTCCTGCACTCGCAATGAAAGATGGATTCGTGAAGGGCACGCCCGAAGAAGAAACATTCCACAAATGGCTGGCCGAGCGCTATCACGCACCCTCTGACGATCTTCAGCAACCAGTGGACCTGGAAGCCGCGGGCACCTTTGAAGAAGTGATGTTGCAGTTGGTGAAGACAGTCGCCGACCGACCGTCACGCCCCCAGTGGAAACCGGACAGCTTCTTCAAACGGTATGCAAAGTAGCCTTATAGCGATTGTTGTTCGCGGGCGGGAGCCTGCAATTTGGGACCCAGCGATTTGTAGCCTTGGAGAGAAGTTGCTTGGGGAGGGGCACGGCTTCAGCCGTGCCGCAATGCCTTTACTCTAAGCACTTGTCATCCTGAGCGCAGCGAAGTCGAAGGACTCCTATCACTCTGCAATCCAGTCGCACCAGCCGCCGTCTTCCGTGAATTCCATGAATTCCGTGTACTCCGTGGCTAAGCTTTTTCTGCCACTCTCTTCTCACCAACTCCGCCACCGCCGCCATCTCTTCCTCGCTCGCATACTTGCTACGTGGCCAAAAGAACCCTCTCAATCCATCACCTTTCTTCCTGGGAACAACGTGCACATGCAGATGCGGCACACTCTGGCTCACCTTGTTATTGATTGCTACAAATGTTCCTTCTGCGCCCATCGCGCGCTCCACTGCGCCCGAAAGCATCCTTACATTCCCAAAAAACCGCCCTACGTCTTCATCGCGCAACTCAGAGAGCGTTTCAACATGTGCCTTCGCAATCAGCAACGTGTGTCCCGCGAACAGCGGCCGCGCATCCAGAAACGCCAGCGACACCTCATCTTCAAACACGACGTGACTGCGCTCGCTTCCACCAGCGATCTTGCAGAACACACATCCTGCGGCTTTGGTCGGCATCTCGCGTCAGTTATACAGTAGCCACATTCGTTTATGATTGTGCGATGCGAACTCTTCTGCTCGCACTCGTCCTGCTCAGTGCGCCCGCCGAAATCCAGTGGACATCTCTCCCTGCGCTTCCGGAGCCTGTCTCCAACAACGCCGTTGCGAGTCTGACCAATCGCGACCGCAGCGTCGCTTTCTCTTTCATGGGTATCGGCGCCACAAAAACGCACGAGGCCATCACTCGCAAAACTTCAGTGTTTGATTCCCGTCTCAACGCATGGTTCGGAATGGCCTCCGTTCCGGGAACTCAGGGACGCATCGCCGCCTCAGCCGTTTCGGTCAGACACCAAATCTATGTCATCGGCGGCTACACAGTGGATGCCCAGGGAAAAGAGGTCACAAGTCCCAATCTCGACATCTACACGCCTGGCAAAGATCAGCCTGAGGATGGTTATTGGGCGAAAGGTATTCCAGTCCCTATTCCGGTTGACGACTCCGTCGCCGGAGTTTACGACGGACGCTTCATCTTCCTTGTCTCCGGATGGTCGCAGCAGGACAACGTGACCGACGTCCAGATCTATGACGCCTACCGCGACCGATGGGGAACCGGCACTCCGATCCTCGGAACACCTGTCTTTGGACACGCAGGCGCAATCTCCGGCAAGACTATTGTCTATTGCGGCGGCGCATACAAGAATTCTGCTTGGACAAAAGAGAATGGCAAGCCGCGTTACATCGTCTCAAGAGAATGTTGGCAAGGGACGATCAGCCTGAAAACAAAAAACCTTCATGTCGATTGGGTTCGCCTGCCAGAACATCCCGGAC
The DNA here is from genome assembly GCA_025462725.1 of Terriglobales bacterium. Taxonomy (GTDB): domain Bacteria; phylum Acidobacteriota; class Terriglobia; order Terriglobales; family Acidobacteriaceae; genus JAICLA01. Next base: position 215,116 of record JAOAPE010000003.1, on the reverse strand, counting down.
ACGCTCAGTTTCGGATGGCCGCAGGCGTTTGGGGCAAGCGCATCGTTTTCACTGGCGGCACAGACAATCCCTACAACTACGACGGCATCGGCTATGACGGCGTTCCCGCGCAGCCATCACCGACAACTTTTGCGTGGAATCTCGACACACATGCCTGGGAGACGCTGCCCGACAATCCCAATCCGACCATGGACCACCGCGGCCTGATTCCTGACAAAGACGGTCTTATGCTAATTGGCGGAATGGAAGCAGGACAAAAAGTAACAACGCGTGTCTCCCGTCTTTCGATACCAAAATAAAAAGCGGGAGCCGAAGCTCCCGCCGTGCACGCGAGCGCACTGTACAAACTTAGTCGCTGGCCGAATTCAACGTCATCGGACGGCTCAGTTCCATAACGATCTCAGTCCCCGGAGCCAGCGTTGCTGACTTGTGCTTGGTCAGCCAATACACAACCGCGCTGCTTCCACCAATGACTCCGCCCACCAATGCTCCGGTGGCGCTATGCGTCATCAGCGCGCCCACTCCAGCTCCGGCACCTGTTCCGACTGCCATCTCCAGCTTGTCACGGCCATCAATGCCTTTGCCTTTGATCTTGCCCTCGTCATTCACTTTTGTTTCAGATGCCTTATCCGTATCCACCACAACAGCATTGAGCAAGTATTTATCTCCATTCGGAGTGGTCACCTGTTCGGGACGCAATTCCAGCGACGGCACGCCTTTGTATCGCCGCTCGCTGCTCACGCGAACTACCTTGCCTTGGATAGACGACCCAACGGGAATCACAACGTTCCCGTTCATTGAAACGTCTTCCGTCACTCGTCCCGCGAAGGCGTCGCCCGCCTTGTTCGTTACTGTGGAGAGCATCGTTTCCAGTTTCATCTTTACCGCCGTTCCCATCGGTAATGCCGGCGCAGATTGCGCAACGTTCACCGTCATGTGCGCTTTGCCCGTCGCCTGCTGCTTGGTTGGGACGGATGTTTCCTGTTGCGCCACCGCAGCGACTGTAAGCAACATCGCCGCACTGAATGTCACGATTCGTCTTGTCATTTCTTTTCCTCGCTTCTCTTGAGTGAAACTGGTTGATCTCACTTCGCTTCCCGAAATGCCTTCAATACTTCCGCCACATCCACCCGGTCTGTCTGATTGCTGCCCAAATACAGAAATCTGATCGTTCCCGCCTTATCCACCACGAATGTCGCAGGTCTCGCGATGTTGATTGACTCAATACTCATCCGTACATACACGCCGTACTTCTTCGTGACCTCTCGGTCTTCATCCAGCAGATAGGGAAATGAGATTGGATGTTTTACAAAGTGTGCCCCCGGATCCGCAATCACTCCGCCCCGCTTCTGCGCCGCGATAAACACAAGCGAACCGATGCTCTCGATCTCCTCCTTGTGCGGCTCGAACTGGGCCATGCGCTTCACGCAATTCGGTCACCAAGTGCCTCGCAGAAATTCGATGATCGCCGGCCCGCCGCTCAGAACTTCATTCAAGGAAATGGTTCCCACCCGGTTCGCAGCAATAAGCGTGAACTCCGGCGCTTTGTCTCCCACCTTCAACGTGTCAGTGCTGGCTGCAGGCATTTCTAAGCTGACTGTAAAACAGGGAAGAAAACCGGACAATAACCAAAGAAACAAGGAACCTAGTTAGATAACAGCATCCGCCCGCCGCGCCTTCCGCACCACATGCAACTGCCGCCCCGCAACGCGAACCCCCGCATCCCTTTGTTCTATAATCGGCGTTCGCTTCGAACCCCATTTATTCAGGACGACATCATGACCGACACCGAAATTATCGCTATCCACGCCCGCGAGATCCTCGATTCCCGCGGCAATCCCACTGTTGAAGCTGACGTGATCCTCTCCGGAGGCGCAATGGGACGCGCTGCCGTTCCCAGTGGTGCATCGACCGGAGAGCACGAAGCTGTCGAACTCCGCGACGGTGATGATGACCGTTACATGGGCAAGGGCGTTCGCCAAGCGGTGGAGAACATCGAGTCAGAGATTGCGCCCAATCTCGGTGGCGTGGACGCGCTCAACCAGCGCCAGATCGACTCGCGCATGATCGCCCTCGACGGCACGTTCAACAAAGCGCGTTTGGGCGCGAACGCAATTCTCGCTGTTTCCATGGCATCCGCCCGCGCTTGCGCGAACGCATACAAGATGCCGCTTTACCGATATCTCGGCGGAGCCGCCGCCAACATTCTTCCCACGCCGATGATGAACATCCTCAACGGCGGCGCGCACGCTGACAACAATGTTGACTTCCAGGAATTCATGGTCATGCCCGTGGGCGCAGAATCTTTTTCTGAAGCTCTCCGCTGGGGCACCGAAGTTTTTCATACGCTCAAGGGCGTCCTAAAGAAGCGCGGATACAACACCGCTGTGGGTGATGAAGGCGGCTTTGCCCCTTCGGTGAAATCCAACGTCGAAGCCATCGAAGTGATCATTGAAGCTATTCAGGCCGCCGGATACACGGTCGGCGACGACATCGCTATCGCGCTCGATCCCGCCGCTAGCGAATTTTTCGACAAAGCAAAGAACAAATACGTCTTCAAGAAGTCTGACAAGAGCGAGCGCACTCCTGAAGAGATGGTCCGCTTTTGGGCTGACTGGGCAAAGAAGTATCCCATCGTCTCAATCGAAGACGGCCTCGCCGAAGACGACTGGCACGGATGGAAGCTCATGACCGATCAACTCGGCGACATCATCCAACTCGTAGGGGATGATCTCTTCGTCACTAACACCGAGCGCCTTGCCCGCGGCATCGACGAAGGCGTTGCCAATTCCATTCTCATCAAGGTGAATCAAATCGGCTCTGTTTCAGAAACTTTCGACGCCATCGAACTCGCGCGACGCAACGGATACACCGCCATCATTTCGCACCGTTCCGGCGAGACCGAGGACACGTTCATCGCCGACCTCGCCGTTGGCAGCGGCGTCGGGCAGATCAAAACTGGCTCCGCCTCTCGCACAGACCGCATCGCAAAATACAACCAGCTTCTGCGGATCGAAGAAGAACTCGGCCCCGCCGCGACCTTTCTCGGACTCGACGCCCTCAACTACGAAGGCGACCTCGTGAGGGAAGCGCGAGGGTAGGTCAACGTATTGGAAGAGGCATTATGAAAGCAATTGTGACGTTCATCTTGTTGGTGTTTATCAGCTGTGCTTGCACCCAAGCGCAAATTAATGCAGTTCCTCCGGCTCCAGCAAGCACAGCGGCAACAGCCACGTCAGACGCGCCGTCTCGGGACGAAGTAATGAAGTTACTCGAGTTGACTCGGGCAAAACGAAACATGTCCGTGGCGATGGATGGTTTTGTAAAGGCCGCACAGCAAGGTTCTCGGCAGACATTCACGCAACGTTTCCCGAACGCTACCCCTGCGCAATTAGCCATGGCAGACGAACTTTGGGGAGACATCTATAAAGATGTCTCGTTCGATGAGATGTTGGACAAAATAGCAGGAGTTTATCAACGACATCTTACGAAACAAGATGTGGTAGCAATGACCGCTTTCTATACCTCGGCGGTCGGTCAAAAATTGCTGGATCAAATGCCCGCAATCATGCAGGAATCGATGCAGGTTGGCACAGATTATATGCGGGACAAGATGAAACCTGCCCTAGCTCGAATGGACGAGCACATGAAAAATCTGATGGAATCAGTTAGCGAACAGCAGCCACCTGACGCGTCCCCTGCGCCTAAGAGAGTCTCCAAGAAGCAACCGCCGAAGAAATGACCCCCAAACCACTCGTCCTCGTCATCCTTGACGGATGGGGCTATGCGCCGCCCTCCAACGCCAATGCGATCTCTCTCGCACGCAAGCCTGTGTACGATCATCTCCTCCGCGATTATCCCAACACGCTCATCCACACCAGCGGACGCTTTGTCGGCCTTCCTAACAATCAGATGGGCAACAGCGAAGTCGGACATCTCAACATCGGCGCCGGTCGCATCGTTTACATGGAGATCACCAAGATTGATCTCATGATCGAGAATGGAGAATTCTTTTCGAATCCCGTTCTGCTCGAAGCTATGAAGCACGCCAAGTCCGGCGGACGCCGTCTTCACATCTTCGGCCTCCTCTCTGACGGGGGAGTCCACTCGCATCAGCGACATCTCTATGCGCTGCTGAAGATGGCAAAGCAGCAAGGTATCGATCGCACTTTCGTTCATCCGTTCATGGACGGTCGCGACACGCTTCCCACCAACGGTGCCGGATACATCCAGCAACTTCAGCAGAAGATGCGCGAATACGGAATCGGCAAGATCGCCAGCGTCAGCGGCAGATACTACGCTATGGACCGCGACCGCCGCTGGGAGCGCATCAAGCTCGCCTACGACGCAATGGTGAACGGAAAAGCCGAGGGCGGAACGTACATCGATCCCGTGCAGGGCGTGAAGAGCTCGTACGAAAAGGTAGTCACTGACGAATTCATCATGCCGTTCGTCTGTGTCGGAGAGCGCGGTGAACCGGTCGCTACCATTCGTGAAGGCGATGTCTGCATCAATTTCAATTTCCGCGCTGACCGTGCTCGCGAGATCACCCGCGCAATTGCCCGCAACAGCGGACTCGCCCCTGATCACGGCAACGCTCTGCCCGATGCTGAATCATTGAACCAGACTATCCCGCTCAGCAATGTTCCGAGTGACCTGAAGTACATCTGCATGACTCGATACGACAAGCAGTTTACCCTGCCTTATGTCGTGCCGCCGGATTCGATGAACAATCTGCTTGCCAATGTCATGGCAGAGGCTGATCTCCGCAACCTGCGCATCGCGGAAACCGAAAAGTATGCGCACGTCACATACTTCTTCAATGGAGGCATCGAGCAGCCGTTCAAAGGAGAAGAGCGCGTCCTGGTTCCTTCAAAGAAAGTTGCGACTTACGATCTCGCGCCAGAGATGTCAGCGGAGGGGATTGCTGATGCCGTCGTAAAGGGCATCGAAGGAAAGACTTTCGACGTCATCATCGTTAACTTCGCCAACGCAGACATGGTCGGACACTCCGGCCAGATTCCGCCCACTATCAAAGCTGTTGAGACCATTGATGCTTGTCTCGGCCGCATTGAAGCTGCCCTCAAGCGCGCCGGCGGAGCCATGATCATTACCGCCGATCATGGCAACGCTGAGCAAATGATCGATCCTGCTACCGGCGGCCCTCAAACCGCCCACACTACGAATCCTGTTCCGTTGATTGTTCTTGCTGAAGATTCTGCGCGCTTCACCTTGCGTCCCGACGGCGCACTACAAGATATCTCTCCTACTATTCTCGGCATGCTCGGAATCCCGCAACCCGCAGACATGAAGGGCCACAACCTGCTGGTCAAGAAATGAAGATCACTGGCGTCCCGTTCACCACGACGGATTGGTCCACCATCACTCCTACCGAGCACGCCGGAGAGACGGGCAAAGCTTTCTGGCGTACCGTCCACGCCGGCGACGTTCGCGTTCGCATGGTCGAGTACACTGCCGGATACAAAGCCGATCATTGGTGTACCAAGGGACACATCATCCTCGTGCTCGAAGGCGAACTCCTCACAACCTTGCAGGACGGAAGGGAAATCCTGCTTGGTGCCGGCATGACTTATCAGGTACAAGACGATGGCGAAGCGCATCGTTCCGCCTCGAAAACCGGTGCGAAACTTTTCATCGTTGACTGAATATCCTGAGTAGACTCTTCCACTTATCTCTTCTCCCCTGGCGTATCTTTCCGTACTTTCTCCAGCCTACCTTTCAGCTACTACGGACAACTTACGGCCACATTCCTGACTCAGAGTAGCTGGGGAAGAACTCTTGTTTTTGGGAGCAGTAATGTTTCGGGCCAGGTTTTCCAGAATCGCCAGCATTCTTTTTGTTGTTTCCCTATCAACACTCATAACAAGCTGTCGCGGCATCGCCGGGCAAGAAAACATCAAGCAAGCGGCCTCTGCCAGCGTGCCCTTGATAACCATTACCGCCAGTCCTGACACCATTGCCAGCGGAGATTCGTCCACGATCACTTGGACGATCACCGGTGCGACCTCCGCCACTATGGATGGCGTCGGAACCATTCCGTTGACGGGCAGCCAAAAAGTGAGTCCCACGGCAAGCACCACCTACAGGATCACCGCCGTCGGCGCTGGCGGTTCCACAAGCAAGACAACAACGGTGACCGTTGCCGCTTTTGGAGACTTTACATTCACGGCAAATCCCAACAACATTTCTCCGGGACAGAGCGCGACGTTGGCATGGTCATCGACAGATGCCACGTCCGTTACCATTGATAACAACGTTGGTACCTTCGGTCCCACGGGTTCCGTTTCAGTTTCACCTAAGGTAACCACCAGCTACAGTGCAGTTGCCAGCAGCCCCTCGGGATCGAAGATGCTCTCGGCCAAAGTCATCGTCTCCCCGCCAGTTGTCGTTCAGTTTTCTGCGAATCCAACTTCGTTGGGTCCCGGACAGTCCTCGAAGTTGAGCTGGAGCGTCAGCAATGCCGATAAGGTCACGATCGATCAAGGTATCGGTGATGTTGCGTTAGTGAGTTCAACAACCGTTTCGCCCACCACCACCACTACCTACACACTTACCGCTACTGGCCCCACGAGCACAAAGACCGCGACCGTTCAGATCACAGTCAACAATGGCATCACGCTTCAGTTTTCTGCGAATCCGAACAATATCTCGGCGGGGCAGAGTGCAACCTTGTCTTGGCAGAGCACGAATGCCACTTCAGTCACCATCGACCAGGGTGTCGGCCAGCAACCGCCGAACGGCTCCGTAGTAGTCTCGCCCGTCGCCACTACCACCTACAACGCTACAGCGAATGGTGCGGCGGGAACGCAAACCGCCTCGACAACGGTCAACGTCGTGCCCGTCGGCCCACCGCAGCCCCCTATCGCAGGTATGTTCCGCTACAAGTTTGATCCCGGAGCAACAGGCGCAAACCTGAATGAGAGCACGCTCAACATCGTTAACGTCAATGCGGGTTCCTTCGGGAGGATTGCGAGATCGGGCACTCTTGATGCCGCAGTATTCACCCAGCCCTTGTTTGTAGCCGACCTTGACATCGCTGGCGGCCCTCATGATGTCGTTTATCTGGCAACAGAGAATGACAGCGTCTATGCACTCGATGCGAAAAATCCCGGAAAAGTGCTCTGGAGGCGCAATTTCACAGATCCTGCCCACGGCATAACCGCCGCTGACGGTAACCGCGGCGGGCGCACCGGACTAGGTCCGCTGGTCGGCATTACCGGCACACCGGTGATCGATCCCAACTCACGCACGCTCTATGTTTCCACGATGACGGTTGAGAACGGCACTACATTCCACAAGCTGCACGCCCTTGATCTGGCAACGGGAGCCGAGAAATTCGGCGGCCCCAAGCAGATCACTGCAACGGTTCCGGGTACCGGAACCGGCAGCAACAACGGCAACATCACCTTCAATGCGGAGTTGGCTAACCAGCGCTCGGCATTGCAGCTTGTGAACGGCGTTGTTTACATAGCATTCGCCTCCTTCTCTGATGAAGGCACATACCACGGATGGGTCTTTGCCTTCGACTCCGGAACCCTTGGTCAATTGGCCGCGCTGAATGTTTCGCCAACCAGCGAGGGAGCAGGAATCTGGATGGCTGGCTCTCCGCCAGTCGCCGACGCCGCCGGAAACATATACGTCGCAACCGGTGACGGCCATGACACCACCACCGGTGGACCAAACTGGGGTGACAGTTACCTCAAATTGAAACTGAATGGCGGAACCCTTTCGGTAGTGGATTGGTTCACTGCCTCCAATCAGCACTGCATCGATTACGGAGATCTTGACCTCGGTTCCAGTGGCTTGATCTTGCTTCCAGATCAGCCGGGTGCGCACCCGCACTTAGCTGTAGCTGGAAGCAAAGAGGGGCGCATATATCTCATTGACCGCGATAACCTAGGCCATTGGGACGCGAACTCAAACCAGATTGTTCAGGATATCCTGATCAATCCGAAGCCCTGCGGCCAGACTGATAACAACAGTACCTATCGCATGTATGGCACCGGCACCTACTGGAACGGCAACATCTATCTCGGCTCCGTCTTTAGCAACCTGCGTCAGTTCAGCCTCACCACAGGAAAGATGGCCCAGACTGCTGTCTCTAAGACAGTCTTCCAAGGCAACGGACAATCCGGACGCGGACCGATTCCAGTCGTCTCCGCGAACGGCTCGGTGCAGGGAATCGTTTGGACAGTCGAATACGGACTTGACCACAACATCACGCTGCACGCGTACGACGCTTCAAATATCGCCAATGAGATTTACAACTCGCGCCAGAATGCCGGACGCGACGACATGGGATTCGGCGGCGTCTTCGCCGTTCCTACCGTCATCAACGGCAAGGTCTATGTAGTGTCAAACAACAAGCTGAACGTTTACGGACTCCTGAAGTAAGGAGAGAGTGAGACTCGTTTCAGTATCCGAGGGCTGCGTCATGCAACGGATCAGATCAATCCTCTTCATGTGCGCGGCCCCTTTTCTTTTCTTTGCGTCCACCCATGCGCAAGAGCTCGCCGGGGATCTGCGCATCAACGTTACTGACGTCACCGGCTCTGGTCTGCAAGCTTCGGTGCAGGTTTCCACTGACGCCCAGCACCTTCAGCAATTTTTCCAGACAGATCCCCAAGGCCAGCTGACGCTCAAGCATTTGCGACTCGGCGTCTATCGCCTGACCATTCAGCGCCCCGGCTTCTCGCCTGAATCGCAGAACATCAACCTCGACTCACAAGCCCCGCAGCCGCTGCGCATCGTCCTCAAGATTGCGTCCGAGATGACCAGCGTTGAAGTATCTGCAACCAGCCTGGTCTTGGATGTTGGCGGTATCGCCGACGGACAAAACATCGGCCGCAGCGTCCTCAACACTCAATCCGGCACATCGCCGGGAAGACAGTTGATCGAAGCAGTCAATTCTCAGCCCGGCTGGCTCTTGGAAGCAGATGGAGTTCTCCATCCTCGCGGCTCCGAATACGGAACGCTCTTTGTCCTCGACGGCTTTCCACTCAGCGATAATCGCTCTCCTGCCTTTGCACCCGCGACCGATGCCGACGATCCCGATTCTATCCGCGTCATGACATCGAGCTTCGCTGCCGAGTACGGCCGCAAGCTCGGCGGAGTGGTGGAAGTAAACTCCAGGAAAGATTTCAGTCCCGGTTTTCATGGCACGCTTAGCGGACAAGCTGGAAGCTTCGCAACCGGCGATACCTCCTTCACCGGACACTACGCCGCTTCCCATTACTCCCTCGGACTCAATCTCTCCGGCTTCCGCACTGACCGTTATCTCGATCCTCCATCTCTTGAGAATTTCACCAATGAGGCACAAGGGCGTTCTGCTTCAGCTTCTTTGGATGTGGATTTGAACTCTACCAACAACATCCGTCTCACTAGCTGGCGCGGACACACGGACTTCCTCGTGCCCAACGATCCGTTACAGCAGCAAGCAGGGCAGCTTCAATCACGCTCGACTCAAGAAAGCGGCGGCAACATCGCCTATCGCCACCTCTTCACTCCGAACTTGCTCGGTGCCGTCCGCTTCTCCGCCCGCGACCTCACGGCTCGGCTCGATTCCAATCCCCAATCAACGCCCATGCTTGTCACTCAGGATCGCGGCTTTCGCGAGTACTACAGCGCAGCCTCGTTGTCAGGACACATCAAGCACCACGAGTGGAAGATAGGCGTGGATAACGTACGCACATCCATCCGCGAACAGTTCGGGTATCACCTGACAGACCCAGCTTCCTTGGATTCCGACCTGCCCGCAAACTTCGAATTCCTCGGGGCCCACATAGCCCACGAGCAGTCCGCCTACATTCAAGACGCGCTCCAGTGGCGTGCCTTCAGCATGAATGTTGGACTGCGCTGGGACCACTACAGCTTCCTCGTCAGCGATCAAGCCTTCTCGCCGCGACTCGGATTAGGCTGGCGCTCCCCGATAAGCGACTTGTTTTTCTACGCTTCCTACGACCGCGCCTTCAGCACTCCAGCTTTCGAAAATCTATTGCTCTCGAGTTCACAAGCAGCTCAATCTCTGACAGGGAACTCCTCAGCCTTGCCCATTCCAACGTCCCGCGGAGACTTCTACGAAGTCGGACTCCGCAAAGTCTGGTTCTCTCGCGCACGCCTAGACGCCAACTACTTCGTTCGCGACATCCGCAACTTCGCTGACGATGATGTCTTACTCAATACCGGCGTGAGCATTCCCATTTCATTCTCCCGCGCACGAATTAAAGGGATCGAAGCCAAGCTCGACATCCCGCAATGGGGACGCTTCTCCGGCTTTCTCAGCTACTCAAACCAAATCGGTATCGGCACACTCCCCATCACAGGAGGCTTGCTCTTCGACGTAGACGCCGAATCCTTGTTGCGCTCCCATGCCAGCTTCGCAATCTCGCAAGATCAGCGCAATACAGCGCACGCAGTAGTTCGCTATCGCTCACCATTCGGGTTTTGGATTGGCGGAAGTGGAGCCTACGGGAGCGGCCTTCCCGTGGAACTCGGCGAAAACTTTGATCCCGCCAAACTCAACACTATCTACAGCGCCGCAATTCTCGAGCGTGTAAACTTCGCCGCCCAGCGCGTTAGGCCATCATCTTCGCTCGACATCTCCGCCGGCTCAACACTGTGGACGCACGAATCCCGCGCCCTGCGCTTGCAAGGCGACATCGGAAATATCACCAACAAGTTGAACGTGATTAACTTCGCTGGACTGTTATCTGGAACAGCTCTGGGAATGCCGCGTCACTACTCGCTCAAAGCAGAATTAGCTTTCTGAATCACATCCTACAGGACGTCGGTTTGGAAGCCTTGTGCGCGAGCACCATCGCCGAATCTACATCCCCCACAGCGAAGTTGTAACTGGCTCGTATCGCGAGCACCTGTGGGCTTGTCACTACCGTCTGCACGGAGTTCTGCACGATCGGCTGCACCGCATGCACGACCATTCCCGCGGCCAGCAATGTGATTCCCAATATGTGTGAGTGGAAGCGGGATAATTTTGTGCGATTCATACCTATGACTCCGGTCCTAAGCTACTGCTGTCTTATGGCCAGTTAGACCGGAAGCTCCGCAATCCGTTATCAAAGTTTCGCGCAAAATTCCCACACGGATTCCGCCAACTCGGAATCGTACTCTCCCGAACTACACACGAACACCTAACTCTGCATCTCACAATTTACGGGAGAAGCACAAATGTTCCGACAATCGCTGAGAAGAAAATCGTGTGTTGCAGCAATAGGACTCTTTCTCGCGGCCTGCGCCGGCAAGCAGCAAGCACCGTTGCGCCCCGGCGAGAACGCATTCCCTGAGCCCCACGGATTCAACCAGTACACTCCCGAGCAGGAAGTCCAACTCGGCCGCCAGGTCGCCGCCGAGGCTGACGCCCAACTTCCCGAGCTGCCCACTCGCGGCCCCATTCAGGATTACGTCAGCACCCTCGGCCAGAAACTCGCGCACCAGCTTCCGCAGAATCCCTACGATTTCAATTTCAAAGTCGTCAACGAAAAAGACATCAACGCCTTCGCACTCCCCGGCGGCCCCGTCCGCATTAATCTCGGCACCATTCAAGCCGCCGACAACGAAGCTCAACTTGCCGGCGTCATCGCTCACGAGATCTCGCACGTTTACATGCGACACGCCACTCGCAACGCTTCGAAGGAATCCATTGCCCAGCTTCCCGCAGCGATTCTCGGCGGCATTCTCGGCAACGGCGCTGGCGGACAACTCGCCCGTCTCGGCCTCTCCGCCGGTCTCGGTTCTGTCTTCTTGAAATATTCCCGCGACGCCGAGAGCGAAGCCGACCGCACCGGCGCGAAGATCATGTACGAAGCCGGATACGATCCCCGCGCCATGGCGCAATTTTTCGACAAGCTGAAACAAGAAGACCGCGCCGGAGGCCCTCAGTTTCTGTCCGACCATCCTGATCCCGGCAACCGCGCCGAAGCCGTCACCCAAGCGATCAGTGAACTTCCGGCAAAACGTTTTCTCACCGACAGTCCCGAATTTCGTCGCGCCAAGCAAGTCGCCGCAACGATGAAGCCTTACACTGCGGAGCAGGTCGCGCAAATGCAGCAGCAGCGACAACCGCGAGTGACTCCCGCAAGCCAGGGCTCAATTTCACCTAGCGGCGGATTCCAAACTCTCAACCACAGTGCCTTTCAAATGGATTACCCCGCGAACTGGCAAGTCTTCGGCAATGCAAATTCCGCGGTTACCATCGCACCCCAGGGCGGAGTCTCCAACGATTCCATCGCCTACGGAGTCATCGTCAATCTCTATCGCCCGCAGACGCAGATATCATTGTCGCAATCCACGCAACAGATTTATCAAGCTCTGCGCAACAGCAATCAATCCATGCGCGCCATCAGCGCCCCCCAGCAGATCCAAGTCAGCGGACTCCCAGGCGAGATCGTAAACTTGCAATCGCCATCCCCGCTCGCAGACAACTCCGGACAGCCCATCGCGGAACGCGACATGCTCGTCACCGTCCAACGTCAGGACGGCAGCATATTGTGGTTGTTATTTATCGCGCCTGAGCAGCAGTTTGACGCGCTCAGCCCGACATTCAAGCGAATGTTGGACAGTCTGCAAACGCGCTAAGCAGTCTTGCGTCGTTGCCGCGTCCAGTAGATGTATCCGGGAATTCCCGCGAGGACGATCAGCAATCCGCCCAGCGATTCCTTCGGTCGCTGCCAGATCGTGTTCACCGTCCAAATGCTCGCAATCAGGATGTACAGCGCCGGCACGATCGGATATCCCGTGCAACGATACGGCCGCGGATGCTCAGGCATCTTCCTTCGCAACACGAACAGTGCGCCCACCGTGACAACGTAACTCACGATCATCATGAAGATCGCGTACGTGAGCAGTTGGTCGTAGAGTCCTATCAGCGCCAGCACCGCCGCCCAAACCCCTTGCGCCACCAGGCTAAATGCGGGAGTTCGCCATCGCGGATTCACCCTTGCCATGCGCTCGAAGAAGACTCCGTCCTGCGCCATCGCAAAGAAGATTCGTGCCGTGCACAAGATCGCCGAACTCATCGCTCCGAAGCATGACACTGCCACCATGAGCGCCAGCCAGTTCGCCGCGCGGTCAGAAAACATTGACGACGCTGCCGCCTGCACCACTGCGTCTGACTTGATGATTGCCGATAGCGGCAGCGCGTAAACGTAAACAATGTTGATCGAAACGTAGATGACAACTACCGCTGATACGCCGATGATTAGCGCTCGCGGTACGTTTCGCGCGGCATCCTTCATCTCGCCCGCAACCCAGGTGACGTAGATCCAGCCATCAAACGCGAACAACACTGATATCAGCGCGACACCGAATCCCGCCAGCAGCGCCAGCCCTGTCGGCGCAGCCGCCATCTCCGAGCTTGCAGCGGATGCAGCAGAGAAGTGCGACCAATCACCCTTGCCAAATAACAATCCGAAAACAACCAGCCCCAAGATTGCGCCAAACTTCAACCACGTTGCAATGTTCACTAGCAACGATCCGCGTCGCAGTCCCACAACATTTGCTAAGGTCAACAGCGCGATGGCGGCTACCGCCATCAACTTCAACGGAGTCAGCGAGAGTTCGTACCCGAAGATTCCTACAGACCACAACTCCCGGGTAGCCAAAGCCCCCATCACCACTAAGCCAAAATATTGCGCGAAGCCCACCGCCAGTGCCGCGATCGTGCCCGTCTGCACTACTGCAAAGATCATCCAGCCATAGAGGAATGCGGGAAGTTCGCCGTATGCTTCGCGAAGAAAAACATATTGTCCGCCGGCTTGCGGAAACATCCCTCCAAGCTCCGCAACCGCAAAGCACGCCAGCAGGGAAATGATTCCACCAACGATCCAGACAAGAATGAACATGTCCGGACGCCGCAAGCTCGTGGCAATCTGCCCGGCGGTCAAAAATATTCCTGAGCCGATCACGCCGCCAACCAGCATCAGCACCGCGTCGAGCAGGGAGAGCCCTTTGACTAATGTAGGTTCGCCGGCAGGCACAACTTTCGTCGCACTCATAGGTCAGCCCATCGCCAATTCGTCAGATGATTCCAACGGTGTGCCGCATGCGCGGCAGATCACTGAGCCGCAATCGCCGCACGTTAACGGATCATTCACCGGCTTTGCGCATTGCGGACAATAAAACGCCGCCGCAGAGGTCTCTGGTGTCTCAGCCATTCGTTTGCGAATCTATCACACCTGTGCCGATTGACACCGCTCCCTCGTGCTCCCTAGACTCAATTCACTTCATATTCCACAAAAGGATTGCACTCATGCCCGGTTTCATAAAGATTGCCACCAAGTCAGAATTGCCAGACGAAGGCGAAGCAAAAGAATTCAATTGCGGAGACAAAATGATCTGCGTCGCCAACGTCGCTGGTGAGATCACCGCCATGGACAACGTCTGTCTGCATCGCGGCGGCCCGCTCGGGCAGGGAGTCGTTGATGGTGACAAGATCGTCTGTCCCTGGCATGGATGGCAATTCATTGCAAAGACTGGCGAGGCCGCTCATAATCCCACGGCGAGGGTTGCGCTCTATCCTATAAAGGTTGAAGGGGATGACGTGCTGGTAGAGATTTAAAACACTCCATGAGCCCGATCACACACTTTCTCGCCGGATGGATGCTCGCCAATGTTTCCGTACGTCCTCGCGATCGCGCACTAATTGCTCTCGCCGGAGTCGCACCTGATCTCGATGGACTCGGCATCGTGCCTGAAGTTCTCACGGCGAAATCCTCACATCCGTTAATGTGGTTCTCTGAATACCACCACCTGCTCGGACACAACATTGGCTTCGCGCTCGTCACTACCATCGCCGCCTTCTTCATCAGCGGACGTAAATGGAAGACTGCTGCCTTAGTCTTCCTCAGTTTCCATCTGCATTTGTTTTGTGATTTGATCGGCGCTCGCGGGCCAGACGGATATCAATGGCCCATTCCTTATCTGCTGCCGTTTTCAAATAAGTGGGATTTAAGCTGGAGCGCCAATGGATGCTCAACGCATGGCCGAACTTCGCCATCACGTTTGCTTTGCTGATTACAACTTTCTATCTTGCGTGGAAGCGAGGCTTCTCGCCCCTGGAGATCTTCTCGACTCGCGCTGATGCTGCGTTCGTCAGCACTCTTCGCCAGCGCTTCCGCCCTGCTACCCCGCCCACAATTCCGGCTTGATCTCCGCAAAGATCGAATCGCGAGTCTCAACCATCTCCAAACAAGCCATCGCTTCCGGCGATATCTCATTAGTCGAATCGAACCTTCGCCACGCATCAATCAGGTCGCGGAACTGTTGCAAGTGTGTATCGAAGCGAAGCTCCGCGTAGTCACGCGCCGCACCCGTCGTGATCAGGAACTGCCAGTCTGAGGATTCCAGCAGCAACAACTCTCGGCAAAGTTGTTTTGCCAATCTCGTTGCCGCTTCGTTGCCGCGCCACTTGCCACTTCGCGCCATCTCCCGAACTGCAAACTCCGCGGGATAGATATGCTTCCACGTCCACGCCGTGTCAGGGTTGAGCCACACTTCATTGGTGCCGTTCTTGCCCCATGAGCCTTCCGGCAATTCCACAAATCCCTTCGGCGGAAAGCGGTCCAGGTACTCGCTGCACGTGATCAACTTCAACGGAGACTCCGGCTTCGCAAACTCTCTTGCCACATGCTCCAGGAACTGCGGACCTTCATACCACCAGTGTCCGAATAGCTCTGCGTCGAACGGCGACGTCAATATCGATGGCGCGCCTTTCGCCGGATACTTGCTGATCGCTTCCATCGCGATCCCCGCGAAATGTTTCGCATGCTCCCGCGTTCGCTCCGCAGCAAGATTCGGATAATAAGGAGTCTTATCCCCCAGATCCACACGTGCGCCCGTCACCTGCCAATAGCGATGTCCACCCGGGAACCGCTTTTTGTGGAAGTCGAGATAATTTCCGTCCCCGGGATACCCATGGTCTCCGCTCCACACCTGCACACTGGTCCGCGGATCGCGCGTGAAGAACGCCACTTGCGCCTTCTTGCGGTCGGGAGTGTCAGCATAGAAAGGCTGGTAATACGAGACTCGCGGAACCCCCTCCTCTTCAAGAGCTACCGGCACCCCGCCCGCGAGCTGCTCATACGGAGTGAACATCGCGGAGTTCTCAACCAGGTGCGTGTCTATGAAGAAATAATCGATTCCATTCTCCGCAAGGATCTGTTCCACTCCCGCGCGCTTGAACGGATGATACGCAGCCGTAGGCGACGCCCCATTTGGATTCACCGGATAAAACCACTCGCCCGCCGGCCGATAACCGCACTCCGGTATCCATATCCCCCGCGGCTGCTTGCCCAGAAACTTTTTGTGTGTCGCTACTCCGATTCGCACTTGCGCACGTATGGATTCGTCCGTGCCGAGAAGAGGGAAGTATCCGTGCGTGGCCGCACAGGTGAATACTTCGATTGCGCCAGAGTCGTTGAACTTCCTGAATCCGGAGATGATGTCCTTGTTCAGCGCTTCAAAATCCTGCAAAGCCAGCGCGAAGAAATCCTTCCAGTACTCCGCCACATTCGCTAAGTGCTTGTCGCCTTTTTTGGTGAACTCCGCCTTGTCCACTAAAGCCGCTTCGATCTTGCGTCCCAGATACTTCACGAACTCTGCCTTGAACACCGGATGCGCCAGCTGTTCCAGCAACACCGGCGACAGGTTGATATTCGGCTTAAGGAAGATCCCATCCCGCTCAAGATTGCCGATCACTCGGAGCAGAGGTAGGTAAGTCTCAGCTGCAGCCTCACACAGCCACTCCAATCCATGCGGCCACGTACCGTGATTTATGACGTAAGGCAGATGCGAATGAAGGGTGATGGTGACGAATCCGCCGGGGGCAACAGACATCTTCAAGGACATATCGTTCTAGTCTATCTTTCCCGCGCTTCTCGCGTTGGGGAGGTCTTCAGCTGTGTGCTGCTCCGCTGAAGCGGTAACAAATTTTACTACACCAAAATGGAGCTTGGTTTGTGTGGCACAGCCACCCTCGGCTGTGTGAATTCAATAATCTGCAATCAGCATGCAAACAGCACTCCACTGTAAATTGGCATCCTGAACGCAGCGCAGCGGAGCCGAAGAACCGCTATCACTCTGCAGATTGTTTGCAAGAACCCCAATACAACCTGCCCAAAGCCTTCCTCTGTGTCTCTGTGCCTCTGTGGTGAACAAGCTTTTGCTCGAAACACGGCAATTCGCTTCTGATATAAATTAACCCTCATGTCCACCGGAGAAAAATTCGAGCGCGCTGTCGCCATCATGGCCAAACTCCGCGCTCCCGGCGGATGCCCTTGGGACCGCGAGCAGACCTTCGACACCATTAAGCCTTACACCCTTGAAGAGACCTACGAGGTCATCGAAGCTATCGAGAACCGCGACTGGAACGAACTACCGGGCGAACTCGGCGATCTCCTCCTCCAAGTCCTCTTCTATTCGGAGATGGCGAAGGAAGACTCCAAATTCTCCATCGACGACGTCCTCGACCGTCTCTCCAACAAACTCGTTTCCCGCCATCCGCACGTCTTCGGCGACGGCAAGGCCAACACACCCAAAGAAGTCCTCCGCAATTGGGAGGCGCTCAAAGCAGAAGAAAAAAAGATGAACGGGGGATCTGAAGACAAAAATGAATCTGTTCTCTCCGGAATCTCGACTGCTATGCCCGCGTTAATGTCGGCATACAAGATCAGTTCACGCGCCGCCAATGTAGGATTCGACTGGCCCAACATCGAACAGCTTTTCGACAAACTTACCGAAGAGACCAAAGAACTCCAGCACGAGATCGCGCAATATCCCGCACCCGGCCCTTCGCCTCACAGCCGAGGCATCGCCGGCTCCAGCGGACAAAAGGTCCCCGAAGAGCTTCGCGAGCGCCTCGAAGACGAAGTTGGCGATCTCTTTTTCGTCCTCGTCAACATCGCCCGCTACCTTTCCCTCGACCCCGAATCCGCCTTGCGCAAGACCAATCGTAAGTTCACGAAACGCTTTCAATATATGGAGCAAGAACTTACAAACACAGGACGTACCGTACATGACGCATCCCTCGAAGAAATGGAGAGCCTGTGGCAGCAAGCAAAGCAGATACCGGAGAAATAGCCAAGCCGGCAACATCCCCGCAATTTGAGATTCGGCGATGTACGCAACCGGAAGAGTTTGCCGCCTGCGTCGACTTGCAAAAGGAAGTCTGGCAATTCGCGGACATAGATATAGTTCCCATCCGCATGTTCGCCGTTGCTGACAAGATTGGCGGGCAAGTCCTCGGCTGCTATGAAGGAAAAGACCTCATCGGCTTCGCGCTCTCCATTCCGGGCTCACGTTCCGGCCATCCTTATCTTCATTCGCACATGCTCGCCGTGCGCGACACCTATCGCAACAAAGGCATCGGACAGAAACTAAAACTTGCGCAACGCGACGATGCCATCGCCCGCGGTTTCGAACTCATGGAGTGGACATTCGATCCGCTTGAGATTAAGAACGCATACCTCAACATTGAGAAGCTCGGCGCCATCGCCCGCCGATACAACATCAATCAGTACGGCTATACTTCATCTCCGCTGCAAGGCGGACTGCCGACCGATCGCCTCGTCGCCGAATGGTGGCTGAAATCGAAACGCGTCACGGGATTACTCGAGAAGGGAACCCGTCCGACAGTGACACCTCTCACTAAGATCGAAGTACCCGGCGAGATTTACGCGTGGAAAGCTTCGGAGAACGATCGCGATCGCGCCAAAGATCTGCAAAAGAAAAACCGTGAAAGGTTTCTAGCCGCATTCGCGCAAGACCAATCAGTGCTTGCGTACGAACGCGACTCATCTGGCAAAGGAACATTCGTCCTCGGCAATTGGGACGAAGACTGGTCATACGCGAGCCAACCATGAAAATCGATTCCATCACTGTCCGTGAGATCCAAACGCCGCTCGTCCATTTTTTTGAGACGAGCTTTGGCCGCACCACTGGCCGCCGCATCATCCTCGTCACCGTAAATGGCCAGGGACTCAAAGCCTGGGGCGAGTGTGTCGCCGGAGAGCATCCGCATTACAGCGACGAATCTGTCGAGACCGCTTGGTATGCGATCACGCGCGAGCTTGCACCCTCGCTCGTCGGCAAACAACTCGATCGCGCAGCCGATTGCGTTCCGCTCTTTGCTGGCATTCGCGGACACCGCATGGCCAAAGCCTCGATTGAAAACGCGCTCTGGGTCGCCGAAGCCGAAGCCAAACAGATGCCGTTATGGAAACTACTCGGCGGCACTCGCAAGGAGATTGCCTGCGGAGTATCGATCGGAATCCAGAATTCTCCAGAGCAGTTGGAAGAAAAAGTAGCCACCGAACTCGACGCCGGGTATCAACGCATCAAGTTGAAGTGCAAACCCGGTTGGGACCTGAAAATATTCGAGCGCATCCGCAAACGCTGGCCCAATATCACGCTCAGTTGCGACGCCAACTCCGCATACACACTGAACGATTTGAATCACCTAAAACAGTTCGACCAGTTCAAGCTTCTGATGATCGAACAGCCGCTCTGGCATGACGACTTCTACTTCCACGCGCGATTGCAAAAACAGATCACCACGCGCATCTGCCTCGACGAAGCCATTCGCAATGCCCGCGACGCCGAAGCCGCCATAGATCTCGGGGCCTGCGGCATCATCAACGTAAAAGTAGGACGCGTCGGCGGATTTTCTGAAGCGCTGAAAGTTCATGCGATATGCGAGCAGCGCAAAATCCCTGTCTGGTGCGGCGGAATGTTGGAATCAGGGATCGGCCGCGCTCAGAACGTCGCGCTCTCCACGCTTCCGAACTTCACTCTCCCCGGCGACGTCTCCGCCTCCAAGCGCTACTGGAAAGAAGACATCATCGAACCCGAAGTGACAGTCTCGAAGCAGGGAACCATCCCCATCTCCGACGCAGTCGGAACCGGCCACAAAGTGAGGGAAGATTTGATTGAGAAGCTCACCGTCCGCAAGGAAACAATCGGCGCCGGAGCAATGACCGCGTAACCCTGACTACGAACTACGAACCACGAACTACGGCTTCCGTAGCGCTACCGTCGTCTCTTGCTTCTTCAGCAGATTCACTGCGTCACCAATGCTCAGCGTCGCCGGCACCGGACGGAAGTTTGTCGCAGACTGCCGCTGCTTCAGTGTGATTGATTTGAAGATGAATGCCTGACCCGTGGCTTTGGTGATGAGCTTGTTGATGCGCCACTTTCCCGGCGCGAGATATTGCTGCTGAAGAAATAGTTTCCCGCCTTTGTCGATGTGTCCAAGAATTCCCCAGCCGATTTTTATGTCATGCGTCAGCGTCGCATCGAGCCGCAGAATACGCTGCTCCTGCTGATCGATCCACATCGTCCCTTCAGTCGCTCGGAACGCGATCGTCTCGCGCGTCGTTGTCTTGAATGACGGATTCGGCTTGAAATTCAACCGCACCGTCTGCCGTCCATCTATTACATCTATTCCCGCATATTCGTACAGCAACGCATCGGGAAGGGCGCGGACCAGCGCCATGGATTTGTCCTGATCTTTTTTCTGGTCTTCACGCTTGCGCTTCTGGTCGTCAGGATTCGTTGCGAATGTTGCGAGCCGCTGATCATCCACCGCGCGCTCCTCCGCCGTCAGTGGCCGGCCATTCACGGTAATTAACCTCGCGACGATGCCATCCTTCGTCTCCACCATGTCCTGTACTTTCGTTCCGGACTTGTTCTCCTTGTCCAGCCGATACATCCAGAAATCCGTCTGCTGCTCTGTCGACTTCACTTCATTCGCAACAGCAGCTTTGACCAACTTCTGCGGATCTTCCGCCGCCATCGCAATGGAGCAGAGAAGAATGATGTAGAAAAAACTGAACGACACCGCAGCGCTTTGTGATCGCAAGCTTCGCATGATGATGGATATTAGTTTAGACGGGAAACTCGCTACTCGCGTTGCGTGAGAAGGGTCGGCCCACTCGGAAGATTGTTCCCATCGTTGCAACCACTAGCGCCTGAAAGCCACAGTTCCCCTGGTTATTGGCTCCCGTCAACTTGTGGCCATCCGATTGGACCGACATGAGTAAAAATGCATAAACAGCTTGAAATGTTGCTTTGTCTCAGGAATTTAAACTGCTGAAAATGAGGCAAATGTTCCACGTGGAACGTTGTGGAAAATTGACGATTTGTACTAGAACGTTATTAATCAGTTTATAGAGAACCGAAGAGTTATCAGTGTTTTCGGAAAAGGGGATTTTGAGATTTAGGGCGGTGCCAAATCGGGAAGCTTGCTAGTGTCCTGCCATACAGAAACAAAAGGAGCCCCCCAAATGAATTCCTGGGTGCGGTGTACGGGGGGATGTCGGGCTTCAGCCGGTTGTTTGTGAAGGTTGAGCAATCGGCTGTTATGGATATGGAGGGAAGTGGGCCGAAGAAGATTTCGCCGTGAGGTGAACTAGGGCCGCGCTCATTTGCGGCAGGGAAACGCGCAGCGCTGGTAATAAGAGATCGAACCGCAGAGAAACGGAGACGCCGAGGTTTTGAGAAGCAATTCAGAAAGTTCGCTAATGAATGCGCAAAGTACGCTCAATCATGGGGCACGCAGATTGATCCTCTGGGCTCTCGATATACTGCGGCGATGAATCGCGTGGGGCAGGCGGCTTTGCCAGAGCATCCAAGATTGGGACCTAGGAGGGACGCATGTTAACCCATCAAAAAGCCGAGCAAGTGCTGTCCGTTCGCGGGCTGCGAAAGGTGTATGGCGGGAACGTGGCAGTGGATGATGTGTCGTTTGAAGTGGCACCGAACGAGATCGTGGGGCTTCTCGGGCCTAATGGCGCCGGCAAGACAACCACTATCAATATGGTTCTCGGAGTGCTGGAACCGAGTGCAGGTGAGATTTCAATTTCCGGCACAGACCTCTCGCGTCACAGATCGGCCGCTCTCGGGTGCACAAACTTCGCTGCCGTGTATGCACAGCTTCCAGGTAATCTCACCGTTTACCAAAACCTGCGGGTGTTCGGTCTGATATATGGAGTGAAGAATTTGGCCGCTCGCATTGACGAACTGATCGACCATTTTGATCTAGAGCGTTTTCGAAATACAAAATGCGGAGTGTTGTCTTCCGGAGAGCAGACGCGCGTCTCTCTTGCCAAGGCGATGCTGAACAAGCCCAGGCTGCTGCTACTGGATGAGCCGACAGCGTCGCTTGATCCTTCGACGGCGCTCGGAATCCGGGCGCGCATACGCGACTTCGCAGCGAGCGCGTCAGGAGGTGTCCTCTGGACAACGCACAATATGTACGAAGTGCAGGAGGTATGCGATCGCGTACTGTTTTTGTCGCGCGGCAAAATCTTGTTGGAGGGTGACCCTAATCGCCTTCCAGAAGAACACGGCAAATCGTCGCTGGAGGAGTTGTTCATCGCCATAGCGCGTGAGCCCTTGAGCTTGGAAATCAGATGATCGCGAGCTCCAGGCGTTCCTCAGCAATCGTGCTGCGGCAGTTCTACCTCATGCGAGGAAGTATTGCCCGCGTGCTCCCACTGTTTGCGTGGGTGGGCATTGATATGGTGCTTTGGGGATTTATGAGCCGCTATCTCAATGCCCTGGCTGGCGGCAGGTCGAATTTTGTGGGTACCTTGCTCGGCTCCGTGCTGCTCTGGGATTTCTTCACCCGAGTGATGCAAGGTGTGACCATGACGTTCTTCGAGGATGTTTGGTCGCGAAACTTTCTGAATATCTTTGCCTCGCCGTTGCGCGTTTCTGAATATCTGTCCGGGCTTGTGATGTCGAGCATGATCACCAGCTTTGTCGGGTTAATGTTCATGTTCGTGCTGGCGTCCGGCGCTTTCGGCCTCTCGTTCTTAAGCTATGGCGTGATGCTTATCCCAGCCCTACTTTTACTTTTCCTCTTCGGTATCGCGCTTGGAATTGCGGCGACAGGGATGGTACTGAGACTTGGTCCTGCGTCGGAGTGGTTCGTGTGGCCCATTCCTGCGTTGATCGGGCCCTTTGCTGCTGTGTACTATCCGCTTACCACACTGCCTCGCTGGATGCAGTATGTGGGATTGGTAGTCCCCCCTTCTTATGTGTTCCAGAACATTCGGAGTGTGATGGCGGGGCGGGATGTCTCGTGGGGAAGGCTCGGCATTGGTGCCGGGCTATGCCTCGTGTACCTGCTGCTGGCGTGTTGGTTCTTCTGGAGGATGTATCGGCACGCTGTGCGTACCGGGCTGCTTGCCCGGTACAGTTCGGAGACGGTGAGTTAAGGGAAGTTTCTAGTTTTTAGTTTCTAGTTTTTAGTAAGTGCAGGGTTGGGCGGGAGGGAATTCCAGCCAAAAGAAAACCCCAGGGCTAAAGCCCGATTTTCGAGTCGGCTGACGCGGCGCTAAAGCGCGGCTCTTCTACCGGTGCCGCTGCGCGGCAAGTCGAAACAGCACCAAATTCAGCAACATTCATTATTGACAATTTGTGTCACTCAACATACGATTCGCGGAACTCTGAAGTTGTCTCTTTCTGCCAGAAGCTAAAGCATTTATTGCGTCTGGGCGCAGTGGGCAATCGCGGTCAAACAAATCTGAAGAATAGCGGGTACACCGGGGTATGTCGCAGCGTTTAGGCGATCTTCTGGTCAAAGAGAAGGTCCTTTCACCGGAGCAGTTAGAAGAGGCACTTAACAAGCAGAAAGAGTCTGGCGGCAAAGACCGTCTTGGCTCTGTGCTGGTCAAGTTGGGGTTCCTCTCTGACGATGACGTCACTAATTTCCTCTCGCGCCAATACGGCGTTCCTGCCATCAATCTGCAATTTTTTGAGATCGATCATGCAGTCGTAAAACTCATTCCGCAAGAGACTGCCAAGAGGTATCAGATACTGCCTTTGAGCCGTGTTGGCGCGGCATTGACCATTGCGATGGTGGACCCCACCAACGTGTTCGCGATGGACGATATCAAGTTCATGACCGGATTCAATATTGAGCCGGTAGTCGCGTCAGAAGCCGCGATCATGGAAGGTATTGACCGCGCGTACAGCAGCGGCAAGGAAGAAGAAAACCTCGAAAACATCATGGCCTCGATGGGTGAAGAGACTGATGTTGAGGTCCAGTCTGAAGAAGCTGAAGCAACGCTGGCGGAACTGGAAAAGGGAGCAGACGAAGCGCCGATCGTGAAGCTGGTGAACTTGATCCTCACCGATGCGGTGAAGCGCGGGGCCAGCGACATCCACATTGAGCCCTACGAAAAAGAATATCGCGTGCGTTTCCGCATAGACGGAATGTTGCAGAACATCATGGCGCCGCCGCTGAAGCTGAAAGACGCAATCACCTCGCGCATCAAGATCATGTCGAGGCTGGACATCAGCGAAAAGCGTCTGCCACAAGACGGTCGCATCATGCTCAAGATGATGTTGAACGGCAAGAAAAAGCAGCTTGATTATCGCGTGAGCTGCCTTCCAGTCCTGTGGGGCGAAAAGATCGTCATGCGTTTGCTGGACAAAGAAAATCTTCGTCTGGACATGACCAAGCTGGGATTCGAGCCAGAATCGCTCGAGCGATTCCACAGCGCTATTATCAAGCCATTCGGGATGGTGCTGGTCACGGGGCCAACGGGATCCGGCAAGACGAATACGCTGTATTCAGCCATTTCAACATTGAACAAGCCCGATACAAACATCATGACTGCGGAAGACCCGGTCGAGTTCCAACTTGCCGGCGTCAACCAGGTGCAGATGAAGGAAGCTATCGGACTGAACTTTGCGGCCGCGCTGAGATCGTTCCTGCGGCAAGACCCGAACATCATCCTGGTAGGAGAGATACGCGACTTTGAAACGGCGGAAATCGCCATCAAGGCTGCGCTTACCGGACACATGGTGCTTTCGACGCTACACACGAACGGCGCTCCGGAAACTATCAGCCGCTTGATGAACATGGGTATTGAGCCATTCCTCGTGGCAACCGCGGTGCACTTGATCGTGGCGCAACGTCTCATTCGGCGTATTTGTTCGAACTGTATTGAGGATGACGACCTTCCGGAAAAGACGTTGCTTGAAGTGGGATTCACTCCGCAGGAAGCCAAAACAGTGAAACCGAAAAAGGGCAAAGGCTGCGAGAAATGCAACGGTTCAGGATGCAAAGGGCGTGCAGGTCTTTACGAAGTCATGGCGCTTGATGATGAACTGCGTGAACTGATCCTTGTAGGTGCATCGTCACTGGAATTGAAGAAAAAGGCGATCGAGAATGGCATGATCACGCTTCGCCGCAGCGGACTCCGCAAGATCATGGACGGAGCAGCATCAGTCGAAGAAGTCGTCCGCGAAACCATCAACAGCTAACAGGAACACGGCGCGCGAAAGCGCGTAAAAGGGAAGGCCCGAAGGTATGAACGTCACATTAAGCGACCTGCTGAAAAAGATGCTGGAGATGGGCGGCAGCGATCTCCATATCACGACGAATTCTCCGCCACAGATACGCGTGCATGGACACTTGCATCCGCTGGACATGCCGCCGTTGCAACCAGCGGAAACCAAGCAGCTCGGCTACAGCGTGCTCACCGACGCGCAGAAGCATCGCTTTGAAGAGCATCTGGAACTCGATTTTTCGTTTGGCTTGAAAGGCCTGGCACGTTTCCGCGGCAACCTCTTTAATCAACGTGGAGCCACGGGCGGCGTCTTCCGTGTGATCCCATTCGAGATCAAGTCATTTCAACAATTAAATCTTCCGCCGGTTATTTCGAGACTCTGTGATAAGCCGCGTGGTCTCGTCCTTGTGACCGGGCCGACTGGTTCCGGCAAGTCAACTACGCTCGCGGCGATGATCGACAAGATCAACACCGAGCGCCATGACCACATCATCACGATTGAAGACCCAATCGAATTTGTCCACTCGAACAAGAACTGCCTGGTAAACCAACGCGAGGTCCACGCGGACACGAAGTCATTCACTGACGCACTCCGCGCAGCACTCCGCGAAGATCCAGACGTGGTGCTTATCGGCGAAATGCGCGATCTGGAGACGATTGAATCGGCGCTGCGAATCGCGGAAACAGGTCACTTGACCTTTGGTACCTTGCACACGAACTCGGCTGCATCCACAATCAACCGCGTGATTGACGTATTCCCATCGCACCAGCAGTCACAGATCCGAGCCCAGTTGTCACTGGTGCTCGAGGGTGTGATATGCCAGGCGCTCATCCAGAAGGTTGGCGGACAAGGGCGTGCATGCGCGATGGAAATCTTGATTCCGAATCCGGCGGTCAGAAACCTGATCCGCGAAGACAAGATCCACCAGATATATTCGTCGATGCAGTCAGGTCAGGACAAGTTCGGCATGCAGACATTCAATCAATCATTGGCGAACTTGTACTTTGCAAAGCAGATCACGCTGGAGACGGCGATGATCCGCTCGTCGATACCAGATGAATTAACAGAAATGATCAACCGTGGCCCGCAAGTAAAACCAGCGGCAGCCGCAGCGAAGAAATAGAAGTCTCAGGTCTACAAAGTAAGGGGAGGAATTAATGCCGGTTTTTACATTTACAGGCACCGATGCATCAGGCGCGGACGTAAAAGGCGAACGCAATGCGGCTAACAAAGACGTATTGAAGTCGCAGTTACAAAAAGAGCGCATCACGCCGGGAACGATCAAAGAGAAGGGCAAAGAATTCGCGTTGCCCACTTTTGGCAAGAAGGACGGCGGCTCTGTCCCGACAAAGGACATTGCCATCTTCTTTCGCCAATTTTCGGTCATGATCGATGCCGGTCTGCCATTGGTGCAATGCCTGGAAATTCTCGGTGCGAACCAAGAAAACCCTTATTTCATGAAGGTGCTGAACGGAACGCGCGCCACGGTTGAGGGCGGTTCGACACTAGCGAACGCCATGCGCGGCTTTCCCAAAGTGTTCGATGACCTCACCACGAACATGATCGAAGCCGGTGAGACCGGCGGTATCTTGGACGTCATCCTTCAGCGCCTGGCGACATACGTTGAAAAAGCGGTGAAGCTGAAAGCGGCCGTTAAGTCGGCGATGATCTACCCCGTGTCTGTTATCGGCATGGCGGCAATGGTTGTCGGCGCGCTGTTGAAGTTCGTTGTCCCGATTTTCGCCAACCTGTTTGCCGGATTGGGCGTTGATCTGCCGTTGCCAACCCGTATCGTCATGGGACTGAGCGCGGTGGTAGGTAAATATTGGTGGGTAGTGTTCGCTGGCGGATTCGGCGGTGTCTGGCTCATCAAGCAAGTTCGCGCGAATCCTAAGGGCCGTTACGCTCTTGATAAGTTCATGTTGAACCTTCCCGTGCTGGGAATGGTGTTGCGCAAGATCGCGGTCGCAAGATTCACGCGTACGCTGGGCACACTTATCACTTCCGGCGTGCCGATCATTGAAGGTTTGACCATCACGGCGCGCACATCCGGCAATGCAGTGCTGGAAGAAGCGCTGATGAAAGTCCGCAAAGCGATTGAAGAAGGGCGCACGATCGTTGATCCGCTGCGGGAGTCCGGCGTGTTCCCGAACATGGTGACGCAGATGATCGGCGTTGGTGAAGCCACCGGCGCGATGGACAGCATGCTCTCAAAGATCGCTGACTTCTACGAAGACGAAGTGGACACGGCGACTAAGGACATGTTGACACTGCTCGAGCCGCTGTTGATCGGGTTCCTGGGCGTGTCAGTCGGCGGTATTGTCATCTCGCTCTACATGCCGCTATTTGCGATGATCGGAAAACTCGCAGGCTAAATTTTCCCCATCTTTGAAGTGCCATGCGGAAAAACCGCATGGCACGATTTGACTCCAAACAGAAAGTCTTCCTACCCACTCCGGTTTAAGGATGAAACGCAGGGCACATGGCAGCAGAATTTGATGAGCGTGCATGGCTGGCATGGCTGGTAAAAGTACGCATCATCATCATTACTTTCCTGCTAGGCATTGGACTGGTCATAGTCCGCCTTACCCGCACAAACATTGAACAACCGCTGTTCGTAAGCGTGATCCTGCTGTGGTACACGCTGGCCGTTTTCTTCCTGGTGCTGTACACGCTGGTGCAGGACGCGAAGATCCAGGCGCGCATCCAGGTGCTGACGGACCTGGCGATGTGCACGGTGCTGATCTACGTGACCGGCGGCATCGATACTTCGTTCAACTTTCTGTATCCGCTGGTCATCATTGTTGCCAGCATCCTGTTGCCAAGATGGTGGGCATATTTTGCGGCGTCCCTATCGTTCATCGGATTCGGCGCGGTGCTGGAGTTGTCTTACTTTGAAGTGATCCGCTCGTACTCGATCACGCGTCCGGATATCAAGTCACTGCAGGCAATCATCCTAATAAATCTGTTTGCATATTTAGCGATTGCGTATCTTTCAAGCAACCTCAGCCAGAAATTGCGGCAAGTTGACGTCCAGCTACAAGACAAGAGCGGCGCGCTGGAACATCTGCAAGTGCGGCACGAAAACATTATCCATTCGCTACGCGGCGGGTTGATCACGACTGGGCTGGATGGCCGAATTACGCTGATCAATACTCCGGGGAAGATTTTGCTGGAGCGAGATTCGCATGAGTTGATTGGGAAGCAGGTGGACGAAATATTTCTCGATCGGCTTCCGAATGTGGATTCGTATTCGTTGACCGGAGAAGCGCGCTCACGCACGCCGGATGGGACCGAGAAAACATTTGGAATTACCGTGAGCCCGCTGACGCAACCTGACCGGACAGCGATCGGTTACGTATACACGTTCGACGATTTGACTGACATCCGCCGACTGGAGCGCGAAGTAAGAATGCGGGACCGGCTGTCGGCAGTAGGGCGCATGGCGGCCGGAATCGCGCATGAGATCCGTAATCCGTTGTCGTCGATCGCGGGATCAGTGCAAGTGTTGTCGAAAATATCTGACCTCAATGAGGAGCAGCGGACGCTGGTAGACATAGTCACAAGGGAGTCAGAACGGCTGAACCACATCATCTCTGACTTCCTGATCTATTCGCGCGAGAAGCAGATGAAGATCACGCAGGTGGACCTGAATGCGCTTCTGGATGACACGCTGACGCTGCTGAAGAACCATCCGCAGCAAAGCGAGGCGGCCACGCGAGTGGAAATCTCAAAGAAGTATGCGGTGACACAAGCGATGGCGCTGGTGGACGGCGACCGCATGAAGCAGGTCTTCTGGAACCTTTCAGAAAATGCGCTACGCGCGATGTCAAACAAAGGCGGGAAACTGACAGTAACGCTTGAAGGCGAAGACAAAGATTGGCGCATCACGTTTGCCGACACCGGAAACGGCATTGACCAGATCCATCTTGAAAAGATATTCGAGCCGTTTCAATCGGGCTTTGGAGTAGGCACGGGATTGGGGCTGGCTATCGTTTACCAAATACTTCATGCGCACGGAGCCAAGATCGCTGTCCATTCGAAGCCGGGACGTGGCGCAGAGTTTGTGATCCGCGTCCGCAAGATGGCGCAACATTCAGAGACGCGCCACGAACAGGCAGCGATCGCGGGAGGTGCGGGTGGCTAGTGTGCTTGTTTGCGACGACGAACGTTCTTTGTGCCAGCTGCTGGAAATCGACTTGCGAAAGGAAGGCTACAAAGTCGAGACGGTGAACAACCGTGAAGACGCGAAGCGAAAAATCGATTCAGCGTTGTTCGATGTGATCGTTACTGATATCCGGATGCCCAATACGGACGATGGGATGGAAGTGCTGGCGCATGCGCGGAGGGTCTCGCCTGATTCCGCGGTGATCCTGATGACGGCGCTCGCCGAACTTGAGACTGCGATCCAAGCCGTGAAAGCTGGTGCGTTTGAGTACATCGTTAAACAGCCAGGGCGGATCAACGAAGAGATAAAAGTGGCGATAGCACGGGCGCTGGAGACGGTGAATCTGCGCAGACAGAATTTTGCTTTGAAGCGCGATGCCGCGGGACGGAATTCCCTCGACCAGATTATTGGATGCAGCCCGGCGATGGAGAAACTGAAACACACCATCCGAACTGTGTCTCCGACGGCGAGCACGATCGTCATCAACGGTGAGAGTGGCACGGGAAAAGAGCTGGTGGCAAGGGCTGTCCACGTGTGTTCGCCGAGAGCGGCGGAGCAATTTGTTTCCATCAACTGCGGCGCTTTTCCCGAGACGTTGCTCGAGAGCGAACTGTTTGGGTACATGAAAGGCGCGTTTACAGGCGCGACACAGAACAAACGCGGACTCTTCGAAGTGGCGAGCGGTGGCACCATCTTCCTGGACGAGATCAGCGAGATGAGCGTCGCAATGCAGGTGAAACTGCTGCGCGTGCTGCAAGAACGTTGCGTGCGTCCTATCGGCGGGAATTCGGAGATTCCGATCGACGTGCGCGTGATCGCGGCGACGAATAAAGACCTGTCACAGATGGTTGCCGAGAACGCCTTCCGTGAAGATCTGTATTACCGCATCAGCGTGATCCCGATCCATGTTCCGCCGCTGCGGGAGCGTCGGGATGATATTCCGCTGCTGGCGAATTCCTTTCTGAAGCGATACGCACCGGCGGCGGGCAAGAGCATCAATTCGATATCGAAAGCTGTATTGGCGGAGTTGTCGTCATACGACTGGCCTGGCAACGTCAGGCAGTTGGAAAATACGATAGAACGAGCAGTGGCGCTGGCAACGTCAGAAGAATTGCATGTTGAGTTGCCGGTCGAGCGGCAAAGAGCCAAGGCCGCCGCAGCCGCTGCTGGCAGTGTGGACGCTGCGTTTCCGCATGATGGCTTGGATCTAGAGCGATACGTTGCAAACATTGAACGGTCACTGATTCAATCCGCGCTGCAACATTCCAATGGTGTGCAGACTCGGGCGGCGGACTTGCTGAAGGTTTCGTATCGGTCGTTCAGGCATTTGTTGAAGAAGTACGAGATTTAGTTTGCGATGGAGATTTACCTCAGGGGCTAAAGCCGCTCTATGATTCGAGGCATTTACTGACGGCCTAAAGGCCGTCCCCCTCAAAACGCGCCTAAATCAGAATTCCTTAGACCGCGGCTTTCAGCAACGCTGAACGTCATCTCTTTAGCCAATCCAACAATTTCTTGAAAGCTGCACCGCGATGGCTGTACGCGGCTCTTTCTTCTGCGTTCATCTCGGCGAACGTCTTGTTTAATTCAGGAACATAAAAGAGCGGATCGTATCCGAAGCCGTGGCGTCCGATGGGCATTTGCAGAATCTCACCGTAGGCTTCGCCGCGAAATGTTGCGACCAGTTCTCCATTGCGCGCGAGAGCGATTACGCAGACGAAGCGCGCGGTGCGCTCGCATCCGGGACGCAAAGAGAGTTCGTTGATGAGTTTGTAGTTGTTGTCTGAGTCGCTAGGCTTCTTGCCTTGGGCGGAGGCGGCGAAACGGGCGGAGTGAACTCCGGGAGCGCCACCGAGGGCGTCAACTTCCAGGCCGGAGTCGTCGGCAATGACGAGTTCGTTGGGCAGGTGTGAGCTGTAAACTTCCGCTTTCTTGCGGGCATTGGCCTCGAAGGTGTCACCGTCTTCGATCACTTCGGGGATGTTGTCAAAGCCGGGGAGCGCAGCGATATCAATGTCGAGCGTGCGGGCTGCGGCGGCGAAGTCCTTCAGTTTTCCTTTGTTCGAAGTGGCTACGAAGATGCGCGTCATGGTTTCGGCGGCGACCGCGGGGTGCAAAGGGTCAGGCTCGGATATTGTCTCCCAATCGTGCGAGCACTTGGCGCAATGCCAGTTGTTGCTTGCGACGCGAATCGGGAATCCGAATGCGGAGGCACCGTAGGTGACGAAGTTGTCAGAGCCTTCGCAGGAGACATCGAGCGAGTTGCAGTTCGGGCAGCGGGGTTGGATGTAGGTCAGGCCGGAGTCGCCGGTGTTGAGCGTTTCAGGAATAGGTTCTTGCAGGAGTTCGAGGGCCCGTTCCGCCTGGTGCTGCGGGACCTGAAGGCGGACACCTCCGATGACGTTGGAATAAAGCCAGTACATGCTGACCATGTTTTCGTCCGCGAGATGACATTCGATCCCGGAGGCCTCGAGTTTGCCTTTGGCGAGTTGAGCTTCAGAGAGGTCGCGGAAGCGCCAGAGAGTGACGAGAGGGGAGTTCATGGGAGGGGAAGCTGGAGCTGGACAGGAATATGGTGCGCCCGGCAGGAGTCGAACCTACAACCCTCAGATTCGTAGTCTGATGCTCTATCCATTGAGCTACGGGCGCACTGTTGTGGGATTGGTGCGAAAGGAACTTCTTTAAAAAATATACATCAGCAGCAGGGGATTCACAAGCTGCGGGCGGCGCCGAGTTCCTAAGGTGCAAATCTTACGCGCTTGGGAAAAGTCTTCATGGGGATTGTGAGTGGGGCTTGAAGTAAGTCGAGTGTTTTCAATGGCGGAAGTTTGGCTAGGTGGTTGCAATTAGTAAAGGCAGACGAAGTGGCGCAGCATTGGGGCGGTACGGAGAAGAATTTCGGCCAGAGGTTCTCCCGGAACGCCCCGTTGCATTTTTGAGAAGCAGCAACCCAGCATTCAGTGACCACTCGATGAGGCGCTTCCGAAAAGTCGCAGCCCACCTTTTAATCCCACGTTAGCTTCGCGAACGTGGGGCACCCGAGAAAAGTAGTTTCAAGTTTCAAAGGCCGCAAAAGGCGCGTTCTCCGCTTTTCCCACCTGATTCAGACTAGCTGAACTTTTTCTCTCAAATCCAGACCTGCGCGGCGGAGTAGGTTCGCGACGGCGGTCTCGGTCAGGCGAGTGGCGTCGTACTCGACGCGGACTACCTTTTCCATCTCATCGAACGTGATCTTGCGGATGCCATAAACCTCGCGGGCGCTGTTCAGGGCGCGTGCTTCGAGCTCTCCAGGTGGTATGCCGTACTTGAAGCAGACATCGACTGCGGTCATGAAGAATCCTTAGAAATTCTAGTTGCTCTAAATATAAAGCAAAGTTGCAGGTTTGCCGAGAGCTTAGAATTGGACGCAGAACCAACCCCTTGAACCGCAAAGGACGCAAAGGAACGCAAAGGAAAAGCTCAGTCTGAAGCGAGCCATCTACACCAAAGGTTATGGAAGAAAAAGTCTCACAGGAAAAGCCGGCGACGGTTGTTGACCCGGTGTGCGGGATGAAGGTGTCGACGGAGAAGAACGCGGGGAGCCTCGTGCATGCCGGGAAGACGTACTACTTTTGCAGCAAGGGCTGCGTGCAGAAGTTCAGTGCCAATCCCGAGAAGTACCTGAACGCAAAGCCTAGTCTGGCGAATATGGGTTCTGGACAAGGACTGGTGCAGCTTGGCTCGGCGAAGCCCGCTTCTACAGCAGCGATGCACATTGTGGGATCGAATGTCGCGAAGCCAACGGCTGGGGCGGAATACGTCTGTCCGATGGATCCCGAGGTGAGGGAATCGAAGCAGGGGCCTTGTCCGATATGCGGGATGGCACTGGAGCCGGCGAGTCCTGTTTCGATCAATCGCGTTGAGTATACGTGTCCGATGCATCCGGAAATTGTGTCGGATAAGCCGGGAGCGTGTCCCATCTGTGGAATGGCGCTTGAGCCGCGGGTGATCACGGCGGCTCCGGAAGATGATTCTGAACTCCGCGACATGAGTAGGCGCTTTTGGATAAGCATAATGCTGACGCTGCCGATCTTTGCCGGATCAATGGCGGAGATGATGGGCATAGGCCCGGCTTGGTTTGGCGGAATCGTTTTCGTCTGGCTGCAGGCGGCGCTAGCGTCCGTTGTGGTGCTGTGGGGCGGATGGCCTTTCTTTCAGCGCGGGTGGACTTCGTTCGTCAGCCGGCGACTGAACATGTTCAGCCTGATCGCGCTAGGCACGGGCGCGGCTTATGTGTACAGCATCGTCGCGCTGATTGCACCGGAGATGTTTCCGGCGGCTGCGCGAATGAAGAATGGATATCCCTCGCTTTATTTTGAACCAGCCGCAGTGATTGTGACGCTAGTGCTGATGGGGCAGGTACTGGAATTGCGCGCGCGAAGGCGAACGGGAGCGGCAATCCGTGCGCTGTTGAATCTTGCGCCGAAGAAGGCGAGGCGGGTCCGTCCTGATGGAAGCGAAGAGGAAGTGCCGCTTGAGCTAGTCCAGCCAGGCGATGTGCTGCGAGTGTTGCCAGGTGGAAGCATGCCTGTTGACGGAACCGTGATTGAAGGCGCGAGCGCAGTGGACGAATCCATGCTGACGGGCGAATCCATGCCGATTGAGAAATCAAAAGACGCTCGGGTGTTTGGCGCGACAGTAAATGGAACCGGCTCACTGCTCATACGCGCTGAAAAGGTGGGAAGTGACACGCTGCTGGCGCACATCGTGCAGATGGTTTCAGATGCACAACGCAGCCGGGCTGCAATTCAAAGATTGGCGGACAAGGTCGCTGGCTACTTTGTTCCGGCAGTCATCGCGATTGCTGTGGTCACGTTTATCGCTTGGTACTTGCTGGGGCCGGAGCCGCGACTTTCATACGCGGTGGTGAACGCCGTGGCGGTGTTGATCATTGCGTGTCCGTGCGCGTTGGGGTTGGCGACTCCGATGGCGATCATGGTGGGCACAGGCCGTGGCGCAGCCGCGGGCGTTTTGATAAAGAACGCGGAAGCTCTGGAGACTTTTGAGAAGGTGAGCGTCCTCGTTGTCGACAAGACGGGAACGTTGACGGAGGGGAAGCCGCGCGTAATTTCGATTGTTCCGGCAACGGGAGTTGACGAAGCTGAGCTACTGACAATCGCTGCGAGTGTCGAGCGGAATAGCGAACATCCGCTGGCGTCGGCGATCGTGAAGTCTGCGGAGGAGCGTGGATTGCAACTGCGGCCCGCAACGGATTTCAAATCCATCACCGGAGAAGGCGTGAGTGCCCGAGTGAATGGACGACTGGTCACGGTAGGCAAGCCGACACTGGGCGGTGCATCCAGCATTAGCGATTCGACGATGGCGGCGAAGGAAGCGGAGATTCGGTCGCAGGCGAACTCGATCGTGTATGTGACTGTGGAGGGGAGGGACGCAGGATTTTTCGGAATTGCTGATCCCGTGAAGGCGACTGCGACGGAAGCGGTTCGCGAATTGCGCGCTGAAGGATTGCGCCTTGTCATGCTCACCGGAGACGCGCGAAGTACGGCGCAGGCTGTCGCCAAACAGCTTGGTATTGATGAGTTCGAAGCGGAAGTCTTACCTGAGCAGAAGTTGAAAACCGTTCAGCGATTGCAGAAAGAATTCGGACTGGTTGCTATGGCTGGAGACGGCATCAACGATGCTCCGGCACTGGCGCAAGCCGATGTTGGAATCGCGATGGGCACAGGCACGGATGTTGCGATGCAGTCGGCGGGGATCACGCTGGTGAAAGGTGACCTGCGGGGCATATTGCGCGCGCGCAGGTTGAGCAAGGCGACGATGAGCAATATCCGGCAGAATCTGTTTTTTGCATTTATTTATAACGCGCTGGGAGTGCCGGTGGCGGCGGGAGTGTTGTATCCATTTTTTGGAGTGTTGTTGAGTCCGATGCTCGCAGCGGCAGCGATGAGCTTGAGTTCGGTTTCGGTGATTGCAAATGCGTTGCGGTTGAGGCGAGTGCGGTTGTGAACCTCAGCGGCTGAAGCCGCGCCCTCTCAAAGCAAGAGCAGTGAACAGTCAAGATTGAGCGTGACCTGAAAGCTTTCACGCGAAGGCCGTGAGGGTTGCACGAAGGGCGCGAGGTCAAAGATTGGATAAGTACTCGATGATCTCAGGCTTGGTCCAATCGACTGGGCCGATGAATTTGCGGCGGAGAATGCCTT
The DNA here is from genome assembly GCA_025462725.1 of Terriglobales bacterium. Taxonomy (GTDB): domain Bacteria; phylum Acidobacteriota; class Terriglobia; order Terriglobales; family Acidobacteriaceae; genus JAICLA01. The sequence goes on along the minus strand of JAOAPE010000003.1, from coordinate 179,413 downwards.
TGGAGTCGATGATGTAGGTCTCAGGGTACCCGAAGGTACCGTACAGAGTGCTGCTTTTAAATTCAGCGTCGCGCACGGTGAGGAATTGGATGCCGTGGTCCTTGATGAATTTGTTGTAGGCGTTCTGATCCTGGTCGAGGCTGACGGCGAGGATCGTGATGCGGTCTTTCATCTGCGAGTGCAAGGCAACCAGAGCGGGGGTTTCCTCAACGCATGGCGGACACCAAGTAGCCCAGAAATTAAGAACGACGACTTTCCCGCGAAAATCATGCAGCGCGACAGTGCGGTCGGAGTCGTGCACGGTGAAATCCGGCGCGGGACTGCCGACCATCTGCGGGTGGGCGCCGCGGTCACAGCCGGCTAGAAGTGCAATCGCAATGAGCAGTAATGTCGGAAATTGCCTGACTCGAAACATCCTCCACCTATAATAGCTGTAACTCCCAATCTAGTTGGCGAATCCATTGGTTGAGGGCTTGTTATTGCTGCGAGTTCTGCGAGGTAAGTACTCCAACGAAGTCAAATCGAGAGAGCACATTCATACCGCATGATTTATCTGACCCGCAAAGCCGAGTTCGCTGCGTCACACTATTATCACAATCCGGAATTCACGCCGGAGGAGAACCAACGCGTCTTCGGCAAGTGCAGCAACCTGAATGGACACGGCCACAATTACACGCTTGAGGTCACAGTAAAGGGCGAGGTGAATCCGCAAACCGGTTTTGTTGTGGATTTGAAAGAGCTGAAGGATGTGATGAACCGCGAAGTGGTGGATGCGATGGACCATCGGCACTTGAATAAAGAGGTGCCGGAGTTCGCGAAGGCGATTCCGACGACGGAGAACCTGGCGATTGTGTGCTGGCAGCGATTGCAGCCCCGGCTGAAAGTGGCGAAGCTGCATCGAGTACGGGTGTATGAGTCTCCGGATCTGTTTGCGGATTTCTATGGTGAGGAGTAAGCGTTGAAGGCGCATCTCACAAGGCGATATCAGTTTCCGGCGTCGCATCGGTTGCATCGCGACGAGATGAGCGATGCGGAAAACCGAGACGTTTACGGCAAATGCAATAATCCGCACGGGCATGGCCACAACTATGCTGTGGAAGTGACGGTGAGCGGGCAGGTGGATGCGAAGACGGGGATGGTCTGCAACCTGGCTGATCTTGACCAGTTCGCGCGGGTAAATGTGATCGACACCTTCGACCATGCGAACCTGAATTGTCTTCCGGCATTCGCGGAGAAGGTTCCGAGCACGGAGAACCTGTGCATAGAAATTTACGACATCTTCAAAAGAGGATTCACGCGGGCGAAGGTTGAAAAGATCCGTATCGAAGAGACGAGTAAGAACTCATTTGAGTACTCGGGCTGAGGAAGTCCGGCGTGAAAGCAAGGGCATTGAAATGAAACAGACAACCGAACCACTTACATTGACGAGCGCGAGCCTTGAAGATCTTATGCGCGAGGTGCTGGTGCGCATTGGCGAAGATCCCAATCGCGATGGGCTGCAACGGACGCCGGAGCGTGTGGACCGCTCACTGCACTTTCTGACGCGTGGATATCAGGAGAATCCGGAGAAAATTCTTCAGGACGCAATGTTTGACGTGACCTATGACGAGATGGTCATCGTGAAAGACATTGAGATGTTCAGTCTTTGTGAACATCACATGCTGCCGTTCTTTGGAAAAGTTCACGTGGCGTATTTGCCGCAAGGGAAAGTTATCGGCTTGAGCAAGATCCCGCGTTTGGTGGACATCTTCGCGCGCAGACTGCAGGTGCAGGAGCGATTGACGACGCAGATCGCGGAGACGATCCAACATGCGATCAATCCGCTGGGTGTTGGTGTGGTGATCGAGGCGCGCCACCTTTGCATGATGATGCGCGGAGTGGAGAAGCAACATTCGTCGGCAGTGACTTCGTCCATGCTTGGCGCTTTCCGCAATGAGCATGAGACCCGGGAAGAATTCCTTGCGCTGATCCGTGCCCGTAACAATAACGGGTACTGATGTCTTTGAAAGACTTCCATTTGTTTGCAAGTCCGTGGTGGGTGAACCTGCTGCTGCTGGTTCCGTTCATTTGTTTTTGGAGTTGGCGCAAGCGACTGCTGGCGGTCACGTTTCGACAGCTTGCATTGGCGGCGATTTTTGCAGCGGCTTTCGGATTCGTCGAGGCTTCCGTAGTGGTGTATCTGCGCGCGGCGAGCGGGCTGCTGCCGGGGTATCAAGGAACGCTTGCTGATGTTATTCAGCATTCGCAGGAACAGCCAAAATTCGATCCCAAGATCAATGAACTGCCGCGCAGCCTGGTGTCAGTGGAAGTGTTTCGCGAAGCGGCAACGATCTTAATGCTGGCGTCGGTCGCAGTTTTGGTTGGAAGGACGCGGCGCGAGACGTTCGCAGCATTCCTTTGGGTCTTTGCGATCTGGGACATTACTTACTACGCGGGATTGTGGGCGACGATCCGTTGGCCGGTCTCACTTCTGTCATGGGACGTGCTGTTCCTCATCCCTGAGCCATGGATATCGCAAGTATGGTTTCCGCTGCTGGTAAGTTCGCTGACGCTGTTGGCGGTGATGCTGCGCGCTGACGCAGAAGCGCAGGATTAGTTGTCGAAGGAGTATCGGTGAGGCCGGGCGGGAAAAAGTTTGATCAACGTGATGCCGGCGATGAATCCGCCGACGTGGGCCCAGAATGCGACTCCACCAGTGGTGCTGCTGGCGGAAGCTATTGATGTTGCCGCTCCGCTGAGGAATTGCGCAAGGAACCAGTATCCGAGAACGACCCACGCGGGCAGCCAGACGAAAAAGAAGATGAATGGCACCACGGTAAGCACGCGAGCGGAAGGGAAGAGCAGGAAATAAGCGCCCATAACGCCCGCTATCGCGCCACTGGCTCCGACGCTGGGCAATTGCGAGCCTTGATTGAACAAGATGTGCAGCAGGGAAGCCGCTGCCCCGCTGACCAGATACAGCAAAAGATATTTAGAATGGCCGAGATAGTCTTCAATGTTGTCGCCAAAGATCCAGAGCGCCCACATATTGGCGATGAGATGAAGCCAGGAAGCATGCAGGAACATTGAGGTAAACACGGGCACAATGGACGACTGCAAGAACGCGCCATTGTGAAGGGCTTGGCCGAAAGCAGTGGGTACTACTCCGAATTGATAGACGAATCCCGCGCGCACGTCTGGCGATAGCGAGACCTCAAACAGGAAAACAACGGTGTTCATGGCAACAAGAAAGTACGTGATGAATGGCGTAGTCGTTCTGGGAGCGTCATCACGGATAGGAATCATGGAGTCAGGCTTGCTTTTTATCTGATGCAACCAGCCACTTTTCGTGGCACAGTTTTTTCGCGATCGGGAAATCCAAACACATGAAGATAACAGAAGCGAGAGCATGAACGGCGTTCTAATAATTGATAAGCCGAGTGGGATGACGTCACACGATGTGGTGAATCGTGTCCGACGGATCGCGCAGGAGCGCGCGGTTGGGCATTTGGGGACTTTGGATCCGATGGCGACCGGAGTATTGCCGCTCGTGCTGGGCAAGATGACGAGGCTGGCGCAGTTTTATTTGCATACTGAGAAGCGCTACGAAGGGACGATCTGTTTCGGATTTGCGACGGACACGTACGATGCAGAGGGAGAGCGGATCGGCGAAATAAAGCGCGTTGGATTCGGCCAAGAGGACTTGGATGCGGCTTTGGCCGGATTCCGCGGAGAGATCGAGCAGATGCCTCCGCCATTTTCGGCGAAGAAGATCAAGGGGGTGCCGGCATACAAGTTGGCGCGGAAGAAAGAGGATGTCGAGCTGAAGTCGGTGCGGGTGACAGTGAAGGAGTTCGAGGTTTCAGATTTCCGGACGGACGAGGCTGGGCTGGGGTTCGCGAAATTCGCAGCGCAGGTGAGTTCGGGGACGTATGTCCGATCATTGGCGCATGACTTGGGAGAGCAGTTAGGAACAGGTGCGCATTTGCAATCGCTCAGGCGGACGCAGGTGGGCGAGTTCGGCGTCGTCGAGGCGCATGGACTGGACGCTTTGGCGGACCGGGCGGCGAATGGGACGCTCCCGGAATGCTTGTTGCATCCGCGGCAATTGTTGCCGGAGATTCCGTCTGTTACCGCTACTGAAGACCAGATGGCGAAGATCCGACACGGTAACGCCGTGAATCTGGCGGACCTCGGCCAGTCAAAATTGATAAAAGTATTTCGCGGACAAGGGGAACTGGTGGCTGTCGCAAGCCGGGTAGCGGGGACGTTATTTCAGCCGAAGATTGTGTTGGTGGGGGAGTGAAGCTTTGAATTCAGGGCGTATGTGCTCTGTGTCTCGCTCTAATATCCGGTAGTTGGCAAACCCATTGAGCGCTGTTGACGGAACCGCGAATCGCATTCTGGGCCGATTGTTTGCTCCTGTTGCGTAGTCGAAGGTTGAAGCCAGCGAGTGGAGATCGGCACGCCTGCTTGCAGTTGCTGCTGCTGTATTAGTTTGCCGAAGTCATACCACTGGATCAGCCAAACTGAATGTTCAGGCGCGGAAATGAAGGGCAAATGCAAACGATGCAAAGATAAATACCTGTGTATGTCGAATTCGGACGAAACGCCATACTTTTCTAGGCGTGGGTCTTTGGAACCTAAACGAAGCGCGAACACATCTTTCGCCGGGGAAGTATTTCCGGCATTCGCACTAACGACGTGAAGGCCTCTAAGTTCGCCAGTAGACTCGTAGTCAGCGGAAATGAGTGTGTAATCTGCTCCATTTCGAATCACTCTGATGAGACTGACAGAGGTGAGAGGCGGTATGACCTCTGTAGCGCGAGGGAGCACCGTGGGAATCTCAAACGCCGAAGGATAGCCGTTGGAGTTGAAACTTATCGTCACAGAGCTATAGTTACTTTGGACTGGCCGGTTATAAAAACATGTTCTCTGGGCAGAGATAGTGCCAAAATCCCCCACTAAGATCACGTCAGACTTGACCGTCCTATCGAGTCTCCCATCGGGCTTGGTTTCCAGGTACAACGATCGGTGTTCCTCGGGATTTGCAGGACTTCTCTCCATGTGGGTTATCGCAGTCAGTGCCGCTGCGTGGAAAAAGAAATAGTAAGATCCTGAATTTGGTTTAACTAACAAGCGGGACCCAACCGGGGAAATCTGTCCGTCGCGGCTGACTTGAACTCCGCTCACGTAGTAACAAATTGGACGTGAATCACAAGACAGAAGCACGGCCAGAACCGCTAATAATAGAGTGGTCTGGACTGAACTCATATTCAACTGATTACGCATGAAGGCGGCGCTCATTTTCCGGATGGTACCTCTCTTAGCTCCCATCGCGCACTCCCGCGTAACGTCCGATAACACATACATGGGTTTAACAGGAAGGAATTGTCGTCTTGCAGGGTGTTGCGGTACTTAATTCAGGATGCGCGGACTTTACGCCCGTCGCATTTCCGATGTCAACAACTATTTTTCTAAGCTAATTATCAGTATGGTTCCAATTACCATTCGTAAATCACAATCGCCAGTCCCACAAAGCCGATCGCGAGCACTGGATACAGGGAACTGCTGACGTTCGAACTCGCCGGCGAGCTCGCTGCCGGCGTTGCTGCAGTAGTGCTCAAATTGAAAGCCTGCGACCCCTTGCCTCCAACTGCGAGCACCCAGTTCGCATAAACGACAGTGCTTGCCGGCAGCGTGCGTGTTCCGGCTTTGGCCTGGGCGACGCACCCTGGTCCGCAGTTATAAGCTGCAACTGCGTCAGGCCAATTTCCGAATTGTTGATACATCTGACGCAGGTAAGCGATCCCGCCTGTGATGTTGCCGTACAGGTCAAAGGGATCCACGCCTAAAGCTGCAGCCGTTGCCGGCATGAGTTGGAACAAACCCACCTCGCCGCTGCCTCCGCGTTTCACTGCGCCGTCAGTGATGCAGCCTTCCCATTGGCAGATCCCGCTTTCGCGGGACGCTACAGCAACTGCAATGCCTGGATCCACTCCCTGGCGTTGTGCTTCCGCGACAATCAACGATCGGACGTCAATAGCCATAATCTACGGGCACGATACTGCGCGACTCTCTGTCAGTGGCGCTGTCATTGAAACGCTGTAATTCAAAGTGGTGCATCCGCCCTTCGTCACTGCGATCGAGTGCGGGGTTTGGTTTTCTTGCGATTGCGTGGTGGTTGTATTGAATCCGCGGAACTGGTTGAGTGCCTGCGCGGGGATCTGCCCGTTGACGTCCGTTGTGCCGGTATAAACGACGGCGCTTAGTGCGTTTGTGATGGTGACAGTTGCTCCGGAGAGGGGAAGTCCTCCGCTGGTGTACGTCGGCGTATAGGTCCACTGCGCAAAGAAATTGAACGGGATCCCGCCTGAGTTTGTGGGCAGAACAAAATAGTCAGTGACGGACGTGCCGGCGCCGAATGTCGCATCTCGAATGGTGAGATCTCCGGCTGCAGAGAATCCAGAACAAAATCCCTTGTCCTCGATATAAACGGTTTTGAAGTTGGCGTTATCGGGGTTGGTGCCTTTCTGAATCGTGGGACTGATCAGGAGGATATTTTTGGCGCCGTCGATATCCATCAGGATGGGATAGGTGTCCCCAATAAACGTGTCGCTGGTGGACGTGTAGTTTGCTGCGCAGTCCACTGACAATCCCACTGCCCGCTTTACGCTGCTGCCCTGGCGAACTCCGCTGAAACTATTATCGTGAGTCACATTGTTGCTGCCGGCGACGGTGCCGGTTATCCGCATTGCACGGCCGTCGCAGACGTCCGCTTCGCCGGTGACAGTGTTGCTGTAAGCTGTCGCATTTGTAGTGGTGTCGAACTGGATCCCATAGGCGCCGAATAACTCGCACCCTGGCGTGCCCGGATTGAATCCGGTCCCGTATTCGTAATTTTGGTTGTTGTCCCGCGCGTGCACTACGTTGTCATGGATCACGTTGCTGTCGCCGTGGGATCCGTCGCCCTGGCTAATGATGCCTCGGCAATGATTGCTTCCGGTGTGGCAATTCACCGTGTTGCTATAAACCTCGGAATTGTTGCTGTAGGGATAGAGTGCCGGACTGTTGGTGAACGTAGCTGTAAGGCTGATGGTGTTGTGGTGCATCTTCGAATAGTTCTGATCGATGCGGATTCCGCCTTGCGGTCCGCCATTGATGGTGTTGTAGGCTGCAGTGCTTGGTCCAGCGTTGCCGGTGGCGCCGGACTGAAACACTCCGAACGCTTCCTCTGCCGATCGGTTGTAGATCAGGGTGCCGGTATTGTTGATGGTGTTGTTGTAGTAAATGAAATTGTTGACTCCATTCCCATAGAAGCCCGCTCCGGAGACGCTGGCGAAATTCAGCGTCATGTTGGCGATGATATTTAGTCCGCTGAAAATGGTGTTGTTCTGCTGCCCTATGCGGATTGGATCAGAATAGGGCGGGGCGCCGGCCGTTTCCGTGATCGTGCCGCAGCAGATCGACGTAGTGTTGAGCGTGTTGGAGAAGCGCAGCATACTGAGATCGCCGGCTGTCACGGTGTCGAATGTGGCGACAGAGCAGATCCCGCAGATGGGTTCCTGGTACGTGTAATCGACATAGTACGTCGCTGCCAGGACGGGCTTGGTTCCGCCATGCCCTACGCACCAGGTAACTGTTGTCGCGCTCCATCCGCAGTTAACGCTTTGCTGCGTATTGGCATAATCCAGCCCGGAAACATAGTCTGCAGGTCCGCCGTTCGTGTTGCTGATCTTGGTGATACTGATTGCTCGGCTTTGGGATCCGCGCCCTCCGCGGGAAAGCGTGTCAATGCCGTTGCCGTTCCCGTCTGTGCTTGCGCTCCGGACAACTGGCTCCGCAGTCACGCTATAGGTCCAGCCCGCGGAGCTGGTGCCGTAGGTGATCGTGTGCCCGTTTAAGTTGAGGGTGATCCCGGAGACGCGCAGTCCAATACAGCTGCCGGCAGAGCTGATGTCTTGCGTCAGATAGTACGTACCGGCCACGGCGAGATTCTGGCAGCTGGATATTGCTGTGCCGGCAATCGTGTTTGAAGTGGTGATCGCTCCGCCACTTGTCTTGACTGCGCCACTGACTGAGATCTGTGCGAACACAGATGAGGTCAGTAGCAGGATGAATGCTGCTACTTTACCCATCGCGTCAGAGATCCCCTTCCGGTAATGGCTTCGGTGCCGGCTGCGTTAAAAATCCAGAGCAGCGTTATTGGCGCGCTGGAATCATCGGTATTGGCAGTGCTTATGACTGCAGAGTTCTGGAATCCTGTGGCGATGAATAGAGCGCCTAAGGTGATGGTCCTCGCATTCTGCACTCCTGGATCGTTGCAGATCTGCGCTTCAATGTAGGAATTGCTGTTGCTCGTGGTGGTGACGGCGCCCGAGGCGATCGCTGCCTGCGTACCAACTTTAATTTTTATGTTCTTGTTGACTGCAGTGGCGGTTGAGAAATTGAAATCAAAGTGACTGACTACGCACCGGCCGGCCGGAATGTAGGGAATGGTGACGCTGTACACGGTCGCATCTGCACCGGTGCCGGTGATCGCGCTCGTTGCTTTCTGCCAGTCGATGTAGATGCCGTCGCCGAATGTAGGATCTGCGCTGGCGCCATTGGAGTTCAGCACTTGTCCGACTGTGCCGGCAGACGTAGCATTGATCGCGCTGGCAGCATTGCCAACCAGTACGCCATGCACTGTGTTTGTTGCTGTGCCGGTGCCTCCGCGGGCAACGCCCAGTGTGCCGGCTGCGATCGCTGCAGCGTCAAGTGTTCCGCCGCCTGCTGCCGTCTGGTGGTTGTGATTGGCGTTTACCATGCTCGCGATCGCGGGTGTCAGAATCGTGGGCGTGTTGTTTCCCATGACAACGCCTGTGCCAGATTCGTCGCTGATCACGCTTAGGAACTGCGCTGACGTGGTTGCTGCATTGTTCTGATCGATGCGTTGCGTTGTGACGCCGATCGGAAGCGGAGATCCAACGCCTTGCCGGTAGGAAAGGATGTCTCCCACTGCAGAGCAGATCCCGGCTGTGCCGGCAGTGCCCGCGGGACATGCGCCTGTAGGAATGTTGAGGATCCCAGGCGACGCGCCAGATCCTAGCACCACGCCGGCAGATCCTCCTACTACAACCTGGTCGCTCGCATTAAGACTGATCGCGTTGACGTCCGCGGTATTTCCATTGTTGCGGATGTTGATGGCGTCAGTCTTTGCCAGGCGCTCAAAGCCGGCGCTGGCGGGATTTGTAGTTGTGCTGGTCACGCTGCCGAACGTCGATGCTCCGGTTGCTGCTGAGATCGACGCGGTCTGAGTAACGCGATCGTCAGAATAGAATTTTGCAACTGTGGAACTCGCAAAATTCACTAGCAATTCTTCGACGTCGAATTGTGTTGCTCCCGCCTTTCTGACTCTGAAATATGGCAAGCCTGCGTTGGCTGCAACTGCAGGCTCGATCGCCACTCCGGTCCATGCAGAGTTATTCCAATACAGGTATCCCAGGATGTTCGCTTGTGGCATTGTGCCAATGCCGAACCTTTGATCGCCACCGCTGAAATATTGGCCTCCACTCCAGATGAAGTTGTCATTCGGGCGATCAAAGTCAAAGCCTCGATAGGATCCACCGGTGGATAGCAGATGCAGGATTCTTTGCACAACTGCAGATTGGTCGAACGCTGAGATCAGCTTCCCATATGTGGTGGACGCTTCAACTATGGATCCCGTAGTAGCGCCTCCAATGCGGACGCCATTCCCGAATGCTCCTGTCGAGTAAAAAGCGTCCCCTGCTGCTATTGATCCAGTGTTTGCGATCCTCACTCCTGCTCCATTGGCCCCGCCGACTAGCTTGTTAACCTCGCCGTAGAGCGCATATCCGGCGTGGTTGTATCCAAGTGGCTGTTGGATCGTGTCGCCCGCCACAAAATTAGTCCCTCCTGCTGTCAAGTTCACTGCAGTGGCACTCAGGCTGCCCGATGGTGGAGCAGCAAGGCTTGCGACGTTTCCGCCCTTGTAAACGTTATAGGCACCTGAAGTAGTCAGACCGCTGCCGATACAGCTGGCTCCAATCTCGTTTTCGTTGTACTCAATAACTAGGTGAGTATCGTCAGTGACGGACGTGATAGGCACTACCCATTTCACGGTCCCATTGTCGTTGGCGGTGATATTTAGGAATAGGTCACTCTTGGCGCCAGCTCCCCCGAGCCCGGCAAGCCATGCTGTTCCCGTGCCAGTTATGGTGCAGGGCGTCGTTGTTGTTGCTGATGCGATTGTGCCAGTGCTGTAAACGCCTCGGCTGGTGTTTATGAGTGGGCGCTGCTCACCCAATCCCGCATTTGTTCCTGCAGTCCAGGATCCTGTAACTAGGTTGCCGGCTACAGCTGACACCGTACCTCGAGGGAATCCGCCATCTGCATTGCCGTTGCCTTGAATCGCTCCGCCTCGGACACCTTCGCAACCTTCGTCGCCTCCGGTACCGTATCCGCCAGAGTTGTAGCAGGTGCCCATCAATCCGATTGCATCGCCTTTGCCGTATGCGAATAAGAATGACTGCAACCCTTTGCGCTCGCCGATGGTCCTGCCGATTCCCTGGATACGGATTCCTTGCCATTGTGTTTTTGTAGAGAGGATGTCATTGACTCCGCCCGAATACGCGTCCCACTCAATCAGCATGGGGCTGACAATCTGCAGCCCAGGGCCAACTGATGTGTAACGGCCGTAATAGTCCACTCCGCGCGCATAGGCTGTCTGCGTGGATCCTCCGATGCCTCGCCAGTCCACTATGTTGCAGTTACTAACAATTCCTAGCAGGGACCATCCTGCTCCCATGGTTGAAGGAATAACGACGGTTCCTTGCGCGCCGGCGAGATCTGCGCAAGCTGCATCGATCTGCGCTCCAACGGATCCGGCCGTAAACTGATCGGCGAAGCGTATTGCTTCCATGCTTACGATCGACAGGTTTTTGGATGTCTTGTTGAACGTGAAACCTGCATCGCCTAAGAACGTGCCGGCATCATTGAACTGGACCGAAGTAAAGGGGACTGACGGCGTGCCTCCGCCTCCGCCAGTCGCCCAGGACAAATTGCCTGCGCCATCGTTCTGCAAAATTCTTGTTCCCGCTGCCTGCGACGCCGGCCATGTGTACAGCACTCCGCGGATCCGCGTAGCTCCGTCCGTCCGGATCCCGAACATCTTTGCCAGGTTTGCGCGAAATGTCAGCTCGCCGATGCCGGTTGCAGATGATTCATTTGTCTGTGTCACCACCAGGCTTGCGGGATCCAGACTGGATACGGTATAGGCGCTCAGAGAGTTCGACTGGTCGTTGGTGCTAGTTCCGCTTACGGCCGTTGCCACTGCGCAAGCGCAGGCGCCGGTTGGAGCTGCAGGGGAAGTGGTGCGCAGGACGTCAAAGGTGAGTCCCGTTGTCGGCGGTTGCCATGAGATCTGCACATAATTGCTGCTGCTCAGAGTGGTAGCGACGCTGCTGACTGCGAACGGTCCCGCGGGCGAACTGTTGCCGATCGTGTACTTGGACACAATCCAATAGAAGTAAGTCGCATTGCCGGGATTGCCAATGCGCTGCGCGGATCCGCTTTGCACCATTTGTGGCGGATCTGCCAGGGGCAACTGCAGCTGAGATGTCGATATAGGTTGCTGCGCCGAAGCGCAGAGAGATGCCAGCACGATCAGAACGCCGGCAATGAATTGCTTGCGCATACACTCCACCTTTTTGTTTGGCAGGAACTACGTTGGGGACGGAGTTTTTGCGAATGCTATTTTCTTTGGTCCAGCAGCTTGTCGATCTTGTTGTCCATTTTGTTCAGCTGCTCTTTGATCGAATCGACGGACTCTTTTGACGCTTTCGTTTCTAGGGCTTTTTCTACTGCAGTAATCCTGTTGTCCTGGACAGCAGACACGCGATTCACCGCAACGAACCAAGTAAAGCCGGCAATGACTGCAGCAGCGATCAGGTTCTTACCGATCGAGCGCAGCATTGCCATTAGGTCTGAGGATTGCTCCTTGTTCTCTGGCTCTAATGCTCTGGCTGTGCCTGCGTTCATGGTGATCGTTCCTTCGTTATTGACGTCCAGGCGTGGTGCCGGTGACAGTGCCGGCATTGCTCACCTGGCTAGAGATCAGGGGATTTACTTTGTACTGCACTGCTAAATAGGGCGCTGCGCTTGGCACTCCGGAGTGTCCCCGAGTAGTGCACGCTTCCGCGATGATGTCTCCGGTGACTTGGACGCCAATTGCCGGCAATTGAATCTGTTGGAACTTGTCAGTCGGAACGGAAAATTGCGCAATAGTCTTGCCATTTCCTGAATCAGCAATCAGGACATAGATGGTCGCGTTCGACGGATTGTCCACAATCAGGTTGTATAAAACCAGCGGGCCGCTGAAAATCGATGCCTGCGTGCACGCTATGCCTACTCCGCCTGTCGCCGTGCCAACGTAAGTGACTGGAACGGATGACAGCCCGAGAGATCCTACGCCTCCCGCTGCGATCGGAAAAATACTGGCGCCGTAATATGCTGACACTGCTGCGCTCGCGCCGCTGATGCTGATCAGATTCGCGCGGACGTAAGGATAATATCCGCCAGCTTGCAACGTAGTGCAGCCCGGTCCTGGAATCACGCCCTGGGCAGTGATCGCGTACCATGTCGTATTGTCCTGGCTAGCTTCCAACTCGATCGCGAGTGCTGTGGTGTTTGCATTCGGGCAATACGTCAGCCAATGGCTGCTTTGGCTGATGTTTCGAAACGCCAATGTTGGCGCTGCCGTTGCCTGATTTGTAAATGCGACAGCGTTATAGGTGCTGGCGATGCTCACGCTCTGCGCAGTGCCTGCGCTGCAGAACATCATTACGATCGTAATCAGTAAAAGGATCTTCTTCATTTCAGTTCCTCACTACGGGGACGGTGAATCCGTGGAATCGCGCTGCTGTAGTGCCAACCATCGGAGCCATCGCTGCCGGCACTTCGGCCGTAACAACGATCACATCGTTTTCCTGCAGGACAAGCTGCACCACATTGGGGTTGTTGTAGGCTCCAACCTGACTCTGCAGCGCCTCGAGTCCTTTGACGCCGGCGCCGTTCACCAGCACCCGCCAGATCACGTTGCCGGTGCCGTCAACGAATCCGCCTCCAACGTGCACGATCGCCAGGAACGCGATCACTGCATTCATTCCGCGCGGGACGGTGTAGGAAATAACTGTGATTGCTGCAGCTCCGGGCGCGGGATAAGCAGGGAAGGGAGCAGGCGTCACAATGAATGGCCGGCCTGACGTCGGCGGGAGAGATCCATTCAGCTCCGTCCACGCCGGCGACGTGTATCGCGCCAGCTGCTGTTGCTTCTTGTTGAGAATTGCTGCTTGAAATTTGTCCATAAGGTTACGCTGTGAAATTGATAAACGATTCGCCTTGCTTTGGATCGTGCTCAACGTGGATGTGCGCGCCGGTGGTCAAAGCAGTGTTTGCGTCTGCTGCTCCCGCAACTCCACCCTCGGGCACAACGTCAAAACCTAAAGGTTCAAGTTTGGCTTTGATCCGTTCGAACGCGTCCATGCGCTCTTTGTCGCTCAAATTCTTAACGCGAAAATCCACTGCTCTGCCGGACGGATGCAAGCTGCCATTTTTGTGAGTCCCGTCTGTCAGCGAAGTCACCACCAGCATCGCGCCGAATTCTGCATAAACAGCTTCGGCAATGCCGATCGCGTACCAGATCTCGCGATGAACGCCCTCGTCTTTCACTCCGTTTTTGAGTGCAAACATCCTGAGTCTCCGGACCTACTCCAACTGCGTACCGCACAAAACAACTTCGCAGCGCGACGTCGTTGCTGCTTGCGAAAGGTTTTTTACTTCTACTAACAGGCTGTCGCCCTGCTGAAACAGGTAGGTTTCGCGCATCAAAAACGGACGCTGGCCGCTGCCCAGGACATTTGAATGCAGCTGGTGCTTGTTGAACATGGGCCGCGTCTTGCCCTGATGTGTGTGCGTCAGCTGCACTTTGAATCCCAGGTTGTCACTGGCGTTGACGTAGTTGCCAGTGATAGCCCACAAAACAAAGTCGCCATCAAACGGCCATGAGACTTCGTCTGTCTGCAGCGCAGTCAATGCCAGGAACGGAAATACAATCATCCGTGGTACTCCTGGGGGGAGCTGCACTGGGCGCGGACGAAAGAAACTCGTCAGCGTCTTGCGATTGGGCATGAATGGCGTTGTCTGTGGATCCATAGTTGTTAAATAGCCGGCAGCGATCAGTTGCTGCCGGCGTATCTCCTCTTAGCTGGTTGGCGGATCCAGTTTCACGTTCTTAAGCAACGCAAGGATGCTGTTGCGATCGATCACGATCACGCTTGCATCTTCTGCGCCCTGCATCGCTGCGCCGGCATACTTTGCGATCAGCTCGATCGCCTTCGCCAGTTCCTCGTGTCCGGTGGCGCCGGCTACGAGCTCGCCGATCGCAGCTGCGTCCTCAATGATCACTTTGACGTGCTTGGTTCCGCTGTCAACGGAACTGATAATGCGCGTTCCTGCTTCCGGCTGCGCTGGTCCAGGCGCATCTGCAGCTGCTGCCTTCGCGCTCTCTAGCGCGCTGTCAGTGGCTGCTGCTTCTACTGCGTCTTCGTTAACGCCTTGTCCTGTGTGAACTGGTGCCATCTTGTTTCCTTTCGCGATCGCGATATCCGCCGTAGCGGTTTGGTACTTGATACTCGGCCGGAATTCACTTTTTACTGAGTTTGCGCAGCTGTGCCACGAGTGGCGATACATCCGCCAGCGCCGCCTGTGCTGCTGCCAGCGTTGCGCTTACCTTCTGCTGTGTAGTGGGCGCATAGACGCCAGCCTTTAATTCGGCATCGGCGCTTACTTTGGCATCGTGGTAGGCGAGCAGGGCTTGCGCTGCTGTGTCCTTTACGTGCTGCGCTTTCGTCAGCAGGTCAAAGTTGGCCTTGCTCTTTTCGATTCGGCCGGCGTTGTAATCCTCGCTGGCTGTGTCGATCACAGATTTTGCTGCAGATATTGTCTTGAACGCGCTGCGCTCAAAATCAGAGCAGCCGGCAACCAACGCTGCCAGCATGATCAGGACTGCGACAAAGCGGAATGAGTTTTTGTGTTTCATTTGTTCCTTTCTATTTCCCGGATCCCGCTGCAGCTGCCTGCGCGTTTTCGTCAGGCTCGCCCGCGGGGGATTCAGGGATCCATTTGGTCAACCACTTCCATTTGTCAGGGGCAAGCGATAGCAGTTTGCCCAGGACCACATCTGCGATGAATCCGACGATGAACGCAATGCGCGGATCCAGAAAGAAGTCTGTCGGGAAGCTGATACCGATCCACGCAAGTACGCTCGGCACTGCTTGCGGGTAGGACAGCAGGACGGAATAGCCGATCAGTTCGAATGCAAATCGACAGAGCAGCGCGATGCCATAAAACCTGACATACGCGCCTAGCGATGGAAAGCGCTTTTGTCCTAGCACCTTGTTTGCCAGGACAATGCTGAATAGCAAGCTGCCCAGGACAAACGCCACATATAGGATCTGCGTTGCTGTCATCGTTCACCTTCCACAATCGAAATAGCTGCCGGCAGTCGTTTAACTGCCGGCCTATGCACCGGGGGAGCTAACGCTTATGCGTCGAGCTCAACTCCGATGAACGTCAATCGCACCGTATTGTTGGCATTGCTGAGATCCGTGATGTTCACCTGGATCTGCCCGCGGACGCCGAACACATACGGCTGCACCAGGGGAAACGGATTCTGCGCCGTACCCCAAGCATTCGCGCTGTGGATCTGCTGATTTGAGAACGGGCGCTTGGCATTGCCGTCCACCACTTGCGAAGTGAACGTGCCAGTGCTTTGCGCGACAGCCCACATCCACTTAAAGGGCTTGTCCAGGATCTGAACGGACTGGTTAGACAGTGCCTGCAGTGCCGTCAGCACAATGTCGATGCCGTAGCAGTAATAGAGTCCGGGCTGGATCTCTTTGCCGGTGCCTTCGCACACTGGGCACTTTTGCAACGAGCTGCCCACCTGGACTGCTTTGTTTCCACCGCACATGCTGCATGACTGTTGCATTCAGGGTTTCCCCACTTTTCCTCGCGGGATCTCCGCGCAATTTCTTGGGGATGAGTTTTGGAGCCTGGTTACTAAGTGGGCAGCGCGCCCTTGCGGGCGCGCCATAATGCCCGCTTTTTACTGCACGCCTCGATACAGCTCGCCATCCAATACAACGCGGACGGTTGTGCCGACGCCGGGCGGGTTGGTTGTGTTCGCCTGGGTGCTAAAGCCGGTTTCAGCTTGTAGCGTCACAGAGAACGTTTCGCCTGCTTCGATGACAACGGGCTGTGAAAGCGTGAATGCTGCACGCTGATCGACAGATCCGTTGCTGGTCGAGAACGCGACTGCCGTGCCAGCTGGTGCCGTGCCCACCTGGGCAGCGGAAACCATCTGCGCGCCACATCCTGCCGTAAGTAGGATCGCGGGGCCTTCGAACCATGGCTTTTTGCCCACGGTGAAAACCACGCTCACGTTTTCCAGGATGTTCACCAGATCCGTGAGTGTCGTGTTATTGGCAACGATCAGTTTGATCGCTCTTACAACCAAGCGCTGCGGAGCCGGTAATTGACCGGCGAGCTGCATGTTGGTTTGTGCCAAAGTGCGCGTGCCGCTGATCGGGCTTTGGAACAGCGTGGTCTTTGGGAAGGCCGTGTTCGCTGCGACAGTGAAGGAGTCATAAACCGGCTGGTTCAGGACGTCCTGGATGTTCGCAATGATCGGGTTCTTGAAACCACGGCCGTAACTGTTAAAGCCGAGGCGTTTCGCGTTCTTCATTGCACCGTTGATGACTGCCGGGTTAAACCGTTCGACATCGGGTGCAACAATTTTGTTCCTCATATCAACTCACCCCCTTTTGGTGAGGCTGCTATGCCTGCCGGCGACAATTGCCTTCAATCCGGCAGGCTGTTAAAAGAAAACTCGTTTCAGTCCGTCGCCCGCTTTTTAAGCGTAGCGATTGGCAAAGCGACTGTTGGCGCCCGCAGCGGGTGTGATATCGGTGCCCGTTGGAATCGAACCGCCACCAACCGGGACAACTTGATAGTTGCCCTGTTGCTGACTGACGCTCGGAAGCGGGAACCCACTCGCTACGTAATCGCCCAGGCCGTTTGCGGAATAGTCGATGTCGCCCAGTCCCGCCATTGCTGCCGGGGATGTTTGACTGACCTTCTCGGACCAGATGCGCTGGATCAGAGCAGAGAAACCGCCTGCCACTACGCCCGAAGCTACTGCCGGGGGAGCGCCCAACTTGTTTGCTCCGTATCCCAACAGGATTGCTGCGATCGCGTTGGCGCCGTAGCCCATGTAGCCGGTGTTCTTGTCTCCAAGTACCTGCTGCGTGAGTCCACGGGTTGCGATTCCGCCGATGAACGCGCCTGCTGCCAATTTAGCCAGCATGGTGATGTCCATTCCGCCTACAGACGGATTGCGCCGTCTGCTACTGCGTCGGAAGGACCGCGTCGATTTGCTACTGTTGCGCCGGCGTTTGGGAACGAACGCAACAGGATTACTCTTCTTGCGACGTCGTCCATTCCGGCGCTTCTTGCGCGGATTACTCATAAGTGTTAGCACCCCCTCTCCGATTGGATTTGATCTGTGCCGGCGCCGCTTGACCGCGGGACGCCGTTTGCTCGCAACTCTGCGAACAGAAACTCTTGCGCGCGACTTGCGCGACTTCTTTTTGCGGGGATTCACCACTCGCAACCTTCGGATGATCGGCATTGCTTTCTTCCTCCAAAACAAAATCCCTGCCAGTTGCGCGTTTCAGCGCTCACTGCAGGGATAGAGTTTTTAACTTCGGCTACTTGCGGACGCTACGCTACTTGAACGCGTCCGCCGTACAGATACATGGGCGATCCTGCCTTTACATCTTTCAGCAGCATCACCGTCAGATTGCCTTCCACGTCGGGCATCACGTCGATCACCAGCATCAGCTTGTCCGGATCCGGCGTAGCATTCTGCAAAACCATCTTCCGGATGGGGCCCAACGCCGGCATGTTCTCTAGCCGGCCGTGCAGAAAATTAATGAAGGGTTGTGGCTTCATTGTCGCTTCCCGTTTATTGCCTTCGCACGCTTCGCATTCGGTGGCGCCTCGCTCCGTGCTGCCATCTTTTTTGCCGGTGCTCATCTTGCCGGTTCCCAGGCAAAGTGTGCAGGCGATCTTGCCGGATCCTTCGCAGGCTTTGCAGTCCTGTGGATCCACCACTGCGCCAGATCCCCTGCAGGTTTCGCAGTTGATATCAAAGCGCCCAATCTTTGCTGCGCAGTCTGGGCACTCGATCCGCTTGATAAACGTTTTGCCGTTTCCGCCACAGTTAATGCAGGGACGCTTTCCTGCTTCGCATTCGTCACACGTCGCCAGGCACGAGCTGCAGGGCTTGCCGATCGAATCGCGCAGATCTGGCAGCGCGCCAGGCCATTCATTCAAGCAGAGCAGCTGGCCGGTGGCGTTGCCATCGTCGTCAAGCTGTTTTGCCAGCATGGGACCGGTCCCGCGATATTCGATACTTCCTCGATCAGTCTGCATGACTGCCACTCTGCCCAGGATCTCGTACCGTCCGGTGCGCACGCTGCTATCCAGGGCATTAAGGAAATCGCGCAGTTGCGTGGATGTGCCCGCGATCGCAACTTCCGGTCTGCGTCGTTGCGTCGTCCTGCGTCGTGCTGTTGCTGTTGAGCCCATTAGTTAACGATCCCTTCGGGTTTTACTTTGTACGCTCCGCCAGCGATGTGCAGCTGCTTGTTTATCGGATCGTATTTCAACCGCGGACGCACTCCGGTTTCTTCGCCCAGTTCATGCACGTATGTCACCGGCTGGAAGCTGTCAAACTTCTTGCGCGTGAAATATTCGATGTTTGTGAGCTCGCCCAGGTCCACTAACTTATCGCTCTTTGCTTCGCCTGGTTTCAAAAGCGAATCCACATTCTGGTCCCCGCCAATGATGTACAGCTGATCGCCCTTCGGGTTCGACGCCAGGATAACCTTGTCGCGTCCGCGCTCGGGGAACTCGATCTCATACTGCGAATCAATGATCAGCTTCACCAGCTGTCCAAGTTGGGCAAAGTTGTTTTCTCCAACGATCGCGCCCAGGTACTCCGTGATCTTCGTTGCCGTCTTGCCGTGAAAATCTTCATAGAGTTTGGCAGCGTCCTGCAGGGATCCGTTGCGCTTGCGCTTACTGCCTGCGGGATTCTTCTTTACGCCTTTATCTGCGAGGTACGCTTTCACGCCAGCGCGACATAGTCGGCACATGTTCAACTGTTGACCGCGAATCCCAGTGCCAGGCTTTACAGCATTCGTGCTTCCGCACATTTCACAGTGTTTGCGCGCGGAATTTGCGTTCTTCTTCCGTGGATTCCATCCGCGCCCACGGGCGTTCTCGTAGAAAACATCGAATTCCGATTTCGTCATTGGATGTTTCGCGCCGGCAGCGCGTTTTGTTGGCAGCTGTTTGCGCGTTTTCTCGTACCAGGCTTTGGATCCAGGCGTGGGATCGTCATTCGATATCTTTGCCCGTCCAACGCGCGCATCCTGTTTCATGGCGCGCAGTGTTGCTTTCGCGCCTTTCATTCCTAACTTACCGGCAGCGCGTAGTGCCTTGCCGAATAGCCCGTTTGTCTTGCGACTAGTTTTGAACGGGCGACGGCTTGGGCTCTTGCGCTTGCCTAGCTTCGCCGGCTTTTGTGACGTGATCGGCCGCATGGTCCAGGGGTGAAACACTCCCTTTTCGAACTCGCCGAATTCGATGTTCTTCTTTCTGCGAGTCAATACTAAAAACTTCCCGCCATTGGCCGGCGTGAATTTGATAAAGGATCCGGCTGTCGCTGCTTCCTTCACAACTGCGTCAGACTTCTTGTTGTAGGATCCGTGGAATTCAAACAGATCCCCGAAGCCTGCGTTTTTACGCCTGGCGCGCGGACCCTTGCGGATCGGACGGGCAGTCGAATTGGATTTGCGTCTGCGCTTCATTTGCTCGCCTTAACGATCGGGACAGTGACAGCGTTGCTGCCGAATGGACGGTTTGCCTTAAAGGTAGTTGCCCGTCGCTCGATCTTGAACACTCTCATGCGTTGCTGTCCCCGCTCAATCCACGTCACTTTATAGCCGACGATGTTCTTGCTGCTGGTTGCTGCATCACCTAATTGAATGTAAGCCAATCCAGCTCCCCTACTGTGTCGCGATCATAAAACCAGCTACTGCAAACGATCCCAGGACTACCCAAGTTGTCAGCGCGCCCGGAGCGTCGCCGATGCCTCCGCTCATGTTGACGGACTTGTTTACATCGTCGAAACATTTCTGCAGATCCGCGGGCGTTCCTTTCGCGCGCACATTGTTAGCGCGACATTCCGCATACGCATCATTGACATCTGCTTGCGTCATGTTGCCAGTGATCGCACGCTGCGCAGTGTTGCTCACAGCCTCTGGAATTTCTTTTACTTTCTCCCATATCAATGCGGGGACCGCTGTAACTGGATTCATGCCCGCAGCCATCATGATGTCGTCAAAGGTGAGGGTGTCACCCATTGCACGACGTCGGCGGACCATTCGGGGCTGACCTCTAACTGCGTACATAGTCCCCCCGCTTGACAAAGAATCCAGGGAAGCAGAGACTTTCCGGATTCAAATGATTGGCCGTAACTACTATGCGCAGGGAATCGCTGCGCTCTTTATCGCTGCCCTGGTAGGGCTGGGCTGCGCCCGTGCTCCGGTCATGGGTTGGCAAACCGATCCCCCAACGACTTACGTCCTTAGCGCGGGCGACGTTCGGATGCCCTTCACTTTTACTCACGGCGACAGAGTGCGCATTCAAGTCGCGAGTACGCTTCCCGTCAGCCACGCGATCTACAACGGGATGGTTCCTGCAGGCAGCGCTGGTTTCACTTTTTTGCCCTGCGCGCAGCGATCGGTCACTGCTGCTACTTCCGAGTGTGTTATTCCGGAGTCCGAAACTAAGCAGATTCTGGTGCTTCGTGACGATCGGGAGTCTCCCACTACCGGATCCACGCTCACGAGTGCTGGTATGGCTTACTTCGGCGTCAAAGGTCCAGCGGAGCAAATGGGCACTCCTAATTCCGTTACCGTAACGATCTCCGGCTGGAAGTGTATTGAGCACTGCAGAGGGCAGTAATCTATGGGTAAGAAAATTATTCGCCACACAACCGTTATCCAGGACGATGACGATGTTCCGCGTCGCCGGCGCAGGGGTGATAATCAGCGTTCCTTCCGTGAATTTCTCGGGGCTGTCGGCGTAGCCCTTTTTCTGATCTGGCTTATTAGCCATGCGCACAGATAACTGCGCTGCGCACGTCCCTATGATCAGCATCACGATTGCGAATTGTAGGATCTTTTTCATTGCTGTCCCGTCCTCACAAAACTACTTGCGAACGCTGACGTTGCAGCGATCGCCAAGCCTAATAGCATAGAGTTTCCTTTTTCTTCGTTGCGACTTCCATCAACCACAACGTTCTGATAAAGGGCTATGCCAACGGCCGTAGCTATCCCGATCACAATAGTGTTCTGCAGGTTTACGGCCTGCGATGCGCCTGCGGGTTGTGATAATGGGTTCATTACGCCAGATTCTTTCCTAGCTGCTGTCCCGCATAGATTCCGCCAGCAACCAGCAACGCTGTGACCAACACTGGCACGGATCCGCCTGTTGGCTTCGGACGTCGCCGGCGACGCTTGATCGGCGCGCTCGCTGATTCCGGTCCCGCGAAATACAAAAGTGCTGCTCCGCCGATCAGCAACCCTGCGAGCAGCAGCAGGTTGTTTGTTGCAGGCGCATTGATCCCAAATGTTGACGCCGTGTCCCCGAGTCCGGCGAAGCTTCGGACCGGCGTCAGCGATGTATTCTGCGCCGGCGCTGCAGTTACATAACCGGACATAGACGATCGCACTGGCGTCAGCGATGTGTTTTGGTGTGGGACGGTTTGTGATTGCACGTACATTATTTCTTCCGTCCTTTGACTGTCGCCAGCACTAGAAGCAGTCCGCTTCCGCCCAGTAGCACGCCCTTGTTGATACTGGTGCCGCCTGTGGTAACGCCATTCTTGGTAGTCGCGCCGATCACTAGCGGAGTTTTCAGCCAAGATGCGAACTGGTCCAGGATGTTAGGTCCGGCAACAGTGACCGGCGCCGGCGTGATCGCTGTAGTCAGCACGGCATTGTTGCTGCGATTGGGCGCTAAGATCGGAATGATGTTCGGCGCGATATTGTTTATCGCTGCGAAGATCTGCGCTGCAACGTTGCCAGACGAATATCCGCCTGGTTGCAATCCGATGTCGTCCTGGTTGACGTTGATCACTTCGCGTGTGACGCCATCGGCTGTTACTACGGTGTCTCCGATCCCGCGCAGGAAAGTATTCTGGCGTGGCGCGCTCGAGCTCGGCACGTATCCGCGGAGAAATGTATTCTGGCGGGGCGCTGTCGATGCGCGGACGTATCCGCTTAAAGTTTTACTGCGCCGTGATTTTTTTACCAGGTACATCGCTAGTCTCCACTGATCACTACTGCTAAAACTGATGCTCCCAGAGCCCACCACATCCACTGCGGGATTCCCGCGGTTGCTGCTGCTGCCGGCCTCGCAGTTGCATTCGCGTTCGCCGTGGCATTTATGCCGGTGCCAACTCCGGTCCAGCTCGCTGCGATCGTTGCTGGATCCACCAGGAAACCGCCAGTAGGAAATTGCTGACTCGCCGGCGTATAGCCGTACTTCGACAGATCAGAATCCTTTGCAGCTGTGTTCGCCGGATTCGCAGTTGTGATGCCGTCCACTTTGAGGTTCGGGAATTCTCCGTAGCCGAACTGGTTTGTATATCGAGTTGCTGCACCATTCGGGCCAATGACGGAGTCATAGAATCCACTATTAAAACCTCCGCCTCCTCCGCCGTCCCCGCTCGGATTAGGGCTGACGCCAAAGAGCTCGCCATAGATCCGCATCCCTTCCTCGTAAGGACTAGCAGCGTTCCCAAGCCGGCGCCGTTTTTGTTTGCGGAGATACATTTCATTTGCTGGTCCACCACGCCCAACCTACAAGTCCTGCGACTATCCATCCCCACGTTGGGATCCCAGTGCTCGCCGGCGCAGCTGTTGTTGCAGTCGCAGCCGGCGTTGCGACGTAATTCGAATTTGGCGTTGCTGCATCACGGCTGCGATCGAGAATGATCGGATCGTATGCGTACAGAACATTCGGCGCCGGTGGTGGACCAGGTACAGGCGCTATCGCGGGCGGAAGTGCAACCGGCGTGGACGCAATCTGCTCTAACTTGCCGCATGGCGCATCGGCTGTCGGTGCTGACCAGCGATATCCCTCGGGCGGTGCTGCGTGCTCGCACTCTGGCTCTATGCGGGACGGGCGTGCACTTCCTAACCCTCGTACTCCTGCACGACGCGCGCCACTGCGCGTGATCGATACCTGTCTGCGCTTTGTGGCCGGCATGTACATTAACGGCGCCTCTTTTTGGAAAACATATAGAACACTGCGCCGGCCCCGATCAGCACTCCCCAGTTGGGAACTCCACTGATCCATGTGCTCGCCGTCAGCTGGTCCGCGATCCCCGCGGGAAGCAATGATGTGATCGCTGACACTGCGGACGTTGCCGGTGCTGCTGCAGTGGTGGCTGCTGCCTGCGCTGCAGCTGCGTTCGCAATGATCGCAGCAGGCGTGTTCGAATAATCACGGCTTGGACGTCCGGGGCGCGCCATATTAAGAATCGCGTTCTGCCTCGCTTGTTCCGCTGCCGACGTGGTCTGCAGGTAATAGTCCAGGCTTGACTGCGCCGGAGATCCGGCCGGCT
The DNA here is from genome assembly GCA_025462725.1 of Terriglobales bacterium. Classification (GTDB taxonomy): domain Bacteria; phylum Acidobacteriota; class Terriglobia; order Terriglobales; family Acidobacteriaceae; genus JAICLA01. The sequence continues at coordinate 155,607 of JAOAPE010000003.1, read as the reverse complement.
GATTCAGCGCGGACGAAATAATAATCTGTAAGGGAAGTGGTGACGGCGCCGGTCCAAGATTCTGATCGCCGGTGCAAACGCGTCCGCCAGTGCGTGGATCGATAACGCACGAATCTGCGAGCGTGCGACGCCGGACGGGAACTGCACTGCGCTTGCGGGCTAAAGTGATGTAGCTCAATTTTTCACCACGGCAACAATCAATGCCATTCCACTTGCTGCGCAGATCGCCCACATTGCCGGCGTGACGCCAGAGAAAATGCTTGTCGCGCTCGCGGGAGTGGCAGCTGCTGCAGCTGCTACAGCTGCTTGGTCCGCAGCTCGCTGATCCGCTTGCGCTTTTAGAATCGCTGCCTGAATCGACGCTGCGCTTTGCTGCGATGATCCGCCACTGTTGATCGAAGTTATGATGTTGCCGGCACTGGTCAACCCCGCGCTAAGGATGTCAGTCCAGCCGCTCATGCCTGCACGCAGGCTGCACATTCCTTTGCAGCCTGCGCAACCTACGCAACCAAGTCCGCGACGCCGGCGAGCTGGCGCGATGCGATAGTTAGGTCCGCGCGCTGTGATGGCTACTCTCATCTGCGCCCACCACCACGTCCGACTGCAAAAGCAAACACTGCGACGCCCAGGCCAACCATTGCGAGCGCGCCAGTTGAGATCCCTGTTGTGCCGATGCCAACTCCATTGCTGTTGAAATTGCCTGTGACATCGAAGCCGACGCCTGGTGTTTGTCCGTGCGCGATCCTGCTGCCCACAGCCTGGATCAGTGGCGCGGATCCCTGCACAATCGAATTCACGATGTCTGTTGCATCGCCCATTGCTTGCCAGTCACGCACGCGCTGCGGATTCGGCGCCTGCCATCCGGGGACAGCTTGCGCAACGGTAGTGTCCAACGGGACCCATTGTCCGCTGCGCTTATCGAACGCAATACATTCGACGTGAGAGAAATCAGGCCCGCCGATCGCCAGAGTCCTGAATGCGACTCTATGCCCGAGCACCCGCAACAGCGCTGCGATCAGAGATGCGTGATCGTCGCAGTCGCCGGCGCGCAGGCGCAGAGTCACCAGGGGAGATTGCAGCCGCTCGTCTGCTTCGTTGCGAAATTTGATGTTTTGTTTTACCCAGTTGTAAATCGCGTTGCGTTCGCCGGCAGCGTCGCGATTGGCGACATTCGCAGTGATCTGCGTTGCCAGCTGGATCACCTGGGCGTTGCGCGATCCTTCGTTGCCTTCAACAAATGCGCGCATATAGCGGACGGTGCGGGCAACCCCGGCATCCCCATCCTGCAACGGATAACTAACAGCACGCATCGGCTGCGCAGAGGACTGCGAAGTAGCGCCGGCAGCGCGCTGTGCAGCATTCGGAAACTGTAAAACTTTTAGTGAATCCGCCATCAGGCTCGCTTAAACCTTGTCCCGATGCAGACAAAACCGAAACTCTATCCCCATAGAAAACGGACTGTCGGCATCGGGGCAGAGTTTTTGGAGTGCGGATCCGGCCGGCACGACCCTCGAAGCGCCAACCTGACCCGCTCTCGTTCTAGCTTTTATCTTGGCACACATCCCACAGCGCGCAACTCAAAACAGAAAATAACTGTTTACTAACTATTACCCATCGGCGCGCTGGTCTAGCGTACATAAGCTACACTACGGTAGTTCCGCAGACAGTTACCAGTGCAATACTGCGTAATACCTGCGTGTAACCACGCCAGTAACGCCGTTTTAATTGCAGATTTCGCGCGAAACGCTGACCAAAGCGCTGCTCACTGCTGCGCAAGCGAGATTTTACGGCCGTGTGCGTGTAGATCTGGTCTGGAAGCCCACCAGTGGTGTCCACGGTGCCGGACAGCTCACCACAACGATCACCCGTCAAGCTACTTTCAGCAACAACGCTAACAATCTTGCGGATCCGCCTGGAGCAATGCCGATCTGCAAAGAAAGCGATGAAGTGCGCGCAGATATGATCGGGCGCGCCGTCGCCCGCATTGTCACTCACCTGCAGCACATTGACGCGCCTTGCGTCCGTTGCGCAGTGATCGGCAATTTCACTGACGGAAAGTTAATGAGTTTCGATGTTGAAGATTTCCCGCTGCTTCCGCAGCAGATCCAACCAATAAAAATAACCGGAGAACAAACCAATGCCACCAAGAGTGAGCCGCAGCCGTCGCAATCTTTCTACCGCAGATCCAGCCGACGCGGAATCGCAAGAGTCACGCAAGCCAAACGACGGAACTGATCCGGCGCCGGCAACTCCGCCAGCTGTCCAGTTCTTTGACCGCATCGCTGCGCTGACTGAGGCTGATTGGGATCACCATCTCTGCTATCTGTATCGCGTCCGGCCGTTGGTGACAAATTCCACGCGCCACAATTACATCGATCTCTACTCGCGCAAGTTCGATGAGTCTGACGTCAAAGAGCAGCACGGCGGTGGCGGTTACAAAATCATCTTCAAAAACAAAACGGAAGGGAAGCTGCTACAGGAATACTTCTTCGACATTGAAGGTGAACCTAAATTCAAAGCAGGGCAGAAATTAAACAGTCCAGAGATACTGCCCGCGGGCACTGTGCCTGCAGCTGCGCCGGCGCCACAAACTGAACTCGCATCCGTTCTGCGCGAAGTCCTGGGCGCGCTCCAATCAAAAGACAGCGGTGGTGCAGAAGCTGCCATGCGCAACGCGCTGGACCTAGTAAAGCAGGGCAGCACGGCCGGCATTGAAATTATGAAGCAAGGGATTATGAAAGAGTCCGGATCTATGACGGGCAATCCCATCATGGACAAACTTATGACTGCGATGCTGGAACGGATGGCAACGCCTCCGCCAGAAAAAAACAGTTTGAAAGAAGCCCTCGAATTACTTGCGCAGATCCGCAAGATGGACGGCAAGGATGATCGCGAAGAGAGAAGCAATCCCGCTGGCGAATTGGGAATCCTGAAAGATCTGTTCGGCGGGGAAAACCTGATGGACCTGGTGAAACGCGGACTCACTGGCGAGGGTGGTGGTGGCACGCGCGACGTGTGGAAAGAAACATTATCCAATGCCGGGCTGAAACTGGTTGATCACCTGCCGGTAATCATCCAGGGCGTGAAAGACATCATTCAGCAGCAAGTGCAGATCGCCATGCTCCGCGGGGGAGTGCCACAACCCGCGCGCGCTGTGCTGCCGGCGAATGTCCAGCGTCAACCGCAAACAATTCCTGCTGCGCACATTGTCCAGCAGCAACAGCCTAACGGTGTTGCTGTCCAGTCGATCGCTGCACAGCCGGCGCAGGTCCAGCCGACACAAGAGGAAGTGCTTGCGAATATTGATCGCATTAAACAGATGATCGTCCGCTGCTTCGATGCCGGCGATGATGGCGATTTAGCAGCGTTGACTGTGATTCGCAGTTATCCCGAGCTGGTACAACCCCTGCAGCCATTCTTTGCGGATCTCGCCGGCGTGCTGCAGTTCGCAACGAATGATCTGATCCTGGCACCGATTGTCCCCGAGCCTGGATTCAATGAGTACATGGAAGAATTCATTGCGCGCATGAAGGATCCCGAAGGCGAGCCGGATGGGGACGGTCCGGATGAAGTGCCTGGACCAACGCTGGTGACAGCAGAGAAAACAGATCTTAGTCCTGGTAATAAGCCGGCGTGAGTTACTGGTCTAAGAATCGTCATCGACGTAATTTAATGCGTCGCCGCAAACCGTACCAGTCGGCACGCCTGGCGAAGTTGGAGCGCCAGCAGCGGGATGCTGCGAACTGGCTGACTCGATTGCACTGGTGGTGGTTGGACGTAAAGCATCGCGCTTTTGAACGGAGTAATGATCTGTGATGGCTGTGATCGGACAAATGACACTGCATAAACCGACGCCGATGAAACAGGTGCGGGATTATCCGCAGAAGCCTGGCGAATATTATGTTTACAATGCCGATGAATCCGGACAGCCTGGAATCCTTCTCGGTTGCCCGTTCTGTGGCAAGATCTGCAGAATATGCGCTCCGACGTGGAAGCTTGTCAGTATCGACCCGCTAACAATCCTGCCGTCGATCCTGCAGCCTGGCGCGTGCCACTATCACATCACGGCCGGGATCGCGGTCCCAGAGCAAGATTCAAAGTCGCCGGCGTAGCTCAGTGTGGTTCCTTAACCCTGATTTGTTTCGTTGCGGATCGTAGTTTTAGATCCACTCTGTTTTTGGTGTTGCTGTTGCCCTTGTTTTTGTTTCCTGAGTTCTATGCCGATGCTTACGGTTTTGACCACACGTTTGGCAACTGGATTGCACATTCCACTTGTGCGACTGGTTTTGCTTTTTGATAAAGGGCGAAGCCCGTCGCGGACCGCGCAGCGGTGCGCATCCGATTTAATCCACAGCGTCCACAGTTGTAATCTACTGCTACTACTCTAAGGTGCTTTACATCTAAGAACAGTCTCGGATTCGGCAATATGCGCACGCAGGCAAAACAAAACTCGCACAACGGCCATGCAAAATCAGCACTTCTTGTCCGGCAAAATCAGCACTTTGTTTCGACAGATCTCCACAGGTGGAAATCGCAGTGCACACATCCGTTGTCGCAGTGCGCACGATTGTTGTCACAGTGCACACAGTTGTTGTCGCTGTTGAATTGATGGTAATACGCGCCGATGCTGACTACTAACTACTTAGTTACTAGCTGCGGATCGAAAATTTCGCGCTCCGGACGCAACTCCAATACTCCCAACGCGGAACGGAAAAACGCGATGGGCACACTTCTCCCATCGCGCTATTTGTTGTTTTGGTGCTGACTGACAACGGCTGTTGTCAGTTATTCAGGTGGACGGGGAACCAGTCCGTTGATCGACTGGCGATCCACGCCGGCATCCGCTAATCGCCGGCGCAGTTCATTCCAGAATGCGCCCAGGCAGTGCTCTTTGCCCTCCCAGGCGTCCAGCAGCTCGCGATGCACCTTCGCTGCGAGCAGATCGTGCCCGGAGTCACGTAGCGACGCCAGCGCCTTGCTGTATCGCTCCCTCTCGGCCGTCGCTTCCTCATGGCTGAGTTGGCGGACGGGAAGATAAATGATCTTTGCTGGACCGCGGACGTATTGTCCGGCCGTGACGATCGGCTTGGGATGCGCAACGCGGATCAGGCTTAATTTTTCCAGCTGCCGGTTGGCTGCATACACTGTGCGCTTAGTCATGCCCAGGGCAAGTGCGACGGTGCTCTGCTTGGGGTGAACCTCCCCGCGGACGTGTCCCTTGCCGTCCTTGTCCAGCAGTCCGCACATCACGTAGTAGCTGAATACCAGGCGCGCGGAGTCTGACAGCGGTAGCCGGTGATCCCACACCCATCGGGGCACATCTTTGAAGCTGTCCCAACTCTTGAAGCCAACGGCGCCCTCATTGAATAGATGGCTGACTCCTGCATCCTCTTTGATGTCGCGCAGCGTGCCCGGAATGTAGCGATTGAGTTTCTTTGGATCCTCTGCAGTGGGCAGTCGCAAACTGTAACGATTGGGCTCGGCAAACCGGCGCCGGCGATTGACCAGGTGTCCCGCATGGCCGTTGCTTCGCCGCGGACGGTTGTGTACCTGCTTCCCCTGGATCCTCGCGATCGCCTTCTGCCGCTCGGACTGCTTCTCGCGCTCGGCATCGCTCCATCCGCTATCAGGATCCGCAAACAAGCTGACGCGCCTGGTGAACGTGCTGCGCGACACATCGCACATGCCGGCAAGGTCCTCTTGCGATACCAGCCGGAATTGTTTGTTGTTCTGTCCGTGCTCTGGCAGTGCGCCGGCAACAATCATCGACATCGCTGTTGCCAGGAACTGCTTTTTGCGCGGACCTGAATATGCGAGCAGCACGCGGGGAATCGCTCTGCCTTGTCCCGCTGCTGCCGGGATCCCGAATTGTTTTTGTAAGTGTTCCGGTGTTTTAAGCATTTTTATTTGTCCGTTGCTCCAGATTGCGGGGACGGAGTTTGTTGCACAGTTAAGGCGCGTTCTAATTCTTCGCGTGGTTCGCTTGCCCAAATTGCCAGGGATTCCGGAACGTCGAGTTTGTAATCCAGCCAGCCGGCTTGATTCCAACGTTCCCTGGACATACTGAGCCCATAGGCCCTTGCCCTAGTCTTTCCCTCCAACTCAATGAACGTCACAGAACTGACTTTCATCTTCGGGTCAAGCGTCTGAAGTTGAACGATCAGATGTCCAACGTCCAGAGGGGATCCCCATTTCAGGGACTGGGTGCCATCCTTGTAAGTGTCGTAGTAACGCTCAAGTTGGCTCATCGGCTCTATTCTGTAAGCCCACTGATTTGATCCTTTGCTGGCGTCTTCTGCGAATCTCCTTGCGTCGGATTCCGTGAGGTTCGTCGCCATGATGCGATGCTGTCGTGTTTTTCCGCTCGTCTTGTTGTATCGGTAGATCTGCCAGTTGTTCATTGGTTCAACATCGCTCCTAAAACTGCATCGCTACTTGGTGTGGGTTTTGGTTGACTATCTCGCCGGCAGACATATATGCAGCCGGCCTGGACCACTTCCTGCGAACCTTGCGCCATTCGTCCGGATAGACCTTTGTTTCGTCGGGCTGATACAGCTGGCAAAAGGGCATAAAGCCAAGTTCGAAAACTCGCTCAATTCTCTTTTCAGCTTCTAAGGGAGTTTCCTCGTCGTATCCGATCATGGTGTAACAACGGCGCTTTCTCAGGGGAATTCCGTCCAGGATTTTTGCTGCGCGCTCTAGCCAGGGAAGATCTACCGCGCGATCGCACGCAAACCAGAGCTCTCCGATCGGAATGGAGTCGAACAGCGGACGGTGCCACTCTTTCAAGAAATGCTTATCCAGTCCGCCGTTAAAGAAGATGTTTCGCTTCTGCTCTCGCAGCATTTCAAACACTGCGCGAATATGCTTCTCAGAGCAGGCGAGCAGGTTGGAATCTTGAATAATCCAGCCGGGCTTTATGGACAACTCCTGCAGCGGGTTGTTGCGTTCCACGCACCAGCCGCATTCCTTAATGCAGCCTCTGCTGGTAATCGTGCAGCCCGTCTTTAGAAATAGGCCAGGGGTGAATTCTCCGCCTCTGCCTCCGTCGTAAGCTGGACCGCCGATCGACACTGACTTGTAGTGATCAGCCCATTCCTGTCGAAGCAACTCGGCACGGCGCTTGTGCCAGGTAAACGTGACGCTGATCAGAACGGGCGTGTCGGGCGTGCCTGGGCGAATCAGTGGGGGATGTCCTACAAAAGCCATAGCATCATCCGGCGTCCACTGCGTCCGTGCCACAAAGACGCGGATCGGCGCGCATTGTGACTGCTGCTCGATTCTGACAAGCTGCGTCGCTGGTTTCATTTTGCTTTTGCTGCTGCCTTTTCCTGGGACTCAGGTTGCACTGCTGCCGGCGACGTCGGGCACTCGCCGTCAATGTGTTCGCGTCGATCGCGCTGACAATTCACATTCATGCAGATGTTGCTGGTGAACTGTCCTGTTGAGTTAGGTACAAACCTAGACATCGGCGCGGACCTCCGCGACGTGCAGATTGCTTGACACCTGATCCGGCCGGACAATCTCCCATTCAGCAAACAACGTGCTCGGCTTGAAAATGTGGGGTGTCCCGCGGTAGTCAGTGCCTTCAACGTGAAAGTGCATCATCCATGTGCCTCGCTCATCCCATGCGATCGCAAAGACAATGGAATCCTTCGGCCGTGCCATAAATCGCGGATCGCTGTGGATGTATTTCAGCGCGTCCAGCATGGTGAGTTTGCCCTGGGGCTGGATCTGCTCAAGCGCGCGGATCTCTGAGAATGACTCCGTTGCCGGCTGCGCGATTGCTGGCGCGGGCGCTTGCCAGCAGTGCTGACATATTGCTGCTGTGGGCTGGTCACAGTGGAGCACTCCGCAGATCCAAGGGCGTCCACATTTTGGACAATCATGACTCATGCTGTTTTCCTCTTCTTAATTCCAAATCTCGTCCTGCCACCAGTTGCCGGACTCCTTAAAGTCCTCGCAGTCACTTCCGCGGATGAATCCGCCTCCGTGTCCGTTCTGCAGTTTCGAGCAGGGAAGGATCTGCCATCCGCGGTGACATCGGCATCCGCCTGGGGATCCTTCCGCAATGAACTTGCGAACCTGCTCGGCTGCTTGCCAGAAATAATCGAATGCACCCCAATCGAGTTGACGCCGTCCGTAGTTGCAAGATCTCTCTGTTATGTGCCATCGCTCTGTCATTTGGCGTCTAGGATTGCATTGCTAATTGCGCAGCACATGATTCCAATCCAGAGTCCGATAAACGCATCCCATGAATGCGTGCTGCCTTCCTTGTGAGACACAGCCATCGCTATGCCAGCACCCGCAACCCACATCGCTGAAACAATCCATACGCGTATGTGCTTCATAGAAACAGCGTCTCCCGATTAGCAGCGAGTGCGCTGCCGTGCTTTACCACCAGCCCTGCTGACACCAGGCGTCTCGTGTATTCGCCAAACGTGCCACTGTTGCCGGAAAATCCCGCTGCTTCCGCCAGCTCGTTAGGGCTGTACTCGCGGGGGCGGTCCACCAGAATGCGCAATATCTTGCGGGCGCCGGTTGGAATCTTCGGTTCCCATAGGTCCAGCACTTCGCGCGTTGTGCGTGGCGCGCGCGGGATGTCAGCGCCCAGGAACTGCACGCCGGCTGCAGTGGCGCGGAACTGATTGCCGGACTGCTCAATGAATTGCACAGCTTTTAGCCGGCGCAGATATTCGTCATAAGTTCCGGACTTCTTTAGTCCCGCTTGTGCGCGGAGTTGTCCGCCAGTGATCCACTTCCCCTGCCATTGCGCCAGCACCTGCAGGATCCGCACGGCGCCGGATGGCAGCTTGACGTCGCCGGCGTCCGCAGATCCGTTCGGCATGTGCTTGCGGACGGTGGAATGCGCAGCGTTGTGGATGTCATTGATGGGCGTTGCAATCCGTGGGACGTCACGCCGATCGGAAAGAGACGGGAGTAATAGCAGCGCCTTTTTGTCGTCCGCTGCTTTCCATCCTCTGCCGGCCTTTTCGTGCATTCCCTGGACTATGTCGCCGATCAGCTCTGTGCGTGCGATGATCGAACGTCCGTCCTCGAGCAGCGCATCAATCGTGTCTTTCAGTGGGGTTGTTGCTGCATCGACTAGGTTGTTGATCTCGCCGGTTGACATACTCGGCCGTGCTGCAGCCCTGGTGCTCGCCAGCTCGTCAGTCAGTAGTGTTACCTGCGTCCGCAAGTCGGCGAGCGTGTCGCGTTCCTGCTGCTGCTGCAGTCCGCGTTCCTGCATCTTCGCTTTGAATAGATCCGCAACCTGGGCGATCTCATACTTAACGTTTACAACCTGCTCGCCGCGTTTGGGCGTCCGGCCGGCGTGGAAGGTGACGCGCTGCCTGGCCTGTACCTGCACTGTTGTCTTTAGCCACTTTGGGCTGACAAACCATGCGCTGCCCGGCTGCAACTTGGGAAGGGAAGCGCGGATCTCTTTAAGGTGCGCATCCGCATCATCGTTCGAATCAAACCAGTCAGTGATCGCTTTGATCGGCTTCTTTCCCCACACTGACATCGCAATGAGGTTGTCGATCTGATAGAGCGAAGTTTTATCGACCATCTCCGGACGCTGCGTGATAATCGTTGCACCCAGTCCGGAGCTCCGTCCGCCTTTGATAATGCTGCGCAGGATGCGACGGATAGGCATCTCGTCTTTATCATCGATCTGCTGCGGGATCAGCTCATCAGCTTCTTCCAGGAACAAATGCAGCGGAGTCTTGTTGCGCGCGTAAAGTTCCTCGGCAAAAGCGCAGATGAAAGTCCGGCGATCGCGCAGGCGCACTTGCTTTAGATCTATGACGCAGCTGATCTTCGTTTCCATTACCAGCTGCGCTAGTTCCTTGCCTCCGTTGGGATCCAGCGGAATATCGCCATGCTCCCCGCCAACCAGCAGCACCTGCAGTCCGGACGGTCCTGCCGGCATTCCGTCCTTGTCAGCCCGCGCGCGGATGCCGTGATGCGCTCCGGGAGGATCCAGCGTGACGAACTGATCACCACGGCTGGCGAAGATCTCCATCATTACTGCAGCCCAGTTCGATTTGCCGCTGCCTCTCATTGCGAGCAGCGCAAACACCTGGGTAACAGCATCCTCATGCAGCGTGAATTCGCCGGCAGATGTTGTGCCCAGGTAGTCGGGGATAATGAGTTTTTTTGTCATAGATTCTTTCTGTTAGTAACGCGCGCTTTCGTATAGAGCCTTTGCTGCTGTGTCGATGTCGCGAATTATGGACTGCAGCTCCTCGGGCTTGTTGGCGTGTTTTACCCGATCGCAGAATGCGCGGATATTGTTGGAATGCACTTCCGCGTTGAACCTGATTCTTTCCAGGCGTTCGAATTCCGCTTTTAGTCCGTCAAACACTGACGCTGGTTCCAAGTTAGTAATCTGTTTAACAATCATGATGTCCTTTCTTGCTGCCTGCCTTGCTTCAAGTGCCATGCGAAACGGTTGCGCTCTCGCTCGCGTTCCTCTGCAGAATGAGTGTGCGGATACGGCCGGTGCGGACAAGTGCATGACGGTTCGATCAGTACCGGATCCGCGTGCTGCGCCATGTATGCCTGCGAATAGAGAGTTCGATACTTCCCCCACTGCCGGCTTGTCAGCCGGTTATCGCCTGGCGCCAGTCCCAATGCGCGCGCTGCTACAGCGTCAGCAATCTGTGCTCGGTTTGGACGTCGCTGCTCCATTGCTACAGTCCGCGGACCTTTCCGCGATCGCCCAGGGTGGAATAAACCGCGGGCGGATGTGCCGGCTGCTTCTCTGGCGCAATGCCGATGCACTTGCACTCTGGTTGCGCCCTGGACACTTCCGGCCGTGAAACAAACATCAAGATCAGAAAAAGAATGCTCATGCTGCTTTCCTCTTTTCGCGCTGCTCGGCTTGCCAACGTCGCAGTGACTCCGCTGCAGCCTGGTAAGGGATTTTCTGTGCGCTAGGTTTTATGAAGAAGTTTTCCTGGTCGGCGTAGACCATCATCCGGATCTCGATTGCGGATATCATTTTTGAGCCTGACCGTCGCAGCGCTGCGCGGATGCGTTCACACTCTCGCAATCCGGAAGGCGTGAGCCCGAAGCGCGTCGGATAGCAGGGGCCAAATGTGCGCAGCATTTGTCTTGCTTCGGCGAGCGTGACGGACATCCCCAGTCGCCGGCGCAACCTACCCTGGATAAGAATTGCGTGGTGGTGCTTGCGAACACGTCTCCGGGCATTCGCGTTAATCTTTTCCCGATTTTCCTGTTGGCTCTGTTTCCAGTAACTGCGGTTTAGCTCTGCGTTGTGCCGGCGCCAGCGCTGCAGGTATTTGGTTTTGTATTCACGCCGATGTCCGCGCTCGGAATCGTTGTGACATTCCTTGCATCGGCGTCGAAGTGAGAACTCCCCCGTCTTGCGATGTCGAACAACAACCATCTCTGAGATCGGCTTCTCTTTGCCGACGCAGGCTTTGGAATTGCAGGTTGCTGTCGCGGGAAGGTCCGCGCGTGTTTTGAATCTCATTTAGGTGCTTTCTCTAGCTGACTCTGTACTCCCACAATCCCTTTTCCTTAAATCGACTTTCCACTGTGAATCCGCCGAATCTTTTCTTGCGCAGGTCCCGCACTCTTGCGCTGACGGATCCTGCGCTCTCTGGCCTAACGTCTAACCACTCGATCAGTGTTGCCAGCGTGAACCATTCGCCTTTGTGTTTCAGTACCCATTTCTTAACTCTGTCCTGCAGTGTTCCCAGTCGATCGCTGTCCCGATCGACATCGAATGTTTCACCGTCAAACCGCTGTGGTAGCGGAGCATCGAAGTCCATGACGGTTTGTGCCGGCAAGTCCATGCAGTTTTCCAACCGCGTTAGGAGCTAAGCTGTCCTGCGACGTCTTTGGCCTTTAACTTGCCCCCCCCCCACTTCATCCGGGGCGGGGAATTGCAGTGGATAGTTCCGTGCTTTAACGCGCGCGTTGTGCTCGCGGATCTCGCGCTGCTTCTTGCGAATCGGATTATGCGGATCGTTCATTGGCAGCGATTCGTATTGCTCACGGCTGGCGTCAGCTGCCAACTTCCCTCGGCCGTGCGCTTTGCCTTCGCATCTGCACTTGCATCGCTTCGTGCAAGCGCTCTCACATCGTTGTGCTGCTTTCAAAGTGATTGCTTTCATTTTTTCTTGCTCCCGATAACAGGAACTTTGCTGCCTCTCAGTACCGGCGCGCCGTCTATCATTTCGCCGTCAACGAATGAATCGCCAGGCTCAAGGATGTCGATCAGCTCGCCTGCCCGATCCGCGATCGCGAATGCTTGCCGGTCAGTGCCGGGGATCGCCCATCCGATAAACACATAGGGCTGTGTCTGCAGAAGATCCTTAAATTCCTGCGCTGTTCCTTTGCCTACCATCTCGCTCGCCAGGCGTAGTGCGAGTGGCGCGTTCTCCGGACGGAGCACTGCGATCGGGTTGCCGTCTATCATCATGATCTGGCGTTTCATTGCTGCACCCCCGTTTGTCCCGCCGCTGACGCAATGAGGACCAGCACGCCTGGGCGCGTGCCCAGAGCTACGGCTAATCGCTCTAAGCTCTCCAACGTTGGACACTCAATCTGGCCTCGCTCAATCTTCGATATCCAGGTCCGCGGACTCGTCAGTCCTAGCGCGCGCGATAGGTCTAGTTGCGACATTCCCTTTGCTTGTCTGACTAATCGGATACAAAAACCCCAGTCGAACTTTGGCGCTGGTTTTACTGGCTCCGGCTGTGCTGTCACTGGATCCTGGTAGGGCTTGAAACAGCGCCGGCAGATTTCGGCTTTCGTTTTGAACTGCATCAGCTCGCAATGTTTACAGCGCAGTGTTTCGCGTTCTGTGTTTACATTCGACATTGCTAGTTGCTTTCTCCTGCCAGTCTTTCCAGAAATGCCACTTCGATCAGCGTTGCGCACTCCGGGCAATGTGTCCCCTTCGTTGTGAACTCGCCTTTAACTTCCACACAATCAGCGGAGAAGAAAACCAGTCCGCCTTTAATCTCTTTGCTGCAACGCACGCAATCAGGATTCAGCGGGAGTCGCAGCATTTGCTATGTCACCGGCGCCGTGATCGGCGTAATTTCTAAACCGCGTCCACTGTGCAATGTGACTCCGTTGCAAAACTCAATCACTATGCGATCAGCTTCGTCTTGCCTTACTGTCTTAATGACGGAATCGAATTCTGCCCACAGATAACCCCATCCCGACATATGCACGTGCACCAGCCATCCGATGTACTTGTTAACGTCGATTTGCTTGATCTCTTGAATGGTCATGCGTCAGAATCCGCTTTCCCGCATCCGCGCAACCGGATCCACTACAATCACCGGCCGGCGAAACACTCTGCTGGCGATCCAAAAGCCGATCGCTGCCACTACTCCGGAGATAACTTTGCTTTGCCAGTTCATCCTGCTGCCCTCTACTTAACCTGGTGAAAGTGTTGCCACACCTGCCAGCCGATTACTGCATACACTGCTAGGATCACAACCAATAGCCGGCGCAGTCCTGGCGATATCGCCGGCTTGACGCCGCGGGGCCAGACTTGCTGATTGCGCAGGCAGTCTTTGCGATAGATCCTGATTTCTTCCATTGTTGGTGCCATCTGTGCTGTCCTTTCCTACAGTCGAATCATTCGCTCGAGTTCAACCACGTCGGGCGTCTGCACTGCAGCGCCAATTGCAAATTCCATCCCTGTTACTGTCCCTACCAGTCGGTCCCGCCGATACCACGGCATTACTTTGTAAAACTTTGTTCGGTGGTAGAGCTCATCCTCGCGGATGTAGTCAGCCTCGATCTGCTGCACGATGGGCGCGTTGTGCTTGTGCTTGTCCACTACGTTGAAAATCATCTGCAGTCCCCTTTACTAGACGCACGCGCTACATATTCCCGGCAACACCCAATAGCAACCACCACGGCAGGCGCGTGAATCAGTGCATCCGCACATCACGCAAGTGTCCTCGGCGATCGCACTGCCTGGGGACGGGCGCGCACTTGCTCCCGTCCCCGCCATAACCTCTGGCCTGGTGCTGCTCGTCGTCGGGTTATTTGTTTGTCTGCGCATCCTGTCCTACGGTGTGACGATGCTGCTCAATTCCTTTGGCATTGACTGCACCAGGTCCACGCGCTTCAACGGACTGCGGTGCGCAACTAGGACGTCGGGCGACTTCAATCCTTGCTTGATCGCGAGATCGTGATTCAGGCAGGCGTGCAGGTTGAAAAAAATCATCTGTCCCATAAAGCTGACATTCCAGACGGCAACTGCTTCCTGGCCGCATTCCACTGGCGCTGCGCCTTCGCCGTCGCCGGGATCCGTGCATCCGCAGGACAGATACTCGCCCGCGGGCGTTGGATCTATCGTGATCCCTGGCGCGTGTGTCTTTGGTTGACTCTCAGTCGCTGTTTTGTTCACGGCCTGCCTCCAGTGATTTCTTGAACCATTCGAACTGCTCTTTGCTCATCTTCTTTTCCAGATAGGCCATAAACTTCTGACCTATCCACAGCCGACACATTGACCATGCACAGCTGCGACACCACCACAGTTTTTCTCCGTCGCCGGTTGCGATCTGATAGACCGCGTGGATCAGCGGACTTGCAAGCCAGAACACAAACACTGTCAGCAGGTAAGTAAGGATCCGGACTTCGGGCGTGGGCGTCACTTCTTGCCTCCCGCTGCAGCTTGCTCGGCCGGCGTGAATATCTCGGGGAAGTGAACGCGCAGGACAAGGTCCAGCGTCTCCGGGGAGATGTGCATCTGGACCGTGTCTGTGCCGGCAACGATCCTGCGCAGGAATTCCTGCACCAGCAGCAACAATTTGAATCCTGTCTGGCCTGAGATCTCCTGCAGCTTTTGCTGCATCTCTTTCCACTGCACCAGCTTGATCGTCCGTTCCGTGCCAGCCTGGTCAATGAATGAAACCGTGGCTGTATCGCCGATCGTTTCGATCTGCACGGTGACGTCGGCAACTTTCATGCTGAATTTTGTTTGCGTCATTCCTCTCCCTCTGCCATCGGCGCAATGACTACCGTGTATCCCTCGTTCTCGAGCACTATCGACAGTTCTTTAGCGATCGACTCGGAATCCTCTCGGTCAAACTCTTTCTCATCTTCAACGTGCAGCAGGAATTGCTTCATTCCTTCAACCTCGCCAGCGTCCGCACGTAATTGCGGGAGATTCCTAGTCCCTTGCCGGCCGCTTGCTTACATCCGTTGTGGGCCTCGAGTGCTGCATCCGTCAGCTGCTTCTTGAAGATCCGCAAAGCTGTTTCGTAATCCACCTTGCCCTCGATCAGCTGCTTGGCGAACGCAGCACCCAATTCCAATAACTTCGGATCCAGCGGGGAATTGCCGTTGCTTTCATTCGGCATTCCCGCCTATCCCTGCGCTGCGCCATCTGCTTGCGACAGTGCCGACGTCGCCGGCGCCAGTTGCTCCTGGTGCTCAATGATTCCCGTCAGTGCCCATCGCTCAAGACAAGTGCCGCATATCTCTTGCGCTGGATATCCGATCGCCTTTGCTTTGTAAGCTGGCACGTCGCTGCATCCGTTCATGCCGTGGATGTGCGCGCACTGGATTGCTTCGCAGCTGCAGCGAGGTTGGTCGGTGGCTGCAGGTTCCGACGCATCTGCTGCCGGCACTGTCTGGACTGTCAAAAGCGGAGTGATGCTTTCGATATCTCGAGCTGCAGTCCGTTTCCACACATCCGCGCAGGAATCGCACACCTTGACGGAATGTCCCCACGCTGTGAGCTTGTTAGTTGCTCCGCGGGTACATCCGCCGGCTCTGTGCGCTGATTTCGGCGCTTCCTCGCAACTGCCGTTTTCGCAGTCGCACTTTATGAACGTCACTGGCACTGCATCGACTGCGGAGAACGTCTCTGCAAGCACTCCGTTCGCTGGCGGATTCAGAGCCGGCGCGCCAGGTAGCAACAACGTCACCAGCTCCCGATATTGCTCAACCATGTCCACTGTGATCGCCATCTGCTCGGTGGACATCGCTAGTCGAAGTTCGGCAATTTCCAGCTTGCGCTTGTCGCGATCGCCGGCTTCCACCAGCTCCGCAGCAATGTGCATCAATGCGAATGCTTCTACGTTTTGTGGGTGTAGCAGCCCGTTGCTGTCTTGCAACCGGGCTGCTCTTTCGCGCAGTTCCGTGCCTGTGGCGTTCATCGAGGATCTCCATTCTGGTTGTGGGTTGCGGTTATGCAGCTTTCGCGAGAGCGATCGCGGAGTGCGGTTTGTAGGGCTTGGGTTTTTCCAAAGAGTTGAATGCGCTGTTCATCTCGTACAAGGCACGCGCATAGATCTCGTATTCCGGATTGAACCTGTGAGACGACGGGCGCCATGCTTGTCCCGATCGGAATTCCAGATACGCGATCACAGACTTGGTCCACTGCCGGCCGTTGCGTCCATCCACTACCCACACTGCCGGCGCAGCTGGTGGCGGAATAGGTTGCTGCATCTGAATGACGTTGCTGTGAAACGTTTCCGGCTGTGGGCAGGGAATCGGGATTTGTAATTCCGCTGCAGCGAATGGATCCGGATTGGATCCGTAAAAAGCATTGCTGACTGTTAGCCAGGCTAGGTGATAGTTGAGCGCTTCTTGGCGAGCGCCTTTGCCGATCGCGCGGAGTTCCGCGCGCTCCAATCGAATAAGAATGCGGGTGACAACAGCTCTCCCTGATGTTCGCAAGGTGAGGGACCTCGTTTTTTGAATTGCGGGGGAGGGTCTGGTACGCGGGGGAGGGCAACAAAGTCAGCGAGAATCGCTGGATATTTTCAGATGTTACGAATTCGGAACAGAGTTGCAGCATCGCTGCTGGAATCGCTTCGATTGCTGCTGTGCCCGTGGGCACTCCGGGCGTCAGAGATGTCTGGCGTGTTACGGAAATAGAAAATGGACAAGCGGACTGGTTGATCGCGCCTGTCCATGCCTTCGCCAGTAGTCTCCCTTCGTTGGAATGAACGAACACACTTACACTGCGAGCGCTGCGGGCAAGATCTGCGAGATGAGGTCCCTTAACCGCAACAACGCGGATCTCACCCTGCAGGCACTCGAGCTGCAGCCGTCCGCACTGATCTGCCGGCTGCAAACTTTGTTTATGAAACTGAAATGAATCCGCGGGGCTGTTTTGCCGGCGCGTCCGGAATAAGTTGCTGCTGAACTCCTGGGCCCAGTTTGTATGTGTGGATGTCGCAGCTGCAGGACGCAGCAACGAAGTAAGGCACGGCCGTGTTGTAGGCAGAACGCTACGTTTCAGCAAAGGGACCTAATTTCATCCCTGCAAAACGCTTTATTCTCTCCTACTTACTCCCCGTGTCCGATAACACATATTATGTACAATACGAAATCTCGCCAATAAATCCGGCCGGTTTACGATGGCTTGCCTGCCAGAATCCGGTCTAAGTCGTATTTAAAGTCTTCCACGATGGCGAGTTTTTCGGGCGTGGCTTCGATGATCTCCGATTTGTGCTGGAAGACCTTGCGGCCGTCTTTGGTGGTGAGCACGCCGATCAGTTCCCCCATCTTCCATCCGGGTGTGCCGAGTGGGCGGAGTCCGGTGGGTGTGGGCGTGAGCAGGATCATAGCGCCGCCGCGACTGACGCCGACTGCGTTGGGATATCGCTCAAAGGTATGGAATTCGAACCCCGCGACGTAGAGTACCTGCAGGACTTCTTCTGGTGAAGGCATTAAAAGGCAGTTTCTAGTTTCTAGTTTTTAGTTCCTAGACTCCCACGTCAGCTTCGCGAACGTGAGGCACCCGGGAAACCGTTTCACGTTTCCCGTAAAGTCAAAAACGCTCGCACCCTTCGCTTCGCTCAGAATGGGGCACCTGAGACGCCGACCAATCACATCTTGTAGCGGCCGAGGTCGTCGTCATTCAGGTTCTCTAGCCATTTGCGCATCTCTTCGCTTGAGGTCTTATCAGAGATCGCGCTGGCGAGCTTTGAGGACTTGAGGACGCCGTCCTCGACGAAGATCGGGCAATCCACGCGCAGAGCGAGGGCTAGGGCGTCCGACGGGCGCGCGTCGACGCTGATGATGTGGCCATCGCGTTCCATCCAGATCACGGCGAAGAAGGTGTCGTCGCGCAATTCGCTGACGACGACTTTGTGGATGCGGGTATCGAGGCCGGTGAGCAGGTTCTTGATGAGGTCGTGAGTCATCGGCCGCGGGGTGGTGACTTTTTCGATCTCGAGGGCGATGGCATTGGCCTCGTAGATCCCGACCCATATGGGCAGGACGCCGTCTCCGCCTACGTCCTTCAGGACAACAATGGGCATATTCGTGACTGGGTCCATCATCAGACCGCGAATCTTCATTTCGACTTCCATTGTTTGCCCCCTGGTGTTTCCTTTTCTCTAAACGATCATTTCGCCAACGAGGCTGTTAGGCAGCGCCTTGGTGATGCGCACGTCAACATAACTGCCGATCGCCGGATGAATCAACGCTGAAGTGGTGAAGTTCACAGTCTTGTTCTGAGAATGGCGTCCGAAGAGCTGCGCCTTGGCTTCGTTCCTGCCTTCAACCATCACTTGAGCTACTTCTCCTAAATGCTTCTGATACGTGGAACTCTGAATCTGACGCTGTCGCTCGAGCAAGACTGCCAAACGCTTTGACTTCTCCTCTTCTGGGATGCTGTCTTGCATGCGAATGGCTGGCGTGTTCGGCCGCGGAGAATATTTGAAGGCAAAGACAGCGTCAAACTGGACCTCTTCGAGCAAGGTGATGGTCTCTTCGAAGTCTTCCGGAGTCTCTCCGGGGAATCCGACGATGATGTCCGTGCTGATGCTGATGTGGCGCTTGGAAGCGCGCATCCAAGCAACGCGCTCGAGATACTGCTCGCGAGTATATTCGCGGAGCATTGCTTTCAAAACTTTAGACGATCCGCTCTGCACCGGAAGATGCACGTGATCGCAGAGCGTGGGCGTGGATTCGATTGCTTCGACGATGTCGCGGGTGAAATCGCGCGGATGCGAGGTGGTGAATCGGACGCGGCGGATGCCCGGCACCGAAGCCACGGCTTTGAGCAATCCGGCAAAAGTCAGAGTGCCGGAAGGGTCTTTGTAGGAATTTACGTTTTGCCCGAGGAGTTGAATGTCAGTGAATCCGGCATCGGCCATGCGCTGGGCTTCGGAGAGCACGGATTCCACAGTGCGGCTGCGCTCCTTGCCGCGCGTGTAAGGCACCACGCAGTAGGCGCAGAACTTGTCGCAACCTTCGATGATGGTGATGTATCCGCGATGCTTGTTGGTGCGGGCAGTGAACTCGGTGTCAAAGGTCTGATCGGTCTGGCGGTCGTCGAGCCCGGTCACGCGCTGGTTCCCTGCTTCCAACTGGACGAGCATTTGCGGCAGGTTGCGATAGGAAGCGGAACCGGCGACGAGCGAGACGTAGGGCGCACGCTCGAAAATCTTTTCGCCTTCCTGCTGGGCGACGCATCCGAGGACGCCGAATTTCTTGCCCTGCTTCTTGTATTTCTTGTAGTCAGAGAGGCGATTGAAAACTTTTTGTTCAGCTTTGTCGCGGATGGAGCAGGTGTTGTAGAGGACGAGATCGGCTTCTTCGACGGTGTCCACCTGGGCGTAGCCTTCGTGAACGAGCGTACCAATGACTTTTTCCGAGTCATGGACGTTCATCTGGCAGCCGAAGGTCTCCAGATAAAATTTCTTATCCGGCTTTTGCTCTGTAGTGGACATTGAGGCCAGTATATCGCAGCGGGGAGGCCGGGACTCAGACGAAGGAACTGACGGCTGCATTTACTTCAGGGAAAACTTCGAAGAGGCGAAGCACGCCGGTGATCTTCAATGTCTGCTCGACAACGTGAGGCAGTCCGACGAGTTTGAGGGTGCCACCTTGTTGCTTCACTTGAGTGAGACTGCGAACCAAGACGCCGATGCCGCTGGAATCGAGGCTCGTGACCTTTGACATATCAACGACTACACGAGATTGGCCCTCGCGGATTCCCTGCTCGACTTTGGAGCGGAGCGTATCAACGGAGATGCCGGCGCGAACCGGGCCTTGAAGAGCGATTACATTTACACCTGACTTGTTCGCCGACTGCACCATGAGGCTCCCAACGTGAGTAGATGAACAATAAATATCACAGGGGACGCGCGGTTGGCATTGTGCAAAAAGGGGGAGCGCCGCCACTGTTCACATCGTGTCGCGCCTCTGGCGCTTGCGATTAATTTCAAACGGGAACCCACCGCTCGCGCGGTGGGCTATTCCCTTTCGCGCCTCCGGCGCTGAAACCGGTGCCTCGTCGATGCTCGGTCTGTTCTACTGTTCTGACCATTCCGGTAAACGACCGGGTGTCCAGGGGGCTCCGGCCTTTTCCATTTGTTGTTCCAATTGCGCGGTGTCGTTGGCAATTGCTTTCAGCTTCGCCAGTTCAGCGACGAAGTCCTGCGAGGCGATCGCGTAGTCATCACGGTGCGTTTGCGTGGGGCGAGCTGTGGACATGCGCTCGTCGCCGAGGATGTTGTTGACGCGATCGTTGATGGATGGGCCGATGTTTTCCTGGCGCGCCCGGGAGATGTTGTCGCCCACCATTGCCATGGAGACCTGACGCAAGCGCTTGTCGAGTTCATCGGTCTTGTTGAGCAGAGCGGTCGTGTCGGCGGGTGTGTTCTGCAGTGCGCGACGGATCGCTTTGAGCTTGCTGTTCAACTCGTTGCTCGCCGAAACCGCGCCCGAGACTGCGCGATCGAGCCGTGCAACCTTCATCTGGAATTCAGACAAGGCGGTGCGATCGTCTTGCGTCATCTTGTCCCAGCCATCAACGTAGACGTTGAACGGCTGAGCGGGAGTTAGATCGGCCCACTTCCCATCCACTTTCTTCGAGAGTTTGACGGAGTACTTGCCGGGCATGACCAACGGACCGACGGGACCGAAGCCTCCGAAGTCGTCGCCTTCGCCGGCGGGCTGTTCAGCGCGAAGGACAGATGCGGGGTAGCGCAGGTCCCAAGCAATGCGATTGATCCCGCCGGAATTTGCGGCGGAGATGCGACGCACAACATTTCCGCTGGCGTCGGTGATGGTCATCCACACGGACGGGGCTTCAGCTTCTGCCTCGTTGCGCATTTCTTCCATCGTGGGATATTTCAACGCAGGATAGGCGTTGCCGTCATTCTTCTGGGCGGCTTTTTTCTCGGCGTCTTGGCGCTGTTCTTTCAGCGTCTTGTATTTGTCTTTTAGGTAATACGTGAAGATGGCGCCGTAAGGCGGATTGTCGGCGGCAAAAAGGGATTCGCCTAGATGCGACTTCCCTCTTCCACCGAGTGGCCGGCTCTCGGTGTACATGCGCGTGTCTTTGATGGGCATGATGGCTCCTTCGTGTTGCAGTGTCTCAGCCTTTACCTGGCGAAGAGGAGTGATGTCATCGAGAACGTAGAATCCGCGTCCGTAGGTGGCGATGATGAGATCGCCTTCGCGTTTGTGGATGACCGCGTCACGAACGGCGATGGTCGGGAGTCCACCTTTGAGTTGAATCCATTTGCCGCCGCCGTCGATGGTGAACCAAAGTCCAAATTCCGTGCCGACAAAGAGTAGCTTCGGATTGACGTAATCTTCAGCGATGGCGAAGACGGTGCCGTTGTCGGGCAAGTTCGCGGCGATGGACGTCCATGTTTGTCCGGCGTCAGTGCTTTTGAGAATGTAGGGCTTAAAGTCAGCGTTCTTGTGGTTGTCGAATGCGGCGTAGACCGTGCGATCGTCGTGGTTGGAGGCGACGAGTCGGCTGACGTAGGTGTTTTCGGGAACGCCGGGGAATTTGTCCAGCTTGCGCCACGCGCCGCCACCGTTTTCAGTGATCTGGATGAGGCCGTCGTCCGTGCCGACATACAGAACGCCTTCCTTCTTCGGCGATTCAGCGAGAGCAACAATGTTTCCATAGAAGGATGTGGAAGTATTTTTTGCGACAGCATCGGGGCCCCAGATCTTGCCCATCACGGGAAGTTTGTCGCGATCGATCTGACGGGTGAGGTCGGGGCTGATCGGTTTCCAGGTGTCGCCGCGGTCGTCGCTGCGGAAGAGCCGGTTGGCAGCGAAATAGACGCGCGTGTGCTGGTGCGGACTGATGATGATGGGAGAATCCCAGTTCCATCGTAGCGGCGGCTCACCTTTTCCGGGCTGCGGCTGAATGCCGAGATTTTCTCCGGAACGACGGTCATAGCGAACGAGCCCACCGTACTGTGATTCTGCATACACGGTGTTGGGATCTTCAGGATCGATCTGCGAGCGGAATCCGTCGCCGCCAGTGGTGATGAACCAATCAGTATTGAGAATGCCGGATGCGCTGGCATTGCGGGAGGGGCCGCCTACGGAGTTGTTGTCCTGCGTGCCGCCGTAGATGTAATAAAACGGCTTGGAATTATCGACAGCAACATCGTAGAACTGCGAAAGTGGCAGGTTGCTCTTCCAATGCCATGTCGCAGCGCGATCATAGCTCTCGTAGACTCCCCCGTCGCATCCGACGAGGTAGTAGTTCGTGTCGTTGGGATCGACATAGATGACGTGACTGTCAACATGCTTGAACTTTTCTGTCATCCGATGGAGAGTCTTGCCGCCATCGTCAGAAATCATGATGAAGGTGTTCATCAAGTAAATGCGCTCTGAATTTTTGGGATCGACACTGATGCCGGAGTAGTACATTGCGCCCACGTCAAAGTCATTGCGCTTTTCCCATGTGGCGCCGCGATCGCGGGAACGGAAAACTCCGCCCTTCTTGTTTGCGGCTTCGACGGTGGCGTAAATGAGGTTGGAGTCCGTGGGAGAAATTGCCAGGCCGATTTTGCCCATGTCTTCGCTGGGCAATCCGGATTTAAGTTTGTTCCATGAGGCGCCGGCGTCTGTGGATTTGTAAATCCCGCTCTCTGGGCCGCCATCGATCATTGTCCAAACATGGCGACGCCGCTGATAAGCGCTGGTGTACATCGTGTCCGGGTTGGACGGATCAATGACGATCTCACTGGCTCCGGTGTTTTCGCTGATCGCGAGTACGTTCTTCCAAGTCTTGCCGCCGTCGGTGGATTTGAAAACACCGCGGTCGCCGCCTGGGCCCCAGAGCGGGCCTTGGGATGCAACGAAGACAACATTGCTGTCGCGCGGATCGACGAGGATGCGACCGATATGCTCGGACTTCTTCAATCCCATGTTCTTCCAGCTCTTGCCGCCGTCCTCAGAGCGATAGACGCCATCTCCGTATGAGACGGAGCGCTGCGAGTTGTTCTCACCGGTGCCGACCCAGATGATGTTGGAATCGCGCGGATCTATCGTGACTGCGCCGATGGAGTACGAACCTTCACCGTCGAAGACCGGCGTGAAGGTGGTGCCATTGTTTTCAGTGCGCCACACGCCACCGGAGGCGACGCCAACGAAATATCGGACGCGATTTTTGGGATCAACGGCGAGCGATGAGATGCGTCCTGAAACGAATGCCGGGCCCACGGAGCGAAGCTTCAATCCGGAAAATGTTTCTGAGGAGAGCGGGTCCTTCGGCTTGTTATCGTCTTCAGTCTTCTTTGCAGCGTCGGACTTCTTTTCGTCCTTGCCAGCGGTAGCGGGCGCGTCCTTCTTAGGAGCGGCAGCGGTGTCTGGCTTCTTCGTTGCCGGCGTGGTCGCTGTCGCACTCGGCTTGTCAGAATCGCCCTTGGGGTTGGGATTCTTTTTAGGATTGTCAGTCTGAGAGAAGGATGAAGCAAGATTTGCGAAAACAAAAATCAGGCAAAGGAAAAACGGAAGGCGAGGTCGCATCACGAGAGCAAAGCTCCTTCAAGAAATGGCTTTCAGGGGTCAAAAAGTTATACCAGTTCAGCGATAGCTCTGGATAGCACTCTCTGCTGTGCAAATGACTGCCGTAATCCAATCGTATTAAGCGTGAGTGTCTGCTGCGTAAGATGACGCTTTACAAAAAAATGTGACTAGCACACTGTGGGCAATGCTCAACGACGCTAAAGGATGAATGACGATGAAACGGCGATCAGGAAAAATCACGGTGGCATTGTTTTCGGGACTCATAGTTTGTATTTCTGGCGCCGCTGTGCAGTGGGCGGTGATCCCATGGAATCGAGAATTAATGATGCACTTGGTCATAGGCAACGTCATTGGGGGTCTGGTGGCCGCGCTAATAGCACTGTCGTTACAACTTAAACACGAAGAGCAATATTATGAGTTCTCAGCGGAGCGCGCTTCCGCGATGGCGGAGCTTAATCATCACGTGCGCAACGCTATCTTTCCGCTTTGCCTGGCGGTGCAGCGCCTGGGCGACGTGGATTCCAACAGGGTTGCAACGGAAGCGGTGGAACGAATCAACATCGCGCTACGCGATGCTGCAGCGGATGCCAGTTCACACCGTATCCAGTACAACGCTGCGAACAATTTAAAAACCGCGGCGTAAGGCGGAGTTGCTGCGAGTACAAGTTCACACCTGCTAAACTCTTTTCACTTTCCTAATGCCAAAGAAAACTCACGCCTCTGGGCACGACACCCACAAGATCACCATGCCGAAAAATACATGCTTCGGCTGTGGCAACGATAATCCTGAAGGCATGAAATTGAAATTTCACTTCGAAGGAAATCAGGCGGTATGTGATTTTCAGCTTTCGAAGAAGTACCAGGGGCCTCCAGGACACGCTCACGGTGGCATCATTGCAACGATTCTCGATGAGGCGATGGGCAAAGTGAACAAGCTGCGGTCAGTCATCGCGCTTACGAAGACGATGGACATTGAGTATCTGCGGCCGGTGCCGCTGGGCAAGCGACTCAAAGCCGTTGGACATGAGAGTACGGTTCGCGGACGGAAGCACTACAACGCAGCTGAGATCAGAAACGAAGCCGGCGAAGTGCTGGCGCGTAGCAAGGGTATCTTCATTGCGGTGGATGCTTCGAAGATGTTTGCGAAGTACGTGAACGGAAACCAGAAGGCTGCATCGCGCCGGTGATTCCCTACCGCAACGCACAACCTACTGAAACAAGCTAAAATAGAGAGTTCACAATCACACGCGAATCGTGTTGCGGTATGGAGTTTTTTATGTCTGAGAAGAATGGGAATTACGGATTGCGGCTGAAGACCGGGCTGGCAGAGATGCTGAAGGGCGGCGTCATTATGGACGTCACCGACGCCAAGCAGGCGGAGATCGCCGAGAAAGCTGGCGCAGTCGCAGTAATGGCTTTGGAGCGCGTGCCGGCACAGATCCGTGCTGAAGGCGGAGTGGCGCGCATGGCGTCGCCGAAGAAGATCCGCGAGATCATGGAGACGGTGTCGATTCCGGTGATGGCGAAATGTCGCATAGGGCATTTTGCTGAAGCGCAAGTTTTGCAGGAGCTGGGAGTGGACTATGTGGATGAGTCAGAAGTGCTGACTCCCGCGGATGAACTCCATCACGTGGACAAACATGCATTCAAAGTCCCATTCGTTTGCGGAGCGCGCGATCTGGGAGAAGCATTGCGGCGAATCGCGGAAGGTGCGGCAATGATCCGCACCAAGGGCGAGGCGGGGACGGGAGACGTTGTCCACGCAGTGAAACATTTGCGGCAGATCGTGAAAGACATGCGTCAACTCACCGTGATGGGCGAAGAAGAACTCTACGCGCAAGCCAAAGAACTTCGCGCGCCGTATGAGTTGGTCCGCATGGTGGCACGATCAGGTAAGCTGCCGGTGCCTAATTTTTCAGCGGGCGGAATCGCAACGCCTGCAGACGCGGCCCTTGTGCGGCAACTCGGCGCAGAGGCGGTGTTCGTTGGGTCGGGAATCTTCATGAGCGATTCGACTACATTTGCGCCGGCAGCAGAGGCTGAGATTCGCGCGCGGGCAATCGTCCGCGCAACGACACACTTTGATGATCCCAAAGTTCTGCTAGAGACCAGCGCAGAATGCACAGGAGCGATGAAAGGTCTTGCAATAGCCGCAATGGCGGAAGCCGATATGCTGCAAAAACGCGGCTGGTAGGATTTTTGGATTCAGAGGGGCGGGGATAATTCCCTGCCCCTTTTTCCGTCTGCTGTAATCTAAGAAGAAGATATGACAATCGGCGTGCTGGCGATTCAGGGCGATTATGACGCGCACAAGCTTCGACTTGAGGAGCTTGGCGCGAAGACTCTACTTGTAAAAAAGCCAGAGCAGTTGGATCAGGTAGACGCGATCGTTATCCCCGGCGGTGAATCTTCGACGATGCTCAAGTTCCTCGAGCGCGACGGATTCATGGAGAAGCTACGGGAATTTGTCCGTGCGAAGCCAAGCTTTGGGACGTGCGCAGGGGCGATCCTGCTTGCAAAAGAGGTTGCGAATCCCTCGCAGCTGAGTTTGGGTGCAATGGATATCTGCGTAACGCGAAACGCATACGGGCGGCAATTGGATAGCAGCATTCTTGAAGCTGACACGAAGCTGGCGGGCGGGCCTCTGGAGATGGTGTTCATCCGCGCGCCTAAGATCAGCAAGCTGGCTGATGATGTGCAGGTGCTCGCTACGTACAACGGAGACCCCGTGCTTGTTCGACAGAAGAACAAAATGGCGGCAACTTTCCATCCGGAGCTTTCAGAAGACAAGCGCGTGCATGAGGCCTTCCTGAAAATGGTGCGCGAGGCGAAGGCCAGTGGTTAGTGGTTAGTGGCTAGTGGGTAGCAGCAAAACTAAAACCTTGGACCACAAAGACACGTAGGAACACCTAAGTTCCCGAAGAAACAGGCCAGAGTTGATTGTCGCGCTTGTGCAACTCGTGAATCTTCGCAACGTGGTAGTCGCTAAGCAAAATCTTCCAGCGAAGCAGGGCTTCTGATTTGCCGATTCCCACTTCGTGATTAAATAGTCCGCATGGCCGTAGCGCTGCTGATCATTATTTCGCTCATCACTGTGGGCAGCGCCTATTTCTTTGGCCAAAGCTGGATTCCACCACTTGCCTCGGCCCACGGGGCGAACATCGACCATCAATTCAAACTGGACCTGATCGTGATGGGAGTCGTGTTCTTTGCGACGCAACTGGCATTGGGATTGTTCGTCTGGAAATTCCGGGCGCGGGATGCGAAGGCAAGTTCAGGTCCTATTGCTGAACCGAGTGCGAGAGTGGAGCTGATGTGGATGGCAATCGCGCTGGCTTTATTCCTTGGCACGAACTTTGTCGGCGCGACACTTTGGGCAAAGGCGGGGATTACGGGTGAGTCCAGCGCGAAGAGTCCTGTGCAAGTGGAAGTGAATGCGGTGCAGTTCCAATGGTATTTCCGATATCCCGGAGCTGATGGGAAATTCGGACGGACGGATACGAAGCTGCAAGATGCATCAGAGGGAAATCCGTTGGGACTTGACCGGAATGATCCGGCTGCGAAAGACGATGTCGTCACCTCGGTAATGTTTCTTCCGGAGAACCGCGAGGCTGAACTGACGTTGCGTGCGCAGGATGTGATTCACAGTTTCTTTGTTCCGGAGTTTCGCGTGAAGCAGGATGCAGTCCCAGGACAGACGATAAGAATCCATTTTGTTCCAACCATGATGGGCGACTTTGACATTGCGTGCGCCGAGTTATGTGGCTTAGGGCACTATAGGATGAACGCCAAACTTAAAGTTGTAAGTGAAGATGAATTCAAGAAGATGCAGCAGCAGCCGAAGTAACGATGTCCCAGCCAAAATCCAGCCCGGCGCAAGTTGCACATCCTTCATCACCGGGAATCCTGCGGCAGATATTATCGTTTTCAACTGACCATAAGACCATCGGATTGCAGTATTTTTTTCTATCCCTGATAGCGGTGCTGCTGGGGATGGCGCTTTCCTTGATCATGCGGCTGCATATCATCTGGCCACAGTTGCGAATCCCGCTTCTTGGGGAGATAAAGCCGGAAACCTATCTCGCGTTCATGACAATGCATGGAACGCTGATGGTGTTTTTCGTCCTGAGTACGGCACCGCAGAGTGGGTTTGGAAATTTGCTACTGCCCTCGCAGATCGGCGCAAAGCAGATGGCGTTCCCTGTTTTGAACATGCTATCGCTGTGGACGACGGTGGTGTCATTCGTCGTTATGCTCGCTGCGTTGTTCGTAACGGGAGGCGCACCGATATCGGGGTGGACGCAGTATCCGCCGCTGAGCGCGATCGAGGCGGCAGCGCCGGGTAACGGTCTGGGGATGGACCTGTGGATCGTCAGCATCGCCGTCTTTTGTTTTGCATCGCTGATGGGTGCGATTAACTTTCTAGCGACGACGTTGCGGCTGCGCGCAAAAGGCATGTCACTGATGCGCATGCCGCTGACGGTGTGGTCGTGGTTTGTGACCTCGATGCTGATCCTGCTGTCATTCAGCGTGCTGTTGGCGGCGGTGTTGCTGTTGTTCTCTGATCGACACTGGGGCACGAGCTTCTATTTACCGGCGGGGTTAGTGGTGAATGGTATCGCCATTGCGACGAAGAACGCTGGCGGCTCTCCCCTGCTCTGGCAGCACCTATTCTGGTTTTTCGGACACCCTGAGGTTTACATCGCCATTCTGCCGGGCATGGGTGTTACTTCGCACCTGATCTCGACGTTCTCGCGGAAGCGAGTCTTCGCATATCGAGCGATGGTCTACTCGATGCTCTCGATCGGGGTGCTTGGTTTTCTGGTTTGGGGACATCACATGTTCGTGGCGGGGATGAATCCTAACTACGTGATGGCGTTCTCGACATTGACCCTGGTCATCGCGGTGCCATCGGGCGTGAAGACGATCAACTGGCTGGGAACCCTGTGGGGCGGACGGATTCGCTTCACCACGCCGCTGTTGTTCTCCGTGGGATTTATTTCCTTGTTCATCACGGGCGGGCTCACGGGGCCGATACTAGCGCAACCGGAGGTGGACAGATATCTGCACGATACATATTTCGTCGTCGCGCACTTCCACATGATCATGGGCATGGCGGGGGTGTTCGCGCTGTTCGCGGCCACTTATTTCTGGTTTCCCAAGATGTTCGCTGACCGACTTATGAACGAGAGCTTTGGACGCATCCATTTCTGGATGACCTTCATTGGCGCGTATGCAACATTTCTGCCCATGCATTTTTTGGGAATGGCAGGGCATCCGCGGCGGTACTCGCAAATCCAGGGTTCCGCTGAGTACATTCAGAAACTCTTGCCGTTACAAACGTTTATCACTGTATGGGCGATTGTGTTGATAACGGCGCAACTCGTCTTTCTATTCAACTTCTTCCGCAGTATGAGGCTAGGTAAGTTCTCCGGCGCGAATCCGTGGGATTCCACTACTTTGGAATGGGCGGTTCCAAAGCCGGGGCAGAAAATCGTTGTGAATCACGGGCCTTACGAGTTCGGAGATTTTCAGAGTTCAGGCTCGCAGCGCGATTTCGTGATGCAATCCGATTCGCCGTTCCTCACATCTAACCCATCAGATACTCGCCCCTAGCCGCCATGTCGAAGTCCTCGTCCACAATCTCGCACGGCACAAAAGAAGCGGAACCGAAATTAGGCGGCCGTGGCCCTTCTGTCCCTCCGATTGTCGGTTGGGGCGGCGATGATTGGGACAACCGTCCTCAGGGGCGTCGCGGACCGCGAGAGAGATTGCACCGGTACAGACTCGGCATAGGTCTGGCGCTTGTTTCCATCTTCATCATCTTTATCGCGCTGACGAGCGCGTACATAGTGCGAATGGGCACGGGACACGTAGACACGATCACCGGCGATTACATTGTGGATTGGAAACCGCTGACATTGCCGGGCATTCTTTGGGTGAACACGATTCTGCTGATCGTCAGCAGCGTCTCCATGGAGTTCGCACGACGGCAAGTCTTCCGCGAACCTCTTGTAACAGAAGAATGGTTGGGGATGGGAACGCCTACCCGCACCGCTTCTCTTCCATGGCTTGGGACTACGCTGGTACTCGGCTCGGCATTTTTGATCGGACAAGTCTTCGCGTGGCGGGAACTGTATTCACGTGGCGTGTTCCTCGCGACAAATCCAAGCAGTTCATTTTTCTTTATGCTGACGGGGGCACACGCAATCCACCTGACGGGCGGCATGGTTGCGTTGATGTGGGCGGCCACGGTCGGAATCATGGCGCGCCCGCTTGAGACCCGGCAGATCGCCACTGACGTCAGTGCCTGGTATTGGCATGCGATGGGAGCGCTGTGGGTCTACATCTTCATTCTTCTAAGATTCGTGAGATAGTTGAGCGGTGAAAGCTCGAATATTAACTCTGACACTGTTCCTTGCGCTCTCTGGGGCCCCGGCGCTTGCGCAAGGATGCTCCATGTGTCTGAGCGATGCGGCGACTTCCCATCCTGATACGCAGCGCTCGCTGCGACACGGGATTGTCGTTCTGCTCGTTCCATCTTTAGGCGCGATGGTCGGTCTAATCACACTGGCATACAAGGACCGCGATCACTTCGACGCTGACGAAGACGACATCCTGTAACGAAAATCCATCTACTTTGACGGGGTATAATAAAGGATTCCGCTCGCCTCTTTTTGCGCACCAGTAAGGCGGAGCTACAAGAATCCATCATGTCAAATGACAGCATAGTTGTTCGCGGCGCCCGTGTTCATAATCTGAAGAACATTGATTTTGAGGTGCAGCACAACACCCTGACGGTAGTGACCGGGGTCTCCGGATCAGGCAAATCGTCTCTTGCTTTCGACACCATCTACGCTGAAGGACAGCGCCGATATGTGGAATCACTTTCGGCATATGCTCGCCAGTTTCTGGAGCGCATCGAAAAGCCGGATGTGGATCTGATTGACGGGATCGCTCCGGCGATTGCGATTCGGCAAAAGAACACCACGCGCAATCCGCGATCAACGGTTGCGACTTCTACTGAGATCTATGACTACTTGCGATTGCTGTTCGCGCGTATTGGAACCACTTACTGCCTGAACTGCGGCACGGAAGTTAAACGCGACACTGTGGACGAAGTGGTCGAAAAAATTCTGGCACTTGGCACAGACACCCGGCTCAACGCGCTCTTCCCCCTCAAAGCCACTTTGCCACCGACGCCCGCGGCGACTGATGAGAAACCGAAGAAGCGAGTTTCCGCAAAGATAAAAAAGGCTGAGGACGAGGCGAAAGCTGCGGCGATATCTGAATCGCTGAAAGCGAAGTTGTTCGACCTGCGCAGGCGTGGATTCACGCGGCTCTACCAATCGGGACAGATATACGAGTTTTCCACGCCGGAATCATTGCTGGAGATCAACTTTGCGATTCCACTCTTCGTGCTGTTGGATCGAATCGTTGTCTCGCCAGAGATGCGGGCGCGCATCGTGGATGCCATTGAGATCGCGTATCGGGAGACGGGCGAGATTATTTTCGAAACCGTTCCCCGCGAGGAACTCGAGGAGAGCGCACGCCTTCGATTCTCGCAACAGTTTGAGTGCAAGACTTGCCTGATCAAGTATCAAGACCCTGAGCCGCGGTTGTTCTCATTCAATAATCCATTCGGGGCGTGTCCTCGATGCCAGGGCTTCGGGAACACCATTGATTTCGATCTCGATCTCGTGATTCCGGACAAAGCGAAGACGCTGAATGGCGGCGCTATCGATCCGTGGAATAAACCGAAGTATCGCGCCTTGTTCACCGAACTGCGGCGAGTGGCGAAGGTGCATGGGATTCCGATGGATGTTCCCTGGGAAGAACTGGAAGCGGACTACCGGCAGATCATTCTCGAAGGGGACCCGGCGAACAAGTTTGTCGGGATACAAGGGTTCTTCGCCCACCTCGAACGGAAGAAATACAAGCTCCACGTGCGAGTGTTCCTGAGTCGATATCGCGGATACGCGATTTGTCCAGATTGTCACGGACAACGGCTTCGCGCGGAAGCTCGGAACATCAGGATTGCCGATAAGAATATTTGTGAAGTCACGGCAATGACCGTGGATCAAGCGGCTGCGTTCATCAGCACCGTAAAGCTCACGCGCCAGCAAACAGACATCGCCGAAAAGATACTGCATGAGATCCGTGACCGACTGACCTTCTTAAACAATGTTGGACTCGAATACCTGACGTTGGATCGGCTTTCTTCAACCCTCTCAGGCGGCGAAGCTCAGAGGATTCAACTTGCCAGTTCGCTCGCGTCACGTTTGGTGGGTGCACTGTATGTTCTGGACGAGCCTTCGATCGGACTGCACAGCCGCGACACGGAGCGGTTGGTGAATATCCTTCACGACCTGCGGGACTTGGGAAATACCATCCTCGTGGTTGAACACGATCCTGAAGTGATGCGTGCATCAGACCACATACTCGACCTCGGTCCAGGCGCGGGTGAACATGGGGGACGAGTGATCGCGAGCGGCACCTTTGACGAGATCAAGGGCATGCACGCGTCGCTCACAGGACGATATCTTTCAGACGAGTTGCGGATCCAGCTTCCGCCATCGCCGCGTAAGCCGGGTGCGCAGCGGTTGAAGATCTCCGGCGCACGTGCACACAACCTGAAGCGAATCAATGTTGAGATCCCCCTGGGAATGATGGTGGCCGTCACTGGAGTGAGTGGCTCTGGCAAATCCACTTTGGTGCATGAGGTCTTGTACAAGTCGCTGGCGTCGGCATTGGGAATCAGCGCCGGAACACAGGTGAACGGCAACCTTGACAAGATCGAGGGCATGCAGCACCTGAGCGATGTCATCCTTGTGGACCAATCGCCCATCGGAAGGACTCCGCGCTCCAATCCAGTCACTTACATCAAGGCGTTTGACATCATCCGCGAGACGTTTGCCTCCACGCCCGAAGCGCAGAAGCGCGGATACGCGGCTGGGCACTTCTCATTCAACATCCCCGGCGGGCGGTGCGAGACTTGCTCCGGCGACGGAACAGTGACGGTGGAAATGCAGTTCCTCGCCGACGTCGAACTGGTATGCGAAGAATGTAAGGGCATGCGTTACAAGCCCACCATCCTCGAGATCAAATACAAGGGCAAGAACATCCATGAGGTCTTGAACCTGACCGTGAAGGAGGCTCTCCACTTCTTTGCGGGCATCCCTAAACTCATTGACAAGCTTCGGGTGCTCGAAGAAGTAGGGCTGGGATATCTTCGCCTGGGGCAATCCGCGACAACGCTGAGCGGCGGCGAAGCGCAGCGCATGAAGCTGGCAGCCCACCTGCAGCCCCGTCGGGATTTGCCGGTGTCGCCGAATGGAGATGAAGCCGACAAAGCGCGGGCCAAGCGTGGTAATCGCACGCTGTACATTTTCGACGAGCCCACCACGGGATTGCACTTTGACGACATCAGCAAGCTGCTCTTTGCCTTCCGGCGTTTGCTGGATACGGGAGCTTCGATTATCGTGATCGAACACAATCTGGATGTGATCAAGACGGCAGACTGGGTCATCGACCTGGGCCCTGAAGGCGGGGCCGGTGGCGGCGAGATCATGGGCGTGGGGACTCCAGAGGAATTGGCCAGAAACAAGAAATCGCATACCGGGCAGTGGCTCTCGCGCATCATAAATAAGAACGGGAACTCTCGATCCAATGGGCGGAAGGTCAAAAAATAGAGTGGCGCTTTCGGCGCTGCTGGGCGCTCTGCTCAGCGCTGCAATCTGCCCTGCCCAAACACAAACCACAAGAACTGTTCGGAAGCATCGAGTAGCGGTAGAGGACACGTCCGTTGCCCCCGCCGTAGCGCAAGCTGAATCCGCACTAGAGAAGCAGGATTACGCAACTGCGGAAAAATTGCTGGTTCCGGTTGTAGCTGCCGATCCGAACGATTACCTCGCGTGGTTTGACTTGGGGTATGTATATCGGGCGACAAAGCGGAATCCGCAAGCGATTGATGCGTATCGGAAATCAGTAGCATTGAAGCCGACTGTGTTTGCTTCCAACTTCCATCTGGGAATGCTGCTCTCGGCGGTGGGACAGAATGATGAGGCAGCAAAGTACCTGAATGCAGCCACGCAACTCAAACCGGAAGCGAATATTCCGGATGGGATGTATCGCGCATGGATGGCGCTTGCTCAAGTCCTGAGTGCGACCAAGCCGAATGAAGCGCTGTCGGCGTTGCGAAAGGCCTCGGCATTGAAGGCCGGTGACGCTGAACCCCATCTTCTCGCCGGCAGCTTACTGGAAAAGCAAAACGATTTTCCCGGTGCGGAGTCTGAATATAGGGCAGTCCTTGCTGCGAACCCGCAGTCCTCGCCTGCCTTGGCGGGATTGACGCGAGTGTACGTTGCGAGTAATCGGCTGCCGGACGCGGAAAAAATGCTGCAAGAGTATGTAGCGAAGAATCCGAACGATGCGGGTTCGCACCTGCAACTGGGCCGTCTGATGATGAGGATCGGCAAGACTGATGAGGCTACGCAGGAGTTTGAGACCGGACTGAAGGCCTCTCCACAGGACAAGGACCTGCTTCGCGAACTCGCCGCGATCTATGCGAATGCAAAGAAGTACGACTTGGCTTCCGCGCAATATGAATCTCTGGTGAAGGCAAACCCAACCGATGCCGGCCTGCGACACGAGTACGGCGTGATGCTGCTGCACGAAAAGAAATTCCCTGAAGCTCAGGAGCAATTGCTGGCGGCTTTAAATCAGGACCGCAAAATGTTAGGAGCCTACGGCGACCTCGCGGTGGCCGCTTCAGAGAACAATGATTACAAGTTGGCGATCGGCGTCTTGGACGCCCGCGCCAAGCTGGCTCCCGACACCCCAGCAACTTACTTCCTACGCGCCACCGCTTACGATAACCTGAAGGCGTTTACGCAGGCGTCTGAGAACTACCATCAGTTCTTGGCCGTTGCCAACGGGCAGTTTCCGGATCAGGAGTGGCAGGCTCGGCATCGCTTGATTGCCATCGAGCCTCCTGCTCAGAAGACGAAAAAATAGTATGCGAATTGTATCGTTCACTGCGATGTTGGTTCTGGCACTGGGAACCTGTTGTGCCCAAACCGCGCCGAACGATACAAAGACCGCAAATCCTGCGGTGAGCAAAATAGAAGACATGAAGGCGCACGCCGAGCGGAAGGGTTCGGCTGACCGCGCCCGCGCTTATGCGGAGATCGCCCGCGAACTGGTGGAGTTGGCAAACCAGCAGTTCTCTATCGGCGAAGTTGAAAATGCGCAAAACAGCATCAAAGAAGCAGTGACGTACTCCGAGAAATCGGCTGCCGCAGCGCAGGAAAAAGGCAAGAAGATCAAAGACACTGAGATCACGCTGCGGGAAACTGCGCGCCGCCTCGAAGAGGTCCGACGGACATTGGCCATTGATGACCAACCGCCACTGGTGACTGCTGCGGCAAGAATCGAAGAGTTGCGTCGGCAGTTGTTGGAAAGCATGTTTAAGAAGTGATGAAGATGAAATTCATGAAGATTGTAGTACTGGTTTGCTTAATGCTTGGCTTGAGTGTTTCGAGTTACGGCAAAGGCAAGCGCGATCCGTTGACGGAAGCGGAGGTCGCACAGCTTCGCGAGACCACGCAGGAACCATTGAAGCGGATCAAGCTGCTCGTAGATTTCGCGCGAGCAAGAATGTTTGCTATCGACCAGATTCGTGGCGACCATAAACTGGAAGGTGGACGGGGCAAGCAGATCCACGACCTACTGGAAGATTTCAATTACATCGCTGACGAACTTGATTCCAATGTGGACATGTATGCGCGCCAACATTCTGACCTGCGCAAACCGCTGAAGGGCGTGGTTGAGGGCTACACCGAGTGGCAGTTGAAACTTCGCGCGCTGAAAGAGGCTGATCAGTCAAAGCCCTCTGCTGTGGCCGAGATGAAGGAATATGAGTTTCCATTGGAGAGCGCGATTGAGACTGTAAACGCCGGACTGGATTCTACGCGCGAATTATTAGACAAGCAGAACAAAGAAATTCCGGAAGAGAAGAAGAAAAAGAAGTAGTTTTTCAGTGATGTTATTCTGCTGCTAGTGGACTCCCCGCTCACTTCCCTGTTCCAGACCACTTATCGTGAACTTCGGCCGCGTGCGCCCATACCGGAGTTTCGCGTCTCGTTCTATCACTTCACAAATATCAACAACACGATCCGTCTGCGCGAAGGCCGGATCCTTGTACGGCTCTCTGATCTGTTGGCCGGCGCTCCGGAAAGTGTGCTGCATGCGATCGCGCATATCCTGCTGGCGAAGCTTTACCGCAAGCCGATTGAAGAACATCATGCGAGCCGGTATCGGCGATATGTGTCGAGCCATGATGTTTCCAAGAAGGCGCATTTGATACGGCAGATACGCGGAAGAAAAAAGATTGGGCCATCAAAAGGGCATGTGTACGACCTCGACACCGTCTTTGAGGATTTGAATATGCGGTTCTTCTATGGATTGTTAGCGCGTCCGCAGATGACCTGGAGTGAGCACCATTCCAAGCAGAGCCTGGGACACTACGATCCCGCGCATAATGCGATTGTTGTAAGCAGAGTCTTTGACCGCCAGGATGTGCCGCGATTCGCCATCGAATACCTTGTCTATCACGAGATGCTGCACCTGAAGCATCCAGTCAAGCTGCGCGGCAGCAGGCGGTGCGTCCACTCACGGGAGTTCCAAGCCGAAGAAAAACTGTTTCCGGAACTGCAGAAGGCACTGGCATTCCTAAAGTTGCTGTAAAGAGTCACGCGGCAATGGCGGGGATGTAAGCAGAAACGATGTCTTGCAATTTCTGCGCTGAAGCTGTGACGCGATAGAGCGGCACTGCGGAAGTCGCGAGTCGGCGCTTGTACGGCTGATCGCCGGTCATGAAATCGCAATCGAGGCCCGCGGCGAGTGAACGCTGGACGGCTTCATGGATCAGCGTGAGTCCGGGCGAGTGCTTTGCCCATTTCTCGTCAGCGACGTGATAGGTGGTGTAGAAACGACGCCAAGGCCCATCAATGAATGTGACCAAAGCGGCTACGAGGGTGCTGCCGCATTCCAATGTGAATATTTCGCAGGCATTGTGTTGCGTGCGCGCCATGGCAACAAGCATCTCGACACGCTTAGGATTGCGGAAGAGGCTTTCCCCTTGCGCTGACTTCAAGTTGTAAATAGAGGTCAGCAGTTCGGATGCATCCCCGTTGTGCCGCGCAAGCTTACAGTTCAGGGCTTCGAGTCGGCGGAAATTGCGGGCCAGACGATTGTGGAAGGTATCTGCGTTGTCCTCAGCGCGGACGCAGGGAGCGTCAGTGAAGGTAGAAACGTCTAAGCTTGACCAGGCGAGAGACGGAGTTCCCCTTAGAGCGTGCATCTGAAAGGTAGGTTTCTTTTTTAAGACATGGAACAGTAGTGTCGCCCAGGCGCTTTCAAGTATCTCGGGGTTCCCCGTCCAAAGCACATCGCGATAGTCAAAGAGCTTTTCCCCCAAAAGCATTAGTTCATTCTTAGAGTTGATGGCAGCGGGGATTATCGCCGCGCTGAAGCCGTTCTCGACCAAAACCACGAGCGGACGTTCACTTTCCTCGAAAATACGCGCTGCGAGTTGATTCCACCCATATTTTTGGAAGATGGTGTAGTGTCCCGTAGCGTAGAGACTCTCCCAAGCGGGTCGCAGCAACTCCATTTCGTCTGCGGAAGTAGCGATAATCGTTCTTTCCATGGGTCCCGATTGTTAGAAGCGAGAAGCGCTTCTCCGGATGGCAGGAATGTGCCCAAGTCACACACTGTTGTGACGGCGAGCATTGACCTTCAGGATGCGGGTGAGTAGAATATGAAATTGAAATTGAATTTCATTTTCAACTTGCTCTCATAGCGGAATTAGGGAACGTCTATGCTTCAGGCCCTGGTCATCACGCTGCGCGAAGGCGTTGAGGCCGCGCTTATTATCGGCATCACCGTCGCCTATCTCACGAAGATTGGACGTCCGGAGCTGCGCAAAACCGTCTATTCCGCACTGGTGAGCGCCTTTGTGGCCAGCATCGCCGTGGCAGTTGCACTGGCAAAAACGAACTTCAATCCTGACCTCTTCGAGGGATGGATCATGCTGGTAGCTTCCATCTTTGTAATCAGCATGGTCGTTTTCATGGCGAAAGCGGCGAAGTCCCTGAAGGGCGACATCGAGAAGAAGATCGGAGGATTTGCCAGCGCCGGCTCACGCTTCGGGATATTCGCCTTCGTATTCCTGATGGTCTTGCGTGAAGGCGTTGAGACGGTACTCATCCTCTCTGCGGTGGAACTCACGACCAGCCAATTGCTCGGATTCTTAGGAACCCTGATTGGGGTTGGATTGTCCATCCTCTTCGGCGTGATGTTTGTGCGTGGAAGCGTGCGCATCAATCTTGGAAAGTTTTTCAAGGTCACGACGGTAATCTTGATTTTTGTGGCGTTTCAGTTGGCGATATCCGGCCTGCACGAACTTTCTGAAAACGGGATCATCCCTTCGAGCAAGAGGCAGATGGCGATCATTGGTCCGATCGTCCGAAACGACATTTTTTTCTTTGTCACCATGCTGGCACTTACGGCAATGATGGTGCTGTTTGAATCGCGGGCACGCGGGCCGGTCGCGCAATCTGAATCTAAGGCGGAACAAAGAAAAGCCGAGTGGAGCGCACGGCGCGAGCGCTGGTGGACGACGTCTGTCTATGTCAGCTCTTTCATCTTCATCATTCTGGTCACGGCTCAATTCATATACGCCAAGAGCACCACTTCCCTTTCCACTGCGACAGATGTGACTTTTTCGAACGGACGCGTTTCGATCGCGGTCAGTGACATGCAGCCCGGCGAGTTGCGCCGGTACGCTGCTCAACTGCATGGTCAACCCGTACGATTCCTTATCTACAAAAAGCCAAACGGAAAAATCGCTACCGTGATGGACGCATGTTCCATCTGCGGCTCAGTCGGCTTCTACAACAATGGCGCGCAGGGGATCACCTGCAAGAACTGCAATGCTCCCATAAATCCGCAAACGGTTGGTGAGGGCGGTGGATGCAATCCCATTCCGCTGGTCGCTGATGTGAGCGGGGATTCCGTGACCGTGAGCGAACTCGAACTCGGCAAGAGCGCGGAGAAGATAAAAGACTGAGATGTTCCTGCGCCTTCTCTATCAATCGTTCCTTCGACAACGCCGACGCAAACTGTTGGCGGGAGTAGCCATCACTCTGGGTATGGCAATAGCGACCGCCATGATCGTTGTTGGCGTTGATGTGGGCGACAAGATGAACCGCGAGCTGCGCAGTTATGGTTCGAACATCATCGTGTATCCGCAGGAAGACACTCTCGATGTGAGTGTCGGCGGCGTGAATCTGAAACCGGCCAGCGAGGGCGCTTATCTCAAGGAAGCCGACCTCATCAATATCAAGCACACATTCTGGGCGCACAACATCCTGGGATACTCACCGATGTTGCCCGTTTCTGTTGAAGTTGAAGGAAACGCGACGCCAGTCGAATTGATGGGCACCTATTTCGCCAAGCAGCTCAAGCTCGAGGATGACACCTTCATTACCGGGGTCACAAAGACACATCCGTGGTGGAAGGTTGAAGGCAGTTGGCCAGCGGACGATAGCTCGTCAGTCCTGGTGGGCCGAGGACTCGCAGACAAGTTAAAAGTCCATTCCGGTGACGTGATTCGAGTTGCGAATCAGGAGGCCAAAGTTTCCGGAATACTCAGCACCGGCGGCTCCGAAGAAGATTCGATCGTGGCTCCGCTCTCATTGGCGCAATCGCTTCTAGGTCGTCCCGGTGCGGTGCGTCGCGTCTATGTCAGTGCGCTTACAAAACCGGAGGATGATTTCGCGAGGCGGGATCCCCGCTCGATGTCGCCGGATATGTTGGAGCGATGGTCATGCTCGCCATACGCGAACTCCATCGCGTATCAGATTCAAGAAGCGGTGCCGAATGCCCGCGCCGAGCAGATTCGCCAAGTGGCTCAGAACGAAGGAGTGCTACTGTCGCGAATATCCGGATTGATGTTGCTGGTGACGTTCGCGGCCTTGGGTGCGGCAGTGTTGGCGGTCTCCGCGGCGATGGCGACAACGATATTCGAGCGACGCAAAGAGATCGGGTTGATGCGCTCTCTGGGCGCAAACAACGCTGCCGTAGTCACATTATTTCTTTCTGAGGCGGGCCTCCTTGCGGTTTGCGGGGGAACAGTTGGCTTCCTGATTGGCGGATTCATCGCTCAACGAGTTGGCCTCGCGGTCTTCAATTCCAACGTGCAAGTTCAGCCCATCCTTTTCCCCGTTATTGTGATTATTGCGTTGATGGTCACGTTTCTCGGAAGCGCAGCGTCAATCCGCAGAGCGCTTAATTTCGATCCCGCCGTGGTCCTAAGGGGGGATGCAGCCTGATGGCCTCCACCTCGCGAGTGCAAATGTTTGCGCGTCTGCTGATGCGGTCGGCAGTCATGCGACGCGGTCGCACCCTGACCGCTTTGCTGGCAATGGTCATAGCAGCGGCGGTGGCGACATCCCTTTCAAATCTCTACGTGGATATCGACTCGAAGCTGACCACCGAGTTTCGGAAGTTCGGAGCTAATGCTGTTGTGATTGCCACAGGTAATAACAGTCTCGCGCCGGAAAGCATAGCCCGAATTCAGAAGTCGCTTGGTCCGCAGGACATTGCAGTTCCGTTCGGCTATCTCGTCGCAAAAACCGCGAGCGGAAAGCCGGTGGTTGTGGCTGGAACCGAATTCGCGGGCGCGAAGCGGCTGAACGGATGGTGGTCAGTCACATCCTGGCCGAACACGCCGCAATCGGCGTTGGTGGGAGAGCGTGCATTTACGGTCCTCAATGCGGAAAGTGACCCGGGGCTCCTCACGTTCAATGGCCGGCAGATTCGTATTTCCAATGCTGGTACTACTGTCCACACCGGCGGGGCTGAAGACAGCCGCATCTACATGGCGCTTCCTGAATTCGTAGCTTGGAGTGGAGTCCAGCCGTCAACCGTGGAACTTGCCATTTCGGGTTCGCCGGAAAGTGTGAATGACACGCTCAATCGGATTCGCGTGATCATCGGCAACTCCGCAGAGGTTCGTCCTGTTCGGCAAATCGTAGAAGCGGAAACCAAAGTCCTTGGCAAGACGCGATCCGTCTTACTGCTGTCTACGATTCTCATAGCAGTGATGGTTGCGCTTTGCGTGCTCGCCACCCTGACCTCGTCCGTGCTGGAACGCCGCAAGGATTTCGCCGTGATGAAAGCGATTGGCTCATCGCAAACAATGCTGAACGCGATTTTCCTCACTGAATCCTTGCTCCTTGCCACGCTCGGCGCGATTTTAGGTTTTGTTATTGGCTCCGGCATGGCTGCCTGGATAGGGCGTGCAAACTTTCACGCGGCCGTGATGCCGCAAATCAGCGTCTTCCCCGCGGTCTTCGCTGGCTCGCTGCTCATCGCCTTTCTAAGCGCGGTGGTGCCTCTCCACATCTTGCAAAAAATTCAACCGGCTGTAATCCTCAAGGGAGAGTGACTTTTTAATGTCGGTTCACATCAAGGATTTGACAAAGACATATCCCGCACGGGAACAGAAGCTCGGCGACTCGGGCAGGCTAATGGCGCTGGATGCAGTGTCGTTGGATCTGGAACAGGGTGAATGGTTGGCGATCATGGGCCCGTCAGGTTCTGGGAAATCGACACTCGTTAACATCCTGGGATGTCTCGATCGCCCTGACAGCGGCAGCATCGTCATCGAAGGTCAAGACCTGGCGCAGCTCTCGGCCGCGGAACTTAACCGCTTTCGTTCAGAAAAGATTGGATTCATCTTTCAGCAGTTCCATCTCATTCCTTATCTCACCGCGCTTGAGAACGTGATGCTGGCGCAGTACTTCCACAGCATGACGGACGAGAAAGAAGCCAAGGAAGCGCTCACGCGGGTTGGACTCGGCGAGCGACTGAGTCATTTGCCCTCGCAACTCTCCGGCGGTGAGCAGCAACGGGTGTGCATTGCAAGGGCGCTCATCAATGATCCGAAGATAATTCTCGCCGATGAGCCTACGGGCAATCTCGACGCCTACAACGAGGAAATCGTTTTGCGATTACTGCGTGACTTCCACGCGCAAGGCCGCACCATCATCATGGTCACGCACGACCCGGTTGTTTCACGACTGGCTGACCGTCGTGTTGAACTCCATCATGGCCGCATCGCCTCGCAACAGACTTTCTCGATGACCGACGATGAGCAGTTTGATGAAATCCTCGAAGAAATCTGGATCATGCTGGAGAACGGCGAGGTGCCTGAGATGGAACACATGGATGTGGACGGTGCGCTCCCGCTCTCGATCGCCGTAGACAAGATGGTCAGCATGGACTTGCTTACCCGGCGCGAGCACAGCGACGAAGATCCCCACGAGCACAAGATAGTGTTGAACCGCTGCCATGAAGCGATTCATCCTGCAACGGGA
The DNA here is from genome assembly GCA_025462725.1 of Terriglobales bacterium. GTDB lineage: Bacteria > Acidobacteriota > Terriglobia > Terriglobales > Acidobacteriaceae > JAICLA01. The sequence goes on along the minus strand of JAOAPE010000003.1, from coordinate 113,407 downwards.
AGTTCGCCTGTGCACGGCAAGGAGTCGCTTTACTTCACTGAACGTGGACGGCAGCGGGCCACGGACGTGATCCGGCGGCATCGACTGGCGGAGAGACTGTTTATCCAGACGTTCAAAGTTGAAGACGAGAAGGAAGTGGAGCAGCAGGCGTGCAAGTTCGAACACATTCTCTCGCCGGAAGCCACCGACAGCATCTGCACGTTTCTAGGACATCCTGAGACGTGTCCGCACGGCAGTCCTATACCTCGGGGCACTTGTTGCGAGGCCGCAACGCTGGCCAAATCCGAGACAAACGTTACATTGGCAAAACGCTAGACAAAAGAAATGGAGAGGCAGGTTCTCCTCTCCATTCGGTGTGTCTTCCCCAGTTCTTCCGGTGATTAGTAGAGTCTGAAGTTGACCTCAACATTGATCTGCACAGCCACTGGTTTTCCGTCTTTCGTGGCCGGCTCAAACCTCCATCGTTGGACTGCCTCGACCGCTTTCTGATCGAGTCCCATTCCTAATGGACGTTCTACTTTGATGTTCTTCGGGTGTCCGTCTGGGCCGACTACGAGCCACAATACGACCACTCCCTGATACTTTGCTTTGCGCGCTTCCTCAGAGTACTCAGGATCGGGCGTTTCAAGCGGGGTTGGGGCCTTCACGCCGCCACCAACTCTAAGCGGTCCACCGCCAAAGCCGCCGCCGCTACCCGGACCAACTCCGGCGCCAGTTCCGATTCCAACACCGCCATGGCCACCTGCACCGATTCCACCACTGGATCCGGTACCGTTTGACGCCGGACCAACCACACTGGTGAGTGGGTTTCCAATCGTAGGCATGTTGCTGTTCGGCAACTTGACCGAAGGAGGAGCCACTACTGTGGCTTCAACCGGCAGCTTTGGCTGTTCGTTCCTCACCACAATTGCCGGAGGAGTGATCTGTTGCGTGTCCACCTTAGGCAATTTGCCCTTAGGCGCTTGGATTTTACTTACGTCACCGCCGCCGCCACCGCCGCCCATCACTTTGGGCTTCGGCGACATGGGCAGAAACTGAGTCATGTCTGGCGCGATCAGGGTCACGGTCTCATGGTTTTGGACCTGCTTGACGACTCGCGCGCCGAGGATTGTAGCCAGCACCATCGCGAGAACCATCAAGGCATGGATTCCTAGGGAGGCTGTGGCTATTTTTTTGGGATCACGCTTCTCCCAAATGTCCCGAACGGGGACAGGCTTTGATGTGAGCTTTAGCGGTGGTAGTTTTTCCGGAAATAAAACGTCACGAACATTGCCGACCAATGATGAGATCAGCGAAGGTCCTTCTGGCCGCAGTAAATTGGGAACCGGAGGCTGAGGGCGTGGAGTTCTTTCTACCTGGGGATCTAAAACCTGGTTTGTCATTTTGCTGCTATCGGACCCCGTGTCGGCTGTAAATGCCGACCTTTAACGAGATGTGTTCGACCGAGTGCAAGTTGCTCTGCCGAATTGCCCTTGGCATCTTTCAAAGGGAGAATCGTCGTTCAAAGCTTTGGACGCAGGAATCAGGTGCTCTGTTGCTTCACGCGAAGTCAGTATGTTCAGGCGGAGCGGACAACCAATTCAACGCAGCAACGAACGAATCGAATCCGCTCCTCTATAATGAACACATACCGACTAAATTAGATGCGGAGATTGAATGGGCGCACCACCAGAGCTAAAGGCCACGTTAAACCTGCCTAAAACAGACTTCCCCATGAAGGCGAACTTGCCTCAGAACGAGCCAAAGTGGCTCGAACGCTGGGAATCGCTGCGCATCTACGACCGCATCCGCGACGCCCGCAAGGATTCGCCCAGCTATGTTCTTCATGATGGCCCGCCGTACGCGAATGGACCTATCCACCTTGGTCATGCGCTGAACAAGTGCCTGAAAGATTTTGTAGTTAAGTCGAAGACCATGCTGGGTTTTGATTCTCCGTATGTTCCCGGATGGGATTGCCACGGCCTGCCCATCGAGATCAAGGTTGATGAATCATTGGGCCGCAAGAAGTTGGAGATGAAGCCGGTGGACGTTCGCCAGGCGTGTCGTGAATACGCGACAAAATATCTCGACCTGCAACGCGAACAATTCAAGCGGATCGGCGTGTTTGGGGATTGGGACCATCCCTATTCGACGATGTCGAAGGAATATGAATCAACGATCGTAAAGACCTTTTACGAATTTTTCGAGCGCGGAAGCGATCTTGTTTACAAAGGGCTCAAGCCGGTCTATTGGTGCATCAACGATCGCACGGCGTTGGCAGAAGCTGAGATCGAATATGCCCAACACACCAGTCCGAGCGTCTATGTGAAGTATGCGTTGACGAGTGATCCGGCGAACATTGATGTGGCGCTTGCGGGCAAGAAGGTCAGCACCATCATCTGGACAACCACACCCTGGACACTTCCTGCGTCAATGGCGGTAGCGTTCCATCCTGATTACGAGTATGTCGCGCTGGAATCAAAGGGAGAGGTGTACATCGTCGCTGAAGCACTGGCCGAGCCGACGAAGAAAATCACTTCCCTTGAAGACGCAGTCGAGGTCGCAAAATTCCGCGGCAAGAAGCTGGAGTATGCCACTTTTGCGCATCCGTTTCTCGACCGTTCGATCCTGGGAGTACTGGCAACTTACGTCACCACCGATCAAGGCACGGGCGCCGTGCATACTGCGCCATCACACGGTGCGGACGACTTCTACACCGGAGTGAAGTACAAGCTCGACCAGACATGCAACGTCGATAATGCCGGGCGTCTCCGCAATGGATTACCTGAGTACGACGGCAAGACAGTTTTCCAAGCGAATGAGCCCATCGTTGAATTGCTGAAATCACGCGGCGCACTCTTAGGCTCAGGAAAGATCGAACACTCATATCCGCATTGCTGGCGATGCCACAAGCCAGTCATCTTCCGCGCCACCGAACAGTGGTTCATCAGCATGGAAGGCAAAGTGGACGACAGCACGCTTCGCCAGCGCGCGCTCGACGAGATCAAGAATGTGAAGTGGGACCCCGCGTGGGGCGAAGAACGCATCTCCAACATGATCGCCACGCGCCCCGATTGGTGCATCTCGCGGCAGCGTATCTGGGGAGTTCCCATCGCCGTATTCTTTTGCGCGAGCGAATCCTGCAATGAAATGTTGCGCTCGAAGGAAGCCAACCAGCGCGTAGTCGAGTTGTTTGCCAAAGAAGGGGCCGATGCATGGTATGTGCACGAGCCCTCGGAGATATTGCCGGCGGGAACAAAGTGCGCGAAGTGCGGCGGCTCCGAATTTCGTAAAGAGATGGACATCATCGACGTGTGGTTCGAGTCCGGATCAAGCAACGCAGCGGTGCTCGGGAAGGGGAAGCTGCACTTCCCCGCTGATCTCTATTTTGAAGGCGGAGACCAACATCGCGGATGGTTCCATTCTTCCCTGCTCTGCTCCGTCGGTACGCGCGATCATGCCCCCTACAAGAAAGTGTCAACCAGCGGCTGGACGCTGGATCCTACCGGCAAGGCGATGTCGAAGTCGCTGGGCAATGTTGTCGATCCGGTGGATATCGCCAGGCGGCTAGGCGGCGAGATCGTTCGCTTGTGGGTCGCGTCAGTGGATTTCCGCGAAGACGTGCATGCTTCAGAAGAACTGATGCAGCGAGTCGCGGAGAACTATCGAAAGATCCGCAACACCTTCAAGAACATGCTGGGCAATCTGTACGACTTTGATCCAAGCAAGCCGGTTGCTTTCGCGGACATGGATTCACTTGATCAATACATGCTCATGCGAACGGCTGAACTCTCGGAGCGTGTGCAGAATTGGTACGACGAGATGCTGTTTCATCGTGTTTATCACGAGGTCCACAATTTCTGCGCTGTCGATCTAAGCAACATCTATTTCGACGTAATAAAGGACAGACTGTACACATCTGCTCCGAATTCGCGTGCTCGCCGTTCGGCGCAGACCGCTATCTGGCGAATCGCTGAAGCGCTCGTGCGGCTGATCGCGCCAATCATCAGCTTTACTTCAGATGAGATCTGGCAAAATATGCCCAAAGTAGAAGGCCGGTCAGAGAGCGTTCATCTTGAACTCTTCCCGCAACCGCATGACATCTACGGCAAGGACATTAATGTTTCGACGCTGGAAGCTTTGCGGCGCGATTGGACATTGATGATGTCGGTGCGCGACGAGGCCCTCAAAGCCCTGGAGACGGCGCGCCAAAGCAAAGAGATTGGAAGCAGCCTGGAAGCGCAACTAAAGATTTCGGCGCCTGAATCGACGTACGAGACCTTATCCAAGTACGCTCAACAACTTCGATTCCTGTTGATCGTCTCCGGCGTCACGGTGGAGAAAGCTGCCGGGGGCAACGGTTCTGCAGCGCTGCATGTAGAAGTCAGCCGCGCCGCCGGGGAGAAATGCGAACGCTGCTGGAATTATTCCGTGCACGTTGGAGAGAACAAAGAGTATCCGATGATATGCGAGCGTTGCTCAGCTTCGATCCAGGAGATCGCAAAAGCCTAATGGAGTTCGCTGACAATGCGCGCGCGTCGTTTCGCAGATATTACTTTGTGATTGCCATAGTCGTGCTCATGCTCGACCAGACGACGAAGTCTCTTGTCGCGCGAAGGCTCGCATTGCATGACACAGTAACGGTGATACCGGGCTTTTTCAGCATAAGCCACGTCTTGAATCCGGGAGCGGCATTCAGCCTGTTTGCGGACTCCGCTTCCCGCTACACCGCGCCCGGACTGATCTTATTCTCTGTACTCGTTTTGTCTATTGTGACCACGATGCTGTGGCGCTCAGGTCATTCATTCACAGCGGGTGGATTGGCGCTAGCGCTGATCATGGGTGGCGCGCTGGGGAATCTCTCAGACCGCATTCGCATTGGCAGCGTGGTGGACTTCCTGATGTTCAACTTCGGTTCGTATCACTGGCCTGATTTCAACCTGGCCGATAGCGCCATCGTGATCGGTTCCCTGTTGCTAATATCTGATTTGTTCTTCAATCAGCAGCCAGCACAAACGCGCCAGCAGTCCTAATTCGCGCCGTAAACCTTCTTATAGACAGCGACATTGCGCATGATGGCCTGCACGTATTCCCTTGTTTCCGTGAACGGGATGGATTCCACAAACTCCGGGACATCGCGGAATGAGCCGCCTGCTCGCCAGTCGGTGACACGGTTTGTGCCCGCGTTGTAGGCGGCCAGAGCGTACTCCACTTGGCCTCCGTTCACGCTGATCATGTCGCGGAAGTATCGCGTGCCTAACTTGATGTTAGCGCTGGGTTCGAGAAGTCGCGCTGTCGAAAACGGCTTCAGCTTCACGTCATGCGCCACTTTCTTGCCGACATTCGGCAGCAATTGCATCAGTCCGTATGCGTTCGCATGAGAAACTGCGCCGGCATTGAACTCTGATTCCTGTCGGATGAGCGAGGCCACCAAATATGGATCGAGGCCATTGGCCACAGAGTCCCTCTTGAGGTCCTGCCAGTAGGGTCGGGGAAACAGCGTCTCCAGAAATGGTTTCGGAACAGCGGAGAGGTCCACTGCAAAATAATTCGGGATGGCCCGCTTGAGGGTCTGCAATGCTGTGTAAGGACGGCCGGCATCCTGGTGCAAGCGGACGATCTCCCCTATCGCCCACGGCTTGTCGCTTTCTGCGACTGCGGGCTGCAATTCCTTAATGGCGAGATCGAAGAGCGCACCATTCGAAAGCAGCTGCGCTTTTTGCAGACGAACATCCGTAACTCCGTCAGCAGTTTCAATCAATGAGACTTTTTCCTGGCCGTCGGGGACCATTCCCAGCAGCGGGTCTTCATCGAGTTGCGTGCCTGGCTTCTTCAATTCGGGAAGCCGCTCGCGCGCGAGTATCGCGTAGTAATAATTGCGGAACCGCGAAGACAGCTTCAAATAGTAAGCGCGGGCCTTCGCGGTTTCATGTTCGTCTTCCGCGATCCTCGCTCGCCAGTAAAGCGCGTTCGGAACCTCCGCCGAATTCGGGAACAGCGAAATCTGTTCTTCAAATTGCTTCTTCGCATCGGCGGTCTTCCCCATCCGATAGGCCAGCCACGCCGCCTTCCAATGGGCGCTTGGGCCATAGCGGCCTGCCGGGAACCGCGTTGCGATCTCCGCGAACAACGCTGCGGATTGGTCCAGACTCCGGCGCAGCAAATATTTATTCGCCGCGCTCAGCAATGCTTCCTGCAGCCATCCACTTTGAGGAGCAGATGCGCGTAGTTGATCGAGTACTAAGTTGTGTGTGGAGTCGTCGTCGGATGAGCGTGCGATCTCGCCGAGCAAATAGAGTCGCTGCGCATTGATCTCATCTTTAGCGTCGGTGATATCCGACAGCACCTTTTTCGCGTCACTCTGCCGGTCGTTCTTATAAAGAGCGTTGGCTAGAGCCACCTGAATTCCGGCAACGGGCTGTCCTGAAGCTTCGCTTACGAGTTGCTGGTATTCAGAGATTGCCTGGAAGTATCGCTTCCCTTTTGCCAGCAGGTCGGCGCGGGTCTTGCGCGCCTCTCGGGAGCCGTATGCGCCGGTCCCGACCATCTGCCGCAGATGCACACCTGCTTCGTCTGCCTCGGGACTCAGCGGCATCTCGTAATAAAGTTTGCGGAAGGTATCTATTGCTTTGTCATTTTGCCCGGCAGCGGTGTATGCGCGGCCGAGTGCGAGTTCGATATCCGCACGAGCCGGCTTTCGCTGGTTCTCGAGGACTTCCACCGCTTGTTCGGGGGCGCTCGTACTCAGAAGCGCATTGCCATACATCAAGGAAGCGTCACGCACAAAGACCGAATCGGGATACTGCTTCGCAAATCCACTCAGAACGACGATCACATCTTTAGGCGAGCCGCTGTTGCGATAAGCCTGCGCCATCATGTAATCCACGTAATCGCTCAACTCGCGGGCATGCGGCTTCGCGCTCTTGAATGCCGCGATGGCTTTGTTGTTGTCATTGTCCTGAAGGCGCGCATATCCGAGCACCAGGTCAGCCAAGGCGCCAGGTTCTGAGTCGGCGTGCTTGCTGGCGTAGTGTTCTACACCGGAGTAAGCGGCCTTGGAACGCGTCTCCAAAAGCTGCCGCGCCATTGGCTTGAGATCAGAGGAGGCGACAAACGCCTGCTTCATCCGACGCGAGCGCGCATCATCAGCCGCTTTTTTCTGCGCTGCTTTCCGCATGTTTGCTTTTTGCGCGGCGCTGGCCTTTACCGGAATTTTCTTTTTGGATTTTTTCGCGGACGCGGCGGATGGCTTCTTAGTTTTTGTTTGCGCCACTCCATAGGAAGAAGTTGAAGACGCAATCAGGAGTGATGCGCCGAGTATCGAAAATACAGACCAACGGATGCGGGACACAATCTTAGTTTACTGTGGAAAGTCGCTGCCGAGATTCGACGGATCATTGTCCGCCAGGATTCGGATCACCTCTGCACTGAAATAACCCGCGCTCCCCGCTGCAGTTGCGGAGTACCTCTTTTCATAGGTTGCGCGGCTCTTGTCGATGTCTTCCTGAAGACGTTTGTACAAATCTTTATTTTGCCGGCCTTCAGTGACCTTGGCTTGGTTGTAGAGCTTGATCTCATCCACAAGCAGCTTCGCGAAACGTTTCGCCTTTTTATGGATCTCTTGGTCTGCAGGCGATAATCCAGATAGATCAGGCCCGCTGCCTGCAACTGCCGCTGAAGTCGGCGCAGGTGTCGCAGCCACTGGTTCTGGTTCCGGATCAGGCACTGCTACTAGCGCAGGTGCTGCAACGGGAACAGGCGTTGGAGCAGGCGCCGGGGCTGCTGCGACCGCTGCTGCCGCCATTGCCGGTTCGGGGATGGACGTATCTCCCGCACCGACTCCGGCCTTGCGCATGGCCATCAATTCGAGCCAGCTCGCCGCCGACCTCACTAGCAATCGCAATGCTGACTGATCTGTCGTTCCGTCCACGCCGGCGTCTGTGTAAACGACAGCGGCCACCTTTTCGCGAACCACTATCGGAAGCACGCAAGCATTGCCGTCAACCGGATTGCCATGCGTGCCGATGAAACCATTGTCGAAATCTACAGCCGCGGCGGAAACGGGCTCGCGGTCCTTAATAGCGCGGCCGGCCAGACCCGAGGTGGATTCCAGGGTGAATCCTTTGATGGCACCTTGATCGGCGAATCCCCGCGATTGCCATGCTGAGATGGAGCCGCCCTTCACCACCATGAGCATTGCGCGCGAAGTGAATTGCGACATGCCATCGAGCAGTGATTTCAAAATTTCAGTCTGCGCGTTGGCGTCATAGATGCTGGCCACGGCAGCATTGAGCAAATCAGTGGGGCCGGATCCCGCAGCTGGGGCATCCGCCTCTTTTGCAGCAGCAGTCTGCTTTTCAAGCGCAGGCTGGACTGTCTTCATGACTTTGCTGACAATCTCCGATTGAAGGGACGTCCGCAAGCTGGAGAGCTGCGCCTCAAGCGCATCCGCAACAGCCTGTTCCACCAGCTTCGAAATGTCTTTATCGTATGCCATGAAGTCCTGAGTACGTGGGCAACTTTACCACATCAATAGCGCTGGAATTATAAGGAGTTCACCTGTGCTGTCAATCGGGAACCTACTCCAACGTTATCTTCGCCCGCTTTGTTTCGTGCCTCGGGCCTGCAAAGAATCCCGCACTCCATCGTAAACTTGCCCTTCTTGCCGGGCTTGAACACCACGGTCTTGTCATTCCCGGCTGGGCGGACTCCTCGATACCAAGAGTTGGCACATCGAATCCATACTGGACAGGCAAGGCGCACATCGTGAACCACATCTTTAGCGCATCCGGCCAGCAACGGTGCAATAGCTGTTGCAACCGCGTACAATATCCAGGTTCGCATATTCATTGTCATTGGGTTGAGCGGTTCGACCAACCTGTTAATCTAGATATCCGTCTTCATTTTTGCGCCAATATATTGCATCGCGAGAACATGGGAACCATCCAAACAAATGTAACAACGGGGGACACTAGCGAAGAGCTAGCGCTCATCCAGTCTGCGAGAGAAGGCGACATTGCCGCCTTCGAGCAGCTCATCAGGAAGTATGATCGAAACGTCTTTCGCATTGCGCAGCACATCACGCAGAACCGCGAGGACGCAGAAGATGTAGTGCAAGACGCTTTCCTGAAGGCGTACCAGAACCTGAAGCAGTTCCAGGGGAATTCAAAGTTTTACACCTGGTTGGTTCGTATTGCCGTCAATGAAGCGCTGATGAAGCTTCGCAAACGGAAGTCCAGCAAGACCGTATCCATGGACGAAGACGTGGAGACGGAGGACGGATCGGTACCTCGGGAAGTCGCCGATTGGAGCCCGAACCCGGAGCAGCAGTATCGGCAGGCTGAACTCAGTGAGATCCTGGAAAAGACCATCCAGGGTTTGCCCATGGGTTTTCGGACGGTGTTCATGTTGCGTGACGTAGAAGGCTTGAGTACGGAGGAAACTGCGGAGACGCTTGGCTTGAGTGTTCCTGCGGTGAAGTCCAGGTTGCTTCGTGCGCGTTTGCAATTGCGCGAGCGCCTGAACAGGTACTTCAAGAAGAAAAAAAATAATGACGGGGACCAATCGAAGTGAAGTGCTCTCAATTTCTAACCGAACTCAACGATTTTCTTGACGGTTCTCTGGACCAGAAACTGAAAGCTGAGCTTTCCGAACATTTGACTTGGTGCCACAACTGCTACATCGTCTGCAATACCACCAAAAAGACCATCGAGATCTACCGCGAAAACAAGATTTACGAGCTTCCTGACACCCTCCGCGCCAAATTGCACGACGCCATCGTCACAAAGTGCAAATCCTCAAAACCGACTCCAGAGAGCTAAGCTGCTCTATTTAATAGGAATCGCAATTTCCGCGCCCATTCCTGGTGCATTCTTCTTTCGACCTTAGACAAACCTTTTTCCAGCTACTCTGAATCTAATCCCTTGAAGCTGAATCATAGTTGTTGTGGATGATTCGGTTTGGGCCATACCAATTCGGATTTGCCCCGGGGAGTATCAATGATCACTGATTTCATGGACATCCTGTTCGGCTGCTGGCACAGCAATTACAGTTTTCCAATAACCGCCAAGGTCGGCGCTCGAGCAAAAGCAGCTCAAGTCACAGGGACCTATGTTGTCTGTTTGGATTGCGGTAAAGAATTTCCGTACGATTGGAAGCAGATGAAGGTGGTGGAAGCGCATCGCCACACTGAGCCAGATTTCACAGCCGAGCCCGCGGTGCTTATTCGCAAGCAAGCCGCATAAACGGCTGGCGTCAGCCGCCGCTGCTCATATTTCGTGATTTGTCGCCGCCGGTCAGCAATTCGTTGAGTAGACCCAACATGTCACTGACGGTAAGAATGCCTTTGAGTTCGCCGTTCTCTACGGCGAGCAGTCCGCCGATTTTCTTTGAATAGAGGATCTGCACGGCATCAGTGATGGGAGCGTCAGGAGAGATCGTCAATGGCGCCTTCGTCATCGCCGCAGTGATCGGCGTATCTTCGAAAACGCGGTTGTACTCATCTTCCGTTTGCTTTGACAGGATGGAAGGCGCGAGCCGCGAAATATCGCGATCGCTGATGATGCCAACTACCGTGCCATCCTTCGCCGAGACGATCGGCACATGTCGCTTCCCTGTGCGGCGGATCATCAGCGCAGCATCCAGAAGCCGTAAGTCGTCCGTCAACGTCGTGACATTAGTAGTCATGTAATCGCGAACCAGCATTAGGGCCTCCCGGCAAATCGGCTTAAGTAGTGGCCGCGAATTCTAACAAACTTCTGCGCGGATGTTTAATGATTCGTTTCCCCCTCGTGCTATAAACACTCAGAAAATTCCGCTCACCCTATAATCGGAAACGTCACTCACCTTCTGGGGCCTAACAATTGAAGCAATTACATTCCAGCGTTCGGGAAGTCGCAGTCCTTCAGGAAGCTACGGAGATGATCCTCTCCAGCATGGATGCAGACACCGTTCTGCACCAGATACTTCTTATCGTGCGCAATTATTTTGAGGTCGCCGACTGCGCCGTGCTGATGGTTGACGCCGCCGCCGGAGAGCTTTACATCCGCGCCGAAAATGGGAAGGACCGCGGCCCTAAGACCCGCTTCGCGATCGGGCCGGATGGAATCGTCGGATATGTTGCAGCCAGTAAGCAGCCCATCTATGTCCCCGATGTTGCGAAGGACCAACGATATTTCAGCCTCAACAAGGACATTCGCAGTGAGCTAGCGCTGCCGCTGCTAGTGCGCGATGAAGTCATCGCTGTCTTGAATATTGAAAGTGAGCAAATAGATTTCTTCACCGACGACATGATCGGACTGCTCGCCATGTTTGCTGCACAGGCGGCAGTGGCGTTGGAGAATGCCCGACTCTACACCAACGAAAGACGACGCATGCGGCAGATCGAGTTCATCAACCTGATCGCCCGCTCCGCGACCAGCGCCAGTGATCTTGATCAGCTTCTGGTCACACTTTGCGATCTCATCAGTGACACCTTCGAAGGCAGTGAAGTCTCAATCTTGCTACGCGACAAGGGCGGTGTGCTCATTTTGAGCGCGCACACTGGCGGACATCATCCCGACCCAGAAACATATCGCTCATCCGCGCGGAGTGGCATCATTGCGGAAGCCATGGAAGCCCGCATGAACGTCATCGCCAACAACGTAACTGAGAAGATCAAAGAGTCTCCGCAATGGAAGCCGTGCCTTTACAACTCGGCGGCGGAGATGGCGGTTCCGTTGCTGTCATTGGGTGAAACGCTCGGCGTCGTGGTGATATCGCATACAACCGCCAACGCATTTACCACGGATGACCGCTCAATCTCACAAGCTGCAGGCGACGTCTGCGCGACTGCGATCAAAAACGTGCAGCTTTCTGAAGAACTGCGCCGTGTGGCAAACACTGACAGCCTCACCGGCGTCTACAACCAGCGTTATTTCCATATCGCTGTGGCCCATGAGATCTCCCGCGCGAAGCGGTTTGAGAAGCAGTTCTCCATCATCATGTTCGACTTGCAGAACTTCAGCCACGTCAACAAGACCCTAGGCTTCGACGCTGGCGACGATCTCCTGCGCGACATCGCCCATCTGCTCGCGTCGTCCGTTCGCAACACTGACACGATTTGCCGCTATTCGGCGGACCGTTTTGCGCTGATTCTTCCTGAGACCAGCGAGAACGATGTGCTCTCGGTGCAAAATAAAATCATTACCGGCCTCACAAGACTCGCGGAGGGGCGTCCCGGCGCGAGCCATGCGCTGACTGCCGCTTTCGGCCGGGTGCAATATCCCGCAGATGGAACGACTGAGTTGGAACTTGTCCGGCATTTGCTTTCGCGTATTGATCGGCAGAAGCCGCACTCATCAGGCGCCGGCGCTTAGGAAACATGTCACTGTGAAAACTTCGACCTTCGCTTCGGCTACCTGTTAAAATCGGAGTCAGCGCACATGGCACAGAGCACCGTTATTCCCGGCGTCGCTTCGACCGACAATCGTCCTTCATGGCAGGCAGTTGCTGCGATGATCGATCACACTCTCCTCAAGCCTGAAGCAACACAGTCGCAGGTCATCCAGCTTTGTGAAGAGGCGTTGGCCTACAACTTCTGCTGCGCTTTCGTGCACCAGACTTGGGCATCGCTGGCCGTCTCGCTCCTGCGCGGCAGCAACGTGAGAGTTGGAGTGCCAGCGGGATTTCCTCATGGCGCATCACTCACTTCAGTAAAGAGATTCGAAGCCGAAGAAGCCCTGCGTATCGGTGCTTCAGAAGTGGACATGGTGCTCAACATCGGCGCGCTGAAATCCGGTGACCGCAACCTTGTGCAATCTGACATCGCTGGTGTGGCACATGTCGTCCACGACAACGGCGGAATACTTAAAGTAATACTTGAGACTTCCCTACTCACTCTCGACGAAAAACTTGTGGCCTGCCAACTCGCCGTCGCCGCTGGCGCTGATTTTGTAAAGACCAGCACCGGATTTGCCGGTGGCGGAGCCACGGTCGACGATGTTGCGCTCATGCGCGGCGTGGTCGGCGAAAAACTCGGTGTGAAGGCATCTGGCGGAGTCCGAATCGCGGCCGACGCACTTGCCGTGATCCAAGCCGGCGCTAATCGTATCGGCACTAGCGGTGGAGTGGGAATCGTGCGCGATCTCGGTGCTCCGGTCGTCACCGAACCTGCGAACGTCTCCGGCTATTAGCTTTTCCCCTACTTCTCAGTCCACCTGCTTTGACTGTTATCATTGAAGTGCATGTCATCGGTTGTGAAAACAGGAGCTGCAAAAACTTCAGGTATCCATCCCGCAACGGAATTGGGCTCCTCCGGCGTAGAACATTTCCTGCTCAGACTTGCTGACCCGATCAACACCAGCCTTGATCTTGATACCTTGCTTCAGACCGTCGCCGAGCTTGTCAGGCAGGTCATCCCTTTCGAAATCTTTGCCATTCTTCTACTGAATGAGCGCACGCAAGACTTGCGGATGCGCTTTCAGATCGGACATGCGCCAGACGTCGAACGTCTTCGCATAAAAGTCGGCAAAGGGATTACCGGACGCGCGGTCGAGCGCCGTGAAACCGTTCTTGTTTCCGACGTTACTCGTGACTCCGATTACATCGACGCTCATCCCGATGTGAAATCTGAGCTCGCCGTTCCCTTGGTAGCGAAGAACCGGGTTATCGGCGTCATCGATATCCAATCTAGCCAACTGGATTACTTCAAGGAAGAACACAGCCGCTTGCTGACGCTCGTTGCTTCGCGGATTGCGACAGCCATTGAAAACGCCCGGCTGTACACGCGTGTGGCCAGGCAGGCGCAGACGCTGCAAGTGTTGAATGAGATCAGTCGTGATCTAACCTCGATCCTCAATCTTGATCAATTGCTCAAGCGTATTGGCGATCTGCTAAATCGCGTGATCGACTTCCAGATGTTCAGCATCTTGTTGCTCGACCAAACGGGACAAATACTCCAGCATCGCTTCTCATTGCGCTTCAAGGAGAACATCCAGCTCAAGCATGACATTCCGATGGGACGCGGGTTGGTGGGCGCGGCTGCTTCAGAGAAGCGCACCATCCTCGTGCCGGATGTCACAAAGGATTCGCGGTACATCATGGTGAATCCAGAGACACGCTCAGAGTTGTGCGTGCCGCTTATCTACAAGGACATCGTCATCGGCGTGCTCGATCTTGAGCATACCCGTCGCGGATACTTCAACGAAGACAACATGCGCACGGTAGTCACGCTTGCTGCCCAGGTAGCGATTGCAATCGAGAATGCGCGCCTTTACGAGCGGATCGCGCGCGAGGAACAGCGCATGGAGCGCGAACTTTCGATGGCGCGCGTTGTGCAGCAGCACTTGTTGCCGCCGTGCTGTCCCGTAATGCCCAGCGCGGAACTGGCTGCAAAGTTTACGCCCGCACACGCTATCGGCGGTGACATGTACGACTTTCTCACGTACACCGGCGGACGCGTGGGAATCGCCGTGGGCGATGTGAGTGGCAAGGGTGCTCCCGCTGCCCTATTTGCAGCCCTGGTCGGCGGCATGGTTCGTTCTATGACCAGTCTGGAACCTTCTCCGGCGGAAATGCTGGCTTCCATCAATCTTTCTTTGAACGAGCGTCGCATTGATGCGCAGTTTGTCTCCATGCTGTATTCCGTCTGGGATGAAGACCGTAAGATGATGCAGATCGCCAATTCAGGACAGCCGCGTCCGATCTACTGTCATCAGGGCAAGACGCAGATTGTTGAAGCCACTGGCCTTCCGCTTGGATTATTCGAAGACGCTGAGTATGACGAAGTCACTCTTAATGCACATCCCGGTGACGTCTTCGTCTTCTTCAGCGACGGCATCATTGATGCTGTCAACCACAAGGACCACCAATTCGGCCGCGGACGCGTGGAAGAAATTGTTCGAAAGAATTGTGATAAGTCAGCTGATGATTTAGTAACTGCAATCTTTGCCGCCGTCGATGAACACTCTGCAGGAGTAAGTCCATTCGACGATGAAACAGTTGTGGTGGTGAAAATCAAAGAGAACGGCGCACCCGCATCTGCAACGTCCACTTCGAAACGCAGCAAGACCTCCCGCGCACTACGCAACGTCTAAGCGCTCTCGTATACTGTCGAGTCCATGAAAATAATCGCCCGCCCGCCCGCATTTCAATACAAGAAGAACCATCTACTCGCGGATTCGGTTCCGCTGGCCTACCTCGCGGAGCGATACGGCACACCGCTTTACGTCTATTCCGCGTCCACCATTCGCGATCGCTATCGCACTTTCGAAAATGCATTTAAGCGGTTCCCTCACACGGTGTGTTATTCCGTCAAAGCGAATTCCAACCTCTCACTCCTGAAGATGCTGGCCAAACTCGGCTCCGGATTCGACGTTGTTTCCGGCGGCGAACTGGAACGTGTTCTCCACGTCAGCCGTAAGGCAGCGGAGAAAGTCGTCTTTTCAGGAGTGGGCAAGACCGCCGCGGAGATCGATGCCGCGCTGAAAGCCAACATCCTCATCTTCAACGTGGAGAGCGAAAGCGAACTTGACCTGCTCGCCGAGCGCGCTGCGAAAATCAAGAAAAAGGCGCGCATCGCTCTTCGCATCAACCCCGATGTCTTTGCGGACACCCACCCGTACATCTCCACAGGCTTGCGCGAGCATAAGTTCGGAGTCGCTCTGAGCGACGTTGGTGACCTCTACACCCGCGCCGCAGCCCGCAAGTATCTCGATGTCGCCGGCGTGAGCTGCCATATCGGTTCGCAAATCACCACAGTAGAACCGTTCGCTAAGGCGATGCTGCGCATTGCGGAACTGGTCCGCGCGCTCGCTGCCAACGGACACAACATCCGCTATGTCGACGCCGGCGGAGGACTCGGGATTTCCTATAAGAGCGAAGACGCCGAGGCGGACAACTTTGAAGCCAAATCTTCAGCGTATGCACATGCGTTGCACGACTCGTTAGGCGGACTTAAAGTCCATCTGCTTCTCGAACCCGGTCGCTCGATCGTCGCTCCCGCCGGAGCGCTTCTCAGTCGCGTGGTCGTCACCAAGCAGAATGGCAAGAAGCGTTTCGTGATCGTTGACGCCGCAATGAACGATCTTCTCCGGCCATCACTTTATGGCGCGTATCACGAGATCGTGCCTGTGCAGTTGAATCAGGTTTTGCAGATGACCAAAGCTACCAGCGTTGTTGATGTTGTAGGCCCGGTCTGCGAGACGGGAGATTTCTTCGCGCGCGATCGCGAACTGCCGCATTTGCACGAAGGCGATCTCGTTGCCATTCTCGATGCCGGAGCGTATGGAATGGCATTATCGTCCAACTACAACACGCGACCCCGGGCCGCGGAAGTGATGGTGGATGGCTCTGGTGTTACAGTGGTTCGAAAACGCGAGACGATGAAGGATCTCTTTCGACAGGAAACCTAATTCGCGCGCGAATAAACCACCTTCCCGCCAACAATCGTCTCTTGCACTTTCACCTTCTTGATCGTTTCTTGCGGGATTGTAAAAATGTCATCGCTCAACATGACGATGTCGGCGAGTTTTCCCGGCGTGATGCTGCCCTTTACTTTGTCTTGGAATTCCGCATACGCCGAGCTCATCGTGTAGGCTTCCACGGCTTCGGCTACGGTTATTTTCTGTTCCGGGATCCATCCTTCTGGATGCTTTCCGTCGAGCGTGGCCCGGGTCACTGCCGCGTATATGGTCTGCATTGGATCAAGCGGCGCTACTGGCCAGTCAGTGCCCAAAGCCAGCTTCACCCCATTCTGGAGCAGTGTCCGGAAGGCATAAGTCGTTTTGCTGCGCTCGTGACCAATGCGATTCTCCGCCCAGCGTCCATCGTCAATCGCGTGATATGGCTGTACGGAAGCGATCACACCCAGCTTTGCAAATCGCACGAAATCCTTAGGCGCGATGTGTTGGGCATGCTCAATGCGAAACCTGCGGTCTTTCTGCCCATTGCTGTTGGTCACGTCCTGAAACAGATCAAGCACAATCGAGATTGCCTGGTCACCGATGGCGTGGATGCACAACTGCAAATCAGCGGCATCGGCTTTGGTCATGCGCTCGCGCATACCGCTGAGCGGCTGCATTTCATCGGAAAGCAGTCCTCGCTCTTTCGGGGCATCCAGATATGGCTCGAAAAAGTATGCCGTAGTCGAACCGAGTGAGCCATCTGCAAACCCTTTCAACGCACCGAGACGAAGGTAGGGCGAGCCCCACGCATGACGAATCCCCAGCTTCGCCTGGTCCTGCCAATTCGTTTCCATCGGAACAGCATTTACACGGAGCGTCAGCTGGTTGGTCTCTGCTATAGCGCTAAAGACAGCAATGTTTGCGTATGCGGTACTCATCGTCTGCAAGCTGGTCATGCCAACCGACGCTGCATACTTCAGTCCGTCCTTAAAGACAGCCGTTCTGCGCTCTGGCTTCATCTCCGGAACAATTTTGTAAACGTAGTCCATCGCAGCATCCTTCAGGATGCCCGTGGGCTCGCCATTCGCGTCGCGGACGATTTTCCCACCCGGCGGATCAGGGGTTTTCGAATCCACTCCCGCCAGCTTTAACGCCAGCGAATTAGCGAGTGCCATGTGTCCATCATGCCGATTCACAAACACCGGTGTCTCCGGTGTGACTGCATCAATCATCTGCCGCGTTGGCAATTGCGGATTCGCGAACGCCTGGTCATCCCAATTGCCGCCCAGCATCCACTCGCCCTTTGAAAGCTTCTTCGTCTGCGCTTGGATTCGCCGCGCAAACTCCTCAGGACTGTTCGCGTCCTTTAAGTCCACTTCGAAGAGCGTTGAGCTGCCATCAAGAAAGTGAACGTGCGCGTCATTGAATCCCGGCAGGACGAGCTTCTTCTTCGCATCAATGACCTTCGTCTGCCTCCCGCGCCACAGTTCGATCTCCGCCGCAGTTCCCACCGCTACGATCCGCTCGCCAATGACTGCAATCGCTTCCGCATGAGGACGCGAAGAGTCCACCGTCCACACATTTGCATTGGTGATGATCAAGTCAGCCGCAGGACGCTGCTGAGCAACTGAAATAAACGACGACGCCAGACAGGCCAGCGCAACCGCACACTTCCGCCAAAACTTATTCATGGCTGAGAATAATAGCAGCGGAGAGCCTTAGCGCTCTCCCCATTTCAACTTCGTGCGTAGCACATCGAAGAATGTGCGGCCCGGCAATCGCACAAGATGGACATGATGCTCAGACTTCTTGCACACCACGCGGTCTCCATCGAACACCGGCATTCCAACTTGGCCATCTACAGTAAGGAAGGCCTCATCCGGCGTACTGCGGACATGGATTCCGATCTCCGCCGAATCCCTCACTACCACTGGCCGGTTCGTCAGCGCATGCGGCGACACCGGAGTGATAACAAATGCATCCACCGATGGCTCCAGGATCGGGCCGCCTGCCGCGAGCGAGTATGCAGTCGATCCAGTGGGTGTGGAAACGATCACGCCATCCGCTTTGTAATTCGCGACGAAGTTGTTGTTGACGAAGATGTCCACCTCCGTCATGCGGGCGATGGTTCCCTTTGTGACCACAACATCATTCAATGCTAGATACTCAGCGATGCACTCAGTGCCGCGCTGCACGCAGCATTGCAGCATCGAGCGCGACTCCCGCGCAAAGCGCTTTTGTTCGACAGCTTCGAACGTGGCATAAAGCTCGGTGACCGGGACCTCAGTTAGGAATCCCAGCGAACCCAGGTTGACCGCGAGGATCGGGATATTGATTTTAGCCACAGCGCGCGCCGCGGCGAGAAGCGTCCCATCGCCGCCAAGCACGATCACCAGGTCCGGATTCTGAGCTGCGATCTCTGACCGTTGCACTACCGGGATCCCAGTGCAACAGGTGGCTGAATCGGGATCGACAAGCACTTCACAGCCGCGCTTATGAAGCCACTCGACTAGTTCCGGCACGAGCGTTCTAAGTTCAGGCTTTCCGGGCTTCGCGACAATGACGATTTTCTTCATATGTTTCAGAACTTCGCAAACTTCGTGAACTTTGTAAGTTCCATGCGCTCTTCCGGTTTGATCGAGCCTTGCATTGCCAGCACTACACCTTCCAGCGAAAGCCACACCATAATAGTGGGCATTGTTTTCGTTTTGATTTCAAAGATGCTCGCCGGAATCCTCTCGCCTGAGACATCAATCTCATCTTCGCCAACGTACTGCACTTCCGCTTCGAACGAATCCAGCTTTGGACCAGCGCTGGTCATTCCCACCATTTGAACGAGTTGCACCTTGGTCGCCTTATCAGGCACTTTCTTCGCGCGACGCGCGATACTCCCGAGCATCCACGGCGACGGAAGGTAGAGATTATAAGGTCTCTCCATTGCCATGGCCGCGTGCAGGCCTGCGCTGTCACAGGAAAACTCTTTGGCTTGCATGCTGCAGTTCAGTTCTTTCGCGGAACCAACTCCGCCGATCCTGATCTGGATGGGAAACAGCCCCGGCGCAAAATTCACGCCTACATCAATGATTGTCGGCTCCTGCTGCGTGTCCTTTGAGACGATCCACTGCTCTTTTAACTCATAACCCACGTTCGTTCGGTACAACGTCCACGGTTCGCCAACGATCTGTGCAACCTGGCCGTTCTGCTTCTTCAATTCATACTTGCCTTCCGCGATTTTTTCGTGAATCGGCGTGTCATCGGCGGCTTTCGCTTGGGCGCTTGGAGTCGCCTTCTTTCGCTTCTGCTGTGCGGCGGCGGAAGTCACAGCCAAGGTGACGCACAATAAGAGCGCGATAGCGTAGCAACAGCGACTATGTGCCGAGTTTGGCATGAAGCAAGAACTCCCGATTACCTTCCGTGCCCAAGATGGGAGAATCGATCACATCCATATCTACGAATCCGAGTTGCGAAACCGCGTCGCGGACTTTCTTCACTGCCGATTGCTGTGCGGCTTCGTCCTTAACAATACCGCCTTTGCCCACCGATTCCCTGCCCGCCTCAAACTGTGGTTTGATCAGCACAACTATGTCGCCCGAACGACCTTTGAACGCGGCCTTCACCACCGCCGGGAGCACGAGTGTAGCACTGATAAATGAGACATCCATTGCCATGAACTCCACAGCTTCGGGGACTGCTTCCGGCTGAAGATAGCGGGCGTTCGTCTTCTCCAATAATCGAACGCGGGAATCCGCTCGCAATCGCGCATCTATCTGGCCGTACCCCGTATCCACGGCGATCACTTTCGCAGCGCCGTTTTGCAACATGCAATCGGTAAAGCCTCCTGTAGAGGTTCCGATGTCCATACACAGTTTGCCTGCGAGATCGATTGCCCACTTTTCAATTGCACGCTCCAGCTTCAAGCCGCCGCGGCTGACATATTTAAGATCAGTCCCGATGATGCGAAGCTCGGATTCGTCATCAACGTTGACGCCGGACTTCGCCACCTTCTGCTCGTTCGCGAGCACGCGTCCCGCGATGATAAGGGCCTGCGCGCGCTCACGAGAAGTCACAAGGCCGCGGTCCACCAGCAATTTGTCGATTCTTACCTTCACCGCGAATCAGCTTAGCACTTCTGCCGAATACATCTCGACCGCATCGGTCAATGCTGCCGCACAGGAAAATGTGCAAACCGCTCAGCCCTTCGTCATTGCTAAACTTCCGCGCGCAACTGTGAAGTTGTAAGTACGTTTTTACACATTCCTGTTGAAAACGTGGCTGCTGCCAAGCAGTGCATCGTTGCGATACAATAAATACATCCCTTTAGGAAAATAATTAAACATGGCCACGAAAACTAAAGACCGCGCGGAAACGTCTGCGGCACCCGCAAAAGCGGTCAACGGCACTGCTCCTCTGCCGGAAGCAAAGCTGAAACAGATCTATTCCACCATGCTGAAGTGCCGCACGATGGAAGAGAAGATCCGCATCCTCTTCAAGCAGGGTCGATTTTCCGGCAACTACTACGCCGCAGTCGGGCAAGAAGCTACCGAAGTCGGATGCGCAATTGACCTCCGCCCTTCTGACACCATTGCCCCTTCGCATCGCGATTTCATTGCCAACCTCATCAAAGGCACGCCGCTGAATTTAATGATTTCGCAGATTTACGCGCGCAAGACCAGCCCCGATCAAGGCCGTTCGTCCCCGGCGCACTGCGGATACGCTCCTTTGAACATCATCACTCCTGCATCCACCATCGCGGCGCAACTCAACATCGGCACCGGCGTTGCTCTTGCCTACAAGATGCAGAAAAAAGATGACATCGTGATGGCCTTCTCAGGTGAAGGCTCCACCAGCCTCGGATTCTGGCATGAGGCCGTGAACTTTGCCGGCGTTCACAATCTGCCCATCGTGTACGTGATCCAAAACAATCTCTGGGCTGAATCCGTTTCTGTGAAGCTTCAGACCAAGGTTGAAGACCTTAGCATTAAGGCTCAAGGCTACGGAATTCCCGGCATCACAGTGGACGGTAACGATGCAGTCGCTGTCTATCGCGTCGCCAGCGAAGCCATTCACCGCGCGCGCACCGGCGGCGGTCCCACGCTGATCGAGTGCAAGACCTACCGCTGGTACGGACACTCCGAGATCGATCCCGCGAAGTATCGCGATCCCGCTGAAGTGGAATACTGGAAGTCGAAAGATCCCATTCCCTTCATGGAAAACTATCTGGCCAAGTACAAACTCTGGTCAGATGATTTCAAGGCGCAGATTCTGGAATCATTCCAGAAGGAACTGGACGCAGCCATTGAGTTCGCTGAGAAGGCTCCCTACGCGGAGCCGGAAGAAGCGCTCGACCACGTTTATTCGTTCAGCATCCGCGACCGCGAGTTGAATCGCAAGACGTGGACACCAACTGTCCTGCAAAAGTAATCAGCTAACAATTCAGACATTCGGAAGATAAATGCCACTAATCACGTATATCGACGCAATCAATACCGCGCTCAATGAAGAGATGAAGCGCGACGAAAAAGTCTTCATCATCGGTGAGGACGTTGGAGTCATGGGCGGAGCGTTCAAAGCCACCAAGGGACTCATCGAGGAGTTCGGCCCTGACCGCGTCATCGATTCCCCACTCGCGGAAGGCGTGATCGTCAGCTCGTCTATCGGCGCAGCCATGGCCGGGATGCGTCCCGTACCTGAGATTCAGTTCGTTGACTTCGTCACTCCTGCGATGGACGCCATCACTCAGCAAGCCGCCAAGCTGCGATACCGCAGCGCCGGCACACAGACGTGTCCAATCACACTTCGCATCTGCTATGGCGGCGGTGTCGCCGGTGGACTCTACCACTCGCAGACCAACACCACCTGGTTCGCACACGAGCCCGGCTTGCGCGTTATCGCCCCCAGCACTCCGTATGACGCCAAGGGCATGCTCAAAGCCGCGATCCGCGACGACAATCCGGTTATTTATTTCGAGCACAAGAAGCTGTATCGCTCGATCAAGGAAGAAGTGCCCAGCGAGGACTACACCGTTTCGTTAGACAAGGCTGTTGTCCGGCGCGAAGGCTCTGACATGACCGCCGTCTCCTACGGATACACGATGCAACTCATGCTTCAGGCCGCTGACAAGATGAAGAGTGAGCACGGCATCAACGTCGAATGCATTGACCTGCGCACACTGAACCCCATCGACCATGACACCATTCTCAATTCCGTCGCGAAGACGAACCGTGTGGTGCTGGTGCAGGAAGACCACCGCACTTTGGGAATCTCGTCAGAGATCTCCGCGGTGATCGCCGAACAGGCGTTTGAATGTCTGGATGCGCCCATCCTGCGCGTGACCGCGCCGGATATTCCGGCAATCCCCTTCGCTCCGACGTTGGAGAAGTTCTACATGCCAACAGTGGAAAAGATTCAAGCGGCGATGGAGCGTTGCGCTCAGTATTAGAATGACCGGAACGGAATATTGAAAAGCAGATACCTGCGTCTTGGCATCATATTTGCTGTTTTCGGAGTAACCGCACTGCTCGGCCCGCTACTGAGCAAGCAGTTTCGATTTGCGGGAATTGCGTTAGCAATCATATTTTTCATGATTGCCGGAACGCTCCTCGGAACGCCAAACCGATTGGCACAATCGCTCCTTCCATTCTTAAAGAAAAGAATTCTCGTGGAAGTATGGGGATTGCCTCTTCCGGGTTCAGAAAACGGCACCTTCATACTTGAATCTGTAAGCGCATTCGGTGCAGGTTTACACCTCTATCTGCAGCCGACTTCTGGCGGTCCCAGATCGCATCTGAAATTGGCGCAGCCAAAATCAGAAAAGCTGGAAACAAACCGAGTTGAGATTCGTGAGGTAGCTTACGTCCAGTGGGCAGGAAAGAAGATAAAGCATTCCGGAACAGCACAGTCCCCTGCGGTTGTTCTTAGCCAAGCAGACAATCCTGGCTAACTGCAGCCTCACGCCAGCCCCAATCCGCCATCCACCACCAAAATCTGCCCCGTAACAAACTGCGATGTGCCTGCGAAGAACCGCACCGCAATCGCAACGTCCTGTGCATTCCCATTGCGATGCATCGGAGTCTTCTCCGTGAACTTCTTCATCGCCGCTGAAGGCTTCTTTTCACCCAGATCAATCATTCCTGGAGCCACACAGTTCACCACCACATCGGGCGCAAGCGCTTTCGCGGACGCTTGCGTCAGCATGTGCAACGCAGCCTTAGACGCGCAGTAGTGGACATGGCTAGCCCACGGTCTGATTCCGCCCAGCGACCCGATGTTGATTACCCGCCCTTTGCGCTTCCTTAATTCCTTGGCTGCATGCTTCGTGACCAGAAATGCTCCCCGCGCGTTCGTAGCAAACATCTCGTCCCATTGCTCGACTGTCAGTTTCTCGAACTCCACGGTCGCGTATGCGCCGGCGTTGTTCACCAGGATGTCGATGCCGCCCAATTCCCTTCTCACTTCCGCAATCATCTCTTTCACATTCAGTTCATCCCGGACATCGCACTTTAGCGCAAACGCCCGTACTCCAAACGCTGTCAGTTCCACCACCGTCCGCCGCGCTTCGCGGTCCGACGATCGGAAGGTGATGGCGATATCTGCCCCAGCGCGCGCTAGTTCCAATGCCACCTCGCGTCCGATTCGCATCGCCGCGCCGGTAATCAGTGCTGTTTTCCCTTTCAACTCTTGCATGCAGTCATTCTATCGAATGTACCTCGCATCGCCTCCGACATTGACGACTAAATGCTGACTGCTGAGTGCTGACTGCTCTACAATGAACCCGCCCAGATGCTCCGCACCCATCTCCATGCCGAACTTTCCGGAATCTTTCTGCATGACGCGCTTCTGAACGCCTGCCGAAAACATGCCAGCAAGATCGCTCTGATGGACACCTCATGCATCGGCCCCGCCAGACGGATCTCCTACGGCGAATTCGGCGAGATGATTGAGCGTGCTGCAAGGAGTCTGGTGGGACTTGGCATCAAGCCCGGCGAAGTCATCGCCATATATCTTCCAAACAGCTGGGAATACGCGGTCGCATTCCACGCAGCCACTCTCGCCGGCGCTGTTCCTACGTTGTTGAATCCCAGCTATCGGGAGCGCGAAGTCCGATACCAACTTGAGAATTCCGGAGCGGTTGCTCTGATCACTGACGGCCCACAGATCGCAGAGGTTAGTCTGGCGGGTATTCCGAACCTGCGGCACCTGTTCACCACACGACACGCCATCTCCGGCTCCGCACACTTTTCGGAACTATTGAAGTCCCATTCAGCCACGGTTCCCATGCCGGCGTCGAATGCGGCAAATACACTCGCCGCTCTCCCATACTCAAGCGGCACCACCGGATTGCCCAAGGGCGTGATGCTCACGCACGAGAACCTGCTCGCGAATGCTTATCAATTTCTCGCTCCGGGCGAAGAAGCCACTCCTAACTCTGAGGATGTCGTCCTCTGTTTTCTGCCGCTGTACCACATCTACGGGCTGAACGTAATCCTCAATCCCTTTCTGCTCATCGGTTCGACGATCGTCCTGATGGCGCGGTTCGACATGGAACGCGCGCTCGCGCTGCTAGTCTCGGAGGCGATCACTTACCTTCCGTTGGTTCCGCCGGTCATGAATGGATTCTGCGTTGCCGCCGAGCAAGGCTGCTTTCCTGCGAACCATGTCGTACGCTCTGTGAAATCAGGAGCCGCTCCGCTTGCGCCTGAGCTTCCCAAGCGATTCACCTCGCTTACCGGCATTCGCGTGCGCCAGGGATACGGCATGACGGAAGCTTCTCCCGTCACTCACCTCGGATTTCTCGAATCTCAGCTTTACCGCCCGGACTCCATCGGCCACGCCGCCGCAAAAACTGACTGCCGCCTTGTTGCCGAAGATGGAAGCGAAGTGGCTTGCGGTGAACCCGGCGAACTTGTTATGCGCGGCCCGCAATTCATGAGCGGATACCTCAACGCTCCTGCCTCCACTCGTGAAGTCCTTCGCGATGGTTGGTATTGGTCCGGCGACGTCGCCGTTCGTGACAGCGAAGGCTTTTACAAGATCGTTGACCGCCGTAAGGAAATGATCAAATACAAAGGATTCGCAATGGCACCCGCGGAGATCGAGGGCGTCCTGCTCGAGCACCCTTGCGTGCGCGATTGCGGTGTCATCGGAGCGCCTGACGACAATGCAGGCGAAGTTCCCTGCGCGTTCGTCGTCCTGCGCGACAGCATTTCGCCCTGCAAACAATTGGAAAATGAACTCTGCGGTTATGTCGCCGAGCGGCTTACAAATTACAAACAACCGCGCCAGGTTCGCTTTGTCGCTGCCATCCCGCGAAACCCTTCCGGAAAGATCCTCCGCAAAGACCTTCGTTCGCAGCTCTAAAAGCAAAAACCCCGCGCCAGGCGGGGTCTCTTGTTGAATCAAAAAGTTTACTTATAAATGGTGTACTGGTCGGTTGGACGTTTCATCTTGATCTCAATGTCCATGGTTTTATCTTTGATGTCGTAGTCCTCGCCGAACGTCTGCAACCCCGGTGCAATCACCTGAACTCGCACTTTGCCGTACGGCAGTCCCGGATAATTGGCCTTGCCGTCGGCGTCAGTCTTCAACTG
The DNA here is from genome assembly GCA_025462725.1 of Terriglobales bacterium. Taxonomy (GTDB): domain Bacteria; phylum Acidobacteriota; class Terriglobia; order Terriglobales; family Acidobacteriaceae; genus JAICLA01. The sequence continues at coordinate 87,459 of JAOAPE010000003.1, read as the reverse complement.
TGCTCCGCCCTTGTTTTGCTTGCCGCCCTTATCAACCGAGTGCAGTATGACGCTGGCATTGCGGACAGGCTTCCCGTTGTAATCACGAATCACGGTGAAGTTCACGATCGAACTCCCTTCATCACCAGCTAAAGCCCCTGCGAATGACGCGGCCAGCAGCAGCACGCAAATTCCAATATTTCTCATCGTTCGTACATTCTAATTTGGCATATTGCAAAATGCCAGCACAGCATTCCGCTCTCGATTTCAAGGCATACGGCTCTGGTTGCAGGCATCTAACCGGGGACAGCACACAAATCAGAACAACAGGAGTGTATGCATGGCCATTTCTAATGACAAAGTGTTTGGTATCGTAAAAAACCTCATTGAAGCTGATAGTGACTCACAACAAGGTTATCGCGATGCCGCCGAAAAGGTGAGAGAGCCCGAACTCCGCCGATTTTTCAACGAGCGGAGCATTGAGCGCGGACAGTATGCCGCCGAGTTGCAATCTGAGATCCAGCATTTTGGAAGTGCGGATGTGGACGTTGAAGGCAGCGCCGGGGGAACCATTCGCCGGCTATGGATGGACCTTAAAGCCAGTCTCGGGGGTACTGACCATGCCATCCTGAGCTCGATTGAAGCCGCCGAGGATGGTGTCAAAAAGGTCTATCAGGAAGCATTGAATGAGAATCTTCCCGACAATCTCTCATCGCTCATACGAACGCAGGCACAGAACATCTTCAGTGCCCACGATTACATCCGCAGAATGCGCGATCGGAAAGCGGCAGCGTAAATATAAAAAGCCCTCCGATCCCCCGGAGGGCTTTCACTTCCAAACTGCACTACTGCAGATTATGGCTCAGCACCACTCGTGCTACCGCGATCATCCCGATCGCCTGCGCTGACGGGTCCTGAAGTCCCTGCGCTCGCTTCAGCGCCGCCACCGGATCAACTTGCGCAGCCGCCTCGCTTACCTCTTCCACCAGAGCAGCAACATTGGTTTCGCCGCGCTTTGACCAGACTTCGTCGGCCGCCGAGAATGCGACGTCGAAGTATCCCTCTGCTGATTTGCGATCACCGGACGTGCCTTGGGCGAATCCAAACGCAGCCGCCTGTCGCGCGCGAAGTGAAGGTGCCATGTCCTTCAGCGCCTCGCTTTGGTCAGCGCCCGAGTCCTTCATTGCCTGAAGCACTGACACGGATTCTTCCGGCTCACGCGAACTCTCTCCCGGAGCTCCGGCCAGGTCTGCCGCTTGCTTCGCCATCACTTCTTTTTCCATGGCCTTCTGGAATCCTTCTTCTCCCAAGGTTTCCTTCATCGACGAGACGGTGATGTTGATCGCGAGCTGCCGATCTCCACTTTCTTTCATCTTGCCCAGCCAGCGAAGCAAGTTGTTTCCTGCATCGCGGACAGCGTCCTTCTCCATCTTCGCCGCTGTCGTGGATAGCATCGCCGCAAAGTTCGGAGCTTCGGCGCTGACCTTGTCTGCGTCGCTCGGGAGTGACGAGAACAGTTGCGTGAACACTTGTTGCGCCCAGGGCGAATGTGCAGGTTGCGCATCGATCGCTGCCATTAGCAGTCTCGGAGCCAAAATCCCTTGCGCCAGCGCAGCATCTACTCGCGCTCGCACCAGATCATTCGTCTGCTTCGGACACCGTGTCAGCGCGCCTATGAGCGACTGTTCCGCCGCGGCCACTGCACCCGGATACAGCCGTTGTACGAAGTCAGTGGTCGTCTTGCAGTCGGCTTGACCGCTGGCCAGCATTGAGACGGCTGGCTTCTGTCCTAGAGAGATCAACTCTGACTCAATGCGCACGCCTTCCCGCGTGAACTTCGCGGCTACCTTGGCATCGATCGGCGACATAACGCTCACTGCCGAACTCAACACTCGCAGCCGGTCTTGCTGGTCAGTCTGCGGCAGCGCGACTGCGGATTGCACTACGTCCAGCACGAACTTTTTGCTTGCCTGCGCCTTTGCTGGAAGCGCGACCGGGGCTGGGGGCTTGCCTTCGGTTTTGGAGCGCGGACGAACCATTGCCTGTTCTTGCGAAGATTGCGCCAACGCACTGATTGAAAATACAGAGATGATTGCTAGATATGAGAGCTGGTTATGAATGCGGGTAGACAATAAATTCTCCTCGACTATCAGGCTAAAAGCAGTTCAGGATTCGCTCAAGCCTATTGGGCCATCGAGGGGTTTAAATTGGAATAGGGTATTAGGAGTAGGTTAAGGTTCGCCCTTAACCCTGCGCATTCAGACGGAGAAACTCACGCGCCCTTGCCGGATTTCGCGAGTAGCGCGCGTTGGCTCGCGCGCAATTCTTCCACGATTTCCCTGCCCGCTTTGCGCGCCTCATCCGCCCGGTCCGGAGGAAACGATATGGCCCCTACGCGCGCGTGTCCGCCGCCGCCGTAGCGCTCGCAGATGACCGCCAGGTTGACCATGTCTTCGGCTTTGGTCGTCGTCCAGGGATTCGAACCCACTGAGACCTTAGTGCGGAAGCTGCTCTTGCTCAATCCAATGCTGTACGTGCTCTCTGGATGCAGATAGTACGGGATGAACTTGTTGTAGCCTTCGAGGTCGTAGTCGTTAACATCGAAGAAAATCGTGCCATCGATACATTCCGAGTTCTTCCGAATGATCTCAATGGACTTCCAGTGCCGGTCCAGCAGTGGCGGAAGCAATTTCGCGATGAACGGTTCTGCGATGATCTCCGCAAGCGGCTTCGTTGCCAAAATGGGGATCAGCTTGTCTGGAAAGGTGGGATCCTGATTCGCCTCGATGACCATTGTCAGTTTCATCGCCGGCTCATTCATCTCGACAGCGGTTTTGGCGTCAGTGTATTGCGCGCCGTCCACGATATCTGCCCATTGCACCAACTCGGCAACAGGTTTGGGATCGAATCCAAAGACTCTCGCTGTGGTGTCGGCCAGGAATTTGGTGCAGGATTTGTAGTCAGGGTCGAAAAATTTTTTGCCGCTTTTGTCCGCGCGGAAATTCTCGCCATCCTTAGGCGTCAGAAAGGCACTCTGATGATGGTCAAACCACCAAGTGATATTCGGTGAGGCAGAGTACTTGAAATCCACGATCGCGTTCTCGTCGCCATCGAACTGCGACTCATCAAACAGCGCTCCTGCGCGATGCAGCAACCCTGTAAAGACGAATTGCGCTTGCGGATTGATGCGCTCGCGATAAAAGCGCGAGAACAGTGCCGCCGAGGCGGTGCCGTCGAAACATTTGTCGTGGTAAAACACCCTAACTTTCAAACGCACCCCTCGCAAGACCAATAAGGATTGCGGGTGAAGAGGGGTTCTGTCAAGCGTGGGCTTCGCTCGCTTATGCCGCTAAAGTATTCGGCTTCCCACTGGACGGCTGCGGTGCGTGGGGTGTCAGCTCCTTCACTTTTGCGATGAAGCAAGCTGCTCCTTCCAAACTGCCGACTTCGCAAGGCTTGCCCACAGGCGCCGTCGTCACGGAGAGCACCGGAACATTCTTTGCCTTTGACTCTGAAAGCAGGATCTTTCGTTCTTTGCATGGAATAGTCTGGCAAAGGATCAGCAGGTCGAAGTTCCGCGATGCCAGTTCGGAAACTGCATCGCTTGCGTTATCGGCATGCGTTACCCGGTAGCCTGTGCGGCTGAGGATGGCCTGTCGGATTTCGCCAAGTATCTTGTCTGGCGAGACGCTCAGGATTCTTGCACTTGCAACTGGCGGGACCGAAAGTAGATTTCGCTGATGCATCAGGTTCTCCAGAGTAGAAGCTCTAATCAGCTACATCGCGCTTTCCAGCGCTTCCGCGTAAGGTAGTTTTCTTGAAAAGCGAGGTAAAGCGTCAAGATGCGTCCCTGGAGGAACTCACGCACCTTGGCTGGCTGTGTGCAGCTCAGGTAAAACAGCTTCCAGAGTTCCCCAAGTCTCCGGATTTTGCGCATGGAGTGTCGCAAAATATATAAAGAGGTCGAGCGCGGAAAACTGGCCCTTCATCGAATTCACCGCGGAGGCCACCGCCTGCTTCTCTGGTGCCGACACTTCTGTCCCCTCATTGATCACACCGTTCTCGTTCGCAATCTCGAGAGCATTCAGGAACGCTGCCATCATCGGCCGCTGGTACGTGAAGTGATACGAGACCAGCAACTGCCCGATCAAGTCGTCCGGGATCCCTAAGGTCGCCAGGTAAAACGCTCTCTTCGCTTCCGGCAGGCGCTTCACAAACGCCGGACGAAAATTCTTATTACGAGCGATAAACATGTCGGCCGCGCGATGAAATTCCTTCAGGTTCGCGTCCCCGTAAAACGACTCTGCCGCCTTTAACCGCAGCGGCTCTCCCATTTCTTTCCAGATACTGTGCGTGTCAGGTGCTATGGATGGCATTTATTTAGTGTATCGCAGCAGCACTCGCGCACTTCAGCATGTGGGACACGCAGCCGCAGAGGTACATGCCCCTCCGTTACTTTCGCTTCGGCTGCGCTTCCACTAGGATCGAATCTCACCCTCCCCCAGGAGTTTTGTCATGAATGACCTTGCGCAGGACATCAGCAATTTGTCCGCCGCGTTAAATCAACTTTGTAAGACTCTCGAGTCCAAAGCCGGCACTCCCATAACGGATTCTGAGCTCGCTGGATCCCTGACCTTTGACCTGCTCGACACCTTCAAGAACTCTCTCGACCACGCCCGCCACATGGTGTGGCCCTATGTGATTGCATTGCAGCAAGGTTCTCCGGAAAATGTGGACTTCGCGCTCCAGCAGTACCGCATGCAACGCGTCCGCGAGATGCTGGCCACCATCCGTAAAGACGAAGAAGCCCTCAAGTCTGACGCAAAGACCCTGCTCTTCCTTGCCGAGATGCACCGCATGACTAATGTCCGGGACCTTCAAAAGGACATTCAGTAGCGGTCAGACGTGGGGGCCCCCGACCGCCACTCCCACCGATTCGCAATTTCCCGCAACTTCAGCCAATCGGCTTTCGTACTTCACTTGAAGGATATTCACGTGAAGAGAAAGCTGCGGCTGTTCGCATACTCAGTTCTTTCGCTGTACCTTCTGGCATCTTTTGTCAGCGGGATTGCTCTGACAGAGTTTTGCCTCAAGCTTCCCAAACATGCCATCACCCAGGAATACAGAACTGTGGCATTGCAACGCGCTGCGGCACTGCACAGTTCGCTCGACGAAGTCAGCATTCGCACCCCTGACGGTACCATTCTCCGCGCCTGGTACTTGCAACCCGCCGAACCCAATCATGACGCCGCCATCCTTCTACACGGCGTCACAGACAATCGCCTCGGAGTCGCCGGATACGCCGAGTTACTGCTCAAGCACGGATACAGCGTCCTTCTCCCGGACATGCGCGACCACGGCGAAAGCGATGGACAAATTGCCAGCTACGGTCTGCGCGAGGGCGGCGACATCCACCAATGGGTCGATTGGATCTACCAGACTCATCCGCCACATTGCGTCTATGGCTTCGGCGAATCCATGGGTGCAGCGATCATTCTGCAGTCCTTGGCAAGTGAGAGCCGATTCTGCGCCGTCGCCGCCGAGTCATCCTTCGCAACCTTTCGCGATGGTGCCTATGATCGCGTCAGCGGAATGCTCCAGTCTCGACCTTGGATCGCGAAAACCATCTTCCGCCCTGCTATCGAGATCGGAATCCTCTATGCGCGCCTGCGATACAGCCTCAATTTGAATCAGGTCTCACCGGAACACGCTGTGAGTGGATCGAATACGCCAGTGCTCCTCATCCACGGAGTTGAGGACGTAAATATCTGGCCGCGGAATTCCAAAGCCATCCACAACGCCAACCCAAGAACAGACCTATGGCTTGTTCCCCGCGCCGCGCATTGCGGAGCTTGGCAAGCCAGCCCGCAGGAATTTGAGACGCGGCTGTTGAGACTGTTCAGTCAGAAACGCTTGTAAATAAGAAAGCCTCCCAGTAGGGAGGCGTTTTCAGCTACAAACTAACGACAGTGCCCCACGTTCGCAAAGCTAACGTGGAATCTACATCGACTCACATCTGAATGCTAAGTGCTAACAGCTAATTGCTGCCTTCCTACTTCGCTGCCAGCTCCGAATACCCTTCAGCTTTCAGCGTAGAGGGCTTCGCGAATATCTCCGCAAAGTTTCTCGCCTTACGGTTCTTCCACGATCCCTTGTGATACGCATAGCCTGCGATCAGTGGAAACGTGACTGTGGCTTCCCCAAATACCATCTGCTCTTTCGCCAGGTCCACTTTGCCCCAGGAGTTGGCTTCCTTCAGCGTCGAGCCTGACAGCGCGCCGTCGCGCTCATCGGCGACAGTCAGCTGCACAGCGTACTTGTGCATGTCAGCTTCGTATCCCAGGAACTCCGCTGACACCACAATGTCTTGCACAAAATTCTTCGGCACGCCGCCGCCCAGCATGATCAACCCCGTTACGCCGGACTCGATCTTGATCTGCGTTAGTTCGCGGAAATCCGCAACTGAATCGATCGCCACATACGGCTTCCCTGCCTGCTGCCGCGCAACCTGGTGGAACACCAGTCCAAATCCCGCGGAGCAATCCGAGAACGCCGGACAAAATATCGGAATCCCTCGGCGATACGCTTCCAGCACAATGCTGTCCGCCTTCGGAAATTTCTTGTCGAGGTATCGTCCCATCTCCATGATGAACTCGCGACTGGAGTACGCGCGCGGATCAAGCGCTTCCGCGATCTCGCGGATCGTATCGTCGCAAACGCGCAGCTCATCTTCGTTGATGTAAGTGTCGTAAATGCGGTCTATGTGCCGCTCGCGCAGGTCATTGTCGGAGGCAAACGGAGAACCCTGATAGTGCCGGTATCCCAGCGCCTCAAAGAAATCCTGGTCAACAATGTTCGCGCCCGTGGACACGATGGAATCCACCATGTTCGAGCGCATCATGTCCAGAATGATGCCCTTCTGTCCGGCCGAGATCAGGCTGCCGGCAAGCGTCAGGATGATGCCGCAATCTTTATCGTTGACCATCTCGTCAACGATCTTCGCCGCGCGCGCCAGATTGCGCGCCTGAAAAGCGGTCTTCTCCATCATGTCGATCATAGGAACAACATTGACGGCTTTAATGTCGTAGTGGTCTACGGTGGTGTGTAACAGGTCGGTCTTTTGCATCGGGGTCTCCACAAGGTTGAAGTCCGGGAGCCCATAAACGAGAGAGGCCCCGGCTATCGGGGTCTACGGTAGGCATTGCCTTCCGCCATCGAACCCCGCCGTGGCTGCCTATATTCTACCGCAGTTGCGGCTCCACATTGAAGTTGAATTCCGCCTAAGTTGTCATCCTGAGCGAACCGTAGCGGAGTCGAAGGATCCCTACGACTCTGCAATCTGCTTGCATCGACCCAGAATCGATATCCCGCTTTTCCTTTGCGATCCTTCGCGTCCTTTGCGGTGAAGGCTTTTGCCTTTCAATCACAAATCGCCAATCACAAATTACAATTGCCCCACATGACCCGCATCGACAAATGGCTCTGGGCCGCGCGATTCTTCAAGACGCGCTCTCTCGCCTCGAAGTCTTGCGATCTCGGCCGTATCCAATCCAACGGACAACCCGCCAAGCCCGCGCGCGAGGTCCGCATTGGCGACATGCTGAAGATCACAAACGACGCCGGCGACTTCCTCGTCGAAGTCCTGCTGCTCAGCGAAGTCCGCGGCCCGGCGTCTGTCGCGCAAACGCTATACAAAGAGACCGATGACAGCCGCGAGCAGCGCCTGAAAGCCGCCGCCGAGCGCAAGGCCTTCAACCAATTCGAAGCTCTTCCTGCAGGACGCCCATCAAAACGCGATCGCCGCACGATCATCAAGTTCCGCGGCCGGGGCTGAATCCCGTGTAGGCGGAATAATTGCGACCTCTATTGCAGCCTGACAATCCAAACAACGCGAGGTAAGAGCTATGCCGAAGATAGTTCGTTTTCATGAGTTGGGCGGACCAGAAGTTTTGCGCATTGAAGAAGAGCCCACAAAACAGCCGGGTAAAGGCGAGGTGCGCTTAAAGGTTCGGGCGATGGGATTGAATCGCGCGGAATCAATGTTCATGCGCGGACAGTACCTTGAATCACCGAAGTTTCCTTCCGGCCTTGGATATGAAGCAGCCGGCGTGGTGGAAGCCGTTGGTCCCGAAGTCGACAAGAGCTGGATAGGCAAATCGGTGGCAACAATCCCATCTTTCTCCATGAGTACCTATGGCATGCTCGGTGAAGAAGTAATAGCTCCGGCTTCCTCTCTAGGTGAATATCCGCCGAACCTTTCACCGGCCCAAGGCGCAGCTATCTGGATGCAGTACTTAACTGCATATGGGGCCTTGATTCCCATCGCGCATCTGACGAAAGGCGATTTCGTTGTCATCACCGCAGCATCGAGCAGTGTCGGAATCGCCGCTCTTGAGATTGCCAAGGCTGAAGGTGCTATCTCCATCGCGACAACGCGCAAGGGCAATAAGAAAGCTGAGTTGCGTTCGCTCGGTGCCAACCACGTGATCGCCACTGAAGAGGAAGACTTCGTCGCCCGCGTGAAGGAGATTACCGGCGGCAAAGGCGCGCGGGTAATCTTTGATCCTGTCTCGGGTCCATTTCTCGAAAAGCTGGCCGAGGCGGCTTCTCCCGGCGGAATCATCTTCCAGTACGGAGCTCTTTCATTGCAACCCGCACCATTTCCGCTGTTCTCGGTGCTTGGCAAGGGGCTGACCATTCGTGGATACACTCTGTTCGAGATCAGCGCAAATCCTGAAAAGCTCGCCGCAGGGAAAAAATATGTCTACGACCATTTAGCGGACGGAAGCTTTCAGCTAAAGATCGCGAAAACATTTCCATTCGCGCAAACGGCGGAAGCCTACAAGTATCTCGAGTCGAATGCGCAAGTGGGCAAGATTGTGGTCACGATCTGACTTCTGATTCACGGCCATCAGCCGTTCCGCGTCACGCGGTCTGCTGAACCCATTGCTTCCGCCAGGCTGGCGCCGCAAAGGGGTCGCCGAAATACTGAGTCTCGTGGACGACCTTGCCGTTGCGAAACTCCATGATACTCACCGTGTATGCCAGCTGCCCTTGGTACGTGATCGTGTATTCCGTGATCCAGAGATCCCCGCTTCCCACAATCCGTTTGACCTCGAAGACGGACGGCTTGCCGGGATGATGACTCCGCAACGCCTGCAAATTACTCCGCCCAAGGATTCGCTCGCCCGACTGGGGATAATCACAAATGGCATCGTCATCATAAATATCGTGTTCCGCATTTGCATCACCGGCTGCTGACGCCTGCCAGTGCGCTTTCAGAGCTGTACGGATTGTTTCCTCTTGCATGGACTGCCCCCAAGCTATCTTGCGTCCGACATCACCGCATGGATTCAAGAATGAGATGCGGGGTGTCGCAGAGGGCGCCCAACTCCTGTGAATGCTTGCTCTAGATTACTGGTTGATACCTCCCCCACCCCCTCCCCCCTAGCTAAGATAGCCAGAATGACGACTTTAGGAGGAAAGTGCATCGCGGAATGAACGTCATTCAGTTCCCCTGTTTACTGGTTCATACATATACCCTCCCCAACCACCCCTCCCCCTTTGTAAGGTACTTTCTTTGCCTCACTTACAAGATTTCGGTCTGCAAAGTATAGATTCGATTGCACCTTGGGCTAAATTCCTCATTCTATTGGTGAAACGATGTGGCAATGCCATACAGAAGAGTGCGGCCGATCTCGGGATCGATGCGATGCGAAATGACGGCGTTCATGACTTTGTGCAGTGCGTCGAGGCGGGCGCGGTTGGAGTCGAGGGCGGTGATGTTGATGTCGCGGCGTTTAAGTTTATGTCGGCGATGCTGGTGGTGGAAATGGCAGTGAGTGGAATTACGCAGCGCCGGGGATTGGCATTGGTGTCCGTTGACTTTGAGGTGAATGCAGGTGCGGAAGGACATAGCTGAATGATAACAGTACTTTATTAACTATGCCAAATTGGATTAACTGAGCTACAACCCAAACAGATGAAACGTCAGATAATTGCGTGTTCCATTTTCGTAACAACGCCGAATACTTTAAGAGGCGGCGCAAGGTTCCTCTATCATGTTGATGCGCAAAAGACCGAAAACATGAAGATTGCCTTTCACTTCGACGAAAGCTGGAAACCCTTCAAGGGATCGTCTGGCCCTTTTCGTAAAGCCGTATTTAAAGCCATTTTGGAAAATAACAGCCCAGCTTCAACGAAGGTTTTTATTGGAGGACTACTCCTAAAATATCATTCTTACAAAAAGGCTAAGACTACAAGGGACGGCGAATTACGTAAATTCGATCAAAAGAAGTTTAAGAAGTTCGTTGGCTCGTTGCTCTCACCCGAGAATACGGTCTGGTCGAGACTGAAACCCAACAAATTAGAAACTCTCGTATACGGTGATGTATATGTGATTTGTTTGGAAAGCATCGACATGCGTTCTGCGCAGTTTTTGCATAATCGATTGGCTCCAAAAGGCTTCTACCTTGGTGCATTGGAAGTGGATGACGCAACGCCAGCTCATTGGGTCTTATACTCCAATTCGCTAATTCCCACGTTTCGGCTTATTGGGAACAAGGCCAGCATCTTTCATGATGGGTTTGACCTTGATGAAGAAGATTACCTAGACGTAGCCGCTGAAGAAGAACTGAGAGATGCAGGGTACAGAGACATCGCTTATGAAAGCTTGAATGGCAAGTTCAGCATATTCGATAAGTACCACGGGTTTGAGCATGCGCAAAGAATTGCAGACTGGAAGAGACGCTCCGGTGGCTTACTTGCGTTCATTGCCGATGATGTAGTCACACGACTAGGAGACACGGCCCCCCAATTTGGTACAAAGTTGTGGGCCACCCTTCAGACTTTCGAAGGTGCCGAAACAGATGAGCAATTCGCCCAAGTGAGTGCGTCCTGTAGAAGAGTCCTCGAATATGTGACTGACTGCATTTTTCCACCCATTGAAGGGGAGCCCACAAATGTTTTCAAGTCGGGGAAAACCCATTACCGGAATCGACTTTTAGCATTCGCAGACAAGTCCCGACAGAGCAACACGAACATCGACTTAATATGTGTAAGCACTGCATCCCTTCGGGATCAGTTAGAAAAATTGGAAGCACTCATTAACAAGGGAGTTCACGCCGAGGTATATCGGGCTGAGGCCCGCCGCTGCATATTGAGAACGATAATCCTATTTGACGACATCCTTTCGTTGAACCCGAGCGCATTCGAAATCAAAGACCACCTCGATATGGAAGAAATCAAGAAAATCGTTATCGGAGAGAACTAGTTCTGCACTCAAATTTATGACAAAAAGTGATTGCCACTGATGATTATCCAACCAATTTCCATGGAAGACGCGATCAAGTTTTGCGAACGACCAGAAGATCATTTCTTTGATCGCAAGTCACTGCAAATTGCTCCGGCGAAGCTGCTACGTCACATCTGTGCTTTTGCAAACGCGGATAGTGGCGAATTGGTGATTGGGATTGCAGATGACAAAGAGGCAGCGGTTGGTATTGATCGCTGGCGTGGCGCTTCTGATATCGAAGAGTTTAATGGCTTTTTCCAAGCACTTCGGGATATTCAGCCCAGTTGCACCACCACGGCAACTTTTTTAGTGTGTGTCGGCCTACCAGGATACGTTCTGCACTTGGCAATTGAGAAAGATTCGTTTGTACATGAAACGCCGGATGGCAAGGTTTACCAGCGCGTTTCCGCTCAGTCCTTACCGCTTTCAGCTCAAGAGATTATGGATCTCACCTACGCCAAAGGACAACGTTCGTTTGAGGACGAGAAAGTGAGCAAGGCTAGGATTGAAGATATCGTTGATTCTGAGGAAGTTAGATCCTTTTTACAAGACTACTCTCCAAAAACCGACCCACTAGATTTTGTTGTTAACCAATATCTAGTGGATGTCAGAGATTGGGAACCAACCGTCGCTGGACTGCTTCTATTTGCTTGTAACCCCTCAGCTGTCATGCCCAAACAATGTGCCGTTAAGGTGGCACGTTATGAGACGAGAGAGGACGACGCTGAAAGAGATCACCTGAAAGAGACATTTACGATCGAAGGCCCTGCGTATGACGTAATTTCACAGAGTGTTTCGAAGGTGAAGGAAATAATGTCTGCAACGACTATTTGGACGATGGAAGGAATGCGACCAGTGGAGTACCCGCCGGAAGCGATTCAAGAAATCGTAACCAATGCTGTTATTCATAGAGATTATTCAATCTCAGACCACATTCACATTTATGTGTTCGACAATAGAATTGAAGTACGCAGCCCGGGCAGACTTCCAGGATATATAACTGTTCAGAACATTTTGGACGCAAGATTTTCGCGCAATCCAAAGCTAGTTCGAACATTGGCACGCTACAAGAATCCACCCAACCGAGACATGGGGGAGGGTCTAAACACTGCTTTCCAAAAGATGAAGGAGTGGAAACTTAAAGATCCGGAAATATCCGTAGAGGGCTCTTATGTCGTTGTTACGATCCCACACACTCCTCTCGGGAACCCAGAAGAGATTGTTCTGAAATATTTACAAAAGAACCCGAGCATCAGAAACAAGGAAGCACGCGATCTAACAGGGATCAGATCCGAAAATTCGATGAAAAATGTTTTTATTCGACTCCAGCAGCAAGGTGAAATTGAGCCTGTTCCCGAGTTGAAGGGTTCCGCCTCTCGCTGGCGACTTAAGGCTTAAGACCAAGGCGGGAGGGGCGGCGTACTTCGGACTTTGAAACCAGTTTCTTCTTTTCTAGTAGGAGCATGGGCAGGCGCGGTCAGGGCATCAACAACCCTGCTCTCGGCTCTCTCAGTGAAACCAAGTGCAGATTCCTCGCTGCGCTCGGCATGACAAGCACAAAGTCAGTTTTACATTGCACGTTTCCAGTTGCGAGCGCCACCCCGGCGTGGCTGAACCGATGCTGTATCCTATCCAGTCATTGATTCTCAAGATTTGAAAAAGTACATGGGGAGGGGTAGGTCCGGTGAAATTACTTGTGATTGGTGCAGGCATGATGGGGTCGGCGGCCGCGTATGATATGGCGCGCGCCGGTGATGTGGAATCCGTGACCCTGGCCGACGCCGATGGCAAGCTCGCCGAATCCGCTGCCGCCCGCGTCAACAAACTGAATGGCAACAAGAAGGTCCGCGCCGTTCGCCTCGACGCCGCAAATTACAAAGCTGCCGGCAAGCTCATGCGCGGACACGCCGCCGTCCTCTCCGCGGTTCCCTACTTCTTCAACGTGGGACTGGCGAAAGCGGCGATCGAAGCCAAGTGCCATTTCGCTGACCTGGGCGGAAACAACACGGTCGTCCGCAAGACGTATGCAATGTCAAAGCAAGCGGCGAAGCGCGGCGTGGCGCTGGCGCCCGATTGCGGACTCTCACCCGGCATGGCCTCAATACTCGCGGGAGAACTCTTTCGCCGCATGGCCGGCAACAACGGCAAAGTGGATGCCCTGAAACTTTATGTCGGCGGATTGCCGGAAGATCCGCAGCCTCCGTTCTTCTATCACCTGGTCTTTTCAGTGAACGGACTCATCAACGAATTTGTTGAGCCCGCGAAAGTTCTGCGCAACGGAAAGATCACTGAAATCGAACCGCTTACCGAAGCGGAAGACTTTCAGATGGGCGGATTCGATCCGATGGTGGCTTTCCATACTTCGGGCGGAACGTCCACGATGCCGGAGACATTCAAGGGACGCGTAGGCGAATGTTTCGAAAAGACGCTGCGGTATCCTTCGCACTTCGCGATGATCCGCTCGCTCTATGACCTCGGGTATTTCTCCAGCGAGAAGATGAAGCTGGGAAAGACAGAGGTCACTCCGCGCGAAGTCACATCGCAGATATTTTTGAACAAGCTCACCAGCGACGCCCCTGATGTTTGCATCATGCGGATTGAAGCGCACACAGACGGACACGTAGCTGCATTCAACATGGTTGACCACTACGACGAGAAAGCAAAAATGACGGCGATGATGCGCACCACCGCTTGGCCTGCGTCCATCGTGGTGCTGATGATGGCGCGCGGCACCATTAAAAAGCGCGGCGGCATCATGCAGGAGACGGACGTTCCCGCAAATGATTTCCTGAATGAGATGTCGAAGCGCGGAATCCGCATTGACTACGCCTTGCGGTAAACCCGGGGCTCTGCGCTAAATCATCTACTCTCGAATTCCAGGAACTTAGCGTCTCTTGACGCTTGGAAAGACCATCCTGAATCTTTTAGCCTCTTTCTAAGCTTTAAGAAAAATGGCGAATACGGGTTGTGGACGATGCGTCTGAGGCAGAGTTCACGGCCATAAATGGCAAAACGGCGGAAGAATTTCACAGGTTCTAGCCTCCTTCGATGCCGAAACAAAGGCCACCTTTTCTCCGGGGTGGCCTTTGTTCCATTCCTAAAAATCGCGAGTGGCACATTCTGCTGCCCATCCAGATTGCGGCAACAAACATCGTACCTTTTAGAAACCTAACCCAAAGGGAGCAACTCCATGAAGAACATCTTTGCACTATTTCTAGTCGCGGTTCTTGCCATCTCTGTCGGATGCAGCAAGACCAAAGGCAGCGAATCAAGGAACAGCAGCAGCAGCGATTCCCAAGCCGCAACCGGAATGGGCGGCGGCGACAACTCGCAATCCGCCAGCAACAGCCAGCTGAGCGACCAGGATCGCAGCTTCATCATGAACGCCGCGAAAGGCGGCAAAGCTGAAGTCGAGCTCGGCAGCATGGCCAATCAGCAAGGCGCAAACTCCGTTGTGAAACAGTTTGGACAAAAAATGGTCACTGACCACACTGACATTGACAACCGGCTGCAGCAGATCGCGCAACAGAAAGGCGTCACGCTTCCAACAGATCTTCCGGAGGACGCGCAGAGCCTGAAGCAGCAACTCTCGCAAGCGCAAGGACAGCAATTTGACCGCTCTTACATGCAGAACATGGTGCAAGACCACCAGAAGGACATCGCGGAATTTCAGAAAGAAGCCAGTCAAGGACAGGATCCTGACGTGAAGAACTTTGCGACCACAACTCTGCCTATCCTTCAGGAGCACTTGCAGCTTGCACAATCTGCGCTGAAGGCAGTGGGTAGTCGCGGGCAATAGCGCGAGGAAAGGAACTCTCATGAAGTCCGTGATGATTGTGTCGCTTGCGTTTGCACTGAGTTGGCAATTGGGTTGTAAACAGCACATTGCCCGGGAAAAGAATCCCAAGGATGTGCCTCCAAAGCAAGTGGAGAAAGCGGCGCAGTCATTTACGGATGAGAACACCTTTTTTCAGCGAACGGCCGCAGCCCTGACTACGGAGATTGAAGCGGCAAAGCTGGCTCAGTCAAAAGCGCAGAGTCCGGATGTGAAGGCGCATGCAGAGCGCGAGCTAAAAGATTACACAACCATGCTGAACAACTTGCAGAAACTGGCGCAATCGAAATCAGTCAGTGTTCCCAATGGCAACGCTGACAACGAAACCGTTTCCAATCTGCAGTCGAAGTCCGGCGGAGATTTCGACACGGCGTATGCTGGCACTGAAGTGGACGGAACCCAGGAAGTAGTTACGCTGTTGCAAGGAGCGATTGAAAAAGCACAGGACCCGCGAATCAAGGACTTCGCGACCGTGAACCTGATCACAGCTCGCGACTATGCAGACGAAGCAAACGCGCTCGAAAAGAAGGTTGGCGGAGGATTACTGAAGCGCTGACTTCGCGCGAGGCCGTTGGGCCGCCTTACAACGTTCGCATCGACGCGCAAGTTCCGCGAGATTGGTTTTGCGGTTTACCTTGCCCAATGTGCGCGACCGAAATGCAGGCAACGGAGATTGGTGCTGCATCCCGCGGCGCTGCATCTCTTTGACCAGTTCGGAATGGCGCTTGCGAATGCTGTGAACCTCGATCAACTTGTTCTCGACAAATCCTGCAATGGATTTCTTGCGGACCAGCGTTCCAACCAGCATATGTATTTCGACGTGTTCGCCAAGCAAGTGCTGGTTGCACATCTTGCGCGGGTTCACCATCCACATGCGCATTGCTGCTTAGAACTCCGCCATCTCTTGCATGGCCGCGAACAAGTGGCTTGACTGCGGAAGAATCACATCCTCGAGCGCCGGTTGATAGGCGACGAAGGTGTCCATGGCGGCAACGCGTTTCACCGGAGCATCGAGGTCATGGAAGAGTTCGTCAGCGATACGCGCGGCGATCTCGGAGCCGTATCCCCAACTGAGAGTGTCTTCGTGAGCAACGATGCAGCGATTCGTCTTGCGCACGGATTCCGCAATCGCTTCCCAGTCATACGGACTCAAGCTGCGCAAGTCGATCAGCTCGACGCTGACACCGTGCTCGCGCTCCATCTTCTGCGCGGCTTGCAACGCGCGCGGGACGACGGCTCCGTAAGTGATCACGGTCATGTCAGTTCCCTCGCGGACAGTCTTCGCTTTGCCGAATGGAATCATGTAATCCGGACCAGGATACGGAGCGCGACCGAAGGTTTCGCGATACAACCGCTTATGCTCAAGGAACAGAACGGGATCATCGCAGCGGATGGCAGTGCGAAGCAGGCCGTTTGCATCCAGCGCGTTTGATGGAAAGATCACTCGCATTCCCGGAGTGTGCGTGAAGATGCTCTCTCCGCATTGCGAGTGGTAGATCGCGCCACCGGTGAGATATCCGCCGATGGCGACTCGCACCACCGCAGGGGACGAGAAATTCCCGTTCGAGCGCCATCGCATCAGCGGAAGCTCATTGCGAAGCTGCTGCATTGCAGGCCAGATGTAATCGAAAAATTGAATCTCGACAACGGGCTTCAACCCGCGGGTGGCCATTCCGGTTGCGCGGCCAACGATGTTCGCCTCGGCAAGTGGAGAATTGAAGACGCGGTCTTGTCCGTACTCGGCTTGCAATCCGGCCGTGAGTTTGAAGACGCCGCCCTTACCTTTGACCTGCTTCTGCTTCAGATATTCTTCACGGCTGCAATCGGCAACGTCCTCACCGAACATGACGATGCGCTCATCCCGCTTCATCTCGTCTTTGAGACAGGCGTTGATGAGGTCGGCCATGGTTTTGTCCGCGCCTTCTGTTGCAGGCTCCGTTGCGAACGTCGAGCCTGTTGGATCGAGGTCAGGCGAGTAGATATTTTTCAGAATCGCTGCCTTTTCTGTGGAGGGCAGCGCTGCGAGCAGAGCGCGGTCGGTCGCTTGCTGAATCTCTTCTTCAACGGACTTCTCAAGTTTGTTGATTCCAGCTTCGTCGAGAATGTTTTCGCGAATCAGGAACATCTGCGTGCGCGTGATGGGATCGCGTTGGGCGTCCTTCTGGCGCTCGGAGTCTGGGCGATAGAGCTTTTCGTCGTCTGAGAGAGAGTGCGAATAGGGGCGGATGACGTGTCCGTGCACAAAGGCCGGGCCTTTGCCGCTGCGGCAATGCTCGACAGCTTTCACCATCGCGCCGTAGCTCTCGACGGGATCCGTGCCATCGATTTCGGCAAAGAAGAAGTTCGGGAAATTTGCGACGAGCTTGGAGATATTTCCGCCTGCGGTATTTACTTCGACAGGAACGGAGATCGCATATTCGTTGTCTTCGCAGACGAATAGAACCGGCAGCTTAAGATTCGCGGCCGAGTTCATCGCCTCCCAGAACTCGCCCTGGCTGGTTGTGCCGTCGCCAGTGGAGACGTAAACGACTTCATCGCCGTGGAACTGCACATCTTTGAACTGGCGGTAATCCTTCGTGCCCTCAGGCTTGCTCGCGGCCTCCGGATACTTCGAGAAATATCTGCCCGCTTCCGCGCATCCCACCGCTTGCAGGAACTGAGTTCCCGTCGGAGACGACTGCGTGACGATGTTCAGCTTTTTGTGTCCCCAGTGGGAAGGCATCTGCCGACCGCCAGAGTTTGGATCAGCTTCCGCGCCGACCGCTTCTAGCAACTGCTCTTCAGGAGTCATGCCAATGGCCAGGCACAACGCGCGATCGCGATAATAAGGATAGAACCAGTCGTATCCGGAACGCAGCGCCATTCCTGCGGCAACAAGGAGTGCTTCGTGTCCCGCGCCTGAGATCTGGAAATAGATCTTCTGCTGGCGCTTGAGCATGATCTCGCGGTCGTCCAATCGCCGCGAGAGATACATCAGCCGATAAAACTCAATGATCTGCTTCTTCGTGAGCCCCTGATAAGTCTTCTCGGTCTTGACGGGCGCAGTATCATTCGGCGCGGCTACAGCGGGCTTTTTCGGCTCAGTCTTGGTTACGGCCATGCTCTCCTCAGTCGGATACAGCGGGTATAGGAGTACCCTCCATTTTAACTTGTCTGAGAGCAGGACGGATATACTGAATGTACTTCGCACATGATCACCGTCAATCGCGCCATCCCTAAAGACAAACTCAAGCTGCTGATCTTCGACCTCGACGGCACTCTTGTGGACTCGCGCAAAGATCTCGCGAACTCCATCAATGCCATGTTGCAGAACTATCATCGCCCGCAACTTGCCGACGACACTATTGCTACTTACATCGGCGATGGCGCTCCTACTCTAGTTCGCCGTTCATTGGGGTTCATAGATGACCACGCCCTCAATCACAAGGAAGAAGAATTTATTGAAGACGCGCTAGTCTTTTTTCTGGAGTACTATCGCGAGCACAAGCTGGATTTCACGTACGTCTATGACGGAGTGATCGACGCCTTGCAGCAGATTGCCGCAGCTAATAACGGAATGACGATGTCAGTGTTGAGCAACAAACCGGTGAATCCTTCGCGCGCGATCGTCAATGCGTTAGGGCTGAAAGATTTCTTCCGATCGGTTTATGGTGGTAACAGTTTTGAAACTAAGAAGCCTGATCCGCTGGGCGTGAATACTCTTTTGCGGGAAGCCGGAGTCTCCGCCGAAGAAGCCGTGATCATCGGCGATTCCGATATCGACATGCTCACCGGACGCAACGCAGGTATCTGGTCTTGCGGTGTGACCTATGGGCTATCGCCGGAAACGCTGGCGAGAACGCCGGGAGATGTAATGGTTGATTCCCCGCGCGAATGGGTCGGGGTCTTTAAGAATTGAACAACCTCTCCGGATTTACGCCGAAGGAACTGCGCACTTTGCGGTCGCTGCGAACTCCGACTCGCATTCAGCGATTCCTGGACGATATGCCCTACCACCACGGCAAGACAGCCTGGTCGCCGCGGCTGGTTTTACAGCATCGCAGCGCCCATTGTCTTGAAGGGGCGATCTTCGCAGCTGCCGCCCTCGGCGCCAACGGATTCCCTCCGCTGCTGATGGACCTTGAGGCCTACCGGGATGACGACCACGTCCTCGCCGTCTTCCGCGTGGACAAACATTGGGGTTCAATCGCCAAATCGAACTTCTCAGGCCTGCGATACCGGGAGCCCGTATATCGCACTCTGCGTGAGCTTGCGATGAGCTACTTCAACGATTACTTTAACCTTTCCGGAGACCGTTCCCTACGGGCTTTTGCCACCCGTCCTATCAATCTCGCGCGCTTCGATTCGCAGAACTGGATGACCTCACCCGACGACCTTTGGTATATCGCGGACTATCTCTGCGAGATTCCGCACACCAGTATTTTGAAGCCAGCGATGGAGCGCAAGCTCTCCCGCGTGGGCGCCCGCGGAATGGCTGCAGGCATGGTAGGAAGGCAGTAGTTCGTCATTCGCATCCGATTCGCACCAGTTTCATCCAACTCTGAAACGGTATAATAGAAGATTCGCCACACCCCAAAATCGCTCCCTGTGGGGTGTCCGGCAGAAATTTCAGACCCTATGGATTTCAAATTAGTCAGCGAGTATCAGCCTGCGGGTGACCAGGGCCGCGCCATCGACGAGCTCACCAAAGGCATCTACGATGGCGACAAGCACCAAGTCCTGCTCGGCGTGACTGGTTCGGGCAAGACGTATTCCGTCGCCAAGGTGATCGAGCAGATCAACCGTCCGGCGGTAGTGCTCGCACACAATAAGGTGCTGGCGGCGCAGCTTTATCACGAGTTCAAGTCGTTCTTCCCGAACAACGCTGTCGAGTACTTTGTCTCTTATTACGACTACTACCAACCGGAAGCCTACATTCCCGCAGGCGACGTCTACATTGAAAAAGAAGCCACCATCAATGACGAGCTCGATAAGCTTCGCCTGTCTGCTACGCGTTCCCTCTTCGAGCGCCGCGATTGCATCATCGTAGCTTCGGTGAGTTGCATCTACGGTTTGGGCTCACCGGAAGCTTATTACGGCATGTTGCTCTTCCTTGAAAAAGGACAGAAGATCAAGCGCGAGGACATTGTCCGCCGCCTGGTCGAGATTCTTTACGAGCGCAACGATTCTGAATTCCGGCGCGGCACCTTCCGCGTTCGCGGCGATGTCATCGAGGTCTTCCCTACTTACGACGACATGGCTTACCGCATCGAGCTATTCGGCGACCAGATTGATTCGCTGTCCCAGATCGATCCGCTCTTCGGCACAGTGAAACAAAAGTATCAGCGGCTGCCGATTTATCCGAAGAGCCACTACGTGATGCCTAAGGAGCGCAAGGACCGCGCGGTAAATACGATCCTCGAAGAGTTGGCATGGTGGGAAAAAGAACTGAAAAAGCAGGGACGTCTGGTGGAGTCCCAACGTGTTCACCAGCGCACACGATTCGATCTGGAGATGATCAAGAGCATGGGCTTCTGCCATGGTATTGAGAATTACTCACGGCATTTCTCCGGACGCCTCCCGGGCGAAGCTCCGCCTACGTTGCTCGATTACGTGCCTCGCGACTTCATCATGTTCATTGACGAGTCGCACCAGACGGTTCCCCAATTACACGCCATGTGGCATGGCGACCGCTCGCGGAAGAAGAACCTTATCGAATACGGATTCCGCCTGCCTTCCGCGCTCGATAACCGTCCGCTACAGTTCGAGGAATTCGAGCAGCGCATCAATCAGGTCGTGTACGTCTCCGCGACGCCCGGACCTTACGAGTTGACTAAGTCTGCCGGAGTCGTTGTCGAGCAGATCATTCGGCCAACCGGATTAATCGATCCCCCGGTGGAGGTTCGTCCGGTGAAGGGGCAGATTGATGATCTGCTGCATGAGATCCGCGAGCGTGCCAAGATCGGCGAACGTGTGCTTGTGACGACGCTGACGAAGCGCATGGCGGAAGACCTTGCCGAGTACTACAGCGAAGTAGGAGTGAAGTGCCGGTTCATGCACTCTGAGATCGAGACGCTGGAGCGTATCAAGATTCTTCGCGGATTGCGCAAAGGTGAATTCGACGTCCTCATCGGTATCAATCTTCTGCGCGAAGGGCTCGACCTTCCCGAGGTCTCGCTCGTCGCAATCCTCGACGCCGACAAAGAAGGATTTCTCCGCTCGCAAGGCTCGCTCATCCAAACCATTGGCCGATGCGCCCGCAATCTCAACGGACGCGCCATCCTCTACGCGGACCGGATGACTGACTCCATGCGCGCCGCCATGGATGAGACCGACCGCCGTCGCGCCATTCAGCAGGCATACAACGAGGAGAATGACATCACTCCACAGACGATCATTCGTGCCATTGATATGCAGCTCGCGGGGATTGTCAATGCCGATTACACAGACTTGGCGGACCTGACCGAGGGTGTCCCTGAACTCGGGAGCCAGCACGAACTTGACGAGTACATTGCTCGCCTCGAAAGTGACATGCGCGAAGCGGCAAAGAAGTTTGAGTTTGAGAAGGCGGCGAAGTTGCGGGACACCATTCGCGACCTTCGCACAAAAGAGTTTTTCTTCGCATAATAGAATTAGCGTGCAAAATGACAGACCGGAGGGCACATGTCCGTAAGCAAATTGTTAGTGAATGAATTTGATGAAGAGATGAAGAAGACCCGTGCGATGTTGGAACGCGTCCCAGCAGACAAAGCGGATTTCACACCGCATCCGAAGTCCATGCCGTTAGGCAGGCTTGCGCCTCATGTGGCCCAACTTGTCGGCTTCGGACTTACAGTGTTGACCACTCCTGAACTGGACTTTTCGAAGGCCAACTACACGCCCCTGCCCCTTGAATCAGCGGCGCAGCTTGTCAGCGTTTTGGATCAGGGTGCAGCGAAGGTCCGCGCCGCACTGATCGCCTTGCCGGACGAAGCATGGGGACAGGACTGGAAACTGTTACGCTCACCGGGGAATCCTTTGTTTCAGGGCACCCGTTTTCTTGCTTATAGGCAGATGTTTTTGAACCACATCGTGCATCATCGCGCACAGCTGGGCGTGTATCTACGGCTGAACGAAAAACCAGTGCCATCAACCTACGGGCCATCAGCAGATGAGATGTTCTGAAGCAGTCCGCATCTTTACCTAGAAATAACAAAGGGCGTGCCCCGCTTCCGCGTGACAAGCCCTTTACCCGGCATCGTCCCTCCCCCCGAAGGAACGATGCACTTACTTCATCGGCGTCGCTGCGCTGAACTTTAACTATTCCGTATCCTGCAAGGTTTTCACGTGTGCTTCCAATGCCTGAGCGTATTCGCGTTCGGCGGCCAGTTCGGATTGCAGCTTCCTGACCAGCCCTTCCAAACGCATAACTTCTAAACGCAATTTCGGGATGTCCGCTGAGGCTGACATCGAAGTAGCGGGCCCCGCACCTGGACGGACTGGCATCGGCGGAGGCGCTGCTGCAACTGGCGCAGCCACAGGGACGGCGATTGGTGCAGGGCGTGGCGCAGCTACCGGAGCGGCCGCGGGCGCAACCGCCTGCGGTGGATATGGGACTTGCGGCGGGATGACCGGTGCTTGAGCTACACGTGGAACGCGCGGCGCTGCTGGTGCTACAGCGGGTGCCTGGAAAATACTGCTCAATGTAGCCGCAGCAGTAGCGGCTGCAACTGCCGGAGCAACTGGTGCGGCGGCATTTGGCTGCAAGAGATGTCGAACACGCGTGATCAAGTCTTGCGGTTGGAAAGGTTTCCGGATCAGTTCATCCGCTTTGACGGAAAAGGCTTTCTCGGCGACAGCACGATTCACCACACCGGACATCAATATCACGGGCGTGTGTCCCAATGATGCATGCTGCTTGATGAACTGGCAGACTTCGTATCCGTCTTTATCCGGCATGATCACGTCTGAGATCACGATGTCAGGCTTGGCAGTTTCGAATTGAGCAAGCGCGCTGGCCGCGTCATTGTAGGCGACGACGTTGATGTTCTCGCGACGGAAAGCAATCTTGATGACCTCGCGCATGGTGGCGCTGTCGTCAATGAAATAAATGGTAGGTATCGCGCCCACTATGCCTCTCCCTCTGCCATATCTTGCTCGTCATCGTGATCACCTTCGTCAACCTGGCGCAATGCGTCGAGCATCAGGTCTGTGGCTGAACGCAGCACGGTGCGTGTGGTGGTCTCAACTCCGGGGATGAATTTGTAAACACCTGTTTCCAAGCCGTTGCATCTCTTCACGATCCTTACGACTGCGTCATCGCCGATCAGGTCACCGGCTTCGGCGTGCGAGATGTCGCCACCTTCGAAGAAGATTATCCCGTCAATGTCATTGGCGTTAATGTGCAGAGCGCCTGAGTTGCGCGAATGGCACAACATCTGGACCACGCCCGGCAGATCAAGGTGCGAGAGGCTTCCGCTCAATGCGGTCTCAGAGGTCGTCAACATCTGCGTGGGCTGGAATCCGTCAATGTGGCTCTTGAGGAATGTGCGAACGTGCGTCGCGATATGCTCCGGTCCTAAGCGGCGATCCACGTAGTCATCGCAACCTGCGCGGAATGCTTCCATCAAAGCCTGTCCGCCACCTTCTCCCATGGCGATGATCGGAATGTTCGCTGTCTTCTCGTCGGCATGAAGGATTTTTGGCAACTCGAACGCGCCCATCTCACGCATGTTCGTGGAACAAAGGATGGCCACCGGCGTGTCCCACTCTAGCGAAGTCAGTGCGAACGCCGTTTGCGCGTTATGGACTACGTCGAATCCTTCGTTCTTCAGCGCGTCACCAACTCGCTTGGCGAAAAATACGTTGCTGTCGATGAGCAACAAGCGAGGAGTCTTGGTCGCGGGAGTAGCGGATGTGCTCATGCCGCCTCCGCCGTTGCGAGTTTTTGCAAATCGATCACTTCCACGATTTCCCCATCGAGCGACAGTAGTCCTACAACGTATCGCGGCAGGCGTCCGGTGGGCGCGACCATCTCCGCGTTCATCAATTCACATTCGCCGGTGACGGGGACTGCCGTCCACTCCATCTCAGTTCCGAATTTTCGATTTGCAATCAAGTAGAACTTCCTCGCTGGAGCATTTGGCCCAATCAGTATCTGCGCGATGTCGAGCACTGGAACGATGCGTCCGCGACGCACCAGCACTCCGGCCAGCAATGGCGTGGTGTGCGGAAATGTCTGCAATGTATCCGGCTGAGCTAATTCTGTTACCTGCTCTGCTGTCATAGCAAAACGCTTCTTGCCCAGTGGGAACAAAACGAACTTTTGAGAGCTGCTCATGCTGAAGCTGCTCCCTTCGCCGATACTGCTGGCGCTGTTTGCGCCTTCACTTTGGCTTCGAGCACGGCAATCTCTCCCGCGTTCAGGAACGAATCTGGATTGATCACTGGGACAATCTTGTCGTCCATGATGGCTAATCCGCGATACCATGTGCGCTCTTCGCCGCTGAACGCATGCGGCATGGTGATGACCGCAGTGATCTGCATCATGCGGTCGATGCCATCTACCATCAGCGCTACAGAGGAGTTCCGCATGACCAGCACACGGCTGGGCTTTGAATCTGCCGCGTGGAAGTGTGTGGCTGCGTCCACTACGAAGTAGGTCTTCTCGCGGTCCTTGTTGTGACGCACAAGAGTGAACTTCACTTTCGCAAGCTTCCGGTCGAAGCCCGATTTGTGCGGATTCAGATCATCCATGTTGCGGATCTCATCGACTGCATTGGCGGCAATCGCAAAGCGGGTATCGGCCACATTGAAGACGATTACGTCTTCAACCTGCGGCTTCTTCACCCGGCTTTTGCCACGTTGCAACTTCACAGCGCGCCTACTTTCGACGCCCCGAAGATGTACAGCACACGCTTCTCAATGGCCTGGTAGATATTTTCGATGGGCAGTATTTGATCCACCGCACCGGTCTTGATGGCTTCAGCATTCATGCCGAAAATCACCGATGTCATTTCATCCTGCGCGATGACGTATCCGCCGACAGCTTTGACCGCCTGCACGCCGCGGCATCCATCGTTGCCCATGCCAGTGAGCACGACGCCGACACCCATATTCCCGGCGAAATCCGCGCCGGTTTCGAGCATCACGTCCGCGCAAGGACGATAGCCATTGATTCGCGCACCTTCGTCGAGGGTGAGCCGCCCTGTCTGCGAGACGCGCATGTGTCCCGAACCCGGACACAGATACAGATTTCCTGGCGCGATGATCTCGCCCGGCTCCGCCTCTTTCACGCGAATGGCAGCAATCTCTGCCAACTGTTGGCTGAACTGCGAAGTGAAACTCGCGGGCATGTGCTGCACCAGCAACACGGCTCCGGGAAAGTCTTTTGGGAATGACGGAACGAGTTTCATCAGCGTCGCCGGTCCGCCGGTGGATGCGGCGATCATGATGATCGGAAATCTTTCACTCGATTTCGCCGGGGCACCTGCAACTGCCGATGAGAAAGCAGTGCTCATCGGTTTCGGCGGGTCTATTGTGCTCGCCGGCCGCGAGTTGATTGCATTCATCGCTCCTGCATAGCCCGAAGGTAGCGATGGTTCCGTTCTCGGGGCGGAACTGGATATTTCTTGTGCAAGCTTCGACTTCGACGCTGTCCGAACGACCCTGACTTTCGCGGCCATCTTCAGCTTTTTGCAAAGATCTTCGCGGACGGAGTTCATGTCCAGATCGATTCCGCTTGACGGCTTCGCAATGAAATCAATAGCGCCGAGTTCCAGCGCCTTGAGCGTCGTGTCTGCGCCTTCGCGCGATTCCGAACTCACGATGACGATCGGCCGCGGCTTGGATGACATGATCACTTCTGTCGCTTGCAAGCCATCCATGTGCGGCATGTTGATGTCCATGGTGATGACATCGGGAGTGAGCGCTTCGGATTGGGCAACGCAATCGCGGCCATCGCGCGCCTCCCCGGCGACTTCGAGTTGGGGATCGGCGCCGATGATGCTGACCAACACCTTGCGCATGAAGGCCGAATCATCGGCCACCAACACCCGGATTTTCTTTCCAACAACTAAGTTCATCCCTAAGCTCACTTGCTCCGAATCGTTCTCTTACCGCCCAACATGCGCAGCATCTACCTGAATCGTCTTCTGTCCTGAACCGTGCCCGATCAACTCCGCGACTGCGGCCACAAATTGGTCGTCTTGCACCGGTTTGGTCATGAACGCGGCCGCGCCTTCTTTCATGGCGCGATCGCGATGTTTGGCTCCGGCGCGTGATGTCACCACCATCACAGGAATATTTCTTGTTTGCGGATTCTGCCGCAAGTGCGCGATCAACTCGTATCCGTTTGTGCGTGGCATTTCCAAATCTGTGACGACGAGGTCGCACTTAATCTGCGTGGCGATCTCAAGCGCCTCGAGTCCGTCAGAGGCCAGCTTCACGCGATATCCAGCTTTCTCAAGCATGCGTCCGACGAACTTGCGCACGCTGATCGAATCGTCTGCTAGGACGATCACTTTTTCTGCTTCCACAATGTCGATTGCAGCAACAGGGATTGCGCCTGTCGCGACAGCTACCGCACCCGGTGCGAAAATCCGCGCGGCCATTCCACTTGTCATTAGCGGACGATGCTCGATGGATTCGCCAACTACCAACCGGTTCACATCAATAAGAAGGATTAAACTGCCGTCCGGCGCGATTGTGGAACCCGGGAACATCTTCACGTTGCGCAGATATTCGCCAAGACTCTTGATCACGATCTCATCCTTGCGCAGGACTTCTTCAACAACGATGCCCACTTGCCGTCCCGCAACATTGGCGATGACCATCCTGTAGTAACCGTTCACCGGTTCAACAGGCTCAAGCCCAAGCTGCGTATCCAACCGCACGATTTCGGTGACAACGTCTCTGACCTTCGTCAGCAGCTTTCCGCCGACTTCTTCGATATCCGTCTCTTTCAAACGCCGAATTTCTTCGACGAACGACAGCGGCATTGCAAACGTGCTCTTTCCACAGCGAATGAACAATGCCTGCGAGATGATCAACGTCAGCGGAACCTTCAGCGTGAAACGTGTTCCATGCCCCTTCGAGGTCTCAATCTCGATCTCGCCGTTCAGCGACGAAAGATTTGCCCTTACTACATCGAGTCCGACACCGCGTCCCGCGAGTTCCGTCTTGCGCGGTGCAGTGGAGAATCCGGGATGGAAAAGAAATTCGAGCAGGTCACGCTCGGCGAGCGAATTGGCATCCTCAGCACTGACCAAACCCGCGTCGATCGCTGTCTGCTTCACCTTCTCGTAATCAATGCCGCGCCCGTCGTCTTCTACTTCAATAAAGATGTGATTGCCGCGATGGTATGCGCGGACAGCAACATTGCCGTGATCACTCTTACCTGTCTGGTATCGCTCATCGTGCCGCTCGAGTCCGTGCGCCACCGAGTTGCGAACCAAATGGATCAATGGATCTGAAATCTGCTGAATGATGTTGTTATCGAGTTCCGTTTCCGCGCCAGCCAGCGTCAACTCCACTTGCTTGTTCGCAGCCTTGGCAGCGTCGCGAACCGTGCGCGACAACCGCGTATACAGATTTCCGATCGGCACCATGCGTGCCTGAGTGATCTCATCCTGCAAGCGATGCGCCAGCTTAGTGAATTCATCGATGTCGGAATCTACACGACGTACAAATCCATCGAGTTGCGTAAGCACTTCCGTAATGTCCGCGGAGATTTCCGTCAGCGACCGCGAGAGAATGCTGAAGTCGTCATAGCGATCCATCTCCAGTTCGCTGAATTCTGCGAGCGAGGCATCGTATCCGCCGGAGTAGCTTGAGAACCCGCCCCGGAATGGAAATTCTCCACCGCCCATGTATGACTGTGACGGATACTGCGGCTGCTGTGATTGCGATGTGAGCCGGCTGAACTCGTATTTTTCCTGGAATTCAGTGACCTTGTCGGCCATGCGGCCTTTAGAGAAATTGAGCACATCCGCAAGGCGTTCAAGTTCCGCTAGTCTGCCCAGCATCCGCGTTCGATTGATGACCAGCTCGCCTACCGCGTTCATCATGCGGTCAAGCCGCTCGAGCGCGATGCGCACCGATTTCGACTGCGCTACGGCAGTGATGTCGCGTTTGGCAACTCCCCCGCCTTCAACTTCGTCTTTCGCTTCCGCTGAAGCCGCCATCCGCGCAACGAAGTCCGTCTCCGGATGCGCAACCTCGATCTCTGTTGCAACCGGCGTATCAGCCACTTCAGCCGATGCAACCGCGGCTTCCACTACATGCACTTCGGGAAGAACCGCAACAGGTGCCTCTTCTCCCTCAATCTCTTCTGGCGCCAATCGCGCGATGCGAGTCATCAGCGACTTCACCGCCGATTGCATCGTCTGTTCGTCCGCCCACTGGTTGTAGAGGAATTTCTTTAACGCATCCACTGACTCCAGGCAGATGTCTACGATCTCGGCGCTCGGATGCAGCAGCCCATCTCGCAGCCGACCAACCAGGTCTTCTGCACGGTGGGCGACACGCGCAATCCGCTGCAATCCAACCTGCGCCGCGCTTCCCTTAACGGTGTGCATTGCGCGGAACAGACGGTTGATGTCTTCCGGATTCGGATTCGCCTCAAGCGCCAGCAAACAATCCTGCACGATCTGCAAGTGCTCTTCCGCTTCAGGAACGAAGAACTCGAGTATCTCTGCTGGAATCTCCGCATCTGGCTCCAGCGGCTCGAAATGAAATACGGGCGCAGTGCGCGCCGGAACAGGCGCAGGCGTTTCCTGCTGCGCTGGCTCTGGATTCAGGTCATGGCCGAAATGATGCTCAGGCTGATGCTCGACGTAGCTGATCGGCGCAACCTCCGGCTCTTCCACCGGCGGCGCGGGCGCCTGAAACGCAAACGGATATTTGATCTTGAACGAATTGATCTCTTCATCAGCCTCAACATTGTTGGTGCTGATCATGATCAGGTCAGACTCAAGAACCGCCACGCCTTCAGAGATGAACTCGACCAGCGGACCCGAAGCTTCCGGTCCGATCGTGGCGTTCATCGCGTACTGAAAAATGTGTGCGAGCTTGCTGGAGACTTCAGAGAATAGCGGATACCCATACGAGGCGGATGTCCCAGCCAAGGTGTGCGCCGATATATAAAGACGCTCCACATCTTCAGGCATGGGATACGGATCAATGAGAATGCCGGAGTACTCCCGCAGGAACTGCAGGTGCTCTGACGCTTCCGCGAGGAAGACCTCTACGAATTCCTGACCAGGCGTGCTCAACGCTTCTCCTGCCCCATTGCAGCGGATTTCTTATTTCCCGCGGGCTTTTGGTAGATCAATGAATCACCAACGACGATCGGCTCGAAATTCACTCCTGCCTTTGCCACTGACTCCGCATGACCCAAAAACAAATATCCACCCGGCTCCAGATAATCGAAGAACCTTTGGATCAATCCCGCCCTGCGCTCTTCTGAAAAATAAATCAACACGTTCATGCAGAAGATGCAGTCAAACTTTCCCATGTAAACAGCCTGCGCAAGATTCAGAGGAGCGAACGTCACCATGTTCCGCAACTTCGGACGCACCTTGAAATCATTTCCCTCTTGCGTGAAATAACTCGTCAGGTGGTGCGGCTTCAGCGTCTCCAATTCCCTTCGCGGATAAACCCCGCGCTCCGCAAAATCCAACGCCTGCTTGCTGATGTCCGTCGCCAGTATCTGTATGTTCCACGCCTCTGACGATTCAATCGTGTCCGCGATCGCAATCGCGATCGTGTACGGTTCCTCGCCGGACGAACACCCCGCACTCCATATCCGCAGTGCCCGCGGATTCTCCCAGAATTTCTTCATGTGCATCTCTGGAAGGACTTTCTTTTCCAACGCACGGAAGATCGCGGGATACCGGTTGAACGACGTCTCTTGCGTCAGCAGCCTTTCTAGAAATTTGTCATATTCGACATTCGAACTGCGGATTGTCCGCAACAGCTCGGACCCATGCGCCATCTTCTTTTCGGACATGTGCTCGCGCACGCGTCCGGAAAAAAATCTCTCACGCGACACATCGAACAAAATCCCAGAGCGTTGCTCCAACAAGGAGCGCATCTCTGAGAGTTCATGTTCGCTAACAATCGCGCCTGTGGCCTGCTTCTCTATCATGTACCTTTGCTCGTGAGGTTCTTACCGTCTCGCCGCCGCAGCGATCTCCGCGGATTGTCCCACCGACGTTTGTGAATTGCCCGAAGCGATTCTGAATTGCGAGAGCGCTTCATTCAACTGTTCTGACAGCTTCACCATGTGTTCAACCGTGCGCGCCGTCTGCCGCGCGCCTTGCGAAGTCTGCCGCGTGATGTTGGAAATGATCTGCATCGCATTCGCGACGCCTTCAGTTCCACGCACCTGTTGTTTCGACGCCAGCGAGATTTCCTGCACAAGTTCTGCCGACTGACGCACAACGCTGGAGATTGCTTCCAGCGCTTTTCCGGCTTGGTCTGCGAGTCGCGCTCCCACTTCCACTTCTTTGGTGCCTTCTTCCATCACGACAACCGCTTCGTTCGTCTCCGCCTGGATGGCTTTGATCAATGCAGCGATGTCTTTCGTCGCAGTGCGCGAGTGTTCAGCCAATTTCCTGACTTCATCGGCGACAACAGCGAATCCGCGCCCTGCCTCTCCCGCGCGCGCTGCTTCGATAGCGGCATTGAGCGCGAGCAAGTTGGTTTGTTCGGTGATGTCATTGATGACGTTGATGATTTCCGAAATCTCAAGCGAACGGTCACCCAGCGATTTGATCTTCTTCGCTGTTGCCTGCACCGATGCGCGGATGCGTTGCATTCCTTCTAACGTGTCACGCACAGCCCGGTTGCCTTGCTCCGCTGCATCCAACGCGCGACGCGCAGCTTCTGCGCTGGCTTCCGCGTTGTTGGAGACTTGCTTCATCGAAACAGTAAGCTCCTCGACAGCAGACGACGTGTTCGTGATTTCCTGATCCTGCTGCGTCGCGCCTGCAGACATGTCTTCCGACGACAAGAGAATTTCGTTGGCGTTCGATGCCACATCGATGGCGCTCTTGCGGACTCGTTCCAGCACGCGCGTAAAGTTGTCGAGCATGTAGTTGACGGAGTCGACTACATTGCCAAGCGCGTCGCTAGTCACTTTGCCCCGAAGCGTCAAATCGCCCCGACCGATCTGGCTAACGATAGTCAGGAAGTCAGTCACGCTGCGTTGCAAGGATTCCTGCGCCTCCTGGTTGAGGACCGCGCGCGCTACTTTTTCCGATGTCTGATTGAAGGCGGTGGCAATGGCGCTGAAATCATCGTCGGAATCAACTTCGGCTTTCGCCTTGTAGTCTCCTGCGGCCAGCTTCTCTGAGAAGTCTGTAAGCTCTT
Organism: Terriglobales bacterium; assembly: GCA_025462725.1. Taxonomy (GTDB): domain Bacteria; phylum Acidobacteriota; class Terriglobia; order Terriglobales; family Acidobacteriaceae; genus JAICLA01. Next base: position 56,020 of record JAOAPE010000003.1, on the reverse strand, counting down.
TGACAGGCTTGATCACGCGGTTGCCCAGAACAACCATCAGCACGAAGGCCATTCCGATAGCCACAACAATGGCACTCAGAAAGTATATGGCGCCTTCGCCTTGCAGTGCGCTAGCGATCGGCAATCGCGATTTTTCTCCGGCAATGTATGCCAGCACGACCACGCTCAGCAGCACCGCTGCGTTGATGATCACCCACGTCCAAATGGTCGAACCCAACCGACCTTTCATATACAGCCTCCAAGAACCCGTTTCTAAATTCTTAAATCACCGGCACCGGAAATGCTTCCGTGAGCCGTTTCAAACTCAATGCCAATGCCAGCCGGTCATCGTGGCGCAACATTCCGCAGCAATGTGGTACATCTCGCGGCGCTTCATCGATCAACAGCGGCTCTGATGTGGTGTATGTCCCAATGACCTCATCTGCTGCAATTCCCAACCGCAAATCATCGTTACCATCTGCGCCCTTCATCATCGCCACAACGCAATGCTTTGGCGGAAGGTCCGCACGACGTCCTTCAGTGAACGCGATATCGATCACGGGAACAATTCCGCCCCGCAGATTGAATACTCCCATCAAAAAGCTCGGAGCCAGCGGCAGTTTCGTTACGGACGGCCACTCCACTACTTCCTCGATATCGAGCACTTGCAGGCAGAACCGCTCGCGGCCGGCGCGAAAAATGCAGTACTGCACTTCCGGCAGTCGGTTTCCAGATTCGCCCATACGAACGCCAGCGTTTTCAGCGGCGCTTGCGGCAGCAGCCTCTGAAGACACTGCTTCGAGTTGTGGAATGTCTCCCGGCATTTTTCTTCTCATGACAGGGTTCCGCGGCAAAGCCGCTTCACCCTGGCGCTTTGCTCGCGCGCATCAGCGCTCGCTCCGCGCTCACCCCTAGACAAACCTCTTGATCGTGCCCAGCAATTGTTCCGGCGTGAAGGGCTTCACCACATATCCATCCGCGCCTTGTTCTCTTGCCCAAAACTTGTCGCTATCTTGATCTTTTGAACTCACCACTACTACCGGAATCCGGTTGTACTCGGTGTTACCTTTCAGGTCGCGGCATACCTGGTATCCATTCCGCTGTGGCATAACCACATCGAGAAGGATCAAATTCGGACGCTCCGCATCTATCGTGCGTTCGATCGCCGTTGGATCGTTCGTCACCACGGACCGATAACCGGCTTTATCCAGAACAGCTTGGATCAGCCGCACCTCGGCGATGGAATCGTCGCAAATCAGGATCTTTGTCATGCGATTACGCTGGTTTTCTGTTCGTTTCCGGTTCCGGGTGTTAAGTCTTCCACATGAATGTCGCGTCGGGAATAAAGCTTACCACCCAGTTAACCTAAGTAATGCCTAATAAAAGGCTTAGGTACCTGATAGGTAAGCCTGAGCCGCACCCTTGTTTTCTTGCTGAGATTCCCTCTCGGCAAAGTACATTTCGGCTTCCAAAGATGAAAATCTTTGCATCATTTCGTGTAATCGCAAAGCCATGTTGTGGATGGTGTCAACCTGTTCCCGCATCCGTTCCGGCAGCTCTTCAGTCTCCAACAGCAACAATTCCGCATTGCCCAAAACGGAAGTGAGTGCATTGTTGAAACCGTGCCGCGCATCCAGCATGTACTTCCCTAGTGCGGCCTGATTGCTGTTGCCGGTCGCGGAGATTTCCGCCCGACGGGCACGCGAGATCGCGTCAACCCTATGCAACACTTCGCTGCCTAGAGTTACCACTGCATCCAGCCAATCATCATGTTTGCGGACTGACATCACTCTTCCAAACTCCGACCGCAATTGATGCAACGCAAGCTTATCGACCACATAGATCGTGGGGACGGCTAGCGATTCCAATGACCGCAATATCGCTGCCACCCGGTGTTCGGGCAATCCGATAACGATTGCCAGGTCGCTGGCTCCTGAAGCGCCTCCGCTCCAAGTCACACTGTCGCGCATGGTGAAGGTGGGGACCATGCGTTCCATCTGCCAGTGCGCCACCAGATCACGCGTGCATTGAGCGCTGTCCGAGACGATAAGTACATTCTGTCCGTTCACTGCTAAGCCTCCGGCGATCAATTCCTATTTGGCCTTTTCCGCTTCGTCCAGCACGCCCAAAAGACGCTTGGCGGTTGCTGCAAGATTTACTGCATCGTCAATATTTTTCTTGTCTTTCGCCTCAGCGATTCGCTCTTGAATCTGTGAAGCCTCCACATGCGCCAGTGCGATCACAGCAGAAAGGTCCGTGGATTCGCCCTTTTTCTTGCGCTCCACCGCTAATCCCACCATGACTCGTGCCGCGACTGCGCGTTGCAATGCATCAGAGACATCGTCTCCCCCGCGTACAAAGGCAGCCACTTCCCAAGAAGCGAGCAGTATTTTCGTGTCACCCATCACCACTGTAGAAACCGAGGCCGACTTCGTTGAAGTGGTAATGAGCTGTTCTGCGATCTGCTCCAAACAGGACTCGATATCCGGAATAGCAGAGACTGCGGAAATTTTCGAGGCAAGAGGCGTAATTACTGGCTTCGGTTCGACTGCAACAGGTCCTTCAATCGTCGAAGGCTCTGCGAATTCTCCGGCGGGCGCTTCCTCAACCGCAACTTCGGCGACTGGCTCTTCCACAACCGGCAACGGCTCAGGTTCCACTACCGGCAATGGCTTTGCCATTGCAGCTTCCACCGCACTGCGGATCTCCACCAAGTGCGAAAGGCTGTTGCCTCCCGTGTACGAAGCGCGAAACGGCTTCTTCCAGTTGTGGCAAATCTCCCGAATGTTGCTCAGCGGCTCTTGCTCGTTCATTCCAGCGGAAGAGCAATCGCATTCCGATTGTCCGCGGGCTTCCATTTGATGGAGGGCGAATCGAATGGCATGCAAATCGGCGTGCATCAGCCGGAAGAATCCGAGCCGCAGCGAAAAATTAAATCTAGTGAACGCGACGAGCACGGAAGGCATGAAGTACTTCTCTCCCGCTTCGTCCTTTACGCTGCGTGCCTTCTCTACGATCTTGCGCTGCAGCAGGTCGCGGAGGCTCGAGCATTCATCAAGTTCTTTGAGTATCGGATCCAGGTTTTCACAGAACGCAGGTACCAGAGGTGAAACGTCTCCCAGCACCGGATGCAATACTTCCGCTACATGGTCTATCTCGACGTGAGTATTGTGGGCATCGTGTGGAGCGCAATAAGCGAAATATTGGACGAGCAGGTAATCAACTTTGTCGCGGACAGAAACCGGGCGGATAGGCTTTCCTAAATGGCGCGCCAGCAGAGCGTGTAGGTTTTCCTCAGTTGCGAGGTGAGTAGTCTGCAGTAATTGGCGAAGCTGGAAGACTTGGACTTGGTTGTCCATCTTGTCGAACCATTCATCGATCCGTTGCAGCACTTCCGGTTCGGACCGATTAATCGGGCTTTCCAACTCGCGGCATGGCCCTACGCCAATTTCAAATTGCTGATCTAATGCCGAATAGACCGGATAGATCCGGCGAGCATTTCGCCATTTCTGTGCTACTTCCGCCAAATTAACTACGGCCGTGCTCATTTCAATTTCTCCGAACTCCATTTTCCAACTTGCGAAGGGTGGCTCGACCAAAGCACACGAATAGAGTCAGAGAGGGTAATGCAAGAGAGACGCCAAAACGGAACGCGAATAAGTTGTTGATTCTAAGTACCATGCCAGAGTGGATTCAGGCTTTCGTCTCAGGGTGAGACGGGTAGTCTCAACAAGAACAGCAATTTCGAGGTGAGACTAGCTTGCGGTGGCCGACATGCTTCTCTCGCCGATGTGATAGCGCTTGAGTTTTCGATACAGTGTTGCCCGGCTGATTCCCAACATTTTTCCGGCGAGCACCTTGTCGCCGCGGACCTGCTCGAATACGCGCTGGATCGTCTCTTTTTCCAACTCTTCCAGGTCGTTACCGGAAAGATTGCTTCCCTGTACAACGACGGGCTCACTTGCCGCATGCATGGCCGGCGGCAGATCAGAGACTTCCAGCAGATTGTCCGTTCCCAATGCGACCGCGCGCTCAATACAATTTTCCAACTCGCGGACATTTCCCGGCCACTCGTAATTGAGCATGCACTTCATTGCGTCGCTGGAAACCTGCACCATCTGTTTCGGCGCGTATTTATCCAGAAACCAATGCACCAGCGTCGGGATATCAGACTTTCTCTCGCGCAACGACGGCATGTGAATCGTCACTACGTTCAAACGGAAGAACAGATCTTTGCGGAAATCACCATCGCGATACGCCGTTTCTAAATCGCGGTTCGTTGCCGCGATGACGCGGACATCGACTTTGACTCTGTCATTGCGACCCACAGGACGCACTTCTTTTTCTTGCAGCACGCGCAACAGTTTTGCTTGCATCTCCAGCGGCAACTCGCCGATTTCGTCGAGGAATATCGTTCCGCCATTCGCCGCCTGGAATAATCCTTCTTTGGATCGAAGCGCTCCTGTGAATGCGCCTTTTTCGTAGCCGAATAACTCACTTTCGATTAGCGTTGGTACCAGCGAACCGCAGTCCACAGCTACAAACGGACGCTTTGCCAATGCTCCGCGGTAATGAATGGCGCGCGCTACCAGCTCTTTTCCTGTGCCGCTTTCGCCTGTGATCAACACTGGAGTGCGAGTGTCCTTTAGGCGCGCGATCATCCGCAGCACGTCTTGGATCTTCGCGGATGAACCGATGATGCCGTTCAGTTCCATGTCCGCACTGACGCGCTCACGCAGGAATTGGTTCTCTGCCACGAGGCGAACTTTCTCTTCCATCCGCTGCAAGAGCAACTTCAACTCATCAATGCGAAATGGCTTGGTGATGAAATCGTACGCGCCCATCCGCATGGCGCGGACAGCCGTCTCGATGCTCCCATGGCCGGTCATGATGGCGACTTCGGTTCTCGGCAGTACCTTCTTTACTTGCTCCAGGAAATCTAAGCCCGTCATGTTCGGCATCATCAAATCGGCAAGGATAATGTCTGGCGAATTGATATCGATATCATTCAGCGCGGCCTCCGCACTCTCCGCCTCAGAGCATTGAAATCCCAGCGACACACCAATTGTCATGCAGAGACGACGAATGTTCTTGTCGTCATCCACTATCAGGAAGCGTATGCGAAGGTCATCCATACTCATTCGCTCACGACCTTATTGATCGCGTTGATCAGTTCTTGCACCCGAAATGGTTTCTCGATGCAGGGGATTCCTGTGGTCTGCAGAATCTTCGTTGTCTCTTCATTCACAATATCGCCGGTAATAAACAGCATTCGGGCGGCCAGTTCCGGCTTGTTCGCACAAATCCACGCGTGTACATCCGCGCCGTTCACCCCGCCCGGCGTTCTCATGTCCGATATCACAAAGCTGTAGCTGTTCCGCTTCAGCAGTTCCAATCCGTCTGCACCCGACGAAGCAATCTCCAACTTGAATCCATTCCTTTCGAGCGCCGCCCGCAAGAAAGACTGAACTGATACCTCGTCCTCTATGACTAATAGTGGCAATGTGGCGAAAGCTGTCGCGCTCATCTGGCTCTCCTGTGGGTTCTCGTCCGCGACGGCTTTCGGTACGGCTCCGGGATCATCGGTATCTTCACCATGAAAGTTGCTCCTGCGCTTCCCGGATTGTTCTCACATGTGATCTCGCCTGCGTGCTCGTGCACGATCCCATAACAAATACTCAAGCCCAATCCAGTTCCCTTTCCTACATCTTTTGTTGTGAAGAACGGATCAAAAATGCGTTCAGCATTCGCGATACCGGGACCGTTGTCTTTGAACATCACATGCACCCAATCGTTCTCGCGGATGGTGCTGATCTCGATCCGCCCGCGACGCTCTGTCTCCCGCACCGCGTCATAGGCGTTATTCAGGATATTGAGGAATACCTGCTGCAATTGGTGGCCGTCGCCGATAATGTGTGGCAGCGGCTCTTCCAATCTCTCAACAACATCAACTCCATGACTCGAGAAATCATAGGAGCGCAAAGCAATAGTTCGGCGAAGCACCGCATTGACATCTACAGGCTCGCGTTGCGGAGGCATCTGCCTCGCAAAACTCAGAAGATTCTGGACAATCTCTTTTGTCCGTTGCGCCTCTTGCATGATCACGCGCAGGTCTTGATGCACCGCATCCGGTAACTTCGGATTTTCCAACATCAAGTCAGCAAATCCCATGATCGCCGTCAGGGGGTTGTTCACCTCATGCGCTACACCGGATACCAACTGTCCAACCGCTGCGAGCTTTTCCGTGTTCATCAGCTTAGCTTGGATATTCGCAACTTCAGTGATGTCCGTCATCACGACGACCACGCTGTTGACCACATCATGGTCACCGCGCATCGGACTCATATTCACTGAGAAAGTTCCTGTCGAACCTCCACCACGGATCAATTGGATCTCCAGATTGTCCACCGGATCGCCCAGCAGCGCCACATCAAATGCGGAATCCCACGTTGCGCGATCTGCGATTGAGACTAGTTCCGCCAATTTATGTCCGACTAGATCGCGTTTGCCGTATCCACCAGCCTCATAGCATCGCCGATTCGCATAGCTGATCAATCCGGCTGTGTCGGCCACCAGGATCATGCTCTGTGTGTTGTTCAGGATTTGTATATTGAAGTCGCGCTCGCGCTGCAGCTGGGTTTGGAAGTTCTTGGTGCTGGTGACATCGAGGATCATTCCCCGGTACTGCACCACTTTGCCGTCCGCGTCAGTGACCGCGAATGCATTCACAAGCGCGTGTATCTGGGTGCCATCTTTTTTTCGGAAGGAAGCGTCATAGTGGCGCACTTCTCCGATCGGATCCAAAAACTCATGTCCCTGCAACCTGTGTTGCGGAGATACATATAACTGCGTGGGAATATGAATGCTCAACAGTTCTTGTTTGCTCGCGTATCCGAGCATGGAGACCAGCGCATTGTTGACTTCGATGAACCGGCCTTCGGGCGACGAAAAGAAGACGCCTTCCTGCACGTTATCGAACAACTCCTGATATCGCCGCTCCGCCTCGCGTCTGTCCGTGATGTCCTTCAATACGTGGACAGTCTGCAATCCCTCATCGAGCGCGCCGTGCACCCGCGAAGTGGACAGCAGATACACACGTTCAAGTACTGGATGAATGAATTCATCTTGCTTCATGTCAGGCAAGCAGAAAGGACAAGGCTGCATGCCCACACTGTCGCCTTTCGCCAGTAGATCGCGCATGTGGATGCCGATCAACTCAGCCGGACGCGCGCCAATAAATTCGGCCAACGTGCGATTGACCCGCATCACCCGATGCTCATCGTCATGCACCACGATGAAGTCAGTCAGCGAATCGAAAATTTCCGCCCATTGTTTGCTCGCTTGCGTGATCCGCGAGAACAGCCGCGAGTTCTCCAGCGACATCGATGCGTGTCGCACGAAAGCTTGCAGAAGCCGCAGATCATCCACCGTGATCGGAGGCTCCGCGTCGGCCAGGCATATGAGTCCGAGTAGCTCGCCATCCGTTCCCGTCAACCGTGCGACGGTTACTTTTTCCCATTTCAAGTCCGAATGCAATTCGCCCAGCAACTCTGCGCCAGTGGACGACTGAACCGGTTCATGCGAGTGCTCTGCGAAGGATGTCAGGATGCTCGTCAGCTTCGACTGCAGATTTCGCGCCGCGGGCAGTCGCGAATCTTGCAATGCAACTGTCTCGACGACTTCGCCGTGCGCCAACGCTACCGCAACTCCCTGCGCGCCAAACATGCTGGCGGCGCGAGTCGCAACCGTATGGACAAGGTCCGGCAAGCTGAGCGAATTGCCTAACTCCAGCGCCATAGCAACGAGATTTTCCGCGCGATTCACACCAACGCCATCGCGCACCTCTTCACCTTGGGCCCGGCCGGACACACTCCCTCGCGGTCGCTCGCTCAATCTGCTTCCTTATATAGATAGTTAGGGGGAGGAGGAGACAGTAATGCGGAATCTCAAATTGAGTCAAGCAGAATCAACGTCCCGAATGTAGTTGTAAAACACTTGCCCGCCAGCGTATCGATTCTCAGCATGAGACGAAAATTGCCTGATTCCTCCCATGTGAGACGCCTCCCACCACTGTGTTTCACGAGATTTACGCAATCAACTCAATAAAATCATCAACTTACAAGCTCGGGCCCACATCCCCTATCTGGCACTCTCATTGCTATATAAGGTTCAACAATAAGGAGGAGCTGTGTCCAAATCCAAAATCGTCCGGCGATGCATGCACATTTGCACTATCGCGTTCCTGATGTGTGTTTTTGGCCAACCTGCCTTTGCGCAACGAGCGGTCAAGACCAAAGCTTCGCCTGCTTATCCCGAACTCGCGAAAAAGATGAACATCGCCGGCGTGGTCAAGGTCGAGCTCACCGTCCTCCCGAATGGATCGGTAAAAAGCGCAAAAGCCATCGGCGGACATCCCCTCTTGATCGATGCGGCCGTTTCCGCCGCCAAACAGTTCAAGTACGAGGCATCAACAGAGGAAACAAAAGAGACAGTGGAATTCAAGTTCAATGGTGGGCAGTAGCCCAATACTGGGCAATAATGGGCAGCTACATTCCCGGCTAACTAGATTCGCCGGCATGCCTGTGATTGCGGAGGCTTGCAAGAGATGACTATCGGCAAAAAACTATATTACGGATTCGGCGCTGTGCTGGGTCTTGTGGGGCTCGTCTCCATCATTACCTGGACCGTCATGGCGTACGACCGCTCCGCCAAAGAAAAAATGGCGACGCTCTTTGACGTGCAACGCGCCACCGCCGACATCGGCTTTCAGATGATGCAGAACCGCCAGAACCTTGGCAATTACCTGCTCAGTGGTGACACCCGCGCAGCCGAAGAAATGACCAAGGGTTCTCATGAACTCGACGCACGCCTGGACAAGGTCATCGCGCAAGCTCAAGACGTCGAGATCAAGGCCGACCTCACTCGCATCAAGGATGCCGAACAAAGATGGAAGACTGGCTTTGCCGATCCTCTCGTAGATAAGCGCAAGCAAGTTGACTCCGGCAATTCCACAGTCGCTGAATTACAGATCTTCTATCTCCAGCAGGACCCGAACGAATGGCTGAAACGCTCCAAGACTCCTCTGGACGAATCGCAAGGCGCCATCAAGAGACTGGTTGAAGATCAGCAGGCATCCAGTCGCTCGGCCAGCAATCTCACTCTCGGAATCTCAATCATTGGCATGCTTATTGCCATCGCTGGCGGATTGATCATCGCGTATTTGATCTCTAAATCCATCACTCAACCTCTCGGACACCTCATCGGCGTCGCCCGTGAGATCGGTAACTCCGGCGACCTCGATCAGACGGTGGACATCAACCGTGACGACGAGATTGGCGAACTCGCGAAGACCTTCAACAATATGGTCGGATACCTCAAAGAGATGGCCGCCGTTTCTGAATCCATCGCCGGCGGTGACCTCACTGTTGACGTTCAGGCCCGCTCCAAGCGCGACACGCTCGCCATCGCCTTCACCGAAATGATCCACGGACTTCGCAGCATGGTGAAGAGCGTTCGCGACGGCGCATCGCAAGTGGCCAGCGGCTCCAACGAAGTCGCATCCGCCTCGGACGAATCTGCTCGCATCAACGTTCAGGCTGCTTCCGCGATCGACGAAGTCACCAGCACCATGCATGAGATGAGTATCAACGTGCAGAACATGGTGAAGAACACGCAGACACAGGCTTCCAGCGTCAGCGAGACATCCGCATCCATCGACCAGATGGTCGCCTCGATACAACGCGTTGCAGACACTGCAAAGGTTCTGCTCGACATCTCTCAGCGCTCACGCGAAGAAGTGCAGAGCGGCATTGTCACCATGGAAAAGGCCACCAACGGACTCAACCGCATCAATCAGGCGATTGAATCCTCTGCCACGATCATCGGCGATCTCGGACAGAAGACTGATGATATCGGCAAGATTGTCGAAGTAATCGATGACCTCGCTGAGCAGACCAACCTTCTGGCGCTTAACGCTGCGATTGAAGCTGCCCGCGCCGGCGAGCATGGACTCGGCTTCGCAGTCGTCGCCGACGAAGTACGCAAGCTCGCAGAAAAGTCCGCACAGTCTACGCGTGAGATTTCCGAACTGATCTCCAGCATCCAGAAGGAAGCCCGCAAAGCGGTAGAGAACATGGACAAGAGCACCACCATCGTTGACGAAGGCCTCGGACTCGGAACCGACCTTGGCGCCGCGTTGAAGAAAATCTCCAACGTGGTGACTGAGGTTTACAAGTTCGCCCAGGAGATCGGCGCAGCTACCAACGAGCAGTCGAATGGCTCCACGCAGATAGCCAAAGCCACCGGACGTCTGAATGAGATCACGCATGAGATCAACTCTTCTGTCGAAGAGCAGGCATCGGGCGCACAAGCTGTGGTCCGGGCGATGGAAAAGATGCGCGAGCTCACTCAGCGTTCCACGTCAGGTTCCACCGAGTTGGCTGCCTCTTCAGAAGAGATGTCAAAGATGGCGCGCACGCTGTTGGAATCAATGGACCGGTTCGTTCTAGAAACCAGCACCAATGGACACGGCAGCAGTCATGGCAGCAGTCGTGGCATGTCGCGATACGCGACCTCGCAGAATTAACGGAGATTCGATGGCCAAAGACTTACATCTTGTGGGGTTTCGGATTGGGCGGGAGACGTTCGGTGTCCCTATCTCCATGGTGCATGAGATCGTCCGCGTCCCGGACATCACTTCCGTTCCGGATGCTCCTGAATATATTGAGGGCGTCATCAATCTTCGCGGAAAGATCGTTTCCATAGTCGATCTGCGAAAACGCTTTGGAGAACGCGAGATTACCCGCAACAAGAAGAATCGCATCCTCGTCGTTGAAGTCGATTCCAAGATGGTGGGTCTCATCGTTGATGCAGCCTCAGAAGTTTTGAAGATGCCCGCTGACGATGTTGAAGCTCCGCCGAATGTCTTTGACGAAGGCGATCTGAATTACGTGACAGGAGTCGGCAAGCTGAAAGAGCGGCTGATCATCCTGATCGAGCTAAACAAGATTTTGCAAAAGGGCGAGTTGAAGCGACTGGGTGATGTCGCTGCCACGCAGCTAGGGGCCGCGGTCTAGTCCTGACAGTATTGAGAATTATTTGGGGGCAAGTTAAAGACTCATGGCCACACCGAGCTTAAACCTATCCATCACTGAGCCCGAGTTAAAGCTGCTGCAGACCCTGGTCTATCAGGAATGTGGCATGTTCTTTGACGAGCGCCGCGTCCACTTCCTTCAAGACCGTTTGCAACGCCGCTTGAAGATCACCGGCCTTGATTCCTTTTACAGTTACTATCGCCTGCTCACCAGCCGCGAAGGACGCGCCGAACTCTCTGCTCTTGTCGAAAATCTCACTGTTAATGAGACCAGTTTTTTCCGCAACAAGCCGCAGATCGAACTCTTCCACAAAACCACACTGGAAGAGATTCTTCATCGCAAGCAGCAGCGCCGAGATTTCAGCCTGCGCATCTGGAGCGCCGGGTGCTCCACCGGACAAGAGCCCTACACGCTGGCCATGATCATCTGTGATGCATTGGCCTACTACTATCTTCGCAATCCCCTGCCTTTTGAAATGCCTTCACCCAAGCCGCTGATTCCTCCGCCGTGGAAGGTGGAGATTCTCGCGTCGGACATCAATTATTCCGTCCTCCGCGCCGCTCAGGAAGGCCTCTACAACGAGAACCACATGGAGCAGGTGGATTATGCATTCCGCCTTCGTTACTTCGATAAGACGGGCGACAAGTACGCCATCAAGAAGGCTGTAAAAGAACTCGTCCACTTCGACTTTCACAATCTCAAGACTGAATTCTTACCGCAGCGCAACGATGTGATCTTCTGCCGCAACGTGATGATCTATTTCGATGAAGCCGAGCAGAAGCGCCTGGTGGACAAGTTCTATCGCTGCCTGAATTCCGAAGGCTACCTCTTCATCGGACACGCCGAGAGCCTCTTCGGTCTCAGTGACAAGTACAAGATGATCCACGTGAACAACGGCACCGCCTATCAACGTATTGAGGTGAATGGGTGAGCTTTTTTTCCGAAGAGCGTGCATCCGAGCTCAAAGATCTCTTCTTTGAAAGCGCCACCGAGTTATTGCAGGCGCTGAACGAAGAGGGTCTTGACTTGGAAAAACACCCGGGAGATCCCGAGGTGGTGCGACAAGTCCGTCGCACGGTGCACACGCTTAAAGGAGATTCCGCTGCCTGCGGCTACACAGAGCTTAGCGCTCTCGCTCACGAACTCGAAGACGCTCTCACTCCCGAACTTGCAAAGCAACACGGCGTGAAAGTTGCCGAAGTGGTTCTGAGCGCCGCTGACACATTTCAGAACATGTTGAATGCTTATCGCGCGAATACACCCGCTCCGACTGGTGATCGCGTGTTTGCGGCGATTCACGCGCTCATCCGCAAACCGGCTTTGGTGCCCTCCCCAAATGCTGTGTCAGGCATTGTCACCGAGAGTGCGCCAGCAAAGCCCCGCTTCGAGTGGAGCGAATACGAAAAGATGGTCATGACGGACGCTGTCAGCCGCGGCCTAAAAGTCCTTCAGCTAGCGCTCACGATTGATCCCAACTGCGTGGTGCGCGTTGTCGCCTTACAGATGATCAAGACTGCGTTCTCGGATTTGGGAACTGTGTTGGTCGTCGTTCCCGAAGAAGGTTCGCCATTGGACAAGGTGGAAGTAATCACCGCAGCCTTGGCCAGCAGCTTTGATGAAGAGTACATCGCGCGAAAGTGCAAAATTCCGGCGGTCATCTCCGAAGTATTTGTCGAGCGTTACACCGCGCCCGCAGCAGAAGCTGCATCAACTAACGGCGCGGGCGGAGCGCAGCACGCGGAAGAAGACGCTCTCAATCTCGCTCCGGAACAAAACGTGCCACATCAGGAGCCGATCTCCGAAGCGGACTCCTTCTCGACCTCTTCTCTATCCACCGCACCGGAATCAACTCTGCGGGTGGACGCCGAACGCATCGATGCCGTCTTGAACCTCGTCGGCGAGTTGATCATTGGCAAATCGATGCTCACGCAGACCATCAACGAGTTCGATAAGAAATTCGCAAAAGATCCACTCCGTGCAAAGTTTGCAGATGCCCTCGCCTATCAAGCACGCGTCCTCACCGATTTGCAAAAGTCAGTAATGAAAGTCCGCATGGTGCCGGTGGAACAGCTCTTCCGCCGCTTCCCTCGCGTGGTTCGCGACGTGTCCAAAGCCTGCGGCAAAGAAGTCCATCTCGAAGTCCACGGACAAGCAACTGATCTCGACAAGAGCATCCTCGACGTTCTCGCCGAGCCCATGGCGCATCTCGTCCGCAACGCCATCGGACATGGAATCGAATCACCAGAAGAACGCTTGGCTGCCGGCAAATTGAAGATTGGCACCATCAAGCTCGACGCCTATCACCAGGGCAACAATATCGTGATTGAAGTTTCTGACGACGGCCGCGGGATAGATCGGCAGAAAGTTTTAGCAAAAGCAATCGAGCGCGGGATTGTCACACAGGAAGAGACTGCGCGCATGACTGACGGCGAAGCTCTCAACCTCATCTTCCATCCTGGCCTGAGCACCGCCGAAGAAATTACATCTGTGAGCGGTCGCGGCGTAGGCATGGACATCGTCAAGAGTGTCCTCGAGCGGCTGAAGGGCTCCGTAGTCATTGACTCAAAAGTCGGCCAGGGTTCCACCTTTTACCTCAAGGTCCCGCTGACGCTCGCCATAATCAAGGCGCTAATGTTCCGCGTCGTCGATCGCATGTATGCCGTGCCGCTGGGCTCCGTCATGGAGATCACCCGAGCCATGGAGACGGAGATCCATCGTGTCGATCAACACGAAGTCATCAAGCTGCGCGACCAGGTGCTCACGCTCGTTCGCCTGAACAGGCTGGCAAATAGCACTAGTAAGCAGAAGAAGATTTTCATCGTCGTGATTGCTGTGAATGACCGCAAGTTCGGTCTCGTCGTAGACAAGCTCATCGGTGAAGAAGAATTGGTAATAAAAGCTCTTGACGACCATTTGGTTGCGACCGAACTTGTCAGCGGAGCCTCCATCCTCGGTGACGGCACCGTTGTACTGATCCTTAACGTTAATTCCGTTGTTGCTCGTCTTGGCCGCTCCAACATCTCGGACGACCTCAGAGCGGGGGCCTCAGCATGAGCGCACCCGTAAGAGTTCTGGTCATCGACGATTCCGCGCTGATGCGCAAAATGATCCCGCAGATCATCGAACGGGATTCCGGGATTCAAGTCGTTGGCACTGCCATGGACGGCGAATTCGGACTCAAGAAGATAGAGGAGTTGAATCCTCAAGTCGTCACACTTGACCTCGAAATGCCTCGCATGGACGGCATGGAGACGCTCCGCCAGATCATGCGCCGATACAAACTTCCTGTCATCATTGTCAGTTCGCACACGACTGACGGCGCTTCATCAACATTCAAGGCCCTCGCGCTCGGCGCGTTCGACTTTGTTGCCAAACCACGCGATGCCGCCTCGGCGCAGATGGAACAGATCGCCGCTGAACTCATCGGCAAGATCAAGGTTGCAGCCAAAGCCGAGCCGCGCGTAAAGGCCATCGTCTCTCTCGAGCCTACAAGGGTTCACAAGGTCAAGACAAAACCAAAGGCGCCGCCCACCAAGATTGTCGCTATCGGCATCTCCACAGGCGGCCCCAACGCATTGCAGTACATGCTCTCGCAGCTTCCCGGCGACTTCCCCGGCAGCATCGTCGTCGTACAGCACATGCCTGAAGGATTCACTGATATGTTCGCGCGCCGTTTAAACGAGTGTTGCGCCATCGAAGTGAAGGAAGCGCAATCAGGGGACATGCTCGTTGCAGGACGCGCACTCATCTGTCCCGGCAACCGCCACATCCGCGTGCGCAGGATGCCACTCGGCGACATGGTCGTTCTCGCAGACGATGATCGCGTTAACGGACACCGCCCATCCGCCGACGTTCTCTTCAAATCTGTCGCCCAAGAGTTCGGAGCGAACTCGGTCGGAGTCATCATGACCGGAATGGGCGAAGACGGCGCAGAAGAATTAGGCACGATGAAGAACGCGGGCGCAATCACCATCGCGCAGGACGAGCAATCGTGCGTGGTCTTCGGCATGCCGAAGGTCGCGATCGAAAGAGGACACGCACAGCGCGTGGTCTCGCTCGACATGATGGCAAACACGATTCTGGCGCAGTGCAACATTGAGCGCCGCAGCTTGGCAAGGGTTTAGCAGGACAAAGTATTTGGGTCCAGTCAGGAGAACTAAAAGTATGGAGCAATTTGCGGTTCTGATTCGCAGCAAAGATCGTCAGCCCATCCGTTACCTCGTGGTGGATGATTCCGTCTTCGCGCGTAAGAACGTAACCAAGATGATCGAGGCTTTCGGTGGCAAAGTCGCCGGAGAAGCCGGCGATGGCCTCACCGCCATTACCGAGTATGACCGGGCGCAGCCTGACATCGTCCTCATGGACATCACGATGCCGCAAATGGAAGGCATTGAGGCTGCCGAGCGTATCATCCGCCAGCACTCTGACGCACGCGTCATCATGGTCTCCTCTGTCGGATACCAGGAGAACATCGTCGCCGCATTGCAAAAGGGCGCAAAACACTTCGTGCAGAAGCCGGTGAAGGCTGAGGTCCTGTACGAGGTCATCAAATACGTCATGGGAGAAGACGCGGTCGCCGTTGAAGGCGCAGCCGCCGGAGATTCGAAGTAATGAAAATGGAACTGATCCAACCGTTCATCAACGCAGGTGACGCTGTTCTTTCTGAGACCCTGCAATGTTCCACCCAGATCGGCGACGTCAACATGGACGAAGAGGTCTATCGCCGTAAAGGCATGGCCGCGCTCATCACCATACAGGGGGACATCGAAGGTCGCGTTATTCTCGACCTCGACACTAAGACCGCGGCCGCTGTTGCAACTGCGCTGATGGGGAGTCCGGTTGCTGAGACCGATCCGGCCGTGCAGGAAACAATTTTCGAGCTCTCAAACCTCATCATCGGAAATGCCGTGACCACGCTGAACGACCAGGGCTTCCGCTTCAAGATCCATCCCCCGGAACTGCACACAGCAGAACAGGGTATCCACAGCTCTGAGGACACGGAAGCTCTCGTAATGTGCCTCGATACGCCCAGCGGCAGCGTCTACATGAACATTGCCATGCGCTACAATCGGCGCCGAAAGACCGAACGCGCAGCCGTCGTCGGCTCCTAATCAATATCCAGGCAAAAGAAAAAGGGCGAGATTATCTCGCCCTTTTTCCGTTCCACCAAACTCTATCGCGTTATCGCCAAGAACCGAGGCGTTGCAGGAACCGGAAGCGTCGCTTCCACTGCGTCACTTGCCGTAGCAATAACACTTACGTTAGAGGATCCCTGATTTGCCACAACCACCTTCGTCGAATCCGAAGAAGACACGATCGATATCGGCGTTGTCCCCACTGGGATCGTCTTGCTAATAGTCCTGCTCGGAATATTGATCACGCTGACGGTATCGCAACCGGAATTCGCGACGTAGGCCCGCGTCCCGTCGGCAAGTGCCGTTACGGATTTCGGTGCGCATCCCGCTCCCACGCTTATCGTCGAGACTGACAGGTCCGCCACGTTGATGACGCTCACCGAATTTCCCGCCGTGTTCGTTACCCAAACATAGTTGTTGAAGACGTCGTAAAATGCGTAATTCGGAGACGCCCCGACTGCCACATTCGTCACACCGTTGGTGTTGGTGTTTATTACCGATACGTTGCTGCTCCCCTGGTTCACTGCAAAGACTTTGGAGTTGTCTTGCGAAACGACCAGCCACACCGGTGAAGTACCTACGGCGATCGGATTAGGCAGTGCAGCCGATGAGGGCACTACAAGATTCGCGGTTGTGTCGATCGCGGTGACAGTGTTATCGCCCTGGTTGGCAACATACAGCCTCACTCCATCGGACGTCCCCACCATCGCCACTGGATTTGCGCCCACAGGAAGATCAGCTACTACTGCCGGCTGCCCGCTCAGGTTTACAACTCCCACAGAGTTGATTCCGGATTCAGCAACATAAACAGTATTAGGAACATTCGACGCCACAAACACGGGCTTTGCGCCGGAAGTCAAGGTGACTGAACTCGGAGGATTCGCCGTCGTCGGAGCAAAGGTAGAGTAGAAACTCAGATTGTCTGAACCGCTATTCGCAACCACCGTTACTGTGTTGTTGTTCACGAACGCCGCGTGCACAGGCCCTCGTCCAACGGTCACCTGGCCCACATTGGTATCGCCAGAGACATTGATATGTGTCGTGAACCCTTCCGTGCCAGCGCCCGCGTCAGAAACTACAACCGCGTGTGCCTGCGCCTGTGGCTGCCCACCCGGCTGAACGATCGGAATGGCTATTGGACGGAAAGTATCTCCACAGCCGGCTTCGAAAAATACCAAACAGACGATGGCCAACAGAGCGGCCGCGTACCGAACCCTCATTACTGCTCCTGCAGGAGTTCCCAATGAATTTTTATAATGAATGCGCAACTTCTCATTGTAATACATGCTGACATCCGCGCCTGCCTGCCGGTCAAGCAGTGTACAAACGGAAAAACCCCGCAAGGGGGTTTTTGTGTCACAGAGAAATCAGAGCTATGCCACTTTGAAATCAGAGCTATGCCACTTTTTTGGACTTTTTGGCTTTGTGCGCGGGAGCGGGAGCAACGCTCCTAGCTGTCGGCGCTGCGGCCTTCCCTGCCGGCTTCTTTCTTGCTTCCGTGTGCGCTAAGCTCTCCTTCAACGCTGCCATCAGATCTACCACCGGAGCGACCCTCTTCGGCTTCTCCACCGCAGTTACTTCCTTGCCCTCAAGTTTTGCTTCTATCAGTTTCTTCAAGTTCTCCTGGAAGGCATCGCTGTACTTTTCCGGCTCCCAATCTCCAGACAGAGCTTCTATCAGCTGATACGCCACCTTCAACTCCGCTGGCTTGAGTTCCACGTCTATCTTTCCGAAACCCTCCACCTCGCGCACTTCATTCTTGTAATACATCGTATGTAGCATGATGCCGCCGTTTTTAGGACGCAGGATCACAATGTACTCGCGGTTGTGCATCGTAAGCTTCGCAATGCCGTAGAAATTGCTCTCCTCCAGCGCCTTCTCCAACAACGCATAAGGACGCCGCCCTGCCTCCTCCGGCATCAGGTAATACGACGATTCGAAGTAAACCGGATCAATCTCCTCCGCGCGGACAAACTCCAGTATCTCCATGGCCTTCGCGGTACGTGGCTCAATTTTCTTGATCTCCTCCGGCTCAATGACCACATACTCGCCTTTGCGGAATTCGTATCCTTTTACTGTCTCATTGCGCTCCACAACCTTCTCTTCCGCAGGACAAATAAGCTGTTGCTTCACTCGCACCAGGTCATCCCGATGCAACATGTTGAACGAAATATGTTCGCTGCGCGCCCCGGCAAACAAGCGCACTGGCATCGAAATCAAGCCAAAAGTCAGGTATCCCGTCCAAAGTGAAGCCATTCAGGGTTCTCCGTCCACGCGCAGGCAGACTACTCCCGCGCCTGTCTTTGATAGGATGCAAGCCTACTTGGGATTGTTGACCGTATGAGCAGTATCGATACTGCAAAAGCCGGGAAAATCAGCAGGAGCGACATAGCGGCTCTCGTTGGCGCAGTAGTGTTGCTGCTGGCCTTTCTTGGCACCCGCCCCGAGCAGGCCGATTCACCAATGGCAATGGGCACGGCCATTGCTTTTGCAATTGCGGCATGGGGCTTAGGGGGAGTCAACCTCCCCGGCGCTGCCGCCGGAGCAGTCGTTGCCTTCATCTTCTACGGCGTCGGTGACTGGCGTTTATTTCTTGTTCTGCTCGTCGTCTTCGCCGTCACCTACTTGGCCACGAAAATCGGATCACTGAAAACAAAACGGCCCTTCACCGGTGGACGTAGCGCCTCGCAAGTCATGGCCAATCTCTTCGTTCCGACGGCGCTTCTGTTGCTTCAAGCCAAAGCGATTCCTCCCAGCGCCGCCTTCATAGCCGCTTTTGCCGCACTCGCTGAACTCACAGCGGATACTGTCTCCAGCGAAGTCGGCGAAGCCCTCGGGCGCCCAACCTACCTCGTCACAACTTTCAGACACGCCGCTCCAGGCACCAACGGTGGCATCAGCTTTTGGGGAACGATCTTTGGAATCTGCGCCGCGATTGCGGTCGCCGCAACAGTCTTCGCCGTTGCACCACTGTTAACGGGATTGTGGATCTGCGTTTTGGCGGGAACCGTCGGAATGTTCTCCGACAGCCTTCTCGGAGCCACCTTGGAAAATCGCGGCTACCTCAATAATGACGCAGTAAATCTGATCAGCACCGCCATCGCTGCGGGTTTTGCAGTCCTACTCTACAACACAGCTGCGCAACTCTGACTAAATAGGCTCCGCGTGACTTCGCACCCTTTGCGGTTCAGGTTCGCCTTTGATTTTGAAACTCTAAACGCGACACGTGAAACTGCCTTTAAGCCCCCCACCGCAACAATGTCGCTCCCACCGTAAATCCAGCGCCCACGGACGCAATCAGCACCAGGTCACCTGTCTTAAGTTTCCCCTGTTCACGCGCCGTGCCCATTGCTAACGGAATCGTACCTGCGGTGGTGTTTCCGTACTCACCAATGTTGATAATCACCTTGTCTTCCGGCATGCCCAACCGCTCCGCCGCCGACATGATGATCCTGCGATTCGCCTGATGCGGAATGAACAAATCCAGGTCCTTGCCCGTCAGCCCATTTCGCGTCAGCAAGCGCTCTGAGACCTCCGCCATCTTCCGCACGGCGTATTTGAAGACCGCCTGCCCATCCTGATGGACGTAATGCATCTTCTTGTCCACCGTCTCATGAGTCGGCGGATGCTGGCTGCCACCCGCGGGCATATACAACGAACTCCCGCCCGAACCGTCAATCTCGTGCAGATAATCTATGATCACATTCGGATCGCCCTCTTCGGCGGGCTCGACAAGCACCGCTCCGGCTCCGTCGCCGAAGATCACACAGGTCGCGCGGTCTTCATAATTAATGATCGATGACATCACATCCGCACCAATCGCCAGCACCTTCTTGTGCGCGCCTGTCTGCACGAACTTGACTGCAGTCTGCAACGTGTAAGGAAAACCCGAGCACGCGGCAGAGATGTCGAATCCCCAAGCTCCCCTCGCGCCCAGTTTGTCCTGCACCAGACAGGCTGTCGACGGAAACAACATGTCCGGCGTCACTGTCGCTACGAGGATCAACTCAATATCGGTCGGAGCAATTCCCTTCTGCGTGAGGACAGAGCGCGCCGCCTCGCACGCCAGGTCTGACGTGGCCACTCCCTTATCGACAATGTGCCTCTGTTTTATCCCGGTTCGCTCCAAGATCCAATCATTGGTCGTGTCGACCATCTTCTCGAGGTCGTCATTGGTCAACAACCGCGGTGGCACGTATGTTCCCAGGGCGGTGATCTTCGCCCCAATCAAAGGCTTCAAATGAGTTCTCCGTAAGAAATGATGAGATATTGTGGACTACGCTGACGGAAATTGTCTAACAAAGACTTGCATCAAGAACGAATGTAGTTAGTTGCGATTAGTGTTTTGGGAGGGCACGGCTTTAGCCGCTCAGGTAACCTGTGCTAGCACAAACGACTCCGCCTACTTCCTCTGTGAATCTTTGTGATCCTTCGTGGCTTTGTGGTTCAAGGTCTTGCTTTTGGTTTTGACTTAGCCATCCGGAACGCATATCTCAGAATGATATTATTAAGCGGGTCAGGTACCGGGTCCCACGCGACGCAATCCCGCCAATCCCGCCAGGTCCGGAAGGAAGCAACGGTAACGGGCTCGTGCGTGTGCAGTGGGTCAACCCGGTACCTGGCTTTTTCATTTTGCGAACATACAATGTTCTAAAATGCCTTGTGGCCGCGCCCGCTCCAACCCGTATTACTCTCGACCCAGCAAATCCCATCGCCAATAAGATCCAACGCTACTTCGAACTCTCACTCTTCGCCATGATCGTCACCGGATTCGTCGCCCTCGGCGGCACCGGTAAACTCGATCCCTTTTCATTGCTCTTCGTCCTCTGCGCACTCGGACTCCGAGCCTTTCTCTTCGCCACTCACAAAGACATCACACTCTCGGTGAAGACCACTTCCCGGCTCACCATCGGGTACGTCATCTTCTACGTCCTCGACTTCATCGGATTTTCCGGCAACTTCGTCGTCGCCACTGTCCACCTCGTCCTCTTCATCATGGTCGTCAAGCTTTTCTCCGTGCAGCGCGAGCGCGATCACGTCTATCTGGCCATCATCTCGTTCCTGATGATCCTCGCCTCCGCTGTCCTCACAGTGGACAGCTTCTTTCTCGCCGCCTTCTGCCTTTTCCTCCTACTCACCGTCACTACCTCGATCAGCATGGAGATGCGTCGCTCATTCGCCGACGCCAGCAAAGTTCCCGAGACTTCCGAATTCGACGCCAGCGGAAAAACACTCATTGCTGAAGGTGCTCCTGATTCTGTCTCCCGGATGTCGCGTTCGATCTCCTTGGCCGCTGCGACGCTGGTCATCACCATTGCCTTTGGTGCGGTCGCAATCTTCTTTGTCCTGCCGCGCGTCTCTCGCGGATACCTCAGCAAACTCGCCAGCAGTAGTAATTTTTCTTCTGGATTCAGTGATGAGATAACTCTCGGCGAGATAGGACGCATTCAGCAACTCGATGCGGTTATCATGCACGTCCAATTTGCTGAAGGCGCACGTGTACCACAGGATTTGAAATGGCGGGGCGTGAGTTTAAACGTCTTCAACGGCAAGCACTGGAGAAATCGCTCGCAAGTTCTGGCGGTTCGGGGCGAGGCAGACGGTCGGCTTGATCTCCAATCCTCCCGCATACGGACACTGATAGTTGGAAATCCCGCCACAGGTGCCGCAGATGGATATCAAACGCTTAACTACCGCGTTGCAATGCAGCCCATTGGCACTACCGCATTTTTCGTTGCGCCAGTGGCCAATTACGTTTCATCTCCCGTTCGTGAATTCGTAGTGGACAGTTCTGGTGCGATCACCCTCAACGACCCCACACGGCAGATCCGCACTTACACTGCCTCATCCACTATCGCACGGCCCAACGCTCAGCAGCGTTCTTCTGTAACCGCTGATTACCCACAGCCGATCAAGGACAACTATCTCCAACTCCCGCTGCTCCACCCCAGAGTTGCCGAATTAGCGAAGACTGTCACTCAGAACTCCAACTCAACTTACGAAAAAGCTTCGGCCATCGAACGGTATCTCCAGAACACATACGGTTACACGCTCGACATGGAAGCCATTCCGGACGGCGTCGATGCAGTCACTTATTTCTTGTTCTGGCGCAAGAAAGGACATTGCGAATACTTCTCCTCCGCGATGGCGATCATGTTGCGTACTCAAGGGATTCCTTCGCGAATCGTCAACGGCTTCCGCAACGGCGAGTTCAATGACATCAGCGGCAGTTACATCATTCGCGCCAAGGACGCACACTCCTGGGTGGAAGCCTACATCCCTGGATACGGATGGGCCACCTTCGATCCCACGCCCAACGTCCCTGTCGGTGAGACTTCTACGTTCTCTCGCATGATGCTCTACGCCGACGCCATGCGTGAATTCTGGAACGAGTGGATCGTGAATTACGACTTCACCCACCAGGAATCTCTAGGCCAGTCATCGATTTCAACCACACGCCACGCCTTCGACTCCGCCAGGAAATGGATGCAAGACAAATACGAAGCCGCTCTCGATCGTGTTCGCAGTATCCAGATCAACGTAAAACGCAGCCCCAGGAAACTTGGATTCTCCGGCATCGCTGCTCTGCTCTCCATCCTCTTGCTGCTGAATGCGCGCAGCATTTATCGTTTCATCCGCGAGTTCCGCCTCGCCCGCAAGCCTGCCGAAGCTCCCCGCGCTGCTGCTACTATTTGGTATGAGCGAATGAGCCGGATGCTCGGCCGTCGCGGCATTGAAAAAGGTCCTGCGCAGACGCCACAAGATTTTCTGCGTACTATCGAGGACAGAAAGATTCAATCGTCAGTGGCCGCATTCACCGAACATTACGAGCGCGCGCGCTTTGGCGGATCGGAAGAAGACGCCGAGAAATTGCCGGAACTCTACGAAGAAGTCGAAACCGCCGCCAAGCACTGAACGGCTCTCATCAAACCTTTTTATCTAATCATTGAGGACGGAATGAAAACAAAGCTAGTCTCTTCAGCAGTCGCCGACATTCAATCGGAATGTCTCGTTGCCATTGTGCTCGACCACAACACAGATAAAAGCAAAGACGCAAAGCCTGACGCCAAGATCGCCTCCGCCGACTTTGGTTTCACAGAAGCTCTCGCTGACGTAATCGCCAGCGGCGATGTAACAGGCAAATCACTCGAAACAGTTCTGCTCCACGGTCCCAAAGGACTCAAGTCCAAGCGACTGCTGCTGATCGGCGGCGGTAAGGCCGCAAAGTTCTCCGCCGACGACATTCGCAAGATCGCCGGAACCGCTGTCCGATACGCCAAGACCAAAAACCTGAAGTCTCTCGCCATTGCAGTTCCCGATTCGACTGTCTCCGCAGCAGACGCGGCGCGTGCCATTGTCGAAGGTGCATTCGTCGGAGACTTCGATCCCAACTACTACGCCAGTGACCGCAAAGACCAGCGCATCGACGAACTCACCGTTATCTCTGCCGCAAACGCCGACAAGAAATCCCTCGACGCCGCCATCGTCACCGGCGCAATCATCGGCGCATCGCAAAACTTCACGCGCGATCTCGTCAATGAACCCGGCAACAAGATGACGCCCACCATCCTTGGTCAGCGCGCGAAGAAGATGTCAGACGAAGTCGGCCTCAAGTGCGAGGTATTCTCCACCGACAAACTCCACGAGCTCAAGATGGGCTCCTTCTGGAGCGTTTCCCAAGGCTCGCCCGAACCTCCCGCGCTCATCGTCATGCGCTACGAACCTGCAGGCGCTAAGAAAGACGGCCCGGTTCTCGGACTCGTGGGCAAGGGCATTACCTTTGACACTGGCGGAATCTCCATCAAGCCCGCCGACGGCATGGAAAAGATGAAGTACGACATGGCCGGCGGAGCGGCCATGATCGGTGCCATGCGTGCCATAGCCCTGCTCAAGCCCAATGTGAAAGTGATTGGCATCGTCTGCGCAGCGGAGAACATGCCTTCAGGCACAGCGCAAAAACCTGGCGACATCCAGTTCGCGATGAACGGCAAAGCCATCGAGATCATCAACACTGACGCCGAAGGCCGCCTCGTCCTCGCGGACGGCCTCTGTTACGCCCGCCAGCTCGGGTGCACCCATCTCGTCGACGCTGCCACCCTCACCGGCGCGTGCGTCGTCGCCCTCGGATACGTCAACGCCGGCATCTTCGCCAACGATGATGACATGTACACCCGCTTCAACAAGGCGCAACAATCCGCAGGGGAGAAATTCTGGCGACTTCCGCTCGACGACGAATACCGCGAAATGATCAAGTCCGGCATCGGCGACATCGTCAACTCCGGCGGACGCTGGGGCGGCGCGGTCACTGCCGCGAAATTCCTTCAGGAGTTCGTTGAGGATAAACCATGGATCCATCTCGATATCGCCGGAGTCGCATGGATGGAAGAGAACAAACCGTGGATCGCAAAGGGCCCATCAGGAATTGCCGTTCGCAGCTTGGTCGAATTCGTAAACGGCTGGCAGTCCTAACGAAATGACAAGGGGCACGGATCTCTCCGTGCCCTGCGCTTTGCTATAGAAACTCCCTTACGGCTTTTCCGCCTCTTCTACGACCTTGCGGAAGAGCGCCACAGCAGGCACGCTCGGCGATTCTAGACAATCGCGTGAGGAATTCCTCCACAATGCAGGAGCATCCAGCGGCGTCGGATTATTGCGCGCATTGTAGACCTCGAACAAATCCGTTCCCGAGCCTGCACTCCCCATCTCCGCGGCCCCAATCTTCCCGATACACCGGGCCTACTTTGACTGAAGCTACATTGCCTCGTCGGAACGCAATGATCAAATCTGCTGCCGCCGGATTGGAGACGACCACAAACCGTTTCCACTTTCGCAGTGCTGTCTCAATATCCGCTTGCGCTTGCAGGTCTTCCTGGCTTTGTCTGGTGATGTCTTTGCCTTGTAGCGGCACCACTGCCACATATCTCGAGGTCGATATCACATTCGCAAAGTAATCTTTCTTGTTTTTGTTATCACCTGAAATCAACAGAAGACACGACAACGCGATCGCAACAATGGTGTTCATATTCCCTCCAGCAAAACGGCCCTACATCACACTCGGTGCCGTTATCCCCATTACGCTTAGCGCCCGCACTAATTCTCTTCGCGCGATTCCCGCGCTTGCCAGCAGGAACCGCTTTCGGCGTTCATCCTGCTCAGTCAAGATGTGGTGCCGATGGTAAAAGTTGTTAAACATCTGCGCCAACTGGAACGCATACTTCGCCACATACGCCGGTTCCGTCGTCGCAATAGCCTGGTCAACAGTGTTGCCAAGCTTGCTAGCCGTAAGCCACAACTCCCAAATGTCGTCTTGCGCAGTCGCGCTGAAATCGATATCCCCCGCGAGCACCTCTTCCGGCTCCAACCCTGCCTTCCTGAAGATGTTGCTTCCCCGTACCACGGCATACTGGCAATACGGCCCGGTCTCGCCTTCGAAACTCAGAGCCTCTTTGAAATCAAACGCGATCACCGAATTCTTCGTGAACTTCAGCATGAAATAGCGCAACGCGCCAATGGCGATCTGCTCCGCAATCCCCCGCCGCTCATCCTCCGCCAACTCCGGATGCCGCGAATCCACTTCCCTTTGCGCCGACGCGATCAGCGCATCGAGCAAGTCGTCCGCTTTCACTCCAAAACCTTTTCGCCCGGACACCTCGATATAAGCGCGCTGCTGGTCTTCTTCTGACACCTCATAGCCCAACTCCACCGCGCATCGCGGAGTCAGCGCCACCATCTCGTACGAAAAATGCGTGTAGTGTTCCGCCTGCTTCGTGTACCCCAGCAATCGCAATGCTTCGATCACATTGTTCTGCGGGTCCGACTGCCGCGAGTCGATCACGTTATAAATCGCCTGCACTCCGCCAAAATGCGGATGTTCGCTCTCGCCGGTCTTCGCAGATATCCAAACATCATGCCCTTGCGGAAACACCGCGCTCTCTGAATACCGGAAGAATTTTCTGTATCCGAAGTCCCTTCCCAGCAAGCCGAACTTCCACAAGTGATACGCAATGTCTTTTCCGACATAGGTAACCGTGCCATTCGACCGCACGATTACCTTTGCATCCTCATCCGGCCCGGCGTCTTCCCCTGCGACGACTTCCGTCGCCTTCGTCCCGGCGCGCTTCATCACCCAGCATCCCTTGTTCTTCCCTTCCGTCTCCAAATACAGGACGCCCTTCTTCTTCAACTGCTCAAAGGCCAAGTCCCAGAAATGCAATGAAAGTATCTCGCTCTCGCGCGGAAGAAAATCGTAGTAGATACTCAACCGCTGCATCGTCTCCAAGTGCCGGCGCAGTACCGCCGTCGATATCAACTCCCCGATCTCAGCCGCCTCGTTGTCGCCTTGCTCGATGTCATGCAGCGTCTTCAGCCGCTTCGCCTTGTTCTCCGGACTCTGTTCATACCATCCCGAAACTTGCGCGTAGAGGTCCCAGCAATAAAAATCGATCGGGCGATTTCCTCTTGCCGCCGGATCTGCAATCAACTTCTCGACATTCGACTTCGATTTCTTTTCCAGATAGAGGAATCCGACCACTACATCCGCAACCTGCACGCCAGTGTTGTCGATGTAGTTTTGAATGTCCACGTGACATCCCGCAGTCCTTAGCATGCGCACGAACGTGTCGCCGAGGATCGCATTCCGCAGATGCCCGATGTGCGCAGCCTTGTTCGGGTTGATACTCGTGTGCTCGACGAGGATCTTTTCTCCACTCGCCGCCACGCTCCCGCCCGACTTCAGGATGTCCCTTGCCATGACCGCGCGGTCAACTCTTGCGTTGATGTATCCAGCTCCGGCCACTTCCAGTTTTTCGAACCCCTCAATGGGGCCGATCCCTGCAACGATTTCCTCCGCAATCTTCCGCGGAGCCTTTCTGAGCTTCTTCGCCAACTCAAAACTGAACGTGAGCGCGTACTCGCCCATCTGCACCTGGGGCGGCTGGTCAACGCCGATGTTCGGCAGGTCAACTTCGTACTGCTGCTTGAGGTACTCGCGCATCCGCGCCGTCAATCGGGATTGCAGTTCTCTGTACACTTTTCCTTGGGTTCCTTAACTTGATCTTGGGGATAAAAGCCGCGCGCACAGCCGCAAGAATGTCGCGTAAGTTGCTGATAAACAGGCGATTATAACAGAGCAGAATAGCCCCTCCGGTTTGACGGAGCGCACACTGTTACATAAGATGAATGTTCAGGATTTCGAACGCCGGCAACGCTCAAGCGCGCTCCAGATTGAGTCTTAGAAAGCGGAAATGACCCCCAGCGACAAGTTTTACATCACCACTCCCATCTATTACGTGAACGCGCGCCCCCATATCGGACACGCCTACACCACCCTCGCCTGTGACGCCATTGCCCGTCAAAAGCGCATGACTGGAGTGGATACCTACTTCCTCACCGGCACTGACGAACACGGACAAAAGATCGAGCGCTCCGCCGTTGCTGCTGGAAAAACTCCGCAGCAGTTCACTGATGAAGTCTCCGCCGAGTTCCGCGCGCTTTGGGACAAGATGGGCATCAAGTATGACGGATTCATCCGCACCACTGA
The DNA here is from genome assembly GCA_025462725.1 of Terriglobales bacterium. Classification (GTDB taxonomy): domain Bacteria; phylum Acidobacteriota; class Terriglobia; order Terriglobales; family Acidobacteriaceae; genus JAICLA01. The sequence continues at coordinate 28,274 of JAOAPE010000003.1, read as the reverse complement.
TGAGCACCACAAACGCGGCGTGCAGCAGATTTTCCGGAAGATCCGCGACAACGGATTCATCTACAAAGCGAAGTACACCGGACAGTATTGCGTCTCCGACGAACTCTACGTAACCGAAGGCGGCCCCGGCGCGCCATGCCCTATTTGCGGAAATCCGACTGAGACTGTCAGCGAAGAAAATTATTTCTTCAAGCTCTCCGCATTTCAAGACCAGCTTCTCAAGCTCTACGAAGAGCAACCCGACATCATCCGTCCGGAGACACGCCGCAATGAAGTGATCTCATTCGTCAAGAGCGGACTTCGAGACCTCTCCATCAGCCGTTCCAGTTTCAAGTGGGGCATTCCCGTCCCTGACGATCCGTCGCAGGTGATCTATGTCTGGATGGACGCGCTCTCTAACTACTGCACCGCCGTCGGCTACGGCTCGCCCGAAAAGCGCGATCAGCAGATGTTTGAAAAGTATTGGCCTGCTGACGTGCACATGATCGGCAAAGAGATCGTCCGCTTTCACTGCGTGTATTGGCCCGCATTTCTGCTGGCGGCAGGGTTGCCATTGCCAAAGTCCATCGTGGCGCACGGATGGCTACTGTTTGAAGAGAGCAAGATGTCGAAGACGCGCGGCAATATCGTGCGAGCGGAAACCATCATCGACGTGCTCGGCAATGATGCGCTGCGTTACTTTCTGATGCGGGAGATCGTCTTCGGACAAGACGGCAGCTTCTCGTTCGACTCTCTCGTTCAGCGCTACGACTCCGATCTCGCCAACGGACTCGGAAATCTCACTAGTCGCACGCTGACCATGATTCAAAGGTATTTCAATGGCACTGTGCCTTATCCTTCGCCGACAGCAGCACGCACGGCCGCGGAAGATGGAATCGCACAACTCGCTGCTGTGGTGATTCGCAACTACAACCAGCTCTTCAGTGAGTATCAGTTCTCTCGCGCGCTGGAAGCAGCATGGTCACTCGTTGCTGCGGTGAACAAATATATTGTCGAGCAGGAACCTTGGGCTGTCGCCGAAAAAGGTGATGAAGGCAGTCTCTCGCGCCTGGCGACAATCCTTTACACGTCGGCCGAGGCATTGCGCATTGTCACCGCGCTCGTCCACCCAGTAATTCCGGAATCCACACAGAAGATTTGGGCACAACTCGGTCTCAAGAAGCTCGAACAGGTAAATCCGCAGAAATTGAAGTGGGGAGGCCTCGCGCTCGGCACCAAGCTCGGCAAGATCGAAGCCGTCTTCCCCCGCGCTGAAAAGAACTTTGTCGAGAGGATGCAACAAATGGAGCAAGACCGCATCAATCAGTCTGCCGCCGCAACTGCGTCAGCCGTAACTCCGGAACCCGCAGGCACCGGTGCAGTTGCCGGACAGCCCGCGACTCAAGCCGCCGGGGCTACTCCTGCCATCGCCGCTCCGACCGCAACTCCCGCCACGCCAGGCGCGGCATCAAACGGCATCATCTCAATTGACGATTTCGCAAAAGTTGAACTCCGCGTGGGACTGGTTAAGACTGCAGAAAAAGTAAAAGGCGCAGACAAACTACTCAGACTCGAAGTAGACATCGGAACAGAAGTCCGCCAGATCGTCGCCGGCATCGCTCTCGCATACGCTCCGGAAACTCTCGTCGGACGCAAAGTCGTGATCGTTGCGAATCTCGCTCCGCGCAAACTGCGGGGCATTGAATCAAATGGCATGATCGTCGCCGCTTCGTTTGGGGAACAAGGAACTCCAGTCCTCGCCGGATTCCTGGAAGACGTGCCCATCGGCGCCCGACTGAAGTAGAGAACTGAACTGATTTGATTTTGACTTTGCTGAGAGCAGATAGCTGACAGCCGATAGCCATGTACGTAGACTCCCACGCACATCTCGAAGGCGAGCAGTTCGAGCCTGACCGCGACGCCATGCTCCAGCGCGCCCGCGACGCAGGCATCAACACTATCCTCGCCATCGGCAGCGGCACTGGTCCCGGCTCCCTCGATTGCGCCATCCGCTTTGCTGAGAAATACAACTGGATTTACGCGACTATCGGTATCCATCCGCACGAAGCAAAACTCGCGACCGAATCCGACTACGCCGAACTTGAGATTCTGAGCAAGAATCCACGCGTTATCGCTTGGGGAGAGATCGGCCTCGACTACCACTATGACCACTCTCCGCGCGACGTTCAGAAATCTGTCTTCCTCCGCCAAATGGAGATGGCCCGCGTAGCGCAGTTGCCCATCGTTATCCACTGCCGCCCCTCGGACAACACCGAGAACGCCTGGGACGACACTCTCGACATCCTCCGCAAATATTGGGCGCCTACCGGCCTTGGCGGCGTGCTGCATTGCTTTACCGGAACGCTTCAGCACATGCGCGCAGCTCTCGACATCGGCTTCATGATTTCGTTTTCCGGAAACGTCACCTTTGCCAAAGCACAGAACATCCGCGACGCCGCTAAGGAAGTCCCGCTCAATAAAATGTTCATTGAGACCGATTCCCCGTTTCTCGCGCCGGCGCCTCTTCGCGGCAAGCGCAACGAACCTGCTTACGTGGTAAAAGTGGCAGAAAAGATCGCCGAGGTTCGCGGCGTGAGCGTCAGCGACATCGCGCAGGCAACCACCGCAAACTTCCACCGCTTCTTCCCGCGCACGCGAAACGCAGCCGCAACTCAGAACAAAGATTCGCATCAGCCAACTCTGTGAAACAATCTAAGGAAACAGAAAACTATGGCCGCCGATAATTCATTTGACGTTGTCAGCAAGACAGACATTCAAGAGCTCAACAACGCTATCCAACAGGCGTTGAAAGAGATTCACACCCGCTTCGACCTCAAGGACTCGAAGTCCAACATCACCCTCGAAGAGAAGGACACGACTCTCGTCCTCGCCTCCGCTGACGACTACAAAATAAAAGCCGTCACTGACATTCTTCAAGCGAAGATGGTCAAGCGCGGCATCTCACTCAAGGCACTCACCTACGGCACGATCGATCCCGCTGCCGGCGGCACCGTTCGCCAGAAGATCACCTTGACGCAAGGCATCGCCGGAGAAAAAGCCAAAGAGATCGTCAAGATCATCAAGGACTCCAAGCTGAAACTCCAGGCCTCCATTCAGGGTGACGTCGTCCGCATCACCGGAAAAGATCGCGACAGCCTCCAACAAGCCATCGCATTGCTCCGCCAAAAGGATCTTGGAATAGACTTACAGTTCACGAATTTCCGCACCAACTGAAGCATTGAGGGTTTGATTTGAGTACGGCGACAACATTCACGGTGAAGGAAGTCTTCGATCTGCTGCGCGACGACCTCGCCGCCATTGAAACCGAATTCGAGCGCGGAACCGTCTCGCGCGTCTCCGCTATCACTGACATCGGCTCCTATCTGCGCGGTGGCGGTGGCAAGCGCATCCGCCCTGCCCTGCTGCTGCTCTCTTCCAAACTGATGGGATACACCGGTGATGGTGCCGTCAAACTCGGTGCAGTGGTCGAGATCGTTCACACGGCCACTCTCGTCCATGACGACATCATTGATGAAGCTGAGATCCGCCGCGGACGCCCCTCCGCCAACACCAATTGGGGAAACGCCCGCTGCGTTCTCGCCGGCGATTGGCTTTACATGCAAGCCTTCCGCATCGCTTTGCAGGAACGCAAACTCAAAGTCTTGGACGTTCTCATCGACCTCACGCAGCAGATGGTCGAAGGCGAACTGCTGCAAATGGAAAAGCTCGGCAAGTGCGTCGGCTTGAAAGAACATTTCGATCTCATCTTCCGCAAAACTGCCTGCCTTTTTGCAACATCCATGCGCCTGGGCGGAATCCTCGGTAACGCCACTGAAGACCAGGAGCGATGCCTCGAAGACTACGGACGCAATCTCGGCATGGCTTTCCAGATCGTTGATGACGTTCTCGACCTGACTGCCTCGGAAGAAGTCCTTGGCAAGCCTGTCGCCAGCGACCTCCGCGAGGGCAAAGTCACCATGGCAGTAATCCACGCCCTCGAACGCTGTACTCCCGAGGAGCGCAAGCTGGTAGAAACCGTCCTCGCGGAACGCGCCTTTAAGAGCGTTTCCCACAAGCAGATTCTTGAGATGCTGCACCGCTACGGCTCCATTGACGCCGCCAACACCGCCGCCGCGGAATATTCCGAAGCCGCGCGCGAGGCCATCTCCAACTTCCCCGATTCCGAGATTAAACGCGCTCTGCTCTGGGTTCCAGATTTCGTCGTCGAACGCGAAAAATAGATCTTTCTCGCGCTTTCATTAATCCTCAATGCATTACGAGATCCGAGTACTCCGGATGTTTCATCACGTACTCCTGCACTGTCGGACAAATGATGTCCACTTTAAGTTTGTCTTTACGGGCCCAATCAAGCGCGGTTTTTGCCAATGACGACGCAAGGCCCGTGCCGCGCAATTTTTCTGGAACTTCGGTGTGAGTCAGTTCCAGCACATTTCCACTCAAACTGTATTGGAGGTAGGCGACTTCCCCGTTCTGCTCGATCTCGAGGCGACCAGTAGTTACGTTCTGCTGCGGTACTGGCTTACGACTAAAAATCCCCCACGCGACCATTCGATGTCTCTCCTGAGGCACACCTCCCGTAGTCAATCACAGAGTCTGGTGAAATGCGACTCTCACCTAAATTCTACAAATGTTCTAACGAATCCCTCGTGCTGCTTGAGCAATCTAACTTTGCATGAGTGATGGATTGAAGGTCTCTGTTCTCGATCTGGTGGGGATGCGTGCGGGAGAATCCACTGGAAGTGCGATTGCACGGTCGGTGGAGTTAGCGCAGCACGTTGAGCGTTTGGGATACACGCGTTATTGGTTAGCAGAACATCACTCCATCGAAGGATTGGCGTGCTCGGCAACTCCCGTGCTGATCGGACATGTGGCCGGCGCGACCAAGACGATTCGCGTCGGCAGTGGCGGAGTGATGCTGCCCAATCACGCGCCATTGGTCGTGGCGGAGCAGTTCGGAACACTGGACGCGCTGTATCCCGGACGAATCGATCTGGGACTGGGACGAGCGCCCGGCAGCGACTTCCAAACAATGCGGGCACTCCGGAGAGATTCGAAACAGACCGGAGATGAGTTCCCCGAGCTGTTGCAGGAATTGCGAAGTTACTTAGCGCCGGCGAAACCGGGGCAAGCGGTGAAGGCGATTCCGGGACAAGGGAGCAATGTTCCCATCACACTGCTGGGATCGAGCGGTTTCAGTGCCAAGTTGGCGGGCATTCTGGGACTGCCATTCGCATTTGCAGCTCATTTTGCTCCTGAATATTTACTTGCTGCCGCGAGTCTATACCGTGAGAGCTTCCGTCCGAGTAGTGCGTTGCGTAAGCCATACATGATGGTGGCGGTGCAGGTGATCGCGGCGCAGACGGATGCTGCGGCGCGGCGGCTATTCACGACTCCGCAGCAGCGCTTCTTGCGATTGATCCGTAATGAGCCAGTTGAATTATTGCCTCCTGTGGATTCCATGGACGGGCTGTGGCAGGAATTTGAACGGGCAGCAGTGGAATCAAGACTCAGCTCCGCCATCGTGGGTTCGAACGCGACGGTGAAAGCGGGTTTGGAGAGATTGGTGTCCGAAACAGAAGCTGACGAGGTAATCGTTGTGACGGACACTTACGAGCACACCGACCGACTGCAATCGTACGAGCGAGTGGCGGAGGTGGCGGAGGTGGCGAAGGAAGTAGGGAATTCGATGTCGATGGGAGTAGTTGATTCACACCGGGCACGATGACCTTTTCGCAAATTCTAACCAGCGGCTGCCGCGAATACTCTTTTCCTATCTCGTAATCTTAGGAATGGCCATTCGATACAGAAGTAGGAGAACTCGGCGCAGAGAAAAATGGAAATCAGATCAATGCCAGGCGATCCGAACACAGAGGTATTCGCTTCGTATAAAAAGATCATCTGCCACAAATAAATGCTGTAGGAAATCCTTCCAATGTGAACCAGCACTGGATGGTGCAATGCCCTGCCGGCTAGCGAATCGTAGTGAGTCACTAACCAAAGCATGATCGTCAGTATGCAGATGGCTTCCAAAGAGAAGCCCACTGAGAACATGTATCTTCCGCCGAACATTGCGAGGAACAGTGGTGATACGAAAGCCACATATATCGCAATCGCCGCTATGCTCAAGCTAGGAATTCGGGCTAATGCAGTTTGCAGCCTTGCTTCGTGCCATAGCAGTGCACCCAGACATCCCATCATGATGACATCAATGCGGGTGTGGGTCGTAAAGAACATGTGGTGATAAAGCCAGCTATTGCCGAAAAGATAGGTCGCTACCCTCACGAATGGAGTGGCGACTATCAGCGCAATGCAAACTTTAGTCGCCAACGGACGTCCGCCTTTCTTCAGACTAAAGACGAGAATCGCAGGCCAGATCAGGTAGAACTGCTCCTCCATGCTTAGGGACCATATGTGATCCAGCGCCCAGGATTGTGCCCATGGCGAGTAATTCCAAACATAGAATCCCGCGCTTAACAGATCCGCCTTCGTTATTTGGAGAATGTGAAATATCCCCAAGATGGCGACCACCAAGAGATAAAAATAAAAGGCAGGAAAGATGCGCAGCGAGCGTCGGAAGTAAAAGGTCTTAACACTGATCGTTTGCGATTTATTCCATTCGTCCAGAAGTATGGAAGTGATCAGGAATCCACTAAGGACGAAGAATATGGACACCCCAAGCGAGGCACTTCCAACAATCTTCCAGAGGATATTTTTTGATGCGGAGAAGTGGGAGCCATCATAGCTATGGCCTATCACCACCAAAAAAACTGCGATACCTCGTAACCCGTCGAGGGTTGGAATTCGCTTCTGCAGACAATTTCCCCGGTGAACTCTAACTTGGCGGCTTGAGAGTCATTCTTTGTGAAAAGACTTTCAATTGCAAGCAGTAATGTTCGCTCCGCGGCATGAGTTTCAGTGAAGTTTCAGGTATTTCCGATTATTTGGCGTCCCCGACGGGATTCGAACCCGTGTTATCGCCGTGAAAGGGCGGTGTCCTAGGCCGGGCTAGACGACGGGGACGCTAATTGCTGCGGGATTCGGTGGCCTAGCGCGTTCTGACGTGGCCGACAGAACTTGCCTCCGAAGTATCTATCCTAACAGCGGCTAAGTACGAGTGTCAAAAAACTCAGGTCTTCGCTGGCGATTATGCACACGCATTCTGTGTCATGATGGACGGCATGGAAACCAATAAGCCCCCCGTCAATAGCAAGTTTGCGGAAGTCACTAAACGTGCGCAAGAAGAACGTGCGAAGAAACCGAAGCAGAAGCGCGAAGATCCTCACCAGCCGATGTCAAGGAACTTCGAGCCGCGCGACACAACAAATCCAAAAAGTTAAACCCCAGCCACAGCAATCGAGACGCCGGAGACTCCAAGAGCGCTGGCTTCGTTTTCGTGAAATTCGAAAACTTTGTCGAGCCGCGTGACGCGGAACGCTTCCCTCACGGTATGGTTCGCGCCCACGATCTTCAGTTTGCCGCCGGCGGCGCTCACCGCTGAATGGCAGCGGATCATGGTGCCGATTCCGGAGGAATCCACCATAGTGACGCGGGCAAGATTCACGATGATGCCCTTGGCTCCGCCTGCGAGCGCTTCCATCCACTTCAAACGGAACTCGTCAACAGGGCCGCCCAGAGCGAGCCGCCCGTCGAGATCCACAATGACCGCATCCCCAATCTTACGCAGGACTACCGGCATGTCATTTCCCCCACCACAGTTGAAATGCAAGCAGGATGATATCAGCGAAAGGTAAGTTGAGGAATCAGGAAAGTTGGCCGGGGACAGGATTTCCTACTGGACTTTTTGCAACTTTGCGATGAGCTTCTGGGCGAGATTCTCATTCGACTCTGACCAGAGGACGCGTCCGCTGATGCCGCAGTTCTTTTCAACGGCATGGACGAAATTCACCAGCTTTTGGACGTTCGACTTCACCCGCACGGCCACTTGCGGGGTGAACTCGGTGTCGTCTGACAGAAATGGAGTGTCGAGCCCGAAGTCAACTTGCACGTGCCCATCTTCCTGATAAATGCCGTCGTCGAAGTCTTTTCCATACGCGAAAAACTTTACTGGCTGAGGAGAGGCGATCCATGTCTCGTCCAAGTCGCCCTCTTTTTTGGGAGTCCAGATGTCCCACGCGGCCTCGATCTCGTAGGCGTAGTCGGCATGAATGAACTCGGCAGCCTGCTGAATCGCCTGCTCAGGGTCAGCCCGAAATTCGTAACTGTCTTCTAGAATTTCCGGCTCAGTGAATGAGAGCGGATGAATGGCGAGGTATCCGACGCCAGGCAGCGCTTCAGAAAATGGAAGCTGCTTGATGACCGACAGGAGCCGCGGCAACATTTCCTGTTCGGAAAAACTTGGGAACCACAGATTCAAATAGAGTTGGTCAGCCATCTGATGCAGTAGTTAGTAGTCAGTAGTCAGTAGTCAGTAGTCAGGAAAACCTCAACTTACTTCTTTTCCGTAACGATTTCAGAGAAATCTGCAATTGTCGAAAAATTGTTCAACATCTTTTGCAGCAGCGCTAGGCGATTGGAGCGCAGTTTCTCGTCTTCGACCATTACCATAACCTTCTCGAAGAAAGTATCCAACGCAGGACGCAACTGAGCGATCTCAGCAAGGGCCGCTACGTATTGATGCTTGTGCCGTAGTTCGGCGACAATCGGTGCTTTCATTTCGACGATTTCCGCAAGTTGTTTCTCCGCGGGGTCGGGGAGTCCGGCTGCGTTAAATTCACCCATTGGCGACTTCCCGGCCTCATTCGCCTGCCGCAGAATGTTCTTGATGCGCTTGAACGCGACTGAGATAGGCTCAAAGTCTGCTGACTTCCTCACTTCGGCAACGGCCTCTACCCGATCGAGAGCGTCCGTGACGCGGTCATATCCGGCGGCGAGCACGGCGTTGACTTCGTCGTATGCAAATCCACGAACGTCGCGAAGGTAGAACTCCAGACGCTCGCGGAAGAATGCGGAGATGGAATCGGCGTATTTATCCAGGTTTGTGAACTTCTTTTCGGCGTCAGAGCCTTTGTATCCGATCAGCGCAACGTGGAAGAGCATCCGCAAATCAACCGGCAGCTTGTGCTCAACGATGATTTTCACAATCCCATTGGCTTGGCGGCGCAATGCGAATGGATCTTTGGAACCAGTGGGCTGCAATCCGAGAGCGAACATTCCGGCGATGCTGTCGGACTTATCAGCCAGTGCGAGCAATGCGGATTCGAGCGTGCGGGGCGATTCGTCTTCCATCGATAACGGTCTGTAGTGATCGTAGATGGCATCCGCAACGGCAGGAGCGAGGCACTGCGCTTTGGCGTAAAGCCCACCAACGACGCCTTGCAGTTCAGTGAATTCCTTCACGAGCTCAGTCGTGAGATCTGTTTTTGCCAGCCATGCGGCTTCATGGAGCGCTTTCCGATTGATCTTACGGCCGGGTGCGTCGAAATCCGCGCCGCCGATATTAACAAGATGCGCCATGCGCTTGGCTTTTTCGTAGTAGCTGCCAAGGTCTTTTTGGAAGGTGACGGCCTTCAGCATTTCCACGCGCTCGGTCAAGGGGATCTTCTGGTCTGTCTGCCAGAAGAATCGTGCGTCATTGAAGCGAGCGCGGAGCACGCGTTCGTTGCCGTGCCGGATCAAGCCGTCGGGATCGCCATCAGTATTCAGGACTGCCAAGAAGTGGGGCGCGAGTTTTCCGTTAGCATCTTCGACGGCGAAATATTTCTGGTGGTCACGCATGACGGTTACGAGGACTTCTTCGGGTAGAGACAGATATTCTTTTTCGAAAGTTCCGATGATGACTGACGGAAATTCCGTAAGGTTGACTACGGTCTTCAGCAAGTCTTCGTCTTCGCGCCAACGCGCTCCGGGGATAGTTCGTGTCGCGGCATCGAGTGCTTTACGGATGCTGTGTTCACGCTCGGCGGGCGAAACCACAACCTTAGCTGACTCGAGGGAGCCAGCATAAGCGCTCGGCGACTGCAACGTAATGTCCCCTTGCGACAAGATGCGATGTCCGCGGGATTTCGCTCCGGCCTTGATCCCACCGAATTCAAGCGGAACGACTTTGCTGTCGAGCAGCGCGGTAAGCCAGCGCACCGGGCGGACGAACCGCTCAGGCTTCCCTGCCCGCCAGTACATATTCTTTGCCCAGTAGATTCCAGTAATCTCTTTCGGCAACGACTCGGCGAGGACATCGGCAGCGGCACGGCCTTTTTTCTCGACCGTTGCCGAAAGATACTCTCCCTTGGAGTTGCTGATCTTGCCCAGCTTCGTGACGTCCATGCCCACTTTCTTCGCAAAGGCCTCTGCCGCGGGCGTGGGCGCACCATCCTTATATGCGACCTTGAGCGATGGTCCCGTGATTTGTTCTTGAGCGTCGGCTTGTGTGGCATTTAAACCGAATGCGACCACGGCAATCCGCCGCGGAGTGGAGTACGAACTTACCTGTGCTTCGCCGGACAACAGATTCTCTTTGACCAGTAGTTCCTGGGTTCGACGCGCGAGTTCTTCGCGTGCGGCATCAACCATCCGCGCGGGAATTTCTTCGAGTCCGATCTCTAATAAAAAATCAGGCATAGTTATGATTTCGTCGCTGCGGCTGCCGTATCACTCTGCTGGTCTACATATGCTTTCGCCACCCCAACCGCGAGAGCTCGGATTCGCGCGATGACTCCAACGCGTTCAGTCACGGAGATTGCTCCGCGCGCATCGAGCAAGTTGAAAAGATGCGAGCACTTCAGGCAAAGGTCAAAGGCCGGCAGTAGCGGATAGCGCTTCAACTCTTCTCGAGATGCGGATTTCTTTTCGCCAAGGGCCTTTACTAAGCCGTTGTATCCATCGATAAGAGCTTTGCACTCGGTCTCGTACAACTTCAAGTGCTCCCAGGTCTTTTCGACATCCGCGAATTCAAAGTTGTAAACCGAGAACTGCAACTCCTCCGTCTGGCGGATCTCGCGATACGTGATCTCGCGACCGGACTTCGGATCGCGCGCCCAGACGATGTCGAAGACGCTGTCCACATCCTGGAGAAAGGCGCAGAGTCGTTCGAGTCCATAGGTCAGTTCTGCGGATATCGGTTCAAGGTCCACTCCACCGCATTGCTGAAAATATGTGAACTGCGTGACTTCCAGACCGTCCAACATCACCTGCCAGCCGATGCCCCATGCACCGAGTGTTGGCGACTCCCAATTGTCCTCTTCAAACTTCAAGTCATGCTTACGTAAATCCACGCCAATCGCTTGCAAGGATTCGAGATACAGTTCCTGAACATTGTCCGGCGGAGGCTTCAGAATCACCTGGCATTGAGTGTGTTTGAACAGGCGATTGGGATTCTCACCAAACCTGCCATCCGCTGGTCGTCGCGATGGTTGCAGATAGCAGACGTGATACGGCTTTGGCCCGAGCACGCGCAGAAACGTCTCCGGCGACATGGTTCCCGCGCCCATTTCCACGTCATAGGGCTGTTGCAGGACGCATCCCTGCTTCGCCCAAAACTTCTGAAGCGTGAAGATGAGTTCCTGGAACGTTAACGATTTATCTTTTGCTTGAGACAATTCCTAGTCCAATTTTTCCAGCATCGTAGCCGTGACTAATTTTTTTTCTAGTTGACGCTCGATGCGCTGCGTCAAAAATTTCCTTAAATCAACTCCGCGTTGTCGCGGCCATTGTGTTCCTGCAAACGCTTCTACCGGAGATCGAAACATTTCCGCCGCGATCAAGCGAGACTCCATCGTCATCTCAGAACTCGCCAGCCTCTTGTGCTCCGCACACATCAGGCCGTCTGCCAGTGCGTGGTAATAAGCCTTGTTTCCATCCAGCGGCGCGCCACATTCAATGCACGCGTGGAGTTCCGGTAACAATCCTGTAAGACGCACGATCCAAAGATCAAAATAGGTGACCGCCATCCAAATCGCGCCCGCTCGCATGTGTTGCAACACTGCATGCGATAGCCGGAAGATTGCATCGTTCGCTTCCCTGTCCGGCAACAACTGATCTAGCATTTCCGCAACGTAGCCCAAGGCCACGGCGCGGTGGTAATCCACAGTGTCAGTCAGCGGCGATTCCAACACATCACAGGAATCGATGCGCGTGAGGTCAAAATCCTTTCCCTCGCGCTCTTCCCAATACACCCTGACAAATGTAAGCGGTTCCAGCGCGCCACCGAACCGCTTCTTTGACTTCTTTGCCGACCGCGCAATCCCGCGGATCTTGCCCTCTGCGCGAGTGAAAAATGTGACCAGCAGGTCCGCCTCGCGCATGGGATAGCTACGCAAAACAATTGCTTCCGATTGCTTCAGCGGCATGAACCTTCGATTGTAAACGATAAGAACGAAAACGCCGGAGTGGCGTTATCGCAAGCGTGCCTTCGCAGCCTTTTTCTTGGCTGGAGCTGCCGCCTTCTTCTTAGCAGGGGCGGCGGACAGCCCTTCGCGGACTTTCTTCGGCAGCTTAGCGAGCACCATCTCGTAGGATTGCTTCACATGGTTTCGGATCTCCGCATCGCGCAATGCATCGAAGCGCTCCAGCATGACCCAATGATTGCGAGCCATGTACGGGGCAGGGATAATGCCTTCCACTTCAACCAGTTCTGCAAATGTTTCCGGAGCGCACTTGAAGGCTACACAATGGTTGTCGCTGTCGAGGGACGCTACTGTGAACATCTTGCCCGCGATAAGGAAGCAGAGATCATGTCCCCACTTGATGTCTTCTGAGACATGAGGAAGCGATAGACAGTATGTGCGCAGCGTCTCAGTATTCATGAATGTCCAGCGGCGAAATGCGCTTCCTTCTTGCGTACCACGTAAACAAGGTACCCCACTACCGCAACGTTTACCAAAAACAGCAGAACTTTTCCGGCGCTAAAGTGAACAGCAATCTCGTAAATTTCAAAAGGAATGAAGGAAGCTGTCGCAAAGATGGTCAAATACTCCGCCCAGCGTAAGCCCATGAACAATCCAACGCCTTCTGTTAGCAATACGACCGAGTAGAAGAATGTCGCGATGCTGATGACCCGGAGTTGATGGTCATCCACGTTCATTGCCTTCGCAATGATGTGTCCGAAGAACCGATTGTCAAAGTCTATTCCGAGAATGTCTATCCAATAAAAGACGACCGCTTCGACATCCTTATGGAGCAATCCAATGGCTCCGACGCCGATTGCCAGGAGGGAAATTCCTTTGAGCAGCTTCATGGAAGCGATCAGCAGCAGACCTTTGTCCCGTGTGCGGTGCATGGCATAGAGATTCATACAAGCAGTCGGCGATTGGCAAGATGAATCTGTGCCCCAGTAACGACGCGGGTTTCGCGCTAGTGAACACGAATGGTAAACCCGTCTGACCAAAGTAACTTTCGCAATCCCTGATTTGCGTCCATCATAATTCCCGGAATCAGAAGAGCCTTGCTGGACTACGCCAAAGAGATACAAGGGACGTGGCAGGGCAGATAAATATAGGAGAAAGAAATGTTGAACCTGAAGAAATTTACCCCCGCGCTGCTGATTGCGATCTTGACGATCTCGCTGAGCGGCTTTGCTTTCGCTGACGGACGCGCCACTAAGCAAAAGATCTCACCTAACTATCCCGACCTGGCGAAGAAGATGAACGTCATGGGAGTTGTGAAGGTAGAGCTTACCGTAGCGCCTAACGGTCATGTGACCAGCGCGAAGGCACTGGGCGGACATCCGTTGCTGATCGATGCTTCGGTGAATGCAGCCAAACAATTCAAGTATGAAGCTGGCCCGGACGAGACTAAAGAAACGGTCGAGTTCAAGTTCAACGGCTCAGCAAACTAATCGACGTTATAGCGAGTGGCTTCGGCACGACGTACTGTTCCGAAGCCACCATGCTTACATTCCGCTCGCTTCAGCCGCGACTAGATCCTCCGGCATTTCCCTGCCAAACGGATTGAAGTTCGTGTCCCTGTCATAGACGTCAACCCCTTCAGCCTTCTTCAAACTATTAACAACGAGGTAGGTCAGCGGCGTAGCTAACACCTCATAAGCGACTTTGGTCACATAACCTGACACGATCAGGTTTCCGATAGTCGCCCAGCTTTGGCTCCCCACAAACATCAGCGTGACAACCAGAGCCGTATCCACGGCTTGTCCCACTGCAGTCGAACCCACTGTGCGTGTCCACAGATGTTTGCCCTCAGTGAAGAGCTTCATCTTCGCCATCACGTAGGAGTTGGCAAATTCCCCCGCCCAAAATGCAATCAGGCTCGAAACTACGATCCTGGGAACAAGATCAAAGACCGTTGCGAAAGCCAATTGACTTCCCCACTCCGGGGCGGGTGGGAGCCATACGATGAGCTTCGCTAACCCCGCCATGAGCGCTGATGCGAAAAATCCGATCCAGATCGCACGCCGCGAGCCGGAGTATCCATAGACCTCAGTGAATACGTCGCCAAAGATGTATGTGAGCGGAAACAGGAGCAGTGCGCCGCTGATGCGGAAAGGCCCGATAGCGCATATCTTGGGAGCAACAAGGTTCGAGATCAGCAGGATGACGACGAAAATGTGGACGAGGATGTCGTAGTAACGAAAATTGGCGAGGCTGTGGTGCTTAGTGGTCAGTCGTTGGACCAAGACATTGGGCATGCACTAAAGATAAATCAAAGCACAAAGAGAAGAGCGCCGCCGAAGCAGCGCTCTTCTTTGTCGGACGGATTAATTACTTGCAAGCAGGAGCAGCGGGAATGTTCGACGCAACCGGAAGTGCAGCCACGCTGTATTTCTGCAACGTGGAATTCACAGATGCGATTTGTCCGTTCAGCTCGTGCCAGGATGCTAACCGCTTGCCTAGCTGCTCGCATGATTGATCAACGCTTGCTTGCAACGCGCTTGCAGGCCGCGCGTCTCCGCTTTCAATCATTGTGGCTAAACGGGCCAACTCGCGATTCAAAGGGCCTAATCCCAGTTCTGTCCGGGAGCCATCCGCGACCAGCATCGCTCTTTCATCCAGCGCTTTGATCGCATCTGCAGCGTCCTTCGCTGCAGGATTCTTCGCCAGTTGCGTTTGCCGATCAGTAATCGCCGTCCGCAACGCAGTGACTTGGTCAGAACCATCGTAAGTCGCCGCCATCTGCGCTGAGATGCTCTTCTCAGCATTCAGTTGGAGTACCAGATCCGCCTGTGACACATGGACGCGTGGATCGAGCGTGATCGTCAACGGCTGCTTGTAGGTCTGACCGCCAACCGTGAGGGCAACCGTGTACTCGCCGGGCGTTACTAGCGGCCCGAGGGGTTGCTCGCGCGGAGTCTCGCCCGGGATCGCATGGTCAGCGAGAGTGTATTCAATGTAGTCCAGCCGATTTCCGTAGTAGCTATAGCGCATGGTCTTCGGCGGTTCGTAACGCATGTCCCAAACAAAGCGGTTGTGTCCCGCGGCTTTCGATAGAACGGCTGGGTCCATGAACCAGTAGCCAGGAACATTCATGGGGGTCTTGTCAATTGGCGCTACAGTACCTGAGTACTCCCGCACCAATTCATTTTGCGAATCGTAAATGGCAAGCTTGATCTCGGATCCCGGCGCAGCTTTTAGGTAGTAATCGATGATCGCACCGTCCGGGGGATTCTTCCCTGCTGGCGTTTCCACCGGGAGAGGAGTGTCCTGATTCATGTCCCATCGGGCGCGAATCGCGTTTGCGGGCTTCAACAGCGTGGCATCCGCCTGGGTCAACTTGTTGTCGGCCTGGCGCAATGGAGTAAGGTTGTCCAGGATCCAAAGCGAGCGGCCGTAAGTGGCAATCACTAAGTCATCGCCGTGAACTTCCATATCGCGAACCGGTGTTGTAGGCAGATTTAATTGCAACGGGCGCCAATGATCACCGTCATCGAACGAAACGAAAGCTGCGGCTTCGGTTCCTGCATAAAGCAGTCCCTTGCGAACAGTATCTTCACGCACGATTCGTGCAATCGGCGACTCAGGGATTCCAGCAGTGATGGCCTGCCAACTCTTTCCGAAATCACGCGTGCGATAAATGTAAGGACGGGCGTCGCGAAATGCATTGATGACTGCGTATGCTTCTGCAGGATCGTGCCGCGAAGCTTCGATTGCGTTCACTGACGAGCGTTCGGGAAGGCCAGCAGGAGTCACATCCTGCCAGGTTCTGCCATCGCGAGTGACTTGGATCAAGCCATTCGTAGTTCCAACCCAGATTTGTCCTGCTTTTAGAGTTGAGACGGCCATAGTGTTGATGACGCCATTTGCGTTGCCGCGTCCTGCACCTCGTCCGCCCGCGGGTGCTGCGGCAGCTGCGTCCGCTTTGACAGTGAGATCCGGACTGATCTCACGCCAGTTGTCGCCACCATCTGTGGTTTCCAGAACGTACTGCGCACCGATGTAGAGGATGCGCGGATTCTGCGGCGAGAACGCAATGGGCGCCATGTTCGCGGTGCGGTACTTCGGCGTGCGAACGAATATGTGTACGACTTGTCCGGTAATCTTGTCGTAGCGGAGAACGCTTCCGTACCAGCCGCCGGTGTAAACGAGATTCGCGTTGAGTGGATCAGGAGCGATGAACGAAAATTCAAATCCACCTGTGGGCGCCCAGTCGTGGTCGGTTATTTCGCCATAGTCACTGCGACTTGCGACAGCCATCGTGCCGCTGTCCTGCTGCGCCGCATAGACGAAGTACGGGAAGTGATTGTCCGTGCTCACGTGATAGAACTGCCCAGTGGGCTGGTTGTACCAGGAACTCCAGGTTGCGCCGCTATCATTGCTGATGACCGCACCCTGATCCACTCCCAGGAGGATGTTCTGCGGAGCAGAAGGATTGATCCAGATCAAATGGTAGTCATCGCCACTCGGCGCTCCGACCCATGCTTCAAAATTCTTTCCGCCATCGGTAGAGCGATACATCGACGTTTGCGCCACGTAAACGGTGTTCGCGTTCGTGGGGTCAACGAAGATTCGGCTGAAGTATCCATTGCCGATCACCCGCGCGTCTTTTGTGGTCTGTGTCCAGGTGGCACCGCCGTCATCTGAACGGAAGACACCCTGGGTCGCAATCGCGAAGACTGTCTTGTTGGAAGCGCCCGGAGCAGCAGCGATTCCCACTCTTCCCATTGGATCGGTTGGCAATCCTTTTCCACCAACGGGGCTCCAAGTTGAGCCTTCATCGGTGGACTTGTAAATAGTCGCGTCCTGCTCGCGAGGAGCATTCTGATTGAAAGGGGTTCCCGCAGGCGGAGGAGTTGGACGCTTCAGCATCGCCGTATACATGACCTTCGGATTGCCCGCGGCCATGTTCAAATCCATCGGGCTCGTGTCCTCGCCCTTGAACAAGACCTTCTTCCAGCTCTTGCCGCCGTCAGTGGTTTTGAAAATCCCGCGCTCTGCGCCGGAGAAGAAATCTCCCGCCGCCGCAATAATCACGATGTCTGGATTCTTCGGGTCGACTTCCATCCCGGTGATGATGTGCGTCTTTTCGAGGCCAACATTCTTCCACGTCGCGCCAGCGTCCGTGGATTTGTAAACGCCATTGCCCTGCGTCTGTTCACCAGTCCCGACATAGACAATATTAGGGTTCGACGGCGAAACTACAACCGTGCCGATGGAAGAGACCGGGACGCTGTCGAAGATCGGCTTCCATGTCTGTCCGGCATTGGTGGTCTTCCACACGCCGCCGCCGGGCGTCCCGATGTAATACACCGCAGTCTGGATTGGGACTCCTGCGATCGCGGACACTCGGCCTGCGCGGAACGGGCCGATCGAGCGCCATTTCATGCTGCTGTACATCTCAGGCGTGATCTCCCGCGCAGCGAGAGGAAGGATTGCGATAAAAGTGATTACGACAAAAGTGATGAGATTAGAAAGCGAGGCTCTGTTGCGGAAAGCACGAATCATAGGTCTCCTCAGGAAGGAGGAAAGTTTAACATCCGGAGTGCTGCAATAAGAAAAGGAAGCGAATATGATTCGCTTCCTTTTAGGCTGCCGCAAGATACTTCGCAGCTACTTCTTTGCAGCCTTTGCCATTGCGGCTGGCTCGTCTGCTGCCGCTTTGGTTGCGCTCTTGTGCCCTTTCAGTTCAATAAGAACCATGTCGAGTTGGGTGTCACCGATGACCTCTGGGTTGTGCGTGGCTGCTTCTGAGTACATACTCTCGCCGGATTTCGCTGCCATCTCCTGTGTCTTGCCGTCAGGCATGGTGAATTTCATTTTTGCATCCGACATCATCACTGCCACGCTGGCCGGATGGCTATGCATCACTGATTTTTCGTGGGGAGCATAGTGAACTTTCAGGATTCGCACCTGATCGTTTTCACTCACTACTTTGTAATGTTTTGGATCGACCTTGACCGCATCCTGCGCCGAAAGTAGTGAGGTATAGCCTAGACACAGTGCTGCCAAGCAGAACATTAGTATTCTTCGCATGTTGGCTCCTGGGACTTCAGATTTGAGTTGCGGCCAAGCTACTCTCGAGCGTCACCGGTGTCAATGAAACCCTTCCAGCAGCATCTCCCTTGAAGAAACCTGTAACCGATTCGAGACTCCTCACTCCCTTGTACTGGAGACCGTTGTAATCATTGATATCGAACAGGAGAACAGCATGAACTCACGCTTCAAGCCTTTGATCACCCTTGCAGGAAGCATTCTGTTGAGTGCTAGCCTTAGCCCGCTGGCACATGCCCAAGCACCCAGTGACCCACAGATTGTCGGCATCGTTGTAGCCGCCAACCAAATTGACATTGACCACGCCAAGCTCGCGCTCGCGAAGTCAAAGAACAAAGAAGTTCGTGAACTGGCGCAGCAAATGGTCACGGATCACACGGCTGTGCAGAAATCCGTGGCTGATCTCGGAAAGAAATTAAGCGTCACGCCTGCTGACAGCGACACCAGTAAGGGCCTCAAAGTCCAAGCTGCGAATACCACGAAAAAACTTCGCTCACTAAAAGGAAAGGCATTCGACAAGGCTTATGCCGAGAATGAAGTCGGATATCACAAAACCGTCATCGACGCCCTCAATACGGTGTTGATTCCGAACGCGAAGAATGCAGAGTTGAAGGGAGCATTGACCGGGGTGCTGCCTGCCTTTCAGGGTCACATGGAACACGCGCAAAAAGTGCAGTCAGATCTTGAAAGCAGCAAGTAATTCGACAAGAGGCCTACCCGATGAGCATACGACCTGCAATTTCGCTTTTACTGCTTGGTTCGGTAATGACGTGGATGCTCGCGTGTTCATCGGGCACTCCTACACCTGCAACACAGAACACTCCAGCCGCAGCGTCGACGACAGAAAAGCCCGCCACTGCGCCGGACGCTCAGCAAGCGACCACTCACACGATTTCGATCACCGGGTTTAAGTTTCAGCCTTCAGAGCTGACCGTCAAGGTCGGGGACACTGTCGAGTGGAAGAACATGGACAGCATGCCGCATAACGCGGTTGCTAAGGACAAATCTTTTGACTCCGGCAAACTCAAGACTGGAATGACGGGCAAGTTCGTTGCGGATGAGAAAGCTAAAGGAACGCACGACTACATCTGCACCTATCATCCCAACATGAAGGCCAGATTGACTGTCGAATGAGGCCGCAAGCAAATGATGATCGCACTACCTGCACTCACACCCGATCACATTCACCCGATACTAGTTAACTTCACCGCCGCATTGGTTCCAGTTTCGTTCCTTTGCGACGTGGGTGGACGCCTCACCCGGAAGGAGTCACTGCATCATGCCGCATGGTGGACAATCGCCCTTGCCGCCGCGATCACGCCATTCACGGCCCTCGCGGGATTGTGGTGGAAGCAATCTGTCGCCGCAGCGCTTCCTCCGACGACGCTCATGACTCATCAATGGCTCGGCATCTCTTTGGCAGTGCTCTTCATTGTGCTTGCGCTATGGCGTTCGTCCATTCACAAGAAGGACGGCGCACCTGGCATTCCATATCTCTTATTAGCGTTGTTATTTGTGTTCGCGCTGATGTACCAGGGCAGCTTGGGCGGAGAGATGGTATTCGGCTGAACTGTGATATGAGATTGGACGGAAGCCTACTCCGCAATTGCTTTTGCCTTCACCTTGTTCCGGTTCGTTGATACGACGTGGTAGGTGACGCCGTCCCAGGCGTTATGAATCCCCACAAGAAGTAATAGCAGCGACGCCCCACCGATTCCGAATAGCGCCCCGTCAATCCGTGACCCGCTCGCATATGCTGACCAGGTCAGCGTTGCATAAGCCGCAAATGGCAAAAAGACATGAAAGACCCAATCTTCGAACTGGGGAGAATAGGCCGCTTGAACTCGCATCCGACGTGCCACGAGGAGCACGTATATCAGTCCAGCCAGTCCCAAAATCCCCCACAGGATTGCAGCGGTTGCAATTGCCGGCCATGGCGCGCTCATTATCGCTGACATCAGCAGAACAGCCCCGAAGTGAACAATAGTTGGCGTTGCAAATGCGCTATTGGCGCCTTCTAAATCCCTCGGCACCGGGTTTTCTGCAATGAGAGCGAGGACAACGAACTGTAAACCGATCAAGGCGCCGGCCGATGACCCGACAATCACATAAAAGTTCTGCCAGGCGGTGAATGCTGGCATGTGCTTACCTCACTGTCGTGCGCGCAAATTGTACAATCTCGGATCGAGTTTTTCGCCGTGGTATTTACTTGCGGTATTGCTGCTCGCTGACCTGCTCCATCCAATCCACGACCTTGCCGTCCTTCTTCTCTTGAATGGCGATGTGTGTCATGGCGGTACTCGGAGTAGCTCCGTGCCAGTGCCTCTCGTTCGGCGAAAACCAGACCACATCACCGGGATGGATTTCCTCGATAGGCCCGCCTTCGCGTTGCGCCCATCCGCAGCCGGAAATCACAATGAGAGTCTGTCCGAGCGGATGCGTATGCCATGCAGTCCGTGCACCGGGCTCGAAGGTCACACTCGCTCCTTGGACGAACGCCGGATCTGGCGCTTGAAACAGCGGATCGATTCGAACAGTCCCGGTGAACCATTCTGAAGGGCCCTTAGCCGAAGGTTGTGAACCAACTCTTTTGATTTCCATTTGTGAACTCCTTCAGGCTTTGAGTTTACAGGCCTGTCATTCGCTCGAGCCTCTCGGGATATCGAGCACCCTGCACCGGAATTTTCGAAGCCGCAAAATCGATTTCGCGGAGGTCGTCGGCTGTAAGTTCTACGTTTATTGCTCCAATGTTCTCTTCGAGGCGGCTTAGTTTCGTGGTGCCCGGGATCGGAACAATCCACGGTTTCTGAGCGAGCAGCCAAGCGAGAGCGATCTGAGCCGGCGTCGTGTTCTTCCGCTGCGCAATGCTGCCGAGCAAATCAATGAGCAACTGGTTCGCCTTAAGTGCCTCGGGCGTAAAGCGAGGCAGAGTGCTGCGGAAGTCGGAGCTGTCGAACTTTGCATTCTCGTCGATCTTTCCCGTCAGAAATCCCTTGCCGAGAGGACTGTACGGCACCAGGCCGATCCCGAGTTCCTCAAGTGTTGGTATCACTTCCTTCTCGGGAGTCCTTGTCCACAGTGAGTATTCGCTCTGCAGTGCAGTGAGCGGTTGGACTGCATGGGCGCGACGGATCGTGTTTGCGCCTGCTTCGGAAAGTCCGAAATGCTTGACCTTGCCTGCTTGGATCAATTCCTTCACGGCTCCGGCAACGTCCTCGATGGGCACGTTCGGATCAACCCGGTGTTGATAGAGCAGGTCGATAGTTTCTACACTGAGCCGTTTGAGAGAAGCTTCGACGGCTTCCTTAATGTGCACGGGCTTGCTATTAAGGCCTGACGCTCCCGGACGATTGTCGCTGCCGCTTAGATCGAAGCCGAACTTTGTAGCAATCACCACTTTGCCACGATACGGTTCGAGAGCTTCGCCCACAAGTTCTTCATTAGTGAATGGACCATACACTTCGGCGGTATCGAAAAATGTGATCCCGTGGTCCACAGCTGCCCTGAGAAGAGAGATCATCTCCTGCTTGTCCTTTGGCGGGCCGTAGGAAAAGCTCATTCCCATACACCCGAGCCCGATCGCAGATACTTCGAGCGGATTGCTTCTTCCAAGTTGGCGATTTTTCATATGTTCCTTTCACAACTGAAGGCTGCTTCTGCACCGTGCAGCGCTGGCCTGTGTAGTGCAGGACCTCGACGTAGGCAGTGACGATTGCTCAAGTGTCGGACGCTTGCCACTGAGTTTGTGCTGCATCAATGGAAAAACTTCCGCGCTGCAAACTGCCGGTTAGTTTGATGGCGATAGATTAGATGGATTCGAAATAAATGGCGGGGACGACGGGGCTCGAACCCGCGACCTCCGCCGTGACAGGGCGGCGCTCTAACCAACTGAGCTACGTCCCCACTTCTTTGAAGTGGATGCACTAGACCGGGGAATTACTGATCCGTGCGCTGAATTGTGTGTTGCTCTCCGGCGTTGTCAGTGCCGAATCGTCGTGCTCAACTTGTACACTGAATGGTGGGCAGTGTAGGACTCGAACCTACGACCCCCTGCTTGTAAGGCAGGTGCTCTAACCAGCTGAGCTAACCGCCCCCAGCTAGATAAGAGCGATCAAACTCGCGTTCGCGTCTTAGCCATGCTCGTCGGTACTCATCTACTATACGTGACCGCAGAATTTTTGGTCAACCGGGCCGTCGGGACGTCCCAAATGGATTCAGCTCTCCCCTTTGTTTGCCCAAAATTAGTACTCTTTTTCTCCATCTCAGGCATCCTTTGTACCCCATCCGGAAACCAATTGTTTGTAGTACTCTTCCCTCCCCCCAGTCTGTCCCAGTGCAATGGAGGCACTCTTAGTTGAAGACAATCCTATTTGTTGACGATCACGAAGTGCTTGCCCGACTTAGTTGCGACATCCTTGAAATGAATGGCTACCGCGCGATCAGCGCCTACAACGGCGCAGACGCCCTGGCCAAATTCGAGAACGAAGACATTGACCTTGTGGTCACCGACTTCCGCATGGATGGCATGAACGGGCTCGAACTCGCTAAGAGGATCCGCGAACGCCGGCCCGACGCCCCGATCATCATTGTCACGGGCTACGGGAAACTCGAAGGCGCCAAGGACATCATCGTCCTCAGCAAGGACACACTCTTTCCCAACTTGCTGGAAGAGATCAAGACACATTTGGGCGAAGGTGAATCCGCGCCTGACCAAGTCTTGCACGCCAGTTAGCATTCGCCGCAATCGTGCCTGTTAAACTCCTGCCGTGCGCAGATTGATCATTAATGCAGACGACTTCGGACTCACTGCCGGAGTGAATCGCGCCATCTCAGAATGCAATCAAGCTGGCACAGTCACTTCGGCCACGCTGATGGCGAACGCCACCGCTTTTCTCCCCGCTGTAGAAATCGCGAGGGCGTCTCCGAAGCTGCGCGTGGGATGCCATGTGGTTCTAATCGACGGCGCGCCTGTTTCCCGTCCTGATTCGGTTCGCTCTTTGCTAACACCCGGTACAAATCTGCTTCGGACTGCATTCACGGATTTTGCCAGCGTTGCGCTACGAAACAAGCTGTCCCCGGATGAGATTGCAACAGAAGCTGCGGCACAGCTGCGAAAGATTCAGAGTGCCGGAATCGAATTGACCCACTTCGATACTCACAAGCACACACACATGTTTCCCCAGGTACTGCGACCCTTACTGCGCGCCGCAAAGGAGTGCGGCATTAGGGCGGTGAGGAATCCATTTGTGCCACTCAAGGCTTTGGCGATAGCTCACATTCTGCGCCAGCCCAAACTCTGGGTGCGCTATTCCGAAGTGAACATACTTCGGCGATACGCCGCCGCATTCCAAGCTGAAGTCAAGCAATCCGGTTTGCGAACTACGGACGGCACCTTCGGGATTGTCGCCACAGGTGCACTCGATCAGAATCTGTTTAATGCGATTGTCGGGTCCGTTCCCGAAGGCACTTGGGAGTTCGTCTGCCATCCCGGATACAACGACTCCGACCTCTCCGAGGTTGCCACACGCCTCCGCGCATCTCGCGATGCCGAACGAGACGTATTGACCTCGCCAGAGTCTAAGCAGCAGTTACAGCGGCACGGCATTGAGCTCATCAGCTATGCGGAACTGTAAACTGAATCGGTTAACAGGTCGGCGACATCGAATCAGAACAACGCCACAGATTTAAGAAAGATTGCTGTGAAGATCGGCATCACCTGTTATCCCACTTACGGCGGCAGCGGAGTCGTTGCCACGGAGCTCGGCATCGAACTCGCCGACCGTGGACACGATATCCATTTCATCTCCTACTCGCAGCCTATCCGGTTGATTGAAGACCATCCGCGCATTCACTTTCATGAAGTCGTGGTCTCGCAGTATCCGCTGTTTCAATATCCGCCGTACGATCTCGCGTTGGCTACGCGCATGGCGGAAGTCGCCGACATCTACTCGCTCGACCTGCTGCACGTTCACTACGCCATTCCCCACTCTGTTAGCGCCATGCTTGCAAAGCAGATGCTCGCCGCCGCTCGCAACGGCGCGAAGCGAAACCTGCCTTTTGTCACTACGCTGCACGGCACTGACATCACGCTGGTAGGCCTCGACCGCTCTTATTTGCCCATCACTCGTTTCTCCATTGAACAAAGCGATGGGGTAACAGCGATATCCAATTACTTGCGGGAGCGTACGGTAAAAGAGTTTGACGTCCAGAATGAGATCAACGTGATTCACAACTTCGTGAATTGCGATATCTACAAGCGTGACAGCAAGTCCGCCGAGAACCGTGCGCAGTACGCGGACTCCAACGAGCGCATTCTCGTACATCTCTCGAACTTCCGTCCGGTGAAGCGCGTGCTCGATGTGATTGAGATCTTCGACCGCGTGCAGAAACAGATTCCTTCGCGCTTGCTAATGATAGGCGACGGTCCTGACCGTTCCGCTGCCGAATGGCTGGCGAAGAAAAAAGGGATTTCAAACAAGGTGGAATTTCTAGGCAAGCAGGATCAAGTTCAGGAAAAGCTCGCCATTGCTGACGTGATGCTCATGCCCAGCGAACTAGAGTCCTTCGGATTGGCAGCACTCGAAGGAATGGCCTGCAAGGTTCCGGCCATTTCTACAAACGTTGGCGGACTGCCCGAACTCATTGAGAACGGCAAGACGGGATATCTCGCTGACGTGGGCGATGTCGGGACAATGGCGCGATGCGCAATCGATCTGCTTTCTGATGATAAGAAGTTGCGCGACATGGGTGAACTCGCGCGCTATGAAGCGCAGTCGCGCTTCTGCTCTACGAAGATTGTCGCGAAGTACGAAGAGGTTTATGCTCGCGTTCTGGAGCGCTCGCTGTAAATTCTGTCCGCCGCAGACCGGGCGAGTTCGGTTTCTACTATTGGCAACTCGAGCGTGATCACTGTTCCGATTCCGGACGCGGGAGTGGTAATACTCATTCTTCCAGCCTCGCCATAAAGCACTTTCATTCGCTCGGCGACGTTACTCATTCCAATGCCTGAATACCCGGGACGCGGCGCGTTTCCGTTTTCATGCGCGCTCTCGATTGCTGCCGCTGCCATGCCAACGCCGTCGTCCTGAACTTGAATTTGCAGTTTTCCGTTCAGCAACTGACTGCGCAACGTGATACTGCCGCCCTCGATCTTTGGCGACAGCCCGTGCTTTATACAATTTTCCACCAGCGGCTGAAGCAACATGCTGGGGACGATGTAATCCAGCGTCTCCGGATCGAGCTCTTTGTTCACGCGCAATTTGTCACGACCGAACCTGATTACTTCGATATCCAAGTAGTCGTCGATGAACGCGACTTCTTCCTTCAGATCGCAGAACGCATCATGTTTGCGCAAAAGCGACCGCAGGATATTCGCCAGCTTTACGATCACCTCGCGGGCGGTGTCCGGATCGATACGCACCAGCGACGAAACAGAATTGAGCGTGTTGAACAGAAAGTGCGGATTGATCTGGCTCTGAAGCGCATCGAGCCTCGCTTGGAGCAGCAGGCGCGTCTGCTCTTCCAGCTTAAGCTCCGTGCGGGTGTTGTTCCAAATCTTGAGTGGAATGGCGACGCACATCACTGTCGCCGCGCAGATTGCCACAAATATCCAGAACTCTTGGCTGTTAATGGAAAACAGCATTCCGGGAAAGAGCAGGCTCAGCTGCATGCGCGCAAACTGCAGGAGCAGAATGACAACGAAAAAAGCGATCTGCCAGTCCATGCGCGGCTTCGGGATGTTGCGTTTGATCCAGCGGAAGATTGTCAGATCAATGAATGGAGAAAATGACCAAATATCTTCCTTGTCCGCCCAATAGTCAGCTAGTTCGCGCAGGCCTCCCGCGATTAAGCCCACAACCACATTAAATGGCAGCGTCACATATTCGCCATGGATCACGGCGGGTATTGACATCAGCACTCCGCCTAAGACTCCCGCATAGACTCCGCCGATCACGCCTGTAATCATCGTCGCTTCAAATGCCAAGTCGGCGGCTTTGAAGTTCGCGACCATATGCCGCACTTGCACACCGAGTCCATACGGAATAGCGATTGCTATGGTCAGGATGGTGGTATCGCGAAGTGAACGGCCCTCTTCGCGGAAAAGCCGGGAATGGAATTCACGCGACCGTACCAGTGCCGCGGAGATTGCCGCGGACACGCCAAGCTTCACCAGCAGCGTTACCAGAATGAATTTCTGATCCATTGAGTCTATTTAATCACTTCTTCATCTAACGTAATGTACATTCCACAGAAGCGCCGATCCCATTGCAAGGATTACGAGTGCCATATAATCAAGCCGTGAGTTCCGCAAGTACAGCCCGAAAGATCGCAGAAGCAGATTTCCCCACGCGGTGGGGACACTTCCGCATCATGGGCTTTGAGGGACGCACGACTGATGATCGTCGCACGGAAGAGGCCGTCGCGCTGGTGCATGGCGACATCACGACTGCGCCGCCGCTAGTCCGCGTGCACTCGCAATGTCTAACCGGCGATGTCTTTGGCTCGCTCCGCTGCGATTGCCGCCTACAGTTGGAGATGGCACTATCAATGATCGCCAGTGCCGGTGCCGGCGTCCTCGTCTACGAACAACAGGAAGGCCGCGGAATAGGGCTGATGGCCAAACTCCAGGCCTATGAACTGCAAGACCAGGGCATGGACACGGTTCAAGCCAACGAACATCTTGGCTTCAAGGCCGACCATCGCGGATTCGAACTTCCTGCGCAAGTGCTCGTGGAACTCGGGATAAAAGAGATTCGCTTGCTTTCAAACAATCCGGAAAAGGTGGCTGCCGTCGAAGCCGCAGGAGTGAAAGTGATTGAACGTGTGCCCTGCGAGATTCCTGTGCAGGAACACATGGAGAAATACCTTAAAACGAAGCAGGAGAAACTGGGACACCTTTTCGGCAAAGCGGGGAAATAATCACCCACGCTTTAACGCCTTCCGCAATTCCTTCTCACTCCTCACCGGCAGGTTCTCAATCGCGTTCTCCGCGAGAGCTGAATAAACGCGCTTCGCATCGGGCATTCCCTTCAGCGCGGACAGATGTTTCTGCACAGTGGCTACATCGCCCCGGCGAATCGGTCCGCTGAAAGCCGCAGCGGAGCCATCCCTCAGAAAGTTCTCGACTGTCTGCAACAGAATCTTTCGCATCAGTGCTTGCGGTTTTACAATCCCTGCCCCTTTCGCGATTCGCTCCGCAACGTTCAACATGGAAATCAACAGCGGCGATGAAAAGGATCCTACCGCGTGATACAACACTTTCGCTTCGGGCTTGATCGTGAACACTTCCCCGTTGCCATTGATGGATTTCGCAATCTCCCGCGCCACTCGCACCGCTCGTGCATCTCCTTCAGCTCCGAATGGAGTGCCCCCCAGCTTCGGTTTGGAGTTCGCAACGAAAGTATTCATAGGGTGCAGCGACCCCACAGCCGCGCCCTTTTTCTTCAGTGGCTTCAACTCAGCCGATGTCAGCGCGCCGCTCGCATGAAGCACGACCCTCTGTTTCCATCGCACATCTCGTCCCGCCAACTCCGACGCGACTTGTACAATCGCGCCATCCGGCACGCACAGCCAGATCACATCGGCATCTAGCTTGGCGCTTGCAATCGTCACAACATCAGCGCCAAGCTTTTTCGCAAGCGGACGAGTCTTGCGCCGGGACTCAGCATCGTCCCTAACGATCAGCTCCGTCACTCGCCTTCCAGCCTTGTGCAGCGCCAATGCAAGCACTCCGCCAACGTTGCCAGGACCGACTATCGCAATAGTTTTGGTTTGAATAATTCTCTCCAAATTCCCCGCCAATCATACACATCCCGCTGCTTCCCATTTATCATTCCCCGCATGGCAAAACAGAAGGAGTCTCGCCGGGCCAATCCCCGCACT
>JAOAPE010000019.1 GCA_025462725.1 Terriglobales bacterium | reverse complement strand
CGCTGCGATATATCATCGCCGTGAGAGTACGGTACTCCTGCATTAGCTACCCATCGATGGTCGTTCCGGTCTATCCGGTTTTCCGGATAGGCGCGTCAGTGCTCGCCGTCCTGCTCGATCAGGCCCGCAAGAAGACCATACGGGTCTGCGCGGAGAAGTCGCCGTTCGACCTCAAGGATGTTCTCAAGCGGCGCGGCTACCGATGGTGCGACGGAAGCGATCGATCATGGTACATCGACGTCGGGGAAGACCAGCTGGGAAACGAAATCGCGTTTCTCAAGACGGAGATCTATCTCTCCGAAGTGGAGCCGCGATTGCAGACCTTGACGGCGCTCAGCCGATTTTCCGTCAGAGCGTAGATCGCGAGAACTCGCGATCTACGTCGCCCCTGATGGCGAGAACGTCGGCTTTGAGACGGAATCATTACCGACACACGGCGGATGAGGAGGCGAGTTGAGCCGTCGTCGCCTCCCCCTGCGTCATCATGCGGCCTTGGCGACCTTCTCCGACCCTGCCTGCTCCATGGCGCGCATGTAGAGATCGAGCATGCTCTCGCGCTCGTCGCGCTCTTCCTGGTCCTGTTTTCGGAGCTTGATGATCTCTTTCAGAATCTTTACGTCGAATCCGTCGCCTTTGGCCTCCGCAAACACTTCCTTCTTTTGCTCGCTCAATTCGAGTATTTCGGTGTCCAGATTCTCGATCCGTTCGACGAACGCTCGAATTTTGCCGCCGGGAATGGTGACGTCAGACATGGTGCCTCCCTGATAAATGGAAGTGCGAAAATGCCTGGAAACAAATGACCAATGTGTTAACCGAGCAAGCCAAGCCGAAAGGTGATTAACGCCGGGCGATCAGCGTTCTCGGACATCGCAGACCAAAGTGTTCGTCCGGGATCCATTGAAGAGTTGCGCGAGATGACCCGGAGTTGTCTGAAAACAGGCTGAAGGCGCTCTAATCGGCGTGATCGGACGCCAAGCACTGCCCTCACCGAACAAAAAAAGAAGATTTCATGGCCTCTTCGTTCACCCGTAACGCCGTCGTGCTCGGGCTTTTGTCCGCGGTCGGTCCGTTCGCGATCGACATGTATCTGCCGGCGTTGCCGGCGATCGCTGCCGATCTGCATGCCACGACCTCGGCGACGCAGATGACGCTGATCGCGTTCTTCGTCTCGTTCGGCCTGTGCCAGATCGTCTACGGGCCGTTGTCAGATGTTTACGGCCGCAAGCTCCCGCTGTATGGCGGACTAACGCTTTTCATTCTAGGAGCGATCGGTTGCGCGTTTTCGCCGACCATCGGCTGGCTGATCGCGTTTCGCTTCCTGCAAGGGATCGGTGCGGCAATGGGCGTGATCCCGCGCGCGATCATCCGCGACCTCCACACCGGCGCCGAGGCGACCAGGCTGATGTCGCTGGTGATGCTGGTGTTCTCAGTGTCGCCGATCCTCGCCCCGTTGACCGGAAGCGCGTTGATCGTGCCGTTCGGCTGGCGCGCGGTGTTCGTCGCGGTCGGCGTCGCGGCGCTGATCGCGCTGTTGCTGGTGGCTTTCCTGCTGCCGGAAACCCGCCCGGCCCATGAGCGCATCCCAGGCAGCATCCGCGGTGTGTTCGGCAATTTCGGCGAGTTGCTGCAGGACTGGCATTTCCTCGGGCTGACGTTCATCGGCGGGCTCGGCATTTCCAGTTTCTTCGCGTTCCTGTCGACATCGTCCTTCGTCTATATCGGCCACTATGGCCTGACGCCGACGCAATACAGCATGGCATTCTCGATCAATGCCATCGGCTTCATCGGTGCCTCGCAATTCGCGGGCTTCCTGGGCGGCCGCTTCGGCATGGGCCGGATGGTGATGGCGGCCGTGTCGGCCTATGCGTCGTTCGCTGTGCTGTTGCTGGCGCTGACGTTGGCGGGCTTCGACAGCCTGCGCGTGCTGATCCCGCTGTTGTTCGTGTCGTTCGCGTTTCTCGGGCTCGTGATTCCGTCGACGATGGTGCTTTCGCTGGAAAATCACGGCCGCATCGCCGGCATCGCCTCGGCGCTCGGCGGCACGCTTCAGATGGTCGCCGGCGCAATAATCACCGGTATTGCCGGGCTGTTCTTCGACGGCACCTCACTGCCAATGGTCGCAACGGTCGCTGCGGCCTCCGTGGCCGCCCTCGTCCTCAGCCTTGTAACGTTGCGCAAGAAGGAGCTAAAGCCGGTCGCAGCGGGATCAGGCACTGGATGACTCATCGGCCCCGCGATTTAGCCCTGCCCGAGGTCGTGGATGGTCGGTCGCAGGCCGTCGGGCGTGATGTCGAGCGTCGCGAGCGTGATCGGCAACCTGAAACGCCGCCGGCCCGCGCTTCCGGGGTTCAAGTAGAGCACGCCGCCCACCATTTCGACCTTCGGCACGTGGGAATGGCCTGAGACTACGACATCGATGCTGAGCGCGATGGGATCGACCCGCAAGGCCTGCAGATCGTGCAAGACGAAGATGGACCGGCCGGCGAGGCGCACGAGTTCGGTGTCGGAGTATTCATTAGCCCAGTCGTCCGTGTCCACGTTCCCCTTGATCGCGGTGACCGGTGCGATCCGGCGGAGAGCGGCGATGATGTCGTGACGTCCGATGTCGCCACCGTGAATGATGTGATCCACACCGGCCAAACGACGTTCCGCTTCCGGCCTCAACAGGCCGTGGGTGTCGGAGATGATGCCGATCCTGAACGTCATCGGTCGAGGCGGCTGGCGGAGCGCATGCGCGTCTATCGCCCTCGCCGCATCTCGTCCTGCCGCATGGGCATCGCGTCGACCCGCGCGAACAAATCGTCAGCGGACAGCGGCTTGTCGGAAGAAACGGCCGTGTGACCGTCCTTGCCGACCAGAAAGACCTCAAAGCGCCTGCCGTCCGCGGCGAGCCGGGACCGGATCTGCCGGGATCGCTCACTGTCGTCGGCTGCCTCCGTCAGGACGATCGACCGCTCGGACATGCCCTTGGCGGAAGATTCATAGATCCGCCGTTGCGTTTCGGCAGCGGCGTTCCCGGCGGGGGCAACGACGACCAACACGCGGTTCTTCCAGTGGAATTCATCGAGCGGAGAAGCATTGCTCCCGTCGGTCATCGTGATCACCCCCAATAGGATCGGCATCGCGAGATGTCCAAGTCGCATTTCTCTGCCTCCTACTCCTGGCTCCCGCGCCGTGCGTCCGGGCCGAAATAGTAACCTCGCCGGATCCCGAATGATCCATTGGTGCCGCAGTATCGTCGACTCCGCCGCTGCCCGCGGCACGCCCGCCCGTGGCGCTCGCAGGTTCCGTCAGAGCCCCACCTTCTCGAATCGATCGATGAGCTCGATCTGTCCCGACAGGATCTTCGATCGTGCGCTCTCTAAATCGAACCACTCGGCGCGATCGACCTCCGGAAAGGATTGGCGCCGGCCGCTCTTGGGCGGCCACTCGATCTCGAAGGTGTTGCTCGACAGCGATGCCGTGTCGAAGTCGGCTTCACCGCAGAAGGCGACCACGCGCTTGCCGCCGCGCTGACGGACCTCTCCCAAGGCCTGCAGCGAGGCGATCGAGGCCGCCGGACCGAGCTCTTCGGCAAACTCGCGGCGGGCTTTCTGCTCCGGATCCTCCGATGCGCCAAGTTCGCCCTTTGGGATCGACCAAGCGCCGACGTCCTTGTTGCGCCAGAAGGGACCACCGGGGTGGACCAGCAGGACCTCGAGGCCGCGCTTTCCGCGACGATAGGCCAGTATGCCCGCGCTCACGTTCGGTCTTGCGGGAGATCGCTGCGGCGGGCGCACGTTTTCTCTTTCTGCTGCAGCCTCGAACCGCGGAGGATCGCGCGGCCCATGTTCAAACGACGAAACGGTCGAAGTCGGCGGCGACCCGGCTGTCTGGGAAGATCATTGCCGCTTCGGCCAGGATCTCTTCTTCGGGGTATCGGCCGGAAATGTGGTTGAGGACAAGTTGCTTTACGTTGCTTTCGAGCGCGAGCGCAGCCGCTTTCGCCGCGGTGAGATGGCCGTAGTCGCGTGCCATCTCCGAATCTCGATCGAGAAACGTCGCCTCGATCACCAACACGTCGGCATTGCGGACGTGTTTGGACAACCCATCCGTGGTTTCAG
>JAOAPE010000002.1 GCA_025462725.1 Terriglobales bacterium | reverse complement strand
CCTGCCCGGTGCTGGAAGGTTAAAAGGAGAGGTTAGCCGCAAGGCGAAGCTTTGAATTGAAGCCCCAGTGAACGGCGGCCGTAACTATAACGGTCCTAAGGTAGCGAAATTCCTTGTCGGGTAAGTTCCGACCTGCACGAATGGCGTAATGATCGTTCGACTGTCTTAACGAGTGACTCGGCGAACTTGTAGCACCGGTGAAGATGCCGGTTACCCGCATCTAGACGGAAAGACCCCGTGCACCTTTACTATACCTTCACTATGAACTATGGCACTTGCTGCGCAGGATAGGTGGGAGGCTTTGATACCAGGCTCTCGGGCTTGGTGGAGCCACCGGTGAGATACCACCCTGCGAGTTCTGTGGTTCTAACCTATTCCCGTGATCCGGGAAAGGGACATAGTGAGGCGGGTAGTTTGACTGGGGCGGTCGCCTCCTAAACGGTAACGGAGGCGCGCGAAGCTACTCTCAGGCTGTTTGGAAATCAGCCGTCGAGTGCAAAAGCATAAGAGTGGTTAACTGCGAGACCTACAAGTCGAGCAGATACGAAAGTAGGCTTTAGTGATCCGGTGGTTCTGCATGGAAGGGCCATCGCTCAACGGATAAAAGGTACGCCGGGGATAACAGGCTGATCGGAGCCAAGAGTTCATATCGACGCTCCGGTTTGGCACCTCGATGTCGGCTCATCACATCCTGGAGCTGTAGAAGGTTCCAAGGGTTTGGCTGTTCGCCAATTAAAGTGGTACGTGAGCTGGGTTCAGAACGTCGCGAGACAGTTCGGTCCCTATCTGATGTGGGCGTAGGAGATTTGAGAGGGCCTGTCCTTAGTACGAGAGGACCGGGATGGACGAACCTCTTGTGTTCCAGCTGTCATGCCAATGGCACGGCTGGGTAGCGAAGTTCGGTTGTGATAACCGCTGAATGCATATAAGCGGGAAGCACGCCTCAAGATGAGATCTCCCAACCCAAAAGGGGCAAGAAGGGCACAGGAAGACCACCTGTTTGATAGGCTCGATGTGAAAGTGCAGTAATGCATGTAGCTTACGAGTACTAATCGCCCGTTCGGCTTGACCATAAAATTTACTAGGCGCATGAGCGAAAGCTCTGAGCTTGGAGATTGCTTGGCTTGTCGATTTACATAAAAACCAATCTATTCAGTTGTGAGGCATGATCCTCTCCGGTGTGCAAACCGGAAGATCTTTCAAAAGATTTCGCGAGCGCGGTCCAGAGTGACGGCGCCCTGTCAGGAAGGGGATGGCTCTTCGGCAGATGCGATAAGAAGTCGGTGATTTTACCGCGGGGGTTCCACCCGTTCCCATCCCGAACACGGAAGTTAAGCCCCGCTGGGCCGATTGTACTGCACGGGAAACTGTGTGGGAGAGTAGGTAGTTGCCGGCATTAATAAAGGCCACATTCGAAAGAATGTGGCCTTTTCCTTTTGCTCTAGGGATCCTGCGACTGAGCTGGTGCTTCGCTCAGGATTTCGCCTGCGGCTCTCACTGCGCTAACGCCCGCAAGACGCCTCAAGTTGCCGGCAATAAAGGCTCGATTGAGAAATCAATCGAGCCTTTTTCTTTTCGTGGAGCGAACTCACTGAGCAGCGGTCTTAGGCGGAGCAGGAGTGCTTCGCTTTCCACCAAATTGCGATGTCGCCTTTCAAGATTCTTAGTTTCGCTGGTTCACTGATACGAGACTGCTGAACGTAGTCTTGGGGCCTCGGTTTGTACGAAGCCAGAATCTCGAAATTGCCCCAAGGGTGCTCTGACCATAAGGGCAACATCTCCGGGATTCGCGGTAGGGTCTCCACCATCTCTAACAACCTAAGTTGATCCTGCGCCACCTGTTCGTTAGATTTTGATAAGAGCGTTTTGAATTCATTCAATCGATCCTTTTGGACAGACTCTGTTTGCGAGAGATACCCGGTGAGAACCATCCAAATGACGCACTTCGCGCCGGGAACTGGATGTGGCTCCTGGTCACTGACATTGCGTCCTCCACCAGAACTGAAAAACCGCGCGCGGATGGGAATCCTCTTTCCGTTCTCGATTCGGAAACTTCGAGAGTCAGATTATGTCCATCAACGCTGGGGCTGGAGCCCTCGTCATTTACAAGTCGAAACCGTGTTTCCTTTTCATCGGTAAGGGTGTAACAAGCATCTTCTTCGAAATAATTCATGGAAACCTGAAGGTGCAATTCGGCGAGGCTATCCATCTTCAATTCGTTCTGAAGGTCCGTTGCGAAACGGTTACTTACTTGCACCGAAAGAACCGGCTCACGTCGTTGGGATTGCTGAAAGGGCGCAACTGATCTCATAACGGAAGAGGCTGCTCTTCCGGCGATCGGAATGCTCAGGGGGACCAGACAAAAACTTGCTGCTACGACTTTTAAAAGTGGGGGGAACATGCGGAAGAGCATACCACCGACATGCTCACGGCAGTTTTTGCAAGACAGTATTGACCATATAGGGGTCTTCGAAGTTGCTCAGCTCGCCGACATTGCGGCCTTTTACCGGTTGCAGTCGCGCGGTGAGAGGCTTTTTCCATTTGAATGCGAGAGTGGCAACGTCGCCGATAATGCGCGCGAGTTGATCCTCTGTGACGTCGCCGGGCAGGGGAATGGTGTCGAGTCCGGTGCCGCAGACGGATGAGTAGGCGAGCAGTGCATGGAGTGAAATGGTGCCTTCGCCCCAGCGCTGCGCGATGCGGCTGTCTTCGAGGACGGGGAGCATGAGGCCGGCGTATCCGACTTGTTTTACCGGAACGGATTTCACCGCGTCAGTGATGATGAAGGCAGCAGTCATTGTGCCGCTGGAGCCGAATGTTCCAGATGTTCCGCTGGAGCCAGAGCTTACGCTTGGCGTGGCGGAATCAGAAGTGTTGGCGACTTTTGGCGCGAGAAACTTCTCGATCGCAGCACCAATGGAGACGTCCTTCAATGGAGCGGGTGTGGGATCGAGGCCGAGGTATTCCCATCCGGAGGATTTGGCTACGCGTTGCGCGATCGCGTCTGCAGCGATGGCTTCTTTGGCGAGTGCGGCTTTCAGTTTCGTGCTGGCTACGGCGGGATCGTATCCGGTTTCTGAGAAGACGTCGTCCACCACGTTTGCGGATTCCAAGCCGACAGCAAATTTGCGTCCGGGGCCGTTGTGCCAGGAGCCGGGAAAGAATGGAGCGTAAGCGGGCAGGAATGCAGTGGCAGCGAAATTGAAATTGCCCTGACTGCGCGGGCTGTTGTCCTCAAGGTACTTGACGAGCTTTGCGGAAGCGCGGACGGCGGACCAGTGAATGCCGTGATCGTCGGCGATGATGGCGCTGGATTCTAGATTGTCATTGTTGGCGAGGATGACGCCGAGCAGGTTGAAATTGGAAACGTCATCAGACATGGTGACGGGCCCGATGTTTGGGAGGAATTTCTCCTGCTTAGAGAAGGCGTCTAGATCGCGGAAGAAGGCGAGAGCCGCATCGGCGGAGAGTCCTCGCGTGTATTCGGGGAAAGGCTGCGTGGTGATGCGGATAGTCTGCACTTCGTATCCGGCACTTTCATACTGAGACTTCGCGGAGCGCAGCATCTTGAGCGCGTCGCCGAGTTGGGTCTTGTAATGGGCGCGATCGATGCGGACGAATGCGGTGATGGCACGGACCTTGGGCTTGGCCGCGTAAGCGAGAGTCGTTGCGAAGAGAACAGCGAGGATGCAGAGCTTGAGGAGCTTCATTGAGATTACTCCGTTCTTGATGAGCCTCGGATGATAGAGAGAAGAGCAGAGCGCGTCAAAGGATACGAATGTGATTTGTTAATTCTCTTGTCAGGGGTATAGTGCGAACGCAAGTTTCTCAATCGAGTTTTAAGAAGGACACCAGCCTTGGATAACTCTCAATTTGGAGTAGCCCCCGCCAAAGTGGAAGGTCAAGTAATCGCTCCGGAAACAACCGTTCCCAAGGCGGAAGATGCGAGCACCACATTTGCCAAGATGCAATTGGCCGCGCAGGTGAAAAGCGGGGCCAACTGGTTCTACTGGATTGCCAGCTTGTCGCTTGTGAACACTCTCGCGGCACTCGGGGGTAGCACCTGGCGATTTTTGCTGGGACTGGGCATTACGAGGATTATCGACGAACTTGGCCAGCAGATGAGCGGTCCGGGCAAAGTAGCAGGCTTGGTCGTGGAAGCATTCATCGCCGGATTTTTCTTTTTGCTGGGAAGCTTCGCCGGCAAGAAAAACAAATGGGCATTCGTTGTCGGTATGGCACTGTTCGGACTGGACGGATGCATCAGCATGCTGGCGCAAGATTGGATCGGATTGGCATTCCACGGCTATGCGTTGTACTGGATATTCCGCGGGTACAGCAGGCTAGGTGAATTGAAGTCAATGGAAGAGTTCAGCCAAGTGGGCAGCTATCACGGTTGATAGGGGTGTCGGCGGCGGGGATTTGCAATTGCGGTTTTGTGCAACGTAAGGGGTTGAGCGTCGAGGCGTCGGAGATCGGTGATTGTCTTGCCTAAGTCGCCGAGTTGGAAGAGGCGGATTCCCGCGAGTCCGGCGGCTCCGGCCCCGATGCATGATGCGGCATTTCCGACGGTGACGCCGCCAAGGGCTAGTACGGGCATGCGGGCGCTTGCGGCGATCTCGCGGGAGCAGACTTTCTTCAGCGCATCAACGCCGAGCGGCACGATGTGCGTTTCCACTTTTTCAAACACAGGCGCGAACACGGCGAAGTCTGCCCCGTAGGATTCGGCCTCCGCAATCTGCTCTTGATTGTGGCAGGACGCGGCAATGACTGGATTCTTAATCCCTGATCTGTGAAAGATGACGCGAGCGTCTGCGGGAGAGAGATCTTCGTGTCCGGAGCGGAGATGGACACCGTCAGCGCGGGCGGCAATGGCAATGTCAACACGCGAGTTGATCAGGAGCTTGGTGCTGCTACTGTTTTTGCGCACGCAGGCAACGGCTTCGCGCGCGAGAACCTCAAGCTTATGCGGCGTGAGGTCGCGTTCGCGAAGCTGGATGAAATCCACACCCCAACGCGCAGCGGCAGCGATGGTGTCAATGAGCTTTGCGTGGCGTGCGCGTGCGTCGCCGGGAAACTGTTCGCTTGCCGTGATGTAGTAGAGAAGCACTGCCAGAATGCTAGCAGAGCCGTGTAGTTGGGACGAAAAACGAAAGGTGTAATACCAAAAGCGGCGGGGCCATGCAGCACGTGAGGCGCGGTGGCGCATCAGTTCAGGGATGCAATTGGGTACGCAGGTAGTGTGGCTATTGCTATTGGCGATGCCGGTAGCTTGCATTGCCTGGACGATCACGCACGAAGAAGTCTTTCGCGAGCCGCGTGAATATTGCGAACGCAAAAGCCAAAACTGCCGGTCGCTGCTGAAGCGCAAATTCTTCTACCTGTTCACGTGTGAGTACTGTTTTAGCCACTATGTATCGGCGTTCTTCATCGCGATCACGGGATACAAACTGCTGTTCGCTGACTGGCGGGGATATCTGATCTCGTGGTTTGCAGTGGTGTGGATCGCAAACCAGTACATGAGTATCTTCGGGAGATTGCGATTGGACATAAAACGTGAGCGGGTGGAGATCGAGGGTGTGCAGGAGCAAGTGGAGGCTATCAAGCAGGAAAAGCAGGCGGCGTAAAGCAGTTTCGAGTTTAAGGTCAAAACCAAAAAACAGTTACGAGTTTCACGTCTCAACAAAAACGGTTCACACGAAGGGCACGAAGGAATCACGAAGGGGCTTAAGGGACAGTTTCAAGTTTCGTGTTTCAAAGGCAGAGGCGTTGCCCTCGACTTCGCTACGCTCGGGTTTGGGAACCCTGCACTGTAGAAAATCCCACGTTAGCTTCGCGAACGTGGGGCACCCGTCTAAGGCGCGTTTTAAGTTTCAAAGTCAAAAGCTAAGGTGCGCTTACTGCTACTACGGCAACGTCTTGGCGATCTCGGGGCCTTCGTCCTTGCCCTGCTTGCGTGGTTGCGGGGCTTCCAAGTGGTATTTGATGAGGCCAGCTTTCAATGCAGCGAAGCCTTCTTCCGGCGTGTCGACGAACTGGAAGAGTTCTAAATCTTTTTGCGAGATGGCGCCCCAATCCGCGAGCGCTTGCAGGTTGATGATGCGATTCCAATACTCGCGTCCGTAGATGATGACAACGATCTTTTTGGCAAGTTTTCCGGTCTGCGCGAGAGTGAGCAATTCGAAGAGTTCGTCCATGGTGCCGAAGCCGCCAGGGAAAACCACGAGCGCTTTCGCCAGATACGCGAACCAATATTTACGCATGAAGAAGTAGTGGAATTCGAAATTGAGTTCCGGAGAGATGTAAGGGTTAGGCATCTGCTCGTAGGGCAAGCGGATATTGAGCCCGATGGTCTTGCCGCCAGCTTCGTAGGCGCCGAGGTTCGCGGCTTCCATGATGCCGGGGCCTCCGCCTGAGGTGACGACGAAACGATGTCGCTTGGAGGGAATGGTCATGGACCATTCGGTGAGCATGTGGGCGAGTTTGCGAGCGTCCTCGTAATATCGCGCCATTTCTATAGCGGCGTGCGCGTGCTTCACTTTGAGTGAGAGCTCTCCACGGACATCGACTCCGGTGATGCTTTCAAGTTCTTCGTCGGTGGACATGCCATTACCGTTTGGTTGCTCTTCAGGAGGAGCGGGAGCGGCGGAGCCGGGCTTCTCGAGCAATGCTAGTTTCTGCTGGGCGCTGGACATGCTCGCGAATCGTGCGGAACCGAAGAAGACGACGGTGTCCTGAATGCGTTCCTTGCGGAAGCGAGCGAGAGGTTCCCAGTACTCGGCGAGGATGCGAAGGCTGCGTCCGTCGGGCGAGTTGATGAAAGCGGGATTCTCGTAGGGGAGCGGAGAGCGAAAAGGTTTTGGGATGTCGCCGGAGCGCTTTTTGGGATGTTGGTTGGTCGGCTGCGGAGGGCGCTTGTCTTTGTCCATGAAGTTGTAATTATAGACGGCGGGAGGCGAGCGGATAGTGATTAGTGGGTAGTCGGTATTGGAAAAGAGTGGGGCACCCGTACCCACTTTAGCTTCGCGAACGTGGGGCACCCATGACGTGACATTCATTAGAAAAGCGGAAGAACGTAGCCGGTAGAACTCAGTTGCTTTCGCGGTAGTGGACGGCGTCCCAGATCCCGATCCAGATGTTGATGAGGCCGAGTCCGCTCAGGGCACCGCGGAAGAAGCCGTGTGTCACCAGCGCGCGCGCGGTGAGATGCATGCTGAGCAAGCTGTTGTCTGTCCAAAGGGGGGTCCAGGGGAGGACGACCAGGAGCATGCCAAGTTCGATGAAGAAGATGACTTCCACCGCGAGCTTCAGGCGTTCAAACCAGAGTTCACCGCGGCTGCGCGGCTTGGGATCTGCTGCAGGCGAAGTGGGTTCGGGCATGTTGGTCAGAGTGGAATTCACAGGTCAGTATCGGCCCTTTTCAGCGTCAGTCGTTCGGGCCATCTTTAATGCAAGCGTTAGGATGCAATTGCTGGCATCCGCAACAGGTTTGATTTTACACAAAGGGAATCAAGCTTTCAGAGTCTTGATGCGGTCAGCGACGTCGCGATAGTCAATGTTGGAGCTGTAGACTTCCATGAAAGTCTCGTAGGCTTTCTTGTGGTTTCCAGCGGCTTCATAAGCTCCGGCGAGATCGTAATAGACGGCCAGACGGCTGTCCTCGTTGATGTCTTTTACCTGCAGCGCTTTTTCGTACCAGCGCACAGCGGCCTGGGGCACACCTTTATCGATCAGGCACTGAGCGAGCCAGGTATAGGCTTGCATGGACTGGTCGAAGGGATGTCCGTGCTCGATGGAGTGGCAGACCTTCTGCAATTCGCCAATGGCTTCGTCTAGGAGTCCCATTTCTTTGAAGGCGATGCCGAGGTTGTAATGCGTGTCGGGATCTTCGGCTTGTCCTTCGGTCTCTTCGACGTCCTCTTTGAACTCAGAGAACATATCTGAGAGAGCGGAGGAGGCTTCATGGTGCTCGATCTCCGGGGCCACGGTGGGAATATCGTGTCCCATAGAACTGAAACCGGCGGGGACGGATTCTGGCGCAATCGGCGCGGGTGCGGTGGCAGCGGCAGCAAGTGTTGCAGGCGCAGCGGCCGGAGGCGGAGGGAGTGCAACGACTGCAGGCTTAGCTGGAGTGGCAGCGGCGGGCTTTCCTCCGAAGTCGAATGCGTCGCCGAGTGAATCTTCTAGATCGGAGACCAAGTCGCCGAGAAGATCTAAATCGTCACTGGCAGCAGAAGCGGCTTTCGAGGCAGCAACTGGCGGTGGAGCTTGGACAACGGGCGGCGGCGGGACGATCTTTGGAGGTGGCGGCGGTGCTTGAGACACAGACGGTGGTGGTGGAGCAACGACTTTCGGCGCTGGTGGTGGTGCTTGAACTACGGGTGGAGGTGGTTCAGGTTCGGGTGTTACTTCGAACGAGAAGTCAGCTACAGATGCGCCGTCCGCAGCAGCAGGTGTGAGGTCGAACGTTGATGCGGCTTCTTGCGCGGGCTCGACAGACATTTCAATGGGAGCAACTTCCATCGAGATAGGCGCGGGTTCAGATTGTGCTGGAGCGGCGGGAGCTTCGTCCACCGACAACATGCTCTCCCATTGATCGACATCGAGTTCATGGGAAGCGGCAGAAGCTGCCGGAGCAGCGGGCTCTTCGAAAGCGGGAGCGACTGGAACATCGAAAGCAGCCGGAGCGGATTCAGACTGATTGAGATTGATGAGATTTACTGCTGGGGCTTCCTCGACAGGAACTTCTACGCTGATACCGAAATCCGCGGGGGCTTCGGCGACCGGAGCAGGAGCCGGTTCTTCAGTAGCTTTCTGCAGATAGGCTGCTGCGAGTTCGCCGTACTTTTGCGATTCCTGCGGGTGGTCGTTCTCCGCATAGAGTTCTTTGACGACGTTGCAGGCGCGGGCGGCGTCCATGAAGCGCCCAACCTTGTAATAGAGGCTGCTGAGGCGCAGATTGATCTGGAAATCACGCGGCGCGGCTTTGAGTCCTGCTTCGAGCGGAGGAATGGCCTTCGCAGGAAGGTTGTAGGAATCGAAAAGCTCAGAGTCCGTCAACGCCGATTGCACGGCGATGGCAACATCGTTGGAATATGTCTGGTGGATGGTGGGAGCCTTGTGGTCTGACTCCTCCATCATGAATGCCTGAGCGCCTTGCTCGGCAGTCAAGGGGCGAGCGGCGGAATCCTCACCAAGCCGGGCGATGACCTGCTTGTAATTCTGCTGGTGAAGCGGGTTTTCCGGCTCGCTCTCAGCGAGTTCGTGGTAGATGTCTTTCGCTTTCGCGAGTTGGTTGTCCTGAACGTAGGCGTGGGCGAGCAACTCTTTTATTTCTGCGTCGTGACTGTTGTCGCCAGCGCGCTTGAAAAGATTCTGCAGAGACTCCAGCGCCGGAGCGCTGTCTTTTACGCGTGAGATCACGCTGTTCAGCGACTTGAGAAGATTAGGACCTTTGGAGGCGAGAACCTTGTCGGCGAATTCCTCATAGATGGCGAGGGCTTCGGCGAATTGTCCGGCGTTAAGCAGCGATTCCGCATACCAAGTCACGCCGTTGAGGTCATTGTGAACGTTGATGAGCTTGACGGCGATGATGCGCGCTTCTTCAGGATTCTTGAGCAGAAGATGCGCACGCAACATGCTACGCAGGGCTTCAGGACGGGAATCAATGTCCGGAATCTCACGGAGACAGTTGAGCGCGTTCGTACCGTCGCCAGATTCGGCGGCGATGGTTCCGCGCAGCAGTAGCGCGTCAACGTTTTTGGGATCTAAGCTGAGAACGTTGCCGAGAGCTTCATCGGCCGCGTCCATCGCCTGCTTCAAATAAAGCGATTGTGCCGCGGTGAAGTAGATGTTTCGCGCTTCAGTCTTCTTGCCAAGCTTTATGTAAAGATCCGCCAGCTTGGTCTGCATGGCGGCATTGTCTGGATCGAGCTCAAGAATCTTCTGGAAAATCTTCGCTGCGTCATCATTGTTGCCGGACTTGAGGTGCGCGTCCGCTACCTGGACGTACTGCGAGCGGGCGTCGTTGTAAAGACCCTGGACTGTATAAAGCTCGGCGAGACGCTGCAAGCATTCCAAATTGTGCGGAGTGAGCTTGGTGAGCTTCTTGTACATGGCAATGGCCTTAACCGTGAAGCCATTGGCGGCATAAGCCTCGCCGACTCTCTTGAAGAAGACGGCTGCCTGATCGTTGTTGCCTATGCGGGAGTTCAGGTCACCAATAGTGTTCAGGACCGTGAGGTCTTTGGGGTCTTCTTTGACGACCTTCTCATATTCGGCGATGGCGTTCTGCAGCTTTCCCTGCTGCACGTACTTCTCTGCCGAAGCGAGGACCTTCACTTTGTTAAAGCCGAAACCTAGCGCCATAAGTTAGCTTGACTCCGAAATAGAACTCCGGCCGGAGCTCTTGAAACGCAGAATCTTAAACCGCAGTGATACTGAAGAGAAAAGGAACGCGGGCCGAGTTCCAGCGGCTCACCTTATTGTAGCCGCAATAGCATCTCTGGATGTTGGCGATAAAGTAACACAAAAGCGTTTCCGCAGTAACCGGTAAAGTCACTGAAATCGGCTAATAAGGGGAGATTTGCCCATTGGTGGCAGTCTGGGCAAGTTGCTGACCAACTCGGGTTAATAGGCTGGCTAGGGGGACGCCAAGCGGAACTCTCGCATCACAGTACTACCGACACTTAATTTTGTGTGAATCCACTTCCAGTTCAACTCGAAGTTGCCCTGCAAACCGGGTTGGTGGTGCCTTGGGAATACGATGCCCAGAGCCGCGAAGTGGTGTGGTTTGAGCCAGCCCCCCAGTCGGCTAAGAACGGCATTGTGCGTAAAACGCAGCCAATTGAAAGCTGGATATTGCAGTTGCATCCGGAAGACCAGTCGGCGGTGATGTCTGAGGTGGAGCGCGCGATCGAGACTGGGCATATTGACATTCAATACCGTCGCTTTTCACGGACGGGAAACCTGCACAGTATCCGCGCCAGGGGACGTTTACATACCGATGATGGCAGCCGGAAACTGATCGGAGTTACTTTCGATCTCACTGAGCGGCAGCGCGCCACCCTGCAACTACAGACTCAACAGGCCGTTACCCGGGTGTTGGAGGAGTGGAGCAGCCTGAAAGAGTTGACATCGCGATTGTTGCAAGTGCTGTGTGAAACGCAAGATTGGCAGATCGGCATCATGTGGTCTCTGGATGCGCACTCGAAGAAACTCGAGTTGTTTCAATGCTGGGCGCAGGCGGGGATGGAAGGTGCCTGCGAAAGTGTCAGCGAGAAACATGATTTTGCTATCGGGGAAGGACTACCAGGGCGCGTATGGCACTCGGGCAAACCGGTTTGGATCGCGGACGTGACAAAGGAGGTCGCAAGTCAGAGATTTCCTGCGGCACAACACTGTGGGATCAAATCAGCATTTGCTTTTCCAATCTATCTTGGCAGCGACTTCTTTGGGGTGATGGAGTTCTTTTCCGTCCATGTGCGCAAGGAGAACCCGGAAGTCGCGGCGATGTT
This sequence comes from Terriglobales bacterium, assembly GCA_025462725.1. Taxonomy (GTDB): domain Bacteria; phylum Acidobacteriota; class Terriglobia; order Terriglobales; family Acidobacteriaceae; genus JAICLA01. The sequence goes on along the minus strand of JAOAPE010000002.1, from coordinate 320,176 downwards.
GAACGGGGTTGGCAGCCAGGTGGGACAGGTTATTGAGCGTCGGCGGGCGGAAGCGGAATTGCGGGACAGCGAAGAGAGCCATAGGGCAATCTCAGAGACGGCGTCAGACGCGATCATCACGATCGACGATGAAAGTACGATCGTGTTTGCCAATCCTGCCGTGGAGCAGGTTTTTGGTTATAAGCCGGATGAAGTCACGGGAAAGAACCTTACGATGCTGATGCCGCGGAACATGCAACAGCCACACAGACATGCGATCTCTCGTTTCCTGCAATCAGGAAAGCACCACATTCCATGGCGAGGTGTTGAAATGCCGGGTCTGCACAAGAATGGCACGGAACTCCAATTGGAACTTTCATTTGGCGAGTTCCAGAGGAATGGCCGCCAATTTTTTACAGGAGTGGTGCGAGACATCAGTTCCCGCCGGCAGGCGGAAAATGCCTTAAAAAGTTCGGAGAAACTTGCCGCCACGGGCAGACTTGCCGCGAGCATGGCACACGAGATCAACAATCCGCTGACCTCAGTGACAAACATCCTTTACCTGCTGAACCTCGACAACGCATTGAGCGGACCGAACCGCAAGCTGATTGAGGCTGCGCAACAGGAGTTACAGCGGGTTTCGCACATAGTAAAACAAACGTTGGGTTTCTATCGAGAGAGCAGCCATCCAGTGGAAACAGACATGGCGGAGATCGTGGATGGTGTATTAGAGCTTTTCTCGAACCAGATCCGAAGGCGTTCGATCAAGCTGGTTCGGCAATACCGGGCGTCAAGACAGATCGTCAGCCAACCCGGAGAGTTGCGGCAGGTAGTATCAAACCTCATCGAGAACGCGCTTCAGGCGACTCCAGATGACGGCACCTTGCGTGTGCATCTTACGAATGCGGTTGAACCTCGGCAACCGGATCGCCCAGGAATCAGACTGACGATCTCAGATACCGGAAGCGGAATACAGAAAGAGGTCAGGAACAAGATCTTTGAGCCGTTCTTCACGACAAAAGGCGAAAGAGGTACAGGCCTGGGACTATGGGTGACGAGCGGAATCATCGAGAAACATGGGGGCAGCATCCGATTCCGCAGCAGCACGCGGGAAGGGAGTTCCGGGACATGTTTCTCAGTGTTTGTGCCGTCGCTATCGCAGGTATTGCCGAAGAGTGCGTGAGGCAGTGGCTAGTTGCTAGTGTTTAGTGGCTCGTAAGACTAGTGACTAGTGGTCGTGTGTTAGTGATCGCGGCTAAGCCATTACGGCGTTCTTCTTCGGGCGGCGGTTGGCTTGGAGAATCTTTTTGCGCAACCGCAAGTTCTTGGGCGTGACTTCGACACATTCGTCATCTGCAATGAATTCGATCGCTTGTTCGAGGTTCAGCGCTTTGTGCGGGACGAGGCGGATGGCTTCGTCTGCGCCGGATGAGCGCATGTTGGACATCTTCTTTTCGCGGACGACGTTGACGTCCAAGTCATTGTCGCGGGCATTCTCGCCGATAATCATGCCTTCATAGACTTCAACACCGGGACCGGCGAACAGTTCGCCGCGCTCCTGAAGATTCCACAATGCAAATGAAGTAGTGACTCCGGCGCGGTCAGAGACCAGCGCTCCGGTGAGGCGGTGAGGGATCTCTCCGAGCCACTCGGTGTATCCATCGAACAATGAGTTCATGACAATGGTTCCGCGAGTGTCAGTCAAAAGTTCGCTGCGTAGACCAATGAGTCCGCGGCTAGGACACTTGAATTCCATGCGCACGCGGCCGTAACCGTGGTTGTGCATCTTGCTCATTTGCGCTTTGCGCGCGCCAAGTTTTTCGATTACAACGCCCACGAAAGATTCCGGGATATCAATGGTGAGAAGTTCGACGGGTTCCATCAGCTTGTCATTGACCCGTTTGGTAACGATCTCCGGCTTGCCGACGGTGAGTTCGTAACCTTCGCGACGCATCATTTCGATGAGGATGGAAAGCTGCAACTCGCCGCGTCCTGCGACGCGGAAGGTATCCGTGTTGTCGGTTTCAACGCGTAACGAGACGTTAGTCAGGAGTTCTTTGTCCAAGCGGTCACGAAGATTGCGCGAGGTGACGAGATGGCCTTCGCGTCCGGCGAGCGGGGAAGTGTTGATGGTGAACTGCATCGCGATAGTGGGTTCGTCGATGGCGATGTGCGGCAGCGGCGTGGGATTTTCGACAGTGGTGATGGTCTCGCCGATGGTGATTCCTTCGACACCGGCGACGGCAATGATGTCACCGACTTCGGTTTGCGTGATGTCCACGCGCTTGAGTCCGTTGAATGAGAACAGTTTTGTGATCTTGGTCTTGTGGAATGTCTTGTCGAGCTTGGCGATGGCAACTTCCTCGCCGACCTTCAAGGTGCCGTTGAATACGCGGGCAATGGCGAGGCGTCCGAGATAGTCACTGTAGTCAAGGTTGGCGACGAGGATCTGCATAGGGCCATTCCATACACCCTTGGGCGGAGGAATGGTTTTCAAAATTGATTCGAACAAAGGTTCTAGGTTTTCGCCGGGAACTTTTGCATCTGTGCTGGCGGTGCCGAGCTTCGCATTGGTGTAGAGCACAGGGAAATTGAGCTGCTCTTCTTTGGCGTCGAGATCGATGAAGAGGTCATAGACCTCGTTCAAGACTTCAGCAGCGCGAGCATCGGGACGATCAATCTTGTTTATGACAAGGATGGGCGGAAGGTTCTGCTCAAGGGCCTTTGCAAGGACGTATCGTGTCTGCGGCAGCGGGCCTTCGCTGGCGTCCACGAGGAGCATAACGCCATCGACCATTTTCAACGCGCGCTCGACCTCACCGCCGAAGTCGCTGTGACCAGGAGTGTCAACGATGTTGATCTTCATGTCGTGGTAAAAGACGGCGGTGTTCTTCGCAAGGATGGTGATGCCGCGCTCGCGCTCGAGATCGTTGGAATCCATGACGCGGTCTTCCATATGTTCATTGGCGCGGAAGGTGCCGCTCTGGCGAAGCATGGCGTCAACGAGCGTGGTCTTACCGTGGTCAACGTGGGCGATGATTGCGATGTTACGAATGCCGATAGTCAAAATAATTTCCTGTCTGCTATCTAAAGCGCTGAACGGGCCGGACACACGAGGGTGCCGCTGTCCAAGCTGTAATTCTAAAGTTTTAGGAGGACGTCTGAGGCAGGCAAAGCAATTGCAGAACCGCTCACAAGCCACTTCAGCTACTCACAACTATTGTAACAAAAGGGCGGCCGATTGCGAGGATCCCCAGAGGGCTGTTACGAAAACAGGAAAACTATTAAGTGAGTTTAAAAGTGCTTGGGCTCGGCTACAATCCATCGGCTAGATCGCAACAAAGTAAACACGAACCCCTTAATCTCAGGATATCTGTGCCCATGATGTTGAAAACGCTAGTCGTCCGTATAGTTTTTAGTCTTACGATTTCCGTTGCATTCTCGCAGGCCCTCTATGCAGGGGACGATTTCAAACCCATTCCCGCCGAGGAGCGCACGCTCAAGAGCGAACCAAACGCTCCGGGAGCGCACGCGATCATCCTGCTGTGGACTGACGACCAGGACGACACAGAGTCACACGAGGTCGAATATGTACGGCTGAAAATATTCACGGAAGAAGGTAAGAAGTATGCCGATATCGAAATTCCTTATCTTCAAGACGTAACGGCTATCAGCGATATCAAAGCGCGAACCGTGCATTCGGATGGCACAGTTGTTCCATTTACGGGCAAGCCTTTCGACAAATTGGTGGTGAAAACCCGCGACATCAAGTTCTACGCGAAGACATTCACCTTACCTGACGTGCAGCCGGGAAGCATCATTGAATACCGCTACAAGGTTTCGTGGGCGTCGGGACCATTAGCACGACACATTGGCTATTCACTCTCATCGTCGTCGGGGGGAGGGAGTCCCTCAAGATTGTTCAACACGCGCTGGATACTGCAGCGCAATCTGTTCATAAAAAAAGCCGTGCTCACGATGAAGCCCTATACATCGGGGCGGTTTACCACTTACTGGTTGACGGTGGGACTGCCGCCGGGGAAGAACCTTGTGGGCAAAGGTCGAAACGCTTATGAACTAACACTGGAAGATGTTGCGCCTTTTGATGAAGAAAGTAATGCTCCGCCCGAGCTCGACTTGAAACCGCGTATCGAGTTTTTCTACAGCGCGTTGGACGTAGAGCCAGTAGAGAGGTTCTGGAAGCGAATCGGAAAAGAGAGGTGGGATTACACAGAGAAGTTCATCGGCACAAGGAGCAGCATTCACGACGCGGCGATCCAGGCGGTGGGTCAAGCTGACAGTGTCGAAACTAAACTTCGCAAGTTATATGCGCGGGCGCAACAGATCCGAAACCTGAGCTATGAGCGAAGAAAGACCGACCAAGAGCAAAAACGAGACAATCTGAGGGACAACCAAAGCGCTGAAGACGTAATGAAGAACGGCTATGGCTACCACAATGAGATCAACCGGCTGTTTGTGGCGATGGCGCGATCCATCGGCCTTGATGCGGGGCTCGTTGAGGCCAGCAGACGCGACGAATCCACGTTCCTCATGAACTTGCTCGATGAGATGCAGGTTACGCACGATGTTGTGATCGTCCGCGCTGAAAACAAAAAGTGGTATTTGGATCCGGGCGTTGCAATGTGTCCGTTCGGCCTGATTCGCTGGGAATACACTGGGGTGCAATCGATCGAACTTAATAAGGATGGTGGCATTTTTATCTCCACTCCGGATCCGCAGAGCAAGAACGCCATCCTGCGGCGGGCCGCCCACCTGAAGTACGAGGACGGAGTATACAAAGGCACGATCAAAGTCGATTACCTGGATCAGATCGCCTTGGGGTGGCGGCTCTACGCGCTGAACTCAGACGCAGCGGAACAGAAAAAGGAGATGGAGGATGAAGCAAAAGGATGGTTTCCTTCCGGCTCCACGGTAAAGCTGACGCAGATCATGAATGCCAAGAACCAGGACGAACCTCTCTCAGTTGAATTCGAAGTGGAACTGGCGGGTATCGGATCGAATGTAGGTTCAAGGACCCTGCTACCAATCTCAGTCTTCCAATCAAACAATAAGAATCCCTTCCAGCATGAAAAAAGGGTACAGCCAGTTTCTTTCAATTATCCGTTTCAGGAACTCGATGAGGTGAGTGTCGAGGTTCCGGCTGGGTTGAATGTAGAGAACTTGCCGCCCAATCACAAACAGCAGACTGATTTCGGTTTTTACGAATCAGCATGGCAGCAAGCTGGAAACACTATTTCGGTCAAGCGGAGATTTGCGATCTTGAGGATGTATTCGGATGTTGAGGACTATCCGGGGTTGCGGGCATTCTACGAAAAAGTGAATACATCAGACAAAGAAAGTGTAATGCTGCGTGCGCAAGCGAAATAGATCCCCGCGCATAAGGTTTAAGGGTTTTTACGAAAACGGAACAGGTGAAACACGCTGTTCGCAATCTCAATTTCTGGAATAAAATTACCGCGCCGCAAACTCCATCATCATTAATTTACTTAGCCCAAAGAAAGCGTCACGAATGAACTCGAAGTTTATGCAGTCACGTTGGATGTTATTGCTGTGCATGGTCCTTTTGTCAGCCCCAGCGGCTTTTGGATTCGGCGACTTTAAACCCATTCCGCCAGAAGAACTGGCGATGAAAAGCCATCCGAAGGCTCCGGGAGCGCATGCCATCATCCTGCTGTGGACCGATGAGCAGGACGATACCGAGTCGCACGAGACGGAATACTTCCGCATCAAGATCTTGACGGAGGAAGGGAAGAAATACGGCGATATTGAGATCCCCTATTTCAAGGGCAGAACCAACATCAGCGATATCAAGGCGCAGACCATCCGTCCCGATGGAACGGTGGTGCCATTCACCGGGAAGCCCTTTGACAAGACAGTCGTAAAAACCAGAGACGTGAAGTTCCTGGCCAAGACGTTCTCCATGCCGGATGTGCAGCCGGGAAGCATCATCGAATACCGCTACAAGGTGTCATGGGATCCGGGTACTTTTTCCACGTCGACGCGGTGGTTGGTACAAAGAGACCTCTTCATTAAAAAGGCCATTCTCACGATGAAGCCTTATTCAGACGGCCCATATTCAAGTTATTGGTTAACGATGGGACTGCCCACAGACAAGAACCTACAAAAGAAAAATGACAAATTTGAATTGCAGCTAGAAGACATACCGGCGTTCGAAGAAGAGAGAAATGCACCACCCGAGGCCGAATTGAAGCCCAGGGTGGAATTCTTCTATAGTCTGAAAAACGTCGAGGCTGCGGACCAATACTGGAAGAGGATCGGTAAAGAGAGGTGGGAGTACGCGGAAAGTTTCATCGGACACCGCGGCGGAATACAACAAGCTGCTAGCCAGATCGTGAGTCCGACGGACAACGCTGAAACCAAATTGCGGAAGCTGTACACGCGCGTGCAGCAACTTCGCAACCTAAGCTATGAACGCGACAAGACAGAGCAAGAAGAAAAGCGCGACAAGCTTAAGGACAGCAACAATGCGGAGGACGTGCTAAAGCGCGGTTACGGATACCACAATGAACTGAATCGCTTGTTCGTAGCTCTCGCGAGAGCTGTAGGCATTGACGCGGGAGTAGTAAAGGTAGGCCAGCGCGATGAGGTTTTCTTCCAAAAAGGTGTTCTGGACGAGAGACAGCTCACGGGAGAGATCGTACAAGCGAAGGCCGAGGGAAAGGAATGGTTTCTTGATCCCGGAGTGCAGATGTGTCCGTTTGGATTGTTGCCGTGGCAGAACACGGGAGTGAAGGCGATCCAGCTGGCGAAGGACGGGGGAACATTCATTACTACGCCACAGCCGCAAAGCACCGGTGCGGTGTTGCGTCGGCAAGCCAAGCTCAAATTCGACGAAGCCGGGCTCAAGGGGCAAGTACTGGTCGAATTCAGGGAGCAATTGGCATTGTTGAGAAGGCTGAGCGCGTTGAACGAGGATGCGGAAGAGCAGAAAAAAGAGCTGGAAGATGAAGTGAAGGCGTGGTTGCCGGGCGGGTCCACGGTGAAACTGGCGAAGATTGAAAATGCCAAGAATGAAGACTTGCCGCTTTCAGTACAGTTCGATGTGGAACTGCCGAGCATGGGCTCGAATGTAGGGTCGCGAATCCTGTTGCCTATCTCCGTGTTCCAGTCGAACAGCGACAACGCATTCAAGCACGAGACGCGTGTTCATCCCGTCTATTTCAAGTTTCCATTCCAGGAGCTGGATGAGGTTTTTGTAGAAATTCCAGAGGGCCTCAAAGTAGAAACGTTACCCAATGCGGAAAAGCAACAAACCGACTTTGGTTATTTCGATTCCGTGTGGCAGCAGAGCGGAAACACAATCGTAGTGCAGCGCCGGTTCGCCATCCTTGGATTGTTGTTCCGCAAGGACTTTTATCCGGCATTGCGGGCGTTCTACGAAAAAGTAAATACAGTGGACCAGGAAAGCGTGGTGTTGCGTGCGCAAGCTTCTAAATAGGTTCTCGCTCGTTTTCGTCCTCGTCTTTTCTTGCGCTGCATGTGCTTCTTCTAACGCGCCGGAATGGTTGCGAGAGGCTTCGCGGATAACTGTTCCCAAATATCCGGCAGAGACGCGCGGGGTGGTCCTGCTGGATGAACAGACCACGACGGTGAATGCATCCGGCGAGGTGAGGACGCTGTATCGCCGGGCGGTGCGGATATTGAGCACGTCCGGACGAGAGCTTGCGATGGCGCAAGCGTATTTCGATAACGAAACCAAAATCAGCCACTTCAAAGCGTGGAGCATTCCCGCACAAGGCGCGGAATACGAGGTGAAGGACAAGGACGGGGTCGAGGTCACTCCATTCAGCGGATTGCTGTACGAAGACACACGGCTGAAGATGATCCGCATCCCTGTCGCCGAGCCGGGAAGCGTGGTGGGATACGAATATGAGCAACGTAATCGACCGAACTTGTTTCAAGAGACATGGAGATTCCAAGAAACGTTGCCGGTGTTGAAGGCGCGGTTCGTGCTCGAGCTTCCGACCGGATGGGAATTCGAAACGTATTGGGTGAACCATGCGAAACAAGAAGCCACTGTGGCCGGAACGCGCTATACGTGGGAAATGACTGACGTGCCTGCAGTCAAGGAAGAGTGGGGCATGCCAGCGTTCAGGGCAATCGCACAGAGGATGGGAATCAGCTATTTCGCTTCGTCCGGAACACGCGAAAAATCACATGGCTCCTGGCATGACGTGGGCTCATGGGCTTGGCAGTTGACGGCCGACCGCAGGCAAGCGACTCCAGAGATGCAGCAGAAGGCCAGAGCATTGGTTGCGGGAAAGACCAGCACAATTGAAAAGATCAGAGCATTGGCCGGTTTCGCGCAGCATGACATTCGGTATGTTGCGATCGAGATCGGAATCGGCGGTTATCAGCCGCATATGGCTCCGGCCATATTCAGCAATCGTTATGGCGATTGCAAAGACAAAGCCACGTTGATGGGAACCATGTTGCATGAAGTGGGAATCGAGTCTTACAACGTGCTTGCCCAGACTGACCGGGGAGTGATCGCGCCCGCATTCCCCTCAGCTGCGAGCTTCAACCACATGATCCTTGCGATCAAATTGCCGGCCGACGAAGCTTTGTCGGCGGAGCCTCTTTATTCCGTGGTGCAACATCCGAAGCTGGGGCGGTTGCTGATATTCGATCCGACGAGCGAGTTGACTCCCGTGGGATTCCTGCCTTCCTACACACAAGGGAACTTCGGGCTGCTGATCACGGAAAAGGACGGCGAACTGATCGATTTCCCTTTGCAACCGCCATCGGGAAACCGGTTGTCACGCACGGCGAACCTTTCGCTGAGTGCCGCGGGAATGCTGAGCGGCGAAGTGAAGGAAGTCCGCACGGGCGGTAATGCGGTGCAATATCGCGGCGAGTTGCTGGCCATGCCGGCGCCGCAACGCATGAAAAAAATGGAATCTTTTTTGGGAGAATTCCTGACAGGGTTCACCTTGAAGGACTATCAAGTGGAAAACCTTGAGGACTATGACAAGGACCTGATCGTCCATTACAAGTTTGAAGCCAATAATTACGCAAAGCAGATGGGTGCGCTGCTATTGATCCGTCCACGAGTGTTTGGCAGCAAGATGGAAGGCACGATCGACCTCAAAGAACGCAAATATGCTTTTGAGCTTGGAGCACCCACATTGCAGACCGATGAATTTAACATCGCCATGCCAGCGGGATTCACGGTGGATGAACTTCCGACACCGACAAAGGTCAGCAGCCCAGGCGCAAGCTACAAGAGCGAAATAAAGATGGATGGCAACGTCCTGTCATATAGGCGCGAATACACGTTGAACCAGGTCAGCGTTCCGCTGGAAGGGTTGAAGGAGTTGAACTCGACGTATCGGCAGATCTCGGCGGACGAGCGGAATAGTGCGGTGTTTAAGCGGTCGGCGCAGTAGATTCTTGTGAGCCGGAGATGATGGCGAGTGCTTGCTGTGCCGCAGTGACTCCTCGATACTGCGCCTCTTCGAAGATGGAAATACCGCTGAGGTCGGAATTGGCGAAGAACAAGCGTTCAAGTCCCGCATGAGGGCGGGTGAGGGCGCGTCGGCTGTCTGAGAACATGAAGCCGACTGACGGGCGAATCATGGCATGGCCCATGCGCATGATGTCGAGGCGGCTGACGCAATCGCGAATATCAGGATGAATGCGGGCGAGGTCGGTAAGAATCGCTTCCTTCCAATAGTTCCAATCTTTTTCGAGCAAAAAGCGACGGGATTCTAGCGGAGATCTTTCCGCAAGCGCCCAGTAGTACGTCCAGACGCTGCGGTCCTCGTGCTGGCGGATGCTTTGGTGGTTGGCAACAATGTATCCAAGTGAGGGCGAGTTGTAGATGACGTTGTCCCATGCGGTCTCAGTGCCGCCGATCTCGCGCGGTAGTCGGTCGAGAGTGAGGTTGGCGGTGAGCCAAGGGGAGTAAACAAGATCCTTTGTAAGCGCAGGCGGCATGCCTTCGATGAGATAGGGCGCGAGAAATGTTGGAGCGGCGAAGATGACGGAGTCGGCGGTGAACTCTGTGTCGCCGGCGAGAATGCGGTAGCGGTTCTTGTCTTTGGTGATGCGGTGAACGAGTGCGTTGCGGCGGATGTAGCTGTCGAGTTTTTTGATGAGGCGTCGGGCGATCCAGCCGTTGCCCTCTGGCCAAGTGAGCGGGCCTTTCTCTTCGTGCTCGCGCGAGGCGTAGTAATGCGCGCCGGCCCACGCGGAAGTGGCTGATGCGGGCGCGCCGTAGTCGTCGCGACAGGCGTAGTCAACGTACCAGCGCAGGTATGGGGAATCGAGTTTCTGCTGCTGTAGCCATTCGGCGATGGAGACGCGGTCGAGGGCGGCGATGTCCGGCTTCTGTGTAATGTCCATTCCGAGTTGCGTTGGAATGGTGAAGTTGTTGCTCGCGCGGAAGCGCTGCATGAGATCGTCAAAGCGTTTGAATTGTTCCCGATCACGATCGGTGAGTCCGACGGCAGGCTCGATACCGTCCTGCCAGCGTCCATGAATGAAGAGGCGCTCTTGCGGAGTAAAGCAGAGATAGCGCTCTTCCCACTTGCCGTTCTTGAGCGCGCCAAATTCCTCGAAGAGTTCGCGCACGAGCGTGGCCTTGGCGTTGGGCACGGGAACATAATGCGCAGCCCAGGGATAGGCGGTGATGTCGTTCTCTCCCCATCGGGAATTGCCACCGGGCTGCTTGTCCATTTCGAGGAGAACGAAGTCGCGGAAGCTGCGACGCTCAAGCTGCCATGCAGCGGAGAGTCCGGCCATGCCGCCGCCGACGATGACAATCGCAAATTTCTCTTTCTTAGTCGGTGCGGGAAAAGGTGTGCGGTCGCGGAGCATGTGTCCGAGTTGGAAGGATTCGTTCACGAATTCGCCGGCAATTGGCTTGTCCGTTTTCATGCCGAGGCCAATCAGCGCGGCGCTAGTGGCGGCGAGAAATTCGCGGCGGGAGAGTTGCGTCGGCTTGGAGCGCTTGGGCATCGCGAAAATGGCTAATGGCTGATGTCGCGCCATTCGCGATCGTAATGACGGACAAGATTTTGATCGTTCAGGCGATTGGCTTCTGCAGCGACAGGCTGCATGTCCGCGGGGAACTCGAAGAGTTCGGGAATGGCGGAGACGGTGAGGAAGCGCAAGTCCTTCGGAAGCTGGCGCGGCGGTGAGTAGGTTGCTCCCTTTGCGTTAGCGAGGACGAACCCCCATTCGCCGAATGACGGAACGTACGTGTGATACGGAAATGTTTGTAGCCCGGCTTGCTTCAGCGTTTCAACGATAGTCCAGTAAGACTGGCGGGCGAACATGGGCGAAGTGCTTTGCACGACGATCATGCCATTCGCGCTGATGTGCTTCGCGAGCAAGCGGTAAAACGCCGTTGTGTAGAGCTTGCCGAGCGAGTAGTTGGTCGGATCAGGGAAGTCGACGATGGCGAAGTCGAACATGTCAGTGGATTGTTCGAGCCAGGGGAATGCGTCGGCGGTGATGACGTGGAGTTTGGGCGAGGCGAGCGATCCGCCGTTTAGTTTGGTGAGGACATCGTTGCTGCGAAACATGTCCGTCATCTGCCTGTCGAGATCGACGAGCGTGATGCTCTCGATATTGGGATATTTCAGAATCTCACGGACAGCAAGGCCGTCGCCGCCGCCGAGGACAAGCACGCGCCGGGCAGATGAATTCGCAGCCAGGCCCGGATGTACGAGCGCTTCGTGGTATCGGTATTCGTCGCGCGAACTGAATTGGAGATGCGAGTTGAGAAAAAGACGCGTGTCGTCACGCCAGCGGGTGAGCACGATGCGCTGATAGCGGGTGTCCTTGGCAAAGATGACTTCGTCCGCGTAGAGGCTGTCATCAGCGGCGGCGATGACGTGCTTCGCGCCAGCCATTCCGCCGCACAACAGCGTGAGTACGAGTAAGCAGGCGACGCGCAGCGGTTGCGGCGAGCGTAGCTGGTCTTTGAACAAGAATGTTCCCCAGAGCGCGACGGCGGCGTTCACGATGCCAAAGAGCACCGCGGAACGGACTAGTCCGAGCTGCGGGACGAGCACGATAGGAAAGAGCAGCGACGCACCGAGCGCGCCGAGGTAGTCGAAGGTGAGGACGTGGGCGACGACGTCGCGAAACTCGAAGCGGTCTTTCAGGATGCGCATCAGCAGCGGGATCTCGAGTCCCACCAGCATGCCGATGGCGATCACGATGAAATAGAGGATGATGCGGAAACCCTGCGTGTAGGCGAATGTGAGGAAGAGGATGGAGGAGGAGAATCCGCCGAAGATAGCGACCATCAACTCGATCCAGATGAATTGCGTGACGAGGCCGCGGGAGATGTATCGCGAGAGCCAACTGCCGATGCCCATGGCGAAGAGATAGCTGCCGATGATGGTGGAGAACTGGGTGATGCTGTCGCCGAGGAGATAGCTGGCGAGCGCGCCGGCGATGAGCTCATAGATGAGCCCGCACGCGGCGATGAGCAGGATTGAGATGAACAGTAATGCGGGCAATGTGGGTTCGCTTTAGTGAATGGCTGCGGCGATGATGATGCAGAGTCCGAGCGCCACTGCGCCGACTACGATCGCCAGTGCCATATTTTTTTCTTCGTTCAGTTCTTTCCAAAGGTCGTAGGGCGTGATCCAGTCAAGGATCACGAAGAAGACCACGAAGATGACGATGCCGATGATGGCAAACGTCACCGCGCTAAGCATGCTGTTCACAAAATTCGGACTCGGATTCATTCTTACTTGCCTCCGCTGTAGTGGTGATAAAAGGCGTAATGCGAACGATACGCGCCAGGGTTATCGCGTATAGATTTGGGGACGTCCTTTAGCTGGTTGACAGGCATCATGCTCCAACCGCGATATTCAGACGTGGCGAGCAGGCTGAGGATCAACGCGCCGTAACCGAGATAAAGTTTATTCATCATCGCTGCTGCCTCCCGAAGATACCGCGTAATCGCTTTCTTGCCATCTGTTGAATTCGAATCGGTAGGCGCGTCCCGTGAGCCAGATCGGCGGGATCAATAGTAAGACTGCGGCGATCAGGAAGAACGAGAAGGACGGGACGTCGCGAACCACCTGCAAGGTGTAATGCACGGGAACTGAGCCCGCTGACATCTCCGGTTCGACGCGGAGGTAGTAATGTCCGGGAGGGACGGTGGGAACCGTTGCGGTATTGCTGCGATCGCCTTCTGTCCAAACCCCATCGCTATCAGAACCGGTGTAATAGCTGACTTCGCGCCCGAAGTCGTAGGCTTCGCCAGTCTGCTCGTTTATCAATGCAAAATTGAAGTAGACCCAATTGTTACTGAGGTCGGTGTTGATCTTCAGTTCGACATTGGAAGGGTGTCCGCCGATCTCAAAGACCGGAGTGACGAACGAGGCTTCCTGTCCGGGGCGCTGGGAGAAGTCGTATGTGCTGGAGAATACTTCTTTGTTCGACGAGATGACATAGGAAATCATCAGCACCAGAAGAGCCAACGACAGAAGCAGCACTGAAGTATTCCAGAATGTCTTGGGGCGATCCGCAAATGGAGATGGCTGGTTTGCGAAGATCCCACGCGGCGATGGAGGGCTGCCGGGCAACTTAAATGCCTGCCAAATGTCCTTACCGGATGTGTATTCGCCGATTGACCAAGTGGTCTCCTGCGCGACGTTCTCCGAGGAGAGCATGAAAGGCGGCGAGATGTAATCCTTGGTGAAGACCTTGTCGTCGCGCCGGACTTGCCAGGGAAATTCACCGATGACGTAAGTGGTGGTCGCGTTCGCAGTCTGGAAGTGGGTGAATGTTTGGTCGCCCATAATCACTTTGGGCTTTGTGGTATTCGAAATCGACTTGGGAATCGCGCGACAGACGGTCACGTCATTCCAGTGGCCTTCGTACTCGGTGAGGTAGCGGTATCCGGCGAAGGGATTGAAGAGCAGGTATTCAAACCAGTGATAGCTCTGGCCGTCAACAGTGATGGCGCGCAATTGGCAGCCGACCACCTCGTAGCTGGTGCCTTTCCATTTTCCACGTGAACCAAGCGGGAGGAGCAGCGTTGGAGGTTTTCTGTTCGAGGCCTCTTGCAGGATCTGCATCCGCGGATCAGTGGCATCTAGGACACTGGCGCATCCGGGACAGACGATGTTGACTGCGTTGGAAAAAGTCCGCAGGGTCATGACTGCGCCGCAATTGGGACAGTTCAGTCCGACGGCTTTGCGGACGAGACTGGGCCGTGAAAGCTTCGGAGATTGGGGCGGAGTGGGAGGAGGCGCGGCGCTCATTGCGTCCATCCTTCGAACTCGCGGAGGTTCTTCAACTTCAAGGCGGTGAAGTCGAGCGCTTCGCCGATGAACACGAGTGGCTTTTCATCGCTGTAATCAATGGTGCCGAAGCGTCCGGCGGTAGTGCGGAGGTCGGCGAAGAAACAATCTTCTTTGTCCCAGTATTGGAAGGGGAGTTGTCCTTCGACGCCGCGGTAGTGCGCCTGCGTGAGCGAGGTGACTTCGTAATTCAAGTCTCCCCAATGGAATTGTTTTCCTATGTTGATGTCAGTGGCGGGCGGGATCGCACCGGGACTGTTGAACTGCGTGGAGATGGTGTACTCGAGCTGCGCGTCAGATAGCCATCCGCTGGTGCCGTCATTGAAGACGATGTGCCACTCGTTCCAACCGCCATTCTCGTATTCGTAAAGGATGCGTCCGGCGACGACGAATCCCAGGTTCTTGTAAATGCCTTCCGTGCCAATCTGGATGGGAGAGGCGTCATTGGGAAGGTCGCTGACCTCGCCGACTTTCTTTACGTCCACGTCAGTGCGGACGAGGATGGAAGCGCAGTAGGCGCAGACAGCTTGCACACTGCTGGCCCAGGCGAATTCAACAGGCGCGCCGCAGTTTGGGCAATTCAGCGTGACCTTGCTCATGCGCGGACTCCCGTGGCCGAGGCAGCATACGCGCGTTCGAGACGGCGGACCTCGACGGAATCGGCGGCGAAGTGCGTTTTTAGATAAGTGGCGAAATCCCAATCAGGACGTGGCTTGCAGCAGAACAGATTGAGGCAGAGCGAACCATGTTCGGGAAATGTATGGATGGCGAGATGCGATTCGGCGAGAAGACAGAGGCCAGTGATTCCGCCGGGTGCCGGGAATTGATGCCATTGAGTTTCGGCGACGGGCCGGAGGCCGAGGTCGGCGATCATGCGCGAGAAGAGCGTGCGCAGTTCATCGATATCGGCCAATGCGCGAGGGTCACAGCCGTGCGCCTCGACGATCCATTCGATTCCGCTCATGTGTGAGAGTGATAGGACAGAAGATGTTAACGCAAGTCGCTGCTATGCGCAGACTATTTAGTGTCTTGCTTCCGGGTGGATGCAACCTGCCGCGCGCCCGGGTTTACATCGAAAACGAGAGAGACTGGCTTGGGCTTACGTTTTGAGTCAAGAACCTTCAGGATGGGATCTTGCACAAAGGCGTGACGGTAGCCTTCTTGCTTAAGAGCACGGAAGACTTCTTTTGTAGTGTCGCCAAGTTGCGCCTGAGTGTAGCAGGCCTACTAAACCTGATTTGAGGGCGGCATATCGTTTAGGCGAGAGAAGGGCTTTTTCTTCGAATCTGACTTCACGCACGACAAACTCACTTTTCTTGTCACAGCCAGTTTGAGCCGAAGCCGTTTGCAGAAGGATGGGACTGGCTGAAGCAAGCAAGACAGCAACAAGCAATTTTTTGATCATTTTCGATTTCCCTTAACAACTTCTCACGCTTGCGGCTTGCCGCAATTGGCACAAAACTTCGAAGCCTTCGGGATTTTCGTGCCACAGTCGCCGCAGAACTTTGTGTCGCCACCTGCTGCTGGGGCGCCAGCTTGTGAGGCATCGGCTGGAGCCGCGCCGCCACCGCCACCCGGGCGGTTCAAAGCATTCATCATCTGATTGGCCATGACGACGCCTGCGCCGAGTCCTGCGCCAATGCCTGCTGCTCCGCCGCCTTCATTGGCTGCGGCAATAGGCATAGACTGGGCGACCTGGAATTGGGTGTAGCGGTTCATGTCGCCGACCATGGTCATGCCAATGCGCTCGTCAAGACGCTTCTGGAGTTCATCTGGCAGCGAAAGATTTTCGACGACGAAGGAATCGAGTGCGAGTCCGAGCGTGGCGAACGAAGGCGCGAGGAAGTCCGAGATCTTCTGGGAAAACTCCATTTGGTTGGCGGCCATGTCGAGAAAGGGGACTGTGCTTTCGGCGATCGTGTCTGTCATGCGGCCGATGATGGTGTTGCGAAGCTGTCCTTCGATCTCAGGGACGGTATAGATGTCACGCGTACCGCTAACCTTGGAGTAAAAAGCCTTAGCGTCAGAGATGTGGTAGGAGTAGATGCCGAAGGCGCGCATGCGAATGGCGCCGAATTCCTTGTCGCGGAAGGTGATCGGGTTCGGCGTTCCCCAATGCTGGTTCAACTGCTGACGAGTGGAGAAGAAATAAACGTCAGACTTGAATGGCGACTGGAACTGTTTCTCCCAGTTCATCAGGTTCGTAAGCAGCGGCAGAGTGTTGGTGTTGAGTGTGTAAAGGCCGGGACCAAAGATATCGGCGACTTTGCCCTCGTTCACGAAGGCGGCGGCTTCGGAGTCGCGTACGGTCAGCTTGGCGCCGTTCTGGATCTCGAAGTCCTGCATAGGGAAGCGCCAAGCGAGAATGCCGTCGCTGGGCTCGGTCCAGTGAATAACGTCAATAAACTGTTTCTTGAGGAAATCCTTCAGAGACATGGCTGCTCCTTACACTCGTAAAGAATACGATAGTACGCCCGGGGAAGTTTCGCCAATCCAGAGTGGCTGGGCACCAGGCTAGGTGCGGGTCACATGAAAAGAGACTCCGTTCCAAGTAAAAGCGACATAAATCAACGCGAGTAGATAGAAGAAGATCAACGAGAGCCAGGCTACGCGGCGATACTTGCGCGATTTTTTTGAGCTGTCGAGATGCTTGCCAAAGACGATCCCCAACAGCATTCCTGAGAGCAGTCCGCCAATGTGACCGATGTTGTCCACGTGAGGGATGGCGAGCCCGATGACAAGGTTCAGGGCCGCGAACTGCAGCACGCCCTTGAAAATGTTTTGTCTTACCTGTTTGTCGATAGGAAGTTTGCCGAACTGCAGGGTGGTCAACATCACACCCGCCACGCCAAAAACTGCACCAGATGCCCCTGCGCTGATGACTTGAGGATGTGCCCATACGCTCAGCAGGCTTCCGCATAGCCCAGCGTAGGTATAAACCATGAAGTAGTTGCGAGGGCTGTAAAAGAGTTGGGTGAGGCGGCCTAGTCCCCACAGGCACCACATGTTGCCAAGCAAGTGGTAAACGCCAAAGTGGATGTAATTGCTAGCGAGCAGGCGCCAGTATTGTCCGCCGAAGGTGAATTGGCCCTGGTCGGCACCGAAAAGCAGGTAAAACCGAGCGTCTATCGGACCTAAGAGAACTTGCCCATAGCGCGCATAAATCATCGCGACGAAGTAAAGGTAATAGAGAACGTTGGCGAGGACGATGTAGGTGGTGGTGCGAAAGGTCTGATCTGCGGTGGAGATGGAAAGCTGCTGCTCGCTTTCTGGGGAGTTCTGCTGCGCTGGGGCGAGGGCGGAAGCCGGCTCGCAGGCTACGCAAATCGGTTCTGTGCCTCCGAAGGGGCTGGTCTGTAATGCAGTTCCACAGGTGGCGCAATTAGCCATTAGCTGATTCTAGAGGAGAAATGCTGAATCCCGCAGCGAGACGGTTTTATTTGCGTTCGTCAATGTTGAAAGTAATAGAAGCGCCGGAGCCTTCTTCGACTTTGCCGGAGAGTCCGGTGCCGTCCTCTGGAGGAGCGCCTGCAAGTTCGCGCTTGCGATTTTGAATGTCACGCAAGGCGCGCAAGATTTCAGCTTCGGCTTCTACGTACTGATCTTCGGTGATGTCGCCATTCTCGAGATGGACCTGCAACTCCAGCAACTGCTCTTTAAGCGGCGCGTCGTCTGTCCATTGTTCTTCCGCAACTTTGGCGAGCGTGTTGAAGATGAACTTGAATCCGTCGATCGGCAATGTGAGCAAGCTGAAGATCATGTTCGAAACTTAGGACGATGTTCCTCTCTCCAACTTGAGGCGAATGTTGACGAAGTTATACGGAGGCCAAGGGCCGGTGTACTTGAAATTCAAGCGGTCGGCAAACTTCTGCGCCACTTTGTTCACGGCAGCGTCGAAGTGAGCTTCACGGTCCCGGTTGATGAGGAATGCCGCGTTCATGATCATCTTGTCGCCGATAGGCTTGTTGTCGCGCGATGCGACGCAGATGGAACGAAGCGCGTCATAGATCTCGCGAACATAATCCGCCGAGCGCTCGGCGAGGGCTTTATCGATCATGCGACCCAACTGCATGCGAGCGAAGTAAGTGGATTGCAAGTGCTTCTTCGTCAGCTCGATATGGAAGCGGTGAATCTCTTCGTGATTGCGCTTGAGTTCTTCGATGACTCGGTCACGATCCCAAGTGACTTTTAATCCGAACTCCAGTTTGCCGGACATCTGCTTGAGAACATCTTTCAAAGACGGATAGATACTCTTGAGGACTTCCTTGATGTCCTGATCGGTGCGGAAGACAGTACCGAAGCTCATGGGGATGATGGTATTGGTCTTCATGACGGTTTCAATCACGTGTTCGTGAGCGAGCGCGTTTTCACGCGTGGGGTCGAAGATGAAGACGGAGGTCTTGCTTACTACGGCGGCAACGTCGCCATGGTGGACGGTGTAAACACTCTCGCCGGAGCCGCCTATTCCCGTCTTGCCGAAGGTCGCAGGTTGATTGGCTTGAATGATGCCGTAGACGTAGCGGCCCTCTACTCCGTCCTGGCCTTCTGCCATGCGGGAGATAGAGGCGGCAGCGAACTGCTGTGACGCCATGCTGTTGACATCAATGGAGGTCAAGCTTCCATTGCCATTGGTGGTTTTCTTAATCGACGAGATCTTTTCCGTACTCTTCTTCTTGGCTGGCTTACTCGTCTTTGTTAACTTTTTGGGACTCATGTTCGTTCCTCAAGAATGCGGAAGTGGTGCTCAGAAATTCCGCGATATCAATGGGCTTGAATAACACCCCTATCCCGTCCGATTTCGCCTGCTCGGTTGTTTCAATGGTTGCGTATCCCGTAAGGAGCAACGAGGGGACGTCAGGCCTACGAGCGCGCGCGGCCGCGATGACTTCAAAACCGGTGTGCTGTTGTTCTAAAGAGTAATCACACAATACCAAATCAAACTCCTGCGCTTCGATGGCCCGCTTTGCTTCCTCTGAGGAGATCGCCGCGGTCACGGCGTAGCCCTGCTGCTCCAAAATCAGCTTGTAGGTGAACAAGACCGAGGACTCATCGTCCACAACGAGCACGCGTGCCTTGCTCGGCGACTTTTTCGAACCCGTGCTCATAGGCGCACCATCGGTAGATCAATCTTGAAAACGGTCCCAAATCCCACTTTGCTGCGGACGGAGATCTTGCCTCCGTGATTACCGATGATGCCTTTAACGATCCAAAGCCCCAAGCCTGTACCCTTTTCGCCCTTGGTGGTGACGAAAGGTTCAAAGACTGAATCGAGGATGTCTTTGGGAATGCCGCTGCCGGTATCGGCGATGAGCACGCGAATCCAGCCATGAAGGCCGTCAGAACTGCGAATCTGCCGAGTGCGAATCTTTAACCTGCCGCCATTCGGCATTGAGTCTTTGGCATTGATGACGATGTTAG
The DNA here is from genome assembly GCA_025462725.1 of Terriglobales bacterium. Taxonomy (GTDB): domain Bacteria; phylum Acidobacteriota; class Terriglobia; order Terriglobales; family Acidobacteriaceae; genus JAICLA01. The sequence continues at coordinate 300,464 of JAOAPE010000002.1, read as the reverse complement.
AAAAAACCTGACGCATCTGGTCAGAAGACACGACGGCAGGAGGAAGCTCCGCGAACTCCTGCACCACTTCAACGTTGGAGCGTTGCAATTGGCGTGCAAGCAGAAGAAGCGTGTCTTCCGCGAGAGTGTTTACATTCACCGGCTTGACGGATTCCTGGTTGCGATAGAGTCCAAGCATCTGGCGAACGATGCGGGCAACGCGCTCGGTCTCAGATTTCAGGATGCCGTAAACAGGTTCAGCTTCCGGTTTCACCTTGCCCGCGAGCAGGTAGATAGCGTTCTTGATCGCCTCCATGGGATTGTTGACTTCATGGGCGATGGTGGCGGCGAGGCGTCCGGCGGAGGCGAACTTCTCGATCTCCAACATGCGGCGCTCGACTTTGAGCTGCTCAAGCTTGCGGATCGGCGACCAGTCGCGAAGCACCGTGACGGTGTAGGCGACTTGTCCGCGTTCGTCGTAGATCTTGCCGGAGCGGGCGTCAAACTCGGTTACTTGCAGCGTGCTCGGATCGGTAAAGTTCAGAGCCTGGGTGACAGTGTCAGAGAATGAATAGGTGAAGTTGCTGACGTAGGCATCGAGCACTGCCTGATTGGTGACACGTGTTGGATCACGGTCAGTATCACTACCAAAGAGGGCTTCTGCCAAGGGATCGACGAGTACAACTTTGCCGTCGCTATCGCAAACAATGATTGGATCGCCAACGTTCTCAATGATGAGGTTGAGGCGGTCACGGTCTTGACGAACGACATCTTCAGCAGCACGCAATTTTTCGTAGTTCGCTTGCAATTCCTGGTCAGCACGGCGGAGGTCGGTAACATCGCGCATGACGGTGACGAGTCCCGATGGCAGGCCTTCGCGGGTGAATGATGGCACGCAAACAGCTTCGAAAAGGAGTTCTTCGCCTTCGTTGGGATCGACGAGCGTGAGATCGCGATGGGTCTCAGTGCCGGATATCGCCATGGAGGACAGCGCGGCGGAGAACAGCATGTTGTTGAGTTCGATCGCGCGGATGAGACCTTCCGTGGTCTCGTCAGGAAGTTTGAAGAACTTGGCTGCAGCCTGGTTCTGCATGACCACGCGGAAGTGCATGTCAGTCAGGACGACAGGATCGGCCATGCTCATCATGACCGCATTCATCTGCGAGATGGTGTCTTCCATGTCTCGCATGCGGTTGTAATAATGCTCAATCTTGAAGAGACGGGCGAGATACTTGTTAGCGAGTTCAATGAGAGTGCCCAGCTCGCCGACGGCGCGCTCAGAGGCTTTTTTCGGAAACTCAACGACAATGGCGGCTGCGTAGGAGCGCATCTCGCAGGTCTTGCATTGCTGGCCTTCGAGACTTAGCTTGCGCGCGTTGCGGAAGTTATCAGTGGCCATACATTCTGGCCGACGTTGGCGCTCCGCTTCCCAACATTGATTTGGATTTCGATAAATAATGGGGTGGCAATAGAGGGCACGCCCCGTGGAAGATGACCGTGGAAGTATGCTCGGCTTCAGGCCATGAAAGATGCTGACGATGGGGTGATCCGCGTAGAGCGAAGTACGGAATTTTTGCAGGTAAGAATCAGAACACTTAATACCCGCGATGGGTGAGACTTCACCGGTCTCGAAATTTACAGAAAGAACAAACGCGCGGGGATAACCAAGCTTGACGATCTCCTCCATGAGGATGGGGAAGATCTCATCTGAACGCTCAGCATGGAGCAGGCGCAGGGTAGCGGGGATGCGGGAGTCCGCTTCCTTCAGGATATTTCCGCCACCCTTCACCAGTTCCAGAGATTTCAAGCGCATTTGCGGCGTTGCCAATAGAGTCGACCTTCCTCCCGCCAGACCCTCTTAGCCGTAGCGGAGTATTGCCGTTTCTAGCGGCGTGCAGTCGTCGCCCTGCGCACCTTAGGTTTCGCGGTGCGACGACGGGTTGTTTCCACTTCTTCGATGCTTTCGACTTCGTCGGGAGCCTCAAGTTGCGGCCGCGATACCAGACCCGTGAGTCCGACTGCATCGGCGTACTTCAAATATGTGTCAATGGAGGCCACGACGACGCGGGCTTCCACGGTGATGAGGTCGATACCGACCAGGGAGATGCGGACCCAGGCATCGATGACGATACCTTTGTCGAGGACGCGATCAAGAACGTCAATAAGACTTGATCCACCAGATACACGCTCAACTGCCATTGCAAAGCTCCTTCAATCTCCCTATCGGCTTACTTCCGCCGGCTGGGCACCGTACTTTTTTTCTTTGAACTTGATTTTGTTGTCTTCTTGCGAACTACTCTTGCTGCCGTTGTGGGCGCTTGCACAGATGTGCGAGTGACCGTCCTCCTCCTTGGTACCTTTCCGCTTGGGGGCAATCCTAACTGCGATATCGGAGCGGGAAGAGGGGTTGTCAGGTTAGGATCGTGCTTCCACCAATTTAAGCCGATCTGCTCTGCCTTATCGACGGAACATACCAGCAACCTGATGCGAATGGTTAGCAACTCGACATTGGCCAACGAGACGCGGATATCGCCCGCGATCACGAGACCTTTGTCCAAAACCCGGTCGAGGATATCAATCAGGTTTGTAGTGCCGGAAACTGTGGGTACTCTTTCCATGTCAGTAAGACGTTCTTCCGTGCGAGCAGACTCCAATTTCGATACTGAGAAAGTGGGAGTCGCAGATTACAGCATCTTCAAGCATTTTGTGAACAGCTAAACTTCAAATTGTTTTGCGGGGGGCTTGCTGGTGCGGTCTGCCTGGTATTTGAGTCTGAAAGTTTGTATCCTGAGTCTCAGATGCGGTACTCAGGTGCCGAGTTGTCAGGCTTCGTGTAAAAATTTCAGGGTTAAAGAAGTGGATGGCCGGCGGTTCATTTGTCGTCATCCAAAAGCTTCCCAACTGGCCCCAAATCCAAGTTTAAGTCTTCCGGTTTCAGGCCGAAAGTGTTCGTAAGTTCATGAATCTTTTGCTCTAACTTCATTAATGCGGTACCCAATTCTTCCACTTGGGTGTCATTGAGGGAGCCACCTTCCATGCGCCGGATGGCCTGACGCTCGAGCAGGCGTCTAAGGAATTCTATCAAAGTTAATACTAACTTCGCCAACCCCTGCTCGATATTTTCGCCGTCACATTCGATTCTTTGCTGTCCGCCAGAGGCGGCCGTCTGCAACTGACGTTTGAGATCAGAGATTGCAGCTTCAACGTCGGCGGGAGTGACTTGGTTAGGATCCTTCATAGGGTCGTTTCTGTGCTCATGGGGAGTTCCAACTCGCACTTGATGAATTCGCTTGGCGGCCAAGGGCCGGAGACACGGACGTTTGCGGAAGCTTCGATTTGGGAAATCCGCGACTTGAGGTCTTCAAGCGCACCTCGTCCGATAAGCGCGAATAGAAGAGTGGAACCTGTGCGATGGGACTGTTTCCATTCGCGGACCAGGTCTTCTCCGCTGGCTCTCAGGGCGGCAATGGTGTCTTGCGAAACGCGCGATGATTTCTGCCGTTGCTTGAGGAATTCTGTTCCGGAAGTTGGTGGGGCCGCATTGGAGGTAGGTTCGGAGGGAATAGTGATTCGCATTTGAACCAAATCGCGGAGGCGGCGGAGTTCGCTCAGGAATCCCTGCGCATTCAGCGCGAGAAATTCTTGCATTGCGGCTTGGTCCTTCATGAACGTGGGAAAACGAAACGGGATAACCGCCGTTTGCTGGAACAAGCGGTTCACTACCGACCAATAAGCCAGAGCGTCCTGCTGAGCGTCATCCTTATTTCGCTCCGACCATTCGCTGGAATGGCAGAGCACTCCACCTTCAGCGATGGTTGAAACTGGGCTGCCATGCACTCCGGGAATGTGCGCATCGGCGACGGATTCTGTGACGCAATAGAGGAGGAGCATTGGATTGTTGTTCTAGCGCAGCTGCTTGCGGGCGGCAGCTTCTTCATTGCGCAACGTCTTCAGCGCGGTTTCCACCGAGGTGAGCACGACGTTTAATCCGACGTATAGCAGATCCACGCCAGCGACGGAGATGACAATGCTGCCCTGGATGACCACTCCGGAATTGAGGACGTGATCGAGAATCTCAAGCAGGGAGACTTCGTCATTGGAGTCGGTAGCGGAACCCAGTGATACGCGTTGTGGTGGCGTGGCCATATTTTCGGAGTTACTCCACGAATGAATACGGCGGCCAGGGGCCGGAGGATTCTATCTTCCGCTTTCCCGCCCACTGCTCGGCGAATTTTTTCAGCACTGCATCCCACTTCTTGCGGCGGCTGCGCGGCAACAGGAATGATGCTTGCCATTGCAATCCTTGCTGTCCACTGCTGACCTTGCCGGTAACGGCACTCGCCGTGGCAATCTTCGTTAGCTGAGCGAAGAAGGCGTCGATCTCCGCATCAGGCGCGGGCTTCCCGCTGGCCGCGATGGATTGCGCTTTCTTCTGCAGGTAGTCGCGTCCGGAGGTGGCTTCAACAGCGGGTTGCGGTTGCGCTTTAAGGAAAACTTTCACGCCCCATTCGTCTGCGCCAGCGACTCGCTTGAAAGCGGCGTTGAGCGTGGGCTTGCGCGAGGCAATGTCGGCGGCCAGTGAGTTCTCGCCAAGGAAGACGGTGCCGAAGCGAGTTGGCAGCAGCGTTGTTTTCGCGGATATCGCGGCGACCGCGCGCTGGTGTCGAACACTCGATTCAGCGAGCCATTCCAGTTCTTCCATTTTGCGGTTCAACTCAGCGGCAAATTCCTGCGCGTTCACGCGGGTGATCCAACATAAAAGTCCGGCGCAGTGAATGGCTTCGATCCTGTGCTCGCCATCAATGCCGGGAACGGAGATGCTGGGAAGATTGAGTCTTTCGGGCTTGGAAACGCCGTACAAATAGAGTGCCTTGGCTTGAGGCTGATGCTTGGGAATTCGATTCACCGGAATGGTGAGCACGCGGGAGTTCGACTTGGGCGTGGGCTGTCGCTTTTCAGCTTTCCGGGATTTTGATTTCTTCAGGCTAGTAGCCATAACTCTTTGGTGAACGATTGCAACGCTTTCTTTCCGGCGATCTCATCGGGAAGATTCGGCAGCAGGTAAATCGCTCCGGCCTTCCCGCGATATCGTTTCTTCAAACCCGCCAATGTTGCTATCTGCCACCGCCGGGCGCGATCGCATCGGGCGCATCGGGCAGCAACCTTGTTCGACACAGGCATTAGGATGCGGTTTACGAATACTGCTTCTACGGAAACCGGCAACTCTTTCAATGTATCCAGCAGCCGCGAGGTTTCCCGATCAGGCATAGGCTCGGCCAACATCACGGCGAAGGCTGATGAGCGAGCGGGATCCTGCAGAATATTCACCAACTCGCGTACCTGTTGTCCTAACCCAGCGATCTCAACAGCCACATCCTGCGCGAGAGGTAGTGTACGGTGCGGTGCGAGGCTTTTCAACAGCAGGCGCGACCACATCAGCATGCGCTCCGGCATGCGTAGCAGTTCAAGGGCGTGTCCTGTGGGAGCCATGTCAATGATAACGGTGCGGCGCGCACCCTTATTTTCGGAACGGAGCAGGTCGAGGATTTTGAAAATCGCGAAGATCTCGTCCACGCCGGGCGGGACGATATTCAGCAGCGAGGAGAATATCTGACGATCGAACGAGAGATCCACGTGGATGCCGCTGGCTGATTGCGTCGAGAAAGCGGCAGCGATCTTGTCCTGCATGGCGTTCGCCCAAGCCCGAAACTCGCCGACGGAATCAACCTCGAGCGCTTCGAAATGCTTGTCTCCTAGAACCGGTTTGGGCTTGGAACTGACGTTGCTTTGGAAGACGTCGTCGAGTGACGGCGCGGGATCTGTGGAGCAGACCGTGACAGGTTGACCGGTTTCAAGTCGTTGACGGAATCCAAGTGCAGCAGAGACGGTGGTTTTGCCAACGCCACCCTTGCCCATGGTGAAAATCAATGGAGCTGTGATCTCCGGCCACGGCGCGGTTTCGATTTCGGGCATTTTTGCACGCGAGGCAGCGGGGGAAGCAGCCAGCTTCTTTTTTCCGAAGACATGCTCGCCGAATTTGAGCAGTTCGCCAGCACCGAGAACGGGATTGCCTGCATCTTCGCCGACGAGGACTGGGACGTCAGGGAAGTTCTTCGCGATGAACTTTTTTGCGGATGCAGTCATGCTCGCGCGGCTGGCACAGATGTCGCATGAGTTCTTGCCCTGAACGGCACGATTCAAGACTATCCCGCTGATGGCCAGGCCCGGGACGGAGCCAGCGAGCGCGTCTGCAGAGCGAGCTGCTTCGTTCAACGAAAATTCCTCGGGCGATGTCACCATGAACAATTCCGAATTCTCAGAGGTCAGAGCCGCGCCGACCGAAATGACCATCTCCTGCCAACGTTCGAGGAATGGCTGCGAGCCGGACTTCGCGCCGCTCTTGCTGAATCGTTGCGAGAGCCACCGGTCGCGGCTTCCGGCGAGATCGAGGAACTCGAGGAACCGCGCGAAGTGCTGCGGCAACTCGAACATGCGCAAAGTGTGGCCGATGGGAGCGGTGTCCACGATGATGCGGTCATAGCGACCCTCGCGCAGCAGTTCGTCTATTGCGATGAGGGCAGAAAGCTCGGCCATACCGGGGAGCGTAGTTTCCAGGAGCGGCTCAATCTCACTGCGGGAAAAAATCGTGCCACTTTCGATCAAGTTAAGCAGGTCTTCACGATACGGTTCGAGGAAAGAACGGAATTGTTTTTCTGCGTTGATCTGCCATGCGAAGAGTTGTCCGCCAAGGGAAAGACGAATGCGCTGCGGCTTGTCGCCGAATTTCACTTTGAAGATATCAGCGAGTGAGTGCGCGGGATCGGTGGAGAGCAGCAGGAATTTCTTGCGCGGATTGCGAGCGGCCTCGCGGACGGCGTATGCGGAGGAAATCGTAGTCTTGCCGACGCCGCCTTTGCCGATAAAAAACGCGAGTTCCGCCACGCGCTCATTCTACGTGAGGCAATCAGAAAGCTTATCAATGGTTAAATGGATAAATGCGCTACTTTGCTTTCATTCTTCTAGTCCTTTCCCAACAAGCCTTCGCGGCGGAGTTGAAACCCGCGACGAGGAAGGCATTCGACCACTATTCGCAAGTCGCAGAGGCACGCATGCAAGGTGAAATATCCGCAGCCGCGAAGGAGAACAAAGCATTTCTCTGGGTTGAGGGAGTGGAGGTATCGCATCGAAACGAGATGTTGGCGAAGCTAAAGTCCGGTGAGGTGGTTACTGAGGCGCTTCAAGAGAAGGAAAACGGGAAAGCAATAGAAGTACCCAATGCGCTTGTTCATCATTGGATCGGGACTGTCTTCATTCCGGGCGCAAGTCTCAAGTCCACGCTAGCGCTGCTGCAGGATTACAACAACCATAAGAATCTATACAAGCCGCAGGTCGCAGATTCACGTCTCATAAGCCGAAAGGGCAACGACTTCAAAGCGTTTCTGCGCTTTTACCAGAAGAAAGTCATTGCCGTGACTATGAACACGGAGCACGCCGCGCATTATGAGACTGTGTCAGCAACCCGCGCGTTCAGCATCTCGCACACTACACATGTGGCCGAGGTGGAGAACGCGGATACGAAAGACGAGCGCGAGAAACCCGAAGGCCACGACAATGGATTTCTCTGGGCGCTCAACTCCTACTGGCGAATGGAAGAAAAAGACGGCGGCGTTTACGTGCAATGCGAAGCGATATCGCTGACACGCGATATTCCCGCGGGGCTTGGGTGGATGATCAAGCCGTTCATCACTGAGGTGCCGAAGGAGTCGCTATTTACAACGTTGAATCAGACGAGGGTGGGGCTGATGAAAGTCGCGCCTTGAATGATGAGAATTACTTCACCGATCGGGAAATCTATTTGGCCCCACCGCAGCCTGCTTGACCGAGACAATAAACAAGGCCGAAACGAAACTTGGCATTCGTCTGGCTTAGATCCGCGAAATGTGTCTTCCACAGTGAGATTCCGCCGCGCAGCTTCCAGTTTGGACGATATCTGTATTCAACCCCTCCACCTAAATCCCAGGCCCAGTCAGTTGCAGTGTCGTTTGCGAGCTCGGGTCCATTGATGGTTTTTACTGTCGATGATTGGCGAGCGACGCCATAGAGTAATTGCCCATAGGGGATCAACTTCGGATTGCGAAAGGCATACGGAATGTTGAAGCGGCCTCCGAACATGTAGTCCTGTTCATTGAAGGAACTCTTGACAGTCGCGACCGTGGTTCCTCCCCAAAACGGGCTTACCTCAGCCACGACCCTGACGTAGCGGCTCAACCTGTATTCGCCGGAGCCCTCGAGTCCGTTGGCTGCCCCGCCTCCGGTCTTGTGAACGTAACTTACGCCGGCGGTCACTCGGCCCGGGTCTTGCGCCAATGCCGATGTGTAAAGTAGGACAACCACGGAAAACAAAAGACTGCTCTTCATGCACAGCGCCGAAAAGAACCGCTTCTTCATACTTCCCCCTCGAGTCGGGACATAACGCAAACAGTTTGGAAGAAGAGTGGCGACGCAGGTTTGTACGACAGTATCCGCCAACAGACGCCAGAGACTTGGATACCACGGCTAACAAGAGCTGAGTAGTCGAGTCCAAAGCTGTACTCACAAGAACTGATCGGAGAATTCATGCGGATACGCGATCTTGCTGTTGGCGGACTGTTTCTAATTTGCAGTTGGATGGCCTTGGCCCAGAGCCAGGCCGGAGCGGTTCCCGACGATGTGCCAAATGCTGAACGGATCCGCGCTTACGTATCGGCGTTTAACGCGGGCGACGAGGCGATGAAGAAGTTCCTGAAAGAGAACGTTGCTGAAGCAGGACTGAAGCAGCGCTCTGTGGAAGATCGTTTAGAGATTTACAAGCAGATGCGGGACCGTATGAAGAGCCTTGAGATTCGCGGTGTGCCTGAGGTGCAAATCAGCGGCACCGAGCAGTCAGTCACGACATTAATGCAAACAGGCAGCGGAGAAAAGATCAATCTCACTTTCAACTTTGATCCGCAAGCACCCAACAAACTTCTTTTTCTGCGCGTGGAAGATGCGGGGGAAGGGCCGCGACCTTCACCCGGCAGCAGTACAGTTGCAATGAGCGAATCGGAGTTCGTTAACAATGTGTCCGCTTATCTCGATGATCTCGCGAAAAAAGACGAATTCTCCGGAGTTGTACTGGTGGCGCGCAGGGGCAAACCTGTTGTGCAGAAGGCCTATGGGTTTGCCGACAAAGAGAAGAAAACACCGAATAATATGGAAACCAAGTTCAACCTGGGTTCAATGAACAAGATCTTCACACGGATGAGCATTGACCAATTGGCGAGCCAGGGCAAATTGTCTTACGACGACAAACTGGGAAAATTTCTACCGGACTATCCAAACCGCGATGCGGCAGAGAAAGTAACGATCAAACAACTGCTAACGATGCGTTCCGGAATCGGCGATTTCTTCGGCGAGCGATTTGAAGCCGCAGAAGCTAAAAACACTGAAGGATTACCTTCCGCTCTTTGCTGACAAACCACTCCTTTTCGAACCTGGGACGAAACAACAATATTCTAACGGTGGATATGTAGTGCTGGGATTGATCATCGAGAAAGTGTCCGGAAAAACTTATTACGAGTACGTGAAAGAAAACATCTTCCGTCCGGCAGGCATGAAGGACACTGATTCATACCTAACCGACGAGAAGGTTCCGAACCGGGCCGAAGGGTATACAACCGAAGGCGCTGACGGCAAAGGGCGGAGGAACAATGTCTCCACACGTCCAGCGCGGGGAAGTTCTGCTGGCGGTGGATACTCAACCGCGAATGATCTGCTCCGTTTCACCAAAGCGATCGCGGACGGAAAGCTGACGACGATGTCGCCTGAAACCGGGAAGCCTGTGCTCACGGGAATGGGAATCGCAGGCGGAGCCCCGGGGATTAACGGTGCGTTAGAGTTCGATCCCAAAAGCGGGGACGTGATCATTGTGCTCAGCAACTACGATCCGCCAGCAGCTGAGAAGGCGATGCAGCAGATCAGGCCGTGGATGAGGGCAATCAAGAACTAACTGCCTAAATTACTTCATCCAATCTGGAAGAGGCTTCGCAGTCCGCGGGAGAGATTGCGACATGTTTGCAAGCGCATACGTGAGCACAGCAATCGCGCTGGAATTCTCGCGGAGTTCCTGCGGGTCCACTTTGTCTAGAGTGTCAGCGGCCGTGTGGTGATACTCAAAATACTTGCGCGAATCCTGAATGGGAGCGAAGCCGGGCACGCCGGCAATGTTGAGCAGCACTAAATCTGCACCGGCTTCGTCGGTGATCTTAATCATTCCCGCTCCTTGCGATTGCAATATTTCGCTGACCGGCTGAAGTATAGGAAGAATCGCGGGCGAGCCGTCAGAGAAGATTCCCATTGGATGTCCTGCGCCGAGGTCAGTCTCAACCGCAGCGAAATGGTTTGCCATGTCCGCAGCGTGATTCTTGTAATACGCTCTTGCGCCGCCGGATCCGCTTTCCTCTTCCACCCAAGCTATGAAACGAATCGTTTTTTTGGGACGAAGCTTCAATTGCTTGATGAGATTCAGCGTCTCCATGGAGACTGCAACGCCAGCGCCGTCGTCGAGCGCTCCGGTGCCGAGGTCCCATGAATCGAGGTGTCCGGAGACGATGACGATCTGCTCGGGATGCTCGCTTCCTTTGAGATCGGCGATGACGTTGTAGCCCGTGGTGTCAGGAAGAGTCTGCGGCGTGAGAAGCAAATGCATTTGCACGGGCCCGCGAGCGGCGAGTCGCGCGATAAGATCAGCGTCTTCGGCTGTGATGGCGGCAGCGGGAATTGCTGGGTACTTGGGGTCATAACGAGTTTGACCGGTGTGCGGGAGACGATAGTCGGCGTTTCCTACAGAGCGAACGAGCACACCAATCGCACCAAGTTTTGATGCCGCACTGGGACCCCCGCCGCGGTAAGCGACGGCTTGTCCATAAGCTTCCAGAGCGAACCCGGCGGCGGCGAGTCGCTTGTCATACACAGCATTGAATAGGACGATTTTGCCTGCGACCTGATCACGTCCGAGTGCTTCTAGATGCTTGAAAGTGCTAACGACGACTATGGGAGCGGTAAGCCCACTCGCTGACGTCGCGCTGCTTCCGCCGAGCGCGGTAAGGACGATCTTCTGCGGCAAGGACTGCGGTTGTCCTGGATAGGTCGTGAGTTCTCCACGCTCTTCTCCGCGGATCCAGTGGTGGACTGTGGCGGCTTCGAGATGAACATCGAGTCCGAGTTTGCGCATTTCTGCAGCGACGTATTCGGCCGCCGCGGTGTGCTGTGGTGAACCACTCAGCCGCGGGCCGATGCTGTCAGTGAGATACGCGAGCTTTTCATAGCCGTAGTCGCTGTGCAACGCAGCTTGCTGGAGCTTTTGCATGTCGGCAAGTTCTTGCGGAGTCCAGCCGGGCTTTGCTGCTGGTTCTTGCGCGAGAGTGGAGAGAGACATTGCAATGACAAAAGAGGAGATCAGAAAGAATCGGTACATGAATTCTCCAGCTAAAAATTAGTAAACCTTTGTACCACGCGAGGGTGGATGTGAGTCATTCAGCGTTGTGCCCGTCCGCATCCAATCGGCGAAAGGAGATTGCAATGGATCCGCACAAGATAGGGGAGTCGAGATCAGATGAAGACAAGGAACGACTAAAAGAAAAGGCAGAAGAAGTAAGGGATGCGATCCGGAACCGGTTTGGCGAAAAGGGCGGGTTCGGATCGAAGTCGGATGAGAGTTCGTTTGACCGACAAGCAGAAGGCGAGCAGGAGGTTGCGAGTACAAATGTGGGCGCGGATGACGAACCAGAAGAGAAAGACGCAGCTTAACGTACTTGCCATTTCCAACTACTCGATTTTCGTATTCATATCCTGAAGCATCCAATCGCCAACAGGAGAACCAACATGGATTTCAACAAACTAAAAGATCAGATATCAGACGAAGATAAGCAGAAGTTGATGGAGAAGGCTGAAGAGCTTAAGAAGGATTTCGGGAACAAGGCTAGCGAAAGGTTCGGATTCGGAAAGGGCGGTGAGCAACAAAATCAGAGCGGCATCCGAAATGACGCTTCAGCTCAGGACCCGCAGACTGATGATGCCGATATCGACGAGGATGAAACTGCAGTAGCTAGCACGGACATAGAAACGGAAGATGATGAGAACGAGATTGATGAAGAGTCGGATGAAGAGAATGCTGCGTAGCAAATGCTAGATCAAGGATCGGCCTCCGCCCGGCCGGTTCTTTTTGCGAGTATAGCTTTGCTATGTAAAGTACTTGACAATGGGGGTTTCCCGGAGGAATATACATGTATGCAGTCTTGCCGCAAGCCGCGCAGACGTCGTTCGAGAGGACTTGAATCAGAGTTCACCGAGCAGGCGTTTGCCAATGCAGTCGAGGCAAATACTGAATTTGCGGAGACACAAGCCCATTCTGATCCGCTGGAGCAGCTCAAGTACATCCGGCAGACGATGGAGTCGGCAGGATCATTCACTGCGGTTCCGGGAGTAGGACAGATCGTCATCGGGGTATCTGCATTGGCTGCGACATACTTTGCCGCGAAGGCAAGTGCAGTTGTGGATGAGAAGTGGGTCGCGACTTGGTTGACCGAATCGGTGATCGCTTTGGCGATCGCGGCTTATGCAGTGGCACGGAAAGCGCGGGGAGCGAACCAGTCGTTGTTGTCTGGTCCGGCGAGAAAGTTCGCGCTGAGTTTTGCGCCGCCGCTGGTAGTGGGAGCGCTGCTGACGTTCTTGTTGTATCGCGCGGAGATGCTCGCCCTGGTTCCGGCAATGTGGTTACTTCTTTACGGAACCGCAGTCATAACCGGAGGCGCATTCTCCGTGGGTATTGTGCCGGTGATGGGAGTCTGCTTCCTCTCGTTGGGTGCCTTAGCGGTGTTTACTCCTGCGGCGTGGGCGAACTGGTACATGGCGCTCGGCTTTGGCGGATTGCACATCATTTTCGGCGGGATCATCGCCAAGAAACACGGCGGGTAAAAAAATGGGTAAACAAACAAATTCAAAGCGCGATGCGTTTGCTCCGGCGAGCGAAAAGCCCGCTTCGCGAAATCGGGAAAGCGGCGTAACGGCGGCGTCGGCCAGTTCTAAAGCAGAGCCGGCATCGCTAGAACTTGATCGCCTGATACATGAGAGATTGCGACTGGGCATCTTGAGTGCGTTGGCGGTGAACAGCGCGCTGACATTTAACGAACTCAAAAAATTGCTCAACACAACTGATGGCAATCTGAGCGTACATGCGCGCAAGTTGGAAGAAGCGGAATACGTTTCGTGCGAAAAATCGTTTGAAGGCCGCATGCCGAAGACGGAGTATCGGATGACGGCGACTGGACGCAAAGCGCTGGAACGCTATTTGGACGAGATGGAAGCGCTGATCCAGAGCGCAAGGAATATTAAGCAGTAAATTTTTTTGTGCGATTACTTTGTAATGCAAAGTACTTGATTGAGGAGATTGCAATGATTGTTGATCTGCCATTGGCGCCGATTTCCATATTGGCATTTCTGGGTACGTGCCTATTCGTGGTGGCGATGTTTGGAATGATTATCTACTTCCAAGTGTCTGGAAGACCACAACGAGCGCGCAAGACGCTCGAAATCCTCGCTGGAGGAATCGCACTTTACGCGGTCGCGCTGATCGGGACATCGTTATTCAGCAAGGAGTATCTGCTGGGGCGCGGCGCGGAAAAACATTTCTGCGAGTTGGATTGCCACCTGGCATATTCCGTGACTGCCGTGGCGCAGACACCAACGGTTCCTACAGAATTCGGAGCAACTCCGGAGAAGGCAGGGCGCTACCTCATTGTCACGCTGCGGACACGGTTTGATGAGACCACTATCGGTGCTAAACGAGGAGACGGGCTGCTTTATCCGAATTCACGTGACGTGTCTCTGCGGGATGGCAGCGGCAAACTGTACTCGCCTGTTGCAAGTACTGGCGCGCCGTTGTCACAATCTGTTCGTCCAGGGCAAGCCTACGAGACAAAATTATTGTTCCGGGTTCCTGAAGACGCGCGAGAGCTGAAGATGTTTGTCAGCAATACCGAATGGCCGAATTCGTTCTTAATCGGCCATGAGAATAGTCCTATGCACAAGAAGGCGTATTTCGACTTGGGTGGCTGAGCAGCAATTTCGCCGAGCATCTAAAATGCAAGAACGATGCCGCGATGGGAACAGTTCGAGGTCTGGGTGATGAACCAGGGGAAATGGGAGTTGGTGGCCCATTTCAATGAACTGGATGTGGCGTCGGCCGTTTTCAAGAACCGAACTTATAGGCAGAAACTGGTGCACGCGGTCTATGAAGATGGAAAAGTCATGCAGCAGGACATCATCGCGGAAGTGGGCAGCACGCGGGAAGAGCCTTAAAGGCGGTTTCTCGTTTCTAGTTTCTAGTGAAACGAAAGCGACATCCTTAGGCTGGGCTTGCGCGACAACTTCAATCTAGGTAGTTTCTCCTGCTAGCTTTTGCTTTTCTTTTGCCTTACCATCGAACTCCAAGTGGCCACTCCTAAAGACCAAAAAGACAATTTAGAAAACGACCGGCTGGTCTCGGCCGTTGTCGTTGACGATGACGCTTCTTTTGAGTTGAAGCTGCGTCCGCGGCATTTGCAGGAGTTCATCGGGCAATCCAAGGTGAAAGAAAATCTTGCGGTAGCTATCGAGGCGGCGAAATCTCGTGGCGAATCGTTAGACCACGTGCTGCTGTACGGGCCGCCGGGACTCGGCAAAACCACTCTTGCGAGCATTATCGCCAATGAGATGGGAGTGGAGTATCAGCAGACATCCGGTCCGGTTTTGCAGATCAAGGGCGACCTCACTGCGATTCTCACTAACATTCGCGCGAAACAAGTGATGTTCTTCGATGAGGTGCATCGGTTGCAACCGGTGTTGGAGGAGATCCTCTACTCGGCGCTGGAAGATTACAAGCTGGACATCATCATTGGGCAGGGGCCGTCGGCGCGTACGCACACCATGGATATCCCGGAGTTTACGTTTATTGCGGCGACTACGAGGGCTGGGCTGGTGTCGGCGCCGCTGCGTTCGCGATTCGGCATCGTCTTGCGGTTGGAGTTTTACAACACAGAAGACTTGAAGGTAATCGTTGAGCGGTCGGCTGAGATTCTCGGCATTGAAGTAGATGATGCAGGAGCGAACGAGATTGCCAGCCGTGCGCGAGGGACACCTCGCATTGCGAATCGGTTGTTACGTCGAGTGCGCGACTTTGCGCAAGTGCGTGGTGCAGGCAAGATCGATCAGCCCACTGCAGAAAAAGCGCTTGCCATGCTCGCAGTGGACAAGCATGGATTCGACGAGATCGACCGCAAGCTGATGCTGACGATCATCGAGAAATATCAGGGTGGACCGGTTGGACTGAACACCCTGGCGGCGGCGCTGGCTGAGGAGTCTGACGCGATTGAGGACATCTATGAGCCGTTTCTCATTCAGATCGGATTTTTGAACCGCACACCAAGAGGTCGCACAGCTACGCGACTTGCGTATGACCACTTCGGCATTGTGCCAAATCGCAAACAGAGCTCTCTGTTTTAGCGGCACTCACTTCAACTTCAGAAAAACAGCCCGCCTAAGCTGGTGCAGGTCTGTGCGGCGGCGATGGTGGGCAGTCCGAGCGCGAATTCGATGGTCCGCAAAAGCGATTGATGCTGGAACAACGTCGTGCTCTTCTTCCCCAGAATGACTCGGGGGCCGATCACGACTGTGGCCACGTGACCACCACCGTGGGCGGTATCGGAAGAGACGGATTCGTCGAAAGTGATGATGAGAATGCCGTCCTGCTTGAAAGCGGGGTTTGCGATCAGGGGAGCAATGTTCGCCTTGAGCCATTGGTCGGCGGCGTTGCGAGTGCCGTCATGGGCATTGTGTAGTTGATTGGGGACGATGAAGCTGAGGTCTGGCAGGTCGCCGTTTTTCAGATCAGTGGGGAACTGAGTAAAAGGAACCAGCTTCAACTTCTCCATGCTGCTGTTTTTGACGTCTGAGAAATAGGCCATGGGGTTGTGGTCTTTGGAATATGGATATTGACTTGGCCCCACATAGCCGACTGACGGCAGACTTTCTGCATATACTTTCCATGTTTTTCCGGCCGTAATGATCTGCCGAACGATGTTATTGGCTGTGACCGTTCCGGGATATCCGTCAGAGGTGGCGATGACTTGGCCGGTGGTCATCATGAAGTAATTGCCGATGGAAGGGTGCACGTTGCCGTAGTAGTTCACTGCCAGGCCATATTTTGCGGCCAGCGAATTGAGATATGGCATGGATGCATCGTTGATCACGGACAAGTAGCTGCGGTTCTCTTCCACTACGACGACCACGTGGTTAGACCGGGGCGTTGCGGCGTGCAGACTCGAGAAAAACGAGAAGATCAATGCGAGAAGAAGAATCTTTCGATGCAGCAATGCGGGCCCACTTTCTTGACAAGGTAGGTAGATGCCCAGTACGCGTTGGGTGTTCGCCGGGGATCCCCGAACCATAAGACACACGAGCAATCGCTCTGCTATGCTTTCTGGCCTCGGAGGAAATTCATGTTTAAGCTGAAATCGATAGTTGTTGCCGTCATTGCGGTGGCGTTGTGTGTCGGCGTTGTTGCGCAGTACGCTAAGTCTGCTGCGCCAGCGGGCAAAAGCGGATATCACCAGGTTGCGAAGTGGGACGTTGGCGGTGAGGGCGGATGGGACTACCTCACGTTTGATCCCAACGGAAAACGGTTGTTCATTTCCCGCGGAACGCACGTGATGATAGTGGATACGGAATCGGGCAAAGTGGCAGGCGACATCGCGGATACGGCGGGAGTACACGGCATTGCGATCGCGCAAGACCTGAACAAGGGTTTCACGAGCAACGGCCGCGATAATTCTGTCACCATCTTCGACCTGAAGACGCTGAAGACTCTGGACAAAGTAAGCGTTTCACCGGCAACGAATCCGGACGCCATCATGTATGAGCCGAGCACCAAGCGCGTGTTCACATTCAACGGCCGGAGCAAGGATGCCAGTGTGATCGACGCAGTGACGGGCAAGGTTTTAGGAACGGTCGCAATTGGCGGCAAGCCGGAGTTTGCAGTGGCAGATGGCACCGGCCAAGTGTTCGTCAACGACGAAGACAAGGCAGAAGTGGATGTGATCGATGCGAAGGCTATGACGATCAAGTCGCGCTGGCCTCTTTCGACGGAAGCCCAGAAATGCGAGAGCCCTTCCGGACTGGCGCTCGACAACAAGAACCATCGCTTGTTCTCAGTGTGCGGCAACAAAGTCATGGTGGTAATGAACGCGCAGAACGGCAAAGTAGTGAAGTCGCTGCCGACCGGGGATGGCACGGATGCAGCGTCGTTCGATCCGGGAACGATGAATGCGTTCGCATCGAATGGCGAAGGCACGATGACGGTGGTTCACGAGGATTCGCCGGATGCGTACAGCGTGGTCGAGAATGTGACGACGCTGCCACGCGCCAGAACGATGACATACGATCCGCAGACGCATCGCGCGTTCTTAGTGACCGCCCAGTTTGGAGCAGCACCTGCTGCTACGGCGGAGAATCCGCGACCGCGTCCGGCAATGGTGCCGAATTCGTTCACGGTGATTGTGTACGGGAAGTGAGTGCAGTTCTCGTTTTCAAGTCTCTGGTTCCCACCCTGGCGAGAGCTGGGGTGGGCATTTTTTGGCCAGGATACCCCAAGTTAGGTTCTTGAAATGGGGCTTCTAGCTGCCATTTAAGATTTTCTTTTGCGGCTGGCCAAGATGAGCAGAGTCCGATCGCGCAGCTGTTCGAGCATTTCTAGCTTCTTACTGAAGCTGAGCTTTGCAAGTATTTTCCTGGTTTTGTCCTTATTGAGGAAGATACTTTTTCTCGAATGCTCGCCATTGGGAGGAGAGGCCATGTCTTGATAATACTCGTTTCAGCTTGGCTCCGTTTATCGCTTTCTCTTGAATGAATTGGAGAATACGAGCGATGTCTTTGGGGCGGCCTACCTTCAGGGCAATAGCAACCAAGTGTTCGGCTGTCATGACCCATGTCCTGACTCGATCCACTTTGACCGGAATGGCTTTTTCTACTGCTTCTTCTTCTAATGCGTCAGCTGGCGAAATTGAACTGGCCATTTCCCAATAACGATGTATTCCTTCTCGACCTTACAGCCGTGCGCTTTTAAGTAGTCGTAGACGGGAGCAATGGTCAACAGCGTAGTCCCAGGCGAAGTGGAAAGATTTACGAAAATGTCGATGTCGAGCGTAGATGCCGGTTCAAGATAGTAGATTGCGGCCACGGCCCCACCAATGGCATATTTCTCAATAACGCCATCACGTTGCATCCGATTTATCAGTTCGAGAGTTTCTTTCAATCTTTCTCCGTTCAATAGCTTACGCCTTTCCCGCTTGCGTTAGAATCCAGACTAGATGCCAGTCTCTGTTCGCTCATTCGCGAAAATAAATATCGGTTTATACATTGGGCCGCCGGAGATGCGGGAGGACGAATTCCATGAGCTGCGTACGGTGTACCAGACGATTGCGCTACATGACACCATAAAGTTGGGGTTGACGAACGGCAGCACTGGAATTGAGATTAAGTGCCGGAATCCGCGGGTTCCGCAGGATGAGTCGAACACTTGCTATCGGGTGGCCGAGCGGGTGATGAAAACGCTTAAGACTCGTGGCAAGCTGACCATCACCATCGAAAAGCAGCTTCCGGTGAAGGGCGGATTGGGAGCCGGGTCGTCGAACGCCGTGGCGACCATGGTGGGAATCGAGAAGCTGCTGAAGAAGCGGCTCGAACCATTGGATCGGCTGCGGATTGCAGCGGAAGTCGGGTCTGATTTACCGCTGTTTTTGATTGGCGGAACGGTATTGGGAATCGGAAGGGGCGAGCAGGTGTTTCCGTTGCCGGATCTGCCGCCTATCAATATGGTGGTTGCGACTCCGGATATCGGGGTGTCCACGCCGAAGGCGTTTGCCGCTTGGGATGGGCTTTTCGGAGGCGCCAAGAATGGCTCCGGATTGACGGTTTCAGAGCAAACAAGTACACTAAACAGGTTCAGTTCTGAGGTGTATTCATGGCTGAATGGAACAAGTTTTTCCGCAGCAACATCCGGTGTTTCCGCAAGAGGCGGGAACCGGGCCGAGGCACTGCTTCTCGACCTTGTCCGTACCGGGATTGAAAACGACTTCGAACGCGTTGTCTTTACTCAATTCCCAGAATTACGTGACGTTAAGCGTGCAATAGAACGCGAAGGCTCCAGTTACGCCTCGCTCTCCGGCTCCGGATCAACGCTGTATGGATTTTTCGGGTCAAAGGCAGAGGCGGCAAAGGCCGCTGAAAACCTGAATGCTAAAGACATTCCGGCCCAGGCGACGGTAACGTTGTCGCGAGAAGAGTATTGGAAGTCGATAGTCTAGTTCTGGTTTCTAGTTGTGGTTTGGCGTTTTCGAGAAACTAGAAACGAGAAACTAGAAACGGTTCTTGGGCGATCGACTAATGGTAGGTCAAGTGCCTTTGGAGCACTTTGTCTAGGTTCGAATCCTAGTCGCCCAGCCAGAGATTAGAAGTAAGCAGCAAAGTGCAGTCGTTGTTCGGGAACATAATTCGTCAGCGGACGGTTCGCGAGAGTTGATCGTCCACAACCCAGGCTTGTAGAAAACCAGCTCAGCAGTGGGAGATGAACATGGCGATCACGGCAACTGATAAGGCGCAGATTCCTCAAGCGCAAGCGGAAAAGAAAGACGGACATCAGCAGGATCCAAAGGGCGAGCGGAAACCACATCGCGGCCGGATGGATGACAAGCTGAAGATCTTTTCCGGTACGGCCAACGAGCCATTGGCAGACGAGATCTGCCAGTTCCTGGGGATGCAGCGCGGCCAGGCGCACTTAACGCGGTTTGCGGATGGCGAAGTTTATCTCCAGATCATGGAGAACGTACGCGGAGCGGATGTTTTTGTAGTGCAGCCCACCTCGAAACCGGTGGACCAGCACTTGATGGAATTGTTGCTGATGATTGACGCGCTGAAGCGCGCATCGGCAAGAAGAATCACCACGGTGATCCCGTATTTCGGGTATGCGCGGCAAGACAGGAAAGACAAGCCGCGCGTGGCGATATCGGCAAAGTTAGTTGCGGACCTGCTGACCACCGCAGGGGCGCACAGGGCGCTGGTAGTTGATCTACACGCGCCGCAGATACAAGGGTATTTCAACATCCCGGTGGACCATTTGTTTGCGTCGCCGGTGCTGGTGGATTACTTCCGGAAGATGGAACTGCCGAATTTGACAGTGGTATCGCCGGATGCGGGCGGTGTGGAACGCGCAAGATTTGTGGCGAAGAAGATGGATGCAGCACTGGCCATCGTGGATAAGCGCCGCACGGATTTGAATACGACAGAAGTGATGAACGTCATCGGAGACGTGACCGGCAGAAATTGCTTGATCATCGATGACATCATCGACACTGCCGGTACCACAGTTAAGACAGCCGAGGCATTGAAGAATGCCGGAGCTACGAAAGTTTTTGCGTGCGCGTCGCACGCGGTGCTTTCGCATCCGGCGATTGAACGAATCGGAAAGTCGGTGCTGGAGCAGGTGGTGGTAACAAACACCATTCCGGCCAGCGAAGCGGCAAAAGCCGAGCCGAAGATCAAAGTGTTGTCGATAGCAGGATTGGTAGCAAGGGCGATCCAGTCGATACACGAAGAGACATCAGTAAGCACGTTGTTCTTGTAACGCAGAGTTTTGAATCGAAGTTTTTCTACGAAGGAATAGCAAAATGATCTCGAATGAAGTGGTAGAAGCAGAGCAGAGGACGAATGAATCGCGCGGGAAGAATGAAGCCCGGCGCGTCCGCGTTACGGGAAAGATCCCGGCAGTCGTCTATGGCGCGAAGAAAGAGTCCATCGCACTCACAGTGAATCCCAAGCAGATCACCAAGATCCTGCATTCTGATTCCGGACACAACACCATCTTTGACCTGCAGATCGCCAATGGCGGCAAAGAAAAAGTCATGATCGTGGACTGGCAATACGACCCGATCAAGAGCAACTTGCTGCACATCGACCTCAAGCGCATTGACATGAAGGCGGTTATCAAGGTTGCCGTGCCGCTGGTGTTGGTGGGCGAATCCGCTGGCGTGAAGCAACAGGGCGGAATCATGGACCAGGTGCTGCGCGAGGTGGAAGTCGAGTGTTTGCCGAGTGACATCCCTAGCCACATCGATGTTGACGTGAGCCAGTTGGTGTTCGGACAAGTGATCCGCGTTGCTGACCTGCCACATGGCGGCAAGCTGAAATTCTTGACGCCGGAAGACCAGGCTATTGCGCACATCACCACGGTGAAGGAAGAAGTTGTGGCGACTCCTGATGCTGCCGCCGTCGATGCGACTGCTGCTGCCGAGCCGGAAGTCATCAAGAAGGGCAAGCAGGATGCTGAGGATGCAACTGCTCCCGCTGCGCCGGCTGGCAAGAAGTAAACGGCGTGAAGCTGATTGTCGGGTTGGGCAATCCGGGTATCGAATACCAGTTCACGCCGCATAACCTGGGCTTTCTGGCAGTCGACCGAATCGCCGACCGATGCAAGGTGCAAGTGGCAAACCGCCACTGCAAGGCGCTCACGGCAAGAGCTGTGATCGAGAAAGAGCCGGTGTTGTTGGCAAAGCCGGAGACGTTCATGAACCTGAGCGGGATGTCCGTGAGGGAGTTGTGGGCGAAGTACGGCGAAGCGAACGAGTTGGAGCTGAGCCGGGACTTGATCGTGATCTACGACGAACTGGATTTTCCGCTAGGCACGATGAAAGTGCAGCAGCGGGGCAGTTCGGCGGGACACAACGGGATCGAGTCAGTCATAGGTGCGATGGGCACGCAAGAATTCTTGCGGATCAGGTTAGGGATTGCGCCGGAGCATCCGGTGAAAGACGGTGCAGGATACGTCCTGGCTCCGTGGAAAAAGAAAGAATTGACCGTAGTGGATGAAATGCTTGACCGCGCGGCCGATGCAGTGGAAACGATCATTAAAGAAGGCGCTGCGGCGGCGATGAACCGCTTCAATCGCAAAGCGGAAAGCGCGAAGTAAGCGCAAAGAATTTTGGAGACAACAAATGCAACGTATCTACGAAGTAATGTTTATCGTTCGTCCTGACATGGCGGACGAAGATCTCGACAAGCTGGTCTCAAACCTGGAGACCAACGCAACCACCGCAGGGGCGAAGGTGAAGAACTCTGAGCGCATGGGCAAGCGTCGTCTGGCGTATATGGTGCGCAATTTCAACGATGGCATTTACATCCTCATGACGCTTGAAGCGGATGGCCCGGCGATCCACGAAGTGGAGCGTCGCCTGCGAGTCAGTGAACCGGTGATCAAGTTCATCACTGTTCGCATTGATGAGATCCAGAAGCGCGCAGAGAAGATCCAGAAGCTTCGCGCGAGCAAGGTCAAGCGCAGCGCGATTCCTACGCCCGCACCGGAAGCTCCGGCTCCGTTGCCAGTTGAAGCCGCAACTCCGACGATTGACGCGGCTCCGGAAGCAAGCGCCTAATCGCGAAACAGAATTCAGTTTTAAGACATTGAAGGGAATAGAGAGGGAATTATGGCTGATGAAGTAGTAAAGCCGGCAAGTACAGGAGCTCCGTCGAGTGGCGGATATCAACGTCGTGAAGGCGGACCACGTCCGCAAGGTTCACGCCCGCAGGGCGGCCCTGGTGGTGGACGCGAAGGCGGTGGTGGCCGTGAAGGTGGCCGCAAGTTCTTCCGTCGCAAGAAGGTCTGCAAGTTCTGCGTGGAGAAGATCGACTCCATCAATTACAAAGACGTTCGCCTGCTCGGGCAGTTTGTTGCCGAGAAGGGCAAGATCGTTCCGCGCCGCCTGACCGGTGTGTGCACGCCGCACCAGCGTCGTGTCTCCGCCGCTATCAAACAGGCCCGCAACATCGCGCTGCTGCCATTCGCCTCGCGCGGATAAGGCAGCAACAAAAAATCTCGCACGTCCATGGGCGTGCTCTGGAGTTTTGAAATGGAAGTCATCCTGAAAGAAGATGTAGCAACACTGGGCTCGCGCGGCGACGTGGTGAAAGTCGCCGAGGGATACGGGCGCAATTTCCTTCTGCCGCGCAAGCTGGCGATCGAAGCGACCAAAGCTAACAAGACCGTCATTGACCAGATGAAAGCGTCGGCTGTCCGCCGTAGCGCTGGCGAGAAGGTCGAAGCGGAAGCATTGGCAAAGCAGTACGAGGCCGTTTCCGTTGAGTTCACACGCAAGACCGGCGAGAAAGACCACCTGTTTGGGTCAGTCACCTCGGCCGACATCGCGGAAGCGCTCGAGAAGAAGGGCTTCAACGCGGACCGTCGCAAGATCCAACTGGAAGAGCCTTTGAAGAGCTTGGGCGAGTTCGATGTGCCGATCCGGTTGCATCGTGATGTGACCGCACGATTCAAAGTGATCGTGAAGAAGGAACCCGGCGAGTAGTCGGCTATTGTTGATTTGAGAGGGGCTGGCTCGCGCCAGCCCTTTTATTTTGGACTACGCTGCCGGTTTCTTTCGCTTGGGAGTTGCAGTATCACCAGTCACATCGACGTCGCCTTCTCCTTCCACTCTTATCTCTTCATGCCGGACATCTTCGGAAACAGTCTGGCTGTCCTGTACCGCCTTCTTACCAACTCGCACTTCTTCCTTAACGACCGGCTTCTTTTCGATGCGAACCTGCTCTTCTGAGAGAGGTACACGAATGTCCTGTCCCTCACCGATAGAGCCAGAGGCGGCTTCACGACCGCTTTCGACTGGCCGTCGCTCAATAACAAGTTCTTCGCGGCTGACTGGCACTTCGAAGGTTTGGTTCTCAGTGACTACTTCTTTGCGGAGACGGACTTCGCCCCGAGAGATCCTTTCTTTATGAACTCGGAGCATCTCGCCTCTGAGCTCAAGGCGCTGATTGGCTTCGCTGCCTACATCAGTCCGCATGGAAGGCTTGTAATCTGCTCCACTCTGGAACTCGCCGCCCATTCTCTGAAGTATTCGTCTGGCTTCACCTTCGCGATTGCCAGTGGCTCTCACGGTCACAAGAACGCCGCCGGACCGAAGGTGAGAATAGTAATAGTCGGAATCGCGATCTGTGACGCCAATGCCGCTGAGGTGGCCTCGGAAGTCGTTGTAGTCGGTGCGAGCGTCGTCGGATTCTGCTCCGCCTCCGAAAAAGCCTTTTATCTCTTCCCAGAAACTCTTGTCATCTTTCGAATCGGCGGTTCGGTTTGTCGAACCACTGCGGGAGGGCGCTTGGCCGCTCACCCCGGTGCTGCTGGAATCATCCGCCAGAGTAGCTATTCCGATATCGTCATTCGAAAAGCCTGCTTTCTTGAGTTCTTTCAATGCGGATTGAGCTGCGCTGCGGTCGCGAAAAATGGCTGCCACTCTGCCCGAGAGAGTTTGGCCTGTCTGGGCATTTGAAACGGACGGATTGCTTCTGTTAACCATGATTGAAAATCACTCCATTTGTATTTTGATTGGCTTGCGGGTATTCGGAGTCAGATGCCAGAGGCTTCTGGAGGGTGTGTAGTCAGACTGAGCTTGCCGGACGAATCGTATTCAGGCTCATTCGAGGGGGTTAAGGAAGTACCTAGCAATTCCCCTGCCACATTTATAATGCTGCTTACGAATTGCCCTGAGCCGCGTCTATTTCCTTGTGGCAAGCATAAGGAAACAAACGTGAAGTCAATCGCAGAGAGCTTAGAGATTTCGGTATTCAGCTCAGCGGCAGGCACCAAGGCAAAGGGTTCAAATTCTCAGCCCCCGATCGGGGCAGGCATGGCAAGCACGATTACCACTCGCGTAGACGATACCGATCTGATACGCCAGGCACAGCGCGGAGACCGCGCTGCGTTTGAAGCACTCGTGCGTCAGTATGACCAAGCCGTTTTGAAGCTGGCCTTCCACCTGACCCGCTCGGAGCAGGATGCCCAGGACATTTATCAGGAAGCTTTCCTGAAGGCGTATCGGCACGTGGGCAATTTCCGCTTCGAGTGCTCCTTCTATACGTGGATTTACAGGATCGTCACGAATCTGTGTCTTGACCATCTCCGTCGCAAACAGACGCGGAGGGAAGACGCTCCCGTGGCTGTCGATTCAAGCGGCGAGGAGTTTGACCTGCTGAGCAACGTCGCTGACGAACGTTCAGGAGCGAGTCCGGAACGCGACCTGATGCGCCGTGAGTTGGGAAAGCGGATCGGGATGGCGTTGAACAAGCTGACACCGCGCGAGCGGATGGTATTCGAACTTAAGCACTATCAAGGACTGAAGCTGCGGACGATCGGCGAGATGCTGAACACCACCGAGGAGACTGCGAAGAACACGTTGTTCCGGGCTACACAGAAATTGCGCTCTTCACTAGCGCCAATGAGATAAGGATTGCGCGCAGTGAAAACTGTGCGAATGAGTTTGGAACTGAGGTAGTAAGAATATGAAATGCGAATGGGTACAAACGAATGGCACGCTGCTTCTGTATGACGAGCTGCCAGACGACGCACGACATGAATTAGAGCAGCATTTGGCGGGGTGTCCCGCGTGCACGGCCGAATTGAATTCGTTGCGCGTGTTCCACTCCGCGCTGACCGGCCTCAAGGGTGAAGAGCCTTCGCCGAGCCTGCTGGCAGCGTCGCGGATGCACCTGCAAGAGGCGTTGGAATCGGCTGAGCAGAACCGCGGATGGTCACGCTGGACAATGGACCTGGCTTCCTTGATGCAGCAATTGCGGTTTTCGCCCGCCCTGGCAGTCGTACTGCTGATGATTGGCTTCGGCGGCGGCATTATGACGACCTTCAGGGGCGGCGTGAAGCCGAACAATGGCAGCGGCACTAATGATCAATCGATCGGAAATGCAGCGGATACGATCGCTTCGATCCGGGGCATCACGCAGAATCCGCAGACAAACAATATCGAAGTTCAATACGACAGACTGGTGCCGGACAGGGCACAGGGTTCAATGAACGATCCTAAGATCCAGCAGCTTCTGCTCTATGCGGCCCGCAACAACTACAACTCGGGCGTGCGACTGGATTCGATCGACGTGCTGACGCAGAAGCCTGACGATGCGCAAGTCCGCGAGGCCCTGATATTTGCGTTGCGTTATGACAAGAACCCGGGTGTACGCTTGAAGGCACTCTCAGGATTGAAGCCGTATGTGAAGTCCGACGTGCGGGTGCGCGATGTGATGCTTGAAGCATTGCTGCGCGATTCAAACTCTGGTGTTCGCACGGAAGCGATCCGCTCGCTGCAACCGGTCACGGCCGACTCCAGCGTCAGGGCAACATTGCTCGCATTGGCTGAGAAAGACAGCAACAAGTTCATCCGCAATGAATCGCGGCGTGTACTGGCTTCATTGCCAGAGATCGAATAGAAGGAATCGGGAAGATCAAAGTGATCAACGCAACAAGCAGGAAAACATTAACGATGATCCTCGGGATGGCCCTGGGATCAGCCCTGAGCGCCAGCGCGCAGCAAAGAGAAGTACGCGTGTACCGCGACGGCAACGCCTGGGTCGAGGAGACAACCGGAACGCTGGCCGCCGGTAAAGGATTCAGACTGCAAGCCGCGCAAGGCGCCGTGCAGGTTCGCGGCGGTTCCCAACAAAATATAACGTACACGATCAAGAAGCGTGTGAACCGCAGCTCTGAGCAGGCTGCACGTCACGACATGGCGAGCTTCACCGTCACCGCCAAGAAAGGCCCCGATGCCGTTTACATCGATGCGGATTGGGCGCAGGAACGTTCCGGCAAGCTGAATGCTGAGTTTTTTATCAATGTCCCGAAAGAAACAAATTGGGTAAAAGTTGAGACTCGCGGCGGAAGCGTTGGCGTAAACGGCATCTCGGGAAAAGTGGATGCGGCCACAGCCGGCGGTAGCATTACGGCTGACGATATTGGCCAGTCCGTGATCGCGAACACGATGGGCGGCAGCATTGATGTAGGTCGCGTGGGCGGCGATGCGAAGCTGGAGACGCAAGGCGGCAGCATCAATATCGGCTCAGTGGGCGGATGGATATCTGCGAGCACATCCGGTGGAAGCATTCAGGTTGGCACTGGCAGCCGCGGAGTGACAGTCGACTCCGCAGGCGGCAGCATTAGCGTTACGAAGTGCAACGGTGAATTACGCGCTACCACGGCGGGCGGAACGATTGATATCGGTGACGTCGGCGGGGGAGCGCATCTGGAATCAATGGGTGGTGGAATACGCCTTGCTTCCGCAAAAGGAATCGTCAGCGCGAATACCGCGAGTGGCGGCATCCGCTTAATGAATCTCACCAGCGGCGTGCGCGCAGAGACGATGGCAGGCCCGATCGAAGCGGAGTTCATCGCGGGTCGCGGTCAGTTCACTGAATCACATCTCGACACGACGGTTGGTGACATTGTCGTTTATCTTCCGTCTGACTTGGCAGTGACGATCAGAGCGGCGATCGATTTTGTGAACGGTCACACCATCACTTCGGAATTTGAAGGCTTGAAGAAGACGAGTGAAGGTGGCCAGTACGGCCCACGCGAGATGTATGCGGACGGCAAAATCAACGGCGGTGGGCCAATTTTGAAACTGCACACCACGAACGGCAATATCGAGATCAGGAAAAGCAAGAGCCGCAAATAATTTACTGCGAGGATCGCAGAAGAAACCAGGAGCAACATGGGAATGAATTGGAAAAGAATCACCGTAACAGCATCGATGCTAGCGACGACAGCTACGCTGGCAGCCAGCAGCGCAGTGGCACAGATCCCAAAGGCGACACCTGCACCTCCAGCGCCGCCGAAAAACATGACTTGGGTCTACAACACTGGCGGCAGCGGATCGGGATCGTATCTGGGAGTCGACATCACGGAAGTCAGCTCCGATCGTGTCTCTGCATTGAAGCTCAAGGATGAACACGGCGTAGAAGTCACCATGGTGGACCGCGATGCTCCGGCCGGCAAAGCAGGAGTGAAAGAGCACGACGTCATTCTGGATTTCAACGGAAACCGTGTTGAAGGAGAAGAGCAGTTGCGGCGCATGCTGCGTGAGACTCCGCCGGGACGCGAAGTGACGCTAGGCATCAGCCGCGATGGACAACCAATGCAGCTCAAAGCCACCTTGGGTGATCGCCGCAAGATGGCAACGAAGATATGGAACACGCAAACTATGCCTCCGATGGCGATGCCTGAACCTCCGGAGATGCCCGACATGCCCGGCGTGCAGGCCTTCACAGTGTTGCGGTCGTACTCGCGAGTTGCAGGAATGATGGTCGGCAATCTGACCCCGCAACTGGGAGAATTTTTTGGAGTGAAGTCCGGGGAAGGAGTGCTGGTTCAGTCTGTCGAAAAGGGCAGCGCAGCAGAAGCGGGCGGCCTGAAAGCAGGCGATGTGATCACTAAGGTCAACGGAGAAAAGGTCTCCAACCAAAGCGATTGGAACAGGGCCATGATGCGGAAGAGCGGCAAGGTAACTGTGGGCATCATCCGAGACAAGCGTGAACAGACCTTGACTCTAACGCTTCCGGAGCGCAGAAACCGCGATGATTCACGCATGCGGATGTTTCCTGGCAAGAGTGAGGAGTTAGACTTCGATATGGACATGGATACGGACTTCGACATCGGAGAACTGGAAAATCTGAACACTTTGCCGATGATCAATGAGCAGATCCGATTGGTGTTGCCGCAAGCGCAGCGCCAAATTGCTTTGGCGCAACTGGAAGTTGCCAGACGGATGAAGCTGATCCAACCGAAGATCAATGTCGAGTTGAACAACGCGCAAAAGCAGATTGAACGCGAGAT
This sequence comes from Terriglobales bacterium, assembly GCA_025462725.1. Taxonomy (GTDB): domain Bacteria; phylum Acidobacteriota; class Terriglobia; order Terriglobales; family Acidobacteriaceae; genus JAICLA01. Next base: position 271,705 of record JAOAPE010000002.1, on the reverse strand, counting down.
GAAGACGTTAGAGCTCAAGCTGCAACGACTGAATCAAGAATAAGTAGCGGAAGTGATACACCGGCCCGGCTGAAAATCGGCCGGGTTTTTTATTTGCTACTTATTCTGCGTAACCGCGTCAAGCGCGGTCTTCAGTGTCTTTGCCACTGTTTCCGCGGCACCTTCCGCCCAGAAATGGACGAAGACCATGCGCGGCTCATCGTCGAGCAAGTGATTGTGCATGGCGGTTACGGCTATGTCGCCTTTTCGCAATGCCGCCACAACCCTCTGAACTTCGTCTTCCCCCAAAACGAAATCACCTGTAGCGGCAACGCCCTTCGGTGAGGGTTGAAAATTGATGGCAGTAGCCATGCCCATGGCGGGAGGCAAGGTTTCTTTGTGCATACTGATGGCATGTGGACGGGGAAATCCGAAGGCCAGCACTTTTCCGTTCACCGTTCCGGATTTCCCCAAAGTTGTTTCAATCAGCTTCTGATCGGGAAACGGAATTGCCGGGGGTGATGCGGCTGCAACAGTGGGAGTCTTGGTTTTGTCGAGCGCGGACTTGAGGGTTGTTGCGAGTGCTTGTGCGTCACCTTGACCGAAGAAATGAACATACATGACCTGCGGCTGTTCGCCGATCAGATGATTATGAATGGCAGTGACTTCCATACGTCCAGCTTGCAATGCCGATATCACCGGATTCACTTCATCAGCGAGTAGCACGAGGTCGCCGTCGGCGATCGCTGCGCCAGAAGCTGTTTTGCGGAATGCCATCCAGGACCCGAGCCCTGCGGCGGCTTCGACTTTCGTGTTACCGATGCGGACATAGAGATCTGTGCGCGGGAAAGTGACTTTGTAAACACCATCCTGTAATTTTCCCGATCGGCCCAGAGTTTTGCCGACTGGAGCCCATTCGTCGGGCGCGGCGGTTTGTGCTGCGCAAGAAAAACAAACAAGAAAAGCGACGACTAGGTGAGCGATGCGAGAGAACTTCATGACTCCTCCGGAGAGGTAAAGAAAGTTACTTCGTCCAGCGGCGGAAGATCAGTGAACCGTTAGTGCCGCCGAATCCGAAGCTGTTGGACAAAGCGATGTCGAGTTTCGCCTGGCGGGCGGTGTTGGGGACGTAATCCAAATCGCAATCGGGATCGAGGTTTTCGATGTTGATGGTGGGCGGGATGATCTGGTCACAAAGCGCCATGATGGTGATACCCGCTTCGAGGCCGCCGGCGCCGCCGAGGAGGTGTCCGGTCATGGACTTGGTGGAACTCACGTGAAGTTTCTTGCTGGTCGCGTGTTCGCCGAAGGCGCGCTTGATAGCTTTGGTCTCGAGCACGTCGCCGATCGGTGTTGAAGTGCCATGTGCGTTGACGTAGTCCACGTCCTCGGGTTTTATGCCCGCGTCCTTGATGGCATTCATCATTACCCGGAAACCGCCTTCGCCATCTTCTGCCGGTTGGGTGATGTGAAATGCGTCGGCACTCATGCCGTATCCGATGATCTCGGCGAGGATGTTCGCGCCCCGAGCCTTCGCGTGTTCCAGTTCTTCGAGGATCAGGATTCCAGCGCCTTCGCCGATGACGAATCCGTCACGATCTTTGTCCCAGGGACGGCTGGCCTTTTCGGGAGCGTCATTGCGAGTGGAAAGCGCGCGCATGGCAGCGAATCCGCCAACGCCCATCGGGGTGATCGCGGCTTCGGTTCCGCCGGCGATCATCACGTCCGCGTCGTCGCGCTCGATTATTTTGTAGGCGTCGCCGATTGCGTGCGCACTGGTGGTGCAAGCGGTGCAAGTGGCTTCATTCGGGCCTTTCGCGTTGTAACGGATGCTGACGTGTCCGGCAGCGAGGTTGACGATCGACGCGGGGATGAAGAAGGGTGATATTTTTCGCGGGCCCCCTTGCAGCAGGTTGTTGTGCTCGCGCTCGATCACGTCGAACCCGCCGATGCCGCTGCCGATGTGCACGCCCACTCGCTCGGAGATCTCCGGCGTGACTTCGAGGCCGCACATCTTCATGGCTTCATCACTGGCGGCGAGCGCCAGGTGGATGAAGCGTCCCATTTTCTTGATCTCTTTTTTCTCGATGAACTTCAGGGGATCGAAGTTCTTGACCTCAGCGGCGATGGTGCAGGCGAAGTTGGTGGTGTCGAAGTGAGTGATGGCCGCGACGCCGCTTTTACCGGCCTTGAGGTTCTCCCAAACTTCGGGAGTGGTGTGGCCGACCCCACAGATGAGGCCCATGCCAGTGACAACCACGCGACGGTTCGGGCGCCCGGACGACAAACTACTTGCCGCCTTTCGAATTCTTTTCGATGTATTCGACCGCGTCTTTCACGGTGCGGATCTTCTCGGCGTCTTCGTCAGGGATCTCGATGTCGAACGATTCTTCAAAGGCCATGACCAACTCGACGGTGTCGAGGGAATCGGCGCCGAGGTCGTCTACGAAGGAGGCGCTGGAAGTGACTTCACCTTCATCCACTCCAAGCTGTTCCACAATGATCTGTTTTACTTTGTCTTCAACGGCACTAGCCATGTTTTGTGTAGGCCTTTCCTGAAGCTATTTAGAACAGCCCAGTTTATCGGATTTATTCAGATTACGGGCGAAAGCTGCCGGATGCAGTTATTGTTTCACGGCCTTGGAATTCTTCTCGATGTAGCTGACGGCGTCCTGCACGGTCTTGATGGTCTCAGCCTGCTCGTCAGGGATCTCAAGGTCGAACGCCTCTTCAAAGGCCATAATGAGTTCCACGCGGTCAAGGGAATCGGCACCGAGGTCGTCAACGAATGACGCGCTGGGGGTGATCTCGCTCTCTTCCACGCTGAGCTGGTCGATGATGATCTGTTTTACTTTGTCTTCAATACCGGGCATTTTTGTGATTCCTCCGAAGTGTTTGCCCCGCGAACCGGCCGGAGAGTGACGAAGCGGCCAAGAGGTGTGAGGCAAACTTAAATCCTAAATGCTGCGGCCAAGACGGTCAACGGAGGCCATGGAAATAGTGATTTCTGATGTTTGATTTGTCATTTGTTTTAGACACCACCATACCCCCTCCCCCCACCTCTAAGATAGCCAGAATGACGACTTTAGCGGGAAAGGGTGCGGAGAAATGAACGTAATTCATTCCATGCTGGCTGTCAATGACAAAGATTGTCAATTAGCTAAAAGATAAGTTATTCACCTCGGAGGCGCGGAGACACGGAGGAAGATAGAAGCGAAACATCTTTAGCCGCGGATGAACGCGGATGGACGCAGATTGAAGCCGTTGATCAAGAAGGAAAACCCCCGCCCTAGCGGAGCTAGGACGGGGCACCCGGCCTTCTAGCGAGCATTATGGGGTCACAGTTACTGTGATCTTGTTGGATTTCACTTTTCCTTGTTTTGCGTCGGTAGAAACGCGTCGCGCCAGCTGAATCACGTATTGCCCCGGTTCATCCATATAGTGAGCGCTAACCAGAGTTGTTTCTTTGATGGTTTCGCCTGGTTTTAGCGTTGCAGTTTTCACGCTCAAAGATTCGGGGCCTTCGCGCCGCGCCTTCCTTCTAAGTGGATTTCCGCTAGTGTCTCGAACGTCAAATTCGAGACTCACGTCCGTCCCTGCTTCCCAAGAACTTGAAACATCCAGGTCACGACCCGAGGTATTTGTGATAGTGACTCTAATCTCAATGGGTTCACCAAATTTAATATCGCCTTTCAGGGCATTGATGGAGATTGAAAAAGGTTGTGCGGCTTGGCCGACGGCAACGAGGCTTGTCATCGAGCCGAACATCAGCAGGATCGCAATTTGGGTGAAAATCTTCATAGTCGCTCCTACTCGCTTCATCTCTTACACGCTGTTGGCTCAGTCGGTGTGAGCAGGGCCATTCAGGAAGGTAAAAAATCTCTCGCGTTCAGTGCCTTGATAAACCCAAAACCCTTTGCTTCCCATGTGCTCGGCAATCCTATTTATGAATTGCTTGACGGTGATGTCATTGAAATCCGCGCTCCACTTGCTTGGATACTCATTGTTGCCGCTCAGACCCATATATCCGATCTGCCTTGTCGGCATCAGTTGTGCCAAGGGCGTGAGCGCCTCCTCCGGATGGCTGATGTCATTGATGGATATCGCTCTGATCTTGAGATTTAGAAGGTAGTCCCGCTCTTCAGCTATGGACAATGGATAAACGTTGATTGTGCTCTGATCCACCGACCAGGTGTAGCGTTTGTCTGCATCGCATATTGCCTCGAGAATCTGTTTTATCGTCTTATTCTGGAGGAGCATTGAGAACTGTATGCTCGTGTCTCGAGGATCGTTCATGTTGGCGCGCGGCAGTTCTTCCAACCCAAGATGAAGATCCGCTGGCAGATGAGTTAACTCTGCAATCGCTTGTGGCAACGTTTTCTCTTTCACTTCGAAGCGCTTGATTCGCAAAGCCAGTGGTGGAGTGTTGCTCGGCGACGAGGCGGGCGCTGGATTCTGGGCGTTCAACTCCGCTGCAATGACGAGAATCGAAACAAGCAGCATCACAACTGACGTTCTATTCATCGGACTTCTCGCAAATGTTGTCTTCAGCAAGACCGGTCGCGGCCCGGTCTCTGGGTGGCTGCAAGTTCGTTTCATCTGGCCATTTCTCCACATGATTCCACTCTACTCCCTAGTTATTTTGAAGTAGAAGAGTTTCCAAACGCCGTCACTCTTCTTAAATCGAGCGATGAAACGGGCATTAGCTTTCTCGTATTTGTAATTCGCTTGGACGACACCAGTCCATGATATCGGGCGACCTTGCCCTCGTACGCTGGACTTAACTTCGTCGACCTTCAACAACTTTCCGAGAGTTGGTTCGCTTTGACTCTCCACAAAAAGCTTGGAACGTCATTGCTTCCTGAAACTCATTGCTGCCAAAGTCATACGCACGCTTGTAGTCTTGCGCGACCATCGGCGGGTGGCCCATCCTATCCTTTTGAGGGTGCCCCGTCCTAGCTTTGCTAGGGCGGGGTAGTTGACTTAATCTTCAGCGCTGGGACAATCCCCATCTGTTCTCTTTTTCTTGCCGTCCACTGTGTTTCAATCTCGACCACTCCTTCCACTCCGGTCGCATAATGATTGAAACTGCTCCATCCCCAATCTTCAGGTTTCTCAACTAATCCGCGCTTGACCGGATTGCGGTGCATATAACGAAGCTTTTCAATTCTCTTGCGGTCACTCCAAAGATTGAAATCATAGTATCGCGCCTGCCAAAAGGGTTCAGCACTTCTCAACGCAAGCCTTCTTGCCACACCCTGCTTCAACGATTGGATTGCCCGCGAGAGCAGATGGTTTTCGGGTTCGCCAATAAGTAAATGGACGTGCTCGGGCATGACCACGTATCCGATAACAACCAGAGCATATTGGCGGCGAACACGCTCGAGGCTGAATTCGAAAACTCTGCGACGCGCAGCCGTGCCCAATTTCGGTCGGCGGTGAAAACAGCTGAAGGTGATGAAGTGCAGTCGTCGGGTTTCGTGAAAGCGTTTGAGTCCCCGGGGCATGCGCGGAAGTGTATCAATTCTTTTGAAACGAGAAGCAAAACCCCCGCCCTAGCGGAGCTAGGACTGGGCACCCGCAGTGAGTTCGAGCCGCGGGCATGGCGCGGAAGTGTGTCAACTTTTTGAAACAAGAAGCAAAACCCCGCCGTAGAGGAGCTAGGACGGGGCACCCGCAGCGGGCTAAGAGTGGGCCACCTTTTCTTCCGCAAAGGCGGTCACGCGGTCGAGCGTGGCCTGCAATTCGGATTGGAGTGATTGCATTCCCGCGTCATCGAGTTCGGCGGGAACTGGAATCGCTTTGCTGATGCGCATGTAGGCGCGGGTGAACGGCTTGGGGATCATGGTGCTGTCCCAGGAGTTGAGAGTCCACTTACGTTCGAGCGCCAGGTGAAAGCAGACGATCGGGACCTGGGTGTTGCGGGCGAGCAGAACCGGACCAGGCTTGACGATGTGCTTGGGGCCCCGAGGGCCGTCGATGGTGAAAGCGGCGACGCGTCCTTCTTCAATCTCGGTGTGCATGCCCAACAGCGCGGATACTCCACCGCGCGAACTGGAGCCGCGAACGGCGCGGAATCCGAGGTTCTCGATGATGCGCGCGATGTATTCGCCATCAAAACTGCGGCTGGTCATAACTGCGACATCGCGGTTACGGTAAACCCAAGCCGATGCGAATACACACTGATGCCAGAAACAATAGACGGCGGGAACACGGAGGACTTCCGGAGGGCCGCCGTCTTCGATACCTACCTTCAATCTTATTGTTGGCCCGATGAGGCGGATGGCGAGAGTGCCGAGCCCGCTGATCAGCGCAATGGTGATACGCTGGCGGAGGGTGAAGCGCTGGGCATCGGACTGTGGGGGCGCGTCGGTGGGTTGAGGGGAATCGGGCACGGAAGGATTGTAAAGTAGCTCTTAGCTTTTAGCTCTTAGCTTGAGGAACAAGGCTGAAGCCCTTCACTTTATGAGCTGACGCGGCGCTAAAGCGCCGCTCTGTGAACGAGTGCTGCTGCGCCGCAAAAGAAAAAAGCCTGCTCGAAAAGAGCAGGCTTTTAGAGATTCTGCGAGCGATCAAGCGTACTTGATCCACTTGATGATTTCGGGCAAAGTAGGGCGCTTGCCATACATGAGAATCCCGACGCGGTAGATGCGCGACGTCACCAGCAAGACCAGGTACGTAGTCACAACCATGATTGTGAGTGATAGCGCTATCTGCCAGACAGGTGGCGTTTGCGCGACGATACGCGTGATCATGATGATAGGAGCCGCGAAGGGAATCATGGAAACGATGACCACTGTAGGGTCGTTCGGAGCTTTCATGGCGAAGAACAGGAACATGAACGAGATGATCAAGGGCATCATCACGAACATTTGGACCTGTTGGGCTTCCTGCTCAGAGTTCACCATGGCACCGAGCGCGGCGCAGAGAGAGCTGTAGAGGAAGTATCCGGCGAGGAAGAACAACGCGAAGTAAACCAATGTCAGCAGCGAGTAGTTTGCCTGCTTGATGATTTTCGCGGCCATGGTAGCGCCGGGGCTGGCAGCGACTGTGCCCATCACTCCCCAGATCGCGATCTGCGTGAGTCCTACCGCGCCCACCCCTAAGATCTTCCCAGCCATGAGATCACTGGCGGAGACCGTGGACATGAGCACTTCCATGATGCGGGAGGTTTTTTCCTGCACGATGGAGCGCATCACGCTCATGCCGAAGATCATTACAGTCATGTACATGACGAATCCGAGAAGGAAGACGCTCAGGAACTGAATGTCTCGGTCCGTTTTCGTCGCTTTTCCTTCGGTCCACTGAACTGTGTCGATCTTGAAACGCTTGAGTACATCCTCCACGGCGGCAGGGGAGAGCCCTTGTGCATGAAGACGCTGCTTAGTCAAAGCGTCGCGAACGGCGGAATTCAAACTGTTCAACTCGATGAAGTCCGCAACAGAACGGGCGGTATACGTAAGAGAATGATTATCCAGCGACTTCTGGTCAAGCCAGAGAAAGGCGTCGATCTGTTTCGAATCGATCCTGGCTTGCAGCGCCTTGCGTTCCTCGTCCGAGACATTCGTGTCCACGTCCACGCGATACTTCGTGTCATTCACGCCGGGAACTTGTTTCGCTTGCTTTGATTGCTGCGCAGTGCCGGATTCGGAATCAGTGTCAACTGGCGGCTCTTCAATACGAGCCTTGATTGCCGAACCGAGTTCCACATTCGCAGTGGCGACCACAAGATGCTGAGTGCCGCCAGTCTTCTTGCTCAACATCAGCGAAGGAAGCACGGCCCAGGTGATGGCGAGAGCGGGAGTCAGCAACGTGAATATAAGGAACGCCTTGGTACGGACGCGCTCGAGGTATTCGCGCTTCGCGATGAGCCAAACGTTTCGGAGAGTCATGTTATGCATCGGTCTTGCCCACCACTTCTATAAATATCTCTTCGAGCGATGGTTCCATCAGCTCGAATTTGTTTACGCGTGAGCGCTGGGTAACGGTCTTCAGCAATGTTTGCGCGTCAGCGCCGGGTGCTAAGCGGACGACGACGTGTCCTTCATACCGGTCGAGGGAACGCACTGTTTGATCCTGTTGCAGGAATGCGCCATCGTCAGATTCCTCGAAGGTGATCTCCACTTGATTTTTTCCGTATCGCGATTTGACTTCGCGAAGTTCGCCCGCCAGCACCGCTTTGCCTTTATTGACCAGGCAGATGGAATCGCAAAGTTTTTCGACCTGTTCCATGCGGTGGGTAGAAAAGAGAATCGTCTTGCCTTGCTTGCGCAAGTCGATCAACACGTCTTCGAGCAGCTTGGAGTTGACGGGATCGAGTCCGGAGAATGGCTCGTCCATGATGATGAAGTCTGGATCGTGCAGCAACGTGGCGATGAACTGGATCTTCTGCTGCATACCCTTAGATAGTTCATTCGTCTTCTTCGCATAACTGCTGGCGATCTCAAGGCGCTCTCCCCAGGCGATTGCGCGCTTTTTCGCTTCGGCTGCCGACAATCCGTGAAGTTCGCCGATGAAGACCAGCTGTTCCAGCACGACCATCTTGGGGTAGAGGCCGCGTTCTTCGGGGAGGTATCCCACACGCTTGAGGATGTCACGCGTGAAGGGCTGGCCGAACATGCGCACTTCGCCTGAGTCAGGCATGGTGATGCCTATCATCATGCGGATAGTGCTGGTCTTGCCCGCGCCGTTCGGGCCCAAAAGCCCGAACATGGTGCCGGGCGCGATGGAGAATGAAAGATCATCGACGGCGATGAACTTGTCATACGCCTTGCATACATTTTTCAATTCGACTGTGGACATGGTTCTTTCGGGCGGGAAATCCGCAAACTACAAACTTATAACCTGGGGAAGTTGACTACGATACGGCGTTCGCCTTATGAAAGTTTCACGGGATTACGGCTTACAGTCTATGCGGGCACCTGTTTCACGCGGGAAGCGGCGATGACCTTGTTTCGTCCCGCCTGCTTGGCTTGATAGAGTGCGGAGTCAGCGGCGGCAACGATCTCATCGCGGACTTTGCCAAACGCAGGAGAATCCGCGACGCCGGCACTGACGGTGACTTTGCGGGGAACGCCGGGAAAGTGAGTGGCTTCCACAGTGCGGCGCAATTTTTCAGCGACTTCCATTGCATTCTCGCCAGTAGTCTGCGGGAGCAGCAGGGCGAATTCCTCGCCACCGTAGCGGCAGACAACGTCGCCTTTGCGAAGCTGCTGGGAAAAAATGTGTGAAGCCTGGCGGAGGACCTCGTCGCCGAGCAGGTGTCCGAACTCGTCATTGAGTTTCTTGAAGCGATCGATGTCAATCATAATGACCGACATCGAGGAATTGTAACGATTGACGCGCTCCAGCTCTTCAGCAATACGCAGTTCGAAGAAGCGTCGATTGAAGATGCCGGTGAGTCCGTCAAGATAAGCGAGCTGTTGCGTGCGCTCGAAGTGTTTGGCGTTTTGGATGGCAGCGGCGCAGATGTCGGCCACGGCTTCTAGAGGCTGAATGTCCCCTTGATCGAAGGCGTGGATCTTTGCGCTGTCTAGGACGAGCGTTCCCAGTTTTTCGCCAAAGAAAATGAGTGGAACGCACATCTCGGATTGGGTCTCTTCGAAGCCGGGAAGATAGCGGCTGTCTTTGGTCACGTCATTCTCGAGCATCGTTTTTCCCGCATCCATGGCGCGCCAAGCGATCCCGGTGCCCGGCGCAAGCAGTGCTCCGGTCTCCACACTGGCGGTAAGTTTGCCATGGTGCGCGCGGATCTGGAGTTGTCCGTCTTCAAAGAGCAGAATTGCAACGTGGTCCACAGCGAAGCGTTCGAGGATCAGGCGGCAGACTTTTTCGAGAAGCTGATCGAGGTCGACGACCGCGGTGGTCTGCCGAGCGATGGCATTGATGGCTTCCAATTGCCGCGATCGACGTTGCTCGAGCGAATATAGGCGGGCGTTTTCCAGTCCTAATGATGCCTGCGTCGAAAAGAGCGTGAGCAGGTCGATGGTCTCGTTGTCAAAATAATCGGGGACTTCGCTTTGGAAGTCGAGCACGCCAACAACATCGTCGCGCACCATGAGAGGGATGGCGACCTCTGATCGAGTGGTGGAAAGGCGCATGATGTAGCGCGCATCGGTGGTCACATCGCGCACGTAGACGGGTCGCTTTACCTTTGCTGCCGACCCGACAATGCCCTCGCCGATTCGCTGGCGGACTTCGGCTTCTGTTTGCGGGCGTCCGAAACCTGCGCGGAGATAGAGTTCCTTGGTGTGCGGATCGATGAGAAAAATCGACGAATTCGGCATCTGGAAGTAGTCCCGCATGATGGCGAGGGTGCGGTTAAGCACCTCGTCCAGATCAAAGGTGGACATGACTGCCTGACTGAGGTCGTACAAAATCGCGATTTTCTGCATGGGAGGAAATCCTGCGGAGCGAGCGTGGGCAGGAGAATTGAAAGAATTTTAGCGCGGAACGGCAAGGGAAGCCCGTAAATTCTGCGAAATGCGCGTTAGTGCGTTTGTTACCATCCAGTGGTGCTGGAACTGAACACACCGGTGATGTACGTGAAAGGGATTGGTCCGCGACTGGCGGAGTTGCTCAAGGCCAAAGGCATTGACACAGTCGAAGACCTGCTCTATTACCTCCCGTTTCGGTATGAAGACCGGTTAAATGCGCGAACCATTGCGGAATTGAAAGCGGGCGAAATGGCCAGCGTGATCGCCGAAGTGCGCACGGCAATGCTGTTCCGCACCAAGCGCATGCCAATCTTCGAAGTCACGTTCGGACAAGGCCGCTCCACGCTGAAGGGCGTCTGGTTCCACGGAACGTATCTAAAAGACAAATTCAAGCCGGGGCAATTGGTCGCGCTCTACGGCAAGGTGGACAAGAGCACTCGCGGACGCGGCGGCTTGCAGGTCATCCAGCCGCAATACGAGATCTTGGCGGAACCCCAGGAGGCGGGAAGTGGCACAGAGGATACGGAGAAAGAGGCTGACCGCAAAGTTGAGGAGTCGCTGGAGATCGGGCGGATCGTTCCTATCTATGAATCGGCGGCAAACCAGAAGCTGACGTCGCGATGGTTTCGGAATGCGATCTATCGAGCGCTGCAGAACCTCTCAAACGAGATTCTGGATGGCGTACCGCGTGCGATAGCCGAACGGGTGTCGCTGATCGATCGGCGGGAAGCATTCGAGAAGGTGCACTTTCCGCCTGCAGGGGAGAGCTTTGCGGATCTGCAATCGGCGCGGACGCCCGCGCACTTTCGTTTGATATTTGAAGAGTTGTTTTTCCTCGAAGTGGGATTGGAACTCAAGCGCAAGAAGCTGCGTGCACGGCAGGGAATCTCATTCAAGCTCGATCAGCCTGTTCGCGCGGCGATCAAGAAGTTTCTTCCGTTTCATCCGACCACGGCGCAGAAACGAGTATTGAAAGAGATCGCCGATGACATGTTGCATCCCGCGCCGATGCGTCGATTGCTGCAGGGCGATGTGGGATCCGGAAAGACCATCGTGGCACTACAAGCGGCGGTAATTGCCATCGAGAACGGATACCAGGCTGCGTTGATGGCGCCGACGGAAATCCTGGCGACGCAACATTATCTTGCGGCGCGCCGGATGCTGGAGCCGTGCGGATATCGAGTGGTGCTGCTCACGGGTTCGCTCGATCAAGACCGCAAGCGGCAGATCAGGCGACACATCGCGCAGGGAAACGCGCAGCTGGTCATCGGTACACATGCGCTGATCGAAGAGAAAGTGGAGTTCGCGAAAATCGGATTGGTAGTCGTGGATGAACAGCATCGCTTCGGCGTGATGCAGCGTTTCAAGCTGATGAAGAAAGGCGCTGCGGAGCCGGACGTACTCGTGATGACGGCGACGCCTATCCCGCGCACGTTGGCGCTGACTCTCTACGGAGACTTGGATACGAGTACGCTGGACGAGCTTCCGCCGGGAAGGACGCCGATCACTACGCGGCGCGTGACGGACGAGCGCGCGGAAGAAGTCTGGGCGTTTGTTCGCAAGCAGATCAAGGCGGGGCACCAGGCGTACGTGGTGTATCCGGTGATTGAGGCCGCAGAGGATGAATCGGAGTGGCCGGGGATGGAGGCTGATCCCACAAAAAAAGGGCGCTCGAAGATGGGACTGAAAGCCGCAGTCGCGATGTATGACGAACTGCGTAAGAAGATCTTTCCTGACCTGCGCATCGGTCTGTTACACGGCAAGCTGGATTCCGAAGAGAAGGAAGCCATCATGCGCCGCTTCCAGCGTGGGGAACTCGATCTGCTGGTTTCGACAACAGTCATTGAAGTCGGCGTGGACGTTGCCAACGCGAACATCATGGTGGTGGAACATGCTGAGCGCTTCGGACTGGCGCAGATGCATCAGCTTCGCGGACGCATCGGGCGGGGAGCGGCGAAGTCGTATTGCATCCTTATGACGGACGCGACTGCGAAAGTCTCAGAGGAAGCGGAGCGCCGACTGGACGAGATGGTGCGGACGCAAAATGGTTTCGAGATCGCGGAACTGGACCTCGAACTGCGTGGTCCGGGAGAGTTCTTCGGAACACGGCAAGCGGGAATGCCGGAATTGCGTGTTGCGAACCTGCTGCGTGACCGCAAGATTTTGGAGATTGCAAAACGTGAGGCGTCAGCGGTGGTGGCTGGCGGCGATTCGGCGATAACGCAACAGGAGATGTCGGCGGTAATGGAGCACCTGAAGAAACACTGGCAGCGGCGGTACGGACTGGTGGAGGTGGGATAATAATCCGAATGCCAAGTGCTTCCAACGCGTTGTTTCGCAAGCTGCCGTCCATTGACGAGCTGATGCGGATGCCGGCCATCGCAGAGCTTGCGTCACAACACGGGGCTTCGGTCGGAGCGGTGACCGATGCCGCTCGCGAGGTACTAGCTCGATTGCGCGAGGAGATTGCGACAGAGAAACTGAGAGCTGAAGAGGTGGACGCTGCCGTGAGCAGGATTGTGCTCGCCGTGCAGCAACACTTGCGCCGGGAGTTTGCTCCGTCATTGACGAGAATCATCAACGCAACGGGAGTGATTCTTCATACGAATCTGGGGCGTGCGCCGCTATCTGAAGCGGCAATTGCGCATATTGGTGAGGTCGCACGCGGATATTCGAATCTCGAGTACGACATTGAGACCGGCGAGCGCGGCAAGCGCGACGTGCACGTGCAGGGGTTGTTCTCGCGATTGCTCAATGTTGAACGGGAAAGTTCGTACGAAGTTCATACAGTTGTCGTCAACAATTGCGCTGCGGCGGTGATGCTGGCGCTGAATTCGCTGGCAGAAGGCGGAGAGGTGATCGTCTCGCGCGGCGAACTGGTCGAAATTGGCGGGAGCTTCCGCGTGCCCGATGTGATGGCGAAATCGCAAGCTACGTTGCGAGAAGTCGGGACGACGAACCGCACGCGCATCGCCGATTACGAAAAAGCTATTAACGAGAAAACACGGTTGCTGCTGCGGGTGCATCGCTCGAATTTCGCGATTGTAGGATTTACAGAGCAGCCATCACTCGAGGAGCTAGTCGCGCTCGGACGCAAGCACAAGATCCCAGTGCTCGAAGACTTAGGAAATGGCGCGCTGGTGAATCTGGAATTCGTGGGAGTAACCGGCGAGACGGGCGTGGCAGAGAGCATCCGCGCCGGAGTGGACGTGATCACGTACAGCGGTGACAAACTTCTTGGCGGCCCGCAAGCCGGAATGCTGAGTGGCCGTCCGGAGCTGATCGCGAAGATCCGTAGCAATCCTATGTTCCGCGCGCTCCGTGTGGGTAAGCTCACATACGCCGCTTTGGAAGCGACGCTCATGGACTACCTCAGAGGGAATCATGATGCGATTCCGGCGCTACGCATGATGAGACTCAGCGCAGATGAGATCCGGCTCCGTGCGGAATCCTTGTCGAAAGCAATTGGCAATGCGCCAAGAGTTTTGGCTGGAGTGATAGCTGGGGAATCGATCATCGGCGGCGGGACGGCACCCACAGCGGTGTTGCCTACATTCCTTGTCACATTGACCTGCGCCAATCTCAGCGCGGATGAATTGCTCGCGCGCTTGCGTTCGAATGTTGTGCCGATCGCTGCTCGGGTGGAAGACGGCCGGGTGGTCATTGATCTGCGGACGGTGTTGCCGGGGCAGGATCGCCAAATCGCCGAAGCTCTGGCTGCCATCTCAGCATAGTGGCTACGATCTACACGCTCGGCCATTCCACCCGCGACCTCGCCGAGTTTTCCGCTGTGCTGCAAGCGCATGAGATCCAAGTGCTGGTGGATATCCGCGCGTTCCCGATGTCGCGCCGATTGCCGCATTTCAACCGCGAGCGGCTGGAGTGGTGGTTGCCGGAGATTGGCCTCGAGTACAAATGGATGCAGGACCTCGGCGGCCGGCGCAAGAAGACACTGGCTGAGTCGCCGAACATCGCGCTGCGGAATGACTCGTTCCGCAACTACGCCGACTACATGCTGACGGAGCAGTTCCAATCGGCTGCGAACGAAGTGGCAACGCTGGCGGAACCGCGCCGGTTGGCGATCATGTGCGCAGAGAAGATGTATTTCCAGTGCCATCGCATGATGGTGTCAGACTACCTCACCGCGAATGGACATCGCGTGCTGCACATCATTGATGAGAAGCCGCCGCGCGAGCACAAACCGATGGACGAAGCGCGAGTGGTCGAGGGCAAGTTGATTTACCGCGGCGACCGTTTGTTGTAACGTCTTAATCCTGCATGGCAATCGTGGGCACAGGCGTTGATATCACCGAAGTCGCGAGGGTGGCTGCGTCCATCGCACGATTTGGTGAGCGGTTCCTGAATCGCGTGTTCACGCCCGCTGAGATCGCGTATTGCCAGTCGAAGAAGCGCGGAGCGGCGGAAAGTTTTGCGGCGCGTTTCGCGGCGAAGGAAGCAGCGATGAAGGCCATCGGCACGGGGCTGCGTCGGGGAGTCACCTGGCATGATGTTGAAGTGGCCCGCGAGCCGGGTGGACGTCCTACGATCATTTTCAGCGGCAAGGCAGCGGAATTCGCGGCGAAGCTGGGCATGAGACGAGTCTCGCTGTCACTCACGCATACCGAGCATCAGGCGATGGCACAGGTGATACTGGAAGACTGAACCCGCGAGCGCCGGGTGACGGTTGACCGAAAGTAGTGCTTCATTGATTATGGATGGGCTTACTCATGACCTCATCCACGATCGAATTCCCATCCAGCATTGGAGAGCGGCAGAGCGCGGGGCGAACGCGCATCATGCTCGCCATCGCGCTAGTCAGTTTCTCCAGCCTATTACTTGAACTCGGACTGACGCGGCTCTTCTCCGTCGTGCTCTTCTACCATTTCGCGTTTCTTGCCATCTCCGTCGCGTTGCTTGGATTGGGAGCAGGGGGAGTGTTCGCGCACGTAAAGCAACAATGGCTTTCGCGATGGAGCATTTCAGTGCTCGGTGTTAGCCTCTGCGCACTCAATGCAGCGGTCACGTTGCTGGTGTTGGAGATCGTGCTGCACGTCCCTATTTCTCTGGAATTGACGCCCGGGAATTTCGGCAAGCTAACGATCATCTACATTGCGTCTGCTCTGCCCTTTTTCTTCACGGGATGGCTGTTCTCTGTGGTCTTCGCGCGCGAGACGAAGGGCATTGGCACCATCTACGCCGCTGACCTTTTTGGCGGCGCGCTGGCTTGCATGGCAATCGTGCCGTTGCTGAACATTGTGGGTGGGCCAAATGCGATCCTGGTTTCTGCAGTCACAATGACAGGTGCTGCCGCACTTTGGGCGGCTGAGAAGCGTACCCGAAACATCGCTGTGGGCTTGGGCGGTCTCTTCATTTTGCTGATCGCGGCAAATCACTCGGGCAAATTGATCGACATTGTCTTTGCAAAAGGAATGAGGCGCGACCAGCCCTGGATGGTTTTTGCCAAGTGGAATGCAATCTCGAGAGTGGAGATCAACCGGAAAGGCGAATCCGAGTACATCGTCATCGACGCTGACGCATCCACAGCGATCATGAATGTCGACCCGAAGAATTGGGCGCTCGATGTGAAGGCGGGGCTGCACGACATGGGCGGCAACCCGCCGGTGCCGGGTTACAACTGGAAGAAGGACTTGATGGCCGCAGCGCCCGCAGTCGCGAATGTGCTGCGTCCCAATGGTAAGTTCGCCATCATCGGTCCGGGTGGTGGAGTGGATGTGCTGCGTGCCGTGGCCAATGGCAGCAAAGATGTGACTGGGATCGAGATCAATCCGATCATTGCCACCACGATCATGCGGGGCAATCGCGCCGACTATTCGTATCACTTATACGAACGGCCGGAAGTGCACATGAATGTTGCCGATGGCCGGAGCTGGGTCCGAAATTCCAAAGACCGGTACGACGTGATCCAGATGACGCTGGTGGACACGTGGGCCTCGACCGCCGCGGGCGCATTCGCACTCAGCGAAAATAATCTGTACACGGTGGAAGCGTTCGAGGAGTATTTTCGGCACCTCAAGCCAGACGGATTCATCGCCATCACCCGCTGGGAATTCAAGAAGCCCCGAGAGGCGTTGCGCGTGGTATCGCAAGCGATGGAAGCGTTGCGGCGAATGGGAGTGACAGATCCGCGCCACAATTTCATCATCGTTTCAGACGGCGCGCTTGATCAGGACGGGCGACCTGTTGCCGTGCTCGCAAAAAAATCAGCCTTTACCCTTGAAGAAGAGAAGTCCGTGCGGGAGCACCTGGCGGGAAATCCAAATCTTTTCGCGCTTTATATGCCCATGGAAGAACATACGGTGAAAGCGGGATCGACTGATCCAGCGGCATTCGTGACGGCGGCTGTGTACTCGACACCTCCCACTGGCGACAACGCGTTTCATCGGCTGATCAGCTGGCAGCAATCGAGCGGGGCGTACGAGGACGCATACGACTACAACATCACTCCGGTTTACGACCAAAATCCATTTTTCTTTTTCACGCTGAAGACAAGTGATGTGATGAAGCAAGTGGTTGCCGGAACCGGCAAGGGCATGGATTGGAAGGTCAATCTCGGCGTTACAGTGCTCTTCATGGTCTTTGTCATAAGCATTGTGGCCGTGCTCGCATTTCTGATTCTGCCGCTTGCATTGCATACGTCCGCAGCCGCGACCGGCCCGGCGAGCAGGCTGTTCTATTTCATTGCAGTGGGCTTAGGATTCATCCTGGTGGAGATCGCGCTGATCCAAAGATTCGTTTTGTTCTTAGGACATCCGACTTACGCACTCACCGTGGTGGTATTTCTCATGCTGCTGTCGAGCGGCGCGGGAAGTTTCGTTTCGCGCAAGTGGTTGAGGCAGACGTCGAGTGTTCGAGTCCCGCTATTTGCGATTGCAGTGGGCATCGTTGCTTACGTATTTGCGCTACCCCTGCTACTCTCGGCGTTCATAGGCTTGGAATTCGGTTTAAAACTGTTGTTGAGCGGCGTCCTGCTGGTGCCACTTGGCTTCGCCATGGGAATGCCGTTTCCGACTGGATTACGGGCACTCTCTGACCTGAATGACAATCGGGTGGAATGGGCGTGGGCGATGAATGCGGCGGCGAGTGTGCTTGGTTCAGTGTCGGCGATGATCATCGCGATCCACTTTGGACTCAACGCAACGCTGCTTTGCGGGGCCATTGCGTATTTGACGGCGATGCTACTGGTGGGGAGTTTTCGGCAGTCGGCATCGGCATAGTGAAAATGGCAGGTGATTGCTGACTCTGCGGCGTTCATCTGCTATGATTCGGCGCTCCATTAAGAATCGATTGATCGCACGAGTGTGAGGGGAAATGCCTAGCCAGCAGCAACTCCGATGGTCTGAACTCCGCGTTGGAATAACCGTGATCTTCGCCAGTATCACCTTGGCGATACTGATCTTCTTGATGTCCGGCAGTTCCGGTCCCTTCGCGAAAAAACTCACATTGAAATCGTACTTCCAGTCCACGGAAGGCGTGCGCGTGGGCGCGCCGGTTGCACTTCACGGTGTGACTATAGGGAACGTGAAATCCATTGAGGTGGTACCCGGACAGAAGCTGACTCCTGTACTAGTTGTGATGAAGGTCAGTCGCGATTACGCGTTCCACATCAGGAAGGATTCAATCGCAAGTCTTGCGACGGCAGGCGTTCTTGGCGAACTGTTTGTGGACATCAACAGCAAGAATGCCAAAGGGCCGCCAGCCGAAGACGGCGACACGCTGCAGTCGCAAGAAGCGAATTCTATTGATGACGTGTTGAAAGCCGGACAGGGAACTCTGCAGAATATGGACGTCCTGCTGAAGCGGCTGGACCGCATCATGGCTACGATTGAAAATGGCCAAGGATCAGTGGGCAAGGTGTTGAACGATCCTGCACTCTTCGACAAAGCCAACGCCCTGTTGGCGCAAATGCAGCAAATCGTTGGTCAGGTGAATTCGGGAAAAGGCAGCATTGGCAAGCTGCTCAATGACGACGAACTCTACAACAAGATGAATGGCTCGGTGGACAAGCTCTCGAAGATCATCAATGAGATTGATGATGGCAAGGGCAGTGTCGGCAAGCTGCTGAAGGATGAGACCCTTTATCGCAACGCCAACGAGACGATCGCCAAAGCCAACCAGTTGATGACTGACATTAATGCCGGCAAGGGCACGTTGGGCAAGTTTGCACATGATGAAGAGTTCGCGAAGAAGATCGATGGTGTTATTACGAACCTCTCGCACCTGACCGAAAAATTGGACAAAGGCGAAGGCAGCGCAGGAAAACTGTTTAATGATCCTTCGCTGTATACAAATGCAGATCAGATGTTGGTGGAATCACGAAACCTGGTCAAGGCTGTGCGAGAGAATCCTAAGAAGTACCTGACGATTCATTTCAAGTTGTTCTAGGCAGAGTTCAGTAGATCAAGCGCCCGAAGCCACAGAGCTTCGGGCGTTTTTTATTTGGCAGCGCCATCCAAAAGGCGCATTATTTAGACTTCGCCTATCATTTCTTGCTTTGGAGTGCGGCCTGTGCCGCGCTCTTTGTGTCACTTTGTTCCATTTGGAGTTGAATACTTGGCGCTGCCTTTCTCCGGACAAAAATTCTTTCGTCCTGCACTTGTGGACGCTCTGCGCGACTACAACCTCTCTGAGCTTCGTGGCGACCTGATCGCCGGTGTCACTGTGGGACTCGTCGCTCTGCCGCTGGCGATGGCGTTTGCGATCTCTTCCGGAATGACTCCGGAATCAGGGCTATATACCGCGGTAATCGCCGGATTTCTTATTTCGGCGTTGGGCGGATCACGCACGCAGATCGGCGGGCCAACGGGCGCGTTCGTGGTCATTGTGTACGGGATTGTGCAGAAGTATGACGTAACCGGCCTGTTCATGTGCACGCTCATGGCCGGGATATTGCTGCTGGTGCTAGGTGCCACCGGACTGGGCACAGCGGTGCGATATATTCCTCGACCGGTGATCGTGGGATTCACGAACGGGATCGCCGTACTCATCGCAAGCACGCAGATCAAGGATTTCTTCGGGTTGAAGATCGTGAAGGTTCCGGGCGAGTTCCTGGCCCGGATGGAAGCGATCGGCAAGAGCTTTCACACGTTCTCAAAATTAGAGACGGTTCTCGGGGTTTCCGCACTCGTCATCATTATCGTGTGCATGCGCTACATAAAGCGCGTTCCCGGATATATTGTCGCGTTGCTGTTCGGGACAATCGCAGTGATCGCTCTGAAGCTTCCGGTTGAGACCATCGGTACGCGCTTCGGCGGGATTCCCAGCGGACTTCCAAAGATCATCCTGCCGGAATTTCATTTCAAGTTGATGCTCCCGCTGATATCGCCGGCGATCACGGTGGCGATGCTGGGAGCCATTGAGTCGATGATGTCGGCGGTTGTGGCTGACAGGATGACCCGCGAGAAGCACAATCCCAATCAGGAACTGATGGCCCAAGGTATTGCCAACATCCTCAGTCCGCTGGTTGGCGGGCTTCCGGCAACCGGGGCTATCGCCCGGACTGCGACAAATATCCGCTCTGGCGCAAAGACGCCGATTTCAGGCATCGTCCATGCTCTTACCCTGCTGGTAATACTTGTGGCGGCGGCTCCGCTGGCGAAGTTCATTCCACTATCTGTTCTGGCTGCGATCCTGCTCGTCGTCTCCTACAACATGGGCGAGTGGCATGAGATACCGGAACTGCTCAAACTGGGAAAATCCGATATCTGGATATGGCTGCTGACGTTTTCGCTCACTGTTTTCGCTGACCTGACCGTTGCGGTGGAATTCGGGATGATCCTGGCCGCGTTGGTTTTCATCCGCAACGTCACGGCGACTACGACCGTATCTGAGATCACGGCTGAAGACTTAGAAGAAGGCCGCGCACACGTTTTACAGGGAAAAGATATCCCTCCTTACGTGAGCATGTTCCGAATCCACGGGCCGTTTCTTTTTGGGGCAACAGAAAAAGTGAACGAGATAGCGCAGCGACTTCCCGAATTATCGCCCGTAGTGATCCTGCGGCTGCGCAACATGACTGCCATTGATGCGACTGGGCTGCACGAGTTGGAGTTGTTGTCTGAGCAAGTGCGATCGAGTGGGCGTGCATTCATCATGTGCGGCAGTCGCTCACAGCCGGCCAGACTCTTGCATCAGGCCGGATTCGAGGACCGCGTAGGGCGGGAGAATATCTGCGCCAATGTGGCTGATGCGTTAGAACGGGCACGGGTAGTGTATCCGGAAGTGGCATCCGTGCAGCCGAAGCAGGCGTGGAAGCGCCGAAAAACGGACTCTACCGGAACCATCGCCCGTGGAGTATAGTTTGCGGGTCGAAAAATACCCCGAAACTAAACGGACAAGTCATCCGTCTAAGGTCTCAAGGTAAGTTCCCGAACAGAGTAGAACGTCCCATACCACTGCCAAATCAAAAATTCTGAGGAAAACTATGCGTCGCATTACGCTCAGTGTGTTTGCCCTACTGCTTGGAGCCGGCACCATGTTCGCCCAAGCCAAACCCGCCGCCAAACCGGCAGCGAAACCTGCCAGCAAGGCTGCAGCCCCTGCAGCAAAAAGCACCAAGGTGACTGGATTTAGCATCGACTCAATGGACAAGACTGTAGAGCCTTGTGAAAACTTTTATCAGTATGCCTGTGGCGGATGGCGCAAGAATAATCCCATTCCCGGCGACCAATCGCGATGGGGCCGTTTCAGTGAACTGGCTGAACGAAACCGCAACATTCTCCACGAAATGTTGGAAAAGCTAGCTGACCCGAAGGCCAAGCGCACTCCGCTGGAAGCCAAGGTCGGCGACTATTACGCAGCCTGCATGGATGAAAAGACGATTGAAGAAAAAGGTACTACGCCGATCAAGCAATACCTCCAGCAGGTGGATGCTATCGGCAGCCGTGCGGACCTGTTCAAGACATTTGCGCAGTTCCAAGGCGAAGGGCTTCCCGGCATGTTTGGCTTCGGCGCTGCTCCGGACATGAAAAATTCCAAGCAGACGATTGCCAGCGTGGGCCAAGGTGGAACCACCTTGGGTGACCGCGATGACTATCTCAAAGACGACGCCAAGTCGGTGGAAAAACGCGCGAAGTATGTGGCGCACGTCCAGAAGATGCTCGAGTTGGCTGGCGAAAGTTCCAGTGCAGCAGAAGCCGATGCAAAGACCGTGATGTCCATTGAGACGGAATTGGCGCGCGCACAGATGGACCGCATCTCCATGCGAGATCCTAAAAACCGCGACAACAAGATGACCAAGGATGATCTGGCGAAGATGGCTCCCAGCTTTGAGTTCGTCTCCTATTTTGAAGCCATCAAGGCGCCGGAATTCACGGAACTCAACAACAGCAGCCCGAACTTTTTCAAACAAGTAAATGCGTTAGTTGAAAACAAGCCACTCGACGATTGGAAGACCTACCTGCGTTGGAGAGTCATTGACGTGGCGGCACCCGCATTGACAGCAGCGCTGGTAAAGGAAGACTTCGATTTCAATGGCGCCTACCTTAATGGCACCAAGGAAATGGAACCGCGTTGGAAGAAATGTGTACGCGCGACCGATGGCGGACTGGGCGAGGCCCTGGGTCAACTCTACGTCAAGAAGACGTTTGGCGCAGATGGCAAAGTCCGCATGCACAAGATGATCGACGCGCTCACCGAAGCACTTCGCGCGGACATCAAAGACTTGCCGTGGATGACGGCCGAAACCAAAGAGAAGGCGCTGCAGAAACTGGCAGCATTCAACACGGGCAAGGTCGGCTATCCGGACAAGTGGAAGGATTACTCCACTGTGAAAGTAAGTCGTAACGACTATCTTGGCAACCGTCTGCGCGCAGCTACATTCGAACGCCGACGCAACTTGAACAAGATCGGCAAGCCCACTGACCGCACCGAATGGGGCATGACGCCTCCGACGGTGAATGCTTATTACAATTCTTCAAACAACGAGATCGTCTTCCCGGCCGGCATCCTGCAGCCGCCGTTCTTCGACCGCAACATTGATGATGCGGTTAACTTTGGCGGAATCGGTGTGGTGATCGGACACGAGTACACGCACGGATTTGACGACCAGGGCAGCAAGTTCGATTACGAAGGAAACTTCAAGAACTGGTGGAGCCCTGACGACTTGAAGGCGTTCAATGAAAAGACAGCCTGCATTGCAGATGAGTACTCCGGGTTCGTCTCAGTAAAAGATGAGAAGAACGGCGACGTCCATCTGAAAGGCAGATTAACGCTGGGCGAGAACACCGGCGACAACGGTGGTGTTCACGTCTCCTACCTGGCATTGCAGAAGACGCTGGAAGGGAAGCCGAGAAAGACCATCGACGGCTTCACGCCGGAACAGCGCTTCTTCCTGGGCTTCGCACAGATCTGGTGCGAGAACTCCACGGAGCAATCGCGTCGTGAACTTGCGAACACTGACCCGCACTCTCCGGGAGAATTCCGGACGAACGGCGTAGTCAGCAATTCTCCGGAATTTCAGAAGGCGTTCGGCTGCAAAGTCGGACAGCCAATGGTCCGCGAGAACGCCTGCCGCGTCTGGTAGCAAAGCAGAAAAAATCGGCCCGAAGGTCTGCAAAGATCTTCGGGCTTTTTATTAGCAGAAGAAATACGAAGGAACCCTTGGGCTGTGAAAAACTTTGAGTTCATTGCGTGCTTTGTCATTGCAGTCTTCTTCGGAGGATTGTCATTTCCTATCTTCAATTGGATGGCAGGCCGTTTCATGCACGGCTTAGCTATTGCTGTTTCACTTGCGCTGGTTGTTGGCGTGGCAAGCGGCAGATCGGCATATCTGTTGATTACACCGAGCAAGAAATGAGTTTATGTTTATCAGTTGCAAGGCGGAAAAGCTGCTTACAATGTTAAATATCTATTGCTTGGCCTACTGCCCAGCTTTGGAATTCCTGGCTCAGCAGTTTCGCGCCATCCTCGGGCGAACGCCAGAGCAGTTGATGATCCGGGTGGATCGCGTCGGTGATTTTCTCGGTGAGCGCGGCCCTGTAGAAGTGTCCGATTTTCTTGAAGTGCTTGCCTGCTACTTTCGAATACAGATATTGAGCGGCTGAGCCGATCTTTGCAGCGATGTTGACCCCGTACCCTAGCTCTTCCAGGATTTCCCGCCGTAACGCTTCTTCGAACTCTTCACCCGGCTCGACTCCGCCGCCGGGCAGGAACACACCGTTTTGTGTGTGCAGAACGGCGACTTCGCCGACATCGTTTCTGATGATGGCGTAAGCGCCGGGGCGCTCAACGTATGAAACGTTTTCAACGCGCGTTCCAAATTCAATCATGTATGGGGATTACCGCAATCCGGTGGAGGCAGCCTGCTCGTGCGCATGATAACTGGAACGCACCAGAGGGCCGGATTCAACGTGGCGGAAGCCCATGCTCAGGGCTTCATCTTTCAGGAAGCGGAATTCTTCAGGAGAGTAATAGCGCGTCATCGGCAAGTGGTCTTTGGACGGGCGGAGATATTGCCCGATGGTGAGGATGTCCACTCTTTGCGCGGCTAGATCGCGGAAGACTTCGAGCAACTCGTAGGTCTCTTCGCCGATGCCGACCATCACGCCGGTTTTGGATACCATTCCGGGCGAGAACTTTTTCACATTGGCGAGCAGATCAAGCGTGCGTTGATACCGCGCGCCCGAGCGCACTGCGCGATACAGGCGCGGCACCGTTTCAGTGTTGTGGTTCAGGATCTCCGGCTTCGCATCAATGACGATCTTCAACGCATCTTCGCGGCCTTGGAAATCAGGGATGAGAACTTCCACCTGACAATCCGGAGTGAGTTCGCGGACGAGGCGGATGGTATCGGCAAAGACTTCCGCAGCGCCGATATTGTCGTCGTCGCGATTCACGCTGGTCACAACTGCGTGCTTGAGTTTTAACGTAGCGACAGCCTCCGCGACCCGGCGCGGTTCGTCCATGTCTATCGGAAGTGGACGTCCTTTGGGCACGGCGCAAAATCCGCAACGTCGCGTGCAGAGATTGCCCAAAAGCATGAAGGTCGCGGTGCCATGGTTCCAGCATTCACCGATGTTCGGACATTGTGCCGATTCGCAAACGGTATGCAGGTCAAGACTGCGGGCCAGCTTTTTGAGCTCGTGATAGTTGTCGCCCACAGGGGCGCGAGCCTTTAGCCACTCCGGCTTAGGCTTGCGCAGCTTCGGAGCAAGGTCTATCTGAACGAGTTCGGGTGCAGTGGCCATGAGTTTTGGGCACTTTTATTCTAACAGCGTGAACTGGATGTCGCCTTAGAGCGTGCGCATGTAAGCGATCAGGTCATGGATCTGCACGTCGTCGTAGATCTGTCCAAAAGGAGGCATGGTTCTGCGTCCTTGTACGATGACGGCGTGCACGCGTTCGTCATTCGCGGGAGCGCCGCTAGGCAGATATGGCTTTTTGAACACTTCCTTCAGTCCGGGCCCGTTCATCGGAGCGGTGGAGTCACTGCGATGGCACATGGCGCAGGAACTCTTGTAAATCCGCTCGCCGTGCTCCTCGGTGGCTGAGAGCGTCTTAGGTTTTGCAGGCGGGGTATCCGGATGGCAAGAGACTGTAATCAATATTGCCGAGCTTGCGAGTAACAAGAGGCAGAGGCGATTTTTATTTAGTGTGCGCAAACGATTATTATAAAGGCGGCTCCTCCCATTCTTAGATGGCGGCAATGCCTGCACATCATGCCTGTCTTAATAAAACGCGCGTATGACAAGCCGAGTAAGAGCGATGGCATACGTGTGCTCGTTGAAAAGGATTGGCCCCGCGGTCTCTCGAAATCAGGCGCAAAACTCGATCTTTGGCTGCCTGCATTGGGTGCCTCAGAAAAGCTCAGCAGGATCAAATCAGGATCTGCAAATGGATTGCAACGAAAGTATTTCGCCGATCTCGACAGCGCGGAAGCGATGGCCGCGTTGGAGATGCTGCATTCATTTGCCACGCAGCCGAAACCGGTTTCGTTGCTATATTCCGCAAAAGAACCTGAGAGGACAGCTGCCGCCATGCTCCGCGATCTGTTACAGGGCGGCCGAAAACCCCCGAATGGGAGCGGTCCCGGCAAGGCTTCTGCCGGTGGAGGAGAGGTGCGCGCTATGAGGAAAGGCAAGTGATCCTGCGCGCGATTCAGACCAACGACAGTGCGTTTTCCAACAAAATTAACGGATCTGCTGTTCCTGCCTGGGACGCGGTGATCCGCACGCAGCAGCATTTGCAGGCTGCTAAAGAGTGTTGGCTAGTGCCGCAGCCTGCGCACGCTGCGCTCTCCGGTGACATTGCCGCCAAGCTGAGTTCGGAAGCTTTCGGAGCATTGGATGCTACAACCGTCCGGGCAATTGCCTTGCATGATGCCGGATGGGGCCCACCGGACGCGGTCGCCATTCAGGCATCGCGAGCGGCTTCAGGCGTAAAAGGCGGCACCATGCCTCTCTCGTTTATCGCAGCGCCCGCGAATGAAGCCGCTGACGCATGGAACGCTTCGATAGATACGGCCGAGAAGGTAAATCCGGTTGGCGGGTACATGGTGAGTGAGCACTTCCGCAGCATCGCGCTGAATCCGATGGTGCAAGCAAAGGGATCACCGGCGATCTCGAAGTTCATTGCGAACGAAGAAGCCCGCCAGAAGAAACTCCGCCCTAAGATCAAGCTTGCTGATGCCGAACTCCAACGATTGGTGGACGGACTGCGCTTTTGCGACTTGCTTTCGCTTTATCTAAGTTGCGGAGCGCAGGAGAGCATTGAATTTCCGCAAGCAGTCGCCGGCAAACCCATCCTGCTGACGCGTACTGCAGAGAATGAGTGCTCGATGGCTCCATTTCCGTTCACGTCTGACCAGATATTCAGCATCTCCGCCATTCGACACCCCAAACCGAAAGGGCAATCCAGCTCTGTGTTCTACCTGAAAGTGACCGGCTAACGCGGCGAACCCGGGTAGTAACTTGCGATTGTTACTAAAGAGAAGATTTTGGCGGTTATGATTGCGGCAAATGGGGAGTCATGTTGGAATAACACTCTCCCCTGAACAGCGATTCAGCCGTTCTGAGCCACACCATTATGCTGGGCGTACGCGGAAAAATCACGGCGAAAGTGCTCCAAGAGTATCTGGAGACGATGGTGCATGCGCAATCGTTCCAGGTCTCTAACCTGCGCAATTGGAGCCTCATCCAGTGCTACGCCGAATTTCAGTACAAACTAAATGGCGGGGCTAAATGTCCGCAATGCAGGGCGCATGTGCGGCACGTGGTGCCGGTGCGCGCAGAGCATGAGGATGGAACGTTCCAGGATTTCACGTGCCTTTGTACTCGCTGCTTCGAGGCAGAACGGGCTGTGTCCAAGGTTGTGATCTTGCGATTGGGAGAAGCCACCGTCCGCCATTACCCGCGGGTCTACGGCGCCAAGACTTTGGAGCTGACTTCCGCAAAAATCAAGGCAGATGCCAATGGCACCGGGAATGGAAACGGCCACAAACCTTCCCACAAGGACGAAGCTGCCGATTAATGCTTCGCAGCTTTCTTCGGCTTCTTGACGGACTTCGGCGGCACATCATCCACAAACAATTCAACGATCTGGTCCATGATCTTTGTTGCGCCCTTGCTCTTCAGCTTGTGGTTGTTGCAGATGATGGAAAACGCCAGCGGCTCTCCGCTGCTAGTCTGCGCGTAGCCGGATAAAGCATTCACGTGCCCCAGCGTTCCTGTCTTTGCCCAGACGTGGTCTTGCGCGGGAGTGCCCTTGAAACGGTCTGCCAAGGAACCGTCTTCTCCACCGACAGGCAAGGTGCTGCGGAATGCGTCTCGCCATGTCGCTGCGGTATTCGGTGAATCAGCAAAGCGCAACAGCTTCACGACGGCGCGAGGACTGACAAGGTCCTGCCGCGAAAGTCCTGAGCCGTCAAAAAACACATATTCTTCGGGCGCGATGCCTGCCGAAGTGAGCACGTTCCGCAAAACTTCCAACGCGGCTTCAAGAGTGGGCCCGGTGCCTTTCTCGTGTCCGAGCAATCGCAACGTCAGTTCGGCATGAAGGTTTTGGCTGATCTTGTTGATCACGCGCAGGTCATCCGAGAGCGGGCCGGAGTCGCGACTGGCGAGAACTGTCCGGGGTGGAACCGCAGACAGCAAGGTCTCAGCGCCGCCGCCCTTTGGCACAGGAGATGTGAGTGCACTGCCGACGGCTGGTGCAGTGGTGGTCGCAGCCACGGGTATGGGCAAATTCGCGAGATAAGCGTGGTTGGTGCGTTGCTTCCCATGAATGGTGACGCCGCGTTTTTCCAACATCGTCCGGAAGACTTGCGCGGCGAAGTCCGCGGGGTCTTCGATAGCCAGCCCCTCGGAATCGCCGGGATCATCCATCGGGATGGTTCCCCACATCGTTAGCTGGCGCGATCCGGGCTGGCGATCCATCGAGATTTTTCTTGGCCCCGAGCCTGCGGCAAGGGTGGTGATCTGGTTGTTCACTTCGTAGTAGGTAGAATCGGGATCGAACTTCACAAAAGCTTTGTCGCCGATCTTGCCACTCGGGAGCACATTCACGAAGATCACGTTGTCATTCAACGTGAGCGCGGAGACGGGCGCGCCGTATTCCCACATCAAGTCGTCTTGCGACCAGCCTTCGCCGAATCGTTCAAAGGAATAGAAAGTATCGTCGCCAACGAGGTCGCCATCGACGGTCTTCAGTCCCTTCGCGACAACTTGATCGGCCAAGTCTTCGAGCAATTTCAGTGGGGGAGTGGTGCGCTGAGTTCTTTGAAAGTAGGGAAGCACGCGTCCGGAGAGATTGGGATCGCCGCGTCCAACGAGGATGAGATCGCCTGTGAGACGTCCGTGTTTGTCGATCGTAGCCGAGCTTTCGACAGTAGTGTGATAGCGGTAATCAGGGCCGAGCATTGCCAACGCCGCAGCCGTGGTGAAGAGTTTCGTATTCGACGCGGGTGTGAACAGCTTGTCGGCGTTCTGCTCATAAACAGTTTGCCCGGATTGCAGCGACACAATGTTAATGCCCCAGAATCCGCGAGCAACTTCAGGATCGACAAGAAGCTCGTCTATTTTTTTGGCGAGGTTCCTTATATGCGCTTTGCGCTGTGCGGCGGTGAGTGGCTTTACGGGCGCTGCTGCAACGGCTTTCGGCGGAGCCACTGGGGTTTGGCCGAAGGCCGGACTGATTGTGGTCAGGCAAAATGAAAAAAGCAGAAGGCGCAGCATTGAACGCGACATAAGCAGGATGATAGTCCAGCAGCATGCGCTGCTCAAAGCGAATCCCGTATAGTTGGAGCGATTCAGAATGCCTGAGATCCGCCCCAGATTCGAGTGGCAACTCCGCAGCCGCAAGCTCACGCTCGGCGGGCGCACCATCGTGATGGGCATCGTGAATGTCACGCCGGACTCCTTCTCTGACGGCGGACAGTTTCTCGCGCACGACCAGGCCATCACACATTCGCTGCAAATGCTCGCCGAAGGCGCGGACATCATCGACATCGGCGGCGAATCCACGCGTCCCGGGAAAAAGGAACCGGTCACTGAGCAGATGGAACTCGACCGCGTGCTGCCGGTGATCGAAGCCGTCCTAAAAGCTTCGCCCACAGCGCTGATCTCGATCGACACTTACAAAGCAGGAGTCGCGCGAAAGGCCGTCGCCGCGGGCGCGGAGATCGTCAATGATGTCTCCGGCCTGCATTGGGACGTTGCCATGGCGCACACCATTGCCGAACTGAAATGCGGCGCGGTGCTCATGCAAATGCGCGGTCGTCCGGAAGGATGGCGCAACCTGCCCGCATTGCCTGATCCGGTTCCGCTGGTTAAGAAGGAACTCGGTGAGATCGCCGACACCGCGCTCACGGCCGGCATCGCGCGCGAACGAATCGTCCTCGACCCGGGTTTTGGATTCGGCAAGAACTACGACGAGAATTATCCGCTGCTGGCGCACTTCGACGAACTACACGAGTTGGGGTTTCCGCTGCTCTCCGGCACATCGCGGAAATCATTTATCGGGAAAACCGTCTCAGCAGACGGCAAGAATGTTCCTGCCGACGAACGCCTGAATGGAACGATTGCCACAATCACTGCGTCAATCCTCAAGGGTGCGCATATAATTCGCGCTCACGATGTGAAGCCCGCGGTGGAAGCAGCAAGAGTGGCGGACGCGATACTGAAGGCTGAAAACAGGGTTTAGTCTCCGGAGGAAATCATGCAAGAGATAAAGTTTGAATACGAGCTAGGCGGAGAAGATTTCAGTGCTGCTTCGAAATTGCTCGCAAAGAAAATGCGTCGGCGGCTTTGGTACATGATTGCAATTACAGTGCTTTTGCTGGTCGTGCTCCATCTTCTGCCTCCTGCGAACGGCACTGAAGCCATGGCGGGTTTGCTTCTAGGTGTGATGTTAATGAACGTTTGCGGCCTACTTACTTACCGGAGTCAGGTGGAAAAAGCCTGGAAATCCATTCCCTGCATGAAGGAAGGAAGTTCAGTAACTCTCACCGAAGATGGCGTGCTGCAAACGGCTTTGACTAGCAGCACGCAATACCAGTGGTCCCACTTTCAAGCATTTCAGGAAGGCAAGACGCATTTCTTCTTGATGTTGGGCGCACATCCCGGTCTATGGTTCCCAAAGCGAGTAATTCCGGAAGCTCAACAAGAACTCGTGCGCGCTTTGCTGAAGGGAAAGATTCCTCAGACCGCGAATTAACTGAATAGTTGCTGAGCTACTTCTCCTGCTGTATAGGTTTACCGCATGAGGAAACTCGTCTTTCTGTTGTGCTTCGCAACTTCGTCCTTCTCACTCGCGCAGCTTCCCGCACTTCTCGACAAGCCCACCGTCACAGCCTTTGCGCAGGAGATCTCCGGCGACCTCGCCGAGCGCAACTTGGAATACATCTCCACGCAACACCGCATGCGCGGTTCGCGGGCATTCCATACGGCTGCTGAACACATTGCAGCGCAACTCAAGTCCTACGGACTGACTGACGTGCAGATCGAGCAGCTTCCCGCGGACGGCAAGATCTTCTACGGCACACAGCGTTCGCGTCCCGCATGGGACGCGGAGTTCGCCGAGCTTTGGATCATGAAAGATGGCAAACCTTCGCAGCGCATCGCCAGTTGGGACGCGATTCCCCTCACCCTCGCCCAAGACAGCGAGAGTGGAGAAGCCGATGCCGAGCTGGTGGATGTAGGCGCGGGCACAGCAGAAAAGGACTATGCGGAAAAAGACGTGCACGGCAAGTTCGTTCTGGTTTCATCGCAGCCCGGACAAGTCGCGGAGCTTGCACTGAAGCATGGCGCGGCCGCCATCGTCAGCTATGCACAGAACCAGCGGACAGCGTGGTCCGGCGACAATCCTGACCAGATCCGCTGGGGACACCTCGACACCTTCGCCAAGCAGAAGACATTCGCGTTCATGATCTCCATGCGGCAGGCGCGCGCATTCCAGCAGCAGCTCGCGCGCGGAGAAAAAGTGCAACTGCACGGCACTGTCCGCGCCGGCCAGCATCCGGGAACATATGACATCGTGAACGCCAGCATCCCCGGCAGTGACCCGAAGCTGCTGCGCGAGGAGATCGTCTTCACCTGCCATCTCGACCATCCGCGCCCCGGAGCGAATGACAATGCCAGCGGATGCGTGGCCACCCTTGAGATCGCGCGAACCATCTCGAAACTTATTCGCGAAAAGAAGATTGCGCCGCCGCTGCGCACGGTGCGTTTTCTCTGGCCCATGGAAGTGGAAGGTTCGATGGCGATGCTCAATGCGCATCCTGAATGGGCCAAAAATCAGGTGAAGGCGAACATTCACCTGGACATGGTCGGCGGCGGTCCGGAGACGAAGGCCGTCTTCCACGTCACGCGCGGACCGGCGAGTCTGCCGTCCTTCATCAATGACGTAGCTGAGGACATCGCCGAATTCGTGAACGAACAGACATACAAATTCGCTGCTACCGGCGAAGCGGAATTTCCGCTGATCGCGCGCGATGGCGGGAAGGAACCGCTGCGCGCCGACTTCGCCCGATTCTCGATGGGCAGCGATCACGAAGTGTTTGCGGACAGTTCATGGAGTATCCCCACGATTTATCTGAATGACTGGCCAGACCGGAACATCCACACGAATTTCGATATCGCCGCGCTAATCGATCCGACAAAACTGAAACGTGCCGCGTTCATTGCAGGGACGAGTGGGTATGTGCTGGCGAATATAGGGGCAACACGACCGGCCAACTTGTTTGACGTGCTTAGAGAGCGCAGTTTGCTTCGAGCTGAAGATACCCTGCATAGAGGGCTGCAGCTGAATTCGGCGGAGCAATTGAATCTATGCACTTTCCAACTAGCGTATGAGCGACAAATAGCTGATTCTGTTTCTAAGATCTCCAACCAGAATAGGGTGTCGCCTGGAGATCCCGGTTCGCAAGTCAAGAACTTGGTCGGACTATTCCCAGTTATTACTTGCCTGTTCCCAGTAATTACTCAGCCCATTACCGCACCTTTCGGCGACGCTGCTCTGATCTTCCGCCGCAATCCCAACGTCAAAGGTCCGATGACTGTATTCGGCTATGACTACTTTGAGGGCAAATACGGCAATGAGCGAAGCGACAAAATCCGCTTGCTCAAGTACGAAGGGCTGTGGGGTAGTGGCGGCGAGTATGCCTATGAAGTTTTGAACTTCGCGGACGGGAAGCGCACTGCGCAGGAAATCAGGGACAGCGTCTCTGCCGAATATGGCCCGGTTCCGGTCGATGTTGTTATCGATTATTTGAAAGCTGCCGAGAGCATTGGAGTGCTGGAGAGGGTGAAGTAGCTATTTCAGAACGATCTTCATCTCATTCGTCGGCTCGAAGCCCATGGATTCGTACATGGGTTTGCCGTGCACGCTGGCGTGCAGCCAAACGGTGATGAACCCTTCCTGCTTGCAATGTTCCAAAACTGCATTCATCAATCTTCTGGCAATGCCTTTTCGCCGATACTCCGGCGCCGTGTAAACATTCAAAATGTAAGCCCTGCGCGACTGCTTCGGCGCCGCCGGATGCGAGAGCCAATCGGTGATTGCCAGTCCAGCGCCCGCGATTACGCGATCCGTATCATCCGCGGCTAGGAATCCGCGATAGGAGCCGTTCGTCAGACCAAGCTCAATAAACTTCCGTGAGGCTGCAACTACGTCGTCGAGCACGGATGCGTCTGTAAATCCCATGTCCTCGAACATGCCGCGTCGATGCGCGAGGATAGCATCAACATCCGCGGGCGTCGCTGGGCGAATTCTCCAATCAGACCTCAAAACACCTTCTCCGAATCGAGCAATATCGTCACCGGACCGTCGTTCACCAGTTCCACTTCCATCATGGCTTGAAATCTTCCCGTCTCGCATTGGATTCCCGCAGCGCGCACTTGCGACACAAAATATTCATACAATCGTTTCGCCTCTTCCGGACGCGCTGCCCTGTCGAATGAGGGCCGCTTCCCGCGGCGCACATCGCCATAGAGCGTGAATTGCGAAACGACAAGCACGGCGCCGCCGACATCCTCGGGAGCAAGGTTCATGTTGCCGGAGTCATCGTCAAAAATTCGCAGTCCTACGATTTTCTTCGCAAGATACTCTGCCGCAGCTTCGTCATCGCCAGTTGCTACACCCAGCAATACGAGCAGTCCTTTCCCGATCTCGCCGACAATCACACCATCAACGGTCACACTCGCACGGCTCACGCGTTGGACGACGGCTCGCATCGGGAAACTTAGCTTGTAATCGTTAGCGCTGCGGTAGTCAAGAGAGAGAGATTCCTGCTAACGGACGTCCCCGAAAGAAGTCGGATTGACGCACTCTGGTGTGCCTCATAGAATCGGCTGTTCCTGAAATCCTCAACTTCTTCTTAGGAGTCGCCTGATGTTGCAATCCAAAAAAATATTCATGGTCCTGGCACTCGCGGTCATGCTGTTGATCAGCATGAGCGGGCTGGCGCAGATGTCGCCGAAACCCGCGCCCGTGGACACAGTCATAAAGAACGGCACCATTCTTACTGTTACGCATGGAGTCATCCACAACGGCAGCATCTTGATCCGTAACGGCAAAATCGCCGAGGTTGGACAGTCCGTCACTGTGCCGCCCGGCGCGGTCGTGATTGACGCCACAGGGAAATTCGTGATGCCCGGCATCATCGACTCGCACTCGCATCTCGCGCTCGATAGCGACGTGAATGAGGCCACCAGCCCGGTCACGCCGCACATGATGATGCTTGATGCGTTCGACTACACCGACAAAGCCATTTATCACACGCTCGCGGGTGGTGTGACCACGTCATTGCTGCTGCACGGCTCCGCCAACATGATCGGCGGACAAGCGGTGATCATCAAACACAAGTTCGGCTTGGACCGCGATGAGCTTCTTTTCCCCAATGCTCCGCGCTCGATCAAGTTCGCGAGTGGAGAAAATCCGAAGCGCGTTTACGGTGGTCGCAATCAGCTGCCTTCAACCCGTATGGGCAATTTCGCCGTTCAGCGTGCGGCATTGCAGGAAGCGCGCGAGTACATGCGTGATTGGGATGCCTACGACGAAAAAGTTAAGAAGGGCGACAAAGACGCGAAAGCGCCCAAGCGCGATCTAAAGCTGGAAGCGCTGGCGGATATTCTTCGTGGGAAACTCATGGTGCAGATCCATTGCTATCGAGCAGATGAATTCCTCAACGAGATGGCGATGGCGAAAGAGTTTGGTTACAAGATCCGCGCCTTTCATCACGGGCTCGAGGTTTACAAAGTGGCGGACAAAGTCGCGGCCGAGTACGTGGGCCTGGCCACCTTCGCCGATTGGTGGGGCTACAAGCATGAAGCCTGGGACGCGATTCCATGGAACGCCGTGATGTCCATGCGCAAGGGCGTGACCGTCTCGATCAAGAGCGACTCCAATGATTTCGCGCGCCGCCTGAATCAGGAAGCTGCCAAGACGATGCGCTACGGTGGCGCAACAGAAGAGGAAGCATTGAAGATGATCACGCTGAACGCGGCTTGGATTTTGGGCATAGATGATCGCGTGGGTTCGATCGAGGTCGGTAAAGATGCGGACATCACCATCTGGAACAATCATCCGCTCTCGAGTTACGGACGCGTTGAGAAAACATTAATCGACGGAACAGTTTTCTTCGATAGCAGCTTGCCCGGCCTCGGCTTGCCTTTCTGGCATGGCGGAGCAATGAGCGGCGCTGGCGGATTCGGCAATGACGATGGGGAGGTGCGCTAATGAAAATCTCACGAATAGTTTTTACATTTGTATGCACGATAGCGCTGGCGCTCTCAGCTTCTTCTCAGACACGTCCTACAGCAACTGCATCTGCAAAGCCCGCAGCCGCACCGGCTCCATCTGCTCCCGTGCCGATTGCGATCCGCGGCGGAAAGCTGCTCACCATCACGCACGGCGTGATTGAAAACGGTGTGGTCGTGATCGAAGGCGGGAAGATCATAGCGGTCGGTGCGGCGGCGAGCGTCACCATTCCGCGGAACGCACATATCATCGAAGCTGCGGGGATGACGGTTTATCCCGGAATGATCGATTCGATGTCGCACCTCGGCTTAACCGAGATCTCTGCAGTCGAGATGACGAATGACATGGTTGAAGCCAGCGATGAGATCATGCCGCACATGCATGTCACCGATGCGTTTCATGCGGAATCGGAACTGATTCCCGTCACTCGGATGAACGGCGTAACCAACGCGATCGTCTCGCCATCATCGCGGGATACACTCCCGGGGCAAATGGCGTTCATCCAACTCGATGGACGCAGCAGCGACGAAATGCTGCTGGTTCGCGACATTTCTATGCCGCTCAACTTCACGGGGCAACAGCGCCGGAATGAATCGTTCGCCAGTTCGAAGTATCCGTCAACGCGCATGGGCATGGCCGCGCAACTTCGGCAGGCATTCATTGACGCGCAGGACTACGCCCAGAAATGGGACGAATACAACAAGAAGTCTGCCGACGCTACCAAAGACAAGAAAGATGCTCCCACTGCTCCGAAGCGCGACTTGAAGCTCGAAGCGTTGGTTCCGTACCTGCAAGGCAAGAAACCGGTGCTGCTCACGGCGGAGGAGCCCAGTGATATCAAAGTGGCAATGCGTCTGGCGAAGGAATTCAACCTCAAAGCCATCCTCGGAGATTTGGTGTATTCGCGCAACATCCTCGACGAGATTGCCGCGAGCAAATTGCCGGTGATTGTCGGATCCATTTATGACGCTCCGAAAGGTGATGAGCGTTACGACACGGTCTTCAGCATTCCCGCCGAACTCCAGAAGCGCGGAGTGAAGATCGCATTCGGTTCATGGGGAGACACACACAATGCCCGCAATATCCCTTACGCTGCGGGATACGCGGTGGCGTACGGACTTCCCTGGGACGAAGCGTTGAAGGCGGTAACGCTGAACGCTGCGGAGATTTGGGGACTGGCCGACAAGCTCGGTTCCCTCGACGTAGGCAAGACTGCGAACCTGGTGATCTCGAATGGCGACCCGCTGGACATGAAGACCGATGTAAAACGTGTCTTCATTAATGGACGGGAGATTCCGATGCGCAGTCGGCAGACGGACTTGCGGGACGCTTATAGCCACTAAAGAAAAGCTGGTTCTTCGGAGAGGCGGGCCTTTGGGCCCGCTTTTTTCTGCTTGCAACCGAATCAGCTTTGCTTATTGCGTTTTAAAAGCATCCATTCATTAACAGGAGATAAACATGGCAGAGCTTTCAGGGATTCGTGTTGCTGTACTTGCTACCAACGGATTTGAAGAAGTGGAACTCACAAAACCCAGACAGGCGCTGATTGACGCTGGCGCTGAGGTGAAAGTCATTTCTCCCGTCCCGGGTGAGATCTATGGAATGCATCATCACGACAAGGCGGGGAAAGTGAAAGTTGATCTTCCCTTGCAACAGGCCAGTCAAGAGGAGTTTGACGCCGTGCTGCTCCCCGGAGGCGCACTGAACGCAGACGACTTGCGCGATTGGCGTGAGGCGCAGAACTTCGTTCGCCAAGCGGACGATGCTGGAAAGCCCATTGCCGTGATCTGCCATGGTGGATGGCTGCTCGTCTCGGCAAATATTACAAAAGGTCGCACCATGACCAGTTGGCCCACCATTCGATACGACATCATCAACAGCGGCGCGAACTGGGAAGACCGCGAGGTTCTGCGCGATAGGAACTGGGTTAGCAGCCGAAAGCCGGATGACATTCCCGCATTTAATCGGGAGATGATCTCAGTGTTCAGTGAATTGGGAAAGCAGGGAAGGCGAGCAGCGTAGAACGAGCTAGCGCTTTCGCAGGGTCACGAAAGCGTCATTCACGTTGATGTCCTGCATGTCACGTTCAATGTCTTTGTGGGCATCATCAGAATGTTTGGGACGCAGCGGGCCGGGAGGCATGCTCGCGAGGGAGGTATTTCCTTCGTATCGGGTGCGCGCGTCAACCAATTTGCGTATATTTGCCGGGCTCAGGGTCTGCTGGCGTCCGAGTTGCTGCGTTACCAACATGATCTTTGCGAAATGCTCCACAGCTTCCGTCTTCAGGTAAGCCTGCATCAGATCCACGCCGTAAGTGACGCTGCCATGATTGGCCAGCAACATAGCGTCATAGTCATGGATGTACGGCAGCAGTGACGCGCTCAATTCGGGAGTGCCGGTCGTGCCGTAATCCGCGAGCGGAACAGCGCCCAGGCTCACAACCACTTCCGAGCAGATAGGCTGGTCCAACGCCATTCCTGCAGAAGCGAATCCAGTGGCGGTCACCGGATGCGCGTGGACTACGGCATGAATGTCCGGGCGGATCCGGTAAATCGTCAGGTGCATGGCAATCTCGCTGGAGACGTTTCTTTCGCCCTCAAGCTTGTTGCCCTGCAGGTCAACTTTCACCATGTCACTGGGCTGCATCATGCCCTTGCTGACCGATGTAGGAGTGGCCAAGACAGTGTTTGAATCCAGCCGCACAGAGAGATTGCCGTCACAAGCGGAGACGAACCCCTGTTGATGAATGAGTCTTCCGAAGTGGACTAAATCTTCCCGATGCTGGAATTCTGCTCTCATAGTGGCACCCTATCCTACCCCAGCTTCTCTCAGCGTCAAAACCATTTTGCGCATTCGCCGATGGTGATGTTATGGATGAGCCCAAAAATGAACACACCTATAATGATGCAAAGTGTTAGTCGCCGAGTTTCATTACGATTTGCCTGCCGAACTCATCGCGCAGCAACCGCTGCCGGATCGCGCATCTTCGCGGATGCTGCGCTTGGACCGGGAATCCGGCTCGCTCGCTGACCGCACATTCCGGGAATTCGCTTCGATGCTTCGGCCGGACGACCTCGTGATTTTCAACAATACCCGCGTCTTTCCCGCCCGACTCTTCGGACGGCGCAGCGGTGAAAAGGCGCAGCCGGTGAGCGAACGAAATCCGGTTGCGAGGGAATTCCTCCAAGGACGCGTAGAAGTCTTGCTGACCAAGCAATTGAATGAGACAGACTGGGAAGCATTGGTGCGTCCCGGGCGCAAGATCGGAGTCGGCGAAAAACTTTTCTTCGGGGACCAAGGAAGCGACCACCTCGAAGCAGAGGTGATCCAGCGCGGTGAGTTCGGAGAGCGCACGCTACGCTTCCGCACTCCGCAAAACAGAGACTTCTTTTCCGTCCTGGAGAAACTAGGAAATATTCCGTTGCCGCCGTACATTGACCGTCCGCTGGCACCCGAAGACCGCGAGCGCTACCAGACGGTCTTCGCGAAGGACACAGGTTCCGCCGCCGCGCCCACTGCGGGACTCCATTTCACTGCGGAGATTTTGGCGGAAATCCGCGCGCGCGGGATCGAAACTGCCGAGGTTACGCTTCATGTGGGACTCGGGACGTTTCAGCCTGTCCGCCATGAACGTGTGGAGGAGAACAAACTTCACACTGAACGATACGAGATTTCCGCCGAAGCGGCGGCGCAGATATCGCGGGCAAAGCAAGCGGG
Source organism: Terriglobales bacterium (assembly GCA_025462725.1). Classification (GTDB taxonomy): domain Bacteria; phylum Acidobacteriota; class Terriglobia; order Terriglobales; family Acidobacteriaceae; genus JAICLA01. The sequence continues at coordinate 233,363 of JAOAPE010000002.1, read as the reverse complement.
GCGGCGGGTGGTGGCTGTTGGCACAACGACTGTGCGCACGTTGGAGTTCGCCGCTATGCAGGCGCCGAATGGCACGATCGCCGCCAGTTCGGGCGAGGCTGATATCTTCATCTATCCCGGGTTCCAGTTTCACGTAATCGACGCTCTCCTTACCAATTTCCATCTTCCGCAATCAACACTGCTGATGTTGGTCTGCGCCTTTGCCGGACGCGAACCGGTGCTGCATGCCTATGAGCACGCCGTCCGGGAGCGATATCGATTTTTCTCCTATGGCGATTGCATGTTCGTTGAATAGGTAGGGGAGTGAGCCCGGATCGAAGTCCCTGCTAAACTTTTAGAACCCATTGGCCACCAAGAAAAAATCCGCTAAGTCGCCACAGCCTGCGATTGAGTCCGCTGCGCCGGAGCAGAAATCCGCTGGCGCGGAAATGACGCTGCGTCCGCCCGAAGGCGACAAGAAGCGCGTGTTCCTGATTGACGCGATGTCCTTCATCTTCCGCGCGTATCACGCGATGGCGCGGCAGAGGCCCATGTCCACTAAGACGGGAATCCCCACTGCGGCTACGTACGTCTTCGTGAACATGCTGAATAAACTGCGGCAGGACTTTTCGCCGCAGTACCTCGCCGCTGTTTACGATCTCTCCGGGCCAACGTTTCGCGACGAGCAAGCGAAGGGGCTCACCGCCGTTCAAAAATTCGACATTAAGACGCAGCAATTCCAAAAAGTCGAATACATGGGATACAAGGCCAACCGCAAGGAGATGCCGCCGGATCTCTCGCAGCAGGTCCCATACATCAGCCGCGCACTTCAGGCGTATCGGATTCCCATTCTTTCCAGTCAAGGCTTTGAGGCGGACGATGTCATCGGCACTCTCGCCCGCCAAGCCGCCGAGCGCGGACACAAAGTCTTCGTCGTCTCCAGCGACAAGGACATGCTGCAACTGGTCAACGATCACATCTGCGTGCTCAATCCGCCAAAAGACAATCTCATTTGCAATGCTGCGAAAGTGGAGGAGATCGTCGGTGTGCCTCCGCGACAGGTGATTGACGTGATGGCACTGCGCGGCGATTCGATCGACAACATCCCCGGTGCTCCAGGGATCGGCGATAAAGGTTCGGTCGAGATCATCAAGCGTTTCGGAACGGTGGAAGCTGCGCTCGACCGCGCTGCCGAGATCGAGAAGAAGTCGTATCGCGAATCGCTGCAAAATAATCGCGAGACGGTGCTCCTCAGCAAGCAATTAGTGACGATCGATTGCAACGTCCCTATTGAGCTTGATCTTGAGGGCATGCGCGCACAGGAGCCGGATGTCCCCGCGAGCCAGGCACTATTCAAGGAGTTGGAGTTCACGACACTCCTTCGCTCGGTGCTGCCTGCTGCTGCGCCGGTGGAAATGGGCGAAACGGAGTACAGCGATCTCGCGTCCTTATCGCAGTTGAAGGAACTTCTCGATGCTGCCATACAGAACGATGCCGGACTTGCAGTGGCATTCGAGCTGCCACCGAAGAAAGCTACTGCCGCAAAATCCGAAACAGTCGAAGAAGAAGAGCTACCTGCTGCGGAAAACGGAAGTGGTGACCTTTTTGCCAGCGCTTTAGCTGCAGAGCAAGTTCCGCCTGCTTCAAGAGTCGGATTTTCGGCACAGGTCGGCAAAGCCGCTAACGCGGAACTTTCTGGAGAGTTTGGGGCCGCAACAAATGCCGCCCTCGCCGATCCAAAGATAAAAAAGTCAGTTCATGATTTGAAATCCGCATTACATCGCAGCGCCGTTTCCGGAACGCAGTTGAACGGTGTCGAGCACGACACGTTGCTTTACTCCTACCTGCTCGATCCCACTTACTCCAGCCACTCATTGCGCGATCTCGCGCTCAGGCGCTTCGACCTGGGACTCTCGGATTCACTGGCCCAAGCCGCCGACGTGATCGGCCGGCTCGCCACTACGCTGCGCAAAGAAGTGGAAGCCGGAAAACTGCTCGAGGTCTATCTAGACATCGACCTGCCGCTTGTCCCTGTGCTCATGCGCATGGAACATGCAGGCGTGAAAATTGACACTGAAGTTCTGCGCGAACTTTCTGAGCGACTCGGGCGCGATTGCGCCGCCAAGGCACGAGACATCCACCAACACGCCGGAGTAGAGTTCAACATCAACTCACCGAAGAAACTTGGCGACGTGTTGTTCAACACACTCAAGCTTCCCAAGCCAATCAAGTATGGCAAGGGCAAGACGATCTCCACCGCCGTTGATGTCCTGGAAGAACTGGCGCAGACGAATGCCAGTCCGGTTCCGCGCATGGTGCTCGAATATCGGCAGATGTCGAAATTGAAATCGACATACGTTGATGCGCTGCCCGTGCTGATCAATCCCAAGACCGGACGCCTGCACACGACATTCAACCAAGCCGGCACGGCTACTGGGCGTCTCTCATCGATCAACCCGAATTTGCAGAATATTCCTATCCGCACCGAGCAAGGCCGCGAGATTCGCGCCGCATTCATCGCAGAAGCCGGACACGTGCTGCTCGCGGCAGACTACTCGCAGATCGAACTCCGCCTGCTCGCGCACTATTCTGAAGATCCGCTGCTCACGCAGGCATTCCGCCGCGGCGATGACATCCACTCACTCACGGCGTCAGAAGTTTTTGGCGTGCCACCGATGATGATCGACAAAGAGCACCGCCGCCGCGCCAAGGCGGTGAACTTCGGCATCGTCTATGGATTGTCGCCGTTCGGGCTCTCGCAGCAGTTGGGCATCGATACCAAAGAAGCGAAGACTTACATCGACAACTACTTCGCTCGATACAGCGGGGTACGCAACTTCATTGATCGCACACTCGACGAAGCGCGAAAAAACGGTTACGTGCGCACGCTCTTCGGCCGCATCCGCCCCATTCCGGACATCAACAGCAAGAATTCCAATATGCGCGGATTCGCTGATCGCACCTCAGTGAACACTCCACTCCAAGGCACCGCCGCTGACCTGATCAAGATGGCGATGATCCGCATCGACGAAGAGATCACACAACGCAAATTGAAAACGCGCATGACCCTTCAGGTGCATGATGAACTCGTGTTCGAAGTCCCCGAAGCGGAAGTCGAAGAAGTGCGCGCGCTGGTCTGCGACAAGATGGAGAATGTGCACCCGCTGGATGTGCCACTGGTTGTGGATGTGGGTATCGGGAAAAATTGGCGGGACATGGAGTAGCTCAGCGTAACCGCAACAGGAGCACAATAACAGCACCTGCGAGCGCACCGATTAGAACCAAGCCAATTATGTTCCACTTAGATTCCTTGGGTGCAACGTATATGAGCGGCTCCGAATGATGCGAAGTGCGTCCCGGTACGGGTTTCTTTCGCACTATCTCGCGCGCCGCTTCGAGATGCACTCCAAATGTTCCAAGCAGAGTTGCGGCAATAGAATCACGCTCTCGGAGGATTCCCAGGATCAGGTGCTCTGAGTCAATCGCCTTATCCCTCAACTGCTCCCCTTCTTCGGCCGCGTACGCTAGCACACGTTTGCATGGATTCGTTAAGGGAAGGTCTTGATTCTCTGAAATCCGTTTGCGTTTGGGATGCGCACGATACACTTCGGCACGGATTGTCGCAAGCTGTTGCTTAAGCTGGAACAACTGCTCTATCCGTGTGTCTTCATCATGAACTATTCCGAGGAGAAGGTGTTCGATTGCAATGAAAGCGTGGCCGGAATGCGCAGCTTCTCGCCGTGCAAAGAAAACTGCGCGCCTTGCTTCTTGCGTGTACTTCTCGAACATACCTACACCGTTTTACGCACCCATCGCCTTCTGCATCGCTCCGGCGATTGCGTCCGCGTGTTTCGTCATCTTCTCCGCTGACGACGCCTCGATCATCACCCGACAAAGCGCCTCTGTCCCCGAGTAGCGAACCACCACGCGGCCTTCGTCTTTAAGGTCTTGTTCCGCGATTTTAATGGCGCTGGCGACCTCGGGAATTTGGTCCAGTGGTTTCTTCTCGCGGACACGGACGTTCTTGATCACTTGCGGAAAAACTTTAAGATCGCTGACGAGTTCGGCTAGCGACTTCCCGCTCTTTGCGACCACTTCCAGAACTTTCAAGGCAGTCATTAAGCCATCGCCAGTGGTTGCGCAGTCGGAGAAGATGATGTGTCCGGATTGCTCTCCGCCTAAAACTGCGCCTGTCTTCTGCATCTCTTCGAGAACGTATTTGTCGCCTACCGGAGCGCGAAGCATCTTAATACCGGATTTCTTTAGCGCTGCTTCCAGCCCCATGTTCGACATAGTTGTGGCAACGACGGTGTCATTCTTCAAGACCCCGCGCGATTTCATCTCGCGAGCTATCAGCAGCAACACGGCGTCACCATTGATGACATTTCCGGCGTGATCGGAAAAGAGTGCGCGGTCGGCATCGCCATCGAAGCACACACCCATGTTGGCTTTCTGCGAAACAACTTCACCAGCTACGACATCTGGATACAACGCCCCGCACTTGTCATTGATGTTCTTGCCATTCGGGGAAGTATGAGTGAAGCTGGCGTTGATCTTGCACAATCGAAATAATTCCGGAGCTAGATTGCTGGCCGCTCCGTTGGCGCAATCAACCGCAATCTTCAGCCTGCTCAGATCAACATTATCGATCGATGTCTTCAGCCATTGCTCATAAGTCTCGGCTAACTTGTGATCGCCGGGCAATGAAGGCTGTTTGGCAATCCCGGTTGCAGTGCTGTCTTTCTCGATCTGACTGAAAATTTCGTGCTCAATCTCCAACTCAACAGAATCGGCAAGTTTGTAGCCGTCATGACCGAAGACTTTGATCCCATTGTCCTGCCATGGATTATGTGACGCCGAGATGACTACTCCCGCAGAAAACTTTTGTGTGTGCGCCAGGAACGCAACCGCGGGTGTTGTCACCACGCCAGCACTGGCGACTTCCGCTCCTGCGGACTCTAACCCTGACGTCAGGGTGTCCGCGATCCATCGGCTTGACTCGCGGGTGTCCTGCCCGATCACCACGCGCACCTTGCCATTCACTCCGCCCAAGTGGTGAGCGAGTGCGCTGCCAATCGTGTGGATCGTTTTCTTGTCTAAAGGATATTCGCCGGCAACACCGCGAATGCCATCCGTGCCGAAAAGCTTTCTCAAATTCGGGTCTCCCAACTCTCAACGCTGAAACGAGTCCATCAATTCTACTTTGTTTTTTCCGTGACCACTGTCACATGCACTGCAACAGGTCGCGACAGTCGCACCAGCGGATCTTGCACATAAGGGTTCGATACGAACACATGCTTGCCGAGTACCCCGCTCGCATCGATGGGATCGGTGGTGGCTGCCTCGACGGCATTCACGCGCTTTTCCGGGCCGACCACCGCCACTTCGGAAGGTTCTGCGGAGACCGAAGCGATACGGTAGCCCGGCGAGAAACTTCCCAGCACTCGCGGACGAACCTCCAGGTTGCGATACACACGCTTATCGAAACTCAGTCGCACTGAGGATGGAATGATCTGCACCACTTCGACTCCGGCAGGGACATTGATCTGTCCGACGGATAATTCAAATGTGCGTTCTCCGGGCTGGGCTGCCGCAAGCGTTCCAGCGTCCACGGCCATGTGCAGGTCAGCATTGGCGATGCGTCGCACCAGCCGGTCAGGCCCGCGCAATCGCACTTGAGCTTGGGGCGGCGTGTCCAGATTGATCTCCATCCCATTCGGCACATTGAGGAATTCAATGGGCACTATGAATCCTACTTCTGCTTGCGGAGCGCTGGCGATCGCAACCCAGAGCAACACTGCGATTGCAAGCGCCACGATCTTCAATCCCAGGTTGTGCAAGATGTATTGGCGAAAGAAATTGCTGCCCCTCAACCCTGCACCCCCGGCGGCTTGCCCAGGGCAGATTCAGGATCGGCAGCTTCGGTCAGCGGACTTGGCAACGTAGATGGCGGCAGGAAGCGGTGCAGCAACAGGCCGAGACGCTCGCGCAATTCTTCAACAGTGATATTGCGGTCGATGTGTCCCGCCTGCGCCAATGAAATATATCCGGTTTCTTCTGATACTACGACGGCGATCGCGTCTGTCTCTTCCGTGATTCCGATCCCCGCGCGATGTCGCGTCCCCATCTGGTTTGAGAGTATCGGATTCATGCTCAACGGAAGGAAACAAGCCGCCGCGGCAATGCGGTCATTCTGAATAATGACCGCACCGTCATGCAGTGGAGCGGCAGGACGAAAGATCGTCGCCAGCAGATCGTATGAAACTCGCGCATCCATCGGCACGCCGCTCTCAATGTACGTCCGCAATCCGATTTCGCGTTCAATCACCATCAAAGCGCCGATTTGGTGCTGCGCGAAGAAGCTGGCCGCCATCACCAAGTCATCATACGATTCACCTTCGCTCGCTGAAGTCCCAAAGGTCAGGCTGCGTCCTACTTTCGCCAGAATGTGGCGGATCTCCGCCGCAAAGATAACGATCAATGCGAAGAATGCGTACGGAAGAAGATTGTTGATGGCCCAGTTGACTACGGGAAGTTGTCCACGACGCACAAGGAAGAGCAGCACCGCCAGTGCGCCCAAGCCTACCAGCATCTGCGATGCGCGTGTCCCTTTCACCAGCACCAGGAATTGGTAGATCAGTGCGGCGACGATGAGAATGTCGAGCGCTCCGTACCAAGTTAGCGGGGGCAGTATCACTGGTTCCGGCCTCTCTAAGACTCACTATTGTAGCCGACTAGGACGATCTATTCGGCAGCGACGACGGTTTCGCTGGCAGCAAAGCCCGGCACTTTGTGGAAGAGGATGCGCAGTATCGGCGGCGCAAACACCGTAGTCACCGCAATCATGATGAGCACTACGGCGTAACTGGACTCGCTGATCATCTTCGCGTTCAGTCCGATGAGAGCAACAATGAGTCCGACTTCTCCCCGCGGCGTCATGCCTACACCGACCTTGAGTGCCGTCAGCCAGCCCTCGCGCAACATGGGCAATCCGCAGCCGATCACCTTTGACAGAATTGCCAGCACCGAAATGATAGCCGCCGTCCTCATGGTTTCGCGAGAGAAGGCTGCCAGATTGAGTTGCGCGCCCATCACGAAGAAGAAGAACGGAGTCAGGAATTCTGTGATCGCGCCCACCCGAGGACGCAGCTCCCACTCCGGCGCATACTCCGCAAACGCGATTCCCGCAAAGAACGCTCCCACAATCGCCGCCATGCCAATCTTCTGCGCAGCCACTGACAATCCCAGGCAGATGGCCAGCGCCAAAATCAAAGGAGCATCACGCATGGACATGTACTGCATGCGTCCGCGCATGCGGTGAATGACGCGCGGCGCAAAGAAAATCATGAACAGCGCGAAGCCGATGGCTTCAGCCGAGAGCACTCCTAGCTGCACCCATTGCACGCCGCTGGTGGCAGCGAGTCCGGCGACTACCGCGAGCAACACCATTCCTAGGATGTCGTCGAACACCGCAGCAGCCAGAATGATCTTCGCCGCTCGAGTGTGCAGCACTTGGAGGTCGCCCATTACTCGTGCGGTTATTCCGACGCTGGTGGCGACCATTGCAGTAGCCACGAAGGTGGCTTCTTTGGCCGGAGAGCCATGAAGAATGATGAATCCGAATCCCAGAGCGAAAGGAACTACCATCCCTGCCAGAGCCACTCCCAGAGATGTTCTTCCTACCTTGATAAGCTCATCCGGCGGAGTCTCCAACCCCACGCTGAACAATAAGAAGATCGCTCCCAACTCTGATATGGAATGTACCGCCGGAGTAGGAAAGACAAACGCCGTAGCGTAAGGCCCAAGAATCACTCCGGCCAGGATCTCTCCCAGCACTGCTGGGAGGGACATCTGCTCGAACACTTCTCCGAAGATCTTTGCCCAAACAAAGATCACCAGCAACTGCAACAGAAATGGGTCAGAAGTGTGAGGCATGCGCTTACTTAGACGTTCAGATAGTACCCGACCACCGAATAAAAATCCCGTTTGCGAGGAGGAGGCGCTTGAGCAGTGACCCTCGAAAATGCTGGCTCCAGAATAGGATTTTCAGTCTAATGGCTATGCGCCCCTAAAAGAACGGAACAAGAAGAATGAACAACACTGTTTTGAGAAAAGAGCAGCGTGCGCCGTTGCGTGCCCTAACCACCTTCGTGGGATCGTTCCTGTGTGTGTTGTTGGCCTTTATTGCCGCGAGGCTTTTCCCTAGCCGCATTGCTGTGGCTCCACTCATATTCATTGGCATAGTGTTTGCAACAGCTTGGCTCTTCGGATCTGGAGCAGGCATTTTGGGTGCCATAGGATGTGCACTAGTCTTCGCCTACTTTGTTTCCCCTTCAGGAAGCTTCCGCATGGTCAATGGCCCGGCGAGAAACAACTTGGCATGGCTGCTTATGATCGCTATTCCTGCCTGCTACCTTTTTATTCCGCATAAAGATGGTTTGATTATTTCCCGTAAGCGCTGAATATCCAGCAAACGACATCGTCTCCGTTGGCATCCAAGTTACATTCCGCCGCAAACCCACAGAGCGGCATTAGTTCGGCACCTCAACCCAATTTAGGAAGGAACTGCCGCAATGGCTACGCCTCATTCGAACCAGGCCCATTCCACCGTCGCAAAGAAGCCGTTCGCCTTCAACTCTGCCTCGCACCTTTTGCGAATCGGCACAGAACGCGCCTCAAATCTTTCCGAGTTGCTGGAAGCGTTGCGAGTTTGTCCAGACGCCTCCATCTTCCAGCACATGTTCCAAACGCTTGCCGAACATCATTACATCCGCGAAGGATTTTCCAACGACTTCGCTCATTGGGCATTTTTCTCCTGCAATGAGACCGGACTCGCCGAACGACTCTCCGGCGTGGACGTCCGCGAGTTCACTTCCATTCGCGCCCTGCGCGAACGAGTAATTCAGGTCGTTGAAGCTCATTTGGCAAACAATCCTCAGAGCAAAGACCGTAAGGCTTTGGAGACATTTTATTTTTGCTCCGCGCAGACGGTTGTCATCCCTACGCCGATCATTGCTCAGGACCTCGCCGAATTCGCCGAAGGACTGCGCAAGGTGAGCTTGCATAGCATTCATTTCCACTTCATCAATGCGCGGCTCCGCACCAAGCTCAACTCGAACGATTTCTCTGTGTGGTTGCAGGAAGAGTTAGGACTCGAAGTACTTGCCGACCGGATCGAAGAAATCGATATCTACACTTCCACAATGGAGGGTGTGCGCAGGTCCATCATCAAGCTTGTCGAAAGGGAATTGGCGAACCCTTCGGTATCGCCGCAGGTACGCGCAACCGCCTGAACCGAACTCAACAATTTGAACTGCTAACCGAGATTCCAGGAGCCGGCTAATGGCAAATGAAGTGAAGAAGACGAGAAAGAAGAATGTAGCCTCCGCAAAAGAGCAGCAATCGTCCACCGGAGTTCCAGAGAGCGCCATCGCTGCTGTTGACACTCCATACGCGACCGAAGGCAATGGACGTTCAAACCTTCCCGGCACTGACCGCGCCACACTGATGGAGCGCAGAAAGTATCCGCGCATTTCCACCACGCCGCCCGCGCCGGATGCTCCGCCCAAGTTCGCAGACTACGAGCCAATCGTCGGCACAGCCGAACTGAATGAGATCCGCTACATCGCCAAAGGACTAAGAGGGAAGACCGTGAAGATGGTTAACTCCACGGCGGTCGGCGGCGGCGTTGCCGAGATGCTCAACCGCCTAATCCCATTGCTGAATGAGATGGAAGTCCACACCAAGTGGGAAGTGATCACCGGCGGCAATGATTTCTTCGAGGTCACCAAGGGGTTCCACAACGCGCTGCACGGCGGAGAGTACAACCTGACTCAGGAGATTCGCGACATCTTCAATTCCTACAATGAGCAGAACCGCCAACGGATGACTTTTGATGAGGACGTTGTCGTGATTCACGATCCTCAACCTGCCGGGCTGATCAAATCACGCCAGGAACATCAGAAGTGGATATGGCGATGTCATATCGATCTGTCCAACCCGCATCCCGGCGTTTGGGATTTCCTGCGCCCCATGGTCGAACAATATGACGCGAGCATCTTTTCGTCGCCGTCATTCACGCGACAGCTCGCCAATCCGCAGTATCTGTTTTATCCGTGCATCGACCCGCTCTCAGAAAAGAACAAGCCGCTCGATGAAAAGTACGTCGCTAAAGTCTGCGACGATTTCGGAATTGACCGCACTCGCCCTATCATCACACAGATTTCGCGCTTTGACCGCCTGAAAGATCCTGTCGGAGTGGTGCAGGCATACAAGCTCGCGCGGAAATATGTGGATTGCCAACTTGTGCTCGCGGGCGGCGGCGCCAGTGACGACCCCGAAGGTGCAATCGTCTTGCAGGAAGTTTTGGAAGCCGTAGCCGGAGACCCAGACGTCATCATCCTCAATCTGCCCCCGTGGTCCGCGCTTGAGATTAATGCGATACAGCACGCGTCTGACATCGTCATTCAGAAGTCACTGCGTGAAGGTTTCGGACTCACCGTCACCGAAGCGCTGTGGAAGAGCAAGCCCGTGATCGCCGGCGCGGTCGGGGGAATTCCCACACAGGTTGTTCACAAACTCACCGGAGTCCTGGTGCAGTCCGTCGAAGGATGCGCTTACCAGATCCGATACTTGCTGACGCATCCTGATTTCGCGCGACAGCTTGGCAAGCAAGGCCGCGAGCACGTCCGCGAAAATTTCCTGATGACCACCAACTTGAAACGATGGCTGCTGCTGTATCAACTCATGTTGGGAGTGGCAAAGAAAGAGCGGGCTGCATAAGTATCACGCGCGTTCAGGTAACCAGATAAACACGTTAAGCCGCTTCGCAAAATGCAGAAGCGGCTTTTCGTTCGGCAGCGCGATTCCGTGGGATTGCGCCACATTGTTTGTGCGGATTTCGGCTTGCGCCCGCTGCAATGGCCACGGCAGATGATGGATATTCCCGCGATGAATTCGACCGCGCGCATCCGCCGTGTACAAGCAATAGCGCTCGACCAAGAATTCCTCGATACTCCCCGGTGCGGCATTGAAGACTCCGCTATCGCTCGGGCCATAAGCTCCCACGAATTCTGCCGGACATGGTTTTTGCAATCGCTCGGACTTGTACTCCACCTGATCGCCCGCGCCAACACTCACTTTCATCTTCGCGTAGAAATACGCCAGGCTGAATCCGATTCGCGCCGCATACACTGCCGGCAGATTCTCCGCATCCAGACTAAAGAAATAAACTCCCGGCTTACCGTCCACGGTGACATACGTTCGGACATTCATTTCGGCAAATTTTGACAGCCCCGGGATCGGAGGCACACCGCGCGGCCTCACATTGCTCATCCAGAATGGGACGACGCCCAACCAAGCCTTGCCGTTGAATGTATCCATATACGGACGAAGCGGCGAGGGAAGCAGCGCCCGCACACTCTCCGGTTCCAATGCCCAGTGCGCAAACAGCAGGTCATGCCACCGTTGCTTCATCACCCACAGCCCGCTCGGTAGCGGCCAAGGCCGATGCGCCGTCGCTCGCAAGATCGAATCCATCGTTCTGATTAGACGCTAAGAACCCCAATGACAAGCCTCGACGCGCAATTTAATATGAGTTGTCGCCATGTCCACTCCCAAAACAACGGCTCTAAATCAGACCAATGCCTCTACGCCAACATCTGAAAAGCCCGCCGAGCCAACGGTAAACGTGTTCGCCATTCATGGTGCGGAACCGGAAGTGCAGGCCTACGCGATGGCCAAATATTCCCGCTCGGCGCTGTCCATGAAGGAATCGCTGAAAGAGATCAGCGAGCAAAAGGCCGAGCAATTTCTTAACACCTTTTACTTTCAATACGGACACCGCTCCATCGCCGACCTGGCGCACGTCGCATTTGCGATAGAGAAATTGTCGCTGCTCGCGGCGATTTCACTTGTCGACGAGCAACGATGGGACGGGCAGGAGCGGTCCACTCGCTACCAGAATTTTCGCAAGAGTGGTTATCACACGCCTGATTTCGGCGACGACGCTGCCTCTCTCGAGCTTTACACTGACACCGCGAAATTCCTTTTTACCGAGTACGAAGTTTTTTCCGAGGGCATGTTCCGCTATCTCGAAGCGCGCACGCCTAAGCCGCCGGAGATGGACCAGGCATCCTACGACCGCACTCTCAAGGCGCGCGCCTTCGATCTCTCGCGATACCTATTGCCGCTCGCAACCAATACTTCGCTCGGACAGATCGTCAACGCCCGCACGCTCGAGACCCAGATCGCGCGCCTCCTCTCGCATACTCACGCTGAGGTCCGCACGCTTGGCGACCTGCTGAAGCAGGCCGCGCGCGAGCCTGCATTCAACGTCACGCACACCAAAATGCGCGAAGTGCTGGAGCGCATCCGCGCCGTGAATCCGGAACTCGCGGACGAAGTCTCACCGGAGTTGTTGCGCGATGTCCGCGTCTCGCCCACCTTGGTGAAGTACGCAGTCGCCAACAAGTACGAGATGGAAACGCGCCGGGACTTGCAGCAAGCCGCGCGTGAGCTGATGAACGGCGCGCCAATCGCGGAAGTGAAATCAGTCGAGCTGCTCGACGAAGATCCGCTCGACATCGAACTCGCTGCCACGCTGCTCTACGCTCAATGCCATTATCCCTACAAGCAATTGCGTGAAGCGGTCGCATCGCGCGATGCCTCCGAGCGGCAGGAGATCATTGACATCGGCCTGCGCCATCGCGGCAAGCATGATGAACTGCTCCGCCCATTCAATGCCGGACAGAAGTTCCGCTTCGATGTCCTGATGGACGTCGGCGGATTCCGCGACATGCACCGCCATCGCCGCTGCACGCAGATTGAGCAGGGCTACACCACCGCACACGGATACGACGAGCCCGGCGAACTGCGCGAAGCTGAACTTCACGATCGATATCGCGGGGCCATGAAGCGCGCCGCCGATGCCGCCGCGAACATCGCTAAAGGAACAGCCCCTGAAGCCGAGGCCAATTCGCAGTATTTGCTGCCACTCGCCTATCGCAAACGCTGCCTCTTCAACATGGACTTCGCCGAAGTGCTCTATATCTCCGAGCTGCGCACCACCGAAGCCGGACATCAGTCTTATCGCGAAGTGGCATACTCGATGTTCAAGGCCACGCAGAAAAAATATCCCGAGCTGGCAAAATACTTCCGTGTCACAGACGTGCATGCGCCTGTGGATCTGCTGAAGAGATAACTTAGAAAGCGGTTAGCGTGACCAGTTCTGGTGAATACGATTTGCTTAATGGCGTGAAGTACCTGTATTTACGCCACATCTCGGAGCCGCGCGACAACTCACTCAAACTGGTGGTCGAAGAAGCAATATCAAACAAATTGGCTATGGGCCAAGTCTCTTCTTCTGCTCTTCCCGAAATCACCGAGATATTGAGAGATGCATCGCCCATTGAATCAATCGAGGGATGCAGGACTTTTGAGTTGTTTTGGAAGCGATATGCGGCCTATTTGGTTACTGAAGAAATGGTCGGATCCTGCGGTAACTATGAAGACGAGAATTACAGTGGGAAAATCAGGATTTACGACAAATCACATCTGCTAGACCATCTTTCTCGCGACACGGGCGGTCAAGTTGATACTCTCCAGCACTACAAAATAATTTGCCTTAACCATCTCATCGACGTGGCTGCATACTCGCCGCCTGAGATCCGGATTGTAGAAGGCGCAATTTCAGGACTGCACTCGCGCCCTAACTAGAAACGAGAACCAGAAATCATGTCGGCTTCCGCCCGCCAACTCCTTCGACACACTCTCGCGACCGTAGCTTATCGCGGCAGCAAAGCCATCCAAAACGCGCCTGACTCGTTTGCGCAATACGGCGCACCGGAAAATCCGCAGACTCCCGCGAAGATCCTCGCCCATATCTGCGACCTCTATGACTGGGCGCTCAACATGGCAAAGGGAACTCCTGCATGGAACGATTCCAAACCGCTCGCGTGGAGCGAAGAAATAGCTCGCTTCCATCGCACCCTGAAAGCATTTGACGACTACCTCGCATCTGACCAGCCTCTGCAATCGCCTTTGGAGAAGCTATTCCAAGGTCCCATTGCTGACTCTCTCACGCATATCGGACAGCTCGCCATGTTGCGTCGTCTGGCCGGATGCAAGATCTCGGGCGAAAACTATTTCGCGGCCGACATCAACGCTGGAGTCGTCGGCCCCGATCAGCCCAAGCCGCGCAAGGAGTTCTGAGTTCCAATGTCATTCCGACGAAGAAGTGCCGGGGCTCGACAGTTTTGAGTTTCGACGAGTTGGTGCCATTATCTGAGAGCGAAGTAGCTGAGGTAGCGGCATGAGCAATGCGTGGCATCTTGAAAACTTGGAACACACAAGGGGCGAAGCCCTCCGATTCAAGAAATATCTCTCCCACGACGCTAGTTCGAACCACGATCATTGTCAGGGATGCTGGAAGACGATTATTGAATCTGGAGAAAATGCCTTTTCTGAAGGGTATACGACAAGCTCTGGACAGTGGATATGCCCGGAATGCTTTGCCAATTTCAAGAATCAAATGAACTGGACAATGGCGTAGTTTCGAACTGACCCCACCCAAACAGCCGATGCGTTGTCACAAAGCAACGCCCGTGCTATACATATCCGCTTTCGTTTTTCACATCGCTGCGCGCGCCGCGCATGCCATCCATAGGAGCCGAATGAAAACCCTTACCCGTTTCACCCTGAGTTTCGCAATCCTAGTAGTTTGCGCCTTCGCGCAGATGCCCTCGCCTCCGCAATTCTCCGCGGACATCTCGGTCAGCAATCCGGACAGCCAACCGATGAAGGGCAAGATGTTTTTTGGTGCTGGCAAAGTCCGCATGGACATGAACTCGCAACGCGGTGAGATGTCCACCATCACTGATAGCGCCACTCAGAAAAGCATTGTGCTTATGCATGAAATGAAGATGTACATGGAAACCAATCTCGCCGGCGGCCCAGGTGGACGTCGCCGCGGCCCCAAGATGCCGGACATCAAGGCCCTCAGCGAGAATCCTTGCGCCAGTGAGAAAGACATGACTTGCAAGAAAGTCGGCACGGAGACCGTGAACGGGCGCTCCTGCGACAAATGGGAATTCACCAACACCACCGACCCCAAGCAGAACCGCACCGCATGGGTGGATCAGAAAACTCACCTCCCCATGAAGAGCGTTGGCGCGGACGGCACCACGTTCGAGTTCACCAACTTCAAGGAAGGCCCGCAGGATGCCAAGAACTTCGAAGTCCCCAAGGATTACCAGAAGTTCGACATGAGTGCCATGCGCCAAGGACGGGACAATCAGTAACGAACTATTCGCAAAGCAGGAGCCTGCCTGAGAGGGCAGGCTTTTTCGATTCTTGTACTTCTACGACACGTTTCAATTTACTTGCATTGTCGGTGCTGCCAGGTGCTCTTGAAGTGCGATGTTCGCCATCTCTTCAAATTTCCCCAATTTTGAACCTTCCCGCGCATTAGATTGTCTTACGTACATTGGGTACTGTTGTATCAACTTGGCCACACGCTGCTCCCGGTACTGTTGAATGGTAGCTCGCGTTTCGTCTTCCTGCGTCTCACCCGCGCGCATGCGGCACCACATGGCCGTCCTCAGATTGTCCGTCGCACTCTTCAACTCGCAGAGTAGCGCTTCTTCAATTGAATTTTTTTCGGCCGGTTGCTGAAACATCAGGACCAAATCGACCTTACTCAAATCTTTGATGATCCGCTTTATCAAATCAGAATGGCTTTTCACTGAACTATCTCCCTTAAATGAAAACTCAACTTCTGCTATGGATAAAGCATTCAGCAGGCCAGTCTATTTGCGCATGTAAGTTGCTGTAAACACAGGCGAGAGATGAGGGTCGAGGGAAGCTGCGGTGCCTGAAACCTGTGCAGACATGTCCACCTGGCAGGCACCTTGACTGGTGTTCAAGGTCTCCCCACGGCAACGCGTCGTATATCACAAGGGGCAGGTTGCGCGCAGTAATAAAGCTAAATTCCGGTTTTCGTAAACCGGGCCATCGAGAAAGAAGCTAAGCTGTCTCAACCAAATTACTCCGACTCAGGATTCCGAAGAATTGCAGGCCCATAAATGTACGTTGATGGTGTTCAAGAAATTTCAGCCCTCGTAATTGACCACGATGTTCCCACCTTGGAAGCGCTTGAGCACGGACTGGCACAGCCGGGTTTAAAGATATATACCGCTTCAAATCCTCAACAAGGCTTAGATCTGTTCTCAGAAAAACGTCCGCAGATAGTGATCACTGACCTGATGCTGCCCGGGATGACGGGAATTGAGTTACTGGAAAAGCTGATAGACGTAGATCCCGGTGTCGAAGTGATCCTGATGTCCGGGGAGTATTCGGCCGAGACCGCATTGCAAGCGATCCAGAAAGGGGCGGCTGATTATATAAACAAGCCCGTCCCCATAGACGTGCTGAAGCAACGGATTTCCAGGCCTATCGCTGAAGCCAAACTGCGAGAAGCGTCAATGCTTCTGGATAGGCAAGCACTCCAGGCTTACACCTTCGAAGGGATCATCGGGCGAAGTCCAGCAATGTTGGAGGTTTTTTCGCGGATTCGCAGGGTTGCTCCGCATTTTCGGAACATATTGGTGAGTGGCCCTACAGGGTCTGGCAAAGAACTGGTGGCAAATGCCCTGCACAAGTTAAGCCCTGCGAAGCAAGACAAGTTTGCAGTGTGTAACTGCTCGGCGCTTGTAGACACTCTGTTCGAGAGCGAACTGTTCGGATACGTCAAAGGGGCATTCACGGGAGCAACGCAGGACAAGATCGGCCTCTTCGAGTACGCCAATGGAGGCACAGTCTTTCTGGATGAGATCGGTGAATTACCTTTGGTGGCTCAAGCAAAGCTGCTGCGGGTGTTAGAAAATCAAGAGATCCAGCGCGTTGGATCCCCGGTAACTCGAAAAGTCGATGTACGGGTTGTTGCAGCCACGCACCGCAACCTTCGCGCGATGGTAGCCCAAAAAACTTTCCGGGAAGACTTGTATTACCGCCTTTCCATGGTCGAGATTCATGTCCCGCGCCTTCAGCAGAGAAGAGAAGACCTGCCATTCCTCGAACGACACTTCGTTGAACACTTTTCAAAGCTCTACAACAAGCCAGTTGCGGGAATCTCACGACGCGCGCAACTGGTGCTCGCAAATTATTCATGGCCCGGGAATGTTCGTGAGCTCGAGAATGTCACGGAATTCGGAAAGCTCTCGCACGAGATGTTACTGATTGATAGAGAGCGGGGAAGCGCCGCGGATAGCGTGCTGTCATTTGGCAGATCGGAGGTGATTTCGCTCTTCGTGTGGTCGTTTTGACCGTACAGCGAAGAAGTTGCCAAGACTAGAAAAGTGAAGAAGGTTGCGAGTGCAAAGCGTTTCATGGTGGTAATCCTCTGGGCTTAAATCATTGGCGATTGTTATCCGCGCATGCACTTGCTCTAAGTGCAGCCCTATAGCCAAAGCTTCGCGCCAAAGCTCGCTTTGGTAAAAAATTGATAGCAAATGACTTAGGAGCGTACTTGGACTTGAGACTCCCAGATGGCTCTAAATTATGTGTCTGGGGATTAGGCAGTTATTCGTCAGTCACGGTCAGAAACTGGCCAAGTGACGCCCCATTTGTTTTCCCCCCTGCTCTGGAGTATCGTTTCCGTGAAGCAGTTAGGTCACTCTGCACCCAATCTTACGCAGCACAATCTAAACCTATGACGAATTCTAAGAAGTGGATACTCAGCCTGCTCATGACCGCCACTATCAGCTCTACTCCTCTTACCAGCGCCGAAGACACTAAGACTAAGGCCGCAAATGACGCAAAGCCGCCTGTCGCCAAGCGCGTCGTCAAAGAGACGCAGATCCATGGCGACACTCTTAAAGACAACTACTTCTGGATGCGCGAGAAGTCGAATCCCGAAGTGGCCGCGTATCTGGAGGCCGAGAACGCTTACACTGACGCGCTCATGGCGCCCACCACGCCGCTACAGGACAAGCTCTATAAAGAGCTGTTGAGCCATGTGAAGGAAACGGATGTGAGCGCGCCGTACAAGAACGGCAACTACTTTTACTACTCACGCACCGAGCAGGGGAAGCAATATCCCACGTACGCGCGGAAACATCTCAAGCTAGACGCTCCCGAGGAAGTCATCCTCGATCAGAACGAACTCGCGAAGGGCGAGAAATTTATGAGTCTCGGCGCCTTTGCTATCAGTGACGACGCCAACTATCTCGCGTACTCCACTGACAACACCGGATTTCGCCAGTACACGCTGCACGTTAAAGATCTGCGCACTGGCAAGCTCTTGCCAGAGGCGATCGCGAAGACCAACTCTATCGCCTGGGCGAACGACAACAAGACCATCTTCTACGTCGTCGAGGACAGCGCCAAGCGGCCGTATCGTATGTATCGCCATGAACTTGGCACCGATCCCGCGACTGACAAGCTGATTTACGAAGAGGCCGATGAAGCCTTCAACGTGGACGTCTACAAATCGCGCAGCAAGAAATTCATCTTCCTGGAACTCGGCAGCCATACCACTTCTGAGTCGCGATTCATCTCCGCTGACAAGCCCACCGCCGACTTCAAGATGATCGCGCCGCGCGTTCACGATCAGGAATATTTCGTTTCCGACCACGGCGATCAGTTCTACATCCGCACGAATCAGGGTGGACGCAACTACGGCATCATGACCGCGCCCATCAGCGATCCTGACCGCAAGAACTGGAAGTCGCTCATTCCCCATCGCGACAACGTCATGGTGGAAAGCCTCAATACATTCGCCGAGTTCATGGTTCTCGGTGAGCGCGACAACGGTTTGCAGCAGTTGCGCATCATTGATCTCCGCAACGGCGACGGTAAGCCCTTCCGCGCTGACAATCGCATCAAATTCCCCGAAGCGGTTTACGCAGCATCGCCGGGGCCCAACGCCGAATGGAACACGTCCGTTTTTCGCTACAACTACACTTCGCCGATCACGCCCAATTCTGCGTATGACTATGACGTGAACAACCTCTCGTCCACGCTGATCAAGCAGACGGAAGTCCCCGGCGGATTCGACCGCAACAACTACCAGGTAGATCGAGTCTTCGCCACCGCGCACGATGGCAAGCAGGTTCCTGTTTCCGTCATCTATCGCAAGAACGTGAAGCGCGATGGCACGGCCCCGCTCTATCTCTACAGCTACGGTTCATATGGAATCTCCATCCCGCTCGGCTTCAACGCCAGCCGACTCGCATTGCTCGATCGCGGCGTGGTGGTCGCGCTTGCGCATATCCGAGGTGGCGGAGATTTAGGCAAGCCGTGGCACGACGACGGTCGCATGATGCACAAGATGAACACCTTCACTGATTTCATCGCCAGCGCGGAATACCTGGTCGCTCAGAAGTACGCGTCGAAGGACCGCATCGCCATTGAAGGCCGCAGCGCCGGCGGATTGCTGATGGGCGCTGTCACGAATATGCGTCCTGATCTGTGGAAGGCCGTGCTCACCGGCGTCCCGTTTGTTGACGTGCTCAACACTATGCTCGACGCCTCGCTGCCGCTCACGGTCGGCGAGTACGAAGAGTGGGGCAATCCGAACAAGAAGCCGGATTTCGATTACATGAAGCAGTACTCGCCCTATGACAACTTGAAGGCGAGCGTGTATCCCACGATCCTGGTGAAAACTTCATTTAATGACAGCCAGGTGATGTATTGGGAGCCAGCGAAGTACGTTGCGAAAATGCGGACTCTAAAGCCTGCAACCGATCAGCATCCGCTGATGCTCAAGACCAACATGGCCGCAGGACACGGCGGCGCATCCGGCCGCTACGATTACTTGCACGAAGTAGCATTCGACTATGCATTTTTCTTAACGCAGCTGGGAGTAGAGAAGTTTCAGTAGTTTCGAACAGGTTTAGCTGAGAGCTGACAGCCTACAGCTGACAGCTCTCAAGCCACATCCTCTTCCGGATTCGTAGTCGCATCCTTTATCGCAGGCTTGTGCTCGTGCTGATGGGCGTGCTGTCCTACAACCGGATTGCCGCCCTCGATCCAGTCCTGCTTGCCGCCTTCGTAGTCCAATACGTTGGTGTATCCCATTGCCGCCAGTTCACGGGCAGCGTTTTCTGAAGCGTGTCAATGAGGACTGGCGCAATAGACGACGATCTCTGCTTGCTTGTTCGGCAGCAACGCTGGAGCCATCTCCGCAATGCGGTCCGGCGGGATGTTCATTGCGCCCGGCAGATGAGCGAAATCGTAATGCTCCGGAGCGAGCGTCTCGACCAGAAGAAAGTTTTCGCCGCTCTCCATTTTTTGCTTGAGTTCGTCGCGGCTGATGGTTCCGGGCATACCTCACCTCTCGAGTCCTAGAGGTTTCGATGTAGTGGGAACAAGCTGTGGTTGGCGGGAGAGAAAAGCAGAGACGCCAAAGCGTCTCTGCTGTGAGGAAAGTTACTGTTTCGGAGTGGCTGGTGTCGGTGCCGTGCTTGGTGCAGGATTGTTCCCGAAATTCACTTTCGGAGTCTGTCTCGAAGTTTCGCTCGCTTCGAAGTACGCGTTGTTACGCGAGAAGCCTGCAAAGCCCGCGAACAGGCTGTTAGGGAACTGGCCAATGTAGGTGTTGTAGTCCTGGATGGAATCGTTGTACCGCTTGCGTTCTACAGCGATACGGTTTTCCGTTCCCGCCAACTCATCTTGAAGCCGAAGGAAGTTTTCGCTCGACCGCAATTGCGGATAGTTCTCGACCACCGCGAGCAACCGTCCAAGTGCGCCATCGAGTTGCTGGTTGGCGGCAATTTTCGCCTGCGGAGTCTGCGCGGAAAGCAGCGTGGATCGTGCTCGCGCTATCTCGCCGAAGACCGCTTGCTCCTGGCCAGCGATGCCTTTCACCGTCTCGACCAGATTCGGGATCAGGTCAGCACGGCGTTGCAGCACAACGTCAACCTGCGACCAGTTTGATTTGATCTGCTCGTTCTTCGATACCATCTGGTTCTTTGAACCAACGTACATTCCGCCGAACATCAGCAGAATGAGAACGATCACAGCAAGAAAAATCAGGCCTTTGACCATCTTTAGTCTCCTCTTTTTTGTGCAGCATCATTCTACGGGAAATGCTAAGCCAGTAGCTTGTCCACCTGCTCCACCACGCGCGAAATCGCCTGAAGGTAGCCATCAAATACAGTTCCGACATCTACTACGTCTTTGCTCATCTTGCCTTCACGCACATCCAGAATTTTGTCGAATGCGGCGCGATCAAAGCCAATCACAGTTGCAAGCCGATTCACAACTTCACGCTTCTGCTTTGGCGGTTGTTCGCCGAGCGCGATCAATGCGTGTCGGAAGAGCGTAACGAAGCTCGAAGCAGAATCGGTCATCAACCGCAGAACGGCCTTCCGGTCTGCCGCTTTCGCCAGCATGTATCGTTGGCGCAGACGAATAAGGTTTGTTCGTAGCTCGCGTTCTACCGCGACGCGGTGCAGGTCCATCGGAACGTTCAAGGACGTGAAATGGTCGGCCCCGAACAGCACGCGATGCGTTGCTTTGATGTCATATAGCTCGATCGCAAAAACATCAGCCGAACTTCGCAGCTCTTCCAGAGTGAAAAGCATCGGTGCTGGTTGTTGCTGCTTCTCCCACCATGCAACAGCAGGACTCAGCTTCTGTAAAGCCGCCGAATCCAATCGCTGGAGCAAACACAGTACGTTCAAGTCAGAGAACTCCGGATGAAACCCATCCTCAGTCGCTGCCGCCGATCCGTAGAGGACGACCGAATCCAAGTTGTCGCTATTGGCTTGCTTCAGTTTCTCGAGCATGGCATCAAGAAGTTTTTGTTGCGCTGTGCTAATGCTCATTATCTTGTCCGGCTACCAGCTTCCGCTGGCTCCGCCGCCTCCTGATGATCCGCCGCCAAACCCGCCAAAACCACCACCACCACCAAATCCCCCACCGCTGCTTCTGCCACCGCCACCACCGCTGAGGAGAAGCCAAAAGAGCAGGCCTGGGTTGGTGACGAGTATGATCAGAACAATGATCACGATTACAACGAGCACTAACTTATGAAGCAGGGTCAGTTGCTGCGGCGCGTTTCTGCCCGACTTATGCGGCAGTTGCTGTACGCCTGTCAATGACACCTGAGCGTCGTCGGCAATCGTCTGCGAGATGCGAGTTGTCAGTAATGTAGTCGCCGCGCTGTAGTTGGACTCCTTGAGCAGCGGAACTATCTCGCGCCCAAACGCGCCCACTTTCCCGTCGGGAAGGATCGGCTCGAGCCCGTACCCCACTTCTACTCGATACTGACGATCGCCACTCGCGAGCAGGATCAGCACTCCGCGATTTTCACTCTTGCCGCCCACGCCCCAGGCCTTGAACAACTCAACGGCAAAGTCCTCCACCGGCCTGCCTTCCAGCGACTTGATGGTGACAATCGCTATCTGTGCCTTGGCCTTCTGGTCGACTTCGAGACACATGGCATTTAGTCGCGCCTGTGTTCCCGGATCTATGACGCCGGCAAAATCGTTGACGTAATTAGTGGGCTTAAGGTCTTGTACCTTTTCTGCGGATGCGGCCACGCACAACCCGGCTAGCAGCATCAATGCCGCACAAAGCCGCCGCAAAACACCGGATTTTCGTGCCTGACTCATCTTGTACTCTGCGATTCTAGCGTTTATCCCTTAAGTTGTGTGACTCTGGATGGCCAAACTTTCCCCGTGCAGCTTTGGCCAACTGCGATACGATTGTCCTGCGGCCGATTCAATGGCCCTAAACCGTCAAATGTCTCCGCTCTCATCATCGTCGGCAATCCCCATCAAGGCGCAACCGCCTTCGCACGCCGGCAATTCCATCTTTCCGTCGATGCTCTTCGTCCACGGCGCTGAGCAGCGCGAGTTGCGACTTTCGCTCCTGCCGTTCTGCATCGGCAGGAAGAGCGGCAAGGACTTGGAGATTCCCGATCCTCGCATCTCCCGCGACCACGCGGAGATCGTCTGTGAAGAGGGCGACTATTACGTTATCGACTGCGGCAGCAAGTTGGGAACATACGTCAATAAAGAGCGTGTGCAGCGACGCAAACTGGTGCGCAACGACCGCATCGAGTTCGGTATCGGAGTCGGCGCGCATTTGGTCTTTGATCCTATTGCGGAGAACTCCGTCGTCGCCCGCGAATTCCTGAGTCAACTCTCCGTTATTTCGGTTGACGAAAAATCCAATGACTTGGAGAAGCTCGCACTCTTCCTCGAAGCAGCGCGGAAGCTGAATACGTCTGATGCGTTCGAGGAAATTCTTCTCTCGCTTATCGGCACTACTCTAAAGTTGACCGGCGCAGAGCGTGGATTCATCTTTGTTTGCCGCGACGACGGAGGGCTTGCCCTCAGTGCGGCTTGCACTTCGAGCGGGGAACGCCTTACCAGCGACAAAACAATTTCGCATTCCATACTCGCCGACGCCGCTAAAGCGGCCTCTGAATTCATTGTCACGGACACGATGAAGGTAGGCGAGATGGCAGCACGCCAGAGCATTGTTGCCCACGATCTGCGCACAGTGATTGCTATTCCGCTGCGTAAGGCGCATGGACAACAAAGCCTCGACAGCAAGCCTGAAAGAGTTCTCGGAGTTCTGTATCTTGACAGCCGCTTTGCCTCGGGAAGCATCAGTGGCGTGAGTCATGACATTCTCGGCGTCATTGCGCGCGAGGCCGCGGCGTTGGTCGAAAGCACACGCTTGGCGCAAGCCGAAGAAGCTGGCCGCCGATATCAGCAGGAACTCACCATCGCCGCGACAATTCAGCAGCGGCTAATGACGGTCACCATTCCGGAATTGTCCTTTGCAACGCTGAGCGCAAAGAATCTTCCTTGCAGAGATATCGGAGGCGACTTCTATGACGTTGTTGTCGATGAGCAAGGTCTGACTGTTGTTGTCACGGATGTTTCCGGAAAGGGAATCTCCGCCGCGATCCTTGCTTCCATATTGCAAGGATTGATCTACTCGCAAGTGGTCGCGCAAGTTCCGCTGCAAGACATCGTTACTTCCGCGAATCGTTTTCTCTGCCAGCGCGTTCATGGCGAGAAATACGCGACCGCGCTTATCTTACGTCTCACTCCCGACGGTGAAGTGACGTACGTCAATTGCGGACACGTACCTCCAGTGCTCGTGCGCAAACGCCATGCCGAACGCATTCTCCCGGCGAATCTGCCGGTAGGCTTGCTTGAAGAGGCGACTTTTACAAGCGGCTCTTGTCGGTTGGAACCGGGTGACAGGTTAATTCTCGTGACTGACGGAGTAACGGAAGCCGAAGACTGCAATGGAGAATTTTTTGGCGATGAGCGCCTGGAACAAGCGGCGACTCTGATGGGTGAGGACCCTTGCTTTGATCACGTCCTCGCCGCAATACGAGAGTTCTGTGGAGTTGTGCCGCTGAGTGATGACTGCACGCTGTTGGAATTGGTCTATCGCGGTCGCCCAAAGCATGCCACCGAACCCACGATGAAGATGCCAGCTGGCAGCTAGGCTTGACCGCGCATCTTCGCCAACCACCATCGCAGTCCTACAAATAGAAAACGATAGTCGGTAAAGAACTCAGGCAGCTTGCCTTCAAAGGCATGGCCAACAAACTGGAAAATCCAGCCCACCAAAAATAGCGCAGTGGGGATCATCCAGAAGTGCGGCACAAAGATTGCCACCACAAACAGCGGCAGCGATATCGCGATCATCGGGATTCCCAAAGTGTGGCAGAAGCGGTTTACCGGATGCGTGTGGCTGGTCGCATACTGCGCGATCCACTGCTCATTTGTGCGGTTTCCCATCATGATCACACCTCGCAAACTCAGACGTTATTAGCGCAACGGCGCACTATCACTCGCTTCAAACTCTTCTTCGGGCTCGCGGGGCGTTCCCGGGCTCTGCAACAACCGCGCACATCTGTTCCATCGCAAGATGGCATCGTCATTGCCAGCCGGACGAATCTTTTCCGCGGCCTCGTAGCAGCGCATCGCTTCTTCAAAATGCCCGGAAACAGTGTGCGGCAGGTGTCCCGCACTTAACTGTGCCTTCGCGCGACGCTCATGCAAAATGCCTGTGTAATACTGTCGCTCGTACGCGTCGGTCAGACTTTCGAAAATGTTCTCTGCTTCGGAATAATTATCAGAATGTTTGCCGGTGAATTGGTCTGTCAGCACAAGGCCCAACATTCGGCGCGCGCGCTGGTTTTCAGGATCGGCAGCGATGATGTCACGACAGATCGATTCTGCTTCGTCGAACTGATTGAGGTAGCGGTAATGCGTGACTTTGGAGAGGGCTTCCTGTATTCCGCTCTTCGAGATGGGCTTCAGCTTGAGTTCCATAGTGCGCTCCGTATAGCGCGAGTTTAGCTCATTTTGCGCCGGCAATCGTTTCTTCCAGGGCTCCGCGGCAAGCCGCTGTGCCCTCGCGCTTCTGAGCGGCGCCCGCTCCACGCTCACCCTCACTACAAACCACTCCCATATTTTTACTTCGCGCCGGTTATCTTCCGTACCAGCTTGGCAATGGGGTCGTAGAACTCATCCACCACTCGCTCTTTCAGCGGAATGATCGCATTGTCCGTGATGTGAATCTCCTCCGGACAAACCTCGGTGCAACACTTCGTTATGTTGCAATATCCGATACCGAGTTCTTTTTTCACCAACGGAATGCGGTCAGCGGAATCCAGCGGATGCATCTCCAATGCCGCTGTGCGGACCATGAATCTCGGTCCCGCGAACTCTTTCTTGTCGTGGTCGCGCAGCACGTGGCAAACGTCCTGGCATAGGAAACACTCGATGCATTTGCGGAACTCCTGAACCCGGTCAATGTCCTCTTGATACATCTTCCAATCAGTGCCCGCTTTCGGCTTGAACGCCGGAATCTTCTTGTTCACTTCGTAATTCCAGGAGACGTCCGTGACGAGGTCTTTGATGACCGGAAACGTCTTCATCGGGTTCACCGTGATTGGCTGGTCTGTCGGCAATGCATCCATTCGCGTCTTGCACGTCAATCGCGGACGCCCATTCACTTCTGCTGAACACGAACCGCATTTTCCGGCTTTGCAATTCCAGCGGACAGCGAGGTCCGGCGCTTGATGCCCTTGAATGTGGTGGAGCGCGTCGAGCACCACCATCCCCGGCGTGATGGGGACACGAAACTCCACTGGGCTTCCACCTTCGCGATTCCCGCGAAAGACCTGCATCACTGCTTCAGACATTTAGCCCCCAGTTTCTAGTTTCTGGTTCCTGAGATTTCTTCGTACTCTGAACTTAATGTCGCGAAATCGGCTGGCGAGAGATAGCCCAAGTCCTTGCTGATCACGAGCTGTGTCTCAACTTCTAGCAATGAGCCCTTTGCATTCCCGAGAAACTGCTGGAATTCACCATTTGATCTTCGGCCCTGACCCTCAGCGATGTTGCAAGCCACAGAAACCGCTGCCCGCCTGAGTTGACTCGTGAGTCCGTAAAGCTCGTGTTTGGGAAAGTTCTCCGTGGCGCGGTAGAGCAACGTTACGGCGGCGACTGCCCGTTGCCACACGATCAAGTCCCGATACGAATTGGAAGTTTGCATAAGAACTAGAAACTAGAAACTAGAAACTAGAAACTGGGCTACTCATCCAAAATCTTTTTCAAATCATCCGGCAACGGCGGTCTAGCGACTTGCTTCAACATCATCGTCTCGCCTTCGCGTTTGGTGATGTTGTTCTGCTTGCCCCACTGTTCATCCAGACCGGGATAATCAATCCGACTATGCGCACCGCGACTTTCTTTGCGAGCCAATGCGCTTCGCGTCACAGCTTCTGACACGGTCAACATACATTGCAGGTCGCGGGCGAGGTGCCATCCGGGATTGAACATCCGCGAACCTTCCACTCGCACCTTCGTTGCACGTTCTTTTAGCTTGTCTAGTTCCGCCAGCGCAGTCTTCAGATCATCTTCCACGCGGAATATGCCAACTAGGCTCTGCATCATGTCCTGAAGATCGCGATGCACCGCATACGGACTCTCGCCCGCACTCTGGTCGAATGGCGCGAGCATCTCACGCTCTGCGCGTTCAATCTCGCTGGCATCAATGTTCGGCGCCGAAACTTTCTTGGCGTGCTCCGCGGCAGCTAATCCCGCGCGGCGCCCAAAGACGACGAGGTCCGAAAGGGAATTACCGCCCAACCTATTCGCGCCATGCAATCCTGCTGCGGCTTCTCCCGCTGCGAACAATCCGGGCACGGTGGTCTGTGCCGTCTCGGCTTCCACTCGGATTCCGCCCATCATGTAATGGCACGTGGGACCAACTTCCATCGGCTGTTTGGTGATGTCCACGTCTGCCAGTTCTTTGAACTGGTGATACATGCTGGGAAGTTTCTGCTTCACGTACTCCGCAGGCTTGTGTGAAATGTCGAGGAAAGCGCCGCCATGCTCGCTGCCGCGGCCCTCTTTCACTTCGGTGTAGATAGAGCGCGCCACAACGTCGCGCGTAGAAAGCTCCATCTTTTTCGGATCGTACTTCTGCATGAAGCGTTCGCCGAGCTTATTCGTCAGCAGTCCGCCTTCGCCGCGCACCGCTTCCGTCACCAGGATTCCCTGTACGCCCGGAGGCCACACCATGCCGGTCGGATGGAATTGCACAAACTCCATATCGAGCAATTCCGCGCCGGCATCGTAGGCCAGCGCCATCCCGTCACCGGTGCACTCCCACGAGTTCGACGTGATCTTCCACGACTTGCCGATCCCGCCGGTGCAGATGATCACGGACTTCGCCTTGAATTGGACAAACCGTCCTTGCTCGCGCCAGTATCCGAAAGCTCCGGCGATGCGGTCACCATCTTTCAGCAGTTTCGTGATGGTGCATTCCATATAGACGTCGACACCCATCTCCACGCCGCGATCTTGAAGCGTTCGGATCATCTCGAGTCCGGTGCGGTCGCCCACGTGGCAGAGGCGTTTGAATGTGTGTCCGCCGAATGCGCGCTGCAGGATGTTGCCATCACTGGTGCGATCAAACAGCGCGCCCCATTGCTCCAACTCTTTCACGCGATCGATCGATTCTTGCGCGTGCAGCTGAGCCATGCGCCAGTTGTTGAGCATCTTGCCGCCACGCATGGTGTCGCGAAAATGAGGGATCCATCCATCTGCGGAATCAACGTTGGCCATCGCCGCTGCAATGCCGCCTTCAGCCATAACGGTATGCGCTTTGCCGAGGAGCGACTTGCAGACGACGCCCACCTTCGCGCCGTGCGCGAGCGCCTCAATCGCTGCGCGCAGTCCCGCTCCGCCAGCGCCAATGATCAGGACATCATGTTCATGCGTCTCGAATCTATCGCTCATAGGATCTTAATGTCCGTGATTGCGCCGCAAGAGACCAGGCGGATATACAAATCTGTGAGTCCTACTGAGAACAAGCTGAGCCACGCGAAGAGCATGTGTTTTTCATTCAGCGCGCTCACGGCCTTCCAGCCTCCGTGTCGAACTTGCGTGGACTTAGAGCACGAAAAGCAATCAAGCTTGCCGCCGATCAAATGCCGCCATGAGTGGCATGAGAAGGAATAGAGCGACAGCAGGATGACATTAACCGTCATGATCAGCGACCCCAAGCCAATGCCGAAGTGTCCGTCCCACCTGAATGACAGGACTGCGTCATACCAAAGGAACGCGAGAAAAATCAGCGCGAGGTAAAAGAAGTAGCGGTGAAGGTTCTGCAGGATGAATGGGAAAGAAGTCTCACCTTTGTAGTTGTGCCCGCCGCGATCGTTTACGGCGCAGGCTGGCGGATCCAAAAAGAAAGCCCGGTAGTAAGCCTTGCGATAGTAGTAACAAGTCGCACGGAATCCCAACGGCCCGGCGAGGATCAGCAGCGCCGGAGAAAATTTCCACCAAGTATGTCCCGCATCGATCAGCGGGGAATAGAACGGCGAAAGATATGGACCCCACTCGTAAAACTTTCCTTCGAAGGCACGGAAAGTTGCATAGGCACCAAAGCTGTTCAGGACTATGAAGACGGGAAGAATCTCGATCCACCAGGAATCGCGGCGCTTGGTTGCGCCAAAACCCTGTTGACCAACGATTTGTAATTCAGCCAATGCGGAACCTCCGAACGAAGGCCAGAGCCGAAAACATTTTGTCGAGCTGGAAAGCAGTTAAGAGTAACAAATCCGACACAACAATCGTGCCGCACTTTTATATCACTTGCGCCCGAATTCTGCTTATTCCCTTCGCGGTACGGTGATAACATTCCTCGCCATGCGTACCATTCGATTGTTCCTGCTCATCGCCGTCATAGCATTTTGTAATTACTCTTTCGCGCAAGCATCTCCCTCCGGCGCCAATTACTCCATGCAAGAAGGCTTTGTGGACAGCCACGGCGCGCTCATCTACTACAAAATCATCGGGCGGGGACAACCACTGATGATCGTGCACGGCGGACCGGGCGCATCGCATGACTATTTGCTCCCGCATTTGTTGCCCCTGATGCGCACGAATAAGCTCATCTTTATTGATGAGCGCGGCTCCGGTCGTTCGTCAAAACTCGAAGACCCCAAGCAATACACCGTCGCAAACATGGTTGAGGACATCGAGAACGTTCGCAACGCACTCGGTCTCGGCAAGATCAGCCTGCTCGGACATTCCGCTGGCGGCGTTCTCGTCCAAGCATACGCGTTCAAGTACCAGCAGCATCTCTCTCATCTCATATTGGGCAGCACTTTTTCCAGCACAAAGGAGTTGAACGAAGCGCTCGCGGCGATGAAGGCCAACATGATGCCCGCCGACCGCAAGCGTGTTGACGAACTCGAAGCCGCAGGACTCTTCGGCAAAGGCGCTGCCTGGGAGCATGGCCGCTATCCTGACGAGTACGCCAAGCTCGCCTGGGGCCCGGGGTATTTTCCGTATCTATATCGCAACCACCCTGACCCGAACTACGATCCCGCTGGCGGAAACACCAGCACCGCTTGGGACGTCTACCGTGAGATGTGGGGCTCGCATGGCGAATTTGTTGTGGACGGCAACCTCGCGGAAGTCGAATACGTGAACAAGCTCTCGCAGATCAAAATTCCAACGCTGATCATCGTAGGTGACTCCGACGAGAGCGATCCCAAAATGTCAAAAGAGATGAATGCCAAGATTGCCGGATCGAAATTGGTCATCCTTCCCAACAGTGGGCACATGACCTTCGTTGACCAGCCGGCTTTGTTCATCAAGACCATCAACGAGTTTCTGGCGCACTAATGGGATTCGAGTTGAACTGGTTAGAGATCTGGGGATTCATCACCGGAGCCGTCTGCGTAGGTTTGCAGGTGAAGCAGAACATTTGGAATTGGCCCATCGGCATTACCAACAATGTGCTGTACATTGTTGTCTTTTTCCGCAGCGGGCTCTATGCGGACTGCGGCCTGCAAGTGGTTTACATCATCATCTCCGTTTACGGACTCTGGAGCTGGCGTCTGGGAGGCGAGCAACATTCCGAGTTGAAGATATCGCGGGTAACGCGCGCACACGGAATTTACATCGCCTTGACCACAGCGTTCAGTGTTCTGGTGATTGCCTGGCTGTTGAAGACGCAAACCAATAGCAATGTCCCTTGGGGAGACGCCACCACAACATCCCTCAGCCTGGCTGCGCAATACATGATGAGCCGCAAGATCTTGGAGAATTGGTTTCTATGGAATTTTGCGAATGTGATCTCCATCGCACTCTTCATCTATAAGGGGCTGTACCTTACATCTTTCCTCTATTTCGTGTTCTTCGTGATGTGCGTTGCAGGATTCATCCGCTGGCGGCAGGAACTCACAGCTCCGCCGCTGGCTGCCGCTGCCGCTGTATAATTCGCGCCACTGATTTTGGGACATCCAAATCTCTGCTAGAGGATCTCTCCATGCGACGCGTTATTTCTATTGCTCTGATTCTGCAATTTTTCATTCCCACATTCGCGCAAACGCAATCGGCTACTCCCGCGAGCGCCTCGGCGATTCTCGGCTTCACCTCCGCCAACGCGGCCACCGAGCGCGGATGGGAAGAGAAGTTTCGCGCCATCCCTTCACCGGAGAATCAGCGAGCCTACATGGAGAAGCTCAGTGCCCGCCCGCACCACGTCGGCTCACCATACGACAAAGCCAATGCCGAATGGATCCTCTCCAAGTTCAAAGAGTGGGGATGGGACGCGCAGATCGAGTCCTTCGATGTCGTATTCCCAACGCCCAAGACACGCATTGTAGAAATGCTCGAGCCCACGCGATTCACAGCGAAGCTCGAAGAACCTACTCTCCCTAACGATCCCACCACGGGGCAAAAATCCGAACAGCTTCCCACTTACAACGCATACTCGCGTGATGGCGACGTGACGGCTCCGCTGGTTTTCGTCAACTACGGCGTAGTAGAAGATTACGAAAAGCTTCAGCGCAACGGCGTCTCTGTGAAAGGCGCGATTGTCATTGCCAAGTACGGACACTCATGGCGCGGCATCAAGCCGAAGATTGCCGCGGAGCACGGCGCTGTCGGATGCCTCATCTACTCTGACCCCGCCGATGACGGATACGCGCAAGACCCAGTTTTTCCCGAAGGGCCAATGCGTCCGAAAGATGGCGTCCAGCGTGGCAGCGTCATGGACATGCCGCAATTTCCCGGAGATCCCGTCACTCCCGGAGTCGGCGCAACTCCGAATGCCAAGCGCATTCCGCTCAGCGAAGCTCCAACCATCAGCAAGATTCCCGTGTTGCCCATTTCTTATGCAGACGCGCAACCACTTCTCGCCGCATTGCGCGGCCCGGTTGCTCCCGAAGAATTTCGCGGCGGACTGCCCATCACTTACCGCCTCGGCCCCGGTCCCGCGAAAGTGCACTTGAAAGTCGAATTCAATTGGGACACGAAAAAAGTTTACGACGTTATTGCCAAGATTCCCGGCGCGGTCGAGCCCGACATCTGGATCGTCCGCGGCAACCATCACGACGCGTGGGTGAACGGCGCTGAGGACCCGACATCCGGCCAAGTTGCCATGCTCGAAGAAGCACGCGCACTCGGGGAATTACTGAAACAAGGTTGGACGCCGCGCCGCACCATCGTCTACACCGCGTGGGATGGTGAAGAACCCATGCTGCTTGGCTCCACCGAATGGGGAGAGGCGCACGCCGACGAACTTCGCCAGCACGCCGCTGCTTACATCAACACTGACGGCAATGGTCGTGGATATTTCGGCGCAGCCGGTTCGCATTCGCTTGAGAGTTTCATCAATGGCGTCGCAAAAGACATCACTGATCCTGAAAAGAAGATTCCCGTTTGGAAACGCCAACAGGCGCAGGAGATTTCTGAAGGTGACAAGGACGCCCGCAAGGATGCGCGCAGCCGCGCTGACCTCCGCATCGGCGCGCTTGGCTCCGGTAGTGATTACACCGTCTTCATAGATTTTCTAGGCATCGCCACACTCAACGTCGGATACGGCGGCGAAGACAACGGCGGTATCTACCACTCCATCTATGACGACTTCTACTGGTTCACGCACTTCTCTGACACGGATTTTTCTTACGGACGCGCACTCTCGCAGACCGTAGGCACCGCGGTCATGCGTCTCGCCAATGCCGACGTAGTCCCGCTTCGCTTCGGCAATCTCTCCGACACGGTCGCGAAGTACACCACGGAAGTGAAAAAGCTTTTGCAGGACCGCAAGGATTCCATTACTGAAGACAACACTCGCATTGACGACGGTGTCTTCGATGCAGTCTCCGATCCCAAGCGCCCGACGTTTGCTCCGCCGAAAAAGCCGGTACCGCCGTTTCTGAACTTCGCGCCGTTGGACAACGCCCTCGCCACTCTGCAAAAAAGCGCGGAAGCCTGCGACAAGGCGTTATCCTCCGCAACCAGCGCGCCGCAATCGTTCACGCCGGAACAGTGGAAAGCCATCAACATAAAGCTGATTGCGATGGAACGCCTACTGACCAGCGACGCAGGCCTTCCGCGCCGTGCATGGTACAAGCACTTGATCTACGCGCCTGGCTGGTACACCGGATACGGAGCCAAAACACTTCCGGGAATACGTGAGGGAATCGAGCAGGAGCGTTACGTCGAAGCCGATCAGGAGATCACTCGTGTAGCAAACGCGCTCACTGCTTTGGCGACATCGCTGGATGAGTTGTCGCAAATAGTGCGGAATGTATCAACGCAACGCTCTGGGATTACCGGCGGTATCTTTCGCGTGGGAGGAGACGTATCTGCTCCGAAACCGGTCTACACACCCGACCCAAACTACACAGAGGAAGCAGCGAAAGCTAAATTGTCAGGAGTCGTCGTGCTTTGGGTAGTTGTTGGACCTGATGGCCTTGTGCAAGATGCCAGAGTCACTCGTCCTCTGGGACACGGTTTAGATGAGACTGCAGTCTCAACTGTTAGAACCTGGCGTTTTCAACCGGCGATGAAGGACGGCAATCCCGTGCGCGTCCAAATGAATGTTGAGGTCCCCTTTAACAATCAGAGGTAGTAGCCGATTACTGCTTCAACCTCTTGAGTTCTTCCTGTGCGACTTTCAGATCGGGTTTGAGCCTCAGCGCCGTCTCTTGTTCGGATATCGCCTCCGGCTTTCGTCCCTGCTTGTCGAGAACCTGGCCTAAGCGGAAATGCGCATTGGCGAGCGGCGGCATGTTTGGTTCCGGTTCCTGTGTCAGATACTTGCAGAAATATCTCTCCGCTTTCGGATAATCCCGGTTCATCACCAACAATATCCTGCCTGCTTGAAAATAAGGATTGAGATTGTCCGGAACGTTCTTCTCCGCTTGCGCAAGGACTTGCTCCACTTCTGCGTCTTTTTTCTCCAGCAGTAAAACCTGCACGAGCAGCGAATATGCCGTCACGCGTTTAGGATCGATCTGGATCGCCTCCCTCGAATGTTTTTCCGCGAGGTCATACTTCTTGAAGATGTCGTTGGAATAAAGAGAGCCTAGGTTGATGACAGCTTCGAACCGCTTCGGGTCAGCCGCATAAGCCGCCTTGTAATACTCCTCGGTCTTCGTCCAGTCCTTCGCGTTAGCTGCGACATTGCCTTTTTTCAGGTTGCCCGCAACGGGGTCAGTATGCACCATGCGATCCAGCATCTCAGCCGCCTTATTCTTGTCTCCGCCCACGATTCCCGGCGCTTGCTCGTAAAAACTTGCCAGCACATCCATGCAATCCGTGTATTTCGGGTTCAACTCCAGCGCGCGTTCGGCCTCTTTGCGGACACCCCTCGCCAGCCGCATTTTCTCAAACATCCCCACGCCATCCTGCTGCGCCTTCGTCCCCATCGCTTCCGCAAGCAGGCAATGCGCCTTGGCGTTCTTGTCATCAGTCGCGATCGCCTCTTGCCCCATGGCAATGGCGCCTTCCAGGTCTTTGTAATCCATCTTCACCCAAGCCATCTGCCAGAGCGCATTTGCCTCCTTAGGATTCTGCTTGAGTTTGCTTTCAAGAATTGCCTTTGCCTGCTTGATGTGTCCCGCGCGTATCAGCGCTTCCGGGTTATCGTTTTGCGAAAATGCAGCAGTGGACAAGCAGACAACGGCGGACACACACAAGAAACGCAAGGGCATAGGTATTTCCTCGGATCGGGGCTGCTCTATATACGGCTAAAACCCCAAAAGGTTTGCAGAATCTGCGATTTGCTGCCCGAAAAAGCGGTGCATGCTTTGCGATGCTCAACAGTCACTTCCTGAATGAGCACGTTTGAGTTACAAAGAAGACTTAATGTCGAAACCTTTTTCCATTACCCACGCAAAACTCGTCTCCAAAGCCGTTCATTGGCTTCGACATGAATACCGTTGCGGCATCGTGCTCTCTGAGCAGTATTGTGCGACGGGAGAGATTCCAGATGCGATTGGCTGGAAGGGTGTGAACCGATCCGTGCTCATCGAATGTAAAGTGTCTCGAGCTGATTTCCTGGCGGATGCGAATAAGTCATTCCGGACAAAACCAGACGACGGATTGGGATGCGAACGCTTCTATTTGGCTCCCGCCGGCGTCATCACGCTAGCTGAACTGCCCGCAGGATGGGGACTGCTTCAGTATTCGCGGAAGGGTGTGTCTGTGGCGAAGAAGTCGGCAAAGAAAGATCTTCGAAGTCCCGTTGGATTGATGAAAGAAATGAATCTGCTA
Organism: Terriglobales bacterium; assembly: GCA_025462725.1. Lineage (GTDB taxonomy): Bacteria > Acidobacteriota > Terriglobia > Terriglobales > Acidobacteriaceae > JAICLA01. The sequence goes on along the minus strand of JAOAPE010000002.1, from coordinate 198,315 downwards.
TTGGCAAGCCTTCGCCGCGTGGAACTCCGCATAGAACCACAGACGATTACTGAGTTTCTAAAGTGGAAGAACCGCATGGCGGAATATAACGGGGGAGCACTGCCGATGGGCTTAGTGGCGGAAGAGGACAATCCCCACTTGGTTTAAGTCAGTTCGAAGTTTGCACTTCCCTCAGCCGCCGCTTCAGGTACCGCCGTTCACTATCATTCGTCACGAGCTTGAGCGCTCGCCCATAGCTGAGAGTCGCCTCGTCGCGATTACCTAATCGACGAAGCAGATCAGCGCGGGCCGCATGCAACAGGTGGGAGTCGTCAAGGTCGGCTGCCACTGCATCGATAGCCGCCAAGCCCACACTCGGCCCTTCTGCCATCGCTAATGCAACAGCGTGATTCAAAGCTATAACAGGAGACGGATGGCTGATCTCCAACTCTTCGTAGAGCTGAACGATTTTGCGCCAGTCAGTATCTTCTGCTCGCGCCGCCTTGCAATGCTCAGCGGAGATGGCGGCCTGAAGTGCGTACGGGCCGCGTCCTCTTGCGAGCGCCTCGGAAACCAATGGAATCGCGGCTTTGATCTGCTCACGATTCCACAGGCTACGATCTTGATCTTCGAGCACCACGATGTCCCCCGCAGCATCTGTCCGTGCTGGTTGACGTGCGTCATGTAGCAACATGAGGGCAAGAAGTCCTACGGCCTCTGACGGAGCAGGAGATGCGATCAGCTCGATGATGAGGCGCTGTAGCCGAATCGCCTCCGCGACGAGGTCAGTCCTGACCAGATGTTCGCCGCGTGTAGCTGCGTAACCTTCATTGAATACCAAATAGATCACGGTCAGGACCGCGTCCAGCCTTTCAGTCATCTCGCTCGCGACCGGGACGGCATAGGGAATTCCGGCACCGCGAATTTTCCTCTTGGCCCTGACCAGTCGTTGTGCCATGGTTGCAGTGGGAACCAGGAATGCTCGAGCAATCTCTTCCGTTTCAAGACCGCACAGAGTTCGCAGCGTGAGTGCCACTTGTGATTCTGTCGCCAGAGCTGGATGGCAACACGTAAAAATCAGCCGCAAGCGTTCGTCAGGAATCTCTCCCATTTTGTCCCCGGGGTGGGCTACAGGAACATCGGTTTGCCGAATAAGCTCAGCCTGGATCTTTTCGGCAAAGAGGGTTTGCCGGCGAAATCGGTCGATAGCTTTATTGTGGGCTGTTCGCACGATCCATGCACCCGGCAAATCGGGAACACCGGATTCCGGCCACTGGTTCAAAGCAGCCGTAAAAGCCTCTTGCGCATACTCTTCCGCCAGATCGAAGTCTCCCAGCAGCGAGATCAGGGCGGCTATGATGCGGCCCCAATCCGCGCGATAGACTGATTCAACGGCAATTACAGCTTCATTCCCCATAAAATTTGATTGTATGATTTTTCTTTGCGCCGTTGTCGATTTTGACTCCTTTCGCTCGACTTACCTGTGGAGGAACACCCGTGAAATACATGCTGCTGATCTATGCGGACGAACAAGTTTGGACCGAACCCGAACGACAACTTTGCTATGGGGAGTCCACTGAGCTGGCACATAGTCTGCAGGAAAACGGACAGTACGTCTCCGCTTCTCCGCTTCAGCCCGTCTCGACAGCTACCAGCGTGCGAGTGCGCGAAGGCAAACGCACCATAACTGATGGTCCTTTCGCGGAAACCAGAGAACAGCTTGGCGGATTCTTCATGGTTGAAGCTAAAAACCTCGATGACGTAATAGCGATAGCGGGGAAAATCCCTGCTGCCCGCAAGGGCACGATTGAGATTCGGCCGATCGTAGAAATTCCTAATCTCCCCGGCCAAAAATAATTGAAAGCGATGTCGATTTAGGCGCTTGGTGTTCGACTTACCAGTGAGAACAACAGACAAACGCTGTGAATTGAATCGTAAGGAGAAGTGAAATGCGAGTCATTGTTTTTGTAAAAGCCAGCAAAGAATCCGAGGCCGGGATTATGCCCAGTCAAGAGCTTCTCGCCCAGATGGGGAGCTACAATGAGCAACTGGTCAGTGCGGGCATAATGCAGGCAGGCGAAGGACTGCACCCCAGCAGTAAGGGTGTGCGCGTGAAATTCTCCGGAGACCAGCGCACCGTCATCGATGGTCCTTTTCCAGAGACAAAAGAGCTCGTCGCTGGGTTTTGGATCTGTAAAGTTAAATCCATGGCAGAAGCGATTGAGTGGCTCAAGCGAGCTCCCTTCGACGGCGGCGTCGAGCTAGAGATCCGGCCGTTCTTCGAAGCAGAGGACTTTGGTGAGAATCTCACGCCCGAACTCCGAGAACGCGAACAACGTTTGCGGGAACAGGTGGCGCAAGAGCAATAGCCCCGCTTTGTTTTCTTCGATACCGTTTTTCATTCCACAACTAACCTCATAGGAGACCACAATGGCACAACCAACATATGAACAAGGGAAACTTCAAATCGAACTTTTTGAATTGCGCAGGGAAGCACGGCTGAGACAGGCACGCGATTGGTTCGTTAAGAACTACTTCGCGGAGAATCTTGACGACGCTATGAAAATCGCGCCTATGGGAAGCGAGGCGGGCACGTCTTACATGATGGTGGTCACCTACTGGGACCAGGTCTGCGCCTACCTCAACCATGGTCTGCTGCACGAAGAATTATTTTTCGAGACGAATGGCGAATTCTTCTTCATTTGGGAGCGCGTGAAGCCGACCATCAGCGAAGGTCGGAAGCGGTTCTCGAACCCGTTGTTCCTGGCTCACATGGAAAAAGCCGCGACACGGTTCGAGAAATGGATCGAAGGACGCGCGCCGGGCCACGTTGCGGCTATGCGCGAAATGATGAAACAGATGCGATCGCAAGCGCAGACCGCGAAGTAATGCTATTCACATGAATCCGGGGCTCACTGCCCCGGATTCATGTGATGTTATTTCGGCAAAGTGCCTTCGTCGCGCAACATCAGCGCGGCATGCTCAAAGCCACACCACGCAGCTCGGGCGAGCGAGCTTCCCACACTGACTCTGCGCACACCGCATCCAGCCAGATCACTCACGCGAAGTCCAGGCATTAACAAAACGTTTACCGGTTTCGGAGCGACGGATTCGACAATCTCCCGAATCGACGAAAGCTCCGTCACACCGGGGGCATACAGGCAATCAGCTCCTGCCTCGCTGTACAGCTTTAGACGGCGCAGCGTTTCCTGAAGATCAGGACGCCCACGAATGAATCCTTCTGACCTCGCAACCAGCAACACGTTTTCACCCGAGCGGTCGATCGCTTTACGCGCAGCGCGGATGCGCTCTACAGCTTCGGAACTGTCGTAGAGATTCGGCCCCTGATAGTCCTCAATCGAAAATCCTGCTACGCCGGTTTGAATAAGCAGCGCGACGCTCTTTTCAAGTTCTTCTGGAGTGTCAGCAAAGCCTGCTTCAAAATCTGCATTGACCGGCAAATTCGTCGCCTCACAAAGCATTGCCACATGCTGCAGCACTTCGCTCCGGGTCATCTGCCCGTCATCTCGCCCCAAAGCTGAGGCCGCTCCGCCACTTGTCGAAGCTAGCGCCTGAAACCCCATCGCTTCGAGCCGTTTAGCGCTGCCTATATCCCAGGGATTCGGGATTACGAAGCAGCCCTCGCGATGAAGTTCCCGGAACTTATCTCTTGCGCTGGAATTATCCATATTTATGGCGGAGAGAGAGGGATTCTATTGGGGCAAAAATCGTAAGTTTTTGATCACGCGGTATTTAGCAAGAATCGCCCGTGTTTACAAGCCTTTCCGCTAATCTAAATCTTCCGAGTTAGTTTCCACAGTATCTCTAATTGACCACGTTATCACCAAAAAAGGTATCAGTGGTATCACCAGTCTGCGCATTTAACCAATACGGGTTCCTTATATATAGGAGGATTCAATATGAATCTTATAGATGAGTACCTGAAGGATATGCCGGAAAGCCTGCAACAAGAAGGAGCGATTACCCGCCAAGAAGTCGTGCCGCACTCAGAGATCGTGGTGAAGTTGGATCAGTTGGTGCATGACACGCCCAATGCCAGCGATGCCACAATGGGCGACTAAGGAAGTGAGTGCAGGGAAGACGGAGGCATGTAATTGTGTGGCGTCGATTTTCGCCGCACACTCTCAGGGTGGGGGCCAGCCTCAGCCACGTGGGGGCGTGGTTGGGGTGACCGCTCACTGTACTGTCATGCTGATCCTGCCGGGAAACAGGTTCGTTAGCTCCCATACAACATCCGCAACTGTCGCTTGTGCCTTCAAGTGCAGGGTGATTTGTTTGCCCTGAATGTGACCGAGGGTCTCCACGCCGTGAGCAATGATCACAACGTCGATAGAGTAGTGTTCGCAGAGGTAAGTGATTTCAGAAATGCTGACGGCTTCATGCACTGCGAAGCCTCGGCGCACGAGTGCATCTCCCATGGGAGATAGCGAAGAGTTGGTGAGGTGAGCGATGGTGATCATGTGCCGACTATAAAAGGCATCTCGTCGTAAGTGCGCCCTTCGAGCAGCCGTCCTGCCTTTGCCTTGCGGACGCCGCCCCACTGCTTGAAGAAGAACGGCACATTTTGAGCCTGACACTGGTGACGAATCGAGGTGACCCACTCAGGTCGCATGGGACGCGCACCTGGGCCGCTCTCGCCTCCGACAATTGCCCAGTGGATTCCGCGCAGATTAAGTTTGCCCAAATCTTCAAGCAGCGGTTCAATCGACAGAAACCGCATCTTAGCTCTAGCAGATCGCAGGAAGTCAATCCGTGGCAGCCCGTGCTTCTTGTTCTCGACGCTCACCCCCCACCAGATGTGTGGCTTAGCAGCAGCCTTTTTCAGGCGATCATTTAGTAACTCGCTCATCCGCGATGCGCGTTTAGTCAGAACCTGATAGGTGTGCCAGTCCGCCCTGAGCATCACATCTACCACTTCAGCAATGTAGTCGTCTGGGACTTTAGTGTGAAAGAGGTCGCTCATCGAGTTTACGAATATGCGGCGAGGTGTTCGCCACTTAAACGGCTCGTCAATCTTTTCGGGGACGAGCCGGAGATCGAACCCCTGTTCGTACGGGTGATTCGGCACTCCGCGAAAGCGTTCAGCAAAGGTTTGAGCATAGCAGTGCTTGCAGCCGGGACTGATCTTCGTGCAGCCACGCACCGGGTTCCACGTAGCATCTGTCCACTCAATTGCCGAGCGATCCGACATTTACAGCAGTCCTTTGTTCCGATACCCATCAAAAATCTGTTTGACGATGCTTCCTGCTACCGGACGCTGTGCCGCGAAGAACAAATAGTAAACGATGGCTCGGTTCTTGTTCCGCATCGCAACCGGCTGGGGGACATGCTTGAACCCGGCAACCTTGATCAGGCGTTGCCGAAATGCTTCTGCCACTTGGCTGTTAGCTTGTTTTTCATATCCTACTCCGCCGAACAGGTCCCGCGTTTCCACATAGCAAGCTTGTCGCCAGCTATCGTCACCCCAAATCGCTGTCATCCTAGCGATGTCGTTTGGGTCGGCGTTGTCACCGTTCCACAGTAGGACATTTCGATTCATGTCCATGATGGGGAAGTTGAGGAAGATTTCGATGGTTTGGCTCTTTGCGGCGGCAGCGAGAACTCTCCAATCAAGTTGCATGCCATACGGATCAAGAATGCAAAGAGCACGTCTGTAATCCTCATACTTAACTTTGGGGAAAACCTCCGAGAGAAGAATCTTGTTCGCATCCCCGCCGTAAACGGTCACATGGCTCATTTGTTGTGTGAGCCTGTTAAGTTCCGAAACCTTCGCCGAATCTAAGTCGATCAGATGTAGTTCTTTGAACGGTGGTTCGATATGAAGCGCATTCAGCGGACTACCGGCTACGAGTTCCCGCGTCTTCTTGATGATGTGATGGCCTGCACCTGCGAAGCCGTCGATGTACATGTGATGAAACCGGTGTTGCCCGTGAAGAATTGCGGAGTATGCGCTGGCGTATTTTTTTAGTATCTCTAACTTGAGGACAGACCAGTCCCCAATCTCATCCAGCTTTACAGGTTTTGCAGCAGCAATTTGGTGACCTGCCATGGATCGCCTATCCTTCTTCTCTCAATAATTGTAAGCTCACGACTTGTCTTGGGCAAAGAAAAAGCGAAAGATTCTCTAGATGCCCTTTTCTACATCGGTATCGCATACGCAACGCCCAATAAACATGCAGTGGGGATCAGGGGGGAGATCGCATACAGGATCATGCGTTGGATCAGGTAGAGGATCAGAAATTGCGAAGAAAGGGGGCTTTTAGGGCCTGGCCGACACCTTTTTGCGGTGACGACCGGGCGGCTCTCTGGCACCACCCTATTCGGAAGAATGCTTTCCAAAGGGGAACCGCTGGCGGCTCTGGGTCGCCTAGAAGTTTTTGACTTCAGGCCAGAGCGGGACTATCTTTCATCTGCATTGGAGGTAAGGCATGGGTTATGTACTCTACGTCGTCGTAATGTCTTCCGCCCTTTGGGTAGCAATGTGGATGGATGAACCTCCTGCTTCCCGGTTTCCAAGAAAAAGGAAGAAGCCCCGCTAAGCCCGGCCGTTGCTGCTTCAGAAATGAAGATGCCGGAGCCCCCCCGGCACCCGCTCTTCGGAAGCATGCTTTCCCAAGGGGAACCATCGCTGATTTGGGAAGGTGAGATGGTGGACAACTCCATAAGATCGTTTCATGCCAGCAGGGAGATGGTATTGAAGCTCGGCAATGCGTCGCATTAGAGCTTTCCTTTAATGGTAAGCAACTACCCAGCTTCTCACCTGAGACGAAAACCAAGACTCTCACATTCACATACGAAGGCCTACCCAAGCATTAGTCAGATGGAGTTTTGCTGGCGGCTTACGGTGTATCAAGCAGGGGAGTACTCATACCAGCGACTTCCTGCAGTCCATGACAGGACTGTACAAAATCCGGGTAGATGATGGAACACTATCTCCCTGATTTAGAACCTTTGCCTATGATCCCCGCGATATGCGCTGCATCTCTGCTCCAGTGGACCACGTGCTCTTTTGATGGGCTGACACTGGATCGTTTAATCAAGAGAATTACTTTCATCGAAGCCGAGTGCGGTCGCAGTCGGCTCACACCTATGCAGCGGATTTTGCGAGAAGCTATAGAGAAGAAAGGTATCACCAGTAAAGTCTGGGAGATCGGCCATCCTAACATCCCAATTACTCTGCAACTGGCACGAGGGTCTCGTCGTGTACTGGCGGAGTGAAAAGCAGAACCTTTTGCAGCGACCCACCACGGCGGCTCCCCGCAACCGCTATAGCGAGAATGCTTTGGAAGACTCACCTTACGATGACTTGGCACGAGGTGGATCGAGGTAGTCGATTGGACTAGCATCGTTGGTTCGTAGTTTCCCTTCGAGAAGATCAATGAAGAGTTCACCAGTACGCCTGACTAATGATTCCGTGCGACTGATAGCCTGTTTCGATAGCGATAATACAAACAACTCCTTGTTCGAGTCGGTCAGAAACTCATCAAGGCCAAGAGACATGCAGCCGGCATCGATACCAACCTGGGCCCGCCAATGATTCATTAATGCTTCTTGCCATGGCTCCAGTGTTTGTAGGCTTCGCATGTCCTCCAAGAGCGTAACCAGCCACTTATCAAGTGCCGCATCCCGGCTCCAATAGCCAAATCCCTTAAATTTTACAAAACTCGTGCCCATAGTTTTTCCTCCACAAGGCAACTCACTAAAAGTCAATCAATTGACATATACAACTTTAGCTTGTTGCTCTTTGGTTAGCGTCTTGACGAAGTCTTTAACTGCACCAATCTGTTGTTTTGACGCTCCTGCGAGGTCAATTACTACTTGATCTACTGATTTGTTTACGTGATGGAGAATCGAATTGAAAAACTGGCTTCCGTCCTTGAAGTGTTCAAAAGCCTTCCCACCTCCCATGGCGTCGTAGGTTTTGCCCGCAGCATCTACGAACTCGGCCCCCACATGCTCACTCTGGACTAAGGCCTTGCCACTCTGTGAGGCGAATTTAACACCGGTCCTGATCTCATTTGCCGTAAGACTCGTCGTGCTGGATATTGTCAGTGTTCCCGAGCGACCTGGCACAAGCCCCTCTAGAGTGTCCACAACAATGGGCGTAGTCACATGCGAAGTGCCAAGGAAGGCTGCATAGAGTCCCGTTGCAAGGGGGCCTAATTCAGAAAATCCAGCAGCCACTCCTCCCGCCCCAAGAAGACCTAGCCCCGCTGCGGCACCCATTTGATACCCTTTCAAATAATTTGCGTCTTGTGCCAACTTGGGCATGAAGCAGACGTCCATACCATCAGGGCAATGCCCGTCTACGTCAGTGTGTGAAATTGGTAGATTCCTGACGTATCCATACAGATTCAACGACTGCGGATCGCTCAAGTTCGCGTAAGGCACAGGCACTGGCGAAGCACTCCAGTCAGGAGTCAGCCATCTTCCACTGCTGCTGTTGTAGTATCTCGCCCCGAAGTAGTCATTCAGTGTCTCGGAATCGCGTTCCTTGCCCGTGAACTTGTAGTGATTAGTTGACGTCTGCAGATTGTATTCATACCCGAACGGCAGGAAGGTTCCCTGCGATAACGGCCAACCCGCCGGTGAAGTCAACATCCGCGCGGAGCCGAGATGGTCGCCATGATAGTAGACAGTCGTGTCCGATGCACTCGTATCCGGTACGTGTTGAACTTCCGAAACCAGTCCCGAAATTCCGGCAGTTGCCCACGGGGATCCAAATGGTGAACTTGGTTCTCGCGAATAGATTGGATGTACGGAACCATCAAGCGAGATGATCGCGACATCTTCGAAATAAATATCCCAACCCCCTGTTGGGGTGCTTGTCCAGCTTGTAAAAGTCACCCCATTTATCGTTTTTCCAATCACAGGGGCTAGACTGATCGTCCGCTTATGCCAGACATTCTGAAAACCGTCGCTGACGGAACTTTGTTGATCTTGATCTGCCAGCATTCCTGCTGCATTTGTTCCGTCATTGAATCCCAGATAGATACCGCCATAACCTTGAGCACCGTACTGATTTAAGTACAGTTTGTCGCCAGAGCGTATGGTGTATCCACCTACGCCTGGAATACTGGAGAGCGGAAATCCTGAATAGCAAGTTGTCGAGCAAGCGTTGATTCCATGAATATGCAGACGGTCTTGAAAACTGTCAGCCTTCGCTACACGCTTGCCTCCGGCAAATATGTAGTCCGACCAATCGCCGGCCTGGTTCTTTTCCGCGATCGGTTGTCCGCCAAAGTAGACGTACTCGGTAAAGTTCGAGCCAGTAGTCTTGCGGACGCGCTCGCCATTTGCGTCATAGATGTAGGTGGTTGCGTTTGAGTCAATGCCGGTGATTTGACTCTCCGCGTCGTAGATGTAGGTGTGACCCAAATCGGCCGTCATGTTCCCGGCTGCATCGTAACCGTAACCGACCAGCCTGTTATTTGGGTTGACTGCAGCAGAGAAGTTTGGAGGAGTGCCTTTCCAGGCAGTTTGCTGAGTGAGGTTTCCCCAGGGATCGTACGTAAATGATTGCCCCCAAGCGTCTGATCCACTTCCCGCGCCGGACCAGGCTCCGGTGATCCGATTCAGGTTGTCATAACAAAAACTTTGGGTTCGACCAGCATTGAGATTGTCGATGACCAGAACGATATTTCCGTTGTTGGAAGTAGCAGTATTTTGCTTTATTGCACAAGGGTCAGAACCGTTCCAATAGCCATAGTTCCGGTTCATCCAAGCATAAGTTCCCGTCGCATCCGCATAGGCTATTCCGTAGCTGTTCGGCTGCAAGCGGTTGTTCAAGGTAGCCGCTTCACCTACCGTGTTGCCGAGAGTCCAATTCTGTGCGCTGCCAGCAGGAGTAAAAGTCGAAGCGACATAATAATTGTAGTTGCTGATTGCACTGGCACCGAAGCTAGTGAAGGTCACAGTGCCGAGCCGCCCAGCCGCATCGTAGCTATCTGTGATCTTTCGGCCACTAGGGTAGGTAAGTGTGTTTAATCCGCCAGCGAGGTTGTATTCAGCCGTCGTGGAGTAATAGCATGAGTATGAAAAAGGGACACAGTAATCGATTTGCGTTGTCACACGACCCATCGCGTCATATCTGTAGTTTGCGGCTGTTGCCCAGCCACCACTACCCCATGTTCCGATACTAGTAAGCCTCCCGATGTTTTGTGCGACTTCGTCGTAGTAGTAGAAGGCGGGAAGCGTCGTGTCCGTATACGTCTTTTGTTTCAGCCGATGCAAAGCGTCATAGCCGAAAGTCGTAGTGATATTTCGCGCATCGGTCTTGCCGGCTAGATTTCCGTCCGCATCGTACGCATAGCTGATGGTGCCGGTTTCGGGGTTATTGGCACTCAGGAGTCGCGAAAGAGAATCGTAGCTGAAATATCTCCATCGCGCAGTGGAAGGCGCACCGCCGTCCTGTTGAACTGTTGTCACATTGTTTAGCGTGTCATACGCATAACTCGTCCCATACGCCCATGCGCCAGTGGCTGGGTCAGGCTCGTACACAAGTGCAAGTCGATTGAGTGCGTCGGTTTTAAAGCTTCTTGGCTTCCTTAATTCATCGTATTGGGTGTGCCAATTACCTGCATACTCGTTGTACTCAGAGCTACCGTCCGGTTTGATTACATAAACGACTCGCCCAAGTGCATCGTAAGTTGTTGTAGTAAGGCCGTACGTGGTATCTGAAGTGCTGCGATATGGATTCGATACTGTGCTTATTCTTCCTAGTGCATCGTAGGTCTTGACGGACTTGATCTTTTGAGTACAGGCTGGTCCGTCCTCACACTGCTCCGCAACGGATGCTCGTCCCAGCATGTCCAAGTTGACGTTCGATACGATTGCCGGATTAGGATTTGCTCGTCGAGTAGTTGTGATTTTGAACGGTAAGGAATACCCATGGTAATCGACGCTCAGATTTCCTTGCACACCCGCCATCGTGTCGGGAAATGTAGTTGAAATTCGATTTAACATGTAGTCGTAGGCGAAGGTGGTTGTGTTTTGGTTTGCATCAGTTGCGCTGATCGGCAGCCCTGTATAGAAGTTGTAATTCGCCGAGGTGATATGTCCCAAAGCATTTTGAGTCTGGGTCAAATACGCCCCAGCAAAAGCAGACGAGTAGAAGAACTGTGTTTGGTGTCCGAGCGGATCAGAAATGGATTTTAGATTTCCTAGATCGTCATAGGTGTTCGTGGTGGTCAACAAGGCACCCGTGGTGTTTAGCCAGCGATTCACCTTCGTAACATTCCCGCGAGTCATGTAGCTGGTGTTGTAACTAGAATCGTGGGCAGTTGTGATGCCCGATGGCGAAATTGCAGTGTCGTCATATCCAAAAGTTGTCCAGGCGACTAGCGTAGACGTGCCATCCGACACTGCATTGCTCAGCACTCTGTCCGCGATATTCGCGGCCAGATAGGACGAATTGGCGTTATGGACGTAGGTCTTTGCTGTCTTACGTAGCATGGCCCCTGCCGCGCCCTGGCCGAAGTCGTATTCGCGATTTTCAGTGGGATTTAAGCGTGTAGTGGTATAGCTGGTTCCTATGTAAGAAGAAGCAAAAGTTTCATAATCAGTTTCCGACTTGCTTACCAGCCCACCGTCCAAAGTGGTGGTTTGACGTATCTGCCGAAGATTAATTGGCGGAGTACCGCCGGTGGGGTCTTGTTCAGCAAGATAATCCTTCTGAATAGTTCTGAGCAGATTGTTGCTGGAATCGTAGTACCGCACCATTGTCTCGAAACTTGTTCTTAGGTGGCCATTCCACTGGCTAAATGTATGCACTTCGTAATTAGACAGAGGATCAGTGATTCTGGTATCTCCCACTTCAATACCTACACCTGAATAGGTCCAAACGTGATCCGTGCCGTCATTGACTGTTCTGGTTGAGACGGCGCGTCGCGCATTGCCTATCACGTGCGGAGTAACTTTATTTATTGACGAATAGGTGTAGGAGATTGAACCTCCCGTCGGGAGGTCTACCTTTTGAAGATCAAGCGAACCGTTGTCTTGCCAATGGAACTGGTAAACCAGGTTATTGGGGCCGGTCAGCTTTATTGGTAATTGCTGCTGCCCGCTAGCCTCATAACAGTTTGTTGATGTGATCCCAGTGCCGTGACAGAAATCTGTTTGATAATTGAAGGTTGCGTAGTCGATCCGATAACTCTGGGCAGTCCCGGTCGCGTCTGTGTAAGAGTACAGAACGTAATTAGACCCGTAGTATGTCATCGGGAGTAAGTTGCGTCCCAACATGTCACTAGTATCTGAGGCGGTATTACCATTCGTATCTTTCCAGGGCTGAACGCGAGTACCGTCCTTTAACAACACCGTGGGGGTGTCCAATTGAGTGACATCCACATAAATCCCGCTTCCATCCGTTGCATACCCCGTGAGTTGTTGCCCGTGTTGTCCAGGGCCATTGCAGTTAGGGATAGTGGCAGTCCTTAGCGGCACAGGATGTTTTGTGCCGCTTGGGTCGATGACATTCCAATTCTGTCTTACCGTAGAATCGGCGTATGTCGTCCCGTTCCAGCCAAAATATGAACAGGTTTCAGTAGTCATTTCATTCGTTATACCCCATGTTGTCGGGCCCACGACCCGCCACAGAGAATCTTCTCCACTGTCAGGGCCAAGATTCACCGTCCAATACCCCAATTGTCCCTGCATTTCTGGCGGGTACCAGAGGACTTGCCACGTGGGCGTGTCATAAACGAATGAAAAGTTAAAGTTTCTTCCACCTCTCTGAGGAACGCTCAGCAATGGAATCTCGAAATGCAAATTGCCATTCTGGACTGAAACATTTTCTTGGTCGGTTCCATGAAAGCTGCCGAAGTAGGGATATCCGGTTTGATTTCCATCGTTCACCTGTTGGGCAGCGGCGATTCCTAAAAGAGCAGAGACAACGATGAATGTGCGGAGTGCGGATTTGAGGATATTCATCAGTTCACCCTCGCTTGGAAGATTGACGTATCAACTCCGACATTCACATCGAAGCTCTTGATGTCTGTAGAACTTGCCAGATGGCCCCTTATGAATTGTTCAACGTGAAATGGAATAGCGACCCCGTGGATCTGTCGATAGTCGCTGTAGTTCACCTGAATAGGCACGGAAATTTTGAGATTACTGGGAGCATGTCGGTGGTAAATCAATTGCTGAACGAGGCCCGAAACACCATTGATGGCAACTTCGTAACGTTCGTCACCGGAAGTCGAATCCTGCTCATGTCGAGTGACAACGATGCTTTTGAGACCTTTTGCATCCTCTGGTTCGGCATCCTTAAAAGACACATCTGAGTTGGGATTCTTGATATCAGCATTTAAGACAAGCGATGGAAGATGGGTGTTGCCGATAGGTGCTACTGACTTGCGGGGCTGAAACTCAGGCTTCGCTCCTGGCTTTTCGTTCCAGGCAGAAGTCTCATTAGCGACAAATGCTTGAGTGCCGCCGTCGGAACCTGTTGTTTCGATACGAATGCTGTTTCCCGAACTGATGATCACAGCGTCAACGGCTACGGGCGTCCCGTCAGCCGAATAGGAAGTGATCTTCACAAGAGCTTTCGTGTCTCTGATTCCAGCGATTCCTGCGTCCCCATGAACAGATGCAGCACCTTGAAGAACCTTCACCGCTTCAGGATCGCGTTTGGGGAGTAGCGCGGCAGAGGAAGTTGGGGCTTGTGCAAATGCTGAACAGATGAGGAGCAAATACAGGGACAGTGCGACTACAACTTTCAAGCGCATTGGGGGACTCCGTTATGGTGAAGATTCGTTATGGGGGCCGGTTACGATGGAGAGCGAGCGAAGATTAAACGGGGGATGGATTGGTGTCAAACTAAATGAGAGGATGCAGGTAAAAATTTACGAAAACGGAACAGAGGCGCATTTATCAAGCACTTTTGAGATAACTGGTAGGTATATGAGCAGACCTAATAAAGAGCGGTGCTCTGAAATCAGGACAAAAGGGGGAACAGTCTCGATCAAAACGCGGAATTGCTTCATTGGACAAGCGAGATGATGTGACGATTTCGGCCATCCTAACATCCCAAGCAACTGGCACGTGCGCCTCGTCGGGTGCTGACCCCCTAGTCCATCCATTTTGGCCTGGTGACTTGCGCCGTATTGCAGCCGGGGTGGGGAGACTCCTAGCCCCGGTCTCATCGAGAGGGGAGGTTGACACCCTTTGGTGATAGTCACTGCGGTCACTGGTTACGCCGAAGGTTTCGTTTCTTCATTGCGTTCCAAAAACGGGGTCTCGTTAGTAATCTTCCTCTCTCCTGAAATCAGTCACTTAGAAGCGCAGCGATCCACGTTCCAAAAACGACCGTTTGCCGACTGAGGAGAGTTCAAACGAGGACTTTTCTTTCGTAGCGGGAGAGCTTTATTTTCAATATGTTAACTAATTCCGTAGAATTTGTGTTGACGTGCGTACCCAATACGTGGATACTGAAAACATGAAAAAGGCATTTGCGTATCTTCGGGTTTCTGGCAAAGGACAACTAGATGGAGACGGATTCCCCCGTCAGCTTGCAGCCGTGAAGAAGTATGCCAGCGCAAATGGCATCAGGATCGCGCACATCTTTGAGGAGAAGGGCGTGTCCGGCACAAAGGACTTGGAACATCGTCCGGCTCTTCAGCAACTGCTGGTTGCGCTTCACGCTAACGGCACAAAGCTGGTGCTGGTCGAGAAACTCGACAGGCTGGCCCGTGATTTGATGGTTCAGGAATCGATTATTGCCGACATGAAGCGGCACGGATTTGAAATCGTAAGCGTTAGTGAACCGGACATGTGCTCTGATGACCCCAGCCGAATCCTGATGAGGCAAATACTCGGAGCTTTTGCCCAGTACGAACGCACCATGATTGTCCAAAAGCTACGCGGTGCGCGTCAACGGATACGATCCAAGTTTGGAAGCTGTGAAGGGAGGAAGCCATACGGTGAGAGACCCGGCGAGATTGAGGTAATCAAAAGAATGCAAGTTTTGCGCGAGGGTGGATTAGCCGTAGACAAGATTGCGAACACTCTGAACTTGGAAGGGCTGAATCCTCGCAGCGGCAAACGGTGGTACGCAACTTCTGTCTACCGAATCTTGAACGTAACGGCAACAGCGTCACGATAACGAAAACTTAGGCTTGATTACACTTGCGATTGTTCGATACTCTCCCAACAACACACATCAGTTGTTTTTTTGTAGCGACAGCCAGCGTTTTCCTTCGGAGGGGCAGACTTGGACATCATGACACCAGCCGAGCGAAGCCAACGCATGAGCCTGATTCGCTCTAAGGATACGAAGCCCGAACTCTTCGTGCGAAAGCTGACGCACAACATGGGCTTTCGATTCCGCCGTCACGACTCGGATTTGCCCGGACATCCCGACATGGTGTTCAAGAGTAGACAGAAAGTGATTTTCATCAACGGATGCTTCTGGCACCTCCATCGACGTTGTTCCAATTCGCGGCCTCCGAAATCAAAATTGCAGTATTGGCAGCCAAAGCTCGAAGGGAATGCCAAGCGCGACAAGATCGTACGTAGGAAATTACAGCGGCTAGGTTGGCAGCAACTTGTCATTTGGGAGTGTCAACTTGGAGATCGCGAGAAGCTGGCAAGCAAGATCAAGAAATTCCTCGGACACAAGGATATTGCTTAATGAGCACCGTCACCACTCCTCCTCGACTCAAATCGCCTCTTAAGGGCAACGGCGTCTCTCTTCCCCTTTTCGAGTTTGAGCCCATCGAATCGCTGGAGGCGCGTCTAAACAGACGCGAACCAAATTCGTATCTCTTGCGTCTCGGCGCATTCAAAAGAGAGTCGTTGGCTAAGCCAACCCACAATCTTATTAGCCTATTTTGTGGCGGTGGCGGACTCGATCTCGGATTGAGTTTTGCTGGGTTTGGAACACGAGTCGCAAGCGATGTTGCACCCGCATTCGTTGATACTGTCGTCGCTAACTTGCCCCACGCAAAGGCTTGCAAGGAAGATGCGCTGCAACTAACTAAGCAGAAACTGTGCGCCCTCGCTGGCACGACAAAGATAGACTTGATAGCAGCGGGGCCTCCTTGTCAGTCGTTCAGCATATTAGGACGAAGAGGAGCCTTAGCCGATCCTCGTGGCAAGCTGGCACTAAAGTACTTCGATTTAATTGCTGCGATTAGGCCGAAGGCGTTCCTCTTCGAGAACGTTCCCGGCTTGCTCAGCGTAAACAATGGCGAGGACTGGCGGACGCTAGTCGAGTATGCAAAGAAAAAGACTGGCTATTACTTACACTCCGCGAGGTTGAACGCTGCGTCATTCGGTATTCCCCAGTTTCGTGAGCGCGTCATACTAGTCGGATTAAAACAAAATGTAGCGTTCGAGTTCCCGGAAGTACCCACCGGCCCGAAGGCCGAGGAGATCACTGCGTCGCTTACAAACCGGAACGGTGAGGGTATACCGAGTTCGTGGGCCCTTCAGTCCGTTTCGGGACTTCCCAACCATGACATTCGGGAACATGGGCCCAAAGTGAGAGCGCGTTATATGAAGATTGCGCCCGGACATCGGGACAGAACGGATCACACAGATCGAATCGATCCGCTTAAACCATCGGGAACTGTTCTTGTCGGATCGGGAGCCGGTGGCGGTCGGCCACATATTCATCCCTTCGAGCCTCGCGTGATCAGTGTTAGAGAAGCTGCTCGGCTACAGAGTTTCCCTGACTGGTACCTGTTTCAAGGCACGAGCACGGCGCAATATCGACAAGTAGGAAATGCGGTTCCCCCTCTTCTTGCTTACGAAGTCGGGAAGAAAATTGCAGAGGCAATAGCCCGTTTCAAGTAGACAAAATGGCATTTCCAGACCTCCCCCATCCCGGCTATTCGTGGCGGCTCAACCACCACATGGGAATCCTTACGGCGGAGCATCTGTACCACATACTGTGGGCTGCGAATGAGTTTTCCAGAAACGCTGATCCTGCCACGGACATCAACAATTACCTGATCGCTAATCAGCAGTTCACGGCAAACGTCAGAGAAGATACTGGACAGCCCGACGCCTGGAGAGACTATCAACAGGTGCTCAGCGAGTTGGGGCTTACGTATTCCCTTGAAGTCGTTCCCCAAATAACACTGACACCTTTGGGTCTCGCGTTGCTCGATGGCTCGATGGGCTTCACGGAAATCATTACGCTACAAGCCCTGAGGTTCCAATACCCAAACGGACATCATGTTGCGATCAGCACAACACAGCGGACGGCGATCGAGGGTACGCCATTAGCTGCAGTTCGTACTTTCACGGAGTTGCAACACCGATCCGGCATCCTGATTAGACCTTCCGTTCTCGCATGGAGAGTCTTACGCGGCCTCTCTCAGGCAGGTGCTGCCCCCAGTCTTACAGTGGACGAATTTGAAACTTATGTAATGCGCTGCTCGACAAACGGTGATCATGCACCTTGCGTTGCCGCGATTGTCGCTGCGAGAAATGGTGGAGTCAGGTTGCCACGTCAAGGATTGCGACAGCGGCGCAATGCCCAAGATTGGCTTAAGTTTCTAGGACTAACCGAAATCTTTACGGTTATTCATGAAGGGCGGTCGCCTTTTCTCGAAATCAGTGCTTTTGGCAATGAACACGCGCAAGAAATTAGTCATTTCTGCGCGGCGTTAGAGATTCCCTCTTCATTTTGGACAATTGGAACAGTAAGTCAAGCGGACAGGTTGCGTTGGTATTCCGAATACGGAGGCGTCGATCTCTCAATTCCCGAACTTCCCGAAGCGGAGACTCCTGCGGTACGAGCCGAAAGGGAGTTCGTTGCAGGGGAAGAACAAGATGATGAGTTGCCAGGAGGCAATTTGCCGGAAGGGGGAGCAATAACGCTGACGCCCTTTGAAGGAGTCGAGCCTCCCGCCAATCCTCCAGCGAACCGCACTATCGAGTCAGTCTACAACGCGGAACTTACGAGAAGTGCTCACAGGCTTCACGATCAAATGGTGTTGTTGATTGCTCAAACCTGCAGAGATAAGGGGGCGGACGTTTTCTCGGATCGGAACACAGTTGATTTACTTGTTCGGCATCAACAGCAGGAGTTCATCATAGAAGTAAAGAGCATCACTCCAAAGAATTTTATTGCTAGGTTGCGATGTGGGCTAGGGCAAGTTCTGCACTATGACTTTCTGAGGTCTACGCAAACACATCTTCCTCGAAGAAAAGTAATCGCTCTCGCGGCCAATGTCCCCGCCAATTCTTGGTCTATCAGGTTCCTTAACAACCATGTAGACACAGATTTGCTGACTCTTGAGTCCGGCAGACTGCGCGTCTTTTCTGATTTCAATGCTTCCTCTCAGTTGTTTGGGTAAGCCCGATCGCGCTGCGGCGCAACCTAGTTCTGGCCCCCAACACGGGGTTGACATGGGCCGAATGGGAGTCCGATGGATACATTAGAGCCGATGATCGAAGGTTTGGAAGATTACGATCCCTTTGGGCTTGAGCTTAGCTTATTCGAGCGCGACGTTCATCTGCTGGTTCTCGGCACTTTCGGTGCTGCAATTGCAAAGCTCTCTGAAGAAACCGACAGGAATGTGGCTGAGATTGAAAGCCTTGTAAAGAAATATGGCGGAAGCAGCCGTCTGGATGATGAATACGTCGAGACACTCTCTACCCACAGCGATCAAACGAAGTTCCTAAGGAATAATGCCCTCGTCGCTTTGGTTTCGCGTTTGCAAGCAGCATTTCTCTGGATGGTCAGAGATGCACGGGTTTTTGTGACCCCTCCTGCGCCGCGCAATCGAACCGACAGATTCAAAGATAAGGGGGAATGGGGATCGATTCTGAATAACATCGAACAGCGTTTTGGGATTGATTTCCCGGCGACTATTACGGATTTCCTCTGGCCGATGGTCGCAGCCCGTAACCGAATAGTCCATCATGGCGCGGACCCTTATGAGCGTAGACCAGATGGCACTCCCGATTTGAATAGCGCGAGTGCATTTTTGGAATATGTTTCCGCTCAGGGTGAAATTGACTTTGGCAGTGCGAAGTTAGACCTAAACGCTAAAGCGGCTGTGAGTCTTGTTCGATTTGCTGCGACAGAGTTTCGATCTCTACAAGTTCGTAATCCGAGTCCTTAGTGATTCGGTGAAGTGTCCACACTAAGTAAATTCTTGAACGCTGGATCGCTTCGTCGCGAGAGTTGGTTTGCGTCTCTGGCCCGTAGAACGTTCTAGTGGACATGGCCTAATTTACCGCTGATGCCACCGTATCAAAGACGCTTGAAGAGTTCAGGAAGGCTGATCTTCAAACCACGGGCGATCTTCTCAATATTGATAATAGAAATGTTCCTTACGCCGCGCTCTATCCCAGAATAGTACGTGCGATGCAAGCCGCAGCGCTCGGCTGCTTCTTCTTGATTAATTGCTTGCTTTTCTCGGATGCGCCGGATCGCGCGGCCAAAGCGGATTCGGATGTCTACTGGCATTCCCAGCCATCTTCGGGGCGCACAGCCGATGCGTAAACATCCTATGAGTCACATTGTGCTTGACTTCAGTTCTGATCTGGATGACGATTTGCTGTCCAGAAATTGGAGTCGGTCTTATGGCAAACGCGGCAGTGGTCATTTTATTGGTAGTGATTGTTGTGCTTCTGTGTGAGCCAGTTAAGGAAAGACAAGAAACTCTTAGTCGCTGGATCAGCTTCGCCATCATTGGCTGCGCAATCTACTGGGTCGGCCCTTTGTTTGTTGGCCTGACGTTGTTCTCGGTGCGTTTCTTCAAGGCTTATGAATTTGCTATTTTCGCTGGCGTTTTCCTATTGCTTGATCTTTACGTCATCTACACGCTGTTGTCGGGATGGAAGAAAGTTTCTGATTGGGGTGATAGAGACGAGAGGCATGGATATAGCCAGTCGCTTCGTTATATCGGTACGAGCACAATTCTTGTCGCACTCGCACTCGTTGGGTTCTGCATCAGTGAGACGAAGAACCTATTTCTAAGTTGCTTCGGGTGCGGGATTGCAGCTTTTATGTTTCTAGTGCATGGTCTTACCTGTATCCCCGATAGGTTTCTCTAGCAATCGACGACGCTGATCTCCTTGCTGCTAGATCGAGATTTCACCTGTACCTATGAAGGCTGGCAGCACTGGGGAAAGTGCAACCCAAGGGCAATCCAGATACCGCACGAAGCTCTCCTTCCCGAATGTCTCTAGATAGCATCGGAAATCGTTTCCGAACTCATTGAAGTAGACCGTATTGAACTCTATTCCCACTCGTTGCAATGATGCCTCTACTGAGTCGCTGTATGTAATACCCGGATCATCGCAATCCGGCAAGAGAAGTACTTGCTTGCCCAATAAATGCTCGACGAACTCTGTATGCCAGGAATCGGCCCCACCTGTGGCAGTGACGGCAACCGGCCGACCATTGGGATCGCACAGACCAAGTGCGCTGAGGATATCGGCTTTCTTCTCTCCCTCAACAATGAGCACTACTTGCGCTTGGATGACTTGGGGCAAGTTGTACAGCAACCGTTTCCTGCGCTTCAATCCTGGCTTCAAGAACGATCCCTGGTAATGGTAAAAGCTTGCAGTGCCGTCCTCGTATCTTCTTAATAGATATTGCGGTATGCCCTTCGCATCAACATACTCGTGCTGGTGCGTTACTTTGCCGCGACCCCGTGGGCAGAGCGTAACTCCGATCTTTCTTGCGACACTCGTAAACGCAGCTTGCACGTCCTCTGTCTCCATGAGGCGCATTTCAAAGGTTACAAGTTTGTTCCCGGCGGCCCCGCAACCGTGGCAGCAAAATTGGCCAGTCTCCGTGTTAATAGAGAGTGACGGAGTTTGGTCGTCGTGAAATGGGCAGTGCGCGTCGCCTCCGTTCCACTCCTCTGGCCTTGGCAAGCTCTTGCGGAAGTATGTTTCGATGACCTGCGGAGTTAACAGTTCCTCCGTGAATACCTTCCGAAATCCCGTATCTTTTTCAACGTAGTAAGCTCGATCACTCGGCTCTTGATTCCAAGCCCTTGCCGGCATTGATTGCGAAGTTTCGGGATGCAGCACTTCGATGATGCTGTCCGTGACACGAATGAATCCTGTCTCAGCGAGGTGTCGCTCGGCAGCGTTAAGCGTGTTCTTGCTTATTTGCTTTAACCAGTGACACTCTGTCCTGGGGACTTCGTTGATGCCCGACTGTCCCATCCTTTGGCAAAGCTCGTCATAGACCAGTGCGTCTGTCCCAGACCACTTCTCAGGAAAAATAGAGGACAGTGTAGACGCATACGGCACACGAAAAAATTGAGGTCGTGAGCGAACTCCCCACTCTATCGGGAGGCTGGTCTTTGGATTCATCATCGTGAAGTGATAGCCGCCTCCTGGTCCGCCCATGAGTTCAGCGCGGATGAGGCACAAGCGCACAAGTTCATTCCTGGCCTTTATGATTGCGTTTTCACACAGCCCGATGGCTTTGCGGATGTCCGATGTCTGCGCCGTGAGAACGCAACTGCGGTCTGTCTCAGCACACATCCATCTGTACAGTTTGTAAACTGACGATCTCATCTTGCTATTTTCGATGTCGAGAATCATGTGGTATGCCGAATACGGCACTCTGAATGTGTTCACTCGACATCGGTGCCAAAACAAATTGGCGAAGCTTGAACTATCTCTCTGCAACTTTCCTCCGATCACTCATTGTTATCCGCCTAAGAGCGTTGATATTCCCCCTCTATACTAGGAGAGGTGCTTAAACGCTCCTAAACTCAGCATCTGCCCTGCGTTTATTGAACAAACAGTGGTCAGCAAATGCAGAGCAAGGAAACCGCTAACCACAGCATCTGCCCTGCATTTTCTGATTTGCTCGGAATCTCCTTGAAAGGCGATTCATCGAAGAGCACTACTGTTAAATGTTTTGTGCGTTGTCGCGCTCCTCTACTGCGTTCGCAACCACTGGCCAACGCTCTTTGGGTCGAAGCGGACACACGTCCCAATGCGGAATGATGGGATGCGTCCCGCCTTAGCTCTCTTGAACACAGTGATTGCCGACACGCTGAGGAACTCCGCCAACTGAGGTGCGGTTAGAGCGTGGGGCGTACGTTCGATTCTTTCGATGATGGATAAGATTTCAGGGTGATGTGATACCAAAGCTTGGGAAGCCAATTTATTCTCACTGATTGCGGGAGCGCACCCCGCTCGCTTATAGGGGTCTGGGAAACCCCGCTGCTGTCTCGCGGCTCAGAAGAAGTCAACCGAGCCGCAAGCTTTCAACCATCTCCCGACAGCATAAACAATATTGACAGATAGCCTATAGAAATCAACCCTAAACGCATAAACCGCAGAGGTCAGGAATTATCACGCAAAAATCTCGTTTACCTTGTCCCTCACCGCCTGGTTCCGAGCGGGTTTGAGATACCGCATCGTGCTCTCCATGTCCGTATGCCCCAACCATTCCTGAACACTCCTCAAATCGATTCCCGCCCAAAGGCTCCACGTTGCGAACGTCGCTCTGAACTTGTGTAACCAGAACTGATCTGGATCGAGCTTTGCGCGTCTGGCGATGGCTTTCAGGTTGTCCAGGAAGTCGAACTTCGGCTTGTCCCCTCCAGTTGGGAACACCAGTCCGTGCTCGGCGTCAGCCTTGCCCTTTGCAATCTTCAAATCCTTCGAGAGCTTTGCCGGAATAGGGATTTCACGCCCTTTATAGTTTTTGGGCTGGAAACCGAACTTCTTGTTGAACCGCACCGTGACAGTGCGCTCGCGGAAGTTAATGTCAGGCCATGAGCAATACATAACCTCTTGCTCACGCATTCCAGTCATCAGAAAGAATTGAAGCCATAGCCGTTCCTGGCTATTGCAGACAGCGAACAACTTCTTGAGTTCTTCCTTCTCGTAAACCTCTGGCTCTTCTTCCACGAAACGAGGCCAGTCCGCCTTCTTGACCAGTTCGCGGATTTTGTATTCCTTGAGGAAGGTAACTATGCTGGCGAACTTGTTGAACACACTGCGCGGGGCCAACTCCTTTTCTTCGTCGAGGAACTTCGCAAACCGCAGAAGGTCGATCTTCTCTATGTCCTCCAAGTAGAGCTTGGAGCATGACTGCTGAAAGTAGTCGAGGGCAGTCTTGTAAGCAGCCAGTGTCTTTGGCTTCTTGCTGAGGCGCACCTTTTCGAGAAAGTCAGCAATCGCCCACTCCACGGATCGCTTCTTTGTCTTGGGATCACCCGCGATGATTGGCACACCTTTATTGACGGCATCCAATTCAGCGGCTTTGCGCTCACGCTGAGCAAGGGCGTCGGCTGCATCTGTTCCAACTGAGAGTCTGTGCCGTCTGCCGTCCTTCCGCCACTCGATGTAGTAGGCACCCTCAGGATGCCGCTCTTCTTTTTCGCCCAAAATGACGTAATTCGGCTTGACACGTCCGTTTGCAGCAAAGACGACACGGCAGTAGCGAGGGCCGCTGGAAGTGGATACTCGCTTCGTAAGATTTACTTCTCGATTCATAGGCTTACCTCAGGAACTAGGTATCACCTATGGTATCACCAATACGTAAGTCATTGAAAATAGGGTTTATGGCGGAGAGAGAGGGATTCGAACCCCCGGTACCCGTTAAGGTACAGCGGTTTTCAAGACCGCCTGTTTCAACCACTCACACATCTCTCCGCGAGGGTGGGTAGTCACATTATAAGCGAAGATTTCCGCAGCCTACAGGACGCGAATGACTACACCGCCCTGTGCTTCGGCGCCCCACGCCGCCTTTTGACCCGCGGCAACGGCTCTGATTTCCTCATCTGATATACCCGCAGCAGCCCATCCTGATAAACCAATTCGCCGATCGCCTTCAACTGCGGCGCAAACTTAGGGACGTTGTACGCCCACACGTAGTCGTAATCCTCGCGGATGTTGTTCCATTCCGGCATGTCTTTATATTCCAAATCCCAAAAATCATCCGGAGCGTACGGATCGTATGTCATGCGCAGCGGCGTCTGCCCTTGGATGTCGAATAAGTATGGCGAATACGCCCCGCGCTGGATGACTGCGTAAGCCCAATAATGCGCATAAGGACGCAGCAATTGGTCTTCGTCCTCCCCTGATTCAACGATGGGAAGAATCTTCGCGTCAGGCTTCATTATCGAAAATGAGTTGGTCATTCCCGCCAGCAGTTTTTGGTCGCTATGAAACGTCTGCGACACGTTCACCATCCGCAACGCAAATAGCAGTAGCGCCATCAACGTCAGTGCGCGCTGTCGCTGTTGTCCAACATTTGCCGTCGCCAGCAGCACCAGCAACAACGGCGGCAACAGCCGGATATCAATATCAAAGGTCTGCCCCCAACTCAGCGGCAGCAACCAGTAGGTGACGAAAAGCGCGGGTGCCACGTAAGGCCATGTGCCGTTCCACTTAAATTCCGGATTCTTCCATCGTGCCAATAAAAAGCAGCCAATGATCAGAACAACAAATAGATTGTCGAACCCCGCCGAGAATCCATGTATCGGCACCACCAGGGCGGACAGCACTTTGTCAGAGATTGTCCGGAACTCCATCTCGTGTCGCGCGCCCAATCCTGGTCTCGAGATTAAGAACAGCGCCGCGCCCGGCAGGAATAGCAAGAACATCTGTGCGTACGGTTTCCAGTTACTGCGCGAAAAGACGATGTAAAAAAACAGGATGAACCCAGTCAGTGCGAATCCGATAAGGTGAATGAAATATGTTCCGGTCACGCACAGCAACAGCAAGAGCCAACGCCACCATGATGGCCTCTCTTGATACCAGAACCACAAGCCGGCCACAAAGAAACACGCCGCCAAGCTCAGCTTGAAGTTCAGGAAACCCTGCAAGAGGAAAACGTCGTAGGTAAGAAAAAGCGCAAATAGCGCTAGCGAATCGTGCCCGGGATTCACCCTTCGCAAGAACCACAGGATGCTCAGCGGCAGTGCGATTACGCACAGGCTGACAAAAATCCGCCCAGAAGTCTCGATGGACACAAATGTCTGCAGCCACACGAGGATCGCATCCATCCCTATATATGGATACAGACCCCAATCCGCGCGAAAGAAATGCGCGAACTGGTATTGCGGATCATGCAGATGCGCGAGCACGAATGCCCGCGCTAGATGGTTCGGATAGTCCAGCAGCGGTAGCCGCGCCACCGTCCATACCGGGATGATCGCCAGCAGGCTAAGCCCGAAAACTGTCACCGCTGACTTGATTTTGCTCTTAAACATTTGTGTACTTTGAACTATTCCAGAATAGATGCAGATTTCTTTCCTGCCAAATGCGTCAACTTGCAGCGGCAATCCAGAACCCTTTGCCTGAGGAGGCGTATCCAATCAAAAAGGAATAAAATTGCCGCAATCTCCAACAGCATTTAACCTTCAGACAACGATGAATGCTACTTCAGCCACCCCTGTCCATGAGGTAAGAACCTACCCCATGAACACGATGCCGTTCGCCGAGATCGCCGCCTTGGCCATCGACTCCTTCCGGAGCGCCAAGGTGCGGTTCATGCTCACGGCTTTGGGGATGGTCATCGGCACAGCTTCTCTGATTTTAGTAGTCACCATCGGCATGACGGGCAAGCAGTACATCATGAACCAGATCCAGGCCATCGGGGCCAACATGATCTACGCCTACTACGAAGGTGGCGGAAACGCAGCAGTCAGCACCGTGCAGCAAGATCTACTCACCATGGATGACATGCGTGCCGTGCGCCAGCAGGTCGCGGGTATTCAGGCGGCCTCGCCCATGTTGGAACTCCATGACCGCATCTCCATCGGTGGGGGCAAAGAGCGCGACATCCTCGTCCTAGGCGTCGATCCCGAGTACAAAATCGTGCGCAATCTTCTCATTGTCAACGGACGCTTTTTCGATCAGCAGGACTCCCAAGCCCGCAACAAGGTTGCTCTTGTAACGCCTTCGTTTGCAAAGAAGGCATTCGGCAGTTCACAAAACGCGGTAGGACAGACCGTCAAGGTCAGCGGACTTTCTTTCATCGTTGTGGGCACGTTCAAAGAGCGCGTGGAAACCTTCGGCCAGTCTGAGATCGCGGAAGACACCATCCTCATCCCCTACAGTGTTGGCCGATACTTCACTTCCACTGACGCGGTCACGCAATTGTTCTTCTCTGTTGCAGACGCTGGCAATGTTCCCGAGGCCACCGAAGAGGTCCGACGCGTATTGCAATCGCGCCACCGTCCCGAATCCGGATACAAAGTCGAAAACCTCACGCAACTGATCCAAGTCGCAGGCAAGACCGCCAATGCGCTCACCGTTGTGTTATTCCTGATTTCGCTGGTCACGCTGATCGTCAGCGGTGTTGGCATCATGAACATAATGCTTGCGAATGTTCGTTCGCGTATCCGTGAGATTGGGATCCGCAAAGCTGTTGGCGCTACCAACCGCGAGATCCGCCTGCAGTTCCTGACCGAAGCTGTTTTCATTTCACTAAGCGGAGGCTTGGTCGGGACACTGATCGGACTAGCAATCCCATTCTCCGTCCGTTTTCTCACCGACTACCGCATCCCTATCTCCGGCCTTTCGGCGATCATCGCGATTCTCGTCGCTTCGCTCGTCGGGATAATCTTCGGCACGGTTCCCGCTGCGCGCGCCGCGGAGATGGATCCTGTTACTTCGCTCCACTACGAATAAAGTATTTGCTCCAAACGCACGAAAGCCGGGCAGTTTTGCCCGGCTTTTCGTTCTAGATCAAACCCCGAATGGTTGGCCGGCGTTGATCAGTAAGCGCCCGTTTTACGCAGAGCTACCGTCACCGTGGTGCTCGCGCAGCGTAGGAACATCACCGTTCCCGCGGGACGCTATTAACATCGATCCTGTTCGGTAGAGATTCATTACATTACCAACGCGAGCTGTTCAAGCTCCTTCTGCATGACCTCGATCGAGCATCCGGAGCCTTCAATGCGTCCGGCTGCGTCGAATGCCTCATTCGGCGAAACCCCATAGCCGCGTCCAGCCAGGAATATCTGGAACAGCTCGGCTGCCTGCCAGGAATCCAAAGCGCCCTGCAACAACTCACTGCGCAAAACCGCTAATTCGGTTGCTGAGAATTTCTCTACCATCGTCGTCATTTTCATCTGGGTCACCTCCGACCCGGGTTATTGGTTCGGCCCGTTTTTGCTGCTAAATCATTAGACGTAAGCAGCACATAGTTTGTTTCGATTTTCTTTGCTCCGCCACTGACTTCAGTAACACCCAAGTCACCTTGGTAACCAACTTACCTATCAGATGTACAAGCCTCTTCGGAAGCTACGTACAATTCCAAAATATTTCGTGCAACTTTTCTCCGCTGCCGGAGTTACGAAATCTCCTGTTGCCCGGTCCACCTTCATGAGCGTCTAACAGGTAGAACGTGGCTTTTGCCTGTTCTTGCACGGGAAAGTTGATAGTATCCAACCCAGCGTTTCACGTTTAGTTTCCATGCCCACCAGCGCCAATTCGCGCACCGCGCAGCCTTTTGAAAAAGGACTGCTCAATGAACTCTATTCACTGAGTAACGCGAAAGCTTTTGGCGTAAGTGAGACTGAATTCGAGGAAGTCCTCGCCCGCATTGATCCACCTGTTTCCACAGGTACCAATAAAACCACGGCGGTGGATTTCTACCGCAGCCTGCGTCTTGAGGAACTTGCCTTGGCGCGCGGATGCGCCGCCGGACACGACTCAGCTTGGGAAGTCTTCCTCATTAGATTCAGGGAGAAGCTTTACGATTCAGCCCGCCACATCACCCGCGAGGATTCTTCCGCGCGCGAATTGGCAGACTCTCTCTACGCCGATCTTTATGGCACCACCGTTCGCGACGGCGTTCGTGTCTCCAAGCTCTCCTTCTACACCGGACGCGGCTCCCTTGAAGGATGGCTCCGCACCGTGCTCGCCCAGGAGTGGGTGAACCGATACCGCAAGCGCAAAAGGGAAGTCAGCATCGAAGAGGAATCCGACGAAGGAGCGCAATTGGTTGCGCCGCAGCCAGTCGAGATAGCCGCGATCGACCAACCCGTAGTCGCCGCCACGGATGCCGCTCTCTCCGGCCTCGCCCCCGAAGACCGCTACATTCTCAGTTCCTATTATCTCGACAAGCGTACCCTCGCCGACATCGCCCGAACTCTACGAGTCCACGAGTCCACTATCAGCCGCAAAGTCGAAAAGCTCGCAAACGTCGTTCGAAAGAACATCGTCGATCGTCTTATTAAATCCGGCATGAGCAAACGCCAGGCCGAAGAAGCGCTGGATTTCGACGTTCGTGACTGGCCCGCGGATTTGCGTGCGCAACTATCGCGAGAGGCGCCTGACCAAGCCCTGCCCGGCCCGAATATATCCCTCGGGCTTGCGCAAGAATCATTGAAAGAGACGTTCCCAGTAGTAGAGGAAAAAAAGGAAAGTAAAAGAATCTAGATGTCCGACCTGCCAAAAATCGCGCAAGCCAGATTACGCTCGCAGCAAGCGTCCGCCAAGGGTGGCATCCATCCCGATGCCAACCTGCTCTCGGCTTTTGTCGAAGGCTCGCTGGCCAGCTCCGAGCGCACCGATCTGCTCGCGCACCTTTCCGATTGCGCCGATTGCAGGGAAGTAGTCGCTCTTAGCCTGCCCGAATTCGATGCCGCTTTTGTCCAAAAGTCCGACGCCGCCCCCGCGACCTCGTGGCTCACGAATCTTGGCATGATGCGCTGGACAGCCGTCGCAGCTGGAATCATTATCGTCGGTGCAGCGGTGATGCTGATGAATCCGCAGCAATCTAGCAAATTAGTCATCTCAACCGACAACTACGAACGTGCCACCGAATCCAAACCCTCGACCTTCATTTCTCCTCCACCACCTCCGGCCACTCAAGCTGCGAAGCAAGGAATCGACGCCGCGAACAGCCCCACCGAAAATCCTCGTAACGATTCCGCCGCCAGATCCAAAGCCTTGGCAGCGAAAAATCCTTCGCGTGAGGTTACCGCCCCGAACGTCAACAGCTACAACGGACAATCCGCCGGTGGTGTATTGGGGGGCGTCATCCAGAACGCTCCGTTGCAAAGCCGAAACGTCTTTCCCCCACCACCATCAGCAGTCTCCCCCGAAAGCTCGAATCGTAAGTCTTCGCCAAACGCATTCGCTGATGCTGACAGGTCTGTGCAACACGCCAACTCCGACTCCGCAGCGATAGATTCAAAGAGAGTGGCTCCGCAAGCACCTTCCGACGCCGCCAGCGCACCTCGCCCGGCAATCTCTTACGGAGAGGCTCGGGGCGCAAGTGGAGGAATCTCCGGTGCTGCTACCACTTCTTCATCTGCCACCCCTGCGAAGAAGACCGACACCGAAAAATCAGCTCCTGCACC
Source organism: Terriglobales bacterium (assembly GCA_025462725.1). Classification (GTDB taxonomy): domain Bacteria; phylum Acidobacteriota; class Terriglobia; order Terriglobales; family Acidobacteriaceae; genus JAICLA01. Next base: position 169,057 of record JAOAPE010000002.1, on the reverse strand, counting down.
CGCTCCTCCTCCTCCGTCCGCACAGGTCTCCGCAAACGATATAGCGCGAAAGAGATCAGTTGGGCCCGCGACGAATAACAATACGACTGAGGTCGTAGCGAGCAACGATGCAAATTTAGCCGCCAAGGCAAAGGACGAAAATCTCACCGCCCGCTCTTACAGCCAGACTGTTGAAGTGAGTTCGGCAGCGCCAGTGATAGAACTCAGCGCAGTCACTGCCAAGACTGGCTGGAACGTCAGTGGTGGAAAGTTGTTTTCCAACTCTGACGGCAGCAGCCGGTGGAAGCGGATCAAACTTCCCGGTAATCCACGCCTCATCGCATTGTCTGTACAACCCTCAGACATCTGGGTGGGCGGCGCCAAGGGCGTCCTCTATCACTCACCCGACTCCGGCAAGACTTGGCTCACCGTCGTTGGCGGATGGTCTACCGAAAGCGACATCACCTATCTCGCCTTCCGCGATCCCCAACACGGCGAATTACGAACCTCCGCACAAGATCGCTGGACCACGTCAGACGCAGGCAAATCGTGGCAGAAGCAGTAGGGCTTTCAGCCTTGGGCTAAGAGCTACTCGCTACTCGCCCTATCCACCAACAGGATCGGAATATCATCCTGCACTGGATACACCCTCCCGCATCCCGTGCATTTGATGGTATCCGGTGCCGCCCCCAACACCAGCGGCTTCTTGCACTCCGGACACACAAGTTTGTCCAATAAATCCTTCCAATGCATGTCAGAGATTCTATGCTACGAGGCGTAAACTTCCATCGTATGTAGCATCGAATAAAGAAGATGAACAACGCTTCTCGCGCCATCATTCTCGGGTACTTCTTACTAGCCTCTATTCTTCTGGCAGCGCAGCAAACTGCTCAGGTGGATCCATCGGCCATTGTTCATGCCGATTCTGAACAGCGCGCTTTATGGGCCGCTGAGTGGGTTAATTCGCAAGACCCGGTCCGACTCGCCTGGGGCGCTTGGCTTGCGAGGCGCGACACGCAGAGGACGTTACTGCCAGAACTCGTGCGGAAGTTGTCAGAATATTCCCCGCAGGACCCCTCGGTTCTAGATCGTGATCGTCACGATGCCATGCTTGCAGTGCTCGATGCGATCATTGAAATGCAAGCCGCAGTCTCTACCGAAGACGCTCGCAAGCTTTACCCGGAATTTCCTGCCCAAGCAGTGATATTGCTCGTCCGCTCTCCGCATTCGCAATCAGCGTTGCTGCAGATTTTCAATGAGGCGAAGGCAAATTGGACATGGCTGGCAGCCGGAAATGTCTTGGCGAAATCTAGACCGCCGGGGTTTGCAGCCTTGCTGATGGGCTCCTTCACCCAGCATCTTACGATTTCAGTGTTTGATCACGGCATGGGCGGAGGCATAGGTGGGGCAAGTTCATGCTGCGGTGGGGGCAGCCTACCGAAATCTGGTTGGCCACAGGTGGGATTGTATTACCTCACACAGTTCCCTGAGCGCATGGGGTTGCCGGTAACGTTTTTAGTAGGCGGCAAAACACCGGTCTACTTCGGACGCCTGGAGCACGGAAACTACGACAATCCATCCGACATCCCTGACGCTTGCAATGACGGAAATCGCGACGATTATCGTGCTGAGTATCTAAATCAGTTTCTCCAATCTCCCTCCCAATCCATTAATTTAAGCGCATATCCCACTACTTCAATTGCCTGGCGCAGCGAAGCAATGTTCAAGAGCGATTTGATAGCGGCTGTAAAGGACGAGCAGGCGAAGTTTCTCCGCGTCACATCCTTGCTGCGAGAGAAGGGGCTCTTAACCTCTGCAGAGGCTGAAGGCTTGCAACCGAAGATTGAAGTCGTAATCCAGGATTACAGAAACAATCGCACCGCTCCCATTCCCACATTCACAGATAATGAAAACGCTCTTGCCGTTAAGAGCGCATTTACCAAACCTTTGCCTTAATGTGCGCATATGTATGGCCTCGTCGCACTTACGCCTTTGCTGATGCGGATGGCTGAGACGTGCCGAGCTGACCCCTGAGAGCTGACACCTTCGTTTAAGATAGTCCCATGCCCGCCACCATACTCGACGGCCAGAAGATTGCGGCCGACATCAAAGCCGAGATTGCCGAAGAAGTGAAATCCCTTGCCGCCTCCGGGCTGCGCCCCGGATTGGCCGCTGTGCTCGTCGGCAACGATCCCGCTTCCGAGGTTTACGTTCGCAGCAAAGTCAAAGCTTCTGAGGCGCTGAACATCTACAGTGAGAAGATCACTCCCCCGGAGTCTGTCACTACGGAAGAAATGCTCGCCCTCGTCGCCGACCTCAATCGCCGTGATGACATCGACGGCATCCTCATCCAGCTTCCGCTTCCGAAACAAGTCGATGCAAAGAAAGTCCTCCTCGCCGTCTCGCCGGAAAAAGACGTCGACGGATTCCACCCTATGAACGTCGGCAATCTTTCCACGCAGCGCCCCGGCTTGGTCGCCTGCACTCCGCTCGGCTGCATGGAGATTCTCAAGCGCAGCAACATTCCTATCGCGGGCGCAAACGCCGTCGTCATTGGACGCAGCGACATCGTGGGCAAGCCCGTCGCCATGTTGTTGCTCAATGCCAACGCCACCGTGACCGTCTGCCATTCAAAGACCAGGGATTTGCCGGCCGTTTGTCGCACCGCGGACATCGTCATAGCCGCCATCGGACGCGCGGGCATGGTCACCCGTGATTTCATCAAGCCCGGCGCCACCGTTATCGATGTCGGCATGAACCGCGTCACCGATCCCGCCGAGTTCAAACGATTCTTTGCAGGCAATGCTAAGCGCGAGCAGGATTTCGCCGCCAAAGGTTCCGTCCTAATGGGAGACGTGCATCCCGAAGTCGCAGAAGTTGCCGGTGCCATCACTCCCGTACCGGGCGGCGTCGGCCCCCTGACCATTGCTATGTTGATGTCGAACACCGTCAAAGCCGCAAAGCTCCGCCGCGGCGTACGCATGAAGTCCACAGCAAGAGGCAACGAATAAATGCTGCGAGTCGGTCTCACCGGCGGTGTCGCCTGCGGTAAGTCCGCTGTCGCCCGGATGATGGAAGAACGCGGGGCATTCCTCATCCAGGCTGACCTGATTGCCCACGAACTCATGAAGCCCGGCGAACCCGTCTATGCAGAAGTTGTGAAACGTTTTGGCCCGGAAATCGTCAATATAAATGAGGGGAATACCATCAACCGGGCCAAGCTCGCAGACGTCGCTTTTGGAAACGGCCGCATCACCGAACTCAATCAGATCGTTCATCCTGCCGTCATCAAAAGGCAAGAGGAATGGATGGCTGAGATTGGTCGTCGAGAGCCGCAAGGAATCGCTGTTGTGGAAGCAGCATTGATCATCGAAGCCGGAGTCGACGGACGCTTCGACAAACTCGTCGTCGTGACTTGCCCCGAGGATGACAAGATCAGCCGCTTCGTTTCGCGCTCGGCCAATGGCGATCCCATTCGCCGACTGCCGCAAGATGCTGCTGTTCGCGAGATTCGCCGCCGGATGGCTGCACAGTTGCCGGACGAAGAAAAAGTAAAACGCGCTGACTTCGTCATAGACAATTCCGGGTCGCTCGCCGAGACCGAAGCGCAGGTGGACACTCTCATGCAAGAGTTGCGAACTCTTGCCGCCGCTACCTAAAATTCAGCAATTCATTTTTCGGAGTACGCAGAATGAAACTAGCACGTCCTATCTTGATCGCATTGATCCTGGTCACAGGCTTCTATCTAGGGACTAATCGCCGCGCCTTTGATCTACCGTCCTGGATCCATCCCGAATCCAGTCGCGCCGCAAAGCTTGAGTTAACAGAAGGTGCTGCTGTCGCGCCGAACTACGATGCCGACGAGCAGAACAATATTGCTGTTTACAAACGCGCATTGCCGTCCGTCGTAAACATCACTTCCACCGCGGTTGCTTTTGATTTCTTTTACGGCGCCGTGCCGCAGGAAGGCCAGGGCTCCGGCTTCATCATTGACAAAGAAGGACACATCCTCACCAACTACCACGTCGTCGCCAACGCAAGGCAGCTTGAGGTCACTCTTTCAAATCGAAAAAAATATAAAGCTGAAGTAATCGGTGCGGATCCCTCGCACGATCTTGCGGTGATCCGCATCATCGGAACTGGACTAGTCCCTGCCGTCCTCGGTGATTCTAAGACTCTCGTCGTCGGACAAAAGGTTTATGCCATCGGAAACCCCTTCGGACTCAGCGGCACCATGACGCGCGGCATCATCAGTTCGCTGCGCTCGATTCGAGGACCTGACGGCACCCCGATCGACGAAGCCATCCAGACTGACGCCGCCATCAATCCCGGAAACTCCGGCGGGCCTATGCTGAACTCTCGTGGAGAAGTTGTCGGCATCAACTCGCAGATCGCTACCGGCGGAGCAAATCAAAGCGCGGGCATCGGATTCGCCATTCCCATCAATGCCGCCAAAGCCGTGTTGAATGATCTTGTCACCGTCGGTCGTGTGCAGCGTCCATCGCTCGGCATCCGTTCTCTTCCCGTTAGCCCTGAGATTGCGGAGCAGATCGGCCTCCCCGCGGACTACGGCGTCCTGATCGTGCAAGCGATTCCCGGTGGCGCGGCAGAGCGCGCAGGGCTTCGCGGCGGGACCGAACGCGCATATTTCGGCAATACTCCCATCATGCTCGGCGGAGATTTAATCGTCGCCATTGACGGACAAGACGTCAATGACAGTCGCGACCTCGGCGGCATCATGAACAACCATCGCACCGGAGACACGGTGAAGGTCACCATCTACCGCGGCAAAAAGAAAATGGACGTGACTGTTGCGTTGGGCGAGATCCACCAAACAGCATGAGTGCAAAGTTAGCGTTGGCAAAAACAAAGTCGAGATCAAAGTCTGCCGAACCACTTTATGCATTGTCGCCACCCGGATTGAAGCCGCATGGTCGCAATGCTCGCTGCCTTCGATAAGACCGTTCGCAAATATCTTCTCGAAAGTCGCAGCGTTGCCGGTTTGCTCTTGCTTCTTGCCACCCACTAAACACTAGCCACTGACCACTAGCTCCCGGCCACCCTATCCAGCTTTGCTCTCCGGTGATGTTCCGCGATCGCATGCGCAATATCCAAAGCCACAGCCAACGCGCGACGCCCTTCTTCCAACGACACCATCGGCGTACTCCGCTCGCGCACTGCTTTGAGAAATGCCTTTAGTTCGGCATGCAACGGCTCTTCAGCTTCCACCTTGGGACGCTGCAAACTCACTCCCGGGATCGGCAAAGCATTCGGATTCGCCGCCGCCGATGCCAGCGCATTTGCCGCGCCGCCCGCGCCCATCGCGCTCGGATCCACTGACAGCGCAAACACATCCTGCTTAGCGTAATCCACTGATACATATTGATGTGGCTGGAAGAACCGCAATTTGCGCACCCGCTCCGTGCTCACCCGGCTCGCCGTGAGATTGGCAACGCATCCCGAATCAAATTCCAATCGCACATTTGCGATATCAACTTTAGAGCTGATGATCGGCAATCCCACCGCACGGACTTCCTTAACCGGAGAGTTCACCATCGATAGCACCACATCCAGATCGTGGATCATCAGATCGAGCACGACATCCACATCCAATGCGCGCGGAGAAAACAAGCTCAACCGGTGGACTTCAAAAAACATCGGCTGTGTGATCAGCGGCATCGTCGCCCTCACCGCCGGATTAAACCGCTCCAGGTGTCCCACCATAGCGACGCGGCTTTTCTGCTTCGCTAGTCGAATCAACTCATCCGCCTCGGGCAATGATGTTGCCACCGGCTTCTCGATGAGTACATCGATTCCCGCTTCCATCAATGTTCGCGCCACGTTCAGGTGATGGACTGTCGGCACTGCCACGCTCGCGGCCGTTATCTTCCCCTTCGCGATCAACTGATCGAGTGAAGTGAACGCCTGCGTCTTGAACTCCATTGCCAATTCAGCAGCGCGTTCCGGATTCGCATCGCACACCGCCGCCAGTTCTACTGGCTCGCCTTGTTTCTGCATTTCGGAATAGACACGCGCGTGGTTGCGTCCAAACGCGCCCACGCCGATTACGGCGATACGAGTCTTCTCAGTAGAAGTCAATTAGAAGGATTCACTTTCATGATTTCAGGGACAGATGATTTTCTCAGATATCGCCGCACAGCCGGAGGAAACTATCACGCAAAAAAATCGCCTGATTGCTCAGGCGATTTTCCTAAAGAACGTTATTCGTTTACCACGACAGGGCGCAGAAGCCTCCGTTGGCATTGACCCAGTTCCTCTGGATGAGGAAGTCTCGGGTTCCCAGCTTCATGTTCGCTAGCGATCCATTCGATGCGGCATAGGTGGTCCCGAACGTCCAGGCACACTTGTCAGCATTCTCTTGTCCGCGGCGGTCATACCAGGCATTCAAATCGGGATCGGTGGTCGCTTCTTCCAATTCATGCGCGATGATGCTGGCCATTCCATCAGCACCGGCATTGCCGTTAGGGCTGGTCGTCTGATCTTCGCAAGCAGAAGGACAGCGATCCGGGTTTCCTACGAATGAATACTTGATGTCGGTTCCGCTTATCGTGCCATTGGTGTGCCATCCGCAATACTGAGTGCAGAAGCCGGAGCTTGCAGTAACGTCAGAAGAGGTGAGTACGAAATATACGGCGTGCGAATCAAGCGGCAACCTGCCGCTGGTGATTGCAGAGGCCACGATCGACTGGATGTTCGCGTCGGTCAGTGATTTTCCCAGCGAATAGTTGTCGGTCGTGTTGCCAGCGTACGCCACTGCGTTGCTCACATGAGTGTTAGAGCCATCGTAGTAGGTGGTGTTGATGTTGAAGTATGGTGATCCGCCGATCTTTGACGCCAGGTCTGTAAGGATCGTGGTTGCAGTGTTTCCTGACCAGTTTCCGTACCAGATGAAATAGATGTGATTACCGGTGCCGGTCATCACCGGGCCGCCGTGATAGACGATGCCATTGGTAGTCGCACCGCCGGTGGGCTTCGCCGCGTGCTCCACTCTTTCGCCCCAGCCTTTGCCTGTCGGTTGCAGTTCAGGAGCGTTGCCGCCCGCTTGCGCTACCGCAATGGCAGCAAACGATAGAACAACCATAATTGTCGTGACAATTCTGACTTTCTGTCGTGAAACACTCATACTGGATAAACCCTCAATTTGAATTTGCTTCAAACCGATCGCGTTCTTAGGAAGAAGCCCTTAACCAAATAAAATCGGTCTTAATACCGGACAGATTGTCACACAGGAACTCGGTCACGCGCTGGAAAATATATTACTAACACCTTCGGGTTAAGGTGAGCGGGCCGAATAGGTGTACCGATTCGGGACAATTAGCCCATTTGCACAACTCTGAGTGCATTTGGACGCACAATAATCCTGCAAGGCGTCTTCCCGAAGCACTCACCGTCCGCATAGATCGGCATTGCCTCGGACTCCACCGTGATTTGCCTCGTCCGCGTGATCGCAAGTTGCGGAAGTTTGATGTGTTCGCCCGCCAATATTTTTGGAAAGTGCCACGCCAACTCTCCGCGCGAGAAGTTCTTCCTGCTCGCAAATGTGACATCAAGAAAACCATCCACGATGCTCGCCTGCGGAGCGATCTTCAACTCGCCACCATAAGTCGGAGTATTCGATACCGACACGAACCAGCTCGTCTCGTCGATGTCTGCATTGCCCTCGCACAATATTTGCATCCGCAACGGCTGATACCGCAACAGCGCCATCAATCCGCCCAGGAAATATCCGCCATTCTGCTTTACCCAATTCGGAAACTGGTCAGTGCGCCGAGCCCCGTCCGCATCCAGACCAATGTTCGTGCAGCAGGAAAAGAATCTCGCCCCCGCCCCGTTGCCATAATCAATGCACCCCAAGTCGGCGTTGACAATCTTCGTCAATCCTTGAAGCGCGGCCAGCCAGACCTTCTTTGCATCGTCGATCGTGGGAGTCCCCGTCGCCCGCGCAAAATCGTTTCCGCTTCCCGTGGGCACAACGATGACTGGTGTCTCACTTCCAACCAGCGCAGCAAGATGCCGATTCAGCGTTCCGTCTCCGCCAAACACCAGCGCAACATCCGGACGCGCCTCCAACGCGCGCGCCACCGCATCCGGAGCAGGCGACTCCAGCACAACCATCTCCGCATCACCGCTGCGGAATTGTTCAACTTGTTTTGTAAGAGCGCGAGGTCCAAGCAGAGCTAGAGCGCGCATGAGGTTACTTGTGGATCAGAACTCTTTTTATCTTTCGGCCCACGCGGACGGTTATGTTAAGAGGGAAGCTCTCAACCAGCAGAGCAGAATCCGCTTTCACTTCATTTCCGATTCGCACAGCCTTCTGTTTGATCTTCCTCACGCCATCTGTGACGGAATCAGCCAGGCCGCTTCGATGCAGAAGTTTTTCCAACTTTACTGTCGTTCCATTTCCTGAGCCCGCAACATCGGCAAACTGAATTTCCACTGTTTCCAGATCTTCCGGAGTCTCATTCTTCTGGAACATTCCCGCCCAGCTCTCCGCGGCCTTCTCCGCCGTTTCCGCCGAATGGAAATCAGTGACGATCCGCTTCGCCAACTCCTGCTTCACTTTCATCGGATGCGCTTCGCCCGTTGCGCACTGGTGCTTGACTCGCGCAATCTCTTCGAGCGACATATCCGTGAGAAATTCGTAGTACTTCCACATCAGCTCGTCAGAGATCGACATCAACTTCCCGTACATCTCCTGCGGCGCCTCAGCAATGCCGATCGCATTGCCCAGCGACTTTGACATCTTCTGCACGCCATCGAGTCCTTCGATGATCGGCGTCGTCAAGACTACTTGCGACGGCTGTCCCCATGACCGCTGCAACTCGCGCCCAACCAGCAGATTAAATTTCTGATCGGTGCCGCCTAGCTCAACATCCGCTTGCAGCGTCACCGAGTCATACCCCTGCGCCAGTGGATACAACAATTCATGGATCGCGATCGGCTTTTCTTCCTGAAAGCGTTTATGGAAATCCTCGCGCTCGAGGATTTGTGAGACCGTGTACTTCGCCGCCAACCGGATGAAATCTTCTGCCGTGAATTTCGAAAACCACCGGCTGTTGAAGTCCACCACCGTCTTGTTCGCGTCCAGGATCTTGAACACCTGCGCCTTGTATGTCTCCGCGTTCTGATCGATCTCTTCGCGCGTGAGCGGCTTCCGTGTTGCCGACCGCCCCGTAGGATCGCCGATCAGGCCTGTGAAATCGCCAATCAGAAATACAACAGTGTGTCCCAGATCTTGGAAATGTTTCAGCTTACGGATAAGGACAGTGTGCCCCAAGTGCAGGTCTGGCGCGGTCGGATCGAATCCCGCTTTGACGATCAACGGCTTGCCCGTCTTAAGCGACTGCGCAAGCTTGTCCCGAAGTTCGCTCTCGCGGATGATCTCCGCCGAGCCCTTCTTAATGTAAGCAAGCTGCTCTTCAACTGGTTTGAACTGGAACATTGATTTGATTATAGCGGGGGCACTTCTGTCTTGAGAACATCTGGCTAGATCTGCGTCTATCCGCGTTCATCTGCGACTAAAGGGGTTTTCTCTGTGCCTCTGTGGTGAAAAAGCTTTCTTGCCGGCACAAGACTACGGCAGCGGATGATACATCCCTGCATCGCGATCCTCGACCATTGTGTAAATGCCGTTGGTCGCATATTGCGCGAAATGCTCCGAGTTTCGATGCGCCTCGAGCGCCGCTTCATCCTTATATTGTTCATAGACGAGGAATTTGCGCGGATCATCCTTGCGCTGATGCACTATATAAAGAATGCACCCGGGTTCCCGACGGCTCGCCTCCGTCAACGGACGAAACAGTTCCGCCACTTCAGATTCCGTACCGCTCTTCACAAGCAGATGGACAGCCAGACAGATCATGTTCATAGCTTACGCGAACTCTGCAAGTCTTCCGCGCGAATCACACCGGAGTCACTTTTATTGACGGCTTTTGCCTAGCGCATTACCATCAGCTACCACTGCGCGGGGTTTACATGATTGGTAAGAAAGTAGCTCACTACATCATTCTCGAGAAGCTCGGGGCTGGTGGTATGGGCGTGGTTTATAAGGCTGAGGACACTTCTCTGGGCCGTCTTGTCGCACTCAAGTTCCTGCCCGAAGAACTCTCCCGCGCAGCAGATGTTCTCGAGCGGTTCCGCCGGGAAGCGCGCCTCGCCTCCGCTCTCAATCATCCGAACATTTGCACTATTCATGAGATCGGCGAACACGACGGCCAGTCCTTTATCGCCATGGAATTGCTGCAAGGTCAGCCGCTGTCTTCCCTAATCGCAAATAAACCACTCGCGCTTGAGCGGATACTCGAGATTGCTATCCAAGTGACTGATGCACTCGACGCCGCGCACTCAGCCGGCATTATCCATCGCGACATCAAGCCCGCCAACATTTTCGTCACTCCGAAAGGACAGGCCAAGGTACTCGATTTCGGACTTGCGATCTCGACATTGCAGAACCGCAGAGTCGCTGCCGGACCGAACGATCCTACTTCTTTTGGAACCCCTGATTCGCATCTCACAAGTCCCGGAACGGCGCTGGGAACAGTCGCTTACATGTCTCCGGAGCAGGCGCTCGGCGAGGAATTGGACGCACGTACAGATCTGTTCTCCTTCGGCACTATGTTGTATGAGATGACCACCGGGGTGCTGCCGTTCAAAGGTCCCACATCCGCTGCAGTCTTCAATGCAATCATTAATGAGTCTCCAGTTCCTCCCGCGCGGTTGAATCCCGGCGCCTCTCCGCGAATATCGGAGATCATCAACAAGGCTCTCGAAAAGAAAAGGGAATTGCGCAGCCAAAGCGCTGCTGAACTCAACGCTGACCTGAAGCGGCTGAAACGGCAGATCGATTCAACCAGTCTAACGGAATCCATAACGACGCCCCATGCCCGCCGCAGCATTCCAATGTGGGTCCCGGTTTTTATCGCTACTCTGTTGCTCATAGGCTATTTAGTTCGCAATCAACTCGCCGGACATTCTTCGCAGTCACTCAGCGCCTCCAAACTGGTACAGATAACCACTACCGAGGGCCTCCACGAATTTCCCGCTTGGGCTCCTGATGGAGATCGCATTGCCTACAGTAGGGAAGTAAACGGTTTCAAGAAGATTTTCTTGAAGCCGCTCCAAGGTGACCCGCAGCAGTTTACCTTCGGCAGTGCCGATGACATTCAGCCCAGATGGACTCCCGATGGTCACGCGATTTTGTTCGTCCGCTCCAATCAGCCCCGCGGGAAATTGGAGCCCGGTGATGTTTTCGGTCAATACGATGCTGGCGACATTTGGAAAAAGGATTTTTCTTCCGGTAAGGAAGAAAAATTTCTCGACAACGCATTTAATCCATCATTTTCCCCGGACGGGAAACTGCTCGCGGTTGACACTTCCTTAGCGGGTCCTCGCCGCATCTGGATCGTTGATGCGCAAGGTCACAACCCGCAGCAGGTCACGTCAGACAATTCAGAAGCCGTCGGCCACCTTGAGCCCACTTGGTCACCGGATGGCAAGTTCATCGTCTTTCAGGATCTCGAGCGCACTAAGTTCAGCATAAAGGTCGTCAATGTTTCCACGCACGTTGTCACCCCGCTCACTGAAGGACGCTTCCATGATCTCAATCCCATTTGGTCGCGCTCGGGAAAATTTATTTACTTCTCGTCTGATCGAGGCGGAGGACTAAACATTTGGAGAGTCGCTGTTTCCGCCGCCGGACAAGCCACCGGTACTCCTCAGCAGGTGACCATGGGTTCCGGACAAGACGTGCAACTTTCGATGTCTCCCTCCGGGAAGCAGTTGGGATTTTCCATCCTGCGTCAGAACGCAGACTTGTGGCGACTCCCAGTCTCTCCAGAAACAGGATTGCCCACGGGTGAACCTCAGGAAGTTGTAGCGAGCACTCGCGAGGACAGCCGCGCCGCATGGTCGCCGGACAGCACTCAGATCGCTTTCAATTCAGACCGTTCTGGCGAGATGAACATTTATGTGCACTCACTTAGCGATAGCGCAAATCGCCAGCTAACGACCGGCCTGGGCGGCGACTTCCAGCCGCAATGGTCGCCCGACGGAAAACGGATTGCTTTCTTCTCCTCCCGCGCCGGTAACGGAGATATATGGGTCGTTGATCTCGCGACGACGTCCCTCAAGCAACTCACATCGGATCCTTCACTGGACATCAATCCGTTCTTTTCTCCCGACGGCGCAAACATCGCCTTTCAGTCAGACCGCAGTGGCCGTCTTGAGGTCTGGGTCATGGCTGCTGACGGCAGTAATCAGCGGCAGTTGTCGAAGATCGGAGTCACGGGACATTTCTTGCGCTGGTCCCCTGAAGGTGACGTAGTTTTTACTTGTCCTTGCAGCGGAAAGCGGCAGACCTACAAAGTCTCACTGAATGGGGGAGATCCGGTTGCATTGAACAATGAAATAGCTGGCGGCTCTCACATGTCGTTCTCGCCAGATCATTCTCTGCTCATTGATGTCGTCGGACACAAAACGCTCTGGGTTTCACCTGTTGCGCCAGGCAAGCCCGTAAAGGTCTATGAGTTTACTGAGAGCGAAAGCCGGATTGATTACCCAGTCTGGTCTCCTGACGGTAAGTGGGTGATCTTTGATCGCTTCCGCCCCCATGGCGGCGACATATGGATGCTGGAAAACTTCGAATAGTCGTTCTTTTAATCGCTAACGGTTGCTGGTCCCGTAGGCAGCAGCGCAAAAAATGCCCGCTGTTGCCGCCTACCCTGATTTGGAGTAGGATTCCCGCAAACCCTAAGAACGCATTCTGGAATTGCTCCAAGAAAGAGAACCAATATGAAGACAAGAACATTACTTTGCACATTCGTGTTTTGCTTTGCGACAGTCATCGCCAGCTTCGCCGCTGACGCGAACGTCGGCACTTGGAAACTGAACGATGCCAAATCGAAGATCCCCGCAGGCGCACAGAAGAACACCACTGTCGTGTACACCGCCGACGGAGACAATTTGAAGTGCGTCACAGACGGCGTAGATAGCTCCGGCAAACCCATGCACACCGAATGGACCGGCAAGACTGACGGCAAAGACTACCCCGTCACCGGCGACGGCAATGCTGACACGCGCTCGCTGAAAATGGTTAGTAAGAGAAAATACTCGCTGACCAACAAGAAAGCGGGGAAGCCTGTCGTAACCGGCACGATCGCTTTCTCGCCGGACGGCAAGACCCGCACCCTTACCACTGATGGCACTGACTCCAAAGGTAAGAAAGTCCACAGCGTCGCCGTTTACGATAAGCAGTAGCTCTAACTCACCTCGACACCCTGAAAGCCCCACTCTCCACAAAGATGGTGGGGCTTTTTTCTGGGATTCGAATCACCTCGTCATCATTCGGAGAAATCATGTCAAAGGATTTGCAGGATAAAGTTGCGATCGTGACCGGAGGCACCTCCGGTATCGGACGCGACACCGCCGTGCTCTTCGCCCGTCACGGCGCCAAAGTTGTCATCGCAGGCCGCCGCGAAACCGAGGGCACCGAAACACTTGATCTCGTTCGCGCCGCTGGCGCCGACGGCCTTTTCGTAAAGACCGATGTTTCGCAATCAGCCGATGTCCGCGCGCTCGTCGAGAAGACCGTAGCAAAATTTGGCCGCGTCGATGTTGCATTCAACAATGCCGGGGTCGAGGGCGCGTGGGTTCCCATCACAGAGCAGACGGAAGAAGATTGGGACCAGACCATCGACATTAATCTCAAAGGGGTCTGGCTCTGTTTGAAATATGAACTTCAGCAGATGCTCAAGCAGGGAACTGGCGGCGCTATCGTCAACATGGCGTCGATCGCAGGCCTGATGGGTTCCGCTGGTGCCTCCACCTATTGCGCGAGCAAACACGGAGTGATGGCGCTGACGAAATCCGCCGCACTTGAGACCGCCCGCACTGGGATTCGCGTGAATGTCGTCTGTCCTGCGGTTATTGAAACTCCCATGGGAGAGCGCTTATTCGGCGCGCCTGATATGAAGCAGTGGGCGATCAGCATGCATCCGATCGGCCGTTTTGGCATGCCGATGGAAATCGCCGAAGCCGTCCTCTGGATGTGCTCCGACCGCGCATCATTCATGACCGGCCAATCCATCGTTCTCGACGGCGGATTCCTCGCCGGCCCCAATCCTCCAGCGTAGCGACACGGCCGAACAGGCAATAAAATTGCCCGGCACTTGAGTGCCGGGCAGATGCAGGGTTCGCTTCAGCGCTGTTGCAGTCGCAAGTCCTGATCCAGCTTGAAGTTCAATACCGTCTCCGCCGGAACGCGTACCTGTTTGCCTTTGGTTAGGACTTCCGTGCCCACGCCAGCGCCGGCACCAATCGCTGCACCAATCGCCGCACCTTTGCCGCCGCCTACTAACGCGCCGATTAATGTTCCCAGCGCCGCACCACCACCCACCATGACTGCAGTTTTCTGGTTTGCGCCCACGCCTTGTCCGCCCTGCTGAACCATATCGCCGGTGCTCACGATGTAGTTAATCCCCGCCACTGTCACGTTATCAACATCCAATACCAAGTCAGAAGCTGACGTCATGCTCCCGCCAGAAGCGCTCCGGATTACCAGCCGCGCATCCGATCCTTTCGGAATCGTTACTGAACCGGAGCTGTCAACCACGTCTGCAGCGAGCACTGCGGAAAACGTCTGGCCTACATTCGCTGTCTTCGAATCGATTGCTTCATTTGTTCTGACACTCAACTCCGTGCCATTCGGGATGGTCGCTGAAGAAAGACCGCCCGTCGTTCGGCTGTTCGACTGTAATTGGAAGTCGGCGCGACAGCCCTTATCTACCCAGACACCGCCATTGTCGTAGCCCCAACTCGAGCCTTCAATGCAATCCGAGTCGCTAAGACGCCGGCTGAGTCTGACGCCGCCGCGCGTATCCGCAGCGCAGTATTTGCGTCCATTGCCGTCGTTTTGCAGCGATTCGCAGCGAACCCTTTGTGCCAGGCCGGTGCCGATGTTTCCGTTGCTGTTGCTGTAAGGCAAGCGCAGCATGTCGCCATCATTGATGACTACCTGATTCGATTGACCATTCATCACATACTGCACCGTAAGCGTCTTCGTCTGATTCGGAGCAGGATCACCACCCATCGTATTGGTGTTCACTTGCAGGTTGAGTTGGTTTCCTTGTATCTGCGAGTTCAAGCGGGATGTCACGTCGTACGAGCGATTGCCACTGCCGTAAGTCGCACGGCTAATCTGCAACGCGCCCTGATTGTTGTTGCTGTAGGGCAAGCGCAGCATGTCGCCATCATTGATGACTACCTGATTCGATTGACCATTCATCACATATTGCACCGTGAGCGTCTTCGCCTGATTTGGAGCAGGATCACCACCCATAGTATTGGTGTTCACTTGCAGGTTGAGTTGGTTTCCCTGGATTTGCGAGTTCAGTCGCGAGGTCACGTCGTAGGAATGATTCCCACTGCCGTAAGTCGCACGGCTGATCTGCAATGCGCCCTGATTGTTGTTGCTGTAAGGCAAGCGCAGCATATCGCCTTCATTGATAACTACTTGATTTGACTGACCGTTCATTGCGTATTGCACAGTCAGCGTCTTCATCTCTCTCGGCGCCGGATCACCACCCATGTTGTTGTTGTTCACTTCCAGATTGAGTTGGCCGCCCTGAATCTGCGAGTTTAATCGCGAGGTCACGTCGTTAGAGCGATTCCCATTGCCGTAAGTCGCGCGATTGATCTGCAGTGCACCTTGATTGTTGTTGCTGTAAGGCAGGCGCAGCATATCGCCTTCGTTGATGACTACTTGATTCGACTGACCATTCATCGCGTATTGCACAGTCAGAGTTTTCGACCGGTTCGGAGCAGGATCGCCGCCCATGTTGTCGTTATTAACTTGCAGGTTGAGTTGATCTCCACGAACTTGCGAGTTCAACCGGGACGTCACGTCCATCGATCTGTTGCCGCTGCCATAAACCGCGCTGCTGATACGCAGGCTGTTTTGGTTCGCGCCATAAACTTGCAGATTCACCTGCTGCGCGTCTCTGAATGTCACTTGTTTGTTGTTGCCGCTGATGTCTCTCAACTGCAGCCGCAGTGTCCGAGCACTGCCACGACGCGAATTCGCTCCCAACGTGGTTCCGCTTACCCTGAAGTAAAGCTTGTTGCCTTGAACAAGTGAGTGGACTTTATCCGTCACATCTACCCAGCTGTTTCCCGAACCGTAATCGGCGCGCACGATTTCCCAGCTGGTCTGGGCTGCAGCGGCCATTGGGATGGCTATCAAAAAAAGCAGGACTAGCGATGTAAGTAATTTCTTCAAAGTGAATCTCCTCTATCTATCTCGACAGAACCACGCTAACAGCCCGTCATGAGCGGGTCTGGTCATAAGTGCTCACCCTTGCAAAAATGCTGTAGTGAGCGATGTTGCACACCTTTTCTCCGCCGCAGGGGCTAACGTAGAGGAATAGAAATCATGATCTCAGGAGGCAAGATGTCCGATAGCCGTATGAATGAAATGTCCGAATACCACGAAAATAAAGTGTTCGCGAGCCGCGTCAATAATGTGGGTTGGTTTTTAGCAGGGCTGGGCTTGGGCGCAGCAGTGGGTATTTTCTATGCTCCTAAATCCGGGCAGCAACTCCGCGCAGACATCTTGCGTAGCGTGGACCAAAGCCGTGATTCTTTGATCGCACGCAGTCGCGAAGCACGACAGGTTGTGAATTCATGGGTAGATACCGCGAAGGATGTAGTGGAGGAGAAGAAAGAACAGATCGTCGCAGTTGCTGACCGGGAGCTGCGCTCTGCCAAGCGTCAAAAGGACAACATCGCCTCTGCGATTGATGCCGGACGCGAAGCCTACAAAGCCGGAACAGACACAAAGTCGTAGCTGAGTATCACCAATGCTGATCGCGAACGAGCCAACTCAAACGCCCTTCCCCCGCGCAACCTTGCGGGGGATGCTCATCGGCATGTCTTTCACGGTGTTGCTCTGCGGACTCCTGCTTTGGATGGTCGCTGGTTCGGGTTTGATGGCGCTGCTTCGCGGCAGCCGCACTACCATCAACGTGGATCAACCCACCGTCGTCCGCCAGATCCAACAACTGCAGCGGTTGGAAACGGTCAGCTACCGGATGGACAAGATCATTTCCGGCGAACATGACAATCCTTACCTGCCAAAATTCTTGGCTGGAGATCGCCTCCTGCTCGTGGTCCATGGGGAGGTCATCGCTGGAGTTGATTTGGCAAAGCTTCAACCTGCGGATGTGAGCGTGAATGGCAGCACTCTATCCATTCATTTGCCGGATGCGGAACTCTTCACCACGCGCATTGATAACGGACGCACCCGCGTCTACTCGCGCGATACCGGGCTCTTCACTTCTCCTGACCCGAATCTCGAAAGCGAAGTCCGCACCGAAGCCGAACGCCAACTTCAACAAGCAGCCCTTCAGGACGGCATTCTAAAGACCGCAAACCAGAACGCCCGCAACACTGTTTCCACCATGCTCAAGGGTTTTGGTTTCGTCCAGGTAGAACTGCGGTAGGGCGGGAACGCAAGTACCGTTGGCGCGACTTGCTCGTTTGCGACAGCAGGGCGGTGTGATCGCACGATTGCCGTGCATCGCATTCGCTACACTCGCAAATGAACATGAGGATGAAACTGCGGGAATGATGCAGACTTCAGGGGATTAACTCACCTTCCTGTGTTCTTCCTTAGAATAAAGAAGTTCGTCCACGGCTGACTGAGCGTCCTCCATCGAATATTCCTGTCCCCAGTGAAGTATTTCTGGCAACCCTACCCGCTGAACGGTGTAATGGAATATGGGAGTGCCAGCATTGTTGCTAACAAAGATATGGGCGCGGTGGCCATTTCGCTCTAGCAGTATTCTCTCGGTGGTCAGATCGCCTGCCTTAATTTATGAACATGTAAGGGTTGGCAGGGATCATCCAGAATGACCTCATCGCAGGGGACTTCGCCAGTGCCTTCGCAGGTGGTGCATTTGTCGCCTTCGCCGCAGTAGCCGATGCCAATGCATGTAGGACACTTAATGAGTCGAGTTAAAGCCATAAGTACCACCTAATAGAATGTTGTGTGACACGAGGTGAATGACCCCGTTCCGGCGCTCGTCCTGTGCACAGGTCACGCGAAAACGGGGACTGACTCACGTTAATCTTCGAGCTGCAATCTCGCATGTCGAAGAGGCTTGCTTCCGTCGTTTTCAACGGCAGCGGGTGCAGCATCAGATCTTCCCAGTCCGACGCTCGTCCTATGCATAGGTCACGAGAGATTGGGCAGACTAGCTGAGCGCCTGCACCTCAGTTAAGAGGTTCAGGCAGCAAAGATCTTTGCTTCAGGATTACCAGTGGCGGCTACGGCTGCGGCCTGACTGAAGGTGGAATAAAGGAATTCGGCAGGATGCACGACCGGCGTGCTCTCAAGAAATTGGGACATCTTCGTCAGCATCTCCGGGTACACAGCGGCAGCGTACAAGTCAGCATTTTCATTGGTGTCCCAAAAGCTGAGCGCTGTGACAGAATCTTTGCCCGGTGCGCCAAGAATCAATGCATTCTGAAAGCCTTTTTGCTTGCGTAGGACGGGAATGATCTCTGTTGCAAAATGAGTGGTGAATTTATTCACCGAATTTGGTTTCAGCTGAATGGAAAGATTACGTATGAACATTTGCAACCTCCTAGGGTTGGGTTGCTAAGGGGAGAGTACTTCAGATGGGCTGACTTAGTTCAGGGAACCTGAAAGAGGAAGGAATTGCCTTCTCAATTTCGACCATAGGCTCATTGGACATCGCTGTCAAATCGCTTTGGCTTTTACTAGTCTGAACTGTTAAGCGTGAGGTTAAGCATGAAAACCTCACTGGTAAGGTTTGTTTTGCAGCTTATGACACATGGTGACGCGTATTATCGAGGTGGCTCTAGCTTAGCGAGGCGAATAGGAAGCACCATTGAATCGAGTCGCACTCAAATCGAAACAGGAACTCAAGAGCACCTCGAGAGTGCTGATCGAGAAATCTCGATTGCTTCGGATGCGCTCCGCAGAATTGAGGAGCCTTGGCAGAGGGCGGCGCACTGGTCCGCGCAAGTTGCGCCCAAGGCCGTATTTTAATGATTTCGCTCAACTACCCCTTCAGCGAATCGCGTCCTGAGTTGCTGGTCTTCTTCTTCAGTTCTTTCCGGAGAAACTAGCCATTGTTTGCGTGAGCTGTGAATCCACTTCATCGGCAATCGTCATTACATCGGTGAGGACCAACGTCCAATCCAGGGACGCTAGATTGCTGCGCAGAGTCTTAAAAATACAGACCTGAAGGATACGCGATTCCGTCACTAGCATCGCCGCGGTATAACCCTGCTCGCGTCTCACTTTTCCGTGACTGATCGCCGCCATAGACACGCTCGCATCGCCTTCTTCCAGCCGCGGCGCACGAAGTCGTTTGATTACCTCTTGCAAAAGCCTGGGCAAGTGTCCGGTACGGCCCTCATCACTGAGTGGCTGATCAACCAAGTCCTTAACATCATTCACGCGGACCAGCCACTCCGAGATCGTTTGCTTCGCATTACGCTCCAAGATGTTGGCGACAGGTTCAGGAGGTTTCCATTTTTTAGGCCTGGGCGATCTCAACCTGTCTTTCAGGAGTGCAATGATCTCGGTGGGCGGTACAGGGGTCACTACAAGTTCGTCTGCCAACGGAAGAAGTGCAACTAGAGATTCCTTCAATGCTGGATAGTCCGTGATGATCATCGTGACAGCATCCGGGTGTACATGCCGCATTGCGTTTATCAACGTAAAGCTGTCACCTGGAGTTGGACCCTGGAGCATACAGAGCAGGGCAGAAAACTTACCTGAGACAAGGAGCCCCAAGGCTTCTTTTACTGTGGATGCGGCGATCACCTTGAACCCACTTTTCCGAAGAGCCCGCTCTAATGTGCTGAGTTCTCCAGAGTGCGACTGAACCAACAGTATGCTGCTCTCGGGGGTGGCCTCCTTTTTGTGCAAATCAGCTGAATCGGGCATTCGGGGAGTCTTTGGTGACATCCTTCAATGATACACACCCCGGTGAGCACTTTTGAACACTAAGGGGCATGTACCGTTTTCAAAGGATGTCAGGATTGATCGCGGGAGGGTGTTCTTCTATGTTTTTGAATCTAGAAGCTCATCCACGGCGGATTGGGCTTCGGACATCGAAGCTTCCTGTCCCCAATGAAGAATCTCGGTAGACCCGATCCGGTGAACCGTGTAATGAAACAGGGGAGAGCCAGCATTATTGCTGATGAAGATATGAGCAGCATAGCCATTTCTCACTATATGCATGCTGTTCTGTGTAGTCAGATCACCTACTAACTTGTCAGTCAGTTGTGTACTCGCAAATTTTGTCATAATTCTGGCCTTAGGAGAGCGGCGTCTGCTCAGCAATTGGTGTCACCGTGTCGAGTTCAACGAGGAGCATCCGACTCTGTGGCACTGCAACAACCGGCGGTGCAATCTCGTCAGAGCAATTGGTAGATATGTAATCTAAAGGTGCAGTCGCAATGCGCACGGCATCGAGCGCAGAGGTTTGCTCCCATGGAACGGCTGGAATATACCGGCTCGCGTGGAGATCTGCTGGCTTTGCTTGTTTCTTGCCGCAGGAGAGGCACATTGCCCCCAGCTCGCGAATCTCACTTCTCTCGGAAATCTCGTTTTCGCGTACCGCGAGCGAGCCTGTAACCACCGGCCCTTCACAGTTGTCGCAACGATAAATGCATAGGTGAAGATACTGTCTTCTCATTTCACATCCCTTAAGCGAAGTTGCTTCAATGAACAGCATAGAAGCTCGGAACGGGAACGTCTGGTCACTATTGCTCGCCGGCTTCGTTCTGGCGTAGCGGTGATAGCACAACAAATTCGGTTCGAAGATAGTTCCTGTTGAGCCGCGTCCATCCACGGCCACGCTGTTAGCGTTTCCCAATCGAACCAAACCTACCCGCCGCGCGGCTCGATTCCGCCGATTCCATTTCGTCTTTGTGTTTGGCTCTCATTGCACCAATCCTGAGTGACGCTTTTTTGCTTATCGACAATAACCGTCACTCAGGCGCATGACTTTGTATCGGTGCTAGCGTAGTCAAACCTGCGAGAACAAGATCGCAGATAATCGCAGTTAAAAGAGAGGATTCCCCAATGAGGACGTCGACAATGCTAGCCACATTCCTCGTCTTTGTGTTGGCCGCCATGATTTATTCCCCAGGCGTTTCTGCACAAACGACACCAGTCCCACCAGGAGCACTGCCTGGACAATCAGCACCTGGAGACGAGAAAGACACTCCAGCCGCAACCTATAACCCGTACCCGGCTGGGATTGTCCCTTCCGATATAAATCCGGAGTTAGCCCGGGTCATTCGCGAGGTCGATACCATCGAATTTAGAGCCATTGCAAAGTGGAAGGCCTTAGGCCCCATTACATTCACAGGTCAACCGCCGACGATTCAGGGCACCGGATATCAGGCAGTACAAACACTCGGTAAGCTTATGAATTACGACAGGAACATGTCACCGGGGAGGAATACCGCGTGCGCCTCTTGCCACATGCCTTACGTCGGCTTTAGCGGACCGATCCCATCAGTCAATCTAACCATGGTCGCCTATCCCGGAACGTTTCGTTTCCGGGCGGGAAAGCGGACGGCGCAGAGATACACCTATTCACCCAGATATCCTGTCCTCCAACTCTACCCAGACCAGGAGCTTTTCGTTGGCGGAAACTTCTGGGATGGACGCTCGACCGGATATCTCCTACAGAATGCCGATGCCGAGCAGTCGCAGCATCCTCCCGTCGATACGCAAGAGATGGGCAATCCTGATACTGCTTGCATAGCGTTCAAGCTTTCGCAGGCTGTGTACAGACCTCTCTTTGAAACGGTATGGGGCAAAGATTCCTTTAATATCAAGTTCCCACCGGACACCGAGACGATTTGCGAACTCCCAGGAGGCGCTAAGGGCTTCGGCACGGATGTCGAACCAGTCAAGCTAGACCCGGCAGACCGCCTACGCGCAAACGAGGTCTACAACCACTGGGCGCAATCCATCTCCTTCTTCGAAGACTCACCGCAAGTCAGCCCTTTCACCTCGAAAGTCGATGCCAACATAAACGGGGTGCCTGGTTCCGAGTACTCGCCGGATGAGCAAGCGGGCGCCATTTTGTTCGCCGGTAAAGGCAACTGTAATTCCTGCCACATTGACGGACAAAGGACCACCCTGACGCCGGGCCAGAACCAAACCGGCAATTACCCCACAAATGCGAGGGCATTGTTCACCTGTTTCGGATTTTCCAATCTCGGCCTGCCCCTGAATCCCAGGGATGCTTTCTTCTACCAGACCACGCCGGATTCCTTAGGATTCACTGCGAATCCTTTAGGTTTCGGCTACAGAGATTTGGGATTAGGAACTTTCCTCAGAAGCGGTTTCGGCTCTGCGCCCAACCCGAACTCGAGTTGGACGTCGCTCGCGCCGCGGATGGACGGCCGGCAGCAAGTGTCTACGGTGCGCAATGTGGGTATGGCACCGCCACAGTGTCCCACCACCGAGGCGCCCGGAGCAGTTGTGAACGGCGTGAATGTCGGCTATTTCCAGAAAGAGTTCTTCCACAATGGCTACATCAAGAGCCTGAAGCAGCTCGTCCATTTCTACAACACGCGCGACAAGTTTGCGATGCCCGTAACTTCCGGACACTGCCCGGCAGGCACGACCGAAAAGGTTGATTGCTGGCCGATGCCCGAGGTCCCGGACAACGTCGACATGACGGTCGGTAATCTTGGTTTAACGGAGCAGGAGGAGAACCAGCTCGTGCTCATCATGCAAGATCTGACGGACGGTTTCGACCCGGCTCACCCCGGCGTGAGTAACTACACTGACATCGATACGTTTACGGGTGCTTGCATGAAGGGTGGTACGGCTGCGACTCAAGGTAACGAATCCCTTATTGCGACTCCGCAACTTCCGGCCTGTGCATCGGCCGTCTGCGGCGTGCAGCCTCTCCCGACTAAGCCTATCCCGTGATCAAAGGGTTGATCGGATACGAGAACGAGTGGAACGAAATATTGACGCATGGGGGGCCCGCCCGGGCCTCCCTGCCCCCTTTTAGTAATTCACTAATCTCGCTGCGAGGTCTGCGCATGAATAAACTGCTTCTAAAGATGGCAATCACGGCTGCAGTCGGCAGTTTGCTCTCGTCTACCCCGACTGTCGCTCAGCTAAGTCCAACTACTCCAAAAGCCGCGCACGTCAAGATCACCCAAGGTCCGGAACCCGAAATGGCAAAGGAGTATTTGACCATTATCCGGTGGACCACCACCAACCCTGGGGGTTCTCCCGAGCATTTCGCCGTCGTGCATTATGGTACGGATCCCAAAAACCTGAGCCAGACTGCGAAATCTCCCATCAGACTAAACCCCAACCATCCCACTACAATTTTCCGCGTGCGCATCCACGGCCTTAAGCCTGCGACGACCTATTACTACACCGTCGACTCGATGGAAGCCAATGGTAAAGGCGATGGGGTGAAGAGCGCTGTCAAGCGATTCACCACAAGTCAGAAGCAGTGAGCTAGGTCGATAAATAATGATCTGATTTTTCTGCGGGTGTCACCGCGCACCGCTTAGACAACAACTTCCGTCGGCTGCATTTTCTGTTCCCAAATTGCACCAATCCTGAGTGACGCACTTTTGCTTACGACAATCCACGTCACTCAGGCGTATGACTTTGTATCAGTGATAGCGTGGGGCAAACCTGCGAGAACGATTCGCAAAAGAAAGGGAACCCCAATGAGGGCGTCGATAAAAATAGCCACATTTCTCGTTTTTGTGCTGGTCGCCATGATTTATTCCCAACGCGTTTCGGCACAAACCACACCAGTCCCACCAGGAGCCGCGCCCGGACAATCAGCGCCAGGAGACGAGCAAGACAAGCCAGCGGCAACCTATAACCCATACCCGCCCGGGATTCTGCCGTCCGATATAAATTCGGAGTTACTCAGGGTCGAGCGGGAGATAGATACCATTGAAGCGAGAGCGATTGCACGGTTTAAGGCATTACAGCCCGTGACATTTACCAGTCAACCCCCAACAATTCAGGGCAATGGAGCTGAAGCGATAGAAACACTTGGCGAGCTTATGAATTACGACAGGAACATCTCGCCGGGTAGAGATCAAGCGTGCGCTTCATGCCACATGCCGTACGTGGCATTCAGCGGACCGATACCATCAGTCAATCTAACCATGGTCGCCTATCCCGGAACATTTCATTTCCGGGCGGGCAAGCGGACAGCGCAGCGATACCCGTACGCACCGTTCTTCCCAGTACTCCAATTCAATGAAACACAAGAAGCTTTCTTTGGTGGAAACTTCTGGGATTCACGAGCGACCGGATATTTGTTAAGGAACCCTGACGCCGAACAGTCGCAGCATCCTCCCGTCGATACGCAAGAGATGGGCAATCCTGATACTGCTTGCATCGTGTTCAAACTTTCGCAGGCTACGTACAGACCACTCTTTGAGCAGCTATTTGGCGCAGACTCCTTCAATATCAACTTCCCACCTGATACCGAGGAACTCTGCGAAACCCCGGGAGGTGCAAAGGGGTTCGGCACGAACACTACTCCGATTAACCTATCCCCAGCAGATCGCACTAAGTCAAACAACGATTATGGCCACTGGGCGCAGGCCATTGATGCATACGAGCAGTCGGTGCAGGTCAGCGCTTTCTCGTCAAAATTCGACGCGTTCCTCGATGGCAAATACACGTTGACCGCAGATGAGAAGGCTGGCTATGACCTTTTCCGTGGCAAAGCCAATTGCAACTCATGTCACCTCGACGGCAGGTCAACCGCTCCAACACCGCCTCCACCGGAAGGCACCGCCCCGAACAGTCAGGACACTGGCGCAGCAGCACAAACAAATCCTCTGTTCACCTGCTTCGGGTCGTCCAATCTCGGAGTGCCCCTGAATCCCAGGGACGCTTTCTTCTACCAGACCACGCCGGATTCCTTAGGGTTCACTGCCAATCCATTAGGCTTCGGCTACAGAGATCTGGGATTAGGAACTTTCCTAAGGAGCGGCTTCGGCTCTGGTCCCAACCCGAACGCCAGTTGGGTCCAATTCGCACCAACTAGTGACGGCCAATTCCAGACGTCTTCGGCGCGCAATGTGGCTATGGCGCCTCCAGGGTGCAGCACCGAGGCGCCCGGACCTTACTTCCAGAAGGAGTTCTTTCACAATGGGTATATCAAGAGCCTGAAACAACTCGTCCATTTCTACAACACTCGCGACGTTTTTCCCACCGACGTCACTTCCGGACACTGCCCGGCAGGAACGACCGAGAAAGTAGACTGCTGGCCTAAGCCCGAGGTTCCGAACAACATGGACATGACAATCGGTAAACTCGGCTTGACAGACAAGGAAGAGGATCAGGTCGTCGCATTTCTGCAAACACTTACGGATGGGTTCACGAAACCTTATCCCAACAGCGATACTTTTACTGGTAAATGCGCGACCGGTGGTACGGCGGCGACTCAAGGTAACGAGTCGCTTATCCCGACTCCGCCACTTCCGGCCTGCGCATCGGCTGTATGCGGTGTGCAGCCTCTCCCGACTAAGCCCATTCAGTGATCGAAAGGCTGGTCGGCGTACGCAACTATAGAAAGCATGGGGGCCTTCGGGCCTCCATGCTCCTTTTTGTTTTTCCAAGCGGATATCAATTGCCTAACTGGGCTGGAGTTCTGTCTATGAATAGATCGAATAAGTTGTTTCTGAGTTTTGCAACGATGCTTGTGATCGGAGGCCTGCTCTCAATCCCGGCGGCAACGCAGGAGAGTCCCATTACTAAAAAAGCCGCAACCGTGAAAATCACGAAAGGGCCTGAGCCGGAACGCATCGATCCCAATTTTGCAATTATCACCTGGACAAGCAACAACCCCGGAGGCACGCCCGAGCACTACGGCGTTGTGCGCTACGGTACGAATCCCACAGACCTGAGCCAGATGGCGAAAAATCCGATCAGGTTGAATCCGGGCCATTCTTATACCGTCTTCCGCGTTCGCATGCCGAGTCTCAAGTCCGGCACAACCTACTACTACAAAGTGGAGTCAATGGAGTCCAACGGCAAGGGCGACGGAGTGAAAAGCCCTGTCAAGCAATTCACCACACGTTGATCACGCGGCGAGGATACTCACAAACACGCGCTGCAAAAGCACAGTGAGGCAGCGCTCATTGTTCAGATACACGGCTAGAATTGCCGCTGTAGTATTCCTGTCAACGTTCTGTTCTCGTTGGATTCAATCGCGAATACTTCATCGTCATTGATCCGATACATAATGGTGACTTTACCTGCGAGGGTGGCTACATCCGAAGCGGTTCCAAACACGTAACGTTGTCGAGTTGTATTGAGGTTCGTTAGATTGAGCGTGAATGCTGATCCCTGACTTACGCTGGCTCCATCTACGGTCGCGACTAAGGCGGAACTGCTCGAGTAGCGGATCTGACCCGTATAACGCTCTGCAATAAGTGGTGTGGCGAAGCTACTGCCTCGCAAGTGCAATGCAAAACCACCTTGTGTTACCAGAAAATTCCCAACCGACGAGGTCTGTGGCAACGCAACTCCGGAAGCTTGATATAGGCCGTCGCTCTCTAACATTGCCAGCCCACCATCGCTTCGGGGATACATGACGTATTGGATTTTCGTTCCTGAATTGGCTGTCCAAGTCGCTGTGGTGCGTCCCGTGGTTGGATCAGTCACAGAATAGCTGCCCGGATTGAAATCGAAAACCGTTTGAGCGAGTCCGTCGAACAGCTGATCCGTGACACTTGTAGAGCCGTCCAGCGCAAAGACACCGGCCACTCCAAACGGATCGCCATTCATCGTTCCATTTACTAAAAACGCATAGCGTCCTCTAAGGCTCAGACTGGAAACAGATCCCTGTGCCTGCCTGAACAACTCACCGACTGCATCCGAGCCATCCACAGCGACAATCCTGGCGTGTGCATTGTCGATCAGATAGTAAGCAAAAGTTTGAGTGCTACTCGCGCTCGAAAACGTCAGCGTTCCGCGGCCGTCAATTGAAGGCTGCGTGAAGGAGCCGGCGCTCACACTGTTTGCTTGCAGCGTGAGATTCTTGTTCAAGTCAATAGACCCGCCAGTGATTGCCCCGGTGTTGCTCGTGAGGATACTGCCCGCCTCGGCAAAGCGTACCGCTGATGCACTCGTGGTGAATCCGGAAACACTTAGCACATGCGCGCCGTTCAATGCCGATGTTCCTGGGATGATTTGTTGCAACTCCAAAGTGCCCGCCGCCTGATTCGCTGTTGAATCGGTGCGAACCACAAATCCTTTTGTGTGGCTGGATAAAGCAAACTGTAGATTGAACGGTCCACTCGTTGTCTGGACTGCTGCTGTGCCCCGGCCATCGCTGCCAACCTGGTAGGTGCCTCCGGTGACAGAGGTCGGCGCGCCCGGCTTATCCGCAGTATCGAAGAGGCCACCGGAAATGTTTCCGGAGCCGTCAAAAACAATGGTGCCAGTTTGCGACGGAACCGCATGGCCGACTTCGTCTGCCGTAGAGAAAACATACCGTCCGGCCAGAGTTGCGTTTCCGAACTGGATGGTTGCGGTCACATTTCCGTTCGATCCACTGCCATCGCTCAGATTGGCCTCAATCGTAACCACTCCGTGAAGAGGCGGTCCCGGAGGCGCAGTGTACGTTCCATCGGATGTGATGCTCCCGCAGTCACCCGGCTGTGTGCTTGCGCACATTACTTTCCAAACCGGCTTCACAGCGCTCGACAACACTGTTGCCGTATAGGCTTGCTGCGCCCCCGCGCTCAGTAATGCATCTGTCGGAGAGATCACAATCGCTGCCGGCGTAATGGTCACGGTCGCCAAAGCATTACGGGACCCATCGGCCTTCGAAACCGCTGTCACGGTAACTTTGTTCGGCGCGGGTACCGAATTCGGTGCGGTATACAACCCGTTTGAATCGATTGTTCCCGTTGACGAATTCCCTCCGGTCACACCGTTCACCAGCCAATTTACGCCCGTGTTTGTGGAGAAAGTCACGCTCGCCGTGAACTGCACGTTTTGCGCCGCCACCACTGACACGCTCGAGGGGCTTACGGATATTGGTAAAGCGATGGTCACGCTTGCATCGGCGCTCTTGCTGCTGTCAGCCGCGGCCACAGCCGTGACGGTGATGTTCGGCACGGTTGGAACGACAGACGGAGCTGTATATAATCCTGATCCGCTTATCGTTCCGAACGCGGCGCTACCACCTGCAACTCCATTCACCCGCCAGATCACACTGGTGTTACTGGTGTTCTGTACGGTATTCGTGAACTGCATCGATGTCCCGGTCGCAATAGTTCCGCTTGTCGGGGAAACCGTTACGGCAACTGTGCCTGAGGTGCTACTGCTCCCGCCACCGCATCCACATAGCAACAGCAGAAATATCGCGAAAACGACGCAAGAGTAGGACTTCACAGATGGCTCCAGGGGAAATAGGTTTCGTTCCAGATCAGGCTTATTCACGGGGTTACATTCAGCGTCGCAATGGGACTGCTCACGCCGCCGACACTGGCTGTCACGAGCACCGTTCCAACTGAAACGGCAGTTGCGGTGCCGCTGCTGTCAATTGTGGCTACTCCGGAAAAGCTGACCGACCAATTGAGCACTGCGTTAGCAATGATGTTGCCTTTCACATCAGTGGCGGTGGCGACGAAATGCTGTTGCTGGCCAACCTTGATTGTGGCGTTGATTGGTGTGATCGATACGGACGCGACATCCGGAAACACGGTGAGGTTCACAGGCGGGCTGGTGACATTGTTCGAGGTCGCGGTGATTTGAGTTGTGCCACCGCTCTTGCCCGTCGCCACGCCGGTACTGTCGATCACGGCCACGTTCGCGTCACTGCTGGCCCATGTGAACGTGACTGTGCCCACGCTATTGCTGTCAGAGTTCAATGCATTCGCCGTGAAGGTTTGATGTCCATTCACGGTCGTTGAACTGACCGATGGGATCACCACGATACTGCTCACGCTCGTGGCCGAACTTGCCGATCCTCCACACGACGAAGCCAGTAACATGATTGTGCCTATTGCCGAGCAAACCAACAGTGAAACTACTTTTTTGGAGCGGGCCATTGATTTCATTGGGATCAGTACTGCCTCCGCATTGTTCCGCTGAGAACGCCTTTGCCATCTGTCTGCAACATGAGCACGTTGTTGTTGTCTAGGATGTACGTCGTATAGCTGGCTTTATAACTGCCCGCCTGCAACAGAAGGCTTCCGCGGCCTGACAGTGACGTCACAGAGAACTGGCTGCTTTGTAAGCTTGTGCCCAGCGTGATGTTTCCGTTGTTGTTCAGGTCCAGCGTCCCCGTCGCCGCTGCTGCAGGGGAGATGATTCCGCTGATTGCCTCCCGAACAACAGCGCTGGTTTCACCCGCGCCGAAGGCAAATTGCCCGGAGATGGATGGAGCGGAGCCATTACTGGAAATGCTGCTTTGTCGAAAAGCAGTTCCACTGGTTACGTTCTGGTTATCGATCTCAAGAAACGCGATCTCGTTATTCAGGTTTGGCGGATAGACAACGTACTGCAATGTCGATCCACCCACATTGAAAGTTGCGATGGTTCGTCCTATCGCTGGATCTGAAACTACGAACGATCCGGCAAAAAGAAATCCAAGCCCGAATGTCGTGTCAGTGCTCAAATCAAAGGTGCCGCTAGTCACGTTGCCATTCGCGTCTGCAGAGAAAGTGCCTCCTTGACCCACTGCGCCTTGACTATTTGCTCCGGAAAAGATGAATGCGTACGCCCCGGAATAATTCGCCGCGGTCGTCGTTGACGTTCGCCAACCAAGGGTGCCAGAGAGGTTGCGCAATCCATCTATCTCAAGCAACTTTGCGGAGGCAGAGCTGACTACGTAGTAGGCGAATTGTTGAGTGCCCAAGCTGCTCGTTAAGGTAAGCGTGCCTCGTCCGTTGTCTGAACTCGAGATGCTGGAGTTCCCGCTGACCGGCACATTCGTCGATAGGGTGCCACCATTGTTGCTATCAAGCGCTCCCGAAGTGATGTTCCCTTGTGCATCGAGCGTCAGACCACCGAGCATGGCGGACACAGGAATTGCTGATCCCGTACTCCCTGCCAGCTGGAAGCTAAGGGCTCCGTTCAGGCTCTTGCCGAATTGCAGGCTGTCTTGCGCATCCAGTTCGCCGCGTGCGATCACAGAATCCACCCGCGTCACAAGTGCGCGCGCATGGTTCACAAAGACGATTTCCCAACCCTCGTCCCCGCTGCTTGTATGAACAGTAGCAGTCGCGCGACCGTCTGCTCCTGAGACATACGTTCCCCCGGTGATCGTGATGGGCGCACCTTTGCCGTGCACGTCTTCGATGCCGCCGGTGATTCCTCCTTTGCCGTCGAAGGTGATGCTGCCGGCAGAGCTGAATGGCTGACCTGCATCGAGGCCGGCGAGCCCGAAACTGTACTGCCCAAAGAGCGTGCCGCTGCCGAAAGTCACAACGACATTGGCGTTGCCCGCATTCGCAGTGTTGTTTGTCGAACTTGCGACGACCGAAACCGATTGTCCCGGAGGAGGAGACAACGGCGCGGTATAAATGCCGCTTTGCGACACCGTGCCACAAGCTCCCGCAGTTGCGTTCTGGCAGGAGAGTGACCACGTTGCACTCACTACCTGTCCACCTAGCGTTGCACTGAATGTCTGCTGGCCACCAGCAGCTATCGTGCTTTGCGCCGGGCTGACGACGATCTTCGTTGAGTTGCTTACGGTAACGGTCGTAGTTGCAGTCTTCGTCGTATCTGCCTGCGCAATTGCCGTTACTGTGATCGCGGTTGCTGGCACCGAACTCGGCGCTGTGTAGAGGCCACCCGTCGAGATCGTGCCGAACGTGGCACTTCCACCGGTCGTACCGTTCACCTGCCAAGTGACGTTGGTGTTGGTCGAATTCCCGATTGACACGGAAAATTGCTGCGATGTGCTCACCGGTAAGGTCACGGTCGTCGGGGAAATCACAATGGTCACCGGATCAGTGCTTGAGGAAGCTGACGAACCGCCGCATCCCGTGCACACGATCAAGAAACACACGACGATGCTCGCAAGCGATATCGGTTTCCAGTTACGTTTTTGCAGTGATGTCCTGGTTCTTAGCTGTTGCGAAGGCGAGGATTTCCCACAACCGTTTTCACGATTTCGATCCATGATTTCCTTGAGGTCGTTATTTGTCTTGCGAAGGTGAGAACAAGAACACTGGAATAAGTTGGAAGTTCTTCCCGCGTTGTGGATAACTCAGAGTTTTCTAACTTAACACTTCATTTTTGTTTCAGGTGGATCAACCAAGGACATAAAGAAAAGAACAGTGCGCTCAATGCTTTCATCGTGCCCAAGGCATTTCACTTCTTTCCCGTCGACCCAAACCCACCTGCCGCGCGGCTCGATTCCGACAACTCATTCACCACAACTACTTCACCCGTCAGCACCGGATAAGGAATCAGGTTAGCAATCTTGTCCCCAGCATGGATCTCCGCTGGCGTATCCCCAAGATTCTCCATTACAACTTTGATCTCGCCGCGATACCCCGAATCAATCACTCCCGCAGTCACGATCAATCTCCTCGCCGCTAGCGAAGACTTGTCGCGCAACAACGCTCCCATCGCCTCGCCGCTGTTCGATGTGACTTGCACAGAAATCCCGGTAGACACGATCGCATGTCCTCTGGCACCAAGTGTGACATTCTCGGCAGCGTATATGTCATATCCCAGATCTTCGCCCGGATGCGCCACCGTCGGCGCCTTCGCCTCAGTTCGCAGAAGTTTTACATTCAGCATTCCTGAATCTTATCAGGCGTGAACTCCCCACCCAGGAGGGACGAGAGTACGTCAGAGTAGCGCCACCCACTCCGGGCAGCTCTGGGCAGAGTTCCATCACTTTCAAAAGTGGAAACTTGCCGACACTACTTCCGCATCGTACCTTCAGGGCCTGCATAAACACACTCTAATGGGTGCAGGTATTTCGACGCAGGAGTCTCGAGATGGCAAAGACGTTTGCTACTGTCCTCGGAGTTATCTTCGTGCTCGTTGGGATCATCGGTTTCATAAAACATGATTTCATGGGCATGCACTTGAGCAACGCTCACAATTGGATCCACCTGATCAGCGGATTCGTCGCGCTCTATTTCGGCAGCGCCACTGATCTCCGGTCCGCAAAGAATTTCGATTACACCTTCGGCATCTTGTACCTGCTGCTCGGTGTCTTCGGGTTCTTGCTCGGGCGTCCGGCTATTGCGGGCGCTGGCGCAGGCAACATGGGCAGCGACTCGCGATTGTGGAGCCTCATTCCCGGTTCGCTCGAGTTTGGCAGCGCCGATCACACCGTGCACATCCTGCTCGGGATATTGTTCATCATCGGCGCAGCAATGACGCGTACGGCTGTCCTTGACCAGGTGGAAACGCGAGACGAACGCACGCGCAGAGTGGCGTAACAGCGGCTTATTTTCGGGTGCCCCATCTTCGCGAAGCTAACGTTGGGATGTTGCTGACTTCACCAAAGAGCCCGCTGATGGTCGGCCTTCGGGTGTGCAGGGTTTCGTCCTTGGGATTTTGAAACTTGAAACTCGAAACTTGAAACTCGAGTTTTTGGGTTAGCTCTTGGGTGGAGCAGGGCTTCAGCCCTGCATTATCGCGCTCTCGCACGCTCCGCCTCTAGCCGCTGAGGTCAACGTTGTCGCGGAGACTTCTTCACACATCTCCCGCGAATCTCACAGTCACCATTGATGACCATCGCGATCGCTTCGCTGTATGCAAGGTGTTCTTCATGGAGGATGCGCGCCGAGAGCGAACTGACATCATCCTCGTCAAGCACCTGTACCGCCCGCTGCAGGATGATCGGTCCATGATCCAGATCCTCATCCACAAAGTGGACAGTGCATCCAGTGATCTTCGCGCCGTACTCCAGTGCCTGCTTCTGCGCTTCCAGTCCGGGGAACGCTGGCAGCAATGACGGATGAATATTGATGATGCGTTGCGGAAACGCTCGCACAAACGCCGGCGACAACAACCGCATATAACCCGCGAGACATATCAAATCCACTTTCGCCGACTGCAGTGCCGCAATGATCTGCGCATCATGCGCTTCCCGCGTCAGGCCCTTCGATGGAATCACGACCGCATGCAATCCACGCTGCCGCGCCACTTCGATCCCCGGAGCGTCACCGCGATTCGAGATCACAATCGCAATCTCAGCTTTTAGTTTTCCGGAAGCGATGTGGTCGGCGATGGCGATGAAGTTCG
This sequence comes from Terriglobales bacterium, assembly GCA_025462725.1. Taxonomy (GTDB): domain Bacteria; phylum Acidobacteriota; class Terriglobia; order Terriglobales; family Acidobacteriaceae; genus JAICLA01. The sequence continues at coordinate 135,774 of JAOAPE010000002.1, read as the reverse complement.
ATCCGCGACCCGACAGCAATATTCCCAGCCGAGCCATCAGCTTTTTGGAGCCGGTGTCAGCGAAGGTTTTCTTTTTACAGAGAGGATGCGAATGGGAGGAGTGAGTCTCTGGCCTTCGGCAGGTGCCGCTTGTATTTTTCTGATCACATGCATGCCACTCACAACATGACCGAATGCTGCGAAGCCCTGCCCATCGGGATTTCGCTTGCCGCCAAAATCCAGCTCCGGCTGATCATTAATGCAGATGAAGAAGTCGGATGTTGCCGTATCGGCAGCATCGCGCGCCATCGATATCGTTCCATCCTGATGCTTGATGCCAGTCTTGTCAGTTCGTTCCAAGATGATCGGCGGGAAGCCTTCGCCGCTTGCGGGATTCGGGCCCGCTTGCACGACTTCGATCAGGACATTCTTCCCCGGCTGGTTGTCCATCTTCACCGTGCGATGAAAAACCCCGCCATTGTAGTAACCACTATCTAAATACTTCAGGAAATTTGTGACGGTGATTGGCGCCTTTGATGGGAAAATCACGACTTCAAAATTCCCCAGTTCCGTGGAAAACACCACGTGCACCCCGGAATCAGCAGTTTTTTTCTTCTGTTCCGCGCTCATAGGTATTGATAGCAGCAATACGCAACTGATTATTAATCGTATGTTCCATTTCCACAGTGTTCCACGTGGAACATTTTTCGGAAAAATCGATTTCATATTTTATGAGTAGGTAACCTTGCGATCACCCTTCACCACGCGGCCAATCGTGTATGCCTTTTCGCCAGCGCGGTCGATTAATGTTTGCACTTTCTTAAACTTTTTTGAAGGCACAACTAAGACCATGCCGATGCCCATATTAAACGTGCGCAGCATTTCATCCTGTGGAATGTTACCGAGCTTTTGCAGGTGCTCGAAGATCGGCAGGACGGGCCAGGAGCCCATCTCCACGATCGCACCGATTCCTTTCGGCAACACGCGCGGCAGATTTTCCGTGATGCCGCCACCAGTGATGTGAGCCATCGCGTTCACGCAGTCCGCGTCGAGCAAGCGTCGGATGGTTGGCCAGTAGCTTTTGTGCGTGCGCATCAATTCGTTCCCGACTTTGGCTTTCAATTCATTCACGTATTTGTCGGGAGAGTAGCGCGCGATCTCGAAGAGGAGTTTGCGGGCGAGCGAGTATCCGTTAGTGTGAAGACCGTTGGATGGAAGTCCGATGAGGACGTCGCCGACCTGAACTTTTTCTCCGGTGATGATCTTGCTGCGATCAACAACGCCCACGATGAATCCTGCGAGATCGTATTCGCCCGGGGGATAGAAGCCGGGCATCTCTGCCGTCTCCCCGCCGATGAGCGCGCACCCGTTGTGTCGGCAGGCGTCAGCGATCCCGGCGATGACTTTCTCGATGATCTCCGGCGTGAGCTTTCCTGCGGCGACGTAGTCCATGAAAAACATGGGCGTGGCGCCTTGCACAGCAATGTCATTCACGCAGTGATTGACGAGGTCCGCGCCGACAGTGTGGTGCATCTTCATCTCGAAGGCGACTTTGAGCTTGGTGCCGACGCCGTCAACACTGGAGACGAGGACGGGATCGTGGAACTTGGATTTGTCTACCGCGAAGAGGCCGCCGAATCCGCCGATCTCACTCAAGACGCCTTTGGTAAAAGTCTTCTGCGCAAGATACTTGATGCGCTGCTTGGTCTTGTTGGCGACGGCGATGTCCACGCCTGCATCGGCGTAGGTAACGGGTTTAGCTGCGGTGTCTTTGGCCAAGTGATGTCTCTTCAGTGATTGCTATTGGGCGATGCGCGTTGCGTTGTTCCACCTGGGAATGTGCGGGAGCAGTGATTTTAGCACTATTCAGGGTGGAAACAGGCCGGAGGGGCAAAAACATTGGGCGCGCCGGAGGCAGATGGAACACCCCTCTGTTGTTTCTGTGGCGGTTGCAGCGTTTTTCGGTGTATAAATAGCGCTCGAAATTCTTGGCCGGGACTCCCCAAAAACTATGAAAATGCGATTGCTTCAAGTTGCAGGTATGTTCTTCCTTTTGTCCGTGTGTGGGTGGGCGCAGCAGTGTCCGAATGCGCCGATCCTTTCTGCATCGCACAGCCTCAACCTCTTTACCGAAGAGCAGGAAGTGCAGTTTGGGGACATTGTCGCGGAACAACAGATGGCGTCGTTGAAGGTGATCGAGACGGAAGAGATATCCGGGCCATTGCAGAAGATCGCCGACCGGTTGCTTCAGCAGATGCCGCCGACGAAGCTGCAATTCAAAGTCTTTGTGCTCGACGCTCCCTACAACAATGCCTTTACGCTTCCCGGTGGACGCATTTTCATTACGAAGAAGATGATCGCATTTGTGAAGTCCGAAGATGAATTGGCCGGGGTGCTTGGTCATGAGATGGGGCACCAGGTCACCCATCAACTAGCGCTCGATTGGAGCCGAATGTTCCACGAGATGATGGGCGTGGAAAAGCTGGGTGATCGCGCGGACATCGAAGACAAGTATCAGCAGTTTTTGGAGATGTATCGGAAGAAGGAAGGCTTATTAAAGACCGGCGATCAGGCAGAGCATGAGCAACTCGGCGCCGATCAGGTGGCTGTGTATTCGTTGGCACGAGCGGGATATTCTCCGGCAGCAGTGGTGGCGTTCTGGGACCGCTTCGCGGAAACGAAAGGAAAAAAGGGAAGCTGGTTCTCTGACATGTTCGGCACCACTCTGGCTGAATCGAAACGTCTGCGCGAATTCACGAAGAGCCTAGGAGCGTTACCAGCATCGTGTGTCGCAACTGCGTCGCATCCATCAGGGGAGGATTTCGCGAAATGGCAGGCGAGTGTAAAGAACTATTCGGGGTTCGGAAAAAAAGAAGACCTGCACAACCTCGTGAAGCGCACCTCTCTGGAGCCGGCGCTGCGCGGAGACATCCGGCACTTCAAGTTTAGTCCTGAAGGGCAATATCTATTAGCGCAGGATGATTCCAGCATTTTCGTAATGAGCACAAAACCGCTGGCGAATCTTTTCAGGATTGATGCAGGCGACGCGCATCCGGCACAATTCTCGCCCGATTCGCACTTTGTCACTTTTTACGATCAGGGATTGCGAGTGGAGCGTTGGAACATTGCCGACGCGAGAATGGAAGATGCGAATGAAGTACACGTGCTGCAAGGTTGCGCGCAATCTGCATTGTCTCCAGACGGCGCTATCTTGGCGTGTCTCATTCCGAATCGGCAGACGTTTTTCCCAATGGACATGTCATTGATCGATGTGGCTACGGGTGAACCGGCATTCTTCAAGAAATCCTTCGTCGGCCCGGCGAGTTTTGGAATGCATAGCTTTCTTGATTATCTGATATTGCAAAGTGGGCGTCCGATCATCGTGATGGGCTTCTCGCCGGATTCGAAATACTTTGTCGCGGGACGGACTGAGTCACACCTGATGGTGGATTTAAGAACGCGTAGCGATGTGTCCATGACGGGCGATTTGAAAAAATTCACGGCGCACAACTTCGCGTTTGTTGGTCCCGACAGAATCGTTGGCACGAATGATGGCGAAGGACAACACGGAGCGCTGGTGCAATTTCCCTCGGGAAAGATATTGATATCGGATATTCCGATCGGGCCGCTTTCACTGTATCCGGCGGCAAAGGGAAGTTTCGCGATATTGCGTCCGATCGCGAAAGCGCCCATCGGCATTATGGATCTGGAAGCGAAACGCATATTCCTGGGGAGCCGGACGGACGCGATGGACATTTACGAAAACCAGTACGTGTCCGAAAGAGTGAATGGGGAAGTCGGCATCTACGAGACGAAGGGACAAAAGCCCATTGCGACATTGGCATTGCCACGGAGTCCGCTGCGGAGAGCGTATGCGGCGGCGGTGTCGCCAGACTTCAAGCACTTCGCCGTGAGCGATCGCACGCGCGGCGCAGTCTGGGACCTCACGAGCGGAGAGCGCATCTTCCACATACGCGGATTTCGCGGAGCGCATTTTGGAACCGGGTCGCTGCTCGTCGATTTCATTGCTCCCGACCAGTTCGCAGCATTGCAGGCGCAAGATGAATCAGAAAAAGACATGCGCAAGCGCGAGGCGAACAAACCAGGACATAGCGTTGCGAAAGTGGAGTTCGAGGGACGCAAGATATCGGAGGTGGCAAGCTTTCAACACAGAAACCGTTTGCAGCAGGCGGGCTCAGTGGAACTGGTGTTCACGCCGGAAGATGATGATGAACCGGGCAAGCACATGACGGTAGAAGCAAAAGATATGCAGTCGGGCTCGGTGCTGTGGAGCCGGAAGTTTCCGAAGACGCTGCCGCGAATCAATGCCAGCGATGCGGAAGATGTTGCGGTCTTCGGATGGGATTTTGGCACGAGCGGAGTCAAAGAAGAACTGAGTGGCGATCCTGATCTGAAGAAAACCGTCGAGGCGATCAAAGACAGCGAGGGGAGTTATCTCATCGAGGTTGTCGACGCACGAACGGGGAAAGCCATCGGCAAGTTTCCTGTCGACACTGGACATGGATCTTTTCGCGTTCAGAGCGCATATGCGCGGGCTGGCCTGGTGGTTGTCGCTGACAATCAAGGGCGCGTCCTGCTGTACTCATATAAAGGTGAGCGGAAAGGCAGGCTGTTCGGCAGATTGCCGGCGATCTCAAAAGATGGAAGTCTGCTGACTGTGGAGCCGGAACCGGGTCGGTTAAACCTGTACGATGTGGCGTTAGTAAAAAAGCGCGAGCAGTATACCTTTGGCTCGCGAGTGCTCTATTACGACTTCAGCGAAGACAGCCAGAAGCTCGTGGTGCTGACCGAAGACCAAACGCTGTTCGTGCTGAATGTTTCCGCAACAGCGGCGTCGAAGGCGGCGCAAACGACTTCGGAGTTGAAGCAGGGAGCGGTTTCTGCTTCGACGTTATTACAGTAGGGAGCCGGTGCGGGACCAGCGGGTGCGTCCGACGAGGTTGGTCATGATGGACGCGTAGAAGCGAAGTTGGCGGGCGGGGTTTTCGTCAAGCCAGTCGCGGCTGGGCGCATCATACGACCATACGATCATGAAGGGCTCTCCGATGACGTTGGCGACGGGGACCATTCCCCAATAACGGCTGTCGTCAGAGTTGTCGCGGTTATCGCCGAGGACGAAGAGATTTCCCGCAGGCACAAGGCGCGGAGACATCTGCTCGGGGTGCCTGAGCCAGCGCTTCGCGGTGTGAACAGCGTAGGGTTCGCGAATGGGGATTCCGTTTATGTAAAGGATGTCGTCGCGGATCTCAACGACGTCTCCGCCGACTGCGGCGACCCGCTTCAGAAAATTCATACTGGGATCACGCGGATAGTGGAACGCGATGATGTTGCCGCGCTGAACGGATTTGAACTGTGGGAGTCGCCATCCGGTGAAGGGGATAGCGGGACCATAGGAAAGTTTATTTAGAAGAATGTGGTCGCCGATGAGGATGGTGCCTTGCATGGAACCGGTGGGCACGAGCGCGGCTTCTCCGATAAATGTGTTCACGAGAAATGCGACGGCGATGAGTAGCAGGATGCGGGTTGTCCATCGGCGAAGTTTGTTGGGCGCGTTGCGGCGTGACCGTGGCTTGATGAGTACGATCCGGGGCGCAGCGGTAGTGATGACTGCCTCGGAGATGCTTGGAGTTTCCAGGAGCACGTTGAGGAGATAGTAGTTTGTTTTTGCAGAGAGTAGAAATCGGGGAGAAAGCTTAGGCTAAAGCTTTACGGGCTCGATAGGCAGGCGCGGTGCTCTGTTATAATCGCAGATGAAGCACCCGGCAGCCCGTTTCATCGGGGCTGCGTCTTCATTTGCGCTTCTGACCCGAGCGCAATCTTCCTCATAATGTCGGGGCGTGGCTCAGCCTGGTAGAGCACCTGGTTCGGGACCAGGGGGTCGGAGGTTCAAATCCTCTCGCCCCGACCAATCTTTTCAACCATATGAGCTCAACTTCTGGTATTCGTGTCGCGCTCGGTAGGCAAATCTGCGACAGAGGATTCCTCGCCCGAACCGGGCCTTACAGTAGCAACGGCCGATTTTCCAGATTCGATCCCGACCAGATTCATATAAGGCTTTTAACGTCAGGGTACGCCCGGAGTTAGAAGCTCGTTGTCGAGGTGAGCTCGACGCATTTCGATTCTTCGTTTGCACTGCTGCGCATGCCATCCCTCTGCATCTACAACTTGATGGACTAGAGGCGCTTTACAATAAGTTTTGGCATTGCAATTTTGCGGTATTGCACCGAGATACTGGAAACTTCGCTAAATCGACGGCATGAAATGACTCTGCGACTCTTGCGCAGAATATTGAAAGATGTAAAAAGTGAAAGCGCTGAAGTGGATAGAAAGGGAACAATTTCGACGAAAGTCTGCTCCGAATTGAGATTTGCTTGCGCAGAATCGTGCAGCCATATCGGATACAATTGAGAATCTCCTTCTAATTATCCTGAGTGAATTAAATTGCAGAATAGCTTCTTCACGAACTCGACACTGTCTGAGGATTGGCGATATTCGTCCAATGACCCAAACGGATTTAATGAGTTCTTAAGAACTAGAGGTCATGACTATCGAACGGTTGAAATAAAGAAAAAAGCGGAACTACGGGAGGAGTACAACGATTGGCTCGCGGGACGTGATAGAGCCACGCGGGAACTGGTTGAGAAAGGTGTTCAAGGACCAGAAAGGGCTACATTCCTGTCTGAACTTCCCCGGCTACCAGAAGAGTTCAAGCGGATCGCCTATGAAGTAGCCTTAGCAAAGGCAAATCCAAGAAATCGTGTATTAACGTTGATTGCTCTCTCAGAAGAAAGCGGAGATTTCGTCGAGAATGCGCTAAGGAAAGTCGAGGGCGGGCCGCTAACAAGTCAATTCAAAGTGTGGCTATCGCGCGGAGAAAAAGCAGCGTATCAACTAGAAGACCGAACCGCTGAGGTCTTTTCGAACTCTCTGTCCCAATTGTTTGAGCTTGCGTCGGTAGTGCCCCGCAAACAGCGGAGTTTTTTTGACAAATTGCCCGAAGAGCGTCGTGCGGACCTGTTGGGGCTTGCCGAGAATATCTTTTTCAGTACCAGTGCTGTTGCTTTCGGCAAGTTTGTCCTTTTCCGACTTGGGCTCTTGATTTATTTGCTCGCAGAGAGTTCTCCAACTCGCAATCGCGCCGAAGCGACTGTCGCCGCCGTAAGGTATCCCGTTGTTGCTCTCGCGTATTCAATGCTCGATCCTCAGAAACTAGAACAATCCTTTCATGATTCGCTCCGAACGAAGGCCGTTGATGACATGTTTGTTTCCGCTCACTTGGATTTAATGCGAAAAGAACATCCAAACCTTCTGATTCGGTGTCGCACGGATATCGAGAAGTTAGCAAAATCCCGGTCCCATTTGATGGCTTTAGCGGCTACGTCGGCACTTCTGCGAATTGGTGATCGAACATCGAAGCAATTCGATTCAGTACTACGACGAGCAGCAAGTGTCGACAGGAACGGCAGGATTTCAGAGTGGCTAAGTAACTATGAGTCCCAACGTGACGTTCCATTTCAGGAATTGAAGCCGCCTTTCATAAAGCGATTATTGGTGAAGTATGTACAGACTTCTCAGGTACAGAACGTGAGCTCCTTAATCGAGTCGTTCATTAGTTATCCAGACAAATTGGTTTCAGAACTGTTCAGTCCGCTGCTAGAAGCTTCGGTCTTATTGGGTGTGTCAACAACTAAAAGACTGGTTGACGTCTTGCACCGAAAGCAAGTTAGCGTTGGCGTATTGGCACAAAAAGGAGAGATCAAAAAGCAGTTTGCGGAGTGGTTCAGTGAGCTTTTTGATTCTGACCTGCCTTCTGAGAGAATTCGGGTTTTGGCTGAACTTGACCTTCCGCTTGAGTCGCAGATTGTCATGTTGGAACAAAGGATTCCATGGAAAGAAGTGAACGACTGGAAGACGTGGACTTTTGATGAAGCAGTGCCTACCACCATAAGGAGTACTGCGTCCGCAGGACTTTTTTTTGAGTTAGTCACTGATCGACAGTTCCTGCGCAACTCTGCGGCGGGTTTGGCAAAGGCCACTCTCCGTAACGTAGCAGAATATTCCACATTATCAGAGTCGTGGCCGACTAGAGTGCGTGAAGTCAAAATGAAGTTTGCCAGTGAGCTGTTCTCCGGATTGGCGGCAGCAAGGACGACTATAGCCGGACTTCGGGAGCTCGCAACACACTACGATTCTCTTCAAGTTATCATTGAGAAATGGGTGCAAGCTGCAGCACCGGCATGGGAGGCTGCTGCAATTCCGGATGTATCGTCGATTCCGGTTGAGTTCGAAAGCGAAGACTTCTTGAAGAGGTTATTCCGAGAACAGCCGCCATACGAAAGTTTTTTATGTCTTTTCCTAGGCAAGAATGATTGGGCTGTAAGGCAGTTGTTTGACGTCAAGGGGCAGTGGCCTTCGCCTGAGACTATTTGGCAGCAGATTTCTGCGGCCCATGTGCTGTGGTCTCAGCGGAAGGATGTTATCAAAGCTCGAATGAGCGCTGTTGAGGGGTTATTGCTCGAAGAGTTGGGAATGGCACTTCGAACAGAACTCGGCGACATTGAATCCGAAATCGCCGGGTATTACGTGTTCAGGTCGAGATTGAATGAGATCGGATTGCAACCTATTGAACCACAACTCGGGGTGCCAAAGAGTGCGCATGATATGAATGCGATTAAGCATAGAGCTCTCAAAGATCCATCTAGAACAGGGACGCCAAGGATCTTTACTCACGGGTTGACTACAGCGGAACGAAAAGTAATTGCGACTTCATTGATTGTTCGAAGTGGAGATGACAATGATAGCGATTGATTTTGGAACAACTAACTCCTCGGTAGCAGTGATGGAACCGTCTGATCAAGTGCCGAGAGTGGTCTCTTTGGAGTACGGCGACGAAGACAGCTATGATCCATCTGTTTTGCCATCCGCAGTCTGTGACTGCAAGAACGTAGAGTGTCAGAATGCGCCAGAAATGTTCGGACACCCAGCCCTGAGGCATTATTTTGAGACAGGGCATGACACAATGCTCCTGCAAGAAATGAAGCTTTCCTTCGACCAGAGCACTATCAGCGAGCCGTCGATGGTGGAAGTCCGAGAGGATTGGGTGCTACGTGACGAGGGAGGCTTCCTTACTCCCGAGAAAAAAAAGAGATACCAAGCGGTTTATGCCGCGGACGTTCCGTTAACACGTGCACAATTTGTCCCAGGGACAGCCAAGATTGTTAAACATTTGGCACGTACCGCAAACTTTAGGGATCATACAAGAAAGCTTGTCGCGGTCGGCGTGCCAGCGACATTCGGCGACAGTGGCAGAAGAATGGTTCGGGAAGCAGTTAAGCTGGGCGCCTTCGGACCTGATGCAGGTTATGACAACGTGGTGATGTACTCTGAGCCGCTGGCTGCGGCCAGGGCGTACCTGCAAATCACCAAACCTGGCAATCTTTTAGTACTTGATTATGGTGGGGGAACTCTAGATATTTGTGTGTCGCATGTCGATGAACATATGAATATCAACATGAGCACCATTAGCCAGGGCGGATTTCCGGAAGGCGGCGCCAAAATGGATAAGGCGCTCGTCTTGCGTTGTCTTGAAAAGGCTGGCGGACAATCCGCTCAAAAATACGAATCCCTAAAACCTGTCGCAAAGCAGCGTATTTCTCGGAATGTAGAGAAAGCAAAAATCGAACTGTCTAGGACGGATAGTGTGCAGGTGCGCTTACCCGGTTTGGATACGGAAGAGCTACTTCTCGACAGAGCAGATATCGCATTTGCACTTAGCCCAATTATGACACGGATGGTCGCCCGCACCATGGAAGTAATTTACAAAAACGGGCGAACGATGTCAGATATTACATATGTCGTGTTGAGCGGTGGCTCTGCCCTGAGCCCTGTCGTACAGCAAACAGTCGTCGCATTGTTCAAGCATGTACCCGAAGATCGCTTTGTCTTGCCTAACCCAAGCAACCCCGCAGATGTCGAAACTTGCCTTTGCGCGGTTACCAAAGGATTGGCATTACTCCACCGTGACGGCGTTCCTCCAATTTCACTTCCTTTGCCGAACAAACTTCAGAGCTAGTAGATTGCGCCGAACTCGAATAAGCGTGACAATGATGCCAGCCATGACTGCATCGAGCTTGCAATCCCATTCTAAGAAAGCTGCCCGTAATTTAGCCACGATTTGCTCATGCAAGTGATTCGAAAGTTGCCCTGTACAGGATACTGCCTAAGCTTTGACGATGGCCCAAACTCGACAGTAACGCGCCCTCTCTTACGCATTCTCGCTGATTTTGGTATTAGCGCAATATTTTTTGTAACCGGGGCATCACTCAAGAATAAGGAGAACAGGAACACCTTGTTCGAAGCGATTGAGCAGGGACATATCATTGGCAATCACGGTTTGCTTCACGTCCGTGGCGTAGACTGCGATTTTGAAGCAATGACAAAAAAACTGCGGAAAGAATTCCACATTGAGAGCCAGTTCATCCGCCCGCCCTATGGAGATTTGGAGAAATGTGGCACAGAAATCGCGCCTCAGTCTGTGATGATTCTTTGGTCAGCAAAGCTCCAAGATTGGCTTCCAAGTCGAAAGGAAGCAATATCGTCTGTTTTCACTTTAAAGAATCAGGACATCATCCTATTGCACGACGGCGTCGCTCCGAATTGCGAATATCTTGATCGCAGTTTCTGTCTGGAGTTGACATCGAGAATTGTTGCTCACTACTCTTCGATGAAGATACCCCACATCGATTTACGAAATTTCTTTCCGAGTTCTTATCGTGTACTCCATAAGTTTACTGACACGCGAGTCCGACAAAAATGAACTGATCAAGACCTTCCTCCAACAAGCCTACCCCGGACGTTTTGCATTCAAATTTCCCGAACGGTGGGAATGGCTTTACGGTAGGCACGCGGTCTCAGTTGTCGCTTCTGCGGACGGGGCGATAATCGGGCACCAAGGACTTCTAAGGACAGATATTGCGATGAACGGCAATTCTTGCGTCTTCCACTGGGCTATCGACAACTTTGTCTTGGCACATTTTCGAAACATGGGGGTTAGTAGTGAGGTGCATAGATTCAGCGGTAAACAGTGCTTTGGAATTCTCAGCACGTGGATGTCCGCAAAAAACGTGGATCTAAAGCTTAAGACTGGAGACTACCTTGTTGGAGAACTGAAAATTTATGAACAGAGCGTTTCAGTTTCATCTTGCCATTCAATAAGATCAGACGAGATAAAGATTTCTGTTCCTGACCCGAGTACAATCGCGGAGAGCGCTTTTCGAGCATTGCGAGACCGAACTTTCTATGTGAAGCGGACTGAAAGCTACTGTAAATGGCGATACGCAGCCCAACCTTTCGCGGAATATTGGCAAATATCGGTTGGGCCCGATGTAGTACTAGTACGGAAATGTGGATACAAGCGATTCGGCACGGGCCTGATTACCGATATATTCTGTGAAGATAAATCCAAAATAGCGGAACTCAGGTCGCTTGGAATGCGATATCTTTTCGGCGCTGGATGTACCACTGTGCGAACGTCCGGAACAACAGAGCTAGAATGTTTGCAATTGGAAGCCGAGGGATGGAGACCTCGGAGTGTCTATCCCATTACAACAAACCTCCCCGCAGGCTTTTTTGGAAAGGCATTTGAGAACGCTTACATTTCATTCTCCGACTCTGATATGGATCAATTCCCATGGTGATTCAGAGGCCCGCGATGTGGTCAATCAACGGCGTCGGGATTGGACACACTCAAAGAATACTAAAGCTGTCACGTTGCTTAGATGCGAACAGCCGGTTCATCACTGAAACGGAAACCCAAAATGTTTTTCTACAGCAGCGAGGAATTCGAACTGACCAGATTAGTACCATCCCCAGATATTGGAAGGCCCCCTCAAGCCGACGAAATGAATATTTAGACAACTTGGCTGAGATTCTCAGCGGATGCGATCTCTTGGTTGCAGATCTTGGCGGCCTACCAGAATATATTGACATTGCACCTGTTCTCCATTCGGAACTGAAAGCAGTGTTTGTACTCCGCTGGTTCACTCTGCCGAAACTGTTGCAGATCGAACAGAGGCTTCTTAAGTATCCTTGGGCCAATGTGTACGTTTTGTTCTTCTTGCCGAAAGAATTCTTGATCGACATTATCGAACATTCTAGTAACCTCTCCCTGTTTCAGGATCCACGTGTTAAGTTCCTGTCCGGAAGTATTACTAGGACAAAATCGGAACATGACGCCGCAGACATCGCATTTACCTGTGGTTTGGGAGGCGTGCATTCGCATCTGGGACAATACGAGCTAAAAAGATCTTTCGACGCCATATTGAGTGCAAGGGAACAAGGACTGTACAAGTCTCTTCATCTTTGGAGTGGCAAAAATCAGTTGCTTGAGAACTTGGGTCGCCGAACTTATCTGTGCGACAAAGTATTTTCCTTGGACGATCTGCTCGATCCAGATTGGAGTCAGTATCCGATTGTGTTCGGTCGTCCGAGCTTTAATACGTTTATCGAAATAATGTCCACCGGAGCCTTATTCGTTACATGCGTCTTTGAATGTGATCGGGAATGGAATTTGTCAATGCTTAAGAGGCTAGCTCCTTATGGAGTGTTAGTGTCAGAGGAGCTATCCGAGAATGCAATTCTGACGACTCTAAAACAAGCTCAGCTGGTAGATCGCCAAGAAATTAAACAGCGGCGGAGAGAGATGTTTCCAATAGTCAAGGATGCGCTTTGGTTTCTCAAGATTTCCGACTAGGGGTTCTCATTGCAGACAGGGCGCGAGCCCGTCTGCAATACTTTAGGAGAGGAGATCCACCGTTAAAATGCAAGAGCTTCACTGCCTCACCGTTTAGACTCAGGTATCCTAGATCAAGATTGACGTAGTTTGGATACTCTTTAAGCGAATTAAAAGAGGCGTCCAACAATTGGACTCCATTCCAAGAGAGGCCAAAACGCCCCAGGTCGAGACAGTAGTTGAACACATTCTGATCCCAAATAGACGGGGGCTTACCGCTCTTCCGGAAGAATTCTGCCCATTTATGCAGCACATTAGCAAAGAAAAGCGCGTGGCTGGGATTTGATATTAGCAGTCCAGTGTTGGCATACTTGCGTCCTTCGGCATCAAAGCAGGGGCTCCAGTCCTCATTTAGAAAAGCGAATTCATCCTTCATTTTCTCCTTGAAGCCTATGTATCCGTCTCTGGAGGCGAAAAGTTTGCTAGAACCTGTTTCAAGGAATTCGGACGGCCAAGTGAGCATCAACATATCTACGTCAATGAATATGTGTTGTTTGGCGTCCGGCATGGCTTCCCAAATCCTCAGTTTTAGGGCACAGGATTGGGATGCCATATCCAACGGTATATTCTGATAAACAGGCATCGCAAATAATTCCATGTCATCTGCCAGACCCGTACTTTCAAGGTAGGCAGCAAGAAGGTGACGCTCAGAATCGAGCGTTAACAGCCGTAGGGCACTTACTCCGCCGTATTCACGACAAAAATGCCAAAACGTTGGCAGCAAGAGCATGTAGTTGCTGGTGACAGCAGTCGTTATTATTTTTTTCATCGGTTTACAAATCGAAGAATATCTTGGGCTACTCGGTCTGGCGATATATGGGTAGTGTCAATGATCAGGTCAGCCAAACTGCGAATCGACAAACATGATTCCTCATATTGGCGAGTGACCTTTCCCACTCCGCCTCCCCGATTCTGTATCCGCTGTTCCAAACATTCATCAGCAGCCTCAAGCCAGACGATAGTGGCATATGGCATCAGCACTTTTAGCCACTCGATACGGAACGGGTGAGAATCGATGACGGCAATCATCTCTATCCGCGAATCCCAAATTGCAGCCATCGATTCTGCGAGATGAAATGTATATAGTTCGTTCCGAAAGCGTACGGGGAACGCCCATTGGGGGCTCCTGAGGTCACTCGGGTCGCTTTGATCGGATTTCTTTAAATGCCCAGTTTCAAAATCCGGATCATTACTTCGACGATTCCGAGTTGTTCGAGTCACAGCCCTGAAGAGTCGCCTGTACTTGCTTAGCTCCTTCATTACGGTAGATTTACCCGCGCCAGGCAATCCTCCGAGTACAACAAAGGGATTGCTTCGAACAGTGACTCTCGATTTAGAACAATGTCGATGTGTGAAGCCTCGCGCATGAACACAAAGCCCTGGGCAGCTATCAATTAAGACTCCCCAATCTCTCGCAATTACCGGTAATTGATGCACACCCTCGATCTGTCCCAGAAATAGAAAGTCCGCAGCGAGCGCCAACCACAATGAAAGACACTCCAGAACGCTGAAGTCAGTTTCGAGGCAATACAGGTCGTCTTCGATTTTTTGAGCTCCGAGTGACTCGTAGACCCGATCCGCGCTGCGGAAGTGTGCGTTCACGACTCGTCCCTCCTGCCTTTATTTTTCCTCGCTCAACATACATGAGAGAAGACATGTTAGAAAGAATCACCCGTCGTAGCCTTTGCCCTGCCAACGGCGACAGTAATTTTGACGCAACAACCGGGAACTCCAACTGCCAAGCTGACAGTTCGCTTTTGCGCAACGCGATTGATCGCAGCAGCCTATTCGAGATTGCGCCCGCGTAAAAAAGAAACTGTATCGATTCGCCATCTACCGTGGATTGATATTCCACACATACAATTCGAAGACGACGCACTCTAAGCCGAATTTCTTCCCACAATTCGCGAGTTGCCGCTTGCGAAGGGCTCTCATGTCGTTCAATGCGCCCACCGGGGAGTGCCCATCTTGTCTTGTAAGTGGGCTTGACTAAGAGAATTCGACCTAGTCCATCAGTCATGATTACGGAAGCCCCACAGTGAAATGGACCCAATGCATGTTTCATAAAATTCAATTAAGGCTGGTGACTATATAGACGTTACAGAACTACATAGCGTTACAGCAAAACAGCTCTGTACCCGTTGAATCAACTGCGATTCCAGTTTGCTTATGCGGGAGGCACACAAAAAATGATTGTCTTTGTATCCGCAAAGAAGGGCGGCTTTTGCTTTTGGCTACAACGTCTTTGTGCTTGCAGAATTGGAAGCTGAGATCTATAAATTCTCATAGCACCACTAACACCCCCACGACCCGCAATAACATGCTTGTTCTGCGTGCGGGCAACTGGCACATGGTCCGCGAGGTGGCTTTGCGAATAGGCATAGTTGGACTAGGAGTTGTTGGATCCGCGTTGTTGAAGTATTTCAAAATTTCTGAACAAAACGCTGTCTATGGATATGACAAGCATCTGGCTGAATATTGTTCTGAAGAGCAACGCGAGCAAGTGAATGCTTGCGATTTGGTGTTCGTAGCAGTACCGACTCCGTCTGCACCTCACGGTAGCGACCTGACTGAAATCAAAAAGTGCCTGAAATGGATTTCCGCGCCAGTTTGCATCAAATCAACGGTTACTCCCGGAGCAATTGATGAATTGGAATCTCTGGAGGGTCTCAGTTTCAGCCCAGAGTTTATAGGTGAATCGGCTGCACATCCTTGGAAAGATATTGATAGCTGCGGATACGTAATAGTAGGAGGAAATAGGAGGATATGTGATTTGGTCATTTGCGCCTACATGACTGTCAATCCGGACATCCCCATTTTCGTAACAGATTCTCGTACGGCAGAACTTGTTAAGTACATGGATAACTGCTACCTGATGACTAAGGTCTTATTTGTGAACCAGTTCAATTTGATTGCTGAAGCCATAGGAATTGACTTTGAGGAGGTACGTCGGCTATGGCTGCTGGATCCTCGTGTTGGCGATTCCCATACGATTGTAACTCCCGAAAAAGGAGTCGGCGGCAAGTGTCTGCCAAAAGATATGGCCGCACTCACCGCGGAAATGAGATCAGGCGCCTCAGTCCAGTTTTTGGAGGCATTGATTGAGTTTAACAAGATGATCCAATCTCACTTTTCAGCACGCAATTCTCGGTGAACGAAAATTACTTTTCATAAGTAACCTCATAGCGGCGGTCCGCTGCGGCGCTAGCTGAGCGATGGCCCCTTACGGGTGCTGTGCCATCTAACTAATGTCGAAGATGATGCGGGTTACCCTCGCCACTCTCAAGCGCTAGTACGAAGCGACTTTGCCCTCGGCTGTGGCTCCCGGTTTCAGAGACAGCCCGGAGAAGAGAACAGCACGGCTTAGATTCGAGATCTCGACGATGTCGAAACCAAGAACCGAAACGTGTCCTATTCCAAGTAACGCGCGATTTATGCGCCTGCTCCGATGACCGCAACGCTAAACTCTCCGATGAGATCTTGGCACCACCATGAAATTCGCTCTTGTCGGTAGTTGGGGGTTTCCATTTTCGATTGACAACTCTAGACTTGGCAGTGACTGTCAGATCTTTTTCCTTTTCTGCCCTTTTTCCCGCTGCTTGTTTTGCTCGATCACGACGTTGATGGGTGACCTTTTGACCCAGGCTTTTCGCGGAAGTCGAACTAGCAGGTTGCGTTGCGGTCGACCCACCGCTGGAGACTGCTAGAACTTGTGCCGAAGTATTCAAGAGAATTTGCAAAGCTTTTAACGATCCGATAAAAGTCAAGTAGCATTAACTAAAATCAATCTGTCCGGGGGTGCCGGCTAGTGAACTTGGCCGCTGTCACGGGGACATCATGAGACAGATATCCACTCACGGTGCATTGCAACGTTTACTGAGCGCATCCTGCGCCAATGGAGATTGTGCGAGCTGAAGCAAGGCACTATGAAGCTACTCATGTTACGAATTCGGAACACTCACAGTTTTCTCTCCTTGTTGCGAACACCTTGTGTACCATAGGCAATCCACAAACCCGAGGCCAACTGAATGCCCCCTAAAGATGAATCTACGGGCACAACCGTAGTTGAAAGACCCCGAACGCCAGCTCTTCGCATCCTCTCAGAACTGAGTCGGGGAACGTACGTCAGTTACTCCCGTGCTGCAAAGGAATTAGTTAGCAATGCTTGGGACGCATTAGCTTCCAATGTGCAATTCAAAATATCCGAAGACTTTAGTGAGATTACGATTCTCGACGATGGAGTTGGCATGTCTGAAGACGACATCCGAGAGCGCTTCTTGCGGATTGGAGGCTCGACGGCTACACAAGCTTCAGTGCGGCAAGGTAGACGCTTGATCGGGCATAAAGGGATCGGCGCCCTCTCGGTGATAAACATATGTAAGGAGGTCCGAGTCCTGACGACCCAACAGGGATCGGCAGAGCGGCTGGAAGCGATTCTCGATATTCCCAAGGTGTTGGAGTTGGCGAAGCAGGACGAGGATCTCGAAAGCCACTATGTGTATCAACTCACCAAATGGGGAAACGAAGAAAAGTCTTCTCATTACACATTTATCACATTGAGAGATCTCACACCCGAAATGCGAGAATTTCTGAGCAAGAAAGGAGTGAGCGCAGATCAATACATAAGCAATGTCGGAGAACTAAGTGGTGTTGAGCAATTCAAGTGGGAACTAGCTTTAGTAAGCCCAGTGCCCTATTCCGGCGACAGCCCTTTCAAGGGGTTTTCTGGAACACCGATCGGCACGATCAAGAATGAGTTGTTAAAGGCAAATTTTTCGGTTTCTGTTAATGGTCAAAAATTACTCAAACCATTGCAATTGCCATCTGCAGATGTTCGCTATAGTGCACAGAAGAAATATAAACGTGGATTGGACTATGAAATCTATCCGGTTGAACACTCTGACTCGACACTGGAATTCAGGGGTTACATCTTCAGTCAAGCAACGGCGATCATGCCTGCAGATATTCGTGGAGGGCTGATTAGAGTAAATAATGTCGCCATAGGAAAGTACGACCTGAACTGGATGCAGTACCAACAGAGTATGGGGCCGAGGCTAGTCCTTACTAGTGGCGAAATCTATGTTTATCGCGGGCTGGAGCAAGCTCTTCTAATTGACAGAGATCGATTCAGGGAGACTGACAAAAATTATAAGGCGTTTCGGGAGATCGTCCACAATGTGTTGAGGGATGCATTTGGTGGTGCAACTTCACGTTCACGTAAGCGGTCGAACATCGAAAAAGAGCGCAAAGCGGAGAGCTTCCGCGAAAAGATGGATGCCAAAGTATCCACCTATTTGAGGTCAATGCATCGAAGAAAGCCTCTCTCATTACATGTCGAAAAACAAAGCAACAAGCCACCGATCTACATCGATTCAAAGACCGGCAAAGTAGTAGTTAACGAAGGCCATAAGATTTTTCGCAAACTAAAAGCCAATGAGAAAGAGCTAGTGGAGGCTTTCCTTATTGCCATTGGTATAGGCCGTGAACGCGCAGCAGGAGATGCAAATCGAATGACTGATGAGATATTTAAGATAGTTGAAGACCTGTTCGAAGCTCGCAGGGCTAATTAGATTTTCATGGCCCGCGAGCTATTCAATTCGCCGGAGAAAAGATGGATACGGGAACATTTCTGGCTCCCGGCCTTATTGGATTTCAAGACCCGATCTCAATTCGATTTGCCGTTTAAGTATTTAACTTTTGCTGGCCCTGAAGGTCGAGATGTGGAGTTCTTTTGCAAGACGCACTCTGTATTTGCGCTCCAGAATATTAGCGTTTGGGAGAAGAATGACGAGAACGCAAAGGCACTGATTTCGAAATTCGGACTGGAGCTTAGGGTGAAACAGGGGGAAGCTTTTGATCTAAGCTCAACTGATCGAGAGGCAAGCTTTTTCCCCTACTCGGCGATTAATCTAGATTTTACGAACGGTTTTTTCAATTTAAAAAAGAATAGGATATCGCCCCACAAACTCGAACTCATTCAAAATATCGTCGAACACCAGCAACATCATGCGTCGAATTTTCTTCTATTGTTGGCCTTCAATACTTCTCCCGATGTTGACACCGCGACCGGTAAGAGTTTTGTGCACAAGATGGCTTTTGATGTCGCGACTCGATTCGGTTCAACACGGGCTCTCTTTAATTTAACTCGCAATTCAAATAAGACTTACGACAAGGTTCTGAGTGACCTTTTGCCCGCAGCTGTGATTACGGTCGGGGGGGAGCATACATTTGACACGAGATGCCTAGGGAAAGCTGTCTATCGGCCTTACGGTGTTCGGAAGAGTGCAATGCTGTGTCTTGTTTTCGAATTTGTGTACGACAACCCCCCTCTTTCACAGAGCTCGTTTTTTCGTGCTCAGCGGATGGAAGATACTACTCGTAAACGTCAAGAAGAATCATTGGCACTTGAATTGATTGATGTAAATCAAACCCGAAGAATTAAAAGGAAGGGGATTTCGATTTCTAAGCACGCTCGCGCCAGATATCGTAAATTGTTTCCGTCTACATCGTCCAAATCGATACTCTGAATTGTGCCGAAACTTAACTGGTAAACGTCGATACAAGGCCGTGCTAAACTCTCGATACTATTTTGAACAAATCTGGCTTGTAGAGGTAAAGTGGCTAACAAGAACATTCTGCTTATTGAACCTTCCTACAAGAACAAATACCCGCCTCTCGGATTGATGAAGCTCGCCCAGTATCACGGGCCGAACGGAAAGGGTGACCGTGTTCGCTTTATAAAGGGAGAGGACGAATCTGTATTCTCCGAGGCGTGGGATCGAATATACATAACCACACTCTTTTCTTTTGAATTCGACAGAATTTCAGAAAGTATCGAATTCGCGAAGAAAGTCGCCAATGGTCAAAAGGACAAGATTTTTGTCGGTGGCATTGCCGCTTCATTAATGCATGAGAGATTCCTTCGTGACGAACGCTGGATTGGAGTTCGTTTCATTAAAGGCCTGCTAGGGCAGAGCCCTGCCACTTCATTGCAGCTTGACGATTTCTCAGACGAGTTCTATGCGGATGACGTAAGAGGTACCCCGATCGAGGATCTCGTGCCGGACTACAGCATTCTGGATCAAATTTCGTACAAGTACCCGGTTCGCGACGCTTACTTCGCATACGCGTCTCGTGGTTGTATTAGAAAATGCAGCTTTTGCGGAGTCCCTAAACTCGAAGGCGAGCAGCGGGATGTGACCTCAATCACATCGATAGTTAAACAAATCGACAAGCTGTATGGAACCAAGAAGGACCTAGTGTTGATGGACAATAATATCGTTGCATCAGGTACTTTTAAGGAAATAATCGCGGAAATTAGAGATCTCGGATTCATACCCGGCGCAAAATTGAGCCGAGGCCGGACTTCTGTTCAGAGGCGAGTCGACTTCAATCAGGGAGTGGATGCCAGAATTCTCTGCAAAGACATGATGTTCTTACGAGAACTGTCATCTATATGCATTAAGCCTCTCCGAATTGCCTTTGACCATCTTGGTGTGAAGGCGCAATACGAGACATCAGTGCGGTGGGCACAGGAATTCGGGTTGAGAGAGTTGTCGAACTATATGCTTTACAATTTTCACGACAGTCCTCACGATCTTTATGAACGCATGTTGGTGAACGTTAAATTGAATGAAGAGCTTGGAATTCGCATTTGGTCGTTCCCGATGCGATACCAGCCAACTGACTTGCCGGACAGATCACATATTGGAGAAAAATGGACGCGATTCCAGCTGCGTTCATTGCAACTGATACTTCAAGCGACTCACGGCGTTGTCAGCGGAGCCCCCGTTTTTTTCAAGCGCGCATTTGGCAGTTCCGCAGAGGAATTCTCGAATTTATTGCTTCGACCGCATCACTTTATTTTCAACAGAGAATGGTTTGAAAAACTGGAAGGCAAAGCAGAATTCGAGGAATTTAGAAATGCTTTTAGCCGTCTTAGTAGCCATCAGAAAATCACTTTAAATTCAATGCTGTCCTCCTGCGAGCCTCGGGAAATTAAGAATCTTTCAAGCACAGACTCTCAGCTGAAGAGTCTGCTTCCCTTTTATGTTCCGCTCGGCAAAGGAATCGAAGCAGCCATTTGGGCTAGAAACAGGAAAGGGCGAACAGATCCAAGCGTAATTGTTCCGGACGATGAAAGAGTAGAAGATGCGGGTTTAGATGTGGATTGTTCGATCCCCACCTATGCGGGGACGATGGCATGAGTGGCAACCTGCCTGTGTTGGCTTCGATAAAGAGTTCGTGGACCGAGATTACCGAACGACCAGTAGTCGGAAAAGATGTTCTTGAGCTACTCAGCAGCGCAATGTATGTGAATCCCCTCTCCATTTTTAGGGAATATATACAAAATTCGACGGATTCTATCGAAGAGGCTGTTGCAGCAGGGCTGCTAGCTACCGAAGAAGGACGGGTTGACATAACTGTTGACGCTCAGATGAGAAGGTGTCTGATCCGCGATAACGGGATGGGCCTCTCGAAATCGGAATTCGCAGAGACACTGGTGGCCCTCGGTGCAAGTCGTAAGAGAGGAATGAAAGCGCGGGGATTCCGCGGGGTGGGCCGCTTGGCAGGATTAGGCTACTGTCAGGAGCTGATTTTCCGGTCACGCGCTGAAGGGGAGTCCCAAATCAACGAATTGCGTTGGGATTGTAGAAAACTTAAGGAGCTCTTACGAGATAAAGGTACGCGGTCTGATGTAGAGCAATTAATAAAGAATGTAGTCAGAATTCGCCGATTTGTTTCTAGTGATTGGCCGGACAGATTCTTCGAGGTAGAACTAACGGATATTGTGAGACATGGTGACGACTCATTAGTGAATGTGCGCGAAATAGAGTCTTACTTATCACAGGTAGCCCCGGTTCCCTTTTCGCCTGATTTCTTATTTAAGAAGCAAATAGAAGATTTCCTCAGAGCGAAGCTCGTGCTGGGGAATGTGCATATATTCGTGAACGCTAGAAATACGCCACTGTATCGTCCCCATAGGAATGAGTTTGAAGCAAGGAAGAGAGTACTGGACAGATTTATTGATGTCGAACTGTTTGACATTGAAGGAAGAGATGGTGGCTTGGCCGCCTCAGGATGGATATTGCACCACAATTATCGCGGAGCAATCGATCGAAAGGCTTTGATCAAAGGACTGAGGCTTCGAAGTGGCAATATCCAAGTGGGAGAATCAGATGTTTTGGATGAAGTTTTTGTTGAAGCTCGCTTCAACGCTTGGTCCGTGGGAGAAATCCATGTTCTCGATTCACGTATAGTTCCCAACGGACGGAGGGATCATTTTGAGCAAAGCGCACACTTTAGAGATTGCATTAGCCGTCTAGTTCCAAAAATCGGCGACCTTAGCAAGCGTTGTAGAGTTAGTTCGATAAGAAGGAACGTACTTCGGCAATTTGAAGGTACGACGGGGCAAATCGATCACCTCATATCGGTTCTGAAGCAAGGTGCTGTAACTGCTACTGATAGCAAGAAAATCGAGAGGGACTTACGGAAAGAACTGGCACGTCTAGACGGGCTTTCCGGACACTCGGCTTTGACTCTGCTAGAGAAGGAAATCTTTTCCAGAAAAATACTCGTGATGTCGAAAAAGGTCGAGACAGTTATTAGTGAGACGTATGCCCATAAGACATTGCGTAAGGCAAAAGCGAAAGATAGAACAATTATAGTTCAGATATGCTCGTTGATTTATGAGTGTTCTCAGAACAAGAAGGCTGCAAAGTTGCTGGTTGATCAAGTATTACGACGACTCTGATAATAATGTCCTCCCGGACGCTGTACTCCAACCGTTAATAACTAAGAATTATCATCGACGACCTACCTAATATTCCTTCTCCATTCAGATTGTATTCTGGCCCATTCCGCGCCCGAGATTGGCGGATCGTTTTTCGAGAGCCAACTGTCAACGATTTGAAGCAGGGCAGTGTCGGAATTAAGAAAACCGGCGAACTCCCCTGCGGTAGTGGGATTATCAAAGGCTCCGATAATGCCCTCAGGGCCGATCACTTTGAAATCCGGAGCTACTGTGTAACATTCTTTTTTCATGATTTAATCTTCCGTTGGGCAAAGCGTCGATGGCTGGATCACCACGTCGGCAATAGAACGTTCTGCCGGAAACTAGCGTGCCATCCTGTATCCCTTGATCGTTAGGTGCACGTATTCTCTCGTGCTGAACAAACCGATGAACTGCAATTCCGAGTCTGGTGGGCTATCGTGAACCATCATCGGCCCAGTATCTATCCATCCGTTATCTTCTAGCTCCTTCAAAGCGAGTTCTACATCTACCTGAGTGGTGGTTTGATCCTGTTCGATGCAGCTTCTCTCGACTTCCTTCAGGGTGGGGCCTACATACCCTTCGTCTAGAGCTTCAGAGGGGAGCTCCCGAGATTGAAAATCATGCAGCAAAACCAGCAATATCTGTTTACTGACGCTCTCTACTTTGCCCATCTATTCTCCGGTGTTAGATTACTAATTCTATCAAGGGGGCATTGTGCGAATGTTTTGCCGTTACCTACGGGAGGTATTTGGCACATGGTGGGGCACTCTATTTGTGATTGCGGGGCTGGTCTCCACGGCGATGACTTTTGTCTTAATCTATGCTCCTGTGTTCGCGCTGCCTCGTTGGTTGCCCGCCGCATTGTCTGCCGTCGCCTGTTTGATTGCACCCTATCGCTTATATCAGAAGCAGCAAAATGTTATTCAGTCTATTCAACTGGGCGCTCCGCGCCGTGCGGTCTTAATGATGCGCGAAGAGCCTGGCAGCTACTACATTCGCTGTTACACGCCTCAGGGAATCACGCCTAAAGGACCAACCGGCATGTATTTCGAGGCTGTAGTGTCCATCGAAAACAAAGGAAGTCGTTCGGCTATCGTTAGTAACTATGACCTAGAAATCGACGGAGTTGGGCAATTCGCAGCAGCATCTCCATCGCCGCAGTCCTACGTGTTGGGCCGAACTGCTCAACATGCACTTAATCCAGCGGCAATGGTCAGGAAGTACATTGAAATCCCTGCAGAACGGCTGGCTCCGCACAATCACATCCCTTTCATGCTCCCGACACAGCCAGCAGTAGATGTTCGAACCGTGCGGTGCTGGCTGACAGTAACGGATACGGAGGGAAATATTGCTAAAGTTCAGATCGAAGCAGGAGAACGAGGAGCCTAGAATATTCCTGGGTTCAATACTGTTTTGAAACGTTCTGCCCGTGCAGGATAATTACTAGTTATCGTCCATTGGCGTGACCACGTAACCAGCCTTGGGTTTGTAACAGATGCAAAAGCAATGGGGTAATATGAGGGCTGATGGAAACAGCAAAGCTCCATGAATCCACACTGCCAGATATTAGCTCTCATCGGCCTAACTGGCTGCTGACGCTGGGACTGGATACAGCAAAGATCGGGCTGATGCTGTACGTGCTTGGACTGGTAACTTCGGGTTTCTATTACTCTCGATTTAGCATTCTGACTCTAGACTTCAGCAAGGCCCAATCGATAGTGCTTGGACTTTACGTCGTCTGTCTATACTTAGGTTCCCCATTAATAATCTTGTATTGCGTCAGGAAAGCACCCAAGATTCTAGCTATCATGGCACTTTGTGGCATTCTAACTGTCCTCTGGCTTGTCGTCGGATTCGCAAGTGGCTACACAGGTGTGCTGTTGGGTCTAATCTCTATCAGTTCGAGTGTGATGCAGATATTGATGTTCGTAACTACTGATAGGGATCGCACTCTAAACCTTACAATGTTGCCCGGCCGATTGAGGTCTGGGCTATTCTTACTTATTTTTAGCTTTCATTTTTCGCAGTTATATTTCCCCCAGATTCCGGTTTATTTCGGTGGGGGTAGGCCTATGCGTGTCCAAGTGTTTACAAAAAGTACTGATCTACCCGCCAATCGATTTGTTATTTCGAAGAATCAGCCGCAAATAAACAAATCGCTGGACTCATTTTCGTTACAACTACTATATGAGTCGGATCACGATGTTTACTTCATAAACGATCTCAAATCTGACAATGTGACTGTCGGGTACTCGGTAATGCGCATAAAGAAAGACGAGATAATTCGGGTGGACTACATGACCCCGAAATGGGTGCAGTGGAAAGGTGAACAATGATCCCGAAAATGCTGATCGTAATGAAGGCTGCACTGGCAGCATTCGCTTTGGTCCTAATGAGCGGTCCGAATAGCGACTGCCATCAAGGGTGCACGACAACGTTTGTGGTGCAGGACTGCGACGGCAGTGCTGTCGAAAGTGCCCAGGTATCCATTCAGGCATGCTGTGGCGACAACCAGAAGAGTGCAAAAAAAACGAACTCAAGTGGCGAAGCAACGTTCCCAGTATGTGCGAAAGATATCTGCAAGAGAAGAATTGTTCTCTCGGGATTTGCGACATCTGAGTCGGCAGGAAATTGCACTGAGAGTGACGGCGACTCTCGCTGCACGGTCAAGATATGCCCTCGCTAACAAGCCACTCCTCAAGGGTAACCTCCGGAGTCATAGGAACGCCAACGTGAGCGATCAAGTTCGGCTTATCTGACGGTTGCATAAGCCTCCAGTGAGAATACAACCCCCAAATCTCGAACCACGGCGTTTAGAAAATTCTCGAAGTGACTTTGCGGGGTGTTTCTGTTGTTTTCTCCTGCGCTCGACCATTTACAATGACAGGCGGAGGCAATGTGGACATCAATCGAATTCTTAATGAACTTAGAGCTGAACGAGATAGGTTAGAAAAGGCTATTTCCGCTTTGGAGTCAGTGGGCGGTAAGACAGTAGGGCAGCGGTCACCCGTCAGCGCCACGCCGAAAAGGAACAAAACGACCCGTCGACTTAGCGCCGCTGGACGTAAAAGAATATCTCAAGCAATGAAAAAGCGTTGGGCTGAGGCTCGCAAGAAGAAAACTGCATAAATAAATCTGTTCCGAATTCGTAACAGATTTATTAATTTGTTCTAGGTTTCGCCTCCGGCTGCATACTACCTCCCCTTGGAGGTAGTAATGAGCGAGAGCCCCATACGCAAGCTTTGGGCATTGAGGTTGAGGCGGAACCGAGTTCAAGCTTTGATCGAAAGGCTTGAGGCGAAACTGGCTGGTAGTCCTCGGAAGAATGCCATGGACTGTAAGCCTTTCGGATTCATTCAACAGCGCTAGACAGTGCTTCCGCCACGAACTCTAGAAACTTGCTTTCAACTCCTGATCGTTCTGCTCTGGCAAGCGGTCCTGTTTTCTATGCAACGAATTTGACAATGGAAGTTGATTAAGAGCTTGCAAACGAGAGCAGCCACTGATTGAATTAGCGTCTTCTATAGTGTCCCGAATTCATTATTGAGAGGCGTAACTTTGGCGAGGAGGAGGCGAAGTTCCTCAGCTGGGTCGGTATTAGTGGCAGGGATAGTAGCCGTCTTCGTTTTGCTGTCCAGTATTCCAAAGGAAATTTGGCTCCTAATTGGCATAGTTGCTATCGCCGTGGTGGCATTTAAGGCCTTCGCAAATAAGAGTGAGCCGCCCATTTCAATTCAGGCCAATTCACGAGCGACAGCTCCGGTCAGAAACAAAAGCGATCTCCCAGCGCCATACCCTATAAGAGTTGCCAGTCTCCCTATCTCCTCGAGCACATGGAGTGAACGAAAAATCCCGCCCCCAGCTTCCGGCGAGGTGGCTCAAAAGGCAAGATGGGTGCCGATTGAAGAGATAGTTGAAATTGCAGGTCTAAAAATCACTGGCGGAATGGTCTATGTGGGCCTAAACCTAAGGTCTGAAAGCGGTCAACAAGACCCCGCTTTGATCAACCCAAATCTCCAAGTCAGCAGAGACTTCCTGGACATTTCAGAGCGGCGAACCTCTCATTGGCCAAGCTACAGCGGAATCAGCCCGGAGGCGAGACGCGCCTACCTGCAGTGGCTGGCAAGCGGCCGAAGAGATCCAAAAGCGGATATCGGCTATGTATTTCTGTTCTTTTATGGACTTGAACGTCGAGCACTGATTGATGCCGCACAGTTTCAAGATGACATCGCAACCATAATTGATGAAATTAAAAATCTTCTTGCGATCTACGGCGACAATAATTCCTTCCGGCACTATGCATCAAGCTTCCTCAACTATGTGTCTGCCTCTGAGTTGAATACAGATCCGAATAACATTTCCAGCCCTCCGGACGTTGAACCCGAAGGATTCGAATTGCCATTTGCCTTCCGAGTAGGACTTGCCAAGTTTGCTGCAGCACGAAGAAGCGTTCCAGTCGCTTGGGCGCTGAAGTGGTCACTTATGGACCCGATGATCACACGTCGAACTCCGATTGAGAGGTGCAGAGCAGAGTTTGAGAAGATTTTTCCATATCACTATAGCCAGAATTGTGGGGAAGGGTTGCTGCTACCTCTAAACAAGACCAAGCTGCAAGTCAATTATCAGCCAGCCTCTTCAGGGTTTTACGGAAAGAGCTTTTCAAGGGCAATCGGGAACCTTCCCGATGTGAGTGCAGTGACGGGGCCCCAAAAGAAACTGCAACAGGTGGTAGATGATTGCACCGCCGAGTTGGACCGTTACAGTCGGTTCTTGGGTCGGTACCCCAATGAAAAGAATTCGCTTGAAGCGGCTGCTTTTCTTCCGGTCCATGCGTGGCCCAACGCTGTTGCTTCTGGCGTCCAACATATAAAGGATGAACTTACTACCGGAGAACTTTTAATTCGCTGGAAGGATCTCCTCAAGAGGTTGGGCGAAGAACGCGAATTGAGTCGTGGAGCGGTCGTACTCTTGGCTACACGTTTGGAAGAATTTGGGATTGCGATCGAGCCGGATTTCCCCAGGGGAGCAGGAAGTCCCAGAGAAGACGACACTGTCGTGCTATTTTTGGCACCCCCCAGTGTTGCTACGAGTATGCGCTCTGCCGGTTCTTATGCGGCGGCTTGCCTCATGCTAGATCTTGGGTCGATGATGGCGTTGGCAGACGGGGTCGCTTCTCCACCGGAGATTCAACTTCTGACAAGAACAATTGAAACATGGGGGCAACTAGATGGCTGCTCTCGCCAGAGATTAAAAGCGCGTCTCCGGTTGCAAGTTGTCCATCCGACGACTATCGCCAGCATAAAAAAGCGACTCGAATTACTTTCAGCCGAATCGCGACGAACGATCGCAGACATCCTCGTCGATGTCGCGCATGCAGATGGAGTGGTGAGCCCCGAAGAGGTGAAGCTACTCGAAAAGACTTACAAAGTCCTGCAGCTTGACCCCAAGCAGGTCTATGTCGATATCCATGAAGGACCCCAGCGTGATGCCGCTTCGAGGCCATCGACTGGTAAACGTTTTGCCCTGGACACCAATAAGATTGCACGGTTACAGCAAGAAACAGAACAGATATCTGCTGTCTTGGGTGACGTTTTTGCAGAGGAACCCAAGAGTCAGCCCCCAGAGCTAGAAAAGGAAAATGATTTCGCTGTTTCGGATACTCTCCTTGGACTTGACGTCGAACATTCGTGCCTCGCACGGCTGCTGTTGTCGAGACGGCAATGGTCTCGCGGCGAGCTAGTGGATGCTGCAGCAGACATGGAACTGATGCTCGATGGGGCACTCGAGCGCATCAATGAAGCTGCTTTTGATAAATTTGACATGCCATTGACCGACGGGGACGATCCCGTAGAAATAAACAGGGACATCCTGGAGAAGGTAACCGCATGAGCAGCATTCGCTCACGAGACCGAGATTCCGTTATTCAGTCATTGAGAGCTGGGGTGGTACCCAAGGTAGGACAACATCTGATCCAAGTTGGGCGCAAGGGTGAACTGGGCGCCTTAATAACGGACATTGACCGGGTGGCAAATGGAGGTTCAGCATTCCGCTTGGTGATTGGCGAGTACGGCGCGGGGAAGACTTTTTTCCTCAATCTGGTGCGGTCAATCGCACTGGAGAAGAAACTCGTTACTGTTCATGCTGATCTGAATCCTGACCGCAGGCTTCACGCGACGGGTGGCCAAGCCCGTTCACTATACGCAGAACTCGCAAAAAACATGTCAACCAGAACGCGACCGGAAGGAGGAGCGTTTCCAGGAATTGTCGAAAAGTTTATCTCCGATGCTAAAGCAGAAAGCAAGTCGAAAGGAGTCGCGGCAGAAGAGGTAATTCGCGTTCGTTTGGCCCAACTCACCGAAATGGTGAACGGATATGATTTTGCACATGTGATCTCTTCATATTGCAGTGCATTCGAAGATCAGAATGAGCAGTTGAAGGCAGACGCGATTCGGTGGTTGCGTGGGGAGTTCACGACCAAGACCGAGGCTAGAGTTGCATTGGGAGTAAGGACCGTCATCGATGACTCGTCTGTTCATGACCAGTTAAAGCTGCTTGCGCGGTTTGTGCGGCTAGCTGGGTATGGTGGATTGTTGGTTTGTCTAGACGAGTTGGTCAACCTTTATAAGCTAGCGAATACACAGGCTCGTCA
Source organism: Terriglobales bacterium (assembly GCA_025462725.1). Lineage (GTDB taxonomy): Bacteria > Acidobacteriota > Terriglobia > Terriglobales > Acidobacteriaceae > JAICLA01. The sequence goes on along the minus strand of JAOAPE010000002.1, from coordinate 106,560 downwards.
GGCCAATTACGAGCAGATACTGCGAATACTCAATGACTCTCTTCAAGGATCTGCCGAAGGTGTTGGATTCATTCTGGGCGGCACGCCGGAGTTCCTTCTTGACCCACGTCGAGGGTTATACAGCTACCCGGCGCTGCAATCACGTCTGGTAGAAAATAAGTTCGCCACTGACGGTCTGGTAGATCTTTCTGGACCAATTATCCGGCTTAGTAGCTTAACTCCGGAAGACTTCTATGTGCTTCTCCAGAAAGTTAGGCACGTGTATGCATTGGGAGAGCCTGAAAGATATCTTATCCCAGATGACGGCATTTCTGCGTTCATGAAGCACTGCTCGCACCGGCTAGGGGACAGCTACTTCCGGACGCCAAGAACAACCATTACTTCGTTTGTTAATGTGTTGGCTGTTCTCGACCAAAATCCAGGCACTACCTGGCAGGACTTAGTCGGTGATCTGGAAATAGAGAAGGATTCCGGAGGAGATAGCGAAAGGATTATTCCTCAAGATGACGAACTCGCCAGCTTCCAGCTCTGAGTCGACTGCGTTCGGACTTCTCGACAAAAGAATCCAGCGGTGGATTTGGAGTGAAGGGTGGACAGACCTCAGAGACATCCAAGAACAATCGATCCCTTCATTGATCAATGCAGATCAAGACGTCATTATTTCCGCAGCGACCGCAAGCGGCAAAACTGAAGCCGCTTTCTTTCCCATTATTTCTCACTTGCTGCGCGATGATTCCAACATGGGATCGGTTCTGTATATAAGCCCACTAAAAGCCTTGATCAACGATCAATGGTCTAGACTTGAAGAGATTTGTGATTCCTTAGAAATTCCGGTAGTTGCGTGGCATGGTGATATTTCAGCGAGTCGAAAGCATCGATTTCTAACATCGCCAAAAGGAATTCTCCTAATAACCCCAGAATCTCTGGAAGCCTTGTTTGTGACCAGAGGCAGTTCTATTCCCGCGCTCGTGACATCACTCAAGTATGTAGTCGTGGACGAGTTACATTCGTTCATCGGTTCCGAACGAGGGAAACAATTGCAGTCGCTGCTGCACCGGGTAGAGAGTTGCGCCGGCAAGACAATAGCGCGAGTGGCGCTGTCCGCTACTTTGGGAAATATGCGGCTAGCTGCCGATTTTTTGCGACCTAGAACGGGAGAATCAGTTCGATTGCTGAACAGCACGGCCGATCGGCACGATTTGAAGGTGATCGTGAAATGCTATATGGAAGAGGACCAACCTGATGCCGGAAAATCGAGTGCTACCGAGGAAATTGCTCAAGATCTCTACCTTACCCTCAAGGGAACCAATAACCTCATCTTTCCGAACAGCCGATCACAAGTCGAGACGTATGCCGATCTCCTGCGTAGCAAATGCGAGAAGGACGGCGTTCCGAATGAGTTTTGGGCGCATCACGGAAACCTATCAAGACAGCTGAGGGAAGAAACAGAGCAGGCGCTTAAATCGGGAGCATGCCCAGCCACTGCCGTATGTACATCCACGTTAGAGCTTGGAATTGATATTGGGTCGGTGAGAAGTATTGCCCAAATCGGCTCTCCACCTTCAGTAGCAAGCCTTCGGCAAAGGTTAGGTCGATCGGGGCGACGCCGCGGTGAGTCGGCAATCTTGCGGTGCCTTTGCAAAGAATTTCCCGTTAGGTCAAAGTCTGCCATTTCAGATCGGTTGCATGAAGGGCTCATCCAAACCGTAGCCATGATTAGGCTCCTAATAAAGGGATGGTTCGAGCCTCCTGATGTGAATGGACTCCATGCATCGACTTTTGTCCAACAGGTTATGTCTGTTATTGCCGAGAGGAGTGGTGCGTCGGCAGCTTTGATTTGGTCGTTGCTAGTGGAGAACGGCCCATTCGACGGCATAGACAAAGAACGCTTTCTTTCGATTCTGAGGGAAATGGGCAACAAGAAGTTAATTATGCAGGATCGAACCGGATTGCTTCTCCACGGAGAATTGGGGGAGAAGCTTGTAAATAATTATGAGTTCTACTCAGCATTTGTGAGCGAAGACGAGTTTGTATTGCAGCACGAGGGACGAACTCTCGGTTCGCTGCCGATTTCTCGCCCACTTGTCGCGGACCAGCGCATCATCTTCGGCGGACGCCGTTGGCGTGTCATCGCCGCTGATGCACAAAGCAAGGTAATTGCGGTGGTACCCGACCCCGGAGGCGTTCCGCCGAAGTTTGAGGGTTCCGGTGCAATGATTCACGACAGAGTTAGGGAGGAGATGAGAGCTGTATTGAGCGAATCTGAACCAATTCTCTTCCTGAGTCATTCCGCAAGCAGATTGCTATCCGGAGCCCGTGATCTCTACGAGAAATTACATTTGGATTCCAGGCAAGCTCTTGTGGATGGGGATTCAATACTCTTATTCACTTGGCGAGGCGACCGGGTAAACGATGCATTGTCTCTATTGCTCTCCACTTCCGGACACAGGTCCTGGAATGAAGGCCTAGCTGTTCGGATCAAGGCATCCGATTCCTCAGCAGTTCGTCACGCGCTGACTACAATTTCAAAAGACGCGACAACTGATCCAGACAGTTTGGGCTTGAATTTGGCCACATTGATTCGGGAGAAATGGGACTGGGCACTACCACCTGGCGTACTATCCAACTCTTTCTTGTCGATGCGAATGGATTTAGACGGGGCTCGCAAGATAGCGGGTGACTTGTCACCCTACGTCACATAGCTCGCATATAGCCTTTTGTTATAGAACTTTTGGCTAATCGTCGTATACTTGCCGCTCAAAGTCATAATAACTACGAATTATGAGTGACTCTTCATTGCGACGTAGCGGATAAGTCGAGACATCACTTACACCGTCGACTCTGTTACGTTGATCAAAGTTCGTAGTAGATGCTAATGAAACATGAAATCCTTTCACGGAAGTTGTTGTTGACATTCTTATCCGGAAGGGGCTAGAGTTGCCGCCTTCGTGAATCGCGGTCGTGGGGGTCGCGGTTTCCGTACTAGGAGATCAGTATGCGAAACGCTGCCCCGCCGCGCTCCCTCTTTGCTTCCGCCTTTTTTGTGCTCGTCATTAGCATTTACTCCAGCGCAAAACAAGCTCCTCCCATTCCTATACCTCCGGCAACTCTTCATGAGATGAGTGGGGCTTTTTGGCGTACAGACGCGACTTTTCATGCGAAGCTTCGCATATCGAATATTGATGTTGAGCATCTCGTTTCCGTCACTCCTATCATCTACGGCGAGGACGGAACGAAGGCCACGTTGGCACGCGTTGACGTGCCTGCAGGCGGCGCGGTGGTCATTGACATCGAGGATGCGCTCGGACGAGCCTCCGGCAAGAAGAACGGTAATGTTGGGCATTTCGGCAACGCCGTGATCCAATACAAAACGCCTTTTCCAGTGATACGTGCATCCATTGAAAACATTGATATTGTTCGCAGTCTCGTATTCAATTCCACATTTGCGCCGTCCGACACCCCTTCGCCTGCTATCGCCAGCAAAGTGACGCCAAATGACGCAACGGAGCATCGCATCGAAGCACTATGGTGGAAGCAGTTTCGTTCGGTTGAGGGAACGGTGGCACTCCTCAACGTTGGAGAAACCAGTTTGGAGGTTGCACTCTCCGCATCTGGCTCTGCTGGCGGACACGCTTCACACCATGTCGCGGTTCCCGCTCACGGCACCAGCATGGTCAAGATTGAAGACTTGATGCAGGGTGAATCCGAAGGTGGCGTGACGGTCACTTACGGCGGCCCACAGCGTTCCCTGATGGCATTCGGACTTTTGCAGGAGACAGGCAAAGGCTATTCCGCAGTGATGTCCATTGCTTACCCGACGGAATTGAAAAACCCTAATCCTCACATTATGCATTTTTCCAGCCCAGGGATTATGTCCGGAGAGCAACCGATGATGGGTTTCCCCAAAGGAACCAACTTCGCTCCTTATGCCGTGATTCGCAATACCAGCAATAAGCCATTGGGGATCACTCCGCGTTTGTACTACATGGAAGGCATGGGCATGGCGATGGATACCATGTCAGCAACGTTACCTGCGATCACTCTATCTCCACTGGAAACCCGGCGCCTGGACATCACTACAGTTCTCCGCAATCTGCATCTCGATAAGATGACTGCCTCGCTTAACCTGACGTTTGAAGGCCAGATGGTCGGCGGTGACCTTTTGATTGCCAACGGAAGCGTGGACAATACCGGCAACTACGTATTTGAGGTAGCAGCTCAAGCCGAGTCGGCTGGTGTGCGGCGGGCCTGCTATTGGGAATTAGAGAACGGCAGTGACACTATGCTTACCGTGTGGAACTTTGGTGATCAGGACGAGGACTTGATGGTCACATTCACGTATGCCGGAGGGGCTTACCGTATGCCTCTGCATATCGGGAAAAAGCAGTTCCATATGTTTAATGCTGGCGAGATAGTTCAGGCGAATGTGCCGGACGACAAAGGCAATCGCTTCCCCGCATCTGCGCTCCGCGGTGCCATCATGGTTGAAAATGGAGACGATGCGGAGTTCATTCATCGGCCTAGCATCACCGTTACTCCCCAAACATTCAACGTAAAGACCGCGACTTGCGGTGCTGGATGCTACGACTGCATGGGTCCGTCTGACTATACTGCTGTGGCAAATTTCAACGCGGCCGTAGGGGATTCAATGAGCCTTAGCGCGTACGGGCACGACAGCGGTTCGCACCCAACTTTGAGGAATTACACAACATCTTCAACTTGGTCCTCTAACAACACCTCCATAGCTACAATAGGGACAAACACAGGTGTCGCGAGTTTGCTATCAGAAGGTTCAGACATGTTCTTCGCTCAATCGCCGGTCCCGGGCAATAGCGATCCTTGCTGGTGGAACGGTTACGAGGAGTGCGCAAGCGAGTTGCCCGTGTGGCCGGTGCAGGGGACGGTGACACCGAAGATTACAGGTCCGAACACTGTCTGGTATTTCAACGGCCAGACCCCGTCAGGCTATAACACCACAATCACGTTAACTTCTTCGGGAGGCTCTTCGACTACGTGGGCTGTGACAGCGGGCTCGACAAAAGTCACACTTTCTGCCACCACAGGCACTTCAATTGACATTACAAGTTCTGGCTCCGCATTCAGTGCTCCCGCAGCAAATGATATAAGCATCACTGCAACGGCTGCGGGCCAAACCTCTGCGCCTTTTACAATAACGAGCCGTACCCCAACCTCTCTTTCCTTCGTCTCTTGGGATAACAATCCCAATGACCTCTTTGTATGGCACACGACGATTTGTTATGACATTTCTGACAATTTGAATACGCTTATGCCGTCGCCGGTTCCGGTTAATGAAGCTTGGACGTCAGCAATCGTGCGTGATTATCCGAGTAATACTTGGCAAAGAAAATCTGAACAGAATGTCTCGGCAACGAGCGATGCTAATCCCTATCGTTTTTGCGATCAAATTGACGGTGATGACCCCGGAGTTACACCAACTCCCGTACTCGTCGGTACCTCTGATCCAATTGTCCATTGGGGTCAAAAAATTAGCGTGGGGAGAAACATCTCAGGGTTGGGCAAACCCGTTCAAAAGGACAGCTTACAGAAGTATCTTACGTATGCAGATCACATCAGCAAAGTAACACCGTGGGTAGCTCCCTAGGAGAACTAAGTTGAAGAAGAGACTCTTGATCCTCGTGTGTCTAATGACTTGCCTCAAAAGCGGCAACGCAGGACTAACTAAATATTTTGACTTGAGAGAAGCCATAGCCACCGCAGACGTGGTTGTCATTGGACAATTTAGGCGGGTCGAGCAGGTGGGATCGGCGTTCGAGAAAGAAACCTCACTACATACATACCGGTTTTCTTTTCTTGTGCAGGAAAACCTTAAGGGCGGGGCCAGCGGAGAATTACCGATCGAGCTGGTGGTGGCAGGTCAATTATCTCCAAAGTTGCCAGCAGTTCCAATCGGAACAAAGATAGTGTTTTTGAAGAAGCTCTCTCAAGGGACCTACAGGTTCGCAGATGAACAAATTAGTTTCTTGCCCATGACAGGCGAAGCCCTCGATCATTCTGGTCAGTTATATGACGTGATAGTTCGTGAGTTGTGCAATGTAATCAGAGACGGCTCACTAACTTACCAAGAGAGGCGAACTGCGGTTGCCGCGCTTGCAGACGTGAGTTCAAAGGAAGTGCTATCCGCTTTCCAAGCCTTATTGAAAGATCGCGATCCTTTTTTGAGGAGAGCGGCAATACTTAATCTACTCAGAAGAGACGATACTGAGGCTCTCAATTTAGCGGCAGGGATTCTGTTAAACGAAGCACCTGAATTGACGCCGCACGAAAAAGAGAATTTGGCGGCTGCAATCAGAATCGGTGTTCGTAGCGAACAGGCTATCCCGATATTGTCGAAATTAGCAATTTCTCCTGATGTTTTCACCCGCCGTTCTGTTGTCATGTCGCTTGCTGAAATACATAGCACAAAGATACAAGTGCCTCTCGCTCGCGCTCTGGGCGATAGGGATGCCGAGGTTCAATATTGGGCTATTGTGGGCCTCGCGAATAGCACGGGCGAGGAACAATGGATGCCTTCCAAGGACGAATACTACAATGACCCGTCAAAGTACATTACACACTGGCGTTCTTGGACAGCAAAATGAACCAAAGTCAATGAAGGGACGGGTGGCCCACATATTCACATCACCACGACAGATGGGTGCCCCATTCATTCGCGCAGCGAATGAATGGGAAAACGCGAACGTCGTTGCACCCCGAACAAACCCTCCAAAGTTCGTTCACCCACACACCGGCGCAAAAGCGCGCGATGTATGGGCCACCGCTGAGCTTGCAAAATTTGCCAGATTGAGAAGCTTACAATCATGGGCCGACTGGCTGCGGCACGGAATCATTTGCTCGCCAGCCAACTATAGAGCGTCTTTGGTGGGTGGGTGGCCATCGCGGCTGCCCCGTCTTGGCTTGCCAGGACGGATATCAATGGTGTTTCCCTAGACGACAGAGTGCAACATTCCATAGGAGCCGGCATGAGATCACTGCGTTTGCTGTTGACAGTAGCTGGGCTTATCATTGCTTCTGACCTTTCCGCCCAAACCCAGACCGTTGTTGTTCTTTGGGACAATGCCGCACTTCAGGCCATCCGCGACACTAAACCCGGCCCTCCAATGGTGGCACGCGACCTCGCAATCGTTCACGCAGCGATCTTCGACTCATGGGCAGCATATGACAGTGATGCCATCGCAACACTGACAGGCACAACTCTAAGGCGCCCTGATTCCGAACGCACGCTGGAAAACAAAAACAAAGCAATCAGCTTCGCTGCTTATCGCGTGCTCATTGACTTGTTCCCCGCTAGGAAAGCCTCCTTCGCCCAACTTCTCACCTCTAAAGGCTATGACGCCAGCGATGTCAGTCTAAACACCACCACGCCTTCGGGAGTCGGAAATGTTGTCGCGTCGGCTGTGCTGCAATATCGCCATACAGATGGCTCCAATCAACTCGGCGACCTGCATCCAGGCGGTTATTCTGACTACACCGGATTTGCTCCCGTCAACGACTCCGATCACGTCAATGACCCGAACAGTTGGCAGCCATTGCGCGTCCCTGATGGTCAAGGGGGATTCACGACTCAGAAATATGTCGCTCCCCAATGGGGACTGGTCACGCCATTTGCACTCACATCAGGCTCGCAGTTCCGTCCGAAGCTAGGACCGGCGACTTATGACGGTGATCCTGGCCAATACCGAAAGCAAGCCGAGGCCATTCTTCATCTGAACGCAAAATTGACAGACGAGCAGAAAGTCATTGCAGAATATTGGGCAGATGGTCCAAACTCCGAATTACCGCCCGGACACTGGTGTCTGATCGCCCAGTATGTCTCAGCGCGCGACCATCACGACCTCGATCAAGATGTAAAGATGTTTTTCATTCTCACCAACGCGCTGCTCGACGCCAGCATCTCCGCATGGGATTCAAAGCGCGCCTTCGATTCTGTCCGGCCAGTCACCGCCCTGCGCTTTCTTTTCGCTGACAAGCCGATCCGTGCTTGGGCTGGCCCGTTCCTTAGCACACGTGAGATCCAAGGTCAGGATTGGACGCCTTACCAGCCAGCAACATTTCCTACGCCACCTTTTCCCGAATTCGTCTCAGGACACAGCACCTTCAGCGCCGCTGCGGCTGAGGTTTTGCTCCGCTTTACCAACAGCGACGCATACGGTGGCAGCTACACGGCGTTTGCAGGTTCGTCGAAAATTGAGCCGGGCAGTACCCCTGCAAGTAACGTTACACTGCATTGGGCGACGTTCTCTGACGCAGCAGACGAAGCAGGAATGTCACGCCGCTATGGCGGAATCCATTTTGAAGATGCAGACTTGGCTGGTCGCAAAATGGGGCGCTTGGTCGGAGCACAAGTCTGGACAAAAGCGCAGCACTATATAACCGGGAACTGATTGTTTGAGCTGGGCGTGAAAACCGCTGCGACTAATTGATGGTCATCTATAAAGATTTCCAACTCCATCGGTTGCGAATCGAATTCGACCCCCTGCATACCGCAAATATTCTTGCCAGAATCTTTTGATGGCTGCTCTTCTCTGTCTACCTAAAGTGTGAAGATCTTTGCTTCGCAAGGAACCCAAATAAATCGTCGAGAATTTCGTAGTTCCGTCGGATTTCGCCAGACTTCGAGCAAGTTCAGCGGCTAGAAGTTCATTCCCGACTTTTTGATCGGTCTTAAAGTCATACTCACCGTCATCCTCAATGAAATCGCTAAGTATTTTCAGATTTACTTTCGTTCCTTCTGACTCCAACGCGGTTTCTTCTTCGGCCAACTTTAGGGTGTTCAAAATATCCGTTTTCTTCCCTGGACTAGCGAGCAATTTTGTCTCGAACTCTTGCAAAGAGTTGGCAGCACTTTCACGGAATTCACGAATGTCTGCATCGTAAGCTTTTCTGGCGAGTGGCTTCGAAATGCGCAGAATTCGGCCTGAGCTTTCTATCAGCGCATCCGAGGTGATTGGGATGATTGTTACAGTGTCCCCTCGATCCACGTGTGAAATAAACTCACCAATAGACCGAACTGCCTCTTTCAAAGAGTCCGGCTCAATGCTGCCACTCACATCAATCAAGAATATGGTGTGAGTTGGTGTTTCTTGTCGTCTGCTGCAGCCGCAAAGAGCGACCGCAGCCAGGATTCCGAGCAGCAGCAATAATTTCACTGTTTCGCCTCCAGTTCTTGTTTCGGATTGGTAGGATCATTCGGACTCCTCTGAAAAGCTCGCAACGGCGTATGGCTATCCTGTGCATCAATGGCCCGCTGTACAAACATGACGTTTTCAAGAGCGAAGAACTCAACACGGCTCGGGGATTTCCATTGCCGTCGGTAATGAAGAAATGCTCCCCACCAGACCACAACAGGGAAGAGAAAGAAGAATGGTGAGAATGCGAATATGAACCAGCCAGCCAGCAAGAGCCCCCATAAAGCCGCAAACGTCGCCTTTGCCGGTACCAGCCAATACGCTTCCTGAACGCTGCCATGACTTTGCCCTCGCTCCCAGCCGGCGAGATACGTTGAGCAATTCTGTTTGCACTCTTCGTCGAGTGCCTTCATCCCGAGTTGCAATACGCCTGCCCCGCTTTCGAGTTGCTTCAGCGCGGAAGCGCGTTCCTCTACTAGGTCGTTGCGCTGCTTTTTCGTGTTCGTCCACTCCCACCAAAGCTGCAACTCGCCTATTGAGTGATGACTTGCAGCTGCGGCTACAACCGGAGTGGCAAATGAAATGAATACGTAGAAGATTGAGGAGAGCATTGGATGTGCACTCAAGAAGTCTCCAAGAGGGTTCTTTGACAGAGTGGCGGCAAATCCTACCTGGAATCCGCGCAACATCCCCCATGCGACAAGAGCAAACGAAAAAATCAATGCCAATGTGCGCCAAACCAATTTCAATAAGTGGGGTTGGTGCTTATTAGTGAAGCTATCCCACGTGAAGTGAAATGCAAGAGCCACAACGAATGAAATCCCGAGTGCGGCCAGAATTTGTGTTGTCGGATCGGTGATGTTGACGATATCAAGGGCTGAGGCCAAGATTAGCGTTTCAGAAGCAATAGCCAAAAGCCCGATGCACAGCAATGTCGTAGGCCATGCAACATGGGGGGTCTGTTCCTTAGTCCGCTCCTTGATCGAAGCCCAGAGCAATTCGAGTTGAGGCGCAATTTCATCAACGTATTCCAATCGAGCTTCTAATTTTTTCTGCGCAGCGACGCTGTCGCGCTGTAGCTTCATTTTGAGTTCATTAAACTTACTGATGATTGCTTCTATCCCATGCTCCGAAGGTGTGTTGTGGGCACCATCGTAATAGCCGTCGGATTCTGGATGATGCTCTTCATTGAGTCGTGAAATTAATATTGGTATGCGAATTTTCATGTTCTTTCCTCCTGGGTTCCCTTTGACTGCATGAAAAAAAGGAGCAGCGGTTAGCATGCTCCTAATGTGTTACTTGGCCTCGAGAATCTCACGCACTTTTTGCAGCTTTGTAATTTCCTTGCGTTCATCTTTGATCGCAGCTTCCATATCTGCGATCTTTTGCTCTTGCTTTCGGATTTGCTCAAGGACGACGTCTGCAGTGGACTTTTTGATCCACGGCTTTCGCGCTGTACCTGGGGCTGCGGTTTGCGTTTGAGACCGGGCCGCGGTGGCCTGATCACTTTTCTTCTCAGCTGTCATTTTGTTCCTCCTTCAGTTTTCTTTGCTGCGAGTTCTACCTTGTTCGTACTCTTCAGAATCGGCATGCCTTGTGAGCAGATGGCATATGAACTGTGGCCGTTCACGTAACGTGTTTGCCAGGACCAAAGCCTCCGCGTATCGCTGCTCCTCAATCCTGATGAGGATCTCGAAGCTCTGTGTCTCGATGAGGCTCACTTCTTTCTGTAGCAGTTCCTGCATCAGTTGATCGAATTCGAATTGATACATCAGTAGTATCCTCGGCTGGAGCAGTCGCTATTGCCGCAGGCTCTGCTTTTGCTTTGGCCCTACGTTTAGTTGTCTTTCTCGTGGTCATGTTTGTTCCTTTCGGTGTTGCGGATTGAACATCTCTGCTGTTACTTCTTCGGATTGCTACCTTGGGCGGTAGCGCCTATCACAACTTCTACATCTGACGGTTTCCTCGTCCTCCCATTCCAAGAGATCGATTCGACTCTCTCCGCAATGGGCACAGGGAAACTCGACATGCTCTTCATCGGAATCAGACTCGTCTTTCATTCTTGTTTTCTCCTCTCAGCCCAATCCTGATGTGTTTGCAAATCCCGCATGATGGTCAGAACAGTTTCGATGTACTGAATTTGGCCTGACAGCCCAGAAAGGGCTCCCAAAGCGGCAAGCTCTGCGTCATCGGTCAGGTGCGTGGATACTTCGTTCAACTGAAGGAGCGCCTTATCGATGTCATGTCTTGCCTTCGTCATGAAGGCGGCTCTTGTGGCTAGGTTCATACTCTTTCTCCTTTTAATAGTTTGTCTGCCTCTTTGCTTCGCCATTCTTCGAGCTTGCAAATAGCTTCCCGTTTCACCGGGAGTTCGACGTGGGTATAAGTGGCATGCACATCCTCACCACTTGAATGACCCATCAACGCCTTCCTGACTTCCTGCATGACGCCTGCCTCCATAAGCCTCGTATTGAAGCTGTGGCGCAGATCGTGAAACCGGAGGTAGCGAATTCCGGAACGACGAATAGCTGCCTTCCATGCGGTCTTAATGCGCGTGATTGCTCGTCCCTTGTAGGTGAATACCAATCCCTGATCCTGCCTTTTCTGCCAAAGCAGATCGAAGAGTCTGGCTGTCATTGGAATTTCACGACACTCGCCTTCGGCGGTCTTTGAGTGACTGACGAAGAGAAGCTTTCGCGAAAAGTCCACGTCCTTCCAATCCTGTTGCAGCAGTTCGCCTTTTCGCATGCCGGAGTCGAGTGCGGCGATGATTAGTTCCTGAAGATGAGGGGCGGCTGCGTCTAGCAACAACTCTTCTTCGATCAGGCTTAAGACTTGCCGCTTTTTCTTTCGCTCCCGCTCAAGCTTCAAGCGGCTGAGTGGGTTTACCGCGAGGAAGCCTTCGTCAACAGCCCAGAAGAGAATGTGTCGAAGACATTCAAGGTCGCGGTTAACTGTGGTTTCGGTCAGTTTCTTTTGCTGGTGTCTGTGAACCCGGTACTGCCTTACCAAGCTCTTTCCGATACTGCCAATTGCGGTATGGGAGAAAGCTGGAAGCAATGCCTTGAGACGATCTAGATGCCAAGCCTTCCCATTTTCTTCGGCTAGAAACTTTGCTGTCAGTTCGCCAAAGGTCATGCTAGGGTTAAATTGGGCTAAGTGGTTCTGTCGTGCGAGCAGTTCGTCCTTGTGGTTGCGGTCGATCTGCTCGGCAAGGCGGCGATTGGCGGTGCCCGTGGACTTCCTATAGCGGACTCCTTCCACTGAGATGTGCGACTCGTAAATGCCATTTCTCTTCCAGAGACTCAAAAACCGTATCCTCCTTTCTCTTTATGTTTTGTGAAAACTCATGCTTCCGTTGGTAAAAACGCCAGCGTCCCTTCCTTTGAGACCTGGGGCCAACGCCTCATGTTGGCGTCAGCCTCAGATCACAAAGGTCTCTGTGGCTTTGGGTTGTTTCCTCCTTTCTGTTGGTACTGTCTTTGCAGGATCCAGCGGATTACTTGATCGTGATAGAAAATCAACTTTCCTCCCTCAGCTGATCGGAAGAATGGAGGACCGTTCGGTAGGCGCAGCAGACGGTTTCTTAGTGTCCAACCAGAACACCCGATCAATTTCGCGGCCTGTTTCACGTTGAGCGGTTCGCCTAATTGCTCCATATTTTGTCCTTATCAGCTAGGGCATCGCTTAGGGCAACGATTGCCCTAGCATCAATGGCTGCATAGCGTTTGTTTCCGGCGTTTTCCGTAGACTGCGAAAACCTGAATACATACATTTCCTTACTGCATCCGAAGACGTACCTAATGGAACCTTGAACGAATAAACTGCTCATCGCTTGTTCCTTCCCGAGAACAGACCTTTGAAGAAGCTGCGAAGAGATTTCTGCAGCGTCATCGTCATGAATAAGAGAAAGCCAAGCAGGACTCCAAAGACCATCAGCCCCAGCAAGTTATTCGGATCACTAAAGATTTGTTGGATAAAAAATCCAATGAAAGCGACAAGGGCAAGAACCAGAACCGCAACCGGAAGAACCCTAAACATTGCGACCAATAAGAAGAGCAGTGGGCGGAGAAATAACGAGACCTTCGGCTGGGGAGTGCTGAATTCACGGCTACCACACTGTGAACAGAATTCAGCAGAGCGCGGATTCAAGTGCTGTCTTGGACAGAGCTTGATGTTGTAGCTGCGACCGCACTTCTGGCAGTAGCTCGGAGCGCCAGCGGTGAAGGTCTTGCAGCCCGTACAGAACTTCATATGTGCCTCACAAAAGCGACTGCCTCTCATCTCCCTCGGGGCGAAGCCAGAGAGGAGACCAAAGGCCGTGCTGGTTAATGGTGTCGAAGGTTGAAAGAAAGAAGAGCTTTCTGGTGTGCTTGGAGATAACTTGGCGGATGGATTCGAGCCTGCGCTGTGATGTGGTCGCAATCAGAACCCGGAACTGTGAATGCTTAAAGAGGTTCTCAAATTCGCCCGTTGTGGCTAGCTGGAGATAGTGCCTGATCTTCGCAGCCCAGATCTTTCTTGATTCGGTCCCGAGATCTGCTTCTATAAACACCGCACGGATTCCATTTCGTGTATTCAGTTCAAAATATCCATCTGGAGTTAAAGGAACGGACTTGGAAAGTGGATTCGGGAACGATATCCAACGTATGAATTGGCAATCGACTGGAAGGGGTTGACGTTTAACTGCGATCAGAATGTCATTTAGGTGCAACTGGTGCGCTACAAACAGATCTCCGGCGAGGACGCTTCCCGGTTTGCGGGAAATGTTCTTTGCCTGTACTTGGGCGGTCACGGCGGCTTTAGTTGTCAGCGCGTACAGGTACTTTGTGCCCCCTGCCTGAGTTCCTAATCGGTATCGAGTGAAGAATCCGTGCTTCGCAAGTTTCAACAACCGAGCGTTGATCCTGGTTGTTGATGTGAAGTTACCCAGGAGCATTGCCTGCTTTCGGTCAACGATGCGCGCGAGCGGCATCTCCCTGAATAATTGCAAGTCTCGTTCTTGAAGCACGAAACCCTTTTGGTTATTGCCAGACATCGAGCGCCTCCTCGGTAGTGGTTTCAGGTCGAGGGTGTCTTTGCGCGATCTGTTCTTCCACTTCGGAACGCAGCCTGGCGAATTGCAGGCGGGATCGATTTAGGAGTGTCGAGTGATCTGTTCTAGTCGGTTGGACTTTTGGCACAATCGCTTCGTGCCATGACTCGCTTCCGCTCTTGATGACGAACTGTCGGTGAGGCAGACTGCGTAGCTTTTCAGAAAGTGCCTTACCTCCACTGAGCGCAGTGAACATCTTTTCAGCATCGTTACTGGAAAGCTGAAAGCAGATGTGAGTGCCGATTGCCAGGACTGCAGAGCGGAGCTGGGGTGGGTATTGATCGAGGTACTGGTTTGCTGCAACAATTCCGATTCCAAATTTCCTTAACTCGGAAAAGAGAACTTCAACGGATGACTCGCTGGATACGATGTTCTGGATTTCGTCGGCGTAAATCGTGAACAGTTCACGCCTTCGCCTTCGAAAGGCTTCATTCTTCACCTTTGCTACCAGCATGCTGCTGAGTGTCGCTACCTGTTCACCGAGCCGTGGCTTCGGGAGGCACAGAATGACAAACCAACCCGAATCCATTGCTTCAACGATTGAAAACGTGGAGGCTTTCTGCCCGAGAATGTGACGGAAATGCGGATCGGCTGTGAATGCTGAAGTCTTGTTCAGGACCGGTGCGATCATCGTTCGGCGCATGGCGTCGCTTACTTGATCAAATCGGCTCTCAAAGTAAGAGCGGACTTCTGGGTTTTGTACACGGTTCATCAACGATGACCGAAAGGTCTGGTTAGCAAGAAACGGAACAAGCTCAATCAGTGTCAGAGCGTTATCCGCAAGAGAAATCAGTGAGTTTCTTAGAAGCTCCTCCGTCTGTGCTCCAAGCGAATCTAAGTCGCAGTTGTCTTTTATGATCTTGGTCGATTCGGCAACCTCAACGAAGGTGCTTAGGCCAGATCTAATCTCAAGAGGGTTTAAACCTACTGAATAAATCGGATCTGAAGGGTCAATGACGATGGTTTGAGTTGCAAGGTTCTTGCCCGTGCGAAGTTCTTCTGCGGCAATTGCCTTGAGCAGCAATGGAGTGGCGTCACCGTGAAAATCAAAATATATAAATCCTCTGCCTGCCCTGATGTCCTGCTCAGCCATAAATCTCAGGAGGGTTGACTTGCCACTGCCTGTTCGGCCAAGAATTGCAATGTGTTCTGTTCGCTTTCGGGAACTTATAGTGACTCTGTGTTTGGCGATCTGACCGTCGCTTACGACGTTCCCAAGAGTTAACTCGCCGACCGAAGAGCGTGGCTTTTTGCTAGTCAGCCAGTTCCAAAGGGCAATCGCGATCCTTTCGGTTAAGTGATTCATAAGCGTCAACATTGAGCCGCTCTGTTCTGTTGAGTTCATACAGAAGCAGCATGATTCAAAGCAGCAGAAACACCTATGGCTACCCCTGCTGTTTTTTGTCACAAATCCGAGAGAGTAGAACGAGAAGGGTTAGCGGTTACGAAAGGCGTTTGTGTGGAGCGCGAAGCGGATCCAGCGGGACCGATCCCAGGCGAGGAGCTTCAGATCAGGAGTAATGGACAGAAGCTTGGTTACGGTGGCCTGATGCCCGAATTGTTTCGACTTTACGGTGCTATTTAATAAATCGAGTGCCTCAACATGCACGGGGACACTATCAGTTAGGAGCCCACAGGCAGCTGTAGCATTACAGTTCATTACGTACTCAAGGCTCTCTCGCCCGAAGGTGGCCTCGCATTTTGTTAATAATTCATTCGAAGCTTCCCAGTTAGGGGTCTTTTCAGCAAGATTGAGCAATCTGGTTCCGACCATGAGAACGTGGGTTTCGTCTCGGGCCTCGCCCATGCGCCGCATTGCTTCCATCGCAGTTCTAAAGTTGATTTTTGCCTCTTCATCTTGCCCTAGACGAAATAGAAGCGTGCCGCGTTGGCGGAAGTGTTCAGAACCCCTCGGGAGATTAGCGCCCTCGGCGACTTCTTTCGCCAAGTCAAGAATCTTTAGTGCGTGCAGTTCTCGTTGAGTTCGAGATCCTTCGTTGGAGAGTAGCAATGCTAGGGCAAGAATCAGGGCGGTGTCTATAAAACCCGCAAGATCAACTTTGTTCCAAGACTTGCGGTAAGCCTCCGTCGAGAGTTGCTGAGAAAATGCCGCGTTAGACAGCGCTGTTGAAGAGAGTCCCTGATGCAGTGCAAACCAAGCAATCTGATGATGCAGCCGAGCCTTGAGCCTTAACTTATATGAATTCGTCGGAGTACTCAAAGGCGCGAGACACTGCCTTAAAGCTGCCAGACCTTCTGAAAACTGATAGGCGGCCGCATACTGTCGCGCCGTTGTTTCAATTCGATGCCCTAGTTCATCTAGGCGAACCCGCTCCTTTCCATAAATTGGAACTTCATAGGGTTGAGGGACTTCCCTTGCTGGCGTTACAGACAAAGGAGCTTCTGCTGCTCTCGGGTGTTGCGCGCGATAGTCGATCTGGCGGATATTCTCGGGCGTAGTTTCAAAGAGCCTAGCAATGCGCCGGGGATCAATCCCAAAGCTTCGTAATAAGGCGATTGCAGGCCCCAAGTCTTTAGCCCTAATGTCGCCAAGCTGCGTTTGTATTTGTCCGTTCACCTAGTAATTACTGATGAGCAATTCCTTGAATCGGACTCCGACTTTCTTCTGTGCCGTATAAGAGAGTTGCACTGTCTCGATTTTGAAGTTCCTGAACAAACTTCTAATTTCTGGAACATCATTGATTGATAGCAAAAACTTACCCTTGATTGCTCTCAATCTTTTCTCCATTGCCACAAAATCATCCTTGGTGAAGTTGAAGTGGTACAACTTCTTCTCCCAATATGGCGGATCGAGGTAGAAGAAAGTTGTAGCGCGGTCTGTCTTGGATATGACCTGCTCGTAAGGCAAGGATTCAATCTGTACGCGCTTCAGGCGCTCATGAGCCTTCTCGATCAGATGGGGAATGCGATCTGCGTTGAAGTGTGGATTCTGGATGACGTGTAAGGCGAAGTTCTTCCTGGCCACCAGTCCCGCATAGGCCGTCTTTTGCAAATAGAGGAATCTTGCGGCTTTTTGGATGTCGGTCAGAATCGACGGGTCGGCTTTGTAGAGTTGGTCAAACCAGTTACGACCAACAATCATGTACTTGAGATACCGGATCAATTCGTCATGGTGAGACTGGCAAATTCGGAAAAAGTTTACAATCTCATGGCTCAAGTCGTTGAGGATTTCTACCTTGGAAGGCTCTTTGTGGAACAAGACTTGCGCTCCGCCGGCAAACGGTTCGACGTAGGTGACGTGCTCGGGGATACGAGAGATTATCTCTGCGGCCAGACGATTCTTGCCGCCGATGTAACTAATTGGTCCTATCAAGATGGTTCAAGGTTAATGTCGAGCAGACTCTGTACTTGTGCGAAGAGGCCGATTGCTGCGGAATCTATCGTGAATACCTTAGCTTGGGAGTTCTCTAAGCTAGGCCATATGGCGAGCATGGCCGATCGAAGTTCCTTAAGAGTTTGTAAAGCTGGAAACGCAACAGCGCTAAACAAGGATTGATAACTCACGGGTCGAAGCGGGACACTCGCACCTCTCAGAACGGAAATGAGATGCTCGGTCAGCCGATCGGCCTGACTACCAGGCTGGCGGCTGACTTGTATTGCAGCAGATTCAACCTCAAACTCTTCTATGGCACGGAGGGCGAATTCAGTTATCGAATTCATCGCCTTCTCGTGAGATGAACGAAGCTCTATGCTGCGAACGTGTAGCAGATTGATTCCATCAAAAATGGCCAAGGCTACATGTCGGGGCCGGATGCAGAAAGCGGCAAGTCTTATGGGTTTCATTGCACTATTCGGTTAATAGATGACTTCTCAGTGCCGCAGGGGTCCACTTCGGCTGAGCGATGGTCTGTTTCACTTTGGATAAAAACTGGTCAGTTGATAGCTGGTCTAAAGCAGTTGCATATTCTTGAATATTCGCCTCGTCGTAGAGTCTTTTGGCTAGGCCCAGTGCTAGAACATCTTTTGGGTTGCGGCATTGGAAAGTCGCGTCTCCCTTGTCTAGCTGATCAAGAATATGCATGGTGCCTCCTACTGTGCGGCTTTAGTGATGGAGTAGGCTTAGAAATCTTTTGCTCAAAAGCGCGCACCTGTTCGCGGAGCTTGGAGTACAAGATGGAATAAAGAAAATCTACAGGTACGCGATAGATGATGGCCAGTTTCAAAGCGGTGGGAATATTCGGTAATCGATGGCCTTGCTCAAACTTTGAAAGCGGGCCGGTGCTTCGGTGTCCCAAAAGACGCGAAACCTGCCGCTGCGTCAGGCCGATGCGTTCCCGATAGAGGATGAGATCATTTGTATTCCTTGGCTGGTTGTTCATGGATGTTTCTTAAAAGCACTTTAACGGTTCATCGATTTCTGGGGAAGATGGATTAGTTGACGCCGGAGTCAAACTGGAACGGATTGTTGTGCATAAGATGGGGATAACAGTGCAGGATGATCGGTATTTGGGTACAGGCCGCCATTGACAGCACGTTCCATAGAACCTAGAGTGAGAAAAAGATCAATCCTATGCCCCCCAAGAGAGACATCATCGTTCGGCCCGTTCGGGTAGAAGATTTCCAATTCATTCGCGACCTAGCAGCACGCCAGCCGAATTTTACGATTCCCCCCGCCTATGTGCTGTGGTTGCTTCTTCGCATTAAGGGAGACATTTGTTTGATCGCGGAGGATGATCGTGGCAACCTACTCGCATATCTCTTGGCCGTGCCAATCGAGTCGCCCGAGAAATCCTTGTATGTGTGGCAGTTGGCTTCTGCTGAGGCGGGAGCCGAACAAGGAGCGGTTTATCAGCTCCTGCTTAGACTTCGGGATTTATGTAGAAAGCTCGGAACGCAGTCTGTCATATTTTCAGCTTTGGCTGATTCATCAGAATTCCGAGTGGTGAGGCAACATCTTTCTACAATTCTGGGGAAACACCCTAAGATGACAGCACAACTTCCTCCCTTAATTGCTCCCGACGAAGCAGAATTCCGCATCGACTTACCTTAAGAGTTTTCCACAGCGGTTGACGCCGGAGTCAAAATATCCCCACTAGCGAACAAAGCCGACTTTTGGCTATGGTTCAGGCATGCTCATACGCGAAACCGCTATCCTTTATATAGAGCACTGCCGCGAAGTGCGGCTGGTGCAGCCCTCAACCCTAAAAAAGTACTCTGAAATCCTCAACACCTGGGTCGTCCCTTCCCTTGGAAACAAACAGGTTAACCGCCTCACGCGGGTAGACATTGGCCTGCTCCGCGGCGGGATGTTCGCTTCAAACCTCTCGATCGCGCGAACCTACTCGGTCCTCATGGTCTTGAAGGGGCTGCTGCGCTATATAAAGGATACGAGGAAGCTTGAAACCCTGAATCCGGCCGAAGTGGAGGTCCCTAATCGCGGCCGACCACACGTCGTTTTCCTCACCGAGCTGGAGCTAAAGAAGATATTTGCCGCCATCCCCGTACACACCTTTTCCGGGGCCAGGCTACGCGCCTTCATCGAAGTGCTCCTGGCCACAGGGATGCGGCTGGGCGAAGCTCTTTCACTCGACCGGGAGATCTTCGATGCCGGTGCCACCGAGCACGAGATCCGGGGCAAGGGAGGGAAGTTCCGCACCGTCTTTTTCACCGATCGCTGCTATTACTGGGTGAAGCTTTACCTGGGCAAACGCTTCGACTCTCACCCGGCACTCTTCGTGACCACGGGAACGAGTCCGGAACGCTGGCGTCGGGAGGACATCTCCCGTTTCTTTATCAACCTGCGCGATCGGGCGGGAATCAACAAGAAGCTCACGCCGCATATCCTGCGCCATACCTACTGCACCAACCTGCGCGACCGCGGCGTCGACATCAGTCTGATAAAAGAGTTGGCCGGCCACGCCGATATCGGCACCACCGCCAGATATTATCTGGGCACCGACAAGAATGTCTTGCGCCGGATCGCGCAAACGCATGTCTGCTATGAGAGCGGGGAAGCGACTTGACGGAATCTGTGCAGTTGCTAGAGTGCAGGTATAGAACAAATTAATAGCGGCAGCATTTTGCAAATTTCCGTAGAAGGTGAGGCGGGATTCCGTAGAAGGTCTGTGGTGGAACCACCTCCTTTCTAAGGAGAAACTGACATACTTCGCGACATCCAGTCGCAGTTGTCAACAGATCGAACTTTGGCTATTGCACGTAGCATTTCTATCCCTCTTTAGTTGAAAACCAGCCTCACAACGGAAGCCGAAATTGTTTCCGCATGTGAGGCTTTTTATGTTTCCCGCCAACAAACCAGCTGCCCCGTTGTCCCAAGTTTCTACGGACTTCTTGGAGTATGCCCGCGTGATGCTTGGCTACGTTCCCCAGAGCATCATCAAATACCGAGACTGCCTGCGCCAGATTGAGAAGGTCTTCGGCAGTCGCCAAATATCAACTTTCAATAATCAAGATCTCTTTGCCCTGCGCCACTACATGCTGGGAAAACAGCATTCAGCGAGTCGACAGACGAACATAATGTTCGCGCTGAAGCGCCTATTGCAGTACATTCGCGACGAGAGAAAAGATAGGCTCGCTATTGACCCAGAGGAAATTCGTCCCCCAAAGCGCCCCCGCCGCGAAGTGGTGTTTCTGACAGCGGACGAGGTGGAGCGGCTGGTCAACTCCATTCGCCTGGTAACCTATCGCGGCCAGCCGCATCTGGCCAATCTCCGTCTACGTGCACTCATTGAAGTCTTGTTAGGAACGGCGATGCGGATCGGCGAAGTGCTATCACTAAATCGAACCAACATTGATTTCTCCAGACGAGAGGCGCAGATCATCGGCAAAGGGGACAAGCAGAGAGTGATCTTCTTCACGGAACGCGCACTGCAGTGGCTGGGGCAGTATATGCAATCGAGAAAAGGCGATCATCCCGCTCTCTTCGTATCGCTTGATGGCAACGCCCGGCTGAAGCGCCCCGACATATGGCGCAGCTTCGCCCGGCTGAAAAGGGCCTCCGGACTTTCGAAACCCGTACGACCACACTTGCTGCGGCACACCGCCGCCACCCAGTTGCTATTCAATGGCTGCCCGATCGGGCACATTAAAGAGATACTTGGTCATGAACGGCTGGAGACCACCTGCAGATACTATCTGGGTCTCGATCGGCGGGCCGCCAAGGCGGCGCACGAGAACTTTCTCGTTTACAAACAGAATGGCGGTATCATCCACGCCTCCAGTTCGCCGACGAACAGTTAGGGTTTAAACGGGACCTGCTAAAGCGCCTGGCCTAACACTTGCTGTATCAGGGTAGGTCGTTGTTGCGAACGCGCTTACAACTGCTTGCATGTTCCTAATAGATCTTGCGCGAACACCTGGCCATTTTAAAGCCAGGGTCGAATATTTGGCGCGAGTCTTGTTCCGATTTCGTAACAAGTAGACTCTGATCAGGCCCAACCCCGTCGATGCCTGTCGCTCGACTGTAGCCCAATTTCAGGCGCTCGAATTGATCTAGGTGGCCGTCCTGTTCTGAATTCGTAAAGTTTTGCGAACGTCGTAGGTAAGTGCTCCAGAGTGCATCTAATTGGCCGTGCCTAGCTGGTCCTCAAAGTAACATCGGGAGCAACACTCTTGCGACGAACAAAATTCGCAGTTGTAGTGCACGATCTCAGTGGAACTGCCTCAGATCCGCGCATACAAGAGGCTGCCACGCTTCTCCGGAAACGTGCACTAACTCCTGCCGTCCAGATCAAGGAGATCGCGGCAAATCTGCGAATGTCAAACTCCCACTTCCGACACCTGTTCAAGAAGAATATCGGCATCCCCCCAGCACACTTTGTTAAGCTGATTCGATTGCAAAAGGCCAAGGAGCTGTTTGCTACTACCTTTCTTTCGGTAAAGGAAGTCATGGTAGCGGCGGGATTTGCTGATTTCAGCCATTTCGTACGCGACTATAAACAGCGGTTTGGCGAGACTCCTTCTCAATCCCGAGCTTCGGCTCGGAGAACGCAAGATCCGAGCACCAGTCGCGTGCGCAATTTCCGCCAATAAATAGCCGTTTTCGCCAAGAGATAGGCGCGTACTCTTCCAAGTAAATTGCTAATCTCTTGGGAGCCCGTTTGTTTTCAAGCAGTCATTGTTATGGGGAGGAACTCCAAAGCTAATCTTGCAAAAATGCAGAGATTGTCTAGAGCGCGCGCGGCCTCTGCCTCGTGACCGACGCTGCTTCCCGGCACCACAGCTCCTCCTGCACTTTCCAAGTATCTTGGCACTTCCAGAATTGAGTTCGAATTGTGACCGCCATTATTCTTCTGCTGTTACTGGTTGCCGAGCCGGCGGTGATCTCTCGCGAACCCTCAACACGGCGCTCCATCGTTGCGCAATCGAAGACGAAAGATAAGGCGCAGGTTCAGGCTTTGGTTGGACACAATGAATTGCATCAGGGCCGCCTTTCCGAAGCACAAATGAACTGCGATAGCGCTCTCATGCTCGACCCGGCGAACGAAACGGCTAAAGACTGTCTTGATCTCCTCACCGGAATGCTTATCGACCAGGAGCTTAACCAGGCCGATGCCCGACTCCTTAGCAACGACAGATCTGGCGCTATCGCACTTGCCTCCAAGTGGATCAACGCCGGAGCTCGACCGGAGCAGCAAGCCCGCGCCTGGAGAATCCTGAACAGCGCCCGATCCCGCAAACCTAAAGATATCTTCGAGACAATGGTTCCTGACTGGCTCCGCCAGGTTCTCTTCATCGGTGGGCTGGCAATGCTCCTGTTTATAGCTCGCAAGCTTTGGCGCGAATGGCAACGCGGCAAGTGGTACGGCAAGCTCGCAAAAAAAACCAGATGGAGCATGATTCCGCTAAAGGAAATTTCACCAACAAGCGATGTACAAACAGGCATGCCCACCGACGCCGTTCTCGATGCGCTCGCCCGTATTGGACCAGAGCTCCAGCGCGAGCTCTGGAAACCAAAACTCCTTCTTCTCCGACCGACCCCGCCTGCCAACTACGAACCGGCCGTAATCAGCGGTTTCCTGTCGAACACCTTGCCAACGATCGCGCTGGTACCTGCAGCCGGCGACCTACACCTCGAATGGGAGCTACACGATGTCGAACTGGATAAGGCCGTGCAAAGCTTACAGCTGAGGACCGCTACTGGCATTGATATCGGGTCCGTAGCCCGCTTTATTCGGAGTGTCCTCCAATGGTTTAACACCGGAGCTCCTACCATTTCCGGCATTGCCCAAACCGGCGACAAGGGCGTCTCTATACATCTGGCCGCTCATGGAGGACGGACGAATTCCGTGGCCATCACCGCCTCTACAGACTTTGCACCCGGCATTGATCCTACCCAACTCTCCGCCGAACGCGCTGCTTTCAAGTTCCTGTTTCGCATGCGCTACCCCGAGATGACCAATGACGAGATTGATGGGTTTTCCGCACTCCGTCAGGGCGTAGCTGAATTTACAGAATATGCAGGAACCGTACCGGGCATCGGCGAGGATGCAAGAAGGCGAAAATCGTCTCTGGCGAAAGCGGCACTCAACCTGTCCTTTTTTCGTGCTTCCATCCCGCTTCACACTAATATTTGCTCTCCAGAGCGACCAAGCCTCAACATCACCGATGACGTCCGTCAGTCTGTCCTCCTGGCCGAAGGCGTCGCCCATTCACTGATATGCGAAGAACAAGACCGCGTGTTCGCCATCGACTGCTTCCGCCAGCTTCAAGATTGGCCCGGTTGTTCCCAAACCGAGCCCTTGCGACTGCAAGCCGCTTACAATGAAGCAATCGTTTGGCGTCAATTGCACTACCCTGGTCACTGCGTCCTCCAATTAACTGAATTGCTCGGGGAAAGAACCGCCGACACCATCTCTTCGACACGAGCTAATGCCGCAGTTCCGGCAAGTCCCCCACGAGAACTGCCGGATGCTATTCGCTTTCCCGCCCGCCTCGCCCGCCTCGCCGCATTCGCCGAGTACGATCGAGACATTTGGAATCTTCTGCCGAAATCACGCCTTGAACTATTGATTAATGACGCCGAGAATCTGGTCAAAGATCTCAATGATGTTTGCGAGAGCAGCACGTCCGCCCATGATCATCGTCTTGCTAGGTATATGTACATTGAAACACTTCGTTCGATTAGCCATATCGAACTTCTGCGCGTCATCACTGGGGTCGCAAGAGATCTGTATCACGACCACAGGCCTGTCGGCCTCTTGAATGCAACCCTCATTGAGGAAGGGGCCACGCTGCTGGAGCGCGCCATAAAGTCTTGGATGCTCACCTGTGAACAGCTCGCCCCAAGCTGCGGTCTCTACTGCGATCTCGCAGAGGCATACCTGCTCCTTAGCGATTTTGGCACTGCTCAAGGCTACGCTCGCCACGCGACCCTCGAAGCGACCCAAAAGGAAGACCCAGAGAATGAACGCGCCTACTATATCGCCACTGAGAGTTTCTTCCTGCAAGGCAGAAAGGATGTTGCCACGACATATGCCGAGGCCTTCAAAGGGTCAGTCACGCTGCAGCAATTCAAGTCAGTCCGGACGGACCTCGGAATCTTCTAGACAACGTCCACCAAGTCTGTACCTCAACCACAAATTTAGCTTCAAAGTGGCTGTCCGGTAGAACGTATGAAAGAGAGTGTGGGCCATCGGCGATGGGAAACCCTTGCACTAAAACTTGGGACTCGATCACCGCGCCGCAAAAGCCGTACACCAGAAGTTTTCTGAAATACAGCAATGCCCACTGAACATGCCTAATAAAAGAAGCGCAATTTTGAGTAGGGGACTTGATTCGCGGAATAGCAAACCGTCCGTCGCGGTAATTATGACTTCGAAGTCAACAAATTCTTAACGCTATCAGCACTGAAGCCTACGAGGAACACAGCCACCAAGCCAGGCAGAATGTCGAGCTTCTCCAACTGAGATTGCGCCCCCGCCATTAACCCAAAGACGGCGATCATCAGGGCGGTTGCTAACTTTATTCCCTCGGTGATAGTACGTTCGCCGAAGGTATTACCCAGGCTCGTACGCCTCACGGGAATCGAACGATCTACTGTAAGTTCGTTATTAGAAGTCGGATCGACGACCGGCTTCCCATTAGCATCTTCAAATCTGGCCGAGACATTAAATGTCTTCGGCTCGCTTTTCATCAACGAGACAATTTTCTTGAGTCCGGGCCAACTCTTGGGCAACGAATCTAGAACAGAAGTCTTGGGCAGCAGGAAGTAATGAGAAACTGACCAACCCTTCTCTTCTAAATCGTCCCCGAATTTCCAAGAGCACCTCCATTCGTCCCTTGCGGCCGCGGCGTTCAGGGCCTTGGCGTGGAAGCAGACACAAAAGTCCAGCCGTGCCTGCTCGTAGGCAACTTGCGGGTCAATGCTTATTGAAACCTGGGCAGGAGATGCAGCCAAAGCCTCAATCAGCCTTTCTGGAAAAATATCGTCCCGCATTTCGCGAATTAGAAGACGAGCCGAAGCGAGAGCCTGCAAGCTGCCTAATTGAAGAAATCCCACCAGCTTGGACTCTCTGTGTTTAAGACGTGCCCTCATGGCGGGGTCATTTGTTCCCTCGACCAAGCTCACATAGTCCAGCATCAGCTTGATCTTATTGAAGGCCAAATCGTAAGCAACCACAAATGTCGGTTCGACGGTTTGAGCCAAGGGATCCAAGCTCTTGATCGTTCTATAAGGGCCAGGGACGACCTTATCAATGTTCGTAAACGTAGGGGTGTTCAAGAGACTGGACACGTGAGGAACAATAGTATGTATCTCCTGGGCTAGCTCTTGGGCGAAACTGGCATTAGGTTGGTCGAGTCCCTCGATAAGATCCGCAATGTCTTTAATCCAGGAGCGAGCAGCGTCCAGCTCTGCCGCGGTCGGTTGATTCTTTTCTAGCGTCGTTGTGACTTTCTGCAGTGTGATTTCGATCATAACAAGGGATGAGGGCGCAACATCACAAATCAAGCGCTTATCCAGTCGGGATTGAAGTCCATCAAGCAAGTGGAGTAATTCAACACGCATTGCCAGAGTGGTCGTTGCCGCCTCCACCTGTGATAAGACGCTACCAAACTCCAGTGACAATGCATTGCGTGAGCGCAGAACGTCACAAATATGGCTTCTTTCTAGCCTGACCAAAACGCCCAGCTTCGAATCTATACGAGTACTAAGATCGGCGATGCTCTTGGTTAGAGCTTCCAATTTTTCCAAGACGTCTAACCTCTTCAGACGGTTCGGCAGCAGATAACTCAGTATGAGGGAGCTGATCCCTCCAAGGGTCAGTACGAAAAGTATAGTCAGCCAGCTAAATGTCTTCTGCGTTGTCGGTGAAAAATAGTCGACACTTGCTTCCACCGGGATCATCTTGAGAGGCGTTTCTTCTGCTGGGCTGCTGTCGGCGGCAGAATGGTGTGTTACGTCTGAAAAGATTCGGAGCTGATAGCCTCCTTGCTTCTTAGAAGGCCTGATGAGATTTCCGAGTCTTCCCAATTGCCATCGTAGCTCCGGAGTGCAATTGAGCACGCTTGTACGCTTGGGGAGCAAAATGAAATGTCCCTCGCAGAGCTTGCTATTGCTAGACCATAAGCTCCAGCGTAGGACATGCGATCGAGAATCATCATTTCGCAACGTCAATTGAGTCGTCTCATGGTCTATGAGGCTAAGGCTAAATAATCCCCCTGGGGAAGTGTCCGGAGAGAGTGATAGTCCCCGAGTTAGCTTAATTGCACCAATCTTTGCGCCTGACAGCGTGTCAACTAGGTCAACATTGGCATCTCCCCAGTCCGAAAAATCGCTTGCGGTCATTCTGATCGAGATTGTAGAGTTTGCGGCCATGCTAACGGGATAGTTATCGGCCGCGGCAGTAGCGCTTCCTGAAAATGTTAGCTTGACCCCGACGGAGTGTTGCGCGTCGGTTGGAATTCCCAAAAGCATGATATCCGCTTTAGCGGTGGAATCGTTGTGGAGGTAAATCGTAGCTTCGCCCGATCCGGTTTCAGTGTCCAAGGCGATAATTGGCGTTCCTAATAGCTTTATCGAGACTAGTCCGTTCGTCGTTGCGGCAATTGAGTAACAACTTAAAAGGGCCCAGGTAAGTATAAAGAACGGTATCTTCATGTTTCCCCTTTATGGCATTGTCATAATGCCCACCAATATCTTTAGTCCCTTGAGGGACTTGCATTTGCGAGTAAGTTGACGTTGGTGGTTAGAGATACTACATCAAAATCGCTAGAAAGCCCGGTGAAGGTTCGCCACTTTGTTCTAGCCAAGCCATCGCTGGGGCTGTACTCTGGCATGCAAATTTGTGGCGAGATATTTTCGGTTTTCAGAACAAGAGCCATCTATTTAGCGGAATATCGAGTAACTGAACGGTGCAGAAGCTGTGCTTGCCAAGCGAGAAAGGAGATCACGAAAATGACAGACGGGCAGCAATTGTTGTTTCGTGGGGCAAAAAGACTTGGGAGATTTCTAACTGCTTCCCCATTCTTCGTTTTTCTCGTCCTAGCTGTTCCGGCGTGGCTTCTTCTGATTGCCGCGGCGCTCTTGCGTATCGGATCTATTCCTCTGGCTGCGGGAAGGGATGTTGGGTTCTTTCACAGCGGCGCTTGGAGCATTTCATACCCCTTTCTATTCCCAGTCGGAATCGCAATGTTTGCGCGCTTGGCGACTCTCATTTGCAAGCGACTCGCTCTGGTGGCCGATCGCAAGGTAATTGTCAACAGCCGAGGAGGGGCTGATCCCAAAGGCCTATTAGCCGAAATTGGTGTAAGAATGGAGCCAGCATCGCGGGTAATTATGGTACTTGCGGCGTTGACTGCTTGTTTCATCTTAGTAATTGACACCGCACATCTCTTCTCAGCAGCTAAGTATCTTCAGAGTGACGCTCAATATCAACAGAGCCACAACAAGCCGTACGAAATTCTAGACTGGACCTTTGCTTATGCTGAAAACGGACCGTCCACGATCTATCATGGCGACGGACGGGACGGGCCCGTGACGGATCCAACTTGGAGAGCACCTTCAAGAGGCTGGAATGCCACGTTCGATGTAGTTGCATGGGCAATGGAGGGACTCTACCTTTTCTTAGGCATCGAATGGGTGTTGACCTATGGCTGGTTTCTTAAGACCTTTGCCGATTTACTAATTGGCGCTGACGCAAGATTGATTTTTGTGCCTCAATGGGGATTTCACGACCTTAATTTGGGACTCAAGCCCATCGGGATCCTCTATGATCTGTATCTTGGGGCAATCGTCATTCTTGGGGGGGTTGCCGCGTGGCACAGGGTTAGCTACGTCACAATTAACTGCCACGCTACCTACCCGAATCTCGGCAGTTATATACAAGCCCTCGTTAACGCATATAGAGCTAAATCCCTGACGGATGTTGACCATCGAGTATTCGCGATGGATTGCATGACAAAGATCGACTGGCTGTACCTTTTGGGCTACGGTATTGCAGTTTATGTGATTATTTACTTCCCGATGATTCGGCTGAAAAAGTACATTAGCTCGCGCCTGGAAGAGCTAAAACAATCACGAGTAAGGGAGTATGAAGCTACAAAAGCACGCGGAGACGAGGCGTCGGCAAGGGCATTGATCGCGGAGATTGAGGCTTACAGTAAAGCAAACATTTGGCCGAATGGTGACGATACTGCATTGATCTTCATGATCGTCATTCTTTCCTTGTATCTGGTTTGTTTGACGCCTGCATCAATGGCACTATTTGCAGCCCTATGTACAACTCTCGGACTGTGGAAAGCGATATTGGAGCCCGTGTGGGCGCGATTAAAGTAAGAGAATTATAAGTCCAATTGAATGTTTCGCGTGTCAAAGCACTTATGCGATTTTTTCCCAGTTGTTCCTATGTCACTCACAAGCAGCATGTGCCCACAAATTTAAGAGGAGCAAAGATGAGAATGCCGAGTAGTTTTGCTGTTGATGAGCAACACACATCTGCCATCGTGTTGCATAGTCCGGAAGTGACTGACAATTGGACATTCAAGCCGGCGCATGTGTGTGTTTTACTCGCCGCCGTGATTCTAATTATTAGCTGCGGCACCCCGGTGTCGGTGAAACGACTGTCATCAGCGCAAGCTCAGATTACGGAGAGTTACCAACAGAATCTGAAGGACTACTTTGAGGTAATAGAAAGATTTGCTGACTCTCAGGAAAAGGCTGCAGATGCTCTCATCGATTTAACGCTCCTGCAAATCAAGTCAGACCTAAAAAAGAATGCTATAGAAGACGCCGCGAAAGCTGGGGATGAAGCCGCACGAAAGAAAATGGTAAGCGACTTAACCCTAGGAATTGCGGAAAACGTGTCCAGTTCAGAACAGAAAAAGCTCCGAATTCACGAGTTGATTGCAAAACTCAAAAGCAAGAATGCTGAATTACTAACTGCACATGCTGCGATTGTAGTCGCCCAAAAGAAACTGGATGACTACATCCAAATGAAGAAAGCTGATGAAGCTGTGTTTAGCGAGTTGATAGGGGTCGTAGGTGTAAACAAAGAAAAACTGGCTCATTCTGTCAGTGAGATTACAAATATAGCGGCTGAAATTCAGAAGATATCGTCAGAAGTGAAGGAGATAAAGTAAATGACTGTAGAATCGCTCATAACAAGGTTACAGGAAACGTTTGACAGGCTGGAATTAGCTGATGCAACCGACAATAGGTCAGCTCGCGACCTTCACATATTGCTTTTGCAGCTACAACAGGAGCTGGCCGTGGCCGCATTTGATCCGCTTAAGGACCTGGATAAGGTAAGTGTAGCCGACACTTCAAAACTTGCCAGTCTATGCGACGATGTTCAAGCATCGATAAATGATGAGAAAAAAAGAGTTGATCTAGTAGAAAAGATAGTTGCCACCGCAAAGATTGCCCTCAGAGCTGGAGGAGTTCCGATTCCAGCATAGGACAGTGACGATCTGTTCAGCTGCGAGAGGACACTCTCGGCGTGTAGAAAAGTATCAGGTAAAGAGGCGACCGAGACTGGCAAGCTTTGGAACAGATGGGTCATTGTGGCGCAAATCGTAGTCGCTTGGTGTTCTTTGGGATAGTTGAAAGCTAGTTAATGCAGCATTCCATCCCACATTGCCGGCACTTGTAGGATCGTAGCCATTTGTCGCGCTCGTTTTTAGTGCCAGTGCTCACAACATTTGGGTGACCTTGAGGACATACAACAGATCCCGACCCCTCCGTGAGGGCTTGATCTCCGCATTTCTCGCAGGTGTGATTACACGTTACATCCTCGACGATATCATCGTGCCCTTTGTGACATCGGACTTTCCACTTCCCGTACAGGCACGCTTGTGCCCCGTCCGGCATCATTAGGAGAAGGCCAAATCCAGTAATATTCGCAATAGTTGAAGCAATAAATTCTCTTCTACTCTTGTACATTAGTGTCTCTCTTTTTTTTGCAGAATGCAGAATAACTTACAAATCGTCCCCTGGGCCTCGGCTCATCTCTTGTCGTCTGCTACTCCTAGGACGCAGCATCATTACGGATCAAGCCTGCCCTTCTGTCCGTGATGCAAGAACAACAAAAAACGATCCTTAGCCACTGAAAGTTGGGCTAGGGCTCCATCCAAGCTCTTAAGGGAGCGATACCCAATTGCCGCTAGCTCCTCGACATGCGCCATCTTGCCTTCCAAGAAATGTCCAAAAGAAATGAGAGAATTTTGTAATTCATTGACCTTGTCCGGTGTGACAGTTATGGGTAGTGATAGTTCGCTGAGATCGAACGGCCCAGGAGTATCCGTTCTTGGTTCTTCGAGCCTTTGTAACTCGCGGGAGAAAGTTGCCGCCGACCTGACTCGAGCTCCCAGCGCATCTGGATCTAGTTGCCACAAGTCGATTACAAATCGAACGAGTGACGTGTGATCGAAGATAGTGCTAATGATACCTTTCGGAAGCCAGGGAGATATGAGGATGCTTGGCACTCTCAACCCATACTGGTCAAAAGAATATTCCGTTAAATGTGCGTCGGGAGCAACAGTCTTGGACGGAAAGACGTGATCATAAAAACCGCCATGCTCATCATAGAGAACTACAAAGAGAGTAGACTCCCATAGCGCGTCATTTGATCGTAGCGCGTTATAAATCTGCGCAATGAGGAACTCACCCTTTCTCATGTCTGTTGGCGGGTGCTGGTCGTTTTGATCAGGGCCTCCGTAAGACGGTTCAATAAATGAGTAGCTTGGAAAAGCTTCAGCTGGCCCGCGTGCGTCAGAATAGAATGTTTCCATCCTATGATAATGATCAAATTTATCCCATAGGTTCTCTAGAATGATGGACTGTGGCATTCCGTGGTGATATATGCTCCAGGGAATCTGTTTTGCTTCCAAAAGGTCATAGATGGTGTTTTGGTTGTAACAATGTTCGTCGCGAATGTAGTAGCCCGACGGCATGAGAATGTGGCCCTTGGAAGTGCCGCTATGGACGAAAAACCGGTTCTGCCACGTTGGTCCTGGCATGGAAGAAAACCAGTGGTCGCAGACGGAGTAGCTGGCCGCTAGCTTGTGGATGACCGGCAGCGAACCCCAAGGATAGAAAGACATGATTTGCTTGCGCTGCTCTTCGCTGCACTTGCCATAGCATTGGTAAAAATCGTCAACAAAGCCCGAGCAATTATTTGTTAACTGACGCATAACATTCACGTGCTCATGCTTGGGATCCAAAGCGATCGACATCGCATCAGTCGGTTCTTGCAGAATGGTCTTCTTGGAAACGGGATCAACATTAGAAAACGGCTTACTTATATCGATGCCTTCAACTGATTCGAATCCGGCAACACCTTTAATAGAGCCCAAAACCTGATCAAATGAATGGTTCTCTAGCATCAAGACGACAACGTGCTTAATTCGATCATTTAATGTCATGATACCCCTCTCGAACCTGAGTAAAAGGCTTGAGCCATTTACTGGACCGCACAAACCCACGCTGCTTTTAACGGCTATAGATCACAATACTGAGCTACTCTTTTACTCTATATCCGGTTCTTGTCCAGTGGCCCCGCCGCTGGCAAATCTTCGATTTCTAAAAGCAACAAATAACAGTAGAACCTTCAAGCTGAGTTCTAAAACCCAGAAGTATACGGCTCTCGAGGGTAGTTGCAACCAGGAAATTGTATAAGTAAGCTTTTCGGAAGTCGTAAAAAGTAACAACGCGGAGCGTTACGCTCGGAATAGTTAAGGTGAGCTTTGCAATAGCTTTTGTGGACTACACGCTACTCCTCTTGGTTACACAATGGGACGGGGAAAGTAGGGTCGCCAAGCCTAGGGGCCTCTTTATTCAGGTGGGCGATGAGGCGATTTCACTGGAACGGATAACGTCTTTTTACTGCCGATACTCGCGAACGTCTGGGCTACCTCTCGGCGGATGATCTCGGCTACCTTCCGAAGAGCTTGCGCCTTAACTACCGCAATCTCAGCCTGAAGTCTGATTTGATCGATTTGTTCTCGTGTGTACATGCGAAAGCATTTAAGCCCTACCGCA
Source organism: Terriglobales bacterium (assembly GCA_025462725.1). GTDB lineage: Bacteria > Acidobacteriota > Terriglobia > Terriglobales > Acidobacteriaceae > JAICLA01. The sequence goes on along the minus strand of JAOAPE010000002.1, from coordinate 73,841 downwards.
ACCCTCAAGGTAAACAGTAGGGCTATCAGTCACCAATTTGAGGAGTGGTAACTGGAGCACCATTTTAAAAGATTCGCGCTGATCGCGAACCAGTAATTCGATTCTTGTTACGTTTTCCGGAGAGACTAGTTGTGCGAAAGTCGCTGGACTGTCGGATATCAGCTATTTGGGTTTTTTGGGTGGAAAATAGATTTATCGCACGCCGCTTACGATGCCATAATGAGCCAATATCTCAGGATGGATTACCGCCGGTGATGCTTCCAGTGCGGGAACAAAATATCGACCATTCGCGTTGCTCTTCGGTCTCGTAGGTAATGCCGGAGTTCGGGTTTGTGTCCCTTAATTGCCCACTGAGTTGCTTGTTCCGCCAGTTGTAATACGAGCCCTCCTGCCTTGGGTAACTGGATCAGATCATCAGATCCGCATGGGTAACTATTTAGCTAAACAACTAATCCTTGGAGTCGGATGGATCCTAGACCAGTCTCGCTGGCTATCGGGAACGCGATCGAATTCCGGAAAACCGAACATTTTAAGAAATAGAGCACTTCTTTCGCATGTGGTCATAAGATCGGCACTCAGTCATCACCTCCTCAAAGATGATCACTGAAGAAGCCCCTACCGTTTTCCTTGAGGGTATCCGGTAGGGGCCTTGTCACCCGTTAGTGTCTCTAAGTGCTGCCATCAATTGAAGCTGCGATGAGTTTGGGTCATAGGTTTCGATAGCGTGCAGCGGAGTGGAATTCACACCAGAACTTCCTTGGTTTTAGTGTCCGGCGGCCATCCGTCGAGCACAGAGATAGTTTGTGCTCCCGTCTGCTGATTTCCGGAATTCGTAAATTTTTTATTTACTTGTCTCTATCCACGCTTGGGCGCATACAGTTCGTGCCCAAAGACGCTGACGATCAATTTAACTCTTCGTACAATTCCAGGAAAGCGATGGTACTTACCTAATGAGTAAGAGCATGGACAGCCTGCCGAGACACGCCCCGGCGATGCACGATGTGGACCAAGCGGCCGAATCGATACTGGCGTATTGGACCCCAGAACGTTTAGCTAATGCGAAGCCAATCCCCATGCCAATACTTTCAGCGCCAAGTCCTGCGCCATATCAGCGCGGAGATAAAAGAGACATCAATTTCATACGGATACAGAACGAATTCATGAGCGTCCAGCAAGATGCGGTACGGGTGGCCGATATCAACGCCGCCCCGTACGCAGCAATCGGAATGCTTTTTTTTACAAACGGGGGTAGCGACTGGTCCTGTACGGCATTCGCGGTAGATAAGAGCGTCTTTTTCACCGCTGCACATTGCTTTTTCAATGTGAAGACAAGGCTTTGGTCACAGAATGTTGTGTTCAAGATGGGTTGGTCATTGACCCAACCCGGTTTGGCATTCCCCGCGCTCAAGTTGGTGTTACCGGTGGGCTGGCTGTCTGGCTCGCTGCCAAATTACGATTGTGATGTGGCAGCGGGAATCGTCTCCGGGGACATGAGCACCCGTGGTTTGATCAGCGTGGAATTCAATTCGGCGACGGCTGGGCCGATTACGTCGATTGGATATCCTGGCGCTCCCCCCTATGACGGAACCGCAATGATGCAGACCACCGGGTGCAATGCCAAGTCCCCCTTGGTAGGGACCATAGGAATGAATGACAACAACATGACCCCCGGAAGCAGCGGCGGTCCGTGGATGAAATCGTCTCAGTTCGGAGTAGCCACCGGGCTTAATTCCTTTTCAAGTCCTCAGTACCCTGCGCAGATGTTCTCTCCGATTTTCGGGGTCCAAGCCGCTCACGTTTATCTTGCAGCAACTAGCGGTGAATCCTGGGCATTTACGAATCGGTATACCGGCGTGAATACATCTGCGGGCCCGGGAATCGTTGCAGTAGATGGCAAATTCCACGTTTTCTTTCGAGACGGTAATGGAAATGGAATATTGCATATCTCGTCGGAGAACGCCCTGGAATGGGCTCCAGACAGCACGTGGTCTCCTAAAGCGTCCTGGTACATCGGGTTGAACTGCGACGACAAACCGGCAGCCGCAATTTTGGGTGAGGTGCTCTCCCTTGTGGCAAGGGATCATGGGGGAAATGGAATCATGTATGCCACCACCCGAATTGCAGGCGGGACTTTCGCCATGGGCTACTCGGGGTTTAACACGTCCTCCGCGCCGGGTATTGTTTCGGTGGCTGATCGCCTTCATGTTTTCTTCCGAGATGGCGACGGGAATGGAATTCTACACATTTCCTCATTGGACGGAATCCATTGGGAAGGTGATGGGTCGTGGACGCCCAACAATTCCGGGTATATCGGCCTAAATTGCGACGATAAGCCAGGGGCGGCGGTTCTGAATGGAGTGCTATGCGTGGTTGCCAGAGATCACAACGGTAATGGGATTATGTTTGCGACTACCACAGTCGCGGGTGGAAATTTCAGAATCGGGTACACCGGTTTCAACACATCTTCGAACCCTGGAATTTTCGCGTTCAACAGCAAGTTCCACGTTTTCTACCGAGACGGGAGCGGAGATGGAATTCTTCATATCGCATCTCCCGATGGAATTAACTGGAGCAAGGTTGATCCTTGGTACATTGGCGAGAATTGCGATGATGGGCCTTCGCCCGCAGTTACAAACGGTTTGGTTTGTGTGGTGTCTCAAGACGCAGGTGGTTATGGTGTGATGAGTTCCGTTTGCGATACGGTCATACACAAATAGATCACGTATTCAACTGGCGATCGACCGTCAGACCAGCACATTTTTGTGATATCGCTCCCCTCATTGGTTTGTGTTTCCTGACAACTTCACAGGTTTGAACGGGCACTATCGTCACGTGCCTATTCGATGTATACGTGTTTCTTCACTTCAGTCTGGGGTGCCGATTGCTAGCTGGCTCTATGATTCCCTAGTTATGATCCCCATCTGTCACTCCTTGGAGTCGGGGCAATTGAACTGGCCATTCATCTCCGAATCAGCCATCTCGGCGTCACTGTATCAAACGACGAATTTCCGAAAACAGGAATAATCAACGGCGCGAGAATTGAAGGTAGCCACTTTGGAAGCATCTAGGTGAAGGACTTACACGAATTAATACGGGATTCGTAAATTTACGAAGATAAAAGAACACATCTCCGCTAGTAGCTTAGGCTCTCGGAAAAGCTACTTCGAATGGAGGCTCCATGAAACACGGAAGGCTATTGCTGTTACTCGTATTTACTGCGGTACCTCTCTTTTCGCAAGATATTTATAGACCCACAACGGATGCGCACGGCCCCACCTACGGCGCTTGCGGGAGCACAAACCAATTCACCAGCTCGATGCCCTATTCGTATGACAGCGACGCGTCGACAGAAAGCGATTTCATCATTACTGGTCCATTCGGAAAGGGATCATGGTGTGACTCACGAGCGTTCCTAGGATTTTCGTCAGCAACTCGCAGCTATTCGCAAATCCTGTTGAAGGTTAACTCGGCGTGTATTCTGAGCGATCGCTACACTAGTAGCGGTGGATATTGCGAGGTGAAGTACTCGCTAGATGGCGGGGCGACGATCACCGGCCAGATCAAATACTCAAACACAAGCTCCTATGGCACGGGTTGGTCGCAAGAAACCGATTCCGTCACTTTGCCGTCAAACCAGGATTTGACGCAGGTCATAGTCTACGGACAAAATCTCGCTCGGGGAGAAAATCCGGATTTCCCCGATTGGGATATCGGCCAAGCGGAGATAATCATCTGGGATATACGGATAGAAGCCACTCCGTAATTCGTTTCACTTCCAAGTTGACGGTGGGCTGTGGAGAGCCACCTGGTTCTCCACTCCATCTATTTATCTTGTGTAAAGCCTAGCGCGTCTACGGTGTTAGAACCGAAAAAATAATATTGGAACAACGGCTGCTACCGGCTTTGAAACTAGCGGCGGGTCCCACTTCAATGTGACTGTCTCGGAATTGCCATACTGCGAACACTTCTGTGATTTAGTCATTCTTGCGGCTCTAGCGTTTGTTCCGATTTCGTAAAAATTCCCATACCCAACGCAAAGCCAAATTGTGCAACTTAGGCGCCAAAGTAACTGAATCGCCGTACCCTGTATGGAAAACGTAAATTTTTGAGACTGAGCTTGACCGCTCCTCAGAGCCTGCTAGCCTTCCTGCGCATGGAGAATCGTGGAAGCAAATTAGAAGCGGCGGCGAATGTTGCAATTGTTATTGTTGCAGTTCTCGTGATTGCCGTGATCGTCAGAAACCAACTATCCAGTCAGCAACCTAATGTGCCGCCTCAGATCGCGGTGGGTGCTTCGGTACCACTCAAGGATACCGACTGGAAAGGTAATTCCAAGACGCTTGTATTGGGCATTAGTACGACATGCCACTACTGCACTGAGAGCGCACCGTTCTACCAAAGGATCGCGCGGCAAACAGACCGCAGTCGAAGCGTCCACATGATGGCGGTTCTGCCACAACCGTTCTCTGAGGCAATGGCATACCTAGCCAAGTTGAAAGTGCCGGTTAGGGATGTGCGACAAGCCACACTAGCTAGCATTCCAATAAGTGGCACTCCGACCATTTTGCTGGTCAATGATCGTGGCATTGTCCAGAAAGTCTGGAGAGGAAAACTTCCGCCTGAAGATGAATCGGAGGTCATGAAAGAGATTGGTTGTACCGGGCCCGAATATTGCCAATAAATCAATAAAGGAGAACTCACTGTGTCCAAAACAATGCTCCGCAAGTCGTCACAGCTGCTGATGTTGCTAGTGCTTGGTGGCTTCATGTTGTTTCAACCGTCCAAGGCCCAAGCCTTCCGGCCCTGCTGTTCGGATTGTCCCGGCTCACCTTCAGATATTAATACACCCGTCTGCCCTCAGGGCTCAGCCTGTTATGGATGTTGGACTTCGTGTGATCCCGGTTGTTGATTGCGCTCGTAAAAGGCATGCACCCGGATTCTCCGGCAGACATTACCCTCGTAGAACAAGGTACATTTTTTTAGCTTGAATGGGCCCAAAACTGCGGTAGAAAAGAGGAAACAAAATGTCACACATCCAGAAAAATCGGCTGTTTAGAAAGTATGTAGTGTTGATGTTCCTTATGTGTTGTCTTGCATTTGCTTTGGCGAAGCCGACTCAAGCAAGAGCGGCAATGGCACCGCTTTGTTCAGAGTGCGATGCGCAATGGCCTGGCGCAAATTGTAGCGAACCTGTACCACCCAGTGAACGTGCTGCATGTCTGTATTGTTGGTCGAACTGCATCTGATTGATCATAGGTGTTGAACCGGAAATCAGATGAGAATCTCTGATTTCCGGCTTCAGGGCACACGTCGACAGACTCGGATTGTGAAGCGTCTTCTCCAGAAGCGGTACACTGCGCTTCCACATCGTTTTTTGTCTTGTTCCGAAAACCGAAAACTTTTCTTACATCTGACCGCAAAAAGCATTCTCTGGAAGTCACGAATCCCCGAATTAAACGCATTCTTGATAGGTCTGTACGGATTTTGTAAAAAATTCTGAGTTCATCGTTTTATGTATTGACGAAATTGGCTCTGCGCTATTAAGCTTCGCGTTCTTTTCACAGGCCACCAAGACACAGCGACAATTTAGCAAGTACTACTTCCCTGAATCGCGGAGACAATCATCGTGCAATCTCGTTTTGTAAGCTTCTTTGTTCTAGTCCTTCTCTTCCAATGCATTTCAGTCGCCCAAGCAAACAAATCTACCGGTGCGGATGGACCGAAGCACGACGAGACAGCCATTGGCCTGCTAACGCGAATGTCAGATTTGGCGGGGTGGAAAAATGGACATATTCCCGCTGACGTAACCGCAACGGGATCGATGATCTTTCTTGATGCAGAAGGGAAACCTTCTCTTTCGACACCATTGACTCTTCAAGCGCGAGGAAACGGGCAAATTAGCTTAGAACTAGACGAGTCTGGAAAGAAACACCGGATGGTAGCCGCTGGACCGCTCGCTGCGAGTAGTTCTGGCCCACTTTTCTTGCCAGTACATGCTGTGAAGTCAATTGCCTTCCCGTTTATGACTGATTTGACCGCAGCTAACGACCCTAATGTGAACGTAGAGATACTTTCTGCTGATTCCATTTCTCCAAACAAATTAAAACTTTGGCGAGAGCCTTCAAATCTTAAGAAGCTAACTAAAGCTGAGGTTGAAGGAGAACGGGAGTTTTCGACTCTTATTGTTTGGTTGTCACCTGAAAGCTCTGTGCCCTTACAAATTGAATACCGAAAAGGTACGGGCAGCCTAATTCACGGGACTCCCTGCATACGGAAATTCTCCGACTACCGACCGGTTCAGGGAATTATGGTGCCCTTTCACCAGGAGGAATGGGTAGACGGAGCAATGATCTATGCGATCAACTTTGCAGAAGTTTCCTTCGATAAAGGTCTAACGGATGCGGACTTCTCCACGGCAACACTGAAGAGGGAAAAATGAGAAAGAGATTCCAGTTGGCCGCCCAGATTCTTATGCTGCTGTTCTCAAGCGGCTGGATGCTTTCGCAATCGGCACCACAAGCAAAGGGGGCAGATCAGGATACGGGAGTGCGCCCTTATGTACCTTTCGGCGGTGCCAACGAGAACATCAATCTGACAAATGGAAACGTAAGTCTCGCCATTCCACTTGTCCACTTAAAAGGACGAAATGGCCATGATCTCTCGCTCAGTCTTTACTACAACAGTAAGAGTTGGCGCTTCAATGGCAGCTACAATCCCGATACAAATTCCATGGGCGGCACCTGGACTCAAGATATTGCAGCCTCTGTTGAACCGCAGTGGCTTCATAGTTACGGAAATGGATGGCGACTTGGGATCCCCTCCCTCTCGGGGACGACCAATGTTGATTGGGTAAATAGCCGTTGTGAAGGCGAAGCGGTCGTGACTATGAGCGACGGCAGCAAATACGCGTTTAACAATCGCTATGGGTGCGGTTCTCTGGGTGCGCCCGGGACCCCAATTGCAATTATGGATTCGGAAGATGGTACGGGCATGCAGCTCGATATGACCAATTCAGCCGACTCCGTATTGACCATGCGAAATGGTACTCGAATGCATTTCGCCGGAACATATGGCCTCCCAACGAAAATAGTCGATGCGAACGGCAACAAGATCACATTTTCAGAGGCGAGCGGTATCCTTACGATTACTGATACTTTGGGCCGCACAGTAACCGTGAATGAAAGTACTCCCAGCGTTACCTATAAAGACTCGGCGGGGACGGACAGAACCATTGGCTTTACTACGGGAAATGTGTCAGTCAATATTTTTTTCTACAATCCCTATCCTAGTACGGTAAGCAATCCCCGCATAATTGCCGGCAATCGTTCCAATTCCTACACAACCGTTAACTTGACTGGAGTATCGATACCAGTTGACGACAGCCACAACCAGAGTTTCACTTTTTCCTACAATGCGTTCAACGAGCTTTCAAAGATCGTATATCCAACAGGTGGTTACACCGCCTACACATACGCTCCCTACACTCAGCACCTGCTGACTACGGATCCGAGCATAAGCGGAGATCTTTACGCTGATTTCAGAGAGATTACCCAACGTGCAGTTTGTCGAAACGCAAGCGGCAGCTGTCCAAGCGGGGAGGATATCACGACTTACAGCCCCACAATGGACGGTACGGCAAACAACCAATACATGGACGTAGGTGATCCACTGGGTAATAAGACAAGGCATCAGTTCACGATGGGAGTTGTCCCTGGAGACGGTACTGCGGATGACCATGGACTTTCTCCGCGCGAAATTAACGTTTGGTACTACTTGGGAACCTCTACACTGCTCAGAACCGTTCACACTGACTACGACAATTCTTCCAGTTCCATTCCCGTTACCTATGAATGGTCTCTTCCTACAAAGATAACCACCACTTTGAACGATGTTTCTCCAACCTTGGTGAAAGAAGAAGACCTGTCATACCCGACGTTCTCGGTCAAGTTTTTGCCTTACCCAACAGTAGTGAATCCTGCTCCTAGTCCGTCGCCGATCTACCGTTCGATCGATAATGTGAAAACTCATCTCGAGTACGATTGGGGAAGCGGTGCAGTGGGCAACCTGTTACGTCGCACTGAGAACGAATGGGTAACGACGAACCCAGTTAACAGTCTTGATTATTTCTCCGGTCCCATTCGACTCCTGAGCCTCAAAGCGAAGACGTCGATATTCCCCGCAGCAACCGGAACAACGCCGCTGGCCTCAACTCGATACACATATGATAGCTACGTAAGTCCTTATACTCTCGCATCAACTGCAGCGACCCATCATGAGGATCCTTTACAACCTTTAGCACGCGGCAATTTGACCAAGGTTGAGAGGGCGTCCGGCAGTGCGTGGTTGGCGACATCGAATCAGTTTGATGACACCGGAAACATAATCAGAACAAAAGACCCAGGCATGCATGAGACTGCCTTCACATATGGGGAAGCCACATGGAACGAAACGACCTGTTACTCGAACTTGACGGCTGACTCCTTCGCGTATGTGACAAAGGTCACCAATGCGCTCAATCACACCAATTCTTCTAGATACAACTCGTGCACAGGGACGGTAGCATCAGTCACCGATGCAAATTCCCGGACCACTAGTCAGACGTTTGATGGTATTGGGAGGCCGCTGATCACCTCTCTAGCTGACGGCGGACAGGTTACGAACCTCTATACAGACTCTTCAAATAAGGTGACTACTACAACTAAACACAGTGCGAGCGCCGACATAATCACTGTGACGTTTTATGACGGACTCGGCCGACCCGTGCTCGAAGAATTATGTGAAGACGCGACCACTTCTTGCACCTCGCCAATTAAGACGGACACCACTTACGACAGCATGGGGCGGAAGAGCACCGTCAGCAACCCTTACAGAACAACCGCTGACGCGACATACGGGTTTACTGAATACCGGTACGACGCTCTTGGGCGCGTGGTTCGGGTGCTGCCCCCCGATGCTCCTCGCGATAGCGACATTAACAACATAAAAACCGACTACTCTGGGAACAAGACCACGGTTACTGACCAAGCGGGAAAACAGCGAGTCAGTTACGTGGATGCATTAGGCCGATTGACTCGGGTTGAAGAACCCGGAGTCACTCCATGACGAAACCCTCGATTTATCCCTCAGCAAAATCGATCGTAAGGAGTAGAGAGATGAAAAGAGTTTTCGTCGCAATTATATTTTTGATTGCAAATGGCGCCTATGCCCAAGAAGTTAAGCGACCGACTACTAATGCGACCCAATCATTTTTGAGCGGGTGCACGGGAAATACGCATTCAGGGGGGCAAAGCAATATCGCTCAAATGTATGACTCTTCTGGAGAATCTACTTCTGGAGTGATCAATTACGCTAGCACGAATGTTACTGGCGTTACCGATGTTTCTAACAGTGTCATGAGTGGTTGGCAATCAGCGTCAGGAACATATTCCTCCCTAACCTTGAAAATTAAGAGCAGCTGCGTGGTTGATCCAAAGGATACTTCTGCTTTTTGCGCTGTGGGGTACTACAACGGTTCTAGCTGGACTTCAATCCACAGTAGTACAGTCGGGTGGAGCACTGCAACTGACAGCATTACACTTTCCGCAAGCCAAAATTTAGCGAACCTGCAAGTGAGCGCTTGTGTCAGCAGTCTTTCGATAAGGGACAGTTCCGCCGATTGGTCTACTTCGAATGGCTTGGGAACGTTGACTATTTGGGACATCAGAACTGAAGGAATTGGTGCAACCTCTGCAGCCCCGAGTAACGTTGTTGGGACTCCAGCAGCAAACGGCACTTCTGCGACCGTGACTTGGGCAGATAACGCAACGGACGAAACAGCCTATGGAATCGACTATTGTTCCGGGTCAGGTTGCTCAACTTGGACGACATTGACAACATCGTTAGCTGCCAACACTCAAAGCTACACCCATACAGGATTATCGCCTGGCGGCGTTTACAGGTACCGGGTTTATGCGATTAATTGGGCTGGCAATGCCCCCGCCAGTACCAGCGATGTTGTAATGCCCTCAATTCCGACTGCCCCTTCAGCATTCACTGTTACAGGCTCATCTACAAACCATTACATCACGCTAAATTGGGGGGACAATTCAAACAATGAAACAGGGTTCGCGATAGAGCGTTGCGCCGGTTCAGGTTGTACTGGGTTTGCCCCTCTCGTAACGACTGCAGCAAATGCCACCTCCTATCAGGACAGTTCACCCGTTTCAGGAACCATTTACAACTACCATGTGGGCGCGACCAATGCGGTTGGGACTTCCGCCTTCACAAGCAGTGCGCAAGCATCAATCGTGCTTCCGGCTACGCCAACAAGTCTAGTCGCAACTGCTGCTCCGGACAGCAACTACATCGATCTTGCTTGGACAGATAACGCTTCAACGGAAACCGGCTACACCGTAGAGCGTTGTATCGGTGCTGGATGCAGCACCTTCACGCCCCTTAGCACTACGTTGGGCGCGAATGCGAACAGTTATCACGACAGCGGTCTGACCGCCGGCACGTACTACAACTATCGGGTTACAGCTACGAATGGTACCGTGGGTAACTCAGCCTATTCCAATACCTCGCAGACATCTGTCATTAATGTTCCTACTGCCCCGAGTAGTCTGGCGTCAGTAAATGTATACAGCACATCTGTAAATAGCTCGTGGACGGCTGGATCCGGACAGACGGGCTATTCAATGGAACGTTGTTCCGGTGCGAGTTGCTCGTCGTTCGCTGAAGTCGCAACGCCTTCGAACGGCGCGACCACGCTAAGCGATGCGAGCTTGACGGCCGGCACCGCGTACAGCTATCGAATTCGCGCACACAATGGAGTTGGCTACTCAGGATATTCAAATACCATTTCCATTACGACGCAATCAGCGTTAGGCACACCTACGTCATTGGCCGGAACGGCGGCGGCAGCCGGGACCTCGGTTGCCCTTTCGTGGACAGACAATTCAGCTAGCGAAACCAGCTTCAGCTTGGAGCGTTGTACTGGTTCCGGATGTACTTCATTTGCCCAGATTGCCACTCCTGTTACAAACGCAACCAGTTACAGTGACACTGGGCTAACTCCCGGAACTAGCTACGTCTACCGTATGAGGGCGGTCAACATAAATGACAGCCCGATGTATTCAGCTTATTCCGGCAGCGTGACTGTCACAACGCCCAATGTCCCGGCTGACGCAAGCGGATTTACGAGCGCTTCGGCAAGCAGTGGCGCTTCAGTACAGCTCAACTGGACCGACAACTCCAGCAACGAAACGGGATTCAAGATCGATCGCTGCACGGGTTCGGGGTGCAGTAGCTGGTCGACAAAGACTAGTCCGCCTCTTAGCCCAAATACCATCACGTGGACAGATAGCACGGTAGTTCCTTCCACCACATATTCCTACCGAGTCACTGCCATTAATGATGTTGGGAGTTCGACTACTCCCCCTACGACTTCCATAACCACACCAAGTGTGCCCGCCGCCCCAACTTCATTGAGTGCAGTCGCGAGCTCTACCGCAGCAACCATCACTCTTACTTGGGCGGACAATGCCACCAACGAAACTGGATACAAGGTAATGAGATGTGCCGACTACGGCTGTTCAGCCTTTTCCTTGCTAAATACGCCTCCGGCCAATGCAACCTCATTTACAGATACCGGGCTAGACAGCGGAAGGATATACAACTATCAGGTACTGGCTTATAACGACGTAGGAAATTCCGGCAATTCAAACACGGCCGGTGCAACAACCATCGACCAGACCTATTCTTTGTCCACAGCGTATGTGACGCTCTATACGTATGACGCGTTAGGCAATCTGCTTTGCGTGGAGCAGCATGGCAATGCTTCTTCCTCGTCTGTCACTTGTTCAGATCCCACCGACCATCAAGCGGGTGGAAATTGGCGGGTTCGAAAGTTCCAATACGATTCTCTCGGACACCTGATTGAATCCGTCAATCCGGAATCGGGCAAAATCACTTACACGTACGATGATGATGGAAACCTGACCAAGAAAACCGCCCCCCGTGCCAATCAGACTAGCGCTATCGTGACCAATGATACGAACTATTCCTATGACGCGCTGCATCGCCTAACTGGCAAGACATACCAGTACGATGGATCAGCGATCACATACAGTTATGACGACGCTACCTACAACAGCCTAACGACTACCAACGGCATCGGTAGGCGCACTGGAATGAGCGACGAAACCGGTGCTACAGGTTGGAGCTTTGACGCGATGGGCCGCGTGCTTACCGATCGTCGAACCACTGCCGGCGTTTCAAAGAGCATTGCGACTGCCTATAACCTCGACGGTTCAGTCAGCAGCCTTACGTATCCGAGTGGAGCAGTAGTGTCTTATGGTTATGATGCGGCGGGGAGGCAAAATCTTGCCCAAGATACTGCTCATAGCATTACCTACGCGAAAATCCAAAGTCCGGCAGATTACTGGCCATCGGGGCAAGTGCACACCATGTACTACGTCTCGGACACCTCGAGCGGGGTTCAATTGGTAAATTCGTATAATAACCGCTTGCAGCCAGCGACGCTGCAAGCCATTAGTTCCGCCGGAACGATTTTTAGCCTCACCTATGGATATAACCAGGGCACGGCTGGAAATCCGCTGAACAATGGGAACATCGTTCAAATTAGGAACGATCTCACATATGGAACTGGTTCTGCTGACCGAACACAGAACTTCACTTATGATGGATTGAATCGAATTCGCAAAGCATCGACGGAGGGCACAGGCTGGGGTGAAACCTACGACATTGATCCTTGGGGGAATCTGAACAAAATAAGTGGTGTATTGGGCAGAACGTATACTGAATCGCTGAATGACTTGGCAAACGGCGACAACCGACTGCCGCTGCACAGCTACGATGCAGCCGGGAATATGGTTGACGGCAGTACATACATGTACAACGCCCAGAACCTTATTTCCAACACGGCTAGCATTGATTACAAGTACGACGGCGAGGGCGAAAGAGTTGAAAAACTGGTTAGCACAACCGAGCGAGAGCTTTATTGGGGCAGTGGGCCGCTAGCCGAGGGTGATCTCGCTGGCAACATTTCCAATGAATACGTCTTCTTTGATGGAAAACGCATTGCTAAGCGAGACTCGACAGGAGCGGTGAATTATTATCTCGCTGATGAGCTTGGAACGTCGCGAATGGTTCTATCCGCGTCTGGAGTAGTCTTGGATGATCAGGACTTTTATCCTTACGGAGCGGTGGCATCTGGTAGCTCGACGAGCGGCAATCATTACAAATTTACTGGTAAGGAAAGGGATCCAGAATCCGGTTTAGACTACTTTGGTGCGAGATTTTACGGTAGCGGTCTAGGAAGATGGTTAACTCCGGATTGGTCGGAAAGGCCTGCACCTGTACCATATGCCGATTTTACTGAACCGCAATCGTTGAACCTCTATGGCTATGTTCGAAATTCGCCCATTACGCGATCAGATGTTGACGGACATATGTATGGCGTGGGGCAGAACATTGATGTCGATGCGGCCGGTTCCCCAGGGGAAGACAATAACAGCAATACTAAAGACAGCGGTGGCCAGCCAGGGGGATCGGTTCCTCAAGCGGCGCAGAGTCAATCTTGCGGTTTCTTCTGCAAATTGGGCAATTTGCTTACTGGTAATGGATGGAATCCTGCCCCGCCGCCGCAGTCATCACCGACATCCTCAGCATCGCCCGTCGATAAGAACAAGATGGCCGATTACATCAACAGCCATGCGAACGGCACGGGCAAATTTGGGGGACAATGTGCAAAGTCATGCCGGAAGGCGATGGAAGCTGGTGGCGTAAAGACCGCAGGTCACCCAGAAATCGCGAAGAATTACGGTCCCTTCCTTGTATCGCATGGGGCCGCACTTGTGTCGCAGGAGAATTATCATCCGCAAAAAGGCGATGTGGCGGTGTTCCAAGGGGGAGGGCGTGACAAGAGTGGACACATCCAGATTTATGACGGCAAACAGTGGGTCTCTGACACCAAGCAACCTAGATTCTCTCCTCGCCGCGACTATCCTGGAGGTTTCGCAATTTATCGCTTTCCGAATTAGTCTTCGGAATTGGAAATGCTACGCAAACGTTTTGTATGATGTGAGGATCTAAGATGCGGCGGTCTTAGGGGGTAAGAAAAGTGACGAGAATTTCCGTAATAAGAGCGTACTGTTGGTTGATCCTTCTGATGTTGTCCTGTTCGGTGACAGCGCAGGTGACTAAAGTTGACGAAGAAAAAACAAAATCTCCTCGGCAGTTCGTTCAGGACTTCTACAAATGGTATGTCCCTCGAGCCTCGCGTAACAACGCTAATGGGGCCTGGAATCTCGCGCTAAAGTACAAGAGTTCGGCTTTTACCCATCAGCTCTCTGAATTGCTAAGACAGGATTCCGCTGCGCAGGCTAAGTGCAAAGAATTGGTCGGCCTTGACTTCGATCCTTTTCTCAACAGTCAAGATCCAGCCGATCGTTACGATTTAGGGAAAATCACTCAAAGAGGCCAAATTTATCGGGTTGACATTTATGCGGAGTCCGAAAAAAAGAGTGAAAACCCAAGTGTAAGGGCGGAGATAGCAGAGAGGAACGGGCGTTGGCTGTTCGTGAATTTTTATTACTCAGACGGGACAAACCTATTGGGTCTTTTGCAGTCCCCTCGGCCGAAATGCTCGTTACGGCGCAATCTCAGCAATAAATGAGACGTAAGACTGTGAGAGGACTTAAGAGCCGGAGAAGACGGCACTTCCCGCGAATCTGGAAGCACCCAAACGTATGCATGGTCGCTTCACAATAGTGTCCGCACCAGTCCGCAGCTATGGTACAGCTAAGGGCTAGGTAAGGGGTACCGATACGATGGGCGCTTGATACTTCGAAAAGTCTCTGAGTGCTGACGCATTCAATCCCCCGTAGATGAGTTCGGGGGCTTCGTAGTGCAAATATTAACCACGAAAGGACACTAATAGTATGCGGCTGCTGCTTCATGTGCGTAGATTTTGTAGGCAATTTTGAGACATCGAAAACATCCAACTTCAATAAATTTCAACAGCTTTCAACGAGCAGCCTGCAAGCCGTTCAACACCAACCAGTTACAATCCTCAACATTCAACAAGTTTCAATAATGCTTGGAATCTGGTTCGGGACCAGGGGGTCGGAGGTTCAAATCCTCTCGCCCCGACCAATCTTTCTCTCACCGATTCAGCTGTTTACGCAGCCTTGGCTGATTTCATTTTTCCCTTCTTTTTCGGTACATTCGGTACAACGGGCCGACAGGTCGAAGCCGAAACCGCAATCCCTTGCCCACGTCTTTCGGAACTGGATATCCTCTTTGATCTTGTCGTAGAGGTCATCCATGGAGTTCCCCGCGTGTCCCATCCAATAATTCCGAAGCCCATCTGGACACAGGGTCTTGTTCCGCAGGTACGTGTTCCGGAAGCGCCTAAACGCATGGTTCCCCGCTTTATGCGTTCCGGTGTGCGGATTGACGAATTTCAGTTTCTTCAGTGCCGGGTGGAGGTGGCGCCGAATAACATTCGAGGATGAGATTGGCTTCCCATTCCGACTAGCGAACAGGAAGCCAGACTTACGCTCCCCGACGAACGCTTTTAGCAGGCTGGAGATCGCAGGATCAAGGTCCACGTCTCTCCCTGCGCTTGGCGTTTTGAGTCGCGCTTCAATCCTGCAATGACGCGCCTTCTGCCTGATGCTGATGGTCAAGAAATCGGACGAGATGTGCTTGTCGATTTCGATTCCAAGTGCCTCGCCAATTCTCAGGCCAGTCGCTCCACACAGAATGAACAGCATGCGTTCTTTCGGCTTTTTCCAATTCGCCAATCCAGTCATAACGTCAGATGAGAAACTTGGAGCGTTTTGTTTCGACTGCTGCACAAGAGGCATATCGATGAACTCGTGATTCCACTTGCGGGGATACACCTGTTCGCCCTCCGCGTTCACTGCAGACGCGACGACCATCTTCGCAACTCCCGTGTATGTTTCAATGGTCTTCGCTGATAGCCCTGCTTTGGACATTGTCACAACGATCTGCTTCATCGCTCTGTTGTTAAATTCGGAGAGTGGCAAATCCCCAACATTCGGGTTCAACCAGTTCTTCAAAATGCGTTCCCAGTCTTCAATCGTGCTCGATGCAACAGGCTTCCGTTTCCTCATTCGAACGAACTCAAGCCAGCACGCGGCTTGCTCGCGGAATGTCTTCGCGGTTTCCTGTTGAAGGACCTTGTTGAAATACTCAACCGTGTCAGCACCGCTTTCGGCGATGATTTCACGGCCGCGGCGCGTGCGTTCCGAAGCCGACAGACTCCCCGGACCGGAGATTGGGCAAATCTTTGCTCTTTTGAGCGCTCTCTTCTCCTGCCCTGGAACATCCATCCACCATCTAACGACCCACCAATTGCCACTCCTTTCAATGTGACCAATTTGACCAGTGCGACGGGACATGCTCTTTCCCTTCCGCTTCACTGGTGTCGCTGTTGGAAAGTTATTAGGGGTGGCTTGGAATTGCAAGCCGGAGGGAGTTAGCTCCGGAACCGCTCGTGCGGGTTCCCCGGAGATGCTTGCCGTCAAACTAGGTAGTTCGCCAGATCCAAGGCGAGACGGGTTAAGAGGTTGTGGAAATGGACTCGTGCGAGCCCGAATTGGAGACACGTGGGCGTACCTTGGCGTTGCAAGTCACCAAGAATGCGCCCCCCAGACCTTCTACGTCGTACTGACGTCTTGATCCAGGTATTAGGTGCTGCTGTAAGCTCGCAGCGGCTGCACGATCTTCTCTGGTCATCTAAATAGATGCCGCCGGCTAGTACAAAGGCTACTCGAAATCCATGCCGGTAAATGGCCACACCAACTGCTATTCCCAAATACCGAAGGTAATGTCGAAGCCACTCCCTGCGAAAGATCCAGCAAATCGCGTTACGGGCGGGCCTGAACTGCGGGAATTGCCGTTCCACCCATGAAGGTCAACGCGTTAGCTGCAGGGATCACGCTTGTTGCAGCAAGTGGTCTTGTCACGCATTCCGGCAAGCCTACGCGACTATCCAGCATGAACAATTAGGGGTCGGTGTCCGCACGATTAGAACGATTAAGGCCATCAGAAGTCGGCGGGAGAAGCTCGGCCTTACGCAAGAAGAGCTGGCAGAACGAGCGGAATTGCATTGGACGTTCGTTTCAGGAGTTGAGCGAGGCTTTCGGAATGTTAGTGTCCTCAAACTCGCTGGGAGTAAAAGTGCGCGACTTGGTGAGGTTCTAGCCCCATAACGGAGAGTCAAGCTTGTGGAATTGCAAGTGGTCACCTTTCTGGACTGGGGGTTTCGGTCTTCGGAACCGAGTGTCGGGAGTTCGAATCTCTCCGGGCGCGCCAATCTTTTCAATCAGATGCGGCCATTTTCGGATCAGCGAAAATTGGCGTGTAGATAATTTTGCAGACGTTGAGATCCTCAAGGTTCAATAGGCGACCATCACATGTTTTCGATGTGCGCTCGAAACGTTGTCTCCAACCTAGGAATCCTTGCGCTGCTACAATTTGCTCTTGCGGAGCAACTGATTCTTAATCACTAGGTTTAAGGCTCGATTCCTTCCGCCCTCACCAATCTCTTCAAACTCTTAAAAAGTGGCTGCAACTGACATTTCTAGCCGCTATAGATGAATTTGTAGATGCAGAACCCTCACTCAGAATCCACTGGCATTCTGCCTGGGGCCGCTACATGGTATGCAGGAGCCCCTTATTGCTCCTGAAGGTTATTGCATTCGGTGCTTGCCCAATCACTTGAAATAGTAAAAAATGCAAGAACCTCCAATTCCTACTTAATAATGGCAAATAAAAACATCCTTCTCATTGAACCTGGATATAAGAACAAGTATCCGCCCCTCGGTTTGATGAAGATCGCGCAATACCACGGTCCCAATGGTAAGGGTGATCGCGTCCGATTCATAAAGGGTGAGGACCGTTCTGTGCTGAGTGAGGCATGGGATCGGATCTACGTCACGACATTATTCTCTTTCGAGTTCGAGAAAATTTCCGAGAGCATCGATTTTGCTAAGACCGTCGTAGGGGGCCAGACTGACAAGATTTTCGTTGGTGGCATTGCGGCGTCATTAATGCACGAGCGATTCGTGCGCGAAGAGAGATGGCGCGGAATACGATTTATAAAGGGATTACTTGGTGAAGCACCGGCCGTTTCGTTACGGTTGGACGATTTTTCGGAAGAGCTCTATTCGGAAGATCGTTCAGGGGGACCGATCGAGGATCTGCCTCCCGACTACAGCATCCTTGAGCAGATTTCTTATAAATACCCGGTAAATGACGCCTATTTTGGCTACGCCTCTCGTGGCTGCATAAGAAAGTGTAGCTTTTGTGGCGTTCCCAAATTGGAGGGTGAGCAGCGGGATGCTCAACCTCTGACGTATTTGGTCAACCGGATCCGTGATTTGTACGGGGAAAAGAAAGATCTCGTTCTCATGGATAACAACGTCGTGGCAGCAGCGCGGTTCAGAGAAATCATCGCGGAGATCAGAGATCTTGGCTTTCAGCGGGATGCGAAGCTGAAGCGTGGACGGACCCCAGTTCAGCGTCGAGTCGATTTCAATCAGGGCGTAGATGCGCGCATTCTTTGTAAGGACGAAATATTCCTGAAGGAGCTCTCATCAATCTGCATAAAGCCGCTTCGAATTGCGTTCGACCACTTGGGCGTGAGAAAGCCGTATGAGACGTCCGTGCGTATGGCCCACGGCTTCGGGCTGACGGAACTGTCCAATTACATGCTCTACAATTTCCACGACACTCCTGCCGATCTCTACGAGCGCATGGCATTGAATGTCAGCCTAAATGAAGAACTGGAAATCCGAATCTGGTCCTTTCCGATGCGGTACCAGCCTACTGACTTGCCTGATCGCTCCCACGTTGGAGAGCGCTGGTCCAAATATCAGTTGCGCTCGATGCAATTAATTCTGCAGGCGACTCACGGCGTTGTGAGCGGTGCCCCTGCGTTTTTCAAACGCGCCTTCGGCGATTCGGTCGAAGCGTTTGAATCTCTCTTATTGCGTCCTCACCACTACATTTTTAACCGCGAATGGTACGAGCGACTTGGAGGTAGAGCCGAATTTGAGGAATATTGCCGAGCATTCCGAACCCTCAGCGGTTCTCAACGTCTTGAACTGTTGAGTTTGCTCTCGTCTTGTGAGCCTCGGAATATCAACAAATTGCATACTACGGATTCTCAACTAAAACGGGTCATTCCCTATTACGTTCCATTGTCGAAAACGCGAGAAGCGCAAATTTGGGCTGATAAGAAAGCAGATACCGGTGAACCTAGTCAGGTCCCTGATGACGAGCGTGTAGAGGATGCGGGCCTGAACGAGCCTGTTTTGTTGAAGGGGAAGCTTCTGACAGTGATGGGAGGGGTTCAATGAGTGGAAATCAGCCGGTGTTGGTCTCGATTAAGAGCAATTGGGAAAGCATTGCTGAGCGTCCAACTGTGGGCAAAGATGTTTTGGAACTGTTGAGCAGCTCCATGTACGTTAATCCCCTGTCGATTTATCGGGAGTTTGTTCAGAACGCAGCCGATTCAATAGAGGAAGCAATCGCGTTGGGTCTCCTTCCGAGAGAAACGGGCAGAGTTGAGATAAGTGTTGATCCAGATAAGCGGGCAGTCCGGATTCGTGACAATGGCACCGGAATCGAACGGCCCGCATTTACGAGGACGCTGGTGGCTTTGGGAGCCAGTAGGAAACGCGGAACCAAGGCCCGCGGTTTTCGCGGCGTAGGTCGACTTGCAGGACTCGGATATTGCCGCGAGTTAATTTTTCGTTCTCTGGCAGATGGAGAGCACGAGATTAGTGAAATGCGTTGGGATTGCCAACGACTGAAGTCAATTTTGCGCGATGTCAGCTTCAAAGGTGATGTTGAAGAATTGATCAAAGAGGTCGTTAGGGTACAGCGTCGCGCTGCTAAGGATAATGACGCGCATTTCTTCGAAGTGGAACTCTCGGGGATCGTTCGTCATGGAGACGATAGGCTTATGAATTCGGAAGCCATTAGAGACTATCTGTCACAAGTGGCGCCGGTTCCATTTTCGCCTTCTTTCAAGCTCGGGAGAAAGATTGAAGAAAGGATGCGTCAGGAAGTGAATCTAGGAACGGTGCGCATCTTCTTAAACGAGGAGGTGGAGCCGTTGTTCCGGCCCCACCGCGATACTTTCGAAGCCAGGAAGGGTGTCACTGATCAGTTTGCTGACGTTCGGTTCTTTGAAATCAAGGGTAATGATGGCGAGTTGGCAGCGAAGGGCTGGGTAATAGATCATGGATATTTCGGTGCCATCGATGGCTCAGCCTCAATCAAGGGGCTCCGGTTGCGTAGTGGAAACATGCAGGTGGGTGAAGCGGATGTTTTGGGGGAATTATTCACCGAAGCGCGTTTCAACGCCTGGGTCGTCGGTGAGTTTCACGTGTTAGATGATCGAATCTTACCGAATGGCCGTCGGGACCACTTTGAACAGAATGTGCATTTCAGCAATCTGCTTGGGCAGGTACTACCAATAGCACAGGATCTCAGTCGGCGCTGCCGTCAAAGCTCTATACGTAGGAATGTTATTCGCCAGTTTGAAACATTATCGGACCAGATACTTCATAACTTAGCAGTAATGCGTCAGGGAGCAATCGGACAGGAGGATCGCAAGCGGCTCGAAAAGGACACACTAAGAGAATTGAAGCGAATCGAGAAGATCGGATCCCATTCCGTCCTCGAGAGAGAGCAAAAGGAGCGCATCGGGCGCACGCTATCTCGCTACGAAAAAAATTTACAAGAGGTAAATCATAGAGATCAGCACAGGGTACTGACGGCCATGAATGGTCGGGAAAAGAAACTCATCACGCGCGTGTGTTCGCTCATCTATGAGTGTTCACTAAATAAGGCCGCAGCGAAGCTGCTTATTGATCGTGTGCTGTCAAAGCTGACCCCGTGAGGTCCCTACGCGCTGGGTTTTACTATGCTAGTCGGCCGCAACTCAATTGATGAGATTCTCCCGGACATCTTTCTTAACGGCGTCGTAGCGAGCTGCACAAGACGATCGCGGTCGGCATGTGGAGTTGGCAAGGCTTGGGATCGGAATCGGAACTCAGAGTAGAAGTGCACAAGATTTGTTTTCCCGCTGTTGTAGAAAATGGGATCGGCAAATTCAACATGGAAATCATGTGTTTGGCCGGCATGCCAGCACATGTACATGTAACACAGCTTGATTTTGGTTGCATGCGTACGGCCGTGCTCTTTTAGGTTTGGATCGATCCCCTCGAGTCCCTCAAGACAGAGCTTGATTTCACCCAGCAGCGCGTCATATTGCTCTACTCCGGTGTCTCTCACATTAAAAGTGGACAGCAGTGCGAACGACCGCTTTTCTTGGCGATGCCTTGCACACAGAGAGCGTACAGCATCTCGACAAGGCGATGAGTTCGACTTCCTTGAGTATGTAAATCCACCATACATGTCAAGGTTGTAAACGTCATAGCATGGCGTATCGGCGGCCTGCAGATAGTTAAAAATGTCCCCGGCTATGACCTTCAAGGGTAGGCCTACGTTCAACTGTCGCCAATTGATATGTAGGTTGCTTCTAGTTGCATCATCAATTTCGACGGCGCAGACAGAGCTGAGCGATTCCCGCCAGATAACGATATCTCTAGCCTCTGCGCTAGTTAGACCGCAATAAGTCAGCGGAGCTCCCACCAAAGTCTTGAAGCTTCGTAGGGCGATAGCGTCACGGCGACGGAGAGTATTTTTTTCGATACTGTCTGGAAATGGATTAAGTGGCATTTAATCACGCTATTACGAGCAACCCGTGTTCCTTGAATATCTCTTCGATTGCTTCGGATAGCTCCGTCGCCAGATCGTCTTGGTCGGTGAGGCGCTTCTCAATCAGCTGTGTGATTTCAGCCAGAATTTGCTCAAAATCAGGCAGAACGGCTGGCTGCGCTGTCGCCGTCCCAGCGCGACCCTCCGTACTAGTAGATTTTGTAGTTGCCGCTCCGCGCGACTTTGTGCTGCCGTTGGCTTTCTTCTTTGAACCGCTGTTGGCGGAGGCTGCAGCGATACCCTCCAAGAAGGCAATAACTGCTCGTCGCTTGTTCGCAAGGTTGGTGTCTTTGGCTTCGACGGACTTCAAGATCCGCCGCTCGTATTTTTGTACTTTGTCCTGCGTTGTCGTTTCCTTAGACTGTGATCGAGTTTTTGAGAGCTGTTCGTATTTTTTCAAGGTCTTTAGGCGCCGAACTGCATCATCCGGTTGGTATGTCCCGCCGGCATCAATTTGCTGGCTGATTTCAAACACCTGCGTCTTATGACTGTTCACGTTTGAACTGGCACGTCGGAAAGCGATCCGATCGCCGTAGAATCCTCGAATCAAGGAGATGGCCTTTCGCGAGAGCGAGTCGAGTTCTAGCTCGCTGCGAGGCGTGTTGGGTCTGACATCAGCATTCGTGATGTGAATTTCGCCCATATACCAGTCAAGGAGTTCCCCCGAAGCGAGTGAAGCGACGGTACCTGTGAGTCCCCAATGAGCACCGTGTTCGGTTGAGTACATACCTGGCCCACCCACAGCGATATTTTTAACGCGCAGTCGGAAATTGCTTGGCGCTCCGCTAAAGCTACGCATTGTCGAGCTCTTGCAGTACCAGACGAAAGCGTATTCCTCGTCGTCTTTTTTCAGAATTTCGAACTCCGGTTCTTCTGGATTGCCGCTGTATGCCTTGAATACCTCCGTATCCGATACCTTAATGGCAAATTCTTGGTACCCGTCGATCTGATTAAGCCTTTTGGATATGGTCTCTGCGTATTTGAACTTGGGGTTGAATCGGCAGGGTAGGATCTCGCTAGCGATTCTTTCGAGTTCTTCCGGTCGTAGGAGATCGGCAAATTCTTCGTTGATTCCGACGAGTTTGACTTGAGTGTAGTGTTCCTTGCTTTCGGCATCTGCGACTTTGATCGCAAATCGCTCATCTAGCAGCTCTTTGATGTTTATATTCTCCGAAACGGACTTTCGCATTTCCGCGAAGTCCAGCGTCAGCCGGTACTTGTTTGGATCGCCCAGCTTCGTCGTTTCCACCTCCAGTTTGGAGCACGAAGAAAAACCGGCCCAAATGCCAATGCCTCGGAACCCAGCGCGGTCCTTACCGAGTTTCGATGAGAGTGCAATCCTTTTGAACCGCCTCACATCGTCAAGTTCCATGCCGAGGCCGCTATCCTGCACGGCAATGGTTTCCTCTTCGGGGTAATAAATGTCGATGGCCTTTTGGTCTGTCGGTAGGGTCTTGTTGAGTTTTTCTTCCAAATCGAAGTAGGCGTCACCGGCGTTCTGAACGTATTCTCTGAGCATTGCCTCCGGGGTATAAATGCCTTTTGCAAGGTTGGCGAGGAGCGGTGCACCGATGTCCTCAATTGTGAATTCATCTTTAACATTTCGCCATTGTTGGGTCATTCAGCCTCCGACGCTGCAAACCGGAACCGCTCGTTAAAGCTTGCGACTCTGATCACATTGCCCGTGTTGTGAGTGAGCGCAAATGCGCAACCGCGATCCAGCGTAGTGATAGTTTTGTAAAGTTGTAGAAATGACAGCGGTGTTTTTAGTTTCTTATATAGCTGCTTAGCGACCTGTGATTTCTCATCACTCACCTGAAATACGAGTTTCGTCGCAGTGTTGGAAAATGCAATAGACGTGAAGTCTTCGGGTTGTTGAGAGGCCAGCAAGATTCCTAGTCCAAACTTCCTTCCTTCGCGGAGCAATCGTTCTACGGCTGATCCGTTGCCGGTCGGGATTCGATGTGCTTCGTCAATGACGACAAAGCACCTTAACGATTGCGGACCAGATGATTCCAGATAAGCTAGGAGATTCCACAAAAGGAATTCGGTTGTCGCGCGCTGTAAGTTCTGTTCCAGCCCACGAAGTTGAATGACCGTGGAACGGCGCTTCGGCTGCAATAGCTCATCCCATTGAAGGGAAACCCCATTATTCCGGAAGATATCGAACAGAAAAAGAGAGGAAATATGGGATGCAGCGGTGCGAGGCGTTTTGCGATCGGCGTTAAGGGGATCTTGAGCATTTTCAGTGAGCTTCTTATGCAATAGACCAAACCGCGGCATCGGCTTATGCCAAGTAGAGGGGAGTTTGGAGTAAATGCCGGCATCTTCAAGCACATCTATGACTGCTTGGCGGATAGTTGCATGTTGTTGGACTCCCAGATTCTGGTAAACACGTACTAGAGTGTCAGCAATTCGTTGAGCGACACTGAGAGGACCGTGCGCATCCCCATCAAAGACTTCAAAGGGACTGATCGCAACGCCCTTTCTTCCAACTTCAAGCTGAAGCGGGCGTGCTTCATTGGCGAACACGGGATTGGAGGATTCAGGAGTAAAACCCTGGCCGTAGTCGAAAATGATGCTTGGGATATTGCGATGTGCAAGCTCTGCGATCAGACAAGAAGTTGTATACGTCTTGCCAAATCCGCTCTCTCCCACAATTAGTACGTGTGGATTGACGCTGGAACGTGGATCCCAAAATACGTGCCCGATGTCTGCGGAGCCCAACAAAATTTTGTCAGATGTCGAGGGGATTGTAGTCGTAATTTGCTTCGGAAGTGCGCGAGTAAGTCGATTTTCAAGTTGGGAGCGTTTGTTGTGAATCGTGCGATGAGCCGCTATCGCCGATACCTGTCCGGGCGTCAAACTTACCATCTCGGCTATGGTTTGCCGATCCTGTCCTCGATTCAGAAGCTCGTGCACGAGCGTTCTTTGTTCATTTGTAATCTTGGTCTTCACGATGCCTTGCGCCTCGGACCCTTGATCTCGGCAAGAACAGAGCGCAAACACTCATTGATTACGCTTGTACGGTCGGAAATTAGTCCTGAATTCTCCGCATCCAGGAACTCATACCAAAGCGTTCGATCGATCCGAAAGATCACAGACATTCGATCTGATACCTTGCTGCCTGCAGGGCGTCCTACTTTCCTGTCTGGCATGCTTCGCCATGCGCGGCGAGCAGCTAATGAATAATTAGTGAAGCCCTCTGCTGTAACCGAGACACGTCGGTTTTCGCGGGACAGGAAAACTATCCACTTACCCAAGTGCGACCGCACAAGGACCCCACGCTCGCCGATGAACTCACCGGATTTTATTCGAATCTTGTCACCTGCTAAATGTTGAGGCACAAAACATAGGGTAAGTGGCGATCTAAATATTTGCAATAAATAAATTAGTGATATCCTAAACGAATTACAAGGTCAGATATGGCACAGATGTCGAAAATTGAATGGACAGACGCCACTTGGAATCCAGTTCGGGGGTGCAACAAAATCAGCCCTGGATGCAAGCATTGTTACGCAGAGACTTTCGCTGAGAGATTTCGAGGTGTCAAAGGACACCCTTACGAACAAGGATTTGATTTGCGGCTGGTTCCAGAGAAGATTCTTGAACCGCTTCGTTGGCCCAGGCCAAAGATGGTGTTTGTCAATTCCATGAGCGATTTGTTTCACGATGATGTGCCCGATCTATATATTGCCGCTGTAACTAAGGTCATGACTGAATCACCCTGGCACATCTACCAAGTTCTAACAAAGCGTTCCGGCCGAATGCGAGAGACCTTGCAAGTGAAGCTTAGGACCGAAGCGGGGAAAGCCCATATTTGGTGGGGTGTGAGCGTCGAAGATCGCAAGTACGGTCTTCCCAGAATTGAAGATTTGCGGAATGCGCCTGCCGCTGTTAGGTTTCTCTCAATCGAGCCGCTCCTTGAGGATATTGGCGAATTCTCCCTGGAAGGGATCGACTGGGTTATCGTCGGCGGAGAAAGCGGACCAGGGGCACGACCGATAAGGGAAGAGTGGGTGCAATCAATCTTGCGACAATGCAGGCAAGCCAACGTCCCTTTCTTTTTCAAGCAATGGGGTGGCATCCGCAAGAAAGAACATGGCAGGCAGTTGAATGGAAGGACGTTCGATGGTTTCCCGAGTATTCAGAGGTCTGAGTTTCCGGCCAGGAGCAAAAGGATAGAGATAGCACAGGCTGTAACGGCAGACATCGCCGCTTTGCTGAACACTCTCACTATTCAACCCGCAAACAGGTACACTCACTCGAACGAGATTGCTAAGAACAAGAGTTCGGAGAAGTAAGTTCGGTGCGGATTCAAGCGAAGCCACCACGCGAAACAAGTGAAGTCACAGATACGCTACCTCGGATTGGAATAACAAGAGCGACGAGCCCTTCAAAAATCCCCGAGCGCTATTTGTATTACCACCTCCGTATTCAAGAGGCCGGCGGAGAGGCGATCGACCTTCATCCAGGTTCTGTAGACCGCGTTGATGATGCGATCAACCGGTTGGATGGTCTGCTACTGTCGGGAGGAGCAGATATCAATCCTTGCCTCTTTAACGAAGAGCCAGGAAGCAATACATCTAAACCTGATGATATGCGGGATGCGCTCGAGCTGAAACTGATTAAGTCCGCGAGTGATCGAAAGATTCCAATCCTCGCGATTTGCCGTGGCGCACAGATCCTTAACGTCAGTCAGGGAGGCGCATTGATTCAACACGTTGGAGACGGTGTGCACCCCGCAGATGGAGCTGTTTCGCGATTTCACGACGTCAAAATCGACTCGCAATCTACGCTCGGTAGTGTACTGAACGTGGAACAAATGAAAGTCAATTCTCGGCATCACCAGGCCATTGATCCGACACGGGTTGCGCCAAGCTTACGTGTTGTCGCCCAGTCGAAAGACGGTATCGTGGAAGCAGTCGAGGGTCCCGCCTCCACATGGACGATAGGCATTCAATGGCACCCAGAAAGAGATGAGATCAAAGATAACTTTCTAGGGCTGTTCAAAGAATTCGTTCAACAGGCATCCGCAAGACGCCTTGAAAAGAAATGTGAAGGTGACGGCAAGAGATCAACGTACGCCCGCGATGCTGAGGTGTGGTGTCAGTGGGCGGAACATACGTATTCTGGCGCGAAGGTTCTATTCGAGTCTGATAACCCTTTCCTGTGGTTCTCGGCCGCTGTACTAGGCCATCATGCCCTTGAGATGTTTCTCAAAGCAGCCCTCATTAAGAAAGGACACTCAATAAATAGAACTGACACTTGGGGCCATAACCTAGTGCAGCTGAGCACATTGCTGGCTGCGAAGGATGCCCAGTATCCGACTCAAGTACATGAGAAACTGCGCACATTCGATGAGTTTTTCGATGAACTCCGCTATCCGACGAAACTGAAGGAAGTAGAGGGACTGGGTCAAGAGCACGGGGCGATTCTCGATACTCTCGTTCAACAGATTCGACCACTGGCGCGGGAAAATACAACTGGCACCGAAGGACCTCGAGCCTGAGGTATTCGGGTATTGTGCAAGAGAACCTTGATTCAATAGCGCCCTGTGTGTAGGGTTCTCATCGGCTCTCCTCAGATCCTTCTAAGGCTAAACAATGCATCACCTCAACGTCCGCGTCGCGTGGCATGACAATCGATGGAACGGCACCGTCTGTCGTAATCCATTCGCAAATTCCTTTTGCGTCGACCTAGATCGAATTCGTGCAGAACGAGACGACGCGTTAGAGCAAGCAGTGGCGGGTAAACACTTCGCCGACCTTGCAAGTAGCCAGCATCCCCCTTGCAGGGCGGAAAGCGGAGCATTTATGAATGGGCGGGAGTGGGTCCGCGAATTCAGGCATCCGTATCAATCCCTCTCCAAGACGAAAGCGACTCATGGTCATTTGAGGCCGACTAAGATCAAGGTCGAGCCTTACAGCACCTTCGCCGTTCCATTCCTATGGATGCTCCGCCAGCAACAAGAGCAGATCGACAATTCCATACCACAGATGCTTCCGCCGGATGAAGAGCCTCCCTTCAAATCAGCGTGGGTTTTTGCTAGAGCAAGGCAGGAGGCTCTCTGTGAACTCTTTTTTGGTAGGCTGAGAGCCCAAAAGTCCCTGGTGTTTTTTTATACCAAGGCTGGACACCCCCTTGAGGATGCGGCTCCAAGGCTGCTGGTGGGCGTGGGTACAATCGACCGCATCTCAGACCTACTGAGATACGAGCCGTACGGTAGTTCTTCTTATCCAATGTGGGATCGGAAATTCAGTCACTCGATCCGCCCCGAGGGCCACGAAGGGTTTCTCATTCCATATCACGACTACCTCGAGCCGACCGGGAGCCAAGAAGAAGATTCCATTCGACGGAATCGGTTGAGGGAAATAGCTGTTTCACCCGAACCAAGTCAGATTGCTTCATTTTCGTTCGCCGGAGAACTTAGTACACCCGACGTCGCATTGTCGACGCTCGTTAAGTGCCTTGAGGCTGTGCGGCGAGTGCGCGAGCACGGAATTGCAACCGGACCCTGGGAACGTCGTGAAGAGTGGCTAAATGCGAGGATTGCCGAAACGTGGCAGGATCGAGGTGCGTTTCCAGGTGTCGGCTCAGCTCTCGAAGCGCTCGGCATGCGTCTGGGCACGTCCCTCGTGCTCGAGCTGATGAGCGCGGGAGTTGTTAAGCCGACGGATGATCCCTGGCCTGCCTTAGATGGATTGCTTCGGGGCGGCAAACCTCCGCAAACTGCTTACTCAGCCGATTTGAAGGCGGTCGCGCCATTGTGGGCCAGCTTGTCTAGTGAACGCCGATCGGTTCTTAAACTACTCTCTAGATTTGATCTGAGTCCCGCTCAAGCCCTTCGATGGTTTGACCCCATCAAGAGAAAGACAGCATCGAGATTAGTCGTTGACGACTTTTCAATTTTGGAGAACCCATACCGCATCGTAGAGGTAGATCTCGGTGACCCTGATGACTATCCCGTCTCACTTGGAATTGTGGATCGCGGTCTTATGCCGGATTCAACGGTTGCAGCCGCTCACCCGGTTCCAGAACCATCTGCGGTGGGCTCAGCGCTAGATGCTCGTCGAGTGAGAGCAGCGTTGGTAACCGTGTTGAGACAGGCTTCCGACAAAGGAGACACGCTGCTTTCTGAAGGAGAGGCATGCACAAGCCTCTCTAAGCTGGACTTACCCCGCCCTTGTGTTGTACCCGCCGATTGGCTTTCAGCTTCCGGCCCTTTCCTCGGCCAGGAAATCCAGCGTATTGAGATTCCTAAAGGCACCGAAGAGCAGGGTTCAATTCGCTGTTTGCAGTTGTGCGACCTACAACAACGAGAGCAAAAGCTGACAAGCGTTCTGGAAAAGCGTTGCGGCACAAAGCTGCCGAGCTTGGGTGAAAAATGGCGGGAGTTACTTATCGAGTCTGTGGACGAGGGAGGAGGCCGGATCGATCCATCTGACCCACGGCACGATGCTGCTCTGTCAGAACAGGCCGACGCAATTGAGCGCGTCACAACGCGCAGAATGGCGGCTCTTGTTGGTCGCGCAGGAACTGGCAAAACTACAGTTCTGGGAGCCTTGTTGAAGTCGGCGCGGCTTCAAAGGGATGGAGTTCTGTTTCTGGCCCCTACCGGAAAAGCTCGCGTGCGCCTTTCGCAAAAGGCAAATGCGGAAGCCATGACGATCGCGCAGTTCTTATTTAGCTTGGGACGCTACGATGCCTGGCGGCAACGCCCGCTCTTTGTGGGGAAAGAGCAATATCGCAAAGAGAAGACCGTCGTGATCGATGAATGTTCAATGCTGACCGTTGACGACCTCTATGCCGTTTTGATGGCGCTAGATTTAGCACACGTCCAACGTCTGATCCTGGTTGGTGACCCAAACCAACTCCCTCCAATTGGCGTGGGGCGTCCTTTTGCGGATCTCGTGGCGCACCTGGACGGAAACAAAGGTGAAGAGGGAATGGCTCTCGCACGGCTGACGATTGAGTTAAGAACAACCGCTGGCGGCCCCTCAGACATCCTTAAGCTTGCCTCCTGGTACACGCGGGAAGCTCAGCCTATTGATGCGGATCGAGTTTTGAGCGATCTAGAACTCGGTCAGAAATTCAACGACCTAACTATCCGGTTTTGGAATAGCCCCGATGAACTTAGGGAGACGGTCGAAGAGGAGATCGTTGCGAGATTTGGCCTAGAGAGTGCATCCGATGTCATTGGTTTTAATGAGAAGGCTCTCGGTCTCACGCCGGAAGGCTGGGTTCCATTCGATGATCACGACGGGGTGGACAACTTTCAAATACTGTCGCCCGTGCGACTTCACCCTTATGGTGTTCATGACCTCAATCGCTGGATTCAGCGGAAGTTTCGAGCCAAGCAGCTCGATACATCGCGAGAACCCTGGGGCTTCAGCTTAGGCGATGAGGAAATTGTATGGGGTGATAAGGTCATTTTGCTTCGTAATGGGAAGCGCAACGGATGGAATGGTAGGACGAAGCAAAAGGTTGAGGATTACCTAGCAAATGGCGAGATCGGAGTTGCAGCTCCAGCGCCCAGAAACGCGGGTCAGTTTCTTAACGTAGCGTTTTCAAAGCGCCCGGATGTCCGATATGGATTCTCGCCGCGCCAATTCGGAAGAGATGGCGGACCCCTTGAATTGGCTTACGCATTGACAGTCCATAAGGCGCAGGGCAGCGAATTTGGCGTGGTGTTTGTAGTCTTGCCCAAGAAGACTCGTCTGCTATCCCGCGAACTTGTTTACACTGCCTTGACTCGGGCGCAAAGACATTTGGTTCTGCTAGTCGAAGGCGTCGACCCGTCCTGCCTATACGACTTTACTCGACCCGAACGCTCGGAAACCGCCCGTCGCAACACTAATATGTTCACCGGAACAGTGCGCGAACAAGCAGACGATATACCTGATGCCGCTCAGTTCATTCATAAGGCGAGGAACGGTGACATGGTTCGTAGCAAGTCTGAGCTCGTCATTGCTAACCATCTATTTGGCATCGGGCTGAAGTACCTCTATGAGCGGCCGCTGGAAGGGACAGCGGTGCCCGGACGATTGCGGCCTGATTTCTCTTTTGTCACAGATGCTGGCGATGTGATCGTGTGGGAGCATCTCGGAATGCTCAAGAGAGACGATTATCGCCGGGGGTGGGAATGGAAACGCGCATGGTACGAAGGGAATGGCTTCAAACTTGACGAGAACCTCTTCGTCACGCAAGACGACGAGCAAGGCGGCCTTGACTCTGGTCCAATCGAGGAGACAGCACAGCATATTAGCAAGATGCTCTAAGTTGCTGATAATCAAGTTCAGGCAAGGAGATTCGCCCGTATAAATTCTGCGAATCTGCGCGCAGCAAGCATCGCCTACAAATCCATCTACACCGGGGCGGGAAAATCATTCTCAGGCCATAACTGCTTAAGTTTCAAAACGACTTTACACCTTCAGGCGAGCGACCAAATGAGCCAAGTCAGTTGCTCTCATGGAGGGTCTCTCGTCGTACTTAGCACGTCTACACTGCCGAAGCCTTGGCACCCGCAAAATTATCTACGGTGAAGATGCAGCTATACCGATGCTCTAGGTAAACGTTTGAAATATATTCCATTTGACAACATCTCCAATCCATCGGCCATCGGTGCCCAAGACCGATGACCGACTCGATGGAATCCGCTGTAAGTTGGCGGCGGTCCTAATAGTAGTGGTACGAATCGCATCAGGGTCTAAAGTCCTCGCCCTTAACAATCCAGTCAATGCTCTTCCCTGAATAGGCACTCAGTTTCAGCAGCATTTCTAGCGTTGGCACGCTCTGACCCTTCTCATACTTGGACAGTTGTGTCTGCCCGATACCAAAACTCCTAGCGAACTCTGCCTGAGTAAGATCAAACCCGCGTATCTCTCTGATACGTCTTCCTATTGCTTCCGGATCGGGTTTTGGAGGATTCGCCTTTTTGACAGACATTCTTTATAGTGGTAAATTATTCTTAATACGAATATGGCTTTGGTTGTTTCGTAGCTCCCTTATGCCATAAGGCGATTCTGAAGGCAATTAGCAGGAAAGGTTCTGGGGAGGAAATCAGCATGTCTATCGCGAATGGCAGGGCCAAAGTTTCGATTAGCGCCAAAGGAACAATCATTTTCAATTCTGCGGCGGTGACGGCGTTTAACCTGCGCGAAGTTGAACTTGTTTGGCTGTTCTATTCAGTGTCTGGAGAGTTCCTGGCAATTAAGGCTGCTGACAATAGCGGCTGTGGAACGCCCGTGATTAGAGCAGGAACTGGACTGCGAATCACTGAGTCTGCGGATTTTCTCAGAACTCTTAACCTTATTTCAAATAGGACGAGAACCTGCGACGCACGATGGGACTACACCGGAGAGACGATTGTCATGCGAGTTTCCCAAGTTCAGCGAGCTGCCATTGGTCGATAACAAAATCTCTTCTAAGGAATCGAAATGAAGAAAAACTTCAATATAACCTGCCCCAAATGTAACGCCGAGTTTCTGCTGACGGAGAGCTTTGTTCAATCCATGATTGGAATTGCTCTCGAGGACCGATTGAACGCGGAGCGCAAACTTTTGGCGCAGGCCGCAGAAGAAAGGGCGTCCGAGGAATTTGGCGCTAGGCTTCGGTCTGTAGAAACCGAACTTGCCGAGAAGGACTTGAAAATCCAGCAGGCACAGGCGGCGGAATTAGCAGTACGAAAGGAACGCCGGGCGCTCGAGGAGCAGAAGCGCGAACTGGAACTGGAGGTCGAACGTCGGTTACATGACGAGAGAAAGAAGGTTCGAGAGGCCACCATGAAGGAAGAGGAGGAGAGCTTTCGGCTTAAGCTTGCAGAAAAGGACAAGGTCATCGGGGACATGCGTCAACAGGTCGAAGAATTGCGTCGCAAAAGTGAGCAGAGCTCTCAACAGCTCCAAGGTGAGGTGCTCGAACTTGCGTTAGAGGAACGGCTGAAAATCTCCTTCCCACTCGACCAAATCGAGCCAGTTCAGAAGGGTCGCGCTGGTGGCGATGTCATACAGCGGGTAATCGGGCCAGGTGGATTCGTGTGCGGAACTATTCTTTGGGAAAGTAAACGTACAAAGACATGGAGCGACGATTGGCTAGTCAAGAATCGTCAAGATCAACGGGGAATAGGCGCACAGGTTGGGGTCATCATCTCCACCGCGATGCCAAAAGGGATAGACAC
The DNA here is from genome assembly GCA_025462725.1 of Terriglobales bacterium. Taxonomy (GTDB): domain Bacteria; phylum Acidobacteriota; class Terriglobia; order Terriglobales; family Acidobacteriaceae; genus JAICLA01. The sequence goes on along the minus strand of JAOAPE010000002.1, from coordinate 40,837 downwards.
GTTCGATCAAATTGAAACGGTATGGGTAGGAACGACGGCCTGCATTCTGCCTCTCGCCAAGGCACTGCGGGCAGCGTTGATTGAAACGGCATTGGTCAAGCTAGCTACAAAAGGTAGAGAAGGAAAAATGGAAGTCATGTACGAATACCTGACTGGACCGCAATTTCGTCAGCGGGTCTCGGCAATTGTCGAAGCTTGTATTGCAATGCACGAGGATCTTAACGCGGAGAAAAGGGCATTTAATCGCACGTGGTCAAAGCGGCAACGGCACCTAGAACTTCTAATGACCAGCACTGCAGGAATGTACGGAGATCTCCAAGGCATGGTCGGAAAATCCATGCCTGAGATCCAAGGTCTTGGGCTAGCGCTGTTGGAAGGCGATTCTCTGGAGAGATGAACTGCGTTCAGAGACTCACAGGTAAAGGGTGGTAGCACGGTGGAAAGAAAACTTAGAGACTTAGTAGGCGAGACGGTTGTGGCTCGGATTCCGTCACTTAATCAGCGTGAATCAATTCTGGTCAAGCTCCTTCAGGTAGAACCGGCGGGAGTTTGGATTGAAAGTCAAGATTTCACGGACAAAATGATGGAACAGCTCGGAACCTCGAGTTCAAGAACTACGTTGATCCTGTTCGTTCCATTTCATAACGTCGACTACATTGTTTCCTCCATAGATACTGTTTCGCTTTCGGAAACTTCTTACGGGCTATTGGAACCGTGACAAAGGACAGGGGAGAGATGACAAACAAAAACGCTTTACGCAAACGTCGCGAAGCTAAACGAGCTGAAAAAGAAGATGTCTCGATAGCCGCTGGCATAGAAGATCCCGTAGCGCTCGACGCTGTATGCCGTGAGTGGCTAGTTCCCAGGCTAATCGCCAAGTTCCTGCGGGACCGCAACATCGAGCTTCACCACAATGCGAATCGCAAGTGAATAGTTTTCCCAATACCAAACCCATAGGCAGGAGAGCGGCTTGATAGCCGCGTCAGTGATTATGCCTAAAGGAAAATACAGTCCTGTACTCAGCATCGGAACGGATGCTAAACCCAGGTGCGCCATTTATGCCCGCTATTCCAGTGACATGCAGCGGGCCGCCTCTATTGACGACCAGATTCGACAGTGCAAAGAAAAAGCCGGCTCAAAGGGCTGGCTGGTTCTTGAGGAACATATATATAAGGATGCGGCTATATCGGGGGCATCAGTAATCGGGCGTAGTGGCCTCGCTAAGCTTTTGGAAGCTGCTCAGCAAAGACCGCGCCCGTTTGATTGCGTCCTCATCGATGATACATCCCGTTTCGGACGTCACCTGCCGCAAACTCTTGCGATGACAGAACAACTGGAGTACTTGGGCGTATTTCTATATTTCGTGACATTGGATTTAGATACTCGGGCGGCGAGTTCGCGCACGATCCATACCGTCACGGGGCTCATGGATGAACAATATGTTAAGTCTCTGTCGGAGAAAGTCCATCGCGGCCAGCGAGGCAGATTTCTAAACAAGTGCAATCCTAGCGGCAGATGCTACGGGTATCGTAACGTTCCTATATTGCACCCTTCGAAAATTATGGAATATGGAAGGCCTGCAGTCATTGGAGTAGAGCAAAGAGTCCTGGAAGAAGAAGCCAAAATTGTTCGGCGAATCTTTGAGATGTATTCGACAGGTTCCAGTTTCACAAAAATCGCCAAGAAATTGAATGCGGAAGGTGTGCTTTCTCCGCAACCATCGAGGACTCGCAAAATCAGAGCCTGGCATATGTCAGGTGTTCGCGACGTTCTATTTAATGTGCGGTATCGCGGAATTGCGAGATGGAATCGCCTTCAGACTCTTCGGAACCCGTACACCGGCAAGAGAGAACAGGCATTACGACCTGAGAAAGATTGGGAGTGCATCGAGAACGGCCAGTTGAGAATAGTCTCGGACGAGCTTTGGGATAAGGCCCATGAACAGAATAAACGAGCTCGAGAAAAGCTTGGATTCAAAAGGCTGGGCGGAATCAATCGCGCGCAACAAGTCTATCTTTTCGGCGGCTTGTTGGAATGTGGGGTGTGTGGCACAAACATGACAATCATTTCTGGAAGCCGGAAGTATGCCCGGTATGGATGCCCCAACCACCGTTTTCGCGCCGTGTGCTCGAATGCACTAACCATCCGTTACAGCAGACTGGAGGCACAGCTCATTGAAGCAATTGCGAAAAAGCTTGCAAACCCACAGATGAAAGAAATGATTAGCCGCAATTTTGACGAACAGCTCCGGAACCTGCTTCTGGAAGAGCAAGCGCATTTGGAAACCATTGAGGAGGAGCGTAGCCAACTGACGTCTGAACGGAGCAACCTGCAAAGGCAGGCTGAGAACGTCATCAAAGCAATCTCGCAACATGGCCTATCAGACTCGCTCTCGGCGCAGCTTCGGATTACTGAGTCTAAGCTACAACAACTCGAGAAACATTTGGAGAAACCTGCACGACCGCTAAAACTCAGCTTTGCAGAGGACGAGATTCAACTATTTGTAGAACAGGAGGCTACCGACTTCTCCGAAGCTCTAGCGGGGGATCGCCTCCTTGCGCGGCAAGAGTTACAAAAGCGAATAAGCAAGCTGATTCTGACGCCAAGCACGGAAGACGGAGGCGTATTCGAGGTCTCTGGGGACGTCCGGTTATTTGTGGGTGCAGATGGTGGTATGCAGAGCAATTCATTAGAGATTTGCTCAGCATTACACTCCTTCTAGCTTTTGCTTGGATGGCCTGAAACTCAATCCCATGCTGTCACAGGCAGTAGCCGTGCTCGAACTGTGAGTTCAGTTTTAGCTAGAGTCTTCGAGGACGCAAGAAGAAGCCGCCGGTCCTAGGCAGGGTGAGTCGGTCCTGGGCAGTGTTATACCAACTGCGCTGTTGCTTTACTTTTCGCAGCCAATTTCGCTCCGTCTGGAAGTCAAATTCCCGGCCGCTCGCTGCTCGGTCGCCCAGACTTGGGCTTGGTCTTGCTCGGCTTGCTCTTAGCGTTTAGATTGAGCGCCACTGCAGCGCGAATGAGATCCTTCAATGCCGGCTTGTTAGTTCCTTCACCTTCATGGATGTCGATGGGGTGTCTGACATTCCCAATCGAGACTGGAATTGAATAAGCGTGAAGGGCCCTGCAGCGCAGCTCCCTTTGCAAATGTCATTTTCACTACCATTCTTCAACTATCTCTGGGTCTGCGTCATGAACTATTCCGCGCACTTTCGCGAGTGTCTTTCCGCGCCAGTCTCCACGTTCCTTGATCTTCTCGTCAATCAATGCAGAGGCAAATTCAACTCTGACGGATTTTTTCATATTTAGCTCCAGGTTCCCGGGCGTCGCCAGAAGTAGTGCCCAGAGCACGCCAGTGGCAATCGCCCAACTCCATGCCTGTGGGCCATCGCCAACCGAGAGGTGAGCGATGACTGCCGAGGCGATGTCGATGGCAAAGCGGGCGTAGGCCCACTCGTTGAGCCGCGGCGGCACGGGTACCAGCATCAACAGGCACGAGATAAGTGCAAGCTGCGAACTCATCAGGCAAGTCTCTGTGAGGGTAGCTTTCGGAGTAGTAGAAGGAATAGTTCCCGCAGCTTCAAATGACCACGCCTTAGCCCTGGCAGCCGTTTACTGGAGTGCGGCATTTTTCAGAGACTCACAGTCACTGCCTTGGAACAACAATCATCAGAGCGTCTGGCTTGCCGGGACCGGTTATATAAGGAGCACCCTTTCCACTGCCTACAGTCTGGGCTGTCGCAAATGGTGCATAAAACATGAGATGTCCGGGAACGTGGATTATCTTTTTGCTGTCAGGGTCAAAAACATAATTGTGCTCTGACATCTGTAAACAATTCCAGGCTTCAAGGGTGCCTTAAAGAATCCGTTCCTGTAACCGGCGTTCAGTGCGGCTTCAATCTATGCGTCCGTCTTCCCCTTGGCTCGTTCACTTTCAGTAAACAGCTTTGACTTCAGCGTACTATCGGAACCTACCCGATCGAAGCATTCAGGCCGTAACGTATCGGTGTGCTGACGAGCGATAAGGCAGGAGAATCCGTTCCTACCTTTTATCGCCAACTCGTTACCTTTATTACCTAGCACGTAGATGTCGGCGTGATCAGAAACCTCAGGCGGCGCAGCGCTACGCGCGAGTCTGATTTGCAACTCGCGCGGAGTTTTAGCGTCGATTTTGGTTATGGTTTGGATTTTCTGGTCATCTTCTGCTCCACAGTAAATCGCGGTCAAAAATACAGCGAATACCACAACCCGAGATTTCATGTTGCTCATAGCTGTTTCTCCTGCGGGGCTACGATCGCGCCCAGTGAAGTCTTTTTTCAATCCTCGCATTAAAGCACTTTTGTGCACACTCGAAAAGAATCCTGTACCAACGTATGAGTTCTAAGCGGCAACCCGGCAACAATTCCCTGCTCGCTACTTGGCTGTTGAAATCGCATTCAGCCTTATTCGCCTGTCAACACATGCCGATCAAAGCGAGCGAGCGCTGGTGAGAGCGAGGGAATGTTTCGAGATTGGTATCACGGATTCACGACCAAGTGGATGTGAACATTCCGGTGGTTAATTGATAGTCTATTCTGGACGCTTAAGAAACAATTACCCTCAACATTGGGCCGCAGGCGGTCAGTGGATGGTGCAATCATCAGGCGCGAATCAACATGGAAACCCTCGATACTGAGCAGCTTACATCCCGGCTTCGTGAACGACTCTCCGAACCAGCGATGCTGGACTTCACCAAGAGGTTGATTTCCATTGCGTCGGAAAATCCCCCGGGCAACCAATACGAGCAATGTGCAGGCTCTCTCTTAGATGAACTGCACAGACTTCGCTTTGATGATGTGAGACTAGAAGGAGAGTGCGTTCTCGCGTCATGTGGGACTGGCTCGCGAACTCTCTATTTCAGTGGCCACTACGATGTAGTTCCGGCGCAGCACCGTGAACAATTCCAGCCGCGTGTCGAGGGGGCAAACCTGTTCGGACGCGGGTCGTCCGACATGAAGGGCGGCTTGGCAGCCATGATTTATGCCGCAGCTGCTGCACGTGATGAAGGGCTTCTTAAAACCGGACGTATAGGAATCGTGTTAGTACCCGACGAGGAAACCGCCGGAATGCGAGGGTCTCGGTTTTTGAAGGCACGCGGGTTCCTTGGGAAAGACGGAGTCGGCATGCTCACGCCGGAGCCCACTGGTGGCGTCATTTGGAATGCAAACCGAGGAGCTATTTCACTTCGCGCTACAATGCGCGGAAAGGCAGCGCATGTGGGTCGGCAATTCGAAGGTGTGAACGCGTTTGAACTCGCGATGCCGGCGATTGTGCGGCTTCTCGACCTTAAGAAGGAAGTAGAGCTCCGCGTAACGCAGCAAAAAATCGCCCCGGCGGCGGCCCGAAACTCCATTCTGATGCTAGGCGGACGCGCTGAAGCAGGCACAAATTTCAACGTGACTCCCGATTATTGTTCCTTCACGCTTGATCGGCGCATTAATCCCGAAGAAAACCTCCAAGAAGAAATATGCCGACTGCGGGACGCCCTAGAAGGGTTCGAGATTGAGACCCTTCAGGAGGAATCTGCGGCTGCGACTCCGACGGACGAGCCGCTTGGCATAATACTGTCGCGCCACGTAACGGAGCTCACTGGGAAACAACCCGAGTTCGAGATGTGCCCAGGCCTACTTGAAACCCGATTCTATGCAGCTTCCGGCATTCCGGCGTTCGCGTACGGACCTGGATTGCTCACCGTATCGCATGGACCGAACGAGTTCGTTCCGGTTCGCAACATTGCCCAATGCGCCATGGCATATGCGCTCACAGCCGTGGAAATTTTCGGCTAAAGAAAATTTACGCAATCGTCATGGGTGAACCTTCGTTGATCCAATGTAGAAGGCGTGCGAAGCCAAATGAATGTAACCGCCGAAGCTTTGTCACATCTAACCCAGATGGAGAAGAGGCCAAAATGTCTTGCAGCAGTTCATCCTCGGACGAGAAGTCAGCCTATCCACCATTAACTCCACTTTCTAACCGACAACACGAAGACGTAGGCAGTGGGATACCTGTAGTCCTTATTCATGGGCATCCCTTCGACCGAACAATGTGGAAACCGCAAGTACAAAGATTGCAGGGAAGCTACCGTCTAATCTGCCCTGATCTTCGCGGTTACGGGTCTAATACCGCAGTTAATCCGATACTTCATTTTGAACAGTTCAGTGACGACGTCCTAGAACTCGCCAGCAGCTTGAAGTTAGGAAGGTTTGTACTTGGTGGCCTTTCGATGGGAGGCCAAATTGCTTTTGAATGCTACCGCAAGTTCCCTGAAAAAATCAGCGCTCTGATCCTTGCCGACACTTCTGCTCAGTTGGACTCTGCTAACGTCAAGCAGCTGCGTTTCGATACGGCAGATCGCTTAGAGCGCGAAGGCATGCACAATTACAGTCGCGAGCAGCTCCCAAGGATGCTCGTACCTGAGCATATATTAAAAAAGCCAGCGGCGGCCCAACACGTTCTGCGAATGATGGAACAGACTTCCCCGGGAGGTGCAGCTGCCGCCTTAAGAGCCAGGGCAAATAGGGTGGATTATTCCGAGTTGCTGAGCACCATCACTGTTCCCACGCTGATAATCGTAGGCGACAAGGACGAATACACTCCCATAAATCAAGCAGAGTTTATGCACACGCGTATCCCTGGGTCACAGTTGAAGATCATTCAAGATGCCGGACATATGCCCAACCTGGAGCAACCAGATGCCTTTAATGCGTGCATCGAAGCCTTCTTACGTACATCGCAAATAGCTATATAGGCAGCACCCTTGATTCTCGAAATCGATTTGCTGGAGTAATGCGAAGGTGGTTTTCAGTCGATTTTCTTCATCACTTGGAACGAAGCGTGAAATTGGGTCTCTTCCAATCGACCCGTCAGTGTGCGTGCGGGCGGAACTCAAGATCAAACCATTGCTTCCAATGCTTACCACCGTCAGTAGAAATGAACCCTGACTCGCGAACACCGCCCGCAATGGGCTCCCAGATTCCGCGCACACGTGTCTCTATTCCGGAAGGGCGATAGGTGCCACGCAGAACCATTTTCCCCGCTTGCAGACCTCCCTTGATTACGAGCAATTGGCCACGACTGTTGACCCACGTCTGCTGCCAAGTTCGCGAAGAAGGGTCGTAGGAGCTGAGGCTCTCCCCTTTCAATCCGGTTTCTTCTTCATACTCTTCCCGCAAGCCACATCCTTCAGCAACGGCACTGACTCGAACATTCGCACTTTGTGCAGTGGCCCCCATTTCGAAGACGTCCCATTCACCTATCCAAAAATCAAGCTGATGGAATTCTGGAGAGGAGCATGAAGAGGGGCTGGTTTGGGGACTGCTAGAGGTTTTTGCTGGGGAAAGAGCGACCATCGCTGCTACGCCAAGACTGACTAAACTGGCGAATCGAAAGTTTGCTTTCATGAAGTCCTCTGAAGTGGCAAAATTTTACGCGGAAGAAGAAGTTAATTCTTTCTCAAAATGTATCTTTGATGGCAAGCTCTTAGTACTAATGACCGACCCGTTGCCAGAAGCCCTGATAGTCGACAACCACGTCGTTCTGGTCAACGGCGAGTTCAGCGGTAAATCCGTTTTCCATGCTTGAATAGTGATAGTTCCGTTCGGTCGTTCGGCAATACTCCTGGCTTAAAGGCTGCAAAACTAGATCGGGAAATCTCAGCCACGCTGCGACGACAGTTCCGCTACTGCCACCTAGAGGCGGCTTTAAGCGACGAATCGGAATAGTGTTTGTGGAGGGACTCCATTCAAGATCCACGTCAATACAGTCGTCAAGAGATGGCTGCAAGCGTTCATTGCTGTACCAGCGTCCGTTCTTCTTCTCGAGCGTCACCGTCCTTAGAGTCTTATCGAGAAGGGATACCTCGACGTGTTTCGTTTCCCAGTGTTTGTTGCATATGACTGAGTACCGCACTTCAATGGGCGACTGGTTATGAATGCGGAGAATGGTTCCATTGACTATCCAGCCGCTGCTCACACGTATCAGCTCGAATCGCTCCAGTCCCGGTAGAGGCAGAAATTGCCACAACCCAGAGCTAAGCAATACTTCCTCTTTCTTCCCAATCATGCTGCACACCCAAACTGGACGTTCCTAAACGAGGTCTGAATTGAAGCGAAGTATGACTTCTAAATCACGGTGCCAACGAAAAGCTGCGGGAACTCCTGATGCAAAGCTCTGACCTTGGGAATGTCGTTATTGATGATGTACGGATCGTCCGGGTGCTTCACTAGATAATGTTGGTGATGTTCGTCTGCCGGATAAAACTTATCATTGGCACTTAACTCCGTGACGATCTTGTCGCGAAACACCTTCGCGGCATTCAACTGTTCGATATACGTTGCAGCGATCCGCTTCTGCTCATCATTGTGATAGAAAATGGCCGAACGATATTGAGTGCCCGTGTCAGGACCCTGCCGGTTTAGCTCAGTCGGATCATGTACCACAGAGAAGAATATTTTTAGTAGCTGCCCGAATGTGATTTGCGATGGGTCGTAGGTGACCTGAACAGACTCGGCATGCCCCGTGTTGCCATCGCTGACACGCTCATATCGAGCTGTCTTGCTGGCACCGCCCGCAAAGCCGGCAGTCGCGCTCTTCACTCCTTTTACCTGCTCAAAAACCGCTTGCACACCCCAGAAACATCCGCCGGCAAAAACAACAGTCTCTCGCCCACGCTGTTTTGCTAACGGTATATCCGCGGCAGGGTCCGGAATTGTAGTTCCCGTAGCCCAGCCTGCCAAGACCATCATCATTACAAACAAGAGATATTTTTTCACCGGAACTCCTTTGCACTTCCGCCCCGCTTACGACTGAATAGATGGACCTTAGCTTTGGTCAGTAATGCTGTCAAGCGGAGAGAGGCAAATAAACGGAAAACGGAGATGAAACGCATGAATCATGCGACAAAGCCCGGATTTTGCCTGTGCTGTCGCACAGGTAAGCAGAATGAAAATAAAATTTCTAACATTGAAATTCATGAAATGCGTTGTGCCGCTGCTTTGTTAGGAGGTCTTGTAATTGGCGCGAACCACAGTCGTGACCGCCTGGATTCCGTGCCATACGGACGCAAGAAGAAGCTTCGATCGAGGGCAACCACACTAGCGCACCAAAGCTTATTTTCATAGCGACAAGCATGCCTAAAGTTTATTCCATGCATCCGATGCATTCCCGTGCGGCGAAACAGCTGAAAACCACGATGAACGCTGGCATTCGTGGTTCTCGGGACTCTATCCATCCAAAAGCGCACAGCGGCTGAAATAATTAGAGACCGTTACAGAATCAATAATTCCATATAAATCAGACGCGAGGAATATGTATTCCTGAAAGCCGGGACGAACTACATTCATTTGGATACACAACGCTTTTTTTTTTGAATCAACAACTCGCGTGACAGGTGTTTCATGTCAGCTTCAGGTTTCATTGCATTCTGTTTTCTACATTGTCTGAGCGCCTGTGTGATGCTGAAAGTCATTCGTTGCAAGTACATGCGCTTTGGCCTCTCTCGTGCCTTTAGCTCTGCTAGCACAAAGGCATTTTCCTTTGCTGCAAACTCAAAGGAGCAAACACATGAGAACAAGTTGGCTGCGTTCTTTCACAAGAGCGCTTCACTTCGGATGCCTCATTGTCTTGATCGCCCTCTCTGTATCAAGTTGGGCGCAGGAGACGACTGGCGGCATTCAAGGAACAGTAAAAGATCCACAAGGCGCAGTCATAAGCGGCGCCAAGGTTACCATCACAGGTTCTGCATTGATCGGAACTAAAACCGCTACAACCGACAGTGCCGGTACCTATCGTTTTACTCAGTTACCGCCCGGTACGTACCAGATCGATGTGACGGCGACAGGTTTCGGTAACAACAAACTGTCCGGCGTAAAGCTCGAGGTGGGTGCATTACCTATCATCAACATTGGCATGAAGCTCGGGACGGAATCCACCACAGTTGAGGTGAGCTCCGAGGGCCCTGCAGTTGATGTAACTCAATCAAAGGTCCAGACCAATGTAACTCGCGAGATTCTGGACGGAATTCCAAAAGGCCGATCTTTTCAATCAGTGATTCCCTTCGCACCTGGCGCACGCATGGAGCCTTTGCAGAACAGCACCATGACTGGTCGCGATAATGGTTTTCAGATTGATGGAGCAAGCGATTCTGAAAACGTATATTTGATCGATGGCATCAATACCACTAATGTCCAGGGCGGCGGCATTGGTAAGAGCTTCAATATGGATTTCGTGCAAGAAGTGCAGGTCAAGACAACAAGCTTCGAAGCCGAATTTGGAGGCGCACTCGGTGGCGTGATCAACGCCATACCGAAGCGCGGTTCAAACAGTTGGCATGGCGAGTTTCTCACCTATCTGCGAACTAACGCGCTGAACGCCAACGATCCCTGTGCAAGCAGCATGACCTCTAGTGCGTTCAGTACGGTGTGCGGACTGCGCATCGATCCCACGAAAGCATCTCTGAATACTACGGCGCGCTTGGACGGCACACCTGAGTATTATGTGCCGAACAAAGACAAGCGGCGCATACTGGAGCCTGGCTTTACTATAAGCGGTCCGTTAATGAAAGATCGCCTGTGGCTGTTCAACAGCTACATTCCGTACATTGATACGATTACCCGTACGACAACATTTACCGGATTGAATGCTGGCCCGCGGGAACTAAGCCAAAACACCATTCAGCACAACCTCTATTCTCGATTGGATTATCGAATGTCCGACCGGCTTCGTTTGTTCGCCGGATGGAACTATGGTTATTCTCGGGTTAAGGGTTCTCTGGGTAGCCCGGACAGTGCATATGGGCAGCGCAATGCGGGATCCGGAGTCGATCCAAATACCATTCGTCCAGATGCCGGCACGGTTAATCCGCTCTCGGTCTACACCTTCGGTGGCGACTGGACTCCAACCTCTAAGTTGGTGGTCAGTTCCCGTATCGGTTATTTCTTCTCCAATAGCGAACAACGCGGAACTCCTGTAGGCGTGCAGTACTCGTATAACGGCACTGCCGTCAACGCTTCATCTGTAGACGCGGGCGGGAATCCAGTCCCGAACTCAACCGTTAACGGGGTTCCGGTCTACCAATCTGGTGCGTTCACCAATATTCCCAGCACTTTCAAGTCGTTCTTCGACGCATACAAGCGCCGCACCTACAACGCCGATGCATCGTATTTCATCAGCAATCTGTGGGGCAGCCACACCTTTAAAGGCGGCTACTTCTACCAGGCGCAATCCAACAGCACCTTGAGCCTCTACAACACAGCCTCAGTCCTGTTGTACTGGGGACAGAAATATGGGCCACAGACAAGCACAACAGTTTGCGACCCAATCATTGCTCAAAATGCTGCCAACCCTGCCTTTAACGGCAAGGCTGGACAAGCGGGATGCACGGGATTGTATGGGTACTACACCGTTCGCGACGGAGTGGATAACTCCGGTAGCGATCAGCAAACAGCAAACGCTTTGTACTTCCAGGACTCTTGGAGCGTCGGCAAGACTGGTCTGACATTGAATGTGGGCGTTCGATTCGATGAGGAAAACCAACCTCCATACGACCCGAGCCGCTTCCCCACAGTGCACTTTGGTTTCGGACAAAAAACTGCTCCTCGAATCGGTGGTGCGTACGATCTGCTCCATAACGGCAAAGTGAAAGTTTTCGCCAGTTATGGTCAGTTCTACGACATCATGAAGATGGGCTTGGCTCGTGGATCGTTCGGCAGTGATTATTGGCACGATTGTGTATACACCCTTGACTCAGTCAACTATGCCCAAATCACTCCTACCGCCCCGTCCATCAGCGTGAACGGAGGCGCTCCTGGACCGCATGCATGCCCTCCAACCGGTGGAGCACCAGGAGTAACAGTTGGCCGCTTTATCGAGAACGTGGACCTACGAGCCACCAAGGCCGATCCTCGCGATCCTGCTATTCAACCTGACATGAGCCCGATGAAACAGCACGAGTTTGTGACAGGGGTGGATTGGGCGATCAGTAACGATTGGAGCCTGGAGACCCGGTATTCGCGCAAACGCCTCGACAACACCATCGAAGACATGGCGATAACCGACAATCTTGGCTTTTACATCGGCAATCCTGGAAGCACCTTCGCAGACGTGTTGCATCGTCCCGTCGTGATTCCAGATGCTGCCAACAACAATTACCTGACATCTGTTCCGTTCTGCGCTGAGTGCCCGGCTGCACAAAAAGCAGTCCGGAACTACGATGGATTTGAAATACGCTTGGCCAAAAGGCCTACTGGCCGTTGGTTCGGCGCCCTCTCTTATACCTACAGTGCTCTTCGTGGCAACTACTCGGGCTTGACTGATACCGACCCCACTGATGGTGGCGGCGGGCGTCACGCTCCGAATAACGAGCGTGCATTCGATATTCCGAACATGTCTTATGATGTCGATGGCAAACCGGACTACGGCCCACTTGCTACCGACCGACCGCATACGGCAACGATCTTCGGCTATTATCGACAGAAGTGGTTTGCTGGGCAGGAATCTCTGTTCGGCTTCAGCCAGTCCATCTTCCAAGGTACGCCGATCAATACCTGTCTCTCAGCAGTGGGAGTCACGGGATCTGCTTGCCAACTCATTGGCCGCGGAGTGTTTGCGAATGTGCATCGTGATGCTTCCACCGGGAACGTTGTTTTGGATAGCCTTGACACTAACGCTCGCACAGATGCCTACATGCAAACCGACTTCAACCTTACACACGAAATCCCTGTGAGCAAGACGCACGAAGGGATGCGTTTGAAGTTTGAAGCCAACATCACCAACCTGTTCAACAACCGTTCTGCAGTGGCATACAACCAGATCATCGGTGCCGGTGCAACTCCCATAATCACTCCGGGTCGCGCTTCTCGATTCAGCGGCGATCCAGCAATCGATTTTGGCAAAGTGATGAACGGGTTTAACTTTGTGGATGCCTTTAACGGCACGGGAGCTTTCACAGGACTACAAAAACCTTTGACTCTCGCTAACCGGTACGGGATGGCACAAGTGTTCCAAGGAGCACGTCAGATGCGTCTGGCGTTCCGCTTCATCTTCTAAAACCACAATTGCTGTTAGCCTGGGGGGGCGGGAAGCCGCCTCCCTTTTTTCTATTCGCCGCAGCGATGACGCGTTCGAAACGCTTGAATCTTCAATACGTTAAACCTCGCAGCGGAGAAGGATGTCGGGAACCTCTTCGGCATCCCTAGCAATGGAGAGCGTCAAGACGAATTTCACGCGCGCTGAAGTCACTTCTCGGAATAGGCAGCCCAACAGTGTTGACTCTGATCCCACGGGTTCACTACCCATATCCGAACAAATGGTATTGTGCGACGAAGGGGTTGATTATTTCGTTCAAAGGCCGATTCGACCCGATGAAGGAGACGGATCAGCTGTGCCTAGACTGTCTTCCTGGACGAAGTTGCCGGGGAACGTGAATCCGACGAACACTAAAGTAGATCCTATGTTGAAAAGTGCGGCCTGCGGTCAGAGATCTCCAGGCTGCTATGAAGGGAAACACCGAGGTTAGCTATGTTATTTATCGCCAAGCTCAAACGGCTCGGTCGGAACGCAATTGAGACTAGACCAATCAACATCGCGCTACCAGCATTTGCAATCTGGACGGTGGTTGCGATTATTGAAGGAGTGCAAAATCATTACGTCACAGAACAGAGTGGGCACCCGATACCTTTCAGCTTAACGGTAAGAATGCCTTTAGCATATGGCTGGTTCTGGACAGCGGCTTCACCATTAATATTCTGGGCAGTTAGGCGTTACCCGATTCAAGGGCGCCCTGCTTGGCGTAACTTCTCTGTTCATGCCTCTCTTTGGATTCTGTTGTCGGGTATTCATGCGCTTTACCGCATTCCTTTACATGCGATTATTTATCCCTATCTGCCAAACCAAGGATGGGTGAGCTTATTTTCCTATTACTTGATTGGCAATTTGATAGACAACCTCTTGGTTTATGGAATCATAGCTTGCATCGCTCACGCTCTAGACATTTTTGAGAAGTACAAATTAAGAGAAATTAAGACTGCACAACTTCAAACCCAGCTTGCAGAAGCCAATCTGCAAACGCTAAAAAACCAGATTCAGCCGCACTTTTTGTTTAATACTCTCCACAATATATCCGCTCTCATGCACGAAGATGTGGAATTGGCTGAGAATATGATGACCGATCTGAGCGACTTGCTAAGGCAAACGCTCGAGTCCGGAGACGCTCACGAAGCGACTGTTAGCGAAGAAATCAAAGCGCTGGAACCTTACCTATCCATTCAGCGCACACGGTTTCAGGATCGGTTGACGTTTGAACTGAGAATCGATCCCGAAGCACTTTCTGCATTGCTCCCTACTATGGTGATCCACACGTTAGTTGAAAACTCAGTTCGTCATGGAATAGCGCCTCGAGCAAGTGCCGGCAAAGTGACCGTTCAAGTTGCAAAGACCGATAACGTCCTCGGGATAGCGGTTACCGATAACGGCGTGGGAGTTAATTTCCCAATTCAAGAAGCTTTCGCAAAGGGCATTGGACTTAAGAACACCCGAGAAAGGTTAAGGCAACTCTACGGAGATAATTTTAGTTTGGACCTCGAAAATTTGAGAGGATCAGGCTTTGGAGTTTTTGTCTCGATTCCTTTTCAAATAAAGCTAGGCTCAAGGGAACCGGAGGAAGCTTTGGCGTGATCAAGGTCTTGATCGTTGATGATGAAGCACTGGCTAGAAAGCGGATTCGAACACTGTTGGAGCAAGACGAACAAGTCAGAGTGTGCCATGAATGCAGCAACGGCGCTGAGGCCATTGCTGCAATAAACGATATCTCGCCTGATTTACTTTCCTTGATGTTCAAATGCCAGAACTAGATGGGTTTGAAGTTTTACAGGCACTTGAAGGCGAACCGATTCCGGTGACTGTCTTCGTGACTGCATTTGACCGATATGCAGTTGAAGCATTCTCTGCCCGAGCACTCGACTTTCTGCTCAAACCCTTTAACCGTGCTCGCTTTGCGCAATCCTTGGCCAGAGCGAAGGAATTAATTCAAAATCGAGAAGAGCGAGATCGAACTAGAGCCAGCCTTATAGAGCTCATCACTGATGTAACAAGACAAAGGGTCTATCCAGAGCGTTTAGTGGTGAAGACTGGCGGAAAGCATATTTTTCTGAAGTCAGCGGACGTGCAATGGATAGAAGCCGAGCGCGATTACGCCCGGCTCCATCTTGGAAGTACTTCTTATTTGGTACGTGAAAAATTCCATGCAATCGAGAAGAAGTTGGACCCACGGCGATTTTCGCGGATTCATCGTTCGACGATTGTTAATGTGTTCTCAATCCAAGAAGCGCAGCCCGGCATCGCGGGAGAGTACATCATACGTCTGTGCGATGGAACCGATCTTGTTGTATCGAGAAAATACAAGTCTGCGATTCAGCTTTTTCTTGATAGAGCTATTTAAAGTCGGCATCGCGAATCTGCTCTTTAACTTGAGCGAATCGCGATTCCAAGCTTTTTTACCCCCGCGATTATTTGAGCCTCATCAGCCCCGCCGTAACCAAGTATCAGTCCCATTTTTGGTGGGGATTCCAGGAAGCAGGCGGATAGCGGCGTAGCGGAGATGCCTAACTCCGCGGCCCTTCTCGCAACGACAACATCGTTCTTCTCCTTGGGCAGCATCAGAACAAGATGCATTCCTGCATCGTCCCCTTCTATCTCGCAATTGGATCCCAGTTCTTTCCTTAAAGCCTCTTCGAGGCACCTTCGTCTTTTCAGATACAAGATCCGCATATTTCGAATGTGCCGCAAAAAGTAGCCCTCATTGATGAACTCTGTAAGTACAGACTGATAAAGTGTGGACGAGAAAATATCAACAGCATCCCGCACTTCAACAAATGTAGAAATCAGGTCATGTGGAATCACCATATATCCGAGGCGTATAGCTGGAAAAAGCACTTTGCTAAACGTCCCGATATATATGACCCTTCCATTGGTGTCCATTCCCTGCAGTGAGGCGAGTGGACGAGAGCCAAACCGGTACTCACTGTCATAATCGTCTTCAATGATCCAACTCCCTTTTCGCGATGCCCAGTCCAGGAGCATCATTCGACGCCTAGCAGTCATAGCCATTCCGAGCGGATACTGGTGAGATGGCGTGATATATGCAGCTTTAGCTTTGCTGCAAAGGCGAATGCCTTTCTCCACATCTAGCCCTTGACGGTCCACTGGAACTGGGATCAGATTCATCTTGGCAACACCAAATGCCCGGCGTGCTCCTGGATATCCAGGCTCCTCCAACCAGATGTCTTTGGTGTGGCTCAACAAAGCTTGTGCCGCTATGGTCAACGCTTGTTGCGAGCCGTTGACAACCATCACCTGGGACAGATCACATCGAACACCGCGGGTAGTTCTTAAATATTCGGTGATCGCTTTCCGAAACGGGTGGTAACCCATTGCGTCACCGTATCCCATCAATTGCCGTGAAGAGCTCCGGGAGTGTTTCGTAAGTAATCTGGTCCAAACATTCACCGGAAAGTCCTCTACCGAAGGATGGCTAACACGGAATGCACCCAAGATCGTGTTCCACGGTGGCTTGTGGTTCCTACTGCGCCCATCAACCTCGGAAGACCTCGAACGAGATTTTTTGACGGTGAGTTTCTCCGCTCTACCGGAATAGGGGCTCAACATTTCATCGGGAATCGACTTGGAGACAAATGTTCCAGAGCCTAACGCAGTTTCCAGATATCCCTCTGCTTGTAGTTGTTCAAAGGCATTGAGTACGGTGATTCTGGAAATGCGCAGTTCACCAGCTAGTGCCCTAGTGGAAGGCAGCCTCTGACCTGGACGAAGGTCTCGATTGAGGATGGCGGCTCGGAACCATCCGTAAACCTGCTGGTACATAGGTGCGACTGATGCGGGGGCCAGGGTAACAGGGGGACAAAAAGGCTGGGACAATGAGCTCATGGAATAGTGGTCTTATCGTAATACGGTGGATTGGCACTTGTCGCTTTCCAATCGAATACCTAACTTAAACATTGGATGTGTATAAGTCTGATTCGACTCTTTAGACAATGCGATGAACTTGAAGCGATAAAAAAGCAGCGCAAGCGCCTCGCGACAGTCGCTGAGTCGAAAGTACGGATGCCGAACCGGTGGTGAATCCAACAAGAGCGAAGTAACAAAGGAGTCTTTCCCTTGCGACAAGCGATTTTACGAAGCCTCATATTCCTACTGCTGAACACAGCCTCAACAGTGAGTTCGGCGCAATCATTGGTGCTGGATCTCCCCACGCCGAGTCAGCGAGCGGCAATCTCACAGCGAATCGGGATCACGGATATTACGATCAAGTATCACCGGCCGCAGGTGAAAGATCGCAAGATCTGGAATGGGTTAGTGCCGTATGGAAAGGTATGGCGGGCGGGCGCCAACGACAATACAACTGTCACATTTAGCGATCCAGTTTTGATTGAAGGTAAACAACTGGGCCAAGGAACTTACGGTTTGCACATAATTCCCAACGTCGACGAGTGGACAATCATTTTCTCCAAGAACTCAACCTCTTGGGGATCTTTCACTTACGATCCTGCAGAAGATGCACTCCGCATTGCCGTGAAACCCCGAGCTGCAGAAATGCATGACGCGTTGACTTATGACTTCGACCATTTGCAACCAGATTCAGCGAATGTGGAACTGTATTGGGAAAAACTCGCCGTGCAATTCAAAGTGCAAGTCGATGTACATGATGTCGTGCAGGCCAGCTTGAAGAAGCAGCTTCGTAATTTGTCGCTAACTACATGGATGAGCTGGAATGATGCCGCCAATTATTTGCTCACTGAGAAACTTGCGCTCGATCAAGCGTTGAAATATGCCGATACATCAATCGAAAATGAAGACCGCTATGAGAATGAGATCACGAAAGCGAGAGTACTGACAGGCCTGAACCGCAAAGACGAAGCGGCCGCAGCGCAGAAGAAGGCACTCAGTCTCGCTGCGCCGCTTCAAATCCATTCCTATGCCCGCCAGCTTATGAGCGAGAACCGAAATGAAGAAGCTTTCTCCATTTTCAAAGAAAATGCATTGAAACACCCCGACCAATGGTTCGTACACACGGGCATGGCTCGAATGTACAGTGCGCAAGGAAAGTTTGAAGAAGCAGCAAAGGAGATGAAAATTGCGCTTCTCGCGTCCCCAGAAACTCAGAAAAGCTATCTTGACGGCCTCGTTCGGCAACTAGAAGCAAAGCAAGACATCAATAAATAAGCGATCTGAAGAGAAAATATCAAAGTTGATCCAATGCTCATCAAGAAATCGGCAGACATTAAGTATTCCGAAATCACTCCGAAGAATGTATACCTCAACCGGCGTGACTTCATTGCCACTGCCGGAGTGGCAGGCATCGGCCTTGCCGCTGCGAAACTCGTTCCGGAGATGCTCAGTCCTGAATTAACAGCATTCGGGGGAAACAAGCTTCAGTTCAATAAAAGCGACCTGAGCACGATGGATGAGGAGATCACCCCGTTCAAGGACGTTACCAGCTATAACAATTTTTACGAATTCGGCACCAAAAAAGATGAGCCGGCGGCGAAGGCAAAAGATTTCCAAACTAGCCCGTGGACCGTTTCCATCGGGGGCAATGTGAAGCATCCACAAAAGCTGGACATTGCCAGCCTCATGAAGCTGAGTCCACTCGAAGAACGTATTTACCGGATGCGCTGCGTCGAAGGTTGGTCTATGGTCATCCCATGGATCGGCATTCCGCTGAATGCGGTAATCAAGGCAGTTGAACCCAAACCGAAAGCAAACTTTGTCGCCTTCGAGACGCTGCTTGATCCCAGGCAGATGCCAGGACAGCGTGTGAGGGGGCTCAGCTGGCCCTACACAGAGGGTCTGCGGCTGGACGAAGCTATGAACCCACTTACAATCCTTGCCGTCGGATTGCATGGTGAAAGGCTTCCGAATCAAGATGGCGCTCCCATCCGTTTAGTCGTTCCATGGAAATATGGATTCAAAGGAATCAAGTCAATCGTCAAAATCAGTTTCGTGGAAAAGCAGCCGCCAACGGCATGGAACACTTTCGCTCCTAAGGAATACGGCTTTTATTCCAACGTGAATCCTAATGTGGATCATCCGCGCTGGGCACAGTCATCAGAACGTCGCATTGGTGAATTCCGTCGCCGAAAGACTTTGATGTTTAACGGCTACGCCGAACAGGTTGCGCAGATGTACTCCGGAATGGACTTGCAAAAAAATTACTAGCTTCAGGGTCCTATTCAGAAAAGTACATCGTCTTACAAACAAGTCCTGCATCCGTTTGGAAAATGCGGGCGCTCGTTTTGTTTTCGTAACAACCTATCCCACCCCCTGCATTTTCCTTGCCGCTAGATGTTATTTTTTCTCGAGATGTGCGCGCCTTTATCCAATTTCGTACATATCAGAGTCTTGATAGCTCACACTAATGAACTCGTGATCGAGTCTCTAAGAACCGCTCTCTCTCAAATGGATTGTGTCGAAACAGTGGTGGATTGCCTGACGCTCGAGGAAGCCCGGACCGCAATTAATCACTACCAGCCTCAGTTGATCTTATTAAATGAGGCCCTAATCAAGAAGTCGAAAGTAAGAATCTCGGAGAAAACGAATTGCCTCATTTTTCTATTCCGCGTTGAGGGGGCTCAAGATTTTTTTGTCTATGAAGGCCCGAAAACCAAAATGTATTCGTTAGCTGAAGTAGTCTCAGAGACCCAAAAACGCATGAAACTGGGGATCTCGTCAAACAGGCAGGTACACAAGACAATAAAAATTGTAGCGAAACGGTCGCCGCATCGCAGGCACCGAAAAATCGCGTTCAAAGCTGGGCGTCGTCTCGTTGTCCTAAACTCAGAAGATCTCATCTGGCTTGAAAAAGAGGATAAGGGAACTTTGGTACACACTCGGCTGGAATCGTTCAAGACGTCGTATCCGTTGGAAAGCCTGGTTCATTTTCCGCAGCGTAAGTTCCTGATTCGCGTAAGCGGTCGCGCAGCAATCAATCTCAACAACGTCATGGAACTTCGAATGACGCGCGGAAACACGGTTGTGCATCTCAAAGACGGTCCGCAGGTTCGAGTTGCTCCCCGATATCTGCACGCCCTTAGGAAGATGATTGAGACGTTTTGGAAAGCTAGTGCATAGGATCGTACTTGTCGAGACCCAAAGCTCTCCGCATTGTGCTGCGATAGGTTCTACCAAGAGGAACCTTTTTGCCAGAGATCAAAGTCACGATGTACTCGGAGCCGTTACAAGGTTCTAACATGCTGACCCGATCCAGATTGACAATGAACGAACGATGAACGCGAATGAACTTGGGGTGCAGCAATTTTTTTTCAAAAGAGCTGATTGATTCTCGTACTTCGTACTGGGCCCCTAGTGTTTGCACGCGCACGTAGTTAGCGCGAGCTTCAATCCATTCAATATTGTCGATCCCAAAAACCATGATTTTGCCGTTACTACGAAAGACCACACGGCCTTCTGTTCCCGTCCCGCCCTCATTCGATAGACGCTGTGACTTGGTTGTGAGGTGGTTCTTAGCCCGAGCAATCGCGCCAAAGAACCGGGTTCGACTAAAAGGCTTGAGTACGAAATCAATCGCTGCGGATTCAAACGCTCTTACAGCGTGCATGTCAAAGGCCGTTACGAAGATAATCGCTGGTATCTTTGATTTTATTGAAGCAAGAACATCAAAGCCGTCAATATTAGGCATTTGAACGTCCAAGAAGAGTAGGTCAGGTTCGTTCTCCTGAATCAGGCCGAGAGCCGTGTTCCCATCACCACACTCGCCTATGATTTCTATCTCTGGATCACTTGAAAGAAGTGCATGAATGCGCTGACGCGCAAGCGGTTCATCATCAATGATTAGAGCCTTAATTCCCATGACTTAGCCTTTGTTGTGCGATTTCTCATACTTTGGACCGAGACTCAAGCTAATCGGTGCGAGTGATTTGCGCGGAGATTACTTTCCACTGGCCAACATTATGTAGATAAACATCCGTGTAGCGACTGAGTCCCGCAGAGCCATCTTTCTTAATGAATGCGCCAGTCGCCTGAACCAATGCGATGTCGCCGTACAGACGTACGTTCGTCTCTTGGAGCTTGTAGCTTTTAACATCTGGTTGACGGCCAGCTTGTTCTAGAAACTGTGCCGAATTGAGAACCGTCCCATCCGATTCGATGCAGACGAAATCATCGCTCAGGATGTCTCGATACCATTCCACATCCGAATTGATGAATGCTTCAATGTAACGCTCGTTCAGCGCTCGCAACTCGGCAACTGACAATTCACTTTCCTCTCTTCTCAAGATTTAACCATCGAGGCGAGCTGCTTCGATTGATTGTTACTTACATCGATTTAGACCATCATCTCCTCGGGAATGGTGCGCGCCAATAGCCACTATTGCGAGAAATGCTAGTGCCACCATCCATGTTGATTGGGATCGCAAAACCATAATGGCCATGTTGATTTGTCTTGAAGTGGTTATTGAGGTTGCGGTCTGGTGCGAGGAGTTATCGCCGCTGCTGCGTCTTTATGTGGAACGATTCAATCGGCGTGACTGGGACGGTCTCCGCGATCTGATTAGCGCCGACGCGCGCCTCCGTGTAGCGGATCGTTTCGCCGGACGGCTCGACGAATCCCCCTACTTCGAACGATACCAGAGCGCGAACACAAGCGAGGCGTCGCGGCAGGGTTGTTTCTGGCGGCGCAAGCAGCCGGGCTAAAGATGACGCATTTGCTCCCGATGAACGCGCATGTGTTTCTCAATGCTCGAGATGGTAGGCAAATTAAAACTGTAATGAAGAAAGCCAGGGCCAAGCGTCGTCATTCTGGTAAGCGGCAGGTTCTAGGTCAAGGCAGGAGGTTATCACGGTGTTGAAAGGAAGCTGAAGCTGACAAAGTCGCGACTCGGAAATGGAAAATGTCGTCGTGTGTTACGCGCTGAATCGGGTGAGTTGCTCTAATGGTATGCCGGTGCACGAACTAACTCATCGAATGTTTGCCGGCGATTCAAACAATGCAGCTGTCCCAGCTTGTCACATCTACCGGGAGTACGCTCACCCGCTAGTGCAAGAGGGGCCAATATCATGAAGAAGGTCAGGAGTGGAGGTTCAGCTGCTACTCGCCCGCATCAAACCCGGTGTTGTCGAACAAGAATCCCTAATGAGAGCGAAAAGGAGTTCCTTTCTATTCTTGGTCGAGTAATCGTGATTCGTTGATCGAGTCGGCGAAAATCCATGCGGCACCAATTATGGCGAGGTTGATAGCGTTACCTGCCCAAGCAATGTGTCCGTGAGGGTAAGCGAAAGCCCTAGGCGCCCACACAAGAGCTCCGAATCCGATAAGCATCGTGGTGAGTAACCGCGAGGCGAGAAGCGCCTGAATCCCTGAGATCATTGACATACCCGCGAGCACATGAGCGATGCCGGTCAATATCGCCCAGAACCGCTGTCCTGGCGGGATCCACTTGGGAACCAGATCGGCGGTGACAGAAAGCGCAAAGAAATGGGAGAGGCCGAGCGTCACAAAACAAATTCCAAACAACACTCGACCCATTTGAGCTGTTCGAAATGACCACGCGCTGTTGCGCGGGAGCAATTGTGCGTAGGCGATGATAGCTGCAGCCACAAGGGAGAATTGTTCCGCGAATCCAGCCCAGGTACCAAAAATTTGTGGGTACCCAATCACGCGAGGCACCCATAACAACGAAAAAATCAGATAGAGAAACGATAAGAGCAAAAGGCCAGAACGTCTGATCGGGCGCCATTGAATGGCAACTCCTCCTACAAGCAGGCATGCAGCGGCAATGTACGCAAGTTCAGTGCGATGGGGAACGCCGGGTTGGACCGGGTGCCATAGGGTCGCAAAGTCCCCCCATATAAATCCGATAATGCCAAGCCCCGTGGCAGCAACTCCATACACACGGATCCCGAGATTTGATAAGAGTTTCCGATTTAACATTGGAACCTTCGGTCGTAGTCCAACAGGTAATTGCTTTCCTCTACACCTGCGGATAATCGGCTGTCCGGTATAGGGCGAAGCGATTTGATTTCCAGCGGCAGAAGTCCAGCCCAGACTGGAAGTTCATAGTCGGCCTCATCATCGGAGACTGGCCCACTTCTAATCTTGGACGAGCACTCCTCTATCGCGAAACTGAGAACAGTTGTCGCCTTCAACTCCTTTTCACTTGGGGGACGCACCTCTTTCCACCTGCCGGCGAGCAGGTGCTCGGAGATGATCTCTAGGGCTCGGTTCTTCTCATCAGCATCCATGATCTTTTTTGCTGTCCCGAATGCAACGGCGGAACGGTAATTCATGCTGTGATTGAATGCCGATCGAGCTAATACCAAGGCATCCACAAGAGCCACCGTTACGCACGCCGGGACACCTGTTGCAAGTTGTTTAAGCATGCGGCTCGCGGCAGAGCCGTGAAGGTAAAGTGTTTCTCCCTTCCTGCCATAGAGGGTTGGAATTACGAACGGCTGCTGATCAACACAAAAACCAACGGACGCCAGAAAACAAGCGTCAAAGATTTCGCTAACCACCTGCCACTCTTGAGTTCCCCTTTCAGGGATTCGGCGTACTTTGCTTCGCATTGTCGAAATCATAGTTACCCATTCTCGTGTGGACGTTTCGAAGTGCCCCTACAGCAGGAATAACTATCGTGGATTCCGTGGTATGGTCATAGCTCCACCGCGAACGAATTGCGTGATACCACTCTGCGTCCGCGCATCGTCTTCGTTACATTCGGTTCTGAGGGTTGGCAAGTCAGCTGAATGTCCGTGTGCACGGAGAACAATCGCCTTTGGCACTACTCGGGGATTCCCAGCAGTTGTCTTCGGCCTCATTAGCCAGGCGCCTGAAAGGCAAACTGCGCTACCAACCAGGGACAGCAATGCCACGTGCTCGTGGTTGATCCCGACGCCTAATACCAGCGAAACAGGGGGCATCAAAAATGCGGACGCGGAAGCTCGCGTGGCACCCACTTTCCCCACTGCCGTTGCGAGGAGCACGAATGCAACACCGGTACCTAAGGCGCCTAAGGCGAGCAACGACACTATCGGGGTAGTGCTCCAGTGCGCATCCAGTAAGTCTGGACCGCCAAGCGGTAACGTAAGCACCGCCGCAACCCCGAGTGCGCGCCAGATCACCGGCAAGGCGCCGTACCTCTGCTGCAGCGGACGCGCAACGTTCAAAGCAAACCCATAAGACAGAGTGGCCGCGACGATTAGTGCTACGCCAATAGCACTGCTGCTACCAGCGCTTACCGATGGCAAAGCCATTATTGCCGCACCAGTCATGCCCACACTAAGTCCAATTATCACCCGAGCTTCGGGAAGCTTCCTTGCGATTAACGCCGCCACGATCGCTACAAACATCGGCGTAGCCGCATTCAACATTCCGGTTATCGCTGACGAGACTCGCTGCTCTGCAAAGGGAAACATGCTCAACGGGAAGGCAAACCAAACCAAAGCCAACAACGCGATGCCCCGCCATGCGGACCTATCCACTAGCTTGCGAGCAGCAGGGAAGAGGGACAGAGTTACGAACCCTACCAAAATCCGAGTGAACGAGACTCCATTTGGGCCGAGCGCCTTCAACCCTTCTGCGATGAAGAGGAAAGATGCGCCCCAGATAACTCCGGGCGCTGCGACGAAAAGCCAGCCATCCAACCATGAACTCTTCTTATAGTTGTTCACTGCTGCGTCGGTCACGTGTTGCTCGATTCGAAATAGTACGCATGACTGTCCGGTGCAGTTGCCTTCATGATCGAACGGCTGGTATTCAGGATGTTCAGCATTGGCATGAAAGTCACACTGCGGCGAGAACACCTGGAAGTGAACCGCTCGTTGCAAGTTCAACACCCATGTTCTTAAGGTGTAACATCGCTGTGCGGACAACTTCGTCCGCTGTTTGCGAACCAAGCGCATCGTTTTGCAAGGCTTGTGCTCCGGTTGCGGCCGGATCCACGTGCACGTCAAAGTCTCGCACCAGCGCCTCTCTGGCGGAAGTCGAGACGCACATGTGTGCGAAGAAGCCAACAATCAAAACGCTGGTAACTCCCATTGAACGGAGCCATTGTTCTAAACCGGTATTCGTGAATGCTCCAAACACGTCTTTCACAAACAACTTCTCCCTGTATCCCGGTTGCACACCCAGACCAGCAGACAATTCGGCACCCCAAGTGCCCGGCACAAATGCGGGCGATTCGTTAGGTCGATTGTGGTGCTGCACCCACGCGATCGGAAACTTGTGTTCGCGTGCTTCACGGACTCGGAACTGAATTCGCGAAAGCGCCGAAGTATGGTTCGGAACCGCACGCATTCCTTCAGGTGAAAATTCGTTTTGCGCGTCGACTACGATTAAGGCAAACATGATTCTTCTCCTTTGCCGATGTAGATTAGGCAAAGTCGAACAGCGATGCAATGGATTATTGACACGTACGATAGTTGCCGAATATTATTCGGAATTATGCCTAACCATCACCCATCCGCCAGGAAGAATTTCGACGAAATTGACATGCTGATCATTCAATCTCTTCAACTTGACGCTTCTCAGAGACTGGAAGACGTGGCGAAGTTGGTGAAGCTTGCTCCCTCATCTGTGCATGAGCGCCTGCGGCGACTTCGGCGTGATGGGGTTATTCGGCGCTGGACAGTCGCCGTGGATGCAGATGCCCTGGGTCTGAATGTGCTCGCTTACATTGGAGTTCGCGCAACAAGGCCTTGCTCCGAACTGCTTAGCTCCCTCGAGCAGATCCCCGAAATCGAGGAATGCCATTCTGTTGCCGGCGAGCTCAGCATGCTGCTAAAGGTGCGTGTGGCGAGCACGAATGATCTATTAGGTATTTCAGAAAAGCTTCGGCAGATTGCAGGCATAGAGAACACCGAAACGACTATTGTGTTGAAGACGCAGATAGAGCGGCCTGTTCCTCTGCCGCTGTCGACCAAAAGCAGTTCGCCGAAACAGCGAACACGAGATTAACCCATCCAGGTGCGCACCGCAGATGGTGGAGAATCTTTGAACGCGAGGCCGCGGTAATTCTGTACTGGAGCTACGGGGTATATCGGATTCTCTCGAATCCGACGTATCCACGGTAACTCCCACCTTTATATATATGGCTCAGTCCCAAATCACAGGTCTTTCGACGCCAGCCATTCGCAGGTACTGCAAACCCCTATGTAATTGATAGATCATGAAGTATCTCGGTCGATAACCACTTCATAAAAAATTGATGTGACCACCCGAATTGTCACGACGAGATTAGGGCGATGCTCGCCTTCGTTACGGTGGACCTAAAACGCGTGGAGTTGCAATCTCCTACTGACGCGTGTCTTTGAAACATTCGATCTCACCCAAGCGCTTTATGCCTTCGCGTATTTCGCGTCGAGTCAGGCGAGCGTAACCAAGCAAAAACCCTGGGCGCAATGCTTTTCCCTTGAAGTACTGCGAGACTCCATAGATGCGCACGTCATGAGCAGCGGCCTTCGTGATTACACCCTTTTCGCTAACTCGTGCTTTGGGCCAGATCACCAGGTGCAAACCCGCGTTCTCTCCCGAAATTTCCATAGTATTGCCTAGGTTTTCTTTTAAGCATGACAGCAGTTCGGCACGTCGCTCAGCAAGCATCCGACGGGCGCGCCGGAGATGACGCTCGTAAGCGCCGGAGCGTATGAATTCAGCAAGGGTCTCTTGCTCCAATGTTGCGGAGTGTCGATCGCACAGCCACTTGGCTGCGACAAATGCGGAGACTAGCGATTTCGGTGCAATCAAGTACCCAAGACGCAGGGAAGGAAATACCGTTCTAGAAAAAGTGCCAACATATACAACGCGCTCCTCTGTGTCGAGAGATTGAAGGGGCTCGACCGGTTGGCCCTCGTAGCGAAACTCGCCATCGTAATCGTCTTCAACGATGACAGCATCCGCGCGTTTTGCCCAATCGAGCAACGCCAATCGGCGTGACAGGGGCAGGATCGCACCTGTTGGAAATTGATGCGACGGTGTTACAACTGCAAGGCGCGCTCGCTTAGGAAGAGCGGAAGTCATGAGTCCGTCGCTGTCCACCCCAACTGGGTATATGGTAGCGCCTGCAACGGCAAAGATCTCTCGAGTGCCTTGATAGTGCGGGTTCTCAATAACTACTCGATCACCGGGATTTAGTAGGACCCGAGTAGTGAGATCAAGCGCCTGTTGGGAGCCATTGACGATGATGACTTGTGAAGCATCGCAAGCCACTCCGCGTGAGCGCCGAAGATGATCCACGATGGCAACTCGCAAGGATGAGCTTCCGGCGGAAGCTCCGTAATCGAGTTCGCGAACGGGCGCTTCTCTCAGTTTTCGAATCAGGATTCTCCGCCAGGTTTCAAATGGAAATGCGTCCGTATTGCTTCTGCTGTACGCGAAGTCATAGCGCAAACGTTGCTGGGGCAATGGAGGGTAATGAACGTTGTCGCTTACCTCCATTGCCGATTGCCCAAACCGCGACAGTCTCAACCGTGCAGGTTTGCGTTTGTGCATTGTTCGCACTTCGCCCAGGTGCTCTGATACGAATGTTCCGGAACCACCTTGCCCCTTCACGAAACCTTCGGCGAGCAACTGCTCAAAGGCGATAACTACGATCGTGCGGGAGACGGAAAGCTGATCGGCCAAAGTGCGAGTTGATGGAAGACGTTCTCCTGCCCGGTAAACCCCATTCAAGATGGCCGTCCGGAGCCCTGTATAAATCTGTCGCGAAAGTGGGGTTGAATCACTCTTAGAGATTGGTATCACGGATTTGGCCTGCAGTGGAACTATCAAGATACCACAGCGACATTGATACTGATTGTTGCGGATTTGAAGGTTTGGAGTGCCGCGCCAATGAGGGTGCCAGTTGATGAGTTTGCTTAAGAGAAACGGCTGGCCGAATCGAGGTTAATCGCATGATCGGACGCCCCACCAAAAACGAAGCTGCACCTTATTATTTCAAGTACATCGACTTGGTCCCAGGGGATGATCCTGTGTCGATTCTCGAGCAACAGTATGAAACCGCGATTGCGACTCTCACGCAAGTATCCGAAGGGTTTTCTTTGTACCGATACGCTGATGCTAAGTGGAGCATTCGTACGGTATTGAACCACGTGAATGATGGCGAGAGGCTCTTTTCGTTCCGCATGTTTTGGTTTGCACGGGGGTTTTGCGACCCTCTGCCGAGCTTCGAAGGGCCGGTTGCCGCAAAAAATGCGAAGTCCGACCTCGTGCCTTGGTCCGCGCATGTGGAAGAATTCCTTCATGTGCGGCTTGCGACGCTATCGTTAGTTAGAAATCTGCCAAAGCTAGCCTGGTTTACAACGGGCATGGCAAGCGGAAATCTATTTAGTGTACGCGCCTTGGCATACATCATCGCAGGGCACCTGACGCACCACTTAAATGTGATTCAAGAGCGATATCTCCCAGGAAGTTCTTCAGCTGTCGGCATGATCTTGTCTAGTGGAACGAGCCAGTGACTTTGCGTTTGGTGCATGTGCTTTGAAAGGTAAACGCGTGATGATATGCAGGCTTTTTGCAATCGTAGGTCTGCTCATATTCACCTTCGTCGGCGAAGGTTCCAGACTAAGCGCCCAGGAGACGCCCCCGAGTATCCACCAGTCGCTCGAAGACGCGTGGTGGACTGGGCCAATGCTGGCGCCCTCTGCAGCGACGCTGCCAAAGGGACATTTTCTGATTGAACCCTATCTTTATGACGTGAGAGCCGCGGGTTCGCACAGTATTGGCTCGCTCACATACGCACTGTACGGACTCGCGGATAGGTTCACTGTTGGAATGATACCCACAGTGGGGTACAACGTCGTAAACAAGAGGCCTACCAGCGCCGGCATTGGACTTGGGGATATCTCACTGCAGGCTCAGTATCGATTAACCCAATTTCGTCCTGGTAGATGGATTCCGACAACGTCGATCAATTTGCAGGAGACTTTTCCGACCGGTAAGTACGACCGGTTGGGTGACCGCCCCACCGATGGACTTGGCAGCGGAGTCTACGTCACCACGGTCTCAATCTATTCACAGACGTATTTCTGGTTACCGAATGGCCGGATTCTGCGGTTGCGATTCAATCTCTCCGAAGGCTTCCCCGGTCGAGCCAAAATAGAAGGCGTAAGTGTGTATGGCACAAGTACAACTTTCCAGGGTCGAGCAAATCCGAGCAAATCATTAACCGCCAACGCCTCGTGGGAATACAGTGTGACGCGGAGATGGGTACTCGCTCTCGACGCGACATACCGCCACGAAGGCAACACAGTACTGAACGGTTACGAAGTTCCGGCTTCAAACCCGGTGTTCGGTCCGACGACAGTGAGGTCGGCATCCGGTTCGAAAGATGCGCTCGGGTTTGCACCTGCTGTTGAATATAGCTGGAAACCTAACCTAGGCATACTTCTTGGGGTACGAGTCGTTCCCCCAGGACACAACACCAACGCTAGTGTTACCCCAGCGATCGCAGTGAATTTTGTCCATTAGCCAAGTTCGTAGTCCTTTTGCGAGAAGGTGCGAGTCAAATGGCCTTTGCTGCGGGAGTCCTTATTTAAAGTGGTACTACATCCTTGGCGTGAAGTGGAGCTGTAACAGGACCAGAGTTTTAGCAATAGTAATGAGGGGTTCAATAGTGAGGATCGATCGTCGACGTGTAAATATGATGAGATTGGTTGCAACTGTGTTGATAATCATCTGCATCTCCACGGCACAATCAGTGCCGATAGGCACGAGCGGTGTTATGAAGCAAGTCGAGCACTTGAAAAACTTCCAGGTCATTGAGTTACGTCGATATACGATCAAGAAAGGCGAACGGGAACACTTCGCGCAGTATTTTGAGAGCTATTTCCCTGAAGCTTTTCAGCAGCTGGGCGCTCTCGCTGTAGGCCAGTTCTTTGAGCGTGAAAAGACCGATCACTTTCTGTGGTTGCGCGCTTTCCACGACATGGACGATCGTGCGAAGGTCAATTCGACTTTTTACTATGGGCCGCTTTGGAAAGAACACAAGGCGACTCTCAATGGCATACTGGATGACAGTGACAACGTGTTGCTCCTCCGTCCCGTGGATCCAAATCGAACCATCAAAGTTATGCCAGCGGTCGATCCAGTTGGTGAGCCCGGTGGCGCACACGGCATCGTGGTAGCGCTTATATTTGCCGTAAAGCCGAATGCTGTTGAACAGTTTGCGCGCGAAGCCGAAGCGACGTTCGCGAAGTATCGGGCTGCGGGCATTGAGGAAGTCGGACTGTTGTGCACTCTTGATGCTAAGAACAATTTCCCGCAACTTCCAGTTCGCAGTGACGGCCCTTTCCTGGTATGGCTCGGGCTTATGCAAGATCAACGCACCCTAACCGACATCTTTGTCCCTCTAAACGAGAGTAGTGGCAGGGAGCT
The DNA here is from genome assembly GCA_025462725.1 of Terriglobales bacterium. Lineage (GTDB taxonomy): Bacteria > Acidobacteriota > Terriglobia > Terriglobales > Acidobacteriaceae > JAICLA01. Next base: position 10,398 of record JAOAPE010000002.1, on the reverse strand, counting down.
TCAGAAGTCACAACTGCTGACAGGTGCGACGGAATTAATCGTGCTCGATCCCACGAAACGCTCTCGACTGCGTTGGCTGCCGCAGTGAGATGGCGGCGGTTAAAAAGAGAGTCGATTAGGATCACGCCAGCAGCCAACCCTCTCAAGAACATGAGAACTCACGAGCGATGGTGAATATGTCAGTAAGCGTGGAAAGTAAACGTGCACGGTTCCAGACTTTGCATGAGAGCGGATGTTTCGTCATTCCTAATCCCTGGGACATCGGAAGCGCGAAACGTCTGGAAAAGATGGGTTTTGAGGCACTAGCTACCACGAGTTCAGGATCTGCATGGGCACTTGGGCGAGAAGACGGGCAAATATCGCTTGACGAAGCGTTAGCACATTTTCGACAGCTCTGCACCGTGACAGACCTACCGATCAATGCGGATTTCGAGGCGGGCTTCGCAAAAAATACTGCAGAGCTCGCCAGGAATGTCGCACTTGCGGTCGAGACAGGCGTGGCCGGCATCTCCATCGAGGATTTCGGGAACGAGATACGTTACGAAGTTTCGGAAGCCACGGAACGAATCGCTACCGCCAAGGAAGCAATTCGTTCAACCGGTTCCGCAGTTCTGCTGATCGGGCGGGCGGAAGGATTCATCCGCGGCAATCCAGATCTTGAAGACACGATCAAGCGGCTCGATGCATACAGCCGTGCCGGTGCTGATTGCCTCTACGCACCGGGCGTGAAGGAGATATCCGCGATCGAGGAGATCGTGAAGGCGGTTGCACCGAAGCCGGTGAACGTACTTCTTCTTGGCCCTTTATTCTCGGTATCGCAGCTCTCGGCCGCTGGGGTGCGCAGAGTAAGCGTCGGCGGCGCGTTTGCAGCTGCGGCATGGGACGGGTTTGAGCGTTCCGCGCGAATGCTACGGGACAAAGGCACCATGCCGCCGCGGCCGCTGTGAATTACTCCGAAGCGCTCGTCAGTCCCTATGGTGATCACCGCAACTTGCGAGGGTGAATGTCTGACCGTATAAAAGAAACATCGGCCCGTTTGGAATCGGTCGATCTTGTACGCGGCCTGGTGATGCTAGTCATGGGACTGGATCACACCCGCGAGTTCTTCACGAACTTGCGCTTCCAACCAGAGGACCTAAGCCGATCATTCCCGGCATTGTTCTTCACCAGGTGGATCACGCACTTTTGTGCTCCTGCGTTCTTCTTCCTCGCCGGCACGGGAGCCTATCTGTCTTTGGCTCGCGGAAAGTCGGTCGCAGACCTCTCGTCATTCCTTTGGCGGAGAGGTCTGTGGCTCGTGATTCTTGATTTGACACTGGTGGACTTCATCTTTACGTTCAGTTGGCACTACCAGGTCGGTATCGTCCTGTGGGCCCTTGGCTGGAGTATGGTGGTGCTCGCCCTTGCAGTGCGATTGCCGGTGCGTGTGATCGCCGGGATTTCTATCACTATCATTCTGCTGCATAACACGTTGGACAAGGTTGATCCAAAAGGCTTGCCGTTACAGGTCATCTTCGAGCTGTTGCACCGACCGATCATCACCACCCTTGCAAATGGACATGTAATTGGGGCCTTGTACCCGCTCGTGCCCTGGATCGCTGTAATGGCGCTTGGATTCGCATTCGGGCATGCGTACACTTTGCAGCCCGCAGACCGTAAGAAGTTGTTCGGGGCCTGCGGAGTGGTGACCACTGTCGCCTTCGTCACGTTGCGTGCGACAAATTGGTATGGGGAGCCGCGGTTGTGGGGGCAGAAGTCGTCTGTGCTGATGACGGTGTGCTCGTTTCTGAATTGCACGAAGTACCCGCCTTCGTTGTGCTTCCTGCTGATGACACTAGGCCCGCTGCTGATTTTGCTTGCCGCTTGTGAACGTGAGATCCCGCGTGCACTCAGACCAGCTCTCATTTACGGTCGTGTACCGTTATTCTTCTTCGTCGGACATCTCCTGCTCGTGCACTTGCTCGCCGTGGTGGTTGCACTCATCACCCGGCAGCCGGTTTCATGGCTCTTCCACGGCGCAGTGCTGACAGCCGTTCCTCCCACTTACGGCCACCACTTGGGTTTCATTTACCTAGTGTGGGCCGTCGCTATGATCATCATGTACCCCATCTGTCTCTGGTACGCCGGCGTGAAACGCACAAGTCGGCATTCGTTACTGTCGTACTTGTAGTTGTAGCGGAAAGACATGTCAACGTTTGGATTGCAGTCACATCAAAACCGGAGTGAGTGGTTCTCCTTATCGCCTATAGATCAGATGAAGGGCCTGGGACCTAATCTCGAAGTAGCTTCTTCAAAAGGCGCACTGCGGCTGGCATTTGACTGACTTGAGTGTTTCCAAAACCTAGTACAAAGCCTTGCTGAGGCTTAGTCCCAACATAAGAAAGAGATAATGCTGAAAGCAACAGCTTGTGTTTGATGGCTTTCGCTGAAATTTCTTGATCCTTCAACTCACCGTTCATCAGAAGCGTTATATGCATGCCGGCTTGCGCTCCTACAATTCGGCAGGAATCGCCCAGTTCTCGCTCGACCTCCTGAACCAACACCTGCCTTCGTTCGGCATAGAGCTTCCGCATTTTTTTTATGTGACGAGAGAAATGGCCCTCACGAATGAACTCTGCAAGAACCGCTTGGTTACCATGAGACGGACACAAGTCCATCAAACGACGGATTGCAAGAAAGCGTTCCACGAGATCTGACGGAACAACGATGTAACCCAATCGAAGCGATGGGAACAAGACCTTGCTGAAAGTGCCGATGTAGATCACACGATCGTTGTTGTCGAGTCCTTGTAATGATGCAATGGGCATAGTCCCGTAGCGAAACTCGCTGTCATAATCATCCTCCACAAAAGGCGTCTGATCTCTGCGCCCACTCCAAAATTTCAAGGCGGCGTGTGGCGCTCATGGTTACACCGAGCGGGTATTGATGAGAGGGAGCAACAAATGCCGCCCGTGCTGTTCGGCATCGCTTCATTCCTGCGGAGACGTTCAAGCCTTCGGAATCGACAGGCACGGGGACTATTCGGGAACCAGCGGTCTTTAACACGTGATGGACAAGCCAATACCCCGGTTCTTCCACCCATACGGGCGAGCCGGAATCCAGCAAGATTCGACTGGAGATGTCCAAAGCTTGTTGCGACCCACTAACGATGATTATCTGTTCTGCTTCACACCGAACCGCCCTGGACGTTCTCAGGTAGTTTGCGATCACTTCCCGAAGCTCAAGTAAGCCCATCGGGTCACCATATTGAAGCCCGCTGATTTTCATCTCGCGCGAGTATCGCGCAACGAGTCTTGACCATATCTGTATCGGAAATTCGGTCAGCGCTGGCTGACCCACTTGAAAAGGTCCCAGGTGTTGAGTCCAAGTAGGTCTCTCGTAACGTGGCAGCCTCGAAGCGTGACTTGAGATTGGTCGCAGTCGCGATGCAAGGTCTTTGGCCACCTTATGCTCGCTGCCATTCCCGGGCAGGGTCGTGGCAATAAATGTTCCGGCGCCGACTCTAGTCTCGAAATATCCTTCGGCGAGAAGTTGAGCGTACGCGTTCAATACCGGTAGGCGCGACATTCGCAACTCACGAGCGAGTTCGCGTGAAGAAGGGACCATCTGACCAGTGCGCAAATTCCCGCGCAAAATCTTGGTCCGATAAGCGTTATATATCTGCTGATAGAGCGGCGTCGGGGATTTTCGTTCCACCGTTATGATCGGCGTAACTCCCCTCAATGCATTGGATCGAGATGATTGGGTGGTCATATCAAAGTTGCAAGAAGTGGTTATTGAGCAAAACCACTCGATTGACTATATGTATATCACCGAATAAGTCAGGAAAATCGACAGGTCTTTCTAGGGAATAAAAGATGATATTTAAGAGAATCGGAATTTGTTTGTTCATGTTTTTATGCGGATATCTATTTGTGACCCCGCAAGCCTTTTCGCAAGCGAATCCAACTGCCAATGCTGCGAAGCAGAAGATCGCACCCCAGGACGGGCAACACGGTTTTGATTTCGACTTTGGCGCCTGGAAGACACATTCTTCCCGTTTGCTTCATCCGTTGACAGGCTCAAAGGAATGGGTCGAACTCGATGGCATAACTGTTGTGACGAAGGTCTGGGACGGACGCGCGAATCTGGCGGAATACAAAGCTAGTGGCGGGTCAAACCAAATCGAACTACTCTCACTACGCGTCTACAATCCCGATGCACATCAGTGGAGCTTGAATTTTGCTACTCCCGGGGTTGGCAGACTCGGTATCCCCAGCGTTGGCGAGTTTAAAAACGGGCGCGGCGAGTTCTACGATCAGGAAGAGATCAATGGCAAATTCGTGCTGGTGCGGTTTTCAATCTGGCCAATCAGCCCCGATACCGCTCAATCCGAGCAGGCCTTCTCCAATGATGGCGGCAAGACATGGGAAACGAACTGGATCAACAAATACACCAGACTCAGTGATCAAACAGAAATCGATTGGAGTGGGTCAGCAGCTAACGCGGAACCATCTGGAGCCCACGACTTCGACTTTAATCTCGGCACTTGGGAAACTCATATAAAGCGCATCTTGGATCCGTTTTCAAGTTCTTCCGATTCGATCGCGGTCAACGGTACGGTGACTGTGAGGAAGGTGTGGGGAGGCCGGGCGCAGTTAGAAGAGATTGAAGCCGAAGGTCCAAAAGGGCACTGGGAAGCACTAACCCTGTTCATGTACGATCCACAAGCACATCAGTGGAACCAATCTTTTATCAACAGCAAGGCCGGAGTTCTATCTAATCCTCTTATCGGTTCATTCAAGGAAGGTAGAGGTGAGCTTCTTGCGAACGATACATTCAAGGACAGGGCAATCTTCGTTCGAGGAGTCTGGTCCGATATTGCTCAGAACTCTCACCGGTACGAGGAATCATATTCAAATGATGGCGGTAAGACTTGGCACTCGGCATTCATCGGCAACTTAACTAGAAAAGAACAATGAACCGGTTTAGTTGCTCTGCGCCGCACAAGATCCGAATTGGGGAAGGCGTCCAGGCTCTCCCAACAGCCTCGGTCGACTTTTGAAAAGTGGTATCACGAAATATTCTTGAACCGGTGCTGTGAAGATACCAACAGCTTCAATCATAATCGTCAGGGGAGGCGGTTGGTTCTCGCTGGTATCAAGACGAATCAATGCCGCCCACGGGGGAGCGAATATGAGCAACTGCTGCATCAGGGTGTGATGGTTTTGCAGCTTCACAGCTGGGAGGCACACGGCCACCAGTACTTGGGAGGTCCGACTTCTCAACTCCCTGGCAACGGTGTCGAAGACGTCCAGAGCGCCTACGGAAGAGCGCTACGCGCCGACGCTAACATTCTTGAGGCTCTTGTGATAAATCAGAATGCCAACGATCGCGAGTTCTGGTTAAAGGATCCGGACGCGCACATCGTCGCAGGGGCGGGACGTACCGGCGATCCCGGCGATTAACGAATGCGTGTGATGTTACGGATATCGAGAATTTATGGTTATTAGAAATTCAATTGCTGGTCGTTTCTTGCCACTGATAGTACTAGCGGGATCAATTTGTGTTTTACGTCCCTGTTATGGTCAGGCGGATCCCTCGCTAGAAGCGCGGAAAATTTACGAGCAGAAGTATTCAGCCAGACTTGTTCCACTGCTGACTCAAGTATTACGTTTTCCTACAATTGAGGGGAATACTTCTGCACGAGATCAGCAACAGAAATGGATCGAGAGTATTGGAACTGAGCTGGGGCTCAACGTCCGGAATGCAGGACTCGTTACGGAAGTTGAATTGCCTGGACCCAAAGATGCTCCCGTATTGGGCTTGATCGTTCACGGTGATGTCCAGCCGGTAAACGAGGCAGAGTGGAGATTTCCGCCGTTCGCTGGAGTCGAGAAGGATGGTGTGGTGTACGGGCGCGGTTCTGCCGACGACAAAGGCCCACTTGTGCAAGCATTGCTTGCAATGGCTGCCTTGCGAGACAGTAGTCTGCCCCGCACATACACAATTCGACTATTGGTGGGTAGCGATGAAGAGAGTACCAACCTTGATATAGCTTCCTATTTGAAATCGCATCGTGCACCCGACCTCAGCTTAGTTCTTGATTCGGGTTTCCCGGTTGTTGTAGGGGAAAAGGCGTGGTCTGCGTTCACGATTACAGCGGCAAATCCCTACATCGCTTCCGAATCGTCCAAGCAAAGCGGCTTCCTCTTGGCGAAACTTGATGCTGGACTCGCCACCAGTATCGTTCCGAGTCAAGCTTCGGCAGTTCTACAGTGGCGCGGACCTGATCAAGAGTTTGCGCGTGCATTGAAAACATTGATATCAAGCGCAGTGCCTGCAGATTACAAACTTACAATTCAACAAAAGGCAAACACTGTCATAGTGACATCACGAGGTAGGGCTGCTCATGCAGGAGTAAACATCGAGGGTGGACGCAATGCGTTGGTGTTCCTTGCTCAAACATTGCATGGAAAACTAGTGCCCACAGAAGCAGCTGATTTGCTTCTATTCGCCGAAGAATCAGGGAAGGACATTTACGGATCTGGACTGGGGCTCACGGCCAATGATCCACTCTGGGGTCATTACGCCGTCAACGTTGCCACGATTAGACCGGACAAGGACAATCTGAAGGCGCTCACCTTGACCATAAACATTCGTGCCCTGCCGGCGCTGTGGGGGAAGCCGCTACAGGAATTTGTGAACAAACGGCTGGAGACTTTCAATACAGCACACAATCGAAGTTTCACGACGGGAGGATTTTTTGATGATCCCCCGTTGGCGTTTGATCCTAAGTCGAAAATTGTGACAAAGCTAATGGCCGACTACTTGCGTGCGACATGGGAAATAGCGTCGCCTGCGATCAGCGGCGGGGGAACTTATGCCAAACGCATTCCGAATGCGATCGCATTTGGGATGTGGTTTCCGGGTAAACCCTACCCCGGCCATGATGTTGATGAGAAGATCGCCGTACGAGACTTGAACCGCGGTGTTGACGTGTTGATTGAGGCATTAGCTGATCTCGCGAGCGGACCGCCGCTGGGGGAGCCCTTCAAACCATGAAGGCGATGCCGTGCGCGCCCAGAGGCAAAGCCGCTGACGATGACCATAAAAAAAGAGGAGAAGTGGGTGACGAGACACACTGTAGTTTCTCAGCCGCGGTGCTCGAATGCATTTGGTATGAGTGTTGATGGAGGAGATCTTTTCGCATGAAAAATCTATTTGAAGTAGAGACGCTGGAAGAACTAAAGGCGCGGATCATGCAGCTGAAGCCGGATAGTGAGCGGCTGTGGGGCAAGATGAATCCAGCGCAGGCGCTGGCACACTGTTCCGCAACGATCGGGGTTGCGGAGGGGAAGATCAATTCCCCGCGAAGCCTGCTAGGACGACTGCTGGGGCCGATGGCGAAAAAGTCGTTGATCGTGAATGGGATGCCGATGCGCCGCAATGCGATGACCTTGAAAAGCTGTGTGATGGCTGATGAACGGGACTTCGTGGTGGAGAGGCAACGGCTGTGCGAATCGATTCAGCGCTTCGCAGTGGGTGGGCCTGGAATATGCACGAAGCATCCGCACTTCTTCTTCGGGCCGCTGACTCCGGCGGAATGGGCGGTTTTGATGTATCAGCATCTGGATCATCATCTGCGGCAGTTTGGGGCTTAATGCCGGCGAGCATCCTCGCCGCCGCAAGGGGGTTGCGTGTGATAGGGTCCCATTCGACAATGCGGGAGAGAGAAGGGTAACCCCAGAAGCTAATAAAAACGATGGTAGATCCTTGGGGCAGGCTCCTAAGGTCAACGTTCATGTCGTGTTCCTCAAAAGCGGGCATCAAGTCCCAGCGAGTAGCAGCTGAACATTCACCCTTACTCATTGGAATATGGCGGAAAGCTCAAGAGGTTGGGTGGTCACATCAAACTTCGATGAAGTGGTTCTTGAACTGGACCGCTTCAACCGATATATCTGAGGTTGGCACCCGGGATGACGCGGTGCTAAGGTGGGGCGAGATGGTAAGCCTTCACGGCCACACTGCAGCCGGAGCTTTCCATGGAAAGTGCAAATGATCGACCCTCCCTCAACTTTGCGGTTTCAAACCGTCGACGTCTTCACTGATCGTCGATTTGGCGGCAATCCTCTTGCTGTTTTCGAAGATGCCGAAGAACTCTCCGACCGGGAGATGCAGGCGTGGGCTTTTGAATTGAATCTGAGCGAAACCACGTTCGTACTTCCGCCCTCTGACCTCAACAATACGGCGCGTGTCCGAATTTTCAACCGAACTGCGGAGATGGCCTTTGCTGGTCACCCACTTATTGGAACAGCGTATGTACTCGCTCGCAAGGGACTCCACAAGAGCGGCAGCTTAAAGCTGGAAGTCATGGCGGGAGTCGTACCAGTTGAGATGCAAGTAGATGGAAAGGGCGAATTCATTGGTGCGAGCATCACCGCACCAAAGGCTTTGAGTCTTGGCGATTTTGTTCCTCTGGAGACGGTCGCAAAATGTATGGGACTAGATATCAGTGACGTTGATGTTTCCAAACATCTTCCTATCGTTGCGTCCATGGGCACTGCTTATGTGATTGCCCAGGTAAGTGAGGACGCGCTAGCTCGCTGCAATCCAGACGTCCGCGAATTTCGAAAGGCGCTGCAGTCGCGGCATGACTTGAACGATTTCTGCATTCACCTCTACAGTCGGTCCCGCAGTGATCGACTTCGCGCACGGATGTTTGCTCCTCTGGCCGGGACTGTGGAAGATCCTGCTACTGGAAGCGCTAACGCACCGTTGGCCGGATTGCTGCTTTCGTTAAACCATCAAGAGAACGCTTATTTTAGGATCGATCAAGGTGTTGAGATGGGTAGACCGAGCGTTCTTCTCGTGACGGCAACGCGGACAGGTGGCGAGATTCACGCAACGATCACAGGTAGATGTGTACCGGTGTTGCAAGGTGTAGCACAAACCGCGTTCGAGTGATCCAATTTGTGAAGCACATATCCGCGCAAGGAATCGCTCTCACCAGAAATCCTTAACCAGCAGCACCGGCTTTGATGTCCCCACCGGCACTTCTATTGGTCCAATCTGAACCCGAGCCCTCCAACTGACGGACAGTAACACGCTGCTGAGCTCGGTTTATCCCGCACTAGAACAAGCAAAGATGTACCTGCGTATGGCCCAAATCTTTGGTGCCCCCGAACATTTCTGTCCGGCTGAACAGCTATTTGGCAGACGGTACGGTTTTCACTGTCTGTCCTTTCTGTGGGAATTTGGTTGCGCCTAGGTTGCACCTTCTGCCGGACTTTACCGCCTGTTGCCGATTTGGACGGTGAAGACTCCCGTTTTCGGAAGTGCTTGAAACTCCTATAGCTCGCAAGCTCGCACTACTTCCCGCGACATCCCGTCGCATCCCGCGACGCGGCTATCAGATTCGTAATCAGTAGGTCACCAGTTCAACTCTGGTCGTCGGCTCCAACCTTTTCAACTAGATGCAGCCGCTTGAAAATTTCGGTATAGACGGAATTGTAGACGCAAAAATCCTCGAGGATTTTCCGAGACAGCGTGGATCGTCTGAGCCTTCGGCGTCGTCGCCATTGGTAAAGACTGCGAGTCGAGAGATCTGTTGCGCAATTTCATCGTATTGTTCGGCCTCGCCGGCCGTCAGGTCCACAAGTTCAACAACTGAGGCGGGCATTCGTGTCGGTGAACAACTCATAGGCGTCGAGTGTCCGGTTTGGCCGTTTCTCGTCAACTTGCCGGCTTTGAGGAAACCGAAAGCCTCGCCGACTCTCGGCCACTAATGTTTGTGGCGCGCATCCTCATCGCGCCTTGCTCCCACGCGATGAAGCCCTTGCCGGAAGCCCTGTCTCTACGCTTTCTCGAGCACAAGATGGGCCGCGTATTCCGAAGTCTTGCGTTCGGTTATGGAAAACCCAAACGCATGAAGGTACAGACCATCGAACAGCAGTTCTCCCTGTCCGAGAAGAACGGGTACCGTCGCGATGTGGAGAGAGTCGATTAGGCCAGCTCTTAAATACTGCCGCACTGTGGCCACGCCGCCTCCGATCTTGACGTCTTTGCTGCCGGCAGCCTTCTTCGCAAGGACCAGCGCCTCCTCGAATCCGCCCGTCACAAAGTGGAAGGTGGTTCCCCCTTCCATCACCAGAGGTTCACGCTTGTAATGCGTGAGAACGAAGGTGGGTGCGTGGTACGGCGGATTTTCACCCCACCAGCCCTTCCATGAGCCGTCTTGCCATGGGCCGCGCACCGGACCGAACATGTTGCGGCCGAGGATGAAGGCACCGAAGTTCTCCATCGAGCGCTGAGCAAACATATCGTCTACATCCCCTATGGTTCCCCCCTCCGTCCCGACCATGGAGCAAAAGGTCTTAGTATGAAAGAACCACTGAAACATCTCTGGTCCCCGCTTCC
>JAOAPE010000077.1 GCA_025462725.1 Terriglobales bacterium | reverse complement strand
CTTCATCCTCGGGCCTCGCGGCATCCGCGTGAATGCCGTCGCTCCCGGCATCGTCCACACCGACATGTCGAACTTCACCAAGACCGATGAGGGCCGCACCTTCGCACTCGGTATCCAGGCGCTCAAGCGTCTCGCCCAACCCGACGACATCGCCGGCGTCGTCGCCTTCGTGGCCTCGGACGACGCCCGCTGGATCACCGGCGACACCGTCCGCGTCGACGGCGGCTCGAAGCTCTGAGCGTTCCCTCATCGAGGAAAGCCATATCGCAGGCAGCTCACAGGTGAACCACATGACGGTCTACATGATCTCCCAGGTCGAGGTACTCGACGCGGAGGCGTGGCAACGTTACCGCGAGATCGCAGCTCCTGCCATTGCTCGACATGGAGGCGAATACGTCGTACGTGGGGCCACGTCGGAGGTCGTCGAGGGTGACTGGGCTCCCCCGAATCCGGAACGGCAGCAGATCATCGTCGTCGCATTTCCGACCATGGAAGCGCTCCACGGCTGGTACCGATCCGCCGACTACGCGCCGGCACTGGCCATTCGCAGGACAGCGGTCAGACGGCGGATGGTGGTCGTTCGCGGCGTCGACGAGCACGAGGCAACATGAGATCGGCAACATCCCGCCGGTCAAACTGCCGCCGTGAGGACGTCGCGGAGACGCCCGTGGCTGTTCTGTCGCCGCTCGGGGGCGGTGGTGCCGTGGCGGCGAGCACCGACGCGTGCAGACCGGGTAAGCGCCGCTCGCGGAGCTCAGACCTGATGTGAGCCCACGGATTGAGATGAAGAGCTGTAGGGAATGCACGCCCGACATCACCGTGATCCTTCGCGGCGGCCTGACCGCGGTGCTGCGGCCGCTGACCCGGGCGGACAGGGAAGCCTACCTCACCTGCTTCGAGCACGTCGGCCCCGAGTCACGACGGCGTCGATTCCTCAACGCCAAGCCGTCGCTCTCCGAGGCTGAAATCACGTACTTCACCAATGTCGACCACCACGACCACGAGGCGATCATCGCGGTGATCCGCGGGGCGATAGTGGGCGTGGCCCGGTTCGTGCGCGACCGCGGCGACGTCGGTCTCGCCGAACTCGCGGCCGTCGTCGCCGACGAGTGGCAGCGGCGCGGTCTGGGCACCGCGCTGCTCGGTCGCCTTGTTGAACGGGCCTCGGAGGAGGGTATCGAGCGGCTACGCGGAACCTTCTTCCACGGCAATGCAGGCATCCTCGCCACCATTCGGCGGCTCGGGCTCGCGTGGCGCCCGGTGTCGCCGGCATCCTCGGTTACGGAGATCGAGATCACGCTACCAGACCCATCGCTTCTCGGTCTTCCAGTGCCAACGCCATACACCACAAGGATGAAGAAATGAACCAGCAACCGACATCTGCTGTGAAGCCGAGCAAGGTTCCGGGACCTGATCATCCGATCACGATCGAACGCAACCCGAACAGAGTGGTGGTGTCGGTGGGCGGCCGCACGGTCGCCGACACGCGAGAAGCCCTGACGCTGAGCGAGGCCGCGTATCCGCCGGTTCACTACATCCCGCGCACGGATGTCGACATGGCCCTCCTTGTCAGGACCGACCACGCGACGTACTGCCCCTACAAGGGTGACTGCGCCTACTACAGCATTCCGCTGGGAGGCGAGCGCTCGGTCGACGCCGTATGGACCTATGAGGCGCCGTATGCGGCGGTCGCAGCGATCAAGGACCACCTCGCCTTCTACCCCGACCGCGTCGACTCGATCGACGACCGGCCTACGCCTGAGACCCGGTGTCCGTGACACCAGCAGAGCGGCCGCCCGACCCCGTCACTGAAAGGCAGGACATGAACGTACAGCGAAAGCTCGATGGCCTGGGCGGTCCGGTGCCACCTCCGGCATCGGTACAGCGGCGGCCGAGGTACTCGACGGAGAGCCTGCGTTCGGCTGGCGGCGGCGGCGGCTGGCTGATCTTGTCGATGCGACGGGCGCGCAACCCACGGGGGATCAGTGGTGACTGACCTACTGACCGCGGTCCTGGACGCCCACGGCGGGCTCGAACGATGGTCGAGGGCACGAATGCTGTCGACGAGCCTCGCCGTCGGAGGGTCGTTCTGGGGGCGTCGGGGCTTCCCCGACGCATTTCTCGACGAGACGCTGGAGATCGACACTCGACGCGAGCACGCCGTCTTCACCCCCTGGATCGCCTCCGACCACAGGTTGACACTCGACGTCGGCCCTGAGCGCGTCACGCTGGAGACGCGCGGCGGCGAGACCGTCGAAAGTCGGACGGAACCTCGCTCCGCGTTTCCCCGCTATGAACGCGACGTCTTCCTCTTCGGCCAGTCGCCATGGGACCGCCTGGAACTCGGCTACTTCCTGGGCTATGCAATGTGGACCTATCTGACCGCGCCCTTCCTCTTCACCTATGGCGGTGTGGAGACCCGGGAGATCGAGCCATGGCAGGAGAATGGCGAGACGTGGCGCCGGCTGGAGGTTACCTTCCCCAGCACGCTGGCGACCCACAATCGCGTCCAGACCTACTACTACGACGCCGAGGGCATGCAGCGCCGCATGGACTATGCGCCGGACGTCGCCGGCAACCCCCCGGTAGCCCAGTACACCAGTGAGCCGAAGAGGTTCGGCGGCATCGTCTTCCCCACTCACCGCCGCGTCCACCGCA
>JAOAPE010000053.1 GCA_025462725.1 Terriglobales bacterium | reverse complement strand
GAGCACGCCTGGGACGTGGTCGACCCCGACCGGCGCAGCACCGTCGACGTCTATGTCTCGCGGATCCGGCGAAAGCTCAATCCCGAGGGTGGTCGCTCCGATGGGAGAGGGGGGCCGCAGCTCATCCAGACGGTCCGCCACCGTGGCTACCGGCTGGTCGCCGAGGCCGCGGGCGAGGTCTCCAACGACTCCGAGGACAGCGCCGCCGGCTGACCCGGCGTCAGCCCGCCGACCGGGGAGCCCGGGGCTTCTGCTCCGTGGACCACGATCTGGACGCGACCTCGCCCGAGAGATCGGTCGGGCTGGCGATCAGGGTGTGAAGGGCCGCGAGCTCCGCGGTGAGCGCTGCCGCCCGATCCTCGGCGGTACGGAGCGACCTCGTCAGGGCGGCGATGCTCGCGGCGTCCTGGTCCGCCTGGGCGGCGAGCTGCGCGGCGCGCTCCTCGGCGACCTCGGCCGCCTCCTCCGCGGCCAGGCCCGCCTGGCGCTCCTCGGCGGCCTGGCGCTCGGCGAGGTGCTCGGCGGCGGTCGCCTCGATGCTCGCGACCCGGGCCGACACGGCGTCGACCTCCGCCTCGACGAGGGCGGAGTCGACGGCGTGGGCGAGTTCCGCAAGGCGGGCACTGAGCGCCCGCAGCTCCGTGACCAGGCCGGCCCCGCCGTCCTCGTGCACCACGGACAGGGGCACGACGCCCGTCTTCGCACCCCCGCTGGCGCGGGCGCTCCTCCTCCGGCGGTCGGTGGATCGGCAGCCGTCGGAGCAGTAGCGGCGCGGCGGGCCACCATGGGCGGGCTGGGGCACGAGGTTCACGCACCCCTGGTTCGCGCAGACGGTGGGGGCGCCGGCGGCCCCCCGCGGGGTGTCCATCCTCGCCATCATGGCAGGGAAATGGCCCCGGGTGATCCCTCCGTCCCAGCGCAGTGGATTCCTGTCGGCGACGCCGCCACCAAATGGGGAAGGGTTCGGTTCCCTGGCCGTGTGACTGCTATCACCGGAAACCTGCTGCTTGCCAAGAGGGACCAGCATTACTAGAATGTAATATTCAGGGGCGCCGAGATCTCGCGGGTCGTCGGGACCGCTGGGATTGCATCACTCCCCGTGATGCGGGCAATCGAGGGCGTCACGTGCAGACAGCACCGGTTTCTCGGTCAGGGACATGAAAGGACATCACACCCGCCGTCCGGGGCTTCGCTTCGGGACGTGTGCCCGCTGCGGCGATCTCTTCGATCTCCACAAGGAGCCGACGGAGGCGCGGGGACGATACTGCTCGATGACCTGCCTGACTGCCGCGCGGCGTGATCACGGCATCCACATCGAATCCGTGCTCACCCTGACTCCGGTCGAGGTGGCCCTGGCCCCGCCGCTCCTCGCAGTCCAGGACGTGCACTGATGCAGGGGACGCAGATCGCAACTGCAGTCGGCGTGCAGGCCACCATGCTGGCGCGCTATCGCGGCATCGCCGATCGCCACCGCAGACTGCGCGCGCCGCTGGTGGCCATCGATCGCATCATCGACGTGCTGGAGCTGCGCCACCTCGCCGGGAGGACGGTGATCGACGACCACGTGTGCCGGCAGCTCGAGCACCTGTCCGTGCTCGTGCCCCTCACCGCCGACGTCAGCGGGGCGTCGGACACGAGACTGCTCCACGCCGCCCTCCTCGACCTCCAGGAGCAGGTGCTCGAGGCGGTGCTTCCATCCCGGCAGGTGTACACGGTGCAGGACGACCCCAAGTGACGCGGCGCCGAACGCCCTCCGGCGGCGGCGGAGGTCACGCCGGCCCGGCCACCGCGTTGCCGTTCTCGAGTGGCAGCGTCAGCCGGTATCCGTACCCCCGCACCGTTTCGATCAGCGGTGGGTCCCCGTTGCCGGACTCGAGCTTGCGCCGCAGGCGCGACACGTAGACGGCCACCTGGCCGAACGGAGACTCGAATCCGTCGGCTCCGACACCGGCGGCGAGCTCAGCCCGCGAGAGGGTCTCGCCGGGGTGCTCGAGAAAGGTGCGCAGCAGCTGCCAGTCGCCGGGGGTCAGCCGCTGCGGCCGGCCATGGTTCACCACCGTTCTCTTCCAGGGATCGATGAGCAGGTGCCCGAAGGTTCGGGCGCGGCCCTCCACGAAGAGGGCGAAGGTGGGCGTGCCCGGGGTGACCGGCGACCCGGAGGCGACCTGAGCCCTCCACTCCCGAAGCCGCCGGGTGTACTTGTCGGCCTGGGCGCCGATCACCATGTCGTCGTCCTCCGCCTCGCCGCGGGCGTCCTTCGACATGCTGCCTCGCCGCCTCGCCGTGATCTCGAGCAGCTCGGCCTTGAAGGAGAGGAGCTCGCTGTAGACGGCGATCCAGTGGGCGGCGTCCTCGGCGGTCGCGCCATCGGCCTCCTCGCCGTCCAGCCGTCCCGACTGGTCGCTGATGCGCGCGGTCGCGGCGGCGAGCGCACGCGCTCCCGCAGCGTCGTGGTCGACCCCGTCCCGCGCGGCAGGCGTGACTCGCTTGTTCTTGTCGGGCCTGCGGGCGGCCATTCGTGGTTTCCTCCACGCGGAGCGGACGCACGCTCGCGTGAACCGAGAGGAACCGGAAACCCGTGCGCCGAACGGCGCGCCCGTTCAGGGGTGCTGGGAGCGACCCGAATCACAGTATGCGCCGTTCCGCGCGGCGCCGCGCGGAGAGCACGCCGGCGCGACGGTCCTGTTATCGACAATTTCGTCGTACGGTTGCCCGCTCGACGGACCGCACGGGGATCGTGAGCCGGTGCACCGGCAGCCGGCAGGCGCTCAGTGGCCGAGGACGATGTCCGTGGTGGCGGCGAGGACCGCCCATGCCGACACCAGGATGATCGCCGCGGACGTGACCTGGCCGGTGCGCGCCGCCCGGCGCCGCCTGCGTCGCAGCGCCGTGCGCCGCACCACCACGTCCGCGGGGAGGAGCCGGGCCTCCCCTCTCTCGTCAGGGCTGTCGGTCCGCCTCATCGGGAATGCGGGCGGAGGGGTAGAGGGGGAGAGGAAGGAGGTGGGCGACGCCCTCTCGTGACGGAGGCAGGAAGGCCCGGCAAGGTGTGGGGCATGCGGAGGTGGCGGTGTGTCACCGGGGTGGGGCGGTGACGGGGCCGCGAGCGGTGGGCTGCGGGGACAACCCTCGGTGGGACGGCTCGCGCCGGCGCGGTCACGTCGGCCGCTCCGCTTCTCCGATGCATTCTGTTGAATCCTCCACCGAGGTCGGTCTGGCCAGCCGTTAGAATAACAGAACTGTAATTTTTGCGCTCTGGTGCCGCAGCGGCGCCGTGGGTCTCCCGGACGGCGTTGAGGGATCGTTCAG
>JAOAPE010000057.1 GCA_025462725.1 Terriglobales bacterium | reverse complement strand
CTCTGCCTCTCGGTCGGCGGCGTCGCCGGCGGTCTGCTGGTCGCCATCCTGGCGCCCCTCGCCTTCGCGGGCTACGCCGAGTATCCGCTGGCGATCGTCTGCCTCGGCGCCGTGCTCGTCCGCCACGGAACGGGGCCGGCACGACCCGGGGCGCTCGACATCGCGCTGCCGGCGGTTCTCTTCGCCGGCACCGCGATCCTGGCCGCGCTGGCAGTCCAGCACATCGCCGATCCCACCGTGGCACGGCTGGCCGCATTCGGCGCGCCGGCGTTGGGGGCGTTCGCGATGCGGGCGCGGCCGCTCCGCTTCACGCTGGCCCTGGGTGCGGTTCTCACGGCCACCAGCCTCCCCCTGGCGAGCGGCGAGCACCAGCTCTACGCCGCACGTGACTACTTCGGAGTGCACCGCGTCGTGGTCTCGGCCGGCGGCACGATGCATCTTCTCTACGACGGTGGCATCGTCCACGGCGCTCAGCTTCTCGGCGGGCCCGGGCGCGACCAGCCGCTCACCTACTACACCCGCTCCGGGCCGCTCGGTGACCTGATGCGCTCGTCCGTCGCCCCGTCATTCCGGGCCGTCGGCGTCATCGGCCTCGGCGCCGGATCCATGGCCTGCTATGCGACGCCTGGACAGACCTGGCGGTTCTACGAGGTCGACCCCACCGTCGTGCAGATCGCCCAGGACCCGGCTCTCTTCAGCTACCTGCACGACTGCCTGGGCACCAGGGCCGGGATCACATTGGGCGACGCGCGCCAGCAGCTGGCCCGCTCCCAGGAGAGCTACGACCTCCTGGTGAGTGACGCGTTCTCCGGCGATGCCATCCCCGCCCATCTGCTGACGCGCGAGGCGGTCTCGCTCGAGCTCGAGCACATCAATCCGCACGGTGTCCTCGCCTTCCACGTCAGCAATCAGCACGCCGATCTCTCCGGCGTGGTCGGCAACCTCGCCGCCGACGCGCACCTCTGCGCCGCCGTCCGAGTGGACGGGAACGTCGCCGGCCCGCACGACGAGCCCGGCAAGTTCGCCTCCGAGTGGGTCGTCGTGGCCAGGACGTGCCCCGACCTCGGCACCCTCTCCCAGGCCGCCGGCTGGGCCACACTGCCCGCGGCGCCGTCGCAGTCGGTGTGGACGGACGACTACTCCGCCATCCTGCAGGTGATCCGGTGGGGCAACTGAGCGCCGGTCGGCAGAGCTCGACGGGCTCCCGAGGGGCCGGCGGAGCGCCGCCCTGTGGGACGCGGCCGCCTCCGCGCCACTCCCGCCTCGCGCCGTGACGTGTGACGGTGGGCAAAAGTCTACGGTAGGATGTTCCGCAGCCTCCAGAGAACGGTCGAGCCTGCAGCCGGCTCGACCGGAGCTTCCGGGTCGGTCCATGACCTTGTGCTTCCATCCCCTCCCCGACGCACGTCAGGTTCGTCTGTTCCTAGACTCCGCCGGCTACGGCGTCGTCTATCGCGAGCAGGGCTGGATCGAGTGCCTTCTCGTTCGCGGGGAGGCGGAGCGCTGGGTCGGCCGTGGCGACGATCACGACACCGCGCTGCTGCACGCGCTGAGCCAGGCGTTCCCCTCTCAGGCGGCCCGCACCGCGCTGATGACGGCGCTGCTCGTGGCGCAGCGGAGTCCCGAGACGGGGGCGCAGCCGGCCACGGATGGACCGCTGCCGCGGTGTCCCGCCGTCTCCGGGGACGGGGCCGAGCAGCCGGCCGACGGCGCCCGGCATGGAGGTGGAGCCCCCACCGCCGCCTCACCCCTCACCGCCGCGGACGGAGACGGCGGTCGACCCGAGGACGGGGTTCCGGCCCCCGCGGACCACCACCCGCCCGCGGCTCCGTCCCCGCCCCCCCTCGACGCGCAGACGGCACTCGTCCAGGTCCGAGAGCTGCGTGAACGGATCCTTGCGGACGAGCCCGACGTCGCGGTGCTCGCCCCCGGGCGTCAGCGCCTCATCCTCCTGGGCTGGATCGCCCAGGCCCGCGCCCACCAGGAGGGCCTTCCCGAGTTCGGCCCCGTGCACTGCGCCGTCCAGGAGATCGCGCACCTGCTCGGAGGGCTGGCCAGGACATGGTGGCCGGGATCGGTCTCCGCGCTGCAGCTGCGCGCTCAACCGGCTCAGGCACTGGCGCTGCTGCGCCTCACCGCGACGCAGACACCGACCTCGTGGAAGCAGGTGGCCGGCCTGGCGGCACAGGAGCTGCATGCCGTCGAGGAGCGCGACGAGGCGGACGGTCTGGACGACCGAGGGTGGGGAGACGAGGCGCTGCTCGACCCGCCGTCCGAGGATCCCGACGGGCTGCTGGAGGACATCCTCACCGCCATGGGCCCCGATTGCGGGATCCCGCAGCTGCGGCAGGTGATGCAGTGGGCACGGTCCATTCGATGGCTTCGCGGCTCGGTCCAGCAGGTCGACCAGTGGGCGGCCGCCCTCGGCCTGCTCCGGCGATGGATTCAGGAGTATCCGGACCTGGCCTGCGCCGCGCGACTGCTGGAACCCGAGTACCGCCCGAACCGCCCGTGGGCAGAGGTGTTCCGCCGGGAGGCGGCGAATGCCCGGCGCGCGCAGGAGGCGGCGGAGGTCCTGGCCGCCGCGCCGGCTGCCGACCGTCCGATCGGTCCGGACGGCCTTCGCGAGTGGCTGTACCGCGCCCTCCCGTATACCGATACGCACCACGACGCCGTCGTCGCCGCGATGACCCCGTTTGCCGGCCAGGTCCTCCTCATGGAGAGTGCGGGCCTGCCATCCCGGCGCCTCCGACGGCG
>JAOAPE010000088.1 GCA_025462725.1 Terriglobales bacterium | reverse complement strand
GGGCTGGCGTCCATTCGACCCGCGAGGCCGGTTTCAACTCCGGCGAAGTCGCTCTGCGAGCCAACTCCTAGCCGCGGTCTTGCGTCATGTCGCGAAGCGGAGTGGCTGGAAGCCGGCCCCGCAACCGTAACAGCACCTGAGCGCACTCATGCCGCTCGGCACCAAGAAACCATACGGCGGGCCCCTCCGGTTCGCCTTGACCTACCTCAAGTTCGCGTGCGCCCGGCCCCTTCGCCGCGGCCGCCGCGCCGGCGTAGCGCCTGGCCCCACGGGCAGGTGGTACGGAACATTTTCCCGGCAGCGACTTTAACTAGAGGGACCATCGCCCGCCGTTTGAGGACGGCGCCTGTAGCGGATAGCCAAAGGCTCACGCCCGCTGTTCAAACCATGCGCTCGCGCGGATAGCCAAAGGCGGTGGTCCCGTTCCGCGCCCCAAGCAGTGATGGACGTTTGAAGAAACCGGCAAAAACGCGCGAAGAACTGGAGTCCGCGATCAGGCTGGAGATGGAAGACATCTGCGAGTTGCCGACGGATCTCGCCATCTCGGTCGCGCCCCATGAGGACTCCTGGAAAGTCTTGGTCATGACGGGCGGGCCGCCAGATGCGGATCGGTGCGAGATGATCGAGACGATCGCCGACAGACTGCGCATCCAGTTCGACTTGAAAAGCTGAACCCGACGCGACGGCTTCACAGCGCGCTCAGATCGTCCGGGACGGCGCCGAACTTGCGGATAACCTGCGCGTCGCCGAAGTCGCCGGTGGCGGGATCCCCGGTCCGGCTGAAGGCGACCGCGCCGACGTGGCCGGGCTTGCGGGACAGCGCTTGGCGCGCATCACGGCGGCGTTCGGGCGAAATCGCTCCTAGGCAGGCCGAATCCTTGCGCCCCTCGAGTCGTTCCGGCTGCTAACACAGGGCAGGGATTCGAAATCGCCGCGACGGTCGGTTTTCCACGACGCGTGGGTGCGCCCTGGATGCGCTTAAACGGCGGCAGCAGCCCGAGCGGAAAGGAAATAACAAATAACCACAGGGAAGCGCGCTGAAGGCCGGAATGGTGCCAAACAGAAACGGCGCTGTTACCAGCGCCGTTCTGGTGCACCTACGCGTGGAACCGGCCCACTTCGACTGGCACTGGCGGGAGCGACCCGCTCTGGCTCTGCTGGCGTGGGAAGCCCTCGCTCTCGATCCGCGGGCGAGGCTACGCCGCATCCGAGTGGAGTCAACTGGAACGACAATTAATTTTAGGCCAGCGGCTATCACCCATCGCGACATCGCAGTATCGGCCTTGCTAATCGCATTCCAGCGCAAAGGTTGGGATCGGCGTAGCGGCGGGCCTCGATGAATTTCACGGCTCAGCGAGTTTTCTGAGGCGTAGTGCGGCACGCATCCGCTTCTGGTTTTTCTTGATCACCTTTCCGGGGATCTTGTGGATGGCAACGATCTTAGCCTTCTGGCAGGCGATCGAGACGCCCGGCTCAGTGCAGTCTGGGTCCGCCTCGATCTCTTCTTTCAGGAACGGCCTCATAGACGACGGGATTCGGTGCGGCTGAAGCAAAAAATCGCGCGCCGTCAATGCATCGCGTCAGGTAGACCCGGTCGCGCCGTCACAGCGGATTCAAGTCGGACATGCCCAATACGCCGGTCTCTGTCGGCGGAAGAAGATAGTCTCTTACGTGCAGTCTTCGATTGCCACCATGAAAATATCATGCAGCGGCTCTATCTTCCTTGTCGGCGCCGCGCGCGACGATCTTCAGCGCTTCGTCAGGCAGCGGACGCTGCAGCGCGTTCGCCTCGTCGCAGGGCGCGCGCATCCAGACGTCGCGCTCCTCGTCGGTCGTGAGGATGACGGGCACTGCCTTCGGATGGATAGGCTGGACGACCGCACTCGGAGAGGTTCGTCAGGAATCCGTAGACTAGGTGGGGGCCCGGGATGGGCTTGGACTTGGTTCCACGATCGCCCCTTGAACTCCGTCCAGATGCCGGCGAACGCGAACAGCGCGCGGTTATCGTCGAGGGCGAACCACATCACGTCCTTCTTCTTGGTTTCCGGGCACGCTGGGGGACCATGCCGGGATTGCGCTTCTGGAGCTCGCGCTTGGTGTCCAGTTCATTTTGCAGCGAAATGATCCAGCTTGATCCTGCTCGCCGAAGGCGCATATTCTCGGAATGGTGACAATTGTCCGATGCAGCAATTGCGGCGCCGAGTACAGACGCACTGAAGAAAAGTTTTTGGTGCCGCACACTGGTCACGCATCCTGTAAGGTCTGCGGGGACACGCTAGAGTCTTGGGTGGAAAGCACCCACGTTGCCATATTCGAGCTGGTCACACGTCCAGACCGAAAGCCCGTATGAACCCGCCCCAAAAGCCCTAGGGCCGCCCACTGAGGCGGCCTCGAAAGAGAGCGTCATGGGAAAACGGTCCACCATACCGACTACGGACGCCGAAGCTGCATCTCTCACGGTATCTGAGTCGAACCAGGAAACTGCATTCGCTAAGCATCAATCATGGCCAATGATCAAACCAGTTTTATTGGCGGTGCTCGTCTGTGCCGCTCCGGTCTGCCTGTCCTCAGCGCTGGATGCCAAGGTTTCCGTCGACATGATGGGAATAGGGGGCATGAGCTGCGCGCACTGGCAGTCTACTCAAGCGCTTCGCTTGGAGGGAACAATCTGGATTTATGGATTCTGGACGGGACTCAATTACGTTGCCGCCGCAAGCGGGCAGACAGAAGCGAAAGTCGACACGGCAGCGGTACTGGTCGAAGTCAAGAAAACATGCGCTCAGCGTCCGTCGCGAGTATTGGCCAGCGCCGTGTGGACCGCTTATCTTGACCTCAATAAGAGGTAGATGTGCCCCTCGTCAAAAAGCCGAGAAGCGCCCAGCCGACGTAATCAACGCAGCCATCATCGGTAAGCAACATCGCCACCCGGACAATTCTCGGGAGGAGCGTGTTAGTCCTATGACGCACGAGAATGTGACATTGTTGTTGGCGCAACGCCGCGACTGCTGGAACGGGATGTAACAATACCTGTAAGGGTCGGTTTGGCGCTGACGACCACGATGCTTGCGCTTGGTGCCGTTGAGTCATCTTATCTGCCAAAAGCGTGATATGCTTAGAGCGGAAAGCAGCGGGAGACCTAGATGTCAGAAGACGCCCTTATCGTCATAACAAGCGCCATCAAAACCGCT
>JAOAPE010000062.1 GCA_025462725.1 Terriglobales bacterium | reverse complement strand
ACCGCCCGCAGGATGCGAAGGCTGTACCGCTCCCTGATCACCGCCGCCAGCCCGCGGCCGGTGGCCATGCCGATCCGGCCGCAGGCCTCCTGGACTCCGATCACCATCGGCAGCATCCACAGCGCGGTCCAGAGCTGTCCGTAGCCGAACTGGGCGCCGGTCTGCGTGTAGGTGGCGATGCCGGAGGGATCGTCGTCCGCGGCGCCGGTGACCAGCCCGGGACCGAGGATGCGCAGGACGCGGCCGACTCCGACGGCGCCGCCGCCGCGAGTGGGACGCTGGGTGGCGTCGACCGCGCTGCTCATCGGCGTTCCTACGAGCTCTTCGCGTGGTGGAGGACGCCGCCGACCTTCGCCTTGAACTCGGCCGTGCGAGTCTCCCGACGCACCCGACGCGCCTCCTTCGCCGCCGTGCGCGCGGCGTCCTGGGCGGACCTCACCTCGGCCTCGACCTCCACAGTCGGGATGCGGGTGATCGACCCGTCCCTGGCGATGTCGTCGGCGATGGCGTGGCTGGTCTCGGTCATCTCGACGAGGAGCGCGTTGCCGCCCGCGGGAATGCGCCTGCTCAGCTCGGTCAGGCCGTCGTCGGCGTCGGCGGCCTCGACGGTGTCGAAGGTGGCGCCGGCGATGGTGCCCGAGCTCCAGCCGAGGAGCATTCCGAGCGGGCCGGCGATGAGGCCGATGAGCGCCCCGACGGCGCCGACGCCCACCGTTCCCACGCCGACCCTCGGCGTGTAGTTGTCCGCAACCTGCACCTTGCCGTCGGCGTTGCGCTCGACGACGGCGGCGCTGACGACGCCGGGCTGCCCCTTGAACTCACTCAGCGCCTGAAAGGCCCTGCTGGGATCGGGGAAGGTGATGATCAGGACGTTCGTCTCGTCAGCCATGGGTCTCCTCCTTCTCGGTCCGGGCGTCGAGCCAGGCGACCAGGTCGCCGAGCACCACGCCCTTCTCGGGCTCGTTGAACAGCTCGTGATAGAGGCCGTCGTACATTCGCAGGGTCTTGTCGACCGACCCGGCCCGGGCGTGCACCATGCGGCTTCCCGACGGCGGGACGATGTGGTCGGCGGTTCCGGCCATGATCAGGATGGGCAGGCGCAGCGCCGGCACCGCGTCGGGCAGGCGCTCGACGGCGGCGGCGATCTCCGCCACCGTACGCGCCGGCAGCTTGCCGTGGTGGACGAGCGGATCCTCGTTGTAGGCACGCACCACCGCCTCGTCGCGGCTCAGCATCCAGGGATCGAGCTCCAGGATCTCCGCCCTGGGGGTGACCGCCGACAGCGCCTCGGCGCCGAGGCGTGCCGCCCGCGGCGCGCTCTCGAGCGTCGCCGCCGCGGACGACAGCAGCAACCCGTGAAGCCGGTGCTGGTGACGGATCGCGTAGGCGAGGGCGATGCACCCGCCCATGCTGTGACCGAGGAGGTGCACAGAGGTGTCGGGGTGCCGCGAGGCGGCGAGCGTCACCAGTCTGTTCAGGTCCTCGACGGCGTACTCCATGCGATCGATGGCGGCCCGGGGCCCCGAGGAGCGCCCCTGGCCGCGGTGGTCGAGGGCGTAGACGGCGTACTGGACACGGGTGAGCCGTGCGGCGACGTGCTCGTAGCGCCCGGAGTGCTCGCCGACGCCGTGCGCGAGCACCACGACGGCGAGGGGAGGTCCCGACGGCAGCCACCGCTGCCAGTGGAGCTGGGCGCCCGCCGCCCCCTCGAGGAGCCCCTCCTCATGGTCCGCACCACGGGCGCGGGGCGGCGGCGGCGTGGTGTCGACAGGGTGGGTCATGGGATGTCTTCTGCTGATGACGTGTGCCGCGGTCAGGCCTGCTGCCGGAGGACGGAGTCGACCTGGGTCGCGGCCTGGTGCGCCCGGGCGGCGAGCACCAGCCCCCAGATGCCGTACACGAGGCTGAAGAGCCCGAAGACGGTGGCGAGGGACACCGCGCCGACGTCGGGACGGGCGAAGAGCACCACCCCGAGCGCCACGGAGAGCAGGCCGCCGAAACCGAAGAGCGCGCGGTCCCCCGCGGTCTCGTGGGTGCCGAAGACCATCGCGAACTCGCCGATGCCGGTGACGATCGCCCATGCGCCGATCCAGATCGTCAGCGCGTAGGCGGTGATCCCGGGCCAGACGATCGATCCGACACCTGCGGCCACGTCGACGAGGGCGAGCAGCAGATGACCGGCGACCGGCCCCGCGGTCGCGCTCGAGAAGGCCCGCGCGGCCTGGTTGACGGCGCCGACGAACGCGGCGACGGCGAAGAGCGCGACGACGAACGCGATCGTCACGTTCGGCCAGACGATGGCGACGACGCCGATCGCGATGCCGAGGACGCCCAGAAGGGCAAGGGACCGCGAGACCGACTGGAACATGGCATTCACTCCTGATGTGTGTCTGTCGTCTTGTGGAGAGATCGCTACCCGGTCACCGGCCGGACAGCGTGAACCCGGGCGATCAGGCGCCGACATGAACCGGCTTCGCGGCCTGAGTACCGGCCGGCAACGTCACGCGGTTGATCGGCACGTTGATCAGGGTCGGGCGGTCGTGCTGCTCGATCCCGGACCGGAAGAGTTCCACGACCTCCTCGGAGTCGTGTGCCTCGTACGCCTGCACTCCGTAACTGGCGGCGGTACCGACGATGTCCAGCCCCGGAAGGTCGAGGCCGGGTACTCCGGCGGTGTGCTCGAGCGCCCCGAACTGCTTGAGAACGCCGTACTCGCCGTTCGAACAGACCACGATCGTCAGCGGGATCCTGTAGGCCGCGGCGGTCCACAGCGCCGTGATGGCGTAGTGCATCGAACCGCGTCTCCCATCACCGCCACCACCGGGCGATCGGGCGCCGCCAGCTGGGCGCCGACGGCAGCCGGGAGGCCGAAGCCGAGGGTGGCACCAGCCGCGGAGAGGTGCGAGAAGGGCGCGCCGGCTCGAATCTGGCGCCCGATCACCGTCTCGCCGCTCCCCGCCTCGGTGACCCAGAGGGTGTCCGCCGGGGCAGCGCGGTTCAGCAGCGCGCACAGCGCCGAGTCGTCGAGAGGCGTCGTGGCCTCGCCGGGCGCCACCGGCTCCGGACGCACAGGCGGCGCCGGCCGGTCCGACGGGACGACGTGGTCGAGGAGGGCCTGCACCGCGGAGCGGACGTCGGCGATGAAGGCGTCGCCCACGGGTGCGCGCGCCGCCTCGTCCGGGTCGCTGGTGATGTGGACGAGGGACGTCCCCTCAGGAAGGTAGGGGCCGGGGACGTACGGGTAGTAGCGGAACGCCGGCGCGCCGAGCACGAGCACGAGATCGTGTCCCGCCAGCGCCTCGGAGATCCAGCCGGCGCCGGGGGGGAGAAGCCCCTGGTAGAGAGGGTGGTTCTCCGGAAAGCCTGACAGCCCCGGGAACGGTGCCGTCCAGACGGCGGCACGGGTGCGCTCGGCCAGGGTCACGACCGCGTCCAGGGCGCCCGCGCGCTCCACGTCGCCGCCGACGACCAGGGCGGGAGCCTTCGCCGCCGCGAGCCGGCCCGCGATCTCCCGTGCAGTCCTGGCGGGGAATTCCGTCGCGACGGTGACGCGGCGGGTGCGAACGACGTCGATGTCGGCGAGCTGGGTGTCGTCCAGCTCGACGGCCATGTCGTCCATCGGCAGCGAGACGAACACCGGGCCCATCGGCGGGGTCTGCGCGATGTGGATGGCGCGGGCGAGAACGGAGGGCACCTCACTCGCGATCGCGGGCTCCGCCGACCACTTGACGAACGGCCGCGGAACCAACGTGGCGTCC
>JAOAPE010000054.1 GCA_025462725.1 Terriglobales bacterium | reverse complement strand
GCGCCGAGGGGCTGGCACCCCTCCAGAGTGCGGGGACGGCGTCCGCCGGGACGATGACCGCGGCGGCCACGAGGAAGGACCCGCCGGCGATGTAGATCAGGATCTCGACCGACTCGCCCGTCCGCTCCGGCGTCGTGACTGTCTCTAGGGGCACCTCTCCCACCGGCGCTCCCGCGGCTCGTCCCCGCCCCGTCACGGCGCGTGGGCAGCGTATCGCGAGCGAGAGGTGAAGCTCGAGGTCCCGCCGGACTTCCAGCTCCCCGATCTGGGCGAGCGTCCCACCAACCGGTTTCGCGAGGTGGAGCTGGAGCTCGTCGACAGTCCCAACGGCGTGCTGGACGCATCCTCACCCGGCTGCGACGCGCGGGCGCGAGAAGGGCTGATCCCACCCCCAAGCTGATCCGCGCGCTGGGAGCCCGGGCGATCGAGCCGCCGGAGGTGGTGGTCGAGCCGCTGACCAGGTCGGCCGCCACCGGCGCCGCGGTTCGCCACGCCATCGCCGCCTCGGTGGCGCGGCTCATGCTGCACGACCCCAGTGTGCGCCTCGGCGTCGACCCGGAGGACGTCCATCAGGCCCGCGTGGCGACGCGGCGGCTGCGCAGCGACCTGCGCACCTTCGCGCCCCTTCTCGACCGGAGCTGGGCCGATGCGCTGCGGGACGAGCTGCTGGCTCGCCGGCGACCTGGGCGCCGTGCGCGACGCCGAGGTGCTCCGCGAACGGCTGATGGCGACCGCGTCCCGTCTCCCCGAGGCGGACCGCGAGCCCGGGCGGCGGGTTGCCGCACGGCTCGACGACGCGGTGTCGGCCGCCCGCCAGCGCCTGCTCACCACGATGCGCGAGCCGCGCTACGTCGCACTCCTCGACCGGCTCGTGGAGGCCGGCCGAAGCCCGGCGCTGGGACCCGACACCGAGCGCAGGGCGCGTGACGTCCTCCCCCGCCTGGTGAGGCGTCCCTGGAAGCGGCTGCGTCGCGACGCGCGGCGCCTCGACGAGAGCAGCCCCGACGAGCAGCTCCACGCGCTGCGCATCCGCGCCAAGCGGTGCCGCTACGCGGCCGAGGCGGTGGCGCCAGTGGTGGCTGGACGTGCGGCCGGATTCGCGAAGGCCGTCGCCGCACTGCAGGACGTGCTCGGGGAGCAGCACGACGCCGTGGTCGCGGCGGAGTGGCTGCACGAGCACGCCGCGGCCCGGCCCGACGGGTTCACCGCGGGCCAGCTGTGGTGCCTGGAGCGCGAGGCGGCGCAGGCGGCGCGCGAGGCGTGGCGGCGCGCTTGGCGGCGCGTCGACAGGAGGCGGTTTGCGCTCCTGGATGTGACGGCGGGACTCCGCTCACCTCGGCGGTCGGGGTGTCTCGGTGCCATGGATCAGTGTGAGCAGACGTGGGTTTCCCAGACCAGTTGCGGCTTGCGTCTGGCGACACTTGCATAATCTGATACCTTGGCGCTACCATTACTGTCCGACTGGTGTCGATGTGCGCCCTCTGCGGTTTCACCGGAGGCCCCTGTGGTGACCGAGACGCGGGTGACGGTCCGCGAGTTTGCGCTGTGACGCTGCGGGACGCGATGGGGCTGCGCTCCCCCTGATGCAGTTGCACGTCGACGCACTGAGGCCGACGTGCACCCTTCCCGGACGGGCCCGCAGCACCGCGCGTGACGAGGTCCGACGTCTCCTCGGCTCCTACGCCACGGGCCGGGACCCATCGGCTCGCGAACGCCTCGTCGAGCTCAACACCGAGCTGGTGCAGTTCATCGCCCGCCGCTTCGCCGACCGTGGTGAGCCGCTCGAGGACATCGTGCAGGTCGGCTTCCTTGGCCTCATCCAGGCGATCGAACGCTTCGACCCCGATCGCGAGAACGAGTTCAGCAGCTTTGCGACGCCGACCATCATGGGCGAGATCCGGCGCCACTTTCGCGACCGCTCCTGGGCGGTCCGGGTGCCGCGGCGGCTGCAGGAGAACTACTGCAGGGCGATGCGTGGCGAGGAACAGCTCAGCCAGGAGCTGGGACGCCGTCCCTCGGTCGCGGAGATCGCGACGCACCTCCATCTCGCGCCCGACGAGGTGCTCGCCGCGCTCGAGGTGTCACCGGCGCGGCGGGCCATCTCGCTCGACGCCAGGTCGCGCGGCCGCGGCGACGACGACGACGGCATGGAGCTCGGGGACCGGCTCGGCCGTGAGGACGGCAACCTGGAGCAGGTGGAGGCCAGGGCGCTCGTCGAGCAGGCCATGGCCCACCTCTCACCGCGTGAGCGCGAGATCATGAGCCTGCGTTTCTTCGAGCAGCTTCCCCAGACCGAGGTGGCAAAGCGGGTCGGGATCTCCCAGATGCACGTCTCCCGCCTGCAGCGCGTCGCCCTCGAGCACATGCGCCGCGACCTCGCCACGGTGACCCGGAGGAGATGCCCCACGGTGGCCGCGCCCTCGGCCGGCAGCCGGGATGCGCCGCACGGCGTGGGCGATGTCCCACCCCCCGGCGCGATGCGGGCGTCGCACCCGGTGTTGTGCTGGCTGCCCGTGGCGGCACTGTCGCCCCGCGCCGACCAGCCACGGCAGACGATCCTCCCGGACAGCCTGGCGGAGCTCGCCGACAGCATCCGTCA
>JAOAPE010000004.1 GCA_025462725.1 Terriglobales bacterium | reverse complement strand
AGCCGTCTTCATCTATTGGCCGATGGAAAAGCTCGGGCTCTTGCGTTAGACGTTTCTAATCGCCGCCTTTGTTCTATGATTGGCCTGTTGCCTCAGAGTCCCGTGCCTCCTCTGCGGTAAATGCTTTTCGACTGCACAAGGAAATAAAAAAGAGAAACTGGAGCTGCAACCATGTCTGTCCGACTCAGGTCTCTGCTCATCATCGTGCTCTGTTTCTCGCTCGCACCTCTCCGCGCGCAGACTCAGCAACCTGTCTCTCCCAAGCATAAAGTCCAAGCACCCGCCCCGAAGGCCACAAACAAACCCGCCGACAAAGACAAAGACGACAAAGATGATGACGACGATGATGTCACCGATAGTGCCATTGGCATAAAGACGCAAGACGTCGCCAAACCGACCTCACCCGCCGCAAAGCAGCCCGAGACGAAGATCTCCCCGCAAGAAGCCGAAGAACTTTTCAAGTCTGTCGACGAGCTAATGCAGTTCGCGAGCAAAGATACTGGTCTGCCCATCAAGTCCAGCGTGAAGCGCGAGCTCGCCACCCGCGAGCAGGTTCAGAAGTATGTCGAGGAACGTCTCGCCGAAGACGAAGACCAGAAGCGATTCGAGCGCACCGAACTCGTCCTGAAAAAATTCGGACTCTTGCCGCAGAAATTCGAGCTCCGCCCCTTCATGCTCACCCTTCTGCGCGAACAGATCGCTGGCTTCTATGACGCCAAGCGCAAGACCGTTCACCTGCTCGATTGGATTCCCCTCGACACGCAACGCCCCGTGATGGCGCACGAACTCACGCACGCATTGCAGGACCAGACCATCGATCTCGAGAAGTGGATGAACGATGCTCGCGACGCCGCAAAGAAATCCGCCGACCGCGATAACGCCGAGATCGAACTCGATGAACTAGTCACAGCTCGAACGGCGCTCGTCGAAGGCCAGGGCATGGCCGTGCTGGTGGACTACATCCTCGCCCCCTCCGGACGCACGCTGCAGGATTCACCACAGATCGTCGAAGCGCTGAAGCAGGGAATGGAATCCGGCGAAGGCTCAACTGTCCTCAACAGCGCGCCGCTGCTGCTCCGTGAGTCACTTACGTTTCCCTACAAAGAAGGACTCACCTTCGTCCAAGCTTTGTTAAACGCCGGCGGCAAAGAACGCGCCTACGCAGCCGCCCTCGCCGATCCACCGCGCGACACCCACGAGATTCTCACCCCTAAGGATTACCTCGACAAAAAATCAATGCCGAAGATGCTAATGCCCGATGTCAAACGCGTCCTCGGAAAAAACTATGAACACTATGACGTCGGCTCCGTCGGCCAGTTCGACGTCGCTATCATGCTCCGCGAATTCGCTGACATAAAAACCTCGCGCGAACTCTCGCCCGAGTGGCGCGGTGGCATGTACTACTCGGGCTTCATCAAGTCCGGAAAAAAGACTGCACCTACTACTACTGAGGACCTCGCCCTTTTGTATGTTTCGCGATGGTCGTCGCCAGCGGCAGCGCAGCGATTCGCCGATGTTTATGCGCTATCCGTGCCTAAGAGATATGCGAATGCAGCGCCAAAAACCTGCACG
Source organism: Terriglobales bacterium (assembly GCA_025462725.1). Classification (GTDB taxonomy): domain Bacteria; phylum Acidobacteriota; class Terriglobia; order Terriglobales; family Acidobacteriaceae; genus JAICLA01. Next base: position 66,843 of record JAOAPE010000004.1, on the reverse strand, counting down.
CTTGGGCCGAAATGTTCCACGTGGAACACTGTGGAAAAGTCGGTAATAAACGTCGAGACTGTTAACCATATGGTAATAATCACTGAGAGCTTCGACGAGAAAACTGCAGCGAAGTTGCGCAGGCTGGTGCTTGCGTCGGATGCTAACCATGTAGGCGCGGAAGTGAAGACGGGCAATCTGGGAATGCGGGTTGCGGCGCCGATCTTTGCGATCCAGCACTCCATATTTCACTAGAATCCATTCTGTATAATCGTTAGTTCGTTCCATCCCATTACTCACATCAGGAGCATGCGCGTTGCAGCAGGCAGAAATAGGAATCATTGGCGGCAGTGGCTTGTACTCGATGCCCGGCCTCACCGACATCAAAGAAATCAAGCAGACCACTCCGTTCGGAGAGGCATCGGATGCATACGTCCTCGGCACACTGGAAGGGCGCAAGGTCGCATTCCTCTCGCGGCATGGGCGCGGACATCGCATCTCGCCAAGCGAGTTGAATTTTCGCGCGAACATTTACGGGTTCAAGCAATTGGGTGTGGAGCGCATTCTCTCTGTCTCGGCGGTGGGTTCGCTAAAGGAAGAGCACAAGCCTACTGACTTCGTTATCCCCGATCAGTTCTTCGATCGCACACGGCATCGCGTGGATACGTTTTTCGGCGAGGGCATTGTTGCGCACGTGTCGTTGGCTGACCCGATCTGTGGCGAGTTGGCGAAGACGTTTGCATCGGCGTGCGCGAAGGTGGGCGTTGTCGGGAAACTCGGCGGAAGTTATTTGTGCATGGAAGGCCCGCAGTTTTCGACGCGCGCGGAATCGAACGTCTATCGTAGTTGGGGCATGGACGTGATCGGCATGACCAACTTGCAGGAGGCGCGATTGGCCCGCGAAGCGGAGATCTGCTATTCGACCTTGGCGATGGTCACCGATTATGACTGCTGGCACACTGGACATGAAGATGTCACGGTGGAGCAGGTGATCGCAGTCGTGATGCAGAACGCGGACAATGCCGCGAAAGTGTTGAAGCATGCGGTCGCGCTGACGCCGAAGGCGCGAAGCTGCAAGTGCGGTTCGGCGCTGGCGCATGCCATCATGACCGACCCGACAAAGATCCCTTCCGGAACGCGCGAGAAGCTTGCGCTGTTGCTGGACAAATATCTCGAGAAGAAAAAGGCGGGCGCGTAAGCAATGTCGATACTCGTTGTTGGTTCAGTCGCATTCGATGGCATCAAAACACCGGCGGGAAAAGTTGATCGCTGCCTGGGTGGTTCCGCCACCTACTTTTCGCTGGCCGCAAGCTTCTTTGCGGATGTTCGCGTGGTCGCCGTGGTCGGCGATGACTTCACGGCGGAAGACCAGGAGATATTCAACAAACGCGGCGTGGACATGAGCGGTTTGCAACGGGCGAGCGGAAAGACTTTTTTTTGGCGCGGCGAGTACGGCGAGAACATGAACGAGGCGCACACGCTCAGCACCGACCTGAACGTGTTTGAAACATTCAATCCGAAGATTCCGGCTTCGTATCTGGAAACGGATTATCTCTTTTTGGGAAATATCGACCCGGTGTTGCAGACGAATGTCCGCAAGCAGATGAGCAATGCGCAACTGGTTGCCGGCGACACAATGAATTATTGGATCAATGGCAAGTCCGCGGAGCTCGCAGAGAGCCTTGCGGGAATGGACATACTGCTTATCAATGATGGCGAAGCTCGCATGTTGGGAAAGACGAACAGCCTGCCGCGCGCGGCACAGAAGATCTTGTCGCTTGGTCCGAAGGTTCTGGTGATCAAGCATGGCGAGTACGGAGCGACGGCTTTCTTCAAGGAAGCAGGGATGCATCCGTTCAGGGCACCGGCGTTGCCGATCGAAGAGGTTGTTGATCCCACTGGCGCAGGCGATTGCTTCGCGGGCGGCTTCATGGGATACATCGCATCGCAGACGAACTTGAATCGCGATGTCCTGAAAAAAGCAATGTTCTACGGCGGAGTGATGGGGTCGTTTGCTGTGGAGCGCTTTGGTACGGAGCGGTTTAAGGACCTGACCAACAAAGAGATTGAAGCGCGGTTTCAGTTGTTCCGGGATTTGAGTCATCTGGACTAGCTGTCAGGTATCAGGTGTCAGGTTTCAGTGAAATCGAGAACAAAACCAAGAACAAAACCAAAACCAAAACCTTGAACCACAAAGGACACAGAGGATCACAAAGGAACACAAAGAAAAACTTTGGGTTTCTTGATTCGGTATTGCTGCAGTCTTTTGGGGACGGGATCAATAACAGTGGTTCAAGCGAAGGACGCAAAGGGGCGCAAAGGAAACAGTGCCCGACATTGAAAGGCGAAGGACATAAAGATTCAGAAAACGAGACAGAAGAGATTTAGCGGTTCATCTGACGAAATCTTGCTGCTGCTGTTGAGCAGCGGGATTTCGTTTCTTTCATTTGCTGCTTTTTTTCGGCACGGCGAAATTCTTCTTTATGGTGATGCGGTTGCGCACATCAACATTGCGCGGCGGGTGGTGGATTCGCTCACTCCCGGTCCGCTGCAACTGGGGACGGTATGGCTGCCGCTGCCGCACATCATCACCATCCCTTTTGTGATCTCCGATTGGATGTGGACGACGGGCGTTGCCGGATCGATAGGCTCGATGGCGGCATTCATACTTGGCGCGCTGGGAATATTTCGGCTTGTGTCACTCATTGCGTCGCGTCCGGCGGCGTGGCTCGCGGCAGTGATCTACCTATTCAATCCCAACCTCATTTACATGCAGTCAACGGCGATGACAGAGTCGATCTATCTGACATGCATGATCTGGGCTGTGAAGTTCTTCATCGAGTTCACGCAGGGGTTGGCAGGGAAGCAGAGCGAGAGCGCGAGTAAGGCACTGATCCGATGTGCGCTGGTGCTTGGTGCGGCGATGTTCACGCGATACGACGGATGGTTCCTGGCATTCGTGATGGGAATAGTGGCGCTGTTCTTCTGGATGCGGAGCGCGCCGGAGATTCGTCGCAGCATGATGCGTCCGATGTTGTGGTTTTTGTTTCTGCTCGCGATTCCGCCGCTGTTGTGGCTGGGATACAACTGGCGCGTCTTTCACAATGCGCTGGAGTTTGCGAACGGGCCGTACTCGGCGCGGGCCATTGCTGAGCAGTCGACGAAGCGCGGAGACTCGCCGCATCCGGGATATCACAGTCCGCTGACAGCTTGGATCTATTTCATCAAGTGCGCAAAGCTTCTGGTGGGCGACAACAGATGGCAGAACATTTTGCTGCGCTTGTCAGTGATCGCGGGATTTTTGGCATTGTTGCGGCGGCAATTTCGTCCGGCGTTGCTGTTGTGGTTGCCGCTGCCGTTCTACATCTTTTCAATCGCGTATGGCGGAGTGCCGATATTCATTCCCGTGTGGACGCCTTTCTCCTACTACAACGTGCGTTATGGGGTGCAACTGCTTCCGGCAATCGCGGTATTTGTGGCGTTGGGCTTGGAGTTTGTTCGTCGGGTGAACTACTCGCAGCGGTCCAATCAAATTGCCAACGTAGTGTTCTTCGTTCTGGTGGGATTGAGTTACATCAGCGTAATCCGGGGAGTGCCGCTTGCGTTACGCGAGGCGAGGGTGAATGCGGTGACACGCGTGGCGTTTGAACAGTCGTTAGCGAAAGAGTTATTGCATGCCCCGCGGAGTGCGAATTTCATGATGTATACGGGCGACCATGTGGGCGCGTTGCAACTTGCGGGCATCCACCTAAAACGGGTTGTGAATGAGAACAACTACGAGAGTTGGCAGGGCGGCTTGAAAGCTCCAGCGAACGTGGCCGATTACGTGGTGGCGGTGGAAGGTGATCCAGTGGCGGCTGCGGTGCAGGCGCATCCGGAGAATCTGAAAGCTGTGGTGGTGCTGCATACGATGGGCAAGCCGAAGGCAGTGGTATATGAGTCGGAAACCAGGAAATCTAGCCACTAGCGGCGCCGGAATGCGGTGATAGAATTTGTTTTCTCCAGAACTGACATTAATTCTCAAAAACAGGCAGGCAAATGAAACAGATATGGGATGCGCTCACTCCGCACATGGACATGGCGACGTTCGTCTCCGACACTGTGTTGAAGCTGCTGATCGCGGCGATACTTGGTGGCATCATCGGGTTGGAGCGAGAGCTTAAACATAAGCCGGCAGGCTTGCGCACCAACATGTTCATCTGCTTCGGATCGGCGATGTACACGTTGCTGTCTTTCCGATATAGCCAAGGAACACTCGATCACAATCGGATCGCCGCACAGATCATTCCGGGTATCGGCTTCATTGGCGCAGGCGCCATCTTGCATTCCGGTGGGTCCGTCAGTGGAATAACCACCGCGGCAACATTGTTCGTTGTGGCGTCGATCGGAATGGCGGTGGGCGGCGGTGAGTATCTGTCCGCAACGTTTGCTACTGTGGTGATCCTGCTGGCGCTGAATGTGTTGGGATGGGTGGAAGCGCGATTCAATTTCAAGTCTGTATTGATGAGCTACGAGGTGGGGTCGAAAGACCCTGAGGGAATGTTGGCCGAGGTGAATCGCATACTCGAAGAGCAGCGGCTCATCATGCAAACAGTGAAGATGGGGCAGGGTAACGGCGGGCATCGCGTGCAGTTCACGGTAGAAGCGAAGCACCGCGACCATGTGGCGCTGACGGAAAAACTTCGCAAGTGCACGGGCATTGAACGGGTTGACATGCTGCGCGATATGGAAAGCGAATGAACGACATCCGCGCAAATTCCGCGCTGCATGTGCCATTCGTAAAGGCGACGGCTTGCGGAAACACATTCCTGATCGCGGACTCGGCGATTGCTCCTGAAAACATACATGAGTTGAGCAAGAGGATGTGCCATCCGCATCTGGGAATCGGCGCGGACGGAGTGGAGTGGATATCGGAAAGCAAATCAGATGACGCTGATGTGGATGCAAGGCTGATCAACTCCGATGGAAGCGAAGCGGAGATTTCAGGCAACGGCACCAGGTGTGTGGCAGCGTACTGGTTGTTGAAGGAAGAAGGACGCGGCAGCAATGTGCGCGTGCGCACCGGGGCGGGCGTGAAACATTGCGTGTTGACGTCGCACTCAGACTCAGGACTGCACTTCGAGTTTGAGATGAACATGGGCCAGCCGCAGACGTTTCCGGAATTCGAGTTGTTCCTGAATTCCCGAACGGTGCGAGGAACGATCGTATCTATGGGAAATCCGCACTTTGTGGTGTTCGTGAACGATTTTCATTTTGGTTGGCAGAAGACAGGCGAAGAGATTCAAGCAGAAAAATGTTTTCCTCAAGGAACTAACGTGGAATTTGTAAAAGTCACGGGTGACGCGGAGATATCCTGCCGCTTCTTCGAACGTGGTGTGGGAGAGACGCAGTCATCCGGAACGGGATCGAGCGCAGCAGCAGCGGCGGCAATTGTTTCGGGTGCAGTGAAGTCTCCGGTGAGGGTGGTTGCGCCCGGCGGAACACAGCAAGTGCGTTGGGAGAAGAACCTTTTCTTGAGAGGTCCGGCGGAGATCGTCTGCGATGGAGAGTTCTTCTATTTGTAATTTGTGAATTGTGATTGAGAGTCAAAGGCAAATGCTTTTGCCGCAGATCCACGCGGATGAACGCAGATACTAACAAGGAATCTTTTGAGACAGCCTGGACAGCCCGCCCGCAAAATCCCCAACATCCCTAAGCCCAATGCGAATCAGGCGCTCGGGATCATTGCGCCTGCGAGTGCGGTGAAGCGCAATGAACTCGAGGCCGGATGCGGCGTTCTTCAGCAGATGGGCTACAAAACATTTTATTTCGATTCGATATTTGAATCGGACTTGTACTTTGCTGGTAATGAGACGCGCCGCAAGTGGGAACTTGAAGAGATGTTCAAACGCGGGGACATCAGCGGAATCATCTGTGCGCGCGGGGGATACGGCAGTAATCATCTTTTGCGCGATATCGATATGGGAGTGATTCGCGCGAATCCGAAATTCTTCATGGGATACAGCGACGTGACCACGCTGCTCACATACTTCTGCGATCAGGCGAACATGGTCACATTTCACGGGCCGATGGTGGCGAAGGACTACGCGCTTTTCAGTCCGGAGATGTTTGCCGGGGAAGTGCTGACGTCAGGAGCTGCTGCATTTCGCGAGTTGAGCGCGAAGGCGAAACAACCGGTTACTGGAAATGCGAAGGGTGTTCTTTACGGAGGGTGCTTGTCGATGCTGGCTGCGTCGGTGGGCACACCTTATGAAATTCAGACAACGGGCACAATCTTGTTCATTGAGGACATTGCGACGAAGCCGTATCAGATTGATCGCATGCTGATGCAGCTGCTGCTCTCAGAAAAACTGAATGAGGTGCGCGGGATCGTTTTCGGTGAGATGGTGGATTGCGTGCAGCCCGGCGGACAAGACTACTCGTTGCAGGGAGTGATCAAACGGACCCTCAGTGAATTGAAAGTGCCGATAGGATTCGGACTGCGATCAGGACACGTTTCCAAGCAGCCGAACCTGGCTCTGCCGATAGGGATGGAAGTGGAGTTGGTGGTGACGGAAAGTGAAGTCAACATCAAAGGCGCTTAACCGCGGATAAAAGAAAGATAAAAGCGGATAAGACGAAACAGGTTAAATTCACAGAAAAGTTCTGGATGTCGAATTCAAAATCAAATCCTAATTCACAGAAGCACGCACACCTGATCGGAATCTGCGGGACGGCAATGGCGTCGCTGGCGGGACTGCTGCAAGAGCGAGGATTCCGAGTGACGGGGTCAGATGCTGCGGCCTATCCGCCGATGTCTGAATTTCTTGCGGCGCGAGGCATCCGGATCATGGAGCCGTATGCGGAAGCGAATTTGAATCCGAAGCCGGACTTGATCGTGGTAGGAAATGCGATCTCGCGGGGAAATCCGGAAGTGGAGTACATGCTGAATGAGCGCATCCCGTTCAAGTCACTGCCGCAGATTCTGCATGAGGACTTTATCACCGGGCGCGAGTCGCTGGTGGTGGCGGGGACGCACGGGAAGACGACGACGACATCGATGCTGGCGTGGATATTTGAGAGTGCGGGGAAGCGGCCGTCGTTTCTTGTGGGCGGGATAGCGGAGAATTTCGGCAGCAGCTTTGCGCTGAATGAAACGCAGCACTTCATCATCGAAGGCGACGAATACGATTCTGCGTTCTTCGATAAGGGGCCGAAGTTTCTGCATTACTTTCCGGACGCGATGATTCTCACGTCTGTCGAGTTTGATCACGCGGACATATATAAAGACCTGGACGCGGTGAAGACGGCGTTCAAGCGGCTGGTGAATCTGGTGCCGCAGCGCGGGCGGATCATCGCATACGATGCGGGAGCGAATCTGGATGAGTGTTTGGTGAAGGCATTTTGTCCGGTGGAACGGTATGGATTCAGCGAGGGCGCGAAGTGGCGGATCATTGACCTGGAGTTTTCGCGGGAGCGAACGAACTGGCGAGTGATGAAGGATGGCGCGGCTTGGGGGGATTTCGAATTCTCGCTCGCGGGTGAGTACAACGTCTTGAATGCGACGGCAGCGGCGGCGCTGGCGGCAGGATATGGAATCGGCAAAGATGCGATCGCGAATGCGCTGAAAAGTTTTCAGAGCGTGAAGCGCAGGTTGGAAGTGAGAGCTGAGGTGAATGGGATCACGATCATTGATGATTTCGCGCACCATCCGACGGCGATTGCGGAGACGTTGAAGGCGCTGCGAACGCGATATGCGGGAGCGCGGCTGTGGGCGATCTGCGAGCCGCGGTCGAATACTTTGCGGAGGAAAGTCTTCGAGAAAGAGTTGGCGGAGAGCCTTGCGATTGCGGACGAGATCATCATCACAAGCATCTTCAGACCGGAAGCAATCGCGGAAGACGAGCGGTTGTCAGTGGCGTCGGTGGTGAGCAAAATCGCAGCAGCGGGAAAACATGCGCGCGAGTTGCGCGATGCCGACGCGATCGTCGATGCGATATCGCCGGAGCTGCGCAGCGGCGATGTGGTCGCGATCCTTTCAAACGGCGGCTTCGGAAATATTTACGAAAAACTTCCGCAACGATTGAGGGCGCGGGAGTGATCCGGAGCCTCATCTGCGCGGCGTTCTATCTGCTGATGATCCCGAGCATCGGACTGGTGCTGATTCCATGGACGTTCATCACGGGCAGCGTTGAGCGCTTATATTGGGCGGCGATGTGGGCAGCGTACACCGGTGTGCGGATCATCGGAGTGGATGTGGATGTGCGTGGGCTCAACGGCTTTGATACGCAGGGGACATACATATATATGTGCAACCACGTGTCGAATCTGGATCCGCCGCTCGTGGTGCCGATGATCCCGAGGCGTTCGTCAGTGATGGTTAAAAAAGAATTGTTCGCCATCCCGCTGCTGTCAAAGGCGATGCGCATGGCTTCATTCGTGCCGGTGGACCGCCGGAATCGCGACGCGGCCATCGCGAGCATTCAACGCGCGACGGATGTGATGAAGTCGGGAGTAAACATGACGGTGTTTCCTGAGGGGACGCGGTCTCCTGATGGAAAGCTGTTGCCGTTCAAAAAAGGGCCGTTTCACCTGGCGATGGAGAGCGGCGTGTCGATTTTGCCGATGACGATCTTCGGAACCGAAGAGATGATGCCGAAGAAAACGTGGAAGATTAAAAAAGGGAAGGCGACGCTGATTTTTCATCCGCCGATATCGCCGAAAGATTTTGCGGATCGCGATCAGTTGATGGAGGCTGTGCGTGAGGTGATCGCGAGCGGATTGCCGGAGAGAATGCGGTAGGGAGGTTCGAATGGCAGCTTATCTTGTGGTGAATATCGAGGTGCACGATCCCGTGCGCTATGCGGAGTACATCCGGTTGGTGACTCCGACCATAGAGATGTTCGGCGGAAAATATTTGGCGCGCGGCGGCACAACCGAGGTGCTGGAAGGTGAGTGGCATCCGAAGCGGTTGGTGATCGTGGAGTTTCCGTCGGCAGAGAAAGCGCGGGAGTGGTGGAATTCTACGGAATACGCGGGGCCGAAAGAGATCCGGCGATCGTGCTCACACGGAGAGATCGTGTTAGCCGAAGGAAAGTAAGGGGCTATTTGCCGGAGACGGAGCCTGTCCATTGGGCTCCGGTGTTTGTGATCGTGACTTCAGTCGTGCCCGCATCATTCTTAGCGATGCGTGGTCCTGCCTGGGTTTTTCGTTTTCCGCTTGCGTCGTCGTACGCGACTTCCAATGTTGATGTTCCGAATGGCTTGATGTGGTTCTGATGCGTCTTGCCGGGCGCGAGGGAGGAGACTCCATAGGAGCCGCCGTTGAATGTGACTTCAATGTTGCGGATGGGGGCGGCGGAGGCGTTGTTGATTCTCACGACGATCACGCGTGAAGTGCAACCGGCGAGCAACAGGCAACAAAGGAAAGAGAGACCAAGTACGAAGACGGCGAGCGGCTTGCGGGTGGACATTAGGAACTTAGTCTAACTCTTCCGCTCGATGATACGGGCGCTGAGGACGACTCCGCTGCGGTGGTCGTGCAGGCGCAGCGGGAAAGCGAGAACGTTCCATGCCCATCCTGATTTTTTCTTTGGCAGGTTGGGGAGGCCGCGGAAGCTGCGGTCCACGTAGGTTTCACGCGTGTTGGCGACGGTCTGGATGATCTCTTCCCACTCGCCGCGAAGTTCGGGGAACTCGTCGAAAAGATTTTTGCCAACAAACCAAAAGCGTTTCTTATCGTATAACTTGGCGAAGGTGTCATTCACATACTGCCAGTTGCCTTCGTCGTCCATGATCTCAAGGACGACATCATCGCCCATGGCCATACTGATGCGGGAATAGAAAAAATCACGGGCGTCCACGACGACCGGCTTGCCGCGGCGTTTGGCTTCGAAAGAGCGGAGCGCAGCGAGAAGGTCGTCAACGGAACTGTGTCCCTTGAGCAGGTGCATGTCTTCCACGCCGCCGAATTTGCGCTCCAGAGTTGCCGAAAGAATGATGATGGGGACCTGCGGGCGTTTTTCACGCAGAGTCTCGGCGACTGAGGTACCGAACTTTCCTTCGCCGAGGTGGTAATCGAGGATGGCGATGTCGATGTCGTTGAGCTTCAGCTCGGCCTCTTCGATCGAGGAAGAGGAGATGGCTTCGTATCCGTTCTGGCGGAGGATGGCGGAGCGAAGGATAAGTAGATCCGGGCGGTCGTCTAGGAGCAGGACTCGGATCGGTTTGCTTTCGGGCTTTTTTGTTTCCTGATCAGAAATCGCCATGAGGTGTGTGCGAAATTCGGGGTGCCGAACCAGGTGCAATGCCGCTATTAGGTTGAGTGCTTTTTCTTTCAGCTACTTGGATGCAGGGGAACGCCCGGACGGCTAAAAAACTATTCTTCCACTTCCGCGGCTTTTCTCAAAGCGCCAGCACGCACAGCTTTAGCTAATTCCGGTAACTTGCTGAATACAGAGACGCTTCTCATCCACTGACTATGGTCGAATGCAGGCGAGCCGCTGACCATTTTCCCGGGTTCGATGTCACCGTGAGTGCCGCTCTGCGCGGTGACAATCACTCCGTCCCCAATGTGGCAATGTCCGGCGACGCCGACTTGCCCGGCGAGAATCACGTTCTTGCCGACGGAGGTGGAGCCCGCGAGTCCGACCTGGGCGCAGACGAGGGAGTTTTCTCCGACGCTGGAGCCGTGTCCCACTTGGACGAGGTTGTCGACTTTCGCACCGTCCGCGATATGTGTCTCACCGATGCTGGCGCGATCGATGCAGGCGTTGGCTTGGACTTCGACATTGTTGTCGAGAATGGCAGTTCCGGATTGAACGATTTTGTACCAGTGTCCGGAGTCGTCTTTGGCGAAGCCGAATCCATCCGCGCCGATGATGGCTCCGTTCTGAAGGATGACGTTGTCGCCGAGTTTGCAGTGCTCGCGAACCACAGCGTGCGCGTGGGCAAAGAAATTGTTTCCGATGTGAACGCCTTCATAGATCACAACGTGAGGAAGCAGGACGCAGTTGTCGCCGATGACGACCCCGGACCCGATGACAACGTACGCGCCGATGTGGGCGTTCTTGCCAAGCTTGGCGGAACGGTCCACGACGGCGGTGGAGTGAATGCCGGGGGAGTATCGGGGCGGGTGGTAGAACAGTTCAATTGCCTTCGCAAATGCCAGATACGGATTCTTGATGCGCAGCGCGGCGGTGGTCGCAGTGGGAAGGCCGGCAAAGTCCTCGGTCACGAGCACGGCAGAGGCGCCAGTGGTCTTCGCCATCGCGGCGTACTTGGGATTGGCGATAAAGGTGATGTGTCCGCGAGAGGCCTGCTCGATGCCGACGACGCCAGTGATATCGGTATTGGCCTGGTCAGGAGAGAGGGAATCGAGGCGCGCGCCAAGGGCTTCGGCCAGTTGCTGCAACGTATGAGAGTTGGGCATGGGGGGATTCTACAGGGCGGCAGTTTGTAGTTTCTAGTTTGCTGAAAAGCTTTGCCGCAGATGAACGCTGATAAACGCGGATTGCCACTGCTCTTACCACGAAAGCAAGAGGCGGGGTGGACTCCCAATCCCAGCCTCACAACCTTCGCATGTACGCACGGCTTACTGTGTGTAGTGCCCTACAAGATTCAATCAGCCGCCTTATTGCCTTTCAGGTACTTATCGAACCAGGCCAGCAGGCGGTTCAGCGAATCAATCTGGTTTTCGCGCTTCATGAATCCGTGTCCCTCTTCCGCATAGTAGTTCGCGTCCACCGTCTTGCCTGCGGATTTTAGGATCTCGACTACCTGGCGCGCTTCTTCGGCGGGCACGCGGATATCGCGCTCACCTTGCAACACAAGCAGCGGGGCCTTTGCATTTCGAATGTATTTGATCGGCGACGCTGCGTCATAAACGGCGGCATCCTTAACAGGATCGCCAAGCAGCGACTTCTCGTATTCCTGCAGCGAAGGGTCGGAATGCTCGAGCATTGTTTTCCAATCGATAATGCCGAAGAGCGAAACGGCCGCGCCCCACATCTCCGGAACCTTGCCTATCGCCATTAGTGTCATAAATCCGCCGTAAGAGCCTCCGGCAATACCGATCTTTTTGGAATCGACGTAGCCTGTCTGCTGAAGCCATTTCACGGCGTACACTTCATCCTGGAGATCGCCGCCCCCGAGATCTTGATGATTTGCCTTCTGAAACTCCATTCCATAGCCGGTGGATCCGCGGACGTTGGGTGCAATGACGATGTAGCCGCGCGAAGCGAGCGCCAGCGGAGTTGACGCAAACGCATCCCTGGTCTGGCCCGTGGGGCCGCCGTGGGGATAAACCACAGCCGGATTCGTACCATCACGCTTCAGATTGAACGGCATCCACAGCAAGGCCGAGATCATCTTGCCATCGAAGGTCTTGTAAGAGATGATCTGCGACTTGGGCAAGACATTTGCCACTAGTGCTGGCCGTGCTGACTCAGTCAACTGTTTTGCTTCGCCGCCGGCGACCGGTACCACCCAGACATCGTTGGGCTTGGTCGAATCCTGGTGGTAGACCAGCAACATTGTTCCGTCCGGGGAAAATGCATGAGGATTTCCTGCCTCTGAATTAATTCCCTCGGGCAAATTGATCTTGGTTCCTTTTGGCGAAGAAGGCGTACCGAAATAGAGTGATGTGCGTCCGTTGGCATTCAGCGAGTACACGAAGCGGTCGCCTTTCGTTGACCAATCCCCGGAGTCAGCGTCCCACTGCGTATTCGTGACCCACTTCTTTTGTTTGCCCGCCAGGTCGAGAAGGGCGACGTTGCTGTATCCGCCGTGCTCAGTGGAACTCATGAGCACATGCTTGCCATCGGGCGATATTGAGCTTGCGCGGTTAAGAATTTTTCCCGAATGAGGTGTGAGATTTTCGGCGCTGCCGGTGACCACGTTCACGCGGTAAATGTCCGAATCTTCATTGCCGCGATCAGTGCGGACCGCGTATACGTATTTGTCGGCGGGGCTCCAGAAGGCCACAGACCATGAGTGGTCAGGCGTCTTCTCAGTGGTCAATAACTTGACTTCCCGCGTCTTCCAATCCATCACGCCGACGTTTGTTACGGCGGCGGACTTCAGTTTGGATTGAAATGCGATCCATTTACCGTCGGGTGAGAAGTGGGCGTTGTCTTCGCGGTTCGAATCGGTGCTGGTTAGGTTGACCGGTGTGCCGCCATTGCTGGGGATTGCAAACAAATCGTAGTTCTCATCACCGCCTTTGTCCTGCTCATAGACGATGAACTTGCCATCCGATGACCAGGAGGGATTGCTCTGACGGTCGTTTGATGTCGCAAGTTGCTGGGCACCGCTGCCGTCGGACTTCATCTTCCAGACGTTCACTCGGCCTGACGCATTGGTCACGAAGGCGATCTCGCTTCCGTCTGGTGACCACGCCGCACTCCCGATCCGGCGCGTAAAGAACAAGTCTTCGACTGAGACGGGCGCGGCCTTTGCACTTTGTGCAGATGTGATGCTTTTAGGATCGGTCGCTGATCGATTTTGCGGACCATCGGCGAATACAGAAATAGAACCCAACAGGACTGCACAGAAAACGAAGGTACGCATTGAGAAACCTCCAAGTGCTTTCGACGGAAGGACAGGTGTCGCGCGAATTATAGCCCCAAGTTCGGTGGGCGGGGACGAATCGCGCACCGAGAGGCTCGGTTCGCACGAAGGTCTCACGAAAGGATTGACTAACAAAGCTTTCCTGTATACGCGCCAGCCGTTCCCCTTTACAATTCTGCAACCCTAAATGCCCCTGACATCCGGCTCCAAGCTTGGCCCATACGAAATCCTCTCTGCTGCTGGCGCGGGCGGAATGGGCGAAGTGTATCGGGCTCGCGATCTGAGACTTCAGCGCACGGTGGCCATAAAGGTTCTGCCGCTTCATCTATCTTCTGATCCAGACTTGCATGCCCGCTTCGAACAAGAAGCAAAGTCCATCTCAGGCTTGCAACATCCGAACGTTTGCGTAGTCCACGACATTGGTTCGCAAGATGGCGTTGACTTCATGGTCATGGAATACTTGGCCGGACAAACTCTGGACAAACTGATACCGGCGGGTGGTTTGCCGACAGACGTGGCGCTTAAGTATGCGATACAGGTCGCCGAAGCCTTAACTTGCGCACACAATGCCGGTGTAGTGCATCGAGACCTAAAACCTTCGAACATCATGGTGGACTCGACTGGACTGGTAAAGGTGCTTGATTTTGGCCTTGCCAAAATGGCGGTCTCCACCAGTAGCGAAGCAGCGACATTGGGAGTAGTGGCTACAACGTCGCCCGGCATGATCGTTGGAACCGTGGCTTACATGTCGCCGGAGCAAGCTGAAGGTAAGCCGATTGACGCCCGCAGCGATGTGTTCTCTTTCGGCGCTGTGCTCTACGAGATGCTTTCGGGGAAACGCGCGTTTGAGGGCGAATCGAGCGCCGCGCTTCTCGCGGCTGTTATTCGCGACACTCCAAAACCGCTGAACCAATCGCGGCGAGACATTCCGGCGGAGCTGAGCAGGATCGTTACGCGATGTCTCCGCAAAGAACCGGAGGGCCGCTATGCCTCAGGCGCTGAGCTAGCGCAGGAGCTAAGAAAGTGTCGCGAGCAGTTGTTCCCCGAATCAGGCGCGATGATGAGCCCGGCGCGAATTGCGCAGGAAGCGGGACGTCCCAAGGTGCTGATTCCGATGCTTCTCTTGCTCCTAATCATTGGCAGCGGAGTAACGTGGCTGGTGAAACGCAGTCGCGACCTCCATTGGGCGCGCGAGGTGGCATTGCCGCAGATATCGCAACTGGCTGAGCAAGGAAAGAGTGAAGAGGCTTACGTGCTTGCCGTTAGAGCGGAGAAATCCATTCCAAGCGATCCCACGTTAGCGAAGCTGTGGCCGTTGATCTCATTTGAACTCACGCTGGATTCTTTGCCGACAGGAGCTGCCGTCTACCGCAGGCCGTACAACGAGGCGAATGCTCCGTGGGAACAAGTTGGAACAACACCGCTGAAAAAAGCCCGCCAAGCTCAAGGCGCATTTCTGTTGAGAATCGAGAAGCCCGGGCTTGCAACGATGTTAAGGGTCATCAATCGCCGCATAGCGGGCGAATTGCAGTCTTCGACGCCCACGATGGACGAATCGGGCAAGGTACCGTTCGGAATGGTGCGGGTTTGGCCGGCAAAGTTTCCGAAAACATTATTCATTCCTGGTTTTGAAGGCATGCCGGAACTAGACCTCAATGATTATTGGATAGATCGATATGAGGTGACCAATCGCGAGTTCAAGCGCTTCGTTGACCAAGGGGGATACCGTAAGCGCGAGTATTGGAAAAATGATTTCCAAAAAGACGGCAAGCGCCTCTCATGGGAAGAAGCGACAGCTATGTTCCGCGACTCGGCTGGTCAACCCGGGCCAAAGGATTGGATACAAGGACAGTATCCTAATGGGCAAGATGAGTACCCGGTGACGGGAATCAGTTGGTACGAAGCCGCAGCCTATGCGGAGTTTGCGGGGAAGAGCTTGCCAAGTATCTATCACTGGAACCGCGCGGCGGGGCCGCATCTGGCGGCATACATTGAACCTGCGAGCAACTTCGGCGGCACAGGCGTTCTGCCAGTGGGCAGTAAACAAAATCCCAGCCTGTTTGGCACCTACGATATGGCAGGGAACGTGAAAGAGTGGATATGGAATGAAGCGGATTCGGGAAAGAGATATGTTCTTGGCGGAGCATGGGACGAGCCCAATTACATGTTCATCGATCCGGACGCGCGATCTCCATTCCTGCGCGCGCCGAACATCGGATTCCGATGTGTGAAATACATCGCCCCAGAATCGATCCCGAAAGTTGCAATGGCGGCGGTGCCATCTCCGCGGCGCGATGTGACCAAAGAGAAGCCGGTATCGGACGAATTGTTCAAGGCGTATCGCAGTTTGTACTCCTACGACAAAATCCCTCTGAACGCATCGGCGGAGCATTTTGGAAAAGACGAAGAAGACTGGACAGCCGAAAAGATCACATATACGGCTGCGTATGGGAATGAACGAGCTATTGCGTACCTTTTCCTCCCAAAGAAAGCAAAACCACCGTTCCAGACGGTAATATTTTTTCCTGGATCGAATGCACTCAACCTGCGCACTTTCGCGCCATATCCAACGGCAGCCCTTGATGCGGTACTGAGAAGCGGGCGCGCAGTGGTCTATCCCATTTACAAGGGCACATACGAGCGTGGCGATGGGATGGAGAGCGACGTTCCCAATCTGACCAGCACCTGGCGGGACCACGTGATCATGTGGGCAAAAGATGTGTCGCGGGCGATTGACTATGTTGAAACACGTCCTGAATTGGACAGCCACAAGATCGCATACTACGGCTATAGCTGGGGAGCGGAACAAGGCGGCTTGGTGCCAGCCGTGGAACCGCGGATAAAAGTTTGCGTATTTGCCTTGGGCGGCATCGACTTCCATCACTCACTTCCGGAAGTGGACACCATCAATTTCGTTACTCACGTGAAGCAACCCGCCTTGTTGCTCAATGGACGTTATGATTTCTTCTTTCCAATGGAATCAAGCCAGGAAGTTTTTTTCCGGCTGCTTGGGGCAAAGAAAGAGGAGAAGAAGCACCTGCTCTACGACACAGGCCACAATATCCCGCGCAATGAACTGATTAAGGAATCGCTGAGTTGGTTCAATTAATATTTGGGGCCGGTTAATTAGGCGCCTTCAACCCAGTTCACTGCACGTTCAACCTAAGATTCAACTTCGCTCCCGCTTCCACTTTTACGGCCTCGCCTTTTGCCATGTACGGAGCCAGCGCGTAGGGGTTCGCCCATTCCAAGTCCCAGCGGTTCTCGATGGCAAGCGCGGTGTAGTTTCCGGGAAGGACATCTGCCAAGGTAAAAGTCCCGTCGCTATCACTCTGGTCACGGCGGAAGAGCGGAGTGTTGCTTGCCGGGTCTTGCGGAACGAGCACGATCATGACTCCCGAAGCGGGGTCGTCATTGCGTTGCGCTACGCCGCTGATCTGCGCGACCCCGCGCGAGGCGGTGATGGTTAATTGCACCGGGCCCGAGGATGGTATTTCAATGCTTCTCCCGGTAACCTTAGCGCCGACCGCGGTGATCCCTTGAATGAAATAACCCCCTCTGGTAGCCATGAGGATCTGATAGGAACCGGGTTTGAGAGGAATGTTTTGAAAGTCGTTGTTAGCAGAAAGCGTATTGGAATTCAGCACTCCCGAATTTGCTTCACGGAACTGGATCGACGCCTCTTGCGGTCCGGTTGCGCCTGCGAAATTTACGATTCCGGAGACATGTACCACCGGAGTGTAATCTTCGACATCGAGAATGCCATCCTTGCTTAGCGTCACTGTCCGGTTTGAGGTTTGAAGAGCATTCCCGGCCGAAACAGTGTGCGTTTGAACATCATATTGCCCGGGAGCGACTCCAACTATCTCTTCGACTATGGTGCCGCCGTTAGAGCTAGTGGATGACATCTGCGTCGAGCCGCTCAGGTCCTGACTTCTTCCGAACACCCGGGGCACCAGGCTCGGCATTGTCGGTCGGGAAGGATCAACCCTTCGGCGCGACACCTGCAAATGCAATGCCGCTACGGGAACGAGCGAAATGTCGGCTGTGGCGCTGTCGCCCGCATGAAGAACAATTGGCAACGCAGAATCGGGATCCTGCGTGCCCTGAAAGTAAGTCACGGGATAAGCAACGTCGAGCAGGGTTGCACCCTCGCTTGCAACTGAGTATGAATTCTGTGCCATGGCGTACCAGGGACGTGCGATGACCGCTATGAAGTACGTGCCGGGCCTGAGATGACTGAACCGGAAAGCACCTAAATCATCGCTGCGACTCTGGTGCCGATTCTGTGTTTTCAGAACTCCCTCTTCCGCGGTTCTCTCATACAAGATGACTTGGGCGTTACGAAGTGGTTCACTCTGTTCGTCGACGATCCTTCCGTAAATCGCAGATTCCGGCTTAACCGGAAAAACGATGTTGTCTGATTGCTTGCCTGGACCTACTGCGATTGCTGTGGTGTAAGCCTCATGCTGCTGGAATCCCTGGTCGTAAAATCCTTGACGCTGTGCGCCGAGGGAATATTTGCCCGGGGCAAGGTTCGCGAATAGGAATTTTCCATCTCCGCCGGTGGTCATTGTGTAGACCTGGTTTCGTCCGAAGCTTGCAGCGATCGTCACTTTGGTGTGGGGAAGAGCTTCGCCGCGAATCGCGTTCACGACGATGCCGCTGATCTGGAAATTGGTTTCGGAAGGTTGAGGAGTTGTCTGTTGCGCAAAGAGTGCGAGTGACAAGAACGGCACACATAGGAGCAATCTCAATTTAGCCTCCTGATTACGTTCAGTGTGACTCTGGTGGTCTTGTCTGCATCAAGAGTGACGTGAGTTGAGCGGTCGGCGAATTCCGCAAGGACCTGCGGATTGGAGTATTCGAGGTCATCTGCGTAATCGAAGGCGTAAACCCTGTAGTCTCCGGGAGCCATGCCATAGAGTTGGAAAATGCCTTCAGGAGAACTGTTACCCACCCTAAAAAGAAGGGGCGAACGATCCGGCACCAGAATGATTGTGGCGGCCGCGCCGGAATCTCCATCTTGAACTCGGCCCAGCACCACTGCGGCGTTGTCGCGTACGGTGATCTCAACAGGAGAAGCGTCTCCGGCAACTACGGTCATCTCTTCGCGAGTGAGATCAACAGCGCCGCGAACGATTGCTTGAACGTAGTACGACTCAGACATCTGGGAGACGTCAACAACGTAACTGCCGGGCGGTGCGTTGATGGCCATTGTGAGTCGGTTGCCATCGCGGCCCGCTCCGATCGAATGCTTTGTGACGTCCACAGGATGGAGTGTCAGGGAAACGTTTTCCCCCGGGCGACCGAACTGGCGAGTGAATTGGGTCACCGGCGGTTTTGTATTTTCGACGCGCACATTCACGGGTATCGGAAGCAGCGGAGACAACTCGACATACACGTTCGGAGTATCACCTTTGACGTCGAGCAATTTCTCCGCGTACATCACATGATCAGGATCGCCTTGGGTAGTAACAAAAAGTGTGCTCAATCCCGCGGGTACGAGCGCGCGGAACTCAGAGCGATTGCCGGCGCGTTGAATGGGAAACGGAGACGATTCGTCGCTGGTGCTATTGCTAATCTTCAAGTTGACCTGCTGGCCGGGCGCGATTCCCTTGATGGTTCCCGTGACCAGAAAAACAGGCGTCAGCTTTAAGGACATCTCAAGTTGAAAAGATCCGCCAGCTCTTAGTGCAATGGGAGCGGCAGAGGCAAGGTCTGCCACTCCCGGGTAGAACGTTGAAACATACGCCTGCCGTTTTTCATTCGGGTCGGGTGGAGTAAACGCAGACTGTCCGAAACGGGCGCCGGTCGCAAGGAAGTAAGAACCCGGCTTTAGCCCGGCGATGCGGAAGTCTCCCTGATCGTCAGTGGTGCCATGCGCAGCGGCCTCCCAGACCTTGCGGCCTCGCCGGACAACATAATGCATCGCCCTTACTGAAACGCCCTCAAAGGGTTCGTTGTTTTCCACGAGCACGCGTCCGAAGATGATGCCTTCAGGCACAAGCTTGATGAGCAATGGGGACTTTGTAATTTCGAGATCTAACGTTGTTCGCGATTGTCCGTCGCCGCCGCGGGTCTCGCGTTCGTCGAAGAATCCGGGCTTGCGCGCGGAAAACATCACCTTGGGACCGAAGACATTAGGAATCTCGAATCGACCTTCACGATCTGTGAAGGTTGCTCCAACACGAGCACCGGTGACTTGCACCAGGGCGTTGGGGATCGGATCGCCAGTCTCGGAATTTACGACTCTGCCGCTGAGCGTGTACTTGGGGCCGTCTGGCGGTGGAGGCTGTGAACGGCTAGCTGATCGGCCGGACTGCGCATGCGCAGCGGTGGTCATCAACAAGAAAATCGTTATCAATACAGAGTGGGGGGTGCGCCACTTACAACGCATGGCGCGCAGGTTATTACACCGTACTCACAATTACAAGGTGAATAGATGATGCAGCGAGAATGGGGAACCGCCGGGTTCCCCATCCCTGGAGTTTGCCTATTTGTGCCGTTCGCATTGGAGATGTTCGCTGGCTTTGCAAGCGGCTGGCGCGCGGGTCTGTAGGACGGGCAGCAATGTTTCCGGCATCTCTTTCGGCACCTCGAAGACGGCCACTTGCGGAATGTTTTTCTCATCGTGGTAGGAAATGCGGAACAGGTGTCGGCGTTGACGATGCTTGACCATCACGACTGCGATGGTCGCGATAACGCCGAGGTGTCGGGCGAGAATTTCGTTGAATCGTGATTTTTCCGCCGGAGTGGTTGAAGGCGAGCAGCAGATCTTGGGTAGTGTCGAACTTGCCCAGAGTGCCCTCTTTCAGGCCGGAGACGGTGCCCCCGGTATAGATCACGTCTGCGTCGTCGATGGCGAGCGCGGGAAGGGTGAGTGACAGAAGTAGAGCCAATGCAAGAATCCTTTTCATGGTGCCCTCTCTTTCAGGAACAAGCTTAAAGAGAGAGCGGCGGAGCAGTGCATGCGGTTTGTGGCACTTTCGCGGGTGTCACAATTCAAGGTTCGGAAGATGTCAGCCGAGCGGATGCGTGATGAACTGCTCGTAGCGACGCAGTTCGTCGAGAGAAGAGTGAGAGAGCACTGGGAAGGGAATTGCGCGGCATCCGGTTGGCAGGTTGGTGGCGGCGAGAGAATCGCAAACAACAGCCGCAGTTTGGTTCAATCCCTTTTTCCAACCGGGCTGGCGCGCGTCGCGGAAGATGAGGCTGTCAGGGTGAAAGCCCACAGCGCCGAGCATCGTTCGCGCAGATTTGAGGAAATCTGGCCAACGGGAAGCGATGCCGATGAGAGACTCCTGCTTTCTGGCAGGAAGCAATTGCAATAGCGACGTTGGCACCGAACTGACTTGCAAGGGCAACAATTCGGTGCCGACAGGCAATGCCTTGCGAACTGCTTCCACTTTGCTGGGGAGCGCGACGGGAATGGCGCCTGCCAACTTGCGGGAAGCTTTGCAGAGTTCCAGTCCGCCGCCTTTGACCGGGAGCTTGAGTGCGGCTTGCATCTCCGCGACAACGATGCGGCGCAACTCTTCGTCCGGCTCAATGAGCAGAAAGCGATCTGGAGGTTGCAACGCCAACCAGTGGCGCAGTCGCGAATGCACCTTCGACAATGGCACACCGATCTCGCGCGCGGAGTGGAAGAGGCTGGCGATCAGTTGGTCCAAAGCAAGGGCGGGAGAGTGAGGCGCTTTCGGTCTGCTTTTGCGGATGTACACTCCGCTGCCGCGTCGCGACTCCACCCATTGTTCGTCTTCGAGTTGACGATAGGCGGCGCTGATGGTGTTGGCGTGGACGTTGAATCGTCGCGCCAATTCACGAGTGCTGGGGAGGCGACGTCCGGGTTGCAGTTCATCGCTGAGAATCCCGAGTACCACTTGCCGGACAAGTTGCTCGCGGATGGGCACTTCGCTCTGGCGTGAGAGCCAAAATCGCATGCGGCATTATAGGGCAGGAACAATCCCTATTCTTTACGCAACGACGGCCAAGGATGCGGACAAACTTAACTTTCGCTGAATAGCTTTTCCTGTGCCTCGGCTTCCTTCGTTGGGCGTCGGCGACCTTGCATGCCGCCGATGACAGCGAGCACAGTGAGGGAAGAGAGCGCGCTGCGAGGGACGAAAATCCGCTGCGTGTTGGCGCGGGTGTCAGGCGGATTGAGAAGGAATCCATCGGGAGAGATCTGCGTGAGGTCGTTGGGCATGAGGCCTTCGACCATGTCATTGTCCTTGTACTTCAGCCTGACCCAGAGGCCCTCAGTGCGCGGACGCGTAGTGAAAGTCTTGCGACTGAAACTGTCGACGTCGTTGAAGTCGCGCACAAAGTAAACGCACTTGATCTCGGCGAGGTCGATCTTGACCAGATTTCCCGATGTGTTCAGCAGTTCCAGTTTGCCTTCTGAAACAAAAGTTGCAGGCGTGACGTATCCGCTGATGGAGTCACGGCTCATCTTGCGGACAACAACTTTCTTGTGAGTAGAGGGCATGGAAAACCAGCAATTAGCACCCAGCATTTAGCATTTAGTGACGCCGGGTAGTGCACGGGAAACTGAATGCAAAAACTAGAACGCTCGCTAGATTCTCGCACGCTTTCGCGCGGGGAATATCGCGGTGAAGACGAATGTAGCCAAATGGTAACCTGTTGTGTTATTGTGTTGCGTTTAGCAATTGTCTGCGAAAGCTGTCTAAGTCTATATTTCGGAGTAACTTACGAACCATCGCGAAGAAAGCGGCTTTGAACGGGTAGCCCCGTTTATGGTGCATCAGCCACTTTCAGTCCAGTTGTGTGCCTGTTCGAGCCATCGTCTCCTCGATGATCGCCAAGGGCAGCAACAGAGACCGCGGGGTTAAGTCCTTAAATGGCCGATTACATATACATCATGGAAAGCCGGCTCACGCCGGAACAGCAACGCGGTGTGACCCTGGTGCAGGAAGTTGCGCGGGCACACGGCATGAACATTTATCTTGTCGGCGGTGTGGTGCGCGACATCATTGGCAGCGCGAGCATTCGCGACTTGGACTTTGCGGTGCAAGGCAACGCGCTCAAGCTAGCGAAAGATCTGGAAAAAGCCGGCGCGGTGATCGAAGGCACTGATGAGAATCTCAAGACCGTGTGGGTGCTATTGCCGGGAAACCTGCGCGGGGAAGTGACCAGCGCGCGCTCTGAAGTTTACGAGAAGCCGGGCAAAGCGCCGGAGATGTCTCCGGCGACGATCAATGAAGATGTGCGGCGTCGCGACTTCACGATGAACGCCATGGCGTTGTCACTGAATCCGGGATCGCGCGGACTTCTGCTGGATCCATTCAATGGCGTCGCTGACATTGAATCCAAGCTGATCCGGATCCTGCACAATTATTCGTTTTTAGAAGAGCCCTCGCGGATGATCCGCGCCACGCGCTTCTGCGCCCGTTTTGACTGGCAGTTCGAAGAGCGCACCAAGTCACGTTATGACGCAGCGAAAGAGAACAACTACATCGATCACGTGAACAAGAAAGTCCTGGGACACGAGATCGAGCAGGTAGCGCACGAGAATGATCCGCTGAAGGTCATGCGCGCGCTGGAAAAAGAAGGCTGGCTTGCAGTGCTGCATCCGCACTGGTCAGTGGCCAAGGTGGATATCTCCGGACTGAACCACCTGATGAAAGTCCGCGAGCAGATGCTCAACCTTGGATACACGCTCGATGCGGGCCCGGCAGTGATGTACTTCATTACCGCGAAGATGAACAATAACGATGTTCATGCGCTGCAGACGGCTATCCACCGCAAGGCTTTTGTCACCGCGTGGAAAAGTCTCGAAGATGACGCCAAGGATTTTGCGAAGAAATTGCTGAGCAAAGATGCGGCGACACCTTCGCAAGCATGGAAGATGCTTTCCGCTGCGAAGCCCGAGACGATTCTGTTCACTGCGGCTACTTCAAAGGTCACGCCCGCTGTAAGAAAGATCAACGACTTCTTCGGCAAGTGGCGCGACGTGAAGAGACGGCTTCCGCTTCCGGAGATGGCGCCGATGCGGATCACGCCGGAGTTGCCGGAGTATCCGAAGCTGGCGGAAGAGGTCTTCCTGCTCCTGCTTGACGGCAAACTCAAGAACGAGACGGAGATCATCAATTTCTTGAAACCATATTCTCCGCCGGAGCCGGTAGCGCCGCCGCCGCCGCCGCGTCGCGGACGTGCAAAGAAAGAAGTAAAGAAGGCAGTGGGGCCAGACGGACAACCGATCAAAGGCAAGCGTGGGCGCAAGCCGGGCTCAGGGGCAGCAGCAGCGAATCCTACTCAAGTAGAGGGTGCTATGGACGAAAAAGGCAATCCGACAACGCAGCTGGAAAAAGCTGCAGTCGCCGTAGGCAAAGCAGTTGGCAACGTGGTCAAAGCAGTTACGGACAAGGCAGCGCCTCTGAAGGCTGCGTCGGCAAAGGTGGCAGCGGCGGCGAAGAAGTCTGCGCCGGCGGCTAAGAATGCGGCTCCCGCCAAAAAGGCGGCGAAACCTGCGGCGAAAAAGCCTGCTAAGAAAGCGCCGGTGAAGAAGAACGCGGCGAAGAAGCCGGCAAAGAAGACGGTTAAGAAAAAGAAGTAGGGATTCCGGTTTCGTTTTTGCGCTGCCATAGAGGAGGGAACTCCACCATGCGCTCGCTGTTTATGCTTTTTTGTATCGGATTGGTCGCCCTAAGCGCGTCCGCAAAGCTTGTCCCTGGCAAGGATCCGCTTGACGGTGTACTGAGCGCGCAACTTGTGGTTATTGTCAGGCCGGGACACACCCAAACCGCTAATCCTTTCATCATTGAGGAAGTATTCCTCGGCAACGCCAAACCCGGCGAAACTGTCGATCTTGGTGAGTTCCAACTCGCCACTGAACAGCAATACGGCCCAGACCTCATTGACGCAATCACACCCGGAACAAGAATCCTGCTTTTTCTACAGCGCAAACAGGGCTCGCCTACTGTTTGGGAGCCGACCTATTACAAGCACTCGTACTTCTGGGTCAAAAAGGTTGAAGATTCCCCTCTCTTGAAAAGAGCAGCAGAGCGCGCTGTAAGCGTTAGAAATCAGTGGGAAGATTGTCTCAGGATAGCTGATCCCAAGCAGAAAGTTGCTGCGCTTTGGCCATTTCTGGATTTGCATGAATACGGCGTTGACTTCGTACATCGCACAACTTCAGAACTGAAAAGAATAAGTCCCCAAGCCGGAGAGTACTTTGCCGCACATCTGGATGAAATGTCTTCGGATCAGAGAATGTTGCTGCTCGCCGATGCGGGCGACTACGGCAGCAGTGCTCTGCACGACAAACTGAGGAACCACATTGATCAGCAACGCAGAGCTTATGCAGACTTCGTAGAGCGGCTTGGAAGAATACCGACGGAACGCGATTGGAGAACGTTTCCAAAAGCGATTCAAGGACTTAATGGAGAAATATATTACGGTGTAGCCGGATTGGCGAAGTTTCGTCAGACCAGCGACCTGCCGTTCTTCAGAGAGATCGCTCTATGGGCAACGAAATATGAAATTGAACAAACGGCGGAAGCCACACTTACCGCGTTCCGGTCTTTGCCCCAAAAGGCGAATCTTCCCGTTATTGATTTAGTTCACCAGAAATTCTCGCCGCAGATTGACGTTGATGTTGAAAGGGCATTATCTAAACACAAATTCCCTGAAACCGTTCCCTTGCTTGCTCCGTTTGTCACAACCGATTACGGCGGGAGTGACGCTCAAGCGGCACTTTGGGAAATCGTAGGACGTGACCTCGGGCGTGACCCGAAAGCTTGGATGGACTGGTACCAGGCAACGCAGAAGCCAACTCCCAAACAAAGCCCTATACGTCAATAATAGGGTCAATATTCCCGTGCCGCAGTCGCTCTGCAACAAGGTAAAATTGTAAGTATCCGAATGTCTGAATTCACCCACCTACATCTGCATTCCCATTTTTCCCTTTTGGACGGCGCATGCGAGCCGGAGAAGTTGGTTGAGCGCGTGAAAGCGCTGGGGATGTCGTCTGTCGCCATGACGGACCACGGGAACATCTTTGGAGCGATGCACTTTTACAATGCCGCCAAAGCTGCCAATATCAGGCCGATCATTGGGTGCGAACTCTACATCTGCAAGAAGGATGACCATCGCGCGGCGCCCGAGGGCGATAAGTACAACCATTTGCTGGTGCTGGCGGAGAGCGATGAGGGATACCGCAATTTGATGAAGATCACTTCTGAGGCTTCACTGCACGGCATGTATTACAAGCCGCGGGTGAGCAAAAAGTTTTTGGCGGACCACTCGAAGGGGCTGATCGGATTGTCAGGTTGTCTTGCCGGACAAGTCTGCGAAGAGTTGATGGAAGGCCATTTCGAAAAAGCCAAAGCTGCTGCGGGCGAGTACAGCGAAATTTTCGGAAAGAACAATTTCTTTCTCGAGATACAAGACCAAGGACTCCCCGAAGAACACCGCATTCACAAAGATCTGTTCAAGTTGGAATCTGACCTCGGTATTCCGATGGTCGCCACCAACGACAGTCATTATCTCTGCGAAGGTGATGCGCACGCGCATGACGTTTTGATCTGCGTGCAGACGGGGAAGTCTGTCCACGATACGAATCGGCTAAAGTTTCACGGCGACCAGTTCTTCGTGAAAAGCGCTGACGAGATGGGCCGCGTCTTCAAAGACGCTCCGCAGGTGCTGACGCGCACGATGGGCATCGCCGAACGTTGCAATGTGAAGATAGAGAAAGTCGGGAATCCGTTTCCCACATTCATCGTCCCCGATGGCCACACCATTGACAGCTACTTCGAGCACGTGTCGCGTGAGGGGATGTCGCGCAGGTTCGAGCTGATTCGTCCTAAGGCGGACAAAGGTCTCCTGAAGAAGACCATTTCCGATTATGAGCAGCGGCTCACGCTGGAAATAAAACTTATCCAGCAGATGAAGTTCTCCGGATACTTCCTCATCGTTTGGGACTTCATCCGCTATGCGAAAGAGAAGAATATTCCTGTGGGCCCTGGACGCGGTTCGGCCGCTGGGTCGCTAGTTTCCTACGCCATGGGCATCACGGACATCGATCCGCTGCAGAACGAATTGCTCTTCGAGCGGTTCCTCAATCCGGAGCGTGTGTCGATGCCGGATATCGATATCGACTTCTGCATGAATCGTCGCGGCGAAGTGATTGATTACGTTACGCAGAAGTACGGACGCGAAAATGTGGCGCAGATCATCACGTTCGGCACGATGGCGGCGAAGGCGGCGATCAAAGACGTGGGCCGCGCCATGGACATGCCGTACAACGAAGTGGAACGCATCGCCAAGATGGTTCCAACAACGTTGAACATTACGCTGGACAATGCGCTCAAAGAATCCCCGACAATGCAGACGGCGTATGACACTGAGCCGCAGGTGCGCGAGTTGCTCGACACCGCGCGAAAGCTCGAGGGCCTAGTGCGCAACGTGGGCGTACACGCGGCAGGAGTGGTGATATCGCCGCAACCGCTGACTGACCTTGTCCCGCTGCACAAGACCAAGAACGACGAAATCGTTACTGCCTTTGACATGAAGGCCATCGAGAAGATCGGCCTGCTGAAGATGGACTTTCTCGGGCTGACGACGCTGACGATTCTCGATGATGCGCTGAAGCTTATCGCTCAACGCGGGGCGGCGCTCGACCTGAGCACCATCGCCTTGGACGATGAAGAGACCTACAAGAAAGTGTTTTTCAAGGGACTGACGTCAGGCATATTCCAGTTTGAATCTAGTGGCATGCGCGACGTCTTGCGCCGCTATCATCCGACGGCTGTCGAGGACCTCACCGCGTTGAATGCGCTGTATCGGCCAGGGCCGATCCAAGGCGGCATGATCGATGACTTCATTGACCGCAAAGCCGGACGCAAGAAGGTTGAATACGAATTGCCGGAGCTCGAAGAGATCCTGCGCGAGACGCTGGGCGTGATCGTCTATCAGGAACAAGTGATGCAGATCGCGAACCGTCTGGCGGGATACTCGTTAGGAGAGGCCGACATTCTGCGTCGCGCGATGGGAAAGAAAGATGCCGAGGAGATGGCGAAGCAGCGGCAACGCTTCGTCAGCGGCGCGAAAGAGCGCGGATTCAACGAAAAGAAAGTCGTAAAGATATTCGATCTCATGGAGCAGTTCGCAGGATACGGGTTCAACAAGTCGCACTCCGCGGCGTATGCGCTGCTCGCGTATCAGACGGCGTTCCTGAAAACGCATTATCCACTGGAGTTTATGGCCGCGCTGCTCACCTCCGTCACAGGAAGCACGGACGATGTGGTGAAGTACATCAATGAATGTCGCGAGATGGGGATTTCCGTCGAGCCGCCAGACATCAACGTGAGCGATGCGAATTTCACTCCGCATGAGAACGCTATCCGCTTTGGATTGGCTGCGGTGAAGAACGTTGGACACAACGCGATTGAATCGATCGTCAATGCTCGCAAGAAGCTGGGCAAGTTCAATTCATTCTTCGAATTCGCTGAAAGCGTTGATCTGCGTCTGCTGAATAAGCGCGTGCTGGAATCACTCATAAAGAGCGGTGCCATGGATGCGCTGGGCACCCGCGCGCAGCTAATGGCTGTGGTTGACCGCGCCATCGAAGGTGGACAGAAAGCGCAGCGTGATGCGGAGTCCGGACAGCATGGCTTGTTCGGAGTGTTCAAACAGGACGAGGCGCCCCCTCCGCCGGAGAAACTTCCCAATGTTCCCGATTGGGACGAGCATCAGCGGCTTACGGCGGAGAAAGAGATTCTGGGATTTTTCATCACGGGACATCCCATGGAAAAGTACGCAGACAAGCTCGCTGACTTTCAGGCGCTGGATACACGCGCCATCTGCGAGATGAAGCAGGGATCCGGAAAAGATGAGATTCGTGCCGGCGGCGTGATTACTGGAGTGAAAGTGCTCAAGTCGAAAAAAGGCGATTTCTATGCCCAAGCGGGACTTGAGGACATGACCGGAAAAGTTGACGTCCTAGTATTCCCGGAAGCGTACAAGAAACTCGCGGAGAAACTAAAGCTGGAAGTCCCAGTGCTGGTTTCCGCGACGGTGCGCGTGGAGGAGGGATCGAATCCGAAACTCGCTATAAGCCAGATCACTCCGCTGGAAGAGGCGACGCCGAAGCTGCCAAAGTCGATCCGCATCCGCGTGCCGCTTGATACGGCCACGCCGCAATCTGTAGATGCCTTACATTCGCTGTGCACAGAACGCAAGGGTGGGGCGAAGGTGTTGTTTGATTTGGAACGCCCCCGTGACTTCATGGTGGTGCTTGAGGCGGAAGGCTATAATGTCCAAGCTGACCGGGCCTTCATCGGACGCGTTGAAGAGCTGTGCGGACGCGGTAGCGTTCGCGTGATCGACTAGCAAGACCGCAAGACCAATCTATGGACTCACCTTCCAAGCAACAACAAAATCTGAAGTCTTTGGAAAAACAGATCGAGCATCTGGAGACGCTCGCCGGCGATAACAAAGTCGCCCTCGATCAGTTGCATCAGCTCCACGAGAAGGTTAACGCGCTGCGGATGCAAGTCCACAGCGGCATGAGCGCATGGCAACGAACGGAGTTGGCGCGACACGCGCAGCGTCCGTACACGCTGGATTACATCGACCGCATCTTCACCGACTGGAGCGAGATCCACGGCGACCGCGCTTATGGTGACGATCCCGCCATCATCTGCGGCATGGCGAAATTCCATGATGAAGAAGTTTTGATCATTGGACACCAGAAAGCGCGCGACACCAAGCAAAAGGTCTATCGCAATTTCGGGATGCCGAATCCTGAAGGATATCGCAAGGCGCTGCGCACCATGCACATGGCACAAAAATTTGGACGTCCCATCCTGACGTTCGTGGATACGCCGGGCGCGTATCCGGGTCTTGGCGCGGAAGAGCGCGGACAGGCGGAGGCCATAGCCCGCAACCTGCGCGAGATGGCGCGGATGGAAGTGCCGATCATCGCTACGATTACAGGCGAAGGCGGAAGCGGGGGAGCGCTGGCAATTGCCGTCGCCGACCGCGTGCTGATGATGGAAAATTCTGTCTATTCGGTGATATCGCCCGAAGGCTGCGCTTCTATCATGTGGCGTGACGCGACGAAGAAGGAAGTCGCCGCTCAGGCGCTTAAGATAACCGCACGTGACCTCAAAGAACTCAAGATGATTGACGACGTGGTGCCTGAACCCGAAGGCGGCGCGCACAACGATCACGACAAAGCCGCAGCGTATCTTGCAGAGTCGCTCACTAAGCATTTGGCGGAGTTGCGCGGGAAGTCGATATCCGAACTCAAGAACACCCGCTATGAAAAATTCCGCAAAATGGGGCAGTTCTTCACAGAGCGGTAAGGCAGTCATCAGCTGTCAGCTCTCAGCTTGAGACAAAGGCGTTGAGCCTGAGCGCAGAATTTATTCTCCAATCGGACAATTTGTTGATCAAAGACAAGAAAATCAAAAGCATCATCGCGCGCGCATCATGTCGTGTGGACTTGGCAGGCGGCACGCTCGACCTCTGGCCGCTGTACTTGTTTCATCCTGGCGCAGTGACGGTCAATTTCGCGCTGGATATCAAAACCTTTTGCCGCATCACTGCGCAGAAGGGAAATGGGATTCGGCTGAAGTCGCTCGATACGGGCAAGGAAGACAGGTTCGCGAATGCAGCGGCGCTGCAGAAGGCGCGGAGTTACAAGCATCCGCTGGCAGGATTTCTCTGCCGATTCTTCCTCGACGCAAATGACGCGCGCGGATTCCTGCTGGAGACACACTCAGATTCACCCGCTGGCGCGGGGATTTCCGGTTCGTCCGCGTTGATGATCGCAACCACTGCGGCGCTGGCGCGACATACCGGGCGGAGGCTGTCGAAAGAGGAGACGCGGGTCATCGCGCAGAATGTAGAAGCACAACTGATCAATGTCCCTACTGGATGCCAGGATTATTATCCCGCTCTGTACGGCGGCGTCAGCGCGATTCATCTTTCCGCTGATGGTATCCACCGTGAAGCAATCGCGGTTCCGGCAAGCGAGATCAACTCGCGATTCGTTCTGGCTTACACGGGTGCGCCGAGGCAATCGGGGATTAACAACTGGGAAGTGTTCAAGTCGCATATCAATGGTGACAAGCGGGTTCAGCGTAACTTCGCTGAGATCGGCGCCATTGCGCAAGCAATGCATGCTGCGCTCAAGAAGCCTGACTGGAACGAAGTAGCGCGACTGCTGCGCGCGGAATGGAAGCTGCGCAAGACCAACGCGCCGGGCATCACCACGCCGCTGATTGAGAAGCTGGTCGCGTCGGCGATGAAAAGTGGAGCGCGTGCGGCGAAGGTCTGCGGAGCGGGCGGCGGAGGGTGTGTAATCTTCCTCGTCGAACCCGGAACAAAGCAGCGGGTCGCTGACGTTATCGCCACGAACGGCGGACAGGTGCTGCCGTTTTCGCTGGCTTCCAAGGGACTCTCGGTGCAAGTGGAGTAGCATCCTACATTTAACGTTGGTTGGCAGGCGGTAAATGAATCCATTCATCTCGACTGATGGTCGCCTGCGGAATGGCTGGCGATTCCTCATCGCCGTAGCCCTTTTCATTTTCA
Source organism: Terriglobales bacterium (assembly GCA_025462725.1). GTDB lineage: Bacteria > Acidobacteriota > Terriglobia > Terriglobales > Acidobacteriaceae > JAICLA01. The sequence goes on along the minus strand of JAOAPE010000004.1, from coordinate 35,754 downwards.
CCGAACCGCTTGCGCGGAAGATCGCGATCGCTATTACTCACTCCCAGGGTATGGGGTTCGAAGCGGTGTATCGGCCATTACACCTCGTGCTCTTGCTCATCGCTTACAGCGGCATGGTGCGACTCTTCGATCGCGTCTGCAGAGGAGGCTTGGCAGAACAGGGGCTGAACACAAGATTGCCGTGGCTGAAGGACATCGCCATCGGATTGGGCATCGGCTTCGCGCTTGTGACTCTAGGTGTGATCGCAATCGCGGTCTTCGGAAATTTGGAGACAAGATTTGAGATTAGCGGCCGCACCATCCCGCCTGGATTGTTAGTGCTCTGGACGCTGACTGCTGCGGCCATGCTCGAAGAGGTTGTGTTTCGCGGATATCCATTTCAACGACTGGTGGACGGCCTGAGCGCCGTCGATAACGCCATTCACTTGCCGTACGGAAGCAGTGCGATTGCGGTTCTGTCATTGCTTTTCGGGGCAGTGCATCTGCACAATCCGCACGCGACCTGGCTGGGGGCAGTGAACACCGTCTTGATCGGAGTCTTGTTCTCCATCGCGTACCTGCGCACCCGGGGACTATGGCTTCCATTTGGGATCCACTTGGGATGGAACGCGACGCTCGGCTTGCTTTACGGCTTGCCGGTAAGCGGGCTTACCGCGTTCAGCGTGATCGTTCAGTCCCGTGCGAGCGGACCAGAATGGCTGACAGGCGCCGACTACGGTCTGGAAGCGAGCGCTACCGGAACTGCCATCATCCTGTTGGGGATAGCCCTGATAGTGAAGCTGGTTCCAAATCGTGCCGATGCGGAACTCTCATCAGAAACACTGGCGTCGGCGGCAGGGTTAGCATCCAACATAGAAGGCGTTCAACAGCCGCCGGACGCTTGAACTTGCAATTCGCTCGAATCCGGCGAATGATAGAGCCATTGTTTATCCAGGTGTCATGATCTCTAATCCCTTTTTCCGGCTGCCTTTCGCGCTCCTGCTCGCAATGTCGTTCGTTTCCAGCGCGGTTGCCGGAAACAACGACCCACAGAAAGCTCCTCCCATTTCAGACAAGACCCGCATTGAGATTGTTCGTCTCTTGAATGCGGAATATGTTTGGGTAAGAAAGCCGTTTCCTATGGGCGAGACAGGGTTGAAGATAAATACGAATGGCGAAATAACTCCCGGGGACATCGAGTTGCGTCAATTGGTGGCGAAATACGGACCTGCTGCACGTCCCGGCGAGAGGGCACAGATCACGAACGTGCTGTTTAAGAACAACGGAATCTGGTTTGAACTGAATGGCGGACCGAAGAAGAAGTCGAAGTGGTATCAGAGGATTGAGATTGGATCAGCCGGCGGATCGACCGTTCCCGCGGCGCAGAATCCGAAAGAGTTAGTCGCGAAGGGCTCGTACCTTGTGCTGCAATTTCCCAAGTATATTCCCGAGATCAGCCTGACTGAGATCAAGGAGATGGTGAAGCCGGTATTGGACTTCACCGTGAAATCCGCCGCGCAGGCGTACACCGAGAGCTTGCCGGAAAACGTGCGCAACGCGATCCGCGACCACAAAGTCTTGGTGGGCATGAATAAAGAGATGGTCACGTATGCGAAGGGACGTCCGCCGCAACGGTTGCGCGACCGCGAGGGTAAACAGGATTACGAAGAATGGATTTTCGGCACCCCGCCTGAAGATGTGGAGTTCATCCGCTTTGTGGGCGACCAGGTCACGCAGGTGAAAACCATGACGGTGGACGGCCAGAAGATCGTGAAGACGCAGCCTGAGGTGCAGCTTGAAGAGAAGCCCAAGGCACCTAAGGTGGAAAGCAAGGCTGACGATAACTCTGCTCCTAAGCCCAAGGCGCCGGGTGCGCCTACGTTGCGACGTCCGGGCGAAGCGCTACCGGACCAGCCCGGATTGAACTCGAAGGCTCCTAACCAACAGCCAACTCCAACGCCTGACGGTTCGTCTCCGCCCCCAGTTCCCAAGGGGCCGGGAATCTAGTACTGCAATGCCCGGCACTTTGCCGCAAAGTCTCTCCGGCTTTACACTGGAAGGGTGAAGATTGCGCTGGGCCAGATAAATCCTACAGTCGGAGATTTTTCCGGCAATTCTGCAAAGATCATAGACTTCGCTCATCGCGCCAAAACGGCAGGCGCGGACCTTATTATTTTTCCTGAGATGTCAGTGTGCGGATATCCCGCCCGCGATATGGTGGAGCGTCCTGCATTCGTGGCGCGCAGCCAAAAGACAATAGAAAAGATTGCGGCTGAGACCGTGGGCATTGCCGTGATCTGCGGATTCGTGACCCCTGCGCCGAAGGGCACGGGCAAATCCGTGATGAACTCCGCCGGTTTTCTGAAGGACGGCAAAGTCCAATTTGTGCAATCGAAGATGCTGCTGCCAACTTATGACGTCTTCGACGAGCAACGCAATTTCGCTCCAGCGAGCAAACAAGAGTTGCTCGCGTTCCGAAGCCGCAAGCTTGCGCTCACGATCTGCGAAGACGCATGGAATGACAAGGATTTCTGGGAGCATCGGTTGTACAGCATGGATCCCGTGGATGAATTGGTGCGCGCCGGAGCAGATTTCATCTTGAATATTTCCGCATCGCCTTTTCATCTGGAAAAATTGCAAGTACGGGAGAAGATGCTCTCCGCGATCGCGGTAGACAACAAGATGCCGGTGCTGATGGTCAACCAAGTCGGGGGGAATGACAGCGTGATCTTCGACGGCACTAGTCTGGTCATTGCTCCTGATGGGCGCGTGGTGGCGCGGGCGAAATCGTTTGAAGAAGACTTGATTTACTTCGACACTGAAACCCTGAAAGGCGATGTTCGTGAGCCAATGAATTCCCGCGAAGCGAACGCCTATGCTGCGCTCGTGTTAGGCACTCGGGATTATGTCTGCAAGTGCGGATTCTCCCGCGCATTGATTGGGCTTAGCGGCGGCATAGATTCAGCCCTGGTGGCGGCTATAGCGGTAGATGCGCTCGGTAAGGACAACGTCATCGGCGTGGGAATGCCGAGTCCGTTTTCTTCAAAGGGAAGTATCGATGATGCGCGCGAGCTGGCAAAGAACTTGGCCATTCGCTTTGAAGTCGTTCCCATCAGCCCCATGTTCGACGAATTCCGCAAGACCATGACAGAAGTCTTCAACGGACATCTGGAAGACGTGACCGAAGAGAACATGCAGTCGCGCATTCGCGGGAATATCCTGATGGCGCTCTCGAACAAATTCAAGGCGCTGGTGCTGGCCACCGGCAACAAGTCAGAGATCGGTGTTGGGTACTGCACTCTTTATGGAGACCTCGCAGGCGCGCTGTGCGTAATATCTGATGTGCCAAAGACAGTCGTCTACAAGCTCAGCAAATATGTGAACCGCGACAAGACGATCATCCCGATTTCGACGATTGAGAAGCCGCCATCTGCTGAGCTTCGTCCCGGGCAGAAGGACATAGACACTTTGCCGCCGTACGAAGTGCTTGATGCGATCCTTGAGGATTATGTCGAAGACATGAAGACGGTGAAACAGATCTCTACCGAGCGAAACCTCGACAAAGAGTTAGTGCTGAAAATTGTGAGGATGATCGAACGCAGCGAGTACAAGCGGCAGCAAGCGCCGCCCGGACTGAAGATCACGGAGAAGGCGTTTGGCGTGGGCCGGCGATTTCCGGTGGCGGCAAGATACGAAGTTTGAAAGGTTAGGGATTCATGCGTAGATATTCATTTGCAGTTGCTCTGTTGTTGACATCATTCACTTCTGTGGCCCAACAGCCTGCTGCGCCCAAAGCCAAGCCAGCGCCGGCGGCAAAAGCCGCTCCGGCGAAGCCCGCATCGGCCAAGCCTCCTGCGGATTCATCCCTCCCCACCGAAGCGACGGTGAATTCATTCATGAAACGGATGTTTGGGTACAGTCCAACTGTTACTTGGAAAATCGTGGACATTGCCCCGTCAGAGGCTCCGGGAGTAGCACGCGTGGTGATCGCTATCGGCGATGGGGGCCAGTCGCAGGCATTCTACGTTCTGCCCGGCGGAGAGTTCGCGATGGTTGGCGAAGTCATCCCGTTCGGCGCAGATCCCTTCGGACCGGCCCGTGAAAAGTTGAAGGCCCAGGCGCATGGACCAAGCAAGGGTTCGCAATCCGCACCGGTCTTGCTGGTGGAGTTCAGCGATCTGCAGTGTCCGCATTGCAAGTCGTCACAGCCGATCATTGACAAGCTCATTGCTGAAAGCCCCAATGCGAGATTGGTGTTCCAGCCGTTTCCTATTGCTTCGCTGCATCCGTGGGCGACCAAGGCGGCGGAGTATGCGGATTGCGTGGCGCAACAGAATCCAGACGCTTTTTGGAAATTCACCAACAGCGTCTATGACGCGCAGGCGGATATCAAAGAGCCCGAGTCCGAAAAGAAATTTTTGGAGCTCGCGACCGCAGCCGGAGTGGACGGCGCTAAAGCTGCCACCTGTGCCGCGCAAGGAAACACTTACATCAAGATTCAGAAGTCGATTGATCTGGGCAAGGAAGTGGGCGTGAGTGGAACGCCTACACTCTTCATCAATGGACGTAAGGTGCAGAACGTGGCGTCCACGCCATTTGAGCAACTCAAGGCGATGGTGGCGTATGAAGCGCCGACTACCGCGAAGAAATAGCTAGTTGCCGCTGCCGAGATAACTCTCGGTCTTTTGGTCTTTGTCGCGCTTCGCCCGCAAGATGTGCGGAGTCACCAGCAAGAGTAACTGGCTGGTTGAAGTCTGCTTGCTGGTACTGCTCACCGCGTGCCGTAATCCGGGAACGCGCGAGAGCCACGGCATTCCGGAGAGCGACTTGGTCTCTGATTGATCGATCGAACCGGCCATCACGGATGTCTGTCCGTCGCGCAGAGTGATAGTCCCCTTGAACTCGCGGTTGGAGATCACGGGAATGGCATTGAATTGGAGCGCACCCAGCGCCTTGATCTGCAACTCCAGCTGCATGGTCACATCGGATTCTCCGGTGAGCGAGGGCGTCGCCTTCAGCGTGATTCCCAAATCCTCATAATTGAATGACGGCGTAATTGGTTGCAAAGCGCTTTGGGGAATTCCCGCAGGCAACTGTATTCCGCTGAGTGCCGAACTGAATGTGCCAGTGATAACCGGAAATCTGTCGCCGACCCTGAATGTTGCGGCATGACCTTGCTCGGCGCGCAATGTCATGTGCTGCAGGCTGGTCGTGGCGCTCTTGTCGTATCCAAGTTGCACGGACGACGCGGGTATTACTACTCCGAATTTCGTTGTCCCGCCGCCGAACGTTGCGAATCCCTTTGTCAGCGGCGAGTTCTGCGAAGCTGCCAATGCTGCCTGCGCTGCGGCGAGGTCTGCCGGAGTCAGCGTCCCGGCGTTAAAGCGGTTGATCAAATCTTGCGCGTTGGGTCCCAGCGCCCGGAGTTCAGTGTTGAGATTAAAAATGGTGAAACTTAGCGGAAGATTGACGCCGATATTGCGCGACATGGATTCGCTCACCTGCAACGCGCGGATCTCTAATAACACTTGGGGACGGCCTTCGCTTAAGTTGTCGATGATCTGCCCTGCCGCGCGAAGGACCTCTCCCGGCGCGCGAATCGTCACTGTGGCCGCGCTGGGGTTTGCGGTAATGAAGCGAATGTCCAACATGGCGCGCAAGACCTGCACGATCTCCTGGAAGTCCTGCGGACTGCCTGCCGTCGGAATGTAAAAGGTCTTTAGGGACATGCGCTCAAGGCGTCGGCGAACGTCTTGCGTGTCTGCAGCGACCAGCATCTGCGTCGGCGTAACAGGCAGGATGAACGAGTGCGTCACCTGTCGCGCAATCTGCAGTGCATGGGTAAAATCCACGTCCGGGACGTTGAAGCGAGTTTGTCGGGTAGTGAAGGACTCGTCAAAGATGACGTCGATTCCGAAGGCGCGGCCTATGTTCTGCATGAGCTGGCGGGTGTCGCCGCGGAATGTGAAGCTCTGCGCACCCGGCTTTGGCGCAAGTTCCGGCTCGCCGGCGAATTCGACAGATTGGGCGGCGGTTCTTTGAGGCGCAGCTCCCCAAGTGTCTTGGAGCCGCTGCTCGGCGAAGGCATTGGAAGGATCGAGCGCTAGCGCCTGGCGGAATTCCGCCGAGGCCTCGACCTGGCGATTTTGTTCCAACAACGCGTTACCTCGCTTTAGGTGCTGGGAGACCAACTCCTGCCGCACGAACTCGCGGGTGGTGGCATATGTGACTTCGGTAGGATTCAGCGCGGCACTTTCCTCAAACGCCGCGAATGATTCCTCAATCTTGTTTTCGTCGGAATGAAGGCGCAGGGCACGGCTGAAGAGCTTCTCTGATTTCTTGATGTCGGCTTTGGATGTGGCCTGCGACTCGTCAGTCTTCGCGGTTTTGGCCGCGGGAATGGCGGGGGGCGCAGTTTGCCCCAAGCAATTCCCGGCGGCGCAAAAAACCAGCCAGCAGGCGATCGCCAATACCCTAGCGGATTGTAGTTTTCTTCCGGACACAGTAACCAAGTATTGTACTCAACTACTCACATGTATTTTGTTAGACTCTTGAAAGTCGGCGATGGAGTTCGCCATAACCGCCTTTTTTTCGGGCTGATGACTCCTACGATCTTCTCCTGGGAGAACTCCATCGTGCGAGACTACATTTGGATTTCCATCGGTGCGCTGGCCGGAGCCAATCTGCGCTATGCCGTCAGCCGTTTCACTGCAAGATTTCTTTCCGCCGACTTTCCTTACGCCACGCTGGCCATTAACGTCACCGGAAGCCTCATGGTTGGCTTCTTCTTGATACGGACGACTGAACGCGTCTTTGTCGATCCGCGATGGCGATTGTTCGTGGCCATCGGCTTCTGCGGGTCATATACGACGTTCTCCAGCTACGCGTTTGAGACGTTTGCGTACTTCGAACAGGGACATTGGGCTTTGATGGCAGCCAACATCTTGAGCAATAACTTACTCTGTCTATTGGCAGTACTTGCGGGGGCGGCAATCGCGAGGGCTGTCTAACTCGATTGAAGAAAGCGCCAACACATGGCCGTACAAATCTCCATCTACCTGAATGAGGCTGACGAGTGGCAGCGCCGGCCAATGCATCTGCAAATCCTCAACTACCTGCGGCAGGAGAACGTTGCCGGAGCCACGGTCATCCATGCGGTGGCTGGATTTACTGGACGAAGCCGCGTGCAGACTTCCACCCTAGTGGACATGGGCGGCAAACTGCCGCTGATCGTGACGTTCATCGATACCGATGAGCATGTGGCGCGCGTGATGCCGAAGATAAAAGAGATGGCTGCGAACCGGTTGATCGTCCGCGAAGAAGTGGTCATTGAGCAGGGAAGCGCTGCATAGGCTATCGCTTGACAGCAGATACCAGATGCAGCAGTTCACTGCAGGCGGCGACGCATACGTCAGGATTGTGCTCCGCTAGTTGTTCCAGTTTGTAAATCCCCGTAGCCACGGCTATCACCGGGATGCCGGCCGCTTGTGCGGCAGTGATGTCCGCTGGAGTATCGCCGATCACGCAGACTGTTGCCGATTCTCCTAATCGGCGTTTTGCTTCGGCAACGCCGTTGCGGAAGATGTCCTCGCGCTTCTCGTGCTTGTCTGAGAATGCGCCGAAAGAAAAATACTCCCGCAGATTTCCTGCCTCGATCTTGATCCATCCAATGCGTTCGAGGTTTCCGGTAGCCACTCCGAGCAGTTTGCCTTGTGCGTGGAGCTCGCGAACGAGTTCCGGAATCGCCGGGCAGACGGTCGCGTGAAGCTGTGCGCGATTTAGTTCCACCTGATCGCACATGTGCTCCAAGGTCTCGTCGAGTTTGGCTTCGAGTTCACCATTCGTGAGGCCCTCGCGCGTCATCACGGCGCGGAGAATCCCAATATCAGTGTTGCCGTGCATCTGCACGCCGTCAATCTTGCAATCCAGATTGAAGCTCTTTTTCAGCGCGCTGTGAAAGGCGTTGTAGTGGGCGCCGCCGAAGGCGTTGAGGAGCGTGCCATCGATGTCAAAGAGGTAAGCATCAGCATCGATCCACTTGATTTCAGGCACACCATTCCTCATAGGTCAGATTAGATTCGGAATCAAGGCGCGAAGAGGCGCGGCGAAACTGCACTTCTCGCAATTCGGAGAGCTAGCGCGCGGCTTTCTTCTCCATGGTCAACGGCGCCGCGCTGCGCGGCGGACGCCTGTCCTTATTCTGCAAATTCGACTTGCGCAGGGGACGGATGTCCAGCGCCAGTTCCGTGATAGTGCGGCTGAGCGTGTTGCGATGCATCCCCAACTGCTTGGCCGCTTTACACTGGTTCCCCTTGTTCTGTTCGAGGACGTGCGCGATAAATACTTTTTTGAATTCCCGCACTGCTTCATCGTAGAGAATCCCGCTGGTGTTCATCTCGGATACAAGGATTGCCAGTTCGTTCTTCACTTGTTCTGCCTTTCTATCAATGCTACCGGTTATGAGGGTCCGAAGTCGCAGCGCCCTTTTCCGCTTTCGCAGGAGGCGCAATCAGTTCCATTCTTTGTTTCCGAAGCAAGGCCAAGCCGTCTCTGAACTTCTGCCGCAGGTCTGAAGGCGCCACCCAGGTGGCCACATTCGCCGACAGCAAGAAATAACGGCTCAACTCTGACTTCTTCAGCGCTTCTGATTCCGGCGCGAAAGCCGCCATCATCATGATCGCCACTGTGACTAAAACAATTCCGCGTATAAGCCCGAACGCCGCGCCCAAGAGCCTGTCCACCCAGCGCAGCCCGACCTCATGTAAAGCCCAGCGCACTACTTTTCCCGCGATGCTTGCCAACACCATCACTGAAATAAAGATGGTGATGAACCCGGCGGCATTCGCCGCAGCCGGCGACTTTACGTACTGCTCAAACCACGGCGCAATCCGCCAATATTCCCACGCCGCCAGGATGTAACCGAAAACCGCCCCAGCGAGCGAAAACACTTCAAAGAAAAAGCCTTGCGCTGTTGCCACCAGCACTGAGATCAGCAACACCGCGATGATGATCCAGTCAACTAAAGCCATCGTGCTCCGTGCTGGTGATTTCTCAAATTGCTAAACCGTCAACTCGTGTCCGGTCAACTGCCGGTATGCCTGCTTGTACTTCTGACTCGTTTGCTCGGCGACATCATCCGGCAATCCCGGCGCCGGCGGCTGCTTGTTCCACTTGATGCTCTCGAGGTAATCCCGAACATATTGCTTATCGAACGATAGTTGCGGCCCGCCGGGCGAATAACTTTCCGCGGGCCAAAATCGAGACGAATCGGGAGTAAAGACTTCATCGGCGAGGACGAGTCCATCCGCCGTCATGCCAAACTCAAATTTGGAATCCGCAATGATGATGCCGCGGGCAAGCGCGTATTCGGATGCCTTCTTGTAAAGACGTAAGCTGATGTCGCGAAGTTCCTCGCTGACCTTCGGCCCGGCGCGCTTCACCATTTCGGCAAACGAGATATTTTCGTCGTGTCCGCTGGTGGCCTTCATCGCAGGAGTGAATATCGGTTCGGGAAGTTTGTCTGACTCGCGCATTCCTTTCGGTAACTCGATACCGCATACCGCGCCAGTCCTCTGATAATCCTTCCATCCTGAGCCGGAAAGATATCCGCGGACCACGCACTCGACCGGCACCATCTCTGCTCTGCTAACGATCATCGAGCGTCCGCGAAGTTCCTCATAGTCACGCAGCGACTCCGGATACTGATTGAAATCTGCGGTGATCACGTGATTGGAAATGATGTCCTTGAGGAAATCGAACCAGAACAGCGAAAGCTGCGACAGAACTTTTCCTTTAGCGGGAATCCCGGACGCGAGGATGTAATCGAAAGCAGAGATGCGGTCTGTGGCGACGAAGAGGAGCCGCTCGTCCAGCGTGTAGATGTCCCTCACCTTGCCGCGGGCATGCAATGCCAGCCCCGGTAATTCAGTTTGCAAGATGATGGAATCGAGAACCAGATGAGTGCCTTTTCTCAAAAAATTAATTTCGAGCAGAGGCGTATTTTAGAACACGGGAGATTTTTGTCAACGCAGTGCGAGAGTAGTTACGAGAGAAGAAGAAAAAGATTTTTTGAAAATGAATTGACACGGGGCCACCCGCTGGTGTGGTGGCCCCTTAAGAAAAATTGATGCATCCGGTTGTGTGTCGCGAATTTATGCGGTAGCGCGCTGCGCGTCCTCGCCGAACTTCACTGACACAACCTTCGACACGCCCGGCTCCTGCATGGTCACGCCATACATTACCGGAGCCGCGCTCATCGTGCGTTTGCTGTGCGTGATGAGGATGAACTGCGTGTGCGCGCTCATCTCGCGAACGAGTTCCGCGAAGCGTCCCACGTTGGCTTCATCGAGTGGTGCGTCCACTTCGTCAAGGATGCAGAACGGACTCGGCTGATATTGGAAGATGCCCACCAGCAGTGACAACGCCGTGAGCGCCTTCTCTCCGCCGGAGAGCAGCAGGACGTTTTGCAGCTTTTTTCCCGGAGGTGACGCGACAATGTCGATCCCGCTCTCGGCAGAGTTCTCCTCGTCCGTAAGCCGCATGAAGCCTTGGCCACCGCCGAAGAGCTTCGAGAAAGTCCGCTGGAAATTCTCGTTGATGATGTGGAACGCTTCTTCGAATTTCTGCCGAGAAACCACATCAATTTCCTTAATCGTGTTCTGCGTGTTCTCGATGGAGTCGAGCAGGTCTTTGCGTTGGGTCTCGAGGAACTCGTGCCGGGTCGCGGTCTCTTTGTATTCTTCGAGCGCCATCATATTGACCGGGCCCATCGCGTCCAAGCGCGTGCGCATCTCGCGATAGGCGGCGTCTTCCGTCGCCAGCAACTCGCCTTCAACGATGGCGATTGACTGGTCAGACCGAAGCTCGTCAGCGCTGATGCTCAACTCGTTCAGGCATGTCTCGCCCATATGCGCAATGTCAGATTGCAACTTTGCGGCGTTGGCTGCGAGTTCTCCGCGACGATCGCGCGCCGCATCGAGTTCATGCCGCGCATCTTTGAGCTGCTGTTCGATCTCGGCGATGCGCGCACGGACTTGCTCTGATTCGGCTTGCAACGCAGTCGCGCGCATTTCTGCCTGCTCGCACTCCGCTGCAAGTATCACCAGTCGTTCGGCGATTTCAACATTCTCCCGCTCGCGCTGTTCTTTCTCGGCGATGGACGCGGCAATTTGTCCTTTGAGGTTTTCGACCCGCGACGAGACTTCCGTAGCGAGCGACTCGATGCGCTGCAGGGAAGAGGCTGCCGACCGGCGACGCTCTTCGAGGCCGGCAAGTTTGGCCGACATTTCCGCCGCAGTCTGCGCCGCAGTTTCGCGAGTGGCTTTCAACTGCGTAGCGCTTTCTTGCATGGCGGCAATCTCGGCTTCTGCCTGCTCGCGACGGACTTCCTGCGCCGCCAACTCCTCGCGACGCTCGGATATCGATGTTTCCTTTTCCGTGCGCTGTGCGCGAACCCGATCGATCTCCACGCGATAAGAATTCAGGCGCTGTTCGGTGCGCGATATCTCGGACTCCATCTGCTTGAGCGCGTGTCCGTGCGTCATGGCTTGCTTCTCGGCTTCGCGGAGTTCGCCTTCCAAGCGCGTGAGCAGGGTAGTGAGTTCGGTGATCTCGTGTCCAAGCGTCTGGACACGGCTGTCCTCGGCGCGCATTTCAAGTTCAAGCTCGCCCATGAGCTTCATGACGTCGCGCAATTCGCGCTTCATCGAGAGTGGACCCTCGCTGCGCTGCTTGCCGCCGGTCACAGTCACGTTGTGAAAGGTTTCGCCTGTGGGTGCGAGATAGAAAGCGTCAGGATTTTCCAGCGCCAACTCCCGCGCTAATGTGGCGTCGGGAGCAATGTACCCGCCGCGCAGCTTGGGCAGAATTACTTCCAGTGATTTCCCGAATCCATCGAGCACCTGGATGCAACGCGTGAGTGGGACAACGCTGTCTCGCGGTGGTAACGGCCGCCGCGCTTCATCCACGAGGAACGAGAACTTCGCTTGCGAGTCAGTCGGGTGAACGAGAAATGTGGCTCGACCGCTGGCGTCTGTTTTCAGCAAACGCAGACCTTCATCCACTGCGTCCCAGGATTTCACGACGATGTAATTGAGTTCATCGCGCAGGAAGTCTTCGACGACGCCTTCATACTTGTGATCAACTTCGAGGAAATCCGCGAGCACGCCCACGGGCGCGCGGCCCTCGCCCAGAGCGCCAGTTTGGAAAAGGCGCTTTACGGATTCAGTGGAGTATCCGTGTTCGTTGATGACCGTGTCTAATGAGTTGCGTTTGCCCAACAGCGTGGCGTATTCGGCGCGCATGGAATCGAGATGCCGCTTGGAATTTGTTTCCGACGTGCGCTTTTCAGTGAGCTGGCCGCGGATGCCGCCGATGCGCTCGTTCAATGCACCAACGCGTTGTGACTCAGTCTCGAATTCGAGGCCAAGCTGTCCGCGCTTGCCACCCATGGTTTCGACGTCAGAGAACGCAGCCGCGATCTCGCGCTGCAAGCGATCGGACTCGCGATCCAGCGCCGCAATGTTCTCCTCGCCTTGCGTAATCTGATTGCGCACGCGGTTCGCGCTGGACATGATGTCGAGAACAGTCAGACGACGCGCATCCTGCTGACGCTCAAGATCCGCGACAGCAGCGGCAGCTTGTGCTGACTCCTGTTGGCGAAGTTGTGCTTCGCTCTGCGCGGCAGCTACATCAGCGGCGGCGGATTCGAGAATGGCATTGTTAGTTTCGCGCTCTTGCAATAGCGATTCCAGTTGGACAGTGGTGCGGGTGAGCTCACCTTCAGCCGCAGCCGAACGCGCCAGCAGTTCCGCACAACGCTCTTCATTGTTCGTACGACGCGCCGTGGAGCGCTCCGACTCCAGCGTGATGGCACTTAGCCGCTCGCGATTCTGCTTGGCTTCGGCCTCGACCGCGTATCCGCGCTGTGTGCGCTCAGTGTGTTCGCCGTCCATGAGTTCGACAGCTTCGGTGTGTACGCGCATCTGCTCGGAGACGCGCACCAGTTCGTCGTCAACCTGTGTGGCTTCTCCTGCGAGCTGTGCGAATTTGCTGGCGAGCACGATGCGCAGCTTTTCGCGCATCTCGTCACGCAGCTTGGCATAGCGCTCGGCCTTTGCAGCCTGACGCTTGAGGGAGTTCATCTGCCGCGTGACTTCGTCGAATATGTCATTGATGCGCGAAAGATTCAGCTTGGCCTGCTCCAGGCGCGCTTCCGCCAGACGCTTGCGCGTTTTGTATTTCGTGATGCCAGCCGCCTCTTCGATGATCGCGCGGCGGTCGTAGGGCTTGCTGCTGAGTATCTGGCCAATGCGGCCCTGCTCGATGATCGCGTATGACTCCGGTCCCAAGCCGGTGCCCATAAAGATGTCCTGGATATCGCGCAACCGGCAGAGCTTGCCATTCAAAAGATATTCGCTGTCGCCGGAGCGGAACAGGCGACGCGTGACTACCAGTTCTCCTGCGCGGAATTTCGTAGCGCTAAACTTCCGACGTCGGATTTTTAGAACAACTTGCTCGCCGGACTTGTGGGTGGCCGTTTCGGCTATTGGCTGCTCATCCGGTGCTTCAGCGGAAGCCTCAGAAGCTTCCGCGATTTCGGATTCACCCATGGCCGCGGAATCAATCGCGACCACGTTTCCTTGATCGTCCAGAACCTGTCCGGGCTGCGCTTCCAGCGCCGCAGCATCAGCATCTTCTTCTGCCGCGGTGCGCAGTGCGGCTTCGTCCCAATCGTCGCCGGCAGGGAAGCCGTCGTGAATTTCAATCTGCGGTTCTCCTGTCGCTTCCGCGCCATAGACTTCAGGATCGATCAGCGTGAGTGACACCTCAGCCATGCCCGTGGGCTTGCGGTCGCGCGTGCCGGCGAAGATTACGTCTTCCATGCGCACACCGCGCAGGCTCTTGGCAGACTGTTCGCCCAACACCCATGAGATGGCGTCAGAGATGTTTGATTTTCCGCAGCCGTTCGGGCCCACCACCGCGGCAATGCCTTCGCCGTGGAATTTGAGTTCGGTGCGGTCACAGAAGGATTTGAATCCCAGGATTTGCAGTTTCTTCAGTTTCAGCAATGCCTTGCTCCTAAATTGCTGTGCCGGCGTTCAAGGTCGCCGGGTAATCATGCAAACGATGTCCACGGGCACAAAGCCCGACGGGAAATCGTCACGGTTCGCTGTTCTGTTTGGCAATGTCCTGAGGGGAGTCATTACAGGCCCCGATCCGGGCGAATGGATACAGGCCAGACACTCCGCTCAACTGAGGTCAAAAATAACCGTGTTGAGAGCCGCGGTCAAGGCCTAAACGCAATATGTAGGGGATTATTTTCGCAAACCCCACTATATTGCACCACGCATGTAGCAAACAACCAGCAAACACAACAACTGCTCAATGTGCAGTTATTAACAGAACCTTACTTTTATGTGGATGGGATTGGTTGGAGAGCCGCAGAGTTGTTTCATCTTACCTCAACTTCAGAGGGAAAACCAGCGAAAATGCTCGTATTTACAGGGTTTTTCGTTCGCTAATCCCGGTTTGATAGAGTGAACTCTCGATCATGACGAGAAACAGCCAATCGGACGCGCTCGCCAGCTTCAACTCGAAATGGGTTCTGAGCGCGGCAATTCTAGTCGTGACTGGTTCTATGGCACTGCTACAACTGCGCGTCGAGACGGCGGCATTCTTCGCGATGGTCTGTGTGGCAGCCATTCAGTTCGGCTACTTTCCCAAGCGGGCATATTTGACGGGTAATCCCGAACGACGGTTTCTTCTCGCCGCTCGAGTGCGCTGGATTCTGATTGCCGTTGGAGTGCTGGCCGCGCTTGTTGCTAGCCGTGGGAACCTCAATCCCGTGAGATTGCTGATCATCGCCGGAGCGGCGTTGTGGCTGGGCTCAATGAATGTGTTCGTAATCTTTTTCGCGAACCAGCCGTCGGTTCCGCGCAAGATGCTGCTATACGTCTATTACATCGCGGATTTCTGGCTGGCGCTCTCGCTGGTGATAGTAGGAACCAATTGGCTGGTAGTCGCCGGAGTGCTTTGTCTCGCGGCGGTGAACACCCTGCTGCTCGACCCGGACAGAGATACGCGGCTGCTTGCAATCGTTACGCTTAGCGCTGTCGGATTACTGTTCGCGGGAATCCCGCCGCAAGCTCGCGCTTTCAGTGCCTATCTCGCGGTAGTGATCGTCTTCGCAAGCTTCGGAAGTGTGTTCTTGACGCGCGAGGCAATGCGCTTGCGGCCGACCACCACTCCTAAGGCTTCTGTGTCGGACGCAGCAGTATCTCGCTCATGAACGATTGCGGCGCCTGAGTGACAAGCGCTTCCACAGCATGCGCGACGTCCTCTGGCTGCAGCATCTTGCTCTTGTTCTTGCCTTCATGCGGACTGAGATCCGTGTCCACCGAGCCCGGACAAACCACAGCCACACGGATGTTCTTGCCCCGGAGTTCTTCGGCGACCGAGTAGCTCAAGCCATTCAGTCCCCACTTTGAAGCGGCATAAGCAGCGCCATTCGGAAGCGCGTTTTTTCCCGCGAGCGAGGAGATGTTCACGATGTGTCCGCCGCCCGATTCGATCATGATTGGCGAACGCGCGAATCATGTAAAACACGCCGCGCAGATTCGTGTTGAGGACGGCGTCCCACTCCTGCGGGTCCATCTGATGCAGCGGTTGCGAGAACGCGCCAATCCCAGCGTTGTTTACCAGGATGTGAAGCTTCCCGAATCTCTGCTTCACCTCTTTGGCCAACGCTTCGACCGAAGCGAGGTCGGCGACGTCGCATTTCAGAGCAGCAACTTTGCCGGAATTCGACCCAATCGTTTTGGCGGTCTCTTCCAGTTGCTTCAGGTTTCGGCCGCAGATCACCACATCCGCGCCAAGTCCGGCCAGCCCTTTCGCGATGGCCGCACCTATGCCCCGGCCGCCGCCAGTGATAACGGCAATTTGTCCTCGTAATGCATCTTGACCGCTCATATCCTGCCTCAAACGTTAGGTTAGTTCTGGTTGAGATGCGCTGGATACAAACAAAACCAGCAATTCTGCATCCTAACCAAAAGGTTACCATCATAGGAGCTTGCCTTAGTGAGGGTTGTGTTTCTATAATCCTGTGCACCGCCTCGTGCGGTTCCCGCCAGCTTGCGGTAAGCTGGCTATGCGGTTCGGCCATTTGAATCGCAAACCCACCCGCAGTTGCAAGGATTAAGAAACAGGGCCCGCATCATAGCCAGCGCCACCCGGCAGAGTTTCGGGATGGTGATCATCGGCGCGAATCCGATTTTGAAACTTATTGAAGACGCACTGCCAAGGAGCATTTGAATGAAGAAGTTCCTCGTTGCCGTTGTGCTCGCTACCGCGACCGCGGCATTTGCCCAGACCGATGCCACCCAGCAACAAGGGGCCACTCAAGGCGCACCTCAACAGAAGACCATCAAGGATCCGGCTGAATACAATTCTTATATAACCGCCACCGGACTCACTGATCCCACGCAGAAGGCCGCGGCCCTTGAGGCATTCGTCCAGCAGTATCCAAACAGTGTGGTGAAAGAAGATGCCATGGCAGCCGCGATGGCCGCCTACCAGCAGGCCGGCAATTTGGCCAAGAGCGCTGACGTTGCCGCTCGCGTCTTGCAGACGAATCCCAACAACGTTCCCGCGATCGCAGTTTCGGTCTATACGAAGCGCCAACAAGCGGTGAACACCAACAACGTTGCAATGATGAATGAAGCTGGTGATCTCGCCGTCCGCGGAATCACGGCTTTGCAGACTTGGACCAAGCCCGAAGGCGTCAGCGATGCCGACTTCCAAAAACAAAAAGCCGGGCTGAGCACCATCTTCAACGGCGCCGCCGGAGCCTCTGCCATGCAGAAGAAGGACTATCCTTCAGCGCAGAAATACTTACGCGATGCAGTGGCGGGAAATCCAACCAGCCCCGATGACACCTACAGCTTGGCTTTGGCCTATCTCACGCCCAAGCCGAACACTGACGAGAATACCGTCAACGGACTTTGGTTCATCGCACGCGCGTTGAACCTGGTTGCCGGAAATGCGGTGGCTGAAAAACAGATTGGCGATTACGGCTTGCGGACTTACAAGCGTTTCCATGGCAGCGATGAAGGATGGCAGCAACTTGTGGCCCAGGCGAAGACTTTGCCCATGCCGCCCGCTGGCTTCACCATCGCGAAATATGTGCCGCCGTCCCCAGCGGACCAGGCGCGCGACATGATAGCCAAGACTCCGGTTGAAAAGATGGAATTTGCCGACTGGATCTTCATCCTGACGTCCGGCAATCAACAGGCCGCCGACCAGGTTTGGAATGCGCTTAAAGGCAAGGCCCTGCGATTCCAAGGCCAAGTGATTGACGCCACCAAGGCTACGGTGCAGATGGCTGTGACTGCAGACGGCATCGAGGCCAAACGTCCGGAAGTGCAAGTGACTATGGCAGCACCTTTGAAAGTCGCGCCTGTGGTTGGCAGCAACTTCCAGGTGCAGGCTGTTCCGGATTCATACCAGGCCACGCCAGCACCAGCAGCAGCGCCCGGCACGACACCAGCTGCTCCCGGGTTCCTGATGAAGATGATCGACGGCGAGCAGATCGGCGCGAAACCCGCACCGGCGACAAAGAAGCCAGTGGCGAAGAAGCCGGTCCCACGCAAGAAGTAGTTTTTAAGTCGTAAAAGGTAAAGGGCAGCGAGTGATCGCTGCCCTTTTTCATTTACTAGTAAATCATTCCGCCAGCATCAGGCGCTTGATCGAACTCGCCTTGCCTGTCGCCGGATCGCAGTCAATCACCACAGCTGCAAATCGCGGATCGTTCTTCGCGGCTTCGAATTTCCCCGGCATGTTGGTGAGGAAGCGGTTAAGCACCAATTCTTTCTCTACTCCGATGATGCTGTCGTACGGCCCTGTCATGCCCACATCGGTCTGGTAAGCAGTGCCATTGGGAAGAACACATTCATCCGCGGTGGGCACATGTGTGTGCGTCCCTAGCACCGCAGTCACGCGGCCGTCGAGATAATAGCCGAGTGCCATTTTTTCAGATGTTGCTTCGGCGTGAATATCGATCAGGATGACCTTTGCTTTCACATTCGCAAGCAGTTCGTTAGCGATGCGAAAGGGATCATCGTTATTGGCCATGAACACGCGTCCCTGCAGATTCATCACCGCGTAGGGAACACCTGAGCTCGTCGTTCCTTCGTAAATGCCCGTTCCCGGAGTTCCTGCGGGATAGTTCGCAGGACGCAACACACGTCGCGCATACGAATTGGGGTTTCCATTCGCCGACTTGAAGTAGTCGATGATCTCTTTCTTGTCCCAAACGTGATTGCCTGTGGTAAGCACATCCGCGCCGAGTTCGAAAAGCTCTTCCGCGATCGCCGGTGTGACGCCGAATCCGCCGGCCGAATTTTCCGCATTCATCACCACAAGCTCGACTTCATTCGACTCCACCACATGGTGAATGTGCTCGCGGACGATCTTGCGTCCGGGGCTGCCAAAAATATCGCCGACAAAAAGAATGCGCACGCGCTCGCTCCAAAACTTTCAGGTTCGATGTTAACACGCTGAGTTTGCGCGGAAGTGCCGCGCCTACTGCGCGAATTCCAGCTTTGTGAGGAAATCGTAATTGCCGGAAGGCGAGAGCTGCACGTTGCGCAGGCGTTTCGAATAGACGATCACGTTGTCCAAATACCAGAGGTGAACGTAGGGTGCATCATCGGCGAGGATGCGCTCGAGTTCAAAATAAATTTGCTTGCGCTTTTCCTGATCAAGTTCCCGTCTACCCTGATCAATGAGCGCATCCACCTTCGGATTCACGTAGTAACTGCGGTTCGCGCGCTTGGGCGGAAAGCTCGCGGAATGAAAGACGTGCTCGAAGATGTCAGGGTCTTCGTTCCCGCCGATCCAGCGCAGCGAGTAAAGCTGGAAAGCTCCTTTGACAACGTCGGAATAGAAGGTCCCGAACTCAAAGCTGCGGATATCGAGCGCGATGCCCACCTCGCGCAGTTGTTGTTGCAGCACTGCCGCAAGCAACCGCGTGGTTTCTTCCGTGGATGTTTTCATGGTGAGATGAAAGCGCACGCCGTTCTTCGCGGCGTATCCGGCGTCATCTAGGATTTGTCGCGCGTGTGCCGGATCGTAGTCATAATTTCGCGCATCCGGGTTGTAGGCCCAATGTTGTTTGGGAAGCACGTTGTTGGCGGGCTCCGCCTGATCTCGCCACAGATACGTGATCATTGTGTTCCGGTCGATGGCGTAAGCGATCGCCTGTCGTACACGCGCATCACTCAGCAGCGGATCGCGCAAGTTGAACGCTATATAGCTGTAGATGGTGCCCGATGCAATCTTCACGTCGAGGTTCGGCTCGCGCTGCAGCGCGACCACCATGTCGGGGGTCAGGGCATTGATCTCGACATCCGCCGACCCCTTGCGCAACTCGAGTGCTCGCGTTGTTGTATCCGGGACAACTGCGAAGCGCACGCGCGGGAGTCGAGCATGTTCTCCCCAATATTGGTCATTGCGCTCGATGATGACTTCGCTGTCCTGCTCCGCGCTGACAAACTTGAATGGCCCCGAGCCAATCGGCTTGCGATTGAAATTCTTGTCGCTACCGAAAGGAACAATACCGAAAGCTCCGTCGCTCAGGTTCCACAGTAGCGTGACGTATGGTTCCTTCAACTTGATGACGAGGGTCCATTCATCCGGCGCGTCAATCCTGTCGATCTGTTTGTATGTGCTTGCCTTCGCGGATATCACGCTGCCATTCATTATGGAATCGAGCGTCCACTTCACATCCCGCGAAGTAAGCGGCGCGCCGTTGTGGAAACGGACATCGTGACGCAGATGAAATATGTAAGTGAGTGGGTCGGGGATTTCCCACCGCTCTGCCACCCACGGTTGCAGGTTGAAATGTCCATCACGTCGAACAAGAGAATCGAAGAGCAGCTTGTCAATCCGCTCCGATTGCGCGTCCGTGCCAACCCGGGGATCGAGATTCGTAGGACTGCTCTCAATGATCATCACCACAGTCTGCGGATCGGATCTGCGATTGCACGAGGTCAGCCACGCGGCAAGTGCGACCATCAGAATGCAGTGAAGCAGCCGTCTAGGCATAGGAGATCTTGCCCAGTATCGCAGGTCGCAATGCTCCGGTCGCGGAAGGAATGTTGCCCGGCTGTCGATGCCATGTCTGATATGCCATCAGGGCGAATGCGATTGCTTCTTTTGACGCGGCAGGGACGCCGAATTCGTCAGACATCCGCAGCGTCAACTTCAGCGGCACAACCTCCGCGGAAATCATCTTCATCAGCGTGGGATTCTTCGCACCACCGCCGGCGACAACGTAATCCTTGTAGCGGGCGTTATCGGAAGTTATTACGAATCTCCGCAATGCCAGACCTATCGACATCGCGGTGAACGCGGTGGCGGTCGCAATCACATCTTGCTTGCGGGCGCGTCCGCATCGCTTAATGAATGCAGAGACGAATTCGCGACCAAATTCTTCGCGTCCGGCGGTCTTTGGCGGCTTGCGTTTGAAGAACGGATCCCGCAAGAGTTCGCCAATGACACCATCGATCACTTTGCCGCTCGCAGCTATCTTTCCGCTGCGATCAAAAGGCTTGCCGAATAGCCGCTCCATGCAAGCGTCGATGACCATGTTGGCAGGGCCGGTGTCGAAGGCAATAACTTGTTCTGCTGACGCTCCCGCGGGAATCGCCGAGAGGTTTCCAATGCCGCCAAGGTTTTGCAGAATGCGTCCGCGGCTTCGGTGGCGATAAACCAGATAATCGAGGAAGGGAACCAGCGGCGCTCCTTTGCCTCCGACAGCCATGTCGGCGGGTCGGAAATCAGAGACGACCGGCGCACCGACTCTCGTGGCGAGCACCGCGCCCTCTCCTAACTGCCAGGTGCATGCAATTTTCTTGCCGAGGAAATCTGCCGCTTCGCCCTGATGGTAGATTGTCTGTCCGTGGCATCCGACCAAGTCAACTTTAGGCACGCCACTCTCGCGCATAGTCGCGAGCACGGCATTTGCATATAGCTCAGCGAGAAGAAAGTTCAGGCGAGAGATGTCAGCCACCTTCGCGGCAGGCGAATTCATGAGAGAAAGAATCGCCCTGCGCACCGCCGCCGGGTACGGATACTCGCCGCTGCCGAGCATTGCGAACCGCAGCGCAGCATCTTTGCCGCCCACGCGCAGGAGCGCGACATTGATGCCGTCCGCCGATGTCCCGCTCATCACTCCGGCAACTATCATTTATATGTGCGCTTCCGCGACCTGCTGCTTGAACGCTTCCAGTTCAGCACGCAGTTTCGCAACCGTCTTCTCCGTGGGACGTGGCGCAACCCGCTTCAACTCCGGCGCCTTCTTCTTGAACTTCAGAACGCGATCTGACGCTTGGCGCAGTATCTTCGCGAATCTCTTGTCGCGCTCTGCCTCTCGCACCACAGCTTCAAACGCCCTCACGATGAAATCTTCTTTATGACAAATGAGAAAGATGTCCGCGCCAGCCCGCAATGTGCCGATCGCAGCTTCCTCTATCGACGCTGCTGCCAGCACTCCGCCCATCTCCAGATCGTCGGCCATGATCAATCCGCGATAGCCAATCTTGTTCCGCAGCACATCCGTCATCCATTTTTGCGAGAGCGATGCAGGTGTCCCGTTCGTAGTCACCATCGGATACGCTGCGTGCGCCACCATCACAAACGGAAACTCTTTATGCAGCTTGCGGTACGGCAGGAGGTCTTCGTCCCACAGTTTGTTCCAGGACTTCTGCAGCACCGGCATCGCATGGTGCGAGTCAAGGTTCGCTTCGCCCAAGCCGGGGAAATGTTTTCCGCAACCCAGCACCCCTGAGGACTCCAGCCCCTTCAGGAACTCGCGGACATAGGTGATCGTCTCATCTGCATCCGGCGACACAGTTCTTGTTCCCATCACTGCGTGTGAAATCGGAAACCGCAGATCGGATACCGGCGCAAAGTCCGTGTTGAATCCCAGCGCGCGAGCTTCTTTGCCGAGAATCTCACCGTGCCGACGAAACAGCTTTTTAGATTTCGTCGATGCTACTTCGTGCTCGGAAGGCGCGGGGGCGATCAGGTCTCGGAATCGGTCAACGAGCCCGCCTTCTAAGTCAACGCACGTGAACAGCGGCGTGGCCACTAGCCTTCTGCACTCGGCAAGCATGTCGTAACATTCGCCTGCGCCTTCAATATTGCGGCGAAACAGAATGATGCCGCCGGGCTGCATGCCATAAACAAAGTGGCGAAGATGCGCGGACATCTCTGTCCCGTCCATGCCCATGATCAAGAGCTGTCCTGCTTGCTTCCGGATTTCCTGCTGTGTGCTTTTCATCCCGTGGTCTATTGCTCCTGATCCTTAGTCGAGTTGCTTTTTCATTTCATGTAACAGGTTGAGCGCTTCCATCGGCGTCAGGCGATTCACATCCGCCGCCTTCAACTGGTCAACCACCTTTTGTGAAAGCGGCGTGAAAATCGTCAGTTGGGTCGGAGAGGGCGATGCTCCCGCGGATTCCGCCAAGTGCTGCGTCAATTCATGCTCTGCGGATTCATGTTCAGCAAGGACTTCACGGGCGCGGACGATCACCGCCATCGGGAGTCCCGCCAACTTCGCCACTTCTATTCCATAGCTGCGGTCCGCCGCCCCCGGTTCCACTTTACGCAGGAAGACGATTCCACCCGCATTCTCTTTCACCGAGACATGAAAGTTTTTCACGCCCTCGAGCTTTTCCGCCAATTCCGTCAGCTCGTGATAATGCGTGGCAAATAGTGTTTTCGCGCGGGTATTCGCGTGGATGAACTCGATTGCTGCCCATGCAATCGCAAGTCCGTCATAGGTCGCGGTGCCGCGTCCCATCTCATCCAGAAGGATCAGAGAGCGCGGCGTTGCCGTATTGAGGATTGCCGCCGTCTCCGTCATCTCGACCATAAAGGTGGAACGGCCACGCGCGAGATTGTCGCTGGCGCCGATGCGCGTGAACACGCGATCGGCGATCGGCAATCGCGCACTACGCGCCGGAACGAATGATCCCATCTGCGCAAGGATTGTTATCAGCGCAGTCTGCCGCAGATATGTGGACTTGCCGCCCATGTTCGGTCCGGTCAGCACCAGGATAGAATGCGTCCCGGAGTTCATGTATAGATCGTTGGAAACGAACCGCTCGCTATTGCTGCGCATTACTTCCTGGCACTCGATCACCGGATGCCGGCCTTCGACAATCTCCAACTCTGCGGAATCGTCGAACTTGGGACGCGAATAGTCCCGCAGCGCCGCAATGTGGGCCAGTCCACAGAGTACATCGACTTCGGCCAACGCCAATGATGTTTGCCGAATGCGCTTCGCCTCGCGCGCGACCGAAACCCGCAGCTCTGTAAACAGCCGCCGCTCGATCTCCACGATCTTCTCTTGCGCATCGAGCACCTTGGCTTCGTACTCTTTTAACTCCGGAGTGGTGAATCGCTCGGCGTTGACCAGTGTCTGCTTGCGGTCATAATCGGCGGGCGCAAGATGCTGGTTGGCTTTGGAAATTTCGATGTAATAACCGAAGACGGAATTGAATTTGATCTTCAGTGAGTTGATGCCCGTCCGCTGCCGCTCGCGTTCTTCAATCTGCGAGATGTATTGCTTGCCATTCCGGCTCAGGTTGCGAAGCTCGTCGAGTTCGGCATCAATGCCATTCGAAATCACTCCGCCATCGGCAAGTGAGAGCGGCGGTTCGGGGACGATCGTTTGCTCAATGCGCGAACGCACATCAGCGAGTTCATCGAGCACAGTATTCAATTCGCCTAGGCGTTCAGAATCCAACCGCGTTACAGCCGCCTTGATCCCGGGAATCCTCGCCAGCGAAACTGCCAATGCCAGCAAGTCGCGCGGATTCGCCGATTCCAAAGTCACTCGGCTGAGTAAACGTTCCAAGTCGAGCACGCCTTCGAGAGTCCGACGCAACTCTTCCCGCGCTATCAACTCGCGAACGTTGATCTCGACCGCATCCAGCCGTGCATTGATCTGCTTCACGTCAATGGATGGACGCAATATCCATGCGCGCAGCAGGCGCTTGCCCATGGGCGTGAGTGTGGCGTCAATGGCGCGGAAGAGAGTAGTTTCCGCATTAGCGGCGCCAGTGAACATCGGCTCGATGAGTTCCAGATTTCGGACTGTGACCGCATCGAGCACCAGATATTGTTGGCGATCATAAAAGCCGATTCGGTCGATATGTTCGAGCGTGCCCCTTTGCGTGGAGCGGACATAATGCAGTATCGCGCCCGCCGCGGAGGCCGCTGCAGTCCGTCCGGCAAGTCCGAAGCCTTCCAGCGACAAAACTCCGAATTGATTTTCCACCAGCGGAATCGCGTAGTCCGGCGCGAAGGCCCAGTCGTCCAGCGGAGTCTCCGTAAATCCCACCGGAATTTGCAGCGCGTCTTCCGCAGAATTGTCCATGGCAGTTTGCTTCACGCCTCGATCAAACAGGGGCATGTGCGAAGGGAAAAGCACCTCGCGTGGACGCAATTGCTGCAACTCCTCCAGCACGCGACGCTCGGCGTCATCGCCAGTGAACTCGGTAGCGCGGAACTCTCCTGTGGAAAGATCGAGCACCGCGATTCCCACCGTCTGCTCCACTCGCGCCAGCGCAGCGAGAAAATTGTTCTCTTCCCAGCCGATGGAACTATCGAGCGCCGTTCCCGGAGTCAGTACGCGAGTCACTTCGCGGCGGACAATTGTTTTCGTCAGCTTGGGACTTTCCATCTGCTCGCAAATAGCCACCTTGAATCCCTTGCGTAAAAGCTTTGCGAGATAGTTTTCCGCCGCGTGGTAAGGAACGCCGCACATGGGCACGGCCATATCCTTCTCTTTATTCCGTGAAGTGAGTGTGATTTGCAACTCGCGAGCCGCGGTGACCGCATCATCGAAGAAAAGTTCGTAGAAATCGCCGAGCCGAAAGAACAGAAGCGCGCTGGGATGCTGCTTTTTTATGGCAGCATACTGCCTCATTAACGGCGTAGAAGGCTCAGTCATTTATAGGAGAGAAAAGTTACGGCGTGCGCGGATTATAACAAACGCCAGAGCGGGAATTCAGCGCATAAATCACGTAGAAAATGAAAACGCCGCCTTCAGGCGGCGCTTCCGGAGATTAACTCAAAACGTGATTACGCAGCCCTGCTGGTTGCGTCTGATCCGTGCTGTTTCACCATCTTGTTGTAGTTGCCCATGATGAGGAACGGGGCAGCCCATTGTCCAACGAACAGGGCCCAATCGTCGCGTCCCATTATTTTCAGTGTGAGCGACGCGCCCATCGAAGCCAGCGCCAGCCCTAAAAATGTTGTGGAAGGCACCTTTGAAGTTTGTTTCTCGATAGCCCCGGTGAAATTGTCTTCCTGTGATTCTCCCTGCCAAGTGCGTGTAGCCATATGAAAACTCCTGAGTTTTAAGATTTGTGCTTCGGGGTTTGATGCGTTCGCTTCTAAGAATGAGCTCACGATTCCAGAGCCGATATTCATTCTCCCTAAGCGGCTTCGCGGTCCTTCTCCGGACGCGCGATTTGATCGAACTCATCCGCCAAACGGCTCAGCTTCTCCGCGACATCCATTCCCATCATCGGCAGTCCGTGTCCCGGAGCAACAACTGTGGGCCGTAACTCCGCCAGGCGCTGCACGGAGGTACGCGCGGAATCCCAATCCGGAGTGAAGTAAGCCGGAGGCCCATGTAGTTCCGGATATCCGGTGGTCGCGGCAAAGAACGATTCCGGTTTGGTCGTGCAGAACGCGTCGCCGACGATGAGTGCGCCATCCTGCTCACGGAAGAATGAAATGTGCCCGGCTGTGTGACCCGGAGTGTGGATCCACTGCCATCCCTGCAGATGCGGCACGCTGCCGTCCGCCGGCAACTCGCGCAAGCGAGGTCTGAAGTCATACGGCCCTCGCGGATACAACGGTGACATGATTGCCATCAACCCGCCACCCACGCCCGGATCCGGCGGCGGATACTCCGCCTGGCCAGTCACATACGGCATCTCTTGCGGATGCGCGTAGACCGGAACGTCCCATCCATTCGCCAACTCTTCCACGGCTCCAACGTGATCGAAGTGTCCATGCGTAAGCAGGATGGCCTGCGGCTTGGCTTCACCGAAGTGCTTCTCCGCCCAACTCCGGATTCGTCCGGCCGACAAATGCAGACCGCCGTCGATGAGCACCCAGTTGTCCGGCTCGCCAATGGCGAAGACATTCACGAAAATTATTTTTAGTCCGACGATGTCCGTCGCCACATCGTCCAGAGGAGCTACATCGCTGCCGGAGAGAGGAATCTTGTCCATTGTGATTTTCCCTGAAGTAAGTTCTGGGGAATTGGAAGCAAGATTCGGGCGATAGGTGGGCAGGGAATCGCGAGCTGCAGGTCTGTCATCCCGACCGAAGGACGTGAGTACTGAGTGGAGGGACCTTGCCTTGGACTTTGACTTTAGAGCTCCGGAGGAGCGACACGTCTTCTAACAGCTGACTATTCCTTATTTCTCCGCTTTAACGTCGGATCATCATCACGTTTATCATCTTTGCTGTCTTTGCTGGAATCGGCGGTGCTCGCCTTGCGCAGCGTCGGATGCCGCGGATCAAAATCCTCCAGCCGCTTGAATGATGTCATTTTATTCAGCCGCGCTTTGACTTCATCGAACTCGCTGGTCGTGACTAGGTACTCTTCATTCGGCGGCAACATCGTGTCCATCTCTTTTTGCGCGCGACGCACACGGTCTTCGTTCATCGGATGCGTCGAAAACGCCCGCGAAATGAAATTGTGGTGCTGCTTCTCCTTCGCATTCAGCCGCTCGAAAAAGTTAACCATCGCCGACGGATCGTATCCCGCCGCGTATTCATACTGGATACCCAGCAGATCAGCCTCGCGCTCCGCATCGCGACTAAACTTCAGCAACGACATTGGCACCGCGAGGCTCGCGAAATTTCGCACCGCGATCACCGCTGGGCCGCCGAAGAACACCAGCGGTATCGATGCAAAATTCCAGATGTCTTTTTTGGTTTGATTTTTCGTTGCGTGTCGCGCCGCTACGTGCGCGATCTCATGTGCCATCACGCCTGCGAGTTCCGCTTCATTGTCCGCCGCCAAAATCAGCCCTGTGTTCACGTAGAAGAATCCGCCGGGCAGCGCGAACGCATTGACTTCATCGCTGTCAATGACCTTGATCGTGAACGCTACCTGTGCATCAGAATTCCGGACAAGGTTCTGCCCCAGCCTATTGACGTATTCGTTCACCACTTTGTCGGCAAATAGCTTGGACTCCTGTTCGACCTCTTGCGCCATCTCTTTTCCCATGCGGACTTCTTTGTCCAGGGAATAGAAATTCACTCCGCCGCCCACTCCGCGATCGCCGATCCTGCTGACGTCGTATCGGCGCTTCACTGCGATCGGACGTCCCGCCGCATCCACAACAACGTTCGTAGCCGCCGGATTGATCATCGCTTTTGCGAGGAGGGCATCAGTGCCGCCTTTCACGCCCGCGACATTCACTTCCAGATTCTTCGCGTCCAAAACTTTCGGCGTATCCCCGCCGGCGAATCTCGGAATCACCTCATGCGCGCGCGCCACCACGATCTCGGGACGAAAGAACTGCGCAATGTTCACCGGAAGGTTTGGCAGATATTCGCGGTGCGGAATCTCAATGCTCGGCGACAGAACAGACTCCACCGCCGACACCTGTGCCCCCGCGCCGACCGCCGTGACGATGAAAGAGATGAATATGAAGGAAGCCGCAGGAAAGAAACTACGCCTGCGAAAGAGAGAAATACCCGCCGAGAACGTCATGCCACAGCCCCGATTCCCGTGCACAACCAACGCTTAACAGAAAACCTACTATGTCCTTAGAAATGAACCTGTTTCCATGTGTTGCCCCAGCCTCATTCCGCCAGAATCCAGCCTCTACTCACCCCTAAAACCTTTAGCGCAACACACTCACATTTTCCGCACCCACGTTGACATTACGGCAAGCCCCTTAGTAGAATTAGCACTCGATGGGTCAGATTGCCAAAGCTGGCCCGCTCTCAAGTTCTAATTCACATCTGCAGCACCTACATACAAAGGAGATACAGCATGGCTACAAAGATGACACCTCTGCACGATCGAATCTTGGTTCGTCGCGTGGAAGAGGCTGAAACAGCGCGCGGCGGCATTATCATCCCTGACACCGCAAAAGAAAAGCCCCAGGAAGGCGTCGTAATCGCTGCCGGTAAAGGCAAGACCAACGACAAGGGAGAGACTTTCCCCCTCGCAGTGAAGGAAGGCGATCGCGTTCTCTTCGGCAAGTATGCCGGCACTGAGATCCGTTTCGACAACGAAGACCTGCTCATCATGCGCGAAGAAGAAGTCCTCGGAATTCTCTCCGGCGCAGCCAAGGCAGCAGAAAAAACTGGCTCGCGCAAATAGGTGGTGCGCTCGCGCCTTCGGCAGAGCGGAAAAATCCGCTTTAAGTCGAAAGCAAAAGCCGCCTGCGGCAGCAAGGAACCTTCGGGACTTTTCTTAAGCAAGTAGCTGGTTCAACGATTTTGGTTTCATTGATAGCTGGCAGCTGATAGCTGACAGCCAAAAATTTTAGGAGATTTCAAATATGGCAAAGCAAATCGTACATGGTGAGGAATCCCGTCAGGCGATCCTCCGCGGCGTGAACGTTCTCGCCGACGCAGTGAAAGTCACGCTCGGTCCCAAGGGCCGCAACGTGGTCATCGAAAAGAAATTCGGTTCGCCCACTATCACCAAGGACGGCGTGACCGTGGCGAAAGAGATCGAATTGAAAGATTCGATGGAAAACATGGGCGCACAGATGGTGCGTGAAGTCGCTTCCAAGACTTCTGACGTTGCCGGCGACGGCACCACCACCGCCACTGTTCTGGCTCAGTCCATCTTCCGCGAAGGCGTGAAGACGGTCGCTGCCGGCGCAAATCCGATGGCTCTGAAGCGCGGCATCGAAAAGGCTGTTACCGCAATCTGCGGCAAGCTCGACAAGAACGGCGACCGCGTACCCGGATTCCTCGACTCCCTCTCCAAGCCCGTCACTGGCGACATGATCGCCCAGGTCGGCACCATCTCCGCGAACAACGATGAGACTATCGGCAAGATCATCGCGGAAGCCATGAAGAAAGTCGGCAAAGACGGCGTCATCACCGTGGAAGAATCCAAGACCATGGAGACGCAGCTTGAAGTCGTCGAGGGTATGCAGTTCGATCGCGGATACCTCTCCCCGTACTTCGTCACTGACCCTGAGCGCATGGAAGTGATTCAGGAAAATCCCTACATCCTCATCCACGAGAAGAAGATCTCTTCGATGAAAGACCTGCTTCCGTTGCTTGAGCAGATCGCCAAGTCGAATGCTCCGCTGCTTATCGTTGCGGAAGACGTGGAAGGCGAAGCGCTTGCCACTCTCGTGGTCAACAAGCTGCGTGGCACTCTGCACGTGGCCGCAGTGAAGGCGCCCGGCTTCGGCGACCGTCGCAAGGCGATGCTCGAAGATATCGCCAAGCTGACCGGCGGCAAGGCCATCACGGAAGACCTCGGCATCAAGCTGGAGAATGTTCAGCTGCAGGACCTTGGCCGTGCAAAGCGCGTGACCATTGATAAAGACAACACCACCATCATCGAAGGACGCGGCAAGGCCTCAGAGATCGAAGCGCGCGTGAAAGAGATTCGCGCCCAGATCGACAAGACCACCAGCGACTACGATCGTGAGAAGCTGCAAGAGCGCTTGGCCAAGCTGGTCGGCGGCGTTGCGGTCATCAAGGTCGGCGCGGCCACCGAAACAGAAATGAAGGAAAAGAAAGCCCGCGTTGAAGATGCTATGCACGCAACCCGTGCGGCCGTGGAAGAGGGAATCGTCCCCGGCGGCGGAGTGGCATTGGTGCGCTGCATCGCGGCCATTGACAAGCTGAAGCTGGAAGGCGACGAAGCCACCGGCGCACAGATCGTGCGACGCGCTTGCGAAGAGCCTCTCCGCCAGATCGTCAACAACGCTGGAGAAGAAGGCGCAATCGTTGTCGGCCGTATCCGCGACAACAAAGACATGGCATTCGGATACAACGCGCAGACAGATGAGTTCGAAGACCTGGTCAAGGCCGGCGTCATCGACCCCACCAAGGTCACGCGTACCGCGCTCCAGAACGCTGGCTCCATCGCAGCGCTGATGCTCACCACCGAAGCTCTGGTTTGCGATATCCCGGAGAAGAATTCGGAAGCTCCAATGCCGGGCGGACACGGCGGCGGCGGCATGGGCGGAATGTACTAAGTTGAGGCGCTAGCGGGCGTGAACGAGGCGTTAGCCGAGTGGGAGCCCGCTGCCGAAATCCTGAGCGAAGTTCGCGAAGCGAACGGAGTCGAAGGACCTCGAATTGCCTTCAGGCAGAGAAAAGCCCCGCAGAGATGCGGGGCTTTTTTTTTCAACAAATAAGACTAAATTCCCAAAACGGGAAAATCCTCGACGAAATATTCTTACCCCTCAGTTTTTCGACTTGTGTTCGCTGTTTCTTCGCCGTATCGTCGTGCTTGCGAGGAAATGGCAAATGGCAAATGAGAGCAGTGTATTAGGTCAAATTGAAGACCTGGATCCAGAGGTCGTCAAAACAGGGCGTAAGAAGTCTAAGAAGAAGTCAAAAGCGAAGAGCAAGAATAGAAGTACTGTCCTGAGAAATACTGTAACGAAGTCCGCCACGCAGTCGAACTACCCGAGACACTCTGTCGAGAGAGCACTCCGGGTTCCGCGCGCGATCATGGAGCAAAATGCCGGAAAAGAATGCACACCTAAACAGGCCGCTGAATTCGTGGGGGTCGGTTACGGTGGAGATTTCGCAGTTGAAATCAGCTCTTCTGCGAAGTATGGCTTTTTGGAACGGCCAACACCCGGCCAAATTAGGCCAACCGAACTCGTCAAGAAAATCTTAAGACCTCAAGAACCTGCTGAGGAACTGTCAGGGTATCGTGGAGCAGTTCTGAAAGCCCCGGTCATCTCGGACGTATACCAACATTACCGAGGTGAAAATCTTCCCGACCGCCAATTTCTTGACAATGCGCTAACTGACAAATTTGGTGTACCCCAGGAAAAAACGGGTGAATTCACCGATATTTTTTTGGAGTCTCTTGAAAAGGCTAAGTTGCTCGAAAAAACAGGCGATAAGGTTCGTCTGCTAGATATCTCCGAATCGCAACCAGAAATAAAAACTGAAATTTCCGGGCGCCTCAAGAAGTTGGGGCAAGAAGTCAGTATAAGAGCTACTGACAGTTGTTTTGTCATGATGGCATTTGCTTCGCCCTATGGTGACTACTACAAAAAAATTTATGAACCTGCCATTGCGAAAGCCGGGCTCAACCCAGTTAGAGCAGACGCAGATATATTCGGGACCGGAAAAATTATGGATCAGATTTGGAGTGGCATCAATGCGGCCAAAGTGCTCGTCGCTGAACTGACGAAACGAAATACAAATGTGTTTTACGAGTTGGGCTTGGCCCACGCATTGCAAAAACCTGTAGTTTTAATCTCCTCAAATGAAGAAGATGTTCCATTCGATCTTCAACATATTAGGGTCATCTACTACGACGTGAACGATCCGTTTTGGGGGGAAAAACTAATCGAGAAGGTAGCTGAAAATGTTCTTTCAGCGATCCGAAACCCAGAAGAGGCCGTCTTCAAGCGAGTAGTACAAACTAATTAGGCATCGCGGGTGAACGGTTCCGCAGCTGGAACCAAGCCGCGTGATCGCCTAGTAGCCTCCCAATTATATGCCACAACATCTTGTGGTTAGTGAAGAGCCATGTTCAGCTGCACCATTTTCGTTGCAGTTGTGACTCGAAAAGGGAAAGATACGACTCCCCTGAGTCTTTTCCACCATGAAAAATACTCTTTTTTACGGCGATAACCTCGAAGTGTTGCGCTCTCGTATCGACGATGAGAGCGTTGACCTCTGCTACGTAGACCCACCATTTAACTCAAAACGCACCTACAACCAGATCTACAACAATATTGGTCAAGAGGATCGCGCCCAAGCCCAAGCATTTGTAGACACTTGGATTTGGGATACGCCGGCTAGTCATGGCTATCACGAAATCACGAGCAACCGCGAAGGTCGATTTAGCGAACCTACCATCGAACTGTTAAAGGGCTTGCGAAACGTACTGAAGGAGGGACCTCTCCTTGCCTATCTAGTGAGTATTACCTTACGTGCCGTTGAGATTCAGCGCGTGCTCAGATCGACGGGCAGCTTCTTTTTACATTGCGATCCCACAGCCAGTCACTACCTGAAGCTTATCTTGGACGGCGTATTTTGCTCCAAGGGCGGTGATTTCAAGAACGGGGTCATTTGGCACTACAGAAAGTGGGGAGTACGACAGAAGCAATTCGTTAGTAACCACGACACCATTCTTTTCTACACAAAGAGCAATGACCCTAGCAGAGAATTCAAGCAGCTCTTTATGGATCGAGCCCCTTCAACTCTGAAACGATTTGGAAATTCTAAGATTATTTCTGGTCACGATGCCTCAGGGAAGAGGCTGCCCTCCCAAATGGATGCTGAGGAGTCTGAGGGAGTGCCTATGGATGATGTGTGGGACATCGGACGGGTGCCACCAATCAAGCAACTCTTTCCAACGCAAAAGCCAGATTCACTACTGGAGAGAATTATCGATGCCACCACTCGCGAGGGAGATGTTGTACTAGATGCCTACTGTGGATGTGGCACAACGGTTGTTTTGGCAGAGCGAATGAAACGCAGCTGGATCGGTATTGATATCACGTACCAGGCTATTTCCGTCATTCTCTTTCGGCTGGAGCAAGAATGGGGAAAAGGACACATAGAAACAATTTCTCTCGACGGCATTCCGAAAGACATGAAGTCTGCGTTGGCGCTCGCAAACAAGCAGGACGATAGACTAAGGAAAGAGTTCGAGAAGTGGGCGATTCTTACGTACACCGATAATGCCGCAGTAGTACGCGATAAAAAGGGAGCTGATCGAGGCGTGGATGGCGTTGCGTATTTCTATGCAACAAAAGATGAAACCGCAAAAGCGATTTTTCAGGTAAAGTCTGGCGGAGTAAAACGCAGCGATGTGGCCACCTTGGCAGGAGATTTACAGCGAGAATCTGCCGCTATTGGGATTTTGCTTACCTTGGAGCCGCCATCCCGCAACATGATGCTTGAGGCAAAATCTGCTGGCCCATACATTCACCCACTTTCGGGACGTAGCCACGACAAGATACAAATTGTGACGGTTGAGGACATCATCGAGTCAGGAAAGCGCCTTGAGTTACCGCTTAATATTGAGGTTCTTCGCGCGGCTCAGCGTGGGAAGAGTGCAAAACAAATGGAGTTGAAACTACGCCCGGCAGTAAGCGCCGTTAAAGATGAAATTCTAAAGAAGCAGGTCCAACCCGCACGAGACAATAAGCGTGCTGTGAAGAGCCGGACCGTCTAGCGGGTGATCTTAGTTTGCAAGCCCGGCGGATGCGGCTTTCGCTTTTAAGTTTATTTGATATTGCACCCGTTTGTTACGGATGAGGTTGTGGAGTTTCGTCCAACCGATTAGCTCCACTCCGGGAGACTTCTCATTCAGGCAAACGAAGCACAAGAAATACTTGTCCTCAAAGACCTTCAGGAGCATTTCTTCATTCTCGGTTAGCCC
The DNA here is from genome assembly GCA_025462725.1 of Terriglobales bacterium. Taxonomy (GTDB): domain Bacteria; phylum Acidobacteriota; class Terriglobia; order Terriglobales; family Acidobacteriaceae; genus JAICLA01. Next base: position 2,114 of record JAOAPE010000004.1, on the reverse strand, counting down.
GAAGAAGAAGCCGTGAGGCAAGTCCGGCAGGTACGCATCGCTGTTCTTGATTTCCAGCAGGTCAAAATCTTTGGCGTTCTCGACATCCGCAAACGATGAGACGTTCATGCGGATACCGTCAAATGTGTTGATAAAACGTTTACTGATGCCGAGGATTTGAAGCAGCCTTTTCTTCTCAGGAAGAGATGGCACGTAAAAGCTGGGCATTACCTTCTTGAGCAATCCAAGGCCTTGGACCTGCTTGGCCTTGTTCTTTACATGGTCTGGCATGGGTGCCAGATGATCACATTAAATCGCGAGTAGATCAAGATCCTTGACGATCTCTCACCCGGATCGAGATGATGCAGGCGTGGCAATCACCGTCCGACAACTCGCCGCCATCCGACGCATCGAATCGCTCGCCCTCCGCAAAGAGGGCGTATCCATCACAAAACGTCAGGCCCATTCGTGGTGCGCCGTCCACGTCGCCGAGGACTGGTACACGCTGCCGGTCATGCTGATGTCGAAGGGATGCAACGCCGATTACACCCACTGGACGGAGATCGCGCCCGACAGCGTCTACGAACTCGACGACACCGGATGCTACATCGAACTCGCCGACTGGTGGACCAGCTACCAACTCTGGCGCCGCGACGGAGTAAGAGGGAACTCATTGCGCCCGCGAAATCCGGACCCCGCTATTGGGAGCAGGGACCCGGGTCATGGGAGCAAGAAATTGTCCGACAAGATTGAACTCTACGACGAAGGCGAATATTGCGAAGACCTCCACCGCGGACAGACCTGCCTGGACCGCGACTTAAACACACAAACCGGGGTCCCCGACAGCTCCCGCTGGCGGGGTGGAATGCAACCCCTGCATCCGCCGCATCGAAAACATCAACTCCTACTGACCTCTGCCTTTTGTGGAAGAGCTTTAAGCCTGCCCTGAGCGAAGTCGAAGGGGCTTTAGCCGTGCGTTAAGTTCCGAAAATGAATTGGGCTTTAGCCCTGGGCCTTGCCCTTCCGCCTTTAGCTTTTTGTACAAGTGCAGCCTTGCTCAGATATATCGCTTTCCGATATAATTTTAGAACTGCTAGCACAACCTAAGCCCCAGCCGCGTGACCCTCATGCATAAGGACGAGCGCCGCCAGGGGCTTTTTAGAAATATGCATTGCCGACCCGAGTCGGATCTCCTTCACCTGAGTCCGTAGGACGGAATTATTTAGCCCAGCACGTAAGTGCTGGGAAAACGTAGAATGAGCGGTCGAGTCCCTTTAGGGACGACACTATCTCCGTCCCGGCAAATCTTTCAAACTCATTCCGTGTTTGTTCAAGATCTTTTTCCAACTCCTCTTCGAACGAGTCCTTTCTGTGATGTTCGCGTTGGCTCCGAATGTATTTAACCAATGCCGGACTATGGGAGACGCTGATGCCGAACCCGGCGAATCCCTCTTGCCACGAAAAACCTTTTACGTGATTGGCGTTCATCCATCGCGATGAATTCGCTTTTATCTTTTGTGCGGCTTCAGACACACCCATCTTCGCCGGGAGAATGACGCCGAGATGCGCGTGATCTTCGACTCCACCGATGGCAAGAACCTTGATCCCGATGTTTTCTGCGGTCTGCGCCATGTATTGCCACAGGCGGTCTTGTAACGCGCCGGGGATGAGTCGTGCGCGATCCTTGGTGCTGAAATAATGTGCGTGTGCAGGCTGGGATATGTGTGTGACATGTGGGTGCCGTCCCTTTGGGACTCGACAATCTATCACGCCTGACCCAGGACTTACGTCCTGGGCTAAATAATTCCGTCCTACGGACTCGTGCACGTTTGTGAAGACGCCCGTTGACACGTTCCCGCAATGTGAGATATACTTGTCATTTTAACATTATCTAAAAGATATTAATCACCGCGACTCTTAATTGCTTTGTTTTCAATATTATGACCTTTAACTCCCCTGCTTTCTATATTTTGCAGACCGCCTTCCCTAAGCTGTTTTGAATCAATATTTTGCGATTTTTAGGGGGAGGGGGGGTAGGGGGTGTCCAATAACACGTTCCCGTGAATGAATGACGTTCATTTCAGGCGGCACTTTCCTTCTAAAGTCGTCATTCTGGCTATCTTAGGGGAGGGGGG
>JAOAPE010000078.1 GCA_025462725.1 Terriglobales bacterium | reverse complement strand
AACCCGCACGCCGCCCCGGCGCGCGCGGCACTGGCGGACGCCGTCCGGGAGGTCGACGATGCGACCCGATCCGCAGAGGACTTCGCCGAGCTGGTGCGCATCGTCCGCGGTCGGCTCGGTCCGGCTCTCGGCGACCTGCGCAGTCGGAGTCGCGCCCTGCTCGAGCGCGTCGAGGTCGGTGCCGGTGGGGAGGAGCCGTGACGATGCCGGAGAGGGTGGGGCAGGGTGCCGAATCCCGCGATCCTGCGGCGCGGCGGGCTGGGCTGGGGCGGGAGCGGCTGTCCGGGTGGCGCCGGCGCCGGCCGGCTACTGGGCCAGCCGGTGGAGCAGAGCGGAGGCGACCGCCACGGCGGCGACCGTCGCGGCGACGAGGACCGCGAGGTCGAGGGCGAGGGCGCTCGGGGTGCCCAGGAGCATGCCGCGGAGAGCGTCGACCTCGTAGCTCAGCGGGTTCACCGTGCTCAGCCCGCGCAGCCAGCCGGGCATGAGCTGCGCCGGATAGAGGGCGTTGGAGGCGAAGAAGAGGGGCATGGTGATGGCCTGGCCGATGCCCATGAGGCGGTCGCGCTTCAGCACCACGCCCGCGATCGACACCGAGAGCAGCGAGAAGAACGCGGCGCCGAGCACCACCACGACCAGCGTGCCGAGGAGGTGGAGCGGGTTCCAGTCGAGCCCGATGCGCAGGATCGCGCTGAGGGCGAGGACGATGATCACCTGGGGGGTGGCGCGGGCGCCGGCGGCGAAGGCCTTGCCGCAGACCAGCGCCGCGCGCGAGGTGGGCGTGGTGAGCAGCTTGGTGAGGATGCCGGCGTCCCGCTCCCAGATGATCTGGATGCCGAAGAAGATGGCGATGAAGAGCGCCGACTGGGCCATGATCCCCGGGGCGAGGAAGTCGAGGTAGGAGCGGCCGCCGGTGGGGATGGCGCGGAGCTGCGACATCGTCTCGCCGTAGATGAGCAGCCAGAGCGCCGGCTGGATGGCTCGGGTGTAGAGCTCGGTCCGGTCGTGGCGGATCTTGCGCAGCTCGACCAGGCAGAGCGTCGTGAGCCGGCTGGGGAAGGTCCGCCAGGCCGGCGGAGCCTCCAGGTCGGTCCGCGGCTCAGCCGAGACGGCCGGCCGTCCGGCGGGCGACGCGGACATCGCGGAGGCTCCCCTGATCGGCGAGCAGGTCGCCGGTGTGGTGGCGGAAGACGTCGTCGAGGGTGGCATCGGGACCGAGCTCGGCTCGCAGCGCGCCGGGGGTGCCGAGGGCGCGCAGCCGGCCCCGGTGCATGAGCCCGATGCGGTCGCAGAGCGCCTCCGCCTCCTCCATGTAGTGGGTGGTGAGGAGCACCGTCATGCCCAGCTGCTCGCGGAGCGCCTCGACCCGCTCCCAGACGCCCGAGCGGGCGACCGGGTCGAGACCGATGGTGGGCTCGTCGAGGACGAGCAGCCGAGGACGGCTGACCAGCGCCTGGGCGAGCTCGAGCCGGCGGACCATCCCCCCCGAGTAGGTCGAGACCATCCGGTCGGCGACGTCCTCGATGCCCATCCAGCCCAGGGCCTGGTGGATCCTGGCCTCCCGCTCACGGCGGGGGACGTCGAAGAGCCGGGCGAAGAGCCAGACGTTCTCGTACCCGGTGAGACCGCCGTCTGCGGAGAGCTGCTGGGGGACGTAGCCGAGGGCTCGCCGCACCGGCATCGGCGTGGAGCGGACGTCGAGCCCGAAGACGCGGGCGGTGCCGGAGTCCATGGGGATGAGCGTGGTGAGGATGCGGATGATCGTGGTCTTGCCGGCGCCGTTGGGGCCGAGGAGCCCGAAGAGCTCGCCGGGGGCGACGCTGAAGTCGACGCCGTCGACGGCACGAACCGTCCCGAAGCTTCGGACCAGGCCGCGGCACTCGATCGCCGGGGTCACTGCGGTGGGGTCGGTCATTCGGTCCCTCTCAGCGTCTTTCGCAGCCGGCCGGTGTCCGGCGGCGCTGCGGCGGGCTCACCACCGGCGTGAGCCGGTGCTGGCACCATACCGCCATGCTGACCGTGGGCCTGGACGTGGCGAGTCGGTCGGAGGGCACCGCCGCCTGCTGGGTGGAGTGGAAGCACGGGGAAGCCGCCATCCGCCGGATCGCAGAGGGCGTCACCGACGACACCATCCGCGCGATCATCGGAGAGCGGGCGGACAAGACCGGCATCGACGTGCCGCTGGGCTGGCCGGACGCCTTCGTGAGCGCGCTCTCACGGCACCACCGAGGCGAGGCCTGGGGCGAGCACGGCCCCCACGTTCTCGAGCTGCGAGCGACGGACCTGGCGGTCCGGGAGGTGACCGGCCGGCGCCCGCTCAGCGTCTCGACGGACAGGATCGCCTACCCGACGATGCGCATGGCCAGGCTCCTCGCCGGGATCGATCGGACCGGGGACGGTCCCATCGTCGAGGTCTACCCGGCGGGCGCCCTGCGGGTCTGGGGGCTCACGGCGACGAGGTACAAGCGCCTCGCCGGGGCGGCCGCTCTCGCCAGCCTGGTGGC
>JAOAPE010000036.1 GCA_025462725.1 Terriglobales bacterium | reverse complement strand
GGACAACTTCGACTATGTGGCTCCGGGAAGCCTCGCGGAAGCGGTGGCCGCACTCGCGACGGGACCGACGACCCGCCCCCTTGCCGGTGGTCGTGGCCTGCTCACGGAGCTCAAGCGCGGTGAGCGCAGGGTGGAGCGGCTCGTCGACCTGCGGGGCATCGCCGCTCTGCGGGGGGTCGATCAGCTCCCCGACGGTCGAGTGAGGGTGGGCGCGCTGACCACGCTTGCGGAGCTGCTCGTCGACCCATCCGTACGGGCGGCTCACGTGCCGGGGGCGCTCGGCGATGCGGTGCCGGAGATCGAGGACCCGCAGGCCCGGAATCGCAGCACGGTCGGCGGCACACTGGCCGGAGGCGATCCGGGGAGCGATCTGGCCGCTGTCATGCTCGCGGTCGGGGCATCGGTGAACTGTGTCGGTCCGGATGGCGAGCGGGTGATCGCCATCGACCAGCTGTTCGGACCGGACCGGCCGACCTGCCTGGCACCCGACGAGCTCATCACGTCCGTCGACCTGGACCTGGCCGAGCCGGGCGGCGCCTACGAGAGGTTCGCCGATCGGGCCAGGCTGGATGCCATCTGCGGGGTGGCCGTGACGGTCGCGCTCGGTGCGGACGGGCGCCTCGCCCGCTGCCGCATCGCGGTCGCCGGCGTGACCGCGTGGCCGCGCCGGCTGGATGCCGTCGAGCACGCCCTGAGCGGCGCCGGCATCCCCGTGACGATGCCGCCGGTGTTCGAGGTGGACGGCGTGGTCGACGACCATGCTGCGTCCGCGAGGTACAGGATTCACCTGGTCCGGGTGCTCGCCGAGCGGGCCTTCGTCCGCGCGGTGGAGCGGGCGCGTGCCGGTTCCTCGAGGTCGTGATCCACTCACGATGACGGCACACAGCCCCATGTGGCGACAGACGGCACCGGCAGAGACAGGAGGATAGACCGCATGGCGACAGCACAGGTCCGCGATGGTCAGAGCCACAAGATGGCGGTCGACCAGGTCAAGAGCACTCCGAAGAAGGTGCTCATGGTCGTGGCCAACCCGACCGTGAGCACCAACAACGGCTGGCCGGTCGGGTTCTGGGCGTCGGAGCTGACCCACCCGTACTACGAGCTGACCGAGCGGGGCGTGGAGGTGACCATCGCCAGCCCGGACGGCGGCAAGGTGGAGTTCGATCAGCTCTCCGATCCCCGCGACGCGTCCAGGTGGTCGGCCGAGGACCTCATCTCGATGGGCTTCATCCACACCCCGGAGCTCATGGCCCTGCTGGAGGGCACGCCGAGGCTCGCCGACCTCGACTACGACGAGTACGACGCCCTGCTCATCTGCGGCGGCCAGTCTCCGATGTTCACGTTTGCCGACAACCCCGACCTGCAGGGCGCCATCCGGGCGTTCTATGAAGCGGAGAAGATCACCGGTGCCTTCTGCCACGGCGTGTGCGCGCTGGTCAACGTCAAGCTCTCCGACGGCTCGTATCTCGTCGAGGGCAAGACGATCACCGGGTTCTCGAACACCGAGGAGGACTTCGGCAACCAGGCCGCCGGGGTGGAGATCATGCCGTGGCGAGTTGAGGACGTTCTGCGCGAGCGCGGAGCGAACTTTGTCCAGGCTGGTCTCTTCAAGGCGTTCGCTGTCCGCGACGGTCGCCTGGTCACCGGCCAGCAGCAGTACTCCGGGCGTCAGGTCACCCGTCATGTCATCGACATGCTGGATATCTGACGAGATGAGAGTCGCAGTCGTCGGCACGGGGAGGATCGGTGGCACCCTGGGCCGGGCCTTCGCCGCCGCCGGTCACGAGGTCACGTTCGGTTCGCGGGGGGCGGAGACCGACGCTGTCGTGGGCGGCACCTCCGCACGTGTGGCCTCGATCGGCGATGCGGTGGAGTCCGCCGAGGTGGTCGTGGTCGCCGTGCCGGGTGACGCCGTCGACGAGTTCGTCGCCGCCCACGGGCAGCGACTCGGCGGCAGGCTCGTCCTCGACGCGACCAATCGCGTCGGGGCGCCTGTCGCACACAGTGCACGCCTCTACGGTGCGCTGCCGGGCGTCCGCTATGCACGGGCCTTCAACTGCCTTGGCGTGGAGAACCTCGCCGACTCACTGTACGCCGACGGTCCGGCTGACATGTTCTTCTCCGCGCCGGAGGGCGCTGACCGAGCCACTGTCGAAGAGCTCATCAGCGCCGTCGGGCTCCGCGCGGTCTACGTCGGGGATGGCCAGGCCGATGTGGTCGACGGTGTCCTGCGGCTGTGGTTCGCACTGGCCATCGGCCAGCGTCGCGGCCGTCAGCTGGACTTTCGCACCCTGGAACGGTGAGCGAGGCGGCGGTCCGCCCGCCACCGGAGGACCTCGCGTGAGGTCGTTGGGCAGCCATCCTACTGCAGCGGACGTCGGCGCTCAGGTTCTCGTCGAGGTTCGGTTTCGAGCCGTGGAGGGCGATCTCTCGGACCAGGCGCGTCGTGAGCTGATGGAGAGGAACCTCGCGCTGCTGGAGCCCCTGGTCGTGTCTCTCCGCCGCCACCTGGCGCCTCGATCGAACGTCGTGCGCGTTGACGGCCACCTGCTGTCGCGCATCCGCAGACGCGTGCTCGAGGCACTGTCGACCACCCGGTGGATGCGCCGGGTGAAGAGGTCACCCCGATTCCCCCGCACCTGACTCGGTCGACGGGGACGCGGGGCGGGGCACCAGCCTGCAGGCGACACCGCTCACCGCATCTCAGCTGTGCGGCGCGTAGGAACCGGTCTCGAAGTCCTGCAACAGGGAGGGGCCCGTGGGCTGCCAGCCCAGCTCGGTGCGGGCCCTGGT
>JAOAPE010000056.1 GCA_025462725.1 Terriglobales bacterium | reverse complement strand
CGAGTCGATCTCGATGCGCAGATGCGAGGCGGCCTCGTCGATGAGATCGATGGCCTTGTCGGGGAGGAAGCGGTCGGTGATGTACCGGTGGCTCATCACCGCGGCGGCGACGATCGCGGAGTCGGTGATGCGCACCCCGTGGTGCACCTCGTACCGCTCCTTCAGCCCGCGCAGGATGCTGATGGTGTCCTCGACCGAGGGCTCGTTCACCATCACCGGCTGGAAGCGGCGCTCCAGCGCGGGGTCCTTCTCGATGTGCTTGCGGTACTCGTCGAGGGTGGTGGCCCCGATGCAGCGCAGCTCGCCGCGGGCGAGGGCGGGCTTGAGCATGTTGCCCGCGTCCATGGCGCCCTCGGCCGCGCCGGCGCCGACCACGGTGTGCAGCTCGTCGATGAAGAGGATGATCTCGCCCTGGCCCTCGACGACCTCCTTGAGCACCGCCTTGAGGCGGTCCTCGAACTCGCCGCGGTACTTGGTGCCCGCCACCATGGCACCGAGGTCGAGGGCGATGACGCGCTTGTCCTTCAGCCCCTCGGGGACGTCGCCGTTGATGATGCGGTCGGCCAGGCCCTCGACGATGGCGGTCTTGCCCACACCGGGCTCGCCGATGAGCACGGGGTTGTTCTTGGTGCGCCGGGAGAGCACCTGCATCACCCGGCGGATCTCCTGGTCGCGGCCGATGACCGGGTCGAGCTTGCCGGCACGGGCACGCTCGGTGAGGTCCTGCCCGTACTTGGCCAGCGCCTCGTACTTGGCCTCGGGATTGGGGTCGGTCACCCGCTGGCTGCCGCGCACCGCCTCGAGCACGCCGTAGATGCGGTCGCGGGTGACCCCCGCCTGCTGGAGCAGGCGCGCCGCCTCGCCCTGCTGCTGCGCGGCGAGGGCGAGCAGCAGGTGCTCGGTGGAGACGTACTCGTCCTTCAGGCGGTTCATCTCGTCGAAGGCCGCCATCAGCACCGCGCGCAGCGACTGGCCGATGCCGGGCTCGCCGCCGCCGTACTGCTTGGGACGCGCCTCGAGCAAGGCGCGCAGCCGCGCGGAGAGGGTTTCCGGCTGCGCCTCCAGCCGTCGCAGCAGCGTGGGCGCCAGGCCCTCGGGCTGCTCGAGCAGGGCGAGCAGGAGGTGCTCCGGCTCGACCATGGCGTGCTGCAGCGTCTGAGCCGCCTGCTGGGCCGCCTGAAGGGCCTCCTGCGATCGCTCAGTGAACCGGTCGAGCCGCATGTCTGTCACCTCCTGCGGCCGCGTCTACCCATACGCGCGAGGCGCGAAACGATGGTTCGCGGTCCAGCCCCGAGGGGTACGCCCAGAATGCGAGCGATCCCGAGAAGCGGAAGAAGTACGACACCTACGGCGAGCGCTGGGAGGAGATCGACGCCTGGGAGAAGGCCGGGCGCCCCGGGGCACCTCCGGGCTCCAGCCCCTTCGGCCCGCAGGGATATGGCCAGCAGCCCTCCGGCCAGGGCGAGCCGCAGTTCGTGTACCGCTCCATGTCCCAGGAGGTTCTCGAGGACCTCTTCGGCGACAGCGAGCCCTTCTCGGACTTCTTCAACGGGATGTTCCGCGGCCGCGGTGCCGGCGGCGGCCGCAGCCGCACCTACACGCCGCGTCCGCGGCGCGGCTCCGACCTCGAGGCCGAGACCGAGATCACCCACGAGGAGGCGTACGGCGGCACCACCCGTACCCTGGAGATCGCCACCGAGACGGGCACGCGGCGCGTGCAGATCCGCATCCCGGCGGGCATCGCCGACGGCGCCCGGGTGCGCGCCGCGGGCCAGGGCGCGCCCGGGTTGCAGGACGGCGCCGCCGGCGACATCTTCGTGCGCGTGCACGTGCTCCCCCACCGCGTCTTCCGCCGCGAGGGCGACAACCTCCACCTCCGCGTGGAGGTCCCGCTCGACATCGCGCTGCTGGGGGGCGAGGTCGAGGTGCCCACCCCCAAGGGAACGCGCGTGAAGCTGCGCATCCCCGAGGGCACCCAGAACGGCGCGAAGCTGCGGCTCAAGGGCCTGGGCATGCCCCACCTCAAGGACGCTGGCAGCGGCGACCTCATCGCCGAGGTCGACGTGAGACTGCCGGTGCCGGTGCCACCGGAGGCGCGCGCTCTCGCCGAGGCGTTGCGTGGGAGCAGGGAGGGCAGCCATGCCGGCCGCTGACGGACGGGTGCCGCGCGGGATCGCGCGCCGCGAGCTGCAGGCCTACGCGGCCAGCGGGCTGCTGACCCTCGGCGAGGCGGGCCCCACCGAGGCCGACCTGCGCCGCGCGCGCAGGATCCGGCGGCTGCGCCGTGACCTCGGGCTCTCCTACGAGGCCATCGACGTCGTGCTGCGGCTGGTCGACCGGCTGGAGGCCGGCGAGCAGCGCGGCGGTGGCGAGCGGCGCCCCTCGGTGCGGATCACGGTCGTCGGCCACTGAGCGGCGGATCGGTCCCGATCACGAGGGCCGGCGGCTCACCCGCACCTGTGCGGGACGCAGCACCCGCTCGTGCATCTGGTAGCCGGGCCTCAGCTCGGCGGTGACCATGTCCTCCTCGAGCTCCTGGTTCGACTCGGTCAGGACAGCCTCGTGGTGTGCGGGATCGAACCGCCGTCCCACGGTCTCGACGGCGCGAACCCCGTGTGCGCCGAGCGCCTCGTCGAACTGGCGGATCACCTGGCGCAGCCCATCGGCGAGTGGGTCCCCCTCCGGGGCGGCGTCGAGCGCCCGCTGCAGGCTGTCCAGGACGGGGAGCAGGCTCAGCGTCAGCGGCTCGGCGCCGAAGCGCTGCAGCTCCACCCGCTCCCTGTCCGCCCTGCGGCGCAAGAGGTGCGGGCGGCGGGAAGGGGTCCCGCCGCCTGGAGAGGGAGGGTGCTGAGGTCTGGGCCGGGGGTGCGCTTACACCTCCTTGAACTCGGCGTCGACGACGTCGTCGGCGGTCTCCGAGCCCTGCGCCCCACCGCCGCCGGCACCGTTGCCCGAGGACCTGCCCGCGTCAGTGCCCGCATAGACGGCCTCGCCGATCCTCGAGAGGCTCGCCCGCAGGTCGGAGCCGGTGCGCCGCATGGCGGCGACATCGTTGCCGGCGATGGCGTCGCGCACCGCGCGCACCTTGGCCTCGATGTCGGTGCGCACGTCGCCGGGCACCTTCTCGCCGGCGTCCTTCAGCGCCTTCTCCGCCTGGTAGGCGAGCTGGTCCGCCTGGTTGCGTGCCTCCACCGCCTCGGCCCGGCGGCGGTCCTCCTCCGCGTGCGCCTCGGCCTCCCGGATCATGCGCTCGACCTCCTCCTTCTGGAGCGTGGTCGCGCCGGTGATGGTGACCCGGTTCTCCTTGCCG
>JAOAPE010000073.1 GCA_025462725.1 Terriglobales bacterium | reverse complement strand
CGACGTGACCGGCTTCGGCATCCGACCATCGGCGCTGCTCATGCGCCATGCACCGGGGTGTGCGTCACCAGCTGATACACCCTGCCGATCGGCCGACCGCCATCGAGGATGTCGTAGGCCCATGTCGCGGCAGCGACGCCGTCGATCGTGACGGCCTCGGGAGCGCGCAGGACGTCCACGCCGTAGCGGGTTCCCGTGTCGCTCTCGACACGATGGCGGTTGTCGACGACGTGGTCAGGACGCAGGTCGGTGCTCACGACCGCCCCCTCCACGCGCTGCCGTAGCGCTGGTGCGTCTCGGAGATCCGGCGGTACTCGCGGACGCACGGGCCCTCGCCATCGGCGCAGAGCGGACACCCGCAGTGACACGGTCCCCAGTCCCCGGGCTCTCCACAGACCGAGCACCCGCACGAGCACCGGTGCAGACCCTGGTCATCGACACCGCACCCACTGGTCCATGGGCACGGACCGGGGGCGCTCACCTCCCGGCTCTGTCCCGGGCGCACGGCGGGGGCGCCGGGAACGTCGTCGCCGCGGCCGGCCATCCCCCCCGCGGCGTCCTTCACGACGAAGTTGCCTTCGCACGTGCCGCAGGTGATCGGCGCCTCCTCGAGGACCGGCTGGGTTGCCTGGATCCTCCGGCCACAGGGGCACTCGCACGCCACCAGGAGCTGGACCGCGATGGCCCCGGCATCAGGTGCGCATCCCTCGCAGATGTCCTCATCGTCGACCGCGGTGTAGGTCCCGCACTCTCGGCACCACCAGCCGAACGGCCGCAGAGGGGTCACGGGCAGCAGCCCCTCGACGTGGTAGCGCGCGATCACCGGCCGGGCCGGCACCCCTTGGTCCGCAAGCGCCCAGAGAATCGAGAAGTCCTTGGGCGGCGAGAAGGTCATGTCCACGTCACCCATCGGCGTCCACCCGTCGTCCGTCCACCCCGCCCCGCCCATCACCACTCCTCCACGCCGGCGATGCGGTCGACGCCCGCCGCGATGGAGGCCGCGAGGGCGGGGGCCGGCTCCCTGGGGGCGCTCGTAGCCGGCCTGGGCGTCCGTGAGCAGCTCGTCCAGCAGCTGGACCCAGCCGCCGAGTTCGGCCGCGTCCGTGGAGGGCCGGGGGGCGGTGGGGACGGCGCCTGCCGGCACAAGCTGACGGACGATCGTGCCCACCGCCAGGCGGGCGCTCTCGTGGAGTTGGATGCTCTCGTTCAGGTCCGGCCGAGTGCCGAGCCGGCCGATCAGCTCGGCGAGGCCGGCGGTCAGCTCATGCGCCCAGCGGTATGCCTCGCCCTTGGCGCTGGCCGCGCGCCGGGCGATGAGGGGGACGTCGGATGCCATGAAGAACTCCCGTGAGATCGGCGGTGGCCGCACCGGGAGCTGGTCTGGCATCCTGCCGCTGTCTGACGGCTGCTGGATGCCGCTCCCTCCCGGAGCGGTGGACGGTGGCAGCGGCCTTCGGCGGGGCTTGCCTCCCCGCCGGGGGCCGTCCTCGTGGCGTCAGGAGCCCATACGCATCCCTCGTGCTGGTGTGCCGGCCGTGGCGAGCCATTTCACATGCACAGCATGACTAGGCAGCCTAGACTTGTCAACGCCCGCGGTCAGGATCCTAGGTTGGCTAGGCTGGTACCATGCGAGCGCTGAGCCTCGACCCGGACGACCCGAGACCCCCCTACCAGCAGGTAGCTAACGCCCTGAAGGCGGCGATCCTCACCAAGAAGTTCGCCCCCGGTGACCAGCTGCCGTCAGGTACCGAGCTGGCGAAGCGGTATGGCGTCGCCCGCATGACCGTTCAGCACGCTCTTGGGCTGCTCCGCGACGACGGGCTGATCGTTTCGAGGCAGGGACGCGGGGTCTTCGTTCGTGATCGAACTGAACGGCCGGTCGGCCTGCGACCCCACATCGAGCGGGCATTCGAGAACCAGCACGTCTCTCTGGACTTCTCGGGATTCTCTGGCGAGACACTGCACGGCGCCGTCCAGGAGCCGCTAGACAAGATACGCGTCGGGCGGATCACGCCCGAGACGATCTCCATGCGCCTCCTGCTCGCCGACACCTCGGTGCCCATGGGGATCCCCTGTTTGGCTGAAGATCTGGCTGATGATCCCGAGCTGCGTCGTCGTGCGCGCAACATCCTGACCCGACACACCCAAGCTATCGTCGACTCCCTGACGGAGCTGCAGGACCTCGGACTGGTGAAGAGTGCAAAGGCTCAGGTACGCGTCCATCGATGTGAGCAACTCTTCAAGCTGTACATCCTCAATGCGGAGGAGGTCTTCTTTGCCTTCTATCCGGTGAAGGCACACACGATCACTCTCAACGGCACAGAGCGAGCGATCTACGATGTACTCGGCAAGGACGCGGTGCTCTTCCATCACGCAGCGTCCGACGATGACGCATCCATCGGCTCGCAAAATGTCCAACAGGCCCGTGAATGGGTCGACAGCGTGTGGACGTCCATCGCTCAAGACTTCTCACCGTGACCCCGGCCCAGCGTGAGAAGCTCGCGCAGGTGATCGAACGTGCTGATCATCTGCTGTTCGACTTCGATGGCCCGCTCTGTGACGTCTACGCCGGCCTCTCCAGCGCCACCGTCGCTGAACATCTTCGAGAGTTGATTGCGGCTCAGGGGACTGCTGTGCCGGCCTTTCTCATGGTGGAACGAGATCCCCTCGAGGTCCTCCGCTTTGCCGATCGCCTTGACCCACCGCTCGGCGTCGAAGTTGAGGCGGCGCTCCGTGCGGCAGAAGTCACCGCTGTCCAAAGTGCGAGGGCAACCCCGGGGGCACGTCAAGCGCTGCTCGCGTGCCGTCGTGGAGGCCGCGGAGTCGCCGTGGTAAGCAACAACTCCCAAGCGGCTGTTCAGGCATACTTGCGCGCCCATGACCTGCTCCAAGTTGTGGATCAGGTGACCGGCCGGACCCAGCCTGATCCAAGCCTGCTAAAGCCTGATCCGCATCTCATTCTCGCCGCCGTCGCAGCGCTCGGCGCCAGAGTTGAGAAAACAGCCGTCATCGGAGACTCGGTCAGCGACATCGAGGCGGCCCATGCTGCGTCTGCCGTTGCCATCGGCTTCGCCAACAAGCCGGGGAAGCGCGATCGGTTATCAAATGCCGGTGCGGATGTTGTGGTCGATAGCATGGTCCAGCTCGCGAACGCTTTTCCCTGAGGCTAGCGTTCACCCATGACCGGCGGGCAGAACAGACGACTCACCAAACCCCCGCTGCTTATCGTCAATGGGGCGGCCGGCGCCGGTAAATCCTCACTCGCGTCGACCCTGTCCGAGAGTCTGGGCCTGCCTCTAATCGACAAGGACACTATCAAGGAAGCGCTCGGAGATGCGCTAGGAGCGGCCACGCCACGCGACTCCGACCGTCTTGGGCACGCCAGCTATGCTGTAATGTTCGCCGTAGGACAGGTACAAGTCGAGCTCGGCGTGGGAGCTGTACTAGAAGCCCCCTTTTACAGCGATGCGGTAGACGCTCTCCGTCGCTTGGTGCACCGCTCATGCGCTGCACTGATTCAGTGCGATACCGATCGAGCAACCCTCTATCGAAGAGTACTTGCGCGAGCGCCGTCGCGACATTGGGTTCACTTCGACTCTCCCCATCATGAAGGAGGCCTATCCGCCTGGAATCCGCCGGACCTCGCGGCCAGTGCGCCGCCAGAGCTGGGAATCCCCATTCTCCGCGTGGTCACCACCGACGGATATGAACCACCGCTTGCAGCGATTATCAAGTGGGCTCACGATCACCTCTGGCCTATTCCAGCGGAATAAGCATCGGCGACGCGGTGGAGTTGGCAGGGCAAGGTCCTGCTGCAGCGACGACTCTCTCTACTCCAGGGGACCATCCCCCGTTGCCGAGGAGCTGGCCGCCGAGGCGCAGCGAAACGCGTGACGCCCGGGACAACCAGCTCGCAGAGGCCGCGCGTGCTGCCGCGGCGCAGGCGGGGCGCCACATCGACGACGCCGAGCGTCGCGCTGGAGAGCTCGTCGCCGAGGCCGAGGCGAGCATCCAGGAACCGGGTCGGCGACCTCAAGGCACGGCTCGCCGGCGAGCGGGGGCCTGCTCCGCCTCGAGGCGCGCTCCAGTCT
>JAOAPE010000044.1 GCA_025462725.1 Terriglobales bacterium | reverse complement strand
TGGGCTCGCTCGGCTCGCGCTGGTTGCTGGAGAACGTGTCGCATGCCAAGGGCGACGCGATGATCAGCGGCGACGTCGGCTCCCCACTCGTCATCCGGTTCGGCGAGAAGGGCCTGTGCTGGATCGAGATCGACTCAACCGGCCAGCCTGCACATGGCGCGCACGTCCACAAAGGCGTCAACGCAATCGACCGGCTGCTCAGCGCCCTCGAAGGGCTCAAGCGTCTGGAGGCGCTTCCGGTCAATGCCCCGCCTGCCGTCACCGCGGCTATCATGGCCGCAAAGCCCGTGTCGGAACCATTGTCGGGGGCCGGCGAGGCCGACACACTGCAACGCTTGACGGTGAACATCGGCACGATCTCGGGGGGCGTCTCGCCCAACCTCGTGCCGTCGCATGCGCGGGCCGCGGCGGATATCCGCCTGCCGGTCGGCGTCACGCTGGATGAGGTCGAGGCGGCTTTGCGGCGTGAACTCGGCGCAATCGACGGCGTCACTTGGCGCGTCATCGAGAAGTATCCGCCGGCATTCACCCCGCCACACCATGCGATCGTGCGCCACACGGTCGCAGCCGCGACCGAGATCCTCGGCCGCGCTCCTGTCGTCAACATGCGCGTCGGCGCATCCGATGCGCGGCTCTATCGCATGTTCGGTGTGCCCAGCGTGGTGTTCGGCTGCACGCCATTCGGCATGGGCGGACCGGACGAGTACATTCTGGTCGATGAGCTCGTGCGGGTGGCGCAGGTGCATGCATTGGCCGCGCTCGCGTTTTTGAGCTGCCCTGAAGAGGGAACGACATGACGGAAGTCCAACTGCTCGCCACGACGTCCGGATTCATGGGCGTACCGTGGGTTACCTCCGCGGCCGGTGCCAAGGCGGCAATCCTCGGCGTGCCATTCGATTGCGGCACGCATGCGTTTCGTATCGGCTCGAGGCAGGGGCCCGCGTCGATCCGTGAACAATCGCGGCTGGTGCGCGCCTACGAGTCGGAGGTTGCGGACTACGACGTCCGCGCACAGCTCAAGCTGGTCGATTGCGGCGACGTGGTGCTGACGCCGAGCCGGACCCAGGACGCCTTCGCGCGTATCGAGGAAGCGTCATGGCGGATCGTCGAGGCCGATGCGACTCCGATCGGGTTCGGTGGCGACGGCTCGATCTCGGTGCCGCTGGTTCGCGCCGCCGCGCGCAAATGGCCCGATCTGTGCGTGCTGCATATCGACAGCCATACCGATTGCCATCCGGTCAATCCCGATCATCCCTATGACGCGGCGAGCCAGTTCAGCCATGCGGCGCTCGAGCAACGGATCTCGCCGAGCGCGTCCTATCACGTCGGCATCCGCGGCCCGACCTACCGGTCCGGCGTGATGGAGCACACCCGCTCGCTCGGCTACAACGTGATTACGATGCGCGACTATGTGCGGCGCGGCGAGGAAGACGTGCTGGCGGAGCTGCATGATGCGATGAAGGGCCGCCCGGTCTATCTCTCCTGGGACATGGATTCGTTCGATCCCTCCGTGGCACCCGGCGTGTGCACTCCGACCTGGGGCGGATTCACGGCTCGCGAGGGATTGCAATTGCTGCGCGGCCTCGCTGGCCTCGACATCGTCGCGATCGACATCAATACCGTCAGCCCGCCGCACGACGTTAACGGAATGACGGCGCATCTCGCTGCTTATATAGCTTTCGAGACGCTGCTCCTGCTGGAACACCGCCCCGCTCGCGAGTCGCGATAAGCTACCGAGTGTAGCGTTTTCATCTCGCATCGATCGGCAAATTCTCCGTTGTGGTGTGCATAATGTGTACCGCCACGAAGCATCGCAAGAATTTGCACCCCCGGCGCGGGCGGCTTCCCAAACCGTGGGTAAGCTTGAATCTCCCCGGGATCGCTACGCGCCGTCAACAAGTTCCACGCGACAAATCTCTCTCTCTCTCTCTCTCCTATTTCTGGGCCCGCGACCCCTGGATATTGCGTGGATCATCCGCTGAGGTTGGCATAGCAAATCGATATAGATTGGCGGCGCGTTTCATAGCAAAAACATAGCCATCCCCGAGGCGAGCCACGCCGCGATCGCGAGTCTGCCGTGCAGCAACACCGACGGTGTATCCCGTTTCCAGGAGACCTGACCGAAGAAGCTCGCATCACCACGACAGAAAGCTTATCAGATGTTGGATGACCGCTCTTGGCGCGAAGCGGTCGTTCGCCAGGAACGGGACAATCGGACGTTCTCTGATGCTTCTCCAGGCCGATGAGTGCACCTGATCCATCCTTCAGCTCCACGCTGAGGTTTGCGCTGATGAAACTCGAGGGCATCTTCCAGCTGATTGGTCGAGTAAGAGTGTAGTTCATGCGACGGATCAAGTTATCTCTAAAAAGCCATTGCAGATTGAGAAATGGCCCCGTCCTCAAGACTCACTCGCTCGCGATTTCGTGCCATCTCGGTATCTCGCCTGCTTCAATATCGTCGAACTGTGATAGTAGCCGATGCATAACTTGAGACACCAAAAAGTCATGTCGTTTAACTCGGTGACGGCGCCAGTCTGACCAAAGCGTAGAACTCATGTTCAACTCCGTACAATGCGGCGTATCCCAATCCAAATCTGTGAGGCCACTTCAGTTTGACCCGCTGATGCTACCCGCCTCGGCAAGGGCGGATGAGATCGGCTTCTGAAGCGGCAGGCGCGAGACAAGATTTAGATCAATTTCGTCAGCGTTTGTTGGTCGCGGTCTCAACTCAGAGTTTCATCCCGCCCAATTTCCGACGTGTTTGCCAATCAACACAGTTGCCGGCTCGGGGATCGTCGACCTTTTCGACGGGTTTTTTCACATGGTTCGTTCGTTGAACCATCGATTGGACTGAGCGGCAGTGGCGCTGCCTAACCCGAGGATCCAGCATGAAAATCATTGTCGCTACCGGCATCGTTCTTCTGTCGCTTTGCTCCGTTGCTGAGGCGCATCGTCTCTCTGGGAGCGCCACCTACTACGGCGGGAGCGACCGCCTGTGCGGGCGACGCACGGCATCCGGAGCGGTCCTCAACTGCGGCGCAATGACGGCGGCACACCGCACATTGCCTTTCGGCACTGTGCTGTCGGTCCAGAGCGGCGGTCGGTCGATCCAAGTCACGGTCACCGATCGCGGCCCCTTCACCGGGGCGTTCCTGGATCTATCGCCCGCTGCAGCGAGTGCGCTCGGCTGCCGCTGCACCCATCGCAACGTGACCGCGACGGTCGTGCAAATGGGGACCGGCGGGACGGTCGTAGCCAGCCGGGGTTCTCAACGCCCCGTCTTTGCAGCAGCCGGGCAGCCGTTGTTTCAGCCGACCGAGGGCGTCTTGGGTCCGATAGGACTGTTCGGATCCACAATGGCTATGGCTCCTGCACCGCGCCATCACCGTCGCTATAGGGTTCGCCACTAGGACCGATCCTTCCCGATCCATCTGCGGTAGACGACGCCGCCGAGATTTCGCAATGGCCGCACTAGGTGCGCCCTAAGTCCGCGTTCGAGGTTACCTCTCGCAGCTCGACAGCGCCGCCCGTCAGGGGGAAGCGGTGCCGGAAGCTAAGATAACCCGGCTCAACGAGAAGATTGCAGCGCTACGCCAAGAGGTTCAACGCCTGAACGCCCTGGACATTGAGATGATGCAGACCGAGGACAAGCAGATATCGCTGACCGATCCGGATGCGCGTTCGATGGCCACAAGTGGCCGAGGCCGCGGGATGGTCAGATATAATGTGCAAAGTGCCGTCGACACCAAGCATCATCTCATTGTTACCCATAAGGTCACCAATGTTGGTTCTGACCGACCTCTGGCGGATATTGTTGCAAAAGTCTTTTCGGGGTGCCGAACGAAAACTCTTAGAGCCCCTGATGCGTTTTACGCGCGGCCACGTGAGGGACCATATCGTTTCATCCAAAATTGATCGTGGTCCTCCGTAATGGCGTTGAAAAGCGACGTAGCGGCAGAGAAGTCCAAAGATCAACTTTCGCGAGATTTTCCGGGTCGCCCGATTTTCGACTTTTGCAACAATATCGGTGCAAAGCGGCCCATCGGTAAGTTGCCATTGTGCACGAACAATGCGAGTTGGCGTGCTTGATGCAAGAGAGGCCGCTCGGTGCGAAAGCACCGAAACTCCGACAACAAGTTTGTGCCTTCGGCATCGGTGTTTTGTTGAATTAATTCCGACACGGCGCATGGAAATTTAGGCGCGGTCCCGAGGCAGCGCTTAGGCGCCCGAGGCATCCGTCGTTCGCGCGAGCGGGGGCCAAACCTGATTGCGACCCTTTTGCTCGGCCACGTACAAAGCTCTGTCCGCAACGGCAATGAGTTCCGCGACTGGTATCGCATGGCTTAGCGTGAACTGAGTACGCACGGCGCCGTTCGTCCCAGGCGTGAAAGGGCCCACGAATCCGTGGATTTTGCAGATGTTTGTGTTCTGGAGAATCTCGCGAGCGGGTTCAGACGCTCT
>JAOAPE010000074.1 GCA_025462725.1 Terriglobales bacterium | reverse complement strand
CCCGATTCCGAGTAGCAGTGGCGGCACCGAAGTTGACAGCGGCCCGTGATCTCCAGCCAGAGGAAGCGGAGTCGTTCAGCGGTGGCCACAGCCATCATCGGCACCTCTTCATGTCCGGGGGGCAGCTTGCCACAGCCGCGGCGATCGTGCGCTCAGTTCCATGACACGCACCTCGGGAGAGCGACGCACGCTCATGACGCAGGCATCCTCGTAACAGGGCGCCGATGCACCTCCGGCCGCTCCACTCCGGGGCCGATCAACGCCGCAGTGCAGCCGGCGATCTCGCACATCAGGCAGAGGCCGTCGCGGCCCGGGGTGGCGACGTCGAGCGCGCCCATCGCCCAGCCACAGCAGACGCACACCGGGACCCCCACAACATCACCCGGTGGGCAGCCGCTCTTCGACCGGGAGCGCTGCGGTGGCCCGCCGGTGACGTGCGGCGCGGTGCTCCGCCCTCAACCTGCGCCGTTCCGTCCGTCTGATCTCCCGCTCCTCGCGCTTCTCGGCCGCATCGAGCGTTCTGAGCAACTTGGACTTCGTGGTGCGCATGGGCTCTGGACTCCCTCTGGCATCGCCGGTGCGGTGCGTCGAAGGATAAGCTCGCACCGGTGGCTGCTCTTGCACGGCCATCGACTGGTACGGGCGTGACAGTGCGCGAGCGGGCGCCAGCCGGCCGGGGTTCCTAGTTGAGAATACCGATCCGGGCCGCCAGCTCACGCAGCCCGGGTGTCGTGGACCTGCCCTCCCGCCGCTGCACCATGGCGCCGACCATCTCTCTGACGGTCGCATGATTCCGCGTCATCTCCGGGGCCAGCCGCTCAGCCTCCAGGATTCGGTGCAGCGCTGCTTCCTCATGGCCGCCCTTGGCGGCGTAGCCGCGCGCCGTGTCGATGTGGAGCATTGCGGGCCGGTCCTTGAACGGGAGCAGAGACGACGCATCGACGCTCGAGCCCAGGCGCACCGCGTCGGTGGCGTCGCCGAGCTCGATGGCGACGAAGACGCCATAGGCCGCCACGTTCGCGGGGCCGAAGAGGACGCCGTCCTGACGGACCCGCGCACTGACGCCCTCCGCCTGCCGAAGCATCCGAGATGCGGTCGGACGATCATTCCCTCGAGATGCTGCCTTCGCTCCATCGAGGAGCAGGGCGCCGAGGAGGGCGGAGGGGTCAGGCGACCACCATGGGTCCCCGGTCGGCGACTCCAGGACGTCATCGACTGCCGGAGCCAGTCCATCGATGGCCGCCGTGATCGTGTCCATGGCCTCCGTCTCCCACCCCGCGTGGGAGAGGACGTACGCGCGGCACCGCGACCCGAGCGCCTGCACCACCGAGTCGCCGGTCCGCCGCGCTGCGGCTGCGCAGCGCTCGGCCGCGACCCAGGTGGCGGCATAGCTCTCACCCGCTCGGATGAGGGTGTAGACCGCCGTCTGGTATGCGTGGGATAGCCATGTGAACGCTGCCACCTCGCGCTCGGTGTTCTCCTCAGCCCGCGCCGCCGTCTCGGCGTCCACGATGATCGCGGCGAGAAGTGGGCCCAGCTCCGCGTACCGGCATTGCCGGCGCAGGGATTCCGCATCGTCGAGCCGCGTGGCCATCCTTCCGAGGTCCGGCTCGCCCCCGGTCAGCCGCCACGGGTCTCTGCGCAGGACCCTCACCACGTCGCGGACCCCGTTCACGGCTCCGCTCTCGGTCCGCTCTCGCTTCCGGGGTACCTCGATGAGGTCCATGGGGTCGACGCCCAGCACGTTCGCGACGGTGAGGCCGTCGCCAGAGCTCCCGTCGTCCGTCGGCGTGCTCCGCGCGTCCGCTCAGCCCTCATGGACCGGATCACCTGCTACGGCCGTTCCTGTCGGGGGCCCGTCTCCCGCAGCGCCATGCAAGCGGCCGTGAGGGGACCCGCCACGAGGGACGCGGGACGACGGGGGCAGGGTAGCGCGTAGCACGGCGAGAGCCTGCTCGTCCGCCGCCTCCCACGCTGTTACCATCGGCCGATGGTCTCGCAGCCGACATCCACCGTCGTCCAGAGAGCCATCGGCGGCTGGCTTGCCCCAGACGGGCGCATATGGCGGTGCGAAGACCGGCATCATGAGGACACTGCCGAGTTCCTTGTCCGTGATCTCGGCCTGCGCATCGACCGAGACGCCGGCGACGTCCTGGCGGACGCCGGATGGCTCCGTATCTCCGACAATGGGTTGGTCCTCGGTGCGCGGTACCTGACTCAGGCCCAGCTCGATATCCTGTTCGATCTCGCGCGCACACATCGTTCGATGCGACGTCGGCTCATGGACGAGTTGGAGAGAGCGCGCGAGCGGTCAGCGCTCGAAAGCACCCTGCGCTAGCACCGACGGCGCCGATGCCGAACTACAAGACATGGTCGATTGCACAGCTCCAGCAACGCGTCGCCAACCTCCAGGGCCGATTCGCGGAGCTGAAGTCGCTCACAGCGAGGCATCCGCGCGATAGTCGCGAGTGGCGGCGCGCCCACGACGAGGGCATCGCCGTCCAGAATGAGCTCCGGAAGCTCGAGGATGAGCTCGGCAGGCGGCACTGAGGCATCCGAGGGCAAGCACCCATTGCGCGATTCGTCTGGGCACACTGATGCGACCCACTACGGGTCAACACCCGACAAACGTCTGGAAGCGCTCGATGAACTCTCGCGCGGCGGGGAGAGGATCGTCCTCCATCCTCCGGCGAACGTCCTCCAGCCCCTGCCACACCCCCCGCCATTCCATCCCTGCAGCGACCAGCAGGGCGTTGGTCGCATGGCGAGCCGCCTCCTCCCGCTCCCCGTGGGTCCAATGGGCGTCCGCCAGGTTCATGTGGCCACGCGCGAGATCTCTCGGATACCGGCCACCCTGAGCCGTGACAGCCCGGCGAAGGACGGCCACCGTCTCGTCGAGACCGGGCGCTCCCGGGCTTCCGCTGCGGTGCAGCTCGAGGTAGCAGGTCCCTCGGTCGGCGAGCAGCTTGGCGGGCTCCAACCAGTACAGCCAGGTCGGCCGCTCCTCGGGCGTGGACCACTCCTGATACCTCTCCGCCTCGTCGAGGGCATGGAGCGCGGCCCGCTCGCGGCCGGCCCGCGCATGGGCGCGGGCGGCGATGTTGTACGCGTGAGAGAGGACGGCGGGGTTGCCTGACAGTCGCGCCCAATCCTGGGCGGCTGCCGTGGCCCGGGTGGCAGCTTCGACGTCGGCCGACAGATCCAGCTCGGCATCGCTCACATTGAGGCTCATCGTGTAGGCGTGCAGCTCCGCGCTGCCCAGCTCGTCCGCGGCGGCCATCGCCCGCACCGCGTACGCCCTCGCCGTG
>JAOAPE010000013.1 GCA_025462725.1 Terriglobales bacterium | reverse complement strand
GGGGCTTAGTGCCTGCGTTGCAGGTATTTAGCGCAAAGTGCATTGTTATGACGACTTTGCTGACCGTTTTTGGCTAAGTTGATGGCTGTGGATATCTTACAATGGGTGGGGGGAGGGGTACCTTGAGGGGAGATGAAACACAAGGGTTTCGCTAGGAACTAAAAACTAGGAACTAGAAACTTGCTTAAATTGGTCGGGACGGGCAGATTCGAACTGCCGACCCCTCGCACCCCAAGCGAGTGCTCTACCAGGCTGAGCCACGTCCCGACTATTGGAAGGATGCCGCTGAAACATTCTGCGGCTGGGGTGGATTTATTCTACACCACTGTTCCGGAGATCAGCGGGGCGGCGCCTGCCAGCTGACCACCACCGGAATATTGTGTAGCTTGAATTCAAGCGACTGCGGCTGAGCAGAGAAAGGAGCAATCGCAGTACCCGTTGAGGAGGCCGAGCATCCTGCAGGATTCAGTATGCTCAACGCGATAAGTTTGAGTGCAATGAAGGAATCGGCATCGCATCGCCACAGTCCGTTTTGTGAAGTGTAGATATAAGCGCCGTTTGAATCCTGCTCAGGCAAGTAAAAGAGCAGCGCTCCGTTCTTGCCGTGAAAAAGTTTTATCTGTTCTGAGATGTGCCCGTTGTATGTCAGCAATGACTTCTTGTTCTTTACCCATAGGCGCGGTGCCACTATCATCAAGACAGAGACGATCAGTGCCAGTGCGATTAGTAGCTTTATCAGTTTGACCACAATCAATGTTCTCATACCTGCTACTTGGCATTTCGCTCATTGGCACGCTGGCGAGCACCGTCTTCCTCGCGATGGCTCTCCTCGCCGCGCGCAGACACGCCATCCTGCTGCAGGCAGCGCGACAGCGCCATAGTGAAAACGCGCAGCCGCCGGTGAGTGTACTGAAGCCTGTGCATGGCATGGAGCCGCGCCTGCGGGAAAATCTCGAAAGTTTTTTTCAGCAGGATTATCCCGATTACGAATTGCTCTTCTGCGCGCGAAGCAGCAATGACGCGGCTCTGCAGCTTGTCCGCGAGATCAGTTCTACATATCCGGCGGTGAAAGTTCGGATACTTACAACCGGTGAACCTCCATGCCCCAACGCAAAGGTCTACTCGTTGGCGACAATGGTGACTGCCGCGCAGCACGAGATCCTCGTCATCAGTGACAGTGACGTTTGGGTGCAGCCGAACTATTTGCGTGAAGTCGTCCCTCCGCTGCTCGATAAGATGATCGGCGTCGTTACTTGCCTCTATCGCGGGCTTCCCGTCGGCGGTTTGTGGGCGCGACTTGAAGCGCTGGGAATGTCCGTGGAGATGACTTCAGGCGTCCTGATCGCCGACATGCTCGAAGGAATGAAGTTCGCCCTCGGACCGACAATGGCCACGCGCAAGCATGTCATTGAAAAGATCGGCGGCATCACGCAGCTTGGAGATTACTGCTCAGATGATTATGTGCTCGGCAATATGGCCGATGCCGCAGGATACAAGAATGTGATCTCCGAGCATGTTATCGATCACGTCGTGTTGAATCGCAGCTGGTCAAAATCCTGGGGACATCAAGTGCGCTGGATGAAAAGCACCCGCTACTCACGGCCCAAAGGACACTTCGGCAGCGGACTGACCTTCGCTATGCCGTTCGGATTACTCGGATTGATTGCCGGCATCGCGCTTGGGCGACCATTGCTCGGCTTCGCTCTACTCTCATGGGCAATCGCGAACCGCGTCATTCAGACGCTAGTCATCGGATACGGCATCGTGCGTGATCCGCGCGCGCTGCTGTGGTTCTGGCTTTATCCGCTCCGCGATCTACTCGGATTTGTTTTCTGGGCGGCAAGTTACGCCGGAGACATTATTGACTGGCGCGGAGAAGAATACCGGTTAGAGTTCGGCGGTAAAATGAGGCGAGTGAATACTGAAGGCGCGCTGAAGCAAAGCAGCGGCAAATGATGGGAGCGGAAGATGGCGGAATGTGAGCATCTGGACCAGATCAAATTCAAGACGACAGACAAACATGTTTGCGAAGACTGCGTGAAGATCAGCGACACTTGGGTCCACTTGCGACTGTGTCTCTCTTGCGGGCACGTTGGCTGCTGCGACTCATCGAAGAACAAACATGCCACGAAGCATTTTCATAAGGTGAAACACCCGCTAGTGCGTTCCATCGAGCCGGGCGAAACCTGGGTGTGGTGTTACGTGGACGAGGTTTCGCCTATCCAATTCGCAGCGTAGAACGAATCAGGGAGCCCACGTTCGCGAAGCCAACATGGGAATCATGCTTACAGCACCGCGGTCTCGTGGATCATTCGACCGTCGGCAAAGCGCTCTAGCGCAAACGCTCGAGGGTCAGAGATGATGTCAGATGTGCCTCTGAGAATCAGGTCGGAGGTGAGTTTGCCCGTCGCCGGAGCATGCATCACGCCGTGTCCGCTGAAGCCGTTGGCGAAGTAGAGGCCGCGCAATCCATGTGCGGGGCCGATGATGGGATGGTGATCGGGAGTCATCTCATAGAGTCCCGCCCATGCGCGTTTCGGATTTACCGGAACATGCTCGAAGCAAGGAACACGATCTGCTGCATGGACCAAAATCTTTTCGATGAATGATGGCTCGAAGTTCATTTTGAATCCGGGAGTCTCTTCCGCATCATTCCATGCGAGAAGAAATCCGCGGCCTTCGGGACGAAAATGGAATCCAGTGGACATGTCAATGATCATCGGCGCGGTATGAGGAAATTCATCGAAAGGCTCTGTCGGGACGAGCATGCGGCGAAGCGGCTCAACGGGAAGTTCGATTCCACCGAATTTCGCAACTCCTGCGGCCCACGCTCCTGCGGCATTCACAACGGTGCGCGTCGCTATGCTTCCTTTTGTTGTTTCAACACCGTTGATGCCGCTTGCATCGCGATTTATTCCGGTGACTTCGCAATCGCGCCACAACGTTGCGCCATTCTCGACAGCTTTCGCCATGAATCCGGTCATCGCGCTATACGGGTCAACAAATCCATCTGTGGAACAGAAACTCCCGCCAATGATGTCATCTCCGCGAAGCTTCGGATACATCGCCCGAATCTCGTCTCCGCTGAGCAGCGAAGCTGCCTTGAGTCCGAGCACGACTTGCTGCGCATGATTCGTTCGCAAGTAATCCATGTGCGCTGTTGAAGTCGCCATGAACAAATAACCTTGCGGCCGATATCCCGCGGGATGTCCCATGACTTCGTCGAATGCGGCGTAGAACGGGATGGAATACAGCGACATTTGGATGTTCACCGGAGTGGAGAACTGCGCGCGCACTCCGCCCATACTCTTTCCGGTCGATCCTTTGCCGGTGTGAGTCTCGCGCTCGAGGACGAGCACATTGCGACATCCAGCGGCCGTGAGGTGATAAGCGATACTCGAGCCAACGATTCCGCCACCGACGATGACTACATCTGCTGTTTGCATTTGCGAGAGATGATAGCAATAAAAAGGGAGCCGAATTCGGCTCCCTTCAATTTGTGTTGCAACGAAAGTTAGTTCGAAGCGCCGTGGCGGCTTAGAACTTCTCCCGGCATGAGCACCATGCGCGAGCCTTTGCCGACAGGCTTGGCGACGTAGTTGGAAACGTCAACCGGCTTGGGGCGTTCTTCGCGCTCCAAAGTGCCGTTGATTTTCATACGTTCCATTTTCAGTTTCAAAGTGCGTTCCATTGCAGCCAGGTCATGCTGCTCCTGGCGACTATAGAACGTGGATGCGATACCCGTTGCTCCGGCGCGTCCGGTACGACCAACGCGGTGAACGAAGTCTTCCGCTATCTCCGGCAATTCGTAGTTGATCACGTGCGCGATGTCGTCAACGTGGATACCACGTGAAGCAACATCAGTGGCGATCAGCAAACGGACTTTGCCTTTCTGGAAATCGGCAAGAGCAATGTTGCGCTGCGGCTGCGTGCGTCCGCCATGTATCATGGCTGCGGAAATCCCGCTTTGCACGAGCTTTTTCGCAAGACGTTCGGTGCCGCGCTTGGTGCGAGCAAATACCAAACATCGTCCGGTTTCACCTTCGAGAAGGTTTTGCAAAAGTGAAAACTTCTGCTCCGTAGAGACTTCGAAAGCTTGCAGTTTCACGTTCTCGCAAGGCGAAAGCGTGGAACCAAAGGCCAGGCGTACGGGCTTGTTCAGGTAATCGCTGACCAGATGCACGACGGAGGTCTCAAGCGTCGCCGAGAAAAGCATGGTCTGACGCTGCTTGGGCATAGCGCTGACAATGCGCTTTAAAGGCTGAATGAATCCCATGTCGAGCATGCGATCGGCTTCATCAAGCACAAGCACTTTGAGCTTGCTGATGTCTATGAGCTTGCGTTTGATCAGATCTTCGAGTCGGCCGGGAGTAGCGACCACAAGTCGCGCTCCAGCTTTGATGCTCTTGATCTGTTCTTTTTCTGACAATCCGCCGACGACCTGAGCAGCGGCAGGAAGTTGTTTTCCGCGAAGCAAGTTGTATTGTCCAACGACTTGTATAGCGAGTTCACGCGTGGGAACCAGCACCAAGGCGGCCATTCCTGCGGGCTTTTGTTCGAGCAATTGCTCGACGATGGGCACGAGGAAAGCTAGTGTTTTACCAGTGCCGGTTTGGGCGGTGGCAAGGATGTCTGTCCCTGCAAGCGCATGTGGTATCGCGCTGGCCTGCACCACGGTTGGGATTGTAAAGTTTGCTGCTGCGAGCCGTTCCTGGGTATGAGCCGAGAGCGGCAGTTCTGAGAAATGCTTAATCAAGTTTGTTCTTTTCCGGATGGCCCCGGCTGGGCAGACGTATCGCGTCTTGCTGAACAGGGATATGCCATCGCATTGGTTTTACGCTGAATTAAAAAACGAGGTAAATCAAGGCGGGAACTTGCAGAACAAAACTTGGGGACTGAAAGGACCCACGGCAATCGTGCCGTAATCTAGCGCAGGGTTGATTATAGCAGGAATTCGGGACTTGGGAGTAACTGATCGGGTACTGGGCTACACTTCATGAATATCGCATTGGGAAGCTGGCGTTATGACATCTAAAGAAATCGTAGCTCTGCTGCATGCAAACTATGGAAAGCGACTCCGGGTGACGTTTGATGATGGAACCGTCCAGTCAGTCGATATTGTTTCTGTAGATTCGGAAGGGTTCGTGCATAGTGGGCCGGACGGCATTGAACCGGATCACTGGTGGACACGATTTGAGAGTGTAAAGCTTGTCGAAACACTTGATTGAAACTGAGATACCACTGGCTCAATGCACCGCGATGGGACCGGTCGCTTTCTTGGGCTTCTTCATGACGAATACCAATGGAATCATCAGCAGGAAAAGCACCATCAACAGGAAAAACGCGTCATTGAATGACATGATCGCGGCTTGCCTTTGTACCGTCCCAAACAACATGGCATAGGCCTGCTTGGTGGCTGTGACCGGGTCCACCCCGCGCGACATCAACATTCCTTTGAGTGCTGCAACGGCCTGTTGCGATTGCAGACTGGCTCCATTGACGAATTCCGTAAGGACGTTCGTATGCGATTGCTGGTGACGGGCGACCACGGTGGTCATGGCGGCAATCCCGATACTCGCACCCAAGTTGCGCATCAGGTTGAACAAACTCGTGGCATTGCCGATCTCCTCTTTTGGAATCGGATCATTCGTAATCGTGGTAAGTGGGACAAAGAGGAATCCCATTGCCGAGCCTTGAATGATGAGCGGCCAGAAAATGTTCCAGTAACCGATGTCCAGACTCAGATGTGAGAAACGGTAGAAGCTGTAACTGGCGACCAGAATCCCCGTTATCAGCAGGCGCCGGGATTCAATCTTTCCCATGAGGAATCCGACCATGGGCATGGCGAGAAATGAACCGAGGCCGCGAGGGAGCATCGCCATTCCTGCTTGAAGCGCGGGATATCCCAAGACCGTTTGCAACATCAGTGGAACGAGGACAGTGCTTCCGTAAAGCACGAAACCGAGCACGGTCATGAGAAAGACACCTGCGGCATAGCTTCGATACCTGAAGACGCGGAGGTCCACTACAGGATGCTCTGTCTTCAACTCGCGGACGATGAAACCGATAATGCCGAATGCGGCAAGAATAGCCAGTGTGAGGATGAAGCGTGAGGCGAACCAATCTTCTTCCTGACCTTTGTCGAGCAGAATCTGCAATGAGCCGATGCCCATCACCAAGAGACCCATTCCGATATAGTCCACCGTCTCTGACTTACGACTGATGTATGGCGGGTCAAAGACGAAGGTGGTGATCATTATTGTTGCGACGATCCCCACGGGAATGTTGATGTAGAAGATCCATCGCCAACTGTAGCTGTCAGTAAGCCAGCCGCCAAGCACCGGACCGATCATGGGAGCCACGACTATTCCCAGCGCCCAAAAAGCCATGGCTTTGCCACGCTCTTCCGGAGGGAACACCTCGAGCAGAATCGCTTGCGAGAGTGGCTGAAGTCCGCCGCCTGCGGCACCTTGGATTACGCGGAAGATGATGAGAGCTGGTAGATTCGGCGCGAGTCCGCAGAAGAATGAAGCTGCCGTGAATGCAGCAACGGAAGTGAGAAGCAGCCGCTTTCTTCCAAAGTAATTGGCCAGCCACCCTGTCATCGGCAGAACAATCGCGTTTGCGACCAGATAAGACGTTAGCGCCCAAGTGGCTTCGTCCGAAGTTGCGGACAAGCTACCTGCAATGTGAGGCAATGAAACGTTGACAACGGTAGTGTCAAGCACCTCCATGAAAGTTGCTGACATGACCGCAATGGCGATAAGCCAAGGGTTGATGTTCGCAATCGCGCCGACGGGTTGCGCCATCGAATCAGAGGTGTGAGCCACCATGAGTTCTTTCAAAAAGGGGAGTGTAGCGTCCCAGGATGGGTTTAGATTACCAGCTACTTTCTTGGATTCAGAAATTGCTCAACAGGTTCCCAAGTAACGAAAAATGGGAAACTTAGCCGCCCTTTTCGCAATCAAATTGAAGTTACACACTTTTCATCATTCATATTCGGCGGAAACCAACAAACCCGCCGAAGTCGGGTTTATTTACGAACGGAAGCAATAATGAACAAGAACATCGCACTGTTCCTCACGTTCCTGGTCCTTACACCGACACTGATTTCAGGTTGCGGGGATAAACAACAAGCGCAAGCAGCATCTCCCAACGGAGGACGTCCTGCGGTTCCCGTCGTCGTAGCTCCGGTCGAGCAGCGTGACATCCCGGTACAGCTTTCTGGGATTGGAAATGCGCAGGCGTACCGGACCGTGCAGATACGCTCCCAAGTGAACGGACAGATCGAGAAAGTTCACTTCAAAGAAGGCCAGGATGTGAAAAAAGGTGACTTGCTTTTCACCTTGGACAAGAGTCCCTTTCAGGCAGAAGTTGAGAAAGCCATTGGCACGCTGCAGAAAGACGAAGCACAGGCGGCCAACTCTGCAACACAAGCAGCGCGCTACAACGAACTTGAAAAGCAAGGTGTGGTTGCCCATCAACTTGCAGACCAACAACGCGCGCAGGCAAAAGCGGATGCTTCAGTCGTGAATGCCGACAAAGCTGCCGTGAACGCTGCCCGCGTGCAGCTGCAATACACCGAAATTAGAGCGCCTCTAGATGCTCGGGCCGGAGCGTTGCTCGTGAACCAAGGAAAT
This sequence comes from Terriglobales bacterium, assembly GCA_025462725.1. Classification (GTDB taxonomy): domain Bacteria; phylum Acidobacteriota; class Terriglobia; order Terriglobales; family Acidobacteriaceae; genus JAICLA01. Next base: position 96,459 of record JAOAPE010000013.1, on the reverse strand, counting down.
GTTGTGAAGGCGAATGACACAACCTACCTTGTGCAGTTGAACCAGATTACCCCTCTCTACGTAGAGTTCTCGGTGCCGGAATCGAACATCGACGAAGTACGACGATACGCGGCACGGAAGTTGAAGGTGCTTGTTCGGCCGAAGGGGCAGGGGTCGGTGATTGACGCGGGCGTACTTACATTCATAGATAACGGCGTGGATCCCACGACAGGCACTGTAAAACTCAAAGGGACATTCCCGAACAAAGAACGGCCGCTGCTGCCGGGACAATACGTTGATGTCACGTTGAATCTTTCCATGGAGAAGAATGCGATCGTCGTTCCGGCGAAGGCGATTCAGCAGGGACAGCAAGGGGATTATGTCTTTGTGGTCAATCAGGAAAACGTTGCCGAGCCACGGCAGATCAAAACTGCCGGGAGTTATCAGGACCTTGCGATTGTAGGTGGTGGCGTCAATCCCGGCGAGCGCGTCATCGTGGAAGGACAACTCCGAGTAGCGCCTAATGCAAAAGTGAATCCGAGTAATGCTCCGGCGAACGGTGCGCCTGCGAGTGGAGCAGCAACGGGAGGAGGGCAGTGACTATATCGGACGAATTCATAAAACGGCCGATCATGACGACCCTCGTGATGGCGGCCATCCTGATATTTGGCATCTTTTCCTACCGCATATTGCCAGTAAGCGATCTGCCGAACGTTGACTTCCCCACAATTCAGGTGAATGCGTCGCTGCCGGGAGCAAGTCCCGAGACGATGGCATCTTCCGTTGCCACGCCATTGGAAAAACAATTTTCGACAATCGCCGGAATCGATTCGATGAACTCGACGAACTCTCTGGGGTCAACGAGCATTACGGTGCAGTTCAACTTGAGCCGTGATCTCGATGGCGCTGCGCTCGACGTGCAATCCGCAATCGCTGCAGCACAGGGCCAGCTCCCGCCGGAGATGCCCACGCCGCCAACATTCAAGAAGGTGAATCCGGCAGACCAACCGATCTTGTACCTGGCACTGAGTTCTCCAACGTTGAAGTTGTCCGATGTAGACGAGGCGGCAGAGACAACACTGGCGCAACGAATCTCCACTGTAAGCGGAGTCGCGCAAGTGCAGGTGTTCGGCGCACAAAAATACGCTGTTCGCGTGCAACTGGATCCGGGAGCAATGGCGAATCGCCAGATCGGGATCGATGAAGTCACGGCGGCATTGAAGTCGGGAAACACGAATACGCCAACGGGCGTACTCTACGGCAACAACAGCACGTTCACCATCCTTTCAAACGGACAGCTTTCCACGGCGAAACAGTTTGGGCCCATGATTATTGCCTATCGAAATGGATCCCCGGTGCGGTTGAATGACCTTGGGCGCGCACTGGACAGCGTGCAAGACAACCGCGCGGCGAGTTGGTTCAACGGGAATCGAGCAATCGTCTTGGCGATCTTGCGACAACCGGGAACCAACACAGTGGAAGTGGTGGACAACGTCAAGAAACTGCTGCCGCAATTGCAGGAGAGTATTCCCGCGGCTGTGACGGTCGATACATTGTATGACCGATCAGTTTCCATTCGCGCTTCAGTGAACGATGTGAAGTTCACCATGCTACTGACGATTGCTCTGGTCGTCATGGTGATCTTTTTATTCCTGCGAAATGTTTCGGCGACGGTAATCCCTTCGTTCGCATTGCCGATGTCAATCGTGGGAACGTTCTCAGTGATGTACCTGCTGGGATACAGCTTGGACAACCTGTCACTGATGGCTCTCACTCTTTCGGTCGGGTTCGTTGTAGATGATGCGATCGTGATGTTGGAGAACATTGTCCGGCATATGGAAATGGGAAAGACTCCGCTTCGCGCTGCGCTCGATGGCTCGACGGAGATCGGATTCACCATTTTGTCCATGACGATTTCGCTGGCCGCTGTTTTCATCCCACTGCTTTTCATGGGCGGAATCATTGGACGTCTGCTGCATGAGTTCTCAGTGACGATCGGTGTTGCCATCCTTGTATCAGGATTTGTATCGCTTACGCTTACGCCGATGTTGTGCAGTCGGTTCTTGAAGAATCCCGGGCATCAACAGCACGGCCGGTTTTATAACGCGACTGAGAGAGTATTTGACGCGTTGCTTAACGGATATGACCGTTCATTGCGAACTGTGTTGCGACACAGATTTGTCACGCTCCTGGTTTCCTTCGGAGTGGCCGCGCTGACGGTTGTGCTCTTTATGTTCAGCAAGACTGGATTCCTGCCGAACGAAGACCAAGGCTTGGTTTTCGCATTCACGGAAGCGAAGCAAGGCATCGCTTTCGATGACATGGTCAAAGTGCAACAGCAAGTGGCGGACGTGATCCGCAAAGATCCGAGCGTCTATAGCTCGATGTCATCGCTGGGAAATCCGCTGAACCAAGGACGCGTCTTCTTTCGACTGAAAGACAAGAAAGATCGCGTGAACCGGATGACCGCCGACGAGATCATTCAGGAGCTTCGCCCGAAGCTGGCGAGGGTTCCGGGAGTAAATGTCTTCCTGCAAGTCCCGCCGACAATCCGCATCGGCGGCTCTCTGACGAAGTCGCAATACCAGTACTCGTTGCAAGCGCCGGACACGCAGGCGCTTTATCGCGATGCTCCAAAGCTGGAAGCGGCGCTGCGAAGTTCTCCGTTGCTGCAGGACGTGACCACCGACATGCAAGTGAACAATCCGCAGTTGAACGTGGTTGTGGATCGTGACAAGGCGTATGCGCTGGGAGTAACTCCTGACCAAGTCTCGCAGGCACTTTACTCTGCGTACGGTTCCCGGCAAGTCAGCACCATCTATACGCCCAATAACGAGTACTACGTTATCGCAGAACTGTTACCTGAGTATCAGAGCAACCCAAGTGGGCTGTCTTCGTTGTATGTGCGCTCTGCTGCGGGAAAATTGATTCCCCTGGATACGGTTGCGCGTCTCGACCGCAACACGGGGCCGCTCACGGTAAACCACATAGGACAGCTTCCCGCAGTGACCATCAGTTTCAATTTGAAACCGGGCGTCTCATTGGGAGAGGCGACTAAGCTGGTGCAGGAGACTGCAACCAAAGTTATGCCAGGTCAGTTTCAAGGAGTGTTCCAGGGAACGGCGCAAGCTTTTCAGCAATCATTCAAAGGCTTGGGAGTGCTGTTGCTCGCGGCTGTACTCGTGATTTACATCATCTTGGGAATTCTCTACGAGAGCTTCGTACATCCAATCACGATTCTTTCCGGATTGCCTTCGGCGGGCGTGGGCGCGCTGCTCACACTGATCCTTTTCCATCAGGAATTGAACCTGTACTCGTTCGTGGGAATCATCATGTTGATCGGTATCGTGAAAAAGAACGCCATCATGATGATCGACTTCGCACTCGAAGCTGAGCGCAAAGAGGGTAAGAGTCCCGAGGAGTCTATCTATCAGGGAGCGCTGGTGCGATTTCGCCCCATTATGATGACGACCGCAGCTGCACTGATGGGCACGTTGCCGATCGCGCTGGGAATCGGCGCCGGCGCTGAATCCAGGCGCGCATTGGGATTGGCGGTTGTTGGGGGCCTATTGTTCTCACAGGTGATTACGCTCTATATCACTCCTGTGTATTACATCTACCTCGACACGCTGCAGGCGCGAATCAACGATTGGCGCCGCGGAAAGAAAGAGAGCATGCAGGAATTGGAAGAACCAGTTCTCTCGCACGATTAGGCTAGAGGAAAATTTCTAAGCTTTGTCTTCCGCTTTTTCGCCGTGTTCCCCCAGTTCCACGATATCGCCTTCGTGGAAAAGGATTTCCTTCAGCGCAGCACGCCACTTCGGTTTTTTGCGCAACAGGAATTCCAAGTCCATGCCGAAGTGCTTAAACTCCTCTTGCTGCGCATTCGACATGATGGCTTTGGCCTGTTTGTCTTTCTCCAGCGAAATTCGTTGCTCGTACCAATTGATCGCTTCTGCCTCTTCGGTCAGCGACACGATCATCCGGGCGAATGTTCGCGTCTCGTCTGAAAGTTCAGAAGCAGGTTCGTGATATTGCTCAAAACCCATGCGTTGCTCTCCTCAGCTTCAAGAGTATGAGGTTAGAGCATTCATTACGGACAGATGTTGCAGGCAAAAAAGAACGCAGAGGACATTGCCTCTGCGTTTAGTTGTTCCGATTGAGTGTTAGAACGAGAACTGCACTTGCATGTCGATGCGGCGATTCGCCGCCTGAGAGCCTCCACCGAAGCCCCCGCCCGCAAGCGAATTCGAGATGCCGAACAACGGCGAACTCAAATTGCCGATCGGCGTCGCTGGATTCACGTGGTTGAACATGTTCCGAGCATTGGCACTGAACGTAAGGCTGTATTTTCGGTTCACTGCGCCGGGACCAAAGATACCGCCCATCGCACCGCCTGGGCCACCACGCGCAAGACCACCTCCGCCGGGACCGCCACGTTCGCCGCCACCGCCGCCACCGGATCCACGATCGCCGCCACCGCCGCCACTTTGCCCGGCTGCGCGTTCAACTTTGGGGCCTAGACCAAACGACTTACTTACACGCATATTGACGAACACCTGCGACGGGCCGTTCCCATAATTGACGGGAATGATTGTTTGGCCGGCTGTAGGCACGGTGTCGAAAGTTCCGACAGGCGTTGTCTTCACAGTGGCAAGAGCAGTGTTCGTCGCGAACGCCGGACGGTCGTTGAAGATCGAATCTCCATTCAGGTCCTGCCCGGTAGTGATGTTATAAGGCGCTCCGGATTGCACCGTCACAAACGGATTCAGCCTGAAGCCATAAGGCAATGTGACAGATCCGATGATCACAAAGCGATGCCGGATGTCGAACGCTGTACGGCCATAATCCGCGGCAAGGTTGTACTGATTACTGGGAAAGCTGCCCGCTCCGGAGCTGTCTCCGTTCGCAAATCCAAGAACGTAGTTCGCGAATAGTGAGACTTTTGTGTTGAAACGGAAGCTGGTGTTCGCGATGAACTGGTTTTGCCGGAATGTTCCTTCGGATTCATATTGATAGATGTTGGTACTAGTGCCGTTCGGACGGACGCCGCTCGAAGGAACTGCGGGGTTGTAAGTGCCCGGAAGTGGTGCATTGATGTTACGCGCATCCAGCGCATGGACTCCGCGCGAGTTGGTGTAAGTAAGCGAAAGTGTTGACGCTTTGGTGAGTTGACGCTCCAATGTGAGCGCTGCCTGCAACATATATGGCGCTCTCAATTGTGGCGCGATCGCGTACACGGTCGGCGAAACGATTGCCCCGGGCAAGGTAGTGCACACGGCGACGTTGGGGTAGCAGCTCGGGTTGTTTACAACAAATTGCTGTTGACTTGTCCCGTTCAGGCGCTGTGCTTGCAATACAAGGTCCTGTCCGAAGCGGTCATAAAAAATGCCGTATCCGGCGCGTAAGACTGTCTTTGGAGTGGACTTACTGCTGCCAAGCCCCCAAGAGAAGCCTATGCGCGGAGCGATATCGGCACGGTCGCCGATATTGTTTTGCGTCTCGTAACGCAATCCATAACTCACAGTCAGGTTAGGGCGCACTCGCCAGTCGTCTTCAGCATAGAGACCAACATCAACGGCGGTGTTTTCCGCAAGCGGTTGCCCTGAGGTGATCGAGAACTGGCTGGGCAGATTGTTCAGGAAATTATCGAGCGATGTGAACGTGAATGTCCCGTTGTAGCCAGCGGTGCTGTTGCTGGCTTGCTGGGTAGAACGCAGGCGCGCGCCGAATTTGATGAAATGTTTGCCGCGGTTCATCGATGTGTAGTTCTGGAACTCGTAACGATTGATATCAACAGAACTCACTCCTGAGCGATTACCACCGCCAGTGAACGCGCCGATGACGTTGATAGTAGCGCCCAGATTCTGTGCCGTGGAGTGGTTGCGGTTTCCTTCATATTGGAAACGGGTCTCATTTATCGTGGTGGGATTGATGATCTGGGTGTCGCTGATCTGGAACTGGTGCTCGATGCTGCTGTTGTCAACTCCCTGCGACGCAAGGCTGAGGTTCCCGATGCCGTTGTTTGTCTCATCGGCCTTTATGAATTGATAGCGCGTGGTCAAAGTGTTGCCGGGCGAGAGTTGGAAATCGGCGCGGGGAGTAATGTTCGTCCGCGTGCGCGGATTTAGTACCGCTCCGGTGAAAGGAACCTGCGTGTTCGTGGGGCTCAGGATAAAAGCGTTGATGACCGACGCTTCATTGATGTTGCGCCGCTCAACACTAAAGTTAAAGGATGACTTCTTGTTGATGGGGCCGCCGATATTTTCGCTGTACTGTTCGGAGTGATAGTCAGGTTCGCTGGCGGCAAAGGGGTTCCGGGAATTGAGGTGCGAACTGTTTTCGTTAAATGAAAATTGTCCGTGATACTTCTCAGTGCCTGGCTTGGTGAAAACTTCAATGCGGCCGAATCCGAGCCTGTCAAATTGCGCGGAAAAAGGGTTCTGGTTGATGCGTATTTCGCGGATAGATGACTTCGGCGGGAGCTGTCCTCCGGTGAATCCGTCGATATAAATCTGTCCACCGTTCGGGCCTGCTGCGGGGCCAGCGAGTGCCTGCAGATCCGATTGCAATTGATCGGGATCGTCAGAGAGCGCATCGAGGTCTTTACCCTTGAGAACAATTGCGCCAACGTTGCTTGAAGGCGACACGTCAACGGCGCTGGATGTGTCTTCGACGTTTACTTTTTCTTGTTGGACGGCGATATCAAACTTGATGTCGCGAAGGACAACGCGGTCTGCTGCAATGTCCACTTCCGGCAGGTCTCTTAAAGAGAAGCCCTTCCCGGACGCGTCCAAGGTGTACTTGCCGACTGCCAGCCCCTTGAATTCGAAAGCGCCTTGCTTGTTTGTGGTAGCGGAGACAATCTGTCCTGCTGCATTAGTAGCCGTTACAGTGGCATCCGGAACGACGGCGCCTGAAGGATCTGTGACCGTGCCCTTCAGCGAGCCTGTGGCAGTCTGTGCGACGAGTGATGCCGATAAAAGACAAAGCGCCAGTGCGCAGAAAACAAACTTGTGGACTGTATCCTTGCGTGTCATTCAATCTCCAAAAGGAATAAAAACATGAGTACTAAGATTTTGTTGGGACTGCACTAAGTGTTACTGCGGAACTGCGGCAGCATCGCCACCTGCACCGCCGCCCAGGTTCCATGGCGATAGCAGTGAAGCAGTGCCAGCTCCTGTGGGTGATGCAGTCAAGATCGGCTCGACTCCGCCTAGCAACGTGATCGCCGTAGAAGAGGATGTGGCTGAACCTTCCGTTGCAACGAGCATTACAGCGTCGCCCTTTACGAAATCAGTGAATTGCATGGCAGGCATTCGATTCAACATCTGCTGCATGTCGCCTCCACCGCCGGGACCACCCTGTCTTCCACCGGGGCCGCCTTGGCCTCCCTGACCGCCGGATTGGCCTCGTCCTTGTCCTTCTGGCCGTTGCTCGCCTCCTGTGGCCCGTTGCGAACCGCTGCCATTTGCGCCTGCACCGGCATTGCTTTGTGCGCCGCCTCCACCCATGCCGCCGGGGAGCGGAATGCCCTTTAAGCGTGCGGCCATCATCATTGCCGCCATTTGCGGAAGCTTATGCATCTGGGAATCATCTGCGATGCGGATCGTGATTGGCTTCTTAGTAGAGAGATCATTCACGGTTATGGTTTTTTTCTCGGTGTCGATCGCAGTGATCAGCCCGGCAACATTTCGGAATGCGCCGGAAACGATCTCCTCCGCCGCCATCTCAGTCCCATCAGGGTTTTTCGTGCCGCGCACGCGGAGTTGATCGCCTGACTTGATCTGGTCGAGTGAACCCAAGGTTGCGTCGTCGTATTTCACAGAATCAGGAGAGTATCGCCGGATGGCGGTGGCCTTTGACGTATGAATCGTGAGGTCCTTGCTGGGACCTATTCCACCCGAAACAGAGATCACAACGGAGCCGCCCGCCGGGTCAACCGATTTCACCAAGCCACCGCTGCCGCGCTTTTGCCAATCCTGCAGATCCTGTTGTTTCTTCTGGGCGACGTCAGTCTTCTTGATTGCAATCACAGAAACAGCGAGTACTGACTTGCCATCAGTTGATTGAGATCCGCGAACCACGATCCTATCGCCGGCTTGAATCTCTGAGAGTGGGATGGACACGGCATTTGTAAGGTCTTTTTCGCCGGGAGCTATCCGCACGATGCGCGCTGAATCCTGTACCTGTACGTTGACGTCGGGACCAGCGTCAGTGGTCAGAGTGATGCTGTTGCCTGAGATCGCCTTTACGCTTCCAACGGGGCGACTCGCTGCCGACTTTGGAGAGTCCTGCACCAATGCTCCCGCGACAGACGAGTTAAGCAAGAAAACCGCTGCAATCGCGGTAGAAACCGCTCTAACTATTGTTTGTGAAGCCCTCATCTTCTAAAAAGCCCTTTCGATGAATACAAATACTTTCAAGTACCAACTATGGAGTTTCAATACCGACTAACTGTGGAAACACGGAGGCAAAGTAAAAGACGTTTGTTGAAGCTAAATAGACGCAAGAAAGGTGAAATTATTTAACGATGCTTTCGCCGAGTCCTGCGTCCGGTTGACCCGCGCAGTGTTGGATACGAGCGCGATAGTATCTGCAGTGTGGCTTATCGCCCGGCATCCATGGCGTATGTCCTTCAATCTCTAACTTGGTGTACGCCGAAGGTGTGTCGCCTATTGGCGCTTTACTGCGAATGCAGGTATGTCATCCTAAAACTGTGTCAGTTCGCATTTGTGATTCGTCTACTGAAAGATTCGGCACCCGGGGAAATCGCCGAGCCTAGAAAGAAAGCAGGCCAGCGTGTATTCGATTCTTTTCATCGGCATCGACCCAGCATTAACAGTCATCCACAGCCACAATCTGATTTCCCGTGGATTCTCGGTGGTCAATGTTTCGCACGCTTCTTATGCGGATCCGATTTTCCACTCGGCGCGATTTGACGCAGTGATCCTCTGCGACGAGGTGACCGAGTCGTTATCGAAACGGCAGTTGACGCAAATGATCTCAAGGTTTGGGGATTCACCAGTCCTGATATTCACTGCGCAAGCCACAAAGCAAGAGGAACCGCTTGTACCTGTGTGGCGCCCCCGTCATCTGCAAAACAATTCGCATACACGAGAGATGATCTCTGACTTGCAGGCTGTGTTTCGGGTCCGCGTTCCTGTGCCAGGCTCATTGCAATCATGGAAAGAGATTTCCGCATATATGAACAGGGGCATCCGAACGCTGCAACGATGGGAAAAGGATTTCGGACTGCCCATCCACCGGCCTTCAAAACACGACCGCAGCGCGGTATTTGCATTAATACCGGAAATCGACGACTGGATGCGCAGATCCGGCACAAGGGACAGAATCGCGCAGAACAGAATGTCCGCAGGAATCAGCGAACCTTCTCATCCTCGAAAAGCGGCATGACATCCCCGCAGTCATTTCCAGAGACCAGATCAGCGTATTTCTAGCGAAACGCAAACGCATCTCTGGCGTCTGATGGCGTATCGCTGGTATGTATTCCTTCTCGGTCTCGACGCCATCCAACCGTCGAAGCAAGCTTTTCAGAAATACGCCCTTTATTCCATTCGCCTCACTGAAACATGACCCAGTTCGACGACCGTTCCAAATGAGTTCGATCCCGGAAATGCGCGTCACCCGGAGAACGATATGGCAGACAAAGAATTCCTCAATTCATGGAAAGAAGTAGCACAATTTGTTGGACGTAGCGAGCGCACGATCCAGCGATGGGAGAGAGAATGGGGCTTCCCCGTGCATCGTCCGGCTGGGCGGCTCCGTAGTTCTGTGATCGCCCTTCCTGCAGAGATCCAGCACTGGATCGAGAAAACCCCTCTGGTCCACTCCCTTCCTTCGCTCGCAAGCTCCGTAACGCTTCTTTGCATTGATGAAAATGTCGAATCTCTGGAGAGCCGCAAGTCGTTTTTTGAGAATCAGGGCTTCAAAGTTCTCGTGGCAACGGAGAGCGCTCGGGCGATCCAACTGTTTGAGCGCAGTTGGGTGGACTTGGTAATACTTAGCATGGCCTTGCAGTCAACGGAGAATGAAGTATTAGCAAGAATGCTGAGGAGACGAAATCCGAAAATCCCCATCATCATGCTCTCAGGCAGAGAAGAGCCGCCACATTCCGTTTCTCTGCTGGTACAACAAATCGTCGAAGATGACGCGGGAAATGCCGGTCTCCTTTCCGCCATTAATCAATATATTCCGCGGCAACAAAGGACTGTAAGCGTTTCCACAAACGGTCCCGGCATTTCTTCCCACACTCACCCGAGCACAAGAACAAAACGCTAGGACCGAATCCATTTTCAATCGAAGGATTTATGAGTCGCCATTTCGAAGTTGCTCTTGAGCAAGTGACACAAGCAGTCTACGAAGTCTGGGCGGAGAGCTCAGAGGAAGCAGAAGAGATCGCCACTAAGCTGGCGATGGGCCGTGAAAAACCTCTTCTGTTGCTCTACTCCGATGTGACTTGCTGCTGTGCAGATGAGATCAAACTTCAGCAACGCTGGAAGGATACTCAACAACACGCGGCCTGATTCACACGCTTGGTCACTCTGGGCACCTTTACGAGCCTGTCGGCTCTTGTCGCGTGACGTCGCCGTTTAGGTCATACGGCTTGACTGGATTCCGCCGAGAATGACTCTACCGAAAATCTGAAAGGACAAAATCATGCGCAAATACGCAGGCAATTCCATAGCCCTGATCCTAACTGTCGCATCGTTCGTGACCGTCGCGAGCGGGTGCAGCAAGGTTCAATCGAAGAGCGCCAATGACTCAGCACAAACCGGGCAGAGTTCCAGTGCAAGCTCCCAAGACCAGAATTCACAAACCGTAGAAGGTTGCGTGGTGAAGCGTGAAACCGCCTACTACATTCAGCCCGCGACTGGTGACCAGATGAGAGTAAGTTCCAGTGGCCAGGATCTCAGCGCCAATGTTGGTCAGCATGTACGGGCGACCGGAACTTCCTCCACCAACACACAGTCGTCGACGAGTGGTGGGATGTCCGGAACCCAATCTAGCTCCACTGGCACAAGCGGTTCTTCCAGCAGCAATGAACCGGAACTGTTGGTCACGAAGGTGGATGTCGTCGCGCAAAGTTGTCCGCCGGACATTCAGAACCGTATCGACAAGCAAAACCGGAGCAAGAATCCGAAATAGAAATTGTAGTGCGACTCGCCTATCGGGCGGAGCCTCTCGAAATGTGTGAAGCTTCGCCCAATTGTTGAGAGTTCCATTCTGGGAAACTGCCGGGGCGCGCAATGAATCTCACTCGATGACATCCCAAAATGGAGGCACAATGGCTGTACTCTCTCCCGGAACTACCGCGCCAGATTTCACGTTGCGCGTCACACCCGACCAAAATCTATCGCTAAAGGAATTGCTGGGACGGTCAATCGTCTTGGCATTCTATCCGGCTGACTGGAGTCCCGTTTGCGGCGATCAAATGGCACTCTATAACGAAGTTCTACCGGAATTTCAGAGGCATGGCGCCGAGATCGCTGGAATCTCCGTGGATGGTGCTTGGTGTCATGCTGCCTATGCCAAGCACAACCACATACATTTTCCGTTACTTGCGGATTTTGAACCCAAAGGCGAAGTGGCGAAAAAATACGGGGCTTATCGATCCAAAGAAGGCGTGTGTGAACGCGCGTTGTTTGTCATCGACGAAGAAGGGAAGATTTTTTGGAGTTATTGCTCTCCCATCGCCGTCAACCCCGGGGCGGAGGGAATTTTGGAAGCACTTGAAGACTTGAGCAAAAAGAAAAAAGGAAATACCCATGACAACCTTGAAAATGCCAGTCAGCTCGAGAGACCACATACTGGGCGATGAAGATGCCCCTATAACACTGCTTGAATATGGTGACTACGAATGTCCCCATTGCGGAGCCGCGCACCCGGTTGTGAAAGCGTTGCTGCAACGGTACCCTGACGATGTCCGTTACATCTTCCGTCACTTCCCGCTCACACAGATTCACCCCCACGCGGAAGCAGCCGCGGAAACTGCCGAGTTCGCCGACTCCTACGACAGGTTCTGGGAGATGCACAACCTCATCTTCGAGAATCAAGACCGGTTGTCGATTCCATTTTTGTTCTCCGCTGCTGAAAGTCTCGGCCTGTCAGTAGAACGCCTTCAGCAAGCGCTTAGGTCAGGAGAGTTTTCCCGCCGAGTGCGTCAGGATTTCTTGAGCGGCGTTCGGAGCGGCGTAAATGGCACACCCTCATTCTTCATTAACGGAGAGCGCCATAACGGCAGTTATGCGTTCACGGACCTCAGCGAAGCGATCGAGAACCAATTGGAGTTGGCATCACGAAGAGCAGCGTAATGAAAGGAACATATGGCCAGCACACTAGCAACACCGTTTTGTAACCTCGAAGAGCTTCGACACCAGTGGGGGTGGTTCCTTGCTCTGGGCGTGGCATTAATTTTCCTAGGAACAGTAGCGTTGTTCTTCGTGCCCGCCGCGACCGTCGCAACGGTGATGGTCCTGGGCTGGTTGATGGTACTCAGCGGAATCGTAGAAACGGTGCACGCGTTCCGCGTCCACCGGTGGGGCGGTTTCTTTCTACACCTAATAGGTGGAGTGCTGGGGATTGCTATCGGCCTAATCGTCGTCTTCCACCCACTTGCCGGCGCACTGGCATGGACATTGCTGTTCGCGTCATTCTTCACTGTGATCGGGCTCTTCCGTCTCATATCGGCTGCCAGGATTCGCTATCGCAACTGGGGATGGGTGGCCTTCGACGGCGCGATAACACTGGCCCTCGGCATCATGCTCTTAATTGGCTGGCCCACATCAGCACTGTGGTTTCTGGGACTCGCCTTGGGTGTCACAATGATTTTGCGTGGCTGGTCTTATGTGATGGCATCATTTGCAATGAGAGAGCTTGCGGCTGGAGCAATACCGCAAGGAGAAGTTCGCAGGGCGGCTTGAGGATTTCCCCAGCGTTTGACAGTGCCGAACACTGCCTTTTAGAATCGAATCTGCTGTCCTCTCGCGGTTTCCCTTCTTCAATCGGCGGTGTAGCTCAGGTGGTTAGAGCGACGGTCTCATAATCCGTAGGTCTGTGGTTCGAGTCCACACACCGCCACCAATTTTTTCAACAACTTAGCTTTTGCTATGGTGAGCCGTTCGGTATCATTGCGCCCAATCCTGTGCCACACCTCGCCGTTGAAGTCACAGGTAAGTCTCTAAACTGTCCGAGAGAGTGGATGGCTACTGCACCCTGTGCTTATTAGCTTTGAAGAAGCTTTAAACCGAGCCGCCGAAGGCAAGAAAAAACACGTTTTTCTTGAAAACGGTTTAGCCGAGCTTGCCGCGATGACATCTTTGCCTACGATGGCGCTCCGCAAGTCGGCTTTGCTGACTGAACTGTACTTGCCCACGAATCCCCAGCTTGCCGCACGGTTTCAATCAGACGCGGACGCGCTCAGAAGTGTTTTGGCGGCAGCTATCGCCCAGAATCACCCTGAACGCCCCGCTGACATCGCACCTGAGCGATACAGAGCCTGTCGTCGGTTCTTGGATAACTTCGATTCCGTGTACACGCTCAACTATGACCTGCTGCTGTACTGGACAATTATGCAAACAGAATCAGAGCAACCGTTGCGATTGGGCGATGAACGATTTAGAACTCCCGATGACCGTGCGGCGGATTACGTTTCGTGGGATGTGGAGAAAACTGACCGGCAGGATGTTTTCTTCCTGCACGGTGCTTTGCACCTATACGACGCCGGAGATGAACTAAAGAAGTTCACATGATCGAATACTGGTATCAGGCTTATTGAGCAAGTACGCGGGGCGCAAAGCAGCAGGCGATGTTGTAAGCGGAATGTTCATGGCATCTCGCTGGTTCGACTTTCGATTGCCTGAGGTATTTGCCAGCTATGACCGGGGGAAGACTGGCTACCCAGTCCAATATCCTACGGCGTCAAGTCCACAGGCGTGGGCCGCAGGTGCTCCGATGTTAGGCATGAGGGTCTTACTCGGCATCGAACCGAGAGAGAATGAACTCACCTCAGATCCAGTTCTTCCAGAATGGATCGGCACCCTCGCGCTTATGAAGATGCCTGGTCGTTGGGGACGCACCGATGTTATTGCGAACCAAAAAGGCGCGCTATCCTCCTTACAACAACTAGTCGATCGATTTTTCGTGGAGCGGAGAGCGCTGTTCCAACCTTGATCACGTAAGCAGATCTTCTTCTGGCCGCGGCTTAGAAAGCGGTGCCTATGGATCGCTCTCCAATGTAAGCAAATCGAACGGTGCTGTATGTGCTCAATTCCGTAATCGTCTAAGGTCGCCGGAACCCGAGACACAACAGCAGATATTGAAAGAGTTGATCGACGAAATCGTTCTGGAGAAACCAATGCACTACAAGAGACTAACTCTCAAGAAGTTTTGATTTCAGATCTGCGATTGTTGCCGGATTCAACTGGAACGTCCTCTGTCCCTTAAGATTCTCTATCTCCCCGAGATATTCCGCGTGAAGAAGCGGATTGGAATTCTCTTGGACGCGTTCCAGTGCCTCCAGTTTGATTCGACTTTCTACCGAAAGTCCAATGATCTCATTGAGGGTGTTCATTAACTGCTCAACTGCGGCCTTGTTCATTGCGAGTTCCTCCTGTGTTTGAAAGTGATTAAGGTTCTGCTCAAAAAAAGTGGGCCAGCGCTGCCTTGTTCATCAAAATCGACATCTATGGTTCGCAGATGCCCCAATTGAAATTGGCCTGCTTGATTCCCGATGTTCAGCAGCTGCAAATGGATGGTTTCAAATTGCATCGCTGGTTCGCATCGGCTGGAGCCGAAGCCGATTACCCGGGCATAGTTATCTTGCGAGCCACGGTGCGACGGAGCGCAAAGGTGAAAAGAGGAGGGTTCATGGTCGAACAACCCGGATCTTCGGACACAGTCTATAAGGTAGTGGAGGTAATTGGCACCAGCGCAAAGTCCTGGGAGGATGCCGCAAAGAATGCGGTAGAAACCGCCGCTAAAACTTTGCGTGATCTGCGCATTGCCGAGATTGTAAAGATGGACATGCATATCGAGGACGGCAAGGTGCTGTCGTACCGTACGCGCGTGCAACTGTCCTTCAAGTACGAAAGCGGAGAGATGTGACCGCGGGCATCCTGTACCCGCCGTGCAACATTCATTGCGCGCTCTATGCGCAATGAGTGGGCGAGAGCACGTTGTCCCAGCGAGAGCATCTAGTGCCTGACGTGCGCTGCTGAATACACCGCGGGTGTATTCTCGTCGGCAAAAAGACCTTCTCCGATGAGAGTCTCGCCCGCATAAGCCTGCTTGATCGCCGATGCTCGCCTACCACAAGTGGAAGGTCTCGGCCCGATGAGTTTGTGTAACCGATTGAATCGAGAGAAATTCCACTTGGGCATTGATCGGAGACAAAGGAACGCGAAGTAAGAAGTAACAAGTCTTCCTCACCGAGCCTCGGGCAAGAGCTATTGCTTTTCCAAAGTGCTTTTAATCGTAGCGAGTGATTTCTCCAGGGAAGAAGCTGTCCGCCCGACCGCTTTTCTACGAACAATCCCTCCTTTAAAACCTGTTAGGCCGGCCTGCTCGGAGCCCATTGCCTTGATCAGGTAAAAGCCGGAGTGCTTTGGATCGTCGGGGTCGCGGATGCAAAAAGTGAGGTCCAGCGCACTTTGGAAATAATGACTCGAGTAGAGCTGTTTTTGGGCAATGGCATAGGCGGGTTGATTTGCTGACTGGCCTTTCATGGTCACAACCTGTACCACGCGAAGGGTGGGCTTCAGTCCGAATTTCACCTTTGCCCAATAAAATGTATCTTCTACATTTGCGGGCTTCGAACCGGGATAAGACAGCAGGTAGTAGTGGAAGTCCGGTAGGTACTTTGGCAAGGTCTGTGCATAGCTCAATATGGACTCAAACTGCTTCGACTCGTTCACGGGGTCGTTCTTGTCGTCATAGGTCCCCAAGGCCTGATTGCCCTCGCGCTGATAGGCCTGCAGACGCTGAATCGTACGCTGCTGAAGCAGCTGATTCACTCGTTCTTCAACGTCAGGCGCACTCCAATCAATGGCTTGCTGATAGGCTTGCATGCTTTTGGTCGGAAGCTGAACCTCACAATGGCCGGGTTTGCATTCCTTTAAATCTTTTATGTCGCCGCTCTCGAACTTAAAGCTCGCAAGATCGGAGACCAGGGGAGGACTGCTGTATTTCTGGATGGCCAGGTATTCGGGAAGCTTGCGCAGGCGGTCGAAGTCAGTGGCCAGTTGAACGTAACTTTCTGGAGTCGCCTTAATGTATATGGCGCCAAAAACGACGATATCGGATGGCGTGCGGGACTGAATGACCTTTACAACCGGTTTTCCATTACGGAAATCAGTAATCTGGTCCGGAGTCAGACCAACGGAGTTCTTGAAATAATCTTGCAGTTGAGCGCTGGTCTGAGAAGTGCAAGGCAGCGAAACCCAAATCACTACACAAACGCACACGAGAACCGAGGCAGCACTCCGGATAACGGGAAGATCCACCGCGTAGCGCGAACGAATTCGGTACAGATTTACAGATTGCCTCACCATATTTTTTTCCTCTCCTTTCTATGACTCAGCTGCGCAGAACCTCCTCTGGTGCTGCGATCTGCTGATCCAAGTTCGTCTCCCGCAACATCTCCAGCACCACGTGCGTGAGTGAGAGGACAACAGGACCAATGAAGAGTCCCATGACGCCAAAAGCCTCTACGCCGCCGAGCAAGGCGAAGAAGACCAGCAACGTATTCAACTGTGCTCGTTTGCTGATCACGTACGGCCGAATGAAGTTATCTGATTGCCCGACCACGGCGGCGCCCCAAACCAAGAGGATCAACGCTTTCCACAAATGTCCCGAGGCAGCCAGGACAATCACCGCCGGTCCCCAGACAGCAGCTGAACCAATGAAAGGGACCGTGGAAAACAGCGCCGTGATCAGTCCCCAGAAAACCGGAGAAGGCACCCCGAGCGCCCAGAAAGCCAGCCCAGTAAGAACCCCCTGGGCCGCACCCACAGCAAACACACCGTACACATTGGCGATGATTGAATTGCTCACTCCTGTGAACAGCCGATCCACTTGATCACGGGTGAGGGGAAGAACCACTGCAGCGTGCTCCTTCATCGATCCGCCATCCCGAAAAAGAAAGAACAACGTAAAGAATGCAGCTACCGCGTTGACGAAAAATGAAATGAAGTTGCTGACGATCCGTGCTCCCGAGGACAGCAAGTACTGGCTGATCTGCTCCTGCCGTCGCAAGATTGCAGCGCGCATATCGAATTCGGAAAGATCCACATACCGCCCCGCCCAGCTGAGAGGGCGCTCCAGCACATGCGACACGTATTGATCCAGGCCGCCCTGCTCAGCGCTCCTCTGGTTCAGCAAGTGCTGCAGCCCTTTCGTTTCTTTGCCGATGACGATTCCCAGTCCGACGGCCGGAATAATCAGAATCACCAAAACCAGAATGGTAGAGACCAGGGCGGCAGCATTACTGCTTTGAAAGCGCGCCTGTATGTGAACATGAATAGGATGGAAGACGATGACAAGCATGACGGCGGAGAAAATTGCACCTACGAAAGGCCTCGCAATCAAGTAACAGAAGTAGAGCGAAATCGCCGCCAGCGCAAGCAAGAAGAATGTAGTGGCTGCCTTTTTTCTTTCCATCGGCATTGCTGACCTCTAGTGAGGAACTCGTATCTTGCGATACGAAACACCGGTGTACCCATTGCGAATCTGCAAACGGCTAAACTTCGAAGGCCTTCACACCGCGGACGATTCCCAGTTTTTTCATGCGGAACTGGAGAGTTGAACGGTTCATTGCCAAGCTGGCCGCAGCGCCCCTGGGACCTCCAAGTACCCACTTGGTCTCTTTCAGGGTCGCCAGAATATGCGCACGTTCAGCTTCTTTCAGTGTTTTGTGTTTTCCGCCGTTCGGGCCACGCGAGCTAAGGTTTTGAAACTCTCGCAGCGAGACTTGCAACTCCGAACCGGATGAAAGGATCACGGCGCGCTCTATCACGTTTTCCAGTTCGCGCACATTTCCTGGCCACCGGTACCGGCAAAGGGCCTCCATCGTTTTAGAAGGAATGGTCTCAATCGACTTGTTCATCCGGCGGCCAAGGTGTTGGACAAAGTGCCGGACCAGCAGCGGAATGTCTTCAGGGCGTTCACGGAGGGGCGGGACGTGAACCGGAAAAACATTCAATCGGTAGAAGAGATCAGAGCGAAACTGATGCTCGTGAACGAGGGACTCAAGGTCCCGGTTTGTTGCCGCAATCAGGCGCGCATTGGTGCGAAGCGTGCGCGAGCTTCCGAGGCGCTCAAACTCACGGTCCTGCAGCACGCGAAGCAGCTTTGGCTGCAGTTCCAACGGAATCTCGCTGACCTCATCCAGAAATGCGGTACCGTTATTCGCAACTTCGAAACGCCCAAGCCGTTGCGCAATGGCACCCGTGAAGGCTCCCTTTTCATGTCCGAAAAGTTCGCTTTCGAGCAAGCCGGTTGGGATCGCGGCGCAATGCAGTTTAACAAAGGCCTTCGTACGGCGAGTGCTGCGTTCGTGAATCGCGCGCGCGATCAGTCCTTTGCCAGTTCCGGTCTCGCCGCAAATAAGTACGGTAGAGTCCGTAGGGGCAACTGTCTCGATCTGCCGCAGCACGCGACGCAGAGCTTCGCTGCGCCCGACAATCTCTTCGAATCCGTATTCGCTGCAGAGTTCATCCGCGACACAGAGCTCTTCCTGCACAAGTATTTCCTTGAGTCTCGCAATCTGCGAGCACACAAGGGCATTCTCGACAGCAATCGAGACTTGGTTTGCCACTTGCGTCAGGAAGGTCACCTCATCCGGGGTAAAGGGCTCCTCGCGGCGGCGGCCTAATTCCATGAGTCCAAGAACCCGGTTTCGTCTGATGAGTGGCAGCGCAGTATACGTCTTTATTCCTTCACCGGACATCACTGCGCTGGATGCACAACTCCCCTGAGTGGAGGAGCTTGGTGTTCGATAGGCCTCGCTGGGGAATCTAGTATCAAGGCACTCGTGATGCTCATGAATCCACGCGCTTGTCGTACTTCTCTTCGCGTCGTCTGTCCCAAGCTCGGCGGAAAAGGCGACCTTGGCTAAATGCAAATCGACCCTGTCTGCGATTTCATCGAATTGAGAAAGCCCGATAGCGTCGAAGCGGAGAAAACCACCAAGTTCAGTGGTGAGGTGACTTAACAGCTCCCCGAGGTCGTGGTACTCGCCAACTGCGAGCAAGACGCGCATTAGGACTTCATGGCGATTTGCTAATGGCTGTTGCGATTGCTGCGAAAACGGACCGCGTCCGATCTCGAGTAGAGGATTACTGGTTGTGGTCCGCGACTCGACCAATCGTCCTCTGGTAGACGCCAAAGCTTGCGAACTCATAGCACCCTCACAGACTTGTGCCTTCGTTTAAGTAGTCAGAGGTTCCGCAAAGCAGTAACCAAACGTAATCATTAACCAGTGCCCCAAAATATTCAATGTCGCTCGAGTCGTGTCTCAATGCATGGCCGTGTTCCAGCACCGCAGAGATCCACCGAAGCAGCCGTTTCCTAACTTCGCTCCGGTTAGCCTCATTGAGCATTTCGTGTCGTCCGCCGGGGTAGAAATCGTGGGAGGTGGCGTTAACGCCCGCTTTGCGATAGCAGAAATGCTACTTTCCGGTAAGGATCATCAGCACCCAATAGCCACGGTAGATAAATGATGGATGCCATAAGAAGCTGACGCGCCGCCGGGCCAGACATTCGCAATTGGCGCAACAATGGGCTCAGAGGCCATCAACGGAGAACCTCCAAGCTCAATGAATCGCTTTCCGGGACCGCATCGCGCGCGAATTCGAGCACCAATTCGTCCGAACGTGAATCCCGCGGCACGAGCAAACGCATCGTAAGCATCGCTCCGGCGATAAGATAAACAACTGTGACGCAGGTCCACATCAATGCACCCGCGCACTGCTGGTCTTCGAGAGCCGAAAGGCCAAAAGGCCGGGATGCGGAGAAGTAAACCGAATAGACCACGCGGTCGCAAAAGACGAGCAATCCGGAAAGAACATCGCACGGCAAAGTGGCGAAAAAGAGGTACAGAATCATGGAGAAGTCTGTCGACCTTGAAACACTTGGCCAGGGTTGAACGACGGGCCACCAGAAAAGGAGACCAGCCGCGAGAAAGG
This sequence comes from Terriglobales bacterium, assembly GCA_025462725.1. Classification (GTDB taxonomy): domain Bacteria; phylum Acidobacteriota; class Terriglobia; order Terriglobales; family Acidobacteriaceae; genus JAICLA01. The sequence goes on along the minus strand of JAOAPE010000013.1, from coordinate 76,276 downwards.
ATGCGTGCTCGACGAGATGCCATCCTTCTGATCGCAAACCAAGGGTCAATGCCGCCGGAATATGCCATCCCACTAACACCACAGCGGCGGCAATCCAGCAAAAAGCTGGGTCGGCGAGCGCTTTTCCGAGTCGCTGCACCGGCGCACAATGGAACAGTGGACCAACCTGTTGTATCAATCGCTGTGGCAGACCGTGCAACAACGGCAGCACCGGCGCACCTAGCCAGATCAAAGGTGGAGCAAGCGACATAAGCAAGAGATGTTGAAGCATGTGGACTGTCAGCATTCGCCTGTCTAACGTAGCGATGGGTGATGCCACAGCGACCCAAATCAAGAACAGTCCGAGAAGAAAACTGCCAGCGCGCCAACTCGCAACGGCATTCAAGGAGGGCGAACGAAGATGGAGCCATCCGCGCAGATACACGACCGCCAAGAAGATGATGGATAGAGTAAGCGTAAGCTCGCACGATCCCAATGCGATATGGTTCAGGTGTGGCATGGATCGCAAATCCTATCTGTGCGCGCCGGGGCGTTTGTCGTGTTCAACGACAAGCTCCCGTGACGCATCACGCGCGGGAGCCTGTCCCGCGGGGTGCAGCGTCTGAAGAAAAGCCACGAGCGCGGTAGTCTCCGCAGGGCTCAAATTTTTTCCATACGCAGGCATGTTGCCGCCGCCTTGGATCACTTGCCGGATGAGTTGATCGTGCGTGAGCCGCACGGCAACCTTGTCAAGGTTCGGCCCTCTCTGGCCTCCGAGTTCTCCAAGCGAATGGCAGTTGCGGCACTGCTTGGCCTCAAAAACCAGCGCGCCTTGTCGCTCAAGCGCGGTGGTGCCATGCACAAATCGTTCCGGCACGGGATTGCCGCTCCAGGCGTTCATGTGCGGACTCCAGGGTGCGAACTGAGCCATCCGCGTAAAGGTCCCGAACGTGATCGCGAGCAAGAGCACTGTCAAAACCGCGATTGGCCTTCGCCGCCAGCTCTTTTCTCCTTCTCCGGAAATAAAGGGAAGAAGGAGCAGCCCGGCAATGGCTATCACGGGGCCGATGAGAAGTGCCGGCGTTTCCATCGACGGCGGAAGCAGCGACAGCAAGGCATACATCCAAAGGAAAAAGTAATCGGGTTTCGGTACGGTCTGAATGATCGTGGGATCTGGCTGGCCAGTGGGCCCAAACGGACCAAAATACAGAGCGCATGCGGCCACTGCCAGCAAGATAAATGCCGCGAAGAAAATGTCTTTCCAAATGGCATAGGGAACGAACGGTGCCCCATCCTTCTTAGTCAATTCGTGGTATTCCCTCTCATAAATCCCTCGTTTCACGATGCGTCCCGGCATCGGCCATTCGTTGATGCCCAGCTTCAACACCATCAGGAGATGAAGGCCAACGAAAGCGATCAGCAATCCCGGAATCAAGAAAACATGCAAGGCGAAGAATCGGGAGAGGGTCGCACCAGCGATGATCGGCCCACCCAGCATCAATTTCACCAGTGCGGGACCAACAATGGGAACGCGGCTAGCGATAGATGCTCCGATCCCTAGTCCCCAATAGGCGTCCTGGTCGAAGCGCATGATTTGCCCCGTAAAGGCCATTCCCAATGTCATCAGCAACAGAAAAACGCCCACGATCCAAGTGAGCTCCCGTGGATACTTGTACGCCCCGAAGAGAAAAACCTGCACCATGTGGATGAGAACAATGGCCACCATGAAGTTCGAGCCCCATCCATGCAAGGCCCGGATGAACCAGCCGAGAGTCACGTCGTGGTTCAGGGCCTGTAAACTGCTCCAAGCTTCGGCAGCCGAGGGCACGTAGATAAATGACAGCAGGATTCCCGTCACAAGTTGCAACATGAAGACCACAAGCGCAGCGCTGCCAAAGACGTAAAACCAGCTCGCGGTATCGCGCGGCACCGGATGCTCAGCAGCTTCGCGAATGGGCGCCCCTAATTGCAAGCGACGGTCGAACCATCCCCCAATCTTCGCAATCATGCGCATGGGGATTTCCTTCCCGCAAGAGCTGCGGTCTGTCCCGGTGTGGGTAACTCACCAGTCTGGATGGTGACCAGACCGTCCTGAACTTTGTTTGGATATTCGAAAAGCCCACGCTCCGGCGGTCCTGAGGCGCGCGAGCCGTCGCGATAGTACACGCCGCCGTGGCATGGACACATGAACAGACCGGATTGCGGAAACCAGCGAACGGGGCAGCCCAAGTGCATGCAGTTGACAGCAAAAACTTGGAACTGATCGCCAGCGACGCGTCGCACCCAGCAGGCAGTGTCCACGGTCTTGCCATCTGTCGGCATCACGTTTGGATTTCTGAAGGTCGCCAACCGCGTCTCGCCTTCTGGAAATTTGGTAATGGGCCCGAGAGGCACCCACGAGAGGTATCCATTCGCGCGCCCTCGCGTGATTGAGGAAAGAAGAAATCCCACGATCGGCACTGCCAATGCGGTTGCTACCAATCCGTTGAACAGAATGCCCAACTTCATAAGAAAGCCGCGGCGGGAAAGCGTATTGTCGTTCGAAATCGTTGGAGTGGTAGTTTCGGTCGACATCGTGGAACTCCTAGTGCTGCGCGTAATTCGAAGCGGTGTAAGGCTGTCCGGGGTTTTGCACCCGGCGCGAAGCCAGCCATGTGACTACGTCAGTGATCTCCTGGTCAGACATGGGTTTGCCGGGCACGTTGCCGCGCCAATCGGGCGCGCCTAATTCCGGACGGCCAGTGATGACGATGGTTCGCAGTTCCTGATCGCTGACCAGCGCCAGAAATGAATCGTTTGTGATCGCACTACCTTTTGCTCCGCCTTGGCCGCCCGGTCCGTGACAGGATTGGCAGTATTTTTGGAAAACCATTTCGCCTTGGTGGGCGTTACCCGTGGATGTCGCGACATAAGAAGGTGGATTGGTCCCGTTGAGAGTCTCTGGCCGGCTCCAGGCCGACCGAATCCCGCTAGTGATCACATCGATCTGCTTGTCGCTCAGCATTCCGCCAGCGTTTTGAGCGAAGGCTGGCATTGAGGTTCCGTGTACGCCATTGGCGATGACTTTGTGGATTGCCGTGTTATCCGCGATCGCGAGGTAAACCGGATCGGCGAGTGCGATCGCCGCTCCTCCTCGTCCTTCGGCGCCATGACACCCGGCACAATTTTGTGCGTACAGAGTCTTGAAATCCAAAACCTCACTGGGCGCTGGAGTCTCTGCACCTTGGCTCGGCTGCCCGTGCTGCAAATTGCAACCGGAGAGCAGCGTCAATGCCAATGCCGCGAATGCACCGAGGTATGGAACTCGGTTCACGGGCCCTTCTCTCCGCTTTCTCGTGGTGGAGTTATTCCTGGAGTTTCGACTCCCGCGCGCACGGCGAAGGAGAGGTTCTCGTAGGTCGTCATACGTGTCTGCCGTACCACTACCAAGCCTGCGACTACACCAAAGGCCACTTGGGAAGCCGTAAACCAGTACCAATTAATGTGTTTCTCCAGCAAAGGGTTCAGCAGGCCGAGCATTGTGTACAGCAACCCAGACCACAACACGGGGGCGATCAGTCCTCCGAGTACGATGGGCCGCCGAGGAAACATGGGAAGCATCACGCCATAGAGCAGCCCCACCAGAGTGGACAAAAGGGCGTGCAGACCCAAAGCAATCAAGAAGCTGTCCGCATGAAATGATTTCAACTGCCCGGGCCCGAGTTCTAGCGACTCCGCGTAGACCGCCGCGGCAAGAAGATTGATCGGATACCAGATGCTTCCGATCTTCAGCGCCCCATAGGCACAGGCCAATACTGCCATTGCTACACCTCCAGCCAGTCCGCCCTTCAAGCCCGCTGATACCGGGTATGTGCGGACGGGAAGCCAGGCGCGCAACTGATCTGCCGCGATCGGAAGGCGCTCGACCACACGGCGTGCAGTGATTATGCGAGGATCTTCAGGGACCACCGTTACAGCTTCTTCATGCTGGCGAGGAAACACTTCCAAGAACCAACCAATGCAGCCGGCCAGAGTAAGCACTGCGCCGAGGACGCTGATTGACAGGCTTGTTAGGAGGCCCGCGAACACTAACGTAAATCCAAATGCCAAGACGAGAGGCGAAGCTGTCGAAGCGGGCACCTCAATCTCGACCGGGGCGCGAGACCTTTGGCCAATTTCTTCTGTGTACAGCCGTGATGCCATTTCTTCTCCTTAGCGGCCGAGAACGTAAACCACAGTGAAAACCACGATCCAAACGCCATCTACAAAATGCCAATACATCGACAGCACATCGACGCGAGCGGACTGATCTCTGCCCACGCGTCCTGCCAGACCGAAAAGAAACAAGGTGCTCAGCATGACCAGGCCTGCGATCACGTGGGAGGCGTGCAGCCCCACTAATGAGTAGTAGGTTGTTCCAAAGAGATTCGTGGAGATCTTTAGTCCGTGTTCGTAAATCAGCCGATACCATTCCCGACCCGTGCCGAACAGGAAGAGGCCGCCTAGTACGATTGTGACCAACAATAAGCCCATGAATGCACCGCGCCTATTGCGCTCCAGAGACCTTGCTGCTAAGTGGACGGTGAGACTGCTGGAGAGCAGACAGATCGTGAAGAAGATGGGTGTCTCAAGCACCTCGCGCGGAGTCGGTCCGCTGAGGCTCTTCCCCACATAAAAAAGATAGGCAACGACGAAGATCGTAAAGATGGCCGATTCGGCGATAATGAGACACGCCATGCCGACCTTGCCCCGATACGGAAGTACCCACGATGCTGGTGCTTCGGGATACGGAGTCGTGATTGCGCTCATTGCTCTCTCCCTTCACTCATAGCGGCTGTCCGGGTCCTCGGGGTGTTTTCGATCCCACAACGGCCGGCGGCTCGCGACGACCGGAATGGAAGCAAAGTTGTAAGCCGGTGGCGGTGAGCTTACTGACCATTCGAGGGTCCATGCGTCCCAGGGATCATTCCCCGCCTTAGCTCCTTTCCAATAAGAAATGAACAGGTTCGCGATAAAGATCAGGACGGCGATACCCTGGATGAACGTGCCTATTGTGATGATCAGGTTCATGGTGTCCCAACCACGGCCGGGTTCATAGGTGTAGATGCGACGCGGCATCCCGAGCAGTCCGGGGAGGTGCATCGTGTCAAATGTCATGTGAAAGCCTATAAAGAAGAGCCAGAAATGGAGTTTGCCGAGCGTTTCGTTCAGCATTCTTCCAGTGACTTTCGGGTACCAGTAATAAAATGCCGCGAAGAGCGCAAAAAGGATTCCGCCCACGATCACATAGTGGAAGTGCGCAATAACAAAGTAAGACAAGGAAAGCTGCCAATCAAAAGGCGCTGAGGCAAGCATGATGCCCGTGAGGCCGGCGATCAAGAACTGAAACAGAAATGCGATGCAAAAGAACATCGCAGTCTTGAATTGGATCTTCCCGCCCCACATCGTACCGACCCAGTTGAAGATTTTTATCCCCGTCGGAATGCCCACCATCATCGAGGTGATCGTGAAAAAGCTGTTGGCGTAGGAGGGCATCCCCATTGTGAACAGGTGGTGCGCCCACACACTCATGCTCACGAAGGCGATGCAGACCGTTGCTGCCACCATCACCGGGTATCCGAAGATCGGTTTCCTCGAAAACACTGGAACGATTTCCGATATAAAGGCGAAGCAGGGAATGATCAGGATGTACACCTCTGGATGTCCGAATATCCAAAAGAAGTGCATCCAAAGTGCGGCTGATCCGCCCGCTTGTGTATCGAAAAAGTGCCCCCCCAGGTACCGGTCTACGAGCAACATGATCTGCGCCGCCGACAGTGGCGTAATCGCGATCAGGACCATTCCGGCCATAACCATGTTCATCCAAACCAACAGCGGCATGCGGCTGAGTCTCATGCCAGGGCATCGCAGGCACAGAGCGGTGGCGATGATATTTATGGACGAAGCGATAGTGCCAAACCCCGCAACCAACACCGCAATGGTCCAGTAGTCCGAGCTGTGACCTGGTGAAAATGCGCGCGACGTCAATGGGGAATATGCCCACCATCCCACGTCCGGTGCATCACCGGCGCCGTAGAGTCCGTTCCCACCCAGGAAACTGAAGTAAAGCAGAAATCCGCCCATTGCCGTCAGCCAGAAACCGAATGCATTCAGCCGTGGAAACGCCATGTCCCGCGCGCCAACCATCAATGGGACCAGGTAGTTTGCAAAACCGAACAAGACAGGAATGGCCACGAAAAAGATCATCGTCGTGCCATGCATCGTGAACATCCGGTTGAAGACCTGCGGTGAGACAAAATCATTGTGCGAATGAATCAACTGGATGCGCATGATGAGCGCTTCACTTCCGCCGATGACAAGAAACAGCAGAGCGAAGAGGACGTAAAGAATCCCAAGCCGCTTGTGATCGACCGTGATCACCCACTCGTGGAGCGTCTCAACCCAGGATGGACGCACGATTTGCAGGCCCGGAATGGCAATCGCGTCAGATGACATAGCTCATCTCCTCGAATCTTTCGACTAGCGGAGCGTCTCCATATAACCTACAAGTGCATCCAGATCCGCGTCGTTCAATTGCATGGCTGGCATGAGCGACCCTGGTTTAATTGCGTCCGGATTCTGGATCCACAGGCGCAAGTTTTTCGTTGTATTCTCGGCCGCACCGGACGCAATGGTGCGACGGCTCATCAAGTGCGTCAGATCCGGACCGAAGCGTCCGTTTGCTGCAGTGCCGTTGATCGTGTGACAGTTGATGCAGGCGGTCGTTTCGAAGACGCGCCTGCCGTCGGTAACCGATTCGTCGCGAATTGCTGGCTGCTGTTGCGCGCGGATCCACGCGGCAAATTTTTCAGGACTGTCCACGGACACGCTCAGAAGCATCTTCGCGTGCTGCGTCCCGCAATACTGTGCGCACTGCCCGATGTAGATGCCCGTGCGGTGCGGATCCATCCACATGTGGTTTACGCGATTTGGAATCAGGTCCGTCTTGCCCCCAAGTTTTGGGATCCAGAAGCTGTGGTCGGTATCGGCCGAAAGCAACTTTAAAAATGTGGGGGTAGGATTTGCGGGATCATTTACCGGAATGTGCAGTTCGTTGGCCGTGACAATCCCGAGCTTTGGATAACGATACTCCCACCAGAACTGGTGGCCGATGACGGTGACCTCGACAGCTGAAGAAGGCATAGGAGCATCCTGAATCGCATGGATGACCCGTGCCGTAGCCAGAAACAACACGACCACAATGAGTACCGGAATGATGGTCCAGGCCAGCTCAATCTGTGTGCTCCCATATACCTGCGGTGGCTCCCGGTCAGCACCCGTCGCTGTGCCACGGAACTTCACAACGGAGTAAACCAGCAAAGTAAAGACGACGACGAATATTACTGCGGTGATCGTAAGCACGAACACGGACAAATGAAAGATCGATTTGGCTGGCGTGGTTGCGGGCGCAAAGATATTGGTGAAACCCGTGGACTGAGCTGCACATTCGGCGGCTGCCGTAGCCATGCACAAGAACAAGAACAAGGACAAGGACGCTGATATCTGAAGCACGCCCCGCGTGATCGAGTTTCTTGTGCACCGCATTGGTGTTAATCGCTTCTCTTCAGACTTCCGATTCTTGTTGAGCTAGTCCAGCAATATTTAGACTGTGAGGCAATCGGTGTGCCGAAGCGGCGCCGGCGAGTTGTCACAGCGCAAGTGGTTGAGAAGCAGCAAAATGGGGCTATTTTGAGCACATAATCAATTTCGAGTTCCGGCCCGAGGTGGTAACCAACTAGCGGGTGACAACCAGTTGGCACTGCTTCCATTTCCGCGAAATAAACAAATGGACAGCAGAGTCGTTGATGACCTTTGCTGCAAGGCGGAAGGCGCCTCACTGGGTGTCGAACCGATGCCAATATTCTGTGCAGATGCCAAAGCGTTGGCACTCACTCCTCTCAAAACAGGGTGGATCCAAAGAATAAGTTTTTCAGACCAAGCATTTCGACGTGTCCCCGGTTCGGCTTCTGAAATGCAAACTCTCTTCAGGTGGTAAGGCGCGAGAGGAAACTGCTTGTCACTCGAATGCTTGGTTCACCAGCGTGCTGATTGTCGCTCCCGCACATCCTGCCTCAAGGAGCCGCTTCGCAGGGTGAACGCGGGGGTTTGTCTTGCGGTCGGAGGAAATTGATCATGTCCGCTGTTCCCCTCCCACCTCCCGCAACTAAGCCCGAGAGCGCCGCGCCGAAACCCAAACCAAAATGGCAGCAGTATGTAACGCCTTTCCTCATTGTCTTGATCGCAGCTGCGGTCGTGTACACGATCACCCGGAACTGGAACTCTTGGGAGGGCGGACGCATTAACCAAGTCACTGACGATGCTTATGTCCGCGGTGATCTTACGCCCCTGAGCACTAAGGTTTCGGGGATCGTCAGCGAAGTTCGCGTAGAAGACTATCAACAGATCCGAAAAGGCGACCTCCTTGTTCAATTAGACGACGCCGACTACAAGGCCCACGTTGCGCAAGCGATAGCGGCAGTCGAAGCTGCCAAGGCGGCTCTCGTAAACAACCGACGCCAGCGCGAAGTTCAAGATGCAAAGATTCAGCGAGCGCTCGCCGGGATCGACGAGGCAAACGCTAAAATCTCGGCCGCACAGGCCGGCAAGAAAGCTGTCGAAGCAGACGTGCTGCGCACGCGGGAGGAACGCACCCGGCAAGAAGAGCTGTTGAAGACGGGTTCCGCGACACAGCAAAAGGTCGAGTCTGCCGTTGCCGATCAGCAACGCTTCGGCGCGCAGGCTGCCAGTCGGGACGCTGACTTGGTGCAGGCTCAAACCCTGCTGCGCAGTAACGAACTGGGAGTCGAGACCGAGCGGCGAAGTAAGCAAGTACTAGAGTCGCAGGACCAACAGCTGGCGGCTGATCTCCGCGCCAAGGAAGCAGGGCTGACGCTTGCCCGGATAAATCTCGGGTATACCCGAATCCTCGCGCCTGCCGACGGCACCGTCGGTGAACGGCAAGTGCGTCAAGGGCAACTCGTAAACCCCGGGACACAGGTGATCACATTTGTTGCCAGTAAGAGGTGGGTACAGGCCAATTTTCGCGAAACGCAGTTGACCAATGTCAAAGTGGGCGATACGGCCACGATTCGCGTCGACACTTTTCCGGGCCACACGGTCACAGGCAAGGTGCTGGAGATCGCACCCGCCAGCGGATCGCAATTTGCGCTATTGCCGCCAGACAATGCGACCGGCAATTTTACGAAGGTCGTGCAGAGAGTGCCGGTCAAGATCGCGCTCGAAGATTCACCTCTCACGTCGCAATTGCGTCCGGGGCTTTCGGTGGAAGTCACCGTGCGAACCAGAAAGTAACCGAGGGCAGACTATGGGCGCCAGCGCCGAGACACTTCCGGGAAATCAGGCCGCAGGCGTAGTTCAGCTTGCTGCCGCCCTTCCCAGCGATCTCTCTCATTCGCCGGTACTGGGCATCCTCGGCGTCATCACTGGTGCGGGACTCGTGACGCTCACGGGGCGATTACTCTCACTAGGTTTGGCAGATCTAAAAGGTCATCTCGGAATTAGCTTTGACGATGGAGCCTGGATCAGCACCGCTTTCAACGCGGCGTTGATATTCATCGGCCCTTTTACGGTGTTCATCGGTGGATTATTGGGACCACGGACAATTCTGCTCTTTGCTGCGGGAGCATTCACACTGATCAGCGCGTTACTTCCGCTCATCCACAGCTACAGCCTGCTCATAACGGCGCTGATACTCGCCGGTCTGACCTCCGGCACGTTCTATCCGCTTACGCTCACCTTCGCTCTGCGAAATATTCCCCTTCGCTTTCTCCCCTTCACACTCGCGCTCTACGCCACCTCTGTGGATGGAGCCGTAAACGTGGCCCCCAGCCTATACGGCTTCTTTAGGGACCAGCTTTCCTGGCGATGGATGTTCTGGGCTGCGGCCGTAATTGCGCCGGTAATGATGGCCTTGATCTATTACGGGATACCGCCATCTCCAGCTCGCCCGCGGTCAGAACCGGCGCCAAGTTTCGCGGCATTCTTATTCGGCAGCCTCGGCTTTGCGCTGCTGTTCACGGCGCTCGACCAAGGCGAGAGGCTCGACTGGTGGCGCTCCGGGTTGTTCATTGCATTGTTTTTAGTGGGCATGTTCTTCCTTCTCGGCGCACTGATGTGGCGGCTTCGAGGCCCCAAGCCTCTGGTGACCATGTCGTTTCTCGGAAAGTGGAACACATTGCTGTTGGGCTCACAGCTCTTCCTCTTCCGCTTCACGCTTTTGGCTACCATCATCCTCATTCCGCAGTCGCTGGCGATCCATGGCTTCGAAGCTGACCAGATTGCGCCTGCGGTGACCTGGTCGGCGGTTCCTTTGCTTCCTCTCGCCTTTGTCATTGCGCTTCTTCTTTTAAAAAACGTTGACTCGCGGCTGATCATGGCAATTGGTTTCGCTGCAACCGCGTTGGCGTGCTGGTTGAATGCCGGATTGACCAGTGCATGGGCGGCGCCAAACTTCTATCGGACCGAACTGCTCACCGGGGTGGGACAGTCATTTGCTTTTATCGGTCTGGTTTCCACAATCGTCCTCCAAGCCATCTTTGGAGGCGCGCTGGCAAAACCCCAATGGGTGCTGACCTTCTCCGCATTTTTTCACCTGGTGCGCTTGTTTGGTGGGAGTGCCGGCGCCGTGTTCATGAGCCACTTCATCGCACAGCGCGAAAAGCTGCACTCGAACCTGTTAGGTCTTCGCGTGCAGAGTGGCGACTGGGTTACCGACCACAATATTCACCAGATGACGGCAGGACTCTCTTCGCGATCGGAGGGCGCGGCTGCGGCAACCGGCCGAGCCGTGGACCTCGTGGCTGAGCGCCTTCGCCTGCAAGCCTACACGCTCACCATCATTGATGGCTTTTACCTCGTGGCGTGGGTGTGTGTTATCGCCTTGTTCCTGTGCGCCTTGATCCGTAGGTCCCCGTTGAGCTACGGAGACCTGGCCCGCATTCAAGATTCCGCCGTGCGTAAGGAAATAACATGAACCGACGTATTCACATCCTGGCGATTGCCGTGTCAGTCTGCACAGCAGGATCTTTTGCCGCGGCGCAGACGGATTCTTCCACTCTTCGCCGCATCACCTTGCAGGAGGCTGTCGATCTGGCCCTGCAGCACAATCACGTGGTTCGAATTGCTGAATCCGCCGTCGAGGAAAAGAAAAACGCAAAAGACGTCGCCAGGAGCTCGTATTTCCCAGTGCTTCGCAACGACACCGAATTCGTGCACGTCACCGATACTCAATTCATCGAAATTCCTGCCGGGGGCCTTGGCGTTTTCGGGACCAATTTGATTCCTACTCAGCCGTTGATCCTTAATCAGGGCGGACTAAATCTAACTACCAGCGGAACGGGGCTTGTCCAGCCGCTTACTCAGTTGCTGAAAATCAGGGCCGGAAACGATATTGCGCGAGCGGAACTCGATGCGATGCGTGGAAAAGCCCGCGGAACCCGGAACGATATTGCAGTGAAGGTCCGCCAGCTCTACTACAAGATATTGATCACCGAATCGCAACGTAACGCGGTTATGGCGAAGGTCCAGGCCAGCGACGCAATGCAGAGCGAGCGGGTTCAGCAAGCCAAATATGGAAGCTCGATCGAGCAAGAACTTATCGAGACCCGCGCACAAGCGATGCAGGCAAAACAGGAACTGCTGAGCACTGAAATCCAGTTGAGCGACCTGCAGTTGCAATTTAAGGACGCCATCGGCCTGCCTCTTTCAACCCAAATCGCACTCGACCCAAACGTCCCTGTCTCTGTCTCTGAGACCTGCCAGCGTGAAGAATGCGTCAAACTCGCGCTGCAGGCACACCCCGAGATCGCAGAAGGGCGCGCCAATGTTGAGAAAGCCATGGCGGCGGTGCGATTGGCGAAACGCGAATATGTGCCCGATGTCGCAGCTTTCGCGCGTTACAGCTACCAGAACGATGTTCCATTTCTCGCCCGCAACTTCGGAAGTTTTGGCATTCACTTCAGCTACGACATTTTCGATGCAGGTAGAAAATCGGCCACGATACATGAACGTGAGGCTCAACTCGCGCAAGCCAGAGAGAACCTCGCGCGCGTCAATGACGAAGTCGAGGTCCGAGTGCTGACTACTTACAACAAACTGGAGCGCACGCGGCAGATGGTTGCGGTTTCAAAGGAGCTGCTGGCGTTGCGTGAAGAGTCGAAGCGTGTCTCGGCACAGCAGCTAGTTCGTGGTGCCGCTCTCCGTTCGCAAGCGCAAGTTGCAGTCGCCCAGCAACTCGAGGCCAGGACACTTCTGCTGCAGTCGCAGTTGGATTACATTCAGGCACGCGATGAGCTCATTCAAGCAATCGGAGAGACGCCTCAATAACCGCACGTGATATTCGATTACTTTGCTTTTGGGCCGACGCTCGAGAGCGATTCATGCTCAGAATCACGGTACAGGACCGGCCAGAGCAAGTCACCTTAAAGCTCGAAGGGCAGCTCATCGGCGCGTGGGTCGTCGAGGTCGAGAATGCCTGGCGAACCGCAAGAGCGATTCTTTTTGGCCGCTCGCTTTATCTCGACCTGAACGCAGTTGACCACGTGGACGGAGCCGGCAAATACCTATTGGCGCTGATCGCCTGCAGCGGAACCCGGCTTATGGCTTCAGGACCTGAGATGAAGGACCTTCTACAGGCAATTGCGAAAGAGTGGCCTCTCCACGGGTAGGAGGATTCCCTAAATTGTACTTACTGATAGCGCGGTTTGCCGGGCGCGTGACTTGCGTCTGAGCAGACTTTTTAGCAAGATACGCAAACCGAGCATTCGGCCAACGGGTGCTCTTACGATTGCCTCAGAAATAAATGAGGCGCTGATAACCAGGAGGTTCCTTCATGGCAACTCTGCCAAAGCAGCCCATCACGATGCCGAAAGCCGCAAAGCCAGTTCCCGCGCCGAACAGTGATTTCTACGAACTCGCCGAGACGCTTCCGGCGGAGGAACTGGCGGTTGTGAAGCAGGTGCGCACTTTTCTGGAAACCAAGGTTGCGCCGATCATCACGAAATATTGGGTCGAAGATGAATTTCCGTTTGAAGTGTTGCCTGAGATCAAGAAGCTCAACATCGGTGGCGTTGCCATGAAGGGCTACGACTGCAGAGGCGGAAGCACATTGCTATTCGGTTTGCTTGCAATGGAGATGGCACGAGTCGATTCTTCAATCGCGACATTTTACGGTGTTCACAACGGCCTGGCGATGGGTTCCATCTACCTCGGCGGATCAGAAGAACAAAAACAGAAGTGGCTCCCGCCAATGGCTCGTTGGGAAAAGATCGGATGTTTCGGCCTCACCGAACCGCTCGTGGGTTCGGGAGCTTCCGGCGGATTGACAACGACAGCAAAGCGTGACGGCGACACTTGGATCATCAACGGCCAGAAAAAATGGATCGGTAATGCACCATGGTGCGACATTTCAATCATCTGGGCACGTAACCTCGCTGACAATCAAGTCAACGGCTTCATCGTTGAGAACAAGAATACACCTGGCTTTAAGGTCGAAAAGATTCAGAACAAGATCGCACTCAAGGTGGTTCAAAACGGCTTGATCACGATGGAGAACTGCCGCATTCCGGAAGAGAACCGTCTTCAGGCAGATAAATCCTTCCGCGACACCGCTGCGGTATTGAAAATGACGCGATACATGGTGGGGTGGGAGGCGACGGGATGCGCGATGGGCGCCTACGAGAATGCGCTCAAGTATTGTCAGGAGCGGTTGCAGTTTGGAAAACCGATCGCCTCCTTCCAGCTCGTGCAAGACCTCCTCGCCAAGATGATTGCCAATATCACGGCTTCGCAGTGCCTGGTCGTTCGCACGGCCCAACTCGATGCTGAAGGCAAGATGACGGACGCCCACGCCGCGCTCGCCAAGGCATTCACTACGGCCAAGTGTCGCGAGACGGTCGCCTGGGCGCGGGAGCTGTTGGGCGGAAACGGCATCGCCGCCGACTACAAGGTTGCACGATTCTTCGCAGACGCCGAAGCCCTGTACTCCTACGAAGGCACATACCAGATGCAGAATCTCATCTTGGGCAAAGCCATCACCGGTTTCAGCGCCTTTGTGTAAGTGACGAAGAGGTCTGATCACAGGGCTGAAAAGGAGAATTAAGAATGTCCCCAAATCCTTCCAAACCAAGGAACACAAAACTCGCTGCAACATCTGACTCAGGCCGTCTGTTCATTCTGGATGTGAGCGACGGCCGCGTGCTCTCTGCCAAACCCGACGGCTCTGATGTGAAGACGATTGTCAGCGAGGGTCGAAGGCTTCCTGACGGCATCGTTGTGGACGTCGCGGCAGGTCATCTCTATTGGACGAATATGGGCAACCTCAAAGCGAATGATGGTTCCATCGAACGCTCCGATGTTGACGGAAGAAACGTCAAACACATTGTTCCTGCGGGTAGCACGTTTACCCCCAAGCAACTCCAGCTCGACAAGAAGAACGGCAAGCTCTACTGGTGTGATCGCGAAGGCATGCGGGTCATGCGCAGCAATCTCAATGGCTCCGATGTCGAAACCCTGGTTGACACGAGTGAGGGCGACTCACGCCCCGGTGAGGACGCGAGGAAATGGTGCGTCGGTATCGCAGTCGATGCCGAAGGCGGCAAGTTCTACTGGACGCAGAAAGGACCTGACAACGCCGGACAGGGTCAAATTTTTCGCGCCAATCTGGAAATCCCCAAGGGGCAGGCGCCAGCGAACCGCGCAGACATCGAATTGCTCTACGACAATCTGCCGGAGCCTATCGATCTGGATCTCGATCTGTCCAAGCGGATGATGTACTGGACGGATCGCGGTGACCCGCCGCGCGGCAACACCGTGAACCGGGCGCCCATGGATGTGGTACCTGGGAATCGCAAAGATCCGGAAATTGTTGTCACTCACCTGATGGAAGGAATTGGATTGTCGCTGGATCTGAAGGGTGGACGTATGTTCATGACAGATTTCGGTGGTTCCGTTTACAGCGCGAATCTCGATGGATCGAACGAGAAGATGCTGCTCTTCGCGTTGGGCAATCTCACGGGCATCGCTTATGCGGAACTTCCTACCGCCGCATAGCAGCTGCACGTAATCGACTTACGAAGGAGAGAGCAATGGGTACGCTAACCTCCGCATTACAACTTCAGAACGTTCTGTACGAGAAAAAGGGGCCAATCGCATATGTGACGATCAACCGGCCCAAGGTGATGAACGCTCTCAACAAAGCAACAGTCACAGAGTTGAAGGAAGCATTCGAAGACGCTCGTGACGATCCCGCCATCCGCGGAGTGATCCTCACGGGCTCCGGAAGTAAAGCCTTTGCCGCGGGCGCCGATATCAGCGAGATGGTTGATCAATCGCCGCTCGAAGCGGAAGAAAGAACACGTCTTGGTCAAGCCCTTACACAATTGATTGAAAATCTCGGCAAACCCGTGGTGGCTGCGGTCAATGGTTTTGCTCTCGGCGGCGGATGCGAGCTGGCTATGGCCTGCACGCTTCGGATCGCTACCGACTCGGCAAAGTTCGGCCAACCGGAAGTGAAATTGGGAATCATGCCGGGATATGGCGGGTCCCAGCGGCTTCCGCGATTGGTTGGGAAAGGTCGGGCGCTCCAAGTGATTCTGTCCGGCCAGATGATCAGCGCAGACGAGGCCTATCGAATCGGTCTTGTCAACGAGCTCGTGCCGGATGGCTTTGTGGTCGCGACGGCCGAGGAGATCCTGAACCAGATACTTACCAGCGCCCCGGTGGCCGTGAAGTTCTCGATCGAGGCAGTGAACAGAGGCATGGAAATGAACCTTGACGATGGTTTGCTCCTCGAGGCGTCGCTGTTTGCGCTTTGTGCTGGAACCGAAGACAAGAAGGAAGGCGCATCCGCCTTCCTGGCGAAACGAGCACCGGAGTTCCGGGGCCGGTAGAGAATCCAAATTTCTGATTGCGAGGAAACGCTATGGCGACGGAAAACATTTTTTCTGGTTTAAAAGTTGTCGATTTCTCAAGCTTCATCGCGGGTCCGGGTGCAGCTACGATCCTCTCCGACTTCGGCGCGAACGTCATCAAAGTAGAGCCGCCCGAAGGAGAGCTGTGGAGAAGCGGGCAGAAGATCCCGCCGCAGCCGCGTTCAGAAGAGCCTTATCCCTTCCAATTGGCTAATCGAAATAAGCGCGGCGTCGCGCTCAATCTGAAAGCTGCGAGCGTGCAGCAGGTTCTCGAGCGGTTAGCCAAGTGGGCCGACGTGTTCATCGTCAACACACCGCATCCGGCGCGTAAGAAATTGAAGCTCGAATATGACGATGTCGCGAATTGGAATCCGCGTCTGATCTACGCCGATCTCACCGGCTTCGGCGAGAAAGGCCCGGACGCCGCTCTTCCCGGATTCGATCTCACGGCCTACTGGGCGCGAAGCGGTTTGTTATTCATGACGCGCGATGCTGGATCGCCGCCGACCTGGCCGGTAGCAGGTAGCGGTGACAACGCGACTGCGGTCTGCATTTATGCCGCGATTGTGACCGCGCTTTATCGTCGCGAACGCACCGGCAAAGGATCCTATGTCAGCACTTCGCTCCTCGCAGCAGGTGTTTGGTCGGCCAGCGTCTTCATCCAAGCGGCTCTATCCGGTGCGAATTTCTACGGGCTGCACGATCGAGCGCATCCCGCAAATGCAGCCTTGAACACGTATCGCTCTTCCGATGGCACCTGGTTCGTTCTCGTAGCTACTCCAGACAAAGTACCAGCGGTCCTGAAAGCAATGGGTCGTGAGGATATCCTGACGGATCCGCGATTCTCCGATCCTGCCAAGATAGCGCAGAACCGGCCGCAACTGACGGCAATGCTCGATGAGATCTTTGGTTCGCAGCCAATGTCGCATTGGTATGAAGTCTTCAACGAAGTTCATGTCCCCTTCGGCGCTGTGCGTGAGCCGCAGGAAGTCGTTAACGATCCGCAATTACGAGCGAATGACATCGTCGTTCCACTCGAAGGAGCGGGCGAGAAGCTGACTTCAACGATCAGCAGCCCCATTCAGGTGCATGGCGTGACGAAAACACCCGCTCGAAGAGCTCCGGGGGTTGGTGAGCATAACCGGGAAGTACTCGAGGAGCTTGGCTTCACGAGTAGCGACATTGATGGCTTGCGCGCCAGCGGTGCGATCCCTCCGGAACACAAACAGCCATCGGCAGCTTGATCGGAAGGAACCCAAGGGAGATGAACGATGAGTGACATTGTTACAGAACGTTCCGGAAGAATTCTTCGCATCCAGCTCAACCGGCCGGGAAAGAAGAATGCAATGACCTCCGCCATGTATATCACTATGGCGGATCTCCTGAACACCACAGCAAACGACGATCAGATCCGTGTCGTGCTCTGGCACGGCGCGGGCGATTCGTTCTGCGCAGGCAATGATCTGGAGGACTTCCTAAAGAACCCTCCAGGACCTGGCGAAAGTCCGCAGGCTCGGTTGATCCATGCGCTGATCGATTTCGAAAAGCCGCTGGTTGCTGCGGTGCAAGGCGCGGCCATTGGGGGCGGAACCACCATGCTGACCCACTGCGACTTCGTGTATGCAGGAAAGAGTGCGAAGTTTCAGATGCCGTTCGTCAATTTGGCGCTCGTGCCGGAATTCGGAAGCAGCTATTCGATACCGGCCCGGATTGGATACCTCCGCGCGGCGGAGCTGATTGAATTGGGACTGCCTTTCGACGCCGCACGGGCTGCGGAGTTTGGACTTGTGACCCGTGTTGTTCCTGACCAGATACTGCTGGCCGCTGCCAGCGAGACGGCACAGAAGTTGGCAGAGAAGCCCGCTGGCGCTCTACAGGCTTGCAAGAGGCTTATGAGACGCCCTGTACGCGAGGAGCTTGCGCAAGCAGCGAAATTGGAAAATGAAGCGTTCTCCGCGTGCGTGCGCTCCGCCGATGCGAAAGAGGCGTTCACGGCTTTCCTGGAGAAGCGCAAGCCGGATTTCACAAAATCCGGGCAGGCATCGAAGGTCGCGTAGGCAGCAGTCGATCAAGTCGGAGGAAGTGATGGCTCAACCAAGAATCGTTATCGTCGGCGGCGGTTTTGGAGGATTGGCCGCCGCAAAGGCTCTAGGAAAGACGCCCGCGCAGGTGATCTTGGTCGACCGCGCTAACCATAACCTTTTCCAGCCACTGCTCTACCAAGTAGCCACAGCAGTGTTGACGCCCAGCCAGATTGCGACTCCGATCCGCACGATCCTTCGCAAACAGAAAAACACCACGGTGATCTTGGGAGAAGTCACAGCAGTTGATAAAGAGCGCAAGTGCATCTTCGTCAGCAATGCAGATCGCGAGGGTGTGCCAATTGCTTATGACTATCTAATCCTTGCAACGGGCTCTACTCACAGCTATTTCGGTCACAACGAATTTGCTGAGTATGCACCAGGGATGAAGAGCCTCGCTGATGCTGTGGCAACTCGGAACAAGATCCTGCAGGCGTTTGAACAAGCGGAAGCTGAAGAAGACCCAAGCCGCCACCGTGACTTGCTGACTTTCGTTCTGGTCGGTGGTGGCCCCACTGGTGTGGAGATGGCTGGCGCTTTGGCCGTGCTCGTCCGCACGACGTTGAAATCAGATTTCCGGCGGATCAATCCAGCCTCCGCGAGAATTGTGCTCGTCGATCAATCGCAGCGGGTCCTGACTACGTTTGCGGAGAAGCTTTCCAAAGCTGCGAAACAGAGACTTGAGAAATTGGGTGTGGAGGTCCGGCTCGGAAACAGCGTTGACCTTATTGACGCGGACGGCGTTATGACAGCTGGAGAGCGTATCGCGAGCAAGACCGTGATCTGGACGGCGGGGGTTGCGCCTTCGCCAGCGGGGAAGTGGCTTAAAGTCGACACGGATCGTGCCGGCCGAGTACGAGTTCAGAAAGACCTCACTGTACCCGGCCATCCCGAGATTTTCGTCATCGGCGATACGGCATCCCTCGAGGAAAACGGCAAGCCGCTGCCGGGTGTCGCGCAAGTGGCAATGCAGGAAGGGCGATACGCAGCGAAGGTGATACGGAGCCGAGTCGAAGGCACGAGCACGCCCGGTCTGTTCAGCTATTTCGACAAAGGGACCATGGCGGTAGTAGGCAAGGGATTTGCCGTGCTGCAAAGCTGGAAGGTGCAAGCCAGTGGGTTCGGGGCATGGCTGACTTGGGCTGCAGTGCACCTGCAGTTTCTAGCGACATCAAGTCTGCGAATAGCAGTCTTCCTGCAGTGGGCCTGGACCTATGTAACGGGACAGAGGGGTTCCCGACTGATTGTGAATCACCATGAATCACAACCGGTGAAGGCTGCGGAGGTCGCCCCTCGCAAGCCGGCAGCTGCATAAAACAAAAATGGAGAGGATCACATGGCAAAGAACAAGCAGATTCAGAATGTAGCGATCGTCGGTACGGGCGTGATTGGAGCGAGTTGGGCGGCCTTGTACCTGGCACGTGGTCTCAATGTCACCGCAACCGATCCAGCGCCGAACGCGGAAGCAAACCTGCGCCGGTTCGTTGATGATGCATGGAAAGATCTGCAGGTAATCGGCCTTTCGCCCAACACATCCCGCGAGCATCTGCAGTTCACGCCCGATATGAAGAAGGCGCTCTCGGAGGCCGACCTTGTGCAGGAGAATGGACCGGAACGCAAGGACTTCAAGATCAAGCTCTTCGCCGACATGGATGCGGCGACACCTCCCGATTCGATCATCGCTTCGAGCTCGTCGGGGCTGACCATGAGCGTCATGCAGTCTGCCACTAAACATCCCGAACGCTGCGTGATTGGCCATCCTTTCAATCCCCCGCACGTAATTCCTTTGGTTGAAGTAGTCGCTGGCGAAAAGACATCGCCGGAAACAGTCCAGCGGGCAATCGCGTTTTACACTTCAATCGGCAAAAAGCCGATCCATGTTCGAAAAGAGGTCGTCGGCCACGTAGCGAATCGCTTGCAAGCCGCCCTCTATCGCGAAATCGTGTACCTCATCGAGCAGGGCGTGTTGGATGTCGAGGATTCAGATACTGCCGTGAGCTGGGGGCCTGGGCTGCGTTGGGGTGTCATGGGACCCAATCTCTTGTTCCATCTTGGTGGCGGCCAAGGAGGCATTCAACATTTCATGGAGCAATTCACGGGTCCACTCTCCACCTGGTGGAAAGACCTCGGGAATATCACTGAATTCAGCCCCGAGGTCAAGAAAACGATTATCGAAGGCGTACAGAAGGAGGCCGGCAACCGCTCGATTGACGAACTCGAGCGCGAACGCGACTCGATGCTTCTGGAGTTGCTCGCCACGCGCGCGAAGGGCGAGAAGGCATCTGAAGCGGCAACGGCGAGCAGCGAGAAACAGCCCCGGGTTGCGTGAATCAGAGCGAGCGCTCCCCGCACGAGCGAGATCTGAATTCTTGAGTGCAAGCGATGATCTACGTCCATTCACTTGGAAGGGCTTCCCGATACTACTCGGCGCGGACAGCGCTCGCTCCCGAGGGCGTTCGCTTATCTTTCTCCGAGCTTGAGAATCGTGTTAAGGGTGTAGCGGCCGCGCTCAGCGCGCATGGTTTCAACCTTGGAGATCGGCTCGCGATTCTTTTGCCTAACTGGCCCGAGTACATCGAGTTGGTTTACGCGTGCAGCTGGCTCGGAGTCATAGCGGTTCCGCTAAACACTCGCCTCTCCTTGGCGGAAATTGATCGGGTGCTCGCCGATGCGACTCCACGTGGGCTGGTCCGTCATTCCTCGTTGCCGACCCCAACCGTGCGGACATCCTGGCAACGGGTTATCGATCAAGATCCTTTGGAAACCAGAAACGATCCTCCTCCCAACGTTGTTTATGACCCGGAAGCGATTCTGGCTCTCATTTACACGAGTGGCACGACGGGTCGGCCCAAGGGCGTGATGGTGACTCACGCTAACATCCTTGCTAATATCCATAACTTCAATTACTGGATGCGATACACGGAAGGCGGCGTGTATCTCCATGCCGCGCCCATTTTTCACATCGCCGACTTCCCCGCGATGTTCGCGGCGCCTGCGTTCGGCGCGCGCCAGTTGACGATTCCAAAGTTCAGCCCGCAGAGCTTCTGTGAGACCGTCGAACGCGAGCGCGTTAGCCACACCGTGTTAGTTCCGACGATGATCAATTTGCTGACTCAGTTCCCGGACGCTAGGAACTACGACTTGAGCAGCCTGGAGGTTCTCGCGTACGGCGGATCTCCAATGGCACCCGAACTCATCCAGCGCACAAGGGGGCTTCTGCCGCTTGTAAAACTGGTCCAGGTTTACGGACTCAGCGAGACCGGATTCCTCACCGGTCTTCAGGACCAGGAGCATACGCAGGACCGGCTTTTGTCCTGCGGCCGCCCTTGCCCTGGCATCGATGTGCAGGTCACAGACGAATCAGGGAAGCAAGTCGGAGCTGGAAAGCCAGGTGAATTGGTGGCTCGCGGCGCCAACATCATGCGGCGGTATTGGAATAATCCGGGGGACACTGCGCTTGCATTTCGAGATGGCTCGTTTCGCACCGGCGACATCGGCTATCAGGATTCCCAGGGGTATTTCTACATCCTGGACCGCTTGAAAGACATGATTGTCACCGGAGGTGAGAATGTTTACTCCGGTGAAGTCGAAGCAGTTATTTATGCCCATCCGGCAGTTCGCGAGGCCGCAGTGTTCGGAATACCTGATCCTAAGTGGGGCGAGCTGGTGATGGCCTGTGTTGTGCTGAAGCCTGGAATGAATCTCACCGCCGACGAAGTAGTCGCGCATTGCCGGCAGAGTCTCGCGACTTACAAAGTCCCGCGCCGCATCGAGTTCCTGGACACCGAGTTCCCCAAGAGCGGCTCCGGCAAGATATTGAAGAGAGTTCTGCGCGACCGCTTCTGGGTTCGTCAAACACGTGCCGTGAGTTGAGGAAATCAGCAGAGAGCGGTAAGTTGAGGATCTCCCCTTTGTGGATCGGATTCGAACTGCTGACTAACTGGTCAGGTGTTGGCATTTCATTGGCACAACTTCTGGCCAAACTCTTGCGCTTTACTACGCCTCCCATTTCAAAGACTTACATCGTCGGTAGTTGAGAACTCTTCATCTTGCAGTTAAATGCCGTAAAAGCATCGAACAGGTTCTGCCCGTCTAAACGCACCGAAGAGCGCTGGTGTTCTCGCAATTTCTGCTCACGACTGTTGGTAGGCACACCAAAGCAACCCTTTCTCCGCAATCACAACTCCACATGGAGTAGCGGTCGCAAGGATCAGGAGCTGCTCAATGCATCGCAACATTCGGATGACGAGCTACCGAAGAACGGCTCCGCAAAGTATTCAAGAGGATTTTGCGTGAGCGCTTCTGGGCTCATCAGGAACGGGCCGTAAGTTGACGAACGCAATTGAATTCGTTGGGGACGTTAGTGTTTTTAGCTTGCGGGCCATCGCAGACTTGTTCCGTCCTCCGTTTGAGGCGGAACAGTTCTGGATCCAGCTGGCCGAGATCGGTTCCAGGTCCGTTCCTCTTATCGTTGCCTCGGGGTTTGCGCTAGGAGCTGTGATGACGCTTCACACTCGAAGCACCCTGGTTACATTCGGTGCGACGGCGGAGATCCCGACTGTGCAATCCCTCGGGTTCTTTATTGAAATTGGGCCTCTAGTGGCTGGGTTGCTCATGGCGGGCCGCGTCGGCTCTGGTATAGGAGCGGTTTTAGCCAACTTGAGGGTTACCGAACAGATTGACGCGATCGAGTCCCTCTCTATCGACTCTTTCAAGTTCCTGGTCGTGCCGCGGGTTCTCGCCTGTGTAATTGCCCTGCCGCTGCTGACGTTGATTATGGACTTCTCCGGACTCGTGGCGGGCTTTGTCGCCGAATACGCTGCGTCAGGGATCTCCTGGCACCTTTACATCGAGCGTGCCTTCGCCTCATTGGATTGGGCGAACTTTGTTCCGCCGACTCTTAAGACGGCTGTTTTCGGGTTCATTATCGGAGCAGTCTCGTCGTACTTTGGCTATACCACGAGCGAAGGGGCGCAAGGGGTTGGAAAGGCTGCGACGAATTCTGTGGTTCTATGTTCGCTGTTGATCATTGTGTCCGACGTGGTCTTAGTCCAATGCATTGCCGTTGCGTTTCCTAGAACTGCATTATGAATCCTGACGACAGTACGGCTGTGTTTTTTCAGAGCGTTTCGAAATCGTTCGGCGCTAAGGAAGTTCTGCACGAAGTGTCGTTCAATGTAGCTGCCGGCGAGGCGCTCTGCATCCTCGGCAGAAGCGGAACGGGCAAGAGTGTGACGCTGAAGCTCATCATTGCGCTCTTAAGGCCTGATGCGGGCAAGATCTGGATCGAGCAAGACGAGATTACAACCTTGAAAACTGAGGAACTCTCCCGCGTGCGTCGAAAGATCGGATTTCTCTTTCAGGATGCGGCTTTGTTCGACTCTTTTACTCTCTACGAAAATCTGTCGCTTCCGCTGGCTCGCTTGACCAGCAAATCCCAGGAGGAAATTGACTCCATGGTGGTCAAGGTACTCAGGGAAGTCGGTTTGGCCGCCGACAAGAAAACAATGCCATCGCAACTCTCGGGAGGGATGCGCAAACGTGCCGGGCTTGCGCGGGCGTTGGTGCTCGAGCCAAAGATTCTGCTCGCGGACGAACCCGTCAGCGGCCTGGACCGGATCACCGCATCGGAGATTGACGAGTTGCTGCTGCAACAAAAGACAGAGCGTCAGACGACCCTCATCATGGTTACTCATGATGTGCATGGCGCCAGGCGCGTCGGAGACCGATTTGTGGTATTCGATCACGGACATCTGGTCGCCTATGGGACTGCTGCTGAGGTTGAGAGCAGCGACAACGAGACCGCTCGCCAGCTCATATCTCTCTCATCCTGAGATTGAGCCGCGCGAAACCAAGTGTTCGCGAGCGGAGGATTGGAAAGTGGCTAATCGTAATTTCCTCATCGGAATGTTTGTCCTGATAGGGCTAACGCTTTTTACGATCGGAATATTCCTCATCGGAAAGCGGCACGGAGCCTTCGCACGACACGTCGAGTTCTATACGGAGTTTAAGGATTTGAGTGGGCTCACGAAGGGTACCAAGGTGAAAGTTGCCGGAATGGACGCGGGACAAGTCGCCGAAGTAGGGGTCCCTGATTCTCCTTTATCGCGTTTTCGCATCAAGCTTCAAATCACCGAACGCCTGCGTGGCCTAGTGCGCACCGATTCCGTCGCAACGATCGCAACCGAAGGAGTGGTTGGTGGGAGCTATCTGCTCGTTGGCGCCGGAAGCCCGCAGGCAAAGGCTGCGGCTCCACTTTCGACGCTTCCGAGCCGGGAACCAGTCGACATGTCGAAGCTGCTCGAACACGGTTTAGTGCTGCTCAAAGATGCAGATATAAACGTGAATAAGGTTGGCGCGAAAGTTGATGAAACGTTGGACGGAGTCGAGACCACAGTTGGGAACGCCAATGACTTGGTGGTTGGACTGAAGCAGGGCCGTGGCCCGGCCGGCATGCTGCTTAAGGACGAGACCGTGGCGTCGAACATACGCCAGTCAGTCACAAATGCGAAAGAAGCGACGGCTGCTCTCCATAAAGCATCAGGCCGAGTCGATGACATGGCAGCAGATATTCAGTCCCGCGGCGTGACCAAAAAAGTTGACGAAACCATCACCTCCGCAAGAGATGCAGCGGCGAACATCAAGGATAGTTCAAAGCAAGTCCACCAGACGGTTGCGGCGGCAACGAAACCGGACAAGCACGGGGTTGACGCGGGCACAAACGTAAGAGAGACATTATCAAACGTGAATGTGGCCAGCGCCAACATGACTGAGGATACGGAAGCGCTGAAGCACAATTTCCTCTTTCGCGGTTACTTCAACCATCGCGGCTATTACAGCCTGACCAACCTCTCGCCCGAAAATTATAGAAAAGATCGCCTGTTCACTAATCCAGAAAATAAGCGAGCATGGTTGTCCGCAAAAGAGCTTTTCATAAGAGAAGGCAATTCCGAGGTACTGTCGAGCGAAGGGAAGAAACAGTTGGATGCCGCGATCTACAAGTTTGGCGAGTCGGTTTTCGACCGTCCAATCGTCATCGAAGGATATTCGAATGGGGCTGATCCGGCGAATGACCCGGCGGATGCATTGTCGTCGTCCTGGCGGCGGGCTATTTTAATTCGACTATACCTGCAGAACAGGTTCCCGCTTTACCCAACCAATTTAGGCATCGTTGCCATGAAAAACTCCCCTCCGAACGGGCTCGGGTATTCCGAATGGGATGGGATCTGCCTAGTTTTCTTAAGGCCCCAGAAATAAAACGGTCGGGACCCAGGCAAACGCTGTGCTCCCTAAACTAGTGCTAATGCATAAAACGGGTCGACGTCGACTCTGGAATCGCGCAAAATTCTTGCTTCTACTGCAACTTTCCGTTCCTCAGGTCCATGCCACGGGAAATCAGGCGACACAGGCGCATTCTGAGCGAAAGCACGGCGCGCATACAGTAGAACAACGAACACAATCGCTGTGCGAACCAGAGCTACCTCTCTCTCACAACATGAGCCCTCGGGTATAGCTGTTCCAATCCTCAGCAGCACTGTTCTGTTTCTTTGGTGGTTTCTGGAGTACTTTCTGGAAAAGTGGACTGCACCATCAAAAGTGATCCGGCTAGGACAAGGATACGGGGAACCCGGATTCGGCTACAATGTGGAGAGCAATGCACAGCAGATACCTAGGTCGACTAATGAAGTTTGGGCAGAGTGTTTTACTGCTAATCCTCGGACTGTGCTTTATTCTCCCGCTGCCCTGCGCCGCTAACTGGCTACCGAGAGAGTCCATCCCCTCTGAGTCACAAGCCAGTTGCCACCATCACAAGCCGACTTCAACGGTGCAATCGGCGCAGTGTCCCGCCTGCTGCGACGCAAGCAGGCCACAGCAGTCCGGAATCAGTTCTGCTCGTTTGGGCCATGTCCCTACGCTGGTTTCGATTGCTACGCTTGATCGATCGCCCGCAAAGTCAGCGCTGCGCATTTACGCCCTTGCGAAGATAGCCAGCAGCCCTCCTAGTCGGTTTCTAACACTCAGAATCTAGACATTCCCTTCTCCCAAATTTTCGCGCGTTTATTTCTGCGGCTGTCCTCCATGTTTTCTACAGGAGAAGAGACTTGAGATTCATCTACGCATTTCTATTACTAACCGCTGCTGCGGCAGCGCAGACTATGGATCATTCATCCATGCAGATGGATTCACCAACCTTCACAGCAACCATCCAGCAACACGCCACCTCCGGAACCAGCGCAGAACCGAATTCCACATCTGCGCCAATGCTTATGTCTGCAAAAGGAAAGTGGACGCTGATGTTTCACGGGTCAGCGTTCATAAATATGATCCAGCAGAGTGGGCCACGCGGATATGACAAGGTGTTCTCGACAAATTGGTTTATGCCGATGGCACAACGGAAACTCGGCGACAGCGCCACACTTACGCTTCGCACCATGCTCAGCCTGGAGCCAGCCACTGTCACTGGCCGTTACTATCCGGAGCTGTTCCAGGTGGGCGAAACAGCATTCGGCAAGGGCATTGTTGACGGACAGCATCCGCATGATCTCTTCATGGAGATCGCGGCACTCTATGACCACAAACTCACTGACAACACTTTGCTGTCTTTCTACGCGGCTCCTGTGGGCGACCCGGCGATGGGGCCGGCAGCATATCCGCACCGCGCGTCGGCTTCGGAGAATCCGCTCGCTCCGCTCGGACACCACTTCCAGGATTCAACGCATATCGCGTCCGACGTCGTGACTGTGGGATTAACGCACCGTGCCATCCGCATTGAGGCTTCGGGGTTTCACGGCCGCGAGCCAGATGAGAACCGCTGGAACATTGACCAGGGCAAACTGGATTCCTGGTCAACGCGCCTCACGGTCAATCCCGCGGCGAATTGGAGTGCGCAATATTCATTCGCCCGACTCTCAAGCCCTGAGGTCTTGCATGCCACTGAGGACGTGGATCGCATGACATCGTCAGTCATGTACAACCGTCCTCTTCAAGATGGTAATTTCGCGGCAACAGTGCTTTGGGGTAGAAACAAGGATTCTGCCGGCGAAGTGCTCAACGGATATCTCGCTGAGGGTACGCTTCGATTCAAGAAATCTAACAACGCTTGGACGCGTATTGAATTGGCAGATCGCACTGCGGAGTTGCTCTCGGGGAAGAACGCGCTGCCCAATTCACCGGAACAATTCATCGGGCGCGTTAAGGCCTTCACCGTTGGTTACGATCGCGAATTTGGTTTTATTCCACACTTGACCACAGCCATCGGTGGACAGGTCAATCTATATTCCGCTCCAGATAGTTTGAAAGCCATTTACGGTTCGCACCCCGCTGGCGTGGTGCTGTTTGTGCATTTCACGCCGAAACGCGGTAGTGAACATCAGATGAACTGAGGGAATTTGCTCATGAAAATGAATGCTCTCAGCAAGGAACTCCTAAACGTTTTTCTCATCGCGCTCGGCATCTTTTCTGCCGGAATGGGATTGAAAGGATTTCTACTTTCCAGCAGGTTCATTGACGGCGGTGTCACGGGCATTTCCATGCTCCTTGCTGATCTCTCATCCATACCGCTTGCTGTCTGGATCCTTCTTATCAATCTCCCGTTTGTAGTGTTGGGCTACAAGCAAATGGGAATGAAGTTTGCACTGCGTAGCGCTCTGGCCATCGCAGGCCTGTCTTTGTGTCTCGCGATAATTCGTTTTCCAGACGTCACGCCAGACCGGCTACTGACCGCAGTTTTCGGCGGCTTCTTCATTGGCGCTGGTATCGGGTTGGCAATGCGCGGCGGCGCTGTGCTGGACGGAACTGAGATTGCCGCACTTCTGATCAGCAAGAAAAGTCATTTCCTGCGGGTAGGAGATGTAATTCTCATTTTGAACGTGTTCATCTTCGGCGCTGGTGCATTTTTCCTTGGAATTGAAGCGGCCCTTTATTCCATGCTTACTTACTTCGCAGCATCAAAAACTGTCGACTTTCTCATCCACGGAGTTGAAGAGTATACGGCTGTGATCATCGTCTCGGAGAAGAGCGAACTTATTCGTCAAGCGATCGTCGAGAACCTGAACTGCGGCCTAACGATTTACGAAGGACGTGGTGGGCTGAGTGACGCAAAGCAGGACATCCTTTATTGCGTAGTGACTCGGCTACAGATTGGACGGATCAAAGATCTCAGTAAAAACCTTGATCCCAACGCTTTTATTGTTATCCACCCCTTGGCCGATGCGGAAGGCGGTCAAGTGAAACAGACGGCGATCCAATTGAAAGTTTGATTTAGTATCCGTACACATGAATGCTATTGCCATCATCCCCGCTCGCCTAGCTTCCACACGGCTCCCGCGCAAGATCCTGCGTGAGATCGCTGGACGTCCCATGCTCGCGCACGTCTATGAAGCGGCTGCTAATTCGAAGCTTGTGTCGGATGTGATCGTCGCGACCGATTCAGATGAAATCATGGCTGTCTGCAAGAAGAATGGTTGGAATGCGCGGATGACTTCTGATCAGCACAAGAGCGGGACTGACAGAGTCAACGAGGTCGCTCGCTCGATTTCTGCGGAAACGATGATTGACGTGTTCATCAACGTTCAGGGCGATGAGCCTCTTGCCCGCGTTGAGCACATTGATGCGCTGCTCGGCCCCATGCAGAATCCAGATGTCCTGGTTTCCACCGTGATGACGCCGGCGCCCGCCGCGGACATTGCGAATTCCAACGCTGTGAAAGTGGTCGTCAATAAACAAGGACGGGCGCTCTATTTTTCGCGCTCTACCATTCCCTTCGATCGCGATAAGACCGCCGAATTTCGATACATGAAGCATCTCGGTCTCTATGCCTATCGGAAGGCCGCTCTCGACCGCTTCTGCACGCTCCCTGAATCAGCATTGGAACGCAGCGAACGGCTGGAACAACTTCGGTTCTTGGAAAATGGCATCGACATCTACGTTTCCGAGACGCAACATGACACCATCGGGGTAGACACTGAGGAAGACCTTCAGCGGGTGGACAGCATCCTAAGACAGAGGACTTGAAAAACGTTTTTTCGCCGGATAGATTTGCTTTAGCGACGAATGGAAACTCTTCCCAAAAGCTTCCCGCACGAACAGTTCGAACTTCTGGTGCGCTCATATCTTGACAACATCGTTGACTGGGATGTGGTTCACAACTTTGCGATGGCGCACATTGACGACATTTACCTTCCAGAGTTCCAGCGCCCGATGGAAGATCTTCACCTGATGTTTCTGCCTGCTGTTCGCAATGACGCGGAATCAGTCCATGAAAGACCTCAGATCCGTTACCTGCTCGATGTTCTCGATTTGTTGAAGGAAGACGTAGTGAAACACGGGATCGAAGCTATCCGCGAGCGCGAGATGCAGGTGATGTCAGGAGAGGCGCCGAGCAAGTACGAGAACCGCCGCGAGTTCAGGAATCGCCACCGTAGAAAATAGAAACGGGAAGGCCCAGACAGCGCCTTCCCGATTTGCATCGCTTCCTAGCTTGATTACATTCCCGGAGGAGGCGTTTGCGCGCCCTCGCCCTGATGTCCACCGAAACCGCCGCGTCCACTATGGCCCTTGCCCATACGCTGGTGCATCTGCGCGAACTTCTGCTGCTGGTCTGGGGTGAGGATCGCGTTCACTTGCGATTTCATCGATTCGTGCAGTTGCTTGACCTTCGCCTGCTTGTCCTGCTGTGAAAGCGACTGATCGTCATGGATGGCCTTCATCTGTTGATGATTGCTTTCCATGATGCTCTGCATCTTGGTCTTCTGGTCTGCTGTGAGATTCAGCTGGTTGGCCAGCCGGTCGTGATCTTTGCCCATGGGGCCACCAGCACCGTGACTCTCCCGCAAGCTCGCGAATTTCTGCTGCTGTTCCGGCGTGAGCACCGAGTTCATGTCATTCTTCATGGTCTCGCGAAGCGCTTGCGATTGCTGCATCTTTTGCTCTTTTGTGAGCGACTGGTCCTGGTGCAGTGCTTGCATCTTGGCACGGTCGGCTTCCATGAGTTGCTTTAATTTTGCTTGCTGATCGGCGGTCAAGTTGAGTTCCTTGGCCAATTTGTCGCCCATCATGCCGTGGCCAGCTCCGTGCCCGGGATGCCCCTGGGCTGCGGCGGCCCCGCCAGCGGCAATCGCGAGTGCGAGGGCTATTACCATCGCTATCGCTGAATGTCTTGTTTTCAATCTCATCTTTATTGCTCCTTGCCTCATTAGGCTCTGTAAAAGTAAAACCGCACAGCTCAGGAAAGTTGCGCGACAATAGCGGTTTCAGGCGTGTTCGTTGGCCGGAACATCTGCCGCGCAAGCGGGTTGCGAGAATGTGAACGGAAGGAATCTACCATGCGAAACCGAAATATGGTTGGACTCGGCATTTTTATTCTCCTCGCCTTAGTTGTGAGGGCGCAGCATGCTGTACACGAGCACGATGTGCCCGCGAAATCCACTCCCGCTGAGACGCAGACCCAGCAAGATCTAGGCGCGGTGACTTCTGCGATGAGTTCGCACGGTCATGACCATGAGCACGCTATGGGTCCGCATATGAAGATGAGTGCGTTGCGGGATGCCACACCAGCTGACACTGCACGGGCACAGCAGATCGTGAATACCGCCCGTAAATCATTGGAGAAATACAAAGACGTGAAGACTGCCGAGGCGGATGGCTACAAGATTTTCCTGCCCGAGCTCAAGCAGAAGATGTATCACTTCACGAATTACGGGTATGCGATGGAAGCCGGTTTCCGATTCAACGCCGAGCATCCCACATCGCTGCTTTACGAAAAAACGGGCAATAACGATTTCAAACTGATCGGCGCCATGTACACAGCGCCTGCGCGATACGGCGAAGATGAATTGGACAAACGGGTTCCCCTAAGCGTTGCGCAATGGCACCAGCACGTGAACCTTTGCAAACCGCCGGATAGTAAGCGTAATGAGATGTTCGGAAAATCACCGCGCTTCGGATTGGCCGGTACCATCAGCACCCAAGAAGAGTGCGAGTCTGCGGGAGGGAAATTCATTCCCCGCATCTTCGGATGGATGGTCCATCTGTATCCCTACGAACAATCGCTGGACGCGATATGGTCAGTGGAGCGGCAGAAGAATACCGCCGACATGTCCACGATGCCGCAGCAGCAGCACCATGATTAGCATGGCTTGACACTTGCGTTCTGAGACATGAGACTCATTGCGTTCATTCCAAGCAGGAGTCTCAAACATGAGCAAGTTTCGCATCACTTTTCTTTTTGCGTTCCTGATCGCATCACTCGCCGTATTCGCGCAAACACCTTCCGCTCCAAAAATCACTTACATCAAAGCTGGACGGCTGTTCGATGCCACGTCTGACTCGCTGAAATCGAATATGGTCATTGTGATTTCAGGAGACCGCATCCAGAAGGTTGGCGGCGCTGCTGAGCTTGCCGTTCCTGCAGGCGCCGAAGTCATAGACCTCTCCAACGCAACCGTACTGCCGGGTCTCATCGATTGCCACACGCATCTTGGCAGCCGCGCCGATCGCTACAATCCGATCTATGATTTCCGCGAGAGTCCCTTTTTTAGCGCCTTCGCTGGTGTGGTAAACGCTCGCAAAACTCTCGACGCTGGTTTCACTTCAGTCCGCGACGTTGGCTCTGCGCCGTTCCTTGCTGTTGATCTGCGTAATTCGATCAATGACGGATTCATCCCGGGACCTCGCATCGTCGCTTCTGGCCCGGGGATTTCCATCACTGGCGGACATGGCGATCTCAACAGCTACTCACCGCAGACCCGCGTGACCATGTTTCCTGAAGAACGCGACTATGGGATCGCCGACGGCGCAGATCAGGTGCAGCACGTTGTCCGCGCACAGGTGAAGTACGGAGTGGATGTGATCAAGATCCTCGCGACCGGCGGAGTGCTCTCAAAAGGCGACAGTCCCGGGGCTCCTCAATTCACTTACACAGAACTAAAAATGGCAGCTGACACCGCGCATGAAGCAGGGCGCAAGATCGCCGCGCACGCTCATGGCGCACAGGGCATCAAAGATGCCATCCGCGCGGGCATTGACTCCATCGAGCACGCCAGCCTGGTGGATGATGAAGGCATCGCGTTAGCCAAGCAGCACGGAACTTACTTCGTGATGGACATCTATAACGACGATTATCTTCTCGGCAATGCCATCAAGTTTGGACTGGAACCCGAGAATGTAGAAAAAGAAAAAATGGTGGGCCGGACCCAACGCGAGAATTTCGCGAAGGCTTTCAAAGCCGGCGTGAAGATGGCGTTCGGGACTGACGCGGGAGTCTATCCGCACGGAGACAACGCCAAACAATTCTTCTACATGGTGAAATTCGGAATGACTCCCGCCCAGGCGATTCGCGCGGCGACGTCCAGCGCAGCTGACTTGATCGGACGCAGCAAAGATGTAGGCAGCATCGAAGCTGGCAAATTCGCTGACGTCATCGCCGTTCAGGGCGATCCGCTAAAAGACGTGACCTCTTTGGAAAAGATGGACTTCGTAATGAAGGGTGGTCAGGTTTACAAGCAGAACGGAGTTGCGAAGTAGAAACTTTGCCACGGATTTCACGGATTTCACAGATTTCACAGAATGACACGGATGAAGCATGAGGAACTAACGGAGCGAATCATTGGCGTCTTTTACTCTGTTTTCAGAGAGCTTGGTCATGGATTTTTAGAATCGGTATACGAAGAGGCAATGACGATCTCCCTGATTGAAAGCGGTCTTTCTGTCGAGCGCCAGGTAGCTGTTCCGGTCTGGTATCACGGCAAGAAGATTGCGGACTTCAAGGCTGATTTGGTTGTGAATCGTTTGGTGCTGTTGGAGCTAAAAGCAATCAAGAGACTCGAACAGGCGCACGAAGCACAGACCTTGAATTATTTGAGAGCAACTCAGCTCGAAGTGGCACTCTTGTTTAATTTTGGCCCTAGCGCACAACTGAAGCGTCTGGTCTTCGACAATGAGCGAAAGGCAGGACAACCACCCAAAGTGGCAGCGGCAACTTAAGCCCAGCCCCTCCGTGTAAATCCGTGTCGTCCGTGAAATCCGTGGCTAAGCTCTTGAATCACTGCTGCGCATTAGCGCAAGCTCTCGAGCAGTAGACGTAAATACCATCTTTGATCATTTCATCTGTGTCCGGAATGGGAAGGCCGCAATGGTCGCATTTCGGGCCGGCAGGTTCAAAGTCGGGATAGTCTTGGTTTACTCGTTCCATACTTCTCTTCGATGAGTTCGCCTGCTAAGGCGATGTCGTAGAATCACTCACAATGTCGCCGGAGACCCACACAGTATCCCGCTCAAGCCCATTGGTCAGAATCGGACGGCTATTCAGCCCTGGACGCGAGCACTCCGTCTACTCCGCTGCAGCTCTGCTCATGATCGCGACCATGCTGGCGCGGGTTGTGGGATACCTTCGCGATACGTATGTTGCCTATGCATTCGGCGCCGGCCCGGTGACGGACGCTTACGTCGCGGCGTTCACTCTTCCTGATTTTCTCTTGTATCTCGCTGCTGGCGGTTCGATCTCTGTCACGTTCATCTCGCTTTTTACGCGCTACATTGCAGAAAAACGTGAAGAGGAAGCGCAACAAGTCTTCTCCGTGATACTCAGCGTGATGGTGGTTGTATTCACGCTAGTGATTATTCTGGGCGAGATATTCGCTCCGCAATTCGTTGGATGGTATTTCAAGGGTTCGCAGGTCCAACTCTGCATTACTCTGACGCGGATCCTGCTGCCACAACCACTTTTCTTCCTCATGGGCGCAATCGTCTCAGCAGTGTTGCAAACCAAACGCCAGTTTCTGATTCCTGCCTTTGCACCCATTGTTTACACAGCATTCATCATCGCCGGAGGAGTTTTGCTGTCCAAGCAGATCGGAATCGCCTCGCTGGCTGTGGGTGCAACGCTGGGAAGCCTGATCGGACCTTTTCTGATGAACGCAGTTGGCGCGAAACGAACAGGAATAGGATTCAAGTTCGCGTTTAATCCGCGCCTTCCCGCATTCCGGGAATGGCTGTGGATGTCGATTCCATTGATGCTTGGCGTGTCTGTGGTCGCAGCAGACGAATGGATCCTGCGATACTTCGCCAGCTTCAGTCCCGGCGACGTCACGCGCCTCAACTATGCAAAGCGATTGATGCAGGTTCCCGTCGGCGTGTTGGGACAAGCGGTGGGACTGGCATCGCTGCCGTTCTTCGCCCGCCTATACAGCGAGAAACGATTTGAAGATTTCGAGTCTACCGTTAACAACTCCGTCTACCGCTTGGGAGCGATTTCGCTCATCGCGACCTCATGGATGCTGGCTGTCGCACTTCCATTGGTTGACATTGCCCTGCGCCGTGGCAGGTTCAACCTGGTTGATACACAAGAGACCGCACTCTACTTTCTTGTCTTTTCAATGTCGCTCATCTTCTGGGCAGTTCAAGGACTCTACGCGCGCGGATTCTACGCTGCCGGCGACACTGTGCGTCCCATGGTCGCTGGAACCCTGGTAACGATCTTCTCGTTGCCGATCTATTGGTTCTTGTTCCAGCGAATGGGAATCATCGGGCTGGCGCTAGCGTCTAACATTGCGATCCTTCTGCACACGTTTGTCCTCGCCGGGATGCTCGACCGCCGTGGACTGGTTCGATTGTCAGGATTGAACTGGCTGGAACTGACGAAGGCACTCGCAACGGCGTTCCTCGCCGGGGCAACTGCCATATGGGCCGGCAAAGCGATGCCTTATGCAGGTACGCACATGACAGCCATAATGAATATCGGATTTGTCTCAATCACGTGGGCGGCAGCGGTCGCTGCCGGGCTTTGGCTGACCCGCTCGGAACTTCTGGCGCAGGATCAGCAAAAGGTTTAGCTTACAATCTTCATCCGCTTCCAGTCATAATCAAACTGCTTCCCGCAATCCAAACATACAACGTAGTGCTTCCCCGCTGGCGCGATGGGATCCCATGGCGAGTTGGACGATGATCTTCTCGTCGAAGCTGTGGCGAACGGCTGCGACGTTTTCTTGTGCTTGCAGACGATGGAAAGCAATTGCAGGACTTTTTCAAGCATGAGGATCGAAGACCGCTTTCATCGGCGTTGTGAGCCGGAGTGAAAAAACACCGCGGGCGCTGCCTTGTTGTGTGCAGCACCCGCGCTGTTTCGGGGAGAAAAACATCCAGGACAACCAGAGAGCGATCTCGGTTATGCCCGAGCGGCTACAACTTCCTTGCTGTGGTCCACGTGGCCCGATTCCATCTTGCCGTTCACTTCCTGCTTTTGACCGGGCTTGCGGATGTCGATGCCACCCTTAAAGTACGCGCCATCCTCAATGCTGATACGCTGCGCAACCACGTCTCCGGTAAGCGAACCTTCATTGCGGATGTCCACACGATCGCTGGCCGTCACATTGCCTTTCAGCTTGCCGATGACCACGATCTCGCGCGCCATCACGTTAGCTGAGACCACGCCGTTGCGTCCTACGGTGAGGCGGTTGCCGGGAAGGTTGATGGATCCCTCAACGCGTCCGTCAATGTAGAGCGATTCAGAGCCGCTGACTTCGCCCTTGATGACCAGGGACTTGCCAATGCTGGCCTGTTCCTGCGGGATGGCATTGCGTGGAGCTGCTGCCGGGGACATGTCGTTGGTGGTTCCGTTATTCAGAGGTGTGCTTGCCATGGCTGGTTTTTCCGTTTCTGTAGGAGTTGGGCGTTGCGTGCTGGCCGGTGAAGGTGAAGCGTTCGGTTTCTGCGTGCTCGGAGGTGTTGCAGGTTTCCACATTTCGGTTCTCTCCTGGGGTACATGTTTTGGTGCAAATGTTGAACTGGCCTCGCCATCACACATTGGCCTGGTTTGGCTCGAATCTGTGGTCTTGGCACGAAGCGTGTGCAGCGCGTTTGTCTCTTTCCGATTGCCTGTTACTGGGGACAACTTTGCATCCGCACGTTGCTAACCAAAGTTGCTTGCCGCTCCAGTCTTTGCAGAACCGGTGGATTGACGCGCACTCGACGGAATTCCGTGTCCGGGTTGACCCGGTTCCGTGTCATCCAGCGCACGCTGCCGCCATGTAAATACTGCTTCGCTATTAGCATTTCTTATATTGGGGGAAGGCCTTAGCAGAAAAAGTCATTCGCGCTTACTATGGACTACGGGCTCCGTAACCCGTCTGAACGAGAAATGAATAGGTCTGATGCTTTCTGATAAACAAATTCTTAGCTTCATCGAACGCCAACCCAAGGGATCGGCTGGATACAAGCAGCTTGTCCGCGAAATGGGTATTCGCGGCAATGAGCGGCGCGAGCTCGAAATCCGGCTCAAGCACATGACCAATCGCGGAGACTTGAAAGCCATCGGACGCGACCGATGGGCGGTGCCGTCCTCAGATGATGGGAAGAATCTCATTTCCGGGCGGCTGACCATGCACCGCGACGGCTACGGATTTGTTATCCCTGAATCGGCGTCAGTACGGGAGAAGATTGATGGCGACATCTTCATTCCGCCGCCGGCTATTGGACAAGCCATGCATGGCGACCATGTTTTGGTCGAGATATCGGGAGTCCCGCGCGATGGACGGGCTGAAGGCAGGATCGTCAAAGTCGCCGACCGCGCACATACGACGATAGTCGGCACTTTTCACTACGGAACGAAATACAACTACGTCACCCCGATTGACGAGAAGATCACGGGCGAAGTTATCATTCCGCCGGGGATGGAGATTCCCAAGTCGCGGCCGAACGTGCCGGGCAAATCCACTCCACATCGCGTGATTGGCAGCGAAGCCCATCTGAAACAATGGGATGACCTCGAGGACGTTGTGGTTGACGTTCTCATCACCCAATGGCCAACTGCGACGCAAAACGCGCATGGCCGCATCGTCGAAATTCTAGGCTATGAGGACGACTTCGGCGTGGACGTCGAGATCATCATTCGTAAGCACCATCTTCCGCACATTTTTCCAACGGAAGTGCTTGAACAGGCCCAGGGAATTGATTCAACCATTCCCTCAACCGAAGTCCGGGACCGCCGCGATTATCGCGACCTGCCCATCATCACCATCGACGGCGAAACCGCTCGGGATTTCGACGACGCCGTCCTCGCCCGCATTCTGCCGAATGGCAATTACGAGTTGCAGGTGCATATTGCGGACGTGGCGCAATACGTCGGCGAAGACACCCCGGTGGACAATGACGCCCGCCTGCGCGGCACATCGGTCTATTTTCCTGATCGCGCCGTGCCCATGCTGCCGCTGGAGCTCTCGACCGATATTTGCAGTCTTCGTCCCAACCTCGATCGCCTAGTCCTCTCCTGCATCATGGAGATTGATCATGCCGGCGAGGTCGTTGGATACGAGATTCACGAGGGCATCATCCGTTCCGCCGCGCGCATGACCTACAACAACGTGCAGCTCATTCTCGATAGCGACGAGGCTGCGCGCCGAGAGTACTCAAATCTGGTGGAGCACATAGAGTTGGCGCGAAAGCTTGCGGAGTTGCTGAACCGAAAGCGTGAGCGTCGCGGTTCCATCGACTTCGATCTTCCTGAGCCCCTCATTGAGTTTGACGAGAACGGGCTGATGAAAGGCATCACTCGTTCAGAGCGCAAGTTCTCGCACCGTCTTATTGAAGAGTTCATGCTGGCTGCGAACGAGTCGGTGGCGTCTTATTTCGAGTCGCACCAGATCGCCGCGCTCTATCGCATCCACGAAAAGCCCAGCCCTAAGAAAATTTACGATTTTGAACTCTTGGCAGCCAGCTTCGGATACACGCTCGGAATGGGCTCGTTACCAATAAAGAAGGTGCAGGTGCACGGAGACCGCCGTCATCATCAGGGCAGCGGGCGCAATGCTCCCCCCGTGGAACTTCCTGAGGACATTCACATCACTCCGCGTATGTACCAGAAGCTGACGAAGAAAATCGCTGGCACTCCGGAAGAACGCATCCTCTCGTTTCTCATGCTCCGCTCGCTCAAGCAGGCGAAATACTCTGAAAACAACGAAGGACATTTCGCTCTCGCTGCTTCCACATACACGCATTTCACTTCGCCGATTCGTCGATATCCGGACCTGATCGTGCACCGCATCCTCAAGGAAGTCATTCGCGAGAAGGAGGCTGACGAACCAGCAGGCGCGCCTCCGGTCAATCTGATGGGCAACGGGAGTGACGGCGAATCGCTTTCACCGTGGAGCAAGCACCAGCCTGTGGCGGACCGCCACGCGGGGCGTCGTCGCAGCAAACATCAGCGGCAGATCGCCGACCAACACGAGGGCGAACTCAGTGGGCCGATTCCCGAGCACATTTTGCATGACATTGCCGAAGAGAGCAGCCAATCAGAACGGCGCGCCGACGAAGCCGAGCGCGAGCTCACGGAATGGAAGAAGATCAAGTTCATGCGTGATCGCGTAGGCGAAGAATTCGATGCGCTCATCATCAGCGTGGCCAAATACGGATTTTTCGTTGAGCTCACTGACATGTTCGTTGAAGGGCTGGTGCCCATCAACACATTAGCTGACGATCACTACACTTTCCGCGAGAACACCCGGCAGATCATGGGCGAACGCACCAAGAAGATTTACGCCATCGGGGATCGTGTCCGCGTGATTCTCGACCGCATTGACCGGGAACAACGAAAGCTGCAGTTCTCCGTGGAGGCTCCGCTTTCGGATTCGCGGAAAGCCAAGCCTTCCAGCCCTTTGCCGAAGCAGTCGAAGAAAAAAGAGATTCAGAAACAAGCGAAACAAGAACGCAAAACCAAGATCAAGAAGAAAAACAAAGATCACAAGCGCAAACGTCGCAGTCTTTAAGAAGCTCAGTCTTGTAGAATCAGCTTGAAAGGATTTGCTAAGCAATGGCTCGAATGGTGCAGTGCGTGAAGTTAGGAAAGCAAGCGGAAGGGCTCGATGAGCCTCCCTTTGACACTCCGCTCGGACAAAAGATCTACGAAAACGTCTCCAAGCAGGCTTGGGCGCAATGGCAGGAGCACATGAAGATGCTGCTCAATGAATATCGGCTGCAGCCATGGAAACCGGAAGCGCAGGAATTCATCGCGGAACAGATGAATGGATTCTTCTTTGGTGGCGGCTCTGACCTGCCAAAAGAATTCGTCCCTGAAAACAAGTAGCTATTTTCGTTCCAAAGAATCTCTATCCCACTTCGCAAGGTTCGCGCCCGCTTCGTATGTACTCTGGCAAAAATCCAGCAAGTCGCGATGCGGGTTTTCTGCGCTCCTCACATCGTCATACTTCAGCAGGAATTCTCCCAACTCCTGACTGAAAAACGCTCGCTCTGGCTTGATCCGTTGCTGGTCTAAGCCCGACGGCGCAGGCGCCGTGTACGCAAAGAAGGCAGCTTCTTTGAAACGACCGTCTCCCGGCCAGAAACCGCAACTGCTTACTTCGTGCGAATAGGCCTCTCGCTCAATGCGATTGGAATTCTTTTTCTCAGGGGCGCGGCGTCCGGAGTACCGCGAAACAGATAAGTCGAAGCTGCCCCAGAAGAAATTCACCGGACTACATTTTCCCGTGAAGCCCGACCTGAACTCCTGAAAAACCTCCTCGCAATTCATGAGGATTCTCCAGAATCGCCGAACGTATTCCCCGTCATAGGAGGCATGAACCGTGTCTTGCTCGAAAGGGATGGGGTCGGCAAACTCCACCGGCATCGTCTTGATCTTCACGTCTATCCCCAACTCTCGGTGAGCAGCCGTGTACTCGGCGTAAAAATCTGCCACCGAACGCGGATACAGACCGATTGCGCGCTCTAAGCCGGTGCTCGTGCGAATCACCAGCTTGTCATCGAAGAAATCGAATTCCTCATCGAAGAAAGTTTCATTGTAAGGAATAGATGATGTTGTCAAACCGTGCGGACTGACATACAGCGGCACCTGCCACCAGTGGTTTTGCATAGGTGAAAGTGCGAGACGCATCTTGCCGACCATCTGCGTCCACATGTGCAGGGTGTCACAAGTCGGCTGCCATTTTGAGTACGGCAATTCAGGCCAGAGATCAGCTTTGGAGATGGAAGCGGGGGAGTCGGTCATGTAGATCGGGCCTCGTTCGGTTAATGATTGCGATGCGATTTCGGGCTTCTTACTTCTGCAAATACCTGTCGATCCAGTCCTTCAACTCTTCCTGATCGGGTGACCCGATAAATTGGAAGCTGGCGGCCTTCTCTGAGCGCATCACCGGCACAGAAGAAAGATGGAAACGTCCGGAACCGGGTAGGCTGAAACTCACCTGCAGAACGGTATCCGCTTGGATCTGCGCCGCAGCGGCGGCGTTCAGAAACACCACGCTGATTCCACCCGCGCTCACATTCTTGCTGATAGCGTGAACGCAGTTTTCACCTGTACCCATCTGCACAGCAGTGACAATGGGAATGCGCGCGTAGCGCCTAAGTTGGTGCAGGAGCAGTTGGTACGTGCTTTGGACGGCCTCAGTGACTGAGGCCACGGAGAGATCAGACAGCAAGACGCTGATATCAAATTCCACCAGATGCATACTCAGTACGTCCGCTGGAGTCCCAATCGCATAGATGAGCGTGTCTTCGCAACCCTCAGTGGCACGAATTGCGCTGAGTGTTGCTTCGACTCCCGGTTCCAACCGCACAACAAAAGCAGTTACGTTCTTCGGAAGATGCTTGGAATCGAACGCCTTGACGGTTACAGGCACGCCAAACTTCTTCAAGGAAGTTGTGAACACCTCTAACTGGGCCAGATCAACGCCAATGGCGGCTAGAGTTGAAGGAGCAGCTACTTTTGCTGGTGCGGCTTCTGCGCTCATCGGTTCACCTTTATTGCTGAGAATTGGCCGAGTTTACTGCAAATTGCACAACGGAAGGTGTAAATATTCCAGACGAAAGGGCTTGTACTTCTTGTGTGAGGAAGCCAAAACCCTGAAACCATTCCTTTTCCGCGTCGTCTAATCCTTATCCGGCATCGAACGGGTTATAATCGGGGCACTCCCGCCATGGGAAACTCCCCTGAAATGAAGTGGTATTCAGATAAATGACCAGCAAATTCAAAGCTTTAGTCGTCACAC
This sequence comes from Terriglobales bacterium, assembly GCA_025462725.1. Classification (GTDB taxonomy): domain Bacteria; phylum Acidobacteriota; class Terriglobia; order Terriglobales; family Acidobacteriaceae; genus JAICLA01. The sequence goes on along the minus strand of JAOAPE010000013.1, from coordinate 35,278 downwards.
TTTCCATCGCCGTCATAGTTTTTGTACTGGTCGGCGGACTCGGCGTCCGCGCTTCCAGCAGCAATGATGGGGCTTATCGGCAACTTGGCGTCTACAGCGAAGTGCTTCAGCGCATTCGCAGCGAGTATGTGGAAGAGCCGAATTTCGAAGCTGTACGCAATGGCGCGCTGCACGGACTCCTCGAATCCCTCGACGCGAACTCCAGTTATTTGAGCCCCGCAGAGTACAAGCGCTTCCAACAGGGGAAGGGCGACTACAAGGCGACCATCGGCGCAACCATCTCAAAGCGCTTTGGATTTGCAGCAGTGGTATCAGTCATACCAGGAGGCCCGGCGGACAAAGCTGGACTGGATAGCGGTGACATTATCGAAGCAATAGATGGGCGCAGCTCACGTGAGATGTCGCTGGCCGAAGTGCAGAACATGCTGGTAGGCCAACGCGGATCAAACATCACGTTCTCTGTTGTGCGTCCCCGAAAAGCTGAACCACAGAAGATTGTTATTGCTCGTGACGATGTTTCCATCCCGTCCGTCTCTGACAAGATGCTGGAGAGCAATATCGCTTACCTTAAGCCAGTGACTCTGACCAAAGGCAAAGCGCAAGAATTGGCGAACAAGATCAAGTCTGAACAGAGTTCCGGAGCAAAACGAATCATTCTCGATCTTCGCAATGTTTCCGAAGGCGACCCGGCAGAGGGAATCGCGGTAGCGAACTTGTTCCTCGATCACGGTGCCATCGCTTCTCTAAAAGGACAGAAATTCACGCGTCAGGATTTCAACGCTGATCCGCAGAAAGCGATCACCAAACTACCTCTGGTAATTCTGGTGAATCGCGGAACCGCAGGTCCGGCAGAGATCGTTGCTGCATCGGTACTCGACAACGCGCGCGGCGATATCCTGGGGGACAAGACCTTCGGCATCGGTTCGGTGCAGAAGCTGATCGAAGTTCCAGATGGCTCCGCCGTGATCCTGTCGATCGCGAAGTACTATTCGCCATCCGGCAAAGCCATTCAGGACACCTCAGTCACACCGAACATCTTGGTTGCCGATGTGGACGACACCATTGTTGCCGACACAGGCGATGAAGAACAGGACACGACTAATCAGCCGGACACGAAGAAAGCCACGCCGCATACCGATGAACAGTTGCAGCGAGCCATTGCTGTCTTGAAGACCAAGGCTTCGTAACAGACTTAGAGGCTATAAGATCGCGGACTTCGGTCCGCGTTTTTTGTGCTCAATTTAGCTCGCTTCGAACAATTCACATCATGCTATGCTGCCCTTCAACACTCCTCGCATGAAGCGTTTGTTCTCAGATATTCCTTCCGTCACGTTTGCCGGCACAAAACTGGTGGGCCGAGTTGTCTTCGGGCTGCTGGTGATTGCGTCAGCGGCGATCGGTGCGCTCAGTGGCATGTTCATTGTGTATTCCACTGACTTGCCGCAGATTGGTGAGTTGGAGCGATACCGTCCTAACGCCATCACCGAACTCTACGATGATCAGGGACACGTGATTGGCAGCTTCGCATTACAACGCCGCGTGATCGCTTCGTATGAAGATTTCCCGAAGGTCTTGCGCGATGCTGTTATCTCGATTGAAGACAAGGATTTCGAGAAACACTGGGGCATCGATTTGCAACGAGTGCTGGGTGCGGCCTACCGAGACATCGTGACGCATAGCCGCGCTCAGGGTGCATCGACGCTGACCATGCAGCTTTCGCGAAACCTGTTCCTGTCGAGCGAACGCCATTTCAGCCGAAAGATCCAAGAGATCATCTTGGCGATTCAGATCGAGCGCCGTTTCACCAAACCTCAGATCTTCACTCTCTACGCAAATCAGATCTATCTCGGTCACGGCGTTTATGGGTTTGCGGCCGGCTCGCAATATTATTTCGGCAAACCAGCAAAAGAGCTCACGCTGGAAGAGGCCGCAGTTCTCGCCAGCTTGCCCAAGTCTCCGACACAGTATTCGCCAGTTACAAATCCGCAGAACACGTTGCGTCGAAAAAATCTCGTGATCAATGCCATGCTTGAAGATGGCAAAATCACCGCCCAGCAAGCAAGCGCTGCAAAAGAACTGCCTATCCGTCTTAATGTTCAGTCAGCTTCCAGCACCGTGGCTCCGTATTTTGTCGAAGAGATTCGCCGCTACCTGGAAAAGAAATACGGAAGCGAAGAAGTCCACCAGAATGGTCTGCGCGTTTACACAACATTGAACCTGGAGTGGCAGAAGGCCGCGAACACAGCGGCTCTTGACGGGCTCGCCGCTTACGAACGTCGTCATGGGTGGAAAGGCAAGCTCAAGAATGTTCTTGAATCGCAGCCGCTTCAGAGTTACGAACACCCGGATTGGTCAGAGTTGATGATGGAAGGTGGCTACGTCCATGCATTGGTCACGGAAGTTTCCGGGAACTTCGCAACTGTGAAATTCAGCCGATACATGGCTATTATCGGCGCACCTGAGATTGCGTGGACTGGGAAGAAATTGCCGAAGGATCTCTTGAACGTTGGCGATGTCGTTTACGTGAAGATCATTTCCTTGATTCCTGCGCCCCCGGGCCAAGCGGATCGCGCTCGCGTAACGCTGGAGCAGGACTCGGGAACGCAAGTGGCACTTATGGCAGTTGATAACGCCAGCGGCGACATCAAAGCCATGATTGGCGGAAGAGACTTCAAGGAATCCCAATTCAACCGCGCAACGCAAGCTCTTCGGCAAGTGGGGTCGTCATTCAAGCCGTATGTTTACACCGCAGCGATAGACAATGACTTCATCTCGACCGACGACTACATTCTGGACACGCCCACAACTTTCATGACCGCGTCAGGGCCGTATTCGCCTTCCAATTACGATGGCAAATTCTGGGGAAATCTGCCGTTGCGCACGGCTTTCGCAAACTCCAGAAACATCCCTGCATTGAAAATCGCCGAGCGAGTGACCATCAAGACAGTGATTGAATACGCGCATAAGTTCGGGATCACCTCAAACATTCCTCCGTATTTGCCCGTCGCGCTCGGCTCGGCTGAGGTAACGCTTTTCGAGCAGACAGCCGCGTACACAACGTTTCCGAACGACGGCGTCCGAGTAATGCCGCGGTACATTCGCAAAGTCACTGACTACGATGGACACATACGCGAAGAGAATTTCACGGAAGTACGCGACGTCATCAGTTCTAAGACTGCGCGTACCATGACATCGCTTCTTCAAAGTGTGATCCAGCAGGGGACTTCAACCGCCGCATTGAAGCTGAAGCATCCACTCGGCGGTAAGACGGGGACTACGAACGATTTCACCGATGCGTGGTTCGTCGGATTCTCACCTTCCATCACTTGCGGAGTGTGGATCGGCTTTGACGAAAAGAAAACACTCGGACCCAAAGAAACGGGCGGACAAGCCGCTCTTCCTGTGTGGATCGAATTTATGAAGACCGCATTGCAGGGCCGTGACAACGAGACCTTTGTGAAACCTGCCGAGGAACTTGACCCGCTCAAACCGAAAACTGTTCTCACGAGCGTTCCGCCATTGAGCGATCCGGAAAGCGGCGCCGTTGCGGCAGCGCCGCCAAAATCTGCGCCACGCAAGAACTGACCATGAGAAGACTGCTTCGATTCCTGCTGCTTGGACTGGTGCTGCTCACCGTCGCCATGGTGTCAGCATTGACAGCGATGCGGTTCGCGATCCACGGGCGCGAAGTCGCCGTTCCAAAGCTGACCGGATTGACTCGCGCGAGCGCAGAAGCAGCTGCAAACGAAGCCGGATTGATCCTCGACGTGGAGAATCGCTTTTTCTCAAAAGATATTCCAGAAGGAAAAATTCTGTCGCAGTTGCCGGTGGCGGGAAACAAGGTCCGCCGCGGATGGCGCGTCCGCGTGGCGCAGAGCCTGGGGCCGCAACGAACGGAGATCCCAAACGTTATCGGCCAGAGCGTTCGCGCCGCCGAGATCAACGTTCGGCGGCGCGGACTCGAGGTCGGCTCTGTTGCGACAGCGATCATTCCGGGCGCGACCGCTGACCAGATCATCGTGCAGAATCCGCCGCCAGAGGCCGGAGCGGTGGAGTCGCCGAAGTTAAGCGTGCTGGTTGCAGCGGAAGAACCTGAAAAGCAATTTGTGATGCCGAACTTCGTTGGCAAACATCTCGCGGTTGCATCGGCGCAACTGGATGACGCGGGATTCTCGCTGGGCAAAGTTTCCGATGTTGCCGTAAGCCCGGGCTCACCTGCGGCGTCGCCCATGTCCGCTGGTTCCAGCATTATCGTGAAACAAACTCCTGCTGCGGGACAGAAAATTGCTGCGGGAGCATCTGTTTCATTTGAGATCAGTCACTAATCCTTTCAATCACCGCTGCGAAAAAGCCGTCACACGGATGCACTCCCGGCAAGGTTCGCAAGAACGGCCCTTGTGTAAGTGACTCAATATCCGGCCAGGCAAGTTCGCGCGCTGCTTCCATCTGCGTAAGCAGCGCTCTAGCTTCGCTGAGCTTAAACTGCGGCCGGTCGCGCAACGCCGCTTCGACGACAGCAGCATTTTCTTGTTCTTCCAGCGAGCACGTGGAATAAATCAAGCGGCCATTGACGCTGACGCGATCCAATGCAGCGCGGAGTATCGCCACTTGCCTAGCGTGAAGATCGTCGATATCCGCGGGAGTGAGCTTCCACTTTATTTCCGGATTGCGCGCCAACGTTCCTGTGCCGGAACAGGGGACATCGACGAGGACGCGATCGAATGTTCCCGACACCGGCAGATTCAGCGCATCGGCGGTGATTACTTTTACGTTTGGGGCGGTGACGAATTTCTTCATCATCTGCGCTCGCTGCTCATGCAACTCAGCCGCGATGATTTCGGCTGAAGGATTTCGCAGCGCAATGGCTGCGGTCTTGCCTCCGGGAGCAGCGCAGCAATCCAGAATGCGAGTTCCCCTTCCAACGAGGGCCGCTACTAATTGCGATGCCTCGTCTTGGATGGCAATGCGTCCCTCGCGGAATGCGGCTGTGCGAGTCACATCTCCTGCAATTACGCGTTTAGCTGAAGAAAGTAGCGCGCCAGAAGCGATCTCGATTCCTGCTTCGGCAAGTTCCGCCAGCACAGCACTTGCTGCGTCGCCTTCAACATTTAAGCGCAAGGAAGTTTGCGGCGGCGCTTGATCTTGTTCGCAAATGCGCCTGGTGATTTCCGGTCCGAATTGTTTCATCCAGCCTTCGACCAGCCAGAGCGGATGAGAAAACCAGTTGGCAAGATCTTCTGCTGATTCCAGCTTCGCGGGATGCGCGGGATGCGCGGGTTCCGCGCTCTTTGCGATTTTCCGCAACACTGCATTGACGAAGGGCACGGCTGAGCGTTTCTTAGCGCGCTTTACGAGTTCCACACTTTCGTTGACGGCGGCGCTCTCGGGAATCCGTTCAAGAAAGCGCAATTGGAAAACTCCGAGGCGTAGTGCGATGCGGACTTCTGTATCCAATTTCTTGCCAGATGTAAATTCTGCGATCGCGGAATCCAATCGCATCTGCCATCGCAGCACGCCCATCACTAACTGCATAGCGAGATTGCGGTCCGGCGGTGATAGGCGTGAGGTCTTTTCCGAATGCAGTAGTTCGACCGCGTAAGAGCCTTGAGTTTCGACCCGAAGCAAGATGTCGAATGCTGCGGTTCGTGCGGGAGAGGCTGACATTATTTCAAGTCACTCGATGAAGCGACCGCCGGCCGGCCCAGCATCTCTTGCGGTTGCGGCTTGTATCCATTAGTGAAATCGCTGGCGCTCATACGTCTTTTGCCTTCGAGTTGGACTTCAATCAACTCAAGCAGAGTGCTGTTGCCGCAACCGACAAGGAGTTTCTCCTCTTCATACATGATTTCGCCGGCTGCAAGCGCCTTCGATTGGCTCGCTGGCTTAGCGGCGATCACATTCAGGCTCTTCCCGCGAAATGTGGTGAACGCGCCAGGCCACGGCTGAAATCCGCGCAGCCGATTATTTATTTCTGAAGCAGTCCGGGAAAAATCAATCCGTCCATCTTCTTTTTGCAGAATGGGCGCGAGGCTGGCGTTGCTGTCGTCTTGCGGAACAGGTTGAATGCTGCCGTCCTCTAATCCTCGAAGCGTCCTTACTACAAGCTGCGCTCCAGATTCGGCGAGCCGGGGGGCGAGTGTCAGCGCAGTGTCGTCCGGCGCAATGTCCGTTTGTTCCTGGAGAAGAATGTCTCCCGTGTCGAGGCCAGCATTCAAACGAATGGTCGTATTGCCGCTGACAGTCTCGCCATTTGCAATCGCCCATTGAATCGGGGCGGCGCCGCGGTACTTCGGAAGCAGCGACGCATGCAGATTGATGTTCCCGAATTTGGGAAGGTCGCGCATCCATTCGGGGATGATGCGTCCGTAGCCGACAACTATGACCGCCTGGGGCGCAATCGCTTCCAGTTGTGCGCGGAATTCTGTGTTGCTCTTGATCTTCTCCGGTTGCACGATCGGCAAGCCGAGCGCGAGGGATGCCTGCTTCACAGGCGAGAGTGTCACTTCCATGCCGCGCCCTCTTGGACGATCCGGTTGCGTGACCACTAATCGTACGTGGAATCCTTCTTCAACCAATCGGTTGAGAGTGGGGACGGCGAATTGCGGAGTTCCGCAGAAGATTAAATCCATTGGCGTCTTTCAATGCGAACATATTTCGCCTTGGGCCCCTACCCACCCCCCCTCCCCCTCAAATCGCAAATATGACAAAAATAAGGGTTTAGCTGGCGAGTATCGCTCAAATATGACGAAACAAAGCAGTTATAGGTAAAAATTACAAAACAAAGGAGTTAGCTGCTGGTTTTTGAAGCGTGGAGTTACTGCTTCATAACTCCCTCCCCCTCCCCCTCGATATGAATCATAGTTGAATCAGCGACTTACGGGTGGGTATATGGCGTAAGTCTTTGATTCGTAACTAGTTCATATCCCAAGATATGAATCCTGACTCCCCCCCGTTTAGAGCAGGAAACAGAGTATGCGAATAAAATCTAAATGTCAACATATTGAAAACTAAATTATCAATAAGATATAGTGGGCCTGAAAGTTGTCATCGAGTCGAAGGCAGGGTAAGGTACGTCGAAATGAACATCCATGCGTTTTTGCTGACCAGCGAAGTAAGGCTAAGTCGAAGGTTGAAACACTTAGTCGAATGCTTTTAGACACTAACTTGAGCGTCGATGGACTTGCAAAAGTTCCTGCAAATCGTCGGCATACTTCAACGAACTGACCTTCCGCTTCAATCGCCGTAAGTCCACACTTGTTTTTGGACGCCTTAAAGCATATGGTTACCGCCCACCCACTGATCTGTTGAAAGACTTACTCGATGACAATTTTTACTGGCGTTCGCTGCAAGAACAGTAATTGCGACAACATAATTGCACTACACGAAGTGTGGTCACAGCCCATAGGCAAGTGGGACAGACCTGACGTTAAAAAGTTTACGATCTACTGCACACGCTGTTACGCGTATCACGAGTACACGAGAGACGACGTTCATCTATTTGAAGGTCAGCTTTCCTAAGTCTTTGGCTCCAATCCCCTTCGGACCCTGGAAAACATTCTTGTCTTCGGTGCAAATTTCTTTATTTGGGACGCTGAGGGTGAAGGGCAAGATCGGGAAAAGCGGACCAATGATTTCTTTACCAAAGTCGTAGATGTTCCGCTCAAAGCTTGGTAACCCTGACTCTAACAATGCCGTTTCATGTCGGTTATAGAACTTGGTCTTGCCGCCTTTTTGTAACATCCACATTTCCGTCCCTTGGCCAACATTCCCGACGTGTTCTTTCACCTCTTTGAAAATGAATGCTGCCATTCGTACAGCTTGCTGCTCTGAATAGAAGGGGTGCCAAAGCTGATCGGCCAAATAATTAGCCAGGTCCTCACCGATCCCAGCGCAGACGTGCTTAACTTCCGGCATCGGCACCAAGTCGTACGTAATCCAAAGTTTTTGTCTGAAGCTTTGCATGTCCGTGTAAGCAACAATGAGGCTTATGGAGTGGTCATTCCGCTTGTCCGGCCAGACATACTTTGTGTGAGCCTTTGTGAGAACTTCCGTGAGAACATCCTCCATTTTTTCTTCGTTGTAGTCTGGCTCACTTTTCATTGCGTCCCAGATCTTGTCCACACAATTGTCAATGACGGCCCCACTACCCGCACCAGTGATTGAATAGCACCAGGAGCCGGTCGTACATCTCATTGCCAGCTTGCTGACTCGGCGAGATGATGCGCCCGTTACCTGTTCCATGTCGGCGCAAAGAAGCAGGCCGTCTCGGCAGTTGAACCCAGCTACTAGAGTCATGTTCTTAGGCATCCCCCTTGGCTACTTTGGTCAAGTATAGGGGAACCGACAGAAAGCAGCGGGACAGCAAACGTGAGGCTCAGAAGGGGAACGCGAGAAGCACAAGACAACTTACAACGGCCTTTCGTATCTCCACTCGCCGGCTTTTACTAGCTTTTTGATCTTCCGCTTAATGAGGTCGCGCTTGAGAGCGCTGACGTGGGAGATGAAGAGCTTTCCATTCAAATGGTCTGTCTCGTGGAGGAACGCGCGAGCGAGCAGGCCTTCGCCGGTCATCTCGAATTCCTTGCCATGGCCGTCTTGCGCGCGGACAGTGACGCGGTTTGCGCGGGTGACATTCTCGCGGAAGTCGGGGAGGCTGAGGCAGCCTTCTCCGCTGCTTTGTTTACCCTCCTGCCCGATGATCTCAGGGTTGACGAGAACAATCCGCTCTGCAGGACGCTCTTTGAAACTGCAATCGACGACGGCGATGCGTTTGGGAATTCCGATCTGCGGAGCAGCAAGGCCGACACCGTGAGCGGCGTACATCGACTCGAACATGTCATCGAGCAGAGTTCGAAGTTCAGCGTCGAACACTGTGACTGGTTCGGCCGTCTTCTCCAGCACTTGGTCGCCGTAGAGAACAATCGGGTATATCTTCGCTTTGGACTTTGTTTCCACAGGTGAATTATATCTTCGCGCTCAGGATTCTCCCCCCAAGTACTTCGATTGATGAGTCCGAAGCCTTGTCAGGCCATGTGCTGCGATCGCTCCTGTAGCCGCACTTCGGTCAGGTCAAGCTCGCGTTCGAGTTCGCGAAACACCTCATCGTTGATCCTGCCTTCGTTGCGCAACCGGACAGCAGCCTGACGCTCAACCTGATTCAATTCAAGCGAGAAATCAAGAAGGCGTGCATAGGAAGCTGCGCTTCTTTCATCCTGGTCGTCGGTCGCGCTCTCAAGACGGTCCCTGTAGTGCTGGGCAAGATCATCGTAGATGCCAGCGAACTCCGGCCGGTCGTCCTCCCGCTTTTCCTCAATGTGGGCAAGGGCCGCTTCCAGAACGATTCTCCGGGCTTCCCTCTCCCCGCAATGAAAGCCTTCAGTTCCCACTAAGCCTAAACGCCGTATCAACATTGGAAGTGTGAGGCCCTGCAGGACAAGCGTTACCAGAATCACACAGAAGGTCAGAAACACGATCAGGTTACGTTGCGGAAATGGATTGCCGTTCGCGAGCGATTCAGGTAAGGCCATGGCCGCAGCGAGCGCGATGACGCCGCGCATTCCCGTCCAGCCGACGACAAAGATCTGACGCGCGGGCGGGACTTCTTCAGCTTGGCCCAGAAGTCGGCGGCGGATGAAGATGGCCACGTGCGCTGAGGGATATATCCAGACAAGCCGTAGCGCTATGACAAGGGCACTAAAGAGAACCCCGTAAATCAGCAATTCGCGGAGAATATAGTTTTCAATCCCGGCACGCACATACGGAAGCTGCAGGCCGATCAAGACAAAGACGACTCCGTTCAGGACAAAGGTCAACGTCCGCCAAACGGAGTAGACCTGGATGCGGACATTCGGAGAGAAAAACTCCGGGCTCTTGCGACTGAGGTAAAGTCCAGAAACAACAACGGCCAGCACACCGGAGGCCCGCGCTCCTTCTGCGGCGAGATAGGCCGCATAAGGAACCAGCACGCTCAGGGTGATCTCAATAGGGCCATCATCAATTCGGCGCTCAAGCCACTCCACAATGACACCGACGACGAGGCCGATCACGAGTCCAGCAAGTGTGAGGTAGGTCAGGCGCGCGAAAGCCACTGTGAAAGTTGGGGTGTATTGCTGAACGACCATGGCGATACCGAATTCCAACGCGAGCAGGCCGGTGGCATCGTTGACCAGGCTCTCTCCTTCGAGGATGTCGACGATGCGTTGCGGCAATCCCACGCGCTTGGCAATGGACGTTGCGGCGAGCGCGTCCGTGGTTGAGACTACTGCCCCGAGCACGAACCCGGTGCGCCAGTCGAATCCGGCGAAGACCCGCGTAGCCGCGGAAGCAACCGCGAAGACTGTGAAGGTAACCAGACCGAACGCGAGCAGCAGAATGCTGACCAGGTGGTAGCGGAAATCTCTCCAAGAGGTAAGCCATGCGGCGGAGTACAGGAGAGGCGGTAAGAGGACAAAAAAGATGATGTCCGGATTGAGGTGAACGCGCGGAACGCCGGGGACGAAACTCAACAGCAGCCCTGCGAGCACTAAGATGATAGGAAAGGGAGTTTTGAGTTTTTGCGCGACGACCGCGAATGCCGCGACGAAGAACAGCAGCAGTAAGAAGACGAACTGAACGGCATGGATGTTGCTGACTTGCATCGCACCACGCTAAGAAAGATGCGGGAATACGAAAATGTGTTCAGATATATGACAAGGAATTGCCTGGTCAGAATTTCTCAATCTGCTCGCAATAGCCTTTGAAGTTGCGGAGCAGTTCGGTCATTGAGTCTCCGCCGAATTTCTCCAAAGCGCATTTCGCCAGCGTTAGAGCCACCATGGATTCCGCCGCAACGCCAGCGGCTGGCACCACGCAAACATCGGACCGTTCGTAAGCCGCCTTCACTGTTTCTCGGGTCTTGAAGTCCACTGATTGTAAGGGACGCCGCAAAGTGGAAATCGGCTTCAAATAGCCGCGCACAACCACATCTTCACCGTTCGATATCCCGCCTTCGATGCCTCCAGCGTTGTTGCTGGGACGCGTGAACCGGGTGTGAGCATTGTTGTCTTCCTGGGATGAATATCCGATCTCGTCATGAACCGTTGATCCAAACGATGTGGCAGCGTGGATGCCGCGACCGATCTCAACCGCTTTAACCGCTTGCAATGACATCACGGCGGAAGCGAGCAGGCCGTCGAGGCGCTCGTCCCAATTTGCGTACGTTCCCAAGCCGGGCGGAACTTTGTGCGCGATGACTTCGAAGACTCCGCCGACGGAATCTCCGGTGCGCAATGCTTTGTCCACTTCAGCTTTCATTGCTTGTTCGGCAGATTCATCCGCGCAATTGAGCAGGACTTCGTTCTTCGCATGGAGAGCAACGAGTTGATCCCAAGAAGCTTCGCCCTCGTTTGCTGCCGAGCCTACTGCGATCACATGACTCAGTACGTCGATTCCCAATTCTCGCAGCAGCAGTTTTGCAATGGCGCCGACTGCGACTCGCGCTGCGGATTCGCGCGCTGATGCGCGTTCCAAAACGTATCGCGCTTCCGGCAGATCGTATTTCAGCGCTCCGGCGAGATCGGCATGACCTGGCCGTGGAGAAGCTACTGCTTTGTGCTTGGCCGGATCTCCCGCTCGTACGGGCAGCGCTTCTTCCCAATTCTTCCAATCTTTGTTCTCGAGCTGAATGGAAATAGGCGAGCCGATCGTCTTCCCGTTGCGTATTCCAGAGAGGAAATGAGCATGGTCACTCTCTATGCGCATGCGTCCGCCACGGCCAAAGCCTTGTTGTCTGCGCCAGAGTTCGCGGTCAACAAATGCTTGATCGATCTCCAGACCTGCCGGAATGCCGGAGATGACGGCAATGAGGGACTCTCCGTGGGATTCTCCGGCGGTGTAGTAGCGCAGCATTAAGGTCTGAGTAAGTCCTGTCTTAGTCCTAAAAGGTCTGGAAAAAACAGGATGAACGATTCTATCCGATGCGAGGTTTGCTGGGCTTAGAAGGCCTCGTCACGCCTTCTATGAACTTATGAGCAATAGGCGGCGAGTTGCGGAACTGAAACCAAGCGTTCTCCTGCGAAACCCGCCTCCGGCCTAAGCCTTAACACTGATGCTTAAAAAGTTAATAATTCATGTAATACTAAGGCGAAATCGGGGTACAATTGCGCCATCGCTGCACAATTAATGTTGTCGAACTAGTTAGCTTCTCGCAATCAGAGTAGCTGCATCCAAGTAGCTGCACAAGAATTTTGCATGGGCCCCGGAGTAGATGTGACTGCTGTTTTGCCGTTGAATGACCGCTCGCGAGACCTGATCCTGGAACTCGCCCAAGCACTTCAGCCCTATTTCCCTGACATCATCGCCAATTGGCGCATGCGCATCCTGCAAGAGTTCACGTTGTGTGAACGCACACTTGCCACGTTAGAGCGAGTGACCGTCGCGACCGGGTCATCTTATTTTCTGCACAGTGACTTCAACGGATTTTTCGAGAACGTGGAATATTTTGGGATCAGGCTAGCAAAGCTCGAAGTCGACACCCGCGTCGTCAAACGCGCTTTAGAGATCTCAGAAGATGTTTGCGAACCTTATGTAGGAAGCATTTTCGGGGAACGTCGCACACAGTTTCAAGTGGCAATGGGAATGCTTTCCTCCTCAACCTTCGGTGCTATCTCAGCGGCTTACTTTGATGCGCGGGCGAAAGAATCGCAATCGCTGCTCGCGATCCTCGATGTGGAACTCGCAGACAGGAGCTTGGAGACGATGCTCCAGCGGGTTCTTGAGATCACCTGCGAGACATTCGAAGCAGTGATCGGTCTGGTCTTGCTTCGTGATGAAGAAAGCGATCTGTTGCGCGTTCACGCTTCGGTTGGTGTGGATCCGAAGATGCGCGGGGAATTCAGCGTGACACTCGGCCAGGGGATTTGCGGCGCCATTGCGCGAAGCGGCGAGCCGGAGCTCGTATTGAACGCGAGCCAGGATGACCGCATTGTCCATCAGGAACTAAAGGTACTTGCCACCACGCTTTGGGGCGTGCCGCTGAAATATAACGGTAAGACCATTGGCGTGATGCTCATCGGTTTTGCAAAGCCGTACGAGTGGATGCCGACCGAGCGCGGCCTCATGCGTGCCATTGCGGACCGCTCCGCCATGGCCATTGACCGAGCGCAGATGACGCAGATGCTGCGCGAGCGCGAAACAAAGATCGCCGAACTTTCCAGTCATCTGCTTCGCGCACAAGAAGAAGAGCGTACCCGCATCAGCCGTGAACTCCATGATGAGACCGGGCAGGGCCTGATGGTGATCCGTTTGTATCTGGACATGCTGCAAGCCAGCTTGAGCGGTCGCGCTCCGAAGGACAAAGTGCAGGAAGCCCTCGACGTGGTTGACCGCACAATCGATGGAATACGCCGGATCATAGCGCGACTCTCTCCCTTGGTATTGCAGGAATTGGGACTTTCTGCCGCATTGCGCAAAGAAGCAAAGGACCTGGAAAAGAATGCCGGCGTGAAAACGCGCGTCGCCATCTCAGACGAAGTTGGCCGCCTTAGCCAGGAAACGGAAACCACGGTCTATCGCATTGTCCAGGAAGCGCTGCACAACGTCGCCAAACACGCACAGGCGAACAAGGCAAGCGTTTCCATGACGCGAAACAACGGAACGGTAAAGCTGCTGGTTGAGGATGACGGTATAGGAATCTTCCCAAAGAGCAACTTCCGGGGGAACTCATTCGGACTAGCTGGAATCAAAGAACGTGTAGCAATGCTCGGCGGAGTAGTGCGTGTTGTGTCTCTCAAGGGCAAAGGCACGCGCATCGAGATTGAAGTCCCGGCCACGGAGCGAGTGGCCGGAAAAGAACAAGTATTAGAAATCCCACCCCCCCAAGTTATGTACGCCGCCAGTGCTGAAGGCGGAGAAAGCGATACCAATGCCTAAGATAAAGTGTCTTTTGACCGATGATCACACGCTCTTCCGCCAGGGAGTCCGCAGGTTGTTGGAAACCGAGTCGTCTGACTTTGAAGTGATCGCGGAAGCGTCTGACGCCGGACAAGCCGTAGAGAAAGCGCGTGAATTGCGACCCGACATCGTGCTGATGGACATTGGCATGCCCGGCCTCTCGTCGTTCGAAGCCGCGCGGCAGATCAGGAAGAACCGTCCTGAGACGAAAGTCCTGTTCCTCACGATGTACGAAGATGAAGACTACCTCGTTCAATGCCTCGAAGCAGGCGCTGCTGGTTACGTCCTGAAAGATACGCCGGCGCCGCAGTTGCTCACGGCAGTTCGCGATGTATACAAAGGCGGCAAATATCTCAGCTCCCAAGTGCTGGGTAAGCTGGTGGAAGACTTCCGCTCGCGCGTCCGCGACACCAAGTTGCGTCCGCGCATTTCCACGCTGACTCCGCGCGAACGAGAGATCCTGAAGCTGCTCGCCGAAGGAAACTCGGTGAAAGAGATTGCCGTGATCCTGGGTCTTAGCGTGAAAACCATCGAAGCGCACAAGTTCAACCTCATGCGCAAGCTAGACATCCACAACAAAGCACAGTTGGTCACGTACGCGATCCAAAAGAAAATCATCAAAATCCCGATCACTGGATAAGGCCCTGCATGACCAAGCTGCTGTTTGTGGACGATGAGCCCACGATTCGGCTGACGCTGCCGCTGATCCTCGAGATGCACGAGTTCGAGGTCAAGTCTGCGGCAAACGTCACGGATGCGCTGAAGCTGATCCAGTCAGAAAAGTTCGACGTTTTGCTCTCCGACTTGAACATCGGAGAGCCGAGCGATGGATTCACTGTGGTCAGCGCTATGCGCCGAGTGCAGCCGGATGCGCTCACTATCATCATTACGGGATATCCGGCGTTCGAGACGGCGCTCGAAGCAATCCGCGGACAAGTGGATGATTACATCGTCAAACCGGCCAACACCGAAGAACTGATCGACACGATCCGCCACAAACTGCAGAATCGCAGCCGCTTTATTCCCAGCCAACGGCTTAACGTTTCTGAGCTGATCGACAAGAATGCCGAAGAGATCATGGGCCGCTATATCGAAGAATTGAGAAAGCGCCCGGAGATTCCAACGCAATCATTGAGTGACGACGAAGTCAGGAACAGTCTTCCAAAGGTGCTGAAAGAACTTGTTAGAGATTTGCAACAGCGCCAAGAGAAGAAGATGCCTTCCGTGACGGAGGCAGCAGAGGAACATGGCAAACTGCGTGCGCAGCAGAAATTCAAGATACTGGACCTTGTCGATGAGATGCGAATCCTAAGAAACATCATTTACACAACAATCCAGGAAAATCTGTTGATGGTGGAAGTAAGCTCTTTGATTCCGGACATGGTGCGCATCAGCAACAGCCTGGACGCGCGACTGCGGGAAGCGATGACCACGTTTATCCGTGATTGCAAACCCGCAATGTTGAAGAAGACAGCCTAAACAGCCAGCCCAGCGAGAGTCTCCAGGTCAGGCACTTCCAAATCGGGAGTGCCGACTGCATTCATGGAGGCTCCCACGCCGCCCCGCGCTGCGCGTCGATTCACCCATACACTACGCAATCCAAGTTCACGGGCAGGGATCACGTCATGGAAGATACTTTCTGCCACATGCAGGATTTTCTCTTTAGGTAATCCGATCCTGTTCAATGCCGTCTGAAAATTTCTGTGCGAAGGTTTGTAGCTGCCCACCTGTTCGGCGGTTATCACGTGGTCGAATGGGACCTCGAGATGTCGAGCGGAGTGCGCGAAGAGATCGTCATCGATGTTGGAAATGATCGCCAGTTTGTATTTCGACTTCAGCTTGCGCAATGCGGGGACGGTATCCGGAAACGGCTGCCAATCGCGAATGGATTCGGCGAGCGAAGAGAGTTCCTTCTCGGTCCAATCTATTTCATATCGCTTGCCGATTCGCGCCATCACCTCGGCGAGGACATCGCGGTAGAGACGATATCCTTCTGCCTGCACCGATGGCTCAATCTCGGAGTACGCGGTGAGGATTTCTTTGTCTTCGAAACTGCGGCCGCGGGCGGCGAATGCGCGACGAAAGGCGCCGAGAATCCCTGATTCCCAATCGATCAGAGTCCCGTAGCAATCAAAAGTAAGGACTTCGAACTGGTTGAAATCGAGCTTGCTCATTTCTATTTCAGTTCGGGATCGATGGTGGGAGCTGCGGAAGTTTCTGCTCCAGCCTTTGCGGCGTCGGCCTTGGGAGCGGAGTCGCTCGGCTGCCCTACTTTGGATAAGAATTTCTGCGTGTTCAACAGCGGACGTCCGAGCGATGCATTGTAGCCAGTCCAATCGGATTCGAGTCCGCGCTCGCGCTCGAAATGCGCGCGCATGGACTCCATCTTTGAATCGAGGTCATCCATGTAGTGCAGCAACAGCGCTTCAGGAAACATGGGGAGTTTGGGCGAGCCAAACTCGTATTGTCCGTGATGGCTGATGATGAGGTGCTCCAGAAGGATCTTCAACTGCGACGGGAAATCCGGCAGGCTGGCGAGCTTCTTGTGCAGCATTTCAAGCTCAATGATCATGTGTCCCAGAAGCTGTCCTTTGGTGGTGTAGCTGAACGAGCGTGCGTAGGAGAGTTCGTGGATCTTGCCGATGTCGTGCAGAAATGCGCCGGTCAAAACGAGGTCGCGATTCACGTGTGCGTAATTTCGGCAGACAAGGTCGCACGACGTGAAGAGCGAGACAACGTGATCGAGGAGTCCACCGATGAAAGCATGATGCAAGGTCTTTGCAGCGGGAGCGTTCTTGTAGGCGCGCTCGATCTCAGGGTCCGCCATGAAGGCCTGCACCAGCGTCTTCAGGTTTTGGTCAGTGAAGGACTCGACGAAGCCGGCCAGCGTCTTCCACAGCTCATCAACGTCTTTACTTGTCTTGGGAAGGTAGTCAGCGTATTCGATCTCTGACTCTTCCATGCGGCGGAGTTTATGGATCGTGAGTTGGAAGCGTCCGTTGTACTTATTGATCAGCCCGCGGATCTTGATGAAGTCGTCTTGCTCGAATTGATCGATGGTTTCGGCGACGCCGTCCCACATCTTCGCTTCGATCTGGCCGGTACGGTCAGCCAGTGTTAGCGCGAGGTAAGGGTCGCCATTCTTCTTCGGCTTGACCTGCTTGGCTGCGACGACGAACGAGGTAGTTACGTTCTGGTTCTCACACTGGGCCGACTGGTCGACAAAGAATTCTTTCATGTGATTCTCCTTCCGGAGTCCTGTTCCCCCGGAAACGACCGCAGGCGATTTTGAAATGAGCGAACGTGGTCCGAACTAGAAGATCAACATCTTCTTTTTCTTCTTGGCTTTCTTTTGCTGTTGCTCTTCGAGTGAACCCGCAGATGCCACAACGATAGGCTTGGTCTGGTTCGGACTTGCCCCTGTATCAATGAACCCGGGCTTGATGTCAATGTATGCATCCTCGCGCAGCTTCGTCAGATATGCGCGCAATGCGGGTTGCAGCTTTTCGAAGTAGAGTGCTTCATTGATCTGGGTCTCTACTTCTTTCATCGGTGGCACGCCTGCCGACTGGTGATCAACCACCTTGAGGATAATGAATCCCTGCTTGGTGCGGATCACGTCAGAAACGTCGCCGGTCTTCATGGCGAATACTTTGTCTTCCAATTCTTTTGCGAGTGCTCCGCGCTTGAATGCGCCGAGGTTTCCGCCCTCCGCGGAAGTTGGGCCATCAGAGGACTTTTTTGCAACATCTTCGAACTTCGCACCTTTGCGAATGGAATCGAGTAGTGCTGCGGCTTTCGTTTCCGCTGCCGCAATCTTCGCCGGGTCTTCCGCCGCGGGTGCGGGCGTTTCGCTCTTCGGAGCATCGGCTGCGGCGGGTTTCGACGGATCTTGCGCTGGCGCTTTGGTTTCTGTTGATACAAGGATCTCGGCGAGCGCTACCTGCTCAGGACGCTGGAATTCACTCTTATGTTTTTCGTAGTACTCGGCGATCTCAGTGGGAGGAACCTGAATCCTGCGTCCCACTTCTTCGCCGATCACGCGCTGAGTGATGATGCTGTTCTTCATGTTGTTCTTGAAATCTTCGAAGGAGATGCCTTGCGCCTGTGCCGCCTTTTCGAGGTCTTCCATGTTCTCAAGGTTCATGCTCTTACGAATCTCGTCTAGGCGCTTGATCACGTCACTGTCTGCGGTGATGCCCATGTCCAGACCGCGCTGAACGAGAAGCTGTTGATCGATGAGATCGCGAAGAAGGTCCTTTTCCTTCGGAGGAGGCTTCTTTTCGCCACCTTCCGGGGGCGGCTGCTTGGCTTCAGCGTCGAGCGCCTCACGGCTGCGTTTTAGGTCAGAGCGCGTGATGATCTTGTCATTCACACGAGCGACAATGTCTTCTACAACCGTCTGCGCGGCAGCGGGCAGAATAGTTGCGGCCAAAAAAATAAACGGGGCGATTCGAGATAATTTCATGGTTCCGAGGGTACGTAGATTCGTCAAAATGTCCTTTGTTCTAAAGCCCGAACGTAGGGGGCGCAACCCTGATTTTACCGCGTTCTCAGCGGTTAAAACCAGCCTTAGAGGGGAAAATAGGCAGCCTGCGGTACTTATGGGAGAATGAGCCTGTGTTTTGGTATTAGAAACTTGGTATTAGAAACTATGAAGAGAATGGTTCTTGCACTCATTCCGGGCCTCTTGCTTTTGCCGCTAGCACACGCTGGAGACAAGCCGAAGAAACCAATTCAGCAGCTATCACTCTTCAGTTTTGAAGAGAGTCATGGGATGTGTCGCTTCAAAGGGCGACTACAAGACGAGATGTATTGCAATTCGAAGTTGATAGAGCGAATCATCAAAATGGGAAAATCCGCAATTCCCCTACTCATCGCGCAACTCACTGACGAACGGCAGACAGCACATCCTATCTACGATTATTGGAGTTACACAACGATCGGAGATAACGCCCACTTTATCTTGGATGACCTGTTCCTGGATGCAACGTGGACGAAATTCACTCTTCCGGGATTGGAGTCACTGCATCCGGAATGCAATGACAGCTCTGAGCAATGCTGGCGAGACTTTCTGGGGAAACATGGCCGGAAATTCGTTCAGGATCAATGGCTGGCTGCATGGAATGCGAATAAGGATCGCATTTACTGGGACACCAAGGAGAGGTGCTATCGTGTCGCAGAAAAGAACGACACCAGTCTAAAGCACTAACTACTTACTTCTTTTTCTTGCCGAAGAGTCCGCCGAGCAATCCACCCACCCCTTGTACACCTTGCACTGGAGCTTTCATCGTGCCCGTCATCGCTCCGGCAACATCAGGAAGAAACACAGGATTTTGCGTAGTGCCTTGAATAAGGAATGGCAACTCGCCCTTGGACTGGCCGAAGGTGGAGAGGGCGGAAAGTCCTCCCGCTAGACCGCCGCCATTCGCCAGCTTGGCTTTCATTTTGAAATTGAGTGAATTGTTAGCGCCGATCAATCCATCCCCTGTGACCGTTCCAATATTGGGCAGGACAAGTTGAATCCCGTCTGCGCGAATACCGTCAGGCGCGACCCGCATTTTTGAATTCAAAGCCTGAATCAACAGATCAGAACCAGAGGGCAGCCCTGCGAGGGCAGTCAGCCCGGAAGCACGGGACTTCAAGTTGAAGCCGCCCACCTTTGTATTCACCACATTGATCGGACCGGAGGTTACGAGCCTGTCCACAGGGCCGATAATGCTCAGGTCGGTAGTCACTGCCCCGCCTTGCAATTGCGAACCTTGCGGCAAAATCACGCCAAAGGCAGGTAGCAGGCCCTCAATCTTGTCCAATGGCATGTTCGTGCCCTTCAAGCGGGCGTTGATGCTGGGAATGTCTGAACGCGTATCAAAGTTCCCCGTAAGCTTTGCAGTAGAGGCGGCGCCGCCGAGAGCTATGTCACCGCGTGTAAGCACGCCTTTTTTGTCCAACAAATTCAAATCTGAAGCGTAGTCCAAGGTAATTGCCTGGTGCGCGGGGGCTCCGCCCTTCACCACGCGAAGATTTTTTGCGGTGGCCTTGCCCTCAGAATGTAGTTCCTTGCCGTTGGATTTCACGTTTCCGTCAAAGTCCAAGACGCCGGCAATCCCGGAATCCGCAGGAGCAAATCCGGTTGCCGCCAAGTCAACATTTTCGGCTTTGATATTGGCGTGCATGGGAGTCTGCGTAACGTCGCCTGCCGCGAGCGGGCCAGCTTCGCCATCGAGCCTTAGCGAACCGCCGCCTGGAGTAGTTGCATCTACCGAGAACGGAAAAGCTGATGTGTCAGAGAAGTTCTGCAATTTCACATTCACGTCGTCATAGGTGTGCTTCTTCCCGGCTTGTGCGATGGTCAGCTTTCCGTGCTCAATCCTCAAATCTTGCACAGAAAGACTCTGCTTCCCTTTTGGCTGTGATGAATTCTTGTTTGCGGCGCCCAAACTATCAAAATTCCATTTGCCCGCTGCGGACTTAATCATCTGTATTTGCGGCTGATCGAGTACGACCGAGGTGACGTGCACTTCGCGCGAAGTGATCATTGGCCACATCTCCACGCCGACTTTTAATGATTTCGCGATAAGAAATGCATCACGGCTGAATGCCGGATCGTCAGCGATGGTCACATCGCTGATCACCACACCTCCGCTCAGCAACGAAAAATCCAACTTGCCCAACGTGACGTTGCGTCCAAGTGCGGCTTTGGCTTGTGTTTCAACCATCGGCCGAAACTTCTCGGCATCGATGAGCATGGGCAAAGCAATCACAGCGACGACGATAAAGCCGACGATCGAGCCTAAGATCAGAAGAGTTTTTCGTTTCATTTGGACACCAAGATTCAGGGCAAATCCGTTGCACTTGTCGAGGAAGCGACGTTGACTCACGGATGCTACCATCCGCTCACAAACGTAGCAATATTACTTAGGACGCGACTGCTTGTTGCGCGGAGGAGGAGCGCATGAGTGCCAAGGTAGTAATGTCATTCGGCTTGTGGTCGCCAAATCCTGCGAAGTTCAGGCTGGGGCCGAATCGAGACGGACGCTTCTCGTACGATTCCAGCGCTTCCAGAATCGACTTGCATATCTGGTCAGCAGATTCGAATCCGCCATTGCCCAGTATCGCTTGGACACGCTCAAGCCCGAACTCATCGTGAGCGCCCCTGGTCTCGATCAATCCTTTCGACACCAGGACTAAAGCGGCACCGTCGCCCAACGCACAATACTGACTGTCATGGGTCGAGTGGGAGAAGAGGCCCAAGGGCAATCCGTTGGCTTCGAGTAGAAGAGTTCCTTCTTCGTCCTTCAAGACCGCTGGAGTATGACCTGCGTTTATGTAGGTCAGTGTGTTGATGGTCTCGTCATAACAACCGAGAAATGCCGGTGCGCAAACAACACCGCCAGCGGCTGCAATGATGGCGCGATTCATGTCCAGCAACAGACGGGTGATTGCTTGTGTATCTTCCTTGTCGTCACCGAACATCGCCGCACCCTGCTCGCGGAAGAGATCTTGCGCGGCTGCTGCGATGTGCAATGCGGTCTCCCGCTTTCCGGCGATATCAAGCATGACGAAGAGCAGTTTCGAACCGCCCACTTGAAGGAAATCGTAGAAATCACCGCCAACACGCGCGGCGCGATACAAGGCCGCCAACTTTGCCGAGGGCAATGAAGGCAGCGAAGTAGGCGCGGGCTTTCTGAGGGCCTGTGTCGTGGTGCTTGAGTGAAAAGGAATCTTCATCTTCGCCGCTTGGGAGAGGGAGACCCGTAAGTTAACACAGAGTAGGTGGCAGCGAAAGAGGATGCTGCTGGAACCGCGAGGAAAAATTCCTGTCTTGGTCAATCGCCGTAGGTTCTCTTTAGATACGCCGTAAGTTCCTGTTGCAGTTGACCGTAACCTGAATGGATAGTGCTACGAAGCGCCGATTCTGTGGACTGGCCTTCGCCAAGTCGTTTCAAAATGATGGCAATGTCACTCATGCCATAGGTGTCGCGGATATATTCCACCGATATCAGCGACTGCGCATAGGCCAAAGCAGCCTCTGGCACGGAGAAATGCGAAAATGATGCCTCCAACTGGTTCAACGGAATGTCGTGCTGAGTCGTGTAGAGTGATGCCAAGCGACGTCCTTGTTGCGCCGCGCTCTTAGGTTCTTCTATTTGCGCCACTCCCTCGTTAAACCACGTGGGACATCTGCCCTTCGTGATCAGATTCGTGAACGAATGCGTCAACTCATGTTTCAAAATGCGGGAGAGCTCTTGCGTCATTGACGTAATTCCGCTGATCGGCATGCGGAGTTTTCCGTCATTGACTGCACCACTCCAGGTTGGGGCCTGCGTAACGTCAAAGTATTGCTTGTCGTTGTAAAGCACGACTTGAATGCTTTCGTGCGGCGTGTAATTGAGGTCGCGGGAGAGATCGTCAAAGTGCTGTTCCAGCGTGCGCAGTATCTGGCTGCGCAGTTGAGGGGCGGCCTGGCCTCCCTCATAGTGCATCTTGAAGTGACTGCTGGTTTCTTCAGAGAATTGCCCCTCGGCCGCGATCTCGCGCTCGATCTTTGCCAGCATCTGCTCAACGCTGGAATCCGGCTGCAACTCTAACGACTTCTTTAAAGCGAGAATCGCTTCCTTGCTCTTGTTTAATTGATAATCCGCATATCCGAGTGCCGTGAACGCAGAAGCCATGCCGGGCGAGAGCCTTACAGCGCGCTCCGCTGCCGGCGCTGCTTCCCGCGGTCTTCCCATTTGCAGCAACACGGAAGCATAGTGCGTGAGCACGATTCCGCTTTCCGGGAGCAAGTTTTTGGCGCGCTCAAGATACCTGAGCGCCTGGTCCATGCTGCCATTTGATCGTTCATGGACGGCGGCTAGAATGAGCGCGTAAGCAGCTCTGTCAGGGTTCCCTTCTTTTTCAATCGCAGTTAGGAACTCAGTGTCGACCTTTCCGCTCACGATCAACCGCGAATCGAGTTCCTCATGATTACGGATGACCAATTCCTCTTTTGGAGGGGCGGATGGTAAGTCATCTTTGCTGGTAACAACTGGGCTACCGCCGGTGTCTATCTTGATGACGGAAGATTTCGGGATGGCGTACGTGTTTTCGCCGATGGTGTATTCAATGCGGCCATTCACCTCTCGCACGCTGTCCGCGAGGATCACGCGGCCATTTTTCAGCCGGATGCTTTCAGACACTGCCGGGGTGGCAGCGAAAGTCGCAACCAATAGGAGACAATAGGAAGCGATGCGGCTCGATAGCAGTTGTCGGGAAGACACAATCGCGAATCTTACCAGCAAAGTCCTGCCGATTGAACTGCTGTCGCGCTCCTATAGCCCATCGCTGCTGACTATCTTTGTCCTCCCTTTCGTGTTGTTGTTCGCCGCAAACTTAGCTACGGCACAGACTACCGCGCCAGTTCCGGTCAAACAGCAACCCGCTCCTGATTCCGCAGCAGGACTCTACCGGCGCCTGAGCACCTTGGGCCTGGACTCGAAACTCGTTTTTGACGTTCGCGACGCTGCCCTCGATCGCGAAGACATTCACTTGTCGCTGAACGATGGAACGATTGCTTTCACCGAATCAGTGAACGGTGAGATCACCGGCGCAGTCTTTGTGGGTGAAGGAGAGGTTCTGCTCGTTCCTCCGAACCAAGTGGAACGCCATTCGCTGGCCATGTTCACTGATTCCGCCGTGCTGAATGAGAAGTTCACACTGGCCTACTTCCGTTTCAGCGATAAGCATTTCCTCTCTGACCTGCAACCGGCGTTGCGAAAAGCAGCCAGTCCGGCAGAATTCATCGAACGGCAAAACACGCTGGCAAAGGCGTTAGCAGAAAGCGATGCATTGCGAGCGCTGATCGCATTGACTCGCGCACCAAAGACAGAATCGGAGGTCAATGCTCCGACTGGTGAATTCATTCGCGCCCGGCTTAGCGGTGTCCATCTCGGACTGTTTGACCTCTCGTGGGACACCGGGTTGAGCGAGCAGATCGCAGTGGGACAGTCCAGCTACACCGATCGCGGAAGGCATTATGACCAGTGGATGATGTTCCCGATGCGGAGCGTTCGCCAGCGCGAAGAGGCGAGACGGCAGAAACATATCAGCGCTGACGATCTCTATATAGATTCTGTCCTGATCACTGATTACAAGACGCGCACGCAAGTGCGCCCCCCGACTGATCTCAATGTGGAGGCAACACTCACGCTGGATGTGCGCACATCCGGCGAACGGACTTTGCCTTTTGAGCTATCGCGGGCGTTGAAAGTCTCTTCCGTCACGTTAGAAACGCCGAGCGGGGCGGTTCCGTTGGAATATATCCAGAACGAATCCCTTGAAGGGAGCCAGCTTTCAAGCCGTGGCAATGACATTGTTGCAGTCGTTTTTCCGCAGCCGCTTGTTGCCAAGCAGAAACTAAAAATTAGGTTCACTTATGCCGGATCGGTGATGTCTGAAGCCGGTGGCGGACTGCTCTATGTTGGCGCTCGCGGTATCTGGTATCCGAATCGCGGGCCGTGGATGTCAAACTTCGACTTGGAGTTTGAGAATCCGGCCGATTGGAAACTGATCGCCACAGGCAAGAAGGTTGAGCATTCGGAAAAAGATGGGAACGAGATGTCGCGATGGGTCTCTGAACGTCCGATTCCGCTGGCGGGTTTCAATCTCGGAAAATACATCTCATCCAGCGCCAAAGCGACCAACGGTGCAACTATTGTGGAGTCGTACGCAGCACGGGCTGTCGAAAACAATTTTCCGGGCGCATCGCAACAGCCGGAAATCATTCCTCGCCGCAAGCCGGACGATGCCAGCCCGGCGCTAGGCGGCTTAGCCATGCGCGGGCCGCTTGACCCGGCGCGCAATGCGAGTATCGTGGCAGAGCGCTCGGCGCGAACTATTGATTTCTTGTCCGCCAGGCTCGGACCATTTCCCTATGGATCTCTCGCGCTGACCCAAATGCCCGGCAGCGATAGTCAAGGCTGGCCGGGATTGGTCTTTCTTTCGAGCCACGTTTTTCTCACGCCATCTGAGCGCGCTGCAGGTCGCAGCAATTATTTGGGAACTCCAAACGAGATCATTTATGACCGACTGATGGAAGCGCATGAAACCGCACATCAGTGGTGGGGCGATGCGGTCTTTTGGCAGAGTTATCGCGACCAATGGGTGATGGAGGCACTGGCGAATTATTCCGCATTGCTGGAGTTGGAGGCTGAGAATCCCGAAGCTGCGAAAGTCCTGATGGAGTACTACCGCAGAGAGTTGTTGACTCCATCGAGAGCAGGCACGCGGCCGCGGAAAGAGGCGGGACCTGTCTCACTGGGCCTGCGATTGAGTTCATCGAAGTTCCCCGGCGCTTATGACGCTGTGGCCTACGGCCGCGGGACTTGGCTTCTCCACATGCTGCGTGAAATGTTGCGCGATGCTGCATTGTTGCAATCCTCGTCAGAGATTTCGGCGGTGAACAGGGGCAAGAAAACCAGAATTGCGCCAGCACCGCAGCAAGCAACCGGTGCTGATCCAGACGCGCTCTTCTTCACCGCATTGCGGAATGTGCACAAAAGATTTTCAGGGAAAGTTATGTCCACCCAGGACTTGCAGCTGGCTTTTGAAGAGGTCTTGCCAGCGTCTTTGCGATTCGAGGGAAAGCGATCTCTGGATTGGTTCTTCGAAGGCTGGGTGAACGGGACTGCTCTGCCTAAGATCGAATTGGAAAATGTGAAACTGAGTTCAGCATCCGGCAAAACAATTGCGCGGGCGATCTTGCGGCAAAAAGATGCGCCCGAAGCGCTGGTCACGTCAGTCCCTATTTATGCCTCCACTGCCAACGGAAAGATGGTGCTCGTAGATCGCGTTTTCGCCGACGGAGAAGAAACAACCATAAAGCTTAACGTCCCGCCCGGGACGAAGAAGCTGCTTCTTGATCCACTGCAAACAGTGCTGATGAGCAACTAAGCGGACCCCGGGTTGGGCGCTTCAGCAAACCACGACATCCCTGCGCAACGGATTTACCTCAAACCTTTGAACGGAAACTCTCTAAGGAGCGGAACGGACATGGGTATTCTTTCGTGGTTGATTCTCGGCATCATTGCTGGTTTCATTGCCAAGTTGCTGATGCCGGGGCGCGATCCGGGCGGCATCATCGTCACTATGCTGCTGGGAATCGCCGGCGCATTTGCTGGCGGATTCATTGGCCGCGCACTCTGGGGAAGCACTGGCGTTTCCGGAGTAAACCTGCCCAGCATAGGACTCGCGGTACTCGGAGCTTTCATCCTGCTGTTGCTTTATCGCTTGATAGTGGGAAGAAAAAGCTCGTCAGACTACGTGGATCGCGGGGGACGTCGCGCAGCATAAGATTGAAAGCTGTGGGAGCGCTCCTCAATACTCGAGGAGCGCTCTTTTTTGCGTCATAAACAGGCGGATATCATTCCGTGTGAAGCAGAGTTTTCCGTTATAATCGTCGAGTCCCGCCAGAAAACCTCACGGAGAGGTGGCCGAGTGGCTGAAGGCGGCGGTTTGCTAAACCGTTATAGGGTCAAAAGCTCTATCGGGGGTTCGAATCCCCCCCTCTCCGCCAGATTGCCTTCCCGAGCGCTTGATGACATCGCAAGCCGATAAGACACAGACCAAGCCGCCGGAAGTTCCTATTGAAAGCCCTCTCGCAATTCCACAGGCGACGACTGCCGGCTCGCGGATCTTTAACCGCATGCTGGCGGCCTTTCACTACCGCGATTTCCGCGTTCTCTGGTTTGGCTCCTGCACCTCAAGCATCGGCACATGGATGCAGAACGTCGCCGAGAACTGGCTGGTGCTCTCCTTGACCGGATCGGCATTCTTTCTCGGTCTTGACGCATTTCTGCAGCAGCTTCCGATCATTTTGTTCATGCTCATCGGCGGAGTGCTTGCCGACCGATTCGATCGCCGACGCACTCTTATCGTCTCGCAATACATCCAGATGTCCTGCGCATTCACATTGGCGATGCTCGTCTATTCAGGGCACGTCCACATTTGGCAGATACTCTCGCTCTCATTCATAACCGGTTCCGCGCAAGCATTCGGCGGCCCTGCATCACAGGCGCTGGTTCCATCCCTGGTGGACAAGAGCGTTCTGCCGAATGCCATTGCTCTCAATTCCATTCAATTCAACCTCGCGCGCGTCATCGGTCCGCTGCTGGCAGGCGCAACATTGGCTGCGTTCGGAATGGTCATGTGCTTCGGGCTTAACGGTCTTTCGTTTCTGGTGGTGATCGTGGCCTTGATGGCGCTGCATGTAAAGCACATCGCACCAGCTGCACCCAAGCGATTGCGCGATGAGCTGATCGGCGGCCTCTCTTACGTGAAAAACCATGAGAGCCTTTTGGAACTCACGATATTGGCAGCAACGCTGACTTTTTTCGCGTTCTCGATGCTCACATTCCTGCCGCTTTTCGCACGCGAAGTCTTCCGTCAGGATGTGGGCCTCTACAGCCGATTGATGGCCTTTTCCGCGACTGGCTCCGTGATTGGTGCATTGATCATCGCCTGGCTCGGCAGATACAAACGCATGGGACTGACAAGCCTCATCATGCAGGGCCTTGGCGGCTTACTCATAATCGCCTTCGCGTCCTCTCGTACTTTGTGGCTGAGCGAAATACTGCTGCTGGCATTTGGTGTGTGCCTGATGGTCGTTTTTTCCAGCGTGACGTCGTTAGTGCAGCTGATCGCGCCCAACGAACTACGCGGACGCGTGATGAGCATCTACATGGTGGCACTTCGCGGCGGCATGCCTTTGGGAAGTCTGATCAGCGGGTACGTGGCTAGCAAGATCGGCGCACCCACCGTGCTCGTCGTCAACGGCATCTTGCTCACGTTTGTTGCTACATACTTCTTTCTAAGAAGCAAGACTGTGCGGGAGTTGTGAGCGTTAAACTGTGACGACGGTCACAGATGTAACCCTGAGCAGCCGGTAGTCTGCACCTGGGCCATTCCCACCCATTTGGCTGTGTCCGGAGACTTTATGGAAGATGCTCTGTTTATTCACCGGCTACATTTTGCATTCACTATAACTTTCCATTACCTCTTTCCGCAGCTCACCATGGGGCTGGCTCCGCTTATTGTTGTGCTGAAGACGATTGCTATCCGCAAAAACGATGAACGGTTCAACGAAGCGGCGCGTTTTTGGACAAAGATATTCGGAATCGACTTCGTTCTGGGCGTTGTCACTGGTATCCCGATGGAGTTCCAGTTCGGCACGAACTGGGCGCAATTCTCGAAACTTACGGGCGGAGTCATTGGCCAACCGCTCGTGATGGAAGGTGTCTTCTCGTTCTTTCTCGAATCCGCATTTCTCGGGCTCTTCTTGTTCGGCGAAAAGCGATTGAGCAAGTGGGGACATTGGTGGGCGGCGTTCATGGTGTTTGTGGGATCGTGGATGTCTGGCTATTTCATCATCGTCACCGATGCGTGGATGCAGCATCCTGTGGCATTCACCCGCGGCGCAGATGGAAGTTTTCAGGTGAACAGCTTTATTGGAGTGCTTACCAATCCGTGGGCACTGCTGCAATATGCGCACAACATGAGTGGCGCGGTAATCACAGGTTCATTCGTGATGGCGGCAGTGGGCGCGTTCTATCTACTCAATCGCCGGCACGAAGAACACGGACGAATTTTCCTTCGCGTCGGCGTCATTGCAGGGTTGATCTTCAGTATCCTTCAGGTATTTCCTACGGGCGATCTGCACGGGCGTTACATGGCAAAACATCAGCCAGCGACAACGGCAGCGATGGAAGCATTGTGGAAGACACAGGCTGGCGCTCCGATGGTCATCATCGGACAGCCTGACGTCGAAAACCAGCGCATCGATAATCCTTTGGTGGTGAACAATCTCCTCAGTTTCCTGATCTATGGAACCACTGCGGGTGAAGTCCGAGGGCTGAATGAATTTCCACGGGAGAACTGGCCCACTAATATCCCACTGCTCTATTTCAGTTATCACATCATGGTCGGCTTGGGGACGTTGTTCATCGCAGTCATGTCCGTTTCGGCATTCCTGCTTTGGCGGAGAAAGCTGTACGAATCACGATGGCTGCTATGGATCGTGATGCTCTGTCTTCCCTTTCCGTACATCGCCAACACCGCCGGATGGATGACTGCCGAGATCGGACGACAACCATGGCTGGTTTACAACCTTATGCGCACATCAGAAGGGTTCTCGCGCAATGTCTCCGCCGGAAACGGCATATTCACCCTGCTGGGGTTCATGGGGCTGTACACGCTGCTGGCGATCCTGTTTCTTTTTCTTGTTTATCGCGAGATAGATCATGGACCTGGGTCAGCGATCGCAGCGCTGGGGCGGACGGCGTCCAAATTGACGGGCAGCGAGGTGTAACCGATGGAAACTGTCTGGTTCATTCTTGTCGCACTCATGCTCACCGGTTACGTTGTCTTGGATGGCTTCGATCTCGGCGCCGGCATCATCCACCTGCTGGTTGCGAAGACGAACGACGAGCGCAGGCTTGTTATCCGCGCTATTGGTCCAGTGTGGGACGGAAATGAAGTTTGGCTTCTTGCAGCCGGGGGGACATTGTTCTTTGCATTTCCTCCTGTCTACGCCTCGAGCTTCAGCGGATTCTATTTGCCGCTGAACATTGTTCTTTGGTTGCTGGTGTTGCGCGCGATCGGCATTGAGATGCGCGCGCACATGGATAATCAGGTCTGGTGTGATTTCTTTGACGGACTATTCGCCATTGGCAGCATTCTGTTGACAATCTTTTTTGGCGCCGCGCTGGGAAATGTCGTCCGCGGAGTTCCACTCAGCAAAGACGGTGTATCTTTCGCTCCCCTCTGGACGGACTTCAGGGTTGGCCCGCAACCGGGTGTGCTGGATTGGTACACAATCCTGTCCGGGGTGGTCGCATTCGTCGCTCTTGCCCTGCATGGCGCACATTATGTGGCATTGAAGACGGAAGGCGATCTGAATGCACGAACCCGCAACCTGGCGAAAATGCTCTGGCCGATTCTGGCAGCTCTCACTTTGCTTAGCCTGTTCGCGACGATGTACGTGCGTCCCGGTGTGATGGACAATTATCGCAATCACCCGGTCAGCCTCCTGGTTCCGATCTTGGTGGTCGGCAGCTTAGGTCTTATCTTCACTTCACTTAAGAGAGGCGACGACTTCAAAGCCTTTCTTGGATCATCCACCTACCTTGCGACAATGCTAGTAGGTGCGGCGTTCGCCCTCTATCCCACATTGCTGCCTTCGAGCAGCAACCCTTCTTTGGATCTCACGATCCACAATAGCGCTGCCGGACAGTATGCACTCCAAGGGGGGATCACATGGTGGACTGCCGGAATGGCGGTCGCGATTGGGTACTTCGTTCTGGTCTACTGGCTATTCCGCGGCAAGGTAAGCATTGAAACTGGGGAGCACGGATACTAACTCACTTCCGCTACGCCTCTGCCAGTGCGCGATGCACGAGATGAATCGCAATCGCTCCTTCGCCCACAGCCGAGGCCACTCGTTTCACATTGCCTGCCCTGACGTCGCCGACCGCGAACACTCCGGGAAGACTTGTCTCCAGCATCTGCGCAGAGCGGATCAGCGGCCAGTTGAGCGCCGGAGTTTCTCCAGCGGAGAAATCCAGGTCGCGGCCAGTAAGGATGAACCCCTTGCCGTCCATCGCCACACAGCCTTGCAGCCATTCTGTCCGTGGCGATGCACCTGCCATCATGAACAGATGCCGTATCTGTCGTGTCGATGTTACGCCCGTGGTTCGGTCTATCCAATCCATGCCCTGCAATTCCCTTTCCCCATGCAAGTCGGTGATCTCAGTCTTGAAATGCAAGTCGATCTTTGGATGTTCTTCAAGGCGACGGATCAAATATCTCGACATGCTCTCTGACAATCCGCCTGAGCGGACCAGCATGTGCACTTTCCTGGCACTGTCAGAGAGGAACACGGCGGCTTGCCCCGCGGAGTTACCGCCACCGACCACAACAATTTCCTCGTTGGCGCAAAGCTGGGATTCCATGTGCGTCGCACCGTAGTAGACACCTTGGCCTTCAAAGTTTCTAAGATTCAGTAGTGGCGGCCTGTTGTATTGCGCACCGGTGGAGATGACGATCGCCCGCGCACTGAGCGAGTTGCCATTGTCGAGCAACACCTGATACGGACGGGTCTTGCAACTCAATTCAACCACCTTATGTCCCACAATCATTTTCGCGCCGAACTTCTGCGCTTGCACCAGAGCGCGCGCCGCCAGCTCTTGTCCTGAGACACCGGTGGGAAAGCCGAGATAGTTTTCAATCTTGGAGCTTGATCCAGCCTGTCCGCCTGGAGAATCGACTTCGATCAGCAATACATCGAGTCCTTCCGAAGCCGCATAAACAGCGGCTGCAAGCCCGGATGGCCCAGCCCCCACTATGATCAGATCGCGCACCTGCGATCCATCAATGCCGGCGTTGAATCCCAGACAATCTGCTACCTGTTGCGTGGTGGGATTGCGCAATACCACCGCCCAATTGCAGATGACCACTGGCACCTCTGACATTTTGACGTCAAAGCGATCGAGCAATTCTTGCGACGTTTTGTCCGTGTCGAGATCGATGTAGGTAAAAGGATGCGAGTTTCTGTTCAAGAACTCGCGAAGGCGCAACGTGTTGGCGCAGTGCATCGAACCCATGACAACCACGTTTCCTTCGCCGCTCGAGATCAGCGCAATGCGGCGCAGGATGAACGCCCGCATGAAGATGTCACTCAGTTCGGCGTCCCTCGCAACGAGAGTTCGAAGTCCATCACCGCTCACTTCCAAAAACTCTCCTGCTTCAGTGACTCGTCCGCGCACAAGACAGCGCTGCCCTGAGATCATCGTGATCTCTCCGGTGAAATTACCCGGCTCATGAGTCGCTATCTCTCGTTCGCCTAAAAGGTGCGGCTGCAC
Source organism: Terriglobales bacterium (assembly GCA_025462725.1). GTDB lineage: Bacteria > Acidobacteriota > Terriglobia > Terriglobales > Acidobacteriaceae > JAICLA01. The sequence continues at coordinate 3,452 of JAOAPE010000013.1, read as the reverse complement.
GATCTCCATGCGTCCCGAGAGCAAGACGAAAAACGGGACATCAGTATCACCAGGTTCAAATAGGATCTCCCCCGCTGTAACTTTGCGTACTCTGCTGATGGGGCGGACACGGGCGATCTGAGCCGCAGTCAAGGTAGGAAAGCGTTGCGTACTAGCATCGAGCGCGCTGGGAATGGGCCAGGAGGACATGATTCTTCACCAATAACTTCATATTGAAGCACAATGGGGATGCAAGTGCGCACCCACTGTATTCTGGACCGTGTCACTGCTACCGAAGAAGGAGTTTGTTCGTCGAAACTACATGCGATTCATCTCTGTTCTTCTCCTTCTCGGCACCTGTGCTTCCGCGCAGACCATGCCTTCCCAAGACGCTGTGCGGGTTGCGGAGTTCTATCGGCTGGCATCCCAGATTCAGGACAAGGTCTGGCCCGATTGGAAAAAGACCGCGTCGCCGCTTTTGTTGGTGACGCCCGGTACCGAATTCCTTACGCATCATCCGGCGCCGCCAAAAGAATTCACCAGGGTCGCAGATGATGTCTATGCGCGTCCGCGTCAATTTCCGGCCCACCTACTGGCGACCTTTCCAGCCTTCGGACCTCCGTCGGTGATTGTGATCGGTCAGGCTCAAAACACTGACGCCAAGACAAGCACTCCATGGCTGATTGTGGTCATGCATGAGCATTTTCATCAATTGCAAAACAGTCAGCCCGGATACTACGACGCTATCAACAATCTGGGCCTAAGTGGCGGCGACACCAGCGGTATGTGGATGCTGAATTATCCGTTTCCATATGACAAGCCGGAGGTGGCCGCAGGCTTTGCGCGCTTGCGCGATTTGCTGCTCAACGCACTTGCGGAAAATGACAAGAAGAATTTCAAGAAGCTGGCCAAACAATACGCCAGTGAACGTGCGAAGTGGTTTGCATCGCTTTCCCCCAACGATCACAAATACTTCAGCTTTCAAGTTTGGCAAGAAGGCATCGCGCGTTACACACAGGTGAAGGCGGCGGAAGCTGCCGCCGACTATCAACCTACGCCTGAGTATGCTTCCCTCTCCGATTATCAATCTTTCACTACCATCGCCCTCAACGCGCGCGGTGAAACGCTCGACGAACTCAAGCGCGTGGATCTTGCAAAATCGAAACGAACTTCTGTCTATTCATTCGGCGCAGCAGAAGGAATGCTATTGGATCGAATGAACCCTGGCTGGAAGAGTGAGTACTTTAAGCATCCGTTCTCAACAGATGCATTCTTTGTTGTGAAATAAAACGGCTGACGAGTAATCGCCAGCCGTATCTTCTATCTATTATCTTCTTACCGATTGCTGTTGTTATCAGCAGTGAGCCTTGGGCCGTGCCGCGGATTCGGTGTGCCCGGAACAACCGTCACCGGACTTGCCAGCCGGAAGACCACAAGCGATTCCGATTGCAAATCCACCGGCTTGCCTTTTGTGATGGTGTTCGCACCCGCACCGACACCAGCACCGGAAGCTGCGCCAATCGCCGCACCTTTGCCTCCGCCGAAGATTCCGCCGAGAACCGCACCAATAGCCGTGCCTGCTCCAACCTTCTTCGCTGTATTACTGCCACGAGCGTCAGCCTTTCTTGTCCATTGATCAGTCGAGACGGTGTAATTCTTCCCGCCAAAACTGACCTTGCTCAACTGCAATACCAGCATCGCCTGTCCCGCATAGTGCGTTGACGAATGGACATCAACCACTCGGCCTTCCGCATCCGCACCCGCAGGTATGACTACTTGGTCGTCAACCACTACATCGCTGTTCAGGATGCCGTGAAAAATCTGGTCAGGACGGCTCGTCTCTGAACTCAGCGATTCTGATGTTCTGATGTTGAGCTCCGTGCCTGCCGGAACGTTTATCTTCACCACCTCTGGGACGCTCGGCGTAGGGAGAGCAATCGGCATCTTTGCCGTCTCAACCACAGGCGTATTGTTCGACACAAGCGCCGGTGCAGGCGCTTCATATTGCGAAACCGCTACATGCCTTGGATCGCGACGAGGCTGGAACGTCTTCGCTCTTGGTCGGCTCACCGGAGCAGCGGGCGTCGGAACTGGCACGGCAGCCGTGGTAGCTGTTGCACCTGACTCGATTTGCAGTGCACTTACAACTTGCTTCACTCCTTCCGCAGCTTGCGCATCTTTTAGCGCAGCCATCATCTCGCTATTGCTGCCTACAGTCCCGGTCAAAGTGACTGCGCCTTTTTGCACGTTGATGCTGATCTGGCGTCCGCGAACATCCGGGTCGGAGCTGATGCGCGTCTGCACATCGCCCGCGATCTGCGCGTCCGTGGTCACGTCATTTGACTTCGCATCGTTCTTCGCAGTTTGGGGCGCGTTCGAACATCCTAGCGCCAAAACGGCCGCTAGCGATAAATACGGAATGGTTTTTCTAAAATTCGAGCTAAACATACGAGGCCCCCTGATTACTACTTCCACCTGTTTTAACACTTCCCGCTCTGGTTTGTTGTGGATGGCTGGATTTCACAACCGTGTCACGCCTGACACAATGCTCCCTGCCAGACACATTTTTGAGACCTAGAAATGAAGCTAACTACAATGTTTGCAACATCTTCAACTGTGGTTTCAGCGTTGCAATATCTCCTGGCGTAAGCAATTTTAAGGAGATCGACGATGCGGCGGCTCAGCGATAACCAGAAAACGACAGCAATCAGAAGTTCAGTCCTTTTAATAGCGGTTCTTTCCCTCAGCCTTCAGGCTCTCGCTCAGACTAGCGCTGCGTCAACGCAAAATCTGCGGCAGGTTGTCGTCAGCATCCCCGATCGTCAACTGGCGCTAATCGAAAACGGCCGCGTGCTCAAGATTTATTCGGTGGCTGTCGGAGCAGAAGTCAGCCCCAGCCCCGAAGGCGAGTTCATCGTCGTAAACCGCTTGGAAAATCCCACTTACTACAAGCCCGGAACCGTAATTCCTGCCGGAAAAGACAATCCCCTTGGCACTCGCTGGATGGGGCTCAGCAAAAAAGGTTTTGGCATCCACGGCACGAACCTTCCTAACTCGATTGGCAAGGCGGCTTCCCACGGATGCATCCGCATGAAGCAGCGCGACCTTGAAGAGCTCTTCACGATGCTGCGCGTTGGTGACAAAGTCCAACTGCGTGGACAGCGCGATGCGGAACTCGCGCAGATCTTCGCCCCACCGGCAGGCAACAAGGCAGATGAAATGCGGCTTGCCAGCGGCAATGCGCCCGCATTCGCCCCATCTGCGGCCGATTCCGAACCAGTAAGCGAACAAGAAAAAGAATTCTGAGAAGGAGCACCACCATGTTGTTACTGAAATACCTGCTAATGACGATCGGCTTGGGGATGTTTGGGAGCGCCGCTGGAGTACTCATCTATAACCTGTTCGAGTTGCTGCAATATCGCTGGGCTTCCTCACCAGCGCTACCAAGCGACCATCCATCGGCCGATGTTGAG
>JAOAPE010000023.1 GCA_025462725.1 Terriglobales bacterium | reverse complement strand
CGCCTCCATGCGGTTCTCGGCCGCCGCTCTGGCCGCCTCGCTCGCGAGGTGGTCGAGGCCGAAGCCGATCTCCGACGCGAGTCCTTCGAGGACGGCCATCTCGTCGGCATCGAAGAAGTCGGCGATCGACGAGTAGAAGGTGACGACGAACGACGTCTCCCCGCGGTGACGGATGGGCAGGCTCGCGGCCGACAGCAACCCGCGCGCCAGCAGCCGCTCACGCCAGGGTGCGACCCTCGGGTCGAGTCGCAGGTCGTTGCAGACCGAGGCGGTGCGCAGACGGGCGACGAGGCGACTCGGCCCGTCGGTCGTCGTCTCGCTCTCCATGATGACGGGCAGCCCGTCGACAACATCCGACGTGGCCCCGGCCAGGGCGACGGGGCGCACCTCGTCGGCCTCGTCGTCGACCTCACCGATCCACGCGGTGGACAGCTCGTCGGCTTCGACGGCGAGGCGGCAGGCCTCACCGAGGATGTCCTGCCGGTTCTGCGAGCGGAACAGGACACGGCTCATCTCCGCGGAGAGACGATGCAGTCGCTGGAGGCGGAGGGCCCGCTCCTCCAGCCGGCGCAGCGCGAGCAGGCTGCCGAGCTGGCGGGCGGCGGCGGCGACCAGCCCCATGAGGCGCTGGTCCTCGGGGCGCACCGCGCTGACGAGGAAGACGGCGACGGCCTCGATCTCGCCGCCGGACAGCGCTGGCACCGCGAGAGCCGCCTCGAGGCCGGCGGCCCGCGCCGCGGCCGCGCGGGTCGGCAGATCGTCGACCGAGGAGACCCACACGGCCTGGCCCGACGCACGCACCTGCGCGGGAAGGCCGTCGTCTCCGGTCGTGTTCCCCGCCATCCTGCTCGCCGCGTGGAAGGCGCCGTACCGCGCCACCTCGGCAGGCGAGCCGGCTCCGTGCCACACCGGGCTGAGGCGAAAGGCTCCCGTCTGCGCGTCGCGCAGCCACAGCTCGCCGTAGGACCATCGGGTGCGGGAGCAGATGGTCTCCAGGGCTCCGCGCAGGGAGGTCTCCGCATCGCGCCCCTCACTCATGACCAGGGTCAGGACGCGGAAGAGCTCGAGCTCCTCCTCGATCGCGCGGCGTGTCTCGACACCGTCGGCGCCCATCACGGGCACGGCCCGTGCCGTCATGGTGCGTCCTTCATCCGGTGTTGATGACGTTGCGACCGGGCGAGGCGACAGCGCCGAGGGAACCGGGTGGCTGCCGGTTGAGCGACAGCCAGTAGACGCCGATGGCGCGGATCGCGTCGCTGAACTGGGTGAAGTCGACCGGCTTGCGGATGTAGCTGTTCGCCCCGAGGTTGTAGCTCTCGATGAGATCGCGTTGCTCGTCGGAGGTGGTGAGGACGACGACCGGAGTGGTGTGCGTCCTGGGGTCGGCGCGCAGGCGCTCCAGGACCTGGAGCCCGTCCAGGCGCGGCAGCTTGAGGTCGAGGAGGACGAGATGCGCCCGCTCGCCGGCGTTCTGGTCGAGCAGGTACTCCACCGCCTCGACGCCGTCGTGCGCCACGACGATCTCGTTCTTGATCTGGCTCCGGCGCAGCGCGCGCACGCAGAGCTCCTCGTCATCAGGGTTGTCCTCGACGAGGAGGATGGTGACGTCGTCGGCACTCATGTCAGGGTCTCCTGGGTGGTCGCCGGGTGCGTGGCGTGGAGGTTCACAGAACGGGCTCCTGCCGGGAGGCCGGAAGCTCGATGTGGAAGGTGGCGCCGCGATCCGGCGAGCCCTCCGCCCACACCCGCCCGCCGTGGTGCGCGACGATGCGGAACACGGTCGCGAGTCCCACGCCGACGCCGGGAAACTGGGTATTCTCGTGGAGGCGCTGGAACGGCGCAAACAGCTTCTCGGCGTAGGCCATGTCGAAGCCGGCGCCGTTGTCCTCCACGGAGAGGTGGACCGATTCCGCTGCGGCGCTCCCGCCGATGACGATGCGAGGGTGCTCCTCGGTGAGGCAGAACTTCACCGCGTTGTCGATGAGGTTGACGAGAACGATGCGGAGAAGACGTGGATCGCCCACCGCGGGCAGCCGGTCCAGGACGGAGATGGTCGCGACGCTGTCGGGGTGAGCCTGCCGGACGTCCTCCACGACGCTGCGTGCCAGGTCGGCGAGGTCGAGCGGCACGCTGATGAGATCGCCGCCGGTGAGGCGGGAGAGACTCAGGAGCGCGTCGACCAGGTCACTCATGCGCAGCGTGTTCGCCTGAATCCGTGTGAGCCAGTGGCGCCCCTCGGCGTCGAGCTGGGCCTCGTGCTCGTTGAGGAGCGCCAGGCTGAACCCATGGATGGCGCGCAGGGGTGCACGCAGGTCGTGCGACACCGCATACGAGAAGGCCTCCATCTCCTTGTTGGCGCGCGCCAGGGCGGCGGTCCGGTCCGCGACGCGGCGCTCCAGCGTGCGATTGAGGTCGCGCAGCGCCTGCTCGGCGGCGCGCTGGGCGGTGACGTCCTCCATGATCCCCATCATCACGGGACCACCGCCATCGAGATCGTCGACGCGCGAGACCGTCGCCATGACGGTGACAACCGACCCGTCCTTCCTGAGGTAGCGCTTCTCGAACTGGGTCCACGTCTGCGGCCCGCTGATGAGCCCGGCGCGCACCCGCGCACTTGCGGTGACGTCGTCAGGGTGGATGACGTCCTTCAGGGGCAGTGCGATGAGCTCGTCCTGGGTGTGGCCCAGCATCTCGCACATGCGTCCGTTGACCTGGAGGATGCGTCCCGCCTCGTTGCTGACGATGACACCGAACGCCGCGTTGTGAAAGAGGACCTGATAGCGGTGGGTGGCGCGGACCGCGTCCGCCTCGCCGTCGCGCTGCGCGTCGAGGTCGGGCTCCAGGGCATCGCGGGCCTCCAGCGCCCGGCTCACCGTCATGCGCCCCCGGCGATGGCGCGGAGCGGGCTGGGGATCTCGCGCAGGCGCGCGTTGTCGACGATGACGGACAGCTGGCTCGCGAGGGCCTGAACGAGCGTGACGTCTCGAGGGGTGAAGGTCCCCTGGGGAGGGTCGGCGATGGCGAGCACCCCCAGCTGCCTCCCGGCGACGGACAGCGGCACCCCCAGGAGGGTGCGGATGTGCGGGTGGTGCTCCGGCCAGCCCAGGAACCAGATGCTCGTCTCGACGTCATCGATGCTCACCGTCTCGTGGGCCTCGGCCAGCCGGTCGAGAACGCCGCCGCAGGTCGGTGGGCCGTCGATCGCGGCCGCCTGGCCCGGGCTGATCCCCTGCTGCACGCGGTGCTCCACCCCGCTCCCGTCCGGGTTGACCAGGACGGCGAATGCGTACTGCGCGCCGGTGAGGCGCTGCGCCGCCTGGGTGGCATCGTGGAGCGCGGCGTCGAGGCCGGTGCGCCCCGACAGCCCGACCAGGTGCCCGACGAGGTTCTGCAGCAGCTTTGCCAGGCCCTTCTCGCGCTCGTGGATCGCGGCGTTGTTCAGCGCGAGGCCGGCGATGCCGGCGAGGTTGACGACCGGCGTCGACATGCTCGTCGCCGTCTTCCCCGGCTGCTCGTGGTCGACGGCGATGACCCCGTCGACCCTGCCCTCGACGAGCACCGGGACGTACGTCCACCAGCGCGGCGCGTCGCCGGCTCGGGTCGCCATCGACGCCGCCGGGGGGTCCAGCGTGGTGGCGGGACGGAAATTCGTGACGGCCTCGCGCAGCGTCGGGGTCTCGCCCACCGGCGTGCCCTTCCTCCCGTAGGTCAGCGACAGCTCGTCGTTGGCGAAGAAGCCGCCATCCCGAGGTACCAGGTACCAGGTGCCTCCGCCGCCGAGGCGCGCCCGGTCGACGAGCTGGGCCGCGGTGCGGAGCACGGTGCGGATCACCGAGGGGGGATCGAAGGTGACCGCAAGCGACGCCGTGGCGTCCTGGAGCAGGATGAGCTGCCGGACGCGATCGTCGAGAGCGGCGGCGTTGGCGCGCTCCTCCCGGCGCACCGCACGGTCGCGCAGAGCGTTGTCGACAGCGGGACCGAGACGTGCCAGCCGATCCTTGAGGACGTAGTCGGCTGCGCCCATGCGCATCATGGCGACCGCGGTGTCCTCGCCGATCGCGCCCGACACGACGATGAAGGGCGCGTCCGAGCCGGCTTCCCGGGCGATTCGGAGAGCCTGCACGGCGTCGAAGGCCGGCAGCCTGTAGTCGGCCAGGATGAGGTCCGGGCCTTCCGCCATTGCCTCGGAGAATGCGGCTGACGTCTCGACGCGCTGCCACTCGAAGTCGTACCCGGAGACCGTGAGCTGGCGGACGATCAGCTCTGCATCGTCGACGTTGTCCTCGATGACGACAACCCGTAGCCAGGCCATTGTCTGTAGCACCTCTGATGCCGCCGCACCGATTCGCTCGTCTGGAGCGGTCTCGGCAGCTTGGGGGGGTCCGGTCAGACTATGGGCCGGGTCATGCTGCCGGAGGTGACGCGTTGGCGACGGAGCCGTCCTCGTTTGGCGCAGAGTGGCAAAGCGGTGACTCGAACGTGCCCCGGTATCGAGCGCACCATGCAGTGACCGAACGCACAATTGCAGTCGGATCCACACCGGTGATCGCCGTGGAGCGACGTTTGCGCCTGGCGGGCTCGCGTCACAGGAAAGGCCGAGGAGTCAGCAGGCGCGGGCGTCGAGGCGCTCGAGCACGCCGCCCACCAGCAGGTCGAGCTCGGCGAGCTGGCGCGCCCACCCACCGAGGGCCTCGCGGCCCAGGGCGGTGAGCGCATAGCAGCGCCGCCGCGGCCCCTCGGTGGAGCGCTGCCACCGCGAGCAGGTCAGCCCCTCGTTCTCCATCGCGTTGAGGGC
>JAOAPE010000087.1 GCA_025462725.1 Terriglobales bacterium | reverse complement strand
GACCGGCGACGTGAACGTGATCGCGGTCGAGGTCGGCAACGTTCTGAGCAACCTGCACGTGAACGCCTGCGACATCCAGGTCGTCAACGTCCAGCTGCTCACCAAGGCCACCTCGCAGTGCCACGCGTGATCGCATAGGGGTTCCGGCGGGCAGGGGTGAGGACCCCTGCCCGCCCTCTCCCAACCTGGTGCGATGACGAGCGGAGATCGCCGCTCAGCTCGCTGAACACGTCCCTCACCGCCCCGGGGAGCCTGGCCCTGACCCGCCCGGCACATGCGATGTGCCCCCCTCTCCCTTCCTGAAGGGGCCAGCCCCCGGGGTCTCCACCACAGCGGCAGGCACGCCGCGCGCGGCTCTGCGCCGGCCGGGGGCCGTGCGCTCCACATAGACCCACAATCATCGTAGGACCATGACAACGCAGTTCCACGCGGCAGCGGAGCCCATCGTTCCTGTGCACCTGATGCGCACTCAGGAGGGAACCGGAGTACCCTTGAGGCAGAGAAGGGAACCCCACGCAAGCTCACCGGGGGGTGGGTGCGTGGTGGCATGGAGGTGACGCCATGATGCTGCCTGATGCGGCATTCGTGCGATCGCGTACCGCGCACGGCTCGATGACGGGGAATGGGCGGCGGTTCGCTCCACCGATGACGCGCGCATCCCGCCGCCGAGACGGGGGTGCCTGAGCTGTGTCGGACAGCGGCGGCGGTCTGAGCAGCGGTCTCGTCACCAGGGCGACGCAATCGCAGCCTCCCCCCGCATCCCGTCTCGAAGCACCCCGAGCTGGGCGTGCCCCGAGCTCAGCTCAGCGCAACGCGGCACGACAGGCCGAACGGCGCCTCGTCGTCTACCTCGAGGAGCCCCAGCGCCGCTGGCTTCGCGGCATCGAGGCGGACGCTCTCCAGGACGATGTTCGCCTCTCCGCCAGCGCGATCGTCCGCCTGGCCATCGACGAGCTGCGCGCTCGCGGCGTCGAGTGGCGGGACCTGGCGGCTCGACCCGACGAGTGACCGATGACCGGTGCTGGGTGCTGGGTGCTGGCTGCTGGTGACGGTGGTGTTCACTGGTCATGTGTGAACACGGGCATGTTGTTGCCATACATTGCTGCTACTGGCATGTCGCTGTAGACTGGTTCACACCTCGTTGCCCAGCGCAGAGTCAGGATGATGATGGAAGGCGACCACTCGATGCGACCACCGGCGAGCGTTGCGCCGGCTGTATCGAGAACGGTGTATCCCTCCCTCCGGGGAGGCACGTATCACCTCTACCCCTCCTGCAGGCGGTCCGAGAAGGGTCGGATGCAGATCCAGGGACCCCCTCCCGAGGAGGTCCGCTGCGCGACCGTCCCGATGCCGGGTGCCGGTACGGGCAGGCCCACGACCGGGGAGAGGAAGCGCCTGTGCAAGCAGTGCGTGAGGCGAGAGGCTGCGAGCATGTTCGAGCGGCACCTGTACACGCTGCCGGCCACGCTCTGCCGTCCCGACCATCCCCAGGCCTGGTGGTGTCGAGGATGCGGGACGTTCACGGCGGTGGACCTGCTCCAGCACTGCCGGGAGTGCGTCCCGCCGCTCCGCACGGCGCTGCGGACGCTGCTGCGCCGGCACCTGGATGCCGCCCGCGCCCTCGACGGGGTCACCGCGCCCTGGGACTGGGAACGCACCTACCATCTGGACGTCTGCGTGGCGGCTCTCCGCTCGGGCTTCCGCCCCTGAACGGGCGGGCTGGGAGCACGGTGCCGGTGCTCGCCGTGGTGGCGACGCGTGGCGACAGGGTCAGCGGACGCCCGCACGCTCCAGGGCGGCGGCGCAGCGCAGGGCCATGCGCATGGTGTGGGCCGAGAAGACGGCACCGCAGGCGACGCACAGCGAGCTGCCGCGCACCTCTCCGTGACGCTGGATGGAGGCAAGCTCGCGCGCCTCCGTGGCGGCCTCGCACGCGTTCTCGAGGTCGACGCGGAGCCGCTGCCCGGCGGCGCAGCCGGGCGAGGCGTATCGGGTCATGGTCGACCAGGTGCAGTCGGCGCACCACTCGAGGTGCTCCTCCCACCGCCCGTGACCGTAGCTGACCTTCGTCTCGGCCCGGAGGACTCGTCTCTCGGCCACGTCCAGGGGCCCATCGTCCCCGGGGGGCCAGCTCTCGCCATGTCCGGCCACCGTCACCCACCCCTCGATCCGTCAGGCCGTCGGGTTGCCGCGGCCGTCCGAAGAGTCCAGCACGCCATGATGAGAGAATCCTGACTGGGGTGGCTGCTCACCGGTCGTCCGAAGGTACGACTGCCGGAGTGGGGGTGACTCTAACAACGATCCCCTTGTGCGGCAACCCCGGAACGCATGTGGACTGTCATCACATGCCAACTGGTACATGAGCACATGATTGCAACGCTACATATCGTCGACCCTGCACCATGCAAGCACGGGCGCGCTCACGACGGTCATGGTTCGTTGCCCGTGGGTTGGTCCGCGCCCTCGGGAAGACGATCTGCCAGTCCCTGCCACCCAATGCCGCGGGCACGCAGCTCATCGATGGCCAGGCGGACGATCGCGCTGGCGGAGAGGCGGACATCGTCCCGGAGGGCATCCGCCTCGACGCCCCGCAGCCAGTGGCGCTGGACCTCGTCGAGATACACCACGAGCCGGCGCTCGGCCTGGCGTGCGGCGTTGCGCTCGGCCGGGCTCGACGTCAGAACGACCGCCGGCGCGGCCGCGTCGGGCGCGGGAGCCGGGGATGCCGCCGTGCCGGCACCGCTCGTGTCAGAGACGCGGTCGTCGGACACGGCTCAGGCGCCGGCGTGCACATAGCCACATGTGCACGAGACCATGTGGGACGGTGCGCAGTCGCGCTCCGTGCCCGTCCTCCGCCCATGCTGAGGTGCGCACGTCCAGGTCCACACATCCTCACCCCCTCTTGGAGTCCGCGTCGCCGACGTTTCTTCATACTGTAGTTAATCGATCCAGACAGTCAACTACTCGTCTCCCGGTTGGTGCCAACATCGGCAGCGGCCCGATCGGTGGCGATCACACACGACACGGCCGCGGGTGGCGCGCGGCCGGATTGAGCTGCAGTGTCCGCCGCGCACGGACCGGCGCAACGCTTGTCAAGTCGGTTGACGTGAACCGCTGCAAACCCGGCAGAAAGTTGAGCGATCTGGTCAGGTATGGAGCGCTGCGCGCCTTCCTCGGCGCCGGTGGGGACCGAGGTCTACAGGTGGTGGGTGCCTGGGTCGATGACCGACAGCATGCCGGCTCCCTGGTTGACGACATGGATGGCGTGGAGGGTGGCTGCCGCGTTGAAGGGGTCCGTGCCGTAGGGACCGATGGAGACGGTGGCGACGGCCGTACGGACGCGGGTGTCGATGACGCATGAGACGTGGCCCGCCCTCCACGCGGCGTCACCGGTCCTCCGGGATACCGGGCTCCTCGTCACTCATGCGCGGGGTTCCCGCGACGTCCGCCTGGCTCCGTCACGACGACACCGTCGCATCCGGAGTCACTCCCCAGAACGTCCGGTTGGACAGTTGAGACCTGGCCACCCAGGCCGGCTTCATGGCTACTCGGGCCAGATCCCGCCTGGCCCATGCCGCAGTGCGCTGCAGGAGTGGACGCAGCGTCACGACGCGCGGCAGGCTCTTCGCCCGCCGCGCGTCGCACACGGCTCCCGGCCGTACCAC
>JAOAPE010000049.1 GCA_025462725.1 Terriglobales bacterium | reverse complement strand
CACGGCGTGCATCGGGATCGGTGCGGATCAGCCTTTCCGTGAGCTCCCGCATGGACTGGAGGAGCGCCGCCTTGCGGTCGGGCGCGAGCTCATCGAAGAGCCCCGCGACCGCCCGCCGGTGCGCCTCGTACAGGCGATCGACCATCGAGGTGCCGCGCTCGGTCAGGGTGATCCAGGTGACCCGCCGGTCCCGCGGGTCCGGCGACCGCGCCACCAGACCCTCCTTTTCGAGGGCGTCCACGAGCGCGGTGACGCGGCGCGCGGTGATGGCCAGCGCGGTGGCGAGCCCACTCATCTTCTGCGGCCCCTCGCACTGGACCGCGCCGAGAAGCCGGACACGGACCGCGGTCGGCCCTCCCGAGGGAAGGAGGTGTTCCACCCACTGCTTGAACCTCGGCAGGAAGTCCACGAAGGCGTCCGCGAGGTCGAAGTCGATCTGCTCCCCCACGACTTATTGCCCTCAACCATGTACCCCGCTATACTGGCGGAGTCCATCATCAACCACTTCCTCTAGCATACCGCCGTCGCGTCACCCATGGGGAGGCGTAGCAGGGCGGGGGAGGCCCGCATGAACACCGCAGCCAACGTCCTGGCGTCCGCGTGCCCGAGCTCGAGCGCGTGACCGCGCCCGCCGTGCTCATCGTGACCTCGGCAGCGGCCGCCGGTCTGCTCGCCGCCACCCTCTAGACCGAACGCCGGTCGCGCGAGAAATCCCTCCCCTGGTGGTGGCACGTCTGTCGCCGCCCCGGCTGGTCCCGCATGGAGAGGCAACCTGCTGTGATCGATCCCGTCCGGACGGAGAAGGACAGCCCCGCCGAGGCCGTCGGCGAGGGTCGCGTCGTCGCACTTCCCACCCCGGCCCGTCCGACCCGCCCGCGACGACCCTCACAGCCGGCCAGGAGGACGGTGGGCCACGGCGGCCGCCGCGGCCCGGGCCGCCGCCCTGCCGTCGTCGCCACCGCCCCACCGGCCCCCGAGGCGAGCCCACCCGTCGAGGATGCCCGGGTCTCCGACCGGGGCTGGGTGCTGCCCCTGGCGGTCCTGGTGGTGGGCATGTTCATGGCGGTGCTCGACACCGACATCGTCAACGTTGCCATCCCCATGATGCAGACGCAGTTCGGCGCCACCACCGACCAGGTGCAGTGGGTGGCCACCGCCTACACCCTCGCGCTGGGAATCGTTGTTCCCGTGAGCGGCTGGCTCGGGGATCGCTATGGCCTGGACCGCGTCTACCGCTATTCCCTCATCGGCTTCGCGGCGGGTTCGGCACTGTGCGGCCTGGCCTGGAGCCTCAACATCCTGATCGGTTTCAGGATCGTCCAGGCGATCGGCGGCGGGCTGCTGCCGGCCGTCGCGCAGGCGATGCTCTACCGCATGGTGCCGCGCGAGAAGATGGGGACCGCCATGGGCTTCTTCGGGCTCGGCGTCCTCTTCGCGCCGGCCGTCGGCCCGACCATCGGCGGCTACCTCGTCGAATACGTGAACTGGCGGCTGATCTTCTACATCAACGTTCCCGTCGCCGTGCTCGGACTGGTGGCGGCGTCCGCCGTGCTGCCGCGCTTCCCCAGAACGAGCGGTCAGCGGTTCGACACCGCCGGCTTCGCGAGCGTGGCCACGAGCCTCTTCTCCCTGCTGCTGGCGCTGTCCGAGGGCGCGTCCTGGGGCTGGACGTCGTACCGCGTCCTCATCCTTGGCGCGGTCGGCCTGCTCAGCCTGGCCGTCTTCGTCGTCGTCGAGCTCTCCGTCGAGGAGCCCATGCTCGACGTGCGGATCTTCGGCAACTGGGCCTACACCAACTCCTCACTGCTGATGGCGATCCTCATCGCCGCCCTCTTCGCGGGGATGTTCTATGTTCCGCTGTTCCTCCAGGAGGGGCAGGGCCTCGGTGCCCTCCAGGCCGGTCTGACGCTGTTGCTGCCGGCGCTCATCACCGGGATGGTGATGCCCATCGCCGGTCAGCTCTACGACCGGATCGGAGCACGCTGGCCGGCGACGGTCGGCCTCCTCCTCGTCGCCTACGGGACGTACCTGATCCACGGCATCACGCTGTCGACCTCGAAGGGGCAGATCGTGCTCTGGATGTCGATTCGGAGCCTGGGCATGGGACTGTCGATCATGCCGATCATCACCGCGGGGATGGCGACCGTCTCCAGCGCGGCGGCGGGCCGGGCGAGCGCGATGAACAACATCATCCAGCGGGTGTCGTCGGCACTCGGGCTGGGGGTGCTGACCGCCATCCTCACCAGCCAGGAGGCGCAGCAGATGAGCGACCGAGCCGTGCTGCTCCCCAGCGTGGCTCCCGGGTTCCCCCAGCTGCAGGGCATGGCCGCGCAGGGACAGGCCGGCGTGCTCCCGCTCTACAACAGCACCAGCCTGCAGGTCTTCGGCACGGCCGTGGGCGATCTCTTCCTGCTCACCGCAGGGCTCACCGCGGTCGGCGTGCTTCTCGCCCTCATGCTGCCGGCCCGCCCGGTGGCGTCGGCGGAGGGCCGGAGCGCGGTGCTCGAGCTGTGATGGGAGGCCTACGTCATCCTCTCCAACGGCGGCCCCCGCCGCCCAATCCGGGGCCTACCCGCAGCCGCTGTCACCAGCCCGGTGGATGACGTGACAGAAAGGGAGGCTACAGTTGCAGCGGCGGGCGGCGAAGTGCGGTGAGCTGTCGGTCGATCTCGGCGTCGAGCGCCTCCTGGTGCTCGGGGTTTCCCAGCACCGCGTCGATGCGATCTCGGGCCTCGGTGCGGGCGGTGTTGTGCGAGCCCGCCGCCGACTTGGCG
>JAOAPE010000083.1 GCA_025462725.1 Terriglobales bacterium | reverse complement strand
AACGGCTACAAGCTGCAGCTGATCGACTGCGACTCGGCATTCGACCCCACCCGCGCCCACCAGTGCTCCGACCGGCTGATGAATCAGGGCATCCTCGCCATGGTCGGCTCTCTCTCGGTGAGCGGTGAGCAGGCGGAGGTCCCCTACGTCACCTCGAAGGGCGTCCCCGTGATCGGCGGCCTCGGCCTCCCGGCGGAGTTCCAGTCGCCGCTGTCCTACCCGGTGAGCATGAACATCCTCAGCGAGGGGACGAACGCCATCGGCGTCCACGCCAGGGAGCTCGGCATCCAGCACCCCGCGATCCTGGTGATCAACTCGCCGGCGTCCGCGCCGGGCGAGCAGGCGCTGATCGAGGCCCTGCACCGCAACGGCATCCAGGAGAAGAGCGCCGACCTGGTGGAGGCGACCAAGCCCGACTACACCGACATCGCCGTGAAGCTGCGCCTCGAGGGGGCCGACTCGGTGGTCGGCGTGCTCGACCCCTTCTCCTATGCGCGCATGTTCCAGGCCTTCGACCGCCAGGGCTACCATCCCAAGATCCTCTGCCCCGGCCTGGACAAGCCCTCCGCCGAGAAGCAGTACGGCCCTGCGGTCTACGGCGCCGAGTCGGTGAGCTGGTACCTCGAGCCCGACGAGCACCTCGGCAACCCGGCGATGAACGAGTACCTCTCCACCGTGCAGCACTACTTCCCCAACCAGGTCGCCGGCCTCGACGTCTACACCGAGGGCAGCTGGATCGCCGCCAAGGTGTTCGTCGAGGCGCTCCGCCGCATCGGTCCGCAGCCGGTGACCCCGCTGTCGCTGGTCACGGCGCTGAACGGGATCCGCAACTTCGACACCGGGCTCACCGTCCCGCTGAGCTACTCCGCCGGCGCCTCGCACAACCCGAACCACTGCGTGCAGTGGATTCGCAACCAGCAGGGCACCTGGCACACCTACTCGGGCTGGAACTGCTTCTGAGCCGGGGCCCCGGCCGGGGCTGCCTACAATCAGCCGGCCCGCCCCCTGAGCTCATCGGTAGAGCAGCCGGCTTTTAACCGGTTGAGGGAGGTTCGATTCCTCCAGGGGGCACGGCTTCCCGGCGGTTCCGAGCGGGTGCTCAACACCCTGAGCCGCGAGGAGATCCGGGCGACGGTTGCTCATGGCTCCCTTCCGTCGTCGGGGCGCCGGTGGTGGGTTCCCAGTTCTCTGCCAGGGTGAGGTAGTCACCCCGACCGAGCAGCAGGCGGTCGAGGGCCGCCGACCAGTTCTGTCCCAGCAGGACGACGTCGCCGTCTCGCTCGGCGATCACCCTGCCGTCCTCGAGAAGCGCGAGCATCGCGGCAGGACCAGGTGGTCGAGGGCCTGGCGCCAGTCGTTGCCTGGGCACCGCTCGCCAGCGCCGCCGACGTCACGATCGGCCTCATCCGGTAGGAGCAGATCGACGACACCTCACCGGCCGCAGATCGGCCGCGTATCTCACCCCGGCCGCAGGCAGATCAGCCGAGCCCCCAGTGGAACGTCAGCCGAGCTTCCCGCCACGGCCGGGGGGACCGTGGCCGTTCCCGGCGGTGCCGTTGCCCGTGCCCGGGGGCTGCTCGGGACGGTACTCCTCGTGCTGGTACCGGTCGCCCTCGTCCTTCTTGCGGAGGTACACGATGAGCACGGCACCGGCGACCGCGAAGAGGACGGCGGGCAGCAGGCCGAGGATGATGGCGTCCACGTCGACGGCAGGCTACACCGGCGTACCGGAATCGGCGAGTGACGGGGTGGCGCGATGACCGGCGGCTCGGAGGAGTGGCGGGTCGTCCTCGAGCCGGCGAGATGGGTGATCTGCAGGATCGCGGGACCGGAGGAGCACTCCGAGGCGGGGAGGGCATGGCGGCGCCTGGAGGGAGCGGATGCCCGGCCGGCCGAGGTGGTTCTCACGATCCTGGTGGGCTGGGGCGGTGGCGGGAGGTACCACCACACCGAGGTGGTGGAGACGGACCGCGAGGTGCGCATCGAGGCGCTGATCGAGCGTCGAGTCCCGGTGACTCCCGATCCGGGCATTTTCTACGTTCGAACGCTGGAGCTGAACACCGGAATCGTCGAGGTGCACCTGGCGGCACCCCTGGGTGAGCGGGCGCTCCTGGGGGCGGCTGCTGCCGACGATCCCCTCGGAACGTTGCTGAGGAGTGAGCGATCCTTCCCCGCGGATGCCTCGCCGCTGCAGGTGGTCAGGCCGCCGACCGGTGGTGGCGCCCCACCTCACCCGGCGACGTAGACGTCCACGACGCCGTCCCGGTGGTCGCTCCCGGGTGCTCCCACGACCACGGTCGCGCCGCCGGTGCTCACACCCACCGCGCTTCCGAAGGCGTCGCCGGGGGATCCGTCCGATGCGGTGATGGTCGCCGTCGCGCTCCACGCAGGCGCCGAGTACAGCACGACGAGACCTGTCCGGTTGTCGGAGCCGGCGGCTCCGATGACCGCCTGGGTGCCATCCGTGCTGAGCGTCACCGCGTATCCGAACTCATCGGACGCATCGGTCCCACCCGGTGGGGTGAGCGTGACGGGAGCCTCCCAGTCCGAGCTGACGAACACATAGGCGGCACCCGTCCCCTCGCCTGCCCCGGGCGCGCCGACCAGCACGACGGACCCGTCGATGTTGACCCCGACAGCCACTCCGAAGGCATCACCGAGCTGTCCGGTCGGAACCGACAGCAGCTGTGCCGATGACCAGCCGTCCCCTGTGAGAACGTAGGCGGCGCCGGTCTGCCCTCCGGCGCCGGGCGCGCCGACGACGATCGTGGATCCGTCGCCGCTGATCGCCACCGCGTACCCGTAGTTGTCGCCGCCGGCTCCGCTCGAGTCCACCAGAAGGGCCTGGTCCTTCCAGCCAGGTCCGCTGTAGACGTAGACACCTCCGGCGTTGCCGTTCAACGCCGGTGCACCGACGGCAGCGATCGACGCGTCCCCGCTCATGCACACGGACGCACCGTAATCCGCATCGAGGCCCGAGGGTTCGCTGAGGACGGTGGGATCTCCCCAGTCCGTGGTGTTCGACACGTACACGGTGCCCAGACCGGGCGCGGCCACGACGGCGGTGGTCCCATCCGCGCTCACCGCCACCGAGGCACCCAGCCGGCCCCCGGCGCCACCGTAGACCGAATAGCCCGCCACCGGGCTCCATGACCCGTCGTCGTACCCGAACACGGTGACCATGCCGCGTCCCGCCGCCTCGCCCGGTGCACCCGCGACCAGGGTCGTGCCCTTGGCGCTCACCGCCAGGGCTGAGCCGAACCCATCGCCCGCGATGCCGTTCACCGGCAGAGCAGCCGTCTCGTCCCAGTCGGTCCCGCCGACCACGTAGGCCGCCGATCCTGCGGTGGAGCCGAAGCACGGAGCACCGATGAGGGCGACGGTGCCCGTCTCGTCGAGGGCGACGGTCTGGTTGAGGTTGCCGACGTTCCCCATCTGGACGGGAAGCTCGGCTCGTGTCCCCCAGCTCGGGCCACCGAATGCGGTCGCCGATCCGTCGGATTCGGTCACGACCAGCACGCAGGACCCGCTGCCGTTCAACGCGACCGCGTCCCCGAACCCGTTCACACTCCACGAGGTCGGCGTGACGGTGCCCAGCAGCGCGCCTCCCGGCACGTCGAACAGATCCACATGGCCCCACGTGGTGACGCCACCATACAGGTCGCCGACCGCCGCGACGCCTCCGTCGTCACTGATGGCGACGCTCCAGCCGAATTGACTGTATCTGGTGGGCATGGAGTTCACGAGCGCGGTGCTGGTCCACCAACCCAGGCCGGTGAACAGGTATGCGGCCCCTCGTGCGCCGCCGCCGGAGGCGCCGACGACGATCGCCGACCCATCGCCGCTGATGGCCACCGCATTGCCGAAGCCCCACGTCCCCGGGTTCGGCAGTGTCGCGCTCAGGCTCCAGCCGTCTCCATCCCGGGTGAACACCCATGCCAGGCCATTCTGGTTGAACCACGCGCCGATGACGGCGCACGTGCCGTCCTCGTTGAGGGCGGC
>JAOAPE010000032.1 GCA_025462725.1 Terriglobales bacterium | reverse complement strand
GCCGCCTCAGCCGGGGCCGCCGCGGCCACCGGCCTGACGCTCGACCCGGGCCACCTGGCGGCGGCGACCCTGGGGATGATCCCGCTGGGGCTGCTGACCGCCGCCATCGGCTACCTGGCGTCGGGCTGGCTGCGCACGGCGGCCGACACCGGGCTGCTCAGCCTCGTGCTGCTGATCTGGTTCTTCATCAGCTTCATCGGCCCGGAGCTCAGGTGGCCCGGTGCGACGCTCCGGCTCTCGCCGTTCTACTACTACGGCACGCCGCTGGTGCACGGCCTGCGGCTGACCTCGGTCGTGGGCGTCCTGGCGGTCAGCGCGCTGGCATTGGGCCTGGGCGCGTTCCGGTTCACGCGCAAGGATATCGGCGCATAGGGCGTCCCAACCACCAACTCGCGTGATGTGCCCGTCTGACGACTCCGGTCACGCTGGAGGCACACAGACACCTGTAGGGGGCACGACCATGGCTCACCTGATCGCCTGGCTTCTCGTGGGACTCATCGCCGGCGCACTCGCGGGGCGGGTCGTCGAGGGCAGCGGCTTCGGCTTCCTCGGCGACGTCGTCGTGGGACTGGTGGGGGCCTTCATCGGCGGGCTGATCCTCCACGCGATCACCCGCAGCGACGTGGCCGGAAGCTTCGTCGGCGAGTGCATCGTCGCCTTCCTCGGCGCCTGCATCCTGCTCGGCCTGCTTCGGGCGGTGGGACGCGGCGCCGGCGGCGGACGCGGCGCGACCGCAGGCTTCGGGCGCTGACGGGTCCGGAACTGGTCGATCGCGTGATGTGCTCGTCCCGGTCCGGGATCAGACTTCACCCCGATTCAGGCTGGGTGACAGTGTCGCCCTCGGGGAGCGACGGACCTAGGACGTCCTCGCCGAGGGCACGCAGCGCGCGGCGGTGTCTCTAGTCCGCCTCGACGAGCGCGGCCAGATTCGCGAGTGCCATCCTGGTGCCGGTCTCGTTGTCGGTGACCGGAACGCCATCGGGTATTGCCTCGTGCACGACGAGAATGTTGGTCCCGCCGTCTGCATCGGCAAGCGTCGTCGTCATCGTCATCTCGCCGCCCAGGTCGGGATCCGCCGTCTCGAACTCGAGCACCTCGACCACCTGCTCGTCCGGCACGAGCGTCACGAAGTGGCCGTGGTACGTGTCGGTATGCGCCGTCGTCTTACCGGTCCCGTTCGGCACATCGTACGTGAGCGAGACGCGGAACGAGCCACCCTCGCGGGCGTCGAACTCGTGCACGTGGCCGGTCATGCCGGCCGGCACCCTCCACGTGGCGATCGCCCGCGCATCGAGAAGCGCGCGATACACCGCCGAGCGCGGCGCGTCGATGTGACGTGTGACACGGGTCGAGCTCATGCCCCTCATGGTAATGGCGGAGGTCCCGCCCCGGCATTCGCACCGGGGCACTCCCCGGCGAGATCCCCTGACCTTCGAAAGTCCGGGGGGTATCACCGGGGGGTGCCCCGGTGTGGACGTCGGGGAGCCGACCCAGCATGACGTCACCATCCGATCCCGCGTGCTCGCGCCGGGTTCGGGAGCGATGCGGCAATCACGGTGTTCGCACACAGAGGTGGTAGGACCGATGAAGGTGCTCGTCACCGGCGCGACCGGATACCTCGGGCGAGCGGTCGCACAGCGACTGTCGACCGCCGGCCACACGGTGGCCGGCCTGGTGCGCGACGATCTCGGCATCCGCACGCTGGCCCGGTCGGGCATCGATCCCGTGCTCGGCGACCTCGGCGACCCGAGCTCCCTGCGGGCTGCGGCCGAGGATGTCGATGCCGTGGTCGAGACGGCGAGTGCGGACAATGCGGCGTCCGTCGTGGCCCTGCTGGAGATCATCGCCGGGACCGGCAGACGCTTCATCCGGACGAGCGGCACCGGCATCTACACCGACATGGCAGGGGGTGAGCCGAGCGCCACGGTGCACACCGAGGACGACGGGTACACGCCGATCCCGGAGGTGGGCTCGCGATACCACAGTGACCTGCTCACACTGGCCGCCGCGGACGCGGGTGACCACACGGTGGTCATGCGTCCCTCGATGGTCTACGGCTACGGCGGCAGCGAGCAGCTCCCGGTGCTGCTGCGGGCCGCGCTGCGCGATGGGGTCAGCCGGTACACCGGCCGTGGCCTCAACCGGTACGGCAATGTGTACCTCGACGACGTGGCGGAGGCATACCTGCTGGCGCTGGAGCGCGCGCCGGCGGGCAGCGCGTACAACCTGGCGGCCGGCGAGTGCGAGATGCGCCAGATCGCGGCGGACGTCGCCCGCCTGCTCGGACTCGACGGCGCCGTCTCGATCAGCATGGAGGAGGCGGCGCAGGCCCTCGGTCCGAGGTCCGCGGTCTCGATGGCCAGCAACAGCCGCGTCGACTCTGCGAGGGCGCGCACGGAGCTGGGATGGTCGGCGCAGGGCCCCTCGCTCGTCGACGATCTCACCCGGGGCTCGTACCGGCGGGTGTGGGCCCTCAGGGAGCCGGCCATCGTGACCGAGAAGGTGCGAGCATGACCCAGGGCCGTCCCCCCGCGCACGACACCCACCGTGGTCGCCTCCAGGATGCGTGATGATCGGAGTGCGCAGGGCCGCGGCGGCCACCACAGGCCACTCGTTCTGCGTCTCGGAGCGGTGATCGCCCCGATTCGAGCGCCCGTCTGGGCAGGAGCGCCGCGCCGCCGGCGGTAGCGCCCGCCGGTCGTCGCCGCCTCTGCCCGCTGCCCCGGTGGCCGCTCAGCGAGCCGGTGTGGGGCTTTAATGTCAGGCGTGACGGCGGATGACGGCCCCTTGTTCGAGCGCGAGCGGGAGCTCGAGCGGATCCGGCGGAGCCTGCGGCGGGCGCGCGAGGGTCGAGGCGGCGCGCTCGTCGTCGAGGGGCCCGCCGGCATGGGCAAGACCGTGATGCTCGGGGCCGCGCGCGAGGTGGCGGAGGCCGAGGGCTTCCGGGTGCTGCGGGCGCGCGGTGCCGAGCTGGAGCGCGAGTTCGCGTTCGGCGTGGTGCGGCAGCTGGTC
>JAOAPE010000014.1 GCA_025462725.1 Terriglobales bacterium | reverse complement strand
GGCACTTTCCGTCTAAAGTCGTCATTCTGGCTATCTTAGGGGAGGGGGGAGGGGGGTAGGGCGCATTCATCCGCTGGCGCGAGCGGTGTTGATCTTGCCTTTCGGTTTCACTGACACCTGAAACCTGATAGCTGAGAGCTGCTGGTTTGCTGATGGCTGACGGCTTTTGACCCAAGCTAACAGCTAACAGCTAAGAGCTAAGAGCTACCAGCTAACAGCTCGCCGCGATCTCCGCCGCCACCAACTCTTCCGGTGTCCACGTGAAATCTTTGGCGCAGCCGGGACACTTTGCGTCGAACGATTGCTTGGGATGGTTGAAGGCCAGCGACATCGGCCCTTTGTTCGGATTGGAGTGGACTTGCATCAGTCCCTTGCACGACGGACACTTCGCATAAAGGGCCTGTCCAGATTTCATGGTGACCTTGTGCATTGTCACCTCCCGCACGGGCATGGTTTTACACCCGCGCAGACGGGAATTCAAGAAAAAGCGGGAAGCTGTTGTGGTAATGGGGAGGGAAGGTTACTAGCGAAGAACGTAGTTCGTAGCTCGTGGTTCATTGGTCGTAACAGCCGAAAGGATCGCCGGGAGTAATTCATTCGTGTATTCGCGATTTCTCGACCCAATTACGAACTACGACCTGCGAATCACAAACTACTTTTTCTTAAGCTGCTCTGTCCACCCCAGAATGCGCGCCTTATTCGCCTCGGACTCGGCTTCAGGAACCATGCCTTTCTTCTGATAAAGGATAGACAGGCTGGTGTGGGCGAGGATGTCATTCGCATCGACTGCGACGATGCGGTTTGAGACGGCGATGGCCTCATCGAGTTGGTCGAGGTCCTGGTGGACGCGTGAGAGTCCGTGCATGGCGTCAGTGAATGTGGGATCGAGGTCGATGGCCTTTTGATATTCGGCGATGGCGCGCTGATGGTCGCCGTCGGCGTAGAGGTCGAGCGCGGCGTAGTAATGCGATTCAGCTTGTTCGTTCACGGACATCAGGTGAAATCCATTCTAACCGCAGAGGGTGGAAAGCGAGGGTAGTCCAAGTACGGCCTTTAGCCGTGGCCGCATACAATCGGGTGGCGCAGGCCTTCAGGCCTGCATCAACGCTGCCGATTACGAAGCGGCTTTAGCCGCTGAAGGTAGAAGAGCGGGACCTGCCCTGAGCGAAGTCGACCCGTGTAAAGGCGAGTTACAAATGGGCTTTAGCCTTGGGAGGGATTGCTATACTCATCGAAGACGTCCAATGCGTAACATCATTCGATTTGCGTGGAATGCGACCAGAGGATATCGGCTGACGCCGTGGCGAAGTCCGTATCTGCGCTGGCGCATTGAGACCTACACGGGATTGAAGATGGACAAGATCGGATTCACTGCATTCTGGGGATTCGTCTGGCGGGAACGGTTTGAGCTGGCGCGGTTCCTCGAATGGACCGCAGAGATGGAAAACTACACGAGGCCGAAGCCGAAGAATCCGTAAAGGCAGTGGCCAGTGCTCAGTAGTCAGAACAAAGCAAACTACGTAGTGGCTGCTGCCGCGGGCGGTGTCGCTGGAGCCGCTGCTGCGGGCGGAGCGTAAGTGACTCCATCGATCATGATGCCGATCTCGGAGCCGCGGTCGGCGCCGAGCAGCGCTTTTGCGGAGCCGCGATTGGACGCGATTTCCAGGTAACCCATGCTGCCGACGATCGCGAAGACTTCATTGTGCATGCCAAGCGCGTATGCGGCGCGCATCGTCGTGATCTCTTTATTGTTGACGATGATCTTGAACGGCGGCGCTGGAGTTTGGAACATTGCCGGAACTTCTTTGGCGGTGAGGTTCGTGATCAAGTTGCCGAACTTGTCCGCTTTGAGGATCACGCCTTTCATCACCATCGGACTCGCCGGCTTCGGTTTGGGTGCGGCGAATCGGGCGAAGTCAGTGACCTCTTCCCCGAACTTCGATGTCTCAACGCCTTTGCTGAGCCATCCTGCGCACGGAGCGAAGATGTCGCGGCCATGGAATGTTTGGCTGATAGGCGAAAGGAAGTAGTGCTCGGAAGTGATGTGCCTGACGCTGAGCCGTTCTTCTCGCTCGTAGACCAGCGAGAGCACGCCGTTGTCGGGCGCGATGAACTTGTGCTTCTCAGTAGTGACGAGCAGCGGACGTCGCGCGGTTCCGACGCCGGGATCGACGATGACCATGTGAATGGTGTCGGCTGGGAAGAACTGGTAAGTCTGCGCGATGGTGAGCGCGCCGTCGAGGATGTCGAAGGAGTTGACGGAGTTGCTGATGTCGACGATCTTCGCCTCTGGATTCAGGCGAAGGATGACGCCCTTCATGGCGCCGACGTAATGGTCAGAGGTGCCGAAATCGGTTGTGAACGTTACGATGTTGTTGGCCACGGAACCTCGATGAAAAGCCGGGATTTTGGAAATATCCGGAAGGGCGAAATTACCGTGACCTGTCGCTAAAGTCAAGATGTGAGAGGACTTTGGCAACAGCGGCCTTAGTTTGGGCAACTCACTTTAAATGGGTTCGGGCCTCAGGGTATTGCTGCTGTTTCTGGTGAGCGCGTTTTTGATATCTGGATGCTCATCTTTTTCTCATTCCTACCAAACGGATCTGCTTCGCGCGGAACAACAAATGCGCGATGGCAAATTTCCTGAAGCTCTCGCGCTGTACGAACGCGCAATCCCAAAAATTCCTCGAGCAAACAAACAAGAACTTTCTGCGGCGTTTATCAACGCCGGAAATTGTTACGCAGCTTCGTCGAAGCTGAACGAAGCATTTGCGGATTTCCAGAAAGCAACAGAGGTTGATCCTGAGAACATCGACGCGCGATTGCATCTCGCAGAGTTCTTCATTGCCGCTGGAGTTCCGAACCACGCGCGAGAACATCTGGACTTCGTGCTCAGCCGAAATCCTGACGATGCTGCTGCGCTCGGAATGTTGGGAACGATCGAATCAGCCGCACAGCATTACGATATCGCCAAGAAGCTGCTGGAGAAATCGGTGGCGAACGATCCGCAGCGTCCAACGGTTGCAGTTGCACTGGCTGAGATATACAACCGCGAAGACAAGATCGCCCAAGCGCGAAGCGTGCTAGTGAAAGCAGCTTCCGCAGCGAGCGATGTGAAGAAGTCGGCTTACGCTTGGCTCGCGCTCGGCAGATTGGAAGAGCAAGAAGGAATCGCCGCCGCCGCTGAAGAAGCGTATCGCTCAGCGGTGAAGGCTGATGACTCTGTGTTGACGAACTTCCGCCTCGCGCAGTTCCTGGAACGTTCGGCGCGGATCGAAGAGGCTGAGAAAGTGCTTGTCCATTTGGACAGCCTTCGTCCCGGCGAACCGAGCGCGTTGGCTGACTTCCATCTGAGCGCAGGACATCCAGAGAAAGCTCTGAAGCAGTACGCGGAGAAGTTGCCGTCGGATCCGAAGCCTGACAACAAGTCCGCTGCGCAGCACGCAACTCCGGAAACGCTGACCGGCAGGATCATCGAGGCGCAGATGCAACTCGACCGTGAGCGCGGAACGCAAGCTAATGGTTCGTTGAGCGCCAAGCTGCTGCTATCAAAGCACAGCGGATTACTAGATGGAACCGCAACAGCAGTACTGGCGACGGAGACAGCATTAGCTGACGGCGATGTCGCAGAAGCGGAGACGCAAGCGCGCATTGCTGTGACGCGCGGTCCGGATTCCGCTGCTGCGCATTATGTCCGCGGGCTCGTATTCAACCGGCTGGACAAGATCGCCGAGGCGAAGGAAGAATGGAATTCGGCGCTGGATGCAGAGTCGGATTATGTGCCTGCGCAATTGGCACTGGCGCGGCAGAACCTGCATGAGAACGATCTGCCGACCGCAGAAGAGCATGTAAGTTCGGTCATCCGTGAAGAGCCGGCAAATCTGGATGCACTCTGTCTTTACGCGCGCGTATTGCTGGCTCAAGGACGCGTTTCGCCCGCACGAGGAATCGCGAAGCGAGCCATGGCCGTCGATGGCAATGCAGAAGAACCGCAGCTGGTACTGGGAATGATCGATCTCCATGACCAGCGCTTTGGGTCCGCGCTGCTCCACTTCCAACATTCACTGGTGCTGAATCCGCGTTCGGCGGAGGCGATGAATGGAATGCTGGATGTGTATCGGCAAGGCAAGCTGAGCCGAGCGGTTCTGGCGAAGATGGAAAAAGTGGCGAGCGCGCCGCCGAGTTCCGCGTCACTCATGGAGATAACCGGACGTCTATACCTGGAGAAGCACTTACTTAAGGATGCAGTCCGAGTGTTGAGCCAGGTGTTGCAGAGCGATCCGATGCGCGATGGCACGGCCCTAGCATTGGCGCAGGCGCTGGATGCTGAAGGGCATGAGAAGACGGCATCAGACTTGGTGCTTTCGGCCGGGACGAAAGGATCATCTGCTCTTTTCCAGTTGCAGGGCGCGGACGCGCAAGAGCGCGGCGACTACACCGCCGCCATCGAGAGCTATGAGAACGCGATGCGCTCAGGCGAAAGTTCGGGAGTGGTGGCGAACAACCTGGCTTGGACGTATGCCCAATCCGGAACGAACTTGGATCGGGCGCTGGAGTTAGCACGGAGCGCGGTCGAGCGGGAACCGAAGAATGCCGCGGCCCTGGATACGTTGGGAGTCGTGCAACTGAAGCGTAGGCACTACTCTCAGGCCGTGGGAGCGCTGAACAAGGCTGTATCAATGATGGTGGGGCCGAATTGGGATGCGCAAAGGCCGGAAGTCTACCGGCATCTTGCCGAGGCGTATCAGGGCGCTGGACTGCCGGAGAAATCGGCGGAAGCCTTGGGCATGGCGCAGCACTCGATATCACGCAGCCTGGCGAAATAGGAGCACGAGTAGAATCATTCTCGTGCCGCCCTCAGGTCACACATTGCGAGATTACAAGCCGCAGGATTTTCCGGCATTGTGGGAACTTGACCAGCAGTGTTTCGTTGAGGGAATCGCGTATAGCGAAGAAGAGCTGAAGTACTTCCTCTCACATAAAAATGGCTTCACCATTGTTGCCGAGCGACAAGGTGCAATCCAAGGATTCATCCTGGTCCAAAAAGAATTAAAGATGCGAGCGGGCCATGTGATCACGATCGATGTTCATGAAGACGCACGACGATCCGGTCTGGGAACATTGTTGATGAATGCAGCGGAAGAGCGGCTTGCATCCGCGAATTACGATTCGGTGCTGCTGGAGGTGGCGGTGGACAATGCTCCCGCAATCGGTTTTTACAAGCGGCATGGATATTCGGTGCTCAAAACACTGCCACGCTACTATTTAAATTCCATTGATGGCCTGCTGATGGGGAAGAAAATCAGTGAATAGTGGTTAGTTGATAGTGGCTAGTAGTCAGTTTCAAGTTTCCAGTCGCAGCCGACACTGAACTAGTTTTCAGTTTTAAGCTTCGAGTTCTAAACCAACAGGAAAGCGCTACAAAGTAAGAGTGGCGTTCTCACCATACGATCCCAGATAAGCGTGGGCAGCCGTATCGTAGTTTCGCGAGAGCAGAAACAACAAACTGATATCATTGAAGGATCAATGTCGAACGTGTCAGCCACAATTTTAGCGGGCCCAAGCGACCTCAACGCGAAGCCGTTTGCCTCAGCGGCAGTGCATCCTTTTCAGACGGATGATGCGCGGCTGCAGCGGATTCACACGAAGGTGATGGCAGGAGAGCGCCTGAATACGCAGGATGGGCTTGATCTGTTTGGTACCGGCGACATTCTTGCGGTGGGCTGGATGGCCAATTACGTCCGCGAGCGGATGAATGGGAATATCTGCTATTTCAATGTGAATCGGCACATCAATCCGACGAACGTTTGTGTTGCTGCTTGTAGGCTGTGCGCATTCGGGCGGAAGAAAGATACACCTGGCGCTTACACGATGGCTTTGGAAGAGGCGTGGGAAACGGCTGCGTCTGGATATTCTGAAGCAGTGACTGAGTTCCACATTGTTGGGGGGCTGCATCCTGACCTCTCGCTGGAGTACTACCTCGACTTGGTTCGTGGACTTAAGGAGCGATTTCCGCAGGTACACCTTAAGGCTTTCACGATGGTGGAGCTTTCTTTCCTGGCCAAGCGCGCCAAGCTAAGCACGCGCGAGACGATCTTGAAGTTGAAGGAAGCTGGAGTTGATTCGTGTCCTGGGGGCGGCGCGGAAATATTCTCCGATCGCGTGCGTCACATCATCTGCGACCACAAGATCGATGGCGGTGAATGGCTGGAGATCGCGCGGGAAGTACATCAAGCGGGAATGCGATCAAACGCGACCATGCTCTATGGGCACGTTGAGAATGATGAAGACCGCGTCGATCACATGATGCGGTTGCGTGCATTGCAGGATGAGACCGGCGGATTTCAGACATTCATTCCGCTGGCGTTTCATCCGGACAATACTCCACTTCAGCATCTTCCGAAGACATCGGGACTACTTGACATAAAAACGATCGCGGTAGGACGGCTATTGTTGGACAACTTCCAGCACGTGAAAGCGTATTGGCAGATGCTCACGCCGAAAATCGCGCAAATCGCATTGCGCTTTGGCGCCGACGATCTCGACGGAACAGTTATCGAAGAGAAGATATACCACGATGCGGGCGCCACCACTCCGCAAGGCATGGCACGCACAGAGCTGGAACGATTGATCCGAGAGGCAGGCCGCGAGCCTGTAGAACGCGATACGCTTTATCAGCGCGTTTCCCGGAATGCAGCATCTTTCACAGTAAACGTCTAGAAAAGTCCAGCTTCGCTCTCACATCAACAGAGTGGAATCAAGCTGAAAAAATCAAGTACTCCCGCCACCTTAGAAAATACAACTTCCAGTTTTGATGTCGCTTCTGATTAGGGAGTAACATTGCCCTAATAACTTATCGGCGGAACCCGCTTCCGCTGCGTGACTGCGCGTCCCTTTGGGACTTCTGCCCAGATGTGAGGCTTAGATGAACCTGCACTTCAGCTACAAAGCCGCTAAATCGCCCGCCATAGAAAAAGAAATCCAACAGCAAATAGAAAAGCTGGAACCAAGATTGAGAGTGTTTTCTCCCGACCTGATCCATCTCCATGGGACATATGATTCGGCGCCGAACAATGGATTCACACTGGCGCTGAACCTGCGTCTGCCATCGGGGCAGTTGTTTGCGCAGGATGAGGGAGCAAGCGGAGAGGCAGCAGTGAAAGCAGGTTTCGCCGATCTCACATCGCAACTAAACCGGCACAAAGACCTGTTGCGGAGCGGACACAAGTGGGTTCGCGAAAAGGGCACGATGGGCGAGCCGGAAGTGGATGTGTCGCGTGAAGTGCGCATCGCGAGTTCGCGCTTGCCAAGCTTAGAAGGTCCTCAGGATGCTAACGAGAAAACGAGCAATGGGCACGCGACGCCCGCAGAAATCACCGCGGCTTCGTTCGCGGATGAGAACCGCGGCTCATTGCAAACAGAAGTGCGTGGATACCTTTCTGCCAACTTAGCCAAATTGGACCGGTTTGTGGCGAGAGAATTGCGGTTCCGCGAATCGAATGGGCAAGTGACACCAGGGAGAGTCTCAAAAGAAGAGGTTGTGGATGAGGTGGCGCTTGCGGCGTTGTCGGTGGAGAAGCGACCGACCAACATCTCATTGGAGCGATGGATCTATAGGCTGTGCATCCATGCCATAAGAATGCTGGCAACTGGCAATGCAATCGACCTTTCGAGCGTTCCGCTGGAGCAGTCTGTCGGGGAGCAAAACGTTTCGGGCAGTGATGAAGACGTATTGCAATACCACCAACCGGGAGAGAGCATCAGCCGCGCCGATGTTACTCCGGATGACCGTTCACCTAATCCTGAAGAAATCGCCGCCAACGACGAATTGATCGAGCAGCTCGAAGAGTCACTGCGGGGAACGAAACCAGAGGAGCGCGAAACATTCGTCCTCTATGCGATTGAGGGATTTACAGTGAAGGAAATCGCTGAGATCACGTTGAATACAACGGAGCAGGTGCGCACGAACATACTTGCGGCCCGCGACCACCTCGTGAAAAAGCTGCCGCCCACCAACTCACTCAAGCAAAAGTTGCTGCAACACTCCTACGTGGCTTAATCGCATCTTAGAGAGCAGATAAGAACAAGGAATGACTTGAGGGAGGAGACTCAAATGACGACACCATGGCATGAGGAACTTCGGCACTTGGCAGAGGTCGAATCGCCGGATTCCAGTGCTGTAACGTTTTACTTCCAGCCAGAAACGCCACAAAATGCGTCGCATCGAGAAGAGGCCATCCTGGTGAAAGACATGGTCCGTGATGCGATCCGAAAAGAAGAGCGGAACGGCAATCGCAAGACATTGCGCGCTGACTTGGAACGCATCCAGGAGATCGGTGAGATGTTGCACGGGAACCATTCACGGGCAAAGGCGATTTTCGCGTGCGCGGATAAGAAAATCTGGCGTGAGTTCGATTTGCCCGCCCTCGATGGCGGAACTCGAATCCATGTGAACAGCCGGTTTTGGCTGAAGCCGATGGCAGTGGCTGTGCTCGAGGTTAAACACTGTTTGATCGCGCTGGTTGACAGCGAGAAAGCGCGCATTCTGGACTATTACATGGGCGAGCTCACGGAGCGGGAACGTTTCGAGGATGACATATCACGAAAGGTGCGTTCAGACGGGTTCGGCGGATTGGAAGCAGGACACGTGGAGCGTCATGTTGAGAACGATGTTATGCGACACGTGAAACGAGTCGCGGACCGATTGTTTGAAATCCAAAGCGAGAAGAAGATCGATTGTCTTATGATCGGATGCCGGCAGGAATTCTGGCCGGACATTGAACCACACCTGCATCCTTACTTGAAAAAGTCTCTAGTCGGTAGATTCAATGTGGATCCCGGGTTGGCGACGCCGCAAGAGATCCAGGAGATGGCTTCCACGCTGCTGGCCGAAATCCAGCTAAATGAACAGCAGGCGCGTGTTCGCGAAGTGATTGGCGAAGCACAAAGAAATGGACGAGGCTCGCTCGGATTGCGACATGTGATCACCTCGCTGGAACGCGGCGAAATGCAGACGCTGTTGCTTGGCCAGAATTTTTCAGCACGGGTAGTGCAGTGCACACATTGTGGACACATGGATACACGCATCGTGGAAAAGTGCGCGGTCTGTGAACATGACACGCGACACGTGGACGACGTTGCCGATGCGCTGATCGGAATCGCGCTGCGTATGGGTGTTCAGGTACTGCATGTGGATGACGAAGAGTTTGCCAACGCAGGAAACATTGGCGCATTGCTGAGGTTCCGCGCAGACCAAAACACTGCGGAGAAGCTAGCGAGTTGATGCACGAGCGACTGTCAAGAAGCCCGCCAATTCGGCGGGCTTTTTTGCTTGGACTATTTCACTCGGAGCTGCCAGAAAAGGAACGTGTAGATGTCTGTCCATTCCTGAATCTGTTTGCTGACGGGTTTACCGACGCCGTGTCCGGCTCTGGGCTCAATGCGCATGAGGATTGGCCGATCAGGACCATTCGCCGCCGTTGCCTGCATGAGTGCAGTCATCTTCTTTGCATGGAGGGGATCGACGCGAGTGTCTCCTTCAGACGTAAAGAAGAGAATCGATGGATATAACGTCTTGGCCTTCACGTGATGATAAGGCGAGTAGGCGTAAAGCCATTTGAACTGTTCGGGATTCTCTGAGGAGCCGTATTCGGGAATCCAGAGGCGCGCGATTTGAAATTGATGGTAGCGGATCATGTCGAGTAGAGGGACTCCGCAAACAACGGCACGATACAGATCAGGTCGCTGGGTGAGAGCAGCGCCAGTGAGGAGGCCGCCATTACTGCGTCCGTAGATGGCTAGATGCTCTTTGCTGGTGTATTTCTGGGCGATGAGATATTCGGCAGCTACGATGAAGTCGTCAAAAACATTTTGCTTGCGCTCTAACATTCCGGCGCGATGCCAGTCTTCTCCGTACTCGCTACCGCCGCGGAGATTCGCGTCAGCGTAAACTCCGCCGTTTTCAAGCCAGAGGTGCAGCCATCCTGCAAATGCTGGCGTGCGGCTGATATTGAAACCGCCGTAGCCGGCGAGCAGTGTGGGATTGCTGCCATCGAGTTTTGTCCCTTTTTTGCTGACGATGAACATTGGGATCTTCGTCCCGTCTTTCGACGGATAGAAAACCTGTTTAACGTCATAGGCATTGCTATTCACCGGAGCGGTGACCTTTGCCCACTCCGTGCTCTTGCCGGTTGCGATGTCATACCTGTAAACCGAGGGAGCGACGGTGAAAGAGTCAAACCCGTAAAAAGCTTCCTTACTGTTCCACTCACCGCCAATTCCGTGGACAGTGCCAAGCGAAGGAAGAGCAATGTCACTGAGAGGCTTGCCGTCGAGGGAGAAGAGCTTGATGCGGGAGCTGGCGTCCTTCTCGTAATTGGCGAAAAGCTTTTCGCCGATGACGCCGATGTTTTGCAGGACGGAATCAGATTGTGGAATGATTTCTTTCCAATTCGCGCGGGCAGGATTTGCGGCGGCGACTTTGAAGACCCGGAATCGCGAGGCACCTTCGTTGGTGTGAATGTAAAGGTCGCCTTTGAAGATGTCGGCGGAGTATTGGGTGTCCTTGGCTGCGGCCACGGGAACGACAGCGCTGCCGGGCTTCGTGACATTAAGCAGATAAAGGTCGGTACTTCCGGATGAGCCATGGGCTGCGGTGATGGCGAGCCAGTGTCCGTCCTCAGAGATGTTGAGGCCGGGCCACTCTTGAGGGTCGTGTCCCTCACCGAAGATTAGCGCGTCATTTTGGCCGTCGAGATTGACACCTATCTTATGGAAGAAGACATGGCGGTTGTACATCTCCTGTCCGGGAGCGACGTCGCCGGGGCGGGGAAGCTTGGTGTAGAAGAATCCGGAGTTGTCAGGAAGCCACGCGATGCTGGCAGCGCGAGTGCGATCGATGCTCTCGCCAAGAAGCTTTCCCGTTGCGGTCTCAATGATGCGGAGGGTGCTGATCTCTGATCCGCCGGGCGAAGTTCCGTAAACGAGATACCTGCCATCATGCGACGGATGCCACCAATCGAGAGCAACGGTGCCGTCGGCAGACAGCGTGTTGGGATCGATCAGGACGCGGTCTTTTCCGCTGACTCCATTGCGGACGTAGAGAATCGGCTGATTCTGATTGCCGTCGCGACGCGAATAGAAATAAATGTCGCCACGAACTGAAGGGGTTCCGATGCTGCCGATGGTCAGCAACTCAGTTAAGCGCACGTTGATGCGCTCGCGCTGAGGCTGTTTATCGAGGAGGCTGCGGGTGTAGGCGAGCTCGTCTCGAGTGAACTGCTGGGTGTCAGGATCGTTTGCGTTTTCAAGCCAACGATATGGATCGGAAATCTTCGTCCCGTGCAACGTCTCTTCGACGACTTGGACTTTGGCTTTGGGCGGCGCGGGGGAAGTCGCGTCGGCTTTGGTCTTGGTGTCGTCTGTTGCGAAAGCGAGAGCAGCGACAAAGATTAGAGTGGCGGAGAGAAGGAGCAAGCGGAGAACTCCTGACATTGCGAAAACCTCAGATTTGAGATGGATAAAGGATACAGCAGAGTGGGAGGGCGTTGGGGCGCGACGGCCAACCTGAATTGCGGAGGCTGTGCGCTCGTGATAAATTAAATGTGTGCACCCGCCCTGGGCGCATGCGTTCTACGGCACTCCTCAGTAGCTCAATGGCAGAGCATTCGGCTGTTAACCGAAGGGTTGTAGGTTCGAGTCCTACCTGAGGAGCCAATTCTTATTAAATACTCAGCAATAGCCTCCACCCCTTCTAGATTTTACTATGGTGTTTCTTTGAAGGACCCTTCCTTATTCTGCTGCTGCGGCAAGCAAGTGTTTTTCGGGGCATCTGCGACTTGTTGAACTTCTTTCCAAGTCGACGGCATCCAACATCGGGTTGCTTAAACGGCCAGCGAATATTCACGCAATATACGCGCGTGCCCAACTCGTTCATGTTTTATGACTAAATTCGACTCGCTCCCCATCAATGCCCGGATCACCGTCCGCAGCCGGGGTGATCCCGATCCCAACGGCAGCTGTGTCGTCTACTGGATGCAGCGAGCCCAGCGCGCCATCGACAATCCAGCTCTCGACCTCGCCGTTGAGGCCGCAAATGCACTTCACCAACCTGTCGTCATCTTCTTCGCGCCGGTGCCCTTCTATCCCCATGCCAACCTGCGCCACTATGCGTTTCTCGCGCAAGGCATCCCTGACATCGCGAAGTCCGCCCGCCAACGCGGCATCGGGTTTGTGCTGCGGCGTTATCCCGAACACTCGCTTGTACGGTTCAGCCATGAGGTAAAGGCATCGCTGGTCATTGGCGACGAGAACCCGATTCGTGAGCCCCGCCAATGGCGTGAGGTGGCGGCAAAGAAGCTCGGCGTGCCGTTTTGGACCGTCGATGCCGACGTGATTGTCCCGTCGAAGTTATTGGAGAAGGAACAGTATGCTGCACGTACCATTCGCCCGAGATTGCATCAGTGGGTAGAGCAGTTCCTCCCGCTGGCTGGCAATCCCAAGGCGAAGTTCGAATGGCAAATGCCACGCGGGCTCGCAGAGCTACCTGAGGACGGGTCCATTGACATAACCGAGGGCTGGAAGGACCTTGATCGATCTGTAAAACCCGTCGATTCATTTCGCGGCGGGACTAGCGAGGCCCTGCGCCTGCTCGACGAGTTCGTGCACCGTAAGCTCGTGCACTATCCTCTCAATCACGGTAAGCCCGAAATCGACGGCACTTCGCGCCTGTCGCCCTACTTGCACTTCGGACACATCGGCCCGCACACCGTGTTGCACGCCGTCAATAAGGCGGAGGCACCTCAGGCGGCCAAGGACGACTACATAAACCAGTTTCTGACCTGGCGCGAGCTGGCCATCAACTTCGTCCACTTCAATCCACTCTATGACTCCATTGAGAGCGGTCCGGAGTGGTCACGCAAGACGCTAACCACACACACCGCGGATCCGAGGACCGTCCTCTATACGCGCAACCAGCTCGAATCCGCCCAGACTCATGACGAGCTTTGGAACGCCGCACAGCTGCAGATGCTGCATGCCGGATGGATGCACAACTATCTTCGTATGTACTGGGCAAAAAAAATCCTGGAGTGGAGTCGCTCGCCAGCCGTGGCCTACCAAATCGCGCTCTACCTCAACGACAAGTACTTTCTTGATGGTCGCGATCCCAATGGCTACGCGGGAGTAGCCTGGGCGATAGGCGGCAAGTTCGACCGCCCATGGTTCGAACGTCCCATCTTCGGAACCATTCGCTGGATGTCGGGTACGGCTGCGCGCAAGAAATTTGACGCTGACAAGTACATTGCGCAGATACAAGCCCTTGCGGGAAAGCTTTCAACCAGCGATCAATCGGCTCTCTTCGATCGTAATTAGGCGACGGAACCCATGGTTTAACGTTAGTGCCGGAGCAAAGATAGACCGTAGCGCGCCGTACATCGAGGCGATGCGTCGCAACGAAGACGACCACAGGATTCGGTTTGCATAAATGGGTGTTGAAGATTGCCGAGTTTGTTTGATACCGGAGGGATGCTATTTTTCCAATTTGGGTCGCACTACTTCGCTGGACGTGCCTGGGACAACTGCTTTGAGGTCTCGCGCAACCGGCGTGAAAGCAGAACCGCTACAGAGCGGAAAAATCGCGCTCCCAGATGAGGGAAGGTTTCGAAAACGGAATGCAATGTGGGTGTTTCGATAGCGTCTACTGTGACTGTGCCGTCCGCGATGACTGAGGCACTTGCGGGTACGCCCTCAAGGAAAGCCATCTCTCCAAATACGTCGCCCGCTGTGAGGGTGGCAAGGCGTGAGTCAGGAGACATCCCGGAGCGGTATACGCGGGCAGCACCTTCACGCAGAAAGTACACCGCCTTACTCGGTGCACCTTCCCTGATGATGACCTGGTCTTTTTGAAAAACTATGCGGCTGGATTTGCTGGCGAGTAGCTGCTTGTCATTGGCGAGCAGATATTCCAATTCGTTCGGCATCGTTCACCTTTGGAGTTGTTAGCTTCAAAGTAACACAACCGGAAATGCTTGACGCGGGAGTTCTCGCTCTAGAACACCGTCAAGCTTGTGGAATTAGTGATGCTGCCGCTAGTAGCTGTGATCGTTGTCGTGCCGGGTGTCAGCGCGGTGGCGACGCCGGCAGCTGAAACGCTCGCGATTGCCGGATTACTCGAACTCCAGACAACAGTGCTGGTCACATCGCTGGTGGTGTTGTCTGACATGGTCGCCGTCGCTGTAAATTGTTGCGTCTGGCCGACGTTGACCGTGGGATTTGTTGGCGTGATCGCGATGGAGACAACGGTCTGAGTGGATACAGTAAGAGTGGTGGTACCCGTCACGCCGCCCGAGGCTGCTGTAATCGTGGTTGATCCCACGGCAACCGCGGTCGCCAGTCCAGCTGAGGTGATCGTTGCGGTCCCCGGGGTCGAAGAGGTCCATGTCGCTTCGGAGGTGACGTCGCGGGTGGTGCCGTCGCCAAGTTTGCCCGTAGCGGTGAATTGTTGGGTTTTGCCGGGCTGAATCGTTGAATTATTTGGAGCGATCGAGATTGAGACGAGCGCGTCGAGTGGAACAAAGAAGTCACTGCATCCACCCAATAAGAGCAGCATACAAAATACTGCGACAAGCGGGGGACGATTTCTAACCGAGAGCGGATGCATTTCTCTGGGTTTGGATGGGCGAGGGTGCAGCTTAGATGCCTATTATTTCGGTTACTGGCTAATCGCCGACGTGGGCTGCGGTGACCTGCGAAAAATCAGCATGTTCAATGACATTCCCGATCGGTGCTTCGTCCCGTTCCAGGAGTAGTTGTCCATCTTCAATGAAGGTGACGATCACAACAATAGCGGAGCCGACGATTCCCGCAAGGAAAATAAAAACCAAGAACTTCGTTAAGAGTGAAAGAAATAAGGTTGCCATAAAGAGTCCTATGGACACACTAATTTCGAAACGCATAAGGAAGTTGTAAAGAGTTCGCTAATTGACAGTAAGGACAACTCGACTCCGCTCAGAATTTCACGAGCACAGCGAGGTTGAATCGGTTTTCCCGCTTGCGCAAGTCTGGAGCAAGACCGGGTACGAGCGATCCGGGAGCGCCGGTGTCTCCGCCCGGCGGAGTAATGCCGCCGCCTCCGACGAAATAAGGAACGTTAGCTGCGCGGTGATTGAATTCGAAGCGGAACGTAGTGAATTGGGTGGGCATGTAGTCGAATGTGGACGACGCGTCCCATGCCTTGAAGGGATCGCCCGGACTCGCACTGAAGTATGGCGTGCAGGAGAATGCCGGTGCACCATTTATCCTGATCTGAATACTGTTATCGGTGTGCCAGCGAGTGCGGGTGGAAACCCCGAGCGTGTCGCGTCCAATGCCGTAGTTGTTCGAGAGGATCGAGAGTGAACCGTTGGGCCGCCACAGGACCTGTGCGCCTAGTCCGGGTCGCTTGTTGAAGACACCGTAGGATTGCCATCCGTTTACGAACCACGGCTCTATCTTCAATTTCTCAGTGGGAAAAATCTGGACGCGAACGCCGTTGAAGAACCATGGGGTATTCGACGATACATACGACGGCTGATAGGCCCAGTTATCGAAGTTGTAATAACTGAACAGGCCGACGTACGACATGAATATTCCAGCATCAACATTTATCCCGTGCAGCGCATTGAGGTGATATCCGCCATAAGCTTCTGAGAGAGAGCGGTAGGCGTCGGCGAGGTTCCATTGTCCGCGCGCAGGGCTGGCGTCATTGCGCGGAGTCATGGTGGAGTACATACCGAATTGCGTCATGAGTCTGCCGCGAGCGTTGTTGTAGTGGAAGTCACCGCCTATGCCTAGCTGCTGCACTTGCACTTCGTTTGTGCGTCCACTCTCAGATGTGCCGCCAAGCGTGTGATCTTGAGGATGATTGAAGTCGTATATGTAGGAGGTATCCACGCGGAACTCGCCTGTGAACACCTTGGAGTCGAGCACTGAATACTTCTGCCTGCTGTTGCCGTTGAGCCATGTGAAATCAGCAAATTCGAAGGGCTCTGGTTTCTTGTGCTCGGCAGGAGGATCGGTCTTTTCGGTTACGAGAGCCGCAGATTGGCCGGGGACTGGGGGGGCAGAATTAGCATCCCGTTTCTTCAACTCCGCCTCAAGCTGTTCGATGCGGGCGCGCATCGCTGCCAGTTCCTTCAGTGCAGTCGCAGTAGAAATAGAAGATGGATCCTGCTGTGCTTCTTGATTTTGCTGTGCGAGCAGGATTTCAGGGAGGACTGAAGCCATGATCAGAAAGGCTAATGAAGTCCCGGCAAGGCGACACAAGTACTCGCTGATTGTTCCAGAGCTTTTCAACCATTCAAGAATAGGAAAGATTTGCGTAAGCAGTTGATAAGGAAGTGGAAGAAGATTACAAAGACGCTAAAGGCCGGGCTCGAAGCGGTATCCGATCCAAGGCTCAGTGCGTAGATAGCGCGGAGCCGCTGGATCGGCTTCGATCTTTTTGCGCAGTTGTCCGACGAAAACTCGCAGGTATTCGTGCTGGTTGATGCTGTTTGCACCCCAAACAGTTTGCAAGATTGTTTTGTGCGTCAGGACTGTGCTGTGGCGGGAAAGAAAGAAGAGGAGAAGGTCATACTCCTTCGGAGTGAGGCGCACTTCAGATCCTCTGACGAGAACGGCGCGCGTTTTTGGATCAATCTGAAAGTCACCCGCTTCCATACGGGCTTCAGGTTCTTGCGCGGTGTTTGCGCTTCGTCGAAGGAGCGCACGAACACGGGCGAGGAGTTCATCCATGCCAAAAGGCTTGATGACGTAATCGTCAGCGCCTGAATCCAGTGCTTCCACCTTAGTGCTCTCTTCTCCTTTCACGGACAACACGATGATCGGGACGCGCGATGCTTTTCTGATCCGGCTGCAAAGGCCAAGTCCGTCGAGGTTCGGCATTGCGAGATCGGAGATGACAAGATCAGGTTGCCAGATGGTGAAGATGTCGAGCGCGCTCTCGCCATCCGGGGCGACACGAACATCGAATCCGCGAGCTTGCAAGCCTCGGCGCAGGACTTTGCCGATCTGCGGCTCGTCGTCCACCACCAGGATTTTGTCTTTAGCTTCACTCATATTGAGGCGGGCTTTGTACCGGCAGTGAAAATATTATTCGCGTGCCGGTTGAATCCTTACCCTGTTCGATCCAGATGCTGCCACTGTGGGCTTCCACAATGCCCTTGGCTATGGACAAGCCTAACCCAAAGCCGGGACGGGCGTGAGATGATCCATGTGCGCGGAAAAACTTTTCAAATACTTTCTGATGAAGGGCGGATGGAATGCCCGGTCCCTGGTCTTCGACTTCAAACTTGATGCTAGTGCCGTTTAGCGACGCCGTTACGCGGATGAAAGTCCCGGGGGGTGAATACTTCGCCGCATTCTCAAGAAGCGAATAGAGCACTTCAGAGATTGCGTGCGAATCCAGATTCAGGTTTGGTAGGCCCTCCTGCAGACTGACCTCCACCTTATGTTTACTCAAGGCGACTTCAGCACGCAGCAGCGCAGATTCGACGATGTCCGCTATTGCGGTTGTTGATTGCGTGAGGCGTAAATTTCCACTCTCAAGGCGCGCCAGGTCCATCATGCCCTGAATAAAATGATTGAGGCGGTCGGACTCTTCATTAATGACTTCGAGCAATTCCCGAAGCGAAGCGTCGTCGGTCTCGGAAAGAAGTGTGGTCACAGATGCTTTGATCGAAGTGAGGGGAGTACGCAAGTCATGAGTGACTGCATCGAGCAGTGCGCTTTTAAGGGCCTCGCTGCGACGGAGGAGCTCGGCTTCCTCTGCTTCGTCCGTGGCTTTCTTGAGTTCATCATATAAGGATTCAATTTCCAAGCGGCGGTTCTCGGCCTGCTCGGCGCGCAATTCAGCGCGCGCGGAGAGTTGTCCTACAACGATCGCAGTGATCACAAATGCGGAGAATGCGATCCAGTTTGCGGGATCCGCAATGGTGAAGGTGCGGTAAGGAGGAATAAAAAAATAGTTGAGACAAAGAACCTGAGCTACCGAGGCCCAAAGCGCGGGTCCGCTGCGCCATAGCAAAGCACAAAACATCGTGACGAGAACCATCGCCAGTGCGACTGTTGTGAGATTGGCATGCGACCGGAAAGCAAGCAGAGAGGCAACGGTGCCTGATACCAGAAGCGAGGCGTAGATGTATCCGGCAGCCCTCTTTGACATTCGCAGAAATTGTACGCCTGCAGGAGTTTAACGGGCGATTCCGCAACTCGCGTTGTGTTAACCTTTCCTGCTTCCAACTTCAATCTGAGGTTCGTTCATGCTTCGCAGTGTCCGATTGTTCGTGTCCGCAATCGTCGTTTGTTCATTCTTCATGTGTTTGCAATCAGCTTTTGCCCAAGCAGATATCTTTGCGCCATCGGCGAAATACAACCCCGCAATTCCGACGCCGGAGAGCGTGCTGGGATACAAAATAGGCGATGAATTCACTCCGTATTTCATGATCGACACCTATTGGGAGAAGCTTGCCGCTTCGAGCGATCGCGTGAGCATGGAGCGTTATGGCAAGACAGCGGAAGGGCGCAATCTCAGCCTCGTCGTTATCACGTCGGCGAAGAACAAGACAAGAATTGCAGATATTAAGGCGGCAATCGGCAAGCTGAATGATCCGCGAACGACTACTCCAGAAGATGCGGCGAAGATTGCAGCATCCACTCCGGTGATCGTGTTTTTGAGTTACAACGTGCACGGAAACGAGGCGTCGAGCTCGGAAGCGGCGATGCAAGTTGGCTACGAACTCGCAGCAGGTCAAGATCCGCAGACATTGGAGTGGTTGGACAAAGCAGTGATCGTGATCGATCCGCTGGTGAATCCTGATGGTCGCGAGCGTTTTGTCCAGGGATACAAGTCAGTTGTGGGCGCGCATCCGGTGTCGGACAGGTTTGCGGCGGAGCAACAGGAACGCTGGCCAGGCGGACGCTACAACCACTATTACTTCGATATGAATCGCGACTGGACGTGGCAATCACAGGCGGAGACGCGCGCGAGAGTGGTGGCGTATCGGCAGTGGAACCCGCAGGTGCACGTCGATTATCACGAGATGGGCTCCGGAGGCAGCTATTACTTCGCTCCACCGGCGGAGCCGATACTCGATTCGCTTGCTACTCCCACATTGAAGAAGTGGTTCGAGAAGTTCGGGCGGGGAAACGCGCAGGCATTCGACAAGAATGGCTTCCGATATTTCACGCACGAAGGCTACGACATGTTCTATCCCGGATTTGGCGATTCATGGCCGACGCTGAACGGGGCCATCGGGATGACGTACGAGCAGGCTGCAGCGAGAAGTGTGTCCCTGCAACTGGCGGACAACCAGCGTTTGCTCACGTTGCATGATCGCGCATCACGACATTTCCTGACGTCATTGGCGACGATCAATACGTCTGTCGTAAATGGCGTTGAACGGTTGAAGGACTACTACGAATTTCGTCGTGCCGCCATACGCGCTGGTGAGCAAAGCCCGGAGCGATACGCCTACATTGTTCCCGGAAGCGATCCGCAGCGCGCGGAAAAGTTTGTGACCATTCTGCTGAGGCAGGGCATTGAAGTCCAACAAGCAACGAGTGACTTCGACGTTAGTAATGTCAGCAACTATTGGGGAGAGAAGAGTGCGACAAAAAAACTTGCGGCAGGAACCTACGTTGTGGACACGGCGCAGCCGCTTGGTTTCCTTGCGCGCGCGCTCCTAGAACGCGAGCCGAGGTTAGATGCGACGTTCTTCTATGACGTGACTGCATGGTCCATGCCACTGGCTGCCGGGCTGGAAGGCTATGTTGGAGGTGCGGCAGCGAAAGCGAATCTTAAACCGCTTAACTCTCCGCCGGTATCCGCCGGAACAGTTACGGGCGCGGAGCAAGCTACAGCATACGTCTTATCAGCCGAGCCGGCATCCTCGATTAAGTTGTTGGGATACCTTCTGCAGAATGACATAAAAGTGTTCGTTTCGACCCAGGCTTTCAAGCAGGGCGGTCGGGAGTTTCCAACGGGAAGCATGATCGTGCCGGCAGAGTCGAATCCCGCGCAGTTGGGTGCGAAAATACGTGAACTTGCTACGAAGGCCGGAGCGACGGTTTACGGCGTGAGCAGTTCGTATAGCGAATCGGGAGTGGACTTGGGATCGAACAGGGTTCGCTTCTTGCGCAAGCCACGTATAGCAGTGTTGATGGATTCGCCAGTGTCGCCAACGGAATACGGGTTCATCTGGCACATGTTCGAGCAGGAGTACCAGATCCCGTTCACTCCAATCAAAGTTGAAAATCTTGGCGGAGTGGATCTCAACAGTTACAACGTGATCATCCTGCCACCCGACCAGGGCGAGGGCCGCGGCTATTCGCGTGCGATCGGTGGGCAATCGGCGAAGCTCGCGGAATGGGTGCGCGGAGGCGGAGTACTGATTGGAATTCGTGGAGGTGCAGTATTCGCGACAAAGAAGAGATCCGCGCTGAGCAGCGTGACGTATCGGCTGCTGGGCCGTGCGGCGGATGAGGCGAGAATCGAAGAAGAGCGCCTGTTGCCGAAGACAAACGATGGCCCTTCCAGCGAGGCGTCGGTGCCGTCTCCGAGCAAGGAAGAGCAAGAGAAGATGCGCCAGGCGAATCTGGATCGCAAGCTGCGGAAATACTCTGACAAGGAGAAGATGGCGGAGCGGGAACAAGTCCCCGGCGCAATCTTGAGGGCGCAAATCGACAATAGTCATCCGCTGGCGTACGGCATGGGCGAGCGTTTGGCGGTGCTTGATCAGAATGCGCCAATCCTTGAACTGACGGACAAAGGCGACAACGTTGTGTACTTTCCAAAAGATAACTTGAAGCTCAGCGGATTCATCATCCCGGAGAATGAAAAGAAGCTTTCGCTGACCGGATATGCTATCCGCGAGATGCAGGGAAGGGGAGCTGTTGTTTTGTTTGCAGACAGCCCGGTGTTTCGTGGATTCTGGGACGGCAGCAGTCGGATGCTCTTGAATGCTGTGTACTTCGGTAACACGACGATCCCAGGCGTGGAGTAGGAGCACTGCAAGAAAAAACGCCCCGGTCAATCACCGGGGCGCTCTTCAGGGGAACTGAAGTGGCGATTACTTCAGTCCATACATGAACTGGATGGTTGAGCCATCGTTCAATGAGATCAAGTATGTGTAAGTGTTATTAGCAGACAGGTTCTTGGTTTTGATGTTGAAGTGCCATTGTTCTCCGTCAAAGGTGAAAACATCATCCGGTGTTGTGGAGATGGGATCCTCATTGACGGTCTGGGTTACCAATCCAGTTTGTATAGCAATTATCTTGAAGTTAGTAACGACCCCTGGCGTCCCGATAGAGATACCATTTGCATCGCACACGCGGAACTTCGCCGGTGTAGTGCTGCCTTGCTTGAAAACGCTGGTTCCATCGGCGTTGATGGGTTGAAGGATGCTGTGTCCTGGTGAACCGCCGCAAGCAAGTGTCGAATACAAGATTTTCAAACTGCCTGCGACATAGGTGATGGCATAGTTGGTAGAGGTCTGTCCAGAACAATTAATGGGATAACTGCCCACTGAACTGTTAAGAACAGCTGTAGTGCTGCACGTCAAACTTCCCGTCAAGGCGCTGGAATTCTGTGAGAGCACAAATCCTGCGTAGGTGGCGGTCAGGGCCGGGTTAGCGGCGTTGTACACCTTGGAGAGATTGTTCGCGGTTATTGTGAGTGGAGCGGCCGCGATCGTCAAAACGCCGTTGGTGGAGACGACTGTGTAGTTTCCAAGTCTGCTGTTGGGGTCAGCCAATGCCGGCGTTATAGCGTAAGTACCGACATTGGTGTTCACCGTAGCTGCGCTGGAGTATGTGGCGGTAATGTTGTCGCTATTGACTACTCCGGTCAGCACTCCTGTGAATGCAGGATTCACTGCGCCATACAATCGCGATTTAGCGTCAGCGACAACCGAGAGCGCGGCCTTTGAAATCAGCAGCGTCCCTTGAGTGCTGGTCAAGTCGTAATTGCCGAGGCGATGGTCAGGATCGTTCAGCGCAGGCGTTATTGCATACGTTCCCACATTGCTGGCTGTGATCGCCAAGGTTGAATAGGACGCGGTGATGTTGTCGCTATTTACCACGCCGGTCAGCACACCTGTGAGCGGGGGATTCGGAGAACCGTAAATGCGCGACTTGTCATCAGCGGTGACCGAAAGCGCCGCTTTTCCGATTGTGAGGGTCCCATTTGTATTGGTGACGTCGTAGTTTCCTAAGCGGTGGTCCGGGTCTTGCAATGCGGCAGTTATCGCATAGCTTCCGATTATGCTGCCTGGAGTGGCCGGCGTGGAATAGATGACGGTGATGTTGTCACTATTCACAACTCCGGCGAGTACGCCGGTAAGCGTCGGGTTCGCAGAACCATACAGTCGCGACTTGTCATCTGCAGCCACTGACAGCGCCACCTTCGAGATGAGGAGAGTTCCATCAGTGCTGGTGATTTCATAGTTGCCGAGGCGGTGATCAGGGTCGCTCAGCGACGGTGAGATTGGATAACTGCCAATGTTGCTGCCCACGACAGCTGGGGTTGAGTAGCTTGCCGCGATGTTGTCGCCGTTCAGGACTCCAAGAAGCACGCCCGTGAGAGCGGGATTCGCAGAGCCATACGCGCG
This sequence comes from Terriglobales bacterium, assembly GCA_025462725.1. Classification (GTDB taxonomy): domain Bacteria; phylum Acidobacteriota; class Terriglobia; order Terriglobales; family Acidobacteriaceae; genus JAICLA01. The sequence continues at coordinate 131,170 of JAOAPE010000014.1, read as the reverse complement.
CGACTTATCGTCAGCCTTTACACTCAATCCGGCCTTGTCAATCGTGAGGACACCGTTGGTGCTGGTTATGTCATAGTTGCCGAGTCGGTGATCTGGGTCTGCAAGAGAGGGCGTGATCGCATACGCGCCGACATTGCTTGCGGGATCAGCGGGAGTGGAATAACTAGCGCTGATGTTGTCGTCATTGACCACACCAAGCAGGAGACCGGTGAGCACAGGATTGGCCGCACCGTAGGTGCGGGACTTGTCATCAGCCTTCACCGAGAGAGTGGCCTTGATGATCGCAAGTGTGCCGTCAGTGCTGGTGATGTCATAGTTGCTGAGGCGGTGATCGGGATCGCTGAGAGCGGGAGTGATGGCGTACGTTCCGACGTTGCTGCCGGCTGTCGCTAATGTTGAATAGCTGGCAATGATGTTGTCGCTGTTTACGACGCCGATCAGCACGCCGGTGAATGGTGGATTGCTTCCGCCGTAGGTGCGGGACTTATCGTCGGCTTTGACTGAGAGTGCAGCCTTGATGATGGCGAGTGTGCCGTCGGTGCTGGTGATGTCGTAGTTGCCGAGGCGATGATCGGGATCGCTCAGCGCCGGTGTGATGGCATATGTTCCGACATTGCTCCCTGTCACAGCGAGTGACGAATAAGAAGCAGTGATGTTGTCGCTATTCACCACGCCAATGAGGGCACCCGTGAAAGGTGGATTGCTTGTACCGTAGGTGCGGGACTTATCGTCTGCCTTCACCGATAGAGCGGCCTTGATGATGGCAAGTGTGCCGTCGGTGCTGGTGATGTCGTAGTTGCCGAGGCGATGATCGGGATCGCTCAGCGCCGGTGTGATGGCATATGTTCCGACGTTGCTACCGGCTGTGGCCAGAGTCGAATAGCTCGCGCCGATGTTGTCACTGTTAACGACTCCAGTCAGCACGCCGGTAAATGGTGGATTGGCTCCTCCGTAGGTGCGGGACTTATCGTCGGCTTTCACAGAGAGTGCGGCCTTAATGATGGCCAATGTTCCGTCAGTGCTGGTGATGTCGTAATTGCCGAGGCGGTGATCGGGATCGCTCAAAGCCGGAGTGATAGAGTACGTTCCGACATTGCTGCCGCTCACAGCGAGTGTCGAATAAGTAGCAATAATGTTGTCGCTGTTAACGACTCCACTGAGCACACCGGTGAATGCTGGATTCGCAGCGCCGTAGGTTCGAGACTTGTCATCAGCCTTCACTGAGAGCGCAGCTTTAATGATTGCGAGTGTTCCGTCAGTGCTGGTGATGTCGTAGTTGCCGAGACGGTGGTCAGGATCGCTGAGAGCGGGAGTGATGGCGTAGGTTCCGACGTTGCTGCCGGGCGTTGCCAAGGTTGAGTAGGTGGCTGTGATGTTGTCGCTGTTTACAATGCCAGTCAGAACGCCGGTGAATGCTGGATTGGCCGCGCCATAGGGGCGCGATTTGTCATCCGCTTTGATTGAGAGTGCTGCTTTGATGATAGCCAGCGTTCCGTCAGTGCTGGTGAGGTCATAGTTCGGAAGGCGATGATCAGGATCGGAAATTGCTGGGGTGATCGCATACGTCCCGACATTGCTTGCGGCGGTGGCCAAAGTTGAATATGTTGCGGTGATATTGTCGCTGTTCACCACGCCCGTAAGCACACCGGTAAACGCCGGATTTGCAGCCCCGTATGTGCGCGACTTATCGTCGGCCTTCACTGAAAGGCCTGCCTTGATAATCGTCAGCACCCCATCGGTACTGGTCACGTCATAATTTCCGAGCCGATGGTCTGGATCATTCAGGGAAGGAGTGATTGCGTATGTGCCGACATTGCTTCCTGCAACAGCCGGCGTGGAATAACTCGCTGTAACGTTGTCGCTGTTGACCACACCTGTTAACACACCTGTGAACGCGGGATTGGCTGCGCCATAGGAGCGTGATTTGTTGTCCGCTTTCACTGAAAGAGAAGCCTTGATGATGGTCAACACACCGTTTGTGCTGGTCACGTCATAGTTTGCCAGCCGATGGTCGGGGTCGTTCAACGTGGGAGTGATCGGATATGTACCCACATCACTGGCGGCCAAAGCGGCGGATGAATAACTCGCGGTGATGTTGTCGCTGTTCACTACTCCCGTAAGCACGCCGGTGAAGGCGGGATTCGCTGCGCCGTAGGAGCGCGATTTATCATCCGCTTTCACTGTAAGTCCAGCTTTGATGATGGTGAGAACACCATTGGTGCTGGTCACGTCGTAGTTTGTGAGCCGATGATCGGGGTCGTTCAGAGTTGGGGTGATTGGATATGTACCCACGTCGCTGGCAGCGAGTGCCGTCGTTGTGTAGCTAGCAGTGATGTTGTCGCTGTTCACGACACCGGTGAGGACGCCCGTGAATGCCGGATTCGCTGCGCCGTATGATCGTGATTTGTCGTCAGCCTTCGCAGTGAGAGTGGCTTTCGATATGGTCAACGTCCCCGGCGCAAAGCTGAATGTGTAATTCGCAGCGGCGAGTGTGCCGATTGTGCAGGTAATGGAGAAAGTCCCCACGGAACTAGTTGCCGTGCCAGGGGTGGTGCAACTCGCATTTCCTGTAACAGCGCTGCCGGTGTCGCCATTTGTGAGTCCGGTGATGGTGTAAGTGAGCGCCGGTAATGCGGCGCCGTAAGGTTTTGTCTTGTCGTCCGCGGTAACAGTCAGCGAGGCTTTTGTTACAGTGAGCGTTCCTGCGACAAAACTGAAAGAGTAGTTTGCTGCGGCAAGCGTACCCGTAGCGCAGGTGATCGGATACGTTCCTGCCGGGCTTCCTGTCGTGCCAGTGGATGTGCAACTGGCGTTACCGGAAACGACGCTGGATGTGTCTCCGTTCACGAATCCGCTGATCACGTATGTGAATGCAGGCAGAGCAGCACCGTAGATCTTGGACTTATCATCTGCCGTGACGCTCAAACTAGCCTTCAAGACGTTGATGTGAACGACGGTGTTGTTCACGCTGTTGTAGGTCGCTGTATCAGTGGGCGTGAAGTTCACAGACAGAACCTGGGCAGTGCCGACCCCAAGCTTCGTTCCTGCTGCCGGCGTGTAGGTAAACGTCCCGGGAACTGGATTACTGTTGAAGGTGGCTGTGGCATTCAACTGTGTTGAGCCGAGGGCCGTGCCATATGTAATATCCGCTGGATTCGCCCACGTTATCACGGGAGTTGATTTGTTGACGGTTAGTGTGGCTGCCGCGCTTGTGGCAGTCGATGGAGTGCACGTGTTCGTAAACACAGCACGATACTGGTTACCGCTCATTGATGGAGTTACTGCGTTCAAAGTGAGTGTGAGCGATGTCGCTCCGGTGATATTTGAGAATGAAGTTCCGCCATTCGTACTCACTTGCCATTGAACGGTTGGAGTCGGGTTTCCGCTAGCTGCGGCCGTGAAGGTGGCATTCTGTCCGGCAGCGAATGTCTGGCTGGCGGGATTGGTGGTTACCGATGGGGCGGTACAGGTGGGAGCGTTTACAGTTAGGGCGAAATTCGGGCTGACGCTGTTCTTCCAGCGGTTGTCGGTGGCGTTGTAGTTGGCCTTCACGTTGCCGCTGACCGCGGTGGTAGGAGTGAGGGTTAGGCTACATTTTGAAGTGAGGGTGCTTCCAATTTGTGCGAGAGTGCAAATTCCTGTCGCGGGCGCAAACGTCCCAGTGCCGTTAAAAGAAAAAACTAGTGTGCCCTGCGGGAACCCATTGTTGCCGGCTCCAGTGTTGAGATTCGAAACTGTGCCAGTACACGTAGTTGCACTATTCTGTGTAACCGGATTGGGAGTGCAGGACACAACCGTAGAAGTGTCATCGCCTGCAGCATCAGTAAACGTCACCTGTGCACTCGACGCGCTCCCCTTGGCGGTCACATAGAAATGGACGTCCACGTCATAGCCGTCAGGGGAGAAGTCACTATTAGAGATGTTGCCATCTGCATCCGCCGTGACCGTGATCGCAGGATGCTGATCCAGATTGGGTGATTCGACAAATGTTAACGTGACCGTTTCACCAGGGACCCATCCGCTGCCGGTAAATTGCACCGGAGTTCCTGGCCCGTAGTCGTCGCGGTCCGTCTTCAGGGTTGCGAAACCATAAAGCTCGCTGCTGGCTGAATTGTTTCCACCCGCGACAAAGAGAAGTCCGTCAACATCGAGCGGTCCGCCGACAGAGTTATTGCGAGCGGATGCCAGGGAACCAGTCTGCTTGAAACTTCCAGTCCATGGCGCAAATAGCTCGGCGCTAGATAGATCCGTTCCTGCTGCGCTTCCGCCAACTACCAGAACGGAATTATTGTGGGGCAGCAAGAAAGCCAGATGACCGCTGCGTGGTTGCGAAAGCTGGTCTGAGACGGCGGAGAAAGTTCCGCCGCTGTAGATCTCAGCGGAACCCAAATCTGCGTTGCCATTGTTACCGCCGATCACGGCGACTCTTCCATCCAACAAGGTTGTTGCGGACGCTTTTGCGCGCGGACTGCTCAAACTTGGACCGCTGGAAACGGTTGAGTCGCCCGGACTGAATATTTCGCTGGAACTCAAGACTTGCGAGCCATCGGTTCCGCCAAGTATGAGAACGTGTCCGTTTGATAAAACTACAGCCGCGTGGTCGGCGCGGGCAGTAGTGAGGCCACCTGCGGAAGAAAACTTGTTTGTATCAGGATCATAAATCTCGAGGTTGAGTATTGGACCAGCGGAACCATTGCCACCGGCGATCAGCACTCGACCATCGTGCAGTAGGGAAGCCGTGTGGCCGCTGCGGGCATCGAGGAGATTTCCTGCCGCCGACCAAGAGCCGTCTGCTGGATCGAAGACTTCTGCTGTGTTCGTCGCGCCACCACCGGACAATCCGCCTGTAACCAAAACGCGCCCGTCTTTTAACAAGGCGGAGGCATGGTGAGAACGCGGCGTATTCATTGGTCCCACAGAGCCGAAGGCTCCGCCAAAAAACACGAGCGCCGATGCCACAGGACCGTCACTGCTGTCGCCGCCACTGATAAAGACGCTACCATCCGAAAGTATTACAGCGGAGGCGTTCGCCAGCGGGCGAGGCATGTCCGGTCCTGCCGACCATTTGCCGATCTCAACATTTGGCAATGTCGCACTCAGGATGAAAGTGAAACCGAACACGATGAGCAACAAAGATGTGGCGAATCGCTTGCGCGTTTGCATACAGGGGTCCTCAGCAACGATCATGCAATCGCAGGACAAAACCATGCCGTCGTCCCGCGCTCACGCGGTTGCTTATTCTTGAATAGGTTGAGAGACCTGGGCCCGGCCAGGGAATGAACGGCTGTCCTATTCCCAAGACATACGACGGAGGTAGGTTGCTGCATTCAGGTGACAGCTTGCACCTGTGGAAATCGCGAATCGCCAAAGGGTTGCAAAGACTCTAAAGTTTTTCGGGGAAAGAATTTGCTTCTGACCGGGCCGATTACGTTGAACGCACCGGAATAGTGCCACGAAGGATTGCGCTATTACACTTAATCCTATTCACTTGCAAGTTCAAACAGGAGTTCCACAAATGAGCACAATGTCGCGGACATATTCTGCTGATGAACTACGCGATCTGGGTTTTGGGTCGGTTGTCGCACAAGAGCAACAGATTCGGTTGTTGAACCGCGATGGCAGCTTCAACGTGGCCCGCGAAGGATTAAGTTTTTGGAACTCGCTCAGCAGCTATCATGCCCTGCTAACAATGTCATGGACGAGATTTATCTCCTTAATGACAGTGGCATATCTGCTGGTGAATGCGGTGTTCGCCCTGGCTTTCATGATGTGCGGGCCCGGTGCCCTTGAGAACGAGACTACCCACCAGAGCGCCAAGTTCCTGGAGGAGTACTTCTTCAGCGTGCACACGTTTGCCACTATTGGCTATGGCTACATCGTGCCAAAAAGTCTTGCCGCGAATGTCGTTGTGACACTTGAAGCGCTGGTGGGATTGCTGGCGTTTGCTTTGGCCACCGGACTGATTTTCGCGAGGTTTTCGCGGCCTACGGCGAAGATACTTTACAGCGATTCTGCCGTGATTTCGCCGTATCGCGGCATTACGGCATTTCAGTTCCGAATCACAAATGGAAGAAGCAATCAGCTGATTGAAGTGGCCGCGGAAGTATTGTTGTCAAAGTTCGAGATGGTGGATGGCAAATCGATCCGCCGGTTTTATCCGCTCACGCTGGAGAGGAATCGCGTCACCTTTTTCCCGCTGACTTGGACCGTCGTTCATCCGATCGATGATGCCAGTCCGCTGAAAGGACTCAGCAGGGAAGAACTGGCTGCTTCTCACGCCGAATTTCTGATCTTGTTGACGGGAATCGACGAGACGTTTTCGCAGACCGTCCATAGCAGGTCGTCTTACAGGACAGATGAAGTGATTTGGAACGCGAAATTCGCCAACGTGTTCAGCGGAATGCAGCAGCGCTTACTCACCGTGGACATGGGAAGATTTCACGAAGTGGAGCAGGTGCAGACCTAAGATTAGGCTTGCGCCGTTTGCTTGACCGTCGGTTGGGTTGATTTGAGGCTGGACAATTCCGGTTCAAAACAGCGGCGGCATCGGGCTTCGTACATTCCCGCGGCACCCACTACGATCAAGTCTTCGCTGGCGACCAATCTTTGCGTGTGTTTCGCAGGATTGCCACATTGAACACATATTGCTAGAGCCTTCGTGATCTCGTCCGCGATGGCGAGAAGTTCCGGCATGGGGTGAAAAGGACGGCCAAGATAATCGGTGTCCAGACCTGCGATGATCACGCGCTTGCCCATGTCGCCGAGTCGAATAGCCACGTCGACCATCTCGGCGCCCAGGAATTGCGCTTCATCGATTCCGATAACTTCAGTGCGAAGATCGACCCGGGCCATTACTTCCGAAGCATTCTTTACGGCCTCAGAGCGAATCTTTAAGTCACTATGGGAAACGATGTGGTCTTCTGAATAACGCTGGTCAATGCCGGGTTTGAAGATCTGAACGCGCTGTCGGGCGATCTCGGCACGACGGAGGCGCCGGATCAGTTCTTCACTTTTACCGCTGAACATGGGACCGCAAACCACTTCGATCCAGCCGAGTCCACCTTTGGCGAAATTCATTTATTGCAGTCCTTTGTCGCTGGTTAACTTCCGGCTGCTTGGGTCGATGCGCAGGCGTGTTTTTCCGCGAGGAATGATTGTAACTGGTCGAAGTCAGAGAATACATGGGTGCTGCACCCTAGAATCCATCCACTGATTTGCGGAACCGGAATGGCAGCAACGAGGTAGACAGGAATGTTCAAGCGATGGGCGAAGGTCAATTCGGCCTGCGTGCCAGCGCCCTTCGAGACGTGCTCGTCCCAGTAACAAATGACGTAGTCAGTCTTGTGCTCGATCCAATCCAGGTCATACGCGATGATCTTTCGGATCGTATTTTGGAATCTGGGCAAGTCGGCGGTCTTCCAAGCGCGGAAATTTGCAATCTCGTCGTCGTTGAGATCTTTCTTTTCTTCGAGTGCGGGGTCGTAGACAACGTGCTTGAGCGATTCGAGGAACGGAGTGATTGTGGAGCGCCAAGCACGTCCGTGATCTGGCGCATACTCGATCGCTCCTGAAAGATAAGCTCGCATGGAATGTTCGATTCTCAACCGTGTGAGCGGGTGAGTCAAGCAGGGAATCAGCCGAGAAAAGTTGGATTGCTATTGGCCGACCATGATGACGGGGCTAGTCGGGACGGGACTGCCCGTCTCATTTTCAATCGTGACCGCGAAAGTCTTCGCGTCAGGAGCCTCGGCGAGCGATGGGCTCAATACCTGCGCCATTCCGTGAGCATCGGGTTTAAACGTGCCGGCCGCGATGGGAGCCTTTCCGTTTGCGGGGATGATCCACATCTCGTATGCCTTATGTTCCGGCAACGGAGCAAGATTGTTGGCGAAGAACATGAGGTTGCCATTCCGCTTGAGGTAGATCACGCGGATCTGCGGTTGCGGCTTGGCTTGCGCGGCGACCAGCGTCATGTGCATCGCGTCAGGAGCAGTCATCGAAGCGAGAATCTCGCGGGAGTGCCCGAGATCGCGACGAGTATCCGCAACTTGGCTTTGCAGCGCGCTCAATTCGTTCCGCAGGCTGTTGTTTTCAGCCCACAGCAAGATGGCAAAGACCGCGACAACAGCCGCTCCGAAGACTGGCGCGAGGGCCCACCATCGCGGACGCAATTGCACCATCGTGGTCACGCGCGGTTCTTTGGCGACGGCTGACAAAAGGCGCTCACGAGATCTCTGCGGCGGATGCGAACCAGTAGCTGAGAGCGCGAGCATTGCCGTGTCCGCGCGAAGAGCGTCGAACTCGCGACGGCAAGCTGCGCAGCCGGCAATGTGGTCGCGAACTTCGGCATCGCGGTTTTGCGGCAACTCTTGCAGCGCGAGCAGCACGAGATCGTCAGCGAATTGATCGTGATCAGCCATGATTAAGTCAGCGCCTTACGCATTGCAATCAACCCCGTGCGTATTCGGGTTTTGATTGTTCCGAGTGGTTCTCCCATTCTGGCCGCCACTTCAGAGTGGGTAAGCCCTTCGAAGAACGCCATTTCCATTGCTTTGCGTTGATTGGGAGGCATACTGCCAAGCAAGCTTCGCACTTTCCTAAGAAAGATGTTTCTTTCGGTTTCGCTTTCGAGATTGCATTCCACTGACACGATGACATCGTCGATGTCAGTCTCTGGTTTCCGCTTGCGTAAATGATCGATGGCGCGGTGTCGCGCGACGACAGCTAGCCATGCGCCCAGACTTCCGCGATTCCCATCGAACGACTGCGGATTACGCCAGAGCTGCATGAAAATCTCCTGCATCACATCTTCCGCCGAGCCAGTATCTGCAAGCACGCGCAATGCTACCGAATATACGATTTGCGAATATCGGTCATAAACCTGTGCCATGGCAGTCTCGTCGCCGGCACGGATGCGGGCAACAAGAGTGCTGTCGGCTGAATCAGGTTGGACCGGCGTGCTCGACACCCGTCAGTATTCTCCCATTAAGAACGTATGCACGGTGCAGAACGGATTGCAACGAACGAGGGTAATTGTACTGGTTAGAGCGCGATTTCAGGTGAGGTAAGGCTAGGCGAGCCGCGACACTATTTCTTGGACCCGCGCGGGCGTGAGCGGAACCTGCGCCTCAGCCGAATATGCGGCGGTAGTTTCGATAAATCGTTCGTCTTCTACTTGCTGGCGAATCTGATTCCAAGTTTCATTGGAAACTTTGAGAAACACTTCGGTAAGCTTTGGGTCAAACTGCTTTCCAGTACAACGGATGATCTCTTCTCTTGCGGCAACAACTCCGGGGGCAGCCCGATAGCAGCGGTCAGACGTCATTGCATCTAGCGTGTCAGCGAACCCAAAGATGCGGGCGCCAAGTGGGATATCTTCTCCTGCGAGTCCGTCCGGATAGCCATTCCCGTCGAAGCGCTCATGGTGATGACGAATAATCTTTGCTGCAGGCTGCAGGAAGGAAATCTTCTGCAGTATCTCCTGGCCAAGCCAGGTGTGCTGTTTCATGATGAGGAATTCTTCGTCAGTGAGTTTGCCGCGCTTCAGCAGGATGGTGTCAGAGATTGCGATCTTGCCGATGTCGTGCAGCAATGCAGCGTTTTCCAGTTGCGGCAACAGGGAGGGTGGATATCCCGCCAATCGCGCAAGATGCGCAGTGTAGGCGCGCACACGAAACGAATGAGCGCAAGTTTCATGCTCGCGAGCATCAAGGGCAGCGACTAAGGAATTCAGAGTCGCTGAGTAGTTCGTTTCCAAGTAACTCAGCGCTGTTTCATCCAAGGTTCTGCGCTGAAGGCTTGTTTCGAGACTCGTGCGGTAATCCCGCGCTTCGCGCTTACTCAGAAGGCGATGGAAGGTGCGATCCAGGGAATCAGTGAGGGTCTCGATCTTCAGTGGCTTGAATAGAAAATCCGACACATGCATGCGCATTGCGGAGACGACTTCTTCCACCTCCGGACGTCCCGTGATGAGAATGACGGCGACATCCCAGTGGGACTGCTGCGCAAGATTGAGCAAGTCGAGCCCTGATGCACCGGGCATGTACATGTCAGAGATGACGATGTCGTATTCGCCGCTCTCGATCGCGTTCAGCGCTTCGTGCGCACTGGCGACAGTCCGCAAGAAATCGGCGCGAGGCTCCAGAGCGGCCTGGAGCGCAGAGCGCATCTGTGGCTCGTCATCCACAACCAGGACGCGGGGTTTAAGGTTTGCAAACATTGCTGAGGTGCTCTGTTGGACTCTCTATGTTGCAGTCTTCGGCTATGCGAATGCGAATCTTTATTCTCGGAAGCAAGTAATCCATTCCTCAATTGGTACGCGATTCAACTTGGGAAATGTATTAAGCAATCTTTAGTAACTCATCCGCTTCAACCGGATGGATAGGTGAGAGTATCTGCATACCCCGAGGAATCGATTCAAGGATGGTGGGCCATGCGGGTTTTAGTAGTGGAAGACGATCCTCCGTTAGCGTCATTCATATGCAAGGGACTTCAGACCGAGGGCTACGTTGTGGATATGGCAAACGACGGCGAAGAAGCTAGCCAGATGTCGGGTCAAAGCGACTACGACTTGCTGGTTCTTGATCTCAACATACCCAAGGGCGATGGAACTACGGTACTGAGAGAGCTCCGTGCGAAAAACTCAACTACGCCGGTGCTGGTACTAACGGCGAGAAATTCACTCGAAGACCGGGTCGCAGTGCTCGATATGGGTGCGGACGATTACCTCGTCAAACCATTTTCATTTTCGGAGTTGTCCGCGAGGCTGCGCGCACTCTTACGCCGACACAGCAACAAGTTTGTCGATTCAACTTTGCGTTTTGCCGACCTTGAGATGAATAGAGTCGAGCGGATCGTCTGCCGTGCGGGACGGCGAATCGATCTGACGTCGAAGGAGTTTTCGCTGTTGGAATACCATGCGCAACAGCGGGAATCGAGTGACCAGGGCAATGATTATGCAAGAGGTCTGGAATCTCTCATTCGATACGACGACTAATGTAGTGGATGTTTACATCAATTACCTGCGGAAGAAGGTGGATGATGGCGCACCCCAGAAGCTCATCCACACAGTGCGCGGTGTTGGCTACGAATTTGGAGCGGGACGAATCCCTGCTTTGCGACGAGTCGGGTAGGAGACACACTTGAGATCGGAATCTGAATTATGAGCATGGCAGGTACAGCGGCATCGATCGCAAAGACCGCAAATATACAACCAGTGAAGCGGGAAGAATGGCCGTCGTTCCGGGGCGTTGCTGTTCCCGAGCGTCAGGACGCGCGCGAAGTCGGCGATGACTTCATCAGGGCTGTTCATCATAAGTTGAGCCAGCCGATTACCTCTCTCCGTTGTTCGTTGGAGTTGCTTCAATTGTCTTCAAAGAACGATCCGAGCACGCAGAAACAAGTTTTGCGTGCTCTGGAACAAGCTGATCGCGTGATGGAACTGGTGGTTTCGTTCCGAGCGTTGCTAGAGGCTGACCGCGTCGAAAGAGAGGTGGTTCCAGCATCGCTCACATCCATGTTGAACGAAGTGGTAGATGATATGCGTCCCATCGGACGGGATCGGAAGGTGGAACTTGTTCTTCCTTGGAACTTGGATCAAGTTCTTGTTCGCGGATCAAGAGCGCAATTGCGACAGGTGCTGTGGAATCTCATTCAAAATTGCGTTGAACTATCGGTTGCGGGAGATGAGGTAAGAATTCATCTGTTCGTAAACGACCTATCAGTGGAATTGACAGTTAACGATTGTTGTCGCGTGGACGATACTGCCTCCGCCCGCATTTTCGATCCATTTTCCTACTGCGAGAATACTTCCGGGGAGAAGATCAGCAATCTGCCCATCGCTGTGGTGCAAAGGATCGTAGTCGCCCTGGGCGGAGCGGTGCTCGCTTCGCGAAGCGATGACGGCCGGATGTTCAAAGTCAGCTTGCCTGTATTCCCGCAACCCCGGGCAGGAAACGCCGGGTAACCGTGACCGCGAACATTTTTCCGCCGCAGTCGCAAGTGCAGTCCAAGGTCATAATCGCTAGCCCTAACGCGAATGTCCGTTCGCATATTCACAAGATTTTGATTTCGATGAACTGGCCGGCCGAGGAAGCATTGGGTGGCGCTGATGCCCTGAATAAACTTGAGGGCAAGCCCCAGATCGAAGCGGTCCTGCTGGATCATTGGCTTCCGGACCTCGATGTGGACGACCTTGACCACTCCTTGCGGGCTCAATTTCCGGCCATGGATGTGGTGCTGGTGGATTTGGACGCTCCCGAGCCAAGTCACTCGAATAGGGCAGCCGTCCCTTCGCGCACACAGGAACTCTTCTGGGCTTTGCGAAAAGGAATTCAGGCGCCTCATGCAGACGTTCCCGAAACCAGCGATACACCATTGTCTTCTGCGGAATGTCTCCCAGCTGTACTCAACGAACCCTTTTGTGAACCGCTGCCCGGAATGATCGGCAGCAGCAAGCCCATGCTCGAAGTTGCGCGCCTGGTCAGACTCGTGGCTGGAAGAAAAATCAAGCGTCCTAATCACCGGTGAGACTGGTACTGGAAAAGAAGTAGTAGCTCGCGCGGTTCACGGACTCAGCGGGCGAGCCTCGCGCCCGATGGTAATCGTAAACTGCGCGGCGATACCCGAGCCCCTATTGGAATCGGAACTCTTCGGATACAGCCGGGGCGCGTTTACGGGCGCTGTTCAGACCAAGGTAGGACCAATACACTCGGCAGACGGCGGCACGCTGTTCCTGGATGAAATAGGAGAGCTTCCTCCGGGAGTGCAGGCAAAACTACTCCGCTTCCTTCAAGAAGGGGAAGTGCAGCGACTGGGAAGCAATGAAATCATCAAGGTGGACGTCAGGGTGATTGCCGCGACGAATGTCCCGTTGCGAACTCCTGGTGAGAAAGGGTTCCGGGAGGACCTCTACTTCCGATTGGCGGTGTTTCCGATAGAGCTTCCGCCTTTGAGAAACCGAGGTAACGATATTCTGGCTCTTGCGGATCAATTTCTAGCCGATTTATGTAAGAGTGAGAGGCTGGCACCTAAGACCCTGAGCACGGCAGTAAAGAAGAGCATGATGCTGCATCACTGGAGCGGCAATGTGCGAGAGCTTCAGCACGCAATAGAGCGCGCATTCATCCTCGCCGAAGATGAGACCGTTTTAACCATTGAACATCTCCCAGCGTTGGCGTTAGAAGACGAATCTAAGAGTTCTCTTAGATCTTGAATAGCTAATGCTTGCTGTATGAGAATGCGTTAATCATTCCAACCGAATTCTCTGTAAATCCCCTTTGAACATCAGAATATTTTAATCCCCAGCTGAAAATGCTGGCGCAGTGATTGCACTTTATCCGGGCGTACCTGATCAACACCCGGAAAGGAATCACTGTCATGGCAACATCGAGCGTAGTTCTCACCCCCCAGACATTCATCTTGGAAACAGTCGAGCGCGACCGCATTCTGCTGGAACAACTTTCGCAAGTGAAATTCATAGCGCGACGCATCCATGATCGTCTTCCGCAGCACGTGGAACTCGACGACCTGATCAATGCCGGCGTTATCGGCTTGATGGACGCGATGAAGAAGTACGATCCCGCGAAACAAGTGATGTTCAAGTCCTACGCGCAGTTTCGAATCCGGGGCGCGATCCTCGACAGCCTGCGCGAGATGGACTGGAGCCCCCGCATTCTGCGTCGCAAAGCGCGGCGCATCGAAGAAGCGCACCGCAAGCTCGCGTCGGAACTTGGACGCAGCGCCACTGAGCAGGAAGTCGCGGCTGAGCTGGGCATTCCGCTTCACGAGTTTCAAGTGTTGCTCGGCGAATTGCGCGGGCTGGACCTGGGCAGCATCCAAGCCGATTCCGAAGAGGATGGCCCGGAAGAAGAATTGAATGACTACATTCCGGATAATCGTCAGGAAGACGCGTTTTCGCTGTGCGCGAAGTCGGAGACGAAAGCGATTTTGACCAAAGCTATCGGGGAACTAGCCGAACGCGATCGTCAAGTGCTTGCGCTTTATTACTTCGAAGAGCTCACGATGAAAGAAATTGGTGTCGTGCTCGGCGTGCTGGAATCGCGCGTCTCACAGATGCACACCTCAGCAGTGATCCAGTTGCGGTCCAAGTTACAGAGCATCGCACCAGTTGGCGCGAAGATGGACGTCAAGAAGAGCAGCCGCAAGGCAAACAAGATCGTCGCATAAGAGCTGCAATCACGAGGAGAAGAATGTCCGCGATACCAAGTGCAGTTTCGATCAGTCCGGTAATCAATCGAGAGCCCTCCACTCGGGCTGCGCAGCCAATCCAACAACTAATTCCAATGCTGATGGGTGGCGGAATGCCCACTCTTCCAGGCTATGTATTCCGGCTGAATCAGCTGTTTAAAGGCGGCGATGTAGATTTGGCGGCGGCAGCCTGGGTCATCCGAACCGATGCCAGTCTCACGGTGCAGGTGTTGCGCCTGGCTAACCTTTACCTGTTGGAATCTCAAGCCCCCATTTTCTCAGTGGCAGTTGCGCTTCGGGAGATCGGTCCCGAGAGATTGCAGACGTTGCTGATGACTTGTCCTTTGCTCGATTGTGCCGGCAATCCCCAGCAGTGGGGCAGCATGCAGACGTTTTGGCAGCACAGCTACACCACCGCGGTGATGGCGGAGACGATCGCCGAGATCTGCGGGTATCCGCTTCCTGAATTAGCGTTCACGGCTGGTCTGGTGCACAACATTGGAGAGCTTCCGTTGATGATGTTGGCGCGGAACGCAAGCGCCGGAATACCACTAAACTCTTCGGGCAATCATCTGCCGCATTACGAGATTGGAAGGCGGATGGCGATCGCATGGAAGCTTCTTGCATCTTTGGTCGAGGTGTGCGGCGCGCATCATCATCCTGAGACTGCGAGGCACGACCCTATGCTGATGGGAATCGTAATTTCGGCACAGAGGTTCACTGAGAGCTGCGGGCTCGTTCTCTATGGAGCGCCACAGCAGCTGTCAGCTCATAAAGGTAACCGCGTGTTGAATGAAATATTCGAGCATCTGCCGGCGATGGACAGCACACAGCGACGTGAGCTGGAGGAAATCCTGAGCGGCCAGTTCGAAGCGATCATGGGCGGACTGGAGTTCAATTCCTCTGGACTGCTAAAGGCGGCTTCGAATGCCAAAGCCGCAGAGGTTGCTATCTTCAAAAGCTATGAAGCCGAACCCGTTCTTTCTAATGTTCCCTAGAATCAGGCCGATATTAGCTACATGAACAGAAGCGACAGCGCCTACGAGGTCAAACAGAAGTTGCTTCAGAAATTGACGGCTGCGCCTGAGATCAGAACGAATGTTGTAATAGCGTTGCGAAAGGCCATAAAGAGCTGTACCTACAGCGTTCGGAATGAAGACATTGCAGATGCGATCTGCCAGAATTTCCGGGACAGAAACAGTACTTCTAAGTCGAGAACTATATGTTGAAGACATCATCACTTACGAGCTACAAGGAGTTGCTCGATCATCGCTTCGAAGCGGTTCTCGGGCTCACTGAGACCCTGCATCGCAGCCAGTACGCGCTGCTCCGGCGGGATCACGAGGAGCTTCAACTCTTGAACCAGCAACAGCAGACATATTGTGGTGAACTTCAGTTCCTTGATGTCGAGCTCACATCGGCACGAGAAAGCATTGATGAAAACAGTGCTTCAGTCGCGAATCCGGGTGGAATGCGTTACACGGGCGAGGAAATGGCGGCAGGAGAGGCGTGGTTGGTGAAATCGTACAAGATACACGCCGCACTGTTGCGCAGGGCCAAACGGTCAGTGAACGTAATGATCAATGTGGCAGAGAGCGAAGCAAAAGCGTACAGGTCGCCGCTATCATTCGAATCCATGCGAGCGGCAGAGGAGTAAGTCATGGCAGCATGCAATCCGATAATTGGGGCACTGGTACAAACCGTTTCGAGCAATCCAGTGGCAGCAAGCAATATTAGGAATCTGGCGAAGTTGTGGGATTCCGGACTCACCGCGAGCCTTCTATCCAATATCAGCGACCCGCTGAGCGATTCATCAGCAGATGCCGAAGCATTGGAGTTGGTCGAGCGATACGTTGCGCGGAAACAACCCGCGAGTCCACGTCGCCTACAACTTGCCGAGTTGATCCGGTACCAGGCAGCGCTTCAGACGAGTTCACGCCTGCTTTCCAAAATCGCAATGCTGACTAAATAATATCGCGTGCTTCTCAGCACCTCTTGGGCATGCGCACGACCTTGTTGTCGGCCAAGGTGCGGTCCCAGAATTCGATGAGGATCAGGTCGGTTGCACGGAAGTTCAACTGCTCCGGCCTTCTCGATCCGTCGTTAAAGATATTCTCACTCAAGAGCAGATGCAGACGCTCCAAGGACATTCCCAAGACTTCAGCTGCTTCTACTTCTGAATAAAACTCTTTGTCGGCTCTAAGAAGGCGCATAGCGGTTTCTCCAGTTGGGGGGAGAGAAACCTTTGTACCTTTTCCCACCAGCCTTGGCACATCAGGTAAACTGCCGATACCCATTGACCATGAGACCTTACCCAGCGTCGCTCCGAAAAGCGGTTTTCGTCTGCTTACTGGCTGCAACGAGCAATACCTTCTGCCTCACGAGCAAGGTGGACAAGGCGAAACCCGAAGTTACGCCCATAACTGCGGCAGTTCTTGGGTCTAGACTCTCCGTTGTTGACGCCTTTACTAAGACCGGTTTTTCTTTTCTTTACAACCTTGAATATGACAAAGCGATCATCGACTTCGACCGCACGATGCAGTCGCATCCCGAAGATCCGTATTCGGTGAACCATCTGCTGCAGGCGGTGTTGCTGAAAGAACTCTATCGGCTCAATGCCCTGGACACGACTCTTTATACCGACAACGGTTTCTTAACCGGCAAGCCGCTCGCCGGTGATCCGCAGGTGAAAGCACGTATTCTCCAACTGGCCGATACGAGCATGGCGCTTTCCGAAAAGCGCCTTAAAATAAATCCCAATGATGTGGAGGCGCTCTATGCACGCGGGGTGACCCGCGGCCTGAAACTCACTTACGTTGCGATCATTGAAAAGAGTTTCTTCGCGGCGTTGCGGAATGCCGCAGGCTCAAGAAGCGACCACGAAAAGGTCCTCCTACTGAATCCGAATTACACCGATGCAAAACTGGTAGTTGGCCTTCACAACTTCGTTTTGGGAAGCATGCCCCTCGCCGCGAGGATCATGGCTGGGATGGTAGGGATGTCAGGCAGTAAGAAAAAGGGATTGGATTTCCTCGCGGAAGTGGGGAAATCGAATGGCGAGGCGAGCGTTGATGCGCGAGTAGCGTTGGCGCTCTTTTTGCGCAGGGAGGCCCGGTATACCGAAGCCCTCGACGTGATCAGGACACTGACTGCACAGTACCCAAAGAATTTTCTTTTCGGACTAGAACAAGCGAATCTTCTTAAAGATGCGGGCATGGGACACGAGGCGATCGCGGAATATTCGCGGCTGCTGGAAAACGGTAAGAGCGGCATGTATCCCGATCCGCATCTTGAGCGCGCTGCTTATGGGCTTGCGGAGTCACTAAAGGGACAGAAAAAGGTCCCTGAAGCGCTCAAGGCATATGAAACGGCGTTGGAGTATAAGAATCTAACGCCAGAGGTGAAGGTCCGGGCTCTAGTTGGGGCAGGAGAGATGTACGACGTGCTTGGCAAGCGCGAGCAGGCCCTTTCAGACTACAAAGGCGCGATTGCGCTGGACAGCGACTCTCCTCAGGCAGCGCTGGCGAGGCGTTTCGTAAAAGAGCCGTTCCGATTTTGAGCGCACACAGGGAACTTTATTTCAATGCGTTCGTATATCAAACTGGAGGGGCACTATGTACTGCAACTACTGCGGAAAAGCTATTCAGGACGACGCCATCCATTGCGCCTATTGTGGCCGACGGGTGGGAACTGTTTCTGCCCGGCGCAGTCTGGTCAGGCCGCGCGTGGGAAGACAGATTGCCGGCGTCTGCAAGGGTCTAGCCGAATATTTCGATCTCGACGTGATCATCATCCGCCTCGTCTTCGTACTCAGTTTCATCTTTGGTGGATTTGGATTTATCGCTTACATTGTGGGCTGGGTCGTTATCCCGGATGTCCCAGAGCTGGTGCCCTATACAGCCACAACTGATGCAAACCAACATCCGGCGGCCGGTTAAATAGTCTTTTGTCCCATAGCCCTCGCAGTTGCGGGGGCTTTTTTCGTGCGCATGTAAACTCGAAGTATGAATCGAGTGCGGAGCGGCGACGCGGAGATTGCGTATGAAGTCCTCGGTAGCGGTCCCGATGTGGTTCTGCTCCATGCTTTTCCCTCGAGCCACCTGATGTGGATTCCGGTTGCAGAAAAGATCAGCCAACGACACCGCGTCATTCTCATCGATTTGCGCGGACATGGCGAATCCACGGTCGGCGACGGCCCTGCCACGATGGAGAGGCATGCAGCCGACATTGCGCGGGTTTGTAAAGAAGCGGAGATCAACAAGGCTGTCTTCGGCGGAATATCGATTGGCGGCTACATTCTCTTTGAATTCTGGAGACGATATCGAGAGCAGGTGCGCGCCCTGCTGCTCTGCAATACCCGTGCCACATCGGACAATCCAGAGACTCGCTCTGGTAGATTGAAGTCAGCCGAAGACGTATTGCAACGTGGCCCGTCAGAGTTTCTGGATTCCATGCTGCCCAAGCTTCTAGGCGGCAGCACCAGGCGCAATCGGCCAGATATAGTCTCGGCGGGGCGCCAAACAATGCGCGGAACTGCCGCGGGCATCGCGGCAGCGCAACGCGGGATGGCGGAGCGTCCGGACTCCGTCCCAACACTGAAAACGATTTCCGTCCCCACTCTGGTCATTGCTGGCGAAGAAGACCGCTCTATTCCGATGTCGGAAGCACAGAGAATGCATGCGAGTATCGCCGGTAGCGAGCTGAAGGTAATTCCCCAGGCGGGACACTATTCTGTTTTCGAAAGACCGGACGAGACATCAAGGATCATTCGGGAGTTTTTGGATCGTTTGCGCTGAGCAGACAAATGGCCCAGCGTCTGCTGAGCCATTGCCAAGCTGAAACAGTTATCTTCCGACGTAGGCCTTCACTTCTTCCAAAGTGTTTCGTGCACTCGCACTCCGCGAGTCATTGGGCGCTTGCGTCAAGAACAGCTGTAACTCGTTCATTGCATCTGCGTATTGCTTGAGCGACAACAAGGCGTGTGCCTTCACAAGGTGAAGCGAAGGATACGACTGTGAAACTAGAGATTGCGCTTTGTCCAGCTGACGGAGTGCCTGCTCGCTTTCTCCTTTGCCTAGTTTGGCTTTGCCCAATTCGAAGTATCCCTGCCATGACGTTGGGGCAATCGCTAAACCTCGTTCCAGTGTGCGGACCGCATCATCAAAGCGCGAGAGCGAATTGTACGTTGCACCCATTGCGAAATAGGCGAACGCGTAAGATGGATCTATTTTAATGGCCGATTCTAAGTCGGTCAGCGCAGATTGATCGTCTTGGTGGTCCATGCTAAGGATCGCGCGCATCGTTAGGGCTTCCGCGAAGTTAGGATAAATGGCCAAAGCCTTAGCGAGATGCTCCGCCGCTTCGTCCTTCTTTTGCTTTGAAAGTGATTCGGAGGCCTTCTTGTATTCGTTCCGAGCTTTCGAAGGTACTTTATATTGCGCCACGGAAACGCTGTTGTTGGTTCCCACATCAGCGTTTTCACTGCCTGCGCCGGGCAGACTGACGCTCAAGATCCGGTCCATGCGAATATCGGTTTTCTCTTTCAACTCGCTGAGACCGTGGGTTATTTCCAGAATATAAACTGTTCCACTGAGTCCGGAGAGTTCCAATGACCCGGAGGAATTCGTGTAGCCCGAAGCAGCTAACTGTCCTGTCCCGATGTCTCGGAGTTCCACGCGGGCATTTCCGGCGGGAGTGCCGTTGCCGGTGCTCACGTGCACGGTAAAACTACTCATCTCATCAGAGATGCCGTGATGAGGTAAGGATTGTGAAAGAGAAAAAGTGCAACAGAAAAGAACTGCCAGGAAGCCTGCGCCAATCCGGGTCATCATACCCGTGTCCTCAAATTCTTAAATGAGGGTGCTTTGGGTCCCGGTCACAGGTCCGATTCCTTGGTCTACCGCTCGGCACGCGCATTTCTGTTCGTGCTGCAAATTTTGAGTGGTATATGAAAGACTGAGTTGTCCTCCCCCAAAAGGGTTAAGCAAAAATGATTGTGACCTGACGGGCAACTCTGGACAGAGTACCTAAACAATGAATGACGACTCGATGAAGCCCGGCTCTACGTGCACAATTAAACCTGCGAAAAACATCGTCGGGACAATCCGATTGCCTGGCGATAAATCTATATCGCATCGTTATGCGATGCTCGCGGCGTTAGCGGAAGGGAAGTCGCGCTTTGAGAACTTCTCAACCGGAGCTGACTGCCAGAGCACATTGCAATCTCTGCGTGATCTTGGCTGTGAGATTTCCAGATCGGCGGATGGAGTGGTGGAAGTGATCGGCAGCGGCGGCAAACTGAGCCCGAGTTCTAATCCACTCGACTGCGGCAACTCTGGATCAACGATGAGGATGTTGTCGGGAATTCTGGCAGGACAGAGTTTCTCGTCAGAGTTGGTGGGTGATAATTCCTTGAGTCGGCGTCCGATGCGGCGCATTGTTGAGCCGCTCACGTTAATGCGAGCGAACATCAGCGCGGGCGAACACGGAGGTCCGCCGCTGCGGATCTCAGCGCCGATCAGTGGCCGATTGAGCGGTATCGAATACAAAGCGCCTGTTCTTAGTGCGCAGGTGAAGTCAGCTGTACTGTTTGCGGGATTGCAAGCGGAAGGCGGAACCCATTTCGAAGAGTCGCTCAGGACGCGCGATCATGGCGAACTGGCGTTGCGAGCGTTTGGAGCGGAAGTGCAGCGCTCGCGCAATCGGGTGAGCATTGTTGGTGGACAGAAACTCATGGCGCTTAATGCCTATGTTCCAGGAGACATTTCATCCGCAGCGTTCTTCATGTGTGCTGCTGCGTTGTTTCCTGGATCGAACCTGATCATAGAGGCGGTGGGAATGAATCCTACTCGCGCTGCTTTGCTGGATGTGCTGACGGCGATCGGAGCGCGGATGACAGTCATCAACCTCGAGGAGCATCACGGCGAGATTGTTGGAACGCTCAAGGTGGAACACGGAACCTTGCGCGGGACGAAAATCTCCGGAGCGCAATCGGCGCAATTGATTGACGAATTGCCAGTGCTTGCGGCGATTGCGCCTTACACAGCGAACGGAATGGAAATACGCGATGCGCGTGAATTGCGAGTGAAAGAATCTGATCGCATTGCGGCTGTTACTGAAAATCTGCGCCGAATGGGCGCGCAAGTAGAAGAGCACGGAGATGGCTGGACGATTTCCGGCGGACAAAGATTGCACGGCGCGAAAATCGATTCACATGGTGATCATCGCATTGCGATGGCATTTGCGATTGCCGCATTGCGAACAGAAGGTGAAACGGAAATCCACGGCGCTGAAGCGGCGAGCATTTCGTTTGGAGAATTCTGGACGATGCTTGACCGAATCGCAGAGCGTTAGAGTTTTACAGCTTCTTCGCCAAGTTGTTCGTTGGCGAGTCGCGCGACCAGTGGTTTCAAAGTTTCGCCGGTTTTTTGCAGAATGAATTCTCCGGCAGATTCTGACCAATCCAGTTTGAAACTGGTGGAAAGAGCAGAAATCCAGATCTGTCGCACCGGTGAATTCGGTGTCACCACAAACTTTGCCGGCGGGTCATCGAACACCAGGTTCAATACTCCGCTCTGTTCTTCCACTTCGATGTCAGCCGTCTCTTCCGCGGCATATAGCGCCTTCTTTAACGAGTCGATTGCCGCTTCTGAGCGCTTCCGGAATTCCTGATCGTCCATGCATTCATTGTAAAGCTGCCGCGCCTACGGCGCTCGACCTCTTTTTTCGTACTACCCACCCCTTGCGGGGTGGGCTAAGCGCTGCGCTTGTCGCGCCTCCGGCGCTGGATGGGATCCACCGCTTGTCGCCGTTTTCAAAGCTATTTCAGCAGATACTCCTGCATGAACAGGATCGTGGCGTAGAACTGGTAATCTTGATTCGGCTTCTTTTGGAAGCCGTGTCCTTCATTCTTGCCGATCAAATACCAGACGGGTGTTTTGTTGTCGCGCACTTTTGTAACGAACTGATCGGCTTCGGAGATGGGAACTCGCGGATCATTCTTTCCCGCAACTACCAAGATTGGCTTGGTGATATTTTTCACCTTGGTCATAGGCGCAGTGCGTTCCATGAACTCACGCATTTTGGGATCGCGCTCGTCGCCGTACTCAACTCGACGGAGATCGCGGCGGTAAGCTTCAGTGTGTTCGAGGAATGTAACAAGATTCGAAATGCCGACCACATCAAGCGAACAGCAGATCTTGTCGTTGTAGTTGGTGGCAACGGCGAGCGTCATGTGTCCGCCGTAGCTGCCGCCGGTGACCAGGATGCGGTCGCCATCGAGCGTGGGATTGGCCTTGATCCAATCGAGTAGCGCGTTGATATCTTTGTAGGTGTCCTCACGTTTGAATCCGTTATCGGATTCGGCGAAGGATTTGCCGTATCCCTGCGAGCCGCGGACATTCGGATAGATGACTGCAATGCCTAGTTCGTTGATGAAGTAATTGCCACGGCCGAGGAAGCCGGGGCGCGATTGTCCTTCGGGCCCACCGTGAATGTTGATAACAACCGGACGTTTGCCAGGGAACTTTGCAGGGGGTCTGTAGAGGAAGCCGGAGATTTCTTTTCCGTCGAAGCTCTTCCACTTCACCAGTTCCGGTTCGGAGAAGTTTGCAGTGTTCAGGCCGCCGGTTTCACTGAAGGTCCAGCGCGAGACTGCTTGCGTGCCCAGATTCACGGAGTAGACATCAGAAGGTGAGCGCGCAGAAGAGATGGTAAACGCGAGGTCCTGTCCGTTCTCGTGCCAGTTCAATCCGCCGATCACTCCCACTGGCAGTTTGGGAGAGGGAAGCGGCTTCGCTGTTGCAGCGTCAAGAAAATGCAGCTTGCCGATTCCTGCTTCGTTGGTCACGTAGGCGATTGTCTTGCCGTCTTCGGTGACGTCGAATTCTTCTACGTCCCAGGGAATCGCCGTGGTCAGAAACGTGATCTTGCCTGAGGCCAGATCCATACGCGACAGGCGATGAAACTCAGAGCCTTTGTCGGTGGTGAAGTAAATGGATTTGTCGTCCGCAGCAAAACGGGCGTCGCTGTAAGAAACCTTCTCGCCGCCTTTTGGGGTAAGTAATTTCTTATCGCCAGTCGCGGTATTCACCATCCAGAGGTAGGACTCGGCGACAGAGATTGCCTCAAGCACTACCAACTGCTTGCCATCATGTGAAAAGTCCGCTGCGTTCCAGCCGCCGCCATCCACTTGCAAGAGCATCTTGTCGGTTGCGGGATTTGCGGGATCCATGATGAAGATGTCGCCATCTTTTTTATTACGCCGCGTGGAGCTGTAGGCGATGCGATCGCCGGTGTGATCGAAGACAATGCCAGTGTTGCGCGACTTGCCGTCGGTTAGCAGAGTTTCGTCACCAGTCGCGACATCATAGCGATAAAGCTGGAACCATTCGCCGCCGCCAATGTCGCGATTGAAGACGAAATACTTTCCCTTCTTCGGCTGAAAGCGTCCGCCTGCGGAACGCTCGTTTGAAAATGTGAGCTGCGTCCGCGCGCCGCCGGGCATTTTCACAAGGTGAATCTGATTGTTCTCGGCAAAGCGGGTGCCGATGAGCATCTCGCGTCGCAACGGGTGCCAGCTCTGCATCCCAGCTGACCGGAACTCACTGTAACGCACAACTTTTTCTGCGAGCGCTGCGGGAATTGCAGGAATGCTTTCCGCTACGACAGTATCAGGAGGTGCGACGGTCGCGGTCGCAGGAGTTTGCGCGAGCGAGAATGAAGAAAATGCTAGCAGGGCAACTGCATGCCGAAGTAGAGATTTCATTGAGGCACTCCTAATTGAAGATGAGAACAGAGAATCTGGAGCCCTAACCGCCGATGATTGTTCGAGTTTGTTCAGCTATCCCGCATGCCAATCATGACCACAGAAGCGGCATTGCCTAGATCTTGGTGTTCGCGCTAGTCCATCGCAATTCGGACATCGATTAAAAGCGAGGGCGGAACCGCATTCCGCAAGGATTCGTGCTGCGGTCCGCTCAACGAAAGCGTCATGGCCTTGACTTGCGACATGAAGTACTTCAGGGTCGTTTGACAGCATGCGAGCATATACTGCGGACTTCCGGGCTTCGCTCTGTGCTGCGTTGTCGCTGCGTCCCATCGTCGCCTTAAGCGTGGCAAAAAGATGGCGCTGTGTTTGACGCTCGACCTCATTCATGAGATCCCCGTGCCAACGAATAACGTAGCGGTTGAGTTCGTTTTTTGATTCCATTGTTAAGTCCATTGCATGTACCAGCACCGGGTCTAGAACGGAATATCTTCGTCGGTGATCTCGGTGCTCTGGGCGAAGTTGTCTTCCGCTGCGGGACGCTGATCGAAGCCGGAGCCGGAGGATTTGCGTCCGCCGCCGCCTTCGCTGTCAGAGCCGCCTGCTCCACCTTTGCCGCCGAGCAACACCAGATCATTGACGACGACTTCCGTCATGTATTTCTTCTGGCCGGTTTCTTTGTCGTCCCAAGAGCGGGTGGTGAGGCGTCCTTCGATATAGACCTGGCGGCCTTTCTTCAAATATTCCGCGGCTACTTCCGCGGTGCGCTGCCAGCACACGATATTGTGCCAATCTGTGCGCTCTTTCCATTCGCCGCTCTGCTTGTCCTTGAAACTTTCATTGGTGGCCATGCTGAACTTGGTCACGGCAGTGCCTTGCGGTGTGTACTTCAGTTCCGGGTCTTTGCCCAGAGTTCCGATGAGGATGACTTTGTTAACGCTCTTCGCCATGTGCGGGGGGTCCTTTTCTAAATTCAGTTTTGGATGCGGTCAATATATCAGTAGCCATGCGGAGTGTCATCCCGGGTGGCCTTCAACTTGTGAACCAGTGATAAAGCATGAAGTAGATGATCACTCCGGTCACGGAGACATAAAGCCAGACGGGATACGTCCAGCGAGCGATGCGGCGATGCTTGTCATAGCGCGCGCGCAGCCCACGGGAGAGTGTCACGAGGATCATCGGAACGACGGTGGCTGCGAGAATCGTATGCGTCAGCAGGATGGTGAAGTAAACGGGACGAATCCAGCCGTGGCCCTGGAACGGTGTGGTGAGTTTTATGACGAAGTGATAGTAGAGGTACGAAGTCAGGAATGCCGCCGAGGTGAAGAACGCGGCAATCATCGTGTTGCGATGTGCGGTGATGCGCTTCTGCGCGACGAAGCGATGTCCGGTGACGAGCAGGACGGCGCAGGTGCCGTTCAGGGTGGCATTGAGAGCGGGATAGAAGGACGGGTCGGGCATGAGGCGATTTGTGATTTATGATTTCTAATTTGTGATTCAAAACCGTTCGTTACAACTGGTTCACAGTCTGAAACCCGCTACCCCCTCCCCCATAGCTAAGATAGCCAGAATGACGATTTTAGGGGAAAAGGATCTCTGAAAATGAACGCTATTCAGTGATCACGTTTGTCTTCAGAATAGGACGTCGTTTTCTATTTGTCAATGGAAATAACTTGCACTTTTCTTAAAGTTATATAGAAGAGCTGAAGCTCAGGCCGCGGGCTTCGTGCTCCGCCGGTTCGCAACGACGTACGCGATCGCAAAGACTACCGCGGAGAAGGTCGCCAAAATCCCGATGGACGTCGACAATGCGAAGTCTTCGTTTGAGACCATTTGCGGGAATAAGACCGCACGCAGTGATTCCACTCCGTATGTGAGCGGGTTAATGCGCATCAGGACGCGTATCCAACCGGAAGCGCCGCTCACAGGGAAGAGTGCACCGGAGAGTAGCCATAGCGGGATGAGAAAAAGATTCACGATGGCGTGAAAGGCTGAAGCGGAGTCGAGCTTCCAAGCGATTGCGAATCCCAGAGCTGTGAGCGCGAATGCAGTCAGGAAGACGATTAAAACCACGAGTGCAAACTGATCGATTCCGATGCGTATGCCGATTGCTGGGGCGAGCGCGAGAAAGATAAGTCCCTGAATGGCGGAGAGTGTGGTGCCGCCAAGAACTTTGCCGAGCACAATTGCCGAGCGATGGATGGGCGCAACCATCACCGAGAGCAGGAATCCTTCTTTGCGATCTTCAATGACGGACATCATGGTGAAGATGGAGGTGAAGAGGACAATCATGACCAGCGCGCCCGGAAAGAAGTACTCGAGATAATTCTGCTCGGCACCTGCGGTTCCAGTGCGGAAAGAGCGGGCGAATCCTCCGCCTAATAATAGCCAGAAGACCAGCGGAGACAAGATCACTCCGACTACGCGGCTGCGCTGTCGGTAGAAGCGAACCATCTCCCGCCACCAAAGGGATGCAGCAGGAAGCCAAATGCTGACCGGTTGGTTATTCGGAAGCATTTGTGAAGCGGGTCTGGGAAGTGCGATGTTCGCCATCAGTGTTTGCCCTTTTCCGATTTCGCGGGCTGCGGCTCTGTCCAGAAGCGGTGTCCGGTGCGAGCGATGAAAACGTCTTCGAGGCTCGGTTTACTGACGGAGACGGAAGTGACGGCGCCAGAGAACGCTTCAACCACGTCGGTGACGAAACGGTGTCCGTTCTTTATCTCAAGCCGGACTTTGTCGCCGACTACAAGGGCTTTTAATCCGAAGCGATTGCTGATGCCGGCGGCCAGTGCAGCGGGATCAAGCGATTCGAGCACAATGACATCGCCGCCAATCTCTGACTTCAATTCCGTTGGAGTTCCAAGCGCCACGAGATTGCCTTCATTCAAAATAACGAGGCGATCGCATTTTTCGGCTTCTTCCATCAGGTGCGTTGTAACGAGAATGGTGACGGCTTCCGAGTGGCGGAGAATGTTGAGATAGTTCCAGACGTCGCGTCTTGCTCCGGGATCGAGACCAGTTGTTGGTTCGTCGAGCAATAACACCGAAGGACGATGGAGGAGACCCTTTGCCAATTCCACTCTGCGTTGCATTCCGCCGGAGAAGGTTTCTACTCGCTCGTTGGCGCGATCGGCGAGACCGACTCGCTCGAGCATCTCGGTAACGCGCGCATCCAAAGCGCGGCCGCGAAGTCCGTACAGGTGGCCTTGGTGATGCAGATTTTCTGATGCGGAAAGCTTGATGTCCACGCTCTGGGCTTGGAAGACGACTCCAATATTGCGACGCACCGCGTTGGAAGCGTTCACAACATCGGCGTCGAGAATCGTTGCAGTGCCGCTGGTGGGCAGCATCAGGGTGGAGAGAATCCGGAAGAGGGATGTTTTGCCGCTGCCGTTGGGGCCGAGGAGTCCGAAAATCTCTGCGGTGGGAACATCGAACGAAACATTGTTGAGCGCCACGCGGTCGCCATACCGGTGAGTGATGCCCGAGACCCTGATAGCAGAATTCGGACGGGCTAAATCCTCAGAAGCTGCGGTGCGAGATTGAAGGGAACTTGCGGTCACCGGGAGGCTCCATTGATCATCAACAACGCAAGAAGCAGTGGCAGATAGATGACAGAGGCTTGCAGGAGGTGTCGCGCGTGTTTCTTGGAGTGCGCGGCGGATGGCGGCAAGTTGAGTATCGCCAAGCGCACACCGAAGGCGAGATATGCGAGGCCGAGCAAGAGCGCTCCGATGAGATACATCTGTCCGGACATCTTCAGATATACAGGCGCAAGGCTAACCGGAATCAATGCGGCGCCATAACAGAGGATCTCAAAGACGGTGCGTTTGCCGGTGCGGTCAAGCACAGGCAACATGCGAATTCCGGCGCGTTCATAATCCTCACGATAGAGCCATGCAATGGCGAGAAAATGCGGGAATTGCCAGAAGAAGACAATGCCGAAAAGCGCGAGCGATTCCCATTCGATCTTGCCGGAGGCCGCTGTCCAGCCAAGGACTGCCGGCATGGCGCCGGGAAAAGCGCCGACAAAAGTTGAGATGGGCGCGATCGGTTTCAGTGGAGTGTAAACGTAGGCATAGAAGAACGCGGTCAGCAGTGCCAAGCCGGCGGTCAGCAGGTTGGCGAAAGACCAGAGTAGACAAATGCCAACGATGCCAGTGACCACGGCAATGGTATAGCCGAAACGGACGGTCAGCCGCTTAGTTGGTAGCGGGCGATCCTTGGTGCGCACCATGCGGCCATCCGCATCGCGCTCGATAACCTGGTTGAGCGCCGCTGCGGCCGATGCCACCATGGCGACTCCTACTAATGTGAAGAGGAGTTGCAGACTCATCGGGGGAAGGCCATGTTTCCTTGCGGCCATGTAGTAGCCAGCCCAGGCGGTGAGGATGATCATCGAGGTGACACGCAACTTGAATAGCGTGATCACGTCGGTGGTTCTTGAGACTGGTGCCGGTGCGTAGGTCTCGCCTACGGTACGGGTGGGAGCTACTCCGCGAATGGTGTCATCAACGCCGGGATTGGGAATAGGCGTATTCATGCCGTGACAGCCTTGGGATCCGACGAGAGCGAGGTCTCAGCAGCGCGTGAGCTGAGATGCCGATACGCTTGGACGGCAAGCATGAAGCAATGCGCGAGCAAGAGGGCGCCGATGGCGACATGGGCTACGGTGGTGGCCACCATACTCATGCGAGGTTGCGCTGCATCTTTGCCCCATTCGACGCGAGTGAGATAAGCGCCGAAGCCGAGGACGAGTTGGAGGAATAGAAGTCCGAGGATTGCGCTTGCGGCTGCGCGGATGGGACGAACGTTTGCGTATCCGGTCAGTGCGCGAATTGAAGCCCAGAGAAGAATAACTGTGGCGAATGCTGCGCCGATGATGTGCGGGAGAAAGTGCATCCCGCCGTGTCGGAAGGCTGCGCCGAGGAACAACTGCATATACACAGCGAGAAGCGCGAGCAGGCTGAGATTGCGAAGTCCGAAGGTGCCGGAGTCCGGCAGCGATGATTTCGGAGGAGATTCGAGCCAGCGTCGGCTGGAGAAGATGGACATCAGAATCGTGAGAGAGAAAAATGTTTGCGCGAGCATCGCGTGCCCGGTGGAGACGTACCAGGGAAGAAGCATCTTCACTGTAAGTCCGCCGAGAATGCCTTGGGTTATGACGAGGGCGAGGGCTGTCCAACCGAGGATGCGGATGTTGCGGCGGCGATCAACTCGCTGTGTCCAAATGGCGAGAATGATGGTGAGGAAGCCGACGAACTGCGCGATCATGCGGTGTCCGTGTTCGTACTTCACGCCGCCGACCATGGGAGGAATCTTGTAGAACGAACCGAAGCTGGTGGGCCAATCAGGGACGGCGAGTCCCGCGTCATTGCTGGTCACGAGCGCGCCTGCGATGATCAGCAGAAAAACGCAAAGCGACAAGAACAACGTGAAGCGATGATATGCGGGGTTGTACGTTGCAGTAGATGAGCGAAGCGAATTCAGATGAAACTCCGTCGAATCCCGACTAGAAGGGGAACAGTAGATTTTAACAGAGCGGAGCGAGACTTACTTGCTGTCGTCAGTAGGGCTGAATTTGAAAGAGATTGATTTAGCTTCCTTCGGCGCAACCGTGATCCTCTGCGTCTTCTCGCCGAGTCGTTCATGAAGAGCAGCGATGGTGTAGTCGCCGGGTGGGAGTCCTTTGATCTCGAATTTTCCGTCCTTGCCGGTTACGAAGAAGAAAGGACTCGACGAGACGTTGAGGTACATCTTCATCCACGGGTGCTGATTGCATTTCACGGGAATCATCAGTTCGGGCTTGGAGAAACTTTGCTCAATCGGCTCGCCCTTCGGTGATTGCGAGATGTTCCAGGATGCATTGTCGTGTGCGGCGGGGTGGACGTTGTGCAACGCGAGATCGCTGTTGAGGATTCGCAGCTTCTGGTTGGTCATGATACCGAGAACGTGGGGGACGTATCGGCAACCGTGCTGGTCGAGGGTGGCGGGCTCTGAAGGTGTGGCGAAGATGCGATTGCCGAGTCCGTCCTTGATATAGACGTAGACGTTTTGCAGTTTTCCGTTTTCGACCGTGAGTGACTGGCTGAAGTTTGGTTCGGTTCCCATTACGCAGGCTGGGTCTTGTGACATGTCAATCGGAACTGGCTTGGGTGCGATGCCGTCGAAGGTGATCACGCCTGTAATTGTGGCAGTGGTGGCGGAATCAATGGGAGTGACGGGTCCGGTCGGCGAGGTCGCTGTCGGCGTGTGTGGTTTTTCGCTGCAACCGAGAGCAAGGACGAGCAGAAGCGAGGCGAGGAGAACGCGCATTACGAGGAAGCCGCAACTTTTTCTGTGGGTTCCACGTAGGGTGCTTGCGATTGGGGGTCGGACAGGGCTTCAATCACTGCATCCGCGAATTCGTCTGTGGAGGCAGGGCCGCCCACATCGCGGGTGAGTTT
Source organism: Terriglobales bacterium (assembly GCA_025462725.1). Taxonomy (GTDB): domain Bacteria; phylum Acidobacteriota; class Terriglobia; order Terriglobales; family Acidobacteriaceae; genus JAICLA01. The sequence goes on along the minus strand of JAOAPE010000014.1, from coordinate 100,750 downwards.
GTCCTTCTTCTTGCGGTAAACCCACTCGAGCGCGTTTTGCACTCTCCCAGCGGCGTCGTGCTCTTTGATGTGATGGAGCATCAGCACTCCGGATTGCAAGAGAGCTGTCGGGTTGGCAATTTTCTTTCCAGCGATGTCGGGAGCGGAGCCGTGTACGGCTTCGAAGATCGCACATTCGTGTCCGAGATTTGCGCCGGGGACTAGGCCGAGTCCGCCGACGAACGCGGCGCAGAGATCGGAGACGATGTCTCCGTAGAGATTTTCCATAAGCAGCACGTCATACTGATACGGATTCATCACCAACTGCATGCAGGTTGCGTCAATGATGTTCTCATCGTAGGTAATCTCGGGGTAGTCCTTTGACACTTTGCGAGCGCAGGCTAGGAAGAGGCCGTCGCTCATCTTCATTATGTTGGCTTTATGGATGGCGTGGATCTTCTTGCGCTTGAAATCGCGCGCGTACTGGAAGGCAAACTTCGAGACGCGAGTGGAACCTTTTTCCGTGATGATCTTGATGCTTTCGACGACGCCGGGTACTACTTCATGCTCGATGCCGACGTATTCGCCCTCGGTGTTCTCGCGAACGATGATGAGATCGACGCCCGGGTATCGGGTGGGAATGCCGGGCAGGTTCTTGATGGGGCGGAAATTTGCGAAGAGCTCGTATTTCTTGCGGAGCGAGACGTTGATGCTGGCGAATCCGCCGCCGATGGGTGTCGTAACCGGGCCTTTGAGTCCGACGCGAGTGCGCTCTATGGATTCGTAAACGTCCTTGGGAACGTATTCTTTGTACTTCAGGAAGGCTTCAGCGCCGACCTCAAATTTTTCCCAATCGAATTTCACGCCAGTTGCGTCGAGGATGCGAACAGTGGCGTTCGCTACTTCAGGGCCGATGCCGTCGCCGGGGAGCAATGTGATTTGGTGAGCCATAAAAACCAGTAGTCAGTAGTCGGTAGTCAGAAAGATTCCAAAACCTAGATGCTGCTCTTTTTTGCTTTGGCCGGCTTCGCTTCTTTTGCGTTAAGCAGGCTTTCGAGTTCGGCGCGGAACTCACTTACATCCTTGAAGTCGCGATATACGGAAGCGAAGCGGATGTAAGCCACTTTGTCGAGTTGCTTCAGTCCGTTCATGATCATCCCACCGACTTCGCTTGCCGTGCGTTCGCGTTCGGGGGAATCGATGACGTACGACTCGACTTCGTTCACTAGCTGTTCCATCTTTCCCATCGAGATGGGGCGCTTTTCGCAGGCGCGCAATACTCCGGCGAGCACCTTCTGGCGTTCAAATTTTTCACGGCGGCCATCTTTTTTGATGACCATGTAGGGAATCTCGTCAATGCGTTCATAGCTGGTAAAGCGTCGCTCGCACTTCAGGCACTCGCGGCGTCGGCGAATGGATTCGCCTTCTTTGCTCTCGCGGGAGTCCACGACTTTGTCATTCATGAACCCACAGAAGGGACACTTCATGGCTGGCTATGACTATCTTTTACAGCGTATAGGATTTTGTTCCGAAGATAGATTGTAACAGGCGCGTAGATAGTGGGGAGCGCGCTATATCCGGGTAGTTGCCGCTTCATGCGGGTGAGGTGTGGCCTCTTCGGACAGCTTTGTGATGGAAAGATGGGCGTGGCGGGCGAGACTGAGTCCGATCGGCGTGGCGGCGACAAACGTGACTAACCACAACAGCACTCCGCAACTGACAGCCAATTCGCTAGGGATACTGAAAATGTTAACGAGCGCGGCGATGGTGGCAAGCTGCGAACCTCCTCCAACCACCGGCAATTGCACAGCCGAACCGGCAATGCTGAACCCCATGAGGAGAATCACGTGGGTGATCTCCATGTGTTGCAATGGCCCATGAAAGGCACGAGTCACTTGCAAGTAGGCGTAGCCGATAGAAAGCCACAGTCCAACAGAGAGCAGAAGCAGTTCAACAAAGGAGCGGAAATCCTTAATCGTGTGAAGGCCTATGCCGAAGGCACGGACTTTTTCGGCAACGCTGTTCGCGACACCTTTTGACAAAGGAGAAATCCAGCGATGTAAGCGGGTGGCCATACCGTTCCCGTTTCGCCAGATGTAGAAAGTGATCACGCCAAGAATGAAAATGAAAGCTGAGAGAAAAAGACCGGCCCGGCGGAACTCCTTGAAGTAGGGAAGCTGCTGGAGCGACGGAGCGAAGATCAAGTCGAGAGCGACAAGAATCGCAAAGCTTCCCATATCGAAGATTCGTTCGACTGTCCACACGCCCATCTGTGAAGAAATGGTGAGGCGTTCTTGTCGCGCAATGAGATAAGGGCGGATGAATTCACCGGGGCGTCCGAGGATGGCGAGCCCGGTGAATCCTATGAACATGGGCGCGAGCAATCGAGACCACGGCACCGGCTTTACGGGTTTCAACATCACTGACCATCGCGCTGCGCGGAGGACATAGCCTCCATAAATGATTGCGACCGCGGCGATGACTCTGGGCACGCGGACGTGCTGGATCTGGCGGAAGAACATTTCCCAATCAAATTTTCGCCAAGTGCGGAATTGCAGGTAGGCAAGTCCGGCCAGCACGATTATCACGATAACGGTGACCAGGACTCGCTTTTTGTTCATAGCTGTGAGCTTACGTTAGATCTTGCTGTGCGGGGCCTTGGAAAGAGGTTTTGCGATTTTTTTTGGGGAAGCCGAATGCTCGGCGGCAGCAGCTAGTTTCTTACGATTGAAGTCTTTAATGATTCGCGCTACATATGCGTGAGTCTCGAAATAAGGCGGCACACCTTTGTATTGTGCCACTCGGGCGGGTCCGGCGTTGTAGGCAGCTAATGCTTTCGCGAGGTCGAAATTGTATTGCACAAGTAATTCGTGAAGATACTTAGTGCCGGCAGCCACATTCTCAGCAGAATCAAACGGGTTGGAAACTCCCAGGTTTCGCGCGGTGGAAGGCATCAACTGCATAAGTCCCTGAGCGCCTTTGCGGGAGACGGCTTTGGGGTTGAAACCGCTTTCAGCGCGGATCACGCTGTGGATCAAATCTTCGTCCATCAGGTGTTTGTCACTGGCAGCGTGGACTATGTCAGCCAGAGTCTGCGGTTTGGGCGGGAGCGGTTGCGAAATGACTGTCGGCTTCGGAATGTCGATCTCTGGCGCGCTTTTTTCTACGCTGGCGATGTTTTCCGTGAGCACATCGACAAAGCTCTTGTTGTCGGCAGAGATGAAGAGACGAGTGGTGATGCCATCCGCTAGAGCTTCGCGGTGGTCGTGGCGAATCGAGAAGCCGTTGCGAAGCAAGGCGTCATCGGAGAGTGCGGGAAGTCCGGCCATCAGCATCGCGACTACCAGTATTAACTTACGCATCGACCGGCACCTTCTCACCCAGCAGAGCGCTTCCCAGAACTTGCTCCAATGCGGCCGCGACTCCACTCTCATCATTGGATGATGTTTCCATCCATCCGTTTTGCTTGAGGTCAGCCGACGCGTTGGCCATGATCACTGGATATCCCGCGAGTTCCAGCATCTCGACATCGTTGTAATTATCGCCGATGGCCATGATCTCTGAAGCGGGAATTCCGCGATGGTTAGCCCAGCGCTCAAGGGCGTGTCCTTTGGAGCAATCACGGCGGAGAAAATCGAGCAGGCAGAGGTCGCGATAATCGTACTGCGTTTTAAGGACTGTCAGCTCGCTAAGGAGAGGAAAGGTCGCGAGAACCTTCTCAACGTGTTGCATCCGCTCGATGGTGCCGCAGATCATTGCTTGCAAGGGATCTGTAGTCAGGCAGTTTTCAATTGGCACTACGTGATCGATAAAAGCAGCATTCGTTTCAAGCCATCTGGCCACGCTTTCGGCCAGTTCATCGGTACGCTCGACAACCAGCGCGCCTTTTGTTTCTTTATCGAAGGTAAGGACGGTGCCTCCGCGGAATTCCTTCATGTGCTCGCAGAACTGGCGCGCTACATCTGCGGGCAGAAGTTCCCGATGAAAGGATTCACCAGTGGACGAGCGTGTAACCGCGCCATTAGAAGAACAAAGCCAGTTGTCAAAGCCCAGCTGCCGGGAGATGGGCATGGCGAAAGTGTGGCGGCGTCCGGTGCAGAGTAAAAGCTCGATTCCGATCTCATGCACCCGGCGTAGTGCTGCGAGATCTGTGGCTGAGATCGCGAACTGCGAATTCAGCAGAGTGCCGTCAATATCTATGGCCAACAGGCGGAAAGGGAGCTTCAAGATAGTCTAATTTTAGCAGAGCACCTGTGGGAACTCCGCTGAATGCAAGCTCTTGCAGGTAACACGACGGGCTGTGCTATATTGCGTTGCCTCCCAAAATGTTTGGACTTTTTCTCAATCCCTGGAGCTTCATCCTGGTGGCGATCGCGCTGGTGCACTTCATCCGCCGCCGCCCCGATTTCTTTTGGCTCTGGATCATACTGCTGGGACAAGGACTGGGAGCATTGGTTTATATATTTGTGGAAGTCATCCCGGACCTGGGGCTTTTGCGCGATTCGTTTCAGCACATCAGTCGGGGAAAGAGGATTGCCGATCTGACTTCCATGGTACGTGCCAATCCTTCCGCAGGAAATTACGAAGAATTGGCGGACATGTATTTCGAAGATGGTAAGTTCGCGCAAGCGCGGGAGAGCTACAACAAGGCAATCTCCTCGCGCACGGACTCGCCACACCCATTCTATCGGCGCGCCATTTGCGAGATCGAGATGAAGGAATTCGGTCCTGCTATTACAGACCTTGAAACCGTGATGAAGACGGATTCGCGGTACGATTTTCTACGTGCCCCGGCGTTGTTGGCGCATGCGTATGCAAATACCGGCCGAAATCAGGAAGCTGCCGACCTGTTCGCCACAGTGACGCAGACTTCTACGATCTCAGAGACCTTATACAACTATGCGTTGTTCTTGCAGAGCCAGGGCCGGACAGCGGAAGCCAAGGAATGGGCGCAGAAGCTACTCGACAAGAAATATTCCATGCCTGCATATCTGCGGCGGCGAGAACGTCCGTGGTTCCGTAAAGCGAATGCCCTAATAAAAAAGCTGTAATGAGTGGAATGAGCGTTGCTTCCCCGGGTTCCTAAGGTCAAAGCAGCGTTTGAAAGTTAAGAACTTACAGCTATAATGGCGGCCAGAATTGCTGCTTACATTCAGGAGAATAAATGGCGACCCCGGTACTCGCGTTTGCACAGTTAGCGTCAGATTGTGAATCTGAGGGGATGACTCCGCATAATGCGGAGCGTGTTGCCGGGGAACTGGCGAAGACATTTTCAGTCCACGCCGACGAGATCGCCATCCTGAAGCTGGAAAAGACGCTGCTTGTTTTTCTTTATCCTGCGAAGCTGCACCAAGTGGGCAGTATTCCGTTGAACCAGAGCTCGTCAGTGGCTGCGCGCACCGCAGTCACAAAGCGCGCGGAAGCGATCAACAACTTTGCACAGACAAAACACGCCAGTGTTTTCGAGTCAGTGGAGCTGGGGAAGAAACCGGAACCGGGCGCGCACAAGGAAGAGAAGCACGTCATCCAGAAGCTCATGACAGTGCCGGTGGTTTCGGCGACCGGAGTTTTGGGGGTGATTCAAGTCTCCCGCAAAGGGACATCTGCGCCGGCAGCAGGAGCCGACTTCGGACAGCCTGAATTGCAGAGGCTGGTTCAGATCGCGACTGCTCTGGCGAAGTGCTTTAAGTAAGTCGCCGCTCTACAGTTCACTTCCGCGGAATCGATGAAGCTCCTAATCGCGTTACACCACAATTTTGTGCTCTGGAACGCACCTGATTGGCTTGCTGAACGTCTTCGAGCTGATTTCCCTGAGTATCAGATTCAACATCTGCCCAGTTATGAGTGTGTCGCGGAGGCAATAGTTGACGCCGAAGTGGCCATTGCCTGGTCCATCCGCCCGGAGCAATTCTCAAATGCAAAGAAATTGAAATGGGTCCACTCGCCTGCTGCTGCGGTTCATCAACTGATGTTTCCGGAGATGGTGGCGAGCGATGTCATCGTGACTAATGCGCGGGAGATCCACGGCCCGGTTGTGGCTGAACATGCGCTGGCGTTGTTGTTTGCATTAGCAAAGAGACTGCCGTCTTCCATGCGCATCCAGCAGCTAAAGAAATGGGGACAACAAGCGATATGGGAAGAGAAGCCGACCACACGCGAAGTGGCGGGGGCGACAGTTTGCCTGATCGGGATGGGAAGTATCGGCCGGGAGCTTACGATCCGAGCCAAGGCGTTGGGGATGCGCGTGATGGCAATCCGTGAGCATCCGGAAAAGGGAAGAGACAGAGCAGACGCGGTGTTTGGGTTATCGATCTGAAGAGCGTGTTGCCGGAAGCTGACTTTGTGGTGCTTGCGGCGCCTCTGACCTCGAGCACTCGTCACATTATTAATGGCGAGAGCCTAAAACGTTTCAAGCGCGACGCTTACCTCATTAATGTGAGCCGGGGACCGTTGATCGACGATGATGCTCTTACAGCTGCGCTAGGAAGCCATCAGATCGCCGGGGCCGGGCTTGACGTATTCGAGCACGAACCACTCGCGGCGGAATCCCCGTATTGGAACCTGAACAACGTTTTGATCACGCCGCATACAGCCGCTGTCACAGAGAAACTATGGGATCGACACTATGCGCAAATCTCAGAAAACCTGCGCCGATACGCTGCTGGTCAGCCTTTGCTTAGCGTTGTGGACAAACACAAAGGGTATTGACGCTAAGGGTTACCTCTGACTCTGATTTCCGTTGCCTTCTAGTAGTGCAAAGCGCAGAATACGCTGCACATTCGCCAGTGCGCCGCCCCCGCAACTAAATCAGGACCCACGATGACGGATTTATTCCAGCAGCTTCATCCCATGCGGCGAAGCAGACAATGGATCACCAAGTCCGCCCTGCGGCTGTACGTTGTCTTTGTCGTTTTGGCATCGTTGCCGATCTTGATGTTTTCCTATTTCGCTGACCGGGTGCTCTCACAGGAAGCCGAGAGGCAAGCCGTCACAGAAGATTCCCAGATTGCCGAGCTATCGGCTGTGTTGATCTCAGAGCATTTTCGCCAGAGCGCAGCTTTGATGCAGGCCTATGCGATCGATCCCGAGTTCCAGGCCGCCTGTTTGCGGCACGATCTCGGATACATTCAGCAACACATGGAACGCGCGCACGCTCTGGAGCAAGACTCGCTGCTTGTCAGCGTCTATGACCTGAGCGGGACCATGATCGCCATCTCGCCTTTGGACAAAAATCTCATTGGAAATAATTATTCGTATCGCGACTGGTACAAAGGCCTCGCGCAACACTGGACTCCGTATGTCTCCGAGGTATATCGCACTACTGCTGTGCCCCAAGCGCTCTCGGTAGCCGTGGCAGTGCCGATCAAGACGTCCGAAGGAAAGCCGATCGGAATCATCGCTACCGCGTACTCGCTAGAGAGAATCAGCACGTGGTTGCGACAGGTGACTGGCTCCGGAGGCCGCAACATATTCGTGGTGGATCAGAACGGACACGTTTTGGCGAGTCCGGGAATCAATATCCTCGCTCCACCAGTCGACCTGAGCTCTTACGAACCTGTCCGAAGAGTGCTGCGTGAGGGCAAGGGATCGGGACGATTCCGCGCAGCTCTCGGCAACAGCCAGGTGTATGTTTCATTCATTCCGGTGAGGGGATTAGGCTGGGGTGTCCTGGTTGAGCAGCCGTCGGAGAGGGTTCAGCAGCACGTTATGGACGTTCGAAAGCAAGCCGCATTTTTTGCAGCAGTCTTCTTCGCTCTAGCACTGGGAAGCGGCGCGCTGATCGCGAATCTCTATCGCAATCAAAAGGTACTGTCTGAGCAGGTGGTGTCACTGACTGACTCAGAAGCGAGATATCGTTCGCTTATCCAAGGCGCGACTTACGGCATCTACAGGTCAGACGAAAACGGATTCATATCAGTGAATCCGGCGATGGTTTCCATGCTCGGGTACTCGTCAGAAGAAGAGGTGATGTCGCTCAACCTGTCGCATGAGTTGTATGTGAATCCCGAAGATCGAACGCGTTTGATCGATGAGTACAGGCGCACGCAGAGAGTGGGAAACACGGAAGTGCATTGGAAGAAGAGAAGCGGTGCTCCCATCACCGTGAGGCTGAGCGGACGCACGGTGCTCAAGGAAAATGGCACTGACATCTGTTTCGAGATGATCGCGGAAGACATTACCGAACGTAGGGCGCTGGAGGAACAGCTTAGGCAATCCCAGAAGATGGAAGCCATTGGGAGGCTGGCCGGTGGGGTTGCGCATGACTTCAACAATCTGCTGACGGTGATTTCCGGTTATAACGAGATGACGATCGATGCCCTGGGAGATGACCATGCTTCGCGTCCGGAACTGGAAGAGATACGAAAGGCGACTGACAGGGCCAGCGGGCTGACGCGGCAACTGCTTGCGTTTAGTCGGCAGCAAGTCTTGGAAGCAAAGGTATTAGACCTCAACACCGTTGTCGCGAGCATGGACAATCTGCTGCGCCGGTTGCTGGGCGAGGACATCGAGTTCATCTCACACCTCGCGCACAATCTGGGATCGGTTAAAGCCGATCCCGGTCAGATCGGTCAAGTCATCATGAACCTTGCTGTGAATGCGCGCGACGCGATGAGCGGGAATCAAGGGGGAAAGATCACTCTTGAGACCGCGAATGTGAAACTCGATGCCGGATACGCGCGACAGCATCTTTCATTCAAGCCGGGTTCTTATGTGATGCTCGCCGTCAGCGACACAGGCGCGGGCATGGACCCGGAGACGCAGTCGCATATTTTCGAACCATTCTTCACGACGAAACCGCAGGGAAGTGGGACTGGATTGGGACTTTCGACTGTTTATGGGATTGTGAAGCAAAGCGGCGGTTACATCTGGGTGTACAGCGAAATTGGCCTAGGGACTACGTTTAAGGTTTATTTGCCGCGCGTTGACGCAGAGTCGGAAGAGTCCATTACGGGAGCAAACAGGCCGACAAAGCGTGGAGTGGAAACCGTGCTGCTCGTAGAAGATGAAGAGGGTGTTCGCGCACTGACGCGGCACGTCCTGAAGAGATCGGGATATACGGTTCTGGAAGCGCGTGACGGAGTGGAAGCGCTGGCGATCTCAGAGGAACATGGAAAAAGTATCGACCTATTGCTCACCGACGTTGTCTTGCAGCACATGAGCGGGCGAGAGATTGCGCAGCAAATATTAAAGACCGCGCCGGGAATGCGTGTGCTTTACATGTCCGGATATACAGACGACGCCGTGCTCAGGCATGGCATTCTTACCGAAGAGACTTTTTTCCTGCAAAAGCCATTCACGACCGATGGGCTCATCCGCAAAGTCAGGGAAGTGCTGGACGCGCCGGTCGTTTAGCTACTCGTATCGAAGCGAGACGATGGGGTCTAGGTTCGCTGCGAGATTCGCAGGATAGTATCCGAAGAACAGCCCCACTCCTACCGAGATGGCGAATCCGATCGAGACCCACAGATAAGACAGAGTCGCGGGGACCGATGGGATCAACGCGCGTACCGTGAACGCGATGCTGGCGCCGATCAGAATCCCAATCGAGCCTCCGAGAAGCGTGAGGAAAACTGCTTCAAGAAGGAATTGAAGCCGGATGTCGGCGCGTCGCGCCCCGATGGCCTTGCGAACGCCAATCTCCTGTGTTCTTTCAGTGACGGAGATGAGCATGATGTTCATCACGCCGATTCCGCCGACCAACAATCCAACGGAGCTGATGACCGTTGTCAGGATCACGAGGGCACCCGTGAGTTGGTTCCAGAGATTGCTGATGAAGTCCGGAGAACTGAGTTCGAAATCATTCTCGCGGTCCGGAGGAACGTGGCGGAGCCGCCGCATGGCCTGAACAACTTCGTCTTGCGCTCGGTCAACGCTCGCGCCGGTGGAAACGGTGTACGCCATCAGCAGTTCCTTGGCCTCGGGGTATCGCTTATGAAAGTTGCTGAGCGGGATGATGGCAAAGTCGTCAACCGCGGGGCCGACAAACATCCCCTGATCGTGTTCGAAAATTCCGATGACTTCATACAAAGTGCCGTTGATGCGGACAGTCTTGCCCAGCGCATCGGATGTGGGAAAGAGATTGTCTGCTATGGCTGCGCCTAAAACCACCACCGCGCGAGCATGTTCCTGGTCGAAGTCGCTGATAAAGCGTCCCGTCGCGACGGAAAACAACGGAAGCGTCTGCGCGTACTGCGGTTCGGCTCCGCGGAGAATCACTTTTTCTACACTCTGTGCGCCACTGGTGATGATGTTAGTGTCGCCGAAGAAAAAGCCGCGAGTGCCGAATGTGGTGATGGTGTCCACGCTGGGGCAGCTTTCCCGAATGCGCTCAGCGTAGTTGTACTCGAAATATTTGCGAATGCGGATGCGCTCGGGCCAGCGCGCAGGATCGGTTGCCGGTGGGAAGCGCGATAGAAAATATGTACGAGAACCGAGTGAGGCAACACGGTCAGAGACGAATTTGTTTAAGCCTTGGATAATTGCAGCGACTGAGATCACGGACGCCACGCCGATAATGATCCCGGTCACAGTCAGTGCGGAGCGCACCTTCCGCGAGCGGAGCGTTTCCAGAGCAACGAAAAAGTTTTCGCGCGCTTGCGAGATGGACATAATCGCCATCTACTCAGCCCTCAGCGCGACTATAGGATCCAAGCGCGAAGCGCGGACTGCTGGATAGATACCGAAGAACAGACCGATCACCGAACTGAGGACGACCCCAAGCACTGCAACCCACGTTTGCACTGACGCGGGAAAGGGACTGTAGTTGCGCAAAATCAGCGCAATGAAGAATCCGAGTGTGACGCCGACAAAGCCGCCGAGCAAACATTGCACAACGCTCTCCGCCATGAACTGACGAAGGATGTCGAGCTGGGTGGCGCCCATTGCACGGCGGACTCCGATCTCTTTTCGGCGCTCTGTCACGCTTACCAGCATGACGTTCATGATCACGATACCGCCCACGAGCGCTGATATCGCGCTCACCATGATGAAGACCGCGAAGAATGCGGAGCTGATCTGCCGCCAAAGCGCCATGTAACTTTCTTTGGTGCCGATAAAGAAATCTTCCTCCGCGTTGCCGCTGATATGACGGCGTGAACGCAGCACGAGACGCGCTTGCTCTTGCGCAGCTTGGAAATTCTCTTTCGTGGCGCGGATGTTGATGGTCAAGCTGCTGTGTATTCCATTCATGCGCAGGAACACGGGCATGGGCACAATCACGAAGTTGTCCTGGTCCTGCCCGAAGACGCTGCCGATCTTTTCGAGCATTCCGATAATCGTGAAATCTTCATTGCGCACGCGAATGACTTTACCCACGGGACTTTCGCCCGGAAAGAATTGTTCAGCGAGCGTAATGCCGACGAGGCAGACGTGCGCGCTGTGGTCGGCTTCTGACTGCGTGAAAGGACGACCGCGCTCGATGGTGCGCGTGTCAATGTCCGCCATGCTTGCCGTTTGTCCGGCGAGACTCACGTCCGTGGCTTCTTTGTCCTGATAGCGAGCGCGCGTCGTGGTACTGGCGCTCGCGCCGACCGCAGCGCATGCAGGACAACGCTCCGCGATAGCGAGCACATCATCCATCTCGATCTTCTTGTACTTAAGTGACTTGATGATGATGTTGAAGTCAGTGACGGCGAAAGGTGTGCGCGCGATTTGAAAGACGTTTGTGCCGAGATTCGCAATCTTCTGTTCGACAAACTGGTTCGCACCTTGAACAAGCGTCATCACCGTGATCAGAGTGGCCACGCCCATGGTTAGGCCAAGCATAGTCAGCGATGACCGCAATTTGTGCGCACGCAATGCTGCGAACGTCTGCGCGAAATTGTCTCGAACAGCGAGCATGAGGGTTTCGCCTTAGTATACGAGGCAGTCCCTCAAAAAGATTCGGCTAGCAGGAAGCGATCAGATGGACTTGACTGGGATGAGCGTTAGGTCTTCGACCAAACCGATCTCTTTTTGCAGGAAGGGTTCGGCGAATTTAACGCCCGCTAGAAGTCCGTAATAGTGGGCCATCGAAGCCACGCGTTCCCGGATCTCGGCGTTGGCGGGGAAGTCCCCTTTGCCCGCCTCCTGGTCAGCAAATTGCGTCTTGTAGGCGTAGATGGATTCAAGGCGCGCTTCGAACTGATCGGTGATGTCCACGACAAACGTGGGTCGAATGTCATAGTAGAGCGTGGCGTAAACGATTTTGAAGGGACGATGAGGTCCAAGTTCCAATCCCTTGTTGCGCGGGGCGGACACTTTGCGGAGTTCGTCGGCGATTTGTAACTTCGTGAGGCCGGCGAGAAAGCAAGCTTCGTATCCGAGAGTGGAACAGGTGTAATGGTCCGGATGGCGACCCTTCCAGTAGGGAAGGATCACGACACGAGGGCGTTGCTCGCGGATTATCTGCGCGACTTTCAGCCGATTCTCCCAAGTGTTCTCGACGCGTCCGTCGGGGATGTCCAGCGCGCTTCGCCAACTGGCTTTCAGGATGGCGGCAGCTTCCGTGGCTTCGCGCGCGCGGTCTTCCGCGCTGCCACGGGTGCCAAGTTCTCCTCGCGTGAGGTCAAGGATGCCGGTGCGATGTCCCGCTTGGGCCATTTTGAGCAGCGTGCCGCCGCAGGTCTGTTCCACATCGTCACGATGGGCGGCTATGGCGAGGACATCAAGTGCTTGGGACATGCAAAAGATTGTAATGCAGAGATTAGTTTTTTCGTTGGACGAGAAAGGCGGCTAGTTGTTTGAGAGTATCTGCGCGTGCGCCGAAGAACTCGAGTGATTCGTTTGCCTGAGAGACCAGTTCGTCCGCTCGCCGGATGGACTCATTGATACCGAAGAGGGCAGGATATGTAGCTTTGTCGGAAGCGGTGTCTTTGCCAGCGGTCTTGCCAAGCTGCTCGGAAGATTGCGTGACGTCGAGGACATCATCGACGATTTGAAATGCGAGACCAATGGCGCGACCGAATTCGCGAAGGCTTTTTATTTGTGCATCGGAGCCGCCGGCATAAAGTCCACCGCTCACCAAGCTTGCGGTAATGAGTGCGCCAGTTTTTGAGCGATGAATATACTCAAGTACCTTTGCGTCCGGCTTTTGATGTTCGGATTCAAGGTCAACAACTTGTCCGCCTATCATCCCTTCGATCGTTCCAGTGCCATGAGAGATTTCCTCGACGATCCGTACGCGCGCTTCGGCAGGGCAATTCAGTTTCGACAGCACCTCATATGCATAAGTCTGAAGGGCGTCGCCGGCAAGAATGGCGGTGGCTTCGCCGTAAACCTTGTGGCATGTCGGCTTGCCACGACGGAGATCGTCGTTGTCCAAGGCTGGCAAGTCATCATGAACAAGAGAATATGTATGCAGCATCTCCAGCGCCGAGCCGAGTTCTTCCACTCCTTGCGGAAGTTGTGAATCAGCGCTGACGGCGCGGGCGGCTTCCATGCAGAGAATGGGCCGGATTCGCTTGCCGCCGGCGAAAACGCTGTGGCGCATGGCGCGATGGATCGATTGCGGATAGCTGTCCACCGAAGGAAGAAGCCGTTGCAGAGCTTCGTCGATCGTCCGGCAGCCGGATTCTAATGTGTCCTTCAGCATGGGAGGCAATGCTACTTCTTCGAGGTTTTTTCCGGGGCGTTGGCGTCAAATGGCTGGGGTTGGATCTTATTGCCTTGCTTCAGCAAAATCTCAACTTTTCCTTCCGCCGTCTCAAGCTCACCGCGGCAGTCATTCGACAGCTTCATGCCTTCTTCAAACAAAGCGAGCGCCTGCTCAAGAGGGATGTCGCCCTTTTCAAGCTGGTCTACGATCTGTTCGAGCCTTTGCAGGCATTCTTCAAACTTAGGCACGAGATGATTGTAAAGTACGAGGGCTGTTGTACATCAGAAAAATGGCGGCGAACTGATCATGAACTCGCAGAGGCTCCACTGCCGCCTGTGCCGAGGGCTTCGAGGACATCCACTGCGGAACTGTAGCGCCCGAGAGGCGCGCTGATCTGTGCACCCTGACAGAAATCGCGAACTGCTATCAGCATCTCGCGAGCAATCATCACGCCTTCCGCACGGGCTGCGTCTGCGGTGTTAGTGCGTGCCATGCGCTCGATGATGGAATCCGGCACTGAGACACGAAGTTCATTCTTCATGAATTCTGCGTTACGCACGCTCGTCAGGGGCCAAATGCCTGCGACTACCGGGATTCGGCAGTGTTCGATCCTGCGCAGGAAATTCTCGAGCAATTTCAGATCGAAAACCGGCTGCGTGATGGCGAACTCCGCTCCGGCTTCCACTTTGTATTCGAAGCGGCGGATCTCTTCGTCCAAGTCATCGACGCCAGGATTTGCGCCGACAGAAAGCGTGAATCCGGTAGAAGTGCCAACGGGGTTTCCGCCGATGTCGAGCCCGCGATTCAGATTGCGCGCGATATTCACGAGGCCGATGGAATCAACATCGAATACAGCAGTCGCGTCCGGGTAATTGCCCATCTTCGGCGGATCGCCCGTGATGCACAGAACATTCTTGAGCCCAATCGCGGAAACGCCGAGCAGGTCCGATTGAATCCCCAGCACATTGCGGTCGCGGCATGTGTAATGCAGGACGGTCTCGATGCCGACTTGCTGCTGGATCAAGATGCAGAGCATGACATTACTCATGCGCGCCGACGCACGCGGACTATCTGGGATATTAATCGCGTCCACGCCGACGGATTTCAGGAATTGTGCGCCCGCGATTTCCTTTGCGGGGTTTATTCCTTTGGGCGGAACGATCTCCACTAACGACAGGAATTCGCCCATGGCAATTTTCTTGCCTACTCGCGAGCGAATCGCCAATTCCGGGACTGCGACCTGCGACTGTGTGTGTTCGGCAGTGTGTATTTGAAATTTGGCAGTCTTTGCGTCCGTCGTGCGCAGCGCGGAACACATTGCGCGGACATGCTCGGGCGTGGTTCCGCAGCATCCGCCTACAAGTTGAACACCTGCCTTGACGAACTTGCGGGCATAGCTGGCCATGTATTCAGGCGAGCATAGATAGATGTTGCGGCCTTCGATGGAACGCGGCATACCGGCGTTGGGTTGCGCGGCGATCGGCTTGTCCGTGACCTCGCGTAATTTTTCAATGGCTTCTAACATTGCCACCGGCCCGACGCTGCAATTACAACCGATGACGTCTGCGCCCCACTCGGTAAGCTTCGTGCCGAATGTCTCCGGGCTAGAACCGTCTAGACAGTTACCGTCTTCGTCGATCGTGACGAGCGCGACAACCGGAATGTTTGGGGCAGCGTCCCGACAGGCGAGGATCGCCTGATGGATCTCTTCGAGGTATCCGAAGGTCTCAAGCATGAAGAGATCAACGCCGCCTTCTGCGAGGGCAGTGGCTTGCTCGCGGAAAGAGGCCCGCGCCTCGTCGAGAGAAGTCTTGCCCAGAGGTTCAATGCGAACGCCTACCGGCCCTATCGAACCGGCAATCAGCGGGTCATCGCCCTTCTTGTGGACAGCTTCACGGGCAAGACGAGCGCCAAAGAAGTTGATGTCTCGGACTCGATCTGCTAAACCGTGCCGAGCGAGGCGAAACGAATTCGCTCCGAAGGTGTTTGTCTCAATGATGTGTGCACCGGCCGCGAGATATTCGCTATGTATGTTCCGAATAAGGTCCGGTTGGGAAATGTTCAGTTCGTCATAACAGCGATTTATGAAAATGCCCTTGGCGTAGAGAAGCGTGCCCATGGCGCCATCGCAAAGCAGGGGTGCGATTTTGAGGCGGCTGAGCAGATCGACGGACATGTGAACAGAATATCAGAAGAGAATTGTCGCCCAGATGTTGCATAGCCCCGAGAAGCCTCGATTCTAGCTGTTATAATCTCGGTTTCGCACAATTGCATGAAGTCCCCAGCTCATATGTCTTGGTAGACAGGAGTCATAGTTGAAGCGGTCATTACTTTCAGTTTTCATTCTATCCATCGGCGCAGTGTTGGCATCATCCGGTTGCGGCGGCTCCAGCAACTCAACCAGTACGACTTCGAATCTGACGATCGCGAAAAAGCGGGCTTTCCTGCTGAACCAGTTCACGGGCTCTATCGACGTTATTGACGTGGAGAAAGACATCACGGTCAATCAGCCGATCGGAGTGGGTTCCCAACCGACGATCATGCAGGTTTTATCCAACAAAAAGACGCTGGTTTACAGCAGCGCCAATGGCAGTCTCTCTATCGTAGATAATGCGACTGAAACAGCAAGCGCCCTGACTTCGCTCAGCGCGCCGACTGAAAGCATTGTCGTCTCTCCTGACGCAAAATTCGCTTATGCAGCACAACCGGCGTTGGGGAAGATTGCAGTCGTAGATTTGACCGCGACCACGCCCACAGTCACGTTGATCCCCGCAGACACTGCGACGCCCGCTAGTCTGCCGAATGTCCGTAGATTGGCAATCACTAAGAGTGGTAGCGCAATTCTTGGCTTCAGCGATAACTCCGATACCGTCGCATTTGTGGATACGGCAAGCGCAAACGCTGTGACTACGAAGCCTGGTTTTGATCGTCCTTATACAGCTGTGTTCAGCAGCGATGACGCAACGGCATACGTGCTCAATTGCGGCAAGGAATGCGGAGGAGTTAGCGCCGGAGTGACGCCTGTGACTCTTGGAACCAAGACACTCGGCACGAAAGTCAATGTGAAAGCCGCCACTGTCGCAGCGTTGGACGGTTCTAATCTCTACGTTGCGGGAACAGACGTCACCACCAATCTGGGGCAACTTTCGGTGCTGAGCTTGGCGTCGCTTACTCCAACCTCGCAAACCGCTCTGACGATCAGTGACGGACTGCACACAACCATGGCGCTTGGTGCAAACAACAAGCTGTATATCGGATCGCGCGCATGCACAAATTCGGGAGGAAAGTGTTTGTCTGTTTACGACACCGGGAAGCAAACAGCGACCATTCTTACCGGCACAACCAACTCCCCTGCCTTTGGCGATGTGCAAGCCATCACTCCGATCAAGAACCGCACAGTGGTTTACATCATTCAAAACGGAGTGATACAGGTGTACGACACGACGACAGATCTGCCGCAAGCAATTCCCACCATTTTGGTTTCTGGTAAGACTGTGGACGTGAAGGAAGTTGATTAGATTGAGGAAAGCGACTTTGAAGGGCGGCTTCGGCCGCCCTTTTCTTTTTAAGGAGTCAAAGTTAGTTTGTGCTTTGCCGCTTTCGACACGCTGCTTTCAGAGAATGGCAGCGAAAAAGTCTTTCCTTCGTACCAAACAGGCCAATGGTCATCATAATGTGTGCTGAAGATCTGTCCTGATTCGCCCACAACAATGTTGAGGGTTGAGGCGTCCAGATCAGAGAAGTCGGTGGTCATGCGCTCGGATGCACCGAAGGTCTTGCCCGCAGCTTTGACGGTCAAGCTGCCGTTTCCAGACTGCGGATGATCGCCGGGGCCGACGATCTGCTCAGAATGTGGCAGGCTTTTGAGCATGGGAACGGAACCGACGATGGGATGTTCAATGTCCACCCTCGAGAACTTGCCCCATTGCCATTGCGAAATATCCTTTCCGTGCGCTGATGTATTCACCGGGTCAGTAATGGCGGCGTCCACTGCGGCTGCCAGCAAGTCGTCGAAGCTGGCGTATGAGGGTGGTACCCAACGTTGCGGCTTCAATCGCAGGAGCTTCTCCATTGCCACGCTGGAATCGAACCAAGCGTAGTCTTCCCACTGCGCGCCAAGTTTCGGTTCCAGCATCATCCTCCAAAGTTTCCGGCGTGAAAGAACGGTCAGTGTTGTGGCAACGGAGTTCTGCCCTGTGTGTCCGTCCCATCCGCGCATCAGGTCTGCGGCTTTGTGTGCTGCGGGTGAAGAGCGCTTCGAGTGATCAATCGCGTAGACGAAATGATTGGCACACAGACGATCAAATTCTGAGTAGTCGTCCATCTGTAGCGCAAGCATGTCCCCCGAGCTGAACTTCTTCGGGGTTTCTAACACCTTGTAGATACGCTCCGTGCGGAAAGGCGATCCCCATTCGTTCGAGAGCAGGTACGGATACTCATCCGGAGCGACTCTGCCATTCGCAGTTGCGATAACGCCAGAAGCCGGATCGTAAACGCTGGGTAGCTTGTCAAACGGGACGTATCCAGTCCATTCGTGAGTGTCATCATTACCCGGGACAGGCAGCGCGCCAGTGCCGGATGCACGAACGGGAATGAATCCCGCGGCTTGATAACCGATGTGCCCATCCACATCCGCATAGACAATGTTCTGCGTAGCTCCGCCGAAAGTGGAGATAGCAGACCGAAACTCTTGCCAATTTTTTGCGAGGCCAAGATCGTAGAAGTCGAATGCAAGTGCGTGCGGATCGTAGATGGTCCACTGTAGAGCGAGTTTGCGGGGTTCACCGGGGATGAGGTCGCTGATCACGGGGCCGTGTCGCGTGACAGCAACATCGAATGAGACATCCGGTGAGCCTTTCACTTTGATCACTTCATGTCGAAGGTCCGGTTTTCGCCAACCCGCAGGCGTTTCGTATTCGCCGGTGCCATTGAAATTTTCGATGAAGAGGTCCTGGACATCGGGGCCCAGGTTCGTCATGCCCCAGGCGATCCGTTCATTGTGTCCGGCGATGACGAATGGGAATCCGGGGAAAGAGACTCCGGCAACGTCATAGGTTCCAGACTTCAAATGCACCTCATACCAGACATTGGGAATGGAGTGGTTCAAGTGCATGTCATTGGAGAGCAGCGGCTTTCCCGACGCGGTGTGCGCTCCGGATACGACCCAGTTGTTCGAACCGGCGATGCAGGTGTCGCAAAGATCGGAGTCGAGTGGGTCACCGGCATTGAGGGATTGCTGTTCGTTATGTTCGGGCGATGTATTCTCTTCACTGGGAATGAATTGTTGTTGAATGAATTGTTGTTCGCGAGGGAGCGAAGAGGGCGGCCGATCTCGCCAGGAACTGTTCGGATAAAGGTCTGCGGCAAGTTCGGGAGCAAGCTTTGCTTGAATGTTTTCTCGGGTGTGCTCACCGGGAAAGCTCGTGCTGAGGCTTTCCGATATGTTGATACCTACAATCACAGAATCGAGAGGAGTCCAGGGGCGTGGCGAATATCGGAGCACACGGAATTCGACGGGCAGATTGTCGCGATGAGTATCAATGAAAGCGTTTACGCCTCGTGTATACGCTTCCAGGAATCCACGGTCGCGTTCAGGGAGGACAGAGATGGCGCGTTCCGCTGTGAGTTTTAGTTGAAGGTATCTATGGCGTTTGTCGGATTTGAGGAGTCCCGGGCCAAGTATCTCGGCGAGTTCGCCAAGGCCGAATCGTCGGGATACATCCATCTGCCACAGCCTGTCTTGGGCAGTGACGTAACCCTGTGCGAACAGCAAATCTGTAACGCTCGCGGCAGTGATGTGAGGGACACCGTGCGCGTCGCGCTCAATCAGAACTGGTGCAGTCACGCCGGCGGCGACGGAGATACTTCCGTCCAATTGCGGCAATGCGGCTTTTGCTGTGCGGTAGAACCAGTAACTGCCGGCCACGACCGCGAGAATCACGATAATCAGCAGAGAAGCGATAATCCATAGAGCGATGCGAAGTTTTCTTCTGGCAGGGATGGGACTGCGAGCGGTTGTGGCCATTTTGATTTCGATTGTAGGGCAGAAGTCCGCAGACAACAATTCCGGCTACTTTGCGATGAGAATTCTTGAATGCCGATGGTATCCTGATGTTTGCGGCAATCCACTTGCGCGCATGAACTCATTACTGGTTTCCTAAACGGGGATATTGATGCTGCAAAAGCGAATCGATGACCATGTTTCGATATCGCGGGAGTCTCTGCGTGAAGCGCAGGATCGCTTTCATAGCCACCTGAAGAAGGTAGGCTTGAAGCACACCGACCAGCGCGATACGATCCTGCGGGCTTTCCTCGAGACACGGGAACATTTGTCGACGGATGAGTTGCATCGGCTCGTAAAGAAACGCGACCCCAAGATCGGGTTCACTACGGTCTATCGCACGCTGAAATTGTTCGCGGAATGTGGATTGGCGAGCGAAGTGGCGTTTCACGACGGCATCGCGCGATATGAACATCAGCATAATCGCCGAAGCCATCACCATATGGTCTGCACAGACTGCGGCAGTTCGGTGGAATTTTTCTCTCCTGAAGTGGACAAAGCTGAACAGGAGATCGGAAAGAAATTCCACTACGAGACCACTCGACACACGTTCCAGATCTATGGACTCTGCGAGGACTGTCGAAAGAAGTCCAATGCGCGGCGAGTAGTTTAAGCACTTCCCACCATTACTTTTTCAACCAGAGATTCTGTCTTTGCTTTGAACCGCGATTTCTGTTAGTTTCGCGGCGTTAGTGCGGATGAATCTGAATTGCCGAAAGGGGAGAAGATGGCACAGTTCTGTTCAGGGTGTGGGGCGCAAATGGCCGATGGAGCAACGGTCTGCGCGGCATGTGGCAAGGCTCAGAGTGTCGCAGGAGCTTCGACGGCGACTGCAAGTTCCGGGTTGAATGACAACATCGCCGGTCTGCTGGCGTATTTCTTCATTCCTGCGATCATTTTTCTTGTCTTGGAACCATTCAACAGGAATCCGTTCGTTCGCTTCCACGCGTTCCAAGGGCTGTTCCTTGGATTGGTCTCCATCGTGGGACACACGATCCTGACGTTCATTCCCGTGCTGGGATGGATCATCCTTCCTTTCTTCTCGCTGGCGATATTTATCCTCGCCGTAGTTGCGGCGATTAAGGCACTTCAAAACCAGAAATGGAAGATTCCAATGATCGGTGATATGGCAGAGAAACAGGCTGCGGCGATATAGGTTTAGTTTTGGAAAGCTACGGGCGGCCTCGTGCCGCCCATTTTTATTGCGGTGGCGGAGGGCCGTCGGGCTCAGCCGTTGTAGTGTCGATCTTGTCTTTGGGCTTCTTCTTGTGACTGGTTTTTGGCGCAGTAGGAGATTTGAATTCGCCGGCGCTGTACTTTCCCTGGTTCTCGACGTCAAAGTTCTTCGGTAAATTCGGCAGCTTAGCAGCCTCTCCCTTAAGCTGACGTGAGTCAGAGAGCACTATCTCGGCCTGCCCCTTGTAGTCCTTCACTTTCCCGTGTATCTCGATCACGGCACCTTCCAGCGGACGTACATCTCCCACATCGCGGAGGTCACGCGCGAAGACCACAACAGTGAAGGGACAGTTCTTGTAGTCCTCGCAGAAATTGAGGAATTGCGTCCCGGATCTCGCGCTGGTTGAAACCTTCAACACTTTGCCCGTGACACAAACGGTTTCTCCAACCTTCTTTTGCGCTTGGTCAAAAGGAATGCAATCGGCAGGGACAAAGGCGAGTGCGAGGAATGCTATCGAGGGGAAAAGCATGGCGGGGATTGTAGCAGCATGACCAGAATAGAAACCGCAGAAAGAAGCAAGGCGGTCTGCTCATCTACTCGGGGTGAGAGATTTGCATGACCGCCTTGGCTCGATCTATTGGTCTATTTCGTAAAAGAAGAGATGGCCGCGGTTTCGTCGTCTTTGACGTCGAAGACCGTATAAAGCTTCGTGATCTGAAGAAGGTCGTGGACTTTCTTCGTAAGGTTGAGCAGCTTGAGTTCGCCGCCTTCTTTGCGCACGGCTGTGAATGCGCTGACAAGTTCTCCGATGCCGGAGCTGTCAATGTAAGTGACATCGCCCAGGTTGAGAAGGATCTTCTTCTCGCCCTTGCCGAGAACTTCCCGGATGACGTCGCGCAAGACTACGCTACCTTCGCCGAGAGTAATGCGGCCGCTCAGGTCCAAGACTGTTATCCCGTCAACTTGGCGGGTGCTGGATTTCAGACTCATCTTATTGCTCCTTGGCGTCCGTTTCCGGAGCGCTTACGTGTTTGACTAGTGTGATCTCTGTGCCAGGGTGGAGGTCCCGAATGTGAACCTCATCCATGAATGAACGGATGAGAAAAATTCCTCGTCCGGAAGTCTTTAAAAGGTTTTCTTCTGCCAGGGGGTCAGGAACTTCATCTTCTGAAAGTCCTTTGCCCTCATCTGTGATGGTGATAGCGAGCGTATTGGGGCTTGTCTCATATGCGACCAGGATTTTTTTGGAAGGGTCATAAGCATTACCGTGCAGCACGGCATTGACCGCCGCTTCCCGGACAGACATGGTGATCTTATGCAAGTCGTCTTCCGCGAAGCCGACCTTGACCGCAAGCTGCTCCGCGGTTTGCTCGACCTTGTTGACGCTGTCCAGTGTGGAATCCAGCGTATAAGCGACCCTGTTTGCCATCATCACCATTAGGTCGGATCAATTTACTTCTTTGCGCTTTAAAGATTGGTTAGCTAAGTTCCCGCTCGGAAGTGTTTTCTTTATGAAACAGTTAGTGTGCCTATGGCTTGGTGAATTGTCAACGAAAGAGGGTTGGCCAGAGCGGCACGTCCCTGCAGTTCTGTTCTGCAAGTGACTTGCGCAATATGTGCAAATCAGATTCGAATTGGCTGTGAGAAGCTGACCTTGTACGATGGTGGGTGCCGTCCACCGTTGCAGTTCCGCAAGAATTCAAATCAGGCTCGTTCATTGAAAACCTGATCTTCGCACTGAAAGTATCTCGTCCCGGGCTTTGGGCCACGGCCGCGTGGTTCTACTTGCTTCCGGTCGGCGGGCGATGGGTCTTCCACTCAGCAGAGTTCTGGCTAGGGCTCTTCTACGTTACATTTCCGCTCGGCTTCATCATATACGGATGGAACGACATCGTGGATCATGAGACCGACAGGTTCAATCCACGAAAAGACAGTTTCCTCTTTGGTTCGCGCGGTTCGGAAGAGCAGTTGGCTGGGTTGCCGCTAAAAATATTCCTGATCCAACTTCCATTCGCAATCGCGTTCGTCCTGATGCGCGGTCCAAAGACATTGCTTTTCTTCGCGGCGCTCGTCGGCTCTACGGCAATCTACAACTTCCCACGATATGGTCTGAAAGGACGCCCTCCATTCGAGGTCTTGAACCAGGTGGGCTATCTGTTGGTATTCGTTTTGAGCAGTTGGTTGAACTCCGTGCAGCAACTGCCAGCGGCAGCGATGCTATTCGGCGCACTGTTCGCCATGCACTCCCACATCTTCGGCGAAATCATGGATGTAGTTCCTGACCACAAGAGCGGACGCCGCACCACCGCCGTGCTTCTAGGCGTGATTCCCGCGAAGCTGTTGATCATTTCGTTGCTCGGTGTGGAATGTGGACTGGTGTGGCACTACTTTCATGATCCTTATATCGGGGGATTTCTCTTAGCGAGCGCGCTGTGGTTCATCCTGGACACGACTATCATCTGGCGGGGCAAGCTCTACACATCTACACAGATGAGGTTGTTTCTCTATGGATGGAACGCGATCGCACTCGGCAGTATGTGGTGGGTATGGTCGACGGCAAATTTGACCAAGTTGCGATAGCTATTGGATCAATCCAAGTATTTAATGAACACGACTTCGTTCTGCGCTTCGTTGTAGAGAAGTTCGTCCACCAGCGACATCGTCATCAGGATGCCCAATCCGCCGGGGCGTAAGCCTTTTTCCTCACGCACATTCATGTGGCGAATGGGATCGTCAGGAGGATTGCTGATTGCCGCATGCTGGAGTCCGCTGAAGTTGAATCCCTTGCCTGGATCGGTGATGCGATAGAGCAACATGCGACGCGCGCGCAGGTAAGAAATGCGTACTTGCCGATTGGCATCCAACTCGCCGCCCCATTCGATAGCGTTCAACAGAAGTTCGCGGAATGCCTGGCTCACGGATTCGCGAACGTCTTCAGGAAGGTCAGCTTTCAACTTCATCATCAAGCTGTGAATGCGGTCAACACTGCGGATCTCACATGGAACAAGCAATTCCACCCAGCCTGGGCGTGCTGAGACTACTTCGATAGGGTGTGGAGCAGGCATGGAGAGCGTGTCGCGGATGAGGTCAAGCATCTCGAGCGCCTTAAAAGGTTTGCTGACGAACTGATGGGCTTGTTGGCGGGCTGCTTTGAGCAGCACGTCTGGCGTGTCGTCGGCGCTCATTACGATGATGGATGGCCCGTCCGGCAAAGTACGCACTTTGGTGAGCAGTTCGATGCCGTTCATGTGCGGCATCCAGACGTCTGAAATGAGAAGGTCGAATTTCTCCTGCTGAATCTTTTCCCAGCCTTGGGCGCCGTCGGAAGCGGTCGTGATCGCGAGGTCATCCCCTTTGAGAAGGTCACAAAGGAGGTTTACTACGGCAACGTCATCATCAACGATCAGAACTTTTTTCATCTGCCGTCATGCTACGTAGCCGTGCAGATAGGGTCAAGGCATAGCAGAGTTACTTAAGTTTGAATGTCACTGGTTAAACAACTCCGGATTGCGCCTGACCACGATCATGAAGTCCCATTGCGACATCAATCAGGTCTTGTCCGACGACGCGAGTACGCGACGTTGCTTCTTGCAGAGGGAGCGTGACGATGTCCGTCCCGCGCAGCGCGACCATTTTGCCGAAGTCACCACGGTGTACGGCGTCAATTGCGCCGGTCCCGTATCGGGTGGCAAGCATGCGGTCGAATGCAGTGGGAGAGCCTCCGCGCTGAATGTGTCCGAGAACGACAGCGCGGGATTCGAATCCGGTACGCGATTCAATCTCTTTTGCGATCACGTTGCCGATGCCGCCGAGTCGAACGTGTCCGAATTGGTCTTTGCCAGCTGCCGATGTGACTGCGTCAGAATTGGTCGTCATCTTCGCGCCTTCGGCTATGACTACGATGCTGAAGTATCGGCCGCGATCGTGTCGTCGCTTTAGCGTCTCTGCAACTTCCTGAACATCGAACGGACGCTCAGGAATGAGAATGACATCCGCCCCGCCGGCGATGCCGCTGTAAATCGCGATCCATCCGGAATCGCGTCCCATGACTTCGACCACGATCACGCGATTGTGCGCTTCAGCGGTGGTGTGCACGCGGTCGATGGCTTCGGTGGCGATGTTGACGGCAGTATCAAATCCAAAACAATAATCAGTGCCACTCAGATCGTTGTCGATTGTTTTGGGAACTCCGATGACGTGTGCTCCTTTTTGCGAGAGCTTGACCGCGACTCCAAGTGTGTCATCGCCGCCGATTGCGACGAGGGCGCCGAGGTTATGTTTGTTAAGGGTCTTGATGCAGGTTTCGAGACCACCTTCTGACTTAGCGGGATTGGTGCGCGAGGTGCGAAGAATGGTTCCGCCGCGGGGAAGTATTCCGGCGATCGCGTTCAGGTCGAGGGGCATGGTGATGTCTTCGAGCACACCGCGCCAGCCTTCCATGAATCCGACGAATTCGTCTCCGTGATGAAAGATGCCTTTGCGCACGACTGCGCGAATCACCGCGTTGAGTCCGGGGCAGTCGCCGCCGCCGGTAAGAATGCCAATCTTCATCCGTGCTCCTTGCTGATATGCGGATTAGCCTCCGCAACCGCCCATCATAAACATCCGCAAGAAGGATGAGCAAACGTCGAATGTTGAGGTACTATGAATCTCTTTCCGGAGACCATTGATGCAAGAGGCGGAAACTCAACAGCGCCAGAGATTCGCGACCTATGATGAATTCTTCGCGTTCTACGTGAAGGAACACAGCAATCCAACAAACCGGTTGTTGCATGCCTGCGGAACGACGCTTGGAGTGGCAATCATGGTCGGCGCGTTTGTGTTGGGGCATCCGGTCTGGGCTTTTTTGTGGATCCCTGTGGCCTACGGATTCGCGTGGACTGGCCACTTTCTGATTGAGGGCAATAAGCCGGCATCTTTTGGACATCCATTCTGGTCATTCATCAGCGACTTCCGCATGCTCGGGCTGATGCTCACAGGAAGATTGGGTCCGTGGCTGAACCGCTGAAACGTCACAAGGGAATCGCTGATAGTAATTCGCTCACACCTACATTAATATCTGTTCTGCACGGCAACTCTCCATCCAGGATTCCTCAAAGTGCTACTCGAATTGCGGGTCGAAAATTACGCCGTCATTGACAATGTGACGGTGGAATTTGCTCCCGGGCTCAATCTGCTCACAGGAGAGACCGGAGCGGGAAAATCAATCCTCATTGACGCGCTCGCATTGCTCCTCGGCGACAAAGCTTCCACGGAAATGATCCGGCACGGCGCTGAGAAGGCCGTACTCTCCTGCGTATTTGAAGTCGAAGAGGGAAGCGCCGGAAAACGCGTTTTGCATACACTCGAGGAAAACGGTATTGACTTGGATTCTGACCAACTCATCTTGCGACGTGAGATTGCCACCAGCGGCAAAGGACGCGTCTTCGTAAACAATCAGCCAGCGACGGTTGCGGTGCTGAAGCAGCTCGCACCGGATCTGGCTTCAATCCATGCGCAGAATGAAACAGTGATGGCGTTTGATCCGGCGGCGAGACTTCGTTTGCTCGACAGCTATGCCGCAATCAACACGGAAAACGTTTCGGCTGCTTTTGCGAAATGGCGCGCGATTCGTAACCGCATCGCCGACCTCGAGCGGGACGAGCAAGACCGCCTCCGTCTCGTTGACCTTTGGAGCTTCCAGAAGAAAGAGATAGAAGCGGCACGGCTTCAAGCAAACGAAGACGAAAAGCTGGAAACCGAAAAGCGCGTACTGGCCAACTCGGAGAAGTTATACAGCTCCGCGATGGGCGCGTACGAGACTTTGTACGAAGGCTCTGTGTCAGCAACGTCGCTGCTGCGCAATGCCGAAAAGCTAGTGGAGGAGTTGGCCCGCTACGATTCCAAATTTCATGAGAGTGTCGCGCTACTGCTTTCTGCTCGTGCCAACATCGAAGATATCGGAACATCACTCCGCGATTACGCGGAAGGCATCAATGCATCTCCGGAGCGCTTGGCGGAAGTGGAAGACCGGCTGGCATTGCTCGACAAATTGAAGCGCAAGTATGGGCAGAGTATCGAAGAAGTGATTGCATTCGGAGCGGATGCCTCGCGAAAGCTCGACGAAGTTGAA
The DNA here is from genome assembly GCA_025462725.1 of Terriglobales bacterium. GTDB lineage: Bacteria > Acidobacteriota > Terriglobia > Terriglobales > Acidobacteriaceae > JAICLA01. The sequence goes on along the minus strand of JAOAPE010000014.1, from coordinate 73,845 downwards.
AATCGCGAAGAGGTACTCAAGCAGTTAAACAAAGAAGTGGACGCGGCGAAGGCAGAGTATCTCGGGCAGGCGCGCGCGATTTCGAAAAAGCGGTTTGATTCCGCAAAGAAGCTGGAGAAGTTGGCCGAAGTTGAGATCAATGAGCTTGCAATGAAATCGCGTTTCAAGGTGGACATCTCAGGCTCAGACGAAGAATCAAATTGGACAGCCTCAGGATTCGACACAGTTGCATACCTGATTGCTACCAACGTTGGCGAGCCGCAAAAGCCGATTGAGAAGATCGCTTCAGGCGGAGAACTCTCCCGCGTGATGTTGGCGTTGAAGGCGAGCGTGGAAGAAGGGAAGAGCGCGACGGCGACGAACGGCAAGGGAACGGCTGCCAAGAGCAAGAACAAACTTCAGCGAACGTTGGTCTTTGACGAAATAGATACCGGGATCGGCGGTCGGGCAGCCGAAGCCGTGGGAAAGAAACTTAAGTCGCTGGCGCGAAACAATCAGGTTCTGTGCATAACGCACTTGCCGCAGATCGCCTCTTTTGCTGACCAGCATTACGTGATTGAAAAGAAGGAATCGGCAGGACGCGTTAAGACCAACATCCGTGCGCTAAGTGAGTCGGAGCGCACCGAGGAGATTGCGCGGATGCTGAGCGGCTCAAAACTCACCGATACTTCCATCAAACATGCAGAGCAGATGTTGAAAACGAACGCATAACCATCCCATTCACACGCCCATTTGCGCCATTTACTGCCTGTTTTTACCGCTCTGGTACTCGCCCTCGAATTACCCTCCAAAATCCCATATACTGTTGAGACTAAAGCTCATGAGCCAAAACGGTAAAAAACTTCTTTTGCTGAAACCCCGGGGTTTCTGCGCTGGTGTGGTTCGCGCCATCGACATCGTTCGGATCGCCCTCGAAACGTTCGGTGCACCCATATATGTGCGCCGTGAAATCGTCCACAACCGCTACGTAGTGGACGACCTGACGAATAAGGGGGCCATCTTCGTCAATGAGATTGATGAGGTTCCTGAGGGAGCTCGCGTCATTTACAGTGCGCACGGTGTCTCGCCCGAAGTTCGTTCAGACAGTAAGGCCCGTAAGCTCCGCGTAATTGACGCAACTTGCCCGCTAGTCACAAAGGTACACGTCGAAGCGGTTAAGTTCGCAAAGCAGGGATACTCGCTGCTCCTCATCGGACATCGCGATCACGAAGAAGTAGTTGGAACACTCGGGGAAGCGCCGACAGTGACGCAGATCATTGGAAGCCCCGAAGAAGTTGAGCACATCACGGTGCCGGATCCGGACAAGGTCGCATATATTACTCAAACCACTCTGAGTTTGGACGAAGCCGGACAGATCATTGCGGCATTGAAGAAGAAATTTCCTAATATCCACGAACCCGCGGCGCAGGACATCTGCTACGCCACTGAGAATCGCCAAGTTGCAGTGAAACAAGTGGCAGGGGATACAGATTTGCTTCTGGTTGTCGGCTCTGAGAACAGTTCGAACTCGAATCGGCTGGTGGAAGTGGCACGCAATCTTGGCCGCGCATCGCACCTGATCGATTGCTACTCTGACATAAAGCGAGAGTGGTTGAGCGGCGTGAGTACTGTGTCGCTGACAGCCGGGGCATCCGCGCCTGAAGTGCTTGTGAAAGAAGTTGTCGAATTTCTGGCCAATGAAGGTTTCACGGACGTCGAAGAGATTGAAGTGATGCCGGAAAACGTACGCTTCGGACTGCCTGCGGAGATTGTTCAAGCTATTGCGGCAGCTCCAGCGGCTAGGAATTGATGAAGAACGACCACAATCGCGAGGCCACCGGCAACATCGCTGATTCTGCCGATATGATGTTCTTCGGCAAAGTAGGCAATGCAATTTCGCGAGTCACGTCTGCGATCGCTGCAGCACGCGACAACCTATTTTCCATCCAGCATAAAGAGGGCTATTGGTGCGGCGAACTAGAAGCCGATACCACTCTCGAATCCGATTACATTCTGCTGCACACGCTTCTTGGAACTGTGGATGAAGAGCGCAACGCCAAATGTGCGCGGGAGATTATCCGACATCAGAACGAAGACGGTGGATGGCCGATTTTTAACGGCGGTCCGTCGAACATTAGTGCGACAGTGAAAGCGTACTTCGGCCTCAAGCTGGCCGGATACAAAGCTGACCATCCTGTGTTGGAAAAGGCGCGCGAGCGCGTGCTGGCCATGGGTGGTGTAACTGAAGTCAATACCTTCACAAAAATTTATCTCTGCTTCTTCGGCCAGTACGATTACGACGCGGTTCCCGCAGTCCCGCCGGAGATGATCCTCTTTCCAAACTGGTTCTGGTTCAACATCTACGAGATATCGTCGTGGTCCCGCGCCATTCTGGTTCCGCTGTCGATCGCGTACGCGAAGAAGCCGTTCAAGAAGATTCCGGACGAGATGGGTGTTAGCGAACTGTATCTCGGCGGACGCGAGAACGCAGATCTCCACCTGAAGTGGTCAAAGAAAAAGATCAGCTGGCGGAATTTCTTTCTCGTGCTCAACCACATGACTCATTGGTTTGAGCGCGTTCACGTGCGGCCGCTACGATCTATTGCGATCAAGAAAGCCGAGAAATGGATGCTCGCGCGCATGGAAATGAGTGACGGTTTGGGAGCGATCTATCCCGGGATCATGAATTCAATCATTGCGCTTCGTTGTCTCGGATACTCACTCGACGACCCCCAGGTGATGCGCGCCATTGATGAATTCGAGAAACTCGGCATCGAGGAAGGCGACCGATTCCGTATGCAGCCGTGCATGTCACCGGTGTGGGACACGGCTTATGCGCTGTTTGCGCTGGGTGAAGCTGGCGTTCCCGCTGACGATCCGCGAATGGTTGCGCCTGCTGAATGGATGTTGAAGAAGCAAGTCACCCATCCCGGCGACTGGGCAGTAAAGGTAAAGAACGTTGCGCCCGCAGGATGGTATTTCGAATTCAACAACGAGTTTTATCCGGACGTTGATGACACTGCGATGGTGATGCTCGGACTGAGCAAGGTCATCACGGCGGACGAGAGCTATCAGCACAAGTCAATCAAGCGCGCCCTCGAATGGGTACTGGCGATGCAATGCAAAGATGGCGGTTGGGCGTCGTTCGACAAAGACAATGACAAGATGGTCTTCCAGTACGTTCCGTTCGCGGACCACAATGCGATGCTCGATCCTGCAACCGTGGACATCACCGGTCGGGTTTTGGAAATGCTGGCGTCGTATGGATTCACGCAGAAGGATCCTGCAGTAAAACGCGCGCTGAATTTTATTCGCAAGTCGCAGGAATCCGATGGGTCATGGTTCGGACGCTGGGGCGTGAATTACATCTATGGCACCATGCAAGTGCTGCGCGGGTTGGACGCGATTGGTATCGACAAGAATGAGCCGATGATCCAGCAAGCGGCAGAGTGGCTGCGAATGATGCAGAACCCTGACGATGGTTGGGGCGAAACCTGCAATTCGTACGACGATGTAAACACAAAGGGCGTGGGCCCGAGCACGCCGTCACAAACAGCGTGGGCGGTTTTGGGATTGCTCGCTGCCGGCGACACTCGTAGTGAGTCTGTCCAGCGAGGCGTGTCATACCTTCTGCGAACGCAGAAAAAAGCTGGAACGAAGAACGCCGGCGGTTGGGATGAACCACAGTACACCGGAACCGGGTTCCCACGGGTCTTCTATCTTGCGTACCACATGTATCGTCTCTATTTCCCGTTGATGGCGCTCACTGCTTACGCACGTGCGTTTCACGATGTTGATGACGCAGTTCTGACAGGGAAGGTTTAGCCGTGCAGACAAAAGCTAGCACTGTCGACGCGTATCTGAAGTCGCTGCCCGAGGACCGTCGTCCGGCAATTACAGCGATCCGCAACGTGATCCTGAAGAATCTGGACAAGGATTACGAAGAGGGAATCCTTTACGGGATGATCGGATACTTCGTTCCGCATCGAATATTTCCCGCTGGATACCATTGCGATCCAACAAAGCCGCTGCTGTTCATCGCTTTAGCGTCGCAGAAAAACCACATGGCTCTGTACTTGAGTGGCATCTACGGCTCAGAGGACGAAGCCAAATGGTTTAAGGCTGCGTGGGCAAAGACGGGAAAGAAATTGGATGTAGGCAAGTCACGCGTCCGGTTCAAGAAATTGGAAGACCTTGCGCTTGATGTGATCGGAGAATCGGTCAAAAGGATTTCGGCAAAGACATACATGAAGCGCTATCAGGACATTCGCGCTGCACACAAGCCGACTCCACGCGCAGAGATCGCAAAACGCATAAAGGCAAGAGCAGCGGCAAAAGGCAAGTAAGAGGAGAATCGATGGCAGTTCCAGTTTCACAGATGTGGACGGTAGCGAGCTATGTGCTGCGGCAAAAGCTTGCTGGGCGGGAGCGCTATCCCTTGGTGCTTATGCTGGAACCGCTGTTCCGCTGCAATCTCGCTTGCGCGGGCTGCGGCAAGATCCAGTATCCAGCTCACATCCTGAAAAAGAACCTCACGCCGGAACAATGTTTCCAGGCAGTGGACGAATGTGGCGCGCCGATGGTCAGCATCCCCGGCGGTGAGCCGCTGATGCATCCGCAGATCGCGGAGATCGTTGAAGGACTGGTTGCGCGCAAGAAGTACATTTATCTCTGCACGAATGCTCTGCTGTTGAAGGAGAAAATTGGACTGTTCAAGCCGAGCAAGTATTTGACCTTCTCCGTTCACATGGACGGGCAGAAGGAACACCATGATTTTTCTGTCTGCCGCGAAGGCGGATATGACATTGCGGTGGAAGGAATCAAAGCAGCGCTGGAACGTGGCTTCCGCGTCACGACAAACACCACTCTCTTTGACGGCGCCGACGCGAACAGTGTCCGCGCATTTTTTGACGAGATGATGGACATCGGTGTTGAGAGCATGATGCTCTCGCCGGGATACTCTTACGACAAAGCGCCTGATCAGCAGCATTTTCTCGGACGCGCGCGCACGCGCCGATTGTTCCGCGCGATATTTTCCAATCGCAAAAAGACGTGGCGATTCAACCAATCTCCGCTCTTTGTCGAATTTCTGATGGGAAAGCGGCCTTACTCATGCACTCCGTGGGGCATGCCAACCTACAACATCTTCGGATGGCAGAAACCCTGCTACCTCCTTCAGGACGGCTACGCCGATTCCTACAAAGAGTTGATGGAAACCACTGTCTGGAAAGAGTACGGCACCGAATCTGGCAATCCGCAATGCGCGAATTGCATGGTGCACTGTGGCTATGAGCCTTCCGCGGTGAATGATACTTTCGGATCGCTCGGCGGATTTTTCGACACTGTCCGCGCGACGCTGTTCAATACCTACAAAGATGCGGGCGCGCTTGAGCTTCTGAATGAGCCTGCGAAGGCAGTGCATGGATTCGTCGGAGTCGAACAGTTACACAAGTCCGCCGCTGAACTCGAGGAGACAAACGCGTGAGCAACGTCTCCGAACAGGATGTGAAGAATCCGGATGCTCTCGAAGTCGCGCCGGGTACAGCTCATGAAAAGCTGGAAGGCTGGGTGCCGGAGTTGGCGTCGGAAGCAGAGATTCGCTCGGCATTCGAAAAGGCATTCGATTTTCGTGGCGATGTGACCATTACTCGCAAGGACGGCAGCAAGATCGAAGGGTATATTTTCGATCGTCGCACAGGGTCAGCACTGGCTGATTCAGTGGTTCGCCTCTTTCCGAAGGATGCTGACACAAAGATCAGCATTCCTTATTCCGACATTGCCGCCCTGGTTTTCAGTGGACGCGATACCGCAGCCGGGAAAAGCTATGAAGCCTGGGTCAAGAAATATTGGGAGAAACGCGCAGCAGGCGAGAAGAATATTGGGATCACGCCCGAGGCCTTGGAATAGACAGTTTAATATTGAGTGGCGATGAGGGCACGGTAAATCCGTGCCCTTATTGATTGAAGCGGGAAATGAAAGCATTCGTAACAGGCGCAACGGGATTTGTCGGCTCGCATGTGGCCAAGCAATTGGCCGCACGCGGAGCGGAGTTGCGCTTGCTTGTTCGTCCTACAAGTCGCAAGGACAACATCGCTGAGTTGAACGCCGATCTGGTCACGGGCGACCTCCGCGACCCGGCTTCTCTGCAGGGCGCCATGCAGGGATGCGAGTTTGTTTTTCATGTCGCTGCGGATTACCGGTTGTGGACTCCTGATCCGAAAGAGATGTACGCGGCCAATGTGGAAGGCACTCGAGCGATCATCGAGGCAGCGCAAAAGGCAGGCGTCCGGCGTGTTGTTTACTGTAGCAGCGTGGCGACCATGGGATTCGCAACTTCGAATGGACGCCCCGTGACGGAAGCTGATCCAGTGGCCCTGCCAGAGATAATCGGACACTACAAGCGCTCAAAGTTCATGGCGGAGCAGGTGGCGCTTGAAGCAGGGAAGAACGGCGCGAATGTGGTGGTCGTAAATCCAACGACTCCCGTTGGCGAGCAGGACATTAAACCCACGCCGACGGGGCGCATCATTCTCGATTCCTTGAAGCGAAATTTCCCAGCTTACGTGGATACCGGACTCAACCTCGCCGATGTCACTGAGGTGGCGAACGGACATATTGCCGCCATGGAGCGCGCGGTTCCCGGTGAGCGCTACATTCTTGGCGGACAAGACTTCACGCTAAAACAGTTGCTAGACAAACTTTCGGAAATCACTGGTCTTCCTTCACCCACAATGAAGGTTCCACATTCTCTCGCACTGGGATTCGCAGTTTTCGACGAGATCTTCACAGGACGAATCCGCGGGAAAGAACCGCGGGCGACGATTGACGCTGTCCGCATGGGCAGGAAGAAGATGTTTGCTTCGTCTGCGAAAGCGGAGCGCGAACTCGGCTACAAGATCGTTCCCGTCGATAACGCGCTTCGACGCGCTGTGGATTGGTTTAAGTCGAACGGATACGTCGCATGAGTCAAGCCAATCACAAAAAGCGAATCGCTATCATCGCGGCATTGGATCGAGAGATTGCGCCACTTGTAAAAGGGTGGAACAGCACCTCCGTGGATTCACAGAATCGGACGATCAAGATTTTCGAATCCGAGAACGCGATTGTGGCTTTGGGCGGGATTGGTGGTATTTCCGCGCGCATCGCTACGGATGCTGCGTGGCGTTTCGCTAACGGACAGGTCAGCAATTTCATTTCCGCCGGATTTGCAGGCGCGCTCGTTCCCGGCTTGAAGGTCGGCGATATCTTTGAACCGGCGAGCATAGTAGGAGAGTCAGACAACAACACCATTGAGACCGCCGGCGGGAAGGGGATTCTCGTCAGCGCGGGTGCAATCGCCGGGGTTGAGCACAAGCGGATATTTGCGAACAACTACAGCGCGCAGGCAGTAGACATGGAAGCTTTCGCAGTGGCGGATGTCGCTCGTGTTTACAATGTTCCTTGCACAGCAGTGAAAGTCATTTCCGACGAATACGATTTCCCCATGCCACCGATGGGGCGTTTCGTAGGAGATGCCGGGGAATTCAAGACTGGAAGCTTTGTCGGGTACATTGCCGTGCGTCCGTGGCTCTGGCGGACGGTGATGAAGTTGGCGGCAAACAGCTCTATCGCTACTGAAAAGCTTTGCCACGCGCTTAGAGTTCGCATCGAGCAACAATCTAAAGCAGTACTTGAAGGATTAGAGGCTAATGTCAGTAGCAACAACTAAGGACGAGAAGAAATTCGAGCCTGTCTCGGTCCCCAGCAGCATGCTGGCTGCGGTCTATCGCGGAGTGAATGACGTTCGCGTCGAGACAGTCGATGTCCCCGAGATTGGAGCGGGAGAGCTGCTCGTCAAGATCGATACTTGCGGAATTTGCGGCACCGATCTTAAGAAGATTGCTACTGGTTCGCACTCAGCCCCGCGCATATTCGGACACGAGATGTCCGGCACCGTCGCCAAAACTGGGCCAGGGGTTGAGAACTTTGCGGTCGGCGATCGTGTCATGGTCTTCCACCACATCCCGTGCGGCGAGTGCTATTACTGCCGATTCAAGGTCTATGCGCAATGTCCTGTGTACAAGAAAGTTGGTGCGACAGCGGGTTTCGAGGCCGCAGGCGGGGGATTCGCTGAGTACATCCGAGTGATGGATTGGATCGTACGTAAGGGTGTGGTGAAAATCCCTGAGAACGTCAGCTTCGAGCAGGCTTCGTTCATTGAGCCCGTAAACACCTGTTTGAAGGGAATCCAGAGTCTCCGGCTACAGGCTGGGGAGACGGTTCTGGTCATGGGACAAGGCCCGATTGGCATCATTTTGGCTGTATTGGCAAGGCGGGCTTGCGCCCGGGTTATATCTTCCGATTTGTACTCCCAGAGGCTTACAATAGCTAAAGGATTCGGTGTAACTGAGAACATTGACGCAGCCTCTGAAAACGTCGTCGAGCGCATGAAACAGATGACGGAGGGACGGGGCGCGGACGCAGTTGTAGTCGCTGTTGGGGGCAATGCCTTAATACGGCCTGCGATGGATGCCGTACGGCCAGGTGGTCGCGTAATGCTTTTTGCGCAGACGGTTCGCAGCGAAGCGGCGATTGATCCGGCGGCGATTTGTGTGGACGAGAAAACATTGATGGGCTCGTACAGCGCATCGGTGGATATCCAAAACGAAACTGTAGATTTTGTGTTTAACGGTGGGGTGGACCTGAGCAAGTTGGTCTCTCACCGGTTCGCTTTGAAAGACGCGGTGCCGGCGATCCAGGTGGCCGCCAACCCGCAGCCCGACTCGATGAAGATCGTGATTCGGCCTGTGCAACAGTAAGGTACTTGGAAGGACGCAAGACGTGAACGGAAAAATGACAGCCGCAGTCCTCTACGGCAAAGAGGATGTGAAGATCGAGAAAGTCCCCATTCCCCGCGTTGGTGAAGGGGAAGTGCTCGTGAAGGTGGAAGTAGCCCTCACTGACGGTACTGACTTGAAGGTCTTCCAGCGCGGATATCACGCGCGCATGATCATTCCTCCGGCACTCTTCGGACACGAGCTTGCGGGCATCATCGAAGAGGTGGGCCCCGGCGTTAAGAAATTCAAAGTTGGTATGCGTGTTGTGGCGCTGAACTCCGCGCCTTGCGGCAAGTGTTTCTACTGTAGCAAGCACCAGGAAAATCTTTGCGAAGATTTGCTATTCAACAATGGCGCATACGCTGAATACATTCGCATTCCGCGTAGGATCGTTGAATCGAACATGCTGGAAATTCCCGCGGGCGTGAGTTTTGAAGCTGCGGCGATGACCGAGCCTTTGGCGTGTGTACTCCGTGGCCTTCATGAGACGGGAGCGGAAGTCGGTGACACCGTTGCCATCATCGGTGGCGGACCAATAGGTCTTTCATTCATCCAGGTAGCGCGCCTCTCCGGATGCAATGTGATCGCGGTCGTAAAACGCGATGAGCAAGTGGAAGCGGCGGTCAAGTTCGGCGCGCACGATGTTGTGCAGATTACGAATGTTGATGATCCTATCCAAAAGGTGAAGATGCTTACTCCTGACCATCGCGGGCCGGATGTGGTGATCGAAGCCGTTGGCCGCCCGCAAGGCTGGCAATGGGCAGTGGACATGGTTCGCAAAGGCGGTACCGTGAACTTCTTCGGTGGCTGCGCGACTGGGACCAAAGTCGAGCTTGACACCAATCTCCTGCACTACTCTGAGATCACGTTGAAGGCCACGTTCCATCACACTCCGGAGACAGTCCGCAAAGCATTCAAGCTGATCACGGAAAAGAAGATCAAGAGCACGGATTACATCACCGGTGAAGAGCCGCTCTCGCGCCTGCAATACGTTTTGCGCAGCATGTTGAATCGCAGCGGCGATATCAAGACCGCGATCATTCCCGGTCACTGACGGGCAGTGTGAATCAATACGACGGAGACTTAGAAGAACCGAAACAGGGAATCCTGTCGCCCGCAGCCATGCCAAGTTCAAACCTCCAGCGTTCTAACGCTAACGCGTCTGCTTTGTCCGAAGCGGGATGGAATGCTTTGCCTCCGGAGTACCGGATCCCTGCGCATGCACCCACTCTAAGTGAGGCATTTGCCTACTGCGAGCGGCTGGCGAAAAGTCATTACGAAAATTTCTCTGTGGCGACTTGGTTCTTACCAGTGCACCTGAAGCAACATTTCTACAACGTCTATTCGTATTGCCGAATCTCCGACGATCTTGGCGACGAGGTCGGTGACGTTCAGCAATCGCTTGCCCTGCTTGACGAATGGGAAGCGGAATTGCGAGCTTGCTACGCAGGTTCGCCACGACATGCAGTGTTCGTCGCATTAGCGCAGACCGTCCGTGAATTCGATATCCCGCAGCAGACCTTTGCCGATCTGCTCACGGCATTTCGTCGTGATCAGACGATCACGCGATTCCCCACGTTTGACGACGTCCTCGAGTATTGCCACTACTCAGCGAATCCTGTTGGGCATCTGGTGCTTTATCTGGGCGGATACCGTGATGAGGAGCGTCAGCAGCTTTCGGACTACACATGCACCGCCCTCCAACTCGGTAACTTCTGGCAGGACGTGAATGTGGATTACGCCAAAGGGCGAATCTATCTTCCGCTGGAAGACATGCAGCGCTTTGGCGTTTCCGAATCCGATATAGCGCAGCGCCGCGCTACTCCGGAATTCATCGCGCTGATGAAGTTCCTGGTCGAACGCGCCCGGGAATGGTTTGAGCGCGGTCTGCCGTTGATTCAGAAGATCTCTCCCGAACTCGCCGTAGATATCGAACTGTTCAGCCGAGGTGGACAGGAGATTTTGAACGCCATTGAGAAGCAGGGTTTCGATGTTCTCGTATCGCGCCCGGTGATTTCCAAGCCGCGAAAACTTTGGATGGTATTGCGCGCCGGATTGCGTAAAGGGAAGTTGCTATGAGCGACCGGCAGCTTTCGATGGCTTATGTTGTCTGTCGGGGAGTGGCCCGCTCGCAGGCGAAGAACTTCTACTACGCTTTTCTTGCGCTGCCTCGACACAAGCGTAATTCCCTGTGCGCTGTTTATGCATTCATGCGCCATGCGGACGATATCTCTGACGATCCCGGCTTGACCCTCGACCAGCGCCGTTCGCAGCTTCAGGCTTGGGCATATTCTCTGCGTCGCGCGGTCGAAGGTGAACGTAGCGATGATCCGGTGATCCTTGCCCTTGCAGACACGCAATCCCGCTTCAAGATCCCACTGCGACTTTTCGAGCAACTCGTTGCGGGCACTGCGATGGACTTGCAGTTCGCTGCCTCCGCCGCAGCTGGGTCTAGCGCCACTGGGCCTGTTGTCCCGTACCGGACGTTTGATGAACTCTATCGCTATTGCTATCACGTGGCATCGGTCGTCGGATTAGTTTGCATTCACATCTTCGGATACAAAGATGCGGCAGCCGAAGCACTAGCGGAGCAAACCGGCGTTGCCTTTCAACTTACCAACATCATTCGCGACGTCAAAGAGGACGCGCAGATGGGGCGCGTGTACATACCTGAAGAAGACCTTGTCCGATTTCAGCGATCGCCGGCGGAACTGACTCCGGAAAAGCTGTCGAACGGATTTCAATCATCAGCATTTACTCCGCTGCTCGAGTTTGAATCCCAACGTGCGCGTGAATTCTACAAAGCTGCCGAGCAATTGATCCCGCTAATCGAAGACGACAGCCGTCCGTGCCTTTGGGCGCTCGTCGAAATCTATCGCCGACTGCTCGATAAGATCGCCGCACGAAATTACAACGTCTTCCAGGAAAAGGTTCGGCTTACGGTTCCAGAAAAACTCAGCGTGCTTTCGCAAGGGCTGCTGAAGGTGATCTTCTGAGCGCCCCAGAGCAGCAGTCAAGCCGCGAGCGGGAAAAATACAAAGTCACCGTTGTCGGTGGCGGATTGGCTGGCCTTTCCGCGGGTTGTGCGCTTGCGGAAGCTGGTTTCGAAGTCACTCTGCTCGAGCGACGTCCTTACATTGGCGGCCGCGCTTCTTCGTATCAGCATCCTGGGACGGGCGAAGTCGTCGACAACTGTCAGCACGTGCTGCTCGGCTGCTGTACCAATCTGCTCAACTTGTATGACAGATTTGGCGCGGCGGACAAGATTCGCTGGTTCGATAGCCTCACCTTTGTCGAACCCGGCGGACGACAATCGGTGATTCGCCCTTCGGGATTGCCTGCGCCGTTTCACACTGCGCCGTCGTTTCTCGCCGCATCGTCACTTGAGCTTGTTGATAAGTTCGCTATCTCGCGCGCGATGTTGGCGTTGATGGCTGGACTGCCGGAAGACACTACAGAGGATTTTCTTTCATGGCTGAAGCGGCATGGACAAACGGAGCGGGCGATCGATCGTTTCTGGAAAGTCGTTCTGGTGAGCGCGTTGAACGAGGAACTCGACAGGACATCCGTGAGATACGCGGCACAAGTCTTCCGCGAGTCATTCATGAAGTCTGCTGCCGCTGGACGCATGGGAGTTCCAACAGTTCCGCTCACTGATCTCTATAGCGCTGGTACTGAATACATCACTGAGCGTGGCGGCTCGGTGCGGCTGCGCGCGTCAGTTGATTACATTGAGATACAAGCGGACCGCGTGAAGGTGGTTTCCGGAACAGAAACGTTCCTCAGCGATTACGTCGTGCTTGCTGTTCCGTATCACACGCTGGGGAAAATACTGCCCGCAGGAGAAATATCACAGCCGTTAGCGCAACAGTTAAACAAGTTTGAAAGCTCGCCGATCACCGGAATCCACCTTTGGTTCGATCGTCAGATCACGGAACTTGAACATGCGGTACTTCTCGATCGCACTATTCAATGGATGTTCCACAAATCCAAACTGCTCAGTAAGCATCGTGAAAACGGCAACAATCTAAAAGCGGAGCAGGGAAGTTACGTTGAGCTTGTTGTCAGCTCCAGCAAAACGCTGGTCGATACTCCGCGTCAAGAGATTATTGAACTTTCCCTGAAAGAACTCGCGGAATTCTTTCCAGCAGTAAAGCAAGCGAAGCTGGTGAAGTCCGCAGTGATCAAGGAAATCTTCGCGACATATTCTGCGCTGCCTCAATCGGATCTATATCGTCCCAACTCTGTGACCGCCTGGCCGCGGATCTTCCTCGCGGGCGATTGGACCGCAACTGGATGGCCGGCGACGATGGAAGGCGCGGTTCGCAGCGGCTACAGAGCTGCCGAAGCGCTGACGCAATCCTTGCAGTTGCCGGACAAGTTCATCGTGCCCGATCTTGCCGCCTCTGGCTTCATGCGGCTGTTCAAATAACTATCGCGTTAGCAGCAAAACTCCAACGCAGACGAAGGCGATTGCGATCCAGCGTCGCGTGTCTACGGCTTCCTTCAAGAAGTACTTCGCCGCGATTGCGCTGACAACGAACGTCAACGATGCCGATGCTGGTGCGACAAGACTCAGGTCTGCCCAACTTAACGCGGTCAGCAAGCTGAAGAATGCTAAAGCCATTGCGCAAATTCCGCCGATAAACCACGCGCTCGTTAACACCGCTTTTACAGCGCCGAGGAATCCGTTTTCGGCCATGATGTCGTCGAGATCGCCGATGCTCGTCATGGCTTTTGCCAGCAGAACGTCGCCTGCGGAAGAGAATACGACGACAGCGAGAATGAATCCCCAAGAGTAAAGTGTGTGCGTCGTCATTGCTTCGCCGCTTCCAACTTGTGTTCGACTGCAATGATCTCGCGCTCAGTCCGTGATGGACCGTGAGCGACGAATCCCACGCCGCAAGTGATCAGCAGGATTCCGATCCATCTTGCGGTGCTTACATGTTCGTGCAGGAAGAAGACTGACATTAACGCAGTGATGACATAGCCGATTCCAGTCGCGGGAAGAACGAAGGTGAGGTCGGCCCAACTCAAAGCGGTGAGATACGCGGCAAAGAATCCGATGAGGAACAAAATCCCGATTGCAACCGACGGATTGAACACAGCGGCGACTGCGCGATCGAGGTGCTGCATTGAGATAGGCTCAGCTTGATTCATCCCCATCTTCAGAAAGAAGTCGCCGATGGCGGCGCCGATGGAGACAGCCAGTAGAATCAAGTATCTTCGCGGATTCATAGAAAATCGATTGTACTGCTCAAAAGAAAAGGGCGACATGAAGCCGCCCTTTTGAAGCTGTTTCGGAAACTAATCTCCGGAGGCGCTGGCCGCTTCTGCTTTGGTTTTCGCTCTCATCACGGCCACTTCTGCGCGGATCTCTTTCGCGACCTTCGCGCGCTTCGAGCGCAGGCTCATGAACTCCTTGGCCTCGCGATACAAGCGTTTCCGATCGTTTGAATCCTTCAGAGCCTTCCTCACGATGCGCCAAACCGCCTTGGGACGGAAGTAGTACTCATCGTAGAAGCGATGCACCGCATCCAGCGCGTAATCGCGAGGCAGGTTCGGATACTCGATCATGGCCAATTGATGTCCACCATCATCGGCCATGTTCTTCTCGTGGAGAATGTAGCCATTAGCTTTGGCGAAATCGTAAAGCTCTGTTCCCGGATACGCGTGGGCCAGAGAGACCTGGATAGTTTCGCAATCGAGGTCCTTCGCGAACTGGATTGTGCGCTCGATGCTCTCCTTCGTTTCGCCTGGGAGACCGAGAATAAAGTCACCGTGGATGATCAGTCCAAGTTTATGGGCGTCGCGGGCGAAGTCGCGCGCGCGTTCCACTGTCGCGCCCTTCTTAATATTTTTCAGGATCTGCGGATCACCGGATTCAAAGCCCACGATCATGAGCCGGCATCCGGCCTCTTTCATGGCTTTGAGCGTTTCATAGTCGGTAGTGACGCGTGACGTGCAAGACCAAGTGATGCCTAGCGGCTTCAACTTCTCGCAAAGCTCTATGGTGCGGGCTTTCTGAATGTTGAAAGTGTCATCATCAAAAAAGAATTCTTTTACATTCGGCCAATACTCTTTTGCCTTGGCCATTTCGGCGGCTACGCGGTCAGTAGAGCGCTTGCGCCAAGCGTGTCCGCTTAGCGTCTGCGGCCACAAGCAGAATGTGCAAAGCGCCGGACACCCACGCGTTGTGTATAGAGCGACATAAGGATGCAGCAAAAAGGGCACATTGTATTTAGTGACGTCCAAGTCGTGCTTGTAAACGGCAGTGACGTCAGGAAGGGCATCGAGGTCCTGCACTTGCGGGCGATCGGGAGTGTGCACGATCTTTCCATCTTTGCGATAGGAAATGCCAAGGATCTCATCCAGCGGCTTGCCATTGGCGAATTCAACGGTCGCGTAGTCGAACTCACGGCGCACTGTGAAGTCGATCACTTCACATTCGTTCAGAGCGCGCTCAGGATGGATAGTGACCGGCGGCCCGACGAAGCAAATCTTCATCTTCGGATTCGCGGCCTTCATTGCTACAGCGAGCTTCTTGTCTACTTCAAAGCCGACGGTGCTGGTGGCCAACACAAGGAATTCGTAACCTTTGCCGATCTCAACTGTTTCTTCAAAGCTGATGTGGTGCGGAGGCGCGTCCAACAGGCGCGAGCCTTCCAGCATGCCCGCGGGATACGCAAGCCAAACGGGGTACCAATAGGACTCGATCTCGCGTGTAGCCGGCCAGCGAGAACTGGCTCCGCCATCGAATTTGTCGAACGAAGGCGGCTGAAGGAACAGTGTTTTTAATGGCATGGTATGTAGCTATTTTAGCAGAGGATTGCTGGTTCCTTTGGACTCTATCCATACCCCCCTCCCCCCTCCCCTAAGATAGCCAGAATGACGAACTTGCGGGGAGTCCGAAGGCAGGAATGAATCTAATTCAGTGTTGTCGGATTGTCAATGACAAAAAGTGTTAATTAGCTAAAAGAAAACCAGATTAGTACGGAGAGCAGAGCGGTTGTGACTGTCCTCCGTTGTAACCGCTCTTTGAAGACAGCGCAGGTATTCGTAGAGAGGATCAGACAACGTGAGTTACTTACCGCTGCTTGCCCAAGCTTCGATCTCGCCGGTTGCGCGAAGTAACTGCATCAGCGCCTTGTCGAGTTCGAAAGTAGTGTCGAGATAGGCACCATATTTCTGATCTTCGGCGAGGCGCGCATTTTCCTGGTCACGCACGGTTGCTCCGCCCGATTCCATACGCACCTGCACGGTCTTGACGTCGCTGCCGGCAAGTTGATATTCCAGTTGCGCAACATCGCGGGCGGCTGCAAGTTGACGGACAGCTTGCTGCAACTTCATGGCTTCGGTCTCGACCTGGTTCTTAACCTCTTCGGCTTCCTTTTTGGCTTTTAAGGCTTCGTAATCGGCAGCTTGCGCGTGAGCTTTCTGGGAGGCGTTGAAAACAGGGAAGCGAATGACCACGCCGACGGTTAGGTTGTGGCGCTGAAAGGTGTCACGACGGAAGAACACGTCGTAGTTGTTATAGTGCGCGAGCATGGCGTATTGCATTGCACTGTCTACTGCGGGAAGAAGTTGATAGTGCTCTCCCTTGGCGCGTATCTCCTTTGCCACTGCTTGCTCATTCGCTACTTGGATGTTTGTATTCACGCTAACAGCTTTGGAGACGAATTGGGTTTCAGATATAGGCGCTGGTAGAGGCGGAATGGAATCCGCAACGGTCTCAATCGATGTCGCGGGCAATCCAGTCATTTGCGCGAGTCGTGCGCGGAGCAGGTCACGCTGTCCACGGGATTGTTCCATCGAGAGCCGCACGCGAGCAGCATTGAGTTGCGCGCGCGTGACTTCCACTTGGCTATCGACTCCGGCCTGCAAGCGCTCTTGCGAGACGGTTTGAACGCGGGCAGCGGCAGATTGTTGCTTTTCCAGGATCGTGAGGGAAGCTTCGAGTTTGTTCAGCTCGGCGTAAACGAGAGCGGTGTCGAAGACGACTTGCGCGCGGCGGTCTTCCGCGAGTTTGGCGAACATTGAAGTGTCTCGGCGGGCGGCCTTAAGGAATTCCCGCTGCGCCATGTTGAAGACATAGGCCTGTGTGGTCACGTTGAGCAGCGAAGGCGCAAGGTTTTCAAGGCTGAGCGGGAATCCGTTGTTGTACCCGAGACCTGCGCCAACCGTGACTTGGGGAATAAAGGTATTGCGAATCTCAAGCCGATTCTGTTCGGAGCGCTTGGCGTCAGCGTCAGCAATGGCGACTCCGGTACTGTGCTGAACGGCCAGATCTACGGCGCGTTTCAAGGTGAGCGGCTCGGCAGAAGCTTTGTTCGACAAGCTTGTGATTGCAAGAATTGTTGCCACAGCACAGAGCGCAGTGCGGAGACGGTTCATCAACATTTGTCACCTATTTGGATTTGGAAAAATTGTAAACTGCCGGAGGGAAATTAAGTATCGGTAAGTTTATTTCTGCAGCTTGCTGCTGAGCGCATCGCGGGCGGGAGCAAAGTCACGGGCGAGGGCGAGCGCAGCTTCGTACTGTTTCACTGCGCCTGATGAATCGCCTTGGCGTTGCAGGATCTGTCCCATCAGGAAATGCGCTTTGAATGCAGGAGCTTCTTCAGATTTATCCTTCGCGGTGAGATATTCGTTGTCGAGCTTGGCTGCGAGAGCAATGTTCTGATTGGCTTGGAAGAGCAGGCTGGCTGCGTCAAACAAGACGGCAGCGGATTTAGGCTGCGGCGCAATTGCAGCCTTGTTCACGGCGGACAGCATGTCCTCCTTGCGATGTTGCCCCTGATAGAAATTGGCGAGACTCAGCCACTGTTCGGCTTTTCCGCCGCTTGCGTCAATGGCAGCTTTGTACTCTTTCTCTGCTTGAGCGAAGTCTTTATCTTTCTCCGCGATCTTGGCGCGGATCAAATGTGCGACAGCAGGAGCGGTTGAAGCAACAGCTTCCGCTTGAGCGCGGGCTTTGTCTTTTCCGCCGCCCATGATGCCAGGCGCTTCTGTATAGAACTCAGCCAGATCAGCACGCGCGTCCAAGTTATTAGGATCTAGTTGTACTGCGCGCTCGAATTGATCGCGACACTTGCCGGCGAATCCGGCTGCCCGGAAAGCGTTTACCTTTTCAGCTTTTTGGCCGTAAATGCGTCCTAGCCAGAGATGGAACAGACTATTGTTGGGCGCCAGTTCTACTGAGTGTTCCCCGGCTTTGATAGCAGGATCAGTGTTGTCTTCGGCGTAGTGAGCGCGAGCGAGATAGTTGAAGGCGGCTGCATCGTTGGGACTAGCAGCGATCTGTTTCTGAAGGAGCGTGAAAGCTTCGTCGAGATGTCCCGAAGCAAGCAGAGCTTGTGCGGGATTAGAACGGGCTTCGGGCTCAATTTTACTAGGCTTGGATTTAGTTTGTGCGGGTAACGAAGATGTCGCGCAGCACAGGAAGCAGGTTAGCGTGAGCGTCCTAAGGGTCAACGATCGAATCGTAAGCACGTTATTGCTGGACAATCTTCACAGGAGCGCCATCAACCAATGGTTGGGAATTCACTGAACCCAAGGCGACTTCCTGATTGTCCTGCAGTCCTTTCACTATCTGGATCCGGGTAAGGCTCGCAATGCCCGTCTGGATCTCTGTCCTCTTTAGATGCCCATTCTGAATGACATAAACGAAATGCTTTCCAGATTCCTGGACGACAGCTTCGCGAGAGACAGTAACAGCGGATTCCTGGGCCGCAGTGGTGATAGCAACGTTCACGTTTACGTTGGGAAGGAGTTTTAGATCGGCATTGTCGACGTTTAGGACGACTTCTCCGACGCTCCGCGTGCCACGCGTGATCACTGTTGTGGGAACATGGGCGACGACTCCGACCCAGGTTCTGCCCGGGATGGCGTCCCAAGTAAGCGTGACTTTTTGTCCAGTTTGGAGCTTGCCAATCTCTGGCTCATCAACGAATGCATGAACCTGCATCTTGCTTAGGTCAGCCACTTGGACGAGCAAGTCACCAGCGTTGACGAATGTGCCGGTGCGAACAGGGACAGAGTAAACAGTTCCAGCTCGCGGCGCGGTTATGTTGGCGTTCTTCAACATCTCTTCCGCTGCATCATTTGCGGCGCGAGCTTCAGTGACTTGGGCCTGAACCTTGGCGATCTCGGGGCTGGAGAATCGTCCTGTGAGTTTCTGTTGCAGCAGAGATACCTCAGCCTGTGCGCGGGTAAGCCGGTTTTGAGCTTCGTCGACTTCTCCAGCAGATGCTGCTCCGGTTTCTTTGAGTCTCTTGAATGCTGAAAGATTGCGCTGAGCGGCGTCAACTTCGGTGCGCGCTTTTGCGAGATTCGACTGTGCAGTGATGACCTCGTCCTGGCTTCCGCCCTTGTGCATGGACGCAAGATCGGCTTCAGCGGCCCGAAGCTGGGCCTTGGCGCGAGCAGCTTGGGCGCGAGCTTCAGATTCGTCGAGTTGAACGAGGAGCTGTCCGGCGGCGACGTTGTCGCCTTCTTTTACGAGAACTTTGCGGACGAGGCTCGGTCCAGCGGCGCGAGCTTGGAAGTTAACCGCTGGCTCAATCTTGCCATTCGTAGAAATGGTGTTGACGATGGTTTCGCGTTCGACTTTGCCCGCGCGCACAGGAATCTCCGCCTTAGTGGAGAAGGAGGCAGCGACTGAGATAACTGCGGCCACAAGCACCAAAATGACTAAAACGCGATTTTTCTGAAACCAGCTCATATCCTTGATTCTTAAAGGGGTTCTAGGGGGAAGGAATTAAGTATATATGACTCCGGTCGAATCCCACCTAAATTTACTGTGTCGTGTATTTGCCTTTTTAGATGCCGGTGTCGCTGGTTCGATGCTGAACAAAGATGCTGTCGCGCTACCCTCTTACGCATTCTTCTCATCCAACAGAGGTATCCGAGTTGCTTCGACCAATATATGAACCTTAGAGCGATCAAAGATGCGACCGTCTCCGCTGTTAAAGACTTGTATTGCAATCGGACATTCTCGATTGCCGCCGGCTTGGCGTACTACTTCTTGCTATCCCTGTTTCCGTTGTTGATCTTCATGGCAGCAGCGCTTTCTTATGTCCCAATCCCGAATCTGTTCAATGAGATCCTAAACCTCATGGCCAGAGTAGTTCCCCTGGATGCGATGGGAGTGGTCAGGAGAATCGTTGACGGTGTATTGCATCCGCCGAGAAGCGGGCTGCTCTCGTTTGGAATCATAGCGACCATTTGGGCAGCTTCTGGGGGATTTGCCGCGATGATAGACGCATTGAATATGGCCTATGACGTTCCGGAGACTCGACCCTACTGGAGGACGCGTCCCCTGGCGGTTGGGCTGACATTCTTAGTGGGTGGACTGGTTGTGATTGGGCTGGCAACTACGCTGTTGGGACCGAGGTTCGGTGACTGGTTGGCGCGACACGGAAGTGTGGGACCGTTGTTCGTTACGCTGTGGCCGATCATGCGTTGGGGAGTTGTGATCGTCTCGATCGTGCTCGCCGTGGAGTTGCTGTATTTTCTCGCTCCGAACGTGAAGCAGGGATTCATCTGTACGCTTCCGGGCGCGGTGTTGGGAGTGACAGTGTGGGTGGCAGCGTCACTGGGATTGGGAATTTACTTGCGCGACTTCGCAAATTACAACGCGACTTACGGAACTCTGGGCGGCGTCATCGGATTGATGCTTTGGTTCTATACCTCCGCTGTTGCGATCTTGATCGGCGGAGAGATCAATTCTGAATTGCTCAAAGCTGCGGGGAAAAAACTTCCGGTGAAGAAGCCTGATCCGATTGCGGAAGCTAAAGCCGAACAGAAGGCAAAGGCGGTAGCCGAGATAGAGCAGAAATTCGAGCCGCCCGCGGAAGCTGCCTGATTAGTCAGGCGGCTTGTGATGTGTCGTCTTCGGCTGACTTGTTGTCGGGGTCACTCATGTGAGCGTGACAATTTGGATCGCTTTCACAGCGCGTGGGATCTGGCTGTACGCTAGAAGGTGGATCGCTGGCCGGAAAAGTGTCGGCTAGATCGACGTCCAATTGATTCTGCCATTTGTGCTCCAGTTCCTCTGGCTGGACGGCAGTGTCAGGGTGGTCAGAGTATTCGATGAGCACCGCTGGTGTGCCGGGAATAGGAATGCGAATCTCGCGCCGGTGCTTTCTTCTCTCTTCCATATTCTTGTGTCCTGGGAAGTTAGATGCTATGCGAAAGAGACGGTTGGACTCGGCGATGTAGCAGATGTTAACTTAAACGTTTGTCATTACATCACTCAGGACTACATACGACATGGCGGATTCCTACAACGGTGTGCCCGTTCCTAAGGACGGCGCGAAGATCAAGTTTGAGAATGGCAAGTTCATTGTTCCGGAAAATCCCATCATCCCGTTCATTGAAGGTGATGGGACAGGCAGGGACATTTGGAAGGCTTCGAGCCGCGTCCTGAATGCGGGAGTAGAAAAGGCATACGGCGGGAGGCGGCGCATCGTGTGGTACGAAGTCCTCGCCGGAGAGAAGGCGTTCAAGCAACTCAATACATGGTTGCCGGACGAAACAGTAGATGCGTTTCGCGCCTTCCGCGTTTCTATCAAAGGACCGCTGACTACTCCGATCGGCGGGGGAATCCGCTCACTCAATGTGACACTTCGTCAGACGCTTGACCTGTATGCGTGTTTGCGTCCTGTGCGCTACTACGAAGGTGTGCCATCGGCGATGAAGCATCCGGAAAAGCTGAACGTGGTGATCTTTCGCGAGAATACCGAAGACGTGTATGCGGGCATTGAGTGGAAAGAGGGAAGCGACGGCGCGAAGAAGATCATTGATTTCCTCAACAACGAAATGTTGAAAGGAACGAAGAAGCAGGTGCGGGCGGATTCGGGGATCGGAATCAAGCCGATATCGATCTTCGGAACGAAGCGCCTGGTGCGGAAAGCAATTCAGTTTGCAATCGATAACGGGCGGAAGACGGTGACTCTTGTCCACAAGGGCAACATTATGAAATTCACCGAAGGCGCTTTCCAAGAGTGGGGTTACGAAGTGGCGCGGGATGAATTCCGCGACAAGATCGTCACGGAGCGCGAGAGCTGGATACTTGGGAACAAGGATGCGAATCCTAACCTGACGGTGGAAGAGAACGGCGCGATGATCGAACCGGGCCTCGATATCGCACCAGAAGATTACAAGAAGAAGTTGTTCGCGGAAGTGAAGAGCGTGCTGGAGACGCTTGGGAAGTCCCATGGCAGTGGCGTCTGGAAGAAGAAAATACTCGTGAACGATCGAATCGCGGATTCGATCTTCCAGCAGGTGATCATTCGTCCCGAAGATTACGATGTGCTCGCGACTCCGAACTTGAACGGCGATTACATCTCTGACGCTTGTGCAGCGCAGGTAGGCGGGTTGGGTATCGCTCCGGGCGGAAATATCGGCGACGGATTTGCTGTTTTCGAAGCTACGCATGGCACCGCGCCGAAGTATGCAGACAAAGATATGGTCAATCCGGGTTCGGTGATCTTGTCCGGGGTAATGCTGCTGGAGATTCTCGGCTGGAATGAAGCGGCACGGCTGATCGAGAACGCCATGGAGACGACCATCCGGAAAAAGACCGTCACTTATGACTTCGAACGGCAGATGCCGGGCGCAACGAAAGTGAAGACCAGCGAGTTTGCCGACCAGATGATCAAGAACATGGATGGACTGGTGGCGTCGGCGGGAAAATAAGATCAAAAGCATTTCACCACGGAGAGCACGGAGCACACGGAGAAAATCTAGGCGGACTAATCCCGTGGATCAAAGGGCGAAGTTCTTTCTGAACCGCTCCGTGTAACTCAGTGTCCTCTGTGGTTAGAAAACAAACAGGAGAGTGCATGCGTAAGAAAGTATCGATCGTTGGTTCGGGAAATGTGGGCGCGACTGCCGCGCACTGGATCGCTTCAAAAGAACTGGCCGATGTCGTACTCATCGACATCGTAGAGGGCGTGCCGCAGGGCAAGGCGCTCGATCTGCTTCAAGCAATGCCGATCGAGAAGCGCGATTCGCACGTGATCGGAACGAACGACTACGCGGACACCGCGAATTCTGACATCGTAGTGATCACGGCGGGAATCCCGCGCAAGCCGGGCATGAGCCGCGACGACCTGTTGAACACCAACTACAAGATCATGCAAGACGTTGTGGGCAAAGTGGTTCAGCACTCGCCGAACAGCATCATTATTGTCGTGTCGAACCCGCTTGATGCAATGGCGCAGGCCGCCTACAAGATCAGTAAATTTTCGAAAAACCGCGTCATCGGAATGGCCGGCGTTCTGGACTCGGCGCGCTTTCGCACCTTCATCGCGGAAGAACTCAAGGTGAGCGTGGAGAATGTAACCGCATTCGTTCTCGGCGGACATGGCGACACGATGGTTCCATTGCCGCGATATTCGACGGTGGCGGGAATCCCTATCACCGAGTTGATTGCGAAAGACAAACTCGAGGCGCTCGTGCAACGCACAGCGAACGGTGGCGCTGAGATTGTGAAGTACCTGAAGACGGGAAGCGCGTATTACGCACCTTCGGCTGCGACGTGCGAGATGGTCGAGGCAATCCTAAAGGACAAGAAGAAGATTCTGCCATGCGCTGCGTATCTCGAAGGCGAGTACGGAATCAAAGGCTACTTCGTTGGAGTTCCTTGCAAGCTGGGCGCGCGAGGATTGGAACAGATTATCGAGATCAAACTGACTCCCGAAGAGCAGACTGCGTTGAACAAGAGCGCTGATTCAGTGAAAGAGTTGTGCGCGGTGATTGGGGTGTAGTAGCAGTAGTCAGTAGCTGGTAGTCAGTAGTCAGATAAAAGCCCGCCTTGATGGCGGGCTTTTGCAGAAAACCCCACGTTAGCTTCGCGAACGTGGGGCACCCGCATAGTTGTTTCCTGCGATTACAACCTTTCGATCGTCACACTCTTCAATGTAACTTCCTTCAAGGGCCGATTCTGGCGGTCCTGTGGGACTTCGCTGATCTTGTTGGCGATGTCCTGGCCTTCGACGACTTCTCCGAAGATGGTGTGATTACCGGTGAGCCAGGTCGTAGGCGCGACTGTGATGAAAATCTGCGAGCCGTTGGTATTGGGTCCGGAGTTGGCCATGGCGAGTTTGCCGGCTTTGTCGAAGCTGTGCGGAGAGCCCTTGGTCTCGTCGGCGAATTTGTAGCCGGGGCCGCCCATGCCGGTTCCTTGCGGATCGCCGCCCTGAATCATGAACTTGGGAATGACGCGATGAAAAACTGTGCCGTCGTATAGGCGGTCATTGGATTTCTTGCCCGTGCTTGGGTGTGTCCACTCGCGCTTGCCTTCGGCGAGTTCGATGAAGTTGGCGACGGTCTTAGGTGCGTCCTTCTCGAAAAGTTTGCAGACGATCTGTCCTTCAGAAGTGTCAAAGATTGCGTAAGTGCCTGGTTGTCTTGCCATGGTTTGTGACCTCAGGGGCTAAAGCCCGGAATTTAAGTTGCGTTGCGGCGCCCTTCGGCTCCGCTCAGGGCAGGCCTCAAGAAGTAAAGCCGCGCCCTGTCAAGCTCTTGAGTCTAGCTACTGCGGCGTTCCTGTTTTCGGCTTGGCCGGTGCCTTCGTTGTAGCTGGCTTGGTTCCAGTGGTGGCTGGTTTGGTTGCGGGTTTCTTCACAACAGGTTTCTTTGCGCCTGCTGCTTTGGCCGGGCCGCCGATGATCGTGATGTGATTGAGCTTCACTGGCATATCCGGCATGTTGTTGCGGGGATCGGCAGCAACACGAGCAATCTGCTTCACGAGTTCGACAGATGCATCATCGCATTGTCCGAAGATGGTGTGTCCGAAGCCCTTTTCAACATGACGACCCCCGCGATCACATCCCGCGGGATCAAGGCATCCGTTGAGATGTGGAGTGGGCACCTCAGTGATGAAGAACTGCGACCCATTCGTTCCCGGTCCGGAGTTCGCCATTGCTAATCTGCCAGGGCGGTCAAACTCCAATCCGGGTGAGAATTCATCCTCGAATCGATATCCGGGGTCGCCGGTCCCGTTACCAATCGGGTCGCCACCTTGGATCATGAAATTGGGGATCACGCGATGGAAGATAGTGTTGTCATAGAGCGGGACACCTTTGGTCATTTTCCCGGTCGCGGGATTGGTCCAGTCCTTAGTGCCCGTTGCAAGGCCGATGAAGTTGGCCACCGTCTTCGGAGCTTGTTTGGGGAAGAGCGTGCACTTTAATTTTCCCAACGAGGTGTCAAAGATGGCCTCAGGTTGAACCGCCGTAGCGGCCGTTGCTGGCTTTTCGACCGCACCGGTGGTGGCGGGTTTAGCTTTCGTAACCGTGGATTTTTGCGCAGTTGCGGCTTTCTTTGGCGTAGTGGCCGGCTTGGGTTTTGTAGTCGTCTCGCCGGTCTGTCCGAGAGCGCTGATTGAAGTTGCCAACAAAAATCCAACTGCGATGTGTTTCTTGAACATGAATCGTCTCCGAATAGTTATTTCTTAGTTGCTGCGTTCTGTTTCGTAAGCAAGGGAGCCTGAGCGCCTTCGGCAGCAATCTGTTTGCTGATTTTTTCCACGTCACGGAAGACGCGCATCAGGTTGCCGCCGAGAATCTTGTGGATGTCCTTTGCGGAGTATCCGCGCTTCACGAGTTCTGCAGTGATCTTGGGCAGGTCGGCGGCGGAATCGATCCCTTCGGGCAACATGAAAGAGATGCCGTCGAAATCGGAACCCAGACCTACGTGGTCAATGCCGGCGACTTTGGCAATGTGATCAATATGATCAATAAGCGCTTTGAATGGCGGGCGCGGGATGCTGGCTGCGATCTCGAGGTCAAGTTTCTGCTGGGCTAACGCTTTGGTCCTGGAATCTGCGTCCTTTAGTTTTTCATCGAGCTCTGCCTGCTTCCGCTCGCGCTCCGCACGGTTGGCTTTGTTCGCGGCGCTGAATTTCTCATCGATAAAGCCCGAGTAGAAATTGACCATTACCACGCCGTTGTTTTCCTTGACGGCGCGAAGCATGTCGTCAGTCATGTTGCGTGGAACGTTGGTAAGAACGCGGGAAGAAGAATGCGACGCGATCACGGGTGCGCGACTGATGGTGAGAGTCTGAAAGAAAGTTTTGTCGGAGACGTGGGAGATGTCCACCATCATGCCCAGTCGGTTCATCTCGCGAATGATCTCGCGGCCGAACTGTGTGAGTCCGTCATGGTGTTGGACGGACGTATCGTCAACGTCGCCCGAAGAGTCAGCCCATTCATTCGTGTTCGACCACGTGAGCGTCATGTAGCGCACGCCAAGGCGATAGTAGTCGCGCAACAGAGGCATGCTGTTCTCGATGGAGTGTCCGCCCTCGATGCCCATGAGCGCAGCAAATTTCTTCTTCTTGTGCGCAGCGAGGATGTCGGCGGTGCTGTACGCCATGGCCATCTTGTCAGGATGTTTTGCGGCCTGTTGATAGACGGAGTCGATGAGTTCCATGGTGCGCCGCGCGTATTGTCCCTTGTACTTCGCGGGATCCACCCAGATGGAAAAGAACTCTGCGGCAAGATTGCCGGCCTTTGCTTTGGCGAGGTCGAGATGTCCGGGATCGCCCGGCGGCACATTGGCCATATCGAAATCTTCATCGAGCAGGCGTTGCGTGGTGTCAGCGTGAGTGTCAATGATGAGGGCGGACTGATGAATGGATTTTGGTGACATGGGTTTTTGCGGAGTCTTGGATGCCGGCTTCGCTGTTTGGGCGAAGCTCAATGTGGCAAGCAGCAGCGTTGCAATGAACGCAAGTCTAATTTTCAGCATAGGGAATAGCAGCGTTGCAGATGAATGGTAATTCTACAACGGCAGAGGCGCTGTGGGGCAATACGAGGTGTTTGGAGGGATCGGCTTACTCTTTTGCCAGAGCCTGTTCGGTGCGCCAGTCAGCGTATCGCTCAGAGACCATAATATGGAACACGGCCTGACGACGTTCTTCGGCGGCTTCAATCAGGTTGTGGTCGCGAAGGTTCGCAAGATAAGTCTCAAACCACTTGTGCTGCTTCTTGGTCATGCCGCGCTTCGAGATATCGACGGTGAGGCCAGCCAGGTGCGAAGAAGCAGTCTCACCCATTTCAGGAGCGGCATTCTTGTTGTGTCGGCGGAGTTGTTTCTGATGCTCCACGGTGCGGACGGCGGAGTTCACCTGAATCTTGGTCTTGAACTGTTCGTAATATGCGGAGCTGATGTCTTCGACGAAATCGCGCGTCCAGGATTTGCAAAAGCGTAAAGAAGGATCGAGGCGGGGATCGACACGGAAAGTCCTAGTGTCATTCAATTCCACGAGTTCCAAATTTGTCTTGAGTTCTTCGAGCTGGTTTTCGTCTTCAATGCGGGGAAGTCCCAGGCGATCGATCTCTTCGTTCTGGCGCAGCATGGATTCGTGCGAACCCCGAATCAGCGGATTCCAATTGATGTGACGAACTAAACGATGATGTCTGGACTTGGTTGCGCGGGAACGTTTGCTAACGCCGAAAGCGCTGGTTGAGGCGATAAGAATGATGACTATGAGTGCGGCGGTTTTTCCGGTTCTCAAGGTTCGGCCCTAACAGGTACTCTGGATTTGGAGAGGAGATTCTAATCCAGAGTTGTACAAACGCAATAGGAAAAAGGGACAGGAACCAGAGTAATCAGCGAGGGTAATAAGGATTCAACAACTTACGATTCTAGCTGGAGAAAATGTCCTTTATGGACTGCACCATGACTTGGCCCGCCACGCGGGAGATCGAGCGGGTCAACGGGATCTCTTTGGGGCAGGATTCGACGCAGTTTTGGGCGTATCCACATTCGTGAATGCCGCCGTCTCCCATTAATGCGTGCAGTCGTTCTTCCTTGAGGACGGCTCCAGTGGGATGGTCATTGAAAAGCGCGACTTGAGAGATGGTGGCAGCGCCAACGAAATTTGTTTCTTCATTGAACTGGGGGCAGACCTCCATGCAAATGGTGCAGGAGATGCAATTCGATAACGGGTAATTCTGCTCCTGCTGCTGCGGAGTCATGCGCGGGCCTGAGCCGAGATCGTAAGTGCCGTCGACCGGAACCCAAGCCTTCACTGCTTTCAGGTTCTCAAACAAAACGCTGCGGTCTACTGAAAGGTCGCGGACAAGAGGAAACTTTGAAAGTGGCTCGACGGTGATGGGCTGCTCGAAGCGGTCAACGAGTGCAGAGCAAGCCATGCGCGCTTTTCCGTTGATGAGCATGGCGCAGGAACCGCAGATCTCTTCAAGGCAATTGGAATCGTAAGCGATGGGCGTGGTCTGCTGGCCGTCTTTGGTTACGGGATTGGTGGCGATGTCCATCATGGCGGAGATCACGTTCATCCCGGACTTCCATGGAATCTCGAATTCGTCCCAGTGAGGTTCGACGTTGGGGCTGGCTTGGCGCTTGATCTTCAGCTTTACGGTTTTCTCTGGCATAAATCCTTTTATTTGGCCATGTCGTAACGTCGCGGACGCGGCTTGATGATGCTGGTGTCCACTGATTCCCATTCAAAGCGAGGCTCGTCAGCATCAGGAGCGAAATACGCTTTCGTCGTTTTCAGGAACTTCGCGTCATCGCGTTCGGGGAAGTCGGGCTTGTAATGTGCTCCGCGGGATTCATCGCGTCGCGCAGCCCCCTGCGTGATCACACGCGCGAGTTGCAACATGTTGTAAAGCTGTCGCGAGAAGATGAATGAAGTGTTTGCCCATGCCCCTTTATCGCTCAGGTTGATGTTGCGGAAGCGGTCAAGCAATTCGACGATCTTCTTGTCCGTGTCTTCCAGATTCTTGTTGTAACGAATGACGGTGACGTTGCGGGTCATGATGTCGCCGAGTTCGCGCCAGAGGCGGAAGGGGTTCTCACTGCCGCTGGATGTCATGAGCCGCGAGTTGATCTCTTCCTGTCGCTTGCGCTCGGCTTCGAAATATCCGTTGTTCTCGGGCGCGGCTTTTTGCAGACCCTTTGCATAACGCACGGCTTCGGGACCAGCCATGAATCCGCCGAAGATGCAGGAGACAAGCGAATTCGCGCCGAGACGATTGGCGCCGTGATACTGGTATTCGCATTCGCCCGCGGCGAAAACGCCGGGGATGCTGGTGGCCTGCTTGAAATCGACCCAGAGCCCGCCCATGGTGTAGTGCATGCCTGGGAAGATCTTCATGGGATGTTCGCGCGGATCATCGCCAACGAACTTCTCGTAAATCTCAAGGATGCCTTCGAGCTTACGGTCTAGCGTGTGCCGGTCAATGTGCGTGAGATCGAGGTAGACCATCGGCTGTCCGTCAATGCCGAGATCATTCTCATAAACAATCTTGTGAATGGCGCGAGTGGCGACATCTCGCGGAACGAGGTTGCCGTACTTCGGATACCACTCTTCGAGGAAGTAGAAGCGATCACTATCAGGAATGGTGCGCGGGTCGCGCTTGTCATTTTTCTGCTTCGGAACCCAAACGCGTCCGCCTTCTCCGCGTGCGGATTCAGACATCAAGCGGAGTTTGTCTTCGCCGGGAATCGACGTGGGGTGAACTTGAATGAATTCGCCATTAGCGTAGTACGCACCTTGCTGATAAAGCGCGGATTGTGCCGAGCCAGTGCAAACTACGGAATTTGTTGATTTCCCAAATATCGCGCCGATGCCGCCAGTGGCGACGATCAATGCGTCGCAAGGGAAGGTGCGGACTTCCATGGTGCGCAGGTTCATCGCACAGATCCCGCGGCAGACTCGATTGCCATCGAGAACCGAGCTTAGAAATTCCCAGTGTTCGTACTTGGTAACGCGTCCTTCGGACTCATATCGGCGGACCTGTTCGTCGAGCGCATAAAGAAGTTGTTGTCCGGTAGTGGCTCCGGCGAAAGCGGTTCGGTGATAAAGAGTGCCGCCGAATCGGCGAAAATCCAGCAGGCCTTCGGGAGTGCGATTGAAGGGAACTCCCATGCGATCGAGCAGATCGATGATGGCCGGAGCGGCGTCACACATTTCTTTGATAGGTGGCTGATTGCCGAGGAAGTCGCCGCCGTAAACAGTGTCGTCAAGATGCTGGGCGGTGGTGTCGCCTTCACCTTTGAGATTCTTTGCCGCGTTGATGCCGCCCTGGGCGCACACTGAGTGTGAGCGCTTTACCGGAACTATTGAAAACAGGTCAACGTTGCCGCCGGCTTCTGCAATCTTGATAACGGCCGAGAGTCCTGCCAGTCCGCCGCCAACGACAATGATTTTGGGATTCGCCATAGTTATTTAGGTTGCGCCTGCTCTATCTGTGCTGCTCCGGCAGCATCAGTCGGCTGCTGCGGCGTGGAGCGAAATTTCGTGATGCTCGCCAGTCCTACTCCGCTAAGCAAAAGGAACAGAGCGAGACATATATAAAGGAAGCGCTGTCGGGCACGCTCGCCGATGGTGATGCCCCATTTCGCCGCGAAAAGCCAGATGCCGTAGGCGAAATGCCATGAGGCGCTGACGAGTCCGATGACATAGAACGCGAAGAACCCTGGGTTCATCAATTCCAACTGCACTTTTCCAAACGACGCGCCGGGATGGTCGTGCAGGTCGACACCGGTGAATCGCATCGTGTATGTGTGCCAGATGATGTATGCGAACGCGATGCCGCCGGTCCATCGCTGGAGCGTGTACATCCAGTTGCCGAGCCAGGGATAGTTGATGAGGTTCTGCTGTCCGCGATACCAGATGTAGAAGCCGTACCCGGCGTGGAAGAGAATCGGGAGCCAGATGCCGAAGAGTTCTAGTCCGAGAACGAAGGGAAGACTGCCGAGAAAGCGGACTTGATGCGCGTAAGCCGTAGCCCCGTTGATAGCAGTGGCGTTGGAGACCAGGATGTGTTCGAGGAGAAATGCGCCAACAGGAATAATGCCGCTAAGTGAATGAAGGCGTCGCCAAAAGAATTCGTGGCCTTGTCCGGCGCGCAATGGGGCAACGCCGTATCGTTCTTTTTCTTTTTTAAGGTTGGGGCTGACCGCGGTCGCCATTTATTCGGGAGCTCCTCGTGAGCTGAGCTACTAATCAGATTTCTATGCTGTGCAGAACTCTTCATTATTTCTGTCGCGAGTTTTTTAGTCAAGGAGAGAGGAGCAGCAGTTAGCATTAGCACATAGCATTTAAGGGAGTGACGTTCAGGTGCTTCGAGGGCTGAACTGCTCTGTTACACTTTTTTACTCAATGGCAAAAATTGCGTACCTCGAATGTTCTAAGTGCGGACATCAGCTTCCCGGAGATGTGTCTCAGAGCTTGTGTCCGAAGGATGCGGGCGTTTTGTATGTCCGTTACGATCTTGCTGCGATCAAGAAGACATTCACGCGCGAGTCGTTGCGCGATCGCGTGAACTCGATGTGGCGATACGCGGACGTGCTGCCGGGAACTCCCGAGTATTCGCTCGGCGAAGGCTTCACGCCGATGATACCCAGTCGAAAATCAAAAAATGTTTGGATCAAGGATGAAGGAGTGAATCCAACAGGCTCATTCAAGGCACGCGGGCTATGCGTGGCTGTGACGATGGCGAAGCATTATGGGTTTCAAAAGCTGGCGATCCCGTCAGCGGGAAATGCTGCGAGCGCCTTGGCGGCATACGCTGCTGCGGCGAAGATGGAAGCTTTTATCTTCATGCCCATAGATGTGCCTATGGCAAATTTGGTGGAGTGCAAAGCTTATGGCGCGAACGTGACATTGGTGGATGGCTTGATCAGCGATTGCGGCCGGATGGTTGGCGAGCGCAAAGCCGCAGAGGGATGGTTCGAGATTTCCACGCTGAAGGAACCGTTCCGCGTGGAAGGCAAGAAGACGATGGGATACGAGATCGCCGAACAACTCAACTGGGAATTGCCCGATGCAGTGTTCTATCCAACGGGCGGCGGCGTGGGACTAATCGGCATGTGGAAGGCGTTCGATGAGATGGAACAGCTGGGATGGATCGGATCGAAGCGTCCGAAGATGATCGCAGTGCAAGCGACTGGATGCGCGCCAATACCAAAGGCGTTTGAAGAAGGGAAGCCTACGTCAGAGATGTGGCCGAACGCGAGTACGTTTGCTTCAGGGCTGCGAGTGCCGAAAGCCTATGGCGATTACATCGTGCTCGATTATGTGAAGAAGAGTGGAGGCACTGCAATCGCGGTCACTGACGCTGAAATGATGGATGCGATCCTCGAATGGGCGCGCGACGAAGCATTGTTCGCGTCACCAGAGGGTGCGGCATCGCTCGCGGCCTACAAGAAGTTGCTGGCGAGCGGATTCTTGTCGGATAAAGACAAAGTTGTATTGTTCAACACCGGGCTGGGATTGAAGTATGTTGATGTTATTGCGCAAGCGATGGGCCTCGAAACCAAAGCCGAGCCGCCAAGAGCGAAACCGGCGACGAGAAACATTGGCGGGATAATCGGGCCCTACTAATGTTTAACTTCGGCTCGCGGTTTTACCGTTCTGAGTATCGCTGGTAAAATATAGAAGTTCTTCCAATCCTTAAAGTGGGGCTGTAGCTCAGCTGGGAGAGCGCGCCGTTCGCAACGGCGAGGCCAGCGGTTCGATCCCGCTCAGCTCCACCAAAGAAACCGGTTCTCGTTTCGCCTTTCTTGTTCCCGAATACCACTCCAGCTACTCCGCCGAGTCTCCAGAGCGCACCTGTCCCCAGTTCAATAGACTGACAATGAACACTCCGCCGGCGATGTTTCCCACGGTCGCCAGTGACAGCCATGACAAGTAGTTGCTAAGGCTGACTTGCCCGCCGAAGACGGCGGCGATGATTTCTCCACTGCCAGCGATGCAATGAGCGAAGTGTCCAGCACCCACGAGGAACGTCAGTAGATAGATCACTACCACTTGCCCGATGGTCCAGTGGCTGGCGGTCACTATCCAAGCGACGAGGGCGATGATCCAGCCGCCAATGACTCCGCTCCAGAAAATGTGAGAAGTCGTTGCATGTGCTGCTGTCGTACCAAGGTCAAAAAGACTTTGCCGAATGCTTGGTTCGAGCGCAGCTGTCTTTGCGGCGATCAATGCGAATAGAAGGGCACCTACGATGTTCGAAGAGAACACCAATCCCCACAGCCGGAGCATGTTCGCGAGATGTCGGGGGCTCTCTAGTACCAGTATGACGGGATACAACGTGTTCTCTGTGAATAGCTGGGCGCGGCCGATGATGACCGAGATGAAGCCGATCGGGTAGAGAAGCATCGAGGCGAACTGCTGCCACTCACCTGATCCGAGATGCGCGCGTGCGACGGCGACGCCCAATCCTGTGAGCCCCATTGTGACCCCTCCGGCAAGACCGGAGATGGCGAGGGCAGATGAAGTGCGGGAAAGCTCGTCTTTTGCTGCCGAAGCTGCAGCGTCGAAGATTTGTTGTGCTGTTTTTCTTTCAGAGTCCGCCATTGTTTGTACGATGGCAGGGTACATAGACTGGGTTCGCCTAACAAAAGAGGTTAATGCCCGGCGTTAATGTCCCACCAGGATCTCTGCCGGCTGTTCTTCCAATCGCAGCAGTTCGCCATCACATAGACGCAGGATGATGTCGCAATTCTTCAGGGTGCTCAAGCGATGGGCGATGAGAAAGGTGGTGCGTCCGGTCATGAGCGATTCGGTCGCGTCCATGATTGCGGCTTCTGTGGCGACATCTACCGAAGAAGTAGGTTCATCGAGAATTAGGATGGGGCTGTCACGCAGAAATGCGCGCGCAAGAGAGATGCGTTGACGCTCACCGCCGGAGAGTCGGCAGCCGCGCTCGCCCACTTTTGTTTCGTATCCTTCAGGCAGGGCGAGAATGAACTCATGTGCGTTGGCCGCTTTTGCAGCGGCATAGATCTCAGCTTGAGTGGCGTCTGGCTTCGCGTAAGCGATATTTTCAGTGATGGTCGTAGCGAAAAGCAGGGACTCTTGGAGCACGATGGAATATTGCCGTCGCAGGTCGGCGATGCGGTATCCGCGGACGTCCTGTCCATCGAGCAAAACGGATCCGGAATCCGGATCGTAAAACCTGTTCAGCAAGGCAAGCAGGGTAGATTTACCTGCGCCCGTTGCGCCAACAATCCCAACCCGGGATCCGCTCGGCACATGAAAGGAAATGTTGTTGAGTCCGTGAGAACGTCCGCCGTAACAAAAAGAGACATTGCGAAATTCAATCTCGCCATGTGCGCGCAATATGAGTTTTGCGCCTCGTGGCTCCTCGACCTCCGGAGCTTCATCGAGCAGAACGAAAGCCCGATCTACGCTCGTCAGCCAACTTTGCAGATCGGTGGTCTTGGTGCTGAGCAACCGCAAAGGCTCATACATCTGCGCGATGTACGCCATCACCATCAATAATTCACCGGTCGTGAGCACTCCGGATTGCACGTGGTGCACGCCGGTGTACATCACCGCGGCGGTTCCAACAGAGATTGTCAGTCCGATGAGCACGTTGAATGTGGCTTGCAGGATTGACAGCTGCATCTGGCCGGAGATGCGCGAAGCGGAATGGTTCAGGAAGCGATTGTGTTCGCGCGATTCCTGCCCAAATGCTTTTATCACGCGGATGGATCCTAAGACCTCGTAGATCACTGACATGGCGGAGCTGTCGAGTTCACGAACCTTCACCGAGCGGCTGCGGACCAATTTCCCGCAGCTTCGGGTAAGAGCGAAGAGAACCGGCGTGATGCACAAGGCTATCAATGCAAGCGAACGATCGAGCCGCGCACATACAACCAGCATTCCGATCAATGTAAAGCTGGCCGTTACAAGTGGAATCAGGCCTTGGATGGCGATGTACTGCAATGACGGGGCGTCGTGCTGGATGCGGTATGCGGTATCAATGGCGCCTTTGGTGTCGTGATAAGTCATCGAAAGGCGCTGCACGTAGCTGAGGAGGTCAGAGCGAAAATCCCATACAAGTTTTTCGCCGGTGTAACTCTGCAGCCACCAGGTAAAGAGTCCCTGCATGTTTGAGAGCACGGCGATGAAAAGCAAAAGGCAGATCGCAACGGCGAGGCCTGCCATCATCGGCGAGAAGGACGGAACCAGTTTTTGCAGCGTCTGCGGAACAGGTTGGTGTCCGATCACGCTATCGACCGCGACCTTCAGCGGTAACGGCGAAAGCAGCGCCAACGGCATGGATACAAGACTGAGTAACGCGATGCCGAACAGATGTGGCCAGCAAGACCGCGATTGCGCGATCACTCGCTTGTATACAGACCAACTGGGCCTGGAAGCGATTTCGGGATTGGTTCCAGGGGTGGTTCGGGGGGCTGATCTGATTCCGGGGTTCATGCGCAATGCGAGAGTAAGCCCATGCATTGCTGCCTTCAATGGGATGAATTCATTAGTTCCCGCAGGGAGGGTCGGGAGTTGACCTTAGATTTAGGAAATGTTCCGGCCGCAGGAATGCGGCCGGATCGGACACTAACTAACTTTTGCTTTTCGATACTTCGCGCCCAACTCCATCGCGTGCTTCATCTCGATCTGAAGTTGTCCGGTGCTGGCGACGAGGCGCTTGGTGGCGGACACCAACTCACTGGTGTTGGAGCGCACTTTAGTCCATCGGGGACCCAGATTGTTGGGGATGGTGGCGGCAGCGCCGTTCTCGATCAGGAGTGGACGCGTCTTCAGCCAAGTATCAACTTCCGTGGCCACGGCGAAGACCGCACTTCTGTTTTTTCCGCTGGGACGATGCACGGGAAACCCGTGGTCACGCTCCCATCTTTGTAAGGTGCGGATACCCCGGCCAACGTATTGCGCGATTTCTTTCCAAGAGTTGAGGATTGCCCTATTGCTGACGCTCATTCATCCTCCGATTGTAGGTCGCAACCAGACGTTGCATGACGCAAGTCGGCGTTAACCATGGAATCAGAACGAGACTATTGTAATACGCAGCATAAGGCTATGTGCTGAATCATTTTGCACCTCCGCTTCTTGATCCAAGACATAGCTTCTTTCGCCCACCAAAACGCTGGTGAGCGTTAAAAAGGGCACGATTCCGTTCCCGTATTCGTGCCCTTCTTTCAACCCCTTAAGCTTGCTCCAAGACTCGACAAGAGAACTACCCTTATGGTCAGCAATTGCGCGAACCCCAAGTGTCGTGCCTCCTTCAGGTACTTCGGATCCGGACAGCTTTTCATGGCAAAGACCCCAGTCGGTACGGGGACAAGTGCCGCTCCGGATCTTCAATGGCTCTGCGACAACTGCGTAGACGACTTTATGGTAGAGGAGCTACATCCCGTAGCTCCAGTCAACGCCAGCTTTTCACCGCTACACGACCCCTCGTTACATGAACGAAATGGAGACCAAGAAGTGCTCATCGATTGTGCCAACTCGGCCTGTTCGGCCATTTTCATTTCCCCGAACCAAGGAAAGCTCTTTAAGTTCAATGGTTCCAAGCAAGTTCACTCGCACAACGATCGCCCATCGCCTGTCCGACAGCCCGGTCCTGATGAAAGAGAAGCTTGGTACTGGCTTTGTGACGGATGCTCTCGCCATATGACAGTACGCCTGGTCAAGGGTCGCGCCGAAGCGGTTCCCGTGCGTCACATCATGGCGGCCTGAGCGGTGTTGCTTGTAAGATTAATGGCAAATCTAGATTCTGAGAACGTGCAAGACGCCGTTCACGGAGAGGCTTAGCTATGCATCCTCCACGGGTGTTATGTATTGACGACTTCAGGCCAGGTCTGGAAACCAGAAAAGCTTTTCTTGAACAATTTGGATACCAGGTGCTGATCGCACCAAATGGGCTGGAAGGCCTGCGGCTGTTGAAGGAAAATCACATCGATGTTGTGATCTTAGACTATCGCATGCCGGAGATGAACGGGCATGAGTCGCGTTGCGCATAAGGGAGGAATCTGGAAGCGTGCCGATCTTGTTGCTGTCGGGGTTCGGCCGCGAAATCCCGATCGAGTTAAAGAAGATGGTCAGTTGTCATTTAATGAAAGGTGATCCGCCGGCGGAACTGCTTGCATCTCTTGACGAAATAACCGGTACTACTGCAGAGCAGCGAACGTTCAGAGGCGCAACAAAAACGCACCAGCTAGGCTGCTGCCTCGTCCTTCACTATTCTAGTAGCACGTTCCCGTTCCGCCGAATCAAGGCCCTTGATCATTTCGCTGCTCTTGCCATCCAGAAGAGCCCGCAAAACAATGGCGTGTTGTTCTTTGTCCTTGACCTGTCTTTCATAAACGTCCGCCGCTTTTCCGCGGTCTCGCTCTCGAGAGTATTGTGCGAGTCTTCGTGACAAAGCAACGCTCTCCTCCAGGTTCTTCAGCGCAGCCCAAAGAGCCCGCTCTACACTATCGGCCTGGGCGTCATACATACTTTCAGGGGAATAAGTGTGAGCCACTCGGCATTCGAACTGCACGACCTCCCCATCGCGGACTTCCCAGATCGCCCCGTGACAATCGGGACAAGTCAATGCCGTTAAATCTCTCGTCGGGCCAGGTTCTTGTCGAAGTCGAGATCGGGCGCCAGTGGCTGACTGCCTTTTGGGTTTGCCATTTCTCTTATTCTTCATTTCGCCTCGATTTCCGTGCAGTGATCCATTTACCAGTGATGTCAGGATTTTGGGCACCTCTTCCAAACGCAAGCAGTAGTCAGGGTTCGCTCTGGACAGAGCTTCGGCCGGCATTCCCGGAACCTCGGCGTCAATCGGATCTTGAACAATGGCGACCCCGCCGGCCTCTTTTATAGCCGCCAGCCCGGATGCGCCGTCATCCAGATACCCGGTGAGAACCACGCCGATCACCCTCTCGCCGAAAGCAGCTGCAGCAGAGCGGAATAGCTGATCGACAGAAGGACGAACTCGATTTTGTTTGGGGCCAAGTGTTACGCGAACCCTATCGGCCTCCAGCGACATGTGCCGATCCGGGGGGGCGATATAAAACTTGTTTGATTCGAACTTCATGCCATCCCGCGCATAAAGAGCGCGGTTGCCGTCCACGCGGTTCAAGACCTTATCCAAACTACCGGGCGAGGTTGGGGAGGTGTGCAGGACGATGAAAATGCTGGCGGAAAGTTGAAGAGGGAGCGCCTTTACTACGCGCATCAGAGCATCGACCCCCCCGGCTGATGCCCCTATTACGATGATGTCATGCAAGCCAAGTCTCCTCGTCTCCAAGAGTCTGGTACTTGGCGACGGTATCAAAGTTAGATTGTGTGAACGGATGTCGTGATGTCTTTTGGCAACGAACGCTCTGAGTTTCTGGAGCAATTGTCACGACCACAGCAATCTGTTTCAAACCTCTGGATTGGTGATAGGCTTCCACCGGGTATATCGCAATGGGCAGCGCAAAAATCCCGGTGCTCAGCAAAGAGCAACAAAGTAGTGAGAAGACTCACTTCCAAGTTGTTGCGATTGGGACTTCTGCGGGAGGTCTGTTTGCTCTGAGCGAAGTGTTGAAGAGGCTACCCAGCGCATTGAGCAGCAGCGTGGTGGTGGTGCAGCATTTGAGTCCGACCCACAAGAGTTCGTTGGTGCCTCTATTAGCCAGAATCACACAAATGCAGGTAAAAGAAGCGGTCGACAAGGCAGTTCTAGAGCCGGGAACCGTTTACGTTGCGCCTCCTGACGCGCATGTCGTCTTTTCCAAGAAGCGCCTGCGATTGAATCATTCCGTTGCGCTTAATTTCCATCGTCCGTCCATTGACACCACTTTTGAATCAATCGCCAACAGCTTTGGAAACAAAGTGATCGCCGTGGTTTTAACCGGCTCTGGCAGCGATGGCTCGATAGGTATCGCCGCGGTCAAGAGAGCTGGGGGAACGACTATCGCCCAGGATCCTAGCGAAGCTGAATTTCCCTCAATGCCAAAATCCGCCATTGCAACCGGGTGTGTTGACAAGGTATTGCGGTTGGCTGAGATTGGTCCAGTTATAGAATCGCTCTGTTCATAATGACTTCGCCAGAAACCGTCGCAGACATCTCGTTGCAGCAATTGCTGGAAGCTCTGGCCGAAGAGCACGAGTTCGACCTCCGCGGCTACAAGACATCCACGCTCACCCGGCGCCTGCGAAAGAGAATGGGGCAGTTGAACATTGATACGTATGAGGCTTATTTACAAAGGTTTAAGCAAGATCGCTCGGAACGAAGTCTGTTACTTAACACAGTGCTTATAAACGTGACTGAGTTCTTCCGGGATAACTCTGCCTGGGAAGCACTCGGGCGCGATGCTTTGCATCCAATGTTAAAGGCCAGGGACCCGCGACAACCTTTAAGAGCGTGGGTGGCCGGTTGTTCGAGCGGCGAAGAAGTCTACACGCTGGCGATCATGTTGGCCGAGTATTACGGCGACCGGGCCCCTGAGTATCCCATAAAAATCTATGCAACTGACATCGATGATGAGGCCTTGGATGTTGCCCGAAGAGGGGAATATGCGCTTTCTTCAGTCAGAGGGCTCACGCCGGAGCTTCGGGAGAAGTATTTTCGAGGCGATTCCACGATCAGGGTTTCCCGCGAACTGCGCAGGATGGCCATTTTCGGGCGAAGCGACCTTATACATGATGCGCCTATTTCTCATGTTGACCTTATCCTATGCAGAAACGTCTTAATCTATCTAGATGCGGGTATGCAGCGGAAGATTTTTCAAAGGCTTCATTATGCATTGGAAGAAAATGGCATATTATTCCTAGGAAAAGCCGAATCTAAACTGAGTGAATCTGCTTTATTTGAGTCAGTTAATCCACGCTGGCGTATATTCAGAAAAGTGACAACACAGGACACGAAATCTATGAAGACTAGAACACATGGATCGCCTGAAATTCCGGCTGAGCCCGAGAACGAATTAGCGTTGTTGCGCCTGTACCACCGGTCACTTCTGGACACTTTGGATCCAGGCGTGGTGGTTCTCAACGAAGACGATGTGATTGTTACCGATAACGATTCGGCCCTAAAGCTCTGGGGATTGTCCGGTTCAAAACTCTCCGGCAAGGCCATTCAGGATACGGCACTTACGACGCGTTGCCCTGACCTGCCAAAACACGTCGAAGCAAGCAAGAAGCAAAACAGTACTGTCCATTTCGACTGCACTCCTCAGATCGATGGCAAGACCAGAAATCTGCGAGTGACCATTCGTCCGATTCTCGAGGAATCAGGCGTACGGGCCGGCAGCATTCTGTACACAGAAGACGTCAGCCATAAAGAAGAGTTGCAGTCGACAGTGGAGCAGTTGGAATCCACCGGTGAAGAACTGCAGTCCGCCAACGAAGAACTGGAGACGACGAACGAGGAACTCCAGTCTACGAACGAGGAACTGGAAACCACTAACGAAGAGTTGCAGTCCACTAACGAAGAGTTAGAAACGACGAATGAAGAGTTGCAGTCGCTCAATGAAGAGCTTGAGAACATGAACGAGGAACTCGAGCACCGCACCCGGGAGCTCGATTCATTGAATAGTCGCTATGCTGCCACTTTGGAGCAAATGCCCTGGCCGGTAACGCTGGTGGACAACAGCGAAAGAATCCTGTTTTGGAATTCGGCGGCGCAAGAACTTTTCGGACTCGCCGGAACTTCAGTGATCGGACTCAACCTCGCGCGACTTCCAATTGAGAACGGGCTTCGCAAATCGCTCGTGAAGAAACATGCCTCAGTCGTGGAAAAACTTAAGCCCGTTAGCATCAGAGGCCAAGCCTTCAAGGGAAGTCGCTTCGGGGATGCATTTGATATTCATTTCATGCCCGTCAGTCGTGCGGGTACTCCGCAGAGCGTTCTCATCATGTTTGGTCCTTTACGTTTCGAACACGAAAAGACAAAGCGCAGCGGTACGAACGGGAATGTGAGGTCGATCTCGTCCGGATCGAACGCAAAGGCTAAATCCAAGAATGGGACTCGAAAGAGTAGCGGGTTGCTGAAAATGGGAGCTTCAAAAGGCAAGAGCAAGGGTTCTGCCGCTTCAAAACGTAAACGCTAAGATTCCAAGCCGAACAACTCAGATTGCATTTGTGGGAGCCCGCTCTGCGCCGGCTCCCATGATTGTTCTTGGCTAGAACTTCTCTCCGGCAGCCAGCTAGGGAAATAATGGCGAGCACCGCATTCGCGGCATCTGACCGCCTTCAAGAAGAAAAATGCCGCAATCGCTTTCTCGGCTGTGCTGCCTGATCGGGAGGCGCGCAAATCTGTGCCGTTGCATGTGGGACACGGGAACTTGATCCGGATTGCCATGCTTGGAGGTTACTGATTTTAGCGTGCACTCGAAAGTAACTTTTCCGGTTCAGCGAGATGAAGTGTCGGTCCCGCAGAAAGATGAATAGGAATCGGCGCGGTTGCGGTTTAGAATCATCGCAACGATTCAACGTTCCTGCTTCTACCTGACTCGGCGAGATCAGTCGGTTCGCCTGGAGATCAAGACTTCTTGGAAAAATTGTCACCACGTACCGTGCCCGTTTCGATAGTCACGGCAGGTTTGTCTCATGAAGCGGCCAAGTGGCTGCAAGCGCGATTCCCCGGCGCTTCCGTAGACAGCGCGGCCAATGGGAATCTCTTGGCCCGACTGGAGCAGTCGCATCCCGCTTTGTTGGTGCTGGACGGTGAAAAAGTTCCCGACCTCATTAACCTGCTCAGCCAACTTAGGAACAATCCAAAGTATTCAGAGATGCCGGTTTTCTGTTGTCTGCTTTCTTCGACCACTAGGCAGACGCAACAAAAGCTTGTCCGGCATCTTGGCGTGAAGCAGTTGTTTTTTCACCCGGTGGATTGGGAAGAATTCTCTGCGGAAGCCGCCACCTTGTTGAGCCTTCCTGATGGGCCTGAAGCCGGTGTAGTCAGCGAAAAAG
Source organism: Terriglobales bacterium (assembly GCA_025462725.1). Classification (GTDB taxonomy): domain Bacteria; phylum Acidobacteriota; class Terriglobia; order Terriglobales; family Acidobacteriaceae; genus JAICLA01. The sequence goes on along the minus strand of JAOAPE010000014.1, from coordinate 32,355 downwards.
AGCAAAGCATGGAAGCCGACATCGCGGCGCTTTGGGAGAAGTTTCGTCCCGTCAACATGGCGCGGCTGCAAGTGCTGGAAGATGCTGCTGCGGCCCTGCTCAAGGGAAACCTGAATCCTGACCTGCGCGCGCAGGCTGAAAGCGAAGCGCACAAGCTGGCAGGTTCCGCGGGAAGCTTTGGATATATGGAGGCTTCGCGAATTGCGCGTCAGCTTGAGCTGTTGCTCCAGGGTGATAACGCGATCGATCAACTAGATCTATTGCGCATATCGAGAAGCGTCGTTTCATTGCGAGAGAGATTACAGCGACCGCTATCAAGCTCAGGTGCAAACGTTCCCGGGCACAAACAGCCCTTCCTGATGATCGTGGATAGCGATGACAATGTGGCGCAGCCGTTGTTGCTTGAGTGCGCCGCTCGCGGTATCCAGGCGACGGTCGCCGTAACGGAAAGTGCGATCCAGGAAACGATGGCGCGCCGAATGCCCGACGTGGTGATACTCGATCCTGAGCTTTCAAACGGAATGAAAGAACATGGACCGACTTTGCTGGCGGAATTGGCAGTGCGAGAAATCCCGGTCCTCATATATACCAAGCAGGACAAGTTTGAAGACCGCGTGCAAGCTACACGACTTGGAGCCCGAGGCTTTCTGAAAAAACCAATGACGACGTCTGAAGTCGTTCAGGCCGTGCATGAGCTCTTGCAGCGATTGCGGCAAGATGATTACAAAGTCATTTGCGTGGATGACGACCCTGACATTCTTTCGGGGTTGCGTGATCTGCTCGAGAACAAGGGCGTCCGTTTAACGACGGTGAACGATCCACTGGCATTTTGGGATGCGCTGGAATCGAGTCTTCCGGATTTGATCATCCTTGATCTCAACATGCCACATCTGACCGGGATCGAGTTATGTCGCGTGGTGCGCAGCGAGCCGCGATGGAGCCAGTTGCCGATCCTGTTCCTCACATCGAACACAGATTCCGCCACCGTGCAACGCATTTTTGCCGCCGGCGCGGACGACTACATCACCAAACCCTTACTCGGTCCTGAACTTGTTGCTCGCGTGTTCAATCGGCTGGAGCGTACGCGCTTGCAGCGACAGATGGCCGAGAAAGATCCGCTCACCGGAGCAGGGAACCGACGCAAATATAACCAGGTGATGAATCATTACATCCATCTGGCTGAGCGCAACAAGCAACCGCTGTCACTTGCCATCCTCGACCTTGACCGCCTGAAGCAGATCAATGATGCGCATGGTCACGCCATCGGCGACGCTGCGCTGCGACGGCTGGGCGCGACTATGGTGAACACTTTCCGTTCGGAAGACGTTGTCGCGCGATGGGGCGGCGATGAATTCGTCATCGGCATGTATGGCATGCGGCGCGAAGATGCCGCGCAGAGGCTACAAACGCTACTCGATGCGCTTAAGCGCGAGAGATTCCAAGTGCCTGACGGGCCAAGGATAGAAATCACGTTCAGTGCGGGAATTGCGCAGTATCCGGATGATGGCCTGACTGCTCATGCTCTGTATTTGGTGGCTGACCGCGCACTTTATGCTGCGAAGGCCGCAGGGAAGAGCCAGGTACATTCTGCAGCGAGGAAGTCCAAAGCGCCGCAGGAGCATGGCGATTGGGATGTCGTCCTCGTGGAAGATGACGCCGCGCTTGCAGGGAACCTTCTTCATGCGCTCGAATCCCGCGGACACAAAGCCCACTGGATAAAGAGTGGCAGCGCGGAAGCGAAGGCTCTCAGCGGCGAAAAATCAGTGCTGAAAGCCAAAGTGATCTTGTTGGACACGGATCTCAAAGGAATAGATGGGTACTCGATCCTACGCAAGATGGCGCGCGACGGCCTTCGCTCGCGCGTGATCATGATGAGCATGCATTCGCGCGACGACCAAGTCATGGCGGCGCTGGAAGCCGGCGCTTACGATCACATCTCCAAGCCCTTCAGCGTTCCTATCCTCATGCACCGCATCAAGCGGGCGCTGGAAAGCTAGCCCGAGAGAATGTTCTCATCGCGAACGGGCTGGAACCTTTCTCCGAATCCTTTCACAGCGGCACTCGAACAAAAGAGGAAGTCGGGAGCGCCACTCCTCGATCTCACCGTTTCAAATCCCACAACGTGCGGCTTGGAGTATGACGCTCATCGAGTTTTGTCTTCGCTGACGAATGCTGCGGCAATGGTCTATGAACCGGAGCCAAAAGGATTGCTGGTAGCGCGTGAAGCAGTTGCGGAGTACTACGCCTCGCAAGCTATGCCGGTCGAAATCTCGCCCGACAACATCATTCTGACGACGAGCACCAGCGAAGCGTATTCATTCATCTTCCGTCTTTTGTGCGAACCGGGTGATGAGGTCTTGATTGCGAGGCCGAGTTATCCGTTGTTCGATCTGCTGGCGACGATCCAAGACGTTCGGCTGGTTCCGTTCTCACTGATCTACGATCACGGCTGGCACATCGATTTCCATTCCTTAAGGTCGGCAATCACTTCGCGAACGAAGGCGGTGATTGTTGTGAATCCGAATAATCCAACGGGTTCGTTCGTCAAGGAAGAAGAATTGCGGGAGCTTAATGAGATTTGTGCAGCGAATGATGTTGCGATCGTTGCGGATGAAGTGTTCCTGGATTTTCCGCACAAGGGCATTGCGCCCAAGAGTTTTGCTGCAAATGAGTCCGCTCTGACTTTCACCTTGAGTGGTCTCTCCAAAGTTTCAGGATTGCCGCAAATGAAAGTGGCTTGGATGGCGGTGAGCGGACCAGAACAGCGCGCATCGGATGCACTCTCACGGCTGGAGATTATCGCTGACACCTATCTCTCCATGAACGCGCCTATCCAGCTTGCCACACCAATTCTGTTAGCGAGTCGGACAGATTTCCAAGGTAAGCTCGCCACCCGCATCCGCGCCAACCTTGTCGAACTGGATTCGCAACTTGTGACGCAGAAGCATTGCACTCGTCTCGGCGTTAATGCGGGATGGTACGCCACATTGCGTGTTCCCGTTACACAGCCAGATGAAGAACTCGCCATCAGCCTTATTGAACGCCAAGGCGTGTTGGTGCATCCTGGGCATTTCTTTGATTTCGAGCAGGAGGGACACTTGATTCTCAGTCTGATGACGCCGCAAAATGTGTTCAGAGAAGGCGTTCAACGACTCTTGCAGAGCACGAATTCTTAACTACTTCTCTTGCACTCTGGGCTTGTATTTCCTATCGGTGATGAATGGATTCGTCTCACGCTCTTCGCCGATTGTGGTCAGAGCACCGTGCCCCGGCACCACCACGACATCGTCCGGTAGCTGCATCAACTGTCCGTGAAGCGATGACATGATCTTGTCCATCGATCCCCCGGGCAAATCGGTGCGCCCAATGCTTCCTGCAAAAAGTGTGTCCCCGGCAATGAGCTTTTTCTCGTCGGCGAAGTAGAGGCAGGAACTCCCTTCCGTATGTCCGGGCGTGTGAAGAATCGTGGCGCGCAGATCCCCGGCCACGATGCTGTCCTGGTCTTTTGTGTGCAGATCAATCACAACTTTTCCCGGCAACTGCATCCCAACCCACGCAGCCTGCACAGGAAGCAGTTTCACTTGCATCTGATCGCCTTCATTCATGGCTATGGGCGCTCCGGTGGAGGCCTTCAGTTTCATTGCTCCACCAATGTGATCGATGTGTCCATGGGTGATCACGATCTGCTTCACCTTAAGACCGTGTTTCAGGATCAGTGCGAGTATCTGGTCGATGTCATCGCCCGGATCCACGACAATTGCTTCGCGCGATTTCTCGTCTCCGATGATGGAGCAGTTGCATTGCAGGGGACCGACCGGAATGATTTCGTGGATCATGTGATTAGTTTAACGCGGAGAAATGAAAACCCCTGCGCAGGGCAGGGGTCGTCAGAGTAGTACAAAAGCTATTTCGAAGTAGGTGGAGGTGTCGCGGGTTGTGCAGGCGCACCCTGCTGAGGAGTGGTGGCCGGAGTGGCCGGCTTGCTCGGCGTGCCCTGAAAAACCGATGTCCCGCCAACGCCGCTCGTGTTCCTTGCCGACATGATAGAAAGCGTGAGTGAAGTCAGCATGAAGATGATGACCGCGCCAGTCGTGGCCCTAGAAAGCGCCGACGCTGCGCCCCGAGGTCCGAAGGTGCTCTGGCTACCAGTTCCGCCGAACGCTCCGGCCAGGTCCGCGCTCTTGCCGCTTTGCAAAAGCACTACGATGATGAGAAAAATGCAGACGATTACATGAATTGCAGTGAGAACGTAGATCATTTTGTGGGTGGGTCAGTCTCTTGCGAACGGACTGCCAGCTTTCCAATAGGTTTCTTGGTGCGGAAGAGGGGACTTGAACCCCTATGCCTCTCGGCGCCACCCCCTCAAGATGGTGTGTCTGCCAATTTCACCACTTCCGCACGATTCTGTATTGCAAGATGCTGAGGGAAGCTAAATTATATCAGATTGAAATCAGCCTCTGGCCGCGCCGTAATTGACGATTGCGGCGAAGGACTTAGGGTCAAGGCTGGCGCCACCGACTAGCGCGCCGTCGATTTCCGGCTCCGCCATCAAAGAAGCGATGTTCTCCGGTTTCACGCTGCCGCCGTAAAGCATGCGGAGCTTCCGGGCGAGTTCGTCGCCCATAGCTTTCGCCACTTCGGCCCGGATGACCGCGTGCGCATCGGCAGCCATCTTAGGCGTCGCGGTTCTTCCTGTGCCAATCGCCCATACAGGTTCATATGCAATTGTCAGCTTCGCCGCTTTTGCGCCTGAGATCCCGCGAAAGGCCACAGCGCATTGCCGACGCAAAACATCTTCAGTCAGTCCGGCTTCACGCTCCTCCAAGACTTCTCCTATGCAAACGACCGGAGTGAGTCCCGCTTCAAGCGCTGCTTCCAACCTTTTATTTACTGTGGAATCTGTTTCGCCAAAATACTGCCGACGCTCAGAGTGCCCAATAATCACGTGTGTGCATCCTGCGGCGACGATCATCTGCGCAGAAACCTCTCCGGTGAAAGCGCCTTCTTTTTCCCAATGCAGGTTCTGTGCGCCAACGAATACAGAGGAGGTTCGGGTCGCATCCACCATTGTCGGAATACAAACCGCCGGCGGACAGATGACAATCTCGTCATTCTTATTTGATATCAAGGGGAGAAATGCTTCAACGAACTCTGCCGATTGGGCAGGGGTCTTGTACATCTTCCAGTTTGCGACGAGCAGGTTTGTTCTCATGGATTCTTATTTGTTCGTCAGCGCTTCAACGCCCGGCAGCTTCTTGCCTTCGAGAAATTCCAGTGAAGCCCCGCCACCGGTAGAGATATGCGTGATCTTGTCTGCGACTCCGGCAGCATGCACTGCAGCAACGGAATCACCCCCGCCCACAATGGAAATGGCATCGCAATTGCCGGCAACGGCTTGTGCGATCTTCATGGTGCCTTGCGCGAAAGGTGCCATTTCAAAAACTCCCATAGGGCCATTCCAAACGATTGTGCGGGCATTCTTGATCTCGGAAGCAAATGCCTCGACAGTTGCGGGCCCTATATCCAAGCCCATCTGATCTGCGGGGACGGGCTCGCTAGTGCTTATGACTTTTGCTTCCGCGCGTGCGTCCATCTTATCGGCCAGGACGTGATCCACCGGGAGGAGGAAGCGGACTTTCTTCTGCTTTGCCTCCGCGAGCAATTGTTTTGCAAGATCCAACCTGTCATCTTCCACAAGCGATTTACCTATTTGAGCGCCTTGCGATTTCAGAAAAGTGTAGGCCATGGCGCCGCCGATCAAGATGGCATCAACCTTGTTCAGAAGATTTCGGATGACCTCGATCTTGTCTGAGACCTTTGCGCCGCCGATGATAGCGACGAAGGGATGGTGCGGATCTTCAAGCGCCTTGCCCAAGTACTGCAGCTCTTTTTCCATGAGCAGTCCCGCGGCGGCTTTCGGAATGAAATGCGTGATGCCTTCTGTTGACGCGTGCGCCCGATGCGCACTGCCGAATGCGTCATTCACATAAAGCTCAGCAAGCGAAGCGAGCTTCTTGGCAAACTCCGGATCGTTCCGCTCTTCTTCAGGATGGAAACGCAGGTTCTCGAGCAAAAGAGTTTGGCCAGCTTCCAGATTGTTAGCCATCTCTTCCGCTTGAACTCCGATGCAATCTGTGGCGAAGCCAACGTTGCATGCGGAGTCAAGTTGCTGGTCAAGAAGGATTCGCAGCCGCTCAGCAACTGGTTTCAGACTCATCGCCGCATTAAATTTCCCCTTCGGACGTCCGAGGTGCGACGCAAGTATCAGACGTGCGCCTTGCCGCAATGCATACTCGATCGTCGGAAGAGTTTCGCGGATACGAGTGTCATCAGTAACATGACCAGCGTCGTCCAATGGAACGTTGAAATCCACGCGCATGAAAACGCGCTTGCCCTTAAGTTGCAGGTCTTTGATCGAAAGTTTGGCCATCGCCGTTCCTCTTACAGGCCTTTCTTGCCAATGTAATCAATGAGGTCACGAACACGGCAGGAGTATCCCCACTCGTTGTCATACCATGCGATCACCTTTACGCAGTTCCCTCCGACTACCAGCGTGAGCGGGGAATCGACGATAGAGGAACGCGAGTCGCCCTTGTAGTCACTCGAAACCAGCGGCGCAGTCTCGTATCCGAGATAGCCCTTCATCGGACCGGACTCAGACGCAGCCTTCAGCGCTGCGTTCACTTCTTCGATAGTTGTTTTCTTCTCGACGAAAGCCACGAGGTCGACAACTGAAACGTTCGGCGTGGGAACGCGCATGGCGAATCCGTCGAGTTTGCCTTTTAGTTCAGGGATCACCAAGCTCAGCGCTTTGGCTGCGCCCGTTGTTGTAGGAATCATGGAGAGGGCCGCAGCGCGCGCACGACGTAAGTCTTTGTGGGGAAAATCCAGAATGACTTGATCGTTGGTGTAGGAGTGGATCGTGGTCATCGTGCCATTCACGATCTTGAAGTTGTCATTGACTACCTTCGCCACGGGCGCCAGGCAATTCGTCGTGCAGGAAGCATTGGAGATGATGTTGTGCTTCGCCCGATCGTATTTGTCTTCGTTGACGCCCAGTACGATGGTGATGTCCTCTCCCTTTGCCGGGGCGGAGATGATGACCTTCTTCACCGGGCCACGTAGGTGTTTCTTTGCATCTTCGGCGTTGGTGAAGCGTCCTGTGGATTCGATGACTACTTGCGCGCCCACCGATTCCCAATCAATCTTGGCTGGATCTTTTTCGGCGAAGACCTTTATGCTTTTGCCATCGACGTCGATCGCATCTGCCGTCGCGGAGATCTTGTGGTTGTTAAGGTTGCCCAGGATGGAATCGTACTTGAGCAGGTGAGCCAGCGTCTTCGGATCGGTGAGGTCGTTGACGGCGACGAATTCAAGGTTGCTGTCATTCAATGCCGTTCGTAATACGTTGCGTCCAATGCGGCCAAATCCATTGATTCCAACTTTGATAGCCATTGTGTCGTTCTTCCTCCGGCGGCGATTCAAGGATCGCGAGCTTATAAATGCGAAACAGAATGCAAAGAGAGCAGCAGGGCTACTCAACAAACCCTAAATGCTAACACTTTTGCGGGAAATCCAAATAGTTCAGAGAAGCTCGTTTGCTGAAAACTGAATCGTGTGTTAAAAATCCTCACATGCGCAAATGGATGCGCGAGCGCATGAAGCGCCGTAAAAAATCATCGGAAAATACATCTGAGTCCACCGGCAAGATCGGACAGGCTATCGATCCAACGATGCCCGCCCCGCTCAGGCCTTCGTACGACTCCAGCGAACCGGCTGACGAACAGGACGACGACGAAGTCGAATCCGACTCGGCAGCTGAAGGCTCCGGAGCCGATCTTGAAGAAGCACCGGCAGGCCGCGGGAAGTTTGAAGTAGAGACGCAACCGGAATCTCCTAATGAACCACCAGCTGCTGCGGATGCAGCCACTCGCAAAGCGCAACCGAGCAAGCGCGAGCCGAAGGGCGTAGTTGTCCTCGCGATAGGACTGCCGGGTTCGGGAAAGACCACATGGTTTAAGCGCCGCGGCGTCACTCCGTTATCCAGCGACATGCTGCGCAGCATTCTTTTTGACAGCATCACTGAGCAGCGATACCAGGGTCTTGTGTTTTCCACGTTACGTTCACTTCTGCGCGCGCGGCTCATAGCGAAGATGCCGTGGAACTACGTGGATGCTACGAACCTCTCACCACATGAACGTCGCCAATGGATCAAAATGGCGCGCGGTTTCGGGTACGAGGTGCAGGCGGTTTTCTTTGATGTCCCCCTTGAGCTCTGCCTGGAGCGTAATAGCAAACGCGAGCGGCAGGTGCAGGAAGACGTGATGCGCCAGATGGCTTCAAAACTGAAGCCGCCTACCTTCAAGGAAGGCTTCTCAAAGATTGTCCTGGTTCGCGTAAAGAAGTCCGAAGGCGAAGAGTAATTCCGGCGAGAGCAGTCCAACTTACAATCAACCGGTCACATCTACTTAGGTATGTGGTGGATCGGGGTCGCTCTCCTTATCGTTGTAGTGTTTGCTCTCTTATTGCTTTATTCGATGCTGGTCGTTTCTGCGCGGGCCGAGGAGGAGGCGGCGAGACGGGAACGGGAACTGCGCGATGAACAGACGAACATCTATGCGCGTTCTGACGCCGCATAGTTGACCGTTATTCTGGTCTCACAATACAATCAGTTCACGGCCGCGAATCACGTGGTCTTCTGCAAGGAATCAGTCCAAGTCTGATTGCCCCCTCGTTCAATGGTAGGACAGATGCCTCTGGAGCATCATATCGGGGTTCGAATCCCTGGGGGGCAACCAACATCTTCTTAGGCAGCATTCAGGTCTAATCGATCCAATTCAGATTGCAATTCTGACCTCGAAGGCGCGATCACCATGCTCTCCGTCCCGTTATGCGTCATTACCAAAACCGGGATCTTGCGCTTCTCGCCGCCGTTCCATCGGATGACCTGCTCTTCCGCAGCTTTGTCTTCATCTACGTTGACGAAGTCGTAATTTACGCCTTGTTGATCGAGCAATTCCCGGACACGTCGCGTGTCGCCGCACCAATCGGCTCCATAAACTGTTACGTTTGCCATGTTGCACCTCCGGAAGTCAACGGGATTGGACGCGAGCAGTCCGTGTTTGGTGGCCAGAAGACATTCGGCTCGCGATTGAAGTATTTCTACCCAGTTTCGCCAAAATGCGCCATAATTCTCGCCCTCCCCGGAGAACACCTTTTGATCGCTGGCAAAGCTGTGGCACCAACTCGCGAAGGGCACAGCCCTGTTGCATCCCGCAACTCGCTCTTCGACTTGATTGGGAGCAGCGAGCCCATGCAGCGGCTGTATGACGCCATACTCCGCGTCGCTGATAGCAACACCACTGTAATGATTCGAGGCGAGAGTGGCACCGGCAAAGAACTTGTGGCACGGGCGATCGTGGCTGCCGGTCCGCGCGCGAGCAAACCTTTCATCGGATTGAATTGCGCTGCGCTTCCCGAGGCGCTGATTGAGTCAGAACTCTTCGGACACGAGAAGGGAGCCTTCACTGGGGCAGTAGTCTCCCGTCCCGGACACATCGAAATGGCGCATGGCGGAACGCTGTTTCTGGACGAGATTGCAACGCTTCCGTTGGCTCTCCAGACAAAACTTCTGCGAGTGCTTGAAGATCGCGCAGTCCAACGCTTAGGCGGCAGCGGCACCAAGAAGATTGACTTCCGCTTGCTTACGGCGACAAACGAGAACCTGGAAGACATGGTCCGCACCGGACGCTTCCGCGAAGACCTCTACTACCGCATCCATGTGGTTCCAATCTCGGTGCCTCCACTCCGCGAGCGCACCGGGGACATCGCAGTCTTGGCCGACCACTTCATTCGGGTCTATTGCGCGGCGAACAACGTCCCTACGAAGCGACTTGATCTGGAAACGCTGGAAGTCCTCGAAGAAGGGAATTGGCAAGGCAACATCAGAGAGTTGGAAAACTTGATCCAGCGGATGGTGCTTATGGTCGAGGACAAGACCATTTGTGCCTATCACCTCCCGGAGCAGATTCTCTACACCAGCGCCCGAAGACATGAGTCCTTGCTCATTCCGCCGGACGGCATTGATTTCGATAAAGAGATGGAACGGATCGAAGCCGCGTACCTCCGCGCTGCGCTTCTCCGCGCCGGCGGTAAGAAGACCGGTGCCGCCGCATTGCTGCGTATTAACGACCAGCGGATGAAATACCTTGCACGTAAATACAAAATAGACAAAGAAAACAGTTAATTTTTAACCCTTAGCGGTTAAAAAATGACCGTCTTTTCTATTGATTCGAAGAGCTAAACTCCAACAATAATTGTAAGTTGTTGAAACTAATAGAAGGTAAATAATCCGGCGATGCGCGCCTCGATTGGCACGAGGGGTGCATTAGTAAAGGCATAGCGGTAATAGGCCCCCAAGACAAAAAATTGAAGAGTGAGGATAAAGAGATGGAAAAGAAAAGTTTGATCACCACCCGTGCAGCAGCGAAGAAAGCTTTGATCGCTTCGCGCTCCGGAATCTCTGCTGACGCCGGTTCCATGACGGCCGATGCCGGGTCCCTTGCCGCTGATGCAGGCTCTATGGCTGCCGACGCTGGCTCAATGGCTGCTGATGCCGGTTCCATGGCAGCGGACGCTGGTTCCATGGCAGCCGATGCGGGCTCTATGGCAGCTGATGCTGGTTCCATGGCAGCAGACGCTGGTTCGATGGCCGCTGATGCTGGCTCTATGGCCGCTGACGCTGGTTCTATGGCCGCCGATGCTGGTTCCATGGCTGCCGACGCTGGTTCGATGGCAGCCGATGCGGGTTCAATGGCCGCTGACGCTGGTTCTATGGCCGCCGATGCTGGTTCCATGGCTGCTGACGCTGGCTCTATGGCAGCTGATGCGGGTTCCGTCGCCTCTGACGTCTAGTCGCTTCGGTCACAAAAGATTAGGGCTGAGCAATCTGCTCAGCCCTTTTCATTTGGATAAGAACTCGACCTGCCTAAGAACTCCAGCGCTACCAAAGTCGTCGAACAACAGCCTCTACCACCGGACGAAATACGATTGCCGCTGTGCTTCGTCGTTCGCCATAGACTCGTGCCGTCCCGGTCATGCCTGATCGCAACTTGTCCTGGGGATTCTCCACACTCATTTCCATCACGTAGTAGACGGGCGGGTGCATCCCCTTGTATTTCGCAGGTGGCATCAGCCCCTGAGCGAGTTCCTGCGACACCGGACTAAAAGAAGTGAAAGTTGCCCTGACCGGAATCCAGTTTGCGTCCATTCGCAAGATTGCCTTGTTGATCCTCTGGATTTTTTGCAATTCATCTTCCTGCACATAGATATGCGCGCGCATGGTTGAAGTATCTGCTACTTCCGCGACCGGCGATCCCGCAGTCAAATAGGAGCCGAGCAAGTCACGCATGTGCGGCGTTGTCACAGTGCCGGATATCGGGCTGGCGATTGAAAGCTGCTGTTGCCGCTCAGACATTTGTCTCTTTAAATCTGCCAGACGCTGCTGCTCCTGGTCGGCCGCGGAGAAGGACGCATATCGCAATTGCGCCCGCACATTGCGAGCCGCAGCCATGCTGTAATCCGCATCGGCTTTGGCAGTGTCGGTATCCAGTTGCAGATCGCGCAGGACCACGATTGGCTGTCCGGCTGTGACGCGTTCACCCTCAGTCGCGCCAATGGCGACGACCATCCCCGGCACTGAGGCGCGCAGAACCGAATGTTGCGCAGGCTCAAGAACAAACCGTTCTTCGATCGACTCCCGCCAGACAGGAATGCTGGCGAGCATTGCAGCAACCGCGAAGCCCAGTCCAATCTGCTTCCAGTAAGTGACTGCGAGTTCGCGCTTGTCGAGATACAACGCTTTAAGAAATGCCATAAGCTTTTTGATCCTGGACTTGAAGATCATGTACGCCATGCAACCGGCAGGGACAAACGCCCACTCCGGAGAATAGTTGTAAAAAATGCGGTAGCTGATGCGCACAAAAAACAACAGCAGCAGATAGCTGTACATTCCGGCGACAGCGCCATAACTCAGGAAGAACAATTTTCGCCGCCACGGCATGATGGGAACGGTCGCCGGCATGCGGAAGATGTATTTCCGGACAGAGTTTGACAGCAGGGCAGTGGAGTTTCCCTTAAGATCGAAGAACCGGGTCAGTTCGCAGAAGATGTAATAGCCGTCCATCCGCGCCAACGGATTCAGGTTGATGATGATGACGAATATCCCGCCGCTGAGGATGAACTTGTAAGCGATGTCATGAACAAACGTACCTTGCGGAGTCAGCCACCAGAGAATCGTCACCCATGTGCAGATGATGATCTCTGACCATACCCCAGCGAGCAGCGTGGCTACACGTTGCCAGCGTCCGCCATAAACGTAAATCTGTGTGACATCGCAGAAGACTCCGGGCATGAGGTACATGAGGAAGGCGCCCATTTTGTGCGATTCTCCGCCAAAATGTTTGCACGTCATTCCATGAGCGGTCTCATGCACAGCGCCCAGCAGCGCGAAGACCAGGAAGAATTCCACCAGATCAAGCAAGCCCTTTTGTGTGAAGTTGTAGAACTTCACGCTGTCCGCCCAGACCTCGTCCCACCGAGCGCCCAGGATCACGCACATTACCACGCACATAGCCAACGCGAATGCTGTGAACCAGTTGGTGTAGACGAACTTCAGTTTGCCGTGGATCCAAGTCAGGTATTTGTCGGGATCGAAATAGATCAGTTCGATGATGGCAAGGTCGTTTGCACTCTTGCCATGTTTCTTTTGCAGCGCTTTGTGCCGATCATGCGCAAGCTTGTTGAAGAGCGTGATGCTCTCTTCCTGCGGAGTCCTGTACCAGAACTCCTTCTTCTCCATGTTGTCGGCAAAGGTCTGCACAAATTCCGCATTGATGCCGATGCCCTGCGTTCGGGTAAACAGCCGCGCAATCTCCGCGTATGACCTCTTGCCGTCGAAGAGCTTGATGAGCTCGTACTGTTGTTTGCTGAAGCGAAAGAAGTGGGACGGCCCATCGGGGATGATCACGTGGATCATGTGTCCTTCACGCTCGTGGTGGTCACGGGCGATCATGTTCGGATGCGCGCATGGATAACTCTCATGCATCCGCGCCGCGGGCGGCTCGGGCATCGTCACATTCAGGACTTGGGTGAGATTCATTTCGGCTTAGCCACGCGCACCAGCGCGCTGCTGCCAGGCATCATCTGATCGGAGTTGTTCACCAACTCGGCTTGCACTTCGATAGTTCCGCTTGCGGGATCAACCACGGGACTGACCACGCGCACTCGTGCCAGGTGTGATTCTTTTGGGGCAAGCGGCGACATTACTTGGATCTCCTGGGCTTTCGCGATCTTTCCTTGGAAAGAGCCCGGCAATGTGAACTGCACGCTCACTGGTTCAGTAGCTGTAACCCAGAACAGGCGATCATTCACTGCGACCTTTTGTCCTGAGCGGACATAACGCCGGGCTACGACGCCGGCGAACGGGGCAGTGATGCGAGTCTTCTCAATCTCGAAATCAAGCGATTGCAATATCGCACGTGCATTGCGGACATTCTGCCGTTCGCGTTCGAGTTGAAATCCTGAGCCGATCATCTTGTAGCGGGAATGATCGAGCTGCTTCTCCGTGATTAACTGCGCCTTAAACATCTCCAGGTCACGCTCGTAATCACTTTGCAGGACTTTTGCGTCTGCTTCCCATGTCTTAAGATCGGCTTCGATGCTGCGGATCTTGGCGTCTGCGGCTTCACGGTCAGACTGCAATTGGCGATCGTCGATACGTGCAAGTAGTTGGCCTTTTTGCACACGCGTTCCAGTGTCCACCAGAATCTCAGCGAGAATGCCGTCGCGTTGTGTTTGGATATCAACCTGGTTTTCCACGACCAGCACGCCCGAAGTCTCATAGTAGGTGGCAGGAGCAACAGCAGCGGGCGCGCTTGTGACAGGCGGCGCTGCCGCCGAAGCAGTGGAAACGGTTGCGGGATTTTCGCTGTTGCATCCGCACAATATCGCTACGCCTAATCCAGCGACCGCAAATGTCAGATTCTTGTAGCTCACAAGGCCTCCTGCATGATCGCAATGCTCACCATCCAAACCACGTCCAAACTTTTGCCCACGCCCACATTCCAACTCCGCGAAGCAGAACGAATCCGGCCGGGTGCCATCCTGCGGAGATCTTCGCGCGACCTTGCATGCCGGGACGCATCAGCGCTTCGTCATTCGGCACAGAGACGCGCGCGTAAAAAACACGCTTGTCCAATTCTGCCGTGCTCACCGGGCTCACGACATTTACTGCTCCTGAGAATTTGCGAGTAGGAAAGCTCTCAAGCTTGATGGCTGCGCTTTGTCCATCTTGCACCAGCGGCACATCGTCTTCATCGATGGCAATATCCACTTGAGCACGGGCAGTGTTCACAACGGTAGCTACGGTGTCGCCGAGATCAAGTTTCTTGCCGACCAACTCTTCCATGTGCGGCGTGGCAATCAGGCCGTCCTGAGTGCTGCGCAAATGGGTTCTTTCCAAACGCTCCCGCGCGCGCGCCACTTCTGATCCCCAATACTCAACCTGCAATTTCTGGATTCCCGCCTCGGAGCCGTCCTTGGATGACAATGCGCGATTCATATCCGCAGTTGCGGTGGCGTACTTCGCTTGTGCGGACGCGAGTGCACTGCGGTAGTCCCAATCTTCGAGGTCGGCGAGCACTGTTCCCGCTTTCACCCACTGTCCTTCACGGACATACACCTTCAAGATGACACCGTCTACCGGTGTCTGGATTTTTGCAGTCGTCTCCGGTGTGACAGTTGCATCGCCTACAACGCGCAGGGGCAATGGACAAAGAAACAGGAAGAGCAGAGTGGCGATGGTGAGCACGACGTAGGCTGAGCGTCTCCGCGTGTCCATCTCCATGAACTCGTGTTTTTTATGGAAGAGTGGTTCAAGTATTCCTATGAAAGGGACCTCCTTATATAAGGAGGCATTGCGTAACGCGACAGTAGTTTGGCTAGCAAGAACTTTGATCAGTTCAAAATGAGTGTCGCTGAGAAAATCGGGATTGCGGCTTTCAAAGGAAAGAACGCCTAGTCGTCCTTGCTCGTCTGCGAGAGGGACAGAATAAAAAGCGCGCATCCCGGTTTGAGAGAAATATTCCTGGAATTTCAATCGCGTCTCTTCGCGATCGGCGTCGACATCCTTTCCATGCTGCACTACATAGACTTCGTTTTCGGAATGGATCGCCCACTCCAATACGCCTTTAAGCACCTTCACGCTTCGCTCGGCAGAATTTATTTCTGTTTTCCCGGAGATGGCTTTGACCTGTAGTTTCCCATGATGCTCAAGAGCGACAGTGGCGCGATCATAGGTCATGATCTTCTGCGGGCCATTGACTACTAACTGAATGATGCGATCTGTGTTGAGGCTGGAAGTGATCTCGCGGCTGACTTCAACCAGTGTTTGCAAGATCTCTATCTTTTGTTCTGCATCGAGCAGGCTGGCATTATGCAGCGCGCTGCCAACGGTGATGAGAATGGTGTTGACGAAGAAAACGTCATCCTCAGTGAAATGCTTTCCGTCCACGCGATTAATGACTTCGAGAACACCGACTTCGTAATTCATCGAAACGATTGGAACGGCGATGATCGAGCGTATGGGTTTGTCCGGCGATGCTTCGTTGCGCTTCTGCAGCCGCGCATCGTTCGCTTGCTGAATGACTACACCCTTGCCGCTATCAGAAACCTCGGCGGCGATTCCGTCACCGGTTTTCTGGAATGCTCCTACTTCAATAGTGTGGTCTTCGCCGGCACGACTGATAAGGACCAGAGAGTCCTGTTCGATCATCCACAGGTTCACGGCCTCGACTTCAATGACTTCACGGATCTTGGAGGTGATGATCGGCAGTAGCCGGTCCATCTGGAGTGTTGAATTGAACGAACGCTCCAAGTCATAGAGCTGCGTCATTCTGTTGATGGACTGGTATTGCGTGTTGCGCTCGTCCTCATATGCGAGAGCTGCGGAAATCGCCAGTGCGCCAAAATTGGCGCAATTCTCCGCCCGCTTCAAGTCAGTGATTTCAATCGGCCGGTCAAAACCGACAATTTCGATAAGCCCAAGAAATGCGTTATCTACTCCCACTGGCAAATACGCAAGGGAAGTGACTGTCCGGCGAACATCAATGTGGGAGTAATCTTCACGGGCGGTTGATGCGCCGCTGAAAACGACTGCTTCACGCTTTCTGTAAGCCTGTCCGAGAGTGCCAGTGTCGCGAGGAGTCGCATTCTGCGGATGGGAGACGTTTCCGCGAATGGCTTTGTGTCTCCAAACTGAATGCCCGTCAGCGTTTTCGAGAAGGTAAAGCACCACGCCAGCTTCGGGAAAGAACTCCGACAGTTGCGACACGATGATCTTCGCGCGTGGAATCACTTCGCGTTCGGTGAGTAATTTTGCGGCGAAATCCGCAATGAAGTCTGAAATCGCCGCTGCTTGCGTCGCCATGCGAGCGACTCCTGAGGGTCCGCAATCTCTACGGAACTGAAATGTGGCACTTGAAAATTTGACGACGTTAACTTAAGGTGTCGGGACTGTAACAAACCACATTACGGGTGTCAACGAATCCCGTTCGGAATCAGCCGCTTGGAGGCCCTTTGGATATCGACGTCCACAAACATGCTCAGGTACACGTTGTGAAATTGCGCGGCGCCTTTCGCTTAGGGCCAGCGGTGGAGGTCTTCCGCGGTTCGGTCGACGAGATTCTCAGCGAGAGTGAGCCGCAGATCGTGGTGAATCTCACTGAGGTTAACAGCATGGATTCGAGCGGAATCGGCGCGCTGGTCAGGTCCCAGACAGCCGCCAAGCAAAAGGGCGGAGCGATAAAGCTGGTGAATCCCAGCAAGCTGGTAGTGCAGACGCTGACGCTCGTGGGACTGCTCAAGATTTTTGAGGTCCACACGACCGATGCCGATGCCATCCAGTCATTCGGTACTGGAGTGCAAGCGGCATCGTCATAGATCAGGAACTATATCTAGTGTGACGGCAGATAGTAATTGGTGTACGCGTACTTCGCCGCGAACAACAGCACCCCAATAAGGACAAGCGTCTTGATCACTCCTACAAAATCAACGCTGGATTTCGGTTTTACGGCTTTTGCACGTTGCGGTTCCACGTAAGCTTCACGCGCGCCAGTTCCGCCCCAGGGATCTTTTGGATTTGCCATCCCCGAAGTATATTGCAGAGGCCGCTCCCTGAATACATCATCGTAGGGCAGCTTTGCGAAACGTACTTTGTGCCTCCTCTACAGCCTCAAACAGCTGGTTGAATGACTTCACCACGAAGAGCACCGGCTGAAGCTTGTCCACTTCAAAATCCTGCTTGAAAACGGCATCCAGCGAGAACGGACGCCGCTCGCAATTCGGACCCAGGGCCTTGGCGCAATCCGCTGCCGAAGAGATCAGCCCGCTGCCATAGACTTTTGTGATGCCATTTTCCTCGATTAGTCCGAATTCCACTGTGAACCAGAACAGACGCGTGAGGAGCGACACCTCTTCTTCTGTCTCGGCTGATGCAGCCACTACGCCGAATCGCTGCAGAAAATCTGCGAATATAGGGTCACTGTGTAACGGCACGTGGCCGAAGACATCGTGAAAGATGTCCGGTTCGGGCAGGTAGTCCAACTGCTCACGGGTGCGCACGATTACCGTGGTAGGGAATCGACGCTGCGATAGGCACTTGAAGAACAGCTTAGGATCAAGAAATCCACTGACTGGGACGGCGCGCCATCCGGTCAATGCTTCCAGTCGGGCGTTGACCAGCTCGAGATCCGGCACACGGTCCGCGACCAGGCCGATTCGCTCAATGCCTTCGCAAAAAACGTTGCTCCCAGTTTCCCGCAGCTGTGCCATGCGACGCGAGAAGAGCAGGCTCCATATCTGGTGTTGCTCGGGCAGGTAGTCGTCCCATCGCTGCTCAATAAATGCTTCGGATTCGTTCGTGACTGCTTCAATCATTGTTGGCTCCAAAAGAAAACGGCCCGTGATTTCTCACGGGCCGTTTGTGATTTGATTTGTCTGCGCGCCTAGCGCATACGCCTCCACACACGTCCCGTGTCTCGGGTCGCGTAGTAATAATAGGCGTAGGTTGCGGTGAAGCGCATGAAGGGAGTATCCGCGAAGTCGCCTGCCAATGTCAATCTTGAAAAGCCGGGATTTCAGTCAAACAGCGTAAAATAGAGCCATGCAGCGGGTTTACATGGACAGCAACGCCACCACACCGGTACTCCCGGAAGTACTGGAGGCGATGCGTCCGTTTTTTCTGGAGCATTTCGGGAACGCTTCTTCCATTCACCATTATGGACAGCAAGCCCGTTCTGCAGTTGAGCATGCTCGCGAGTCCGTTGCGAAATTGCTCGGATGCCGCGCGGCTGAGGTTGTCTTCACCAGTGGCGGTACAGAGAGTGACAATCTAGGCGTCTTCGGAATCGTAAACCCCGGCGACCACGTCATCACTTCGACGATCGAGCATCATGCAGTATTAAACGCGTGCAAGGTTCTCGAAGAGCGCGGATCTGAAGTGACATACGTCGATGTTGATTCCCGCGGGATTGTCGATCCCGAGTTGATCCGTTCCGCAATTCGCCCGAACACGAAGCTCATCAGCATCATGATGGCGAACAATGAGATCGGAGTTCTGCAACCGGTCGAAGAGATCGGACGCATCGCGCACGAAGCAGCGATCTACTTCCACACTGACGCGGTTCAGGCGGCAGGCAAGGTCGCAATCGACGTCCAGAAGATCGGCTGTGACTTGCTCTCCATCTCCGGACACAAGATGCATGCACCGCAGGGGACTGGCGCTCTATACGTGCGCAAGGGAACTCTGCTCCAACCGATGCTCTTCGGCGGAAATCATGAGAGACAGCGTCGCGCGGGAACGGAGAATCTGCCCGGCATTGTTGGATTGGGTAAGGCCGCGGAACTCGCCATGGATTCGTTCGCGAACGGAACAGTCGAGAAGATCTCGGCCATGCGCAACCGACTTCAAACAGGAATTCTCGTCGCGATTGATGACGCCGGTGTAAACGGCGACAACGCTCCTCGTGTTCCCAATACCACTAACATTCACATCGACCACATAGAAGGTGAGGCGCTGATCATTGCTCTCGACCTGAAGGGACTCGCCGTCTCGACCGGCGCTGCATGCTCATCCGGAGCGATTGAACCGTCGCACGTGCTCACCGCCATGGGACTCCCCGCCGACCAAGCGCGCTCAAGCATCCGATTCAGCCTCGGCAAGCACAACACTGAAGCGGATATCGATTTCGCGCTCTCTATCCTGCCGGAAACGGTCGCACGGCTGCGCGAGCTGAGCCCCGTCTATAATAAGAAAGCGGCTGTCCTCCAGTAATCGCCAGCAAAATCAATATGTCTGAGCAACAGACCATTGCCGTAGCCATGTCGGGCGGTGTCGATTCTTCGACCGTCGCGGCCATGCTGCGCGATGAAGGGCACAAGCTCGTTGGACTCACCATGCAGCTTTGGAACCAGCGTCGTCTCGCTGACCAGCCGGGAATGGCCGAGAATCGCGAGGGCCGCTGCTGTTCGCTGGACGACGTCTATGACGCGCGCCGCGTCGCCGAAACGCTGGAGATCCCCTACTACGTCGTCAATCATCAGGACCGATTCGAGAAGGATGTCGTGCGTCCGTTCGTAAGCGAATACCTTTCCGGACGCACACCGATCCCTTGCAGCCTGTGCAACAATCACTTGAAGTTTGACCAGCTTCTTGTTGTGGCCAGACAGATTGGCGCTGACCTCATTGCCACCGGACACTACGCCCGCAACCACTTTGACCCGGCGCGAAATCGCTGGATACTGAAGCGTCCCGCTGACCGCTCGAAGGACCAAACGTATTTCCTCTTTGGACTCACACAAGAGCAGTTGAGCCGCACGCGTTTTCCATTGGGCGAGATGCGCAAGCCGGATGTCCGAGAAAGCGCTCGTCAGCATGGACTGAACATCCTCGCCGACAAGCCTGACTCCCAGGAAATTTGCTTCGTTCCCGGTGGGAACTACAAGCAGTTCATTGACGCATATTTGCACGAGCAAGGCGAGCAGTTGCCGGACACCTCCGGCGACCTGGTCACTACATCTGGGGAAGTCGTGGGCCAGCATGGCGGAATTCACAACTTCACCGTCGGACAGCGCAAGGGACTTGGCGTCGCAACCGGATCTCCACTTTACGTGCTGGAGATCAAGGGCGACAAGAAGCAGGTCGTCGTTGGTGGCGGGGAAGAGCTCTATACGCAGTCGATGCGAGTGAAGCGCCTTAATTGGATTGCCATCGAGAGCCTAGAGGCGCCGATGCGCGTCGAAGCGAAGATTCGACATCGCCACGAGCCTGCAGCGGCAACAATTCAAATGGAAACAGATGACACGGTGCTCGTCACATTCGATGAGCCGCAAAGGGCAGTCACTCCGGGACAAGCGGCCGTCTTCTACGACGGTGATGACGTTGTCGGCGGTGGTTGGATCGCTTAACCCAGCCATTAGCATTTAGCACTTAGCCGCACAATAAAAAAGGCAGCCATCGAGGCTGCCTTTTATTTCGACCTTGAGCTAAGAGCTAAAGGCTAATAGGTTGTCAGATAAACATCTCTTCATCTTCCGTCGCGCCGCTGGCTTCCATCGCCGCTTTTCGCCGGCGGTTCAAAAACGAGCCGATTCCGACAGACAATCCCTGCACAACACCCGCAAGCTGTTTCATTGGCGTCAGCACGGTGTGCTGCACCATCTCGGTTGTCTCTTCCACTCTGTCTATCGTGCGGCTGACCAGTTCATCTACGCG
This sequence comes from Terriglobales bacterium, assembly GCA_025462725.1. GTDB lineage: Bacteria > Acidobacteriota > Terriglobia > Terriglobales > Acidobacteriaceae > JAICLA01. Next base: position 11,525 of record JAOAPE010000014.1, on the reverse strand, counting down.
GATGACCTGTAGCCGTGTGCGGTCAACTGCGTCATTGAAGGTGACGTCCATACGGGCGACTTGCGCCTTGAGAACGGTAGTTGTTTCCGCCAGATTCGCCGTAATCTCTTTTAGCTTGGGCGTTGCGTCTTCAAGGATGACTTTCGTCGATTCCAAGACTGGGAGCACGCTGACTTCCACGCGCTTCGCGATCGCTTCCATGCGCTCACTGGTCTTCTTCACGCTGAAGAACAGCGCCAGCAGGATGCCGGCCTGTATGACCACAGCTACACACGTGCCGATGATGAAGATGGTGAGCAGAGTCTCATTCATAAGTTGGGCGTGGAAAATTCTACTTGCGAATTCTGGCCGAAGTTTGTGCTACTTGCAATAGAGAAAAATACGGAGACAGCCGGGCTGTCTCCGTAATGGAACTAAGACTTCTTTTCCGCTGTGGCTTCGCGATACGCCTGCCGTCCCGCTTCAATCGCCGAATTGATCTGCTCGCGCTGCTTGCCGACCGTTTCCTTGCCGCGGTCCACGAATTCGCTTACTCGCTCGCGGGCTTCGCGTCCGCGCGCCACCACGTAATCACGGCCTTCATCTGCATTCTGCAGGAGGGACTCGCGGGTCTCGCGTCCCGATTTTGGCGCATAAAGGATTCCAACCACGGCACCCAGACCAAGACCGGCCAGGAACCAACCAATATTATTGTTGCGATCGTCTGACATTACTTCCTCCTGTTACGTAAGTTGGGGATGTTAGCACCCGAAACTGTGTTTTTCAAACGACGCTAGCCTTCCGCGCCGACCTTTTGCAAGAACCGGATAATAGATTCGATGCCGCGATAGAAATTCGCGATATGAAATTTTTCGTTCGGAGCATGAAGATTGTCGTCCGGAAGCCCGAAGCCCATCATCACGCTTGGAATCTTCAGATGTTTTTCGAATTCGGCGACGATAGGGATCGATCCGCCAGACCGAATAAAAACCGTGTCCTTGCCAAAGACTTCCTTCATTGCTTCGGTCGCGGCTTTCACGAACTTATTGTCCGTCCGGATAATGATGGGATCGCCCATACTGAGCAGCTTCACCTTCAACTGAATGCCCTTCGGGACTAGGCTCATCACGTAATCGCTATATTGCTTGAAAGCCTCTTCCGGTTTCATATTAGGCACGATTCGCATGGATACTTTCGCCGTCGCCTTCGCGGGGATTACAGTCTTCGCGCCAGCGCCGACGAAGCCACCCGGCATGCCATGAACTTCAAGCGTCGGTCTGGCCCAAGTACGCTCTTGCACTGAGAATCCGGGTTCGCCCGTCAATTCTTTTGAGCCAACTTCTGTTTCCCGATAATGCTCTTCATTGAAGGGAAGCGATTTCCACGCCTTGAGTTCTTCATCGCTGGGCTTCTGTACGCGATCGTAGAAATGAGGAATGAGGATTTTCCCGTTCTCGTCTTTCAACTTCGAGATGATTTGTGTCAACGCGAAAAATGGATTCGGTGCCGCTCCGCCATACATGCCTGAATGAAGGTCAGTTTTTGCTCCCACAGCTTCCAGTTCGGTGTAGATCAGTCCGCGGAGTCCTACGTTGAGAGTCGGGAGATCAGGAGCAAACATTTCAGTGTCAGAGACAAGCGCGAAGTCGGCCTTCAGGCGTTCGGGATGGGAAGCGACGAATTTGGCAATAGCTTCGCCGCCAACTTCTTCTTCGCCCTCCACTAGCACGCGCACGTTCATGGGAAGGGTGCCTTTTCCGGCGACCAGCAACGACTCCAATGCCTTCACGTGCATGTACATCTGACCTTTGTCGTCGACTGCACCGCGCGCATAGATATTTCCGTTTCGCTCGGTTGGTTCAAAAGGGGGAGTCTTCCATTCATCCAGTGGATCCGGCGGCTGCACATCATAGTGCCCATAACTCAGGACTGTGGGCTTGCCCGGCGCTTTGAGCCAGTCCGCATAGACGAGCGGATGTCCAGCGGTGGCAATGATCTCCACGTTGTCCATGCCGATCCGTTTCAGTTCGTTGGCAATGAATTCAGCTGCACGGCGTACATCCTCTTTATGTTGCGGCAATGTGCTGACGCTGGGAATGCGCAGCAAGTCTTTCAGCTCATTCAGGAATCGCTGTTGGTTGTCCTTATTCTGTGCAAACGTGACCGCAGCCGTTGACATGTATTGCTGTGTGCTCCTGGGAGAGGTATGAGAACTCTCAAGTATACATTGCAACACGCGTGCCAAGCTTGGCCGGTCAGTGAACGAAACTCACTCAAGCTGAGCGAATTTCTTTTGCAGCAAAGCGGAGCGGAGAAAATTCGGAGAGATCAACGTGCGGATTGTCCCCGCGGATGAGTTGCGACATTAACAATGCGCTGATCGGCGCGAGCAGGATTCCGTTGCGATAATGTCCAGTCGAGACGAAGTATCCCTCGAGGGAAGTGGCTCCCATGATGGGCAGATCGTCCGGAGTGCCGGGGCGCAATCCCGCCCAGACTTCATGGATTCGCGCCTCGCCGAGTTGCGGCACAATGTTTGCGGCTGCTTGATGCATTCGTTGGATGGTATCGGGCTGAACCCGTTTGTCGAACCCCGCTTCTTCGACAGTCGCCCCGATCAGAATGCGTCCATTGCTGCGAGGGACAATGTAAACCGATTCTGCGCGAACGACATGTCGGAGCAATTGTCTGCCGGGCTCATGCGGAAAAACCACCGAGAACAGTTGCCCTTTAACTGGGCGGGAGGGAATTGTAAATCCGGGGACATCGGCTGCCCATGCGCCGGCACAATTAACCACCACTGGCGCGGAGTATTGTTTTCTAGCAGTGACCACCCCCGCCACGCGTGTGCCGTCAATCAAAAGTTCGGCAACCGGCGAGCCTCTTACAATGTCCACTCCGCGATGCTTCGCGGCTTCCAGAGCTGCCGCCATAAGGTCGCGCGGCTCAACGCTGTCTTCCTCGAGTAAGTACGCTGAATTTGACTCGAGCTCCGGTTCCAGAATCTTGAGTTCTGTCGCGGTCAGCAGCTTCCCAAGACTCGCGATTGGGCGTTCGGCAAGGTAGATCGTTCCATCGCGCCGGAAGTCGATCTTTAGGCCGGACTCCGCTTCCATCTCCGCGACAAATTCCGGATAGAGCTTCGCGCTCGCAATGCATACCTGTTTCAGGAATGCCGGCGTCTCTGGATCTAGCGCAGCCAACATCCCAGCACCCGCGTGGGAGGCCTCGCGTCCGGGTTCTCCCCGCTCGACGATTAGCACCGTCATACCCGAATGGCGCAGCTCAAGCGCCAGTGACACGCCGATGATGCCGCCACCAATGATGATTGCGTCGTAGGACTTCACACAAAGATTGTAAAAGATTAAATCTGGTGAAGGTTAGGTGCTAGCGATTAGCTTGGGTTCCAGCAACCGCGGCTTGGGTTCCGCGTTCTGAAAGCTTCGAACTAACCACTAGCCGCTGTGGTGCAGGACCAATGTAATAGGTGGGATAGCAAGTAATCAGGGTCAACCGCGAGTCGTCACTCTGCTTCAGTACCGATACATCATCGGGCTCGACGATCTTTTTTCCAGTCACTTCAAAGCGGAGCGTCTCGCCGTTCCGCTGCACTAGTATGCTGTCACCCTTTGCAAGTTCGTAGATGTGGCGGAAGAAAGTGTCGCGATGCGCGGTGATTACGGAGTTTCCGATCTCACCGGGCAGCGCCGTCCCAATCACCCGGCCGGGGCCATTCTTCAACTGCTTACGGGTGGTGCCATCGAGAACGATCGCATCTAAGTTGATCTTCGGGATGGAAACACGAATCAGTCCGTCATGTCTTACCGGCTGCTGAGTAGCTGCGCTGTTTTGTGGGTGTGAATTCTGCTGTTCCCACTCTTGCGCAAGTCGCTTTTGCTCGCTGTACATTCCGTAGTACTGCGAAGCTACGTAGCTCAGCATCAACCCGCCCACAATGATGAGCACTGTGGAGATGTATCGCTTCCAGCCGGTCCCATTGCTGCTAATACGAGGAAGCAGATTGCGTCGCAGGAATTCAATATAGGACGGCTGTGTTGGCATATGAAAGACGCAGGCCTCGTGTCATGGTTGAGATGCTGAAATCCAGAGCACCGCAATCGAGCGTCAGTACCTAATTCATGTTCGATTTCACTGGATTCGGGCGGGTGCGCATTGCTGAGATCACGCCCCCGGAGAGTATTCCCATCCCGATGACAAAAAGTAATGGAAGCTCGCTGCCACCCTCCGGCAGTTGGCGCGCTTGCCGATACTCTGTAGGATTTGCCGCCTCTTTCTCAGGTGACTGGCTTCCCCAGCCAGGCACAGCAGCCGATAACAGGCCAACAACCAATGCGAAACTATGAAAGCGTCTAACCATTGCTACTTTCCCCTGTAACTACACTTCTGGTTATGTGAACTCAGCTACTCAGAGAGGGAATTGTGTTCCACACCTGATTTGCTGGCTCGTTATGAAAGCCAAAACTTGCTCTGCAACTAAGTCGAAGCAGGACTTCAACTTAGGAAAAAATACAGCACGCCATCCTCAACTTAGGCCAGAGCAGTTGCAATTTACGTTGCAATCGGAATGCCTAGTTCTTGCATATCCGTCCCCTTCGCAGAACTATTTGACAGTCACGCTGTTATATCCAACAATGAGAGTTCCACAATCCTCAACATAAGGCAGTCCCAATGCTTGAAGAAACGCAGCAATCCGCTGGCGAGAGCCATATTTTCCGCAATGTCCTGCTCGCCACTTTTGGCCTCTACGTCGCGTTCTCGCTTTACTTCTCATACCAACTGAACGAGCGACTGAACTCGCTGGAGGCCAAGCAGACCGCTTCGGAAGACAAGCTGGGCAAGAAAATCGCCGCAACCCAGTCTGAGATTCAGGCCAGCAGTCAGGACTTGAGCGAAAAGGTCGGTCTGACGAAAAAAGAGATCGCCTCCCGTGCGGCGGAATTGTCTCGCCAGCAGAAGGCGTCTGAATCGCGCCTCACTGAAGAACAGCAGAAACAACAAGCTGCATTAGGCGCCGTGAGCGGAGATGTCGCCGGCGTGAAGACGGAAGTGGCTGGCACAAGAACAGACATTGCCAGCACACGCACCGATCTCGAAGCCACAAAATCGAAATTGGAACGCACAATCGGTGACCTGGGGCAACAAAGCGGATTGATCGCGACCACCCGCGAAGACTTGGAAGTGCTCAAACACAAGGGCGATCGCAATTACTTCGAATTCACTTTAACCAAATCGAAGAACCCTACACCGGTCTCCACCGTCAGCTTGCAACTCAAGAAAGCTGACAAGAAGAAGGGTGTGTTCACGTTGAATGTGATCGCGGACGATTCGACGATTCCTAAGAAAGATAAGACCAAGAACGAGCCTCTCCAGTTCTACACCGGACGCGACAAAATGCTTTACGAGCTAGTGGTCTTTAACATCGATAAAGACAAAGTATCGGGCTACATCTCCACGCCCAAAAACGCACCTGCATCGGTCTCCCGCTAGTCAACTTCGCAGCTCACAAAGGCCGCTGATTACTGTTTAAGTATCAGCGGCTTTTGATCGTAGAAATTGACTTTCACTTCCACCGATTGCCTCTTATCGAACCCGTCACCGTTTACCGGAAAGGCAACAATCAGCAATCCGTCACGTTCGTTGCCTGGTTGGATCTTAGTGTCCATGCCCAGGGGTTGAGCATTGCTCTGGCGAAGCCCCGGAAATGCTTGAAGGTACCGCGGATGGTCCACGCCCGGTGCCGGTTGGTCAGTGAATTCACCCTGCGGCGTAGTCAGTTTCACGTCCACTCCTTTGACCCACACTGGTTTTTGTCCCATGTTCTTCAGGTGGACTTCAATCCCAACTAGGACGCGATCGCCCGTAGATTGTTCCACGTGAAACATTTTCGTGATGGCGCCACTTGCGGGTGTTACCGGATTGGTCACGCGAACCATGGTGAACACGGCAATACCTAACACCACCGCGGCCACTAGCACCGGCACCGCTGGCGGCAATGATCGGCGGGGGCTGTCGAATTCCTCAGTCATGGGCACGTGCCCGGCATCGAACTCTGGTTTCCCGGCCTGTGCAGTCATAACGCGCTCCTTACGGAATGTGAGATGCCGAATGTCAGTTGCAGGTGCACGGCCTACCGGCGCCGCATGGCTTTGGAGAACTCTGTTACAGGTAGGGTGTTCAGCACGTCATCCTTCGTGAGCCATGCCCGGCGCGCCTGAAGGATGCCATATTTCAACTTCTCCATATGCGAAGTGTGGTGTGAGTCAGTGTTGATGACGATCTTTACTCCACGCTCTTTCGCCATACGGAGATGCATGTCGCATAAATCGAGACGGTCGGGATAGGCGTTCAATTCCATCGCTACTTTGTTCTTTGCGGCGGCGCGCAGTACGGCGTCCATGTCATAGGGATAAGCCTCGCGGCGAAGAAGGATGCGTCCCGTGGGATGTCCGATGATGGAAATGCTATTGCTCTCGATGGCTCGGATGAGGCGCTCTGTCATTTTCGCCGGCTCTTGTTGAAAATGCGAATGGACACTGGCAATTACGAGGTCCATCTGCGCAAGGACGTCGGCAGAGAGATCGAGGTCGCCATCGATGAGGATGTCCACTTCGATGCCAGCAAAGATTTTGATTTCGCTTGTCGCTTTATCCGCTGTGCGAATCTTTTCGATGTGCTTGATCGCACGGGCGTCATCAAGACCATTCGCGAACGCGAGGTTCTTCGAATGGTCAGTGATGGCCATGTATTTGTATCCGCGCTCGATGGCAGCCGCGGCCATCTCCTCGATCGTGCATCGACCATCAGTCTCGACGGTGTGCATGTGCACGTCGCCCTCAATGTCCTTTTCCGTGATGAGTTCGGGAAGGGTATGCGCGGCGGCAGCTTCGATCTCGCCGCAGTTCTCGCGCAGTTCAGGCGGGATGTAGTCGAGCCCGAGTTTTTTGTACACCTCTTCCTCGGTTTTGCCCGCGACTCGCTTTTCATCTTCGATGCGGACGAGTCCGTATTCATTAAGCGTCAGGCCTTGCTTAAGCGCACGTTGTCGAAGATTGACGTTGTGCGTCTTCGACCCGGTGAAGTACTGCATCGCGGCCCCGAAGGATTCAGGCGCAAGAAACCGCACGTCCACTTGCATCCCGCTGCGGAGCTTGAAGCTGACCTTGTCATCGCCTTTTACCAAAACTTCCTGAATGCCGGGAAATGCGAGTGTCTTCTCGATGGCCGCTGCGGCTTCGCCGTTCTTTGTCCCGGGGTGTGCACTCCAGCCTTTCCCGGTAACGAGGATGTCTATGTCACCAATCGTGTCACGTCCGCGCCGGAGTGATCCCGCGGGCGTGATCTTGTCGATGCCGGGCGTGCCCGATAAATGTTCGATAAATTTCTGAGCAGTGCGGTCGGCAACGTCGAGATGGAAGCGCCCGGAAATTCGGCGATAATCCTCAATGCCTTTGAGGATCTTCTGTTCCTGTTTCTCGCCCATGCGGGGAAGGGTTTGAATCTTGCCTTCGCGCGCGAGTTTCTCCACCCCAGCGACGTCGCTGACTTGAAACGTTGACCAGATGAGTGCAATGGTCTTGGGGCCAAGTCCCTGGATTTTCAAAAGCTCCAGCATCGACGGGTGATATTTCTTCAGCAGGTCAGTGTGGAGTTGGAGCTTGCCTTCGGTAAAAATCTCCTTCAGGTTGAAGAGCATCCCTTTGCCGATGCCGGGTATGGCGAGCACTTTTTTGTCTTCGGAGATGATGTCAGCAATCCGCTCGGGAGTGCCCTCGATGGCCTCGGCCGCCCGACGATACGAGCGGATGCGGAAGGGGTCGTCGTTGGCAATCTCCATGAGGTCTGCGGTCTCATAGAGAATGTTGGCTATGGATTTATTGTCCATGGGCTGGGAAGATTCTATCTCTTTCCTTTCAAGAGCTCTCCCAGCGCCTCTCTCGACGCCTTCCTCTTATCCGGATGCACGAACGGACTCAGGACATTGGTCAACCAATTCAGCGCCATGAATAGGATCCACCAGCCGCGACCGAAGTGCTTGCGCATGGTGTACACGCGATTTTTGTAGATGCTTTTCCACTGGAAGTATTGGTCGCCGCTGGACGCGCGAACTTTGTGATAGACGTTCGCATGTGAGAACGACATCAATATCCCGCGTTCTTTCGCTCGAATGCAGTATTCAACTTCCTCGAAGTACATAAAGATGTTTTCGTCGAAGAGGCCGATCTGATCCAAGGTGGAGCGGTCAAGCATGAAGCTTGCGCCGAAGATGAAGTTTACCGATTTGCGCGCGGGTTTGCTGATCAGACGCGCGCTTCCCGTCAAGGAAGAGAAATGTCCGCCGCCGTATGCTTGGACTTTGATGGGTTGCGAATAGTATCGGACAACCGAGCCGATGATCCCCGGCGCAGATTTAGCCGTCGCCACCATGGCTGAAAGGGTTGTTGGCTCAATCACTGTGTCATTGTTCAGCAGCCAGATCTGGTCAGCGTCGCCGCGCTTCGAGATGAAAGACATAGCGACGTTGTTTCCCGCGCCGAATCCGAGATTCGCTCCGGACTGGATCAACACCAGCGGATACGGACCGGTCGCCGAGAGTCTTAGAAATGTGGAGTCTTCGCCTGTGATTTGTTCCACTGATTGTGATTCCTGCAATGTGAGTGCGGCGGTGCGGATGGGCTTGCTCACAGGCGGCGACGAATAGGGCTTCATTTCGTCGGGAACATCCGTTTGGACTAATAGCTCACCCCGAGCCCATGATTCGATCTTGCTCACGGAGTCGTCCGAGGATGCGTTATCAACAACGATGACTTGGAAGTTGGGGTAGTCGCTGTGGTAAATGGATTCGAGACACTCGAGGGTGTGTCCCCACGCGTTCCAGTTCACGAGCACAACGTACACCTTGGGGGTTTGTTGCATTGGAATGATTGTAGCTGGCGGGCTACAGTTTGCAGGAGTGCCGCAAAAAACAAAACCCAGCTTTGGGGCTGGGTCTTTCAAGAGTAGCAGTGTGCCGTGCTGCGGGAATTTTACGAGGCTGCTCGCGTAACCTTTTCTGCCTGTGGGCCCTTCTGGCCCTGAGCGATCTCGAACTCTACATCGTCTCCTTCTTGGAGACTGCGGTAGCCTTCCGATTCTATGGCACTGTAATGAACAAACACGTCCGGTCCATCATCACGTCCGATGAAGCCAAACCCTTTTGCGTTATTAAACCACTTTACTTTGCCTTTCAAACGAGACATCTTGCGTCCCTCCGTACACTTTGGGAGGAGCGGCTTTACGTGCGTACCACTTCCAGTACCCTGATTTAACCCAGACCATTAAATTTGACATTGAAGCAGATTCAGCGAAGCCAGACGGCCATTCCGAAGGTCACAACAACGTCAGGGGAACATGGTAAAGGTGTTATGTCATTGTTGCAATCAGCTTGGCTGTTGTCAAGAGAGTAAACAGCAGTGTTAGGCGACATTTTGCAATTCGGGAACGCGGTGCGGGTTGATTTCTGCTTCGGCCGCATCGACGGCTGATAGCAATGGCCAGCCCTTTCGCAGAACAAAATCCAGCCACGCGCCGGCGAGTTGAGATGTGAGCAAAGCAACGATCACCAGCGTGGTATAGAAATTCCGGTTAATGATTCCTGCTTCAAGCGCAACGCTGGCAAGAACGATGCCAGGACCACCGCGTGCGTTGAGTGCGATGGAGAGGTTGAGTGAATCACGCCAACTGAATCCTGCGAACCGCGAACCTAGACCAGCGGAGATCAATTTCACAACGCAGGCGAATGTCAGAAACCACAGGAGCATTTGATATGAGAATGCGCGGCTCAAGTCCAGCTTGGATCCCACGAGCGCGAAGTAAATGGGAATAAAAATCGCGAATGCCGTTTTGCCGACAGTCTCAAACGCGCTCTGAAATCCGTCAGAGCTTTTCGCTAATGCGAATCCAGCGAGGAAAGCTGCGAAGACGAGACTGACGTCGAGCGTAGCGGCAATAGCCGAGTACCCGAGCAGGATCAGGCACACGTATGCGATGGGAGAACCGGCGATGAATGGATTCCATTTGGATCGATTGATTGCCGCGAGGACCTTGGGCATCACAAACAAGCCCAATCCCAAATAGACCAGTGTCTGCGCGGTATGGATGGCGATCATGTGCGCGGGGACGGAGCCGTCCTTTGCAAGCGAGACGGCGAGAGCGAGAACCGCCCAGAGGAAGATGTCCTCACATACGGCTACGCCGAGAATCAATCTTGCGAATCGAGTGTGCAAGATGCCGAGGTCGCGAAGAATGCGCGAGATCACCGGAATCGACGTAACAGCAACAGCGATTCCGATCACCAGAAGCAGCGATGTGGATTGATGTGCCGGTCCCATGAGCGACGCCCGTGGCATCAGCGGAGAGACGGCGAGAGCGATGATAAAGGGAAGTCCGGTACCGACAAGTCCGAGCCATGTCAGTTCGCGTCGGTCTTCATTGTTGAACAGATTCTTCGTTTCTGCCCCGGAGACGAACATCAGCAATAGCAATCCGAGGTTGTAAAGAAATCCCAGAGCCGCCTGATGTGAGTCGCTAATGTTAGAACTTGCTCCTGCAAGGGCGACCGCAACGGTCGAGTTCGGTGCGATGTGAGCGAGAACTGATGGCCCGAGAAGAACTCCCGCGAGAATCTCGCCTATCACACGTGGCTGGCGGAGTCGCGCGAAGAGGTATCCGAGAAAGTGCGCGGTCCCGAGCAGAACGACAAGTACTAGGCTGAGCGAACCAAATTCTGAATTGGACATCTAGGGCCCGGGCGCCTCTTCTATGTACTTGCGACCTGCTTATAGATGAGGAAAACCGAGTTCATGCTGTCTGGCGCCGAAATTTAGGGCTTCATTTCTTGTTGCTGACCATCATGTACATCCACAATAGAGCGGTCATGGTCTTGGCATCGCGAATCTTGTTGGACGCCACCATGCCCAGGGCTTCGGGTAAGGGGAAGAACCGCAGCGATATCTGCTCGTCTTCTTCAGGCTGAGCTTTACCCAAGGTAAGTCCACGAGCGAGAAATACATCCATGGTTTCGTCGAGGAATCCAGGGCTGGCATAGAACTGGAAGATGCGCGTCCACTTCTTCGCGATTACGCCGGTCTCTTCGAGTAGCTCGCGTTTAGCGGCGGCAAGTTTGTTTTCGCCGGCGTCGATGCGTCCGGCGGGAAGCTCCCACATATATTGTCCGGCAGCGTAGCGATACTGGCGAATGAGCAAGACCTGCGCGTCTGAGCGCTTGGTAAGTGGCTCGTCCACAACAAGGATGACAACCGAGCCGGTGTGGCGAACCACGTCCCGCTGTCCGGTATGAGCGCCCTCCCGGACGATGTCTTTGAAAACGCTGAATGCCGGGCCTTGGTAAATCTTCTTTGACGAAATGAGCTCAATTCCGGTAGTGCGGGGATTGGCCCGGCGAGACTCCTTCTGTTTTGCCATGCGGGGAATGATAAATGGGAAGCAGCGGGATGTGTATGATTGGCGGGGAATTTGGAGAGAATTAT
>JAOAPE010000055.1 GCA_025462725.1 Terriglobales bacterium | reverse complement strand
ATCGACGGACCCGTCGGCGTCGGCTTCGCCGTCGTCTTCTGCTGGGGTCTCGCCGCGCAGCTGGCCCTTCAGGCGTTCGCCGGCACCGGGGTTCAGTAGCCGGGCGGAGCACAGCGTGCTCCGCCGCGGAGGGACCCGGTCGCGATCGTCACCGCCTCGGGTCAGGGCGGTGCGGATGCCGGACAGGACCGCTGATACCGTGTGAATCCGAACCACCATGGCCACCATCGATCGCACCCTCACCGCCCCGCAGCAGTCGCTCCTCCGTTTCGTCGCCCGTCGCTGCTCGGCAGCGGTCTGGGCGCTGGCGGGGTACGGCGCCGGCGGCGCCTCGCCCGGCGACGCCACGCTCCTGACCCTCGACGGGCCCGCCGGCGCGGGACTCCTGCGCGACCATGCCACCCCGCTGGCGGCGGCCGGCCCCCCGGCCGACCATCGTCTCCTCACCCCCCTGCCCGGCGATGACGGGCCGCCCGCCGAGCGCCCGTCGCGGGACATGTTCCAGGTGGTCGAGGACGAGAGGATGCGCATCGCCCGTGAGCTCCACGACGGGCCCGTGCAGCTGATGGCCAACCTGGTGCTCAAGGCGGAGATCGTCGAGCGGCTCTTCTCACGGGACGCCGAGCAGGCGCTCGTCGAGCTGGCGGAGTTCCGGACCACGGCCCGTCAGGCCCTCGACGAGACCCGGCAGCTGATCTTCGACCTCCGTCCCATGGCGCTCGACGACCTGGGCCTGGCCCCCGCCCTGAGCCGCCTGCTCACCGACCTCGGCGAGCGGCACGCGACGCGGATCGGCTTCCGCCTCGTGGGCGCCGAGCGCCGGCTGCCGCAGGACGTCGAGGCGAGCCTCTTCCGGATCGTCCAGGAGGCGACGAACAACGCGCTGCGGCACGCCCATGCGACCGGCATCGATGTCGCCCTCACCATGAGACCCAGCGATGTGCGGGCGTCGATCCGCGACGACGGGTCGGGCTTCGACGTCGCCGAGGCGCGCGCCCGGTCGCTGCGCACGCGGCGACTCGGCCTGGCGTCGATGCGCGAGCGGGCGGCGCTCCACGGCGGCGCCCTCGACGTCGTCTCCACGCCGGGTCGTGGCACCCACATCCGGGTCAGCGTCCGCTGCTGAGAGGCGCCGCGCGGGCGGCCGTGCCGGCCCCGGTCAGCCGGTGGCGGCGCTCTCGCTGCGCTCCACGGCGAGGCTGGTCAGGTCACGAGGCACCGGCCCCCGACGCTGCCGGCCGGTGCGTGCCCCCAGGTCGGGGGTGTAGACCTCGCAGCGGTCGCGTCCCCGGGTCTTGGCGAGCCGGGTCGCCGCCGTCGCCATCTCCAGCAGGTCGATGCTGTTCACCTCGTCGATGGGGTCGAGGCCGATCGGCGCCATGCCCTCGTCCTGCCGGCCGCGTCCCAGCTGGGTGCGGTAGGCGATCGCCTCGCCGGTGCCCGGGAAGAGCGTGAACTCGGCGAGCTCCGCCCGGAACATGGTGCAGGCGCGGGAGAGGAGGACGCGCACCGTCGACTCGACGTCCTTGGCCTCCTGGAGCAGGCGGCTGGCGTCGTAGAGGAACTCGAGGTGGTCGGTGCGCGCCCGCTGCGCGCTGTACCCGCGGTAGGCGGCGAAGACCGCCATCAGCGGCAGCACCAGCAGGCCGATCGCCGCCGGTTGGAACCACATCACGGTGGCGACGACGATCGCGAAGGTGGTCACCACCGCGGTGCCGAGCAGCGCGCTGACCACGACGCGCACCGCCGATCCCGTCGAGAAGCCCGGCTGTGTCGCCGCCATCGCCGCACAGATGAGCAGGGCGCTGACCGCCCCCGCCGCCGCCGTGCCGGCGAGGACGGCCAGCCATCCCGGCGGGCTCGCCGGGCTCTGCCGCCCGAGCACGGTCTGGAAGGTGACCAGGGCGATGGAGGTGGAGACCGCCAGCGTTCCGCAGTTGAAGATCAGCGTGTGCGGGGGCTGGCGGCGGTGCAGCAGCAGCGCGGCGCCGGCCCCGGCGAGCTGCCCCAGGAGCAGCCCACCCGGGCTGCTGAAGAGCAGCCCGAGCACCAGCGGGATCTCGCTCAGGGAGAGCGAGTGGGCGTCGCGACGCACGTACAGGTGCATCACGCAGATCTCGGTGACGAAGAAGAGCATGGCGAGCTGCCACCAGCTCATCGAGAGGGCGGCGTGCAGCGGGCCGGTGCGGCGGACGACGAGCACCGCCGCCCCGGCGCCTCCGAGGAGCACCGCGGTGGGGATGGCCCAGACGCGCAGCAGCCCCAGGTGACGCGGCAGGCGCACGCCGCAACGCCGCGTGGTCACCGGGGGAGCGTGGTCAGGACCACGTGCTGCCGCTCCACGCGCTGCTACTCCCGCCGCCGTGGCGCGTCGCCGGAGCCACGGAGGAGCCGACGGGCCGCGGTGGGCTCGCCGTCAGCGCGTGGCGCAGCGAACCGGTGGGGCGGTCCACCGCGACGTGGCGCATGGGCATCTCCATTCGGCCCCGCGCTTGCTCTCGGGTGACCCGGCTGTCTCCTCGAGGAGACCCGTGGCTTTGCGTCCCCGCCTCACGACGGGTTTGCCCTTTTCCGGAGCCGATGGGGTCACCCTACACCGTCGCCGGTGACGGCGCGGCGGCCACCGTGCTGACGGCATGTCACGAACCCTCGGTGCAGCGAGGAGGCTGCCTGACGGCGGCCGGACCGCTCGGCCGCCACGCCTGACAGGTTTCCTCTCGCCGGTGTGGAGGGTCGAGGAGCGGTCCCCGGATGGACCCACGGCCGGCCACGTACCATGCTGCTGTGACCGCTCTCACAGTGCCGCGGCCCGAGGGGGCGCACCTCCGCTTCACCGGCGGCTCCGAGGCCGGCGAGCCGTGGCCGGAGGAGGGCTAGGGTGTCGGCCACGAGCACGTCGACGAGACCGGCCACCCAGGAGACGAGCGCGGCCCGGCCCGCCGGGCTGGGGATGGCGATCGTCTTCCTGTGGGGCCTCGCCGCGCAGTACACCGCCCAGGGCATCGGCGGCACCGCCGGCCGCGTCGGCCTCCATCACGGCGCCGGCCGGATGGCCGCCTATCTCGCCGGCGCCGTCCTCCTCGTGGCCCTCGGCGAGGGGCTGCGGCGTGGCATGGAGTGGGCCCGGTTCGGAACCCTGGCGCTCGCCCTCCTGGTGGTCGTCCTCGGCGTGTCGACCGCGCTCG
>JAOAPE010000007.1 GCA_025462725.1 Terriglobales bacterium | reverse complement strand
TTTTCCTACTGCTTCCTGATATTTCTCGCCGGCGACGGAGGCGCAATTTTCGTGTCCGGCGCCGGGGACTAGGAACAACTGTTTCTTTCCGGGCGCGGCGGCGTAGAGCTTTTCTGACATTGCGAATGGCACGATGTTGTCGGCGGTACCGTGGATCACAAGCACCGGCATCTTCACGGTGAACATCTTTTCGAGGGAATCCATGTGCTGGTTCAGGATCAGCCAAGTGGGGAAGAAGCGGAACTGCGGGCTTTGTTTCGCCATCTCCTGGATCGAAGTGAACGAGCTCTCGACGATGAGCGCGCTGGCTTCTGGATGGCGCGTGGCCATCTCCACTGCGACGGCACCGCCGAGGGAGTGTCCGTAGATGACGGGCTTGGCGTTTATCTTGTCTGGGGACGGGTCGCTTAACGGTTCTTTAGTGAGTAGGAAGTTCCAGGCTTGCTCGGCGTCGTCGTAAACCTGTTTCTCTGTGGGAGGACCGCCTTCGCTGCGGCCGTATCCGCGATAGTCGAAGATGAGCACGGCAAATCCCATGCGGCTCAGACGGCAAGCGTGCGCGGCGTTCGCGCCGATGCTGCCGCCGTTTCCGTGAAAATAGATCAGCGCGCGGCGATTGCTAGAACCCGCTTGCGCGGCCGCTTCCGCAGCAAGGCCAGGAACGGTGTTGATGTGCAGCCCGCGATTTCCGGCGGCTGCCGCGACTCCTGCGGGACCGACCAGAGCTGTGACTCCGGAGAGGCGTCGCGGTTTTTGGAACGGTTTGTGTGCGGGCTTTGGTTCGGAATCCTGGTCTGACTTCTCGTCCGATTTTTCCGGATCGCGTTGTGGTTCGGGCTCGGCGCCCGATTCGGAATCATCATCTGCATCGTGTTCGGCGCGCCGTTGCGGATCGATTCCGGCTTTGGCTTCGGAATTGTTGGGGAGCCACCAACCGTGGAGTTGCGACTTGCCGTCTGTGGCGGGGAATTGTACGTCTTCGAAGTCGCATCCGAAATCACGCGGCGTGTTCTCGACTTCGCGTTGCGGGATGAAGATGAATTTGGTCTGGTGCAAATACAGCGCGACGCAGAGCAGCAAGTAGATCGTGGCGATCGAGATAAGCGCGAATTTGAGGATGCGGCGCACGAGAGATAGTTATACAGCTTCCGAATCGCGGTGAATCCACCAATCTAAAAATGTGGGGAAAGACAAAATCCCATCCCTCGCGTCAGCGAAGGATGGGACAAGTTTGTTAGAAGCTTTCCTGAGTTGAAACTTTGTTAAACGCCAAACTTTCTGCGAAGACCGGCGCCGAGACCGATGAGTCCGGAACCCATCAGCATAAGGCTGGATGGCTCAGGAACCGGGTTGTTGGCGTTGCCTTCGGCGGACAAGCTGCCGGAGGTGATCACGCGATAGGGACTGCAGTTGTAACATTCCACGCCGCCGGAGCCGCCGCCTGCAGTGGCCAGATCCAGGGAAATGTTTCCACCTGCGTTGGTGAGCCCGGTGACCGGAGTAAAGCGAAGTTGCAACAGGCCAATGTAAAAGATGAACGAATCTACGGGATTGCCCAGGTTCTGGGTGAACTCGCTGCTATTGCCCGTGTTGTAGTTCGAGCCGCCGAAGGCATCGGTCGAGCTGGTGGTGAGGTTCCAATTGCTGACGGCGTTGGTGTCAGCGTTGTAGGTGAAAGAGCCGGTCGCGGTAGCACCGTCATTGAATGAGACGTTGTTGAGCGACCAGGTCACGTTGTCTGCAAAAGCAGAGACGGTGCCGAGGACAAATACAGCCAAGACCAAAACGCGGAAAAGCTTCATTTAGAAAAACTCCTGTGAGATGTGTTGCTAAGAACTTGCGCAATCACTTATGCATTTGGAGTTCCAGCTGCGTGCTCATTCTTTTCATAGAGTTGCAGACCACCACTTTAGTGGTGTGTGAAACAGTTTGCATACAAATGAAAGTGGCTTTGTTTGACAGTGCGTCGGCACGGATCTAGCTGTTCCCGGTCGGCTGGCTGATGTCGTTGATCTCGGCGTCTGTGGGTTCGGGTTTTTCAGGGCCGCAGAAGAAGCGGGCGGGATCGACGGTCTTGTCGTTGTAAACGTTTTCGTCGTCGTCGATGGCGGGGGTTGATGCGGGAGCGGCTTGCGCTTCCAGCTTGTCTTCTTCGAGCAATCCGGGGGCGAAAGTGTCCAAGGGATGCGGCTCTTTCGAAGCGGCCGGTTCTTCCGCGAGTGGCTGGGTCTGGAGGTTCTTCAGATTTCCGCTGGCGATCTGGAGCGAGTAGAGCAGGACTGCAGCGGTGTGCCGGTCGAGTTGCTGCAATGCGAGCGCGCGGAAGATGTTGGAGACGGCGATCTGAATGGCAGCCGCATCTTCGAGCACGGGCAATTCGAGCGTGCCGAAGAGGTGCGCGCTCTGCATGTCCAGGTTCTCGGGGCTGTTGCGAGCGTTGAGGGGATAGATCTCGGCGGGAGTGTAACCCTTGCGAAGGCGCTCGAGGCGATAGTTGTGGGCGCGGCGAAGATTGCTGTATCGCTGGCGGTCGCGAAGATGGAAATAGCAGTATTCCTTTCCTTCCATGGCGACGCCCTGGCAAATGCTTCCGTTGGTCTTGATGTGTGTGCAAGTGGTCATTGGAACCCTCTTCATCAGTGGTTAGTGGCTAGTGATCAGTGGCTAGAAGTCGACCTACCCCCCCCCGGGGGGTCAAAATGCAAATATCACAAAACAAATGCTTTAGGTGGCTAAGGTGCGGTAAATATGACAAAGCAAAGGGGTTGCGGGTAAAAATGACAAAAGAAAGAACTTAGGACGGAGTGCGAGGGCGGGGTGAGGGAGAGTAGGTGAGGCATATAACTTCTAGCTAATTAACAAATAAAGTATATGCCTGATTGCAGGGGAGTGTCAAGGGGGAAAATAGTTTTCCAGCTGACTTGGATCAGTATGCGGTGACTGAGTCAGCTATACTTTCGGGCCAAGTTTCCGACGCAGGAGAATACCGCAATGACGATGAAGACAGGCACCGTGATCAAGGAGTTAGGTGATTACTATGTGATCGAGTGCCGTTTGGGGTGCACCATCCTGGAGTGGTTCGGTGGTGCGCTATTGTCCGAGGGTTCGGTCATTAAAGGAGAACTAGAGTCATTTGGGATGAAGAGCGTAATTCAAGTTGCTAACGGCAACGAGACAAAAGTTTGGGTTGAAGATTTTTTGCTGGATGAAGCTGAAGCACTAGAAAAAACAAGAGAGCTGAGCGGAAGAACGGAATGAAGCGAGAAGTCAAGCTGCTCAGAAAAAAAGCATTGGATGCTTTGTTGCTTTCAATTGAATTGTTTAACCGTCCTGTTGATCCGGGTCGGGCGCAGGCGGTGCTAATCCTGTTAGACCATGGCTTTGAGATGTTGCTCAAAGCGGGAATTCTCGAGCGTGGCGGCCGAATTCGAGAACGGCGAGCAAAGAACACGATTGGCTTTGATGCTTGCGTACAAAGGGCGCTGAACGACGGTAATGTGAGCTTTCTGAGCAACGAACAAGCACTGACTCTGCAAATGATTAATGGATTAAGAGACGCAGAGCAACACTATCTGCTTGATATTCCAGAACAACAGCTCTACCTTGCAACTAGATCAGGAGTCACTCTGTTTTCTGACATTCTTGCCACAGTCTTTGGCGAAGGACTCGCGACGTTCTTGCCAAGTAGAGTGCTCCCTATTACTACGCATCCTCCGTCCGATTTGGATGTGTTAGTAGAAGACGAAATGAAATTCATTCGAAGTCTTCTCCGTCCTGGACGGCGGCGACTCTTCGAAGCTAGAGCTCGCGCTCGAAGCCTTGCAGTAATTGAATCGACTTTAAAGGGAGAGAAAGTGCAGCCTAGTGAAGGGGAGCTTAATGCACTGTTAACAAGAATTAGAAGGAGCGAGGCTGCTGATGTGGTTTTTCCAGGGATAACTTCGTTGTCATTGAATACAGAAGGTACCGGCGTTCCGGTGAATCTCCGTATCAGCAAGAAAGAAGGCATCCCAGTACAGCTGGTACGTGAGACTACGCCCGGAGTCGCCGTAGTAGCGGTGAGACGAGTTGACGAACTCGGGTTTTATTCGCTTGGTCGCGATCAAGTCGCACAGCAGGTGGCACTCAGCCCCCCTAAAACGACAGCCGTGATATGGCAACTCAAGATCAAGGAGAAGCCTGACTGCTTTAAGCAGGTGCAGATAGGAAAGGCGCGTTTCGACAGATATAGCACAACAGCCGTAACAAAAATTAGGGAAGCGTTGCCAACCTTGAACTTGGAAGAAGTCTGGAAAAAATATCGTGAAAGGTAGCGTGCAATGTCTGTCCGGGTCTACCATATTGGTCGAGAACCATACTCCATAATTGACCGCGTCAATCTATCCGTTAAGATGAATCAACCTCGCTCACTTTGCTGAATGTTTAGTTTGGTTCTATTGTGATACACGGAAACTTTTATGGTAACGCTAACCCGAGATTCCGACATTCGCGCGGTCTTGCTGGCAATCTTAGAAGAGAAATATCCTGACCCGTCTCACGATTTAATTTTGGAAGAGTTTGGATGCAATGCGTCCCGCATCGATGTAGCAGTCGTAAATGGATTTCTTCACGGCTACGAGATAAAGAGCGACAGTGACAACTTAGACCGTTTAGCTGGGCAGGTTGACCAGTACCGCCGAGTATTCGATTTTGTCACTCTTGTTTGTGGAAAGAAGCTAATCTCTGCCGCGCGCGCAGTCGTTCCAAAATGGTGGGGTCTGCAACTCGCGCAAAACGAAAACGGATCCATTACTATCTCTAAAGAACGTAGCGCCAAAAGGAACAAGTTTCAGGACAGTACCGCTTTGTCACGCATGTTGTGGAAAGATGAGGCGTTAAAATGTTTAAGACGTCATGGGCACAGGCATCTCACCTCCAAAGCTTCAGCAGAGCAAATTTGGAACGAGACTTCGCGGCTGTTGGACGTAAAAACTCTAGCTAAAGAAGCCAGATTAGCAATTAAAGCTAGGGGAGGTTCCGGATTTGTGAAGCAGTCAAAGCAAGATGGTGATTCGTGCACCACTGGATCCATTGCTCTGCTTGACCATTATTCGGCAAACCTGGCCTGGCTGCTCTCACAGCTATCTCCGCGTCGCCCTGACTGAAATTTATTCCTGCAAATTCTGATTTTCCAATCAAGCTCCCGCAGATACCCTTCACTGTCCCGTCAACTTTAGGGCCTTTCCGCACTAAAATATTGCTAGCTGCCGAATACCGGATATTGGGGTCTGGCCTATTTGGGATGTTCTTAGGAGTACCCCCGCATCGGATACCGTAATCACCGTATGAAATTTGCCGCGATTTAGCTTTTGCAAGAACCGAGTTCACATGCAGCCACCCCAGCCAATCGCTTCGTTGAATTGACCTCCACTCATCAAGTGGAAAGTCTGAGATCGACAATGGAAAACAGCCAGACGATAGGATCACGGTTCGCCATTTCTTAAGCATTGGCAAGACCGACACAGCTGAGTGGCCTAACTGTTGAACTTCCAATTGCTGCGGTTTGTATTCCAAGTCGATCAAGATATCGGCCTTGGTGGCATCAATTTTCAATACTCCCAAGAGCGCAGACAGGTAGTCATTGAGAAGCGCAGGGTTAATAAAATCTTGAATAAACAATCTGATCATGACCCCGCGCCCGTCTTTCGCGTTGATGTCGCGGATTGCATGCTGAAATTCAGGGGCGAATTTAATCGATGTGACCGGGATGGCTGTTAAGCCCATATTCCTTGCAGAGTCGAATATTATTTTCGCGCTTGAAGGCGAAGGAATGCCACCGAGTGGGACATAGCGTGTATCGAGAAAAAATGGAAGCGTGTTCCACTCATCCCGGACCATTCCGAGAAGGTCCGAAGCATGAACACTCAATGTCTTAGGAGCCTTTCCCTCTTCGCCGTCTTGGGCTTTCCGAGGTGGAGCGGGAGGCCACATCTCAAACAATGGCGTGACGGTGGCCTTATCTTTCGGCGTCAAATGATTTAAAGCCCACATCTCTCCACGCTTAACTTTGCAAATGAAAACGTGGTGCTTATGCGAAAAGGAAAGACCGGGATGCGGGGAAGTTTCTTTTGCGCGAGCTGCGCGTTGTGCTTTTAATGTCAGTTTCTTCGGAATGGACTTCTTTTGGCTTGGCATCGGTATCCTTGGGGGGTGCCGGGGATTTTCACCAAGACTACTCCTATGGCTAAAATTGCAAAGTATCTCTGTAGTAAATAGTCGTTCCGAGACCCCCACTGTCCACATCCGAACACCTCCTTCTGTTTCCGGACAGCGAATCCCTTCTAAAAACTTGTAACGGTGACCAATTTCCTTCGTATAGGTCTTATGGAGATGGCATCGGGATTGCACTTAATCCGCGAAGCTCTTAGGAGACACACGAATGGCGAATCTTGGTCAGGACTTGCGGCAAGCGGTGCGGTCATTGCTAAAGGCGAAAGGATTTGCGGCAGCCGCGATCCTGGTGATGGCGTTGGGCATTGGCGCCAACACGGCGATATTCAGCGTGGTGAATTCGGTGTTGCTGCGTCCGCTGCCATTTGCCGAGCCGGAGCGGCTGGTGCAGGTGTGGCATGTTCCGCCGCCGAAGGCGTTTCCGGGGATGACGCGGTTCAGCGTCTCGGCGGCGAACTACCTGGACTGGAAGGCGATGAACCATGTCTTTCAGAACATGGCCATCTATGGTTTCGCCGGCTATAACCTGACGGGCGTGGACAAGCCGCAGGCCGTGACCTCAGGGTCAGTGCCGGAGAGTTTTTTTCCTACGCTTGGAGTGCAGCCGATCTTGGGGCGCACGTTTTCAGCGGAGGAGGACCAGCCGGGGAAAAATCATGTTGTCATCCTGACCCACAAGTTCTGGATGGACCATTACGCGGGCGATAAGAACATCATTGGCCGGCAGATCGAGTTTGACCGTGAGCCATACCAGATCGTCGGCGTGATGGGGCCGAATGTGACAAAGCCGAGTTGGGCGCAGGTGTGGACGCCGATGGCGATGACGTCGCAAGGGAAAACTGTGCGCGGAAACCATAATTACCTGGTGATCGCCAGGTTGAATCCAGGGGTCACGCTGCAGCAGGCGAACGCGGAGTTGGGGACGATATCGCAGGCGCTGGCGCAGCAGTATCCGGCAGACGATAAAGACTGGGGCGCGAAAGCGGTCTCATTGCGCGAAGAGACGGTGGGCGAGGTGAGGCGTCCGCTGATCGTGCTGTTGTGCGCGGTGATATTCGTGTTGCTCATCGCATGCGCGAATGTTGCGAACCTACTTCTCGCGAGAACACTGGGCAAGCGACATGAGCTGGCTATCCGCGTGGCGCTGGGCGCGAGCCGCACGAGGTTGTTGCAACAGGTGCTGTGCGAGTCAGTAGTGCTGTCGCTGATGGGGGGCGCGCTGGGATTGGTGGTCGCGAAGTTTGGTATCGCGCTGATAGTGAAATTCCTGAGCAATAGCCTGCCGCGCTCGACGGAGATCGGGCTGGATGCTTCCGTGCTGTTGTTCACGCTGATTACGTCAGTGGTGACGGGAGTCGTTGCGGGATTGATCCCCGCTTGGAAGTATGCCAACGCCGATGCGGGCGAGGGGCTGAAAGACAGCGCGCGCAACGTGGGCGCGGATAGTGGCGGATCGCGGACGAGGTCGGCATTGGTTATCGCCGAAGTGGCGTTGTCACTGATGTTGCTGGTGGGCGCGGGGCTGATGATGCGCACGCTTTGGAATTTGCAGCATGAGAATGCAGGATTCGACACGCAGCACTCGCTAACGATGGTGCTGGGTTTCTCTAAGAGCGGATACGCAACCCAAGTGTCGCAGAGCCAGGCGATGGAGCAGATATTGGGGAATGTCCGCGCGCTGCCGGGTGTGCAGGCCGCGGGAATGATTGACGACTTGCCGCTGGCAGGAGGATCGCATCAGCCGATCCAGGCAGAAGGACAGCCGGTGGTGCAGATGTCAGAGCAGCCGGAGGTTGATGTGCGAGCGATCACGCCGGGATATGTGAAGTCGATGGCTATCCCGCTGCTGAAGGGGCGCGACATCAACGATGGCGACACGATGGAGCGGCCGGGAGCGATATTGATAAGCGCGTCGATGGCGAAACAGATCTGGCCGAACCAGGAGGCTATTGGCAAGCACCTTACGCTGACCTTCGGGCAAGGCAAGGTGATGGAAGTTGTGGGCGTGGTGGGCGACGTGAAGCAGGATTCAATGACGTCGAATGAACCTTCTCCCACGCTCTACCAGCCGATTGCTCAACGCGAATGGCCGAAGGGCCAGGAGTGGAAGGCGCAACCGTTTTCAATGGTTGTGCGCGCGGCTTCAGATCCGGCGGCGATCACGGCGAGCGTGATCAATGCTGTCCATCAGGTGGACAGCCAGATGCCAACGCTGGATGTGATGACGATGGATGCGTTCATCGGCGAGACTCTGCAGGCGCAACGAATGAACATGACACTGCTTGTAGCATTCGCGGCGCTGGCACTGACGCTCGCAGCGGTGGGAATCTACAGCGTGCTGGCTTATGCGGTGAAGCGCAGGGTGCGGGAGATCGGTATCCGATTGGCGTTGGGCGCGCAACTTGGGGACATCCTGAAGTTGATCTTGCTGCAAGGTTTGAAACCGGCGGCAGTGGGCGTGGTCATCGGAGTGGCGCTGTCGCTGGCGATGGGACGCGCGGTGGCGACGATGGTATATGGAGTGAGCGCGACGGATGTGTCCACGCTGGCGGGCGGGTCGATGTTGCTGCTAGTAGTGGCGGCGACGGCGAGTTTGGTTCCGGCGTACAGGGCAACGAAGGTGGATCCGGCGAGTACCCTCAGACAAGAATAGGGGAGACAGGAGTAGGGCTACGCTCTTTCGGAGATGTTCTGAATGAGCGACCGCATCCCCACCCCCATCGCTGGCGCCCGTTCGACTTCGCTCAGGGCAGGCTTAAAGGGTGGAGCAGCCCCGTTGTCTCGATGTCAGGCGGCGGCGCGAAGGTTATCGGCGTCAGCACGCGCGAGCACGGCATTGATCACTGCATACTCAGATTGATCGATCATGTATGCAGTGAAAGCAATGACGTCAGCGGCGTCGTCTTCAGCAGACTGCGCCCGTTGCTCGGCCTTGTTCAGGTCGCGCTCAGCCTTACGCTCCTCAAACTTTGCGCGCGCATTCGCAAGTTGCCCGTCGATTTTATTTTTGATCTCAGCCAATCCCGAGCGGACGTTGTCCTTGGCTCCGGCAGCGGCGGTATCGA
Source organism: Terriglobales bacterium (assembly GCA_025462725.1). Lineage (GTDB taxonomy): Bacteria > Acidobacteriota > Terriglobia > Terriglobales > Acidobacteriaceae > JAICLA01. The sequence goes on along the minus strand of JAOAPE010000007.1, from coordinate 42,599 downwards.
CTTTTTGTCGAGCGGATTCGATGTTTGACTTCAATTCATCGCGGCGACGTTCGAGTTGAGCCTGGTTCTTCTTGCTTGCTGCGGCAACGGAATTCTCAGCGTTCTTGGTGCGCCTAGACAGGTCTTCAAGTTGGTCAGATAGTGGCGGCATAAAAGGATTCCTTTCTTGGGGTAAAGGTTTGGTGGTGTCATACGAAGGATTGGAGGCGGCCAAAGTGGAAGATGCGGGGAGGTATCGAGCAGATGGCCGAAATCGCAAGACCCAGGATTTCCGTCGAGGCTGAGCGGGAAAGGGCGGTTTTTCGGCCTCGCAAGAATTTTCGCTTTTTGTTCGCCTTTTCTGGAAAACCCTGTTATGCTGCCTTTCGCCTCAGGACGGATGTTTGGATTTCGTAACAATTCTGAGAGTACCAAAGCGGGAATCGGAGGTTCTTTATAATGAACCCAACAGCGCTACATATCGCAGCAACGAAGAAGGAACCCATGGCGGAAGAGAAGAGCGATCGAGTAAGGGCAGTGGACCTGGCGATGAGCCAGATCGAGAAGCAGTTTGGCAAAGGCTCGATCATGCGGTTGGGCACGCGGGAAGTGGTGCCGATATCGGTGATCTCGACAGGCTCTATATCGTTTGACTCGGCGTTGGGCGCAGGCGGATTTCCGCGCGGTCGCGTCGTAGAGATATTCGGGCCAGAGTCGTCTGGTAAGACGACCATTGCGCTGCAAGTTGTAGCCGAGGCGCAGAAAGCCGGCGGGTTGGCAGCGTTCGTTGACGCGGAACATGCGATGGATCCTATATATGCGCGCAAGCTGGGCGTGGACGTGGACAATCTGTTGGTATCGCAACCGGACTATGGCGAACAGGCGCTGGAAATTGCGGAAGCGCTGGTGCGATCAGGAGCGATTGACGTTCTGGTTGTTGACTCAGTGGCCGCGCTGGTTCCGAAGGCGGAACTCGAAGGCGAGATGGGCGACAGCCACATGGGACTGCAAGCAAGGTTGATGTCGCAAGCGTTGCGGAAGCTGACGGGTATTGTGTCGAAGTCGCGCACGTGTTTGATCTTCATCAACCAGATCCGCGAAAAAATCGGCGTGATGTTCGGGAATCCGGAGACGACGACGGGTGGACGCGCGCTGAAGTTTTATTCGTCGGTGCGGGTGGACATCCGGCGCATTGCGGCGATCAAAGATGGCGACCTGGTAGTGGGCTCGCGCACGAAAGTAAAAATCGTCAAGAACAAGACTGCCGCACCGTTCCGCGAGGCAGAGTTCGACATCATGTATGGCGAGGGGATATCCAAGGAAGGCGACCTGCTTGATCTGGGCGTGCTGAATAACCTCGTAGAAAAATCCGGCGCGTGGTTCAGCTATAAAGGTGAGCGCATCGGACAAGGCCGTGAGAATGCCAAGGCGTTCATGCGCGAAAACAAAGAGACTTGCGCCCGGCTGGATGCGGAATTGCGCAAACACCTTGGGCTGTCCACCATTGCGGAGCGAGCCGCAGCGGCAACTGCCAATGGGAATGCACCGGTGGAGAATCTGCCGAAGCCGGTGAAGGGGAGATAGGCAGTTAGCAATTTGCACTTAGCATTAAGTGGTTGGTGATCGTGGGGAAAGATATTTGAAGAATCCCACCCTCTCGCTCGATGAGCGACAAGGGTGGGGCAGCCCTGGGTAAGAGGTGGAAAATCGCATGAGGACACAGGGGAATATTTGGCTCATTCTTTTTGCTCTATTGACCACTTCCACTAGTTTTTATGTTTGGTTCTTGTACCAGATTGGGGCCCTTTTTGACGCTCATACTGGGATAGGTGGTATTCCCGCAATACTGGTGCTTTACTCGTTGTCTCTATTGTTTTTCCTGTTTTGGCGGAGAGCGATCAAATCGTCTACCGAAGAATTCCAGAAGTTGCTCCCTTGAAATGAGTCGCGGGACGGCGCTGAAGATAAGCGCTTCCCGCGATTTCTGTTTTGCTTGTAATTTGGGTTTTTGGGAGTAGAATCGGCGGCCTCCAAGGAATTCACTTCCTTTATCCTCCGCAACAGGAGCCGTTCACATGGCGCATGGAACTCTGCAAATGGCGTGGATCAACAAAGGCGACAACGAAGAAGAGCAGTATCACGTGATGTATGGCATCGACGGCGCCGAGCGGACGATGAAAGCCCGCGCGGTCCACGGCCGCAGCGTACTGACCGCGATTCTTACCAGCGACTTCCACCTGGTGACGGAGCGCGTGAACCGAGCGCTTGAGGACCTCGAGAGCCTGGGTACGTGCAGCGTGACGGGGCTCAATATTCCGGATTCGGATCTGAAGAGGTTGGATCTGGCGTAGGGCAGCTGTTAGCTATTAGCCTTTAGCATTAAGCGGAAAGGCAAAGAGGGCTGCCGGTGCATGACCGTACTGATCATTATTGCTGGGATTGCCGCAACACTGGCCATATTCGGATGGCTCAATCACCGTCCCGTTAAGCGAAGCAGGAGCGAAGTCCGAGCATTCATCGAAAGCGCATTGGTCATCGGTGGAGGTTCAGCTTGGGATGATTTCGTTTCAATCAGAATCAGCGATCCCGCACTGGAGAGTATCCGGCTACAGTGCTTGAATGTGAATCTTTCACCAAAATCGGATTTCGATGAGACGTTGAGGCGAATTCTTTCGGAACTCGAGTAATTTCGTTGCAATCGAGGCCTACCAACTATCCCTTCGCCCTCCGCTCGCATACAATTTACAATCTGACCGTGCGCACGTTTTCCCTATGAAGCGGATGAAAGCTATATATCCCGGATCGTTTGATCCGCTCACCAATGGCCATCTCGACCTGATCGAGCGTGGCAGCAAGATATTCGGCGAACTCGTGGTGGCCATCCTGCGGAACTCAGAAAAGGCGCCGCTGTTCTCTGTGGAAGAGCGCATGGAGATGCTAAAGGCGACTACTAAGAGCTTAGGAAATGTCCGGGTAGATACGTTCGAAGGACTGCTGGTGGATTATGTCGCCAAGCAAGAGGCGAGTGTGGTGCTGCGCGGGATCCGCGCGATCAGCGACTACGAGTACGAATTGCAAATGGCGTTAATGAATCGGAAGCTGTCGCCGAATATTGAGACGGTGTTCATGATGCCCGCGGACACTTATTCATATCTGAGTTCGCGATTGGTGAAGGAAGTGTTCCAGCTTGGCGGATCGGTGCGCGGGTTGGTGCCGGAGATCGTGGAAGAGCGGCTGCGAGAAAAAGTGAACGGGCAAAGCAAGTTGAAAAAAGCGGGCAGGGAGTAGGGTTATGTCGGCAACTGCAACGGGAAAGCTGGTAAGCGACCGGATCAACCGCATTGAGATTTCGGCGACGCTGGCGGTGGTGAATGAGGCGGCGCAACTGAGGGCGAAGGGCGCCGACATGGTTGACTTTGGCGCGGGCGAGCCGCACTTCAGCACTCCGCGACATATAAAGGATGCGGGCATTGCGGCTATCAACAGCGATTTCACGAAGTACACAGCTGTGGCGGGGATTCCGGAGTTGCGTGAGGCGATCGTAAAGCGGCATGCGGCTGATCTGGGATCGAACTATGCAGCGAATGAGTGCATTGCATCCACAGGCGGAAAGTTGGCGCTGTTCAATGCTATTCAAGTGCTGGTGGACCACGGCGATGAGGTGATCATCCCGGTTCCGTACTGGGTCTCATTCAAGGACATTGTTCAATACGCAGGCGGAAAATGTGTTTACGTTGATACGAAAGAGAGTGAAGGCTTCCGGCTCACGGCAAGTTTAATCGAGCGCGCGATGACGGAGCGCACGAAGGCGATCATCCTGAATACACCGGGAAATCCGTCTGGCGCTGTGATGGACCCGAAAGAGATGCGCGAGTTGGTGCGGATTGCGCATGATCGCGGAATCTATGTGATCTGCGATGAATGCTATGTGTACTTGAACTACGCAGGGGACCCGATATCGGCGGGGTCATTCACGGAGTACAAGGAACACGTGGTCATCATCGGGTCATTGTCGAAGACATACGCGATGACAGGATGGCGAATGGGATACGCGTTGGCACCGGTGCCGATCACGAACGCGATGCAGAAGTTGCAAAGCCAATCGACATCAAGCTCGAATGCGATCGTGCAGAAGGCCGCAGTGGCGGCGATGAACGGTCCGCAGGATTGCATCGGCACGATGAAAGCGGAATACATCAAGCTGCGTGACAGCGCGCTGGCGGGACTCGCAAACATTCCCGGGGTCAAGTGCCAGAAGCCGCAGGGTGCGTTCTATGTTTATCCGAATGTGACGGGATTTTTCGGTAAGGCTGGAATCAATAATGCAGCGGATGTAGCGCGGAAGTTGCTGCACGAGGCGCATGTGGTCACGGTACCGGGAGAGGCTTTTGGGACGAGTGAGCATATCCGGCTCTCATATGCGGTTTCACCCAAGGAGTTGGACCGCGGCCTGGAGCGGATGAAGAAGTTTTTTGCCGAGTTGTAGCCCTAAGACACAACGCCCATACGTTGAAATCCGTCTAAGTGAGAGTAGCCGAACCATTTCGACGCCCCTGAAGTAGTGTCCTTCAAAATGCCAGAACTTTATCCATTATTGTTGCTGCCGGAGTTCCGCGAACGGGTCTGGGGCACGCGCGACTTGTCGTTGTTGTATCCGCACAAGTCAGCCAGACGCCCAGACGGGAAATTCGAGGAGCCGATCGGAGAAGTGTGGCTCACGGGAGATGATTGTCGAGTGGCGAATGGAGCGTTAGCGGGACAGACGTTGGCAGATCTGACCGCGAGATTCGGGCGAGAATTTTTGGGCGATGCTGTCACTGATTCATCGCGATTTCCGTTGTTGCTGAAATTCCTGTTTCCCAAAGAAAAGTTGTCTGTGCAGGTGCATCCGGATGATGAAGGAGCGCGCGCGATAGGACAGCCGTGCGGCAAGACGGAATGCTGGTACGTGCTAGCGGCGGAGCCGGGAGCGCAGATCGCGCTGGGATTGAGGCCGGGAGTGACGCGTGAAGAAGTGGCGGCGGGGATCCAAGAGACCCGGCTGGAGCCGCTGATGAACTGGTTGGAATTGAAGCCGGGCGAGATGATCTATGTGGATGCGGGGACTCTGCACGCCATCGGGCCGGGGGCGATACTGCTGGAGACGCAGCAGAATTGCGATACGACGTATCGGCTGTATGATTATGGCCGCGGGCGGGAGTTGCATATCCGCGAAGGCCTGGGTGCGCTGAAAGAAAGAACGGCTGCGGGGAAGGTGACGCGCGTGGCTGGAGGCAACGGGACACAGAAATTGATTTCAGCGCCGCACTTTGTAGTCGAAAAATCAGTGGTGCGTGAAGCGAAAAATTTCGAATCGAGCGGGAAGTCCGTGCAAGTGCTGGTGGCATTAGACGGGTGCGGCGTTATCGAAGTTGATGGAATGCTTCCGGTGACGATTGCGAAAGGCGAATGCGCGGTGGTGCCGGCAGCGGTCAAGCAATACAGGATCCAACCGCAGTGGGCGCTTGAAGTGATAAGAGCGATGGTGCCGGCGGAGAAGATGCCGGTTCCGGAGACGTGTCCGAATTAGCGGAAGACAAATTCCTAGAAGCGAGTCTCTTTGGCTATCTCCAAAAATTTCTATCCTGTGATCCTGGCCGGTGGCAGTGGCACGCGTTTCTGGCCGCGCAGCCGCAAGAACATGGCAAAACAAGTTCTTGCACTGAACGGCAAAGAGACGATGATCCAGCAGACGGTGGCGCGTTTGGAGCCGCTTTCTCCTCGTGAATGTTTTTGGGTGATCACGAATGAGAATGTTCAGGAGATCATCCGCAAACAGCTTCGACAACTTAAAAAAGAACAGATCATTGCGGAGCCGACTTCGCGCAATACTGCTCCGGCGATCGGGCTGGCGGCGTTTCTGCTGCATCGGCTGAATCCGGACGCGATCATCGGGATGTTCCCGGCGGATCATGTGATCGGGGATGAGAAGCGCTTCCGTGCGGACTTGGAGAGAGGAATCAAAATCGCCGCAGCTGGCGAGAACGTTGTAGTAATGGGAGTGCAGCCCACCCGCGCAGAGACCGGATACGGATACATTGAGACAGGCGACAAGATCGAGTCAGATGTAATGCGTGTGCGGCGATTCACCGAGAAGCCAAACGCCGAAAAGGCTGAGGAGTTTGTTGCAGCTGGGAATTTTTTCTGGAACAGCGGGATATTTCTTTGGAGCGCGCGAACTTTGGTCAACGCGCTGCGCGAGCACCTTTCAGAGACTGCTCCGTATCTCGAGGCGATTGCTGCGGCATTCGGCACGCGGAAGTTTGATGACACTTTCCGCAAGCTTTATCCGAAATGCGAGAACATCAGCATTGATTACGCGGTATTGGAGCCGAGATCGGCCAAGGGCGAGCACTCCTCTAACCTATATTGCATACGCGCGGATTTTGGATGGAATGATCTGGGATCGTGGGCGGCGCTGTACGAGCATCACACTGCGGGGAATGGAAAGTCCGTTCCTAATGACGAAGCTATTCCGATGGCGGAGCTGAACGTTGTCGAAAGCAAAGGAAGTTTTTCTCTGCAAGCGGAAGGAAATTATGTGCACGCGCCGAAGAAGTTTGTGGCGACGATCGGAGTGAAGAACATCGTTGTTGTGGAGACGGATGACGCTCTGTTGATCACTACACGTGAGCACTCGCAGGATGTGGGCAAGATCGTGAAGCACTTGCAGGAAAAGAAACTGAAGAAGCTGTTGTAGCAATCCATTGAAGCGATACGGAGATAAATGGTAAGCGAGATCAAGTTTGGAACGGATGGCTGGCGCGGAATCATTGCCGACGATTACACATACGAGAATGTGCGGCTAGTCGCGACCGCGATCGCGGCATACGTGCTCAAGCACGAGAAGAGCGAAAAGGGATTAGTGATCGGATACGACACGCGCTTTGGGTCACCACGATTTGCGGAACTCGTAGCCGACACGATCGCTAACTATGGAATCAATGTGACACTGTCCGACGATTACGTGCCGACTCCGGCAGTGTCTTTCGCGGTGAAACACTTCGATGCGACCGGTGGTGTAGTGATCACATCCAGCCATAATCCGTGGAACTGGAATGGAGTGAAGTTCAAGGCCTACTACGGTGGGTCCGCGAAGCCGTCGATCATCAAAGGCATTGAGACGGAGTTGCAGGCGGGCACCATTCCTGCGAAGAAGCAGGCGAAAGTCACTCGCGCTGATTTCAAGACATCATACGTTGCCGCGCTCACCAAATTCGTTGACCTGGAAAAGATCGCAAAAGCGGATTTCAAGTTCGGCATCGATTGCATGTACGGCTCCGGGCGCGGTGTGCTCGCCGGCATCTTCGCGGAAAACAAGATCAAGTTTGTAGAGATACGCGCAGAAGTCAATCCACTGTTTCCGGGAATCAATCCCGAGCCGATCCTGCCGCACGTGCAAGCGTTGCAGGAGATGGTCGTCCGCGAAGGATGTCATGCGGGTTTCGTCACCGACGGCGATGCAGACCGCATTGGCGCTGTCGACGAGAAAGGGAACTTCGTTGATTCGCACAAAATCTATTCTGTCATCTTGCGCTGGCTGCTGGAGCGGAAGAAGTGGCCGGGATGTGTTGTGCGCGCATTCAATACGACGAAGATGCTGGACCGAATCGCAGCGAAGCACGGGCGCGAACTGGTTGAGACGGCGATCGGATTCAAGTACACCTGCGACGTGATGCTGGAGCGCGAAGTGCTGATCGGCGGGGAAGAGTCGGGCGGAATCGGAATCACGCGACACCTTCCGGAGCGCGATGGATTGCTCAACGCGCTGCTGCTTGCGAATGTAATGGCGGATGAAGCCAAAACGCTGGGACAACTCGTGGCAGATCTGCAGCGGGATTTCGGGCAGCATCATTATGCGCGGTTGGATATGCACATTCCGAATGATGTAAAAGAATCGGCGATACGTCGGGCGAGTGCCGGGCTGACGCACCTGGGAAAATACAAAGTGCTGCGCAGCGAAAATCTCGACGGCATCAAGTTTTTTGTGGAGACTCCGACGAAGAAGGAAGATGCGGAAGCGTGGTTGCTGATGAGGGCTTCAGGAACGGAACCTTTGTTGCGCGTGTACTCGGAGGCGGCTTCTCCGGAGCTCGTGAAAGAGTTGCTGGCATCCGCAGAAGAGTTTGTGAATCAGAAAGCAGTTGTGAGCAATATCTGAAATGGCATCAACTCCCAATGCGTCAGCGGCGCCTGTGAACGTGCAACAGGACACGGCAGAAGCGCGCGAGTACAACCGCAAGCGTCGCTGGATAGGCATTGCGGATGCGTCGATCGGTTTCGCGATGCTAGCGGTTCTTCTGGCGACGGGCTGGACGACGCACCTGCGCGATGTGGCGTGGAAGATCACCGGTGGCCGCTACGCCCTCGCATTGTTTGCGTACGTGTTGATGCTGGCGGCATTGGCGAAGATCGCCGGGGCGGGGCTGGATTATTACGGCTTCCGCCTGGAGCACCATCACAATCTCTCAAACCAAAAACTTGGATCGTGGCTGCTGGATGAATTGAAGGGCTGGCTAGTGGGATTAGTGTTGGGCGCGATAGTCGCAGAGTTGATCTACTGGCTGATCAGGATGTCTCCGCAGCGGTGGTGGGTGTATGCATGGCTGGCATTCATTTTCTTGTTCGTGGCGTTCGCGCAGATCGCGCCGGTGGTGCTGTTCCCGTTGTTCTATCGGTTTATCCCGCTGGAGAATGAAGAGTTGAAGTCGCGATTGGTGCGGCTCAGCGAAGCGGCAGGAACGAGAGTGCGCGGAGTCTACGAATGGAAGCTTTCAGAGAAGAGCAAAAAAGCCAACGCTGCGCTGACTGGGTTGGGAAACACGCGACGAATCATTCTTTCTGATACGCTGCTGCAAAATTATTCAGAGGACGAGATCGAAGCAGTGTTGGCGCATGAGTTGGGCCATCATGTGCATCGGCATATTTTCAAGAGCATCGCCCTGCAAGTGATGATCACGCTGGTCGGATTTTGGGCAGCGAGCCAGGTGCTGGACTACTCGGTCAGGAACCTGGGAATGTTCTCCGATTTGCATGACTTCGCAAACTTGCCGCTATTAGCGCTGGTGTCCAGCATTCTTTCGCTGGCACTATTACCTGCGCTGAACGCTTTTTCGCGGCATAATGAGCGGCAAGCAGATGATTATTGCTGGAAGTCCGTGCCCAGTGTGAATCCGTTCATCACGGCGATGGATAAACTAAGCGAGCAGAACCTGTCGGAGAAAAATCCGTCGCGAGTGGTGGAAGTGTTGTTCCATTCGCACCCTGCAGTATCAAAGCGAATCGCAGCGGCGCGAGCCTTCGCGCAAGCGAATCCCAAAACAGTTTAGTTTTTTAGAAGTTTCTCGGCGGCGAGTTTGCCTTCGCGAACGCAATCGGGAATTCCGATGCCGCGATATGCGTTGCCTATGAGTTGAAGGTGGGGAATCGCGGCGGACATCTTCTCGATCGAAGCGAGTTTTTGCAGGTGTCCGATATGGTATTGCGGCATGGCGCGGGACCAGCGCGAGATCCTCACGAAATCCGCGGGAGTCTTGATGCTCATGATTTCCGAGAGCTCGCGCTCGACGATGGATTGGAGTTCGGCGTCCGACTTGTCGAGGCCCTCGGTCAAGAAGACGCGCAGGAGAATGCGGCCTGCAGGAACGCGGTGATCAAACTTATTGTGAACGAATGTGCAGGCGATCAGGCTGCGATTCTCTGTGCGAGGAACGAGGAATCCAAAACCGGGCGGCAGGTTGAGCTTGCTTGCGTCATATCCGAGAGCGATGGTGATGGAGTTCGAATAATCGATACTGGCTAGAGTGCGCGCGAGTTCTTGGTTGTGTTCCTGCAGCAATGAAGCGGCCGATTGCGATGGGAGCGCGAGGAGGATGTCGGTGAAAAGTTCGGTCGCGCTACAAGCTGCGACGATGCGCCACTGATCCTCCTGCCGGTCTAGGGCTGAGACTTTACAGGTCAGTGCGATCGAAGCGGGCGTGAGCCGGGCGGCGATGGCGTCCACGAACTGCTGCATGCCGCCCTTGAACGAAGTGAACAGAGGAACGTTTGTGGTCGAAGTTTTCTTCGCGCCGAGAACACCGCGCACGAGGCTGCGATGTTTTGCTTCGAGTGCGACGAAGTGGGGCAGCACTGCCCGGGCGCTAAGCTGAGCGGCGTCTCCTCCGTAAACCCCGGCAAGTAGTGGGCTTGCGAGTTTGTTAACAACTTCTTCGCCGAAGTGTCGTGCCACGAACGAGGCTACGGATTCGTCTTGGTCGGGCGGCAGAGGCGCTGGCGGGGAAAAGTATTCGCGCAACATTCCAATCTTTGTCCCGAAGGACAGAAGGGGCGATGTTGCTACGGGCCAGGCTTTTGTTGGCACGATCATCTGAATGCCGTCCGGCAACGGAGTGAGGTGGCCGCGATTGAGGATGTATGTTTTGCGTTGGAAGTCGTTGGAGTGAATCAGCTCGTTAGCAAGTCCGACTTCGCGGGCGAGATCGGCGGCCCAGGGTTTGGCGGAAAGAAACGAATCGGGGCCAGCTTCCAAGAGGAGGCCGTCCTGCTTTTCGGTCCTGAGAACCCCGCCGAGGCGTGGTTCGCTCTCGAAGAGCGTGTAGGAAATATCAACTCCGGTCTGCCGCGCTTTTTCGAAATGGAAAGCTGCGCTCAACCCGGAGATGCCGCCCCCGATAATGGCGACGCGCTTCATCGGGCGGGCGCGCCTGCGGTCACGTTGATGTTTTTGAGAGCTGTGGTCGCGAGGTCTGCGAGCGCGGTTATGAATCGGGGAGAAGTGTTCAGTGATTCGGCGCGGGACAAAGCCATGCCGCGGTCGTCGCCATACTTCTTGAAGAAGATGTCGATATCGAAAAGGACTTCGACGTGATCGCAGACGAATCCGATGGGTTGCATCAGGAACGAGGAATGCCCAGCTGCTTTCAACGCGGTGATCGTGTCTTCAACGCTGGGGCCGATCCATGGGCCTCCGGACATTCCCTGGCTCTGAAATGCGAAGTGCCAGTCTGTATCGGTAATGCCGCAACTTTGGGCGACGAGTTCGGCGGTGTGCTTAGCTTGCCTTGAGTAAGGGTCAATGTTCTCGCCACAGATGGTGCGGCAAGGCACGCTATGAGCGGTGAAGATGATCGGAACTCCCGGCGCGGCGTTCTTGAGAGCAGCCTGGAGGCGCTCGGCAAAGGCTGCTATCAAATCGGGATGATCGTGCCATGAGTCAACAAAGGTAACCTGCATGTGATCGGCGGCGGCATCCGTTGTGACTTTTTTGTACAGCCCGACGCTGGTGCGGGAGTTTTGCGGAGCGAGGCAAATCGCAATCGTGTGAGTGATGCCGTCGGCGAGCATGGTTTTCACGGTATCCGCGATGAAGGGATGCCAATTTCTCATGCCGACATAGACAGGCACATCAAGCTTTTTCGAGAGCGCGTCGGCTTGCTGCATGGTGATGTCAGTCAGCGGCGATGTGCCGATGAGCGCGTAGCGGTGCTGAACTTCCTGCATGACAGCATCGGGAATGGGGCGTCCGCCGGTGATGTTGCGCATGTAGGCGGGGACGTCGTCCGGGCTGCCCGGCGTGCCGTGCGCGAGAAGAAGAATCGCAGGACGAAACGTGCTTGAGGCGGCAGTCATCGAGTGCTCGCGGATGGCGCGCCTGCGGATGCCGCCTGCAAGTTTGCAGAAATCTCGTGCACGAACTCGACGAGTGCTTGCACGTTCTCTACAGGAGTCTCGGGGAGAATGCCGTGTCCGAGATTGAAGATGTGTCCGGGACGACCGGCAGCTTGATGGAGAATCTCTTCGGCGCGGAAGCACAATTCTTTTTTGTCGGCGAAGAGAAGTACGGGATCGAGATTGCCCTGCACGGCGCAGCGATGATGTAGTTTTGTCCAGCCTTCGTCGAGGGGAATGCGCCAATCGAGTCCGATGACGTCGGCGCCGGTCTGCTGCATGTGCGGTAGAAGTGTGGCGCTATCGGTACCGAAGTAAATGATCGGCACTCCGGTGTTTTTCAGCGCATCAATCAACCGCGTTGTTTGCGGCAGAACGTATTGGCGGAAGTCCTCGACGCTGAGGCATCCTACCCAACTATCGAAGACCTGCAAGGCATCAGCTCCGGCGCGGACTTGCTCGGCGGCGTACTCCGCGAGCACGGAAACAAGTTTGGAGAGGAGTTCGTCCCAAACCTGCGGCTGGTTGTACATCATCTTCTTGGTGTGGACGTAATTGCGCGAACCGCTGCCCTCGATCATGTAACTGGCAAGAGTGAACGGGGCGCCGCAGAATCCGATGACGGGAAGCTTTGTGCCGAAGTGCTTTGCCACTTTGCGGACTGACTCTGAGACGTAGCCGAGATCCGCAGCGCGGTCGATGCGCAGGGAAGTCACATCTGAAGCTTCGCGGACGGGTTTCTCAATGCGTGGTCCTTCTCCGGCTTCGAAGTGAAACGGCAGTCCCATGACTTCGAGCGGAAGCAGGAGGTCGGCGAAGATGATGGCCGCGTCCACCTTGAGTTTCTCAGCGGCAGTGATAGTGACTTCCGCGGCGACAGCGGAGTTCTTGCAGATCTCGACGAGCGAATAGTTTTTGCGAACAGCGCGATATTCGGCCATGTATCGGCCGGCTTGGCGCATGAGCCAGATGGGCGTGTAGGGAACGGGCTGGCGTTTACACGCCTTAATGAAAATGGAATCCGGAGCTGACATGGGCGCAGTTGAAGGAAAACGACTCTCTTGAATGTAGCATTGTAGGGCGCGGATTGCGCAAACGTGAGAGAGGGCGAGGGATAAAAAGTGAGTAGAAACACGAAAGCCGCCAATCCCCCCGAATCAGCGGCTAACGTCTTGTTCTAAGTTCCTGAAGAGAGTACCTTGAGGTCCGGCAAAATGCAATATTACATTCGTAACTATTTTGAGACGTCCCGCGTAGTAACTATCGCGGATAGTTACTCGGAGCCGAGTCCGGCATCTTCATCGGATTCTTCAGGAGGGCCAAGCAGTTCCAAATCGTCATCGGGAGTCACAATCCCGTTGGCTTTGTCCTGCTTGCGTTGATCCCGGCGCTGGGCTTTCTCCTGCCGCTTCTCTTGCCGCTTCTGTTCTTTTTGGCGTTTGCCAAATGTAGAGCCTTGTCTTCCTGCCAAAATGTGATCCTTTGAACGTGAAAGTTGAGGTGTAGCTGCACCTTTATTGTATCAGGCGAAATCGGGAGTTTGGCGGCGAGGCGAGTACCTGCCGCGTGCATGAGCTATGATTTTCAAGTGTGCAGTCCCTTACCTAGAAACGACAGCAAACTCGTGCAGATCGTGGACACGGCGTTCGCCGATGCCGCCCGCAGAAGCGGGCCATGGCTGCTGTGTCGCTCAGGATGCACACAATGCTGCTCTGGCGTTTTCCCGATCAATCAGCTGGATGCGGCGCGCCTGAAACAAGGGATGGCGAAGTTGGAAGAGGACAATCCCGACCGCGCGGAAGCTGTCCGAAAGCGGGCGCGGGAGTCTGTTGCGCGATTAGCGTCCGATTTTCCCGGCAATGCGCAAGCGGGCATTCTGAGCGAAGAAGCTGATTTGGCATTTGAGGAGTTTGGGAATGATGAACCGTGTCCGGCGCTGATCGTTGAGACCGGCGAGTGTGCGGTTTATGCATCGAGACCAATGACGTGCCGGGTGTTTGGACCGCCGATCCGGTCTGGACAAGAAGAGGGACTTGGAGTTTGCGAATTGTGCTTCCACGGAGCGACGGCAGAAGAGATTGCTTCGTGCGAGATGAAGCCGGGGAGCGACGAGTTGGAATCGCGACTTAATGAAGAAGTGGAGCAAGCGACAGGTGTTCGCGGAGAGACCATAGTCGCCTATGCGCTGTTGACCTAAGCCTGCGAGTGGCGGCAATGGCCGCTGCAATGCTAGACTGCCCGGCCATGAGCAGAATCGCAGTTGCAATCACCACATTTCTTCTTTCGTGCGCGTGCGTGGCGCAAATCCCGGCGGCGAACGTGGTTCGATACACGCTGGATGAATCCAAACTAAAATTCGTCTTCGCCACAAGCGAGCCGGTACTTCACCTGAAGCCGGGCGACATCCTGGAAACCAATACGGTGGATTGCTTCGGCAATGTGATCAAAAAACCGGGGGATACGCTGAGCATGGTCAAGGGTGATAATCCGCTGACCGGGCCTTTTTATATTGATGGCGCGGAACCCGGAGACACGCTCGCGGTGAAAATCCTAGACCTCAAGGTGGACAGCAATCAGGGGGTGGGAACGATCGCGCAGGGATTCGGTGCGATCAACCGCACCAACTACACGCCAATGCTGAATGCGCCTATCGGCGAGAAGATCTGGTTTTATCCGATCGACCACGCGACGAACACTGCCAGCTTCAAAGCGCTCGATTCAAAGTTCTCAGTGAAAATACCGTTGCATCCGTTTCTGGGTTGCATAGGGGTGGCACCCGCGGGCGCAGAGGCGCGAAGTTCGATCGTGCCGGCGGAGTTCGGCGGCAATATGGATTCTCCGGAGGCCAGCGCGGGAAACACAGTTTATTTCCCCGTGAACACTCGCGGAGCATTGTTATTTGTGGGCGATGGACATGCGGCGATGGGCGATGGCGAAATCGGCGGGACAGCGATCGAAGTCCCAATGAAGGTTCGCCTGCAGGTGCAATTGATCAAAGCCAAGAAGATTGCTTGGCCACGATTTGAAAACGACGAATACATCATGGCTGTGGGAGCGTATCGTCCGCTGGACGACGCACTGCGCATCGCCTACACAGAGTTAGTGGGATGGATGCACAGCGACTACAACATGTCTGAGATGGATGCCTACCAGTTGTTGTCGCAAGTGGGCGAAGTGAAGCTCAACGAGATGGTGGATCCCAACTACGTCATAGTCGCCAAGATCAAGAAGAAATATTTGCCACCACACAAGTGAGTGGGTGGATTGCGGTATTCTTATTTTCGACAAGTCGAGAGGTGAAGAATGAAACGGATCGCATTGGTACTTGCTCTTTTGGTCGCACAGTCTGCTCTTGCGCAGGACTGGGCGCGCGCAAAGGTGGAGAAGTCTCCGCGGCATCGTGAGTGGGTCACGGTGAAACATGATGGCCGGAATGTGGAAGCGTTCGTGGTGTATCCCGAAGCGAAGGGGAAGAGGCCAGTCGCGTTGGTGATTCATGAGATCTTCGGCCTCACGGATTGGGTAGAAGATCTGACCGATCAATTGGCCGAAGCGGGGTATGTTGTGATCGCGCCCGACCTTCTCTCGGGCATGGGGCCGAATGGCGGACGCACGACGGATTTTCCCGCTGGCAAAGTAGGCGAAGCGATTAATAAACTCAATCCTGATACGATCACAGCGGACCTCAATGCTGCGGCTGACTATGCGCTGAAATTGCCGGCATCCAACGGCAAGCTTTTCGTCGCCGGATTTTGCTGGGGAGGCGGACAAACATTCCGCTTTGCAACTAACCGTCCGGATCTTTCCGCAGCATTTGTTTTCTACGGGCCTCCGCCGGACAAAGACGCGATGACGAAGATCAAGGCTCCCGTCTATGGTTTTTATGCAGGCAATGATGCGCGCATTGGCGCGACGGTTCCGGAGACGATCCAGAACATGAAGGCTGCGGGAAAGACCTACGAGCCGGTCACTTATGAGGGCGCGAGACACGGATTCATGCGCTCGGGCGAAGCCCCCGATGCGAGCGAAGCGGACAAGAAAGCGCGCACGGATGCCTGGGCAAGGTGGAAGAGCCTCATGGAGAAATCCGCGAAATAGAGCCCGATCTATTCTGACGATGTGCTCACTGCCAATGAACTAGAGCGGTTGTGCGTGGTGCTGGTGTCGCCCCGAAATCCATTGAATATTGGGGCGGCAGCGCGCGCCATGAGCAACTTCGGATTTTTGCGGATGCGGGTGGTCAATCCGTACGAAGCAAATTTTCTGGAAGCGAAATCCGCGGTAGGCGCTGCGAGCGTTCTCACAACCGCAGACGTATTCGAAAATGTTGCAGATGCTGTTGCGGATTGCACACTAGTTGTCGGCACGACAGCGGCAGTGAATCGCGAACTTGAGCCATCCCACAACAGTCTTGAAGATGCTGCGGAGCCCATCCGTCAGCATTTGCAGTCTGGGCGGGTGGCTTTGCTTTTTGGCTCGGAGAAGACCGGACTCTCGAATGAGGCGCTCAGTCATTGCCATTGGTCGTTGTCGATTCCTACGCGCGACGAGCACAGCTCAATGAATCTGGGACAGGCCGTCGCGGTATGCCTGTATGAACTGGTGCGCGGATCAAGACCAGTTCCTAAAGAGCCTGACGTTATGCCAGCTATTGCGGGAGACCTCGAGCGCATCACTCAGTTGCTGCTCGAAACGTTGGAAAGCAGCGGATATATGTCAGGGCATTCGCAGGAATTCGTTCAGGAAAAGATGCGGCGCGAAATGCTTCGTCTAAATCTTTCGAAGCGCGATGCGGAACTCTGGCAGGGAGTGCTGCGGCAGATCCTCTGGAAGTTCCAGTCGCGGAAGTGAATTACATCTGTGCCAGAGCGACAACTTGTTCGCGAGTAATCTCGGCTGCCTGTTTGCGGTCGTCGAACCGAAAGGGCTCTGGGGTAAAGCGCACTACGACATCAATGTGGGGGAGTTGCACGGCGCGTAGCAGGTGCGGAAGAAAAGTCATGTCGCCCCAGTAGCAGACATCCTGTTCGACTGAGCCTTCGCTGACGCTGTACTTGATGTACGCGGGAGTGATGGGCTCGCCAGCTGCAATCGCAGAAGCAAAAAGCGGCGAACGGAACGGCAATACCTCTGTGCCATTCGTGCTCGTACCCTCGGGAAACAAAACCACACGCAAGCCGCTTCGCAGCGCAATCTCCAGTTGATCATTAACAGTCCCCGTCTCGCGCGGACGCTGTCGGTCGACGAAGACAGTGCCGGACATCGTCGCCATCCAGCCGAAGACCGGCCACAGGCGAACCTCTTTTTTTGCGACGAAGGTGCAAGGGCAGATGGAACTGAGGACGATGATGTCCAGATAGCTCAAGTGATTGCAGACGATCAACCCGCGAGAGGGGATCCGACCCTCATATTTCGCCTCAACTCCAAGTCGCCGCAGCAACAACCCACACCAAACGTGTAACCATTCCGCGCGGACATCCGCGGCAAGAGGTATGCCATTTTTCCACCGAAGAAACACGAAATGAATGCACGCCTGCAACGCTGTCCACAGCACGCTGAGAAAGCGAATGGCACCTCGGAATGGACGAAAACGCATGCGGCGATCCCTTACGACTGGGTAAAGCAAATTGAAGCGAGTATTAGGAGTGTAAATCTAGGAGAGCAAGAAAATCGATTTCCGCGCGCAAGACCGCCAGGAGAGCGGGTGCGCCAGCGGCCGACACGACTGTGAACATACTTAATCCTACAAACCACGCCGAGTTGCGCCAGTCCCCAGTAGTTGGCGAAATGATACCTACTTCTGGCTACTATGTACTCCGCAGTAAACATCCAATGTTGCTGCTCGCCTCAGAAGACGAGTCGAATGAATCAGGCGCGGAGTTAGCAATGCAAGACAACGCAGTAAATTGGGCCGACACACTTAAATGCTGTTTCATTGATGATCGCAAAGAGTTCTTTGAAGCGTTGTCAGAAAAGATCGGGAGCGGATTCCTGCTTGTACCGTGCGAGGATTCCAGCAGTGAAAAGCGGCAAATGCTCCGTGAGTGCGATGTCATCATTGTGGGCCTGAACGCCGCGACCCAAGCTCGAATGCAATCACAACTGACAGTTCTACACGATGTAGCACGGCATGCCGGGTCCACACCGGTAATCGCTTTCTTGCCCACAACAGACCGGCAGCTGATGCGCGAAGCAGTAAGCGCCGGAGCGTATGACTCGTTCATCGAGACGGCATCCATGGAAGAGCTGCGAATGGTACTGCGCCGGGCAGCGCAGTTGCGGGAACTCACCCTTGAAATCGAGCGACTGAAATCTGCGTCATGGAACAGCGGAGATTTCGCAACCATGGTGGGCTGTGACCCGAAGATGCGCGGTGTATTCATGCTGTCGTCAAAGGTAGCAGCGACTGATGCAACGGCATTGATCACGGGTGAAAGCGGGACAGGGAAAGAACTGCTTGCGCGAGCGATTCATCGTTCTAGTCCGAGATCAAGAGAGCCTTTCGTAGCCATTGCGTGTTCGTCGTTGCCAGAAAGCCTTATCGAATCGGAATTGTTCGGCCACGAAAAGGGAGCTTTCACCGGCGCGGTGGCAATCCGCAAGGGACGGTTTGAAGCGGCGGAGCGGGGAACGATTTTTCTGGATGAGATTTCAGAACTATCTCCGAACATGCAATTGAAACTGCTGCGCGTGTTGCAGGAACGCAGCTTTGAACGGCTGGGAAGTAACCTGCCTCGACCGATGTCCGCGCGCGTCATTTGCGCTACGAACCAGCCGCTCGACATGCTGGTGAAAACGGGCAAGTTCAGGCTGGATTTGTATTACCGCATGAATACGGTTGAGCTAACGCTGCCTCCGCTGCGCGAGCGCCGGGACGACATCATCCTGCTGGCGTGCTCGTTCCTGCACAAGTTTGCCGACCGGCATCGCCGTCCGGCGTTGAGGATCTGCGCTGCCGCGATGTCTGCCCTGGTGGAGCATGAGTGGCCGGGGAATGTTCGTGAACTTCAAAACGTGATCGAAGGCGCGGTGGTGATCTGCGATGGGCCAGATATCCGGCTGGAGCATTTGCCGGCAAGGTTTATGGGCTCGGAACCGCAGATCGAGTGCCGCTCATTTGATGAAGAAGTCCGAAGTTTCAAGCGGCGGCTGATCCAGCGAACACTTGAAGTGACAAACAACAACAAACTGCAAGCAGCGCGAACGTTGGGAATTGCACGATCGTCATTGCATCGGTTGATCGATGAATTACACATCGAACATGCCACAGCGACATTCGTTGAACAGCCGGAACTGGAGCGAGACACGCAAGAGCGCTATGCCACTAGATTCGCGGCGTAGACAGCGGCTGCAACATCTTCCACCTGCTCATGCAATTGCTCATCGCGTGTTCTTTTTGCTACGCGCGACATCCACAGCAAGCCAGCGTAGAGACTGCACCAAATCGGCATAGTCCACAACATCCTGAAATCTGACAGGCGCTGACAACTCTGAAAGAGCGTTGCTATCCCCACGTTCACCGTTAAATAAGACACGATGACCGCGGCGGCGCGCTTCTTGTTGAGCGCGGGAAAATTCTGTGCGGCTGCGAAGAGGATCACCGGCAAGAGAAGGACCTGGTCATAGAACCAGCCGTAGGTGGTTGTCGCTAGCGACACGAGGAGCAGTAGCGGCATTTGGTGCGACCACTGCCACTGGTCGCGGTTCTTCCTCCAGTAGTAGTAGAGCCAGAGCGAGCCGAGCGCCATGGGCGCAAATTGCGTCCAGCGCATGTTGGTGTGAATGCGAAGAAAATTCCCCGGAGTGGGAATCGCTTCCAGAAGAATGGGAGTATTCCTCAGATAGCTGAAGTATTGCGAAAAGACGTGAGGATCGATCGCGAGAGGAATGGCAGAAGTGGCCAGCAGCAAGATTGCGAATCTGCGGAACAGTGTCCAGCGGCGCAACTCTCTTGTGGTGCAATCCAAATTGCGTAGCGCCCAGCAGGCCGACAATCCCAAGGCGACCCAGAAAAGATAAAGCAGTTGCGGCTTTAGACCGATCAGAACGAGTGAAGCGGCCTGTAACCAGGAGTTGGTGCGATCGGAGGTCTCGCAGTACAAGAATCCGACCAGTCCCAACAAGATGAATGGAGTGATCTGCCCCATGACCAAGACCCAGAGTGCGGGGAAAAGTGTGGCCGTGATAATGGCAGCGACCCAGCGAGTGGACGACGAGCGCGAATATTGTTTCCAAAGCCAAGAGGCGCATCCGAGCACGATCAAGACCTGCAGTATTGTCCAAAGAATGCGACTGAATTTGTAGGCGACGAGTCCGAAGGGCAGAACGAGCGCAAATGTCCATGGAGGATTGCGCATGACCAGAGCCGAAGGTGCCCATCCGACCGCTTTCTGGACCGCGAACACTTTTTCGGCGTCATAGGGATTCTGCCCGTCGAGGAGAAGCCGACTTGCAGACCAATAAGCGGCGTAGTCGCTGATCGTTGCTTTCGAGACATTTACCTTGCGGGCAGAGATCACACAGGCAATCCCGAGCAGTGAAAAGCTGAGAAGAACCTTCGCGAATCGCAATCGGCCTTGCTTAGTTTGAAGTTGAAAACACATGTGGCGACTCTCTGGAGCAACTTAGTTGCAATTTAAGGCGCACTCTCACATGGAGCGGAAACAATTGAGACTCCGTCTGATATTTGGATGGTGATCATCACGAGCGCGCGAAAACTGTTGCAGGGGAGAAGCATTGAAGATCCCTGGGTGTCCGAGATTCAGGACAGGCGGAGAGTAAAGCGCAATCCGGCTCACCGAAGCTGTTGAAAACAGGAGAGGAAAATCCCGCACGCACTCATCATTTGTGTCCTCCGATTGCAAAGCAGTGAGTGTGCTGAGGCGTGTCTCGGCGGGAGGAAGAAATGTTTACAAGGCTCTGGTTGGATGATGCCGGGCAGGATGTGCCCGAATATGCCCTGATGATCGCGCTCATCCTGGTACTGACGCTATCGGTGATCAGCGCGATCGGCTCTGATTCGAACGCGGTTTTCGCGAAAGTGAAGAATGCAATGGAGGCGGCCGTTGCTCCTTAAGGAACAGGTAATCTCGATTCAGAGTAAGCCGGAGGTGGTGGCGCCCATCACGCAAAAGAGAGATGGGCGCCATTGGACGGACTGGGCCGGCTGCGCGCTTTATTTATGCCTTGCCGTGGACCTGCTTGTGCACTCGCCGAAGATAGGAATTCTGCTGCTGCCCGGTGTGCTACACGAAACGGTGGTTGCCGCGAGTTTTCTATTGAGACGTCCACTAGCGCAACAGGCGAAAGGACTGGGACCGCGAATCGCCGCGTACGTTGGAACGTTCATGATGGTGGCATTCGTCAGGCTCGCTTCTTCGTACTATCCAGCGTGGGTTGAGCATACCAATGGCTTGTTGTTGAACCGGCTGGGAATCTCATTCTGGTTCATAGGCACGCTCTTCGGGCTTTATTCACTCTGGTATTTCCGACACGCATTCAGCCTGGTGCCTCAAGCCCGAGAACTCGTGACATCTGGCCCGTTTCGGATCGCGCGACATCCGATCTATTTATCGTATGTGCTTCAATACATCGGCATCTGGCTTACTCATAAGACGACGGCGATGGGTATCGTTCTGGTGCTGTGGTTCGCCGTGATGCTGATCAGAATGAAGTATGAAGAAGCATTGCTGATGGCAGTGTTCCCGGAGTATGCCTTGTATAAATTGCAGGTACGTGCGATTTATCCCAGATTGCCGAGGCGAGTGATCGCAACAGCGCCTCCGCGCACGATACACGCTACGCATAGGAGTGTTGGAAAAGCAGCCTGAGCGAAACTCCCCTGGTTAGGCCCCGCTTCTTCGGCGGGGCTTTTTTCTTGTGACAAGCCGGAGTCGTAAGTTGTGTAGCGAATCAGAACCATGGGTGTGGGCCACAGTCCTGATTTGGAGACACTGGAGGAAACTCTGCTGCGCACAGCAGTTCAAGTGATTGAAAACAGAGTGCCAAAAGTTTTGGATCTGATGGCGAGTTGCGCCTTCACTTGCATATACAAGAAGCGAGCGCACACGCTCAGGAGAAAAGAAATGTCGGAAATGCTTCGAAAACTTTGGTTAGACGATGGTGGTCAGGACGTACCGGAATATGCATTGATGTTGGCCCTGATCTTGGTGATCGTGATCACTACGGTGACAGCGATCGGCACAGACGCGAATGCGATCTTCACGAAAGTGGAATCGGCAATGAGCACGGCAGCTGCAGGTTAATCGGCGGCTTTAAGGTTCAGCTGGGTCGTACCAGCTGCGTGCAGGCGTAGCTAGTACGGCCCGGCAACAACCCCAGGCTCTCGTGTCGCTAGATGGCGTACTCAGGTGACAACCGAGAGTAGCCGAACAGAATCCAGAGACATACGTTGTAGAGAAACAAGCAAACCAAGCGCGACGAAAAAGATTCATTGCAAATTGCCGCATCGAAAAGAAACTGTTTTATGAACAACTGGAATGCACTCGTTGTCGCGTTCGTGATCACTGCGGCCATCTCAGATCTGTACACGCGAAAAATCCCAAGAATCTTAACGCTTGCAGGCACACTGGCGGGACTGGTGTATCACGTGTTTGTCGGCGACCTAAAGTCATCATTCATGGCCTTGCTCGTGGCGTTCGGCGTGAGCCTCGGTTTTTTTTGGCTTGGAGCAATCGCCGGCGGCGATGTGAAGCTGATAACCGCGTTAGGTTCGATACTGGGCCTGCACCGATGGGTTCACGCCATGGAGGCGGCAGTATTTGCCGCGGCGTTGATCGGGCTGGTTCAGATCGTCAGGTCCGGGGTTTTTCTACAGACGCTTGCGAACATGCATGACATTGCTTCCGGATTTATGCGGGCCGGAGTCAGGCCACATCCGGTGATCCACGCCGGCAACCCGCGCGCGATCCGATCTCCATTTGGTGTTGCGGCGGCTTTGGGAACCATTCTGGCGCTGGTGATGCGATGAGATTGCGCAATCAAGGGCGCAATTGCCGCGGAGCGACGGTGCTGGAAACGGCGCTGGTGCTTCCCATCCTTTTTGCGGTCCTGTTCGGGATTCTGGAATTCGGGCGTGCCTACAACATGTTTCAAGCAGTCACGGACGCCGCGCGCGAAGGAGCACGCTACTCGGTAGCGCCGATAGCTTCGGGACTTCCGAATGCCGGGACACTACCCAGTCCATCTACGCAGGTGATTCCGTATGTGCAGTACTTCCTGAAGGGAGACGGCATCACCGTTCCAAACAGCAACATTGTGGTGGTGCAGAACTGTTCCGGCACGACTGCTTGTCCCGCAGTGAATGGCACTACCGGTTTGCAATACACGAAGGTGACGGTAACGGCGCCGTACAAATTCATCTACTTTCCATTTGGGACCCTGAACATAAGTTCACAGTCGGTGATGCGCAATGAAAACAATTAATAAGAACAGAGGATCGCAGCGGGGGACGCAGTTGCTGGAACTGGCGATCGTGTTACCGCTTCTGTTGTTCATAGCAGCCATAGTGACGGAAGGGTCGGACTTCATCCGTGTCCACCAGGTTTTGAACAATGCTGCCCGAGAGGGGGCGAAGTTTTCCAGTATGCCGGAGAACAGTTGCCAGGGAAGCGCCAGCTGCCTCACCGCAGTCAAGAACACGGTCGTGCAGTATGCAAAGAACAACGGAGTAACAGTCAATGTCGCGAATGTCGCCGTCAATCAAAAGGCCCAATGGGTGGTGCCTTCGGGTGCTGCGGCTGGATTTTATACGTCGCAAGTATCGGTGAGTTATTCGTATCCCGTGATCTACCTGAAGATGGCACCAGGTTTCAATGTGCCCAACACGATTCTCTTGACCGGAGCGTCGCAATTTAGAAATTTCTATGGAAATTAAGGCTGGAGGACTCTATGGAACGCAGAAAGCTTTTGATGGTCGGCCTGATCGCACTGGTACTCGCAACAGTGGTCAGCCTGGGAATCTTCAACATACTCAAACGAGCGATCTCAAATGGCACGGGCGGTGGAGCAACAGTGGTCGTTGCCGCACTGGACCTGAACGTGGGAGCGCAAATCGAAGAGAAAGACCTAAGACTCGTAAAGCTGCCTCCAGGAGATCTGCCTGCCGGAGTTTTCCACCAGACTTCCGAGGTGGTTGGACGCGGAGTGCTGGTTCCGATGATGAAGAACGAGCCGGTGCTGTCGAGCAAGATCGCCGCTGAGAACGCAGGAGCGGGATTGCCATCCATGATCCAGAACGGCATGCGAGCAGTGTCAGTGAAGGTCAATGATGTGGTCTCTGTAGCAGGGTTTGTTGTCCCGGGTACGCGCGTTGATGTCCTTTTGACGGGAACTCCCGCGCAAAACGGGGAGCTTACGACGACCACGGTGCTCGAAAACGTGCAAGTGCTGGCAGCGGGACAAAAGTTGCAGCACGATGCGAACGGTGAACCGCAGCAAGTGCCTGTGATCACTTTGCTGGTCTCACCAGAAGACGCCCAGAAACTCACGCTTGCAAATCAGGATGGAAAGATCCAGTTGTCGCTGCGCAATCCATTGGACAACCAGGAACAGCAACCCAATTCAGTGAAGAACGCGGCGTTGTATCGTCTGCCGTCAGCGCCTGCACCTGCGAAGCGCGCGGCAAAGAAGGCGGCGCCGGTGGTGCCTCCCAGCAATGTCTACATGGTGGAGATGATTCGAGGCAACAAACGAGACGAAGTGAAGTTTTAGCAGCAAGGAAACCGGAGAAGCAAGATGAAAGCTAGCATCAGGATCTCGGTAACAGTGTTAATCGCGGCGGTAATTGCTTGCGGAATCGGCTCTGCTCAGACCCAGACGCCGACACCCGCGGCGGTGCCCTCGCAATCGCAATCAAACGGAGCTGCGCCTGTTGCGCAACAGCAATCTACTCCCGCGCAAGCCGCGCCACAGACACCAACGCAATCCCAACCTCCCGAAGGAGTGCCACAGCAGCCGTTGCCGGCACAATCAGCTGCTCCGTTGCGAGTGATGGTCGGCAAATCACTCCTGGTAAATACTTCTGACCGTTTGAAGCGCGTTTCAGTCACAGATCCCGCAGTGGCCGACGCCATCGCTGTGACACCGAACCAAGTATTGCTGCATGGCCGGGCCCCGGGCGAAGTCTCGTTGTTGCTTTGGGACGAGCAGGAGCGTTCGCGAAGTTTTGATCTGCGCGTGGATGTTGATTCCACCGCAGCGGCGGAAGAGATGAAGCGGATCTTCCCCGAGCAGGACATTCACTTGTCATCATCACGGAACGCCATCGTGCTCTCCGGACATGTTGACCGCAAGGAAGATGCCGACAATGCCGGAGCATTGGCGGGCGCTTATTCGAAGAACGTCATCAATGTCTTGTCCTTCGGGCCGAAAGGCTCGCAAGAGGTCTTACTCGAGGTGAAATTTGCCGAGGTTGACCGCACCGCCTTGATGCAGTTAGGACTGAATGTTTTTTCAACGGGAAAGAACGTTGGCAATCTCACTACACAACAATTTGGGGGCAGCAACCCGATCAGTCTGACCGACAACTTCGGAACGAGGGCTGATCCATTTCCAAATGTTCCAGTGCCAACCACCGGCCCTGCAGTGGATACATTCACGACCACCCGGACATTTAACGATTTGTTGAACGTATTCCTGTTCCGTCCGGACATCCACCTGGGCGTGATCATCAAGGCATTGCAGCAGAAGAACATTTTGCAGATCCTTGCGGAGCCGAACTTGATTGCGGTGAACGGCAAGGAAGCCAGTTTCCTTGCCGGCGGTGAGTTCCCGTTCCCGATCATCCAGCCGGGCGGAAACGGAAGCAACACCATAACGATCCAGTTCAAAGAATTCGGCGTGCGATTGAACTTCACGCCGCTCATCACGCCGCTGGGGAATATTCATTTAAGGGTGAGGCCCGAAGTGAGCGCGCTGGATTTCGCGAACGCGTTGACAATCTCGGGGTTTGTGATCCCGGCCCTGAGTACGCGGCGTGCAGAGACGGAGTTTGAACTGAAAGACGGCCAGAGCTTTGTGATCGCGGGATTGATGGATAACCGCGTGACCGACGTAGTAACAAAAGTGCCGGGGTTGGGAAATCTTCCCATCATCGGCAACCTGTTCAAGAGCAAGAACCTGCAAAAATCCAAATCAGAGTTGATGGTGCTGGTCACAGTAAGAAAAGTCTCGCCGGCAGATCAACCATCACCACTGCCGAAGATGCCTGAAAAGCTGCTGGATCCAAAGCAGTTCGACCCGAAGAGACCGAGTGGAGCACAGTAATGGAGTTATTGAACGTGAATGAAAATGCGGTGCGAGAACGTCGCGGAGAAAGAGGCGTGACGATCCTGTTGGTGGCCATTTGTATCTTCGCCCTAATGGCGATGGCTGCGTTGGCGATCGACGTGGGTGTGCTGTTCACAGCCAGAACAAGCGCGCAGCACGCGGCAGATGCGGCAGCTTTGGCGGGCGCATATACATTCACGTTGGCAACGAATGCGCAGCCAGCGAGCGCGCAGAACGCGGCAATCGCGGTCGCGGCAAAAAACTCAGTCATGGGAACGCCCGTTACCATCGTGCCAGCTGATGTTGTTGTGGACACCGCTTTGCACCGAGTGACAGTGACCGTACACCGGACAATCGCCGGAAGCCCCATCAATACTTTTTTTGCCGGCGTACTGGGCGTTAACAAAATGGCAACCGAAGCGAGAGCAGTTGCGGAAGCAGCGAGCGCCGGCACGGCATCCCGTTGCGTGAAGCCGGTATTCATGCCGAATACGATCTTTGCGAGCGATGCCACAGTGCAGGCTGCGTGCAATGCGGGGCATAAGGTGTTCAACACCGATGGCACCGTTACAGCATGGGCACAGGCACAAAATCCAATCGGGAAATGTTTGGAGACGCGCCCCACAAGACCTGCCGACGCGAACGGGACGCTCGCACCGGGGCAATATTTTTCGCTGGATTTCGGGTCTGGAGCCAATACGTATCGCTGTTCATGGGGCAGCTGTCTAAATCAGTGCAATGTGAATACAACTGTCATTCAATGCGGAAAACCGTATCCCATCAAGACTGGTGACATGGTTGGTCCAACAGGCCAAGGAGTAAGCGACCTCATCGGTTCACCGCCTGATCTGTGGCATGCAGTGGATCAGTACTACCCCGGTGGTGATACCAGCAAGACGACTGATACAAGCAGATCGCTCTCAATCATTCCCATTTGGGATGACTGTACGCCGCCTGGAAACACCATTACCACAGGAACGAATGGTCAATCGGTAAACGTGCTTGGCTTCCTCGAAGTATTCGTAGATGGCCAAGGTGCGTTCGCAGCAAATTGTTTGGGACCGGCTAATTCAGGGAACGGCAACGGAAATGGAAATGGCAACAATGGAAACGGGAATGGCGGCGGTGGAGGGGGACAGCCAGACTGGGTGAAGACCCATGTTGTGCGGCAAATCTCTTGCGATGCGGCGGGGGGCGCCGGAGCAGGAACTCCGGCTACCGGACCGTTCGGAGTACCGATCCGGTTGGTGCAAGTTCCGTAAGGCATGGGTAAGGGCAATGATCAGGTCTTGGGTGGCAAACTCGTCCGCAATAAAAGATAGACGTCAAGAACGTGGCATCACGTTGGTGATGGTTGCCCTGTGCATTTTGCTATTGATGACAATGGCTGCCCTCGCTGTTGACGTGGGGGTTTTGTACACCGCCCGAACCAGCGCTCAACATGCTGCGGATGCGGCCGCTCTTGCCGGAGCCTACAGCTTCTTGAATGACAGCCAACCGCAACCTGCGAGCGCCACGAATGCCGCCATTGCAGCAGCCGGAAAGAACGCAATCCTGGGCACGACCGTGAGCATTAGCGCTTCAGACGTGGTGGTGGACACCACGCTGCGACGAGTGACCGTGACAGTCCATCGGGGGACAAGCAATCCCATCAATACGTTTTTTGCAGGCGCCTTAGGAGTCAGCAAAATGAGGACCGAAGCAAGGGCTGTAGCCGAAGCCTCCACGCAAGCGATCGGCTCGCGTTGCGTCAAGCCGCTCTATATCCCCAACACTGTGTTGACGAGCCTTTCGACAAGCGCAGCAGCCTGCGCAGCGAATCCGAAACAGATCATTTTCGATTCAGCAGGAAACGTAACTGCGTGGGCAAAAGCGAAACTGGGAGGTCCGATCGCACTGCATGACAACTTGGAGCCCAGCCAATACTACTCACTGGATTTCGGAGATGGCGGAAGCAGCCTTCGTTGCACTTGGGGACACTGTCTGACCGATCCGACCTGCAGTGCAAGCATCACGGTTATCAAATGCGGGCAAACCTATCCGTTGGAAACAGGAAACAAGTCCGGTCCAGTAAAGCAAGGCGTAGGTGACTTGATAGGCAGCCCATCGGATTCGTTCGTAGCGATCGACCAATATAAGGACAATTCAACGGGACGGATATCTGACAGCAGCAAATCGCTGGTATTGGCCCCTGTTTGGGACAACTGTGCCCAAACAATCAAACCCGGCAAGAACGGCCAAAGCGTCAAGGTAGTCGGTTTTGCCAAAATCCTTGTGGATTCGACTTCAGGAAACACCCAAGTAAACGGTCACCTGATCAGCGAGCTTCAGTGCGACACGAACGCCGGGAATACCGCTTCCACGGGGCCGTATGCAGTTCCCATAAGACTTGTTCAAGTGCCAGCTGCATAACAGAAATATTAACTAGAAGGAATCATGCCGGAACTCTCTGTATTGATATTGACCACCGACGAAGACCAGCGGACATTGCTGCCGCTGCTCGTTGATGGAACCGCGATCGCAAAAACGGTCAACACGATCTTCGGCTTCCCCGAAGGAACGACGGATGCAGTGGTGCGCCGGATCAAAGATTCCCGCGCCGACGTGACTCTGATCGACATCCCACCGCGCGACTCTGGTGCGGCATTGCGTGCGATAGAACTCTTGCGCGTTGTGTCGCCGGAGACAACGATATTTGCGATCGGCGAGATGTCACAACCGCACGTCATTGTGAATGCCATGCGAGCGGGCGCGCGGGAGTATCTGGAACGTCCTACCAGTACGCATCTGCTGTTGGAAGCCCTGGCGCGACTAACTTCGGCGCAAAGGAAAGCGCACGCAAATTCCACCCGCGGAAAAGTCTTCACCGTTATCAATGCAAAGGGCGGCAGTGGTGCCACAACTATCGCGGTAAATACAGCGTTGGCATTGCAGGCGCTTCACGGAAATGTTGCGCTGGTGGATGTGGCCACGCTGGGCCACGCTGCTCTGCACTTGAACCTGAAACCAGGGTTCACGCTGTCTGACGCGCTGCATAATCTGCATCGTTTAGATGGAACGTTGCTGGAAGGCTATATGGGGCGGCATGAACGCGGATTGCACTTGCTCGCGGGCCCGACGGAACCGTCAGTGACGTCCGGGGCAAGCGCGGAGTTCGCGCGTCTTTTTGACCTGCTGGTGCTGCAATACGGACACGTCGTTGTAGATGCCTCAAGCCGACTGGATCCGGTGACGCGAGTGATCTGCGATCTCTCCGATCATGTGCTGCTGGTGGCGCAAGCCGATGTGACTTCACTGTGGAGCGCGCAAAAGATGCAGTCGTTCCTCGCCGACAGTGACCGCTTGAGCCTGGTGCTGAATCGCTTCCGGAAGATCCCGGGATTTTCTGAATCCGATGTCGAGTCTGCCACGCAAACAAAATTGATCTGGAAAGTGCCGAATCAATACGCGCTGATCGCGCAGGGAATCGACCGGGGAATCCCCGTGACAGAACAGAACCATTCAGAGATAGCCCGCTCGTTCATAGGGCTGGCCTCTGCACTAACGCCAAGGGAAGAAGAAGAGACGACCAAGCGGAAGACGTGGTCGTTGTTCCGCAGCGCTTAAGGAGCATTCATGCTGGATCTGCAGACGTTTGAACGAAATGGATACCAACAGATCAAGTCTGATCTGCACCGGAAGATCCTGGACAAACTGAATCTCGAAAAGCTTGGGCGGACTCCCAGCGATACGGCCAAGGACGACGTCCTGGTAGTAGTACGCGAAGCGATCAGCACAGAAAATCTTCCGCTCACGTTCGCCGAACGCGAGCGCATGGCGCGAGAAATCCTCGACGAGATCTTCGGGCTCGGCCCGCTGGAGTCGCTGCTGAAAGACCCAACCATTTCGGACATCCTGGTCAATCGTTATAACCAGATCTACATCGAGCGCGTAGGCAGACTGGAAAAAACATCGCTCACGTTCAAAGACGATGCCCACTTGCGGCAGATCATCGATCGCATCGTATCGCGGGTAGGACGGCGAATCGATGAGTCGTCCCCAATGGTGGATGCGCGACTTCCCGATGGCTCGCGCGTAAATGCGATCATTCCGCCGCTCGCGATTGACGGGCCGTGTATGTCAATTCGCAGATTCGGGAGAGATCCTCTGACAGCGCGCGACTTGATTAACAACCGCTCGGTCACAGAACCGGTCCTGACGCTGCTTGAGCGCATGGTGAAAGCGCGATTGAACATCCTCATCTCCGGAGGAACCGGCGCCGGAAAGACGACTTTCCTGAATGTGCTGTCCGGTTACATTCCAGAAACTGAGCGAGTGGTGACTATTGAAGACGCGGCTGAATTGCAGTTGAAACAGGAACACGTAGTCAGGCTGGAAACGCGTCCGCCGAACATTGAAGGCAAAGGCTCGGTGAAGCAGCGGCAACTCGTCATCAACAGTTTGCGTATGCGTCCCGACCGGATTGTAGTGGGCGAAGTCCGCGGCGAAGAGGCGTTAGACATGTTACAGGCGATGAACACCGGTCATGAAGGTTCGCTGACAACGGTGCACGCCAACACGCCGAGAGATGCGCTGTCCCGCATTGAGACGATGGTTTCAATGGCGAACCTGAACATCCCGGATCGCGCGGTGCGTCAGCAGATCGCGTCCGCGATCCACGCCATCGTTCAGATCGCGAGACTTTCTGACGGCACACGCAAAGTAGTCAGCGTGGCTGAGATCACGGGAATGGAAGGCGAAATCGTTTCTATCCAGGAGATATTCGTTTTCGAAAAGCAAGGAATTGCGGAGGACGGAAGCGTGAAAGGGCAATTCAAGGCGACAGGTATCCGTCCGAAATTCAGCGAACGGCTCGCGGCGGCAGGCTACAGGCTGTCAGCAAATCTGTTCGACTCGCAAGCGAAGTTGTAAATGGAGGTTTTGGAGGCAGCAAAATGTTGTTGGGAATCGTTGTAGGCGTATTTGTTCTCGTGTTAGTCACAGTCTTTGTCTTGATGACGGCGATGGACCAGAGAACCGCCCGGGCAAACCTGATTCGTTCAAGGCTGCAATCCGTTCAACGGGCCGCAGAGCGCAAACCCAGTGAAGAACTGGCCCTGCTGCGGGACGAACTGTTGAGCGAGATCCCGGCGCTGAATCGCTTTCTGGCGAAATCGGAGCGCATCACGAGATTGCAGAAATATCTTTCGCAAGCGGACATCAAGATGCGCGCAGGAAAATTCATCCTCATCTGTGCGTGTTGTGGCGTCGTCGCTGGCGCGATGATGTTCATATTCACACGAGTGCTGATGTTCGCAATCATGGCGGCAGGTGTGGCTACCGCCATTCCGTACATGTATGTCGCATGGCGGCGCTCCCGTAGATTTCACGCCTTCGAAACCAAGTTCCCAGAAGCAATTGACCTGCTCGCCCGCGCAACCCGCGCGGGACACACGTTTGGCACATCGCTTGAATTGATCGCCACGGAATTGACGGAGCCGATCGCGGGAGAATTTCGCAAAGTCTTTGAAGAACAGAATTTTGGCATGCCGGTGAAGGACTCCTTGCTCAACATGGCGGAACGCATGCCGCTGATCGACGTCAAATTTTTTGCGACTACGATCATGTTGCAACGGGAGACCGGTGGCAACCTGGCAGAGATACTAGACAAACTGTCTTATGTGATCCGCGAGCGTTTCAAGATATTGCGACAGCTCCGCGTCTATACCGCCCAGGGCCGCCTTACGATGGCAATCCTGATGGCATTGCCTCCTGGATTGTTCGCGCTGTTGTTGTTCATCAATCACGATTTCCTCATGCCGCTCTTTCACGATCCCATAGGCCACATGTTCATTGCCGCAGGCGTGATCCTGCAGCTCAGCGGATTCTTCATTATCAGGAAGATCATTCACATCAAGGTATAGGTCATGGAATTCACGGTCACTCTGGTTCTTTTCGTCGCGGTATTCACTACCATCTTCGCGTTCGGCGCGGCGACGCTCGCGCCCGCTTCGGCCCTCGGGCTGCGCCTGCGTTCTTTGGCGGGCAAGCGAAGCCAGGCTGAAGAAAAGCCTGCGATGCAGGAGCGGATCGAGCACGCGTTGGATCCCATCGCGCGTGCTTTGCCCAAGTCGCCCGCTGAAGTTTCGCGAACGCGGGGACTGCTTATCCAAGCGGGATATCGCGAAGCCAGACATTCGACTGTCTACTTTGGGCTTCGCGGATTTCTTGGCTTGGCAGGCTTGATCTGGGTGCTCATGACAGGCATTTGGATCCACCACATGATCTTTCTGATCGTGGTTCCGGCCCTGGGCTATTTCATTCCACGGTTTGTACTCAAAAGGATGGTGAAGACCCGCCAGCGCAATATCAAGCTTGGATTACCTGATGGATTGGATCTTGCGGTCATTTCGGTTGAAGCAGGTCTGGGATTGGATCAAGCCCTGCAACGGGTTGGCCAGGACCTGCAACATGTCCATCCACAATTGAGCGAGGAATTTGGTTTGATGAACCTGGAGTTGCGTGCGGGCAAACCAAGACCGGAGGCGCTGCGGAATCTGGCGCTTCGCACCGGAGTTGATGATGTTCGAGTGCTGGTTGCAGTGCTGTTGCAGACCGACAGGTTTGGAACCAGCATTTCGCAAGCATTGCGCGTCCACTCAGATGCCTTGCGCACAGAACGCAGGCAACGCGCGGAAGAAGCCGCCGCGAAGACCACGATCAAGATGATCCCAGTGCTGGTGTTTTTCGTTTTCCCGGCGATGTTCGTCGTGGCATTGGGGCCGGCTTTGATCCATATGTATCGAGTGTTGTTGCCAGTAGTACAAAAGTAGTTGTGTCAACGGGGACGAGTGCCGGGCCATGAAAACTGAAACGATTGAACGCAAGGAGAATTGCAACCCGTACGGATTTGGATGGCAGCGATGACCACTGATGTTTCTGTCGAGACACAGAAGGGATACGCTTTCAACCAGACACGGCAAGCATTCCTCGCCAGCGATCTGCGCATTGCATCCTCCCATGTGTCGCGATTATTGGGCCTGATGTTCACTTCTCCGGAAAATTTTCGATCTGGCAAAGGCTTGTGGATAGTGCCCTCCCACGGGGTACACACAATGTTCATGCGGTTTCCGATTGACATCATTTATCTCGATGCCGGGGGCGTCGTCCTCCACTGTGAAGAGAACGTGAAGCCCTGGCGGATGGCGCCGATCGTGATGTACGCGGAGAGCGTCATCGAATTGCCGGCACGCACGATCTGGAATACAGGAACCGCCGTGGGCGACAAGATCGAGAACGCGATAGGAAAGAGAGAAGGAGCAGCCGCATGAACCGCGGGCCAAGACTTCTACCGGAATGGGAAAGACCATGGTCCGGCTTTGTGGCGGCGCTTTCCGCCGCGCTGAAACGTTCAGGACCGAGACTTGAGTCAGAATGTGGCGGCACAGGGACCAGCGTTGAAAGCCTTTCTTCTTCACTGTTGTTGCATGCCCTTTGCCTCGCAGGTCTCTTGATATTGCCAACTGCTATCCGTCCTAAGGTGACACTGGTGGAAGTCAGTACCGCCACACACCTTACGTATCGCCCCGGCCCGTACTTGCCAAAAATAAAAGATGCGGCGGGCGCGGAAGCCGGCGAGAGCGGAGGTTCAGGAGGCAAACAGGGATTTAATCCGCGGCAGGTAATCCGCGTTTCGCGTGGCAAGGCAGCAGAAGAAAAAATCCTAGACGCCCCTAAGCTCCATTTGGAGAAGAGATCACAGCTTGCAAACCTGATTGCCATGTCGAGCGCGGCGGCTCCGGTGCCTCCGGCGGAGGCGATACGCAAGCAGCTCAAAGCTGATCCGCAACTCGCGAGGAATTCATACGAAGTGGTTCAACCGGCAGCGACCCCACCTGCAATGCAATTGTCGAAACTCCGGATGCAGTCAATGAGTTCCGCAGTGGTGCAGCCGGTGCTTGAAAGAGTTGAGCGGCAAGATTTGCGGTCTTCGAAAATCGTTTTGCCGAACGCTGAAGTCGTGCCGCCGCCACCGGAAGTCGCGAAACTGCGGCTTCCAACAAGAGCAGCCAAGCCTGAAATGGCAAGTGCAGTCGTTCAGCCAGCACCCTCAACGCAGGAAATTGCAAAGAGCAACAATCGCAATCGCAATTTGTTGCCGCAGTCGGATGTGATCCAGCCTGCGCCTTCAATCGAGGAGATTGCGAAAGCAGCTGAGCATCGCCGTGATCCCTTACCTCAATCTGACGCAGTGCAACCCGCCCCGGCTACAATGCAACTCGCGCGAAACGGGAGTGCGGTTCCGCAGGTTGCCGGTTATGCGGGGCTTGCACCTTCAGCGGTCAGCGCTCCGCAACCTGCGGTTTCACACGAGACTGCATCGGCGGGCATAGGCGGGGGAATCGGACAAGGCGATCAGAAAATACAGGCGATCGTCATCAGCGGAAATCCTGGAAACAATGTTGGTGTGCCGAGTGCGAACGAGGGTGGGACGATCGCACTCTCCCCGAAAGGGCACAGCGACAAAGGGTCCGGCGGGAGCGGTGGCGGAAGTGGAACAGCGAAAGGTCCAGAGAGCGGAAGTGGCGCCACAGGCATCGAAAGCGGAAGTGTTGAGGCAGGCGCGGGAGCGGGTGCCGATATCAACGCGAAGAATGGGACGTCGGGCAAACCCGGCCCCGGAGGCACAGGGACTGGCGCAGGAGAACCAGCGGTAGTCTCAGGAATCACGGTCACTGGAGGAGGCGTTACGCTGCCGAGCTTCGGGGGATCGAATGTTCCGCTGAACACGTCTCGCTCGAAGGTCCTAGGGCCGAGACATCCGCCAGCGATAACCGTGGTTGGCTCCGAGAGATCAGGTGGAGCACTGAACCGCTACGGCGCGCTCAAAGGCGGGAAAGTTTACACAATATATATACAGACGCGGTTGGGGACGGCAGTGCTCGAATTTGCGGAGCGGGCAACAGGTGCGCAAAAATTCGATGCAGACTTGACCGCGCCGGAACCCATGGAATCAGAACTGCCGGATGACGTGCACAATTCGCGGATGGTCGTCTCTTGTGTGATCGGCTCGGACGGCGTTTTACGGAATATGAAAGTCCTGGAGTCTGCCGCCTCTGACATGACAAGGAAAATCATTTCCGCTCTTCACGATTGGCGTTTTCGTCCCGTGTTGCGCGGTGATGAAGCGATCGCGGTAGATGCGATACTGGGATTTGATATCGATACGCGCTAGCTCTTGCGCGCTTCCCTCAGGTCAATGCCCAACTGCTGACACTTCTTGTATAGATGGCTACGCTCCATCCCTAATGCTTTGGCGGTGTTGGTGATGTGGTTCTGCTGTCGCTTGATCTCTGCCAGAATCGTCTCGCGCTCGAATTGCTCTACTCGCGACGAGAGCGGTCCGGTTTGGGGAGTCAGGCTGTGTGCATCAGTTGCGGCGTAGGTTGCTTGAGGTAAAGCCTTGCTGATCGTGGAGAGCTCAACGCGCTCATCTGTCGAGAACAAGAGCAAACGCTCAACGACGTTTCTCAGCTCGCGAATGTTTCCCGGCCATGAATGGTTGCAGAGTGCTTCGATGGCTTCCGGAGTGAATGTTGCAGTGCGCCATCCATTCTGGTTCGCGATCTGGCGCGCGAAGTGTTCGACCAGCGCGGGGATGTCTTCCTGTCGTTCTCGCAATGCAGGCAGCATGACAGGGAAGACGTAGATGCGGTGAAACAGATCGCGCCGGAATGTCCCTTGTTGTACTTGCGATTCGAGGTTCTGATGCGTGGCCACGATCACGCGGACGTTAACTTTCACGGGCTTGTCGCCGCCGATGCGTTCGATCTCGCTCTGTTCGAGAACGCGCAAGAGTTTAGCCTGCATGTTGAGCGGCATGTCGCCGATCTCATCAAGAAATAAGGTGCCGTTGTGCGCTTGTTCTACTTTTCCGATATGGCGCGCGCCCGCCCCGGTGAAAGAACCTTTTTCGTGTCCGAACAATTCTGATTCGATCAGTTCAGCAGGAACGGCAGCGCAGTTCAACGTAATGAACGGTCCGTCATTTTTTCCGCGCGCGCTGCTGTGGTGCAGAGTGCGGGCGATCAATTCTTTTCCGGTGCCAGTCTCACCAAGAATGCATACCCGTGACTCGCTGGCGGCAACGCGTTCTACCTGGCCCATGAGTTGGCGCATGGTCTCGCCCTGAAAAACTATTTCCGTGTCGCCCAATTTCTTGCGCAGGTTCTGATTTTCGTCTTCCAGACGCGAAATGCGCACTGCGTTCTGGACTGTAAGCAATAACTTGTCTGTGGAAATGGGCTTCTCGAGGAAGTCGATCGCGCCAAGACGCGTGGCGCGCACCGCCATTTCGATATGAGCTTGACCGGACATCATGACTACGGGAGTCTCGATGCCTGCAGCTTTGATGTCGGCAAGCAGCGAGAGTCCGTCTTTGCCCGGCATCACCACGTCAGAAAAGATGAGGTCGAACTTCTCGGCTTTGAGGATCTCGAGGGCGCGATTGGGATTGTCGCAGACAGTGGCTTCGTGTCCCGCGAGGCGGAACGCGCGGGCAAGTGATGCGAGCGTGTTGGCGTCGTCGTCGACGATGAGCAGTTGCGCGCGATGTGTATTAACGGCCATGTTCTTATGCTTGCGCCGAAGCTGTTCGAGCTTGCATCGCAAGCTCTACGCGAAAAGCTGTTCCAATATTCTTCTGGCTCTTCACTGAGATTCTGCCGCCATGATCACTCACGATCGATTGCACGATGGCGAGTCCTAAACCGGTGCCGAACTGCTTTGTAGTGTAGTACGGCGTGAAAAGCCTGTCGCACTCTTCGGGAGTGAGTCCAGCGCCGGTGTCGGAAATCTCAAGCGCAATCCGGTCTTCCGTTTCCGCGAAGGTTCGGAAAGTCAAAGTACCTCCGTTCGGCATGGCGTCGAGCGCATTCAGGACAAGGTTCTCGATAACGCGGCGAATAAGAACTGGATCCGCAGGAACCAACTGAAGATCGCGAGCGAGCTCCATGGAACTCTTTATCTGCGGCCCTCCTGCGCGAGTGAACTGGGCTTGGAAAAGCTGCGCTACCTCGCGCAGGATCGCGTTTATGTCCACTGGTTGGATCTGTGGAGCGGGCATCTTAGAGAAATCGCTGAAGCGCCCGATGATGGTTTTCAGGTTTGTTAACTCCGCGAGCAAAGTCGCGGTGCTTTCAACGAAGACTTCGTCGAACTGTTCGGGGCTGCTTTCCCGTGCGCGCAACAGATTCTCGACTGTGATCTGCAGAGGGAATAGAGGATTTTTGAGTTCGTGAGCGAGGCGGCGAGCTAATTCGCGCCAGGCAGCCACGCGCTCGCTTTGCACAAGTTGCTCGCGCTGAAGTATCAGTTCGTGCGTCATGCGATTGAAAGCTTCGGCAAGTTGGCCGATTTCGTCATTGGAGGAGGCGCGTACCTCGGTGTCCCAACGCCCTTCGGCAACTTCTTTGGCTGCAGCCGCAAGGTCTTCGATGGGTTTGGTAACGCGGGCGGCGATCAAGCTACTGAGCAAAATTCCCAGCAGAATCGCGCCGGCACCCACGCCGAGTGCAACATTGCGAATGTGCCGGGCGAGGCGGATGGGCTCGCGTCTCGGACTGGCCACTAACAACGCCCCGAGCAATTCGTTGTTGCGGCCGACGAGCACGCTCGCGTGAATCGTCTCGGCGTCTTCGGGATCGTCAGTCCATTCGATCGTTTGCGTGACTTTGGCTGAAGGGTCGGCGTGATATGTGTCCCTGATCTTTTGAATCAACGGTGCAATCTTTGCCGGAGCGAGTTGCTCGGGCGGCGACGAACGTTTTATCAGGCCTGAACTCAGCGGCTCTGAGAAGGAAACGAAATTGTCGGGCGAGAACGCCGAATCGTTGTAACGGTACAAGAGCGGACGCAGTCCACAAGGCGCGACGATGGACTGCAGAAACTTGCGGTCGAGGCGCTCTCCGCCAACTATATATATGGTTGCATCTCGCACCTTCAGCGCGCGGGCGGCAACGATGGCGAGAGTTTCTCCTTCGGGAAGTTCCTCGCGCTTCAGAAATGGTTTGCCCCCGATGATGCCGCGCTCCGTGATCCAACTTTCCTTGTAACCGAAGCGGGCCGGCCAATGCGCGGAGGAGATGATGGTTCCATCCTGCGCGAGAATTTCCAGCAGATCGAGTTCTTTGGTTGGACTGAGCGATTGCGCTTCATTCACAAAGGGAGAGAGATCCGGCTGCGCTTGCGCCGCGCTCAAGGCGATCTTCAACGCCGCTTCAGAATTGGCGACCGCGTCAATACTCTGCGCGATCTGCTGGCCACGGCGATCAAACTCCGAGCTGAACTGGTTCACGAGGGCATTCGTGCGTTCTTCTTCAAGGCGCTCGAACGATTTGCGGATATTCGCCTGAACAAGGAAAGCGACCGATGCCACCGATACAGCTACGGTCAACGTGATCACCAACACCAATTTGTTTCGGAACGAGAAGTTCATCGCTGACTTCCGGAAGATGCGGGGCGATCGTTCTCTAGCCAAACATCTTGCATCCGCCATCCACCTTCGCGCGGCTGGGCCCAATTCTTTAGACGAGGGTTCAACCAGAATATCTCCGGGACGTGAGCGATGGGAATAATGCGGAAGTCTTGCAGGAGGTCGCGTTCAGCGGCGTAAAGGGATTCCGGCGTGGTGGCGCCGAGAACGGTTGACTCCTGTTGCTGGGTTACACCGAAAACCTTCGCGAATTCGAATAGCGCGAGAGCGGAGTCGAGTGATGGAGTCGGCAGCTTCACCAGCACGGCTTGGGCGCTGGTGGAAAAAGCTGTGTCGATGGAGACGTTCTTCTCGCCAAATGGCTGTACCGTGATATTCGCCTCGCGTGCGTTGACGGCAACTCGCTCGGCAATGGCACGAGCCACATTGTCTCCGGCATCATAGGCAAGCGGAATGGCGATCGCAGAATTCTTGGCGGCTTCGAGACGCAGCTTGCGCGCGCGGTCTACATCGACCGTAGAAGGAAATAAGAATTCATATCCTGTGAGCCATTGCGGCAGTAAGGCGAGCGCGGGCTCTCCTTGTCGCTGAAGTAGGACTGAAGCAATCGCGATGCGGTCGATCGTAAGCGCAAGTGCTTCGCGGATTCGGGCACGATCCCCAGGTGTTGTCGGGTGCAGGCTGATGACCGAAATGGGATCCGCCCTGAAAAAGTAAATCGCATATACGTCGGACGCAGCAGACGCGGCAAGATGTTGTGTCGCGCTACCCGCGGGAGTCCAGCCCAAGGTTCGTGCCTGATCGAGTGAGAGTTCGACAACGTCATCACGATCGAGTCGGCGATCGATCAGTTGTTCACGGATCGAGTTGCCCATCTGCACATCGAGCGCGTCTAGATAAGGACGTCCTCCCCAATAGTCATCATTCGCGCTCAGCAGCAGTCTGCGATTAGTGAGGAATTCACCAATCTTGAATGCGCCGGTGCCGATGAGTGCGGCATCGGAATCGTGCGAGTAGATCGAGAAGCGCGCGGCGGAAACGATAGCTGGCAGATTCGGGCTCGCTGAGTCAGTCTCGATCACGACAGTTTGGCTGCTGGGAGCGGTGACTTTCCAATCTGGTTCTGCAGTTGTAATGCATGACGCAATCAGCGCGGCGGTGAGTGGCGATCCATCGTGGAAGATCACTCCCGGACGCAACCGAAATTGCCAGACGCGATGCTGAGAATCTGAGGTCCAGGAGATTGCGAGCGACGATTGCGGCAAGCCGTGCTCATCAAGTTGCGTAAGGCGGTCGAACAACAACATCGCGAGTTGCTGGCGCAGAAATGTGTTTGGTCTTGTGGCGATGACGTCCAGCGATGTGAGTGTCTCTTTTACTTGGACATGTGCACTGCCCCCATATCGCGGACGAGTGCCCGCGAATGCCGCATGAGGCGACAGGCAAGCGCTACTGAGTGCAAGAAATAGTAAGAGCAGACGCTTCATAATTTCCGTTCGCAAGATTTCGGGAGACCGCAATCGCAGTGTTGTGTTCAGGCGTGGGCCAGAGTGCCGTCACCGGCCCTGGGAATTCAAAAGGAGCGCTGACCGGGTCAGCTCCGCGATTTGAAACTTCGAGTGCTTGTACCGCATCCGGTTGTGTCCTGTCCCCCGGACGAGTCACCAGCACCTGCCACCTGCCGCCGCATTCTGACTTCACAGTTGCCAAATCACTGCCGAGTGCCGGAAGCAAAATAGGCTGTTGCTTCAACGTGGAATAAAAGCGAGCGCGGCCATCCACGCCGGCAAAGATCCACGACTCACTCGGATCGCCGATAAATGATGCCGAATAAAAAGGAGGCAAGGTTTGATCGGAAGTGGATGTGCTCAAAACTCCGGTGAAGTTGTTTTTGTTGGAAGCGTAAAACGCACTGATGGGAGAGGCAGCGTCCCACGTAAGCGGCCAGGGGTCGTCACTCTCAGTGCAGTCGAAGGATGTCACGCTGTTGTTCGCGTCGAAGGTTCCGGCGCAGCGCACTCCTGGCAGCAAAACCTGAAGCTGCGATTGCCGCACGATCAAGCGTCCGCGGATGTCGCGCGGCCACGGTCGGGAGTGTTTGATCTTGAGCGTGTCGCGCGCCCGCCATTTCTTTACATCCGGTGAGTAGGTCGTTAGTTGCTCGGGGTTCAGCACGATCAACATTTTTGCATCGGTGACTGTGAAATCAAGGATGGGCTGTCCATCAGCCTGTACGAAGACTGGCGTTTGCCGAATA
Source organism: Terriglobales bacterium (assembly GCA_025462725.1). Taxonomy (GTDB): domain Bacteria; phylum Acidobacteriota; class Terriglobia; order Terriglobales; family Acidobacteriaceae; genus JAICLA01. The sequence goes on along the minus strand of JAOAPE010000007.1, from coordinate 1,893 downwards.
CTTAATGTTGGCACATGGGTTGCAACCGGAGGAGTGGGCCGTTGTACTTGCTGCATAGCGACATGTATTGAGACACCTTGTTTGATCTCGGCGACCCATAGGAGTCCTTGCGCATTTTCTGAGACGGTCACGTTGACGTCGGCCAGAGCGCGGTCTGATTTCACGATACGGATGTTCGCGGCTCGAAACTGCGCATCGAGTGCCTGATGGATCTGCGATATCTCGGCCGGTGTAATCGATGACCTGTTCTCGACTTTTAACGCGATCAGCGAAGGCGAACCAGCGCGCGACATCATCTCAGCCACGAACTCCACAGCGGCTTTTCCGTATGGATTGGGAGAAGTATCTTGAGCGTGCGCGGAAGAGTTCAGCGCAAGAAGGATGAAGGCGAAGCAGCAGGGAAGCAGCCGAATCCGGGAGGGAGCAGACATTTGTGCGAAGGGCGAAGTATAGCATTTGCGGGAATCGCCTTCGGAGCCGTGCTGTAGGGTCGTGTGCTTCATTTTTTCGGCCTCAGTTACCGGCACCGTGTGGCCTCACCCCGGCGGGGGATGCGGCCACACGGTTGGGGGCACCGGGAAAAACTACCGCTTGCTTGCGCCTCTGAAGTTCTTATTCTGTTGCTGCGCTTGCGCGTTGGAGTCATCACCTTCCTCGCTTTCGGCGTCGTCCGCTTGCGATGCCATGCTGGCAGGCGTTGAACCTTTGAGCACGTCATTGAAGAAGAACTTGCCATTCGACGGAACCATCATGATCTGCAACTTGTCTGAGAGCCTCTCCGCGATGATCTTGTTGATCAGCAACGGATTTTCTTTCAGCAGCGTTGCTTCTGAGCGCATGCGTTCCGTGTCCGCTGAGGCGACGATGCGAATGCGCTTTGCTTCGGCTTCAGCTAAAAGGTTGCGACGTTCCATCTCAGCTTTACTGTCGATGACTTTTGCTTGCGCCTGTGCTTCGGCATTCTTCAGCGTGGTTTCCTTGCGCGCTTCAGCTTCGAGTCTGCTCTGTTGAATCTGCTTCTCCTTTAGCGGAAGCGTGTATTGCATAGCGTCAGCTTCTGACTTGGCCTGGAGCACACGGACTTGCGCGTCGCCTTCGGCGTGCTTCACTTCGCGGGCCTTGGCTGCCTCTGCTTCAAGTTCCGCGATGCGCACCTGCTTCTGGCGGATTTCGGTTTCAAAATTGAGGCCTTCGTTCTCCTGCTCTTTCAACAGCAAGCCTTCGAGGCCCTTGGCGTATTCGGCGGGAAGTTGGATGTCGCGCACCATGACTTCTTTCACGATAATGCCGTCACGTCCTAGCTTGTCAGTGATCTTCTCTGCCGCGGTGCGTCGGAGGTCTTCTCGGCGGACAGCGAACACTTCACGGACGGTGTAATTCGGGACAAGTTCCCGGAAGACGCTGGCCACAACCGGTGGCACGATCTCTTTCTCTACCGGCAGCGGAAGATTGCTGTGAATGTAATCCAGCCGCTTAGGATCAAGCCTGTAACGGACCGTGATTGCCAGTCCGATGGTAAGGCCTTCTCGTGCTTGCACATTGAATACTTCCTGTTTCTGCGTCCCTTCAGTCTTCTGAACTTGTTTAGTGGGCTCCGCGTCCTTGGCGGAGGTTGTTAGTACCTGGTCGCGGATATCGTACAGAGCGACGTAATCGAAGAGCGGAGTTACGAAGTGCACTCCCGGATAGAGCGTTCCCGGACGCGTTCCCGATATCTGGCTGACGCGAACGCCACCCATCCCGCTGGGGACTACTTCAATGCTGAGGGCGATCAAAGTGGGAATGACTGCCATCGCCGCGAGTCTTCCAACAAAGTTCCACAGCACTACGGGTTCGCGCGGACGCTCAACATCGGCCGAAGGATGGTCTCTGGGTAGCGCTGGTGAGGAAGCC
>JAOAPE010000046.1 GCA_025462725.1 Terriglobales bacterium | reverse complement strand
TGCGTGATCCTTGGGCAGGACGGCCACGCACTCCATGCGATAGCGGGTGACGTTGAGCCCAGTCGGATCGATCGGCAGCTCGGCGATGCCGATATCGATGGTGCGTGAGGGGAACATGCCGCGGACTAGATCCGAATTGCGAGTGAAGAGCTGGACCCGCACATTCGGCCGCTGCTGAACAAAGGCGGCGATTATCGGCGGCAGCAATGCCACGCCCGCCATCGGATGACTCGCCACTGTCAAGGAGCCGACTTGTCCCTGTCGGATATGCTCTGCCGCACGGCCGAGATCGTCGATGCGGTCGAGCGTGCGTTCGACTTCCGCCCGGAACGTGACGGCCTCGGACGTCAGGCGCAGGCGATTGCCCGTGCGCGTGAATAGCGAAAAGCCGAGCTCGCTTTCGAGTCGGGCGATCTGCGCGCTGACGGCGGGCTGGGTGATGCCAAGGGACGAAGCCGCGTGCGTCACCGACCCAGACTCAACAACCGCACGGAATGCTTCGAGCAACCGGATATCCATCTCTGCATAAAATTTGGTTATTGTCTTTTTGGCAAGTCTGTTATGTAATTAAATCCGTCGTTATTACGTGGGTGTTCTAGGCATAACCAATTTTTTTGGTCTGCCTCAGGCGGGAGTGCTAAGTGCCGTCCACAGGGCCGATCATCGCGGCGGAGCAGGTTTCCAAGAGCTTCGGCCCGAATGAGGTGCTGCGGCGCGTGAGTCTGCCGGTGGCGGAAAAGGACATGGTCTGCGTAATCGGCCCGTCGGGCTCGGGCAAGACCACCCTGCTGCGCTGTCTGGCGCTGCTCGAGCAGCCGAGCGCCGGCCGCGTCACCATGCGGGGCACCACGATCGCCTCGCCCAAGCCGGGTCCAGCCGAGCGGCGTGCGGCTCGGGCGGTGCGGCCCGAGATCGGGATGGTGTTCCAGCACTTTAACCTGTGGCCGCACATGAGTGTTCTGGAGAACCTCATCGAGGCGCCGCTGCGCGTAAAGCGGATGGCTCGCGACGCTGCGGTTGCCATGGCCGAGCAATTGCTCGCCAAGGTCGGCCTTACCGACAAGCGCGACGTCTATCCGATGCGCCTTTCGGGCGGCCAGCAGCAGCGCGTCGCGATAGCCCGCGCGCTGGCTATGTCGCCTCAGGTCATGCTGTTCGACGAGCCGACCTCGGCGCTCGACCCGGAATTAAGGCGCGAGGTGCTGATCGTCATGCGCCAGCTCGCAGCCGAGGGCATGACCATGCTTGTCGTCACCCACGAAATGGGGTTCGCGCGCCAGGTCGGCACGCGCATCGTCTTCATGGATCACGGCGAGATCGTCGAGGAAGCCGCGCCGGACGCCTTCTTCACCGCGCCGAAGACCGACCGCGCGCAACGCTTCCTGTCGCTGTTTGCAGAATGACCAGAGGGGTACCAGACATGCAGAGCCTTGTTCGGATGCGCTTGCCAGTTCGCTTTTCGCCCATGCTATGCGTCGCCGCGCTCGCGGTCGCTCTCGTCGCGCCGTCCGGGGCCGGCGCCCAGGCACTCCAGTCGCGCCTGTTCGAAGTGACGAAATCGAAGAAGCTGCGGGTGTGCCAGTTCCCGCTCTACTACTCGATCTCGTTCCGCAATCCAAAGACCGGCGAGATCGAAGGCATTGACGCGGATCTCTCCAAGGAACTCGCCAAGGAACTCGGCGCCGAGTTGGAGATCGTCGAATCGAGCTTCGGCACGTTTATCGCCGATCTCCAGGCCAACAAATGCGAGATCGGCATGTTCGGCGTCGGCGCTTCGTTGAAGCGGGCCCAGGCGGTGGAATTCTCCAAGCCCTATCTGATCACCAACATCTACGCCGTCATCCGCAAGGACGGGCCGATCAAGAGCTGGGCCGACATCGACAAGAAGGGCGTCAAGGCGGCCGTTACGCTCGGCAGCTATATCGAGCCGTTCATGAAATCCTATCTGAAGAACGCCGAACTGATCTCGGTCGCCCCACCTAACACCCGCGAAGGCGAGCTGGTCGCCCAGCACGTCGATGTGATTATCACCGACTATCCAACCGCCATCAAAGTCACCGACGAGTTCGACTGGGCACAGACCATCGTACCGGAGGAGAAGCTGGCGGTGACACCTTACGCCTACGTCGTGCCACAGGGCGATCAGATCTGGCTCAACTACGTCAACCTGTTCATTGACACGATCAAGCTTGATGGACGGCTGATGAAATATGCCAAGAAGAACAAGCTCGACCCGATCGTCGCGCCTTGAGGCGCAGCTGAGAGGTCGGGGGCGCGAGCATGCAGACTTACCAATTCCGATGGGACGTCATCCCGAATAACATCGATTTCCTGATGTCGGGGTTGCAGATGACGCTGATCATTTCGGCGACCGCCTTAGTCTTCGCGATGATCGGCGGGTTGCTGCTCGCGCTTGTCGACATGTCGCGCTACCTGGCGGTGAGGGCGATCGGACTGGCGATCGGCGAGGTGATCCGCAATACACCGATCCTGGTGCAGCTCCTATGGGTCTACTACGTGCTGCCGATCGTCTTCAACATCCGCATCTCGTCGCTCGCGGCGATTCTGATCGGCCTGTCGGTCTACATGGCCGCCTTTATGTCGGAGGTCTATCGCAGCGGCATCCAGGCGGTGCCGAAGGGCCATAGCGAGGCCGCGCAGGTGCTCGGTTTAACGCCGTTCCAGAGCTTCCGCCGCATCGTGCTGCCGCAGGCGATCCGCTTCACGCTGCCGCCGCTCGCCTCGAATTTTGTGCAACTGATCAAGTTCTCATCACTCGGCGCGGTGATCTCGGTTACCGAGATCACGCGGCGGGGCATGGAGCTGTCGTCCTCGACGTTTCGGCCACTCGAGATATTCTCGTTCATCGCGGTCGTCTATTTCTTCATCTGCTGGCCGCTGTCGATGGCGATCCGCATCTGGGAGCATCGCCTTGCGCAACGCTGAGGCAGCCCTGGACGCGCGTCATGACATCGCCAACGAGATCGCCGCCAGCCGCGATGCACTGATTGCGATGACACAACGTCTTGTCGCAGCGGCCTCGCCCAATCCGCCCGGCGACGTGACCCAGGCCGCCGATG
>JAOAPE010000068.1 GCA_025462725.1 Terriglobales bacterium | reverse complement strand
CTAGTGACGAGGATGCCAATGTCATCACGAAATCGGTCCGGAATGCGGCCCACGCGGCTCAGAACGAGTTTGACCGTCTTTATTGGTTAATTCGATCGCGGCCGGGGCTCAGGCGCGACAGCTCCGTCCGTTCTGTCTGTGCCGCACGTTCGCCGTTAGGAGTTCATTCACCATACCGTCTCAGGATTTTCGCCACGACGGGTCACTTCGTAAGCAGAGAACGAGGGTTGTGGCGCTGCACTTTGCGGGTCCAATCGGGAGCAGAACTGGGCGCAGGTGGCAGCGCGATTGTATGAGCAACTTTCCTCGTTTGAAGAAATTCACGGGAGGTAGGGGTACGATCAGCGCAGAAAACCTATTCGGCGGGCAGGGTGCTCGGGTTCCCATCCGCGGCCCGACGCGTTCTTTGCGCTGACACCCAGAGGCGAAATCGATCGAGGTAGAGGTAAACGACCGGCGTCGTATAAAGCGTGAGCAATTGCGAGAGAAAAAGACCGCCCACGATGGTATATCCGAGCGGCTGGCGGATTTCCGAGCCTGTGCCGGTGCCGATCATGAGGGGCACCGCGCCGAGCAGCGCGGCCATCGTCGTCATGAGAATCGGACGGAAGCGCAACATGCATGCTTTATAGATGGCTTCTTCGGCGGACATCTCTTGATGACGCTCGGCCTCGAGCGCGAAATCAATCAGCATGATGGCGTTCTTTTTTACGATGCCGATCAGCAGGATGATGCCGATCAGCGCGATGACGCTCAAATCGAAACGAAATGCCATCAGGATCAATAGCGCGCCGATACCAGCGGACGGCAGCGTTGAAAGAATGGTGATCGGATGAATCGTGCTCTCATACAGCACGCCCAGAATGATATAGATGACGACAAGCGCCGCCGCGATCAGCACCGGCGTGCTTGACAAAGATGACTGAAACGCCTGCGCATTGCCCTGGAAGCTGGTCGTGAGAGAAGCCGGTTTGCCGAGTTGTTTTTCGGCCTGCTGAATGGCAGCTACCGCGTTGCCGATGGCGACGCCGGGCAGCAGGTTGAACGAGACGGTGACTGAGGGGAACTGGCCCTGATGGTTGACCACCAGCGGCGCAACTTTTTCGACAGCGTTGACGAGCGTACTCAACGGCACCTGCTGTCCGCTCGATGAGTTGACGTAGATATCGCTCAGGGCGTTGGGCCCGAACTGGAATTGCGGCTGGACCTCCAGCACGACGTGATACTGGTTCTGCTGGGTCAGCATGGTCGAGACGATGCGCTGGCCGAATGCGTCCGACAGAGTATTATCGATCGACGCCGGCACGATCCCATGAATCGAGGCGATGTCGCGGTTGATGGTGATGTCAAGCAGCGGACCGGCGTTTTGCTGGTCGCTGGCAATGTCCGCTATCCCCGGAATGGTCTTGAGTTGTTCCAAAAATTGCGCGGACCATTGGTTGAGCTCAGCGGGATCCGGATCGGTGAGCGTATACTGATACTGGGTTCTGGACACCCGTCCGCCGATCGTGATGTCCTGCGCCGCCTGCATATAGAGGGTAATTCCCTGCAGCCCGGCGAGCTTCGGCCGCAGCCGGTTGATCACCTCATCGGCGCTCGCGTTGCGCTCGCCCTGCGGTTTCAGAGCGATAAACATGCGGCCGTTGTTCAGCGTGGCTGTCGGACCGCCAGGCCCGACGTAAGAGCCGATCGACGCCACGGCGGAGTCCTGAAGCACGATGTTGGCAACAGCCTGCTGGCGCTCAGCCATGGCAGGGAAGGAGATGTCCTCCGATGCCTCGGTAATGCCAGTGATCATTCCGGTATCTTGTTGCGGGAAGAAGCCCTTGGGAATGACGACGTACAGATAGCCGGTCAGGACGATCGTGCCCAGCATCACCATGAGTGTAATGAACTGATGGCGCAGTACGATGTTGAGTCCGCGCCCGTAGAGACCGAGCAGACCGTCGAAGAAGCGCTCGAACAGTCGGTAGAGCCGGCCGTGTTGGTGGGTTTCCGGCTTGAGCAGACGCGAGCACATCATCGGCGTCAGCGTCAGCGAGATCACCAGCGACAGCGCGAGCGACACACTGACGGTGATTGCAAATTCACGAAACAATAGCCCGACATATCCGCCCATCAGGAACAGCGGGATAAACACGGCGATCAGCGAGAGCGTGATCGACACGATGGTAAAGCCGATTTCTCCGGAGCCCTCGATGGCGGCCTGCATCGGCGAGAGGCCTTCCTCAAGATGGCGGAAAATGTTTTCGATGACAACAACGGCGTCATCGACCACAAAACCGACAGCGATCGTGAGCGCCATCAATGACAGATTGTCGAGGCTGTAGCCGAACTCGTAGAGTATCGCGAAGGTGCCGATCAGCGACAGCGGGACCGTGACGGCGGGGATAACGGTCGCCCAGAAATTTCGCAAGAATACGAAAATCACCATTACGACCAGCGCGACTGTCAGCACGAGGGTGAAGCGCACGTCGCTGACGGAAGCACGGATGGTTTCCGTGCGGTCCGACAGGATCGAGACCCTGATGTCCTTTGGAATCGCAGCTTGCAGCTGGGGCAGCATCGCTTTGACGCGATCGACTGTTGCGATGACGTTGGCGCCGGGCTGACGTTGAACGGCGAGAATGATGGCCCGCTGCTGATTGAACCAGCCGGCAAGCAGGTCGTTCTCCGGTGCGTTGATCGCCGCGCCGATGTCCTTGATGCGCACGGGAGAGCCGTTGCGGTAGGCAACGATCAGTTGGTTATAGGCATCAGGATTGAGGAGCTGGTCGTTAGTGTTGATGGTGTAGGTTCGCCGCGGGCTGTTGAGGGTTCCCTTTGGCTGATCGACATTGGCCTGGCTTATGACGTTGCGTACATCTTCGAGACCGACGCCGCGCGCGGCAAGCGCCTGCGGATTGACCTGAACCCGGATGGCGGGCTTTTGCTGGCCGCCGATGGTGACGAGGCCGACTCCGGATATCTGCGAAATTTTCTGGAACAAGATATTTTCAGCATAGGCGTCGATCGTGGTCAGCGGCAGCGTATCCGAAGTTAGCGCAAGTACCAGGATCGGTGTGTCCGCGGGATTCACCTTGCGGATCGTCGGCGGAAAGATCATCGCGGGAGGCAACTGCCCATTCGCAGCGTTGATGGCCGCCAGCGCGTCTGTCGCGGCTCCTTCGAGGTCGCGGCTGAGGTCGAATTGGAGCGTGATTGAGGTAAAGCCGAGCGCGCTCGACGACGTCATCTGGGTGATGCCGGGAATCTGGCCGAACTGTTCCTCGAGCGGCGTAGCCACCGACGATGCCATCGTCTGCGGATCAGCGCCCGGCAGCTGCGCCGTCACCGAAATCGTCGGATAGTTCACGTTCGGCAGTGACGCCACCGGCAGCAGCGGATAGGCCGCCAGACCGACCAGCAGCAGTCCCACCATCAAAAGCGAGGTCGCGATCGGACGCGCGATGAACGGCGCCGAGATGTTCATGGAATTGCAATCTGCTGCGCGCTCTGCGCCGCGGCCTCGTCGGCCGCCTTGCCGTGCAAGACAGTGACGTGGCTGCCGGGCTGTAGCTTGTATTGTCCGTCGAGAACGACCTGCTCGTTTGCGGCAAGTCCGCTATCGATGAGCGCCTGTCCGTTGCTCACCTGCGCGACCGTAATGTCTCGCTTCTCGACGGTATTGTCGGGCTTGATCACATAGGCATAAACACCCTGCTGGCCCTGCTGCACGACGCCGGCGGGAACGGTCAGTCCGTTCGGGCGCGTGTTCAGTAGCAACCGCGCATTGACGAGTTCGCCCGGCCACAGCTTGTGCTCGGTGTTGGGAAACTCGGCCTTGAGCTGAACCGCGCCGGTGGTCTGCAGTATCTGGTTGTTGATGAGGTCGACCTTGCCTTCATCAAGCTTGATCTTGTCGTCCTGACTGTAAGCGAGAACCGCGAGCGGCTTCTTGTTATCAGCCATCTGCTGCTGAATTTCCGGCAGATATGTCTCGGGAAGCGTGAAGATCAGCGATATCGGCTCGATCTGGGTCACGACGACGAGACCATTAGCGTCCGTCGGGTGAATGATGTTCCCTACATCGATCTGCCGCACGCCTGTGATGCCCGAGATCGGCGAGGTCAGTTGGGTATATCCAAGCTCGACCTGCGCCTGTTCAATCAGCGCCTGGTCGGATTTTATGGCGTTCTGCAGTTGCCCAACCTGTGCCTTTTGGGTGTCGAGAAGCTGTGGCGTTGCGTATCCCTTGCCTTCCAGTTGCGTGTAGCGACCGAGGTTTGCAAGTGCATTTGTAAGTTGGGATTGGTCGCGATCACGCGTACCGGTCACTTGATCGAGTTGCGCTTGAAAGGGACGTGGGTCGATCTGGGCGAGCAGGTCGCCGGCGCGAACAGTCTGACCTTCGGTGAACGCGATCCGCGTGAGCTGTCCCTGGATCTGGCTGTGGACGACATCGGTGTTATACGCGATGACCGTGCCGATACCGCGCAGGTAAATCGGCACGTCCTGGCTGCTCACCTTCCCGGCGACGACGGGTACCGGCGGTGGTGCGGCCGGAGTTGGCGGCGAGGCCGTTTTATGCGTAGCCGCAAACGCGCCGGCGCCGGCGATCGCCAGAATGATTAGAACGGGTGTTCTCTTTCGCATTGGCATGATTCCTCGGACGCGCGTAGCCTTCAGCAGCCACTCGAAGACGTTGATGTTGAAGGCGTTGATGTTCCTGTCGCGGATGAGATCCCGGTCGTCGGACACGGAACGCTGCCTGTCGGGGTGACAGTGCTTTGCACGGTGTTAGGCAATGGACTAAGGCCGCCGGTTCCAAGTTCGGTCGATCCCATGGGAACGCCAACACGGCCAATGCCAGATCGCGAACCGTTGCCAGGCGACGAGGCCGATGCCCCCGGGTTGGAGGATGCCGTGGTGCCGCCGGCACATGTGCCAGAAGCAGTTCCCGATATGCCTGTACTATCGAACAGGGCAGTCGGCGCCGACATTCCGCCCGTCGCGCCGCTCGTGCCTGCCATTGAAGTTCCGGGGCTGGAATTTCCAGGGCCGGAAGTGGTCGGTTGCGCTGATGCTCCAATACTGGAACACGTACCAGCTGTCATGGAGCCGAGAGCCGACGTTCCTGCTGCCGTCGGGCTGACGCCCGGCGTTTCCATCTCGGTGGCGCCAAGCGGAATTCCGGTCACGCCGACTGATGCACTGGGGCCCATTCCAAGCGGAGAGGTGATGCCGAGCGGAACTGGCGCACCAGTGCCAACAGTGACCTGTGCCCATGCGGTGCTGCAGCCAAGGAGGACCGATACCGTCGTCGTAACTATCAAACGTCTCATTGATGTCATCCGTGATTGAGTTGGTGTCAGCGTCTCTCGGGGGACGCTACTGACCATGCCGTGCTTGGGCGGCGATGGCGACGCCGGATGACCGGTGCTCTAGCCGAATTGATGTCTCCAACGGCGCTGATCATGGGAGACCCTAGCGATCGCGTGTTACGCGTCCGTTTCGGTGCAGAAGAATCAAGCTACCGTCGTAACCGAGCGGGCTAAAATCGTGGCTCCCGAGATTGAGATCCGCGGCACCGTTCGCGGCGCATTAGGCGATCCTGCCGCTGGGCTGCGGCTGCCGTCGATCTTCCAATGGCCGGAAAAAGCTGGAGGCCTCGCGGCTGATGATTCGATCAAGGAAAAGGCGTCTCTGTGCACGGCGTGTCATGGTAAGGGAGATGTATCCCAAACCGAGAACATCCCGTCGCCGGCGGGCAGCCTGACCTCTTTGTGCAGTGGCAGTTGATTTTCTTCCGCAGCGGCGCCCCGGAAAAATGAGGTCATGCAGCCGATCGTCGAACAACTCAGCCATGAGGACATTGAAATCTGGGCGCTTACTTCGCTTCGCTGCCGCCGCCCGCGGCGACAAAGCCTGATGAAGCGTCGCAGATGAGAGACGGGGGCGAAAAATCGCGGTAGGACGCGGCTGCGCGAAAATGAATTTCCGAAACGCGTCATGCACCGACGTCACGGGAATTGGGCCTATTCGGAGTATAGTGAGAAGCTTCGAACAAAAACCTGTCAGAGCAGAATGCTCGAACGGAAGGTTGAATGACGCTGCAATCGGCTTAGCGCTGCCGCTGAAAAAACCCTCGAAAGTCAACGACGTCATTGGCACTACAAACCTTCGGAGCGTTCTGGCCGCTTTGTAAGTTCACTTATTGGTAACCAACGCTAAGACACACGACCAAACCTCTATAGCTGGTTTTGCCATTACGGCTTAGCTTGCAGAGGTGGCTGGGAAGCCGACCTCGACAGCGGAAACTTGAAACGATGTTCGCTTGCCGATGAAACGAAAAGTTTCGCCATTGCGAAGCGTCTGGAATTAGGGCGTAGCTATATGCCACGTGCCGCTGACCCCGTCACCAGTTTTATCGCCGGGCGCCTTGTCATTTTTCCAGGTGTACTGCGGCGTTCCTTTGTAAGCCCACATCATCTTGCCGTCATCGCGGGCAAGAACTGTCCATCCCCCTGAAGCGGCGTCCGCGCTCGCCGTCAACGCCGGCCAATTCTCCGCGCACGGGCCATTGCACATCCATTTCCCGCCTGCATCCTTATCGGAAACGTAGGGGGTCATCCCTTTGTTATCTACCAAGGTTTTACCCTTGGAGGTACCTGCAACTTTTGCCGGCACCATTTGTACGAAAGCTGATGAGCTTGCGAAGATAACGAATGCCGCCGAAATAGTGCCGAATCTTTGAAACCTCATCTCTGTACTCCTCTTTTACCACTCTTGGATTGCTGAGGTTGAGCCCCACTGGCAGAAACTCCGGTGGCGTGGATTTCTTCCGCGGTGTTGTTCCAATGAGCTGAAAATTTCGAGTAACCGATGTTCTGTCTCTGCTTGCCGTGGTTAGTCGAATTATTCTAAGCGCGGTATCGTCCCGTTAGAGGCCAAGAATTCCCTTCACCAGTTGTAATCGCAGCGGATTGCATGATAGGTCACGTCTAATCTGATCATGACGGATGGCCATCAATTCGCAATCACGATGTCGTTTCACATCGTGTTTCCGGCCTTCTCGATCGGCCCACATAAAATCGTCGGTCCCGGCGCAACCTCTGGCAAAAAAAGGAAACATGAAAAAGGCATGACCACAGGGTCAAGCAGGCGCAGCGGTGCCAACAAAGGCGACGCGGCGAATCCATCGGGTCAAAGCAACGTTGATCCCAACACCGAGAGCGGCGTTGGTCCGAAAAGCGGCGGCAAGTATTGACATTCTTTCGAGGGGCGGATGTGCACTCTCGAGTGCAAAGGCCCGCGAGCAATCCGGGGCCTTACTTTCAACCCGGGGCCTTACTTTTAAGGATGCGAGTTCGCATCGTCCTAAGGCGGTGGAAATCGCGCTCGTAAGCCTCCCGCGCTGCTCCTCGCTCGATGTCGGTGCGCCGCCGAAAGGTCGCTTGAGCCGTCGCCCATCGCGGGGTGAAGTTCCTGGGCTATGGTAGCATGTGGTGATTGGGGGCTGTATGATGCACCTCATCAGCTTCCGGGTGATCTGTCCCGTCGGACCTTTCCGAAATGAAGCGAAAGATAGATGCCGATAGCCAGGGCGCCCAGAACCAGCGCGAGGAAACTCGGCTCGAAATCGAACGTTACCGGATGCCTGGAAAGCAGATAGACGCCTACGAGCAAGTTGAACGCTCCCCAGAGGAAATTCACGATGGGGGCGGAGGGGCCTTTGCCACGAGGATTGGCGAAGGGTGTCGGAAAAGTTTCGCCGCGCAATCCGCAGACCAGATGAGGGATGCAATTGCAGAGGAAAGCCCCGGCAAAAAAAGACGCGATATAATCCATGCGATAACCTCCGAGCCAAAGGGGACTAATGAGAGATGTAAGGCGACCAGCACCGAAAGGGACCACTTACATTTTCAAGAGGGACCAATGGCTCCGGAAAGGGACCAGCGCCCTGACTGGCAAGGCAAGCCAGCCAATAGCGATGATGGTCACTGCTGCGCCGCCAATCATTTTCCGGGTAAATCAACCGTTCGGTAGCGTCCCGACATGGGGTGGCCTTTGAATCCTGCCGCGCTATCGCCCGACGATAAGAAATCCATAAAGCAGTTGATTCACAAATTGAAGCGGAACACTTCCGTTGTTGGCACAAAGCGGACGTGACCGTCGCCCTGATGAATGTCCGCTGTTGCGGGGCAACTAACGGACATCGCACAGCGCGAACGCTACGTCCGAAAAGTGCCAGGAACGGACTCTTGCACGCAACAGCCCTTGCCATTGTGGTTGGTGACGTCAAATTACGAATTCCGAAGATTTACTGTTTCTGAAGTTGAT
>JAOAPE010000051.1 GCA_025462725.1 Terriglobales bacterium | reverse complement strand
GACGGGTCACGGGAGGTCGAGCTGCCCGCGGAGCTCGCCGCGGCGCTGGCGTCGGAGCCCGCTCTCCGGGCGGCGTTCGAGGCGCTGGCGCCGAGCCGGCGGCGGGAGCTGGCGAGCTCGGTGGCCGAGGCGAGGCGCGAGGACACCCGGGCTCGGCGCGTGGTGCGGATCATCGAGCAGCTGCGCGCCGGCGGCTGACCTGAAGGGAGCCTGGACGAAGTAGTTGACAAAGTTGATCAATTAAATCAACTATAGGCACGCTGTACCGATCGCCGAGAAGGGGGAGACGACCGTGCCGCTCACACCGCTCGCCGCCGCCATGTGCCTGGTCACCGGCGCCGCTCTCACCCTCACGGGGTGCGGGGGAGAGACGGCGAGCGGCGCGACCTCGACCACACCGCAGCTCGCCCTCCGCCTCGGCTTCCCCCCCAACCTCACCCACGCGCCCGCCATCGCCGGCGTCGACAAGGGGTTCCTGCAGACCGCGCTGGGGAGCGGCACCAGGCTGACCACCCAGACCTTCAATGCCGGCCCCGCGGCGGTGGAGGCGCTCTTCGGCGGCGCCATCGACGCCGCCTACGTCGGCCCCAACCCCGCCGTCAACGGCTTCATCAGGTCGAAGGGCGCGGCGCTGCGGATCGTCTCCGGGGCCACCTCCGGTGGTGCCGCGCTCGTGGTGCAGCCGAAGGCGGGCATCCGCACCGCCGCCGACCTTCGCGGCAGGCGGATCGCCACCCCGCAGCTGGGGAACACCCAGGACGTCGCCCTGCGCTCCTGGCTCCAGGACAACGGGCTCGCCACCGACCCCCGCGGCGGCGGCGACGTGAGGATCGTCGCCACCGAGAACGCCACCACCCTGCAGCTCTTCGAGCAGGGCCAGCTCGACGGCGCCTGGGTGCCGGAGCCATGGGCCTCGCGGCTGGTCGACGAGGGCCACGGCACCGTGCTCGTCGACGAGGCCACACGGTGGCCCGGCGGGCAGTTTCCCACCACCGAGCTGATCGTCGCCCGGAGCTTCCTCGACCGGCATCCCGACGCGGTCCGGCGGCTGGTGGCGGGAAACGTCGCCGCCGTCGACTGGCTCAACGCCCATCCGGCCGAGGCGCGCACGGTGGTGAACCAGGGCCTGCAGCGGCTCAGCCAGAGGGCGCTGAGCCCCCAGGTGCTCACCGACGCCTGGAGCCACCTCGGCTTCTCCGCCGACCCCCTGGCAGGCCTCCTCCAGAAGGAGGCCGACATGGCCGGGGCGGTGGGCCTGCTCGCCTCCACCGACCTCCGGGGCATCGAGGATCTGCGGCCGCTCAACGCGGTGCTGAACGGGCTGGGGCGGGCGACGGTCTCGGACGCCGGGCTCGGGGGATGACCATGCTCGCGCACGCCCCGGTCGCCGCCGCCTCCCCGGCTCCCCGGCCAGGGCCGCCGGCGATCCGTCTCGAGGGGGTCGGCCGCGTCTTCGGGACCGCTGGAGCCGCGGTGGCCGCGCTCGACGGCATCAGCCTCGAGGTGGGGCAGGGGGAGTTCGTCTGCCTGGTCGGCGCCTCGGGATGCGGCAAGAGCACGCTGCTCTCGCTCATCGCCGGGCTCGACCGCCCCACCGCGGGGCGCGTCGAGCTGGAGGGAGGCCGCCCGGCGCTGATGTTCCAGGACGCCGCGCTGCTGCCCTGGCTCACGGTGGCGCGCAACGTCGAGCTGCCGATGCGGCTGCGCGGCACCGGCCACCGCGAGCGCGCCGCCGAGGTCGACCGGCTGCTCCGCCTGGTCCACCTCCAGGGATTCGCGGAGCGCCGTCCCCACCAGCTCAGCGGGGGGATGCGGCAGCGGGTGGCGCTTGCCCGCGCCCTCGCCCAGCGCACCGACGTGCTGCTCATGGACGAGCCCTTCGCCGCCGTCGACGCGATCACCCGCGACCTCCTCCACGAGGACCTGGCCCGCATCGCCGCCGAGAGCGCGATGAGCGTCGTCTTCGTCACCCACAACGTGCGCGAGGCGGTGCGTCTCGGCGACCGCGTGCTGCTGCTCACCAGCCGCCCTGGTCGGGTCGCCGAGGAGTTCGCCGTGGAGGTGCCCCGTCCGCGGCGCATCGACGACCCCGCCGTCGGCGCGCTGGCACTGCGCATCATCGCGCGTCTGCGCGAGGAGATCGGCCGTCATGGCGGTGGCTGAGGCCGAGCTCGCCCGCACCGAGGCGGGGCTCGACGCCCTCGAGCTGACCGCGCCGCCCGCGCCCTCGTGGTGGCGGCGGGCGCTGCGCACGATCGCGCCGAAGCTCACCGCGGTGGCGGTGCTGCTCGCCGCCTGGCAGCTGGTGGTGAGCCTCCACCTGCGCCCCGCCTACCTCATCCCCGCTCCCGCCAGTGTCTGGTCGACCTTCACCGAGCAGTGGCGGCAGGGCCACGTCAGCGCCGCCATCTGGACCAGCCTCAGCCGCGGGGCGGTGGGGTTCGCGCTCGCGCTGCTGATCGGCACCCCGCTCGGCCTGCTGATGGCGCGGGTGGCGCCGGTGCGGCTGGCCCTCGGCTCGCTGGTGGCGGCGCTGCAGAGCCTGCCCTCGGTGGTCTGGGTGGTCCCCGGCCTGCTCATCTTCGGGCCCTACCCGGCGACCGTCATCTTCGTGGTGGTCGTGGGCGCCTTCCCCTCGGTCGCCCTGGGCGTGGTGGCCGCGGCCGAGCAGACCCCGCCGCTGCTCATCGACGTCGGCCGCGCCCTCGGCGCCCGCGGGCTCGCGCTCCACCGGCACGTGCTCATCCCCGCGGCGCTGCCCGGCTACCTCTCCGGGGTGAAGCAGGCGTGGTCGTTCGCCTGGCGCTCGCTGATGGCCGCCGAGCTGATCACCCAGAGCGCCGACCTCGGGCTGGGCCTGGGACAGCTGCTCGACTCC
>JAOAPE010000021.1 GCA_025462725.1 Terriglobales bacterium | reverse complement strand
CGTCGCTCGCCGGGTGGAGAGCCGCAACATGCAGAGCGTCTGGATCAGCGCGGCGTATGCGTTCTGGACATTCATGGTCCTGATCTGGGCGGTCGAGGTCGGCGGGTAGTCACCCGCCCCTGGAGGGCGAGCTCCAGCCCGCCCTCCGGGGTGCTCAGGAGACCGCGCCGCCCGCTCGGGCACGGCCACCACGTCGACGCCACATGGAGGCCAGCGTCGTCATGGCGCCAGCGACGACGAGGCCGAACGCGCCCCCGCCCAGTTGCAGGCCCGTGCTCGGAACCATCAGCAGACCACGACCGCTGGTGGTGGTGGCCAGCGGAGCTGCCTCACCGCCGGTCGCCGGCACGAGCGACACCACGGACTGCGAGACACGGGTCACCGCGCTGTCGTTGACGTTCAGGTACGGGCTGACCCCCACGCGTCCACCACTGCCCACCCGGCCGACGCCGGGGACATCACACAGGTATCCGTCGTCGGAACCATCGCTCGACGACCCGGTGTGGAGCAGGTCGAGGGTCTGATCGCCCATCGTGACGCCGAGCGCGTTGCCGGCGCTGTGACCGTGTGAGCCGCGGCCGTCGTCGCGGGCGTCGCTCTCCGCCTCCAGTGCCGTCACATCGACCGCGCTCCCCCTCTGGCCGGAACCATGACCGGCCAGCGCTGACCCGGAGCTCGCCGCCCACAGGCCGTCCGAACCCTGCTGCGGACCAGCCCCGCCAACCGCCAGGTCGACGAGCGCTGACCGGGAGTTCGCAGTCGAGGAGCCGCCGGAGGTCTCGGCACCGGTGGTCCAGGAGGCGATCAGCAGGCTGAGAAGCGGGTTGGCAGGCAGAGCGACGAGCTGGCCCTGGTCATGGGCGGTTCCCGAGCTGCCACCGCCGACGACCGTGTTCCCGAGCACGCGGACGGCAGAGCTCTCGGCACGCGAGTCGGCCGGCCCGGCGCTGGCCGCGGTGCAGCTCACGCAGGCGTCCACCGGGGCGAGGTCGACCTTCACCGCGCCGGCCCTGGAGCCCTCCGCCGGTGACTGTGCGCGAACCGCGTCGTGCTGCGGTGCGGGTCTCCGGCCCAGCGTCGGTGGGCGCGGAACGGCCGTTGTGGGCAACGACGCGTCCGGCGGCGCATGAGCGACGCTCCGCTGTGTCGCACTCGGCTCCAGGATCACTCCGGCGGCTGCCGTGGTGGTGCCGAGCCCCACGCCGACCGAGAGCGCGGTGGCCGCCGACGCCGCGCCCCACAGAGTCCTTCTGTTCATGGCGATCCCCATGGTTCTGGATGCTGGATCAGTACGTTGTACGCCAGCGCACCCTCCACGGCACGGTATTTACCCACGCAATGACGGTGAAGTTGCACGCTTCCACGACCGCCGCTCCATGCGACAGTTCGGGTGGAAGGAACTCCATCGAGTCGAGGGCTGGACATGAGCTTGCACAGTGAGGGCGAGGGTACGGTCGACCGGAAGGTCGTGCGTCCGGTCGCGTGGGCAGTGGTGATCCTGGGGACCGCCGTCTGCGCGGCCGTCTACGGCCGGCTCGTCGCTCAGGGACGCACCCTCGTCCCCCCGGGACTCATCGTCGCCGGTGTGCTGCTGGCACTGGTGCTCGTCCTCTATCTGCTTCCGCCGACCCTGGTCTCGGCCACCGCCAGACTCAGCGACGCGGACCTCCTCAAAGCGCAGAATGAGGTTCGGACCGCACTGGTCCAAGCACTTGGCGGCGTGGCCGTGGTGGGCACGCTGTACTTCACCGCCGTCTCGCTCAACGATACACGCGACGGCACCAACCGTTCCCTCGAGCTCAATCGCCAGGGACAGCTCGCCGACAGGTTCACGCAGGCTCTCAAGGGGTTGGGCAATGCGGAGGTCGACGTGCGCGTGGGCGCCATCTACGCCCTCGAGCAGGTGGCCACGAGCTCGGCAGACCACCGCCTGGCGGTCGTCGACATCCTCACGAGCTATCTGCGTGACCACGATCGCTGGCAGCCCAGCGGGGCGGTGCAGGCATCCGCGGGCGTGACCGCGCCCGCGTCCTCGCCGCTCCGTGCCGATTTCCAAGCGGCGCTGACCGTTCTCGGCCGGCGTGCGCCGCATGACACCGACCGGAGGCTGGAGCTCCCCGGGATCGACCTGGGCGGCGCCGACCTCCGCGGCGCCCACTTCGAGAACGCCGACCTGTACGGCGCCCACTTTGCGAAGGCCCTCCTCAACAACGCGCACCTCGACCGGGCCATCCTGTACAACGCCGATTTCACGAAGGCCGTCCTCGACCACGCCAGCCTGACGGAGGCCGTCCTCGTCGGCACCGACCTGACCAGGGCCGTCCTCGACCACGCACAGCTGAGGGGGACCAACCTGACGGAGGCCGTCCTGATCGGCACCGAGCTGACCGGCGCTGACATCGACAAGGCCGAGCTGACCGGTGTGCGGGACATCACGCCTGACCAGTTGGGGCGAACGAAGGGAAAGCCCAGCGCTCTGCCGGCCCTGGGCGCGGGCATCGGTCGATAGGCGGCTCCGTGCAGGCGGCCCCGGCCACAGGAGCCG
>JAOAPE010000037.1 GCA_025462725.1 Terriglobales bacterium | reverse complement strand
CCGTCCACGTTGGCAGAGGGGGCGAGGGCGTCAACCAGCTCGCCGAACCAGCGGTCGACGGCAGCGCGCCAGAGGCGTTCCTTGGATCCGAAGCGGCGGTTGATGAGGTTGTGACTCACACCGAGGGCGTGGTTGAGCTCGCGGACCGAGGTTCCGTCGTAGCCGCGGTCGGCGAAGGACCGCAGGGCTGCGAGGAGGATCTCGTCGCTGGACGCAGCCGCCTCGTCCGCGCGAGGCCGTCCCGTTCGGCGCGCATGTCCCTCCACGAGGCGAGCGTATCGCGGGACGCACAAGTTGACAAGTGACAACTTGACCGCATAAAGTTGACGAGCATCAACTTCGTCGGGACAGCCCCTCGACATCGAAGGAGCGTCGATGACCGAACCAACCGCCCCCTGGCCCCACGCGCGATCGAGCCGGGACGGCGTCGTCGCCCGGTTCGGCGCCCGTCGAGCCGACCTGGTCGGGTGGGCGCTCGTCACCGGTGACCCCCTCGCGGACGCGGTGGTCGAGGAAATCCAGTCGGGCCGGCCGGGGGTGCACGCCGTGCTCAACGCAGGGATCCGTCATGGCCTGGAGTTCCTGACTGACGCACCTCCGGCTGTGGTCGCTCTCCTCACCTCGACGGAGACGCGGGCTGCAGCCGTCGACGACGAACTCGTCGATCACGGCACCGCCCCGTTCTTCTCGGTTCCCAACCCCGTGCACATGGTGTCGTTGAGCGCTGGCGCACTCGTACGCGTCTACGAGTCGCCGTCGATCGCCACCGTGCTGGCGACGACCGGCCGGCTGATCGACGGGGCGCAGCGGCGTCTCGAAGAGACCGGCAAGTGGCTCATGCTGCAGATGCTGCCTGGCGGGCTCCGTTGCGGCCGGCCCGGGTACGTCGCCACCCTCCAGGTCAGGATGCTCCACGCCCACATGCGCCACCTGGCACGCAGCCGGGGCTACGACGAGACCGCCTTCGGCGCGCCGATCAACCAGGTCGACCTGGCTCGCACCTGGATGGATTTCACGGTGACCGCCTTCCGCTTCGAGGAGATGCTCGGCTACGGGTATACCGCCTCGGAGTTGACCACTCTGTACCGCTACTGGCAGTTCGCGGCCAACGTGCTCGGCATCGACCATCGCCTGGTGGAGGGCATCTCCACCAACGAACAGGCGAGGCGCGTCGACGACCTCTTCCAGGCTGTCACCGGCCCGCCGATCGAGAGATCGGGGACCCTGGCGACGGCCACGATCAACGCCGTCTCGTCGATGGTGCACGACGTCATCAACGTTCCCCCCTGGATGGCGATTCCCGCCCTACGAGCACTCGTGCGACGCTATCACGGCGACACGATGTCGGACGAGCTCCGGATCCCCCGCGTCCCGGTCGCCGACGCGCTTCTCGGGCCTGCCATTCACGTCCTGCGGACTCGCCGGGCTCGCCTCCGGCAGGATGCCGCGGCATGGCAGGCCGCGCAGAAGGAGAGCATCGCGGCAGCCCGTGAGATGGTCCGCGCCGACACGGCACCTGCCGGATACGAGCAGCAAGCAGCCTAGCCTTCGAAGGAAAGATCGTGATCTCATCGGACCTCAGACGAGAACAAAGGGAGACATGGTGGATACCGCAGAGAACGAACAGCTGATGGTGACAGCCGACGATGCGTGGAACAGCAGGACAGCAACTCGGGCCTGCCCGCCATCACCACCCCGACGATCGACACCGGGTCGCTCGTCGACTCCGCCCCGCACATCGCACAGTCCCTGGGCCTGCCGCTCCCGCCGCTGAGCGGCGACCCGATCGGTGCGGTGAGCAGCGTCGCCAGCCTCGATGCCACGGATGTGGTCGCCAGCGTCACCGGCAGCACCAGCCCAGGGACCCGATCAGCACCATCAACGGCCTGCTCGGTACCGTGACCAGCGCCGATCCGACCGGCCTCCTGAGCGGCGTCATCCAGGACCTCACCGGCACCCCGGTGAGCACTGTGACCGGCATCGTCGGCAACCCGACTGGAGCGGTCAGCAGCCTGCTCAGCAACCCAACCGACGCGGTCTCAGGCGTGCTCAACACCGTGTCGCAGGCGGATCCCAGGGGCCTGGTCGGCAACGTCGTCAACACCGTGACGTCGGCCCTCGGCAGCAGCGCGGGCTCGGCCTCGGCCCAGATCACCGCGGGCAGCTCGCAGGCCAAGGCCCGGGCGAACACCAACGTCCCAGCGCCGCCGCCGGTCAGCCTGCCCGCGCTTCCGGAGCTCCCCGCGGTCGGTGATCTGACCAGTACGGTGAGCAAGGCCCCGAACAGCGTGACCGGCACCGTGAACGGCCTGCTCGGCTCGGTGACAACCTCGCTTCCGCCGTCGGTTCCGTCGATCTCGTCGATCAACAAGTGGCCGGAAACCTCACCTCGTCGCTTTCCACCGCCGCGAACGGCTGCCTTCAGGTGGTCGGCCGCCTGTCGGCGGGAGAGGGGAGCCGAGAGAGGGGTTTCCCCAGTGGGGGGGCGGGGCCATTGGCCCCGCCCTCTTTGGAGCTCGACGGCACGACCGCACGGGTCGACGGCGACGATGTCATCGAGATCGCGTGCCGCACACGCGTCGACCGGATCGCGCTCGGGGTTCGCGGCAGCCGCGGAACCGTCCCGCGGACGGTCGAGGTCGACGTCGCGATCAC
>JAOAPE010000024.1 GCA_025462725.1 Terriglobales bacterium | reverse complement strand
GCGCTACTGGCACCTGTTCGACAAGCTGGTGCTGCCCACCATCACGCTGCTCTCGCCGGTCTCACCGATCGCCTGGCTGCCGGTGGCGATCTTCCTGTTCGGCATCGGCAATGCGCCGGCCATCTTCATGGTGGTGGTGGCGCTGTTCTTCCACATGGTGCTGGCGACCATCGCCCAGATCGACGGTGTCAGCTCCAACCTGATCAACGTCGCGCGTACCATGGGCGCCTCGAAGCGGCAGATCTATTGGCGGGTCATCGTGCCGGCCATCCTGCCCGGCATGCTGCAGGTGCTGCGGATGAACCTGTTCGGTGCCTGGATGGTGGTGCTGGTCGCCGAATCCACGGGCGTCGGATATGGCCTCGGGCAAGTGATCATGCTGGCGCGCAACACCTTCAATCCCTCGCTGGTGTTCTTCACCATCGCGCTCATCGGCCTGCTCGGTTTCTGCTCGGACTGGCTGATGCGGCTGCTGCAACGAAAGATCCTGTATTGGGTGCCCGAGACGACGGGGGTGCTGCGTGGTCTCTAAACCGTTCAAGCCGATCTCATCCCAGGACGCCGTGGTCTGCCGCAACGTCAGCAAGGTGTGGGCGGAAGGCACCAAGCGGGCGCATGTCGCATTGCGCGACGTGGACCTCGACGTGACGCCCGGCGAGTTCATCGTGCTGCTGGGTCCCTCCGGCTGCGGCAAGAGCACTCTGCTCTATCTGATCGCCGGCCTGGAACGGGAATCTGGCGGCGAGGTCTGGTCGTTCGGGGATCGCGTCGCCGGTCCGTCGCCCGAGCGCAGCCTGATTTTCCAGGAAACCTCGCTGTTTCCATGGCTCACCGTGGGGCAGAATGCGAGCTTCGGCCTCTCTATCCGCGGCGAAAGCGTCGGGGCCCGCAGGACCGCGGCGCGCGAGGTGCTCGCCCGCGTCGGCCTGACCGAGGCGATCGATAAGCGGCCCGACGAACTGTCCGGCGGCATGCGCCAGCGCGTGGCCGTCGCACGCGCGCTGGCGATGCGGCCCAAGGTGCTCTTGATGGATGAGCCGTTTGCGGCGCTCGACGTGCAGACGCGGGCCAAGATGCAGGATTTCCTGCTCGACGTCTGGCGCGACAGCGGCGCGTCGGTTCTGTTTGTCACCCATCACATCGATGAGGCGGTGGCGCTCGCGGACCGGGTCGTGGTGTTCACGTCACGTCCGGGCCGCATCAAGACGATCGTGCCGGTCGATATTCCCCGCCCGCGCGATCCGTTTTCCCCCGAAGCCGAACTGCTGCGCCGGCAACTGACCGAGCTGATGCGCGACGAGGTCGATCGCGCCTTCGCCGAGCAGGAAGCGCTTGCCGCCACCGCCTGACCAAGACGACCTGACCAAGTCCCACCCCGCACGTCGTCCGCGCCAAATCCGGAGCACCGCCATGTCCACCTCCCTCATTCGCAGCCGTGCCATCATCGCGCAGGCGCTGGATCGCCAGACTTGGCAACAGATCGACGACGGCGCCGTGCTGCAGGAGGACGGCGTCATCGCCGCCGTCGGCACCTACGCGGACCTGCGCAAGCGCTATCCGAACACGGCCGTGATCGGCAGCGGCAACGAGATCATGCTGCCGGGCTTCGTCAACGGCCACCATCACGTCGGACTGACCCCGGTGCAGCTCGGCTCGCCCGACATGCCGCTGGAATTGTGGTTCATCACCCGCATGGTGACGCGCAATCTCAACATCTATCTCGACACGCTCTATTCGGCGTTCGAGATGATCGCGTCCGGCATCACCACGGTGCAGCACATCCACGGCTGGATGCCGGGCACACTCAGTGAGGTGGAAGCCAAGGCCGAACAGGTCGTCCGCGCCTACGAGGATATCGGCATGCGGGTGTCCTACTGCTACGCAGTGCGCGATCAGAACCGACTGGTTTATCAGGCCGACGATGCGTTTGTCGCGAGCCTGCCGAAGGAGCTGCAGGGCCCGATGAAGCGCTGGTTCGAGCGTTTCAAGCTCGGTCTCGACGACGCGATGGGCATGTTCGAATCGATGTACGCCCGCCACAATAATAAGCCGCGGGTGAAGATCCAGCTCGCGCCCGCGAACCTGCACTGGTGTTCCGACAAGGCGCTGACCGTGCTGTCGCAGACCTCGAAGAAATACCAGGTGCCGATGCACATGCACCTGCTCGAGACCTCGATACAGAAAGAATATGCCTGGCGGCGCGGCGGATGCACCGCGGTCGAATACATCGACCGCTTCGATATGCTCGGTCCGCACATGACGCTGGGCCACGGCGTCTGGCTCAGCGAAAAGGACATCGCGCGCATGGCGGAGGCCGGCGCATGTGTGTGTCACAACTGCTCCTCCAATTTCCGGCTTCGCTCCGGCATCGCGGCGCTCAACCACTTCGAGGCCAAGGGGATCAACACCGCGATCGGTCTCGACGAAGCCGGCATTAACGACGACCGCGACATGCTGCAGGAAATGCGGCTGGTGCTGCGCGCCCATCGTGTGCCCGGCATCGGCGACGAGGTTCCCACCATGGCGCAGGTGTTCCGGATGGCGAGCATCGGCGGCGCGAGGACCACCGGATTTGGTGAACAGATCGGGACGATCGCGGAAGGCAAAGCCGCCGATCTCTCCCTAATCGACTGGAAGCAGATTTCCTATCCGTATCTCGATGAGGAGATGCCGATGCTCGACGCGGTGATTCAGCGCGCCAAGACCGACGGCGTGCGCACCGTCATGTGCAACGGCGAAGTGATCTACGACAATGGCCGCTTCACGCGGGTCGATCGCGAGAACGCGCTCAAGACGCTGCATGACGAACTGCAGCACGCGCTGAGCGATGATGAGGTCGAACGGCGCAATCTCTCCAAGGCGCTGCTGCCGCATGTGAAGAGGTTTTACACCGGCTATGTCGATCCCGCGAAACACGAGCCGTTCTACCGGCAGAGCTCGCGAATCTGACGCGGGAAATCAACAGGCGTTTGCCCGTGCTGCCATGGCATCCACGCCTTGAGGGTGTTTCAGGAAGCTACTCAGATCTAACATCTACACCTCAACGGCCGCTTTGCGCCAGGAACAGTCATTCGGCCCAACTCGGCTTTTGATGCTGTGGCCGGCGCCCACTCTGCGGCATCGAGGTGCCATAGGGTGGTTGCGTTAGAGCAAACCACATTGAGGGAGCCGTCCATGGATGAGGTTAGCCCGATTGGGCTTGATTTTGCGAAGTCGGTCTTTCAGGTGCACGGGGTAGATGCTGCGGGCGCGGTTATGATCCGCAAGCGCGTCAGTCGCGCGAAGGTGCTGGAATACTTTGGCAAGCTGCCGCCTTGTCTGGTCGGAATCGAAGCGTGTCCGTCAGCGCATCACTGGGGACGCGAGCTTCAGGCGCTTGGTTGGTTACATGAAGCCTTACGCCATGGCCCATGAGGCGCTGGACGAGGACAAGGCTTTTCAGGAAGAGGTGCTGAACGTGGCGCGTACACTCGGCAAGGCCGTGATTCTGCATCGTTCCGGAAAATACGATCAGCCGGGAAAAGGCTTGGTCGATCCGCAACCGAAATAGTCCGTCCGGACTTCGCAACATGTTCGGGACCGTCATCATTCCTCCGGATCCGAATGTGAAAGGCCAGCGAAACCATCACCCTGGACAAGGGTGCAGAACGAGGCCATCCATGGACAAGATCACACCGGCAAAAGAGCCCATGCTCATGGATATTGCGCGGGATCTCCCTAGCAGCGGGTGGAAAGCGCAGGTCCGCTTTGCGCCGATAGTGTTGAAAAAGTCCTTTGGGGTGGCGAACGAAATTTTTCAGAACCGCTAATGCGTTTCGCGCGCGACGATAAGAGGGACCACATCGTTTCGCACAAAAACGGCCACGGACCTTCTTAGCGACACTACAGAGCCTTGCGACGGCAAGAATGTCTAAAAATCAACTTTCGCGAGATTTTCGGAATAGCTCGATTTTCGACTTTTGCAACACTATCTGCCAGTAGGCGACATCATTCGGTCACGTCGTCTTCGCCTTGCCGGCGAACGCGGACGCTTATTTTGGAGCCGACTCTCCCGTCGTAGCCGCCTCCGGCGGTACGATCTTCATCACGAAAGAAGTCGGCTTGTCATTCGGACCGAAGGGGCCCGGAACCTTGTTCTTCACCAGCGGCAGGCTCTTGAGAAACGCCGCGATTGCACGCTCGTGAGATTTGCATACGCATGCCAGGGCATGGTCGGCGCAAGGTCGCGGCCGTCAGGCCGCTTGGGCGCGTACAAAAATATCGTATCGTGGGAGAGGACGAAGCGGACCCTAACACTACAGTTGCCTTTTCTCTCGGTTTCTGAATCCATGGGCAACCATGATTCGCAGATCGTGGACGCAGGCAGCGTCAATTGAAGAGACGCTTGCGCTGTGGGCGGCGTCGCTTCGTGAGATCAAGAAACGGATACGTCCGTTATTCAATCAAGATCGTGTTGCGAGGAATGCAGGCTTGTTTCTCGAGAGTCTGCTCGGAGATGAGCAACGCAAAACCGGCTGGATGCGAGCGGAAGCGGCTGGCGATCCCGGGCCTTGGCGGCAACAGGCGATCCTCGGTCGCAGGGATTGGGATGCTGACGGCCTGCGCGATATCGTCCGCGACTATGTCGTCGAGCATCTGGCGGATGACGACGCGGTCCTGGTGATCGACGAGACCGGCTTTCTCAAGCAGGGCAAGGCGTCGTGCGGAGTGGCGCGGCAATATACTGGTTCCGCAGGCAAGATCACGAACTGCCAGATCGGCGTCTTCGCTGCCTACGTTTCGCGCCACGGTCATGCGTTCATCGATCGCGCGCTGTATCTTCCGAAGGAATGGACCGACGATCCAGGTCGCCTTGAAGCCGCATACGTGCCCCCCGATGCTGGCTTTGCCACCAAACCAAAGCTTGCGACGCGAATGATCGCACGCGCCATAGCCACGTCCGTCCCGTTCAAGTGGGTTGCTGGCGATACTGTCTACGGTGTTGGCGATATTGAGCAGCAGCTGCGTCGCGCAGGCAAGGGCTATGTGCTCGGGGTCAGCAGCGCTCATGTATTTCAATCCTGGGGCAAGCGGCGATCCGTTGCCGGCACGGCCGCCGAGATCGCTCAGACGCGGCGCGCGCCCGACTGGAAACGCCTCTCGGCAGGGGCCGGAACCAAAGGACCGCGGCTGTATGATTGGTGCTATCTCGAATTGGCTGATCTCGAGGTTGAAGAATTTTACGGCGCAAATCACGGTCTGTGGACACGCGGTCTGCTGATCCGTCGTCGTATCGCCGATGGCGATCTCGCCTTCTTCACCACCTGGTGTCCAGCGGGAACGTCTATCGAAACGCTGGTGGCGGTCGAAGGCCATCGGTGGGCGATCGAGGACAGCTTTGAGACGGCGAAGAACGAGTTTGGTCTCGATCACAACGAGAGCAGATCCTGGCATGGCTGGCACCGCCACGTTTCCTTAGTGATGCTCGCCTTCGCCATGATGGCGGTGATCCGCCATCGCGCCAATCCACCGCCGCCAAAAAAAAACGCAACGTCGAACTACGGCAAAAACAAAAGCACCGCCATCCCGTCATTGATCCGTTGGTCAATCCAGGAAGTTCGCCGTATCGCCATCAGGCTCGCGCGAAAGCGCATCCAACCCGCACGCGTTATCGCATGGTCACTCTGGCGCCGAGCTCACCAAGCCGCTGCTCAGCGCGCTCACTTCAAATCAAAACGGCAACTGTAATGTTAGAGTCCGTCCGGAGACTTCATGCTGGATTGCATAGTTTTCTGAGCATGAGGCGGATTGAGGCGAGGCGCAAGAACGCGAGCGCTTTTCGGTTGAGATTTTCCCAATCCTTGGCGAGCCTTCGGCAGCGATTGAGCCAAGCAATGGTGCGCTCGACGATCCAACGTTTGGGCAGGACCACAAAGCTGCTGACCTGATCGGAACGTTTGACGATTTTAATCTCAAGATGCGGCAGAACTTTTGCAACTGCTTTCGCAAATTTTGGCC
>JAOAPE010000059.1 GCA_025462725.1 Terriglobales bacterium | reverse complement strand
AGCGTGGTGGCCGCGGAGCTCGACGGCCGGCCGGAGGGAGCCTGGCTCGGCCCGGAGGCGGCCCGCGTCCTGCTCGCCACGTACGGCATCGCCGCCGGCCCGGCGAAGGAGGGCGCGGCCGTCCAGGCGGTGGCGTCGGCGGGGGTGGAGACCATCGTGGGGGTCGTGCACGACCCCGTCTTCGGACCGCTCCTCATGTTCGGGAGCGGGGGAGTGGCCGTCGAGGTGCTCGGCGACCGGGCCTTCCGCGCCCTCCCGCTCACCGACCTCGACGCCCGGGAGCTGGTGCGCTCGATCCGCGGCGCACCGCTGCTCTTCGGCCACCGCGGCGCCCCGCCCGTCGACGTGGCCGCGCTGGAGCAGCTGCTGCTGCGCGTCGCCCGCCTCGCCGAGGACGTGCACGAGCTCGCGGAGATGGAACTGAGCCCGGTGATCGTCTCGCCGGGCGGGGTGAGCATCGTCGACGTCAGGCTCCGCCTGGTCCCTGCGGTCCCTCATCCCGAGCTGACCGTCCGGCGCCTCCGGCCCATCCCCGCGCCGCTCGCGGTCTGACCCACGAGGGGGAGCTATCCTCCAACCGATGGCGCAGGCACGGGACCGGAGCGCACGGCTGCTCGAGACCGGGATGGCGCTGGCCTCCGAGCTGTCGCTGCCCGTCCTGCTGCAGCGCATCGTCGAGCTCGCCGTCGAGATCACCGGTGCCCGGTACGGGGCCCTGGGGGTCATCGGGCCCGACGGCGACCTCGACGACTTCCTGACCACGGGCGTCACCGACGAGGAGCGGGCCGCCATCGGTCCTCTGCCCCGGGGCCATGGCCTGCTCGGCGCCCTCATCCACGACGCCCGGCCCCTGCGCCTCGGCGAGATCACGAGCGACCGGCGCTCGTCGGGCTTCCCCGCCAATCACCCGCCGATGCACTCCTTCCTCGGAGCGCCGCTGCGGGCCCGCGGCCAGGTCTTCGGCAACCTCTACCTCACCAAGAACGAGGGGGGCCCCGACTTCACCCTGGAGGACGAGGAGGCCCTGGTCACCCTCGCCACCCAGGCGGGCATCGCCATCGCCAACGCCCGTCTCTACGAGGCGACCCGGCTCCGGGAGCGCTGGCTGGACGCGGTGCGGGAGACGACCGGCGCCATCCTCGCCGGCGCCGAGCCCGACGCCGTGCTCCGCCTGGTGGCGCGGCGGGCCCGCGAGCTCGTCGACGCCGACCTCGCCACCATCGTCACCCCGGGGCCGGCCGGCGACGCGATGCGCATCACCATCGCCGAGGGCGCCCACGCCGCCGAGCTCGAGGGCATGACGGTCCCGCTCGAGGGATCACTGTCCGGTGAGGTGATCCGCACCGCCGGCCCCCTGCTGCTCGACGACGCGTCGAACGACCCGCGCTCCTACCAGCCGATGGTGAGCTCGGGCCAGATGGGTCCGAGCCTCTTCGTCCCGCTGTCGCTGCGCGGCGCCGCGTTCGGCACCCTGGCGGTGGCCAACCTGGTGGGCCGGCGCCGCTTCAATGCCGACGACGTGCGCCTGGTGGAGAGCTTCGCCGACCAGGCGGCGCTGGGCCTGGAGTACAGCCGGACGCAGCGTGAGCTGCACCGCCTCTCCCTGGTGGAGGAGCGCGAGCGCATCGCCAAGGAGCTGCACGACGGGGTGATCCAGTCGCTCTTCGCGGTGGGGCTGAGCCTCGAGGGCACTGCCGGGATCGTCGTCGAGAGCCGGGTCGCCGCGCGTCTCCACGACGCCGTGAACGAGATCGACCGCGCCATCGGCGACCTGCGGAGCTACATCTTCGGCCTGCGGCCCCACGTCCTCGCCTCCGGCCGGGGCCTGGGGGCGGCCCTCGACCAGCTCGCCCACGAGTTCCAGTCGACCGCGGCGGTCACCACCGTGGTCGAGCTCGACGAGAGCCTCGAGGCCCCGCTGGCGGCGAACGCCGTCCACATCGTGCAGCTCACCCGCGAGGCGCTGTCGAACGTGGGCCGCCACGCCGCCGCGCAGACCTGCCGGGTCAGCCTGCGCCGGCAGGGGGCGGCCGCGGTGCTTGAGATCGACGACGACGGGCGGGGTTTCGTTGTGGCGGCGTTCGCCGGGCGGGGCGGGATGGGCCTGGGCAACCTGCAGAGCCGCGCCGCCTCCATCGGCGGCGGGCTCGAGATCACCAGCCTGGCCGGCGAGGGCACCACCGTCCGCATCTCCCTCCCGGTCTGAGCGCCGGCGGGGTTGTCCACGGACGCCGGAGGCGGGTGGGATACAGTAGCGGGATGGAGCCAGGCCACCGGATCCGGATCGTCCTCTGCGACGATCACGAGCTGGTCCGGCGGGGCCTGCGCAGCGTGCTCCAGGGCGTGCCCGGCTACGAGGTCGTCGCCGAGGCCGGTGACGCCGACGAGGCCCTGGCGGCCGTCGAGGAGCTGCGGCCCGACGTGGTGGTCATGGACGTGCGGCTGCCCGCACGGTCGGGGATCGAGGCCTGCCGCGACATCCGCTCGGCGCATCC
The DNA here is from genome assembly GCA_025462725.1 of Terriglobales bacterium. GTDB lineage: Bacteria > Acidobacteriota > Terriglobia > Terriglobales > Acidobacteriaceae > JAICLA01. The sequence goes on along the minus strand of JAOAPE010000059.1, from coordinate 2,136 downwards.
CGAGACCCGGGTGCTGATCCTCACCTCGTATGCCGACGACGAGGCCCTGTTCAGCTCGATCATGGCGGGCGCTTCGGGGTTCGTCCTCAAGCAGGTGCGCGGCGCCGACCTGGTGGGCGCGATCCGCGAGGTGGCGGCGGGGCGCTCGCTCCTCGATCCCGCGGTGACCGCCCGGGTGCTGGCCCGGCTGCGCGATGGGGGCACCGCCGGCCCCGGCGGCGACCAGCTCACCGAGCAGGAGAGGAAGATCCTCGACCTGGTCGCCGAGGGGCTGACCAACCGCCAGATCGCGGAGCGGGTCTTCCTCGCCGAGAAGACGGTCAAGAACTACGTCTCCAACATCCTGATGAAGCTGGGGCTGTCCCGGCGGGCCGAGGTGGCCGCCTACATGGCGAGGAAGCGGTCCCATGACCGGGAGACCTGGGAGTAGGTCAGGACCCGGCCGGGTCAGGGTCAGGCGCAGGCGCCACCAGCACGGCGCCGGGCGCGGCGTGGAGCACCTTCGTCGACACGCTCCCCATCAGCATCCGCCGGACGCCGCCGATGCCGCTGCGGCCCACCGCCAGCATCCCCGGGTGCGGGCCGGCGGCGGCGGCGAGGAGGATGGCGGCCGGATGGCCGATCTCGACCCTCGCCTGCACCTCCCCGGCGAGGTGCTCGCCGAGGGGGCGGGCCGTGCCCTCGAGATGGGAGAGGCAGTCGGCCACGAACTCGTCGGCGGTGTGCTGCCCCACGGCGGCGATGTCGCCCTCCGAGAGCCCGGGCACGATCTCGAGCAGGGTGAGCGGAGCGCCGGAGCTGCGGGCGACCGCGGCGGCGACGAGGGTGGCGGCGTCGGACTCGGCGGAGCCGTCGTGGCCGACCACGATGCGCTCGGGGGGCCAGGCGCTCTCGCCGCCCCGCAGCACCAGCACCGGGCGGGTGGACTCGCGGACGACGGCGTCGGACACGCTGCCGAGGGCGAGGCGCGCCACCGGGCCGTGGCCGCGGCTCCCCAGCACGATCAGGTCGGCGCCGACGGCGCCGGCCAGATCGAGGATCACGTCGCTCGGGCGGCCGCAGCCCACATGCGTGGTCGCGGCGCGCACCCCGTCGGCGAGGAGCAGCGCGCACTCGGAGGCGGCCACCGCTCGCGCTCCCTCCTCGTACAGCGCGGGCAGCTCCTCGGAGAGCACGTAGCCGTAGCCGGAGGCCATCGCGTGGAGGTTCCAGGCGTTGACCACGTGCACCGCCGCGCCGGTGGCGCGCGCGAGGTCGGCGACGGCACGGCGCGCCAGCGCCGCGTCCGCGGATCCGTCGGTCGCGAGCACCAGGCTGCTCAGGGTCGTGGGCTTCATGGTGAATCCTCCATTTCGGTGTCACGCTCAGCCTCCCACCCGCAGCCGGGTGCCACCAGGGCCGGTGGTCGGTGTGCGGGGCCCCCGATGGTCACGGCGACGCGTGACGTTGGTCCCTTGCGGAGCGATGCCGTGAAACACGGCGCGCCGACAGGAGTCTCCCGGCCGCCGAATCTCACCCTGGGATGCGCCGCCCCGAGATCTCGTCCATGGACACCCGGACCCACCGCTGCGGACCCGGATTGGCCCACGACGGGAGCGGACCGCGGCGCAGCTGCTCGACCTCCTCCGGATCGGTCACAGCGCGGGCGACCCCCTGGATCACCACGCTCCACCCGGATCGGTAGGGGGACTGCACGCCATCCACCTCGAAGGCGACTGGCGCTCCGGCCGCGGAGCTCAGCTTCGTTCCGGGCGCGGTGCAGAAGACCAGGAAGGTCTCCTCCAGCAGATAGTTCACGGGCAGAATCATGGGTCGCCCGTCCGTAGTGAAGCCGAGCCGTCCGAATCCCACGCGCGAGTTGTACTGCAGCAGCTCCAGGCACTCCTCGCGCGAGAGCTCCTCGACCACCGTCACACGGGCTGCGGCCATGACAGTTCCTCCCGGAGAACGCAGCCTCGCCGGCGCGGCTTGTGTCGTCCTCACGCATCGCACCCTAGAGGGCGACCGCTGCGCGGACCAGGGTCGAAGGTCCTGCTGGAGCGTGACCATCAGTCGGCGGGGGCGGGTGACTCGACGCTGACGCCGAGCCAGGCGTTTGGCAGCGGACCCGCGATCTGCGTGGAGCACACCCGCTCC
>JAOAPE010000018.1 GCA_025462725.1 Terriglobales bacterium | reverse complement strand
CCCGCGCCGGCTGGATCCTGTCCACCGCGAACGACGGCGGCCACCACGGGCATCCCCACAGCCACTGACCGCGCGCGGGCAGGTCATGGCTCCTCCGCCATCGAGTTGGCTCACCTCTACTTCGTGGTGCGCGCTCCCACGGCTTCATGCACCTGACTGACGACCTCCTCCAGCCAAATCACTGCAGGTCCGATTGGCAGGGCTAGTCGTAGTAGTAGACGTGGTTGATGAAGGCGGAGGCCCGGGTGACGGAGGTCGTAGCGGGGGATCTCATCGCCACGCTGCTGACAGAGGAACCAAGCGAGCTGGTGGGGGGCCTGGAGCTTGGCGACGTAGCCGTTGAGGAAGAGGCGGTCGAGGCATTCATACTTGAGGACGACGTGCTCGTCGAGTAGGGCGGACACGTCGAGCATGGTGATTTCCGGATCAGGGAAGCTCCATGCCCAACTCTGGCACCCTGAGGGGGCGCCACGAAGCGGCCTCGACAGACCGGAGCTGCAGGCGGGTCATCCCGCGCCGAAACCAACGGCCGCTGCAACCCGTAAGGGTTGAGGCCGAGCGAGCGTCAGCTCGCGCAGGCTTCGCTAGTGAGAGGTCCTGTCGTGGCGGTGCTCCGTGATGGCTCATCCTCGACCAACGTCCAAGCACCGCCCACAGGAGGCCCAGCGTGGTTGACGCGGATGACCTGGAGCTTCACACCCAGCTGCTCGGGGCCCTCCCGCTCATCAACCACTTCCTCGACCGACTTGGCCTTGCCCAGCTCCTTGACGCGTACCTCCCCTACGACGACCCTCGGCTGGCCCTGGCCCCGGCCCTCGCCATCGGCGTCGTGGTCCGCAACCTGATCGCCCACCGGGAGCCGCTCGACGCGCTGGGCGAGTGGGCATCGGCCTTCGACCCCACGGTGGTGGGACTGACCTCCGCCGAGGTGGCGTGCCTCAACGACGACCGCGTGGGGCGGACCCTCGATCGGCTCTTCGACGCTGATCGAGCTCCCTGCTCACCGCCCTCACACTGCGCGCCGTCTCCGAGTTCGGCATCGAGCTCAGCCAGTTTCACAACGACTCGACCTCCATCGCCGTCAGCGGCGACTACCGACAGACCACGGGCACGACCAGGGGCGGCCAGTCGATCCTGGCCATCACCTTCGGGCACTCCAAGGACCATCGCCCCGACCTCCGCCAGTTGGTGTGGATCCTCACTGTCTCGGCCGATGGCGCCGTGCCCATCGCCTACCGGATGGCCGACGGCAACACCACGGACGACCCCACCCACATCCCCACATGGGAGGGCCTGGTGGCCCTGGTTCGGGCGAGCTGACTTCCTCTACGTGTCGGACTGCAAGCTGGCCAGCCGCGAGGCCATGGATCACATCGCCAGCCGGAACGGACGCTTCCTCACCGTCCTGCCCCGCAGCCGTCGAGAGGACGCCGGCTTCCGTGACTGGATCACCACCCACACTCCCCCGTGGGTAGAGGTCGCCCGTCGGCCGGGTCGCCGCAAGGCCGATCCCGACGATGTCTGGTGGGCCACGCCCGCCCCCTCCCCCTCGGAGGAGGGCTATCGCATCGTCTGGGTGCGATCGTCGAGCAAGCGCGACCGCGACGCTCAGGTCCGCGCCGAGCGCATCCGAGCCGCGTCGCCGCTCTGGAGACCCTGGCCGCCAAGCTGGCGGGGCCACGTTGCCGGCTGACCAGCCGGGTGACGGTTGAGCAGGCGGTTGCCGCCGCCCTCGCCAGCGCAGGAGCGGAGCGCTGGATCTCGACGGTGGTGAGCGAGACCGGCAAAGACAGCTACCGCCAGGCTCGCCGAGGCCGGCCGGGCGCCAACACCACCTACGTCAAGACCACCTCGATCCGCTACTCCCTGGCATACATGGTGCGCAACGACACAGTCGCCCACGACGCCGCGTCTGACGGCTGCTTCCCCCTCATCACCACCGACACCGCCATGACCGCGGCCGAGCAATCCCACTCTCAACCCGCTCCAGCTCTGCGTCCTCGGCCTCTTGCGGATCTCACCCGAGGTCTACGCGACCGCCTCTGGCTGCCCCTCGTAAATTCCAGGATATCGCTGCCGAGACGTGCGGAAAGTCGGCTACTGAGGGGTGTTGGGAAACTACAACGATGCCCGAGTCCTCCACCAACCGGTTGATAGGGACGGCGACAGAGCTCAGGCTGGGTCAGCGGAGGCCACATCCCACCCCAGGGCCGAGAGACGGCCGACGGCGGCCTCGATGTCGGGGCGGCCCGCGCCGTCCGTGTCGATCCAGAGCGACCAATTCAGGGAGAGGTCGAGGGACAGGACCCCCGCCTCGTTGACGATCCTCACCTCGAACGGAGCCGTGTCGTGGTGCGTCGCAAGGGGGCCAGCCACCCAGAGGGCATCCGCCGCCCGCTCAACGGGATAGCGGATCATCCCGGCGCCGTAGGTCACCGGCAACTCGTCGCCGTCGCTGGTCCCCTCGGGCAGGCGGGCACGGACCGTCTCGACCAGCAGCTGTCTCCATCCGGGAATGGTGTCAGGCTGCGGGCACTCCTGCTCTGCGAGGATGGCGCGGAGCCAGTCGAGGATCTGGTCACGGTCCAACCGTTCACGCTGTTCCACCCTGGTCCCGTTCCAGACTTCCCTGATCACAACGGTTTCCGGCAACGAGACGAGGCGCAGCTGGTGAAAGGGAGCGGCCGCCCTGGGCTGGTCGAGCGGATAGCCGGTCTCAGCGTCGCAGCAGGCGAGCTCGGTGTCCACCGAGAGCGGTTCGAAAAGGCCCTCTCCGAGGGCAAAGAGCGCGTCGACGGCCATCGCGGCGAGGGCCAGCTGATCATCGACGTCATCCGGGGCGACGAACTCGGCCCGCACGTGCGCCCGGCCCCGAGTCCGGATGCTCACCTCGGTCACGCCGGCCTCACAGTCTCGTCCAGGTCGATCCCCGCCGCACGTACACGATCCGCCGGCCGGTCTGGTCCACGAGCGTCACCCGGTCGAGCAGGGTGTTGTTCTTCAGGACAGCGAGGTTGCCGGCCAGGTCGTCGAAGAGGTTGCTCGACTTCACCAGCGTGCCGTCATTGCGCAGGATGTTCACCGTACCGTCCGGCAGGAT
>JAOAPE010000067.1 GCA_025462725.1 Terriglobales bacterium | reverse complement strand
CAGGCGGCGCGGCCGCGCAAAGTGAAGATACCGTTCTGCACCGCAAAGGATTTATCGGTGCGAATGCCGAGCTCCGAGCGCGATGCCGTGACGTCCTTGGCGGCGTAGTTCAGCGCAAAGGTGTTGGTGCCCGACAGCACCTGTTCGGCATAGGCCGGCAGGCTGTAGGTGGTGAACTGTCCGGCGGCATAGGGCGTGATGCCCATCCACGGCGTGACAAAACGGTAGCCGCCTTCGATACGGCCGGACCAGGCATTGGCGTTGAACTCCGCGCGCAGCCGGTCGATGCCGGCGACGGTGACGGTGCGATCCGTCGTCACATCCTGCCAGCCATAGGCCAGCGCAGCCGTGACGTAGGCCGGACCGGCATTGTGACGCACGAACGCGCCGGCCTGGAAAAGGTCCGAACGCCCGGAACCAATCCCGCTAACGCCGAAGCTGGTGCCGCCGCCGGCCAGCGCAAAACCCGCCAGCGTGTACGGCGAGATCCTGTAGTCCGCGCCTGCGACAAGCCCGAACGCACGCGCGGTGGCGGTGTTCGACCCCAGTGCCGCATTGCCCTCGGTGGTGCTGCCGCCGCCATAGGCCGCGCCCCACACGCTCCAGCGCTGATCGAACGTGTCGTTGCGCGCCACATCGGCCTTGGTCGGGAATTTGGCGAAAGCATCGCGCGCGGCATTCGGCTGCTTCCCGGCATAGGCGCTGGCGCCCTCGCCTGCCCCGGCGGTCGGGCCGTCGCCGCGGCCGGCAATGAACGGGTCGGTCAGCAATCCCAGAAACAGGTTCATCGCATCGAAAGTGGCCTGCTGCGTGCCGGTCGCGGTCTCGCCGGAAACCTGCGAGAGCCCATTGGACGAAAATCCTGCGAACGCCAGCGGAATGCCGCCATTGGCATTGAAGAAATTCGCCAGCGCCCTGTTCACGTTCTGCTGGTTGACATTGAGGTTCAATCTTGCCCCGTAATCGAGCGCAAAATTGAGATAGGCGTGCGTGGGATCATAGCTGAGCGTGGCCACGAAACCGGCGGGAAGCCCCAGCGTGTCGACTCCCGCGAACTCGCCGCTGCGGTGACCGGCGGCAGTCAGGATGGTATATTGCGGCAAGACGGTGCTGCCCGCCGCGAACGATGCGCCCACATTGCCATTCAGCGCGGCGGTGCCGGTCACGTTGGCGAAGGTCGAGGTCACGGAGTTGAGCTGCACCAGATAAAGCGCGCCCGACTGAAACGCGAGATTCCCTGACACCGTCATCGACGAACCCGGCGTGCCGTTACCGGGCAGGAAGATGCCGCCGTTGGCGATCGTGGTATTGCCGACGGAGCCCACGCCGGTCAGTGCAGCGTTGGCATTCACCGTGGCGACATGGACTTCATAATGCACCTTGTTCAACTCGGGTTTGGGGACGGTGAGGCGATGCGGGGCGAGTTGGCAACCCAACCCCGCAGTTTGTGATCTGTCGCGTCGGTGAGCGTGATGGCGTATGGCAAGCCGGGCTTCTTTCTGTGCGCTGTTACGAGACTGTGGTCGATCCAGTAATAAACCACCCACGGGCTGACGCCGTATCTCTCGCGAACCTGATTGACGCTGAATGTTCTGGCGGGAAGCGGCGGACCGGGAATGCGATGCTTGTAACGGATCCAGCGTATCATGGCGACGGTGAAGGGCTTGCCGGTTGAGCTTGTGAGGCCCTCGTGCTTGAGCAGTGCAATGATCTTGTCGTCGTCGTGGATGGCTGCGAGAGCGCGGATTCGGTCAACGAATGTATCGGGATAACGAATGGCGTCTACGCGGTTTGGCGGCAGGTGTACGGCGACTGTTTCCGTCGTGCCGCCCTGCCAACGAATGCATAATTGCAGAAGCTTTGGCTCCGGAGCCTTGACGATGGTGATGTCCTTGATCAGCAAACGCAGCATGCGCTTGCGGTCTCGCGCTGCGGTGGTTGAGGCATTCCACAGCCGAGGGAAGTCGGTCGCCAGTTGCACGATTTGCCGCTTTTGCTCCGCAGTGACGGCGCGGAGTGTCCGACGCTCGAAGTTGGCCAGCTCGGTCTCCAGTTCGAGCAACCGCCGCATCGCGTCGTTCCAGCGCTGCTCGAGCGTGCTGGCAATCAGGCGGTTGGCGGGATCGACCGCCTCATAGCGCCGTTCCGCCAGGTCGGCATCGTAGCGGGCCCGATCGATCCGTCGACGCCACTGAGCGGCGATTGCTTTGTCGCGCTCTTCCAGACTGCTCAACGCTTCGAGCGCGAGTTCGATCGCGAGCGGTGTGACGGCGGTCACCAGACGCTCGGCCATGGCGTTGTCGACCGGTTTGGTAGGCACACACATGCAGGCCCGTTGTGACAGGGCTTCCCGATGCTTCCAGTTGCATTGATAGATCGGGTAGAGGCCGCCATTGCCGGTGTAGCGCACACTCAGACGCCGGCCGCAAGTTCCACAGACCAACAAGCCCTGCAGCAAACAGAGACCTTCTCGAGCCGGTCCGGCGAGAACCTCGCAATTGGTCCGGTTCGCCGCCAAGCGTTGACGGTTGGCGAGGAATTGATCCCAGGTGATGTAGCCTGGATGATGGTTAGGAATGACGACGCGCCACTCATCCTGTGGCATCAGGCAGGACTGAGTGCGGACCTCGCCGGTCGGCCCAATCTGTTTGCAAGCTTGATATCGTCCGAACACGTAAGTGCCGGCGTAAGATGGGTTCGCCAGGATGCCGAGCACCCTCGAATGGGTCAGGCGGCCCCAGAGCAGTTTGCCGTTCCAGGCGCCTCCGTACGACCGCCGCGGAAAGCGCAGGCCGAGTTGCTGGAAGCGTTGCACCACGGCATAGGCCGTGCTCTCTCGTTCGAACAGTTCAAATACCATTCGAACGGCACCCTGCACTTCCTGGTCGGCATCAAAACTAATCTTGTCGTCGTCGAAAACAAAGCCGACAGGCAGAGCGAAATGCAGCTCACCTTTGCGTGCCTTGTTGAGCTTGCCGCCGTGGAGGCGCGCGCGGATGATGTGCAGCTCTGCCTGAGCGAAAGTACCCTTCATGCCGAGCACAAGGCCATCGTTGAAGTCGGCTGGATCGTAACATCCATCTTCGTCGATGACGAGCGTGCCGGTGATGGCGCACAACTCGAGCAGGCGATGCCAGTCCTGGTTCGATCGCGCCAAGCGCGAGGCTTCCAGGGAGAAGATCGCACCGACTTGGCCGAGAGCCACGTCGCTGACCAGGGCCTTGAAGTCCTCGCGACCGGTCATTCGCGCGCCGGATTGGCCGAGATCCCGGTCGAGGGTCCGGATCCGTTCCGGGCTCCAGCCGAGAGACTCTGCCTTGCCTGCCAGATTGTACTGGCGCTCGGTGCTCTCCTGATTGAAGCGGACCTGTCCCGGCGTCGACTGACGAACGTAGACGTAGGCTTGCCGGGACAGATGTTGATCGGCAATCTTGGGGTTTGTCATGGACGGCTCCCTCCGGGTTGGACGGCGGGACGCCACCAGCAAGATACGATTCGATCATGTTGGCGAGGACGATGCCCGCCTTGGCGAAGTCGAGGCCTGCGACGGCCGGATCCATCTAGTCGATCCTCTCGCGACGGCGCAGAAGCTCGGCATTGATCGCACAGATCTCGTTGAGCATTTGCTGCAACTTGCGATAATTGCCGAGGAACTCGGCGACCTGGGCGTGGGTTGCATTCGGCACGTAACCAAGCCGCGGGCGTTCGCCGGTTTGCCTGATTGTGGACAGATATCGCTTGGGGCCGTGCCCAGGTCCGTCGATGCAGTGGCAGTTCGGCCGACCGCAACGCTTGTAGGTCTCGATCAGTGAACCGCGCAGAATTTGCTCGATTTGGGGCAGGCCACGCACGAGCTGGCGGCGACGTTTGCGCAGCGCCGCAGACGACACATTTGGCATGTCGATCGGACCGAATCAGAAAGATGTCCGATGGATTCAGGATGCGGGCCATTCGTCAAGCCCCATCGTTGCGTGTCAACCGCGTGACGAGTTCGACGAGCCCCAACAGGCCGAAGGCGTCGACGAGCAATGGCTGCACGCCGGTGGGCGCAGACTGGGTGCCGGGAGGCGCCCAGTCGGTCCATTCGCGCGGTAGGGCGAACGAGCCCAGATCAGCATGGCGCAGACTCAGAGTCTCGACGCCCGAGACTCTTCTGACCTTCAGGACAACAAAGCGATGACCGCAAAGCGGATGAAAGGGATGGGTGACTTCAGCCGATCCCAAAGGCTGACGGGACTGCAGTGCAGTTCGATGGGGCTGTGTCCACGGTGAATGCCAACGCTGCACTGTCCGGCGTCGGCACCGTCGGCAATACCACGATCGCCAGTGGCGGCATCTTCCTGCCCGGTGACGGCACGCCGGGATCGTCGATGACGGTATCGGGCAATCTCGCGTTCCAGTCGGGCGCGCTTTATCTGGTGCAGCTCAACTCCGTGACCTCGACCTTCGCCAACGTGACCGGCA
>JAOAPE010000089.1 GCA_025462725.1 Terriglobales bacterium | reverse complement strand
TGCGGACCCCCGCCAGGAGGACTACTTCAGCGATTAGGTTACGTTTGCCTTCGCCCGTCAACCCAAAATCGGACGCTCCTCCTCAGCGGCCGACCTGATCGAAGCCCTTCCCAGGCAATGAATTCTTCGTTCCTCGGTCGCCCGCTTTCAGTGCAAATGCTTCCCGCTAGAACGTCCCAGTGCTTTCTAAATGAAAATTTAGCGGTGTCGATGGAACGCAAACTTACGTCAGCTTTCACGCATCAAAACATCAGTCGGAAACCTCCAGGGACGATGGCAACATTGCATACGAGCTGCTTCAGCAAACGAATCTAGCGAACCATTTCACCCTCGAAACCAGCGGCTCACACAGATGTCACGGCTTTGTCAGGAAGCGTTCGACGAAATCAAGGTACGTAGTGCGATAGCCTTGCCCAACCAGGATAGTGTCGCCGAATTCCAGATAAGGATCGCTGCCAACATCATAGGCTGGCCAGTTCGGTAGGGTGCCCCCATTGGGGTCACCGGTCGACGCAAACCGCACCCAGGCGTCCGCCATCGCGGCCGACAGCGTGCGGTCCGCCGGATCGAATGCGCCGCGCGGGACAAAACGATGCGCCCCGAGGTTCGCAAAAGCGTAGTCGATCTCCTCGCTATGCGTCGGCGCCGGCGGGATACCTCCGGGGCTGCGCGTGAACAGATATCGGAAGGTCTTCGGCTGCACCTTCGACATGCCGCGCGCCAGACCGCGCACGCCGTAGTTGAACTGCGTATCGCCGAAGGCATAGCTCAGGGCGCTTGGCACCGCCGCATCCGCATCGCATTTATAGAGCGTCATCACCTCACCTGCGGAGGCGCCAAAATTCGTGTCCGCATAAGCCCGCGCTTCCGCCACCGTATGGATTGGCCAGTTCCTAACAAAAAGCCGCCCCTCGTCACTGTTGCCCCCAACGATCAGCGGCACACGGCGAATCTCACCAGTCGCGAAGGCCGCTGTGTCAGTGCGCGGGACCACCCATCCGTCGAGGATCGGACCGAGTGCACGCGGTGTCGTCAACCGCCGGACTGCCGGCACAATCCGATCTGTCATGGCAAGAACCTGCTCGGCCGGCATCGCCCGCATCGCGGCGAGATCCGTCCCCACGACTTTGCCGATCTCCGAGGCATCGGCCAGTGAGCTCAGAGGACGCATCGCGCCTGGGCTCTGCAGGATTGCGCCGTGCACGAGCCCTTCCGACAAAGGCGAAACAAGCACCATGTCGAGCATGCTCGCCCCCGCAGACTCGCCGAACACGGTCACTCGATTGGGGTCCCCACCGAACGCAACGACGTTACTCTTTAGCCAGCGAAGCGCAGCGATGACATCGAGGATGCCGTAGTTGCCGGCGCTGTGGTACGGCGATTCAGCGGCAAGAGCGGCGTGCGCGAGGAACCCGAACACGCCGGTCCGATAGTTCACGGTCACCAGTACCACGCCTTTGCGCGCCAGCGCCTCGCCGTCGTATATGGGCAGCGACGCCGACCCGTCGACGAAGCCACCGCCGAACACCCACACCATAACGGGCAAAGCGCCACCGCTGTTTTGCGCGGGAGCCCAAATGTTCAGAGTCAAGCAGTCCTCGCTCACCCCGGGCGCACGTGTCTCCGGCAGTCGCTTCTGCATGCGGTCGGCGCCAAATTGCGTCGCGTCGCGCACGCCCTGCCACGGCGTCGGCGGCTCCGGCGGGCGCCAACGAAGCGGTCCAATCGGGGGCGCCGCGAACGGAATGCCCTTGAAAACGCGAATATCGCCGCCGCTGCCCGCGAGCGCGCCAGTGGATATTTGCACGATGACCTGTTCAGCCTTAGCTGCCACAGCAGAAACCAGAAATGCAAAGAGAATTACCAAAACTCTTCGTGGGCTCATTGTTCCTCCAAGGGCGATCCGGCAAGCATGGTTCTTGCTGCTCGGCGGAGCTGAGCGCCATTCTACTCGTCATAGGACAAGCGCCAATGCATTCATAGTCTTGAGAGGCGGACGACGGTTCACGCAAACGCCTCTAAAGCGCTAAAGTCAGCCCGTCCATCAAAGCATGAAGGGCCACAGCGCGGCGAGGGCCAATATCTCAGATAAAGCTGGCTTGACGGGATCGTCCGCTTCTGGCGCGCAAAGCGGCCGTTCATACGCAAACGGCATGAGTCGAAACTATTCGGTTCCCATTTTGCAACGAGATAGTCAGCCTACTTGAGCAAGAGCAGGGCGCTCTCTCCGCGCATTTCGCATTTTGACCTAAGTGGGCACTATCGCCCGTCCTCGACAAATGTTCGCGTGCGCACTAATCAACGAACCTAGCGTCTCTCCACGAACCCCCGAAGTCGACCGACCCGGGCATCGCTGGCGCGTCTGGCAACGAAAACAAGTGCGCCTAAGGCCAGCGAGCAGGCAGCCAAAAAATAGAGTGCCATTTCGAAGCTGTTCGTCGAATCCTTGATCCATCCCACAATAAATGGTCCAACATAGCCGCCAAGATTTCCGATCGAATTGATCAGCGCGATGCCGCCTGCGGCGGCCGTTCCGCTCAAGAAAATCGAGGGAAGTGGCCAAAACGTGGGTCGCGTGCCATAGATTCCGATCAC
>JAOAPE010000069.1 GCA_025462725.1 Terriglobales bacterium | reverse complement strand
CGCCAACGGCGAGGAGCGCCGCGCCAGCGGTTGGCGCAATCATCGGAACGATATTGATGGCAAAGACCACATTGGATATCTTTGCGCGGGCGGCCGCGCCGTCGAAGAGGTCGCTGACGATAGTAACGGCGGCCATTCCTGGCCCCGAGGCCCCCGCCCCCTGCAGCGAGCGAAAAAACAGCAGCTGCGGCAGTGAATGGGCAAAAATGCGGCCCAAGCTCGCAATAATGACAAGCGCGCAGCCAAACACCACGATCGGCTTGCGGCCGAAGCGATCCGATACCGGCCCATACACGAGGAGCGCCGCGCCCAGGCTCAAGAGATAGACGCTCATCGCCAAACCCACGTCCGCCGGCGCCGCACCAAGATCAGCCCCTGTGGCCGAGAGGCTCGGCAGGATCATGTCGATGCCAAAGGTTGGCAGGGAAGACAGAAGACCAAGCAGCAACGTAAACACGAACGAATCGGGATGAATGCGCACGGTTAGGGCTCGCTTTCAATCGGCGTCACGGCTCGCGCCTTGCGCACGCTTGGGGCACTTCGCGGCGTCAGCGAGGGGCGCCGGGCGCATCATGTGCCGGGCGCCGCTTGTCCCGCGGATCGTCAGGCTGTTCCTTGGAGCTGCCTTCTAAGGGGTTGCTGGCTCGCCCAGCGGCCGGCGGCGATCGTCTCCATCTCGTCGACGAGGCCGGACCGATCGACATCGGCCTTGATCGCATCGCCGACGCGGCGGGCCGCCTCTTTAAATTGCGGCTCCGTGAGCAGCCGGTTCATCGCCGCCGCTATTTCCACTTCTGAAGCCATCGGCGGCAAGCGAAGCCCGGCGCCCTTCGCCTCGACTCGCGCGACGTTCCCCGCCTGGTCCCGTGCCATTGGCAGAATGAGCTGCGGCAGAGCGTTGACCAGTGAACGGGTAACCGTTCCGTGGCCGCCTTGCGATACCACCAGCGAAACGTCCTTCATCACCAAGTCGTGGGGAGCGCCACGGAGCACATGCACATTCTTCGGCGCCCGAAATTCGGCTACGTCCAAATTCGGGCCTGTTGTTGCAAGGGCTTCGATATCGATGGTTCCTATCGCGTCGAGGACGCGCTGAAACAGATCGCGCTGGCCTTGCGCGCCCGTGCTGCAGGTCACGAGTACGCGAGGACGCTTTGACTGTGCGGACCATGGCGCCTGCCACGACTTTGCTTGCAAAGACTTGGACCAATTCGGAACATCGAGCAGCGGCCCGACATAGCGGAAATTGGCGGGCAGCGAGTCAGCCTGAAAGTCGAACGCCTGACTGGTTGCGAGCAGAAGCCGGTCGGCCCGATCGAACAGATCCATGATATCCGCGAGCACGGGAAGGCCGAGCTCGGCACGGGCAAGGTTGAGAATGGGAAGAGGCGCATTCATCGCGCCGGCCAGCCCGGCACTCGCTGCATCCACTTCGGCGCGCTCTTGCGGTGTTCTCGGCTGGCCCAATCCGCTGGTGGCCGGCGGTATTCCCGGCAGGGTCCGAATACTGACATGCGGGGAAAGAAAGGCGAAGGGCACATCAGATGCCTCCGCCCCCAGCGCAGCGCCAAACAGGATGTCGAGACCGAGAACAGCGTCCGTCGGCATGCGGCCAATCTCGTCCTGGATATCGGCCGCATAGGCCGCGGCAGGAACAAACATGGCTCGGCGAATCCAATCCTGCATGTCCGAGAAATCTGCCGGATCCGCGGCCTCACCGATCGGAGCGCGGCGCCATGTTACGAAGTCAAAGCCGGCGGCCTCGACTTCGGCACGCATCGCCGGATCCGCCATCACCCGGACATGGTGTCCATTGTCGCGCAACCTCCGCCCCGCGGTCAGCAGCGGGCTCAGATTGCCCAAGGTGCCCCACGAAGCCAGCAGAAAATGGTAAGACATCTTAGAAGCTTTCATCACGGTCGCGAACTCGCCGACGCGATCCCTCCTGCGCGACCAATGCGTGCTTCCGGACGGACGCGTGACCGCGCATGCGTCCGCGCGGGCCGCCCCGAGGATTAGGCGGCACGCGCTGCCGAACGATGTCTCGTCAGAGTGAAATGGCTACATCTGCAACGATGAGCGCCACGATCATGACGCAGCGTTCAGACTTCGCCGACCAACGCAGCTTTCGCGTCACGGCTTCGTGAGTCGCGCGCTGTTCGGATCACGCGTTCGCGCGACCGAGGCGATTTTGTCAAGGCCTATCTTGGATTCGATCTCCTGGATAACTCTCACTCGGTATGGCCGGTTGAACCAGTCCTCAGAATACGCCGCGCATGAGTCCGTTCCTGGCACTTTTGAGACGTGTCGATGGTCTCTGAGCATGTCTGCTATTCGGGGCAAAGCGGACCCCCCGGTTGAGCATCCGGACTTCTCAGTTTGACCCGGAGCGGACCTCCACTCCCAATTGCGCCGGAAGTGGCTCTCGTGAGGTACAGATGGTAGCTGATGAATTTGCCACAAACCTATTGCCCTTGGTCCAGGCAATCCAGAACGCCGGAGCGGTTACCCTAAGTCAGGTCGCCAGCGCTTTTGAACGGTCGCGGTGTCTGACCAGCCCGGGGCGGCAAATGGCACCGATCGTCCGTCAGGAATCTACGGGCTCGTATTGAGT
>JAOAPE010000082.1 GCA_025462725.1 Terriglobales bacterium | reverse complement strand
ATGCGAAAGCGATGTCTTCCATTCGCGGCGGCGGCGCGCCCTGGGTCTACGGCTGGATCACGCCCTACGATCCTGAAGCCCAGAACCCCTTTCCGGTTCTCAACTTCTACCAGGTCAACAACAGCTTCTATGCCGAGCAGATGATCAATCAGTTCCAGACGGTGCAGGTGAACAATACGGCGCCGGGTTCGAACATCAGCGTAGCCCTGGATGAACGAAGCAAAAATTTCAAGCAATAGACGGGGCGGAAACCGCCATGAGGATGAAACGCGCCAACGCAAATGACGGAGGCCTTCGTCACACGTGCGAGCAATTTCGGTGGACGTCGGCCTCGTGCTCCCATGTGGGTCTGGTCCGTAAGATAAACGAGGATGCTTGCCTCGACCGACCCGAGCTCGGGCTCTGGGCGGTTGCCGACGGCATGGGCGGACACACCGTCGGCGACCTCGCGAGCCGCAGGGTCATCGAGACCTTGAGCACCGTTTCGTCGTCCGACCACCCCGAGAGCTTCGTGCACGCTACACGGGAGCGGCTGCAGGCCGTGAATCAGGAACTGCGAGCCGAGGCGGCGACACGCAATGTGGAGAGGATCGGAAGCACCGTCGTCGTCCTGCTTGCGTGCGACGGCCATTGTCGGTATCTCTGGGCTGGAGACAGTCGAATTTATCTCTACAGAAGCGGACGCCTGAAGCTGCTGACGCGCGATCACAGCGTATTGCAGGAGCTCAAGTCCCGCGGCCATCTCGTCTCCGCAGACGCCCTGCCTGGGCCGGCTCAACACGGGATCACTCGCGCCGTAGGCGCCGCCGATATCCTGGACCTCGATGAAGGGATCGAGGAGGTCACCGACGGCGACATCTTCCTGCTGTGTAGCGACGGACTGAGCAATGAGCTGAGCGAAGAGGAAATCAGCAGCGCCCTGCGCGCAGGCAATTGTCGGCAACCCTCGGAAGTGTTGGTCGAGATGGCCCTCGAACGAGGTGGGCGCGACAATATTTCGGCGGTCGTGGTCCGCGCCGACGACGTGTTCAGCTCCGAAAAGACCCTGTTCAATCCCGCGCTCTGAGATCGCGTCACCCGTAGGCGAATTGTCAGAGCCCTTGTTCGCTCCAACAACCCGTCATTCAGGACCTGCGATAGCAGAGGTGATCCGGAATCCATTTTTGTGTTCAACATGGATCCTGGATCAAGTCCAGGATGACGAGGAGAGGAGGTTACGGCGGGGAACCTCCGGTTTGATTGCGGAAGTCCTTCGAGCGGATTCCGTGCTTTTTCAGTAGCACTTGCAGATGCGAGCGGTTCATGTCGCACCGCCTCGCCAGTTCCGCCACCGTACCGCCGACTTCATGCAGGCCGCGCTCGAGAAACGCTCTCTCGGCCTCATCGCTGGCGGCTCGCTTGGCGTCGCCGAGCGAGCTCGGGCTCGACCCGTGGGCATCCTCGCCTACCGCACTGTGGTGCGCCGTCGAAGCAACCGACGCAGGCCGAATGTCCGCCGGCAGGTGTTCCAGATCCGCCTTGTCGCCCGCCAGACACGAGATTCGGTAGATGACGTTGCGCAGCTCCCGGATATTTCCTGGATAAGAGTAACTCAATAAAAACTCTCGCAGTCGTGACGTCAATATCGCCGGGCGCCTCTTCAGCGCTTCCGCGGCCTCGTCACCGAAGTACTCCAGCAGCAGAGGAATCTCGTCCTTACGCTCACGCAGCGACGGCAAGGTGACGTGTATCACACCGAGCCGGTAGAACAAATCCTCGCGAAACTTACCCTCTTCACTCAAGCGACGCAGGTTCTTGTTGGTCGCGGCTACGATGCGCGCGTCGACAGCAATCGTCTGATCCGATCCCACTCTTTGAATCTCTCGCGACTCCAGCACGCGCAGTAGCTTCACCTGTCCTGCCAGGGGTAGCTCGCCGATCTCGTCGAGAAATATGGTGCCCTTGTGGGCGCTTTCGAACTTGCCTTTGCGATCGCTGGACGCGCCCGTGAACGCGCCCTTTATGTGCCCGAACAGTTCGGACTCCAGCAGGTTCTCCGGGATCGCCCAGCAATTGACGGAGATGAACGGCTTGTCGGCCCTCGCACCATTGGCATGAATGACCTTCGCCATCAGCTCCTTGCCCGTCCCGCTCTCTCCGTCGATCAGCACGGGGAGATCCGTGGGCGCCGCCTTCTCCGCGATTTCCAATGCTTCCAGCAGCTTCGGGTTGTCGCCGAATGTCCCCTCGAAGACGAAGCTGCGCGCGAGCAAGGCCTGGCGACGGTGTCCCGGCGAGCGATCCACGCGGGTCGGCTCTGCGGCGGCCGCCGTCACGAACCGCTCCTTGTGTGACAGCTGCAGTACTTCGTCGCGCAGCCCATTCGACTGTCTGAGCAGCTTCTCTATCTCGGGTCGTTCCAGGCTCGCAGTCCTGCGCAGTGTCGAGCGAAGAATCTCGATTTTCTCGATCAGCCCCGCGTATGAGATCGCGGAGCCGCCGTGTACGGGTTGGTCGAGTATTTGTATCATGCGCTCAGCTGCTTCTGGACGAGTTGGTAGTACATCCCCTTCCTTTCCACCAATTCCTCATGCCGCCCCTGCTCTACGATCGACCCCTCGTATAAGACGAGGATCTTGTCCGCGCGCATGATCGTGCTGAGTCTGTGCGCGATGATGACGGCGGTGCGTCCCTTGAGAATGTCCTGCATGTTACCGATGATGTTGCTTTCGGACTGCGTATCAAGCGCAGAGGTCGCCTCGTCGAAGACCAACAGGCGTGGATCGTGGTAGAGGGCTCTCGCGATGCAAAGGCGCTGAATCTGCCCGCCCGATAAACCGATGCCACGCTCGCCCACCACCTGTTCGTAGCCGAGCGGCATCTTGCTGATGAACGCGTGCGCGTCGGCCATCTTCGCCACTTCCTCGATCCGCCGGCGATCTCCGCTCGCATCGCCGCTCGCGATGTTCTCCGCTATGGTTCCGGAGAAGAGCAAATTGCTTTGCATGACATAGCCGACCTGAGCGCGGTAATACTCCTTGTCGACGACGCTCATGTCATAGCCGTCCACGGTCACCCTGCCCTCCGTGGGTGCGTAAAAGCCAACGAGCATTTTCGCCAGCGTCGTCTTCCCCGAGCCGCTGCGGCCTACGATGGCGATCAATTCACCCGGCTTGATCTCCAGGCTGACATTCTCGAGAACATGGGCTGTTTCGTTCCCACCGTAGCGGAAATAGACGCCGTCTAGCGTGATCTCGCCCTTGAGATCGGGGAGTACGATTCGGGACGCAAGGTCCTCGGGTTTCTGCTCGGGCGCGATGTCCAGCACGTCACCGAGGCGCTCCATGGCGACGCCGGCGTCGTTCAAAAGACTCCACAGTCCTACCAGTCCCATCAACGGGGCGAGCACGCTACCCATCAGCGCAGTGAAGGCGATTAATTGGCCGATGGTGAGCTCATGCGCAAGC
>JAOAPE010000085.1 GCA_025462725.1 Terriglobales bacterium | reverse complement strand
ATCGAGAGCAGGGCCAGCGTGGTGTCGGTGACCACCTCGGAGCTCAGCATCTCGGTGCCGCTCAGCAGCGCTCCCAGGCCGACCAGATCTCCCGCCGGTGCGTGCCGGAGGGGGACCTGTCGCCCGTCCCCCGTCCAGGTGAACAGCCGGACGAGCCCGTCGCTGACGGCGACGAGGCGGGGCCGCTCGCCGGCGCTGAAGATCGCCGAACCGGCCGCGGCCCGCACCATCGGGGCGCCCCTCACGAGCTCTCCCCAGAGGTCGTCACCGATCCTCGAGCGAAGCGGCTCGTGCACCGGCGCGGGCCACGGCGCCTCGCCGACCGCTCTGGACTTCGAGTCCATCGTCTCCCTCGGTCTCTGCACCTTTCGCTCCTGAATGACGTCCCGCACCGGTCGAGGTGGGAAAGGCAGAGTACAGGGATCCGCTCCGTTTGGCATGACCAATGCACCGGCGGCCACCGTGCGCTCCGGTATCCGACAGGGCGACCCCCACGGCACGCAGCCCGAGCCCGGTGTGACTGCCGTCACGTCGCGGATTGTTACAGACTTTACGTTCACCCTATGGCATACTCGGTCCTCCCTGCAGGAAGCACCGGTCAGGGCCTGCCAGGACACACTGGACAGGGCCTGTCTGCCTGACGCGGACGGCGATCGAGGTCACCGCCGTGCACCCGGAGGGAGCACGACGCGGGAACATCATCATGGTCAAACTTCGACGTGCACAGCGCGAGCGCCGACACAATGAGCGTGAGCAGGTCTCCCCGCTGTGGCCACGCCCGGTCCCCGCCGACGCAGCGACGTGAGCGCGCGGAGGCGAGAGTCCGAGGCGCAGGCGATGCTGGCATCCATCGTCCAGTCCTCACACGATGCGATCATCGGCCAGACCCTCGACGGCGTCGTCAGCAGCTGGAACCCGGGCGCCGAGCGCCTGCTCGGCTACTCCGCCGGTGAGATCATCGGTTGCCCTGTCGACATGCTCATCCCCGACGAGCGACAGGCGGATGAGATGGCCGTGCTCGAGCGAATCGTCCGCGGTGACCGCGTGGAGCAGTACGACACGGAGCGGCTGCGCAAGGACGGCAGCGTCGTGGCCGTGTCATTGACCATGTCCCCGATCGGCGAGGCGACCATCGCGATCACCGGCGCCGCCAGCGTGTCTCGTGACATCACCGATCGCCGGAGGGCCGAGACCAGGGTTCGGGGACTGCTGGAGGCGGCGCCGGATGCGGTGGTGGGAGTGGACTCGGAGGGCCGTGTCGCAAGCCTGGAGCAGCTTGCCGGCGGGGTGGCGCACGACTTCAACAACCTCCTCGCCGTCATCCTCAACTACGCCGGCTTCGTCGCCGATGAGGTCGCCAAGGCCAGGCATTCGCCCGGCGGTGAGCACTGGGACGCGGTGTGTCGGGACGTCGAGCAGATCCAGCAGGCGGCGGAGCGGGCCACGCGACTCACGGGTCAGCTGCTCGCCTTCGGCCGTCGCGAGGTGGTTCAGCCTCGGAGGATCCTCCTCGATGACGTGGTCTCGGCCGTCGAGCAGCCCCTGCGCCGCATGCTGGACGAGGATGTCGACCTGGTGACATCACTGTCGGCGGACCCGTGGCCGATCACGGCCGACCCGTGTCAGATCGAGCGGGTGCTCGTCAATCTCGCGGTGAACGCTCGAGACGCCATGCCGCATGGTGGCGTGCTGAGCATCAGCACCGAGAATCTGATCGTCGACGAGGAATACGCCGCTCAGCGGCCTGGCGTCGTGCGGGGGCATTTCGTGCGTCTGCAGGTCAGCGACACCGGGATCGGCATGGACCGAGACGTCCTCGCACGGGCCTTCGAGCCCTTCTTCACGACCAAGCCCACGGGTGAGGGCTCAGGTCTCGGCCTCGCCACGGTGTACGGCATCATCACACAGGCCCACGGGCAGGCGCAGATCGACTCCGAGCCGGGTTTCGGTACCACGTTCACCGCGCTGCTCCCCGCCACCGAGGAGGCGGTCCGCCACCACGAGGCTCCGGACGTCGTCGTCATGGACCATCACCTGCCGGATGAGGCCGGCGTCGCCGCCGCGGGAGAGGTGGTGATCTCTCCCGAGCATCTCAGCCGGCTCATGCTCCCGAGGAGCGACGTGCCGGGCAGCACACCTGTGCTCACCCGCCGTGAGAACGAGGTGCTTCGCGTGATGGCCGACGGGCTCTCCAACCAGGCCATCGCCGAGCGCCTCTCGCTCAGCGTCAACACCATCCGCAACCACGTGCAGCTCATCCTCGACAAGCTCGGTGCGCATTCGAAGCTGGAGGCGGTCGTCATGGCGACGAGGCGCGGCCTGCTCCCACGCGCTGATCCAGCCGCCCCGCGGGACAGGCCACAGCCGCCCGGTGGCACCCGCGTCGGCCGCAATGGGGTGCGAGCGCATCTTCCCTCGAGCCCGCGATGATCCGACACTGCTGGTCGAGAGATCAGGACAGTCGCCCGTGGGCTGCGTGCCCGCACCGCCACCACCGATCCCGGCGCGGAGGACATCGAGCATGCGACCGCAGACCACGCCCAGGACCCCCACGGACTCCCACGCCGACATGCTGAGGGGAGACATCCTGAAACCACGGCACGGCGACGCGCTCGCGGAGCTCGCTCTGACCGTGCGTCGCGCCGCGCAGCGCGAGGATGGTCTCCTCGCCCTCGGCGTGACCGCCGACGATATCGCGTCGCGCTCATTGGACTGCCAGGGGACGCGGCTCTGGGCTCAGGTCGAGGCGAAGCTGGTCACGGACGTCTCCGGCTCCATGTCGCTCGTCTCGATCGGCAGCGACCGCGGGGACGTCATGACCGCCGTCCGCGGTGCGGTCCGCGCGGGGGACATGATCGGTCGCGCCCCCGAGGGCACGCTGCTCGTCCTCCTCCCGGATGTGGATGAGTCGGGCCCGGTGGCCGTGACCACACGCGTCCGGCTCGCGCTCAGCGGGATGGAGCATCCTCCGAGCGTCGGATCGATCACCCAACGCTCGGCAGAGGATCCCGTCGGTCTTCTCAGCCGGCACGTTGCCGAGACGACGGCCCAGGAGCTCAGTGGCCGCCGGTCGCGACCTCGCTCAGGGAGTTGATGCTCCGCCGCCGAGGCCCCGCACGAGGGTGTCCAACGGTGCGCCTCCCCCCCCACCGGTGACGCTGCCGCTGACCGGGCTGCGCGGAACGCCGGTGAGGGTTCCCGTCTGCATGGCCTTCGACGATGTGGCCGACGGCATGGAAGAGGACGCCGTCCCGGTGCCGGCGTGGGTCATTCCGCCGATCGCCATCATGGCAACACCCGCGGCGGCCGCCATGACGATGGCGAGCTTACTCGGCATGGACGTCTCTCCCGACGTGGGCTGCACCCACGGACTGCCCGGGACGACCCGGCAGAAGGAGAAACGACGACGGGCGACCAGGGCTTGCGGTTCGCGTTCCACACCACGCGGTGCTCGCGATTCCGTGACGCGTCGCTGCATCATCGCCACCGGGATGTTTCCCGGAACGCGCCTGGATCAGCGCGCTCCCCCTCCGGTCCGCGCCGGACCGGGAGGCGTCTCCCCCGGCTGACTGGGCAGACCCCACTCGCGGAGGGCGAAGACCGCGGGTCCGGCCCGCTGGAATCGCGACTCCATCCCCCGGAGACGGAGGTCACGGTTGAGAGTCGTCTGCACGCTGACCGCTGGCGCCTTGCTGTTGGTCGCCCAGAGCCTCTGCCTCAGCAGGCGCCGGGTGATCTCCTTCGGATGAAGGGGCTCACCACTCTTCTGCAGGACGATGGCGATGGTATCGAGCAAGTTCATGACATGTCGTGGAATCGACCATCGAGTGGTCAGCCACCTCGCGGCGCCGCAGACTCTGCGCCCTGTCGCGGTAGCTTATCGGAATGTCGCAGTGACAGGGATCACATCCTATGGGTTTCGCAACTTTCTCGTCAAGTAACCGTATAACTGTCTACAGACGTTCGCGATGCATCGCACGGGTTGTCAACGGTCGCGCGTCATGCGTCCACAGGTGCAGCTGCACCACCCGCCGTGACCCATGTCACTCATTGCCCTACGCGCCGCAACCAGACCAAACATTACCGATCTGATAGCATTGTCAACCCGCGCAGGGGTGCGGGGTTTCGGGGACGACCGAGACCGAGCCGCGCGTTGGGAGAATCATGCCGAGCGAGCAGCAACTGTCGGATGTGCTGAGCGAGTTCGCCCGCACCATGGTGACGGACTTCCCGATCCAGGGCATCCTCGATCACCTGGTGCTGCGCATCGTCGA
>JAOAPE010000001.1 GCA_025462725.1 Terriglobales bacterium | reverse complement strand
GGGTTGTGCTTCGACAATACTTTGGTGATCGCTGCCGTCAAGGTCGTCTTGCCGTGATCGATGTGTCCGATCGTTCCCACGTTCACGTGCGGCTTGCTGCGGTCAAATTTTTCTTTCGCCATGTTCTCTCACTTATGAAATGAATTTGCGATTGGCTCGCGTGCCACAAAACTTATGAGTACCGGTAGATCTTCTGGTGCTTCCGTCTTACTTCCACATCCACTTGCTCAATGCGCGTCAGATAAAACTCTCGCATCTGGCCTTGGTCTGAAGCGGGCATTTTGCTGTACAGCTGTTCAGCCGACGACGCTCCCACTGCAACCTTGTTCAACAGGCCCAACTTCAAAATCTCTTCAAAGTGCCGAACCAGCAATCCATTGCTCTCGATGGACTTCATGAACTTGTCCACATTCGAGGCGCTGAGAGCGTTGTTGACAAGCCCCTTCAACGTCTCAAACTCTGTGCTCTGGACCGCAATGCTTGCTTGCTCAAAAGCCATCTGTTTTAAAGACTCCGACTGCAAATTCTGGAGCGGGAGACGGGAATCGAACCCGCGACCAACAGCTTGGAAGGCTGTGACTCTACCACTGAGTTACTCCCGCCTTGCCTACACCGCTACTTCTAAACTGGAGCTGATGATCGGGATTGAACCGATGACCTCTCCCTTACCAAGGGAGTGCTCTACCAACTGAGCTACATCAGCAAAACTTTTTCTCCCTACAACTTCTCGCCATCTTCGGCCTCTGCCGCTTCGCGCGCTTTCAATCTGTGCGCGAGTACGATCCTCACGGCAAAAAATCCCAATACCACTAAAGTTGCCAGCCGGAATCTTTCATCTGTTAGCGTCCGCGTCGCCGTGACTCCAAGAATCAAAAGCGCGACTAACGCAACAACCATCCGACCCATTACAACCGCCCAAACACTACTTGCTTCGAAACTGGTGGACAGGGGAGGATTCGAACCTCCGTAGCTCCAAGGAGCGGCAGATTTACAGTCTGCTGCCATTAACCACTCGGCCACCTGTCCATACTTCTAAAGCCGAGTCGGCTTCAGTTAACACAAAACGAGATTAGGACTGCAGGGCGATGCGTCGCGCAAACAAATCTCCGCAGCGGTTTACTACCGTGCGGATGTGGAGGGTGTCTCTACTGGAAAAACCCTGCGGAAGTACGACGTTTGACCTTTTGTTCAAGGGTTCCGCCGCAAGCGGCTTCACCCTCGCACTATGCTCGCGCTGATCCGGCGCTCACTTCGTGCTCACCCAAACATGACTCTAATCTGCTGCTCTGGAGCTGGCGAAGGGATTTGAACCCCCGACCCTCTGATTACAAATCAGATGCTCTACCAACTGAGCTACGCCAGCACAAAATCTTTTGCTCCGCTTACTGACAAACAGTCCTTTACCTTTTCGTTGCTTCGCCAAACTCAAAAGGGACAACATGGCAGGATTGTTCCGGACACACGGGACAAGAATGAAAGGTTAGCACAACGGCATTCCGCGTGCAACTGACTGACTTCCTGAATTATATCAAATGTTTACTTTTTGGTTAACTTTTCGGCCTATCGGTCGGATTCTACGATTTCTGCCCCGGAATCCGCCAGCGGACCTGCCACCAATGCTGCCTCCGCCACCGCTACATCCGCATCGGAAACCACTGGCGTACTTTGCATGCCCACTACGCCGGTTTCTTGAGCCAAAATCAGCTTTCTCGCCTCTACTCTGAATCCGGGCAGCTCGTACGTGAACAACCCCGCCCCCATTACGCACGCTATCCCGCCGATCGCCAGCGTCATCGGCGCTCCTAGTCGATGCGCCACCGCGCCCGCTGAAAATGCCCCGATCGGTGCCATTCCCATGAACATCATCGCGTAAACCGACATTACGCGCCCCCGTAGCCTGTCTGGCACCATCGACTGTATGAGCGTATTTGAGGCTGTCATCTGCATCATCATCGAAAATCCCAGCACCACCAGGACGGCCGCTGAGACCCAGAACCATCGCGAAAATGCGAATGCCATCAGAGTGAATCCGAAGGCCACCGACGCTCTAGCCACCCACGTTCCCAGACCCTTCATGCCGGTACGCATCGCCAGCGACAATGCCGCAATCAGCGCTCCCAATCCTGTCGCGCCCATCAGAATGCCTAATCCCTTTGCCCCTGAATGTAGTATCTGGTCCGCAAAAATCGGCATCAGCACCGTATACGGCATGCCCACCAGACTCACGAGTCCCAGCAAAAGCAGCAGGGCCAGTATTGGTTTGGTGTGACGCACAAACGAGAAACCTTCTCGTAGCGCCTCCAGCGCCGGGCGATGCCCCACCTTAGGCGTGTGCGTAACGTGCATCATCATCAATCCCACGATCACGGCGATGTAGCTCACGGCGTTCGCGAAAAAACACCAACCCTCGCCGATACTCGCAACCAATATCCCCGCAACCGCCGGCCCCACAATGCGCGCGCCATTGAACATGGACGAATTCAGCGCGATGGCGTTGATGAGGTCTTCCCTGCCCACCATGTCCATGATGAACGCCTGCCGCGCGGGAAGATCGAACGCATTCACGATTCCCAACAGCGCTGCCAGGATCATCACATGCGAAACCTGCACCCGGTTCGTCAGCGTGAGTATTGCCAGGATTAACGCCAATGTCATCGAGGCTACTTGTGTTGCGATCACCACTCTATGTCGATTTTTTCTATCGGCGACAATGCCACCGACTGGCGACATAAGGAAGACCGGAAACTGGCTGGCAAATCCTACTGTCCCCAACAGCAACGCTGACCCGGTCAGGCGATACACCAGCCACGACTGCGCCACTGTCTGCATCCACGTCCCGATTAGCGAAATGAGTTGCCCGGCAAAAAACAGCCGGAAATTGCGGTGCTTTAGGGCACGCAATCCATTGGCGATACGCGCTGATGGCATGGTGATTGGATGCTCTTACTTTGAATTCGGAGAACTTACATTCGGTCGCGCATGATCCGCTTCTACGACACGCAATGATATTATCTCCCAACACTCGCTCATGCCCTTACGACGCCGCAGAGTTTGGGTTCCTCTCGTTTTCATTCTCATCCTGCTCGCCATTGCCGGGACGCTCTATCTCCGCCGACAGGCAGCCCCCGAAGCCGCACGACTCCTTCCCGAAAGTGATGCCGTCCTTTATTTCAATCTGAAACCGATTCGAATGGCTACCGATTTCGCCAGCAAACCGCTCATACACGAACCGGAGTATGACGAGTTCGTGAATGAATCAGGATTCCAATTCGAGCGCGATCTCGACGAAGCCGCCGTCGCCGTCCATCCGCCGGAGATTAACGCGCTCTCACCATCTTCGCCACGCGAGCGACGCTTCTCAGAGATTTTCGTCGGACGTTTCGACTCTACCAAGCTCACCCACTATCTTCATAAGCTCGCAACCAATGTCGAGCGATACGCCGACACAGACGTCTTCCTTATTCCCCATGAAGGCCGCTCCGTGCGCGTAGCCATTCTCAGTTTTGACACCGTAGCTGTCTCCAACACTGCTGACCCGGTGAACATGAAGGGCATGATCGACCGCTTCCACCAGATCGCCCGCCCATTCAGCGGACCCAGTCTCCTGCGCGATTACTACAAGAGTGTTCCCTTCGGCAGCACCGCATGGGCGATACTCCGCCTGGTCACGCCGGACGGACAGGCAGTCACGCTGCCTCTGCCGGGTGGTATTGGATTTGGATTGCCCAAAGGGACAGTCACCGTTGCATCTTTGCGATACGTCGGAAGTATTCAGTTCAAGGCGGAAGCATTTGCGCCGAGCGAACAGGAAGCCAAAACGCTGAACGATTCAGCGAAAACTTTTCTACAACTCTTTCACAGCATCGAATCGCACACCCAGCCGAGCGGCCCCGATCCTGACGTGAAGGCGTTCTTCGACAGCATCAGCGTGGAGCAAAAAGATTCCCGCGTAATACTTGCGGCAGACCTGCCCCGCGGATTCATCAAGAAGATCGTCAGCGAAGCTCCCGCCACAGTTTCTCAACCACCCGCTCCCGCACCAAAACAGGCTCCAGAGAAGCAGCGCAAGAAGAAGAAATAGCTGTCGCGCACATCCGCGGCCTACTGCATTTAGATTTGGGTTTGGTTTGGCTAAGAGCTAAAGGCTAACTGCTGAAGGCCGGGGTTAATCCCCGTGACTTGCCACGCCAACCTGATCCATGGTGGCGCGCATGTACTTGTGCGGATTCACCGGAGTGTTGTTGATGTGTACTTCGTAGTGGACGTGCGGTCCTGTACTGCGTCCGCTTAATCCAACGTATCCGAGGACATCGCCGCGCTGCACGTGTTGTCCTACCGTTACTGCAAATCCTGACATGTGTCCGAACAACGTTTCGTATCCATGCCCGTGATTGACCACCACTGTCTTGCCATATCCATTACGGACGGTGGCTTCTTCCACTACGCCATCAGCCGGAGCAAGTATCGGCTGGCCGTACGAGCCGTTGATGTCCACTCCGCGATGGAACGCGCCTTCACCGTTGAACGGATCACTGCGCTCGCCGAAGGAGCTCATGATGCGTCCTTGAAGCGGCCACAACGAAGGTGCGGCCGCCAATCGCACCCAATCAGTCAGAGTGGCATTGCGGGCGCCGAATCCCACTGCCATCGTGGCAACGCCGGACATCGCCGAACTCCGCAGAGCATAGAACTGGTCGACCGACGACGTAAATCGCTCGTCGCTGAATCCATCTGCGGACTTTGTGAGTAATGGCTCGGATTTCAGCCCATAAAGTGTGGAAACTTCGCTGGCCAGAGATCCCAATGATGCTGCCTGAATCTCCTTCTCCTGCGCCACCTTCTCCAATGTGTTGTAGTTCTTCTTCAGGCTCTCTTTTTCGTCGCGGAGTTGGTTGAAGCGCAGCGTCTTCGCCAGCATCCGGGTGTAGGACCCGGCCATGCCCGTGATCGTGAACATCCCGATCACCGCACCGGCAACGAACACATATAAATAATGTAGTGGGATTGGAATCTTCAGAAGTTGACCATCTGAGTCCCGTGCCACGAACATTATGTAGAAACGCTTACGCAAGAGAGAATGCTCCGCCTTTTTGTTCTGAACTGCTCAAACTTCGATTTTCGTTTTTTCTTTTGCTCCGGTCAGTAAACCCGCCATTCCCGTATCGGGACGCCTGTGGGTACCAAACCGTGACCAGGATTTCCGGAGACCGAGTTGGTTTGCTCGGTGGCTTCCGGCCCCTTGGTCTTGAGCCCTTAATACTTGGCCAGAATTGATGTGGGTCAGCCTCAAGACGGTAACAGTGCAGCTTCTCTCCTGTCAACCTGAAGATAGATGCTTTGGGGGTTACTTACGTTGGCAACAACTTGGCCGTTAACGTGTACAAAATGGTAAATAGGACGATGCTGCTTCAGGCACTCGGGTTGGACTTTGGTAATGAGCTTTTAAGGCGCTTCAGAAGAGTTCCTCGGCCAGCGCGACGATGATGCCCGCAGGGCCTCGCATGTAGCAGAGTCTGTACTTGTCCTCGTACTGGGCCACCTCGCCAATCAGTTCGGAACCCTTGGCGCGCAGGCTAGCCACAGTTTCGTCGACGCTTTCGACTGTAAACATGACGCTCCGGAGGCCCAACGTGTTCGGCGGTGCGATCGCCGGTTCGATTCCGACCAGTTTTGGATTGCGAAACTTCGTCAGCTCGAGCCGCCCGTGCTTATCTGGGGTCCGCATCATAACGATGTCGACTTGGACATTTTCGAGCCCGTTGACGCGGTCCACCCACGGGCCCTCGATCGGCGCCTCGCCTTCGAGCGTCATGCCAAGCACAGTGAAAAAAGCGATAGCGGCTGCAAGGTCGTCGACGACAACGCTGACGTGGTCCAATCTCTTTATCGTCATGTCGCTAGTATAAAGGCGTGGGGGCCAGGAGGACCGTAGGCGAGTTGGACAAGAGCTGAATGCTAAATGCTACCATTCCCCCGTGCCCTCGCCAGAAAGGACTCTCATTTCGCGCATTCGTAAGCTGGCCGGCTCACAACGGAGTCGCCCGCTCATGAAGGGAATCGGCGATGATGCTGCCATCCTCCGCCCGCCCGCTGGACACGACCTGGTCGTCACCACCGATTTCAGCCTCGAGGGCACGCATTTTCGCCGCGAGTGGAACCCCGCAGACTCAGTCGGACACCGCTGCCTTGCCCGCGGACTCAGCGACATCGCCGCGATGGGCGCCGCACCGCTTGCCGCTTTCCTGTCGCTCGCTCTTCCAGCCAATCTCCCGCAGAAATGGGTGGACGACTTCCTTCGCGGCTTCCTGGCCCTCTCCAAACGACACAACTTGACTCTCGCTGGCGGCGACATCGCCCAATCCACCTCCGGCGTTCTCGCCGACATCATCGTCGTCGGCTCCGCCCCGCGCGGAAAGGCCATCCTCCGCTCGACGGCCCGGCCTGGGGACATTATTTACGTCACCGGCGCTCTGGGAGCGTCAGCCGGAACCTTGAAAGAATTGTTCGCAGATGGAAAGACGAACAACCGGATGGACAATCACCGCCATTTTTATCCCGAACCGCGCCTTGCCATCGCGCGATATCTCCGCGAACACAAACTTGCGACATCAATGATAGACATCAGCGACGGGCTCTCCACTGACCTCGCGCACATCTGCGAAGAAAGTGGAGTGGGAGCGACTCTGAACCAGAACCTGATTCCCGTCGGTAACAATGCCACTCTCGAACTTGCGCTGCACGGTGGAGAAGACTACGAATTGCTCTTCACCGCGCGCAAATCCGCGAGAGTTCCCGTCGAGATAGCCGGAGTTCCTGTAACCGAGATCGGCTGGATCACCCGTGAGAAGAAAATTCTGATCACCGATTGCAAACGCCCGGCGAAGAAGTTAGCGGTGAGGGGATGGGAGCACTTCGCCAGGAATAAAAAAGAGACGTAGCATTGCATCCCCAATCCGTCTTGATCCTTCATTTATCCGCGGCTTAAGAGCTTTTGATCTTAATCCGCGTCCATCCGCGCAAATCTGCGGCTGCGTTTGCCTTTGATCTTAAGCTAAAGGCTAAGAGCCAACAGCTAAAAGCTGCCTCACTCCCCCACCCGCTCCACTGACAACGGTACCGGAGTCTTCCGCTCTTGCCCCACGGTCTTTGTCTCCACCGGACGCTGATGATTCCCGGACGCCCTTTCATCAAACTTCCCGAAGATCATCTTGCCCGCCGTCGTTTGCAGCACTGACGTAACTGACACGTCCACATTCTTGCCCATCATCTTGCGCGC
Source organism: Terriglobales bacterium (assembly GCA_025462725.1). Classification (GTDB taxonomy): domain Bacteria; phylum Acidobacteriota; class Terriglobia; order Terriglobales; family Acidobacteriaceae; genus JAICLA01. Next base: position 352,885 of record JAOAPE010000001.1, on the reverse strand, counting down.
GTTGTCCACCACCACCATGGTGCCGTCATCCAGATACGCCACACCCTGGTTGTATTCCTTGCCTTCTTTCAGGATGAACACCCGCATGATCTCGCCCGGCAGCACGATGGGCTTGAGCGAGTTCGCCAGCTCGTTGATGTTGAGCACTTCAACGCCTTGCAGTTGCGCCACCTTATTAAGGTTGAAGTCGTTGGTCATGATCTTGGCTTCGTACATCTTGCCAAGCTCGATAAGTTTTAAATCCACTTCGCGCACCGCGGGAAAATCATCTTCAACAATCTGGATATTCAGGTTCGCCATCTTCTGCAGTTTCGCCAGAACGTCCAGGCCGCGACGCCCCCGGTTCCGTTTCAGTGAATCCGCCGAATCAGCCACCAGTTGCAGTTCGCGCAAAACGAATTGCGGGATCACCAGCACGCCATCGAGGAATCCGGTCTCTGCAATATCCGCGATTCGCCCGTCGATGATCACGCTGGTGTCGAGGATCTTCTGGCTCTTGCGGCCTTTCGTCTCCGCGCCGAAGATGCCGCCCAGCGCGGCGAGGTTAAGGAGGTCGCCTTTGCTCGCGCCCACCACCAACCCCACGTAGGACATCAACAGCATTACCAGCAACTCCAGGAATTTCTGTGTGCTGCCCACGACGAGGCTGTCGCGGATGACAAGGCTGAAGAGGTAAGCGCCCAAAATTCCCAGGATGCTCCCGATCACCGCGCCGATAAGTTGTTTGAGGCTGACACGACGGAGCCGCATCTCGAACAGGACAACTCCCAAGCCGATCACCGCACCAGCAATGGCGGCCTCGATCCTGTTTAGTCCAAAGGGTTCAAGGACGTACGACGCAACGCAGACAAATCCAATGAAAACGATACGAATAAATAACAGATCCATGGGGACCTTCCCGTATGAAAGCTAACCGTGACTTCCTATGACCAACTTCCAACAGCCAAGCACTTCAGCGTTATGAAACGTCTACTATGAATCGGAGCCGATATGAATTATGTGGCCCCGTGTTCCCAAATTGAATGAACTGCGTTCAGCCCTACTCAGCCGAAAGTATATACCTGAAAAGATGCCGCCAGCCGAGCGCAGGCTGTGTCCCTAGTAGCGATTAGGAAATCCTTAGGGACCCTTGGTTATCATTCCAGTAAACATCTAAGCCATATTTACCATTGACCTACAAAGCTACAAAGGGCATCTTCTTACCTGCGGCCAACGCTGGCGTCCAAAGTGGATTCCGGTAAGCGCACCAGAGCTCAACCCTGCGCGGACTCGCAATGTTCTTTTTCAAGTTTGATATTGGCCCTCCCCATAAGGGAGATGAGCGGCCGATCGTCTTCAGAGTTTTGGGAGACGGACAAAACGGCCGGCGCAAAAAAATCTCGGGGGAGAAATAAGCGCCGGCCATTTTGTTGCCGGTTGGCAGGCGTGAGCGAAACGGGACCTCCGCAGCCAAAATCCTGCGCGCCTGGCGAACCGAAGGTTCTGAACCCGAATCCCGCATTCGGTGCTACTCTCTACGCACAAATTCCTGAGCGCCGCAGGTGAACATGTTCGGATGGCTCCTTGCCTTCCTTCCGCCTCGTTACCGAAGAAATGCTTTTGTCTCGGCATCCGCAGCTTTCTGGTCGGGCTTCGCTGAATTTCTTCCCTGCCTCGTTCTCTTGATCTACAGGTATTTCATTTTCTCTTCCCAACGATTGGCGGCGGGTAGCGGGAACGTCGTCGCCACTGCCGCGGCAAAGGGCGGCGAGACTGCTGTCATGGGCTCCGGCCTTTTCCTGCTCGCCGACTACATCTTCGACCCCCTGACTTTGCTGAACCTCTACTTTCTCGTCGAAGGCATTCTTCGCACCTCTGCCGCAATCGTCACCGGAGAAGTCGTCCCTTGTCTGCCTCTGCAAGGCCTTGCTTGGATTCACGGCAAACTTGATGCCAGATATGCCGAACACGCCGCCGGTCCCCGCGTTCCAGATGAAGTACAACTTATGCCCGGTGCAGACGGCCCCGACTCTGATCAAGTCCGGATTGCCAGTTGCCGCGCGAAAGAGAACTGGGGCCCGCTCATGACGATCAGCTACAACGATGCCCTCTTTGAGGTCGCCACGATGGAAGAACTCAAAACCAAACCCGACGCGGAACGCCGGTTCATCTATGTGCTGCGCAAAAAACCAGCATGGAAGATCGTTCGCGGCATTCACAACTACGACCCAGCCGAAGTGATGCAAGAACAGGAATAGCTCTTCGGACTATCCCACTAGCCACTGACCACTGCCTTGTTTAAACTTTCTCCCATGAAAGCGATCGTCGTCCCCCGCCGTGGTGGTCCTGAAGTCCTTGAATTGCGCGAAGCTCCTGATCCTGTTCCCAACGCTGCAAAGGGAGAGGTTCTGGTCAACATTGAAGCCGCCGGCGTCAACTTCGCTGACATGATGCAAACCCAGGGAATGTATCCCCACGGCCCGCAACCACCTTACATTCCCGGTCTCGAGTTCGCCGGACACATCCATGCGACCAAAGATCGCGTGATGGGATTCACCGCCACCGGTGGATACGCTGAGCGTGTCGCCGTCACCAAGCAGTCGCTATTGAAAATTCCTGAGGCTTGGTCCGCCGCTGAAGCAGCGGCTTTTCCCGTCAACTATTTCACTGCTTATTTCGGATACTGGATGGCTGGCCTTAGTGATCCCGCAGTTAATGCCAAAGGGAATAAGAAGAACCGTGTCCTCATCCACGCCGTTGCTGGTGGAGTCGGCACTGCTGCCGTTGAAATGGGCAAAGCTCTGGGACTTGAGATCTTCGGCACCTCATCTTCTGAAGAAAAATTGGCGAAAGTGAAAGCTCTCGGAGTTCATCACGGGATCAATTACAAAGCGAATGATTACGAGAAGGCCATCGCCGATCTCACGCAAGGAGAAGGCGTGGACGCCGTCTTTGAAATGCTGGGCGGAGAGCACACCGCCAAGAGCACGCGTTGCCTCGCTGACATGGGACGCATCATCATCTACGGCATGGCCACCGGACAAGCTCCGCAATTCGATTTCATGACAATGTTCCAGAAGAACATTAGCGCTCATGCGCTTTGGCTGACGCCGCTCACCGCGCATCGCGAACTCATGGTCCAGGCATGGACGTCGATGTCTTCTTATATCTCTCAAGGATTCATCCGCCCTGTTGTCGGCGAACAACTCCCGCTCGCCCGCGCCGCGGACGCTCATCGTTTGCTGCTCGAAAGAAAAAATTACGGGAAAGTCGTCCTGACTATTTGATCCGAGGCGAATACTCGCTCACGAACTTTCTTCTTCTGCGTCCAACTACTCAGCAGGTTTGTAGAACCTGCAATCACAAAATTGGGACTTGGTGCAGGGGAGCGCTGACTAATCGCTATACCTTTGTCTGCGAGCTGTTCCCAACAGGCCGTAGGGCCAAAGGAGAAGCTATGAAAAGATCTATGATCAGCAAATCATGTGCGGCAGCATTTTTATTTACGGCGATCAGCGCATTCGCTGGTACACCGTTGTCGCAGAACATCAAGTTGTCAGCGCCGGTCACGGTGAATGGCAACATCATTCCCGCCGGAGAATACAAACTGAATGCTTCGGACGATGGACAGGTCAGCATTTCCAGCGGCAAAAAAATCCTCGCTACTGTGCAGGGAAAGGTTGTGGATCACGAATCCAAAGCTGCTTCGGATTCACTCCGGCTGCAGCGCCAATCGGACGGAACGCAGAAACTCGTAGAGATCGAGTTTGCCGGGAAGAAGGCCTCCTTTGTACTTCCAGATTCCGAAAGCAAATCCTCCGGGAACTGAATGACTCGATCCAAAGAAAAAGGGAGCGCATTTTGCGCTCCCTTTTTCATCTGCTCAGCTTACTGGATTGAAAATGCCTGCAACTCTTTGTTCTTGAGGTTGTACAGCCGTCCAGATACCTCGTCCACTTCGTAGTTTGGTTCGCGGTCTTTCAGCACCAGGCTGTAAGCAGTCTCTCCATTTTGCATGTTGACTCCCACAATGCCCGGCCCCTTATCGCCGCCTTCTTCCACGTTCGTGAGCATGTGCATGAACTTTCCTGCCGACCGTGTGGCCGTATACCTCTTGTTCATGATGTTGCTGTAGCTGCTCAACATACTCTGTCGCGTATTGTTCGCCGCGTCGTTCATGGAAGAGCCATATTGCGTTTGCGACGAGACGCTGGTCGCTTGCAGGTAATTCAATGCCACGATCGCCAGCATCGAATATTTCTGCCAGCCACTCATTCCCGGAGCCTCATATTGTGCAGCCCATGGGATCTCATGCGTCTTGGGATTGAACGCCACTACATGCTGGCGTCCTCGGATCACCAAGTCGCCATTCGGTTGTTGCAGGATGGCCACCGGAACGTCTTCTGATTTTTTATCGTCCTTAAGCCCTTTCATCCCGCCTTGGATTCCGCCCAGTCCAAATCGCGCGACCTTCATCGCCGATCTGCCTGCGGTAGCTTTCCTCTTGAATTCAACTTTGATCTTGAATGCTTCCTTGATCTTGCCTTCGTTCGTCGTGTCTAGCCCGATCACGTTGTTCGCATCGGCGATCAGGATTGTGTTCTGCCCTTCCAGAAAATGCATGTTTGTAATCGCATCACTGGCGCCATCGTATTTCCAGACAGTGCCGCCGCTAGCAAGATTTACCGCGACGACTCCGAGCGGCTTCTTCAGTTCCCAATCACGTTTCGCAAAGTCGTAAAATGTTCCACCCATGCGACCATAGATCGTGTTTCCCTTTACAGCGAACTCCGCGACTGCCGCGCCAAAATCCTGCGACTTCCACTTCACTTTTCCAGTCGCCTTTTCAATCGCGCGCAATTCTCCCTTAGCGGAAGTGATGATCACATCGTTAGTAATCACCGCTTGAGCATTGCCGCGTTTCAGTTTGCCTTGGGTCACGTCGTACGGAACCGCCCAGATCAGCTTGCCTGTGTTGATGTCGTACTTATGCAGCCCCGCATAAGTGAAGTAGATGGAATCGGCTTCATAGATCGGCGGTTGATGCCCGCTGAGGTTATAGTGCGGCGCCCACTTACCCGCTCCGTCTTCCTGGTGTAGTTCGAATTTGTCGGCGAACTCGCTTTCCCATGCCATTTCGCCGCTTGAGATCTTTAATGCAATCATGTCCGGCTTGGTGTTGGCGTCAGATTGACTGCGTGACGTCAAGATCAGGACGAGATCTTTCTCATAGATCGGAGTCACGCCGATGATCGCTCCCTTTAACTTGTCAGTTTGCCAAAGCGTTTCCCCGCTAAGTATGTTCAACGCGAAAAGTTTGGTGCCTCCGCTGTTCTTAGTCACCAGAAGATAAGGCGTGCCAGATATCTCTTCCACTTGCACTGCTGTCGCCTTCTGCAGGTCATCCCGTTTCCAAACGGGCTTCCCGGTTTCTGGATCCAGACAAATCAGTGCTTCATCACCGCCCAAAAGCAGACTTCCTGTGAATGTGATCTTTTGCCACTTGATCTCATGGGATGACTGATATTTCCAGAGACTATTTCCAGCAAAACAGGTAACGCTGACTAAAGCCAACACTGTTACTAGCGCAAGTGCGCGCGCACCAAGGATTCGGAACTTACTCATTGATCCTCCACAGAATGAAAATGCAAGACGTCCCGCGCCGTCGCAGGATGGGAATCGAATAACGGGGGAAAGGGCCTTTTCGGGTGCGGCACATTCTAGCCTTAGAAGCGGGAATGGCAAGGAAATAAAAAAGGGGACACTCTCGCGTCCCCTTTTTCCTGACTACTGCCTCTTAGTACTTCGGCATCTTCGGATCCACTTTATCGGCCCACGCCAAAATCCCGCCGGTAAGATTCTGCACTTTCGTGAAGCCCGCTTGCCGCAGGAAGTCCACTGCTTTACCGCTGCGCACGCCTGAGCGGCAATGCGCCACGATTGTCTTACTGGTATCGAGTTCGTTCACGCGCTTCGGGAGGTCGCCCAGCGGGATCAAGTGTCCGCCAATATTGCATATCTGATACTCGTGCGGCTCGCGCACATCCAGCACGAAGATGTCTTCCTTCGCATCCAGTTTCTTCTTTAACTCTTCCGCGCTGATCTCAGGCAGGTTCTGTGTCATTCCGTTTTGTGACTCCTCACCGCGAATTCCGCAGAACTCATTGTAGTCAATCAGCTCTGAAATGGTCGGATGCTCACCACATACCGGGCACTCCGGATTCTTCCGCAGCTTCAGCTCCCGGAATTTCATTCCCAGCGCATCCACAAGTAACAACCGCCCAACCAGTGAATCGCCGCTCCCCAAAATGAGCTTGATCGCTTCCGTCGCTTGAATGATCCCCACTAGTCCCGGCAATATCCCCAGCACGCCGCCTTCAGCGCACGACGGCACCAGCCCCGGCGGTGGTGGCTCCGGATACAAACACCTGTAACACGGCCCATCTTTCGTGGCGAAAACGCTCGCTTGTCCTTCGAAGCGGAATATCGACCCGTAAACGTTAGGCTTCCCGCTGATCACGCATGCATCGTTAACCAAATATCGCGTCGGAAAATTGTCTGTTCCATCAACGATGATGTCGAAGTCTTTGAATATTTCCAGTGCATTCTCACTAGTAAGTCGCGTCTCGAACTTTCTGACTTCAACGAATGGATTGATCTGCGCAAGCTTCTCCGCCGCTGACTCCAACTTCGGCCGTCCCACGTCAGAAGTGAAGTGGATGATCTGCCTTTGCAGGTTCGTGAAGTCAACCACGTCGAAATCCACCAGCCCGATCGTGCCCACCCCCGCGGCTGCGAGGTACATCGCCAGCGGAGACCCCAGGCCTCCTGTGCCGATGCACAGCACCTTCGCCGCCTTCAGCTTGAGCTGGCCGTCCATGCCCACTTCCGGCATGATCAGGTGGCGCGAGTAGCGCAGAATCTCTTCGTTCGTCAGGCTGACATTGTTCATCGGGATTGCGGAAAGCTTGTCGTCAGAAATTGTAGTCGTCATGGGATCAACCGAGAGGAAGAATTACTTACAGCGCCAATGCGTGCTACCACCCGCGATCGAGGGCACGATGCTGAGCGAGTCATTGTCACTCACAATCGTCGCTTCCTTGTCCGCCAGGTATCTCACATCTTCATCGTTTAGATACACGTTTACGAACGACCGCAATTTTCCGTCACTCGTGTACAAATGCTTCCGCAGATCAGGATGTCTCGCGACTAGCTCGCTCAGCGCTTCGCCCACGGTCTTTGCCGGGACATCAACGGCGTCGCGCTTCTCCGCGTATTGCCGCAAGGGAGTTGGTATATTGACTTTCATCGCTTTCGATTAGAGATGCGGGCGGGCCGCAGATAGTTTCAGAAGGATTGATGAGGCCGGGACGCCTCCTCTGGATTATCTTCTAGGCTACTTCAATGTTTTCGTCTTCGAAGCGCTTATCTTCTTCGCCCACTCCGGCCAGCACGAACGAGTGCGTTCTGCTTGCAATGCCCATCTCCACGCTGGTGATCACGTAGGAACACGCAAACCAGTGTGCTTCCTGAAGATCAGTGTTCGACCATCGCGCGGGGTGGTCAGGATGTGAGTGGTAGAACCCTATGATGTCCATGCCCTGCTCGCGCGCTTTTCGCTGCGCCGGGATCAGCTCCTGTGGATCGATGTTGTAGCGGTTTTCCGGAGAGTCCGAACGCGTGTTCCCGCACCTCACCGTCTCCTTCACCACGCGCACGCCGTCATCCATCTTGCCCAGCAAAACGCCGCAACACTCATGCGGATACGTTTCTTCCCCATGCTTTCGCAGCGCCGCATAATCAGGTTGGGATATCTTCAGCATTTCATTCTTCCTGCTGTGCCTGTCAGCGTAAAGAGCCTCAAGCTAAAAGCTAGCTGCCTTCTTCCCACCAGCGTTCGCTCAAATATTTATCAGCAGAGTCACAAAGGATAGTAACAATCACGGCTTCGCTTCGGCCATCATTATTAATGTTGCGCGCCACCTGCATGCTCCCCACTACTGCCGCGCCGGATGAAACTCCTACAAGTAATCCTTCTTCGCGCGCTAGCCGTTTCAACATCGCATACGCATCCTCGGTTGCGATTCCGCGGTCCTCATCCGCCAGACTCGGATCGTAAATCTTCGGCACGATTGCGGTCGCCATATGCTTTAAACCCTCTAAGCCATGAAATGGCGCGTCCGGTTGCAACGAAATACACCTAATCCGTGGATTAAGCTCCTTCAGCCGCCGCGTCACTCCCATAAAGGTCCCGCTGGTTCCCAGAGTCGCCACAAAATGCGTGATGCGTCCCGCAGTCTGCTCCCAGATCTCGTTCGCTGTCCCGTCGTAATGCGCCTGCCAGTTCGCGTCGTTTGAATACTGGTCGGCATAGCAGTACTTTTGCGGATTTTCGGCTACCAACTTCTGCGCCTTTCTTATCGCGCCGTCTGACCCCTCGTCCGCATCGGTCCAGATCACTTCCGCGCCATACGCTTTCAATATCCGCTTGCGCTCAATGCTCGCGCTCGCCGGCACACACAGCGTCAACGGGATGCCCTTGGCCGCGCAGATCATGGCATAAGCAATGCCGGTGTTCCCGCTCGTCGAATCCAGCAGTCGCCTGCCGCCGGCTAGTTTCCCTTCGCGCTCCGCCCGCGCAATGATGTTTGCCGCCGCCCGGTCTTTTACTGATCCTCCCGGATTGTGCCACTCCGCTTTGCCAAGTATCTGCACTCCCGGGAACTCGCTGGATATTTTTTCCAGCCGGATCAATGGCGTATTTCCAATGCCATCAAGCACGGATTCGCCCAGCAATCGCGTGCTCTTCACCGCCATCAGTCTCTTGTTAGTTACCGGCAATTTCTTTCCCCGAGTTGCTAGATTCGTACTTTTTGTGCGACAGTCATTTCTTCCCTAACTGCTCCATTTAGATGTAGGGACGGCCTCTTAGTTTCGGGAACTACGCATCACACAGGATTCACATGTCGAAAACGATAAAAGAACGCTCGTACGAAGAAGCGGTGACTTGGCTTCGCGAACACGGCTTTGACGTCCTCGAAGCTCCGGCAACGCCCAACCGCGTCTTCCTTAAGAAGTACGGATGCTCCGCTGCGATCGAGCGCGCTGAGAACGGCGAAGTCAAACTCTTCGCCAAGCCCGGATACCTCATTGGCAGCGAGATTTCCCGCCTTATCGACAAGGGCTACCAGAAATTCCTGAAGACCACTAAGTCTGAAATCCCCGCCACCGCTGACCACCTCAAAGCCATCCACCAATTTGCGGAAGAGTTGCGCGAGGGTGTCGGCGCCATCAGCCTGTACAACGAATCCCTCGGCACCGTGAGCGACCGCTACGTTTACGACCGCGTAAAAGATCGCGACGAACCCGAACCGGAACGTCCTAAGCGTCCCTGGGAAAAGGCGAGCGCGAAAGCAAAGAAGTCCAAGAAACCGGCGTAGCGTGACGATGCTCACCTCCGTCATTGCGCTCGGTTTAAGCCTGCTCTTGCCTGCTGCGAGCACATCTTCGCAAACCCTCGCAAAGCAAAAAGCCTGTCAGATGCCTCCCGCCAATGGATCCAATAAGCTCGCATTTGTTCAGGGTTCCGTTGGTAAAGGGTTCAAGAACCCCATTCCTGTTCTCTCGTACACCATTCTCGAGGACGGAAGCGTCAGCAACGTCAAGCTCATCAAGGGTACGGGATCCAAAAAGCTTGATGCTGACGTGGTGAAGCGCATTCGTTCGTGGAAGTACAAGCCGCAACCCGGCTGTGCGATTGATACTAAAATCACCATCAATATCGATCTCAAGTAAGCGTTCGTCAATGAGCGCAGTTCTCTAGCTTTCGGCCCGCCTTTCAATCACAATTCACCAATCGCAACTCACAAATAGCTATACTTCCCTCTCATGTCCGCCGCCCAGCCAATCCCCGGTCTTGCATGGTTCGACATCGACGACCCTGATTCGCCCGACCTCGATGATCTCGCGAAACGCTTCGGCCTACACCCACTCGAAATAGAAGACTGCCGGCACCGCCCGCAACGCGCCAAAGCTGAAGACCATCAGGATTACATTTTCGTGGTCATGAAGCATCTCCACCCCGATAAAGGCATCGAATTCGATGACCTGGATGTCTTCATCGGCCGCGACTTTATCGTTACCGTTCATGCCCCGCGCGATCAGGCCACCCGAGTGACTGCCCGGGCTATCGAGGAAAAGACAAACCGGGTTGACCGTCTCTTCTACATTCTTCTTGACGAGATCGTTGACGCCTACCTTCCAGTGCTGGACAGGCTCTCTGATGAGACTTCAGAAATCGAGAGTACCGTGCTCTCCCGGCCAGACCCAGACACCCTAAAGCGCATCTTTGAATTAAAGCGCAAGCTGATTCAGTTTCGACGGGAAACCAACGCTATGCGGGAAGTGGTCAATGCACTCATGCGGCGGGAAGGCGGGATCCTCAATGACGATCTCGATGTCTACCTTCGTGACGTTTATGACCATCTCATCCGCACCGTGGACCTCGTCGAGACCTATCGTGACTTGCTCACCGGCTCATTGGACATCTATCTGTCCGCTGTGGCCAATCGCACGAATGAAGTGATGAAGGTCTTGACCATCTACGGGACGGTAGCTTTGCCATTGATCATCATCACCGGGTTTTTTGGGATGAATCTGCCCTTGCCCTTGCAGCACTCGCCCCATGCTCTCACTATCACCTGCGGGATCATGGGACTATCAACCGTGGCCATCCTCGTCTATTTCAAGGTCAAGGGTTGGTTCTAGATTTGGGGAATTTGTCTGCTGTAAACTTTTGATCGCCCTAAGGAGGGTTGAAGAAAATGAAAAAAAACATGGCGAAACTGATAACCGCGCTGTTATCTCTGGTTCTACTGGCATCGTTCGCCGTAGCCCAGAGCTCCACCGCCGCTACGACAAAGAAATCCAGCAAGGCTCCTGCCACCGAAAGCAAGGGCACCACTGCTGACAAGACTGCAACCGATGCAAAGAAATCAGACGCTGCAAAAGTGGACCTGAACTCTGCGTCCAAAGATGAGCTCGTCGCGCTGCCCGGCATCGGCGATGCCTACGCGGACAAGATCATCGCTGGCCGTCCTTACGCTAATAAACGGCAACTCGTCTCCAAGAACATCGTTCCTGAATCTTCATACAAGAAGTTTTCAGACCACGTCATCGCCAAGCAGGACAAGACAACGGCCAAGCATGACATGAAAGATATGAAGCAGGACGATACGGCCACCACAACAACGGGAAAGAAACCGAAGAAGTAATATCTGAAACACTGCTGCATCGAAAAGCGCCCATGCTAGGGGGCGCTTTTTTCTTTATGTTTAGGAAGCGCTGGGCTAGCCTTCTGGCTATGAAAAATCTTCTAGCGTGCGCATTCCTTTTACTTTGCGCTTCTAGTTTCGCCATCGCCGATCCCCCTGTCAGCCTCGCCTTTGCGGAATTCAAGCATTCACTGGATTTCTCCAAAGCCGAAGCCGGTCAGATCGTCGAACTGCGTTTGCTCAAGAATGTTGTCGTCGATAATCGGGTCGCAATCCCCCGCGACTCCATCGTCAAGGCTCACATCGCGGCGGTTGAGAAGGAAGGCAAACATCTCCGCATCCAACTCGCGCTGGATGCGGCCAAGGTCGGCGCGAGTGATGTCGGTATCGTTGGCATCATCGTCGCCATTGCACCAGCACCTAAACTCGACCTCGCTGCCGATCCCCATGCGAGCATGCTCTCCAGCAATGAGGCTACACGCAATGACTCTTCACGCAACATGGACAGTGAATCAAACGCCGCTGTTGGTGCCGCTCTAAAGCTGCATCATGAGAATGGGAGTCCGCTTGGCCTAAATGAAAGATCGCAGGGTGCGATCGAGATTGAAGCCAAGCTCGATTGGAATGTGGCGTCGCCGCCACCAGTGACCATCATCGAATCGAAAGGCAAACGGCTGACACTCGAAGCTGGCACACAAGTCCTGATCAGGATGGCAGAACCGAAATCCCCGTAACTACGCGCCCGCCGCTTTCTTCTGCCAATCCACACTGAAAGCGTCCAGCGGTTCGGCTTTACCCCTTACCTTTAGTGGCGCCAACCCGGTCAGCGCAAATTTCCCACCCAGCTCATCCGCGGTGGATTTCGCAATGATGATCTGTCCCGGCGCAGCATTCGACATTAATCTCGACGCAATATTCACTGGGTCGCCGATCACTGTGTAATCAATCCTTCTTGGCGATCCAATGTTTCCCGCAGTCACAATGCCCGTATTGATCCCGATTCCCACTTGCAGCTCCGGCCAGCTACGCGCCGCCGCATCGCGATTCATCTCGACCAGTAACCGCTGTATCTCGACAGCAACCCGCACCGCGTTCACCGCGTCATTACCCTTGCTGATAGGCGCGCCGAAGACGGCCATCACCGCATCGCCGATGTATTTGTCCAGCGTGCCGCCGTTGTCGAAGATCACGTCGGTCACGCGGGTGAAATATTCGTTCAGCACTTCAACGATTTTTTCCGGCGCCATCCGTTCGCTCAAACTCGTGAAGCCCCGGATGTCCGCGAACATCACGCTCACTTTTTGATTGATCCCGCCCAGCTTCACTCCGGTGGGGTCCGCTGCGATCATCTCCACCACGTCGGGGGAGAGAAATCTCTCCAGTGCCGATCTCTGAATAGCACTCTCCGCCAATTGTTCGTGTGTGGACGCATTATCAATCGCGATCGCCGCCTGTGCCGCCACCAGCGCGAACACGTTTAACTCTTCCTGCGTGAACGCGGACTTCCGTTGCAAGTTGTCCACATAAAGGACGCCAACCAAACGCTGCGACCCTACGAGCGGCGCGCACATCGCTGACCGCAATCCCGATATCTTCAAACTCTCGCTGCCGCTGAAGCGCTCATCCTCGCTCGCGTCTGTGATCAAGATCGGCTGCGCCTCGTACTTGATCCTGTCCAGCACCGTGTTGCTGAAGATGATGCGGGGCTGGTCCACCGCCCCGGCAGCCGGAGGCTTCCTATACTTCACCTCAGTCTCGCGCCACACTTCGCCCTTCTTGTCGAAGAGCATCATGAATCCGCGTTCCACGCCTTCAATGCGGAAGCTCAACTCCATCACCTGTGCGGCAATGTCATCAATCGACAGCTTCGAATTCAGCGCCTTGCCCGCATCGTAGAGCACGGTAAGCAAATAATTTTCGCGCTCGAGCTTACGCACCGTCTCCAGCAAGTCGGATTGCGAAGTGTTTGGCGCAACCGGCTCGTGCCGCACGGAAAGCTGCAATTCGCCTTTAAGGACGTGATTAAGTGTGGAGGGGATTTCCGCAGACTTTACGATCAGCGCAGAGTCGTTAAAGCATTCGAACTTCAGTCCGTACACGCCGACCTTGATCGCGTCGCCGTCGTTGAGGGTGGTGTCCGTTGCGATCCGGCTCCCGTTAATGAGTACACCGTTCGTGCTTCCCCGGTCAGCGATGGTGACCGCATCGGCCTCGTTCATCTTGATCACCGCATGGAATCGGCTCACGCTGGTGTCATTGAGCACCAAGTCATTGGCATGGCCGCGGCCGATGGTGACAACCGGCTTGTTCAGTTCCAGGATCCCGCGCTTGCCGTCGGGCGAATTGATGATCAGCCGTGCCATTGTGATTTCAACCAGAGCCTCGGGCGGAGTCGCCGCTCATGCGCATCGGGATATTCGCACACAGCACCAACATCGGAAAGCTAGATGCTAACTGCTAAAAGCTAATAGCCGCTTTTTATTTTGGAATCAGATCCACTTCCACATCCGTGGACTTTCCCTTTTCGATGGTGAACTCTTTGCGCATCGGCTTGTAACCCTCCAGGCGAATGGTCACGGTATAAGTTCCCGGATCCATCGGCGCCTTGAGCGGAGTGGCCTTCGGGAAAGCCTTGCCGTTGTGCATGATCAGCGCGCCTTCGGGATTCGACTTTATCTGCAGCATCCCTTTACCTTCAGGAATGGAGCCGCCGCCGAACACGCGCTTCAATCCGCGGAAGGGATTCCCTCCGCCTGCCCGCTTCGTCTCAAGGATTGGAGCAAAATTGTATGTCTCGCCGTTCTTCAGTGCGATTGACGTGTTCTCGTCATTGAATCCCTGTTGCCGCACCGTGATCTGGTGACTGCCCGCATCCACCATCAGCGTCGCCGGAGTGACTTTGCCGCTTGGCTTTCCGTCCACCAGAATCGCCGCTCCCGCCGGAGTGCTCGTCACCGTGATCTTCGCTCCGGCTTCGACAAGGTCAACTCCCATGCTCGCCGACTTCCCTGCGATTACGGTCGCATGCCGCTTCTGCGTGACGAAGCCCGCCTTTGAGAATGTCAGCTCATAATCGCCTGGCGCAAGTTTGTGCGCGGTGAACGGAGTGATCCAATCTTCCTGCGACACGCTCCCAATCGAGACCTTTGCTCCCGCCGGGGTCGTGGATATATGCATGCTCCCGAGTTCCGGCGTAGCCGCTCCAGAAGGTGCCCCCGTTGTTGTTGCCGCAGGCGCCGCTACTGCTGAAGCTACGGGCTTCTTAGGCTGCTTCTTCGGTGCGGGAGTCTCCGCTATCTTCTCCGGCTCATCTTCCGCTTTGGCCACTTCCTTTGGTGATTCTGTCCCCGGAGTTGCTTGCGCGGGGGAAGCAGGGGCTGTCTGCGCCGGAACCGCGGCTTGCGTTTCGGCTGGTGCAGCTGTTGAGGTAGGTTGTGGATTCCCCGACGGCGCTTTCGGGCGGAATACCGCGATCAGTCCGATCAAAACAACCACTGCAATGGCGATCAATATCTTGGATTGATTGTCGAGCAATCCCGAACCGCGCTTCGCCGCAGTCGCCGCAACTTGCACCGTGCTCTCGACTGAATCAATCGGCCCAGATTTCACCTTCAATTTCGAAGCCGCTGCAGCTTTGCCTGATGGCACCGCTACCGTTTTCGCCTCTGCCGGTGCCGCCCCCGCTCCCGCTGACATCACCATGGTCGGCACGTCTGACCCTTTGGCCCTAACGCTCGTCGCCGGGGGAATTGCACTCGCCACCGCATGTGCCCCCGTGCTCGCAGCCATCACTTGCGTTGTGTCCGCGCTCGAACCGAATGATTTGTAATTTTCCAGCTCATGCAACAGTTCTGCGCCGCTCTGGTAGCGTTGATCAGGATTTTTTTCGAGCGCCTTGGTGATCACGGCGCTGATCCCCGGATGGATCGTGACATCGAGTTCGCGCGGCGGAACTGGCGTCTCATTCATGATCTTGTAAATGATTGTCGTGACGTTCTGGCCCGTGAACGGCTTCTCGCCCGTGACCATCTCGTACAGGCAAACGCCATAACTGAAAAGGTCAGACCGCCCGTCCAGCGTCTTGCCGCGCACCTGCTCGGGAGACATATACGCCGGAGTCCCCAGCACTTGCCCCGCGCTGGTCATACCACCTGCGGATTTCGCAATCCCGAAGTCCATGATCTTTATGTCTTCACCGGAAATCATGATGTTCGCCGGTTTCACGTCGCGATGGATCACTCCACGTTTGTGCGCGTAATCGAGCCCCGGAAGTATCTGGCTGGAAATCTTCAGCATCCGCTCCGCCGAAACCGCCCTCTGCTCGTGCAACACGGAATGCAGCGTGACGCCTTCCATGTATTCCATGGCGATGTAAAAGATGCCTTGGTCTTCGCCCGCGTCGTAGATTGTCACGATGTTAGGGTGGTTCATCACCCCGGCAAGTTTGGCTTCATGCTTGAAGCGGCGCAGCATCTCTTCTTCGTCCACGCCGTGAACGTCAAGACGCATCGTCTTCAGCGCCACTGTGCGCCCGATATTGGGATCGGTCGCCTTGTACACCACGCCCATGGCCCCGCGGCCTAATTCGCCGACAATCTCGTATCGCCCGATTTTTTCAGGCAAGCTCATGGCTTGTTTCAAAATGGCCCCAGGAACGTGTGGCAACTCATTGAAAGCGCAGTTTTAGACAGAAATACTCAAGGTCGGAAAATACAGCAACTCTGCTTAGCACGTCAATGTACAGAGGTACTCAGCCCTTTGGGTAAAAGACCTTAATTCAGTTACATGTCAAATAGGAAAATCGGGTGACCATGGAGATGGAACCGCGGAATAGCAGTATTGATAAATGCTTCTGAGCTCTGTCATCCTGAGCGAGGCGCCGGCTCCCAGCGCGCAAAGCGTGATGGGCGGAGCGAACGGAGTTTGGGTTTAATGCCTTTGATTTCCTGACTACCGACTACTAACTACTGACTACTGCCCTCCGCCCCCATGAAACATCTCCACCATCTCATCCAGACCTGCCCGATAAATCGCAAACTCTGACCCCACGTCGCTTGTCCTGCGGAACAGCAACTGCCCTTTGCCTTTCCCATCGGCATCCAGCGCGTCAATGAACTCCAGCCGAGGCTTCACATCCAGCCGATCGCTCGAAGTCACATTCGAGAACACTTTGCGCGGATTCCCTTCCAAGTCCACTCGCGACACCAACGTTACGAAGACTTCCTGCGGCTGTCCGCCGGACGACTGTATTCGCTGATGTCCCGTGAATACAAGTGTTGGGGCGTTGTTATGGTTTAAGTCCAGCGCAGCGATATTCGACTGCTCTTCCGTGAACTGCGTCTTCGGCGCTAACACCTGAGGGTGCCCCGTCCTAGCTCCGCTAGGGCGGGATCCTTTCGCAACCACGACCGGTTCCGCAGCTACCACCTTACCTGTCGCTTTCAAAAACGCATCCACTTCACGTTGCGCCAACTCCCGCATCTTCGCTGAGAGCGCGGTCTTCTCGTCCGCTGACCAGCGGAACCGGAAGCTTTCCTGCTCGGCTGCGCTCGCGTCTGAGACAGCCACCGTCTCATACACCCTGTATCCTGGGAGCAAAACTCCCGCACGGCTTGTGTCCGCCACGAACATCCGCGACCCGCGTTTCAATATTCGCTCCGGCACCGGAACGCCTGCCGATTTCTCTTCCACTTCTTTTCTCGGTACCTGCGGTCCCCGACGCAACGCAGGACGGTTCGGGTCCGCATCCATCGCTTTTGCATTGCTCTTCGCTTCTTGCTCGGGAGAAACGTTCGCCCCCGAACTCTTCTCCGGAACTCCGCGTTTGATTCGCGGCCTCTCCGGATCATCACGAGTCGTTGCTGCAGGTGTCCCTGTCGTCTTTGCCGGATCACCACTGCTTGGACTTTGGTCTTGGCCCTGCGTTTTCGCCGAATCCCCACCGGAATTCGCTCCCCGCTTCAGTGTCGGCCTGTCGGGATCATCGTTCTTCGACGTGCTCTTCGGTTTGGGATCGTCTCCGCCGCTCGCCGTATCCCCCGGACGTTTCAAAGTCGGCTTATCAGAGTCATCTTTCTTCTGTGTCGGTGCTGAGGATGTATCGGTGCCAGACTTGTCCGACGGCGCACCGCTCGTATCCGTCGGCTTACTCGGACGCCTTAATGTTGGCCTGTTCCCGCCTTTGTCATCCTTCGCTTCAGTCCCCTCCGGGATTTCTTTTCCGTTCTCGTCATACACTGTTGTTCGTTTTTTCTTCAGCTCCCGATCGTCGAAGTCGCCCTCTTGCGGCGCCGGCTGCATGATTCCCCGCACCACTTCCGCGCTCTGCCGGGCATTTAGCCTGCTGTATTCTGCGTCCGCCTTCGGAGAATCACTCTTCCACTGCCCCAGCCCCACCCAATTCTGTTCCTCGGTTGAGGTCTTGAATGACCGCCCAATGGTGAAGTACCCCAGCCGCTCGCCCTCATCCTGTGCTTCGTAAACGATTCCCGGCTCCAACGCCATCGGCGTCGGTGTCGCTTTGTACAAGCTTGAATCGTAAAACTTTCCATCATCTAGGATTGCCACCGGCAACAATCGCGGCACCGCTTTGCCCTTTGCATCCGTTTGCCATTGGACGACCGCGATCGCCCGAGGCCCCGAATTCTTCTTGCGATTCTGCGTCTGTGCGCCCACATACGGCGCCACGCTGGAAAACAACAATGTCCCTGCCGTGACGAGCACGGCGATTCTGCGATATAACTGCATTGGTTCTCGATTCTGATTCATACGATTCAAAGCTCTTCAACAGCAGGAGATCCACAATGGCAACTGCGGCCCTCGAAGCAAACGACAAAGCTCCCGGCTTCACGCTCCTCAATGAGGACGGCCAGCCAGTCTCATTAGACGATTTTAAAGGCCAGAACGTCGTTTTGTTCTTTTATCCCAAGGCTGACACCCCCGGTTGAACGATTGAGGCGTGCGGGTTCCGCGACGCATTCAAAAAGATACAGAAGACCGGCACAGTTGTGCTCGGCATCTCCGCCGACACCCCGGAAAAGCAAAAGAAATTCAAGGAGAAGTACGAGCTTCCCTACTCTCTCCTCGCCGACACCGACAAGAAAGTCTGCAACACCTACGGCGTTATGACAGAAAAGAGCATGTACGGCAAGAAGTTCCTTGGTATCGAGCGCACTACCTTTGTCATCGACGGAAAAGGCAAGATCGCCCGCATCTTCTCAAAGGTAAAACCCGAAGGCCACGCCGAAGATGTGCTGGCCTCGTTGAAGAGTTAGCTTCTCCTTCGTGAAGCCTTCGTGCCCTTCGTGTGAGCCTTCAACGGAGCCACACCAAAGCAAATGGGCGACCCCTCAGGCCGCCCACTCTCTTGCTCTATCCGTCTTTTATCTTTCGTTAATGTGCGGTTGGTTTTGGTTTACTTGCCGGTGACGGTGAAAGTCAACGGGCTCTCTGCTGGGATCGAAACGTTCTCTTTGCCCGTGTACATCGCCACGCCCGTTCCTGCCGCCGCACCTGCTCCTGCTCCGATGGCCGCTCCCTTACCGCCGCCTGCCAGCGCGCCGATCAAAGCTCCTGCCGCTGCGCCGCCGCCGATCTTGGTAGCGTTGCCCTTTGTGTGGCTCTTGCCCTTGCGCCCCACTGCGCTGGAGGTCACAGCGTTGCCATCGATCGAAGTCAGGCGGACAGAGATCTGTCCCGGAACATGCAAGCGTCCGCTGTCTTTCGCCAGTGTCACTTTGCCTTTGCAAGGTGCACCCTTTTTGGCGACAGTGTTGTTGTTGATCACCACGTCATTGGCCACGGTGCAATCAAAGCTATCGCCCGTGTGTGATGTTCCGGAATTCAACGTCTGTGCCAATCGTACGGTCACGCGCGTTCCCGCCGGGATCTCAACCGCACTCGCCGAAACCGCCAGCCCGAATGCCAGCACCATCAATACTGCAACAGATCGCAATGCAATCTTTGTCTTCATATACTCTCCTGTGTGTTTCTGAATTTTTTTGACTTAGGGGATGGGGAACTACAACTCTATTAAAGCTGAGTAGCTGAAAATTGGATGCATCATATTGCTCACATCGCGGTCATTTTTTACATATCTTTGCCCTCTTCAGCCTCTCCTCTGCGCGCTAGTGTAATCTCTTTTTGTCTATTTCTAGCCTGCAAGGTGGCCCACCGATGATTACGAACGGTCTTGTCCGAAATCTCATTCTTCTGTTATTTGCCTGCGTGTCGCTCATGTGTGCCGCGCAAACGAATGCCCCCAAACCGCGCTCTGCTGCGAAGAAAACTACCAGAACCACTCCGGAAGCCGCCGTCATGGCCCTTCACGAACTCTTCGACGCCGACTGGGAATACTCAATGCAGCAGAATCCCCAATACGCGTCCTTCCTCGGCGACCGCCGATGGAATGACAAATGGGAAGACGTCAGCCTCGCCAACCTCCAGAAGCAAAACGAGCACACGCAAGCCACACTGAAGTCACTCGCCGCCATTGACCGCGCGCTGCTGCCCACCTCTGAACAGCTCAACTACGACCTTTTCAAGCGCCAGAACGAAGAAGCTCTCCAGGAATTCAAGTTCAAGTCATACCTGGTTCCCATAGATCCGGTGAAGGGCGGCATCCAGACCGCTGACACACTCGCCGTCAATCTCCGGTTTGAAAACGTCAAAGACTATCAAGATTGGATTGCGCGCATGAACGCTCTTCCTGTCCTG
Organism: Terriglobales bacterium; assembly: GCA_025462725.1. Lineage (GTDB taxonomy): Bacteria > Acidobacteriota > Terriglobia > Terriglobales > Acidobacteriaceae > JAICLA01. The sequence goes on along the minus strand of JAOAPE010000001.1, from coordinate 332,918 downwards.
ATGGATCAGACCATCGCGCTCATGCAGGAAGGGCTGCGCGAAAGTATCAAACCTCCCAAGATCATCATGGAGCGCATCGGCGGACAGATCGAAAAACAACTCGTCGCGCCCGAAGCCAGTGGCTTTTACATTCCATTCAAGAGTTTTCCGAAGTCAATACCGGAAGCCGACCAGAAACGGCTCGCGGACTCCGCCCGCTCTGCCATCGAGACTGCTGTAATCCCGTCGTATAAAAAGCTGAAGACTTTCTTCACCGACCAATACTTTCCAAAATGTTTCGACCAAGTCGGCGCATGGCAACTTCCCAACGGAGACGCCTATTACGCTTTCCAAGTCGCCAAACACACCACCACGAATCTCACTCCAGAACAGATTCACACGCTCGGCTTGTCCGAAGTAAAACGCATCCGCGCGGAGATGGAATCCATCAAGGACAAGACCGGATTTAAAGGCACCATGCAGGAGTTCTTCACCTTCCTGCGCACCGATCCGCGGTTTTTCTACAAGACCGGCGACGAACTCCTTGAAGCGTCGCGCGCGAATGCCAAGCGCATTGATCCGCTGCTCGTAAAAGAATTCAAAGTTTTGCCTCGCATTCCATACGGTGTCACGCCCATTCCCGCCAGCACCGCGCCTGACCAGACCACCGCTTATTACCAGCCGCCCGCTGCCGACGGCTCTCGCCCCGGCATGTACAACGTGAATCTCTACAAGCCGGAGACACGCCCCAAGTGGGAGATGATGGCGCTCACGATGCATGAGGCCGTACCCGGACACCACCTTCAGATCGCACTCTCTTACGAACTCGGCGGCGATGTCCCCAAATTCCGCAAGTACTCCGGCTACACCGCGTTCACGGAAGGCTGGGGTCTCTACTCCGAATCGCTCGGCGACGAGATGGGGCTCTACGACGATCCCTACTCCAAATTCGGACAGCTCACATACGAAATGTGGCGCGCGGTCCGGCTTGTCGTCGATACCGGCATCCACTACAAACATTGGACTCGCCAACAAGCCATAGATTTCTTCATGGCGAATGCAGCGAAGACTCAACTCGATGTGACCAACGAAGTTGACCGTTACATCGGATGGCCCGGACAGGCGCTCGCCTACAAGATCGGCGAACTCAAGATCAAGGAACTCCGCGCCAAAGCAAAACAGGAATTCGCTGAGCGCTTTGACGTCCGCGACTTCCACAACATCGTCCTCGGCTCCGGCACGCTCCCGCTCGACATCCTCGAGCGCAACGTCAACGCCTGGATCGCCGCGAACTGTCCTAAGGCCTGCGAACTCCCACCAGAACTCCAAGGCCTACCCAAGAGGAAGCCTGCCGCTGCGCCAAAGAAGAGTTCACAAAAGAAGTGACACTGGCCGCAATTTATTGCTTGTTGTTTTAGCTTCCTATTTTTTACTTTGTCATCCTGAGAGCCTTGTTTCTGGCGCGAAGGATCTTGCGTTTGGCACTCTGCAATGCGAGCGGAAGTTCAACCAACGTCCTAATTCTTGGCTCAACGGTAGACACTTTGATCCCTACAAACTACAAATTACGAACTACAAACTACGAGCCTCTACCTCGGAGTTTTTACGAGCGCCATCCCCGCATCGTCGCTCGCGCGTTGCTGGGCAAGCTCCTCATCCGCCGACTCCCTTCGGGCGAACTCGTCTCCGGACGCGTCGTCGAAGTGGAAGCCTATCTCGGCGAGCGCGACCTCGCCGCGCACTCCGCTGTCGGCATGACGCCGCGCAACGAAGTCATGTTCGGCCCCGCCGGACACGCCTACGTCTACCTCAGCTACGGCATGCACTACTGCATGAATGTCTCTTGTTTGTTTCCCGGCAAGGCAGGCGCAGTGCTCTTTCGCGCACTTGAACCGGTGATGAATGTGAAGCAGATGGAATTGTGGAGAAAGATTTCTCTAAAGGAGGATCCTGACGCTCGCGACCTTAAGATTCTCACTAGCGGCCCCGGACGCCTAGCTCAGGCGCTCCGCATCACCCGCGCGGAAGACAACGCCAAAGACCTGACCGCGCGCGACTCCGACCTCTTCATCGCCGACGACGGCCAACTCCCGAAACCGCGCATCGTGACCACGCCGAGAGTTGGCATTACCAAATCCGCCGATCTCCCGCTGCGCTTCTACATCGCAGCGAATCCGTTCGTCTCTGGAAAAAAATAGTCCGTGTGTTCCGTGAAATCCGTGGCAAAGTTTTTGTTTTGCGACCTACGAACTACGGGTTGCTAACTACTGCTTTCGCATTCCTCGCACTGCCCGCCACTCGCGCATATACCTCTTGCGCAGCCTTCAATCCGTAACCAAACTCCACGTGTTTTGGCAGGCTGATGATTCCCAGCACCTGTTCCAGCGCGCCCACTGTGGCGATCGTGTCCATGTAGTCGAAGTAGCCGAGATGCGCCATGCGGAATATCTTGCCTTTCATCTCATCGCCTTGGCCATTCGAAATCACCGCTCCAAACTCGTCGCGGAACAGCTTCACGATCTTGGTTGAGTCCACTCCCGCAGGTGGAATGATCGACGTCACTGCCGCCGACGGCGCATCCGGCGCAAACAATTTCATCTTCAGCGCCAAGGCAGCTTCGCGCATCATCTCCGCGCACATCTCCGCGTTGTCAACGAGCGCCACGCGTCCCGCCGCGAGGTCGCCCTTGCCCATGTTGCGAATGAAATCCATCGCCGACGCCAGCGCCGCGATCAGTGCGATTGCAGGCGTGTATGACGATTCTCCCTTCGCCGCATTCTTCCGCTCTTTTCGCAGATCGAAATAAAATCGCGGATTCTTAGCCGATTCCATCCTCTTCCACGCGCGCTCGCTCACGGCCAGATACGCCAACCCCGGCGGGATCATGACCGCCTTCTGCGATCCGCCGATGATCACGTCAATGCCCCAGCCGTCCACATCGAAATGAGTCGTGCCCAGTCCCGTGATCGCATCCACGACGAGCAGCGTGTCGGTGTTTTTCAACAGCGCCGCGATCGCTTCCACGTCATGCCTTACTCCCGTGGAGCTTTCCGTCGCTTGCATGTAAACGACTTTTACGTCCTGCGAAAGTTTCGCTTTCACCTGCTCCGGCGTAACCGTTTTGCCGTACTCTGCGGATACGACTTCGACATTGCATCCATACGCCTGTGCGAGTTGAGTCCATCGCTCACCGAATTTTCCCGCTGTGACCACCAGCACCTTGTCACCCGGAGACGTGAGATTGCTCACCGACGCCTCCATCGCACCCGTCCCCGACGATGCAAACATCACGACGTCATTCTTCGTCCCGACGAACGTCTGCACATCCGCCAGCACACGCGAATACAGCGTGCGGAAGTCTGCCGTCCGATGATGTATATCGGCGGCGGCCATGGCTAGTTGTGCGGAAGGAAGTAGCGGAGTAGGACCAGGCGTGAACAATCGCGACTTGATAAGCATCGCAATATTCTATTCGAACAGATTAGGGACTGAATTTTTATTGTGCGCGAAATCTATTCGGCGATGTTGACTGTCTCGTAATTCGCAACCGTGCCGGTAACCGTTCGCCCACCGGTTCGGGAGAACACAGTGGCGGTGGTCTTATCGTCTTTGCGTCGGATCACCATCAAACCATCTCCGTCACTCTCCGTGGCGGGTTTCTGGCTCCATTCAATGTTGGACATGCTGTTCTTCGGGATTCTCACCAAGCCCACGACGTCCGGCATCACCGTATCGAGGATATTGACTCCATTTTCCAATATGACGATTCTCTTGGATGAATCCTGTTCGTGCGCAAGGCAGTAAACCACGTCAGTTGGTGCCGTGCCGTCCAGGTTCAGCTCGATTCGTCCGGTCGCAGGCACTCCGGATGCTTTCATCCAGCCGGCTACGTCGCCGGCAAAGTCGGTGTCTGCCGCAGTGCGCCATCCTGCAAGTTTCAATATCACACCAGCATCGGCATCCAAAACGCCGTCTGCGTGGACCACGCCCGCTGCGGCACTGGTCGTCGGCATCTCAGTTCCGGGTGATGCGAACACCGCTGCGATTGCAACCACCGCGCCCACTGCCAATGCGATCTTGAGAATCGGCGTGCTCTTTTCGCGCTTGTATTCGGTGAACTTGACCTTGTCAGCGCCGGGAATTCCCTCTACTTCCGCTGCCAACGCCGCCATTGATTCCACGTGGTCCAATACATGCCGCGCCGTGTATGGGCTGGGAATGATGAGCTCACTCAGCTCGATGTTCCCGGTGACCATTGTCAGGAATGTCTTGGTCGAGCAGCAGAGCTTGCTCAACTGCATGCGGATAGGCTTGCTGCTCACCAGCATCTTCGCTTGCGTCGGGTGGTCTGTCCGCGCCGTGAAACGCGCGTCAAACATATCGTCGCCGGTGCGCAACGCAACCCGGCCCTCCGTTGCTCGCTCGCCCTTCGGCACCACGGAGAACGTGAACGAAACAGGCGCCTGCATCCTTATATTGAGTCCCGGCGTGTTCTCGGAGTACGAGAATCGCACTTGGATAGGAAACTTCTTATAGTTTCCGGGGATGACAACGTCATTGCCGTCACGGAACATCTCCGCCTTCAGCGATGAAGCGATCTTCTGTATGTCAGCTTTGTATTCTTCATATCCCGCGAGAAGCGCGGTGTTCCGCACAAAAGAAATGATCACGCCCACCAGCGAAACAACACTGATGACCACGACTGCGATCTGGATTGGCGAAAAGGAACCCATGTGTGAGTGGCTTGGATAATACTCCGGCAGATTACTTATCCGCAATCGGGTGAATCACGGGAGTCACGGCTTCAGTCATCCCCGCAAATCCATGACGGACATGGCCGCTGATTTCCGCTTCTATCATCAACGGCGCAGGCAGTGAGAAATCCGCTCGGCAAAGATGCTTCGGACATTCACTGTACCCATCCAAAGTCCTCTGTGTACCTCTGTGCTCTCTGTGGTTCTAGGCTTACTTTAGCTAACGGCCAATAGCTAACAGCTGCTCTTCTATAATCTCCACATGACCATTTCCGAGAAGATCAACCAGGACATCACCGACGCCATGCGTGCCCGTGACGAGCACCGCCTCACTACCCTCCGCATGATGAAGTCTGGCATTCGCAGCCGCGAGATCGACAAGCGCTCGCCTGTCGACGATCAAGAGACTATCCAGATCCTCAGCACCATGATCAAACAGCGCAAGGACTCCATCGACCAGTTCACCAAGGGCGGACGCCCCGAACTCGCCGAAAAAGAAGCCATCGAGATCAAAATGATTGAAGAGTACATGCCCAAAGCCGCGGGTGAGGAAGAGGTCACTGCCACAGTGCGGGCCACCATCGCCGAGATGGGATCTCCCACTATCAAGGACATGGGCACCGTCATGAAAAACACCATGGCAAAATTCCAAGCGCTTGGCACCCGCGTGGACGGAAAACTGGTCAGCGAAGCCGTCAAGCGCGAACTCTCTCCGAAGTAATCCCGCACCGCAGCTTCAAAAATAAAAAAGGGCGACAGCCGAAGCTGTCGCCCAATTGTTTTCTTTCCTCGTTAGAAGCGAACGCGGATTGCGAACTGTATCTGCCGTTCGCGCAGGTTCGTGCCATTGTCGATTCCGCCGCCGCTCGGTGTTGCGAAGGCAGCGTTAGACGTCAATGTGCAGCTTGTTGTGTTGGTTGTCGTGTTAGTAGCTCCGCTGCAGGTACCTACGCTGTATTGCGTACCTGTGATGCTGGAAATATTTGGATGGTTGAAGAGGTTGAATGCCTCAGTGATGAATTCCACGTTCGCCCTTTCGGTCACATTGAACGATCGCGCGAGGCGGAGGTCAGTTGTGTAGCGTCCGTTAGTCCGGTAGCTGTTTCTGGGCAAATTGCCTGGGCGATTCGAGCCCGGACTAGCACAGTTGAGACCAGTGCTGTGTGATCCAGCGCATGAAGCGGAGGGAAGACTTCCGCTTATTGTGCCGGTGAATGTCGAACCGGACGATGCGCCGATGATTGGTGCCAACGTCCACCCATCTAGCACATAGTGCGCAACACTTTTTGCGTCCTTGAAGTACGACGGTTGCCAAACTGCGGAGAACGTGAACTTGTGTGGAACGTCGAAGTTCGAAAGTCCCCACTCGCCATTCGGGTTTGCCGGATCCAAAGCATTGTTTCCGGTGGAGAAAGTCACAGAGTTCTGACCATTGTCCTGGGCTTTTGAATACGTGTAGCTGGACTGCATCTGCCAGTTATTGGTTAACCGTCTGGTGACCTGGAAGACATATGCATGGTAATCAGAATCAGTGCCGTTGGAGATGGCCGTCATCTGGTTGAATGCCGTATTCGGACGTGCTGCCGTTCCGTAAGTCGGGATCGTGAACGTCGAGCTGTCAGGGAGAGTGAATGTGTTCGCACCCTGGTAGCTGGTGGGCAGGTTCGTGTCGAGGAAGTTCAGAAGCCCACGGCCCATGCTGTTCAGGTATGAGAATGAGACTACGGTGTTTTTCGCGATCTCGTATTCCACAATGCCGTCAAACTCATGGACAAGCGGGTTTTCAACGCCGTTCGAGAAGAAGGCGATGTTCGGAGCAGTCAACGTCAATCCATTCGCTGACGCCAAGATGTTCGGGTACTGGACCGGCGTTCCATTGACCGTTTGCGTGTTGGAGATGGTGTAGCTCGGTTGCGCCGTCGGCATGCCTGTGTTTACCAAAGCCGCCGCCACGGTTGAGTTGATGATACGTCCGTAGTACATGCCATAACCGCCACGGAAAACCAACTTGCTGTTCCCCAGGATGTCATAGGCAAAGCCGAACCGCGGGCCAAAGTTGTTCTGGTCGCTTGGCTGATAACTGGTTTGCGCTGCCGCCGGATTCGCGAACTGCGCGCTCGGGAATTGCTGCAACTCATAACGCAATCCCATGTTCAGGCTCAAACGTTGTGACACCTTGATGTTGTCTTGCAGGAAGAAGGCATAGTCATTGGTCGTGAAGTGGTAGCCCAATGTGCCAATGCCCTGGGTGAATGTGCTGTAGCAGGGCCGCGCCACGCCCGCGCTGGTGCGGCATTGCAATGCTGCGCTGCCGGTCAAGGCGCTTGTTCCCGGGTTATATGCGTCTGAAAGGAAATCCGCGAATGCAAGCGATCCGGTGAAGTTGAAGGTGCCGTACGCATTGCTCAAGGACTGCACTTCTTCGCTCTGGTGTAAGACTTCGCCACCGAACTTAAAAGTGTGCTTGCCAGAAGTGCGGATCCAATTTCCTACAAACTGATACTGGTCTTCCTGCGGGTTCGCAGGACGCGGCAGATAGGTCTGTGTTCCGAAGTTCAGCCAGTTCGTCACGAACACTCCCGGCGGATGTGAACCGGTCGGTCCTGCTACTGACGGCTGTCCTGCGATTGGATCTTGGAAATCACCGCTCAAGTTTTCCGTGCTCCAGTGGAAGCGGAGTTCCAGAGCAGAATTGGTGCCGGTTGGCCGGTTGTAAATGGAGTTCAAGGAACGTGCGCGAACCAGATCGCTGCCGAACTGGTCTGAGGCGATCGTGTTGGTTGGCTGCGTCTGGATGCCAAAGGGCGAGGTCCAGTTCAACCAGTTGTAGCTGGTGGCCAGATTGCCGCCAGCGATTTTTACGTCAACTTTCGGGAAGAGGAGAAGCTGGTCGCCTTTTCTTGCATTACTGCCCAGCAGTCCGGTAATGAAGTTGTAACCCGCTGTCGCCGCCGCTTGTCCTGCAGCAACGTTTGCACCATAACGGCAATAGATCACGTTGCCCAGGTTATAGCTGGCCGGGTATCCGCCGTTGAACTGCGCACCGGTCGGACACGCACCTGCCGCCAAAGCAGGATTCGCGCCCGCGGCAGCAACCGCTGGGGTGGGCGTTACCGTCACCACGCCATAAGGATTGGTGCCTGTGGTTGTGATCGGAATCGCATCACCCGGGAAGTTGCGCTTCTGCTGGTCCCAGTTGAAGAAGAAAAATGCCTTGTCTTTGATGATCGGTCCGCCGATGGTGGCGCCAAACTGCTGGCGACGATCTTCAGGCTTGAATGCGACACCGTTGAGCAGCGTGCTGGGATTGGTAGCTCCACCTACGGCGTTGTCACGGAAGTACCAGTACCCCGTTCCGTGAAGCGCGTTGGTGCCGCTCTTGGTCACGGTGTTTACTGCGCCACCTGCGGAGCGGCCATACTCTGACGAGAAGTTCGATGTGTTCACCTGGAACTCTTGCACCGAATCCTGGCTGACGGAATAGCTCAGACGCGTGCGTCCGCGCTCTTCACCGTAGAAGTTGCTGTTATTGTCGCCACCGTCAATGGTGTTGTTGTTCATGAGGCCGGAGATGCCGCGGAAGCTCACCAATCCGAAGGTGCCGTCAGGATTCGCTGTGGGCGTTCCCAACGCGTAATTTGACCAGCGGCGTCCGTTTATCGGGAGGTTCGAGATCGCGATCTGGTTTACGTTGTTTGCAAAGTCCTGATGCTCGGTGTTGATCACCGGTGCTTCATCCTTCACTTCGACCGTCTCGCCGGTTCCGCTCACTTTCAGCTTTGCAGTCAGGTCAGTGCTTCTTCCGATTTCTACGAAGCAGGTCGCCTTATAGCCGGAGAAATTCGCTGCTGTGACTTTTACCTCGTAATTGCCCGGTTGAAGGTTGACAGCGCGGAATCGTCCGGTGTCATCCGATACAAGGTTCACGCTGCTGTTAGTGCCCGTGTTGCGCACTTCGACTTTCGCGCCCGGAACCACTGCGCCCGACGAATCTGTGACGACGCCGCTCACGGCGCCAGATGTGGTGGATTGTGCTGTGACCATGCTTGTGGCGAAACACAAACACATGAGAAGGGTGAACGCCGCTAACATTCGGGCGTTATGTCGAGTAAACATCGTGTGAGCTCCTGAATTCAGAACAGCAGTTTAGTCCACGTGGGAACACCACGCGCAAATCAAATCTCTGGGTAATCTTGGGGGCCTTGAAAGGGCAATGAAACTTTACCCTAAGCACATTGAGAGTACCAGCCCTTTGTTCCTTCTAAGGTAAAAAAGCTGTGAATCTCAATGCTTCATTTTTTGTGCAATTCCCGGGGCGGGTGATGTTTCGCGTTCGTGGAAGTCTGTTCTTACTGAGTTGCCGGAGTGGAGGAGGAAAAACAGACTCGACCGCCAACTGGTAAACCACGGCCTCACTTCCCAATGCAAAACTTTCCGAATATGAGATTCAAAATGTCATCCGCCGAAGTCTCGCCCGTCACACTGTCCAGCGGACGCAGCGCCGAATAAAGGTCCAGCAACAACATCTCATGCGGTATCCGGTTCCGCACCGCGCTTTCTGCGGCATCGAGTCCCTTCAGCGACGCGTGCACCAATCCCTGGTGCCGCGCATTGGTCAGAAATCCTGACTCGTGTTGTGCCCCCTCGCCCGCCACTCTGCGCAATATTTCGCTTCGCAATTCAGCGATGCCATCTCCCGTCAACGCCGACGTCCGCACCCTCACAAACCCATTCTCCGCTCCATGCTCCTTTGCGGACGGCAGATCCGCTTTGTTCTCCACCAGGATGGCGCTCGCCTTGCGCTCCTCAATCGCCGAAAGCAACTTGTTATCCTCTATGTCACCGTCGTCCGCACTCGCATCCAGTACCACCAGCACCAGATCCGCATCCGCCAGCGCTTCATACGATTTTCTGATCCCAATACTCTCCGCTTCATCCTTTGACGCGCGAATCCCCGCCGTGTCCACCAACTTGATCGGGATTCCCCCGATTGCCACCGTCTCACTCACCAAGTCGCGCGTCGTCCCCGGCGTCGCCGTCACGATGGCGTGCTCGCGTTCCACTAGTTGGTTGAACAGGCTCGATTTCCCTACATTCGGACGCCCCACAATGGCCAGCGTTATCCCTTCATGCACAACTTTCCCATATGCGAAAGAGTCAGCCAACTTTTGCAACGGCTCTCGCACTTCCGCGATACGTTTTGATATCTCCGCATCCGGCAGAACGGAAACGTCGTCCTCGGCAAAATCCACTCCCGCTTCCAGCACAGCGATCAGCTCGACTAGCTTCTGCTTGATCGGCTGCAATCGTTTCGACAGCGCTCCTCCCAACTGCTGCGCCGCCGCTTTCGCTTGGAACAACGTTTGTGATTCGATCAGGTCGCGCACTGCTTCCGCCTGCGTCAGATCAAGCCTGCCATTCAGGAAGGCGCGCATCGTGAATTCCCCCGGCTCGGCGAGCCGTGCCCCGCGCCCGATCGCCTCCTCGACCACATGGCGGAGCACCACCGGCGACCCATGTGCTGAAATCTCCACTACATCATCTGTCGTGTACGAATGTGGCTTCGCGAAGTAAGTAGCCACAACTTCATCGATTCGCTCTCCCGTATGTGGCTCTATCAACTCACAGAAATGTGCGTGACCCGCAGTTAGCTCGCGTCCCGGCCGCAATCGCAACAACTGCGCCGCGATCGTCCGCGCCCCCGGTCCAGACAGCCGTACCACTCCGATCCCACCTCGCCCCGGCGGCGTGGATATCGCGACGATGGTGTCATCAACTTGCACATCATCATTGTAACGAGCAGCTTTGTCTGGAACTAACCTGCATTGGCAAACAGAAGGGGAACCACACAAACATCTTCTTTCTAGCCGGATGTTGAAGCATAATCGGGAGGAGAACTGACTGCGGAGGTTTTTGCTGATGTCTGCCACTATGGCCATGTTGCGCGAAGTGAAGTTGTTCGCACTGCTCGACGACCAAGAGAGCCAGTCTCTATGCGCGCTTTTAGAGACCCACCATTACGACAAGGGTGCGACCATCTTCAACGCCGGTGACGCCGGTGATTCCATATATATAGTGCGCACCGGCAACGTCCAGGTATTCATCGAGAACTATGAAGGCAGCAAGATCATCCTTAGAGAGAATGAACCAGGCGATGTCTTCGGTGACATCTCGCTCCTCGATGGCGGCCCCCGCACCGCAACCGCAGTGGCCGTGGAAGAGACCGAAGTGCTCTCCCTCGACCGCGATTCGTTGTTGGCGCTAGTAACCAAACATCCTCATGCTGGTCTGGATCTCTTGACCGTGATGGGACGTCGCTTGCGCGCCACCAACGAACTTCTGCGCACTCAGGTCTCTCGCAACGTCAACGAAGAGGAGCAGGAACTGTTGACCTTCGGACAGCGCATTGCGGACAAAGTTGCGTCCTTCGGCGGATCCTGGACCTTCATCCTCACCTTCGGCGCATTCTTGCTCGTGTGGATGACGATCAACAGTCTCGTTTTCCTGCAGTCGATTAAGCCCGGAGCAAAGCCCTTTGACGAATATCCTTTTATTCTTCTCAACCTGATCCTCTCCACACTGGCTGCGCTGCAAGCCCCGGTGATCATGATGTCGCAAAACCGCCAGGCATCAAAAGACCGCCTGCAGGCTGACATGGATTATCAAGTGAACTTGAAAGCGGAATTGGAAGTCGCGCAGCTCCACAGCAAAGTGGACAGGATTTACGAGAACATGCAGGCGCAGTTCGCTAAGGCGGAAAAGCGCACTACCGCTTAGGTTTTCGATTTACGTTTTTGCTCTGGATATTTAAGCCGATAGCATCCGCGCGTCTGCCAGGTATTCCTGTATGCGTTCGAGGGCGTCGCGTAACGAATGTTCCTGGCCCCAATACAATATCTCGGCAGCGCCGTCTTTTTGGATGATGTAATGAAAGATCGAGCCTGATGAATCCCTGCTCATGAAGACATCTGCGAGAAAGCCGTGCTTCTGTACTCTCGCATTTGGCACTTGTGTTGTCGGCAGCACAGCGTCACTCTTTCTTAGCGTTCCCGGGGGACTTTGTCGCAAATTAGCAGTGCGCCAACTTACGACACCCATTTAGAGTCCGCATGTTTAGCTGCGGTTGCTGCGATCGGGATTTAATCGAGAGCTGGATTCCAAACTCCCTTTTCCCTTGCGTGCTACACTTTCCTCCTCATTTTTTGCTCCGGAATCCTATCTTTCCTCTCTGAAAAGGAGCTTCTACCATGAAAATTTCTAAAGCTACATTGCTGCTGGCCAGCTTACTTCTAATGGTCGCAACCTGTGCAGCACAATCAGATCCGGCCTCCAGGCGCGCCGCTGCCAGCGCAAAAGCTAAGCCCGTACCTCCGCCCACAGGTGCCTCGCAAAGAGTAGACGACATGTTGGACAGCTTTCAGATGATGGAACAGGGCTTCTGGAAAGCCTGGAAGAACCGCGACGTGAAGCCTTTCGCGCAGCACTTGTCTCCAGACGCGATCATGATCGACGACAACGGTATCGCCGAACGCGCAGACATTTTGAAGTCCATCGGCGGATGCGACGTGAAGAACTACTCTCTCAGCGATTTCAAACTTACCAAAGTGGATAGTGACGCCGCTTTGCTCACCTATAAAGTCACGAGTGTCGACGCCACCTGTGGCGGGAAAAAAGTCCCTGAAAACATCCTTGCTGCCAGCCTCTTCAAGAAGGTCGGTGGCACTTGGACAGAGCTCTTCCATCAAGAGACCGCTGCCTCCGCAAGCGACAAGAAATAGAATTTCACCGGAGGGCGGGTTCTCCCGCCCTCATCTCTGCTTCAGCATCAACCCCTCTCCCTAATGGCAACCTTTGTCATGACTCCCCTCCATCCAATCTCGATGAGGAGTCACTTTATGAAGACGAGACATCTTTGGCTACCGGGAGTTCTGTTCCTTACTTTTGTGTTCGTCGGCCCATTGCGCGCGCAGAAAAGCGATTTGGAAAATACTTTGACCAACACCGAGCGACAGCTCTGGGAAGCGTGGAAGAACAAGGACGCTGCAACGTTTGAGAAGACACTCGATCCCAACGCTGTCACCATGAGTGACAAGGGTCTTGAGGATCGCACTGCTTCTATCAAGGACATCAGCGGCGGTAACTGCCAGGTGCGCAGCTATACGCTCACTGACACCAAGGTCACCCAGATTGATAAAGACACTGTGCTGCTGACTTACAAGGCAAATCAGGACGCCACCTGCGACGGCAAAAAAGTTCCGTCCATTGTGAACGCCAGCAGTATCTATGAGAAACATGGTGACAAATGGCAGCCGATCTTTCACCAGGAAACGCCACTACCGGAAAGCGCGGTCACCGGATCACAATCCCCAAGCTCCCGTTGACCCCACATCGATTCGCAAAGCAAAAAGGCGCGAGCAATCGCGCCTTTCACTACATCACTCTCTACACTCCAACCATTCAACATCCTTCCGAGCGCGCCATCGAAAGGCGCCGGTTTGACCTACATTCCTCTGTGCCCTTCGTGAACCTTTGTGTTCTCAGGTTTGAGGCTCGCGTCCGATAGCCGCAGAATTGGTTCTTGCTAGAAACCGGAAACTAGAAACTGGTTTTCAACCCAAACCACGCATTCTCGCCCAGCAACAAGATCAACGACACCATTGCCCACTTCCCGCGATTGCTCTCCAGCAAATCCGCCCATATCCCGCCGATAAACACGAAGACAAACGGCAGCGCCCATATCGAAGCGATCAGCGCCATCGGACTTATCAACGACCAATACAGCATCCCCATGCCCACAATCAGCGGCGCAGTGTTCCCAAAATATCGTGTGCGCTTCCACGCCACATACGTCAGCACAGAAAAGAACAGCAAGACCAACACTGCTGGATTGAACCTTTGCAACAACTCCGATCGGTCGCCCACCAACAACATCTGCGCCATCTTCGGTCGATACGCCACCCATTGCCGCAAGTCGATCCCATCCAGCAGCGCCCGCGGATGAAATCCATAAGCCGCATAAGCCAGTACCGCTGTCATCAATGTTGCCACCAGCATTACCAGCAACGCCGCCCACCTTCGTCCGGGTGCCAGGTACAGCATGAGCGCAAATCCTACCGGCAACATCAACATCGCTGCCGGATGCGACGCAATCGCCAACGCTGCTGCCAAGCTCAGCAAAATTGCCCGATACCGCCACTTCTTCCACGGCGCATAAAGATTGTGCGATATAGCGATGCACGTGAACACTATCCCGAACACGCCCCATGCCGCGGGCCCCGCCTCCTGTATCTGCGCGCCTCGCAACACCATCGCCGGAGAAAAACTATAGAGCGCCAGCGCAATATAGCCGCCCGCATTGCCATAGAGTCGCCGCGACACATACCACAGCGAAACCCCCAGCAGGATTCCCACCGCCAGAAACGGCGTCCGCAGCAACCACCGCAGCCGGATCACTTCACGACGCACATGCTCAGCCGTCGCCACACTCGTCGCAGTTCGACCTTTATCCAAGGACATCGGCGCAGATGCCATCACATTCGGCAACGGAGAATGCCGGAAGCTGCGCGGGATGGAGCCATACTCCAACTGCTGCCGTCCCGCCCATACATGGTCTTGCTCAATCGCACTGAGCGGCACTCGCGTGATCAGGATTCCGCACTGCACGGCAAACGCCAGCAACAGCAGCACCGCAAATATCTGCGGCGGTCCCACAACGATGTAATCGAATACCCGGAGAACTCTCATGCGCAACGTACATTTGTATCACCAACGCTGTCATCCTGAGCGAGACGCAGCCGAGTCGAAGGATCTATGCATTTCCCAACCATTTCATACTGTCATCCTGAGCGGAGCGCAGCGGAGTCGAAAGATCTATGTATTTGAGTTTGACCTTTGTGGCATAGCCTCCCCTGGGCGAAACGTCTATACCCTTGCCCATCCGTGTAATTCAGTGTCGTCCGTGAAATCCGTGGCTAGTCTTTGCCCTTCGTAATTCCTTTGTGTCCTTCGTGTGCGCTTTTAAGAAAAAAAATACCCGGCACTTTCGCACCGGGCATTTCCTGACTACTGACTACTACTCCAGAGCCACCAGTTTCACCTGCTTCATCGCCGCCAGTTGTTGCAACTTCTCCAGCGACAACGTTCCATGCACCTGCGCTCCGGCTTTTCCCTTTTGCACCACAAACCCCAGCGCCTGCAGTTCCTTCATCACCGAAGGAGAGCTCTCACTCAGCCACACCTGGATCGCCAACCGTCCGTTCTGCACGTTGCCGCACTTCGCCGTCTTCGAGCGATTCCAGCATTCGTACACCGTCAGCAATCCCGGATGAAGTTTCGATTCCAACTCCTTCAGCTTTTCATCTTTCACATGTACTACCGGAGCCCCTGAGCTGACTTCAACCGTCTCGTCCGCCGACTTCGCAGCATCCGCAGTCGACGACTTTCTATTTGCGATCACACCGCCCAACACTCCCCCGGCGTACCCTCCGGATGTCGGAAGGGGCGCGTTGTAAGCTCTGGTCACCGGCGCCATGACGGCTTGCATCGCGAGTCCTTTCGATTCCCCGAACACGCCCTCGCGGCTCACGCCTTGCGGCATCTCCACCGGCACTTGGATCGTCCGCGTGCGTCCGCCATCCACCACCGTTTGCTCTTCCACTGCAACAAACGAAGTGAATTGCGTGACTAGCCGATAATCCAATCCCAACTGCGTGATCTCATCCCGCAATTCCGTTCGCGGATTCCCCTGCTGCATTCCGTTCCAGTCCTGCGACATCAATTTCTCGATCCGGTTTCTCGCCCACAACTGTTCCAGTGATTGGTTCGCCGGTTCGTTCGCAGGCAAGCTCACGCGGATCTCGCGCTCGTATCGTTTGCCCGCGCGCATGCCCCGCAACTTGATCGTGCCGCTACCGCTCCCGCTGTATCGGCCGGAAAGCACCAGTGGTTTCGCAGTGAACAAGTCCATGACGCGGGTTGGCATCACATCGCTCACCGGCAATCCATTCCAGTCGATGCTGATGTCCGTCAGCACCGGCGTATGCACGCGCTCGTAGAATCTGTCCGCCGCCGGCGCCGCTTCCGCTTCCTTGGTGACGAACTCGACTTCTCCGCGACCGGCTCGCGCCATGTTCTCCAGCAGGAACCGGTTCACAGCCGTTCCAATTCCGAAGCTGAACACTCGCGCCTCAGGATGCTTCTGCACTTCAGCCACGATCTGCATATCGTTCCCGACATAACCATCCGTCATGAAGCACACCACGCGCACCGGAGTCCGTGAATCGCTTCCCGACACGCGCTCGTTCAACGCGCAATTCTCGGTCGGACCGCAACCCATCTGCTGCTCACCCAGAGCCGCGCGAATAGCCTTCATCATCTCCGTGCCACCGCCGCCACGCTGCCCATCAATGAAGTTCAGCGCCTGGTTCAGGTTCGCAATTGTCGCCAGCACTGGCGATGGGAACAAGATGTGCGTGTCGCCCGAAAATGTGATCAGGTTGAACGTGTCACCGGGGCGTAGATGCTCGATCGCCCGTTTCATCGTCTTCTTCGCCGTCTCGATTGGGAAGCCCGACATCGATCCTGAAGTGTCCAGCACGAAGATCAACTCGCGCGGAGTCGCATCCTCATCGCGCGCCCTGTCCGGCGGCTGCAATATAAAGGTGAAGTATCCGCCTTGCCGTGCGCTCGGCTCCGCTTCGCCACCTTTGTAATCGCGCCCGCGTCCACCATTCGCGTGGACAAGCAGCGCGTCTTCGATCTTCCCGCCCGCAACGTCATACTTCAGGATGAAATCCCTGTTCGGAATCGCGTTCTCGCTCTTCAGCCGCACCATTGCGCTGTGCGCGCTGGTGTTGTCCACTTGCACATCATGCGACGACGACCTCAATTCCTTGATCGGAACGCCCGCATCCAGCTTCACTGAAAGCGAGATGTCATGCCCTGCGCGTGTGCCCTTCGCGCCATAATGCAGGCCGGCCACCGGAGGCGTTATGCGCGACGCATCGGGAACCTGGTTCGTATCCGGAGACCATCCGCTCGCCTGTTGTCCCGTTGCCGGGCCTGGTATGTATCGCGGTCCCACTACCATCGGGAAAACAAATTCATACGATCCCGCGTCATACTTCAGTGTCTCTACATAACTTATTTCCACTTTCACATTCGCGCCCGGCGCAATGTTTGCCACCGACTGCGTAAAAATATTCGGACGCTCCTGATTCAGCAGCGCCGCAGTATGTCCCGCATTGCGCGCGTTCTCATAGATCTTCTGCGCCTCGTCGCGCTTCTTGATCAGGCTCCGTACCACGCGGTCGCCCACATGCAGTGTCATGTCGTCCACCGCCGAATCCTGCGGCAGCGGAAAAACGTAAATCGCCTCCACGTTGTCCTGTGAAGGATTCGTAAACTCCTGCGTCACCGTCACTCTCGCCAGGAATCCGGATATCTCGGCTTTCACATCCGTATGCTTCAGCGGACAAAACAATCCCGCACCATCTTTGTCCACAATCTGCAGCGACCCATCGCCGCTCGTTCCGCGAACATCCCCCCGCTCGCCGCCGCTCGAAGTGGAACCATGTCCACTCGCAATACCCGACTTCCCTCCGCTCCAACTAGCCGCTCCCGATCCACCAGACGTCGCCAAAAATCCAGCGCCGCCGCCCGCGACCGCACTCCCCGAAACTGCTCCCGGTTCTCCCGAAGCGATCACCGACCCATTTCCCGCCTGAATGCCCCAACTCGCAAATGCCACCAACATCAACAGCGCCGCAATCACCACCGCCGTTCGCGCCGTCACCGCGTTCGAATTTGCCCCAGAACTTTTTGAACTTCCCGCAACCGGATTTCCTGCTGTGTTTTTCATGATCTCCACTCCCGGTGGACAGCTCATCACCGCAACCGTCTCTGCCGAAGCGCCGCGCGACCCGGGATGGACTTGAGAAGTCCCGTTTGGCTTAGCCCACCCCGGTCCGCAGCACCCTTCTATGGGAAAGAACGAAGGGCGCCGGAAAACTTGCAAAGAATTTTATTCCTGTGTTTACGGAATCGCCGGAGTGCTACGGAAAAGTCGCCTGAATGCCCACCGAATCGTTCGGAATCCAGTGGCACCGATCAAGACGATCGTAAAGGCCCAGATCAACAGGGCTGGGATGTACATGATGAAAGCGACCATGAGGTCAACATAACTGGTGAGCGCTTCCAGTCCATTTCGAAAAGCCACCTTGGTTTCGTATATCGGCCGCCAATAAATGCCCAACACCTTCGAATCAGCATCCAGGAGGACAGCAACCGTTAACGACGACATCTCTACATCGTGTCGCAGAAGGTTCAATTCACCCTGCATCCTGTCGATCTGACCGCGGACACTGCTGAGATGCTCTGTTACTTCCAGTGTGTCCTTTACTGACTTCGCCTGCTTCATGATCGTCAGATATTGCTGCTCTTCTGCGCGAAGGTTTCGCAGGGATGCTTCCGTGTCCACGAATTGCTTTGTTACATCGCTCGAATCCACCCTCTCGGAATCCACTCTCACGCCCAGTTTTCGAACTTCTTCCCACGCTCGATCGAATTGCTTTGCCGGCACCCGCGCATCCACCACAAGCGATCCCTGTCCGGACGATGCATCCTCTCTTTGTGACGTTACGATGTACCCGCCAAGCTCACGCGCTAGCTTTTCCAATTGCTGGTTGACGCGGTCTGGATCCACGACTGAGATGTTGATCGTGCCTTTGCGCACGATCTTTCGATCAATAGATTCGGCATCCGCCTGCTCTCGCGCAGTCGCGAACGTATCGAAACCGCCCAGTCTACCCCCTATCACTCCTTTCGCTGGTGGACCGTTGTGGACGATCAGCGAAAGCGGCCCATCTGATATACGCGTTGACAGCCCTACGGCTTTTGTCTCCGAAATGCTCTTATGTGCCGTGAGGCTTTCTACTCCGATGAATGCTAGCCAAAGCGCCATGCATCCCATAAATCCGCTTGCGGTCGAAAACTTATCTTTAGGAAGAAACGCCTTCAACGAGTGTGCAACCATTGGAAAACCTCCGAGCACATGAACAGATAGACCCTTCCGACACGTGCATTGTTCCAATGGAACGCTCGCAGTGTTTTTTCTTGCGCTATACCTGCAAAAAAACCCCACACATAGTGGGGCTTCTTCGCATACGAGTTTTAATTACAGCCGGCGCAACAAACTACAAGCTACGAACTACGACCTTCGACCTACAACCCCAAACTCACCAGGTCACCCGTGAAATACGATCCATTTCGCGCGGCACTTTGTCTGCCGATCACCCGCGCCACACCCGACACCACGCCAAAGAAGGTGCCCCACACTACCGCCGCCGCTCCGTACACGAAAGCATCCTCTCGGTGTACTTGCACAGGTTCCCATCCCACCGACTCCGGCGAGTCCTGTCCCGACGCATACTTCACCAGCAGCATGATCGCGAGCACAATGAAAAACAGGATGATCTTGCGCTTTGTCATTTCCACCTCCGCTACTCCGATGAAGGATTAGAGCCCAGCCCCACCGCTTTTGTTCCCATACGATTTCCAGAAACGCCTCTCGAAACCAACTCTCCGAAGCGAATCTTCACCGGATTCACCTTCTTTGGTTTTCTTTGTGATCCCTTGTGCCCTTTGCGGTTCAAGGTTTTGGTTTTGATCTTCTGCCATACATCCCATCGTTTCTGAAAAATGTCTAATCCCTAAATGCCCCGCAAACAAACGCCAAAGACGCCCGCGAAAAAATCGAAGAAGAAGCCGGAGAAGGTTTTCGAAAAGGACACCAATATCGAAACCGGATTCAGCACTCTCCAGGAGACTGACCACCGACTCCCCATTCGCGGCGACTCCGCGGCACCAGAGGACATCTGGGAGAACGAGGTTGAAGGCCTGGGCGGCAAAGCGAAAAGCGATCTCCCCTATGGACTCCCGACCGACGATGTTCATTTCGACTCGAAGAAGATTCGCGGCGTCCCCGAGCCCTACGCGCCTGACAAGAAAACAGTGGAAGCCGCACGGCGTGAACTGAACAGGACTGACAAGAAGAAATCCGCTTAGCTTTCTGATTCTGGTAAGTGATCGAGGTTCTGCTGTGAGGCGCCGAACGTCAGCTTCAAGATTTTGATCCGCGTTCATCTGCGTCAATCCGCGGCTAAGGTGTTTGCTTCCCTCTGTGTCTCTGTGGTGAAAACGCAGTTGCTCTTGCCTTTCGGCAACTCCGCACCATTCACGGCTGAATGCTAACTGCTGAACGCTGACTGTTTTTCACTAGCCACTGCCCACTAGTCACTATTCACTGATTACCTTATGACAAATTTTGTACTTGCCGAAAGGTTCTACTCTGGTTACTATCCTGCTTCCCCTAGACTGGCCCTCCAAGAAAAGTACGACTATGAATATCGGCGAGACCATCAGAAATTTTCGTTTGCAGAAGTCAATGTCGCAAGGCGACATCGAAAAGCGCACCGGCCTTTTGCGCTGCTACCTTTCACGCGTCGAGAACGGACACACCATCCCCTCTCTCGACACCCTGGCGAAGATCGCCACCTCCATGGACATCCCGCTCGCGCAGTTCTTCGCGACCTCCGCCGACAGCGCCAGCGCCAGCAAGTCCGCGCCGCAACTCACCGAAGATGAGATCCGATTCCTCACCCAGATTCGCCGCTACTCTCCCAACCTGAACGATAGCGACCGCAAACTCGTGATCGCCATGGTGAAGAAGATGGCTGTCGGTCGCTAAGCATCCACAATAATGTTTGAGATTTTGTTGCTATTCATCGCGACCGGTTCAATCGCATCATTCGCTCGTGGGCGCGGTGCATCACCGAAGTTGTGGGGTGCTACCGCTGCGGTTGGATATCTGCTCATGGCTTGGTTGATTGCTCCCCTTACCATGCGAGCTCTTCACATCAACGAACCCGTCGTGCCCATGCTGGCGGCATTAGCTTGGATTGCGGGGATTGCGCTTTACGTTCGATTCGGGATTGGCGCAGGCGAGCCAGCTCCGGATTCTCAGTGGACCTGCGCAGACTGCAATTACATGAATGGTAGGCACGCGATTATCTGTGAAGCTTGCCAAAAACCTTGGTCAGATACAGTGCGGCTCGAGACACCGTAAGGAGGAGCGTCCTCCGTTGTCTCTTGTAAGTGTATTCCGTGCAAATCCGTGAAATCCGTGGCAAGCCTTTGTCCTAGCCTTCGCGTTACGAACTACAACCCACGAACTACGTTTCACTCGCCTTCCGCAAACTCCACTCCCATTCACAACTAGATGCTGAGTGCTAAAGGCTAATGCCTTTCATGACTACCGACTACTAACTACTGACTACTTTCGCAACCACCACCCTCGCTATCCCCTGCAAATCCGCCACAGTTCTCACATCACTCCAATTGACCAACAACTCCCTCACCTGCTGCTCGATCGAAAACCCTATCTCCATCAACAACCATCCACCCGGCTTTAACCGCTCCCAGGCCTGCGGAATCAGTCGCCGATAAATATCCAGTCCCTGCTCGCCGGCGAACACTGCCGTCTCCGGCTCATGCTCGCGGACTTCGCGCTGCACCTTATCGCGTTCGCACAATCCCACATACGGCGGATTCGATACCACCACATCAAACTCGCCATCAACTCCCGCCAGCAGATCGCATTCATGAAACCGCACGCGCTCACCGAATCCCAGCCGCTTGGCATTTTCCCGCGCCACTTCCAACGCTGCCGCCGAAATATCGGTGGCCTGCAACTCCGCATCCCGCAACTCGCTCGCCAGCGCCACGATCACGCACCCCGAACCCGTGCCCACATCAATGATTCGCGGCCTCGCCAATCGCTCCGCGCGCACAATCTCCAGCGCCGATTCCACCAGATGCTCCGTCTCCGGACGCGGTATCAATACCGCCGGAGACACCACAAACTCCAATCCCCAAAATTCCTGACGCCCCGTGATGTACTGCAACGGCTTGCCTGTCAAACGCTCCCGCACCACCGCCGCGAACTGCCGTTCTTCCTCGGCACTCAACCCCCACTCCGGATGTGCATACAAATACGCCCGGTCGCATCCCAGCGCAAACATCATCAGCGACTCCGCCGCCATCTTTGACGAGCCAATCCCCTCGCGCGACAACTTTTCCGCCGCCTCGCCGATCGCGTCTTTGATGTTCATGTTTATCGATCTGGATTGATTTCGATTCTGTGCGGCACAGCCGCCCTCGGCTGTGGATATTACGTCGTGGTCACCGCTCGTTCGCGAGCGCGCAGCCGTAACGAGGCAACACATCAATCTGCGGCCCCGCTTCAGCCTTTAGCTAAAGGCTAAGAGCAAACAGCAACTGTTACACACTCACCGCTTCGTGCTTCAGCTTCTCCGCCTGGAAGTGCGTAGTCAGTGCATCAATCGTCGGTTGCAGCTTTCCATCCATCACTTCAGACAATTGATGGATTGTCAGCCCGATCCTGTGGTCCGTCACCCGGTTCTGCGGGAAATTGTATGTGCGGATCTTCTCGCTGCGGTCGCCCGTTCCCACTTGCTGTTTGCGCTCTTTCGCCAGCGCCGCTTGTTGCTTCTCGAGTTCCAATTCATACAAGCGCGATCGCAACACACGCATTCCCTTTTCACGGTTCTTTATCTGCGACTTCTCATCCTGGCAGCTCACGACCGTGCCTGTCGGGATATGCGTGATACGCACCGCCGAATAGGTCGTATTCACTGACTGTCCCCCTGGGCCTGAGGAGCAAAACGTATCGATGCGCAGGTCTTTGGCTTCGATCTTCACGTCAACGTCTTCCGCTTCCGGCAACACCGCAACCGTGATCGCCGACGTATGCACCCGACCCTGCGTCTCCGTTGCCGGCACTCGCTGTACGCGATGCACACCGCTCTCATACTTGAGGTGCGAGTACACGCCTTTGCCTTCAATGATGGCAATGACTTCTTTCATCCCGCCCACGCCCGAATCCGAGCTCGAAAGGATTTCCACCTTCCATCGCTGCGTCTCCGCGTAGCGGGAATACATGCGGAACATCTCCGCGGCAAAAAGCGTGGCTTCATCGCCGCCTGTTCCTGCGCGGATTTCCAGGATCACGTTCTTCTCGTCCAGTGGGTCCTTCGGTACCAGCAGCACCTTAATGTCGGTTTCTACTTGCTCCACCCGCAACTGCAACCGCGCCAACTCTTCTTCCGCGTACGCGCGCATTTCTGCATCGCTCTCGTCCGCCAGCATCGCCTTGCTCTCGGCGATGCCCCGCGTCAAGTCCTTGTACTCGCGATACTTCTCTACCACTTCGCTGATCTCGCTATGCGCCTTGGCGGTCTTCTGGTATCTCGCCGAATCATTCACGATATCCGGCGACGACAGCGCTTTATTCAGCTCTTCGTACTTCGCTTCGATTTGATCTAATCGTCCTAACATATAAACATCCTGTCACCCCGAGCAAAGGACGTCAGTCCTGAGTCGAGGGGCAATGCCTTGGATTTTGACTTTAGAGCTCCGTAGGAGCGTCACTGCTTTGAGGGAGGAAATAATTAGGCGGCGGGCGCCGCTAGGCAAGCACCAATTCGCCGCCACGCTCTTTTTCCAGGTCCATCGCGCAGTCCAGCGCTTTGACCGCGCATTCAACCTGGTCATCTGAAGGAGGCTGCGTGGTGATCCGCTGCAACCACAATCCCGGCTTCGTCAGCATGGCAAACAATGATTGCTGATGCCTCGCCGCAAACCGAATGATCTCGTACGACACCCCTGCGATCACGGGTAGCATCAAGATGCGAACGCCAAACCCCTGCCAGAAATTCATGCGCGGAAACAGCATGTAAATCGGTATCGATATCAACATCACGGTCATGAGAAAGCTTGTCCCGCACCGCGGATGATACGTCTCATAACTCTGCGCGTGTTCCACCGTGACCGGCTCCCGCGATTCAAACGCAAACACCGTCTTGTGTTCCGCTCCGTGATACTCAAAAACCCTACGGATATCCTTCATCTTCGACGTCGCATAGATGAAGATCAGGAACAACGTTATGCGGATCACCCCGTCCACCAGCCCCGCGCCGAACCGCGTATCCATCGCCGGATAGCTATGCTTCAACTGCGTTGTCGCCAGCCATGGCAAAAGCTTGTACATCCCAATGAAGAATCCCAGTGAAATGGCGATGTTCACCGCTGCCAACCACCCGCTGAACTTCATTTGCTCTTCTTTGGGAGTATCTTTCTGTTCTTCTTCAAGCGCCGCATTGGCTGAAAACTGCAATGCCCTGAATCCCAGCGTCATCGCCTGGCCCAGCGTTGTCACTCCCCGGACGATCGGCCATCCCATCCACTTGTGCTTCTCTGAAGGACGTTCCAGCCCCTCACTATGAACCATCATCTCGCCATTGGGCTTGCGTACGGCTATCCCCCAAGCATGAGGAGAGCGCATCATCACGCCCTCAAGCACCGCCTGCCCGCCCACAAGGGTCTCCTCACCACTCTCCAGAGCAGGTAGGAGTTGCAATGCGGTAAGGAACCGGAGATTTCGCCGCAGAAATTTCTTCATACCCACTTAGATGTCAGCCCTAGTACATGCGTTTCAAAAGCTTAAAACGCGCCTTTCGCTCATTATCGCAGAATTGCCCGATTTACAGAAATGACCAATGTCGCAAGTTGGCGCACTGTTACGAATTCCGGAACTTGGGTTGTCAGCGTTGTTGCCGAAACATTATGTGCTACTTTTGTCCCATGCGGTTACTCTAATCGTCAGAGTTGAAAGCCCGTATATATGTCTGAACTCACTACCCGAATCCGCCGCATCACGGAAGACCTGCAAGCCGTTCAACAACAACTCAGTTCCGCCGCCCGGCCCGATGCCCCCAGTTCGGAGCGCGACGCCGTCATGCAGGAGATGATCAACGTCGAGTTGATCAATGAATTTAAGACTTCCGTTGACCACATGCGACACCTCCTCTGGTCCTATATCGAAGCCTCATCCTCCAAGGGCAGCCTCACCGTCTCTGACACATTGCAGAGCGTCCGCATGCAGCGCGTCACGGAGATGCTGAAGATCCTTCAGCCCACCGTGGACGGCGCCAAGGGCTCAGCCTCTCCCGAAGCCAAATCCTTTTTTGACGTCATCAACACCATCGCTAACTCCGCCATGGACCTCCACCAGAGCGGAAAATCCAGCAAACAGACACAATAGGCGCTCTCGGCCTTCTGCTTGCAAAATGTCATCCTGAGCGAAGCGGAGTCGAAGGATCTATGTATTCGCTCTTGCCTCTGTGGCACTGCCGCCCACAGCTGAGCCTGAGCATTTCCATGCCGTCATTCCGACCGGAGCACTGCCAAGTCGAAGGTCATCCATGCCGACTTCCCTTGCGAACCTTAGCGTCCTTTGCGGTAAAGCCGCCCGCCTCCCCCGCGTCCTCTGCGATTGAATTCACATCCAAACAGATGAATGAAGCAGCTCGCCGACCTCTGCGAATCCGTCTCCCGTACCACCAAGAAGACTGAGAAGATAGCTCTCGTCGCCGACTACTTCCAAAACCACGCACCCACCGACTCCGCTAACGCCGCCGTCTTCCTCTCCGGACGCGCCTTCCCCGCCTACGAAGAAACCACTCTCAATGTCGGCGGCGCACTACTCGCGCGCGTCATCGTCGAAGTCACGCATGCCAATGATCATCAACTCGGCCTCGCCTATCGCCGACACGGCGACCTCGGTTCCGCCGCTTTCGACCTCTTCACCGAAAAATTTGCGGGTACCCAAAGGGATAGGGTGGAAATCACCCTCCCCGAACTCGAATCCAAATTCCGCGACATCGCCTCTGCATCCGGCCCTGCCAAGAAATCTGCCCTCATCGGCGACCTCTTCCAGCGCGCCTCCCCGCTCGAAGCCAAGTACCTCGTCAAATTTATGGGTGGAGATCTCCGCATCGGACTCCGCGAGAGCCTTGTCGAAGAAGCCACAGCCAAGGCCTACGCCGAGGATGCGACCCAGGTTCGTCGCGCCAACATGCTCCTTGGCGACATCGCTGCCACGCTCCTCCTCGCCGCCGACCATCGCCTTACCGAGGCGCACATGCGCCTCTTCCATCCCATCGGCCTCATGCTCGCGACACCGATCGAAAACTCCACTGATGCTTTCGCCTATCTCAAAGAAACTCCATTCCAGATCGAAGACAAGTACGACGGCATCCGCGCCCAGATCCATATCGGCCCGGATCCCGAGACCTGCGACACCCGCGTGCGCATCTTCTCCCGCACTATGGACGACATCACCGAATCCTTCCCCGAACTCGCCGAATCCTTCCGCGATTTCCCTCAGCCCGTGATTCTCGACGGCGAAATCCTAGCTTGGGATATCAACTCTGCGCGCAGCGAACCGTTGGCGAATGGTTTAGCTACTCTCGGGAAACCAGAAACGGGAAACGAGAAACCGTTTTCCGGCCGCGCTCTTCCCTTCACCCGACTTCAACCGCGCCTCGGCCGCAAGTTTCCCACCGCACAACTCATGCGCGATTTCCCCCTTGCATACGTCGCCTTCGACGTTCTCTATGCGAATGACAATCTCGTGATCGAAAAGTCTCTGCGCGAACGCAACAAACTCCTCGACCGTCTTTTCGCAACCGCACCGCAACCAAGGGGAAGTTATTTTCTTCCCACGCCCCAACCCACGATCAAAGCTCGAAAGGCTCCGCCGCGCTCCACTCAACAACATCTCTTTGCGCCATCGCAACACGACCATTTAGTCGCAGTAGCCGAGCCCGAAAACTCCGTTCCTCTTCCGCCGCTACTCCGCGCCCCCATTTACAGCGCAAGCACTCCCGAAGAACTCGACTCGCTCTTTGACGCCGCTCAGGCCTGCGGCAATGAAGGCCTCATGCTCAAAGCGCTCGACTCCCCCTACACTCCCGGACGCCGCGGCAAGTCCTGGCTCAAACTCAAACGCGAACTCGCCACCCTCGACGTCGTCGTCACCGCCGTCGAGTTCGGACACGGCAAGCGCGCCGCCGTCCTCAGCGACTACACCTTCGCCGTTCGCGACACCTCGCCCCATCCCGAACCCAACTCTGACGCAGGACGCCTTCTCAATGTCGGCAAAGCTTACTCCGGACTCACTGACGTCGAGATCGCCAACCTCACCACCTGGTTCATGCAGCACACCATCGAAGACCAAGGACACCGGCGCCTCGTCGAACCGCGCATTGTCCTCGAAGTCGCCTTCAACAACGTCATGGAATCCGATCGCCACGAAAGCGGATACGCCCTCCGCTTCCCCCGCATTCTCCGCCTCCGCCCTGACAAGCCGGTAAGCGAGATCGACACCCTCGCCCGCGTCCGCGAAATCTTCGAGCGCCAACACTCAACCCGCTCCAATCAGGATGACGCTGCCTGATTCTGCAACGGACAGGACAACTTCCTCTGCGGTCCCGTGGTTCGCATCCCTAAGAGCAGCGAGCGCTGGTTGCAAATCTGCAATTTGTCTACACACTTGAAAGTTGTCATCCTGAGCGGAGCGCAGCGAAGTCGAAGGATCTATGCATTCGCGAAGCTAATACGCTTTTCGCAGATTGCATGGGGAGGGCACGACTTCGGTCGTGCCGATAACACTGGACTACGGCCGGCTAGCCGCTGAGGTCAGCGCCTGGTGCACTTGCCGCGATTCCCAACAGCCGGCCACTGAATGCTAAGTGCTAACTGCTGAATGCTGAATTATCATCTTTCCATGTCCGTAACCGATGAGATCCTCATTGCCAATGAGACCTACGCGCAACACCACGAACTCAAACACCTCTCGCCGCGCCCCGCGCGCAAACTCGCCATCCTCACTTGCATGGACACGCGACTCTCCATCCGCACTCTCGGTCTTGACGTCGGCGACGCCCACATCATCCGTAACGCCGGCGGCATCGTCACTGAAGACGCGCTGCGCTCGCTCATCATTTCGCACTACCAGCTCGGCTCTGAAGAATTCGTGCTCATCCACCACACCGATTGCGGCATGCTCACCTTCACTGACGATGAACTCCGCACCAAACTCCAGCGGATCAGCGGTACCGCTGTCCTTTCACCGCACCACTTCTATGCATTCAAAGACGTCGAACGCAGTGTCCGCGAACAAATGCAAAAACTCCAATCCCACCCCTGGATCCCCAAAGAGATCGGAGTGCGCGGCTTCGTCTATGACGTGAAGACGGGGCGACTAAAGGAAGTCTTAGGTTAAGCTCGATTCCGCACATACATCCCGAGCGAGCGCGGAAAGCGCGACGAGGGAGCCTTTGAATAGCAATCCTCGTGGCTCGTGGATTTGTCATCCTGAGCGAAGCGCAGCGGAGTCGAAGGATCTATGCATTTGATTTTGCCCCTGAATGGTCCAATGAACAAATGAGCCGATGATCCAATCCCAATCAAGCAGCCCCTAAATGCTAAGTGCTAACGGCTAAATGCTGCCGCCTCCCCGCTCACCTCCCCCACACTCCCGCGTCTAACCTTGTACTCTCTAGGCCCCCATCCCTAAATTTCACGTGAGGTTCCTCATGCGTAAACTCCATTTGCTTATCTTCACTCTGCTCTTCGCCATCTCCAGTGCGTCCGCGCAATCGGCGCTGTTGGACCTGCCCCGCGCCAGCCAGCGCGCCACAGTGAGCCAGCGACTCGGCATCACTAACATCACGCTTCGCTATCACCGTCCGCTCGCCAAAGGACGCAAAGTCTTCGGCACCCTTGAGCCTTACGGAAAAGTTTGGCGCGCCGGTGCCAATGAGAATTCCACTTTCGAAGTCAGTGACCCGGTCACAATCAACGGTCAGTCGCTTGCCAAAGGCGTGTACGGTCTGCACATGATCCCCGGCGAAAAGGAGTGGACTGTCGTCTTCTCCAAGAACTCAACTTCCTGGGGCAGCTTCACCTACGATCAAGCCGAGGACGCCTTGCGCGTCACCGTCACTCCGCAAGCCGCGGATTTCCATGAAGCACTCACCTATGACTTTGACGACCTCCAACCCAACTCCGCCGCCGTCACCATGCGTTGGGACAAAGTCGCCGTGCCCTTCAAAGTCGAAGTCGACACTCCCGCCCTCGTCCAGCAGAGCCTGAAGAACCAGATGCGCGGACGTGTCCAATACGAGTGGGAATCCGGCCAGGAAGCCGCTGCATACTTGGTCGAGAACAAGGGCAACATGGATGACGCTTTGAAGTACGTCAACAACTCCATCGGTAACGAAGAGCGGTTTGAAAACATAATGACCAAGGCCCGCGTCCTCGATGCCCTCAACCGCACCGACGAAGCCAAGACAGCCCGCACCAAGGGGATGTCCATCGGCAGCGCCGTGCAGCTTCACAGCTACGGACGCCAACTCCAGGGTCAGGGCAAACAGGCTGAGGCCTTCGAAGTCTTTCGCGTCAACGTCAAGCGCAATCCTGATCACTGGACCGCTCACAACGATGCAGCGCGCCTCGCAGTCTCCACCGGCGATTTCGATACAGCTGTAAAAGAAATGAAACTGGCCACCGCCGCAGCCCCAGACCAGGTCAAACCAAATCTGCAAGCACTAGTCGGACGCCTCGAAAAGAAAGACGACATCAACAAGTAAGCAGGCTCTGCATGAACAAAAGCCCGGCCATCTTGGCCGGGCTTTCTTATTGTCACCCAGAGCGGAGGACGTCAGTCCGGAGTCGAAGGGCAATGCCTTGGACTTTGACTCTAAAGCGCCGTAGGCGCGACACGGTTCTACTGCGAGGACACCATAGAAAAAGCCCAACCATCCCGGCTGGGCTTTTCCTGACTACAGACTACTGTCTACCGACTACTGCTTCTAGATATCCAGATTCTTTACATCCAACGCATTCTCTTCGATGAACTTTCTGCGTGCCTCAACATCCTCGCCCATCAGCGTTGAGAAGATCGTCTCGCACTCCGCAATGTCTTCCAGCTTCACTTGTAGCAACGTCCGGATTTCCGGGTCCATCGTCGTCTTCCACAACTGCTCGGCCGACATCTCGCCCAGTCCCTTATACCGTTGCACTGTGTAGTCTTTGCGGCCTTCGCTCACGACATATTCGAACAACTCCCGCGCGGATTGCTTCTCGACGATCTCGTCTTCGCCTTTGCGCTTCGCGCCTTTCGCAGCCGGAGTCTTCTTCGCCGCCTTCTCGCGTTCGCTTTGCTCCACCGCGCTCAGTTCGGATTCTTCTTCCTGCGCCTCGGCCGCTGCATTCGCGCGCGATTGCCGCTCGATAATGAACGGCGGCTCCATGAATTGCTCGATCTGTTTGTACTTTGACATCATCTGCCGATACTCCGGCGCGTGTGCCATCTCCCAGTTGATCACTCGTTCGGCGCCTTGGGCGTCCGTGAAGCGCACCTGCCATGTGTTGTGCTCTTCGTCGAACTCCGTCTCCACTTTCTTGATGCCGGCGTCTTTGCTGAGCTTGTTCAGTTCTTTTTCCAGCTTCACGATCTTTGCCGAAGGATTCTTCTTGTCGCCTTCGAAATCTGCGCGCGCTGAGAATCCCAGCTTCGGCAGCAATGAACTGATGCGTTCGTCGCGGATGCGCTTGTTAACTTTGTCAAAGAATCCAATGTATTCATTCAGCGTGGTCATGAACTTCGTGAGCGCGTTGCCTTCAAGCTTGGCCGCGCCGTCACCGTAGCGCACAACGATTCCCTCAGACGCGCGCTTCACCATTACCTTCACGAATTCGCGGTCGTCTTTGATGTACTGCAGGCTCTTGCCCTTCTTGATGCTGTAGAGCGGCGGCTGTGCGATGTACACATGTCCGCGCTTGATCAACTCCGTCATATGGCGAAAGAAGAAAGTCAGCAGTAGCGTGCGGATGTGCGATCCGTCCACGTCGGCGTCTGTCATCAGGATCACTTTGTGATAACGCAGCTTCGCCGGATCAAAATCATCTTTACCGATGCCGCATCCCAGCGCCGTGATCATCGCCCGGATTTCCTCATGGCCCAGCATCTTGTCGTAACGCGCTTTTTCTACGTTGAGGATTTTTCCCTTCAACGGCAAGATGGCCTGGAATTTACGGTCGCGTCCCTGCTTCGCCGTTCCGCCTGCGGACTCTCCCTCAACCAGGTAGATCTCGCACCGCTCCGGCTGCCGCTCGGAGCAATCCGCCAGTTTCCCCGGCAGACCGCCGCCATCGAGCGCACCCTTGCGACGGGTAAGATCGCGCGCCTTGCGTGCAGCCTCGCGCGCGCGTGCCGCTTCAATCGCTTTGTTGATGATCTTGCGCGCGATCGGAGGATTCTGGTCAAAGAATGCGCCCAGTCGCTCATTCACAAACGCCTGCACGATTCCTGCAATATCAGAATTCAGCTTGCCTTTGGTTTGTCCTTCGAACTGCGGCTGCGAAAGCTTCACGCTGATGACCGCTACCAGTCCTTCGCGGACATCATCTCCACTCAGGTTCTCTTTCACATCTTTGAAGAGGCCAAGCTGCTGCCCCGCGTAGTTGATCGTGCGCGTCAGCGACGTGCGGAATCCCGAAAGGTGCGTTCCGCCATCCACCGTGTTGATGTTATTGGCGAAACAGAACACTGATTCCGAGTACGCGTCGTTGTATTGCAGCGCGATTTCCATCGCCACGCCATCGCGCTCCGCTTCCATGTAGATCGGCTTCTCGTGCAGCACGGTCTTGCCGCGGTTCAGATGCTTGATGAACTCTGCGATACCGCCGCTGTACTTGAATTCCGTCGTCTTCGCTTCGCCGGTCTTGGAATCCGTCGTGCGCTCGTCGGTCAGCGTGATCAGCAGTCCCTTGTTCAGGAACGCGAGTTCACGCAACCGCTGCGCCAGTGTGTCGTAGTTGTATTCGGTGGCTGTGAAGATCGTTCTGTCCGGAAGAAAGTGGACCATCGTCCCGCGCTTCTTCGTGCTGCCTGTCTTCTTCAGCTTGCTCGTAGGCTCGCCTTTGGAATACGTCTGTTCCCAAACGTTTCCATCGCGCCAGATTTCCAGGTCAAGTTGTTCGCTGAGCGCGTTCACGCAACTCACACCAACGCCGTGCAGTCCGCCGGACACTTTGTAGTTCGACGAATCGAATTTTCCGCCCGCGTGCAGAACAGTCATGACAACTTGCGCTGCCGGGATTTTTTCTCCATCAATGTCCATGTCGCCCGTAGGGATTCCGCGGCCGTTATCTTGAACTGTGATCGAGTTGTCTATGTGGATCGTGACGTTGACTGTATCCGCGTGTCCTGCAAGCGCTTCGTCGACCGAGTTGTCGACGACTTCGTACACCAGGTGGTGTAACCCCATCTCCCCGGTCGAGCCAATGTACATAGCCGGGCGCTTGCGCACCGCTTCCATGCCGCCCAGGACTTTGATCGAGTCGGCATCATAGTTGCCGTTGCCACCCGCTCCATCTCCTGCGGTCTTTTTCGACTTTGTTTGCTCTTTTGTCTCTTCGGTTTTGCTTTGCGCTGCTGCCACGGCGGTTTCTTTCGAGGCCATTAAATGGGAACTCCGTTGGGATCACTAAAATCAGGCATTTTCGGCCGACTTCCAGCCATGCTCTACTGCCACCAAATGGCTGATTTATCAGTGATTTAGTGGGCCTGAATACTCTCCCATTTTACCACGTCAGAGCGCCTTTTGAGCACCCCAAATCGGGCCTGAAACAGCCTTCAGTCGCTCTTCCTTAAAACGGCTTAAATGTTACTTCAGTAACCACAACTTTCCAGCTTCTACAAGGAAATTCCGACAAACTCAAGAAAATATATTTTTGGCCTAAACCATATTGGTTTCAGCCTCTTACGTCTATACTTCTACCTGATTAAACACCTTAACCCTCAAGGAGATCCACCCAGTGAATAAAGTTCTTCGCGTCCTCGCCGTCCTGCTCTTCGTCATTGCAACTTTCGCCGTCGCCAGCACCCGTTCCACCGCGAATGCCGCCCTCGGTGAAGGCAGCAGCCCAGTGCCGTTGTGCCAGCCCGGAACAGACTGCCGCCCGTAGCCGCACGTCATCTTCCATAAGGTTACCTACGTAACTCCAAAGTCATAAGAAAGTTCTTGTGGGGCTTCCCGAAACGGACTATCCTCCGAATCTCGAGGCCCCACTATGTCTCTTTCTGTTCTGGACTATCTGCTTTGGTTCGCGGCCCCAGCGCTGCAGATCGCAATCTTATTCTTCATGGTGAAGCGCAAACTTCGCGCTGAGTTCCCATTCTTTTTCTCTTACACCCTGCTGCAGGTCTTGACGGTGGCGGTACTTTTTACGATCTACAGGATCTCACCATCCAACTACTTCTACGCCTACTGGACTTCCAGCGCCCTCGGCGTCATGCTCGGCTTTGCCGTCATCCAAGAAGTCTTCATGTATGCGATTCGCCCCTATACAGGACTGCGGGATCTCGGCGCCAAGCTCTTCCGTTGGGCTGCATTCGTCCTTCTCCTCGTCGGTGCCCTCCTGGCCGTATCCGGCTCCGGCATGAGCAGCAAGCAACTGGTGCTGGCCATCGTGGATGTCGAACGTGCCATCCGCCTAATGCAGTGTGGACTCCTGCTTTTCATCTTTCTTTTCTCTTCATCGTTGGGTCTCACTTGGAAGAACTTCGCTTCCGGTATGGCCTTAGGATATGGCGTTTTCGCTGCAACTAACTTGGTCATGTACAGTCTGCGCTCCCAGCTTGGTCACGGTTGGGACTCGAGCGTCAGCTACATCACCACCGCGGCCTATAACCTAAGCGTCCTCATCTGGCTGGGATACTCCGCCATCCCTGAATCCGCCCGCCAGCGCGTCCGCACCGACTTCACTTACCGCCCGATCTTCGACCGCTGGAACCAGGCCGCCATGTCTCTCATTGCTCCAGTAGCAGCGTCAGAAGCGATCGGAAGCGAGCACGCCTACCTCAGCGAACTCGAGCGCACAGTCGAAACCATCATGGCCCAAAGCGCGAACGAAACCGCCAAGAACCAGATCCACTAGATACAATTCATCTGCAATAAGAAAAGCCGGGATTCTCTCCCGGCTTTTCTTATTGCTACTGCCCAGTAATCCTTCGTGTGCTCAGATTTGAGGCTCGCGCCAAAGTACAACGAGACACTCGAGCACCATAACAAAAAGCCGGGATTCACCCGGCTTTCTGACTACTAGCTACTGACTACCGCCTCAAATTCTCATCGGCATCACAATATACCGATACTTATACTCATCGCCAGCATCATCCGGTCGCAACTGCCCTGCCGACTGCGAATCCTTCAACTCTAGCCGCACTCCGCCATCGTTCGCGACTTTCAAGAACTCCAGCAGATACTGCGAATTGAATCCGATCACCATGGGGTCACTGTCGTAGACCACTTCGATCGAATCCTCTGACTCGCCCGAATCCGTCGATGACGATGACAACCTCAGCTCATTCTTATCCAGCTTCAGCCGGATAGCCCCCGACCGTTCGTCCGCGAACTGCGCAACGCGTTGGATCGCACTCGCCAACTCTTCGCAACGCAATGCCACCGACTTGTTGTTGTCGCGCGGCAGCACCGCTTCGTAGTTGGGGAACTGGCCCGTAAGTTGTCGTGATGTCAGCACTCGCGGCCCAATGCGGAAAAACAGCGTGGAATCATCCTTCGCAAACTCGATACTCTCCACATCACTGTTCTGCAGCAGCGAATTCAATTCCGCCATTGCTTTTTTTGGAACCAATGTCTTCATCTCGCCGGAAATTCCGGTGAAACGCGCTTTGCTGTTCTCGATGTGCGCCAGCCGATGTCCATCCGTGGCCACCATCGTGATCGATTCCGCTTTCAACACCATCAGCGCGCCATTCAGCGTGTAGCGCGACTCCTCTGACGATATCGCGAATATTGTCTTCCCGATCAGTGTCCGCAAAACCTGCGCCGGCAATTGCATTGAGAGGCTGTCAGGAAACGCCGGCAGTGCAGGGAAATTCGCCCGCGCCATGCCTACCATCTTGGTGTTCGAACGCCCACTGCGAATCTGCACCCAGTGGTTCTCCATCAACTTGATGGATACTTCGCCTTCCGGCAGCAGCTTCACATAGTCATAAAATTTCCGCGCCGGGATCGTGCACGAGCCTTCCTTCTTCACCTTCGCCGCGCAGGACGTCCTCAAGCT
Source organism: Terriglobales bacterium (assembly GCA_025462725.1). Lineage (GTDB taxonomy): Bacteria > Acidobacteriota > Terriglobia > Terriglobales > Acidobacteriaceae > JAICLA01. The sequence continues at coordinate 298,110 of JAOAPE010000001.1, read as the reverse complement.
CAGGTCCAGGTCAGTCGCCGTGATCGACAACTTTCCATCCGCCGCCTCAAATAAGAAATTAGAAAGGATTGGGATTGTGGTCTTGCGTTCCACCACACCCTGCGTCGCCGTTAGTTCTCGCAGTAGGTCCGCTTTGTTTACGGTGATTTCCATTGCTGTCCCCTGAGCCGCGGCAGTTGAGGAGTCTGTCCCGATACTGGTCGTCGTCGCCATTTTATTCCCTCGTTGTTTTAGACTCGGCGATCTCTCGCCTCATCCTCGCGCTTCGCTCGCCTTTACGGTTACTTATATCAAAAGAAACAGTACTTAAAAACAGTAGTAATAATAGGTGAGTAGGGAAAGTGGAAATCTCCTACCAAATCCCACTCAGTATGGCTGAACCACTACTCTCGCCTGTCAGTAAGCAGTCCCGGAAAACATCTCCGCCGTGTACATCCCGTACCTAACTAAAATTCTTTACTGCTTCTTCACATCTTCCACAACCACTCCACATTCAATGGTGAGGAACAAACCCCACATTCGGTGGATATCGTGTCCCAAACCGCATCTAGCCCGTCAAGTGGTCGGTCAGTTGATTCAACATCCTGTTCAAATCCTTGTCGGTCTTGCGTTGCTCCACTATCTTCTCTACTGAGTGCATGACAGTAGTGTGATGTTTGCCACCAAACTGTCTTCCGATTTCCGGCAGCGAACAATCCGTCAACTGTTTAGCCAGATACATTGCAATCTGCCTCGGCACAACCACCGAGCGAGAATTATTTTTCGCCTTGATCTCTGCCGTGCGCATCCCGAACTGTTCTGACACAGCTTTCTGAATGCTCTCGATAGAAATCTTCCTGATCTGCTGTTCAATAAAATTCCGCAGCACCTGTTGCGCCGTGCTCAACGTGATCTCAGCGCCTGTCAGCGAGCAATAAGCCACCAGCCGGATCATCGCGCCTTCCAGTTCACGCACATTGGTCCGGACATTCTGTGCAATGAACAGCGCCACATCCGTCGGCAACTGCACCCGCTCAGATTCGCCCTTCTTCTGTAGGATGGCGACCTTCGTCTCCAGATCCGGAGGTTGAATGTCGGCGATCAATCCCCATTCGAAGCGGCTGCGCAATCGGTCTTCGATCTCTGACAATTCTTTTGGCGGACGGTCACTCGCGATCACGATCTGCTTCATCGACTCGTGCAGCGCATTGAACGTGTGGAAGAACTCTTCCTGCGTGCGCTCTTTGCCCGCCAGAAATTGGATATCGTCTATCAACAGCACATCCACATTCCGGAACTTGTCGCGGAAGCTCGTCATCTTGTCGTACCGCAACGAGTTGATCATCTCGTTGGTGAACTTCTCGGTCGAGAGATAGCAAATCGACGCATGCGGCATGTGCTTCTTCACTTCATGCCCAATCGCCTGCATCAAGTGCGTCTTGCCCATTCCCACACCGCCGTAGAGGAACAGCGGGTTGTACGCCTTCGAAGGACGCTCCGCCACTGCCTGCGCCGCCGCATGAGCAAACTGGTTTCCTGAGCCGATGACAAAATCCGTGAACGTGTACTTCGAATTGAGTTGTGCGGCTGTGTCCCAGTCGAACCTCACTTGGCTGCCCGGCGCTCCCGTATTTCGCGCGGGAGCATTCGAAGAATGAGAACTCGCCGGAGCAAATCCCCCATCGTGTTTCACATTCGCGCCATCATGCTTTGACGCCGTTGGATCTTCTTCCGCCGTCACAAACTGGACATCGCTGAACTCCATCGCCAGGTTGTCAATCGCTTCCTGGATAAGGTCAGCATATTTCTCTCCAATGTGGCGAAACTCCGGCGTGGGCACCCGCACAAAAAGAATTGCGCCATTCGCATGGCTATAGCGCGTGGGCTTCAGCCACGTGTCGAAGCTGTGGCGGTTGATCTTCTTCTCTAGTGCTCCCAGGATTTGTATCCACGGATTGGCGGCGGTTGCAGCGGTAGACGTCAATGACATTATTCTTCCTGGCCTTGATCTTGCTCGAACTCGCACTCGCTGTGCCGCGCAGTCTCATCACGAATGAAAACTCTCGTCCCACTGGTCCTCGGGCAATAAAACAAAAATGACCCGTTCGATCAGCCTTGTGGATATTGAGTTTTCGTTTGACCTCGGGCGCGTAGCCGTCGGCAGGGCGATGGAGCAAAGGGCGATGTGCGTTGCAAATCTCTTTTTGAACTGAAGGGATACTAGCATGAATATTTCCACATGTGGATAAGTGGAACACCGCTTTTTTTCCGCGCTTATTCTCACACGTACGCAAAAAACTTTCACGCGTCAAGTAGTAAGAATGACAATGCCGCAAGACTTGTGCAGTCTCTTTTTCGAAATCAAATCAGCATCAGTGTCTACCCACAACATCCCGGGCGAGCGCTGCAAGCGCGACGAGGGGGCCCTGTCACTCTGCAATCGGTTCGCACTGAACAAGTATTGTCATCCTGAGCGAAGCGCGTAAGCACGCAGTCGAAGGATCTATGCATTTTCCACTCTGCAATCAATTTGCCCCTACCACACTCCACAACAATCTTCCGTGCAAATCCGTGCCCGCCGTGGCAAGCCTTTGTGTTTGACTTAACAAACTACAAACTACGAACCACAAACTACGCTTGTTATCATTAACTCCACCGCATGACATACGCGCAAACCGTCGCCGCTCTCTACGCTCTCGGACACGAGCTCGGCAAGCCACGCAAATTCGACCTCGAGCACATGCGTGTTCTCTCTGCTGCTCTCGGCAATCCTCACCGACGTTTCCCCAGCGTCCTGATCGCCGGCACCAATGGCAAGGGTTCAACATCGGCCACGCTCGCCAGCATCATCCACGCCGCCGGATACCGCACCGCTCTCTACACCTCGCCGCATCTGCTTCAGATCAACGAGCGAATTCAGATTGACGGCGAGCCCATCAGTGACCCCGAGTTTACTGAAATGTATTCCCGCGTAGACGCAGCCGCGCGCAAACTCGTCGACTCTGGCGCTCTCCCGCTCATGCCCAGCTTTTTCGAAACGCTCACCGCCATGGCATTCGAATACTTCGCCAGCTCCGGAGTTGAGATCGCAGTCCTCGAAGTTGGCATGGGCGGACGCCTCGACGCCACGAACATTTCTGACCCTTGCCTCTCCGTCATCACCGACGTCGCGCTCGATCACCAGCAATATCTCGGCGACACCATCTCCCTTATCGCCGCCGAAAAAGCCGGCATCATCCGCGAGAACGGCGTCCTCATAACTCTGCCGCAGCATCCCGAAGCCAATGACGCCATTGGACGCATCGCCACCGAACGCAATGCCCGCGGCGTCAGCGCAACGAAATACGTTCCCAACGTCACCCCGGGCGCTGCGCGCTTCGACAATCTGCGCCCCGCCGCCACGCAACTCGGACAATTTTTCCGTAGCAGATATTTTCTTGAAGTCATGGGCGAAGAGATTCTCATCGAGACTCCACTCCTCGGCCGACATCAACTCCGCAACGTCGCTCTCGCCATCGCCGCCGCCGAAGAACTCAACCAATGCGGATTCACCATCACCGCGCAGAACATCGCCACCGGCATTCGCGACACCTACTGGCCCGGGCGCTTCCAGCTTATCCCCGGCGCTCCGGGCACTCCAGACTTCATCCTCGATGTAGCCCACAATCCCGCCGGAGCCTGGGCACTCCGCTCCGCTCTCTCAGAAAACTTTGGCGACGACGCCACTCCGCGTTCCATCACCTTCATCTTCGGAGCCATGCGCGACAAAGCCGTCGCCGAAATGTCGCAGATACTTTTCCCGCTGGCCGACCACGTCATCATTACCCATGCCGAAACCCCTCGCGCCGCCACTACTGACGAACTCCTCCAACTTGCGGGCCCCTCAGCCACCGACATCATCGCCGCGACCACAGTCCCTGAAGCCATCCAACGCGCCCGCGCCAGCACTCCCGCAAACGGGGTCATCGTCATCACCGGGTCTATATATATAGTGGGGGAAGCATTCGGCCTGCTCCACTCCCGGCACAAGGCTTCCTCCTGAGTATCAGAGCAGTGGTCACCCGCAACCCCATTAATTTGTCATCCCGAGCGAGCGCTGCAAGCGCGACGAGGGACCCCTATCAATCTGCAATCAGCTTGCACCAACGATTGTTGGTCATTCGGAGCGCAGCGAGGAATCTGCACCTGCTTCGTCTGCAATCCTGATGCACAAGCTTACAATTTCGAATTGTCATCCTGAGCGGAGCGCAGCGAAGTCGAAGGATCTATGCATTTTCAATCTGCCGCGTCGCGGCACCGCAATACGAACGCGAGCGCCAGCGGCGCGAAAGGAAATAGCCCCGCCCGTAAGGGCGGGTATAGACAATCAAAAAGGCAGAGCGCCAGAGGCGCGACACAATCACTTCGCCGCGCAGCGGCATCGATAGAAAAGCTGGGCTTTAGCCCTGGGATCCTCGCCGCATTTATCTTTCCTAAATCCCCCATTAGTGTTCTGATTTATACGAGTGAACTCTCCAAACACATTGCGTCATTGGCTCTCCCGGCTCCGCTCGTACTTCGTCCTCAACCCACTGATCTTTTTCTACACTGGAATCCTCGGCGCGCTCTCGCTCATTTCCTCGTTCTTCGATCACGAAGGACGCACACAACACAACTTCGCCCGCTTCTGGTCGCACCTGATTCTTCGCACCAGCATGTCGCCTGTCGAAGTCATCGGACTCGACAAGCTCGACCTCTCGCGCCCTTACGTTTACGCGGCCAATCACATCTCCGCCATGGACATCCCCGTCCTCTATGACAATCTGCCCATCCAATTCCGTATCGTCGCCAACAAATACCTTTTCCGATACCCCTTCCTCGGCTGGCACCTCAAGCGCTCGGGACAAATCCCCATTGACCGCTCCTCCCCGCGCGCCACATTCAAGAGCCTGAACTCCGCGGTGCACGATCTCCGTGACGGACTCTCCGTCATGATTTTCCCCGAAGGCGGACGCTCCCATGACGGACACATCATGCCCTTTATGAATGGCGCGTTTTATCTCGCCATCAAAGCGCAAGTGCCCATCGTCCCGCTCGCGATTATCGGCACCTTTGAGATGCTGCCCATGAACACCTTCCACATCATGCCGCACAATCTGCGCCTCATCATCGGAGACCCCATCCCCACAACCGGCCTTACCACACACGACCTCGAATCCGTCGCCGCACAAACGCAAAAATCCATCGAGGACATGTACTACACCCACTCCAACATCCCCGACCCACGCCTCGCGGAACACTCCGTCTAGAGCCTGTTATCCAGCGAATTCTCGTCCCCTCAAAAAACATCCCAAGCGAGCGCCGCAAGCGCGACCAGGGGATCGTTCTAACTCTGCAATGATTAACCAACCCTTGTCATCCTGAGCGGAGCGCAGCGAAGTCGAAGGACCCCTATCTCTGTCCATTAAGCGCGCACTGGCAATAATTTTCACCGACATGCCGCGAAGCGGCACCGGTGGGAGAGCGGGGCTTTAGCCCCGCGTCACGCACGAGCAAAACAGGGGCTTTAGCCCTGGGCCTTCCAACAAAAAAGCCCAACGCGAATGCGTTGAGCTTTCCCTGACTACTGACTACTTGCTACTGACTACTATCTTCTCGCCCTCTGCTTCCCGGACAACTTTTTCTTCGGCCTCGCCGCAGTAGCTTTCTTCCTACCCGCCGACGGCCTCGCCGTCTGCGCTCTCCGCGACTGCGACACCCGTTTGTTCGCACTCTTCTGCTGATTCGCTGCCTTTTTCGCTGGTGCTTTTGCAACCTTCTTCTTCGCAACGGCTTTTTTCGCTACAGCCTTTTTCACCGCAGGCTTCGCAACCTCTGAACCACGCAACCGCAGCGATTTCGGTTTCGGGCCCTCATAACTTCCTTGCCGCATCTGCCGTACGATCGCCCCAACCTGCCACTTCAGCTTGTTAATGTTCTCGCCCGACACCGCGCTGATCCCAATAAACGGATACCCACGCTTATCGCAATACTTTTGCAGCTTCGCCAGCTTTTCCTTATTTGCAACATCGATCTTCGCGCCCGCCACGATCATCGGCTTTTCATCAAGGCCCGCGCCAAAGCTCGAGAGCTCCGCCATGATCACTTCAAAATCTTTCACCGGATCCGGGCGCCCACTCGCATCGCTCACGTCCACCAGGTGAACGAGCAATCGCGTTCGCTCAATGTGCCGCAAGAATTGAACGCCGAGTCCATGTCCTTCGTGTGCTCCCTCGATCAACCCGGGAATATCCGCGACTACATAACTTTCCTGGTCCGGCATCTCGCCGATCGTTACTACGCCGAGGTTCGGCTGCAACGTCGTGAACTCGTAATCCGCTATCTTCGGCCGCGCCGCCGATATTCTCGATATCAACGTCGACTTCCCCACGTTCGGATACCCCACCAGCCCCACATCCGCCAGCAGCTTCAACTCCAGCCGCAGCATCCGCTCTTCTCCCGGACGCCCCGCCTCATGCTCCTGCGGCGCCTGGTGTGTCGCCGTCGCAAAATGCTGGTTGCCGCGCCCGCCACGTCCACCGCGCGCAATGATCATCCTGTCATCAGGACGCGAAAAATCATGCACCACCGCGCCGGTCACATCGTCATAAACAATCGTCCCCACCGGAACCTTCAGCACAATGCCTTCGCCGTCTTTTCCCGTGCAGTTCGATCCTTCGCCGTGGCGTCCGCGCTGCGCTTTGTACTCAGGATTAAATCGGAAGTGGACGAGCGTGTTGTGCCGCTCGCTCGATTCCATGACGATATCGCCGCCCCTGCCACCATCGCCGCCGCTCGGCCCACCGCGCGGAACGAACTTCTCCCTGCGGAACGCCATGCACCCGTTTCCGCCACCACCCGCATAAACCCGAATTCTTGCTTCATCAATGAACATGTTTTCTTATCTGCTTTTCGTAAACTCTTAAATAGATTTTATTCAAACCTTCGATTCCATTGTTACTCATGGACATCGTTCAACTTGTCATCCCGAGCGAGCGACGCAGTCGCGACGAGGGACCCCTATCACTCTGAAATCAATCCGCATCCACCAGGGCTTGTCATCATGAGCGAAGCGCATCCTAGTCGAAGGACAACGCCTTTGCCGTTGCCTTTGACTTTTCTAGGAACTAAAAACTAGAAACTAGAAACCGCTCCAAATACAAAAGGGCGGGACGTTAGCCCCGCCCTCTCGTTAAGCTCTTACCCGCTTACGCCTTGTTCAATTCCTGCGGAACGATCGACACGAACTTGCCCTTCGCGCCGCGATCGCGGAACTCGATCACGCCGCTGACTTTCGCGAACAGGGTGTCATCTTTGCCGCGACCAACATTGAGCCCCGGCTTCAGCGGTGTTCCACGCTGACGCACGATGATCGACCCGCCCGGCACCAACTGTCCCCCGAACGCCTTGATGCCAAGTCGCTGCGCATTTGAATCGCGCCCGTTTTTAGAACTTCCTAAACCTTTTTTATGTGCCATTGAGAAACCAGCCTTTAGCTGTCAGCGTTCAGCCTTCAGCTTTGAAATCAAAATTTGGTAGAACACTAACTAGCCACTGACTACTTCTTCTTAGTAGCCTTCTTCGCCACAGCCTTTTTCTTCGGAACCGCTTTCTTAGCTGCCGCTTTTGCCTTTGGAGCAGCAGCTTCCGCTGAGGCTTTCGGTTTCCGCGCGGCTAATGCCGGCGCAGTCACCTTCTGCCCATCAAGGGCGATCTCGGTGATCCGCACTGCCGTATACCCCTGCCGATGCCCCTGCAACTTCTTGTACTGCTTTTTCCGCTTGTAGTGGAAGACCAGGATCTTCTTGCCGCGGCCCTCGTCCACGATCTCGCCGGAGACGCTTGCCCCGCTGCCGCCCGTGGTGATCTTGCCTGCCTCAGCTGAAACGGCGAGGATGTCGCCTTGCGCGAACTCCACTTTGCCGTCATCTGACGACGCGAACGACTCCAACTTGATCACGTCCCCAGGAGCAACGCGATACTGCTTTCCACCAGCGCGAATGACCGCGTACATAAAACCTCCGTCGCTTCTGACTTTCAAGCCGTCGCATCGAGCCAACGTACCTGCTCCATTGCTTCATGCAGATGGATTACGCGCTTGCACTAGAACGCCGCGCACTTATGTCAGGCGAATCTTATTTGAAATTGCGCTTGCTGATTCCTATCGGATGTATCGGATGCGCGGGAATTCCTCCCGTCCGCGCCGACCACGGCAGCCCCCCTGAAGAGGACACGCAGAACAGACAAACTCCAACAATTCTAACGTGTTTAGCAGATTTTGGTCAAACCTACGCCCGTACTACCGTTCTATCGATACCTTCTTCCTGCAAATCCGTGCCATCCGTGAATTCCGTGGCAAGCCTTTGCTTTTGACGTTCAATCACCTATTACAAATCACCAATCACAAATCCCCTACCTCTCATACCGCACCTTCAACCCCACAATCACTACCAGCAATCCCAGCGTCACGCCATTCGTAAGTATCACCGGCGGCGCCTTCAACAGCACTCCATACGAAATCCACAAGACCACGCCCCCGGCAAACGTCAGCAGATATCCATAGCTCAACCCCTTCGCCGACTTGCTCCGGAACGTCGCCACCAACTGCGGCAAGAACGAGAACGTTGTCAACGCCCCCGCACACAGCCCCACAAAATTGATCGCCTCTTTGTTCAACATGAATGGGTGGATTGTAATGTCCTGCCCGCGCCTTTGCGAACCACAAACTCCGATGAACACCAAAGTTGCCAATGAACAGCATAGTGACAACACTCCCGGCACGTTATGCCCCTACTCAAGCTCACGTCAGGACCTAGAAATCCTTCTCCCGTCAGGAATCAAACCCATACCTGCCTTTACATTCAAATTCCGGAAAACCAAAAAAACGAATTTTAATGGTGACGTTTCATCAAGCGCATGCATAATAGCGCCCCAATTCCGCAAGCCATCTAGTTCACGTGTAGATAAGTGTCTCTCCCGCCGTTGGGTTCACGGGCCAAGCAATTCAAAAGATGATGTAGTCACCCAGGGAACACAGGGCACCAACTGTGTTGATGCTCATGGTTCTCCATGAGGAAATATGAATAGAAAGTCCCCCCTGCTCGTTCTCGTACTTTGTTTGACCTTTTCTATATCGTCGTTCGCAGACGATGCCATACCTCTGAATCCAGCCAGCCTTAAGCAAGACTATGGAATCCGCCTGACCTATGGTGCCAAGCGCAAGAAGGATCAGATCATTGGTCCTGTCACTTACGAAGTTGATAAGGCCACGCTGCCGAACGGGCTCACTTTGGACAACACCGGCGTGTTGAGTGGCCGTCCTACTCAGGCCAAGCCGGACGGCTTTCAATTCACCGTTAAGGTTCTCGACTCCGATTCCACTGAGATTTCTTCCACCGTTTACAAGATTGTTGTTTCCACTGATTACCCCGTTGCGCAAGTCGCGGGCGCCAACCCAGGTGTTCAGTCGGTCGATGCCAGGATCATCACTAGGGTCTCGGAAGGGGTCACTACGCTCAGTGGATTGGCTACTCCCACCACTTCTGGCGCCAATGGTAATGAGACCAAGGTCCGCGTGATGGTTGACGGCGTTGCCGCGGATCTAAAGAATCCGAGTGCTTCGTTGACCACCGACTCCAACGGCTTCTTTTCTGTAGAACTCGCTAACCCTTTGAACGCCGGTCAAGCGATCTCCGTACAGCAAGCCTTGAGCAATCCCGCGCCCGGAGTAACGAAGGTCGTCAGTTCACCTGTAACACAAGTTGTTTCACTCACCGATTGGGGTCGAGTAAGGGCGTATTTCACCTCTGGCATTTTGAGTTCCCGCGAACGCGAAAGCTTTTCCAAACAAGATCTTTTTCTCTCTTTCAGTTTGGACAAGACCTGGAGAAGGCTTAAGAACGATTCTGCCGAAACAACTGGCTCCCCCGTGGGCATCAATACTTTCTTCGAATCAAGGCTGACCGCCGTGCCCGTTGCTGTGACCGACAATGCGAGCGGCGGAACAGGCACTGGAGGTAGCTCCACAAACAACACCGCCGCTTCGCTCGATTCCTTCCTGGTTTCCAGAAAGGCTGCGCTCTTCCAAATGGGAGCCTATTTTCCCGTGGTCACCGCCCGATGGGAATACAACGGTGCGCCCAACGGCCTTTTCATCGCGCCCTTGGCAAAGGTCGGATTTGAGACACCCACTGAAGCTATCCAGCAGCCCGCTACCGGAGCCACTGCTGCAACCGGCGTTACGATCACGCCCGTCAGCAACGAAAGGTTTTACGTCTTCTCCGCCTACGGAGTCCGGCTTGGACACTACAAAATGGCGAGCACTGAAAACCAAGCCCCGGAATTGATCAGTCACCTGGATATCTTTGTTGGTCGATTCAGTAATTTGGAAACCACCATGACTCTGAATGGGACGGATTTCCGCAAGCGGCTTCTCCGTGCCGGCATGGAGGGGTTATTGAAAGTGCCCAGCACACCGCTGGTCATCGGATTCAGCGCCAACCTTCGACTCCAAGGCACGCCATCCTCATCCGGGGTGGTCAAGAATTTTGCCAAAGATGATTTGCGATTCCTCTTCGGCACAAAATTTGATGTCGGAAAACTTGTCGCCAAAATACGGGGCTTTTAACCATCCTGATCAAGAAAGGACCACCCCTTGAAAGTCAAAAATTTGTTCTCCTCCAAGACTGCGGCTGTTATCAATCCACTGTCGCTGAGCCAAGTCCTTCGCGAAGAAGCAGAGGCGTTAAGTCCCAATAGGTCGAAAGACCTTCCCGAGCGGATGAGTCCGCTGCTGTGTTCTTTGAACAAGCAGAAGAGATCGGGCATTTGTTTTTCAGGCGGTGGGATTCGCAGCGCGACTTTTGGCTTGGGTGTGCTTCAGGGCCTGGCACAATTGTCCGGAGAGGACGATGGCGTCCTAAAGCAGATTGACTATCTCTCCACGGTTTCTGGTGGAGGCTTCCTGGGTGGATGGTTGACACGCTGGCGCGAGCAACACAGTTTGGGGTTGAGTGGAGTCATCGCTGACCTTTCGGCGGCTGCAAGCGATCCTCTCGCTCCCGAGCCTAAGCCCCTGGAGCACTTAAGAAAATATAGCAACTACCTCAGCCCCCAACTCGGGGCTACTTCGGCAGACACTTGGACGTTGATTGCAACTTCATTACGGAATGTGACCCTGAATTGGTTCATTCTCATTCCTCTTTTGACCACCATCATGTTAGTTCCGCGCATTGCCGCTGAACTCTTGAAATTGCATACGGGACAAGTTGACGAGAGCTATTTGTACTTCATCCTCGGTTTCGGGACTCTGGCGGGAATTGTGGGGGTACGGTTTGCAATTGCAAACCTGCCGGCATTTGGCAACTCCAACAAAGGCGAAAAGTCCTACTTTTCCTGGTGTCTGCTTCCATTGTTGCTTTGGGCTGTCATGCTTTCAATTTACTGGTATCTCAGCAATGGATTCAGCGGAAAATGGAACACCCTCGAATACTTCTGGATGTATGCAGCGTTAGTGCATTCGATTGGAACGCTCATAGCCCTGGTCCAGGAACCCTCCGGAGTTTCCGGCGCAATTGCAAATGCCTCTGCACTTCAGAGAACCAGCCATTTCGGCAAAGCGATTTTTGCGGCAGTGGTGTCAGGTCTCTGCGGCGGCACACTCGCTTACGTTGCGGCTACCGCAGTCAATCGACTGCCCGGGTTCATGCATTCGCCTGAAATGTTTGTCCTCCTTAGTGTTCCCATCATTATGAGCATCATTGGCTTCGTTGGAATACTACTGGTGGGCTTGACAAGCAAATTCACGGAAGACGAAGACCGGGAATGGTGGGCGCGTTCCGGTGCTTATGTGCTCTTAGCGACGATTTTCTGGCTGGTGTTGGCCACCGTCGTTTTTGTCTTTGCGGCCAAAATGGTACCGCAAATAGCTACTCTCAAGTCTAGGTTCAGCATAGCTGGCGTCGGTGCAGTTATTTCATTCATAGCCAGTAAGATCGGCGCCAGCTCTAAGACATCTTCCAACAAGACGGATGGCCAAAGTACCCTTAGCCAATTCGCTGCTGTGCTACTGCCACTATTCGGTATCGTCGGCATATTGGTTGTGGCCACGTTCTTGTGCTACGCAAATGAGTTTCTGATCCAAGAAGCTGCAGCAGCCGTCAAGAGCGTAGATGTAGATATCGTGCTGGCATTTCTTTTAGCCCTGCCTCTTGAGCTCGGAATAATGTTCTTGGCTTCAGGCTTTGTGAATGTGAACAAATTTTCGCTTCATTCTATGTATCGTAACCGGCTTATTCGGGCATACCTTGGAGCTTCGCGAAAGAGAAACCCAAACCTGTTTAGCGGTTTTGATCCAGCTGACAATATCTCTCTTGCAAGAATCAACCGGCCACATGACTCGTCGGCGGTTGTCGAAACACCTCTTCACCTGATTAATGCTGCATTGAACTTGGTAAAGGGAGATAACCTCGCTTGGCAACAAAGGAAAGCCGAATCCTTTTCTTTTTCTGCATTGCACTGCGGTAGTTGCATGCTTACAACGAAGGATGGAGATCCGAGAGGATCCTACCAAAGAACACACCAATACGGAGGGGATGGAGGTGTCACTTTGGGAACGGCGGTAGCGATTTCCGGCGCAGCCGCCAGTCCGAACATGGGCTACAACTCTTCACCAATACTTACTGCCGTAATGACATTCTTCAACGTCCGTTTGGGATGGTGGCTCCCGAATCCAAATGAGGTGGGACGAGAATCCTGGTCCAAGAATGCTCCGAAGTATGCCTTCAAGCCTCTGCTAGACGAAGCCTTGGGCCAAACAAACGACACCCAGGAGTGGATCTATCTTTCAGACGGCGGACACTTCGAAAATTTGGGGCTGTATGAATTGGTCTTGCGGCGTTGCACAACCATCATTGTGGTCGACGCAGGGGCTGATCCAGATTACACCTTTGAGGATCTTGGGAATGCAGTCAGGAAGATCCGGATCGACATGGGTGTCCCGATCGAGTTCGAAAAAGATGCTCTTCCCAGCAAGATTAACCACCGGCACTGCGCAATTGGAAAAATTGATTATCCCTGTGTTGATGGAACAGCCGCCACTGTCGGTACGCTGATTTACATCAAACCAGTGCTCTGCGGAGAAGAGCCGGCGGACGTCGCCCAATATGCTTCATCAGATCCGCTGTTCCCGCAACAACCCACAACCGAACAGTGGTTCAGCGAATCCCAATTTGAAAGTTACCGCAGTCTTGGTCTCCACACCGTCCGTCACATGGCCGGGGAATTGAAGAGAATGAAATTGCCTCCAGGCACAGCTTCTCTGTCCCAATTCGTGAGTAGCGCGGCGCTTTACGCCGAGCACCAGTTCCGGATCAGGATTCCTATAGCCGTCAAATTAGTAGAGCAGCGCTAAACACTTTCAATAAAGCCGCAGATTTATGCAGGAGGATTCACATGGCAATTTCCGAGGAAACCAAGTTAGCTATCACTTACGCTGACGAGGCATCAAAGCGATGTCGCTGGATTATTTTTCTGTTGCAGTTGGGAGTGGTCCTGGTTCTTGCTTCCACGTGGGAACAGGAAAACTTGAGCTGGGCCACACTTCGCCTCACCACCGCTCAGAATGCGGTTTGGATATTGACCTGCGAACCGCAATCGGTGTACTCCAAAGGGCTTTCGCCAGCGGACTTGCCTGTCACAGAATCGGCCCGCGGTCATAACGATGCACTCGACCGCCGGGATTTTGAATATCGCTGCGCCCAAAAGCTGACCAAGGCCGACCACGACAGCGCCGTCAACTACATCCGGCAATGGAATTTCTCTCTCGCAGAAGCCCGCAAGAACGAAGCTGACCTTCAGCAGATCATGAACACCAGGGTGATGGCTTTCACTGTGCCGGTGCTGGGCATTGCTTTTGACATTAATGATCTAAGCTTGGTTTCTGGATTGACTTTCACCTTCCTCTTAAGCTGGTTCCAGTTCAGCTTGCGCCGCCAGCATGACAACATTCGGCAAGTCTTTGACTTCGCGGCCGAATTGAAGGAGTTACCGGTTGCCTACGATCTACTTGCAATGACGCAAGTGTTGACCGTGCCTCCTAGCCGGATCAACCCGCCACTCCCCCCAACCTTGGCCAGGAGGTTGTCCGCCTTCCCAGCTTGATAATGTGGACCGCCGTCATTGCTCAGTGCGTGGTGATTGTTGAAGACCTAAGAACGATGCGGTCCGGAGACACTTTGAATGCCACCGTAAGCCATACCGAGACCACCGCAGCTTGCTTGCTATTCATCGTCATGCTTTACCGCACGATTGCTTGTTTTAAGTTGATGGGAGAGACCTACTCGGAATGGACAACAGCCTTTAATCAATCCCAGAAGGACTTGGAAAAGTTAAGTGCCCCCTCGGACTCAGTTCCTACAATTCCTGCAGTTACTCAGGATCCTCCAATTCCTCCAAAAACTATGAGCGTGACGGGGTAAAGGCGGGGAAGTACTTTCGGCTAGCTTTATGCGTCTCTTGTTTTTCTTCGATCCCCGGTTAGCTTGACCGTTGCCTTTCCCTTTGCGCACCTTTGCGTCATTGGCGGTGGATGCTCTTGCTTCCGCCTTTGAAACTCCGAAACTCGAAACTGACTTCGCCCACTTGAAACGCGGAAACTAACCGACCACAGGTTCGAGTTCACGCCCCCAAACAACCCGCATCCGCCTTGTCCGTCTTTTATCTTTCTTTTATCCGCGGTTACGATGGCTTCGCTGTTAGTCAACCCCTGCTACCATAGCCGCTTGGCCACTCCCTTGTTGCAAGTAACAAATCTCAACATCGATTTCGTTCTCGCCGCAAACTCCGGCAGCCCCGCTCCGCTCGCCCATGCCGTCCGCGGCGTCTCCTTCTGCATCGAGGCCGGCGAAGTCCTCGGACTCGTCGGTGAATCCGGCTCCGGCAAATCCGTCACCTCGCTCGCCATCATGCGACTGCTCGCCCCGCAAGCCCGCGCCACCGGAAGCATTTTCTTTTCGCCCACCGTCGAGACTCCCGACAAGCCTGCTCGCACCGAAGCGCCTTTCGATCTTCTCCAACTTCCTGAAGCCGCCATGCGCTCCATCCGCGGCCGACACATAGCCATGATCTTTCAGGAGCCAATGTCCGCGCTCAACCCGGTCATGCGCGTCGGCGACCAGATCGCCGAAGCCGTTCTCGCGCACACTCGCGTCACAAAATCCGAAGCCTGGCGCCGCGCCGTCGATGCCATGCGCGAAGTCGCAATCCCGCAGCACGAACGCCGCGCCCGCGACTATCCACACCAACTCTCCGGCGGCATGCGACAACGCATCATGATCGCAATGATGCTCGTCAACCGCCCGCAACTCCTCATCGCCGACGAACCCACCACAGCGCTCGACGTCACCATCCAGGCACAAATTCTCGATCTCCTCAACGACCTCCGCCAACGATTCGGCCTGGCCATGCTCTTCATCTCGCATGACCTCGGCGTCGTCTCTCGCGTCGCCAAACGAGTCGCCGTCATGTACCGCGGCGAGATCGTCGAAACCGGCGACATCAAACAAGTCTTCGCCACCCCTAACCATCCCTACACAAGGGGATTGATCAGCGCCGTTCCTTCCCTCACCACTGACCGCACCAAGCCACTCGCCACCGGCATTTGAAATTTTTCCCGATCGATCTCAAGATTCGCCCGTAAGCGCATTTTAGGATCCGCCTCTCATTGCGAGGCGGCCTCCACTCGCCCTGAGAAGGGTACGTTGTTGACTTTGCTATATAAAGTACTCTGTAACCCACACCCTGCCCGACGGCCACTCAAGATCACTCAATAAATGCTCTCTTGCACCTATGTGCCGAGAAAGTAAACATCCAAGGCCGCCAAATAACACCCGTAACCGCCAGACATTATCAGCTAAGTGGGTAGCGCTACACGTTTTCGTATCTATTTCTTCCGATATCTTCCGGTTTAAACCAAGTCAGTGGGAAATACTCCTACCCGAACCAAACTCGACAACACCAGGAATGAGAGTTTTCCACAGTGTTCCACGTGGAACAATATCCGGGCGGCACCAGCCAATCTGGCGGCAGAATTGCCAATTCGCCGCAATTCGGACTTTTCCACAACGTTCCACGTGGAACATTTTCTCATTCTCCACCAAAATCTGCCTGCCGGGGAACCACGCCCGATCCAGAAATCCGAGTTTTCCACAACGTTCCACGTGGAACATTTTTCAAAGTTTCCGCCTTTTCCTCATTCCAACTAGGAAATCCTAACAATCCACAACCGGCTAATTTGAGCGCGGCTGATATATTCGTTAGCGCACGAACATATCTCCATGGCTCGAATCATTGCTGTAGCGAACCAAAAAGGCGGCGTCGGCAAGACCACCACCGCCATAAACCTGGCTGCATCCTTCGCTGCGGCGGAGGTGCGAGCGCTGCTGGTTGATTGTGATCCACAGTCGAATTCCACCGGCGGCTTGGGACTCGGACGAGACCCGAATCGGATGAGCAGCTACAACGTGCTCATGGGAGATTGCGTCGCGGCAGATGCGATCGTGCCGACTTCGCTGGAGAACCTACACGTTATCCCAGCCCACAAGAACCTGATTGGTGCAAACCTCGAATTAGTTCAGGCGGACGGACGAGAGTTTCGGCTGCGGAATGCTATCGCTGCAGTAAAGGATCAATTCGAGTACATCGTGCTGGATTGTCCGCCGGCGCTGGATCTGCTTACGCTCAACGCGCTTGTCGCTGCGGATTCAGTGCTCATTCCCATGCAGGCGGAATACTTCGCGCTCGAAGGCGTCAGCGAATTGCTGGACACGATGGACCGCATTCGCGCGGAGCTCAATCCGTCGCTTGAAGTAGAAGGTGTGGTGTTGACGATGTATGACGATCGCACCAACCTGGCACAGCAAGTTACACAAGAGTTGAAAAAGTTTTTTGGCGACAAACTTTTCAAGACAACGATTCCGCGCAACGTCCGCCTGGCGGAGGCGCCGAGTTATGGGCTGCCGGCGCTTGAGTATGATCCACGGTCGCGCGGGGCAGAGAGCTACATCCGCTTGGCGAAAGAGATCATGGGGAAAGGCGCGAAAAAGACGACCGAAGAGTTGATGGAAGCCGCATCCGGCGCGGGTGAAAGTTAGGGATAGGCCATCGAGGCTGGCGACTTCGCTCCTGCATAAGGATCGGCTCAACGAGGGGCAGTATTCATAGAAGCTGCTTCTGGCGCGGGTGAAAATTAGTTTATGCATAAACTAATTTCGGTTGAGAAACCCAGAAGAGCGGATCCCGCTGTGCAATTCCACGGATCCGGAAGACAACCGCAAAAGCGTTTACCACATAGGACGCGAGGTACGCAGAGGAAATCTAATTGGGGGTTGCGATTTTTGGACTGAGGACTCGGATCAGGGAAATTGGACGCATAGGAAACCGAATCAGGATCGCAATTGTGCTCGCAGGCGTTTGTCTGTTTTGCGTGGTCGCTGTTGGACAAAGTTGCCAGGAGACGACCGTCAGCGGATACGTAAAAAGGGGCGAAGGATATTCGCTCGCTGTCGGGTCGGATCTTGAAGTCCGCCTGGTGCCGATGAAGGACGATTGGGGCTGGTTGATCGAAGCCGGGCCGCTGGGTTCTCCGCAGGATTGGGCGTGGGTGACGAATCCGCCGTATCACTCCGGCAATTCGCAACTCCTCGGGACCGGCTATGGCGAGAACGCTCGAGACCAATTGAAGCGTCCGCACCAGGTTCGGTTCGTGCTCAACAAGGCAGACTATGACTGGATGTCAGAGCTGGTGGAAGAGCAACAGAAAAATTCAAAGGCAGTGGGTCCGCTGCTCAGTGCGTTGAGCGAAGTGAAGACTGCGTCGGCGGTGGTCAGTGCGGTGGACTACGAGCGCGAGGGCGATCCAAAACAGGTGCGCTGGATGCGCTTCAGTTTGAAGGTGAGTGTCGCGCCGAGTTTTGCGAGGTCGAAGGCATTGAAGTGGGTGAAGGGGGCGTGTCCGGCGCGGGCGCGTTAACGATTTGCCATGGAGGCAGATGCTCTTCGCTCTAGTCAAGAGCTTGGCCGCGGATTTGCGCAGATGAACGCGGATTAGGGCGAAAGCATTTACCGCAAAGGACGCAAACGTGCGCAAAGGAAAATTGCAGGTTAGAGAAGTGAAAGACAACTCATATGGATATTAAAGATAAGCGGAAGGCGTTAGGCAGGGGATTGGAATCACTTCTGCCGTCTCGTGGACCGGGCGGCACGGCGACGACCGCTGAAGGCGCGGCGGGAGCCAAGGCTGTTGAGGTGGGCATCGCTGGGTCGAAAGAGATTCCTGTTGAGTTGATCGATCGGAATCCGTATCAGACGCGCGGGAAGATCGATGAGACTGCGCTGGCGGAGTTGACGGCGAGCATCAAGGCGTCAGGAGTATTGCAGCCGGTGCTGGTGCGTCCTGTCACCGTTGGTGACAAGGGCAGTGGGCAGTCGTCAGGGGCTAGTGGTCAGGAAGGCAAAGGCAACAGCGGCCTTCGGCAGGGCGGCACGGCTTCGCCGAACGTAATTGGAAAACCAGAAGGAAGCGGAACGGCTTCGCCGAATGAATCGGGTGCGGGGGAGTCGGGGAAAGCTGTTGTCCGTTATCAATTGATGGCGGGGGAGCGGCGGTGGTTAGCGTCAAAGGCCGCGGGGAAGTTGACGATCCCGGCGATCGTGAAGCAAGTGTCAGACGTGCAGGCGATGGAGATCACGATCATCGAGAACCTGCAGCGCGAAGACCTGAATGCGATGGAGCAGGCGCGGGCGTTCGAGAGGTTGTCGCGGGAGTTCCAGTTGACGCAGGACTTGATAGCGATCAAGACGGGGAAAGACCGCACGACGGTGTCGAACTTCATGCGGCTGTTGAAGCTGCCGATGGTGGCGCAATCGGCGATTGAAGATGGCACGCTGAGCCTGGGGCACGGGAAAGTGCTGATGATGCTGACGAACGAGCCGGCGGAGATGGTGGCGCGGGTGGCGGAGAAGGCGATTGAGGATGGAATGTCAGTGCGGCAGCTTGAGGAGATGGTGCAGAAGCTGATGGGGCCTCCGCGGGGCGTGGAGAGCAAGGTGAAAGAGTGGCAGGACCCGAATGTCCGCGCAGCCGAGCAGGAGATTCAGCGCACGCTCGGTTGCAGAGTGACGATCAAAGATAACGGTGGGAAGGGCAAGATCATTTTGGAGTATGCCGGGTTGGAAGATTTTGATCGGATAGTGGAAGTGCTGGGGAAGAGGTAGGGGCGCCGAAATTATCCCAAGCTGATTTGTGTGGTAGAGACCTGCACAGTTCATTAACATACGCAGGTACCTCAACCTCCACCAGGTGACCTTCCTTGTTTGAACAAGCATTCAAGAATATAGACGACACCCTGCGTAAAGACGCGGGTTGTTCGACTGAACTGGACTACATTGAGCAGACCTCATGGTTGCTTTTCCTCAAGTACCTTGACGACCTGGAAAAAGACCGCGCCAGGCGCGCGGAATTAACGGTCAAAGATCACAAGCTAATTCTTAAAGATGAGTTCCGCTGGCATCGGTGGGCCATGCCGCGCGGCAAAGACGGCAAGCTTGACCATCACAAGGCGCTGACCGGCGATGACCTGAAAGAGTTTGTGGACGGAAAATTGTTTCCTTATCTGCGGAAGTTCAAGAAGGACACGGAAGACCCGCAAACGATCGAATACAAGATCGGGGAAATCTTCTCGGAACTTAAAAACAAATTTCAAAGCGGCTACAACCTACGCGAGGTTATCGAGCGGGTGGATGAGATGCGTTTTTCAGTCGCGGGCTGAAAAAGACGAGATGTCACATCTGTACGAAACCAAGATCAAAAACATGGGGAACGCCGGACGGAATGGCGGGGAGTATTACACGCCGCGCCCGCTGATCAAGGCGATTGTGAAAGTTGTTGGACCGAAGATAGGGCAAACAATTTATGACGGGGCATGTGGTTCCTGCGGCTTCCTTGCCGAGTCCTACGCGTATTTGAATAAGCCCGGCATTTCGACCAAAGAGCACAACACCCTACAAAAAAACACTTTCTATGGCAAAGAGAAGAAGTCACTGGCGTACATCGTGGGAATCATGAACATGATTCTGCACGGGATTGAAGCGCCGAACATCCTGCATACCAACACGCTGTCAGAAAACGTGCGAGACATTCAGGAGAAGGACCGGCATGACATTGTGCTGGCCAATCCGCCTTTTGGGGGCAGCGAGCGTCCGGAGGTTCAGGGCAACTTTGATGTGAAGTCGAGCGAGACGGCGTACCTGTTCCTGAATCACTTTATAAGGATGCTGAAGGCGGGCGGCAAGGCGGGCATCGTCATTAAGAACACGTTCTTGTCGAACACGGACAACGCGTCAGTCGCGCTGCGCAGGAAGTTACTGGAAGACTGCAATCTGCACACAGTGCTGGACTTGCCAGGCGGAGTTTTTCAGGGCGCGGGCGTAAAGACTGTGGTGCTCTTCTTTGACAAGGGGACAAAGACCCGCAAGGTCTGGTACTACCAGCTGAATCTCGCGCGGAACCTGGGGAAGACGTATCCGCTGACCGAGGAAGACCTGGCGGAGTTCGTGAAGCTGCAGAAGACTAAGGCGGATTCAGAGGACTCCTGGACGGTAGAAGTCACAAAGATAGACGAGGCAACATTCGACTTGTCGGTGCGGAACCCGCATAAGAAAGATGAAGCAACATTGCGCGACCCGAAAGAGATATTGGATGAGATTGCGCGATTAGATAAAGAGAGCGCGGAGATATTGGAGTGGATAAGGGAGCTGGTGTGATTAGCTCTTGGCAGCAGAACTATCTCGGAAATCTGTGCGAAATCAGCACAGGCGATTCCAATGCCAACCAAGCTGTGGCCGATGGTGCTTACGCGTTCTTTGATCGCTCCAAAATCATTAAACGCAGCTCGCGCTTCTTATTCGACTGCGATGCCGTGATTGTTCCAGGGGAAGGGAAGGAATTCACTCCTCGATTATTTCGGGGCAAATTCGACCTTCACCAGAGAGCGTACGCCCTTCACAGTTTCAAAGACAGCGTGGATGTTGAATACATTTATTGGTTCTTGATTTACTTTCACAAATATTTCGAGCAGGTCGCAGTGGGAGCAACGGCAAAATCGCTACGGCGCAGACACTTT
This sequence comes from Terriglobales bacterium, assembly GCA_025462725.1. Taxonomy (GTDB): domain Bacteria; phylum Acidobacteriota; class Terriglobia; order Terriglobales; family Acidobacteriaceae; genus JAICLA01. Next base: position 276,934 of record JAOAPE010000001.1, on the reverse strand, counting down.
GAACAATTGCCGTTACCGCTTCCACCACGCACAGTTCAGCAGCGAATAGTGGCGCGGCTGGATGCTGCGTTTGCCGCGATTGCCGAAGCCAAGGCGAACGCGGAGCGAAGTTATCAGGCAGCTGATGGTCTAGTGAATTCGGAAATAGATAGACAAATTGCACAACCCAAAAGCGATTGGGAGGCGGTAACTCTCGAGGATGTTTGTGAAATATCTTCGTCGCTCGTTGATCCAAAGAACTCCGAGTTTCTCGATCTGATACATGTGGGGGCTGCCAACATCGAATCAAAGACTGGCCGATTGTTTAATCTCCGGAGCGCCCGTCAGGAAAAGCTCATTTCCGGGAAGTTCTGCTTCAAACCGCCCGTGGTGTTGTACAGCAAGATCCGGCCATACCTAGTTAAGGTGGCTGTACCGGATTTCGAGGGACTTTGCAGTGCCGATATTTACCCTCTTGTACCGCGTTGCTCGGAAATAATGAATGACTATCTCTTCTGGCTGCTGATCTCGAAGAGGTTCACTGAATATGCAATCCTGGGTTCTTCACGCGCAGGCATGCCCAAGGTCAATCGAGAGTATTTGTTCCGATTCGGCTTCTCTTTGCCTCCGGTAAAGGAACAGCTGCGAATCGCCGCCGTATTAAAAGAACTCTCTACTGAGGCGGATGAGCTCAAGTCGATTAGCAAGCGCAAGCTCGCCTCGCTCGACGAATTGAAGAAGTCAATTTTGCAAAAGGCCTTTTCGGGTGGGCTGCTTTGAACCAAGTGTCTAGAAAGACCCATGAATGAAGCGGACACACGAGCGGAGTTAATCGATCCGAAGCTGGCGGCTGCCGGCTGGAGTTCGACCGAGGGCGCACGTGTGCTTCGCGAGTTCAAGATAAACGACGGCCGCATCCAGATAGGCGGCACGCGGGCGAAGCCGCTGATAGCCGACTACATCCTGACGTATCGCGGGCGCAAGCTGGCGGTAATCGAAGCCAAATCAAATGAACAGGAAGTGAGCGAAGGCGTAGGCCAAGCGAAGAACTATGCCGAAAAGATGCAGCTTGCCACTGCCTACTCTACCAACGGAAAACAGATTTACCAGATCTGCATGCGGACGGGGCAAGAGGGAGTAGTTGACCGCTTTCCCACTCCGGACGAGCTGTGGCCGCGGACGTTTGGGAAGCAGCTTGAGTGGCAGAAGAGGTTTGATGATGTCCCGTATGAGGACGTTGGGGGAAGCAAGAAGTCACGCTATTACCAGGAGATAGCCATTAACCGCGTAATGGAGGCGGTAGCGGGAGAGAAGCCACGCATATTGCTGACGCTAGCGACAGGGACCGGGAAGACGTTCATCGCCTTTCAGATCGCATGGAAGCTGTTTCATTCGAAATGGAACTTGCGGCGGGATGGGTCACGGAGGCCGAGGATTCTGTTTCTAGCCGACAGGAACATTTTGGCAGACCAGGCATTCAATGCGTTCTCGGCGTTTCCCGAAGATGCGTTAGTGCGAATCAAGCCGAGCGAGATACGCAAGAAGGGCGGAGTGCCGACTAACGGCAGCATCTTCTTCACCATCTTTCAGACGTTTATGTCTGGTCCAAATGAGACACCTTACTTTGGTGATTATCCTAAGGACTACTTCGATTTCATCGTCATTGATGAATGCCACCGCGGCGGCGCGAACGATGAAAGCAACTGGCGGGAGATCATGGAGTACTTCTCCCCCGCCGCGCAGTTGGGACTGACTGCAACTCCGCGTCGGGAAGACAATGTAAATACATACAAATACTTTGGCGAGCCCGTCTATATCTATTCGTTGAAAGAGGGAATCAATGACGGATTCCTCACTCCATTCAAAGTAAAACGGATTAAAACGACACTAGACGATTACTTCTACACTTCGGACGACTACGTGGTGGAAGGGGAGATAGAAGAAGGCAAGCTTTATACAGAGCCGGACTTCAATCGGACAATTGAAATAGAAGAGCGCGAGCGCAAGCGGGTACGCATTCTACTTTCAGAAGAAGACGGCATTGAGCCAAGTGAAAAGACGCTGGTCTTTGGTGCAACTCAGGCGCATGCGGCGCTGCTGCGCGATCTGATAAACCAGAACAAGACCATCGCCGAGCCAAACTATTGTGTGCGCGTGACTGCTAACGATGGGGAATTAGGCGAACAGTACTTGCGGGAATTTCAGGACAATGAGAAATCCATTCCCACGATCCTGACAACTTCACAGAAACTCTCGACGGGTGTGGACGCGCGAAATGTGCGGAATATTGCGCTGATGAGGCGTGTGAATTCAATGATCGAGTTCAAGCAGATCATTGGGCGCGGCACGCGCTTATTCGACGGCAAAGACTTTTTCACGATTTACGATTTTGTAGATGCTTACCACCATTTTGCCGACCCGGATTGGGATGGCGAGCCGGTAGATGTGTCCACGGGTGGGGATGGAGAACCCAAAGAGCCGCGATCACCGCGGGAACCGAGAGAACCACGTCCGGAGCCGGGGCCGGACGAGCCGCCGCGCAAGGTGAAAGTGAAACTCGGTGGGGGCAAAGAGCTTGAGATACAGCACATGGTGCATGTCTCTTACTGGAGCGCCAAAGGGCCAATATCCGCTGAGCAGTTCATGAAGAACTTGTTTGGAGAATTGCCGAAGTTCTTTTCAAACGAAGCGGAGCTGCGAAAGATATGGAAAGTGCCTGCAACCCGAAGAGCTTTACTACAAAAGCTCGCTGATGCCGGATATGGGAAGTCCGAATTGACGGCATTGCAAAAGCTAGTGAATGCCGAGAAGAGCGACATCTTCGATGTGCTTGAATATGTGTCGTACGCAGTTGCGCCGATCACGCGTCAAGCGCGGGTGAACAACGCAAAAGCCGCAATTTTTTCGGCGTTGACGCCGAAGCAGAAGGAATTTGTCGAGTTCGTTCTGCAAAAGTATGTGGAAAGCGGCGTTGAAGAGTTAGACCAAGAGAAGCTGCCCGACTTACTTACTCTCAAATACAAGGCACTGACCGATGCGGAAGTGGAATTAGGCGGGGTGTCTACGATCAAAGCCATGTTCGTCGACTTCCAGAAACATCTGTACGAGCAGAGTATCGCGTAATTTCGCGCGTTGCGCGCGGCCTCCGGCAGGATGGATGGGATTTTTCAAATCCCTAACGCACGGCTGAAGCCGTGCTCTTCTACACAGAACCTTGATTCCCCTAGACCTTCAAAAACGCCTCGATTGTCTGCATAACTATAAGAAAACATACACATCTATCAATTGACAATTAGAATCCACTCCGATATCCTTCTCGCAGCCGCTGAGCGACGGCACCCGGAATCCGCCGAGCTGTCACGGGCAACCAATGCCTAAGTACCGCGCTATCAAAATTTTGCCCGTAACTGCTTTCGCGTCAAGGACTCTGCCAGACCGTTGTGTGTAACTCTGTGATTCTGAAAGACCACATGGGTGGGGAGGAGTGGGAGGGGTTGTATTTGGGCCACGAGTGATCCCACCTGTGAGAAGCCACAGGTGGGGCACCCGTTTCGTGGTCCGTTCGTGGTTAGGCGGCGACCTTCTTGCGTGTTGTCTGGTCGCTGGTTTCTGAGCCCTCAATGGTGCGAGTGATCTCGGCGTAGCAGGCGGTGCCGCGCTCGACTAATCGGCTGAGTTCTTCGGTGACGCCGCGGCCGGTGGCAGCTTTGTCGACGAAGCGCTCGAGCTGTTTGCCGAACTCGCGGCAGGCGTTGGCGGGGCCGCCGGATTCGGTGCGGATCTTTCCGGGCATGTCGCCAGTGATGAAGATGCCTTTGCTGGCGAGCAATCCGAATGTGTAGAAGAGATGCGCAGTGGCGGCATAGATGCCCTTGCGTTGCGTGTCGTCTTTGGAGCTGGATTGGCTTTGGCTTTGTCCTGGTGACTGGATGCCTTCGAGTTGTTCGGCGACATCTTGCAGTCCGCGAGCGGAACGGCTTAGCTCGGTGATGAAGATGGGATCGACGAGCGCGAGATTGGTGAGTCGGTTCTCAGAGAAGCGTCCGCTGCCGAGACTTCCCGCAAATTCTTCAGGCGAGAGGCGCGAGCTGACGTTCTCGAATCCCGCTTGCGAGGTTTGATACGGCGTGGATTGATACGGCGAACCTTGGAACGAAGCGCCGGGAAAAGGTGAGGTTTGAAATGGCGAGCTCTGGAACGGAGACGTCTGAAACGGTGAGGCTTGGAATGGTGATGATTGATATCCGGAGCCGGTGAAGCCTTGGAAGGGTTGCGGTCCCTGGAAAGCGAATGCCGATTGGAATGGCGGCATGTTGGCGCTGACGCCGAATCGGTTGGCGTAGCCTTGCGATTGCGGATTCTGGAATGCCGATCCCTGGAAGTTCTGGAATGGCGTTGATTGCGATGGATTAACGTTTGTAAAAGGCGAAGATTCGTATTGATACATGTGTTCCTCCGGAACATTTTTGATGTCGGTTACGTGTTTGACTTCGTATTCGCCCGGGCCCACCGGCGAAGTGATGGCTGGTGGAGCGTCGGCGGCGCCCGCAGTTACGAGCTGCGGGCCGTGGTGTCGGATCGGATCAGATGTCGATTTCAGCAACGAGTTCTCCGCGTAAATCAGTGGTGATCGAGAGGCCGAGTTCGTTGGAGACAGCGCGCCTGGCGAGTCCGTCAAGAAGAAGCGGCAGCACGACTTGCTGGAGATACTGTTGGACTTCGACGGGGTGTCTGCCGATGATGCGGTGAATGGGAATCTTCAACTTCAGTTCGGCGGCGCGATGTGTGATGGCGGGAGTCTGCGATTGCTGGGCGTTGTATCCAGCGTATGGTGATTGACCGTAGATGTTCTGGTTCTGCCACGGCGTGGCGAACTGCTGCTGTGCGCCGAAGTTTGGTTGTTGCTGCGAAAACTGCTGGTTGGAATATGGTTGCATCTGGTATTGCTGGTTGAAGAATGGTTGCTGTGAGAATTGTTGTTGCTGCCAGGGCTGCTGCGAGAATTGTTGCTGTTGCCACGGCTGTTGCTGCCAGGCGTTCTGTTGCCAATTTTGTTTTTGTCCAGCAGTGGGAGTTTGATAGAAGGATTGGTTAGGAACGCCGGCTTGCTGTTGCAGCGCGGCATATGAGTTCATCAAGTCATAGGCGCTGCCGTTTCCGGCACGAGGGTTGAAGGTGGCTTCCTGATTGGTCATGTTTGTTTACCTCTTATTTAATTTTTATGTTGGCTTGCGTTGTTGGAGCCGAATGGCCCCGTTCGATTGCATTACCCTACGTATGAAGGTTTGCTGATTCAACGCTGGATGGCACCGGGCGTAGTGCAAAGGCGAAATATATTTTCTTGAGGTCAGGAGCGAACGATGAATTGGTTCACGTGGTCATTGTTGTCGGCGTTTTTTGCGGGAGCAACAGCGGTGCTGGCGAAGGTTGGAGTAAAGGACATCAACTCAAACCTGGCGACGGCGATACGCACGGGAGTGATCCTGATCTTTGCGTGGTCGATCGCAATGTTCACGAACACGCAGCCGCTGTCGAGCATTGGGAGGAAGACATGGGTATTTCTGTTCCTCTCAGGGCTGGGAACGGGATTGTCATGGCTGTGTTACTTCAGAGCGTTGCAGCTGGGAGAGGCGTCGCGAGTGGCTCCGGTGGATAAGCTGAGTGTGATCGTGGCCATCGTGCTAGCCGTGGTGTTCTTGCACGAGAGTCTCACGTGGCACCAGTGGGTAGGAGGTTTGTTGATCTGTTCGGGGGCGGTGGTGTTGGCGTTTCAGTAGCCCGTAGTCAGTAGCTAGTAGTCAGTAGTCGGTAGTCAGGAAAGTCAAAGGCAAGAGTCAGTACTGAAGCCCCGGTGCCGCTTCGCGGCATGTCGGGCACAGCCGAGGACGGCTGTGCCACACAGTCAAAAACAAATGCATGGATCCTTCGACTGCGCTGCGCTTCGCTCAGGATGACAGTTACGGCGCTTCGCTCAGGACGACAATTAAGGTTTGACGTCGCGGATTAGGACGATGTCGGAGTCGATGTGGCCACGCAGGAGGGCGAGTTTTTTGCCGTCGGGAGAGAAGGCGAAGTCCTGAATGTTTTCTTTTTTGAAATCGGTAAGTTGGCGTGGAGCGCCGCCAGTGAAGGCAACCTGCCAGATGTTGTCCACACCTTCTTTGCGGAGGCCAACGCCGAAGGACTTGTCGTCAGGATAAGCGCGCGGATTGATGGACATATTGGGCGGCGGATCAGGCAAGTAGGTGACGGGATCGTGGGTGTCAGGGTGAAGCACGGCGGCTTTGATCTTCAGCGGCCCGGTGAATACGGAGACGATAAGCAATCTGCCGTCGGCGGAAAGATTGAATGCGCCGCCGGCACTTGCGGACAAGACTTCAGGAGTGCCACCGTCGATGGAGACCCGCATGACTCTGTTCTCATCAAACCGGAAAAAATAGACCCACTTGCTATCGCCAATGGTGGCGCAGAGCGGCTGGACATCTCGAGTGCCGGTGGTAAGTTGCGTTAGGTTTCCGCCGTTAGCGTCAATGCGCCAGAGATTCACGGAAGAGCTGCCGGTGCGGAAAGCGCTCGCGAAAACAATGTACTTTCCGGCGTCGCAGGAGACCGGGCGAAGTGAAGGATACTTGGGATCGCTCAGTAACTGTGTTCCGGCGCCACCTGCGGGAGAGTATCGCGTGATCTTGAGATCGTGATCGGCGAGGATCTGACCGTCGGGAGTCCAAGAGAAACCTTCAGAAGGGTGATGATTGGTGAGTTGGGTGATCTGGTCATCGTTCGCACCCTCTGTGGGAGCGAGATAAAGATCAATTTTCGCGTCGCGCAGGACAGTGGCGAGTGTTTTGCCGTCGGCGGAGACTCCTAGACCTGCGTAGCTGTTCAAATCGTTTGTCAGTCCGCGAAGTAGGCCCTTGGGATAGCTGATATAGCCAATCTGCGAACGCTTAAAGTTGGTATCGCGGCTGCTGTAGGTTGTAGCGAGTCCTTTGCCGTCCGGCATCCATTCGATACCGGTGACGATGTAGTCATTCGCGGCAAAGAAATTTGTGGCTGCGCCGCTGGCGGCATCCAAAGCAGTGACACCACTGAGTGCACCTTGCGGCTGGGCAAAAAGAACAGCAACGGTCTTTCCGTCCGGCGACCAGCTTATGTCTGTGGGGCCGGGGAGCGATGCGACGGTGACATCATGTTCGTTCTGGCCATCTGCGTCAGCGATGATGACGCGATATTTTCCAGGCTCCGGGCTGTTGTGTCGATAAAAAGCAAAGCGCTTACCGTCGGGAGAGAAGCTGATGTTGCTGTCAATATCCGTGATCAAGCGGCGAGGCGAGCCGCCAAGCAGAGGCGCGGTGTAAAGATAGTGCACGCCGGGATGGGCAGGATCATCTCCACGGGTGAAGTAGATGTAATTGCCGTCGGGCGAAAACTTGAGTCCAAAGAAACGTGGTTCCCCGGGCGGAATGACCTGAGTGTTGCTGTCACTGGGAATATTGCGAATCCAGAGACTCTGGTGATTGGCCTCAGTGACTACATACAGGACGTATTTGCCATCGGGAGAGATGGCGACCAAGGAGGCTTTGCCCGAATCGGTAACCTTCGCAAGCGAAATCTGCTGGAAAGGCACAGACTGGTTGCGCATGACGAGCGAGTAGACGCCGAATGCGGCGGCGAGCAGGATGAGGATGGTGATGAGAAGTCCTGTTCCGGTGAAGAGCTTGTGATGCTTCGCGGCGTCGAGGACGACTTCACTGCCTGTTGAGTGGTGAGGCTGAACGGGAGCTGATCCGCTACCTGCAGCGCGGCGAATCCCGGATGAATCGACGGTGGGAACGGAGACGGAGTGTCCGGACGTGGTGTCACGCTTGAGGCGCTTGAGATCCGCGCGGAGTTCGCCGGCACTCTGGCAGCGGAGATCGCGATCCTTTTCGAGCGCTGTGTTGATGATTTCTTCGAGCTTCGCCGGAAGCGAAGGATTAATGCTTACGGGAGCGACGGGAGCGCGATTCAGGATGTTGTCAAAGATAACGGCTGAGGTTTCGCCGTCGAACGCGATCCTTCCTGTTGCCATTTGATAGAGCACAGCGCCGAATGAAAAGACATCAGAGCGGGCGTCGAGCTCCTTGCCGCGCGCTTGCTCAGGAGACATATACGCAACAGTGCCGACGGCGGTGCCGGGGCTGGTGAGATGCGGATCGAGCGTGGCCGCAGTGGAATTCGCAATAGCGTACGCGTTGCGAACGGGAGCGCCGGTGAGCTTGGCGAGCCCGAAATCGAGGATCTTGGCCTGTCCGCGCGCGGTGACGAAGATGTTGCCGGGCTTGATGTCGCGATGAATGATGCCTTGCGAGTGAGCAGCGTCAAGCGCGTCAGCGCATTGGATGGCGAGTTCGAGAAGCTGCTCGAGCTCAAGTGGCTGATCTCCGATGACCTGGTCGAGCTGCTTGCCATCGAGCAGTTCCATGACAATGAACTGGCGTCCGTTGGCTTCGCCGATGTCGTAGATCGTGCAGATGTTCGGGTGATTCAGCGCAGATGCGGAGCGGGCTTCCCGTTGGAATCGCTCGAGAGCTTGCGGATCTTTCTCCATTTCTTCTGGAAGGAATTTGAGCGCGACGAAGCGTCCGAGGCGGGTGTCTTCAGCCTTGAAGACGATACCCATGCCGCCGGCACCAAGCTTGTCGATGATCTTGTAATGAGAGAAGGATTGGCCGATCACGTGGGCAATGATACAGAGAGGCAGTGGGCAGTGGCTAGTGGGCAGTGGATAGCTGTTAGCTTTTAGCCAGAGGCAAAGGCTTGAACCGCAAAGGACGCGGGGGAACGCAAAGGAGAGCGCCCGGGGCTAAATGCATTCGACTTGGCTGAGGACGGGTCTCGCTGCTCCGGTGCCTCTTCGCGGCAGGTCGTACACAGCCGAGGGCGGCTGTGCCACACAGTCAAAAGCAAATCCCCGCCGTAGCAAAGCTAAGACGGGGCACACGCAAATAGATCCTTCGACTTCGCTGCGCTTCGCTCAGGATGACAGTCGGGTGATCCCAGCCTATTGCAGAATTCGTTCGTTGATAAGAACCGAACACCTTTCACACGAAAGGCACGCAGGTTCCACGAAGGGCTTGTGAGAGTAAGGCATCTGAGTAGAGAGATGAGAAGGTCGCTGGTTGAGCATCTCGAATATTTTCGCGCGCATGCGAGGGAGGTGGCGTATGTGCAAAGGAGGGGGTATCGGCGTGTGGAGTGGACGTATGCGCGGGTGCTGGAGACGGCGTGCCAGTTTGCGCGAGAGTTGGAGGCGCGTGGAATACGAAAGGGCGATCACGTTGTCCTATGGGGAGAGAACTGCGCGGAGTGGGTAGTCGCCTTCTTGGGATGCATGATGCGCGGGGTTGTAGTGGTGCCGATGGATCGCGCGGGCACGGCTGAGTTTGCCCTGCGCGTGGCGGGGCAGGTGAGGGCGAAGTTGGTGGTCGCGTCGAGAAGCTTGTTCACCACAGAGACACAGAGGCACAGAGAAAACCTTTTAAAGGAGAGAGTGCCCCAGCAGATTTTCACCACGGAGACGCAGCGGCGCGGAGGAGAACAGCAGGGCGGAAGAAACGGGGGCGAGACGCCCCCAGGACAGCCGGCGGGACGCCGGCGCTACAAAGATCACCAGCAAAATCTTGGCGAATTCGCTTCTCTGGTGCTGGAGGATTTGCCGGAACAGTTGCGGTCGAGGGAGCGCACTCCGTTCTCTGTTGAGCTCGAGCGGAAAGATATGCTGCAGATCATTTTTACTTCTGGAACGACAGATGAGCCGCGCGGGGTAGTGATATCGCACGGGAATGTGCTTGCCAACCTGGAGCCGTTCGAAAGCGAGATCAAAAAATATTTGAAGTATGAACGCGTGTTTCGTCTGTTCAATTGCGGACGCGGGATCCGGTTCATGAACCTGCTGCCGCTGAGTCACGTCTTTGGCGAGTTTCTCGGGATATTTATTCCGCCACTGATCGGGGGATGCGTGGTGTTCCATGAAGGACTGAATCCTGCGGAGGTGATGTCGGTGATCAAACGGGAGAAGGTTCAGGTGCTGGTCGCGGTGCCGAGGATTTTGGAGTCGTTGAAGAAAGTTCAGTTTCAAGTTTCAAGTTTCGAGTTTCAAAATCAGAATCCCACAGTTCACCCCGATCAGACTGAACGCGAAGCGGTGGGTTCGGAAGTCGAGGATTCCACCCTATCCCTGCTGGATAAGGGAGGGGCACCCCTGGCTGAAAATGTCTGGAAGAGGTGGTGGAGGTATCGCGACATTCACCGGCAGTTTGGGTGGAAGTTTTGGGCGTTTGTCTCCGGAGGGGCGACGCTGGATGCGGCAACGGAAGAATTCTGGCGCAAGGTGGGATTGGTAGTAATCCAAGGATATGGGTTGACTGAGACGACGTCGCTGATCAGCGTGAATCATCCCTTTCATCGCGGGAGGGGATCAATCGGGAAAGTGTTGCCGGGACGCGACATGAAGTTGAGCGAGAGTGGAGAGATATTGATCCGTGGAGAAAATGTGGCGACTGGATATTGGCAGTCGGGTGCGGTGTCGTCCGTGTCAGGAGATGGTGAGTGGTTTCATACGGGCGACTTGGGCGCACTGGATGCGGAAGGATATCTGCATTTCAAGGGACGCAAGAAGAGTGTGATCGTGAGTGCCGAGGGGATGAATGTCTATCCCGAGGATCTGGAGGCGGCGCTGCGAAGGCAGCCAGGCGTGCGGGATGCGGTGGTGGTTGGGCTGTCACGCAATGGAAATGCGGAACCCTGCGCGGTGCTGATTGCGGCCGGTGATGCGAGCGAGGTGGTGCGACGCGCGAATGAGACGCTAGCTTTCCATCAGCAGATGCGGCACTGGTATACGTGGCCGGAAAGTGATTTCCCGCGCACGGCGACACAGAAGCCGAAGACGGCGGTGATCGCGAAAGTGGTTGAAGAGCGTTTGCGCGGAGTGAGGGCGCAAGTCTCGTCTTCAGGGTCGGTTGCGGAGTTGGTGGAGAAGGTGAGCGGGCGCAAAGTGGATGGTGGGGGAATCGACCTGAGTTCAATCGAGCGCGTGGAGCTGCAGTGCGCATTGGAGGAGAGATATCAGGTTGATCTGGATGAGAGTGAGATCGCGGCAGTGAAAACAGTGGAGGAGTTGGAGAGATTAGTCAGTCCCACACTATCGCTAGGCGATAAGGGTGAGGCCGCCGATTCGGTGGTATCGGCGAATCCGACGTTTCGCTTCGCTCAGAGTGGGGCACCTGGCTCGGGGGTATCGGAAGTTTTCGATGATAGCGAAGACAGAAAAGAGCCACAGCCGAGGGCGGCTGTGCCACACAAACGAGATCAGAACAATGCTGTGCCGCAAGAATCATCCCCGAAAAAATATGAGTATCCGAGTTGGGCGCAGCGGTGGCCGGTCACGTTGATTAGAGCTGTTGTCTATTACTTGCTGACGTGGCCGGCGACTTACTTACTGGCGTCGCCGAGAGTGATTGGACGAGAACGATTGCGGGATGTACGCGGGCCGGTGCTGGTGGTGTGCAATCACGTGACATATATCGATGTTGGATTTGTGTTAGCGGCGCTGCCCTGGCGGTTGCGAAATAAGCTGGCCGTCGCGATGGAAGGTGAGCGGTTGTGGGCGATGCGGTATGGGGGCGTGGTTACGCGAGTCGCGTATTTCCTGGTTGTTGCGTTGTTCAATGTCTTTCCGCTACCGAAGTTGAGCGGCTTCCGCGAGAGCTTTGCTTATGCAGGTGAATCGGTGGGGCGCGGGTATAGCGTGCTGGTTTTCCCCGAGGGATTACGTACCCCCACGGGCGAGATGCAGCGGTTTCGGAGTGGGATAGGACTACTGGCTAGTGGACTGGATGTTCCGGTAGTCCCGATGCGAATTGATGGGCTATTTGCAATCAGAGATAAATATTTTGCGCGTCCGGGGGCGGTGGCGGTGCGGGTGGGCGAGGCGATTAGCGTTGACAAGGACAAGTCGCCGGAGGAGATTGCGGGGGAGTTGGAAGAGGTGGTCAGGAGATTGTGAAGATGCTTCCTAGAGAGATCGTCAATGATCTTAACGGGACATTGGCAGCTAGGGCATTTCCGGACTAGTGAACCTCATACGAGGCTTGAGGCGATTGCTGGCCAGCCCTCGCACACCTCTGCAGGGTAGGAACGATGCTTGAGAATGGATCGCCTTTCGTGAACCATCCGTCGATGTCAGAGTCGTTGAACCGGACGGAGCCGATGTGCCCTGAACGGACGAATACAGGAAGGCCGGGCTGCACCTGTTTGATCATGCGGGCGAGTTCAAGGCCGTTGACTTCAGGCATATCAAAGTCAGTGACAACCGCTTGGACGGAGTTGTTGGAAAGAAGAGCAAGCGCTTCACCGGCATTGCATGCGGGAAGAACTCTAAATCCGAATTGTGCGAGATAGGCACAGGCTACGTGCAGGGAAAGCTGGTTGTCGTCTGCGAATAAGACCGAGGGGCCGGGGGAAGACAAGGTGAACTCCTGGATTCATGCTACTCGGGCTTGTGCTGTGTCCAAAGCGCCGAGAGACGCCAAAAAACCAGCAGGAATCAGGAGATATTGTGAAGTCGTGTCGCTCCTGACGGAGCTTTAGGATCAAAGTCCAAGGCATTGCCCTTCGACTCCGGACTGACGTCCTCCGCTCAGGGTGACAGATGGAACAATCCAGCGAGCCTGCTTCCGCGAAGCGCAAGCTCCTTCGCGCCAGAAACAATGCGCTCAGGATGACAATTCAAGATGGTGAGGCAAAAGCGGAACCAATGCAGATTAGCGGCACAGTCGAGGGCGACTGTGCCACACGAAAGACAAATGCATAGATCCTTCGACTTCGCTGCGCTTCGCTCAGGATGACAGTTCTATTTTGAATAATCGTTTTTGAAAATTACGCCGCCCTTCATCACGAACTTCACGTGTTGCAGGGTGGTGATGTCCTGGGTGGGGTCGGCGTCAGTGGCGATGATGTCTGCCCATTTGCCGGCTTCGATGGTGCCGACTTTGTTTGACCATCCGAGGAGGTCGGCGGCGTTTACCGTTGCGGTCTGGATGGCTTGCGCGGGAGTTAGTCCCATGTGCACGTAGGTGACGAACTGGCGGGCGTTGAGTCCATGCGGGTAAACGGCGGCGTCAGTGCCGAAGGCGGTCTTCACGCCGGACATCATGGCGTGCGCCATATTCTTTTCCGAAACAGCGGCGACGTCGATCATCTTCTGGCGGTAGATGGCGGGGAAACCGATCTTGTCCATGTTGGCGAGGAGCCATTCGTTGAGGTAAATCGTGGGCACCATGTAAGTGCCATTCTTCTTGAGAGTGGCGATGCCCGCATCATCTATATATGAGCCGTGCTCGATGGAATCGACGCCCGCTTCCGAGGCCCAGATGATTCCCTCTCCGCCGTGGGCGTGGGCGGCAACTTTGCGGCCGAGGCGATGCGCGTCCGCGACAATGGCCTTCATCTCTTCGAGGCTGTACTGCGAGGCCTTCGGATCGTCTCCTTTGGAGAGCACTCCGCCGGTAGCGCAAATCTTGATGACATCCGCACCGTACTTGATGACCTCGCGAACTTTTTGCTGAACGCCCTGGATGCCGTCGGCAACGCCGTCTGCTTTGACGTGGTATTCGAAGGGCAGGAGGTTGTTGTCGCAGTGTCCGCCGGTGATGCCGAGAGGCGGGCCGCTGGCGATGATGCGCGGGCCGGGAAGATCGCCGTTGTTAATGGCATCACGAAGAGCGATGTCAGTGTACGCGCCTGCGCCGAGATTGCGGATGGTGGTGAATCCCGCTTCGATGGTGATCTTGGCGTTCTTTGCACCGGTGAGGGCTTCGGCAGGAGTGGAGACGCTGAGTTCTTCGTATCCGAACTTGGGGTCGCCGGTGATGTGGGTGTGCACGTCAATCAGTCCGGGAAGGACGTTGGGCAGATTGATGACTTTGTCGCCGGGCGCGGCTTTGGCCGCCGGACCGACAGAGACGATCTTGTCACCTTCGATGACGATGTCCTGGTTGCTGAGGGTCTTGCCGGATTTGGCGTCAAAGAGTTTAGCAGCGTGGATGACGGTGCGCTGCGCGGTGGCGAAAGTGGTGAGGGCGAGAAGGAGGAAGAGGAGTTTTTTCATGGCGGGAGGATTATAAGCGCAGCATTCAGCATTTAGCATTCAGTGACTGCTTGTGGGTGGAAAAGCGTTCGCCCAATTCGAGGAGAATTCCACGAGCGTGCTGCCGCTAAGCGCAAGATCCTTCGCGCCAGAAAAAAGGCGCTCAGGATGACAAACTCTACTCTTAGTTGGAGGGTTGCATGAAGGAGAGTGCGCGGGAGATGTAGGACTTCATGTTCTTCCTGTGCACGACGGCGTCGAGCATGCCGTGTTCGAGTAGGAATTCGCTGCGTTGGAATCCTTCGGGGAGTTTTTGTCGGATGGTTTGTTCGATGACGCGAGGGCCGGCGAATCCGATGAGCGCGCCCGGTTCCGCGATGTTGAGATCGCCGAGCATGGCGTAAGAGGCGGTGACGCCACCGGTGGTTGGATCTGTGAGGACGGAGATGTAAGGGACGCCTGCGTCATCAAGGCGGGCGAGTGCGGCGGAAATCTTTGCCATCTGCATGAGGCTGACCGCGCCTTCCATCATGCGCGCGCCGCCGGATGCGGAAATGACGATGACGGGCTTGCGTTCTGCAGCGCCGCGCTCAATGGCGCGGGTGATGACTTCGCCGACGACTGCGCCCATGCTGCCACCGATAAATGAGTACTCCATGGCGCTGATGATGACGGGGCGTCCGTCGATGGTTCCGGAGGCGTTGACAATGGCGTCACTGATTCCGGTGCTCTCCTGAGTCTTGCGGAGGCGGTCGGAGTAGGCCTTGGTGTCAGTAAAGCGGAGGGGATCAGTGGAGTAGAGGCGGTCGTCGAAGAGATGATATTTGGCGTCGTCGAATAGGAGATTGAGGCGAGCTTCAGCGTCAATGCGGAAATGGCGGTCGCACTTGGGGCAGACGCTGAGATTCGCGTCGAGGTCCTTCTTCCAGATGACGTGGTTACACTGCTCGCATTTTTCCCAAAGTCCTTCAGTGCGGACGCGCTTCTCGCCGCTGGGATCGAGCTCCGTATTGTCGCGCTTGAACCAGGCCATGAGAACCAGTGGCCAGTGGTTAGTGGCCAGTGGTCAGTATAAATCAGTAGTCGGTGGTCAGTAGTTAGTAGTCGGGAAACCCGTGGGTCGTGGGTCGTAGTTTGTAGTTCGTAAAGGCGAGGGCAGTTTCGAGTTTCAAAGGCAACTTCACCGCGGAGACGCAGAGGAAGGCACATCCAGTTATCTTTTGTGAAGAATGCCGAGAGAGTGCCATGTCTAACCGCAAAATCCTGCGCGCCAGAAACAAGGCGCTCTGGATGACAATTCGAGATTGAGGGATCTACGCGGTCAAATTGCAGACGACGGCACAGCCCAGGGCGGCTGTGCCACACACATCAAAAGCGGCGCGGCATTGTGTATAAATGAATGATGCCGAGTGCGCCTTCGTCCACTGCTCAGCCTGCTGCCAATCAGTTTCCTTCTTCGAGTACGTTCGCGGCCTTTCGGCATCGGGATTATCGGCTGTACCAAGTGGCGCGGTTCCTGGTGATCGTTGGACTCGAGATGCAGTCAGTGGCGGTGGCGTGGCAGGTGTATGAGATCACGCGGCGTCCGCTGGACTTAGGGTATGTGGGCCTGGTGCAATTCATGCCCGGGATATTGCTCTCCTTAATAGTAGGACACACGGCGGACCGGTTCGACCGGCGTCGGATCATGCTGACGTGCTTCTTCGCGTACATGAGTTGCGCGGTGCTGCTCTTCTTGTATACGACGCGGGGCGTTCGTCCTCTGACGGTAATGCCGATCTTCGGAATCCTGCTGTTGCTGGGAGTGTCGCGGGCATTCAGCGCGCCGACGAGCCAGGCATTGATGCCAGCGCTGGTACCGGAGTCGGACTTTCAAAATGCCGTGGCATGGAGTTCGTCCATATTTCAGTTTTCTACGATCACGGGGCCGGCGGTGGCAGGAGTGATCTACGCGATAGGGAAAACTCCTGCGCCGGTGTATGCCACGTCGGCGGTGTTGTTTGTCTGCGGGATATTGCTCACGGCGGGAATGCATGTGCGCACGGGACGCATGGAACAACGCGCGGCTTCGGTGGAAACAATGCTGGCGGGATTCCGATACGTGTGGCAGCAGAAGATCCTGTTGGGATCAATATCGTTGGACCTTTTTGCGGTGTTGCTGGGCGGCGCTGTCGCGCTGTTGCCGGTGTATGCGGATGAAATATTGCACGTTGGTCCGCGAGGGTTGGGGTTGATGCGTAGTGCGCCTGCGGTTGGAGCGGCGCTGATGGGACTGTTGTTGGCTTATCGTCCGCTGCGGAAAAAGGCGGGCATAGTGATGTTCGCGTGCGTGACGATGTTCGGAGTGACGACGATCGTGTTTGGATTGTCGCGAAGTTTTTGGTTGTCACTGGTGATGCTATTCGCACTGGGCGCAGTGGACATGGTGAGCGTGATCATCCGCGGGACATTAGTCCAATTGAATACTCCGCCGGAAATGCGCGGTCGCGTGAGCGCGGTGAACATGCTGTTCATTGGCGCGTCCAACGAGTTCGGGCAGTTTGAGTCCGGAGTGACGGCGCAGTGGCTGGGAGCGGTACGGGCCGTGGTGTTTGGGGGTATCGGGACGCTGGTGGTGGTGGGTGTGTGGATGTGGAAGTTCCCGGAGTTGCGTCGCGTCGAGGAACTAAAGGGGAAGGCGTAGTCCGTGGATCGTAGTTTGTAGTGCTGATATTGAGGACGTGATGGCACTGGTCGTGTTTTTGCGGGGAGTCAATGTTGGCGGCCATAGAAACTTTCGGCCGAGCCTCTTGGCAAAACAGATGAGTGACTTCGGTGTGGTGAATCTCGGCGCAGCCGGAACCTTCATCGTGCGGAAGCGAATTGGTCAAGCTGAACTTCGCGCAGAGTTATTGGGACGACTGCCGTTTGAAGCGGAGGTAATGATCTGCAAAGGAGAAGATGTGATACAGATGGCATCCGGCAACCCGTTCGACGGCCAACCCGCAGGGCCCGCAATTGTCCGGTTTGTGAGCATCATGGGGAAAGGCGCGCAACCCTTGCTTTTGACACCACTCAATCTTCCTTCTTCCGGCAAATGGTCTGTGAAAATAATTGCAACGAAAGGCCGATTCGTTTTCGGCTTGTATCGGCGTGAGATGAGAGCTATCCGCTACCTTGGCGAACTGGAGAAAATATTTGGCGTCCCGGCGACGACACGGAATTGGAACACGATAACCTCAATCGCCGAGATACTGCGCAGAAATGCGTAGGTCGTAGTTTGTACTTCGTAGTTCGTAAAGACGCAATCGCAGTCGTCAATGCCGTTCACCTACTCATCGTGCAAAGACGCGCGATGAATGGGGTGTCCCGTCGAGCGTAGTATTGCCAAAACCAATGAGGCGGATGAGTGAGCCACCCGCCGGAGGAGTCACTATTAGGATCGATCCAACCGAATTGCGAGAGTTCGCGGTGCGCTATACCGCAGCCTGGTGCAGCCAAGATCCTTCGAGCGTGGCCGCATTTTTTTCGCCGGGGGCTTCGCTCACTGTGAACACAGGGGCTCCGGCCGTGGGACGGAGTGAAATCACAAGACTAGCTCAATCATTTATGACTACATTCCCGGACCTGAAAGTGATTATGGATGAAGTACATGTTCGGGTGGATTGCGTTGAGTACCATTGGACGCTGACTGGCACCAACGTTGGGCCTGACGGGATTGGGCATCCGGTTCGCATCAGCGGCTTGGAGCGTTGGCAGATGGGAACGGACGGACTGATAGCCAAGTCCGAAGGTGAGTTCGATGCCTCTGATTATCGCCGCCAGTTGGAGGACGGCGCACAGCAGTCGCAGTAGAAGCTTCTCCGTCAACCGCGCGTTTTCCGCAATACGCCCCTATTCAGCCGCATCGGTTTCTCCTATAATCGCGCGCTATGAGCACACCTACACTTCCTGATCGCCGGCGATTTTTGAATGTCTGTACTGCTTTTGGACTTGGGTCAACGCTGTTTCCCGGTGTCCTGTGGGGCATGGTGCAGGAGAAGGCGCAGACGCCGGGGAGAGATGCAGCGGGACAGCCAGCGCCCGCGGGCGCAAAAAAACCGGCGGCACCGGCTGCGGTTGTAGCGCCGAAGATCACGAAGGAGATGATATCGGCGGCGGCGATGATTGCTGCGGTGGAGATCAACGACGAATACAAAGACATGATGGTCGGCGATCTCAACGACCAGCTCAAGTCCTACAAAGCGATCTACGATCTCAAGATCCCGAACAGTGTTGCTCCGGCGGTGGCGTTCAATCCTGTATTGCCAGGGATCAAGGTGGATGCGGAGGCGGCAGCGACGACCGCTCCGGCGGTTTCTGGGGCGGGCACGCGAGCGAAGGCTGTGCCGGTTCGCGTCTCGAAGCTGAAGGTGGCGGTTGCGACCTCGAACAATCTGGAAGACCTCGCGTTGTACTCGGTGAGGCAGCTCTCGGAGTTGGTGCGGACTCGGAAGGTCACGTCGGCGGCACTGACGGACATGTACATTGCGCGAATCAAGCGGCTGGATCCGAAATTGCATTTCCTGATCACGCTTACGGAAGAGCGGGCGCGCGCCCAGGCGAAGAAGGCGGATGCGGAGATTGCTGCGGGGAAATATCGGGGGCCGCTGCATGGATTGCCGTGGGGCGCGAAAGATCTACTGGCGGTGAAAGGCTACAGGACGACGTGGGGCGCGGCGGGATTCGAAGACCAGAAGTTCGACGAGGACGCCACGGTGGTGAAGAGGCTGGACGCGGCGGGCGCAGTGCTGGTTGCGAAATTTTCGCTAGGCGCGTTGGCGCAAGGCGATCTGTGGTTCGGCGAGCGGACGCGGAATCCGTGGCGTCCTTCACAGGGGTCGTCGGGATCGTCGGCGGGGTCGTCATCGGCGACATCGGCGGGATGTGTGGCGTTTGCGATCGGGTCGGAGACTCTGGGATCTATATCGTCCCCATCAACGCGGTGCGGAGTGACAGGGCTGCGTCCGACGTTTGGGCGAGTGCCCCGAACGGGTGCGATGGCGCTTTCATGGAGTATGGACAAGCTGGGGCCGATCTGCCGCAGCGTTGAAGATTGCGCGTTCGTGCTCAGCGCGATCTATGGGCCGGATGGAGAGGATGGAAGTGTCCACAATTATGGATTCAGTTGGAATCCGGATCTGGATATTTCGAAGTTGCGCATTGGATATCTGAAAGCTGATTTTGAGCGCGATATCCCGCTGCCTGATGATGACGAAGTGGATGCGACGGTGAAGCAGGCGCGGGATCGGGCGAGGAAGAATCGGATCATACAGAAGGGCTTTGATACGGCATCGCTGGCTGTGCTGAAGGAAAAGCTGGGAATAAAACTGATTCCGGTTGAACTGCCGAAGCTGCCGTTTGGATCGATGGTTCCGGTGCTACTTGCGGAAGCGGCGGCGGCGTTCGATGACCTCACGCGAAGTGGTCGCGATAAATTGCTGACGGGACAGACGCATGATGACTGGCCGAACCAATTCCGCAATGCGCGATTTATTCCCGCAGTGGAGTACGTGAATGCCAACCGGGCGCGAACGATGGGCATGCAACAAGTGGCAAAGATATTCGAGAAGGTTGACCTGTTCGTTGCGCCGACGGGCAGCGGGCAGTTGACGATGACGAATCTGACGGGGCATCCGGCGATCATTCTGCCGAATGGATTTCGACCCGCGGATGCGCCAGTTTCCGAAAAGATCACGGATGGCGGCGGGCCGGGGACTCCGGTGAGCATTACGTTTGTCGGGAATCTATTTGGCGAAGCGAAGATGCTGGCAGTGGCGAAGGCGTATCAGGATGCGACGGAGTTTCATTTGAAGCATCCGGTGGTGTAGCAGTAGTCAGTAGTTAGTAGTCCGTAGTCAGAAGAGTCAAAAGCTTGCCACGGATTACACGGAAGGCACGGATGGACACGGAATGTCCTAGGATGGCGGGACAGTGCGCATTTTTGGGCGCGAGCCTCAAACCTGAGCACACGAAGGACACAATGGTTTCACAAAGGGCACGAAGGATTGTTGTTGAAAGTGAGAGAGCGGCATTTAATGGCGCGGAAGATGGGTCAGTTAGCGTATCGCTTCTTTTTGATTGTTCCATTGCTGTCTTTGCAAGGGTGCTCCGTAACAAGTGACCGCTTGCTCGTTGGCACCTACAAGGCGGAAGCGACCTGCGAAACCATTACCTTAAAGATGAATAGAAACCATTCTTTTGTGCAATCTGTAGTTACGAGCAACGGTGAAATTAGTCATCTTGAGGGAACCTGGAGCGTTGACAATGAATTCAAGACAGTGGAATTTACACCATTCCTAGATTTTTTGAAGGACGGAAGAGGAACCCATGTCGGCGGTATGAGTTCCCCAGCAGAGTTGCTTCCTAATGGTGTTCACATGGGTCCAATCATCGTACGTTGTGGTCCCAAAGTTTCCCACGAGCTTGATTACGTAAAGTGATCACTGCCGCTCAATCATTTTGATGAGGTCGGCGAGTTTTTGGCGGAATTGTGCGGGGTCTTTGGCGTCGAGGATGGTGGCGGCGCTTAACATTATTTTTAGTTCGTCAGAATCGTGCTCTTCGCGGCCTTCCTGGTGCAAATAGAAGATCTCGCATTTTCCGGCGCAGCGATGCGGGTCTACACGCGGTTTAGTGGTCTTGTCGGCAAAATGTTTTCCGTTGGAAAGAACCAGGATGATGCGCGCGGCGGATCTGCATTCTCCCGGCTCTGCCATCACTGATTCGAGTTGCTCCTGAAAGAACTTGGGCGCTTCGCGGCGGCCAGCATAATCAGCAACGTTGACGAGATCACCATCTTTGGCGAGCAGTTTTTCGCGCCATGTTTCCCAATCCAATTTGTTGACCTGTGTGGGCGCAAAGATCATTCTTCGTTTCAGCGGGTCAAGAGCCGTGACGCGCACGCATCCGTCACTCGGCTTGATACCACTGAGCACCGCAGCGGATTGCAAGAGTCGTGTGAGGTAGACGGAGTCTTTCACTGGTGCCGCAACCGGAAAGCGACCGAGACGGCGGGGAAGCCTGCGCCCGTATTGATCGGTGTCTATAGGACCGGTTGTGCGATCTTCAGCGTCCTCATACTTGCCGGTGTCGATGATGATATCGAGCTGGACGGGACGTAAAGTTGCGACCGGCAAAGTGACGTGCTCCTCGCCGAACAAGTCATCACCTTCAGAGCTGCCGGGGAGGTATTCCACTTGCGGAAGATTTTTCTGTAGTTCCGGCAGAGGATCGTGCGGGACGGCATTAATCTCGACTTTGTTGAAGGCGAGGTTGCGCTGCTTCAAGACAGAGTCGTAAACGATGGTGGCAATGCGGTACTTGCCGGGCTGTATATACATCTCAGTTTCCATCTGCACGTCAGAGTGGCGGTCCATCTTTTGCACGATGGGAAAAGGCGTGTAGCTTTCTGTGGTGGTCCACTTGCCACTCTCGTCAGCCATTTTTACGATGAAGTGAAGATCGCGCGTGACACTTTGCTCCTGCAACTTGTCAGCGCGAACGGCGGCGGTGACCTTCACGAGAATCCTTTGCTCGTAATTTAGAACGGGCTTGGAAATCTCGACCTTCCAAGGAAAATCAGTGTGTTCGCCCTGGGTAATCCAATCTTGAACGGGGAGATCGAGCTTTCTGAGGGGATGCTTTTCGTGCTGGTCAGCGGCGCTCGCGGAGGTATTGCCGAAGCCAGAGAAGAAGATGGCCGAGAAGATGATTGCAAGGCAGATTATTCGGAGCGTTCTGGTCATTGGGAAAGATTTAACTGCGTGATTTTATGGTAAGTCCCAAACCTCTTCACACGAAGGGGACGAAGAACTTCAACTCAGAGCCAAGAACCGTGTGCGGCTGCAATTTATTAGAACTCAGGAATGCGAGTTTTGTTGCAGATAATTGGGGGTTAGGTGGTGGAGCGCCGCTGCATGGCCATGCTGGAGATCCAAAAGACCGCGATGCTGGCGGCGAGAATCACGAAAAAGGTCTTGATGTTGAGCGTGATGGCGAAAGCGGCGGCGGCGCAAGCAAATCCCCAATACCAGAGTTCAGCTTTGAATCCGGCTAACCAATTCGCCTTGGCGCCGGCGGGCGCGACTCGCGGCGTGAGCGACGGCCAGAGTCGGGGGACGGCCTTGCGAAGTTGTCATACCCTTCGCCCTGAGTCTGATGAAGTTCGTCTTCTTCGCGCAGGATGAGCCGATAGCAGAAGACGATCATCGCGGTAATCGCGACGACGAAGCCGAGGCGGCTCATCATGGGAGCGAGTCCTAACGTCATGAGTATGTTGGCTAGGTAAAGTGGATTGCGAACGCGGCGATAAGGGCCGTCTGCAACGAGAGCAGCGGTTTTCACTTCAGAAGCATAGACAACGTTCGCGTGGAGGAAAGCGGAGGCCCATGTACGGATGAGAGCGGCGAGGGCGACGAGAGCAGCGCCAAACGCAAAGAGAGTTCGAGCGATCAGATCTTCGTTGACGACGAGTCTCGTTCCGAGAAAATGAGACATCACGGCTGCGGAGTTCTCGTGATCGATGGCGTAGAGAGGGAAGCTAATGGCAAAGACCATTCCGAAGAACAAGGCGCGGTTGGAGAATTCCCAATTGCTGGCTCTCATCTTCATTGACCTCCGGAGTGTTGCTTACTTAGCTGCGGCTGCCATTGCGTTCGTGCCCGTCAGAGCTGGAGCAAATGCCGCAAGCTTGCCTTCTGTTTTCGCCGGATTCAGGCCGAGGATCTTCGCCATCACGGGGTAGATATTCACGTTCTCAACGGGAGCGAGAGTCGTGCCCGATTTGAATGCAGGGCCATGGCCAATGAATATTGCGCGCATGGAATATAGATTGTTATCGAATCCATGTTGGCCGCCGATGACGTACTTGGGATGAGCAGCCAGATACTTTTTCGAAGTGACCACCCAGCTTTCATCCACCATGCCGACGAACGGAGTGATGCGAGGATTAATGCGATAGTGCCAGCGCTTGGGTGTTGAATCGCGCGAATAGACTTTCAGGTGCGGAACTTTGGACATCGACTTCAAAATCTTCTTGGGATTGGGATCGTTAATCCTAAAGAGCATCGCTGGACCCTGCTCGACCATTTCCAACTTTGAGGGGTCGAGGTAGTCGTCTAATAAAACGACGCGATCTTTTGAAACGGGGGCCATGCCGTGGTCGGCAACAATGATCACGTTTACCTTGTCGGAGATGCCGCGCTCTTCGAATCCGCTGAGGATCTTTCCGATGGCATCGTCAACTTTGGAGATCTCCTGCTTCACTTCTTCGGAGTCAGGACCGAAATCGTGTCCGGCGGTGTCAACGATATCGAAGTAGACGCTCAGAAATGTAGGACGCTTTTCGGCGGGCAGATCGAACCAGTTTAAGATTTGTTCGGCGCGAGCCATCGAACTTTTCTTCTTATCGTAGGCCTCATAGTGTTCGGGGCGGACGCCTTCGATCTCAGCTTCAGCGCCGGGCCAGTACTCGATGCCGGTGGCCTGATGTTGTTTTTCGGCCGTCACCCAGATTGGCTCGCCGCCCCACCATCCGGTTTTCACAAGCTGATCGTGATCGGAAAGTTTGAAAGTCCCGAGTCGAGCATCTTCAAATGTGTTCGCCACAATTCCGTGTTCAGCAGGATAAAGCCCAGTGACGATGGAGTAATGGTTGGGAAAAGTCTTGGATGGAAAACAGGGAATGAGGCTGCCGAGTACTCCACCCGCAGCGAGTTTGTGCAGGTTGGGGCTGGGAGTGCGGTCGAGATAATCGGGGCGGAATCCGTCGATGGAGACGAGCAGCACCGTTGGGCGCAGGTCGTCAATCTTCTTGGCGGCAGTTTGCGCAGACACGACGGCGCTGAAGAACACGCATACGAGCGTGTTCAGAAGTGCTACCCGCATCTTTCCTTTTTGGGTATGCAATAACAATTTGAGGTGATCAGTTGTGACCGCAACTGAATACAACAAAGTTAAATTCAATGTGGGAGATTGTCCAGCAAGTTCAGAGAGCTACTGGTTGGGAGCCAGGCTCAGCTGCAATTCTTTTCGGTCACCTTGAGAGAGAACGATGATTGTCAACACTCGTTGCTGTCGCTCCGGCCAAACGTTTTCATTAGGTTTAATGATCTGGTATTCGCCGGGAGCAAGATCACTAAATTGAAATGCGCCCTGTTCATCTGTAGTGGCAACGGTAGCAGAGAGTTGGTTTTGCGATTCGCTGACGGCTTCAAGAGTGGCGCCGGTAAGCGGGCTTCCCTGCTGGCTTATATGTCCGTTGATCTGCGCCGCACCGTCACTGAGTGTCACAACTAGTTTCTCCGCGGGCGCGCGATTGGAAATGGCGATGCCACTTTCGAGTGCGTCCTGCGTGCCGTATCGCGCTTCTTTCAAGTAGAAGCCCTCGGGAAGATCGCTGACTTCCACCTTATATGTGTTCTCGCCAATTTCTGGCATGAGCAGGAAACTGCCATCGGAATGAATCTCCCCGGCGCTGAATCCGTTTTCGACGCCATCGATGGCACGCAGCCAAACGATTGCGGGATGCGCAGCGAAATCCGGGGACTTGCCGTTCACAACGACCTTGCCCATGATCCGCTGTGCTGGAGACAAGAGAAGTTCGATACCTTTTGTGTCTTCTTCTGTGACCTGAATCGTCTCGCGTGAACCCAGCACGTTTTCATGATCAGTAGCCGCTATTGCGTATAAACCGGGAAAGATACCGCGGATGACGAATCGGCCTGACTGATCTGTGGTCACAACATTTTGAAATGCAGTCTGCACGCTGCCGTTCTCAAGCATGACTTGCATGTTTGCTGCGGGCCTGCGTCCCGGAAGGACGACGATTCCGGAGACAGAGACCGACTTCATCCGCTGCAACTTGAAATCGATTCGCGTCTCTTCACCGGGTTTCAACTGGACCGCTGATGCTTCTTGCTTCTGAGTAGTGCCGGGATAAAAGATCGGTGGATAACTTGGCTCCGGCAAATCCGTAGCTTCGCTTTCTCCGCTGTAAGCCGTGAGTTCGCGCGAACCTGTGTCCACGGCGCTGAGGTAATACTCGCCGGGAGTGAGACCGAAAAGACGGTACTGTCCGAGATCGTTGGTGATGGAAACTCTTGCGGTCTGCGTGGACTGGGTGCTGGCGACGCGTTTATCTGCTGCGCGCAAGGCGTGGACTTCGATGCCGGGAATGGGCTCGCCGAATTCGTCAACAACGGTGCCAGTGACGACGGCGTCGGCAACGAGGCGCAGAGTTATGTCACTGACGTTCTGCGCGGGCTTGATCACCAACGCAGATTCGTAATTCTGGGGAGCGTATCCATAGTGCTTGGCTTTGACCTTGTAAGTTCCGGGCGCGATGTTGGCGATGGAGAAGGAGCCGCGGGCGTCGGATCTGGCTTTATACTTTTGCGCTTCGTTGGTTGTGCTCTGGAGAACTACTTCCGCTTCACGCAATGCTTCGCCGGTGGCGGCGCGGAGCACATGGCCTGAAAGTGTGGAGAGTTGAGGCGCGGTTGCATTCTGCTCCTGGGCCACGCATAGAAACGAGGAGGCAAGCAGAATGAAAAATGCGAGTTGGAGATGATGTTTCATTTGTTTCTGCTGCGTCGGCCACACGGCGGACTTGCTGCCGTGCGGCGATCGCCATCGCAGAGATTCCTACTTGAACGGATTCGGCGCAAGCTTGTCACATTCCGTGAACGTTGCCGGAGGCGTTGTTGACGGATTGGGCTTGTGCAGTTGGATGTTTCCTCCGCCGAGATAGCGGGTGTGGAGCATGTATCCGTTAGAGAGCGAGATGCCGAAACGATCGTGTTTGCCGGGCTCGCCATTGTCGACGACGACTACGTGGAATTTCACGTCGCCGTAGAGGTTGGTGCGAGCAGTGCCGCAGAAATCGCGTCGCAACGATTGGCCGACGATCATGGTGTAACTCACGATGCTGGTGCTGTTCACGTGCAGCTTGTTGGTGTGGTCAATGAAATTGAGATGTCCCCAGAATGCGTGGTGCTTGCATCCGGCAACGAGACCGAAGTTGGCTTTGCCGTTGGACGTTTTCAGAGCTGTGGGAGAAGTTTGGGGCACCCAACCGCCACCGGTAACGAAATCGCACGGTTTGGGAATTTCGTGCGCGCTTGCAATTGTGGCTGTGAACATCAATGCCAGCAAAGGTAGAAAAACCTTTGCGGCGATTTGAAACACTTTGGTCCTGGTTCCGCTCATGGTGTGTACCTATTCAGGAAAATTCTTCACTGCCTTACGAGCGGGGAACGTGTCCTCTTGGGGTTAGCAAAGTAGTAACTAGGATGGAACAACATACCTTTGGAGATGTCGCGACTTGGCGTTATTCGAGGTACTCGGGTCAGCAGCACTGGAAGAGAGCTGTTGCAGCAACTCTGCTGATCAGATTTTCAGGAATATCTTCTTCTCATGCAGCCACCACATAAGCAGCATCCAGATGGAAGCGTAAGTCAACGCGAATGCGAGGGAGGCGTTGCGCGGGTCTGCGAAGTAGGGGCGGAACCAGTGCTGCGCAATCCATGAATAGGCTGAGGTCGATCCCTTCGCAGTTTGCACCCTATATATAAGTAGGTTCTTGGCGACGAAGGTGGAAAGGGTGAACGCTAGAATCGCATTCATTCCGAAGAAGAGGAATGGTTTGCCCCAGGCGCGGAATCCCCTAATGTCGATAAGCCAATAGCAGGCTGCGAGTAGAAGCATGGCGTAACCGGCGGTGAAGATGACGTAGGAGCTGGTCCAAAGACTTTTGTTGATGGGAAAGACCAGCGACCAGAGTTCGCCGACGATGATGAATGCGAGGCCGACTGCGACCAGGCGTTTTATTTTGTCCTGCCAAGTGGGAAGTGAGAGCATCCACTCGCCGACGAATGTTCCGATCAGAAGAGTGCAGATGGCGGGGATGCTGCTGAGCAATCCTTCGGGATCCCACGGGCGGTGTTGCCACATGTGTTTTGCGGAAAAGATCGCGTTGTCGATGTATGCGGCGAGATTGTTGTTGGGGCTGAGATCTCCGGCTCCGATTCCGGGAACGGGGATCAGCGTCATTGCGGCCCAGTATCCGAGGAGCGCGGTGACGATGAATGCGAACCGCGCGCGCTTACTGAGCAGCAGGTATGCGGCTCCGGCGAAGATGTAACAGAATCCGATGCGTTGCAGGACTCCGGGAATGCGGAGGTTCTGATATCGAGCGGCGTCGAAAAAATATGGAAAGAGATTCAGCCAGAGTCCGATGGCGAAGATGATGACGCCGCGTTTCACGGTGTGTAGAAGGAGTGCCCGGCGGGTGTCGCCCTTTTCGACGCGGCGGGAAAACGACAGTGCCATAGAGACACCGGCGATGAAAAGGAAGAATGGAAATATCAGGTCAGTGTGTGTCCAACCGTGCCATTCGGCGTGTTCCAGTGGCGCGTAAGATCTGCCGCCGGAATTGTTCACCAAGATCATCGCGGCTACGGTCATGCCGCGGAAGACGTCGAGGGAGACCATGCGCGAAGAAGCGGGGACGCTCAGGTTCAAGTTTGGAGCGGGGATTTCCGCCTGAGCGCGTTCGATTGTCGCAACATTGGATTCAGACATTCTGGCAGCCGATGGTCGGCAGTATATCTCCCAAAACACGGCTTGCGATACAGCAATTCAGCATTGGCCCGCATCTCACCTGCTAGCCATAAAAAAAAATTGAGGAGCTCCACAATGAAGAAATTTGCAGCAGCAATTCTGTTTGCCAGCCTGATGTCTTTGACGGCGTTCGCGCAGGACACCGCGAAGGACGACACCAAAGACGCAGCCCATTCCACCGCGAATGCAGCTAAGAAAACCGGCAGCGCGGTAAAAAAGGGAACCACGAAGGGTTATCACGCGACCACGCACGCAACGAAAAAGGGCGTGAACAAAGGCGCTCACGCCACCAAGAAGGGCGCTGGAAAAATCGAAGGGAAAACCGAAACCACACCTGATACACCGAAGCAGTAAGGATTACCACGTTAGCTTCCGAACGTGGGGCATCAGTCGCCCGCGCCACTACGTCTAGATTTTCGCGCGGGACAGCATTTGAGAGCTTCAGGGCGGAGATATTACTGGTTTGTGCTCTAGCCATTCTCCAGGAAGTGAAATGGCTGTACTAACGTCAGCGTTAGGGCCTGCTACAATCATTTTTCATGCCCAGGAACAATGAAGCAGAACTGAAGCGAACCCTCCAAATTCTGCCAGTGCCGGCATTCGTGTTCGATGGAGCCGCTCATAAATTTATCAGCGTGAATCAGTTGTTTTGTGACCTGCTCGGCTATACGGAGGAGGAGTTAAAGAACCTTCCGTGGCCATCCGTGCTGGCGGATGACGCAGAGATGAGAAACGCTCAGCAGGCCATCGATACTCCGCAGTTCAATGTTCCAATCACCTTTCGTGGGCGGCACAAGAACGGTTCTATCGTGACCTCCGCGATCAAGTATCGCGACATGAAGTTTGTGCGTGATGATGGCGAAGTGATTGCGGCATTCTTCGCCGTGGTGACCAGCAGCGAGAGAGAAGCGGGAACCTAAAGCGTCAGTCTGCCGTTTGAACAGCAATGCATGTCACTCGCGACAGCAGGGCGATTTTTGCCGCTAACTTCAGTTGCGTCCTTGCGGGAGAGTGGGGCGCTTGCTGTGTTACTCCCCTTGCGCTGGACGGTTGTCGCGATACCAAGGGGCCTTCATGCGAAGGGCGTTTGCCCCGATGCGGGCGGGATTCAGGGTGGCGCGAACGAGATTTCTCCAGAAGCCTGGTTTCAGCTTCGTCTCCAACCGCTCGACAACGTAGCGATCCATCGCGTCTTCAGCCAACATCCAACCGAATCCGCCTAGCGGCGTCACGACGAGATCGACGTATCCAGCGCCGTTGGTCATCTTGCAGGATTCGCAGTTTTGATACTGATAACTTCCAAGATTTTCGATCGAGGCCTCGCTCAACGGGCCAATCTCAAATTGTGTGCTGTATGCGGCATTCCATGCCATTGCTTTCAGTCGGCTCTTCCAGTATTGGCTTGTCTTGCCGAATTTAAGCCTTCTGCCCTTGGGATCATTTTGCACCTGTATATAGCCGGAGACAGCGCCCTGAAGTGGATGTCCGAGGTAGTTGTCCAAGACGGGATCGCCGTCGTCCCAATGAGTTACGCCCTTGATGGAACTGAAGTAATCGTGGAAGAAGCGGCCGTGCATGAGGTTGTAGCGCGCCCACTTGTCAGTGCCCAGCATCATTCCCTGCTGGAACGCCAAGAGCGTGGCAGACTGGCGCAGTGCTGGAGTCCATTGAAAGGATTCACTCGGGCGTGATTCTGGGACTCTTTCGATCGCGGGCGAGCCTGCGTGATCAGGGGAGATGGTTGGCGCAACAAGCGGCGGAACTCTGGGGAACTCGATCAGGCTTGCGTCTGAGACGAGCAAAGGAGCAGTGCCTGTGACTTCGTCCCGCTGAGCGAGGAGACATTCCGAAGTCAAAATGCAACAGAAGATGAGTGCAAAATTCATTCTCCTTTGAAATGCTTTCGAGCAGTGGGACATGGGGCCCTCCAACAGCAATTCAGATGCTTGTAGCTGGTGGAGGTTTGGCAACCGGGATTGCGTTTGGAGCACTAAATAAGGGGTTTCGCTCATTGTCCCAACCCGGCTCAGGGTTCAACAATTGGCCCTCCCCAGCTAAGGTCCAGCCTCCATGTCGCAATTAAAGATCGTTGTTTCCTTTCTTGTAGCTACTCTTGCCATCCCTCTCGTGATGGCGCAGAACTCCTCATTGGAGACCAATCAAATGGCTGCACCGGCGATGGTTGCGCCTGCGGACTCAGCGCCGACCGTTGTGCAGGAGCGTCCTGCGATCAATCGAACCAGATTGAGCCAGAGCTGCAACGCGGGCCTGGCTGACAAACACCGGTGCAGTTTCAAATGGCGCTTGGCACTGGGAGAATCGCTGGAGTTCCTGGCTGTTCAGCATTACATGAACCGAAGCACTTATGACGGCACACTCAAAGGCAGGTTCTTTGCCGACTACGTTAATTCCGTAGGTCAGTATCGGCTGAGCAGATGGAGTGACGGCGATCCGTTCATTGTTGACTACATTGGACATCCGATGATGGGAGCGGTCACCGGACGCATTCAGATCCAGAATGATCCCCGCGGTTCAACATTGCAGTTTGCTGAATCCAAAAATTATTGGAAGAGCCGAGCGCGGGCGTTGGCGTTCTCCGCTATATACGCTGCGCAGTGGGAGCTTGGACCTGCAAGTGAAACATCGATAGGAAACATCGGCAGCTTTGAGTATTACTCGGAAACTTCACACAATATGACCAATGGCACTGGAACAGTGGACCTGGTCATGACACCAGTGGGTGGTACAGCCTGGCTGATCGGGGAAGACGCTTTGGACAAATACGCAATCGCCCGATTGGAACGTGTAAGCCAGAGGAAGCTGTGGCTGTTGGCAATCTCAGTGCTGAATCCGACACGCAGCGTAGGAAATGTCTTGCGGCTGAAAATGCCTTGGTATCGAGATACAAGGAATGTGGGTTGGAAACACGAATAGAGTTGAACCGTCGCTGAATGCGACTTGAAAGAGAGATGCAGGAACTCGCTGCTTCCCTCCCTGCCCGCGAGGCGCATCGCAAGCAAAGTTTCCAGGTTTGACCCCTTCGCCTCACCTTACTTCAGGTGTGCGCTCGAAAACGGGAAACCAGCGTCTTCAAAACGCTGATGTACTGCAAGTGCACAGTTCCCTGCCAATACAAGCAATTTCATGGTGGAAAGCGAGCAGCACAATGACAGTGATGCAATCGAGGTGCAAAGATGTTAGGTTATCCGGTCAGGAATCTGTCGCACATATATATACATAAACGATAGAAATCGTTTCGTCAGCAATACATGCGCATACTCGTCATCAGTGACATTCACGGGAACATCGAAGCGCTGGAAGCTTCCCTAGCGGCGGCGGACGCGGCGAAGTATGACCGTGTGTTCAACCTGGGCGATGTGGTGGGCTACGGGGCGAGTCCGAATGAAGTGGTGAACAAGAGCCGCGAGTTGGGCGGCATCTTTGTTCGCGGAAATCATGACAAAGCGGCGTCAGGGATCACGAATGCCGAAGATTTCAATCACATTGCCGCGTTGGCAGCGTACTGGACGCGCGACAATCTAACACCGGAAAATCTGATGTGGGTACGGAACTTGCCGCAAGGGCCGATCAAG
Organism: Terriglobales bacterium; assembly: GCA_025462725.1. Taxonomy (GTDB): domain Bacteria; phylum Acidobacteriota; class Terriglobia; order Terriglobales; family Acidobacteriaceae; genus JAICLA01. Next base: position 245,593 of record JAOAPE010000001.1, on the reverse strand, counting down.
TCAGATGGAGTGGAGAATGTGCAGTGTGTCCATGGGTCTCCGTTGGATGAGGATGAGTACATCATCGTGGTGCGAGATTCTTACGAGCCGCTGATGGAAACCACAGCCGCACTAACGTTTTTCGGACACACGCACATACAAGGTGGATTCGCGGTGGATGGCGAAGAGTGGATGACGCTGCGTCCGATATATGAGAGCGATGACAAGGCCGAGCAGTTTGTCTTCCCGATGAAAAAGAGCGCCAAGTATTTGATCAATCCGGGCTCGGTAGGACAGCCGCGCGATGGTGATTGGCGCGCCGCGTGCGCGATCTTCGATACTGATGCGCATTCGATCACGTTCTTGAGGACGCCTTATGATGTGGCGTCGGCACAGAAGAAGATATATGACGCGGGCTTGCCCGACAGGCTGGCGACGCGGTTGACTGATGGGCGATAGGGCAGCTGTCAGCTATCAGCTTTCGGATCTCAGCTAAAAGCATAGGCTCTTACCGCAAAGGGCGCAGAGGTTCGCAAAGGAAGAGCGAGAACAACTGCCTTGTCCTTTGTTTCGCTGCCTCTGGGTGACAGTTATACTTTCTTCATGCCGTTTCGAACATTCCCTAGAAAATCTTTGAACAAGAGTTCGAGTTCGCCGAATCTGTTTGGCGAGGAGCGAGAGGCTGCGTCCTCGCCGGATCCGGAGTCGTTGTTGAACTCGAAGCCATCGGCGGGGGGAAGTGCCGCGGGGGATTTCATTCTGGCGCATGTGGATGGTGGGGCGCGGGGGAATCCGGGGCCAGCGGGGTACGGTGTACATATAGAGGATGCGAAGGGCGAGACCATCGCCGAGTTGAGCGAGTATCTGGGGCTCAAGACTAACAATCATGCGGAGTATTCGGGCTTGTTGGCGGCGCTGGATTATGCGGTGAAGAATGGGCAGCCGCGGATCAAGGTGGTCAGCGATTCAGAGTTGATGGTGAAGCAGCTTCGCGGCGAGTACAAGGTCAAGAGTCCGGAGTTGAAGGAGTTGTATGACCGGGCTCGGGTGTTGATCCGAAAGCTCGAGCATTTTGAAATCAGTCATGTGTTGCGCGCAAAGAATAAGGATGCAGACCGTTTGGCGAATGCGGCGATGGATCGAGGAAGTGGAAGGGCGGCGGCGGGGCCTCCGGTGAAAAGTTCGGAAGTGAATGGCATTGTGCGGAACGGGGTGGTGGAATTTTTAGGTGCGGAGCTGCCGGAAGGAACGTTGGTGAAGGTGAGAAAGCAGTAGTCCAGGATGCATTCACCGCAAAGGGCGCAAAGGAACGCGAAGGAAGAGCCACTGCGCAGGTTCTAATTTCTCGTCAACCAAAGAGCGAGAAGCAAATGCATAGATCCTTCGACTCCGCTGCGCTTCGCTCAGGATGACAATTCCCACCGAAGTACTCGATCCAACTAATTCCGGGCTAAGCTGGAGATGACGACCCACTTCTTTCTAGTTGTGAGATTCGCTGGAAGACGGCCTTTACTACGCGGTCGCATCGGATGGCGTGGAATGGGAACGCCTCTTTTCGATGGGCGCCGGCGCGGATGTACATCTTCTTGCGCAAGAGTGCGCGGGCGCGGTGCAGGCGGACTTTGACATTCTGTTCGGAGATGTCGAGGGCGATGGCAGCTTCGTCGGTGTCCATCTCTTGCACATCGCGCAAGATCAAGATGGTGCGGTAGTCGTCCGGCAGATCTTCGATGGCCGACTCGAGGAGGCGTTGCATCTCTGAGCTGGAGGCCTGCTGCTCAGGGTTCGGCGCAGTGGAGGCGAAGCGTTCGGGCTTGTATCCGTTCTCATCTTTGGTGTTCATCGAAGGCTCCAACTCTTCAAAATTCTTTGCACGGCGCTTGCGGGCGAGTGCTTCGTTCACGGCGATGCGGCTTAGCCAGGTAGAAAACTTGGCGCGCCCGGCGAATTGGCCGAGGTGCTCGTAGGCACGAACGTATGCGTCCTGCATGAGGTCTTCTGCCTCAGCGTCATTGCGGAGAATGGCGCGTCCGATGCGGTAGAGGCGCTGGTTGTGGCGTCGCATGAGGATTTCAAAACTGGCGACGTAGCCGGCGAGCACGCGCGCGACTACTTCTTCGTCGGTGGGAGTGTCTCCCGCAGGGTTGATGATCGGCGGCTTTGCTAGAGTGAGGGACATCATTCTTCTCGCTACATAAATGGAGTGCGGAGCGAGGCGGGTGGTTACAGTTTAATTTGGGGTGTGCTCGTGCGAAAAAGCAACACCAACACCAAAACCTTGAACCACAAAGACACAAAGAGCACAAAGGTGCACAAAGAAATGCTGGGTCGAAGACATTGCAAGTCGAGAAGATGCGGACTGTCAGAGGGCGTACGAAGCAATGAGGCGACGCCCATAACAAACCGCGGGGGAGGGGCTGGTGGCCGGATTAGCTTAAACAGCTGCAAACCCTTGTAAAATAGAGTGTTCCCAATATGCCTAAGAACACTCCATCGTTTGACGTTGTTGTGGTTGGCGCCGGTCATGCCGGATGCGAAGCCGCGATGGCGGCGGCGCGCATGGGATTGCGCACGGCGCTGGTAACGCTCAAGAAAGAGCTGATCGCGCAGATGTCATGCAATCCCGCGGTGGGCGGGATCGCGAAGGGGCACCTTGTCCGTGAGATCGATGCGCTCGGCGGCATCATGGGCGAAGTCACCGATGCGGTGGGAATCCAATTTCGTCTGCTGAATACTTCGCGCGGGCCCGCGGTGTGGTCGCCGAGAGCGCAATGTGACAAGTCGCAGTATCGGGTAAAGATGCGCGAGGTACTGGAGTCACAGCCGGGGCTGGAGATTGTTGAAGCGGAAGTGGCGGGGTTGATACTGCAGCATTCAGCATTTGGCACTGAGCATTCAGCGGTGAATGCTATCGGCAAGGAAGAAAGAGCAGATCCTTCGACTTCGCTGCGCTCCGCTCAGGATGACAATCCCAAGAAGGAAGTGGTTGCTGGAATCACGTTGCGGGATGGGAGTGAGATTCGGGCGAAGGCTGTGATCATCACTACGGGCACGTTCCTCAATGGGCTTATCCATTGCGGGGAGAAGACGTATCCGGCGGGGAGAAGTGGTGAGCCTCCGGCGGTGATGCTAGGCGAGTCGCTAAAAAAGCTCGGGCTGCGCGGGACGCGGCTGAAGACGGGGACTCCGCCGAGACTGGACGGGCGAACGATTGCATGGGAAAAATTCCAAGTGCAGCCGGGCGATGCGGATCCGACTCCGTTCAGTTTCCGCACGAAGAAGATTTCGCAGACGCAAGTGCCGTGCTACATCGCGACGACTACGGAAGAGACGCGAAGGTTGATCGCCGAGAATGTGCATCGGTCGCCGATGTATAGCGGGCAAATCAAGTCGGTGGGGCCGCGATACTGTCCGTCGATCGAAGACAAGATCGTGAAGTTTCCGGATAAGCTCACACACCAGCTTTTCCTGGAGCCGGAAGGACTGCACACGCATGAGGTGTATGTGAATGGGATGTCCACTTCACTGCCGGTGGACGTGCAAGAGGCAATGATCAAGTCCATTCCTGGACTTGAGAATGCCGTGATGCTGAGGCCGGGATATGCGATCGAGTATGACGCGATCGATGCGCAGGAGTTGGACCGCACGCTCGCAGTGAAAAAATTCGATGGACTGTATCTTGCCGGACAGATCAATGGGACGAGCGGATACGAAGAGGCTGCGTGCCAGGGGTTGATGGCGGGAATCAATGCTGCGCTGAAGATCAAAGGCGAAGCGCCGCTGGTGCTGGACCGCACGGAAGCGTACATCGCAATATTGATCGACGACCTTATCAGCAAAGGGACGAACGAGCCGTACAGGATGTTCACGTCGCGAGCGGAATTCAGGCTGCATCTGCGGATCGATAATGCTGACCGCAGACTGACACCGTACGGGCGCCGCATTGGATTGATCGATGATGCAGCGTGGTCAGACTTTGAAGCGAAGCAAGAACGCGCGGCGATACTGACGAAAATCTTGGAGACTGAACGGATTCCAGCAGGAAGTGCGCTGGCGGAAAAATATGTGAGCTCGGCGAATTCCACGTATGCGCAATGGTTGCGGCGTCCTGAGGCGGGGATTGAAGAGTTGGTGCTGATGCTGCGGGAGCGGATGCCAGGGTATTTTGAAAGAAGCGTTTCGCGGCAAAGCAGCCTAAGCGAAGTTTCGAGTTTCGAGTTTCAAGTTTCAAAGGCGGAAGTCTCCGGAGATGGCTGCGTGGTTGGAGCAGGCGCGGTCAAAGCAGATCAAAACTACGCAGCCGAGCGCCACTGTGCCACCAGGGTCGAACAATTAAGCTTCATTGCGACCAGCGAGAAATACATAGATCCTTCGACTCGGCTGCGCCTCGCTCAGGATGACAATTCAACCGAGGGCGACTGTGCCACACAGGCGCGGAGGGCAGCGGAATCGTACGACTTTAGTGCGGCGGCGCATTTGCGCGTGAGTGACATTGCTGCGAGTGACGAGGAGTTGCCGTCAGTGCTACCCGCGTTTGCGATCTTGCAAGCGGTCGGTGATGGGCCGTCGGCGAATGCGTTGAGCGCGGAAGTGCGTAATGAGTTGAAGTCAGTGGAGACGGAAGTTAAGTTTGCCGGCTATCTGTTGCAGCAGCAGCGCGCGATTGACCGGTTGAAGAAAGCTGAGCAGCGGAATATTCCCATGTGGTTTGATTATTCGAGCGTGAGCGGGCTATCCAAGGAGATGAATGAAAAGCTGGAGCGAGTGCGGCCGAAAACGATTGGTCATGCGTTGGGGATTCCCGGTGTGACTCCGGCGGCGGTGTCGCTGATAAATATTTTCATCGAGATACAAGGACGGAAGCACGCAGCACTTAGCCGTTAGCACTTAGCATTTAGCGGTCGCCATAGACCTGAGCTTGAGGCAGACGAAATCGGCAAATCATGTGAGTGCCGCTCCTGCTGCGATTCACACTCACTGCGTTTGCCGCAGCACTTGGGGGCTGGGCTAAGAAGTGGCGTCTTGCGGACAGTTGATGTGGTGCTGACGAGGATTGCGCTACAGCAATTCGCAAAATTTCTCACGCCGATAACCTTTTGAAAATCACTGCATATTTATCGTTGGGGTCAAACCTGGGTGACCGCGAAGCGAACTTGCGCGCGGCGATTGAGAACTTGTCGAGGGTGGGAGCGGTGGGAGTAGTGTCGTCGTTTTATGAGACGGAGCCGATGGAGATCAAAGAGCAGAATTGGTTTCTGAATTGTGTTGTGGAGTTGAGGACGGAGATGTCTGCAGCGGAGTTGCTGGAAGGACTTTTGCAAATCGAGCGCGAGATGGGGCGGGAGCGGTTGCGACCGAAAGGGCCGCGGAATATTGATATCGACATCCTTCTTTTTGGAAATCAGATTGTAGACGAGAAGGGGTTGAAGGTGCCGCATCCGATGATGCATGAGCGGAGATTTGTATTGGCGCCACTGGCGGAAATTGCGCCTGATGCGATTCATCCAGTGTTTAAGCGATCGGCAGCGGAGTTGTTAAGTGTGTTGCCGGCAGGCGATGTGGTGCGAAAGCTGTAGTTGCTACTTCGCTAATGACGCGAAAATACGCATAATCATTGGGTAAACATTTCATGCAATAGATGTTTAATGTTTGTCAAGTAGATTCTATGCGGGTCTGAGCGATTTCCGCAATCGGGGCTGTGCAAAAAACCCTGTAAAAACGCGGTCAAATCGCTTTCGCAAGATGGCACTCTGTTGTAGTATTGGTGACGGTTTGAGCGGCGACAATTAATTGCTCTCACACTTCAAGGAGGAGACACAAATGGCATCAGGCATGACAAAAACACAACTCGTCCGGATGATGGCCGAGAAAATGGAACTCAACAACAAGCAGTCGGCTGCATTCCTGGAATTGCTGGCTGACACCGCCGTAAAAGAAACGAAGAAGAACGGCGTATTCGTGATCCCTGGATTGGGCCGCTTGGTAAAAGCGCACCGCAAAGCCCGTCTCGGTCGTAATCCGCAGACCGGCGAAGAGATCAAGATCAAGGCGAAGACGGTCGTGAAGTTCCGTGTCGCAAAAGCCGCGAAGGATGCAATCGCTCCCGCGAAATAAGTATTAATAACCTGTAAACGAAGGCCGACATTTGTCGGCCTTTTGTTATTGGAAGAGAAGCGGAGAAGCAGTCAGCACTTAGCACTCAGCATTCAGCCGTGAATTGTATGGAGTTGCCGAAAGGCAAAGGCAAGAACAAAAGCAAAGGCTTGCCGTCCAAGCATATTGCAGATCAATAGAGATCCTTCGACTCCGCTGCGCTTCGCTCAGGATGACAAGATCAAAGGGTGAGTTCCATGTAGAGGACGCCCTCGATGGGATTGAGGCGATAGCTGGGGATTTCCTTGAAGCCGTACGAGCGGTAGAGGGCGATGGCTTTGTCCATGGTGCCGGAGACGGTGTCGAGGCGCATGTGGGTGTAGCCGATCTCGCGCGCGGCAGCGATGATGGCACTGATGAGTCGTTGTCCGATGTGATGTCCGCGGAATTGCGGGCGAACATAGAGGCGTTTCATCTCGCAGATGGTCTTGCTGGATTCGTGTGCGTGGAGAGCGACGCATCCGGCGAGTGCGTCGTCATGGAATGCGAGGAGCAAGCGTCCGGATGGTGGGGAGTAGTCGCCGGGGAGTGAGTCTAGTTCTTGTTGGAAGCTTTGGAAGCAGAGGTCGAAGCCGAGCGATGAGGCGTATTCCTGAAAGAGTTCGCGAGCTTGGGTGATGTGCGCGGGTGTGGTGGCGGGGAGGAGCATGGGCGTAGTTTGTAGTTTGTGGGTCGTGGTTCTTAAAAACAAGGGCTCGCCACGGATTTCACGGAGGGCACGGATTTACACGGAAACGCAAGATGGTTTCGACGCGGAGGGGCGGAGAGAGCATTCGTGAATGCAAGCAGATTGCAGAGTTGTAGGGCTCCCTCGTCGCGCGTGCCGCGCTCACTCGGGATGTAAAAATCAGCCCATCAACATTCCGCCATTTACGCCGAGGACTTGGCCAGTGATGTAGCTGGCGTCGTCTGAGGCGAGGAACTTTACGACGTTGGCGATCTCGAGGTCGGTGCCGGGGCGTCCGAGCGGGATCATTTTGATCACGGCTTCGCGCATTTCGGGATTGAGATCTTGCGTCATCGCGGTCTCGATCCATCCGGGTGCGACGGCGTTCACGGTGATGTTACGCGAAGCGACTTCGCGTGCCATCGCCATGGTGAGTCCGATGAGTCCGGCTTTGGAGGCGGCGTAGTTGGCTTGGCCGACTTGTCCCATCTGGCCGAAGATGCTGGAGATGTTGATGATGCGCCCCCAGCGCTGTTTGAGCATGGAGCCGATGACTTGCTGGATGCAGAGATACGGACCGGTGAGGTTGGTGTCGATAACGGAATCCCAGTCGGCGCGTTTCATGCGCATGACGAGCGTGTCCTTGGTGATGCCGGCGTTATTGACGAGGATGTCGATCTTGCCGAAATGAGCGAGCGCGGCCTTGGTTGCGGTCTTAACTTCTTCTTCATTGGCCACGTCCATCTTGAAAGCAGCGGCTTTGCCACCAGCTGATGTGATCTCGGAAACAACCTGCGCAAGCTTTTCTTCATTGCGCGCGGCGCACGCAACGGCGGCGCCGGATTGCGCGAGAACGAGCGCGCAGGCGCGTCCGATACCTTGTGATGCTCCGGTAACGAAGGCGACGTGGGAATCGAGAGATGCAGGCATTCGGGAATTATAAAGCGTTGGTGGTGGTTCGAAGGCCAAAAGCATTAACCGCAAAGGACGCAGAGGCACGCAAAGGAAGAACGAAAGAACAGGCGGAATACGGAGAACGCCAGGAATCAGACAGCCGGAGGACGGCTGTGCCACAGTTCCGTGACTATGCCTTTTGTGTGGACTTGATGCTGGCAGTGAAGGTGCCGCGGGAGAGGCGAGCGGAGATCGTATCCTCCGGCTGCAGTTGAGTGGCGTCCTTGATGAGATTGCCGGCGGCATCGAAGACCAGTGCGTATCCGCGGTCGAGGATGCTTAGAGGCGAGAGTGCATTAAGACGTGCGGTGGCTTGATCTACGCGCGCTAGTTTTTGTTGCAAGTGCTGGTGGACGGCGGAAGAGAGACGTCCGGTGGTGGAATCAATCTGGTGACGGAAGCCAGCCAGCACTCGGCGCAGATCATGAGCGCGGATGCGAGTCTGCGCGAGATCGACGCGGGAGCGCAATCGGCGGAGCGCATTGGCCTCGGCACCGGCGAGACGGTAAACAAGTTCGTCTATGCGCTGCTGCCTGCGATTGAGAAGATCGGTGATGCGCGCGAATGAAGCGTGCTTACTGAGATCGGAAAATTTGCTGCGCGCCATGAGCAAGCGGTATCGCGCGGCGCGCGCGAGCCGCTGCTGAAGTGCGGCTACACGCTCGGTGATCTGGTGTTTCGATTCGATAACGAGTTCGGCGGCTGCGGATGGAGTGGGTGCGCGGAGATCAGCGACGAAGTCGGCGATGGTGAAATCGGTTTCGTGTCCGACGGCGGAGATGACGGGAATGTCAGAAGCGGCGATCGTGCGTGCTAGTCCTTCGTTGTTAAAGGCCCAGAGATCTTCGACGGAGCCGCCGCCACGGGCGATGATGATGATGTCCACGGCACCAAGTTTTTTCGCACCCGGTGAATTGAAGTAGCGGATACCGGCACTGACTTCCAGCGCAGCGCCTTCTCCTTGAACCTGCGCGGGAAAGATAAGGACGTGCACGCCTTCGTGCCGGCGTTTGAGAATGTTGAGCATGTCCTGCACGGCGGCGCCGCGTGGCGAGGTGACGATGCCGATGCTGCGGGGCATGGCCGGCATAGGGCGTTTGCGGGCGGAGTCGAAGAGTCCTTCTTCGGCGAGTTTGGCTTTCAATTGCTCAAACGCGACTTGCAGCGCGCCTGCGCCTTTGGGTTCCAAATATTCGGCGGAGAGTTGGAGTTCGCCGCGGGCTTCGTAGATAGTGATGCGTCCACGGGCGATGATCTGCATTCCGTTGGCGGGCTTGAAGCGGAGAAGGCGGGCCTGAGTGCGGAACATCACAATGCGGAGTTGCGAGTCGCCATCTTTGAGTGTGAAGTAGAGATGTCCGGATTCTGCGGGGCGGTAGTTGGAGATTTCGCCCTCGACGTAAACGTCAGTGTATTCACGTTCGACTGCTGTGCGAACGGTGCTGACGAGGTCGCGGACTGTCCAGACACGGCGCGCGGGAGCCTGAAAGAAGAGGCCGAGTTGGGGGTCGCCTGACATCGCGAGTAGTTTACAAGTTTTGACGAGGAAGGGCGCGGATCAACTCTGGATTCAGGAGGGTTGGGGAACAACATTGGGCGAAGTAGCAACCATCGAACTTTGCAGAAACCCAAACTGAATCTGGGAGTGAATATGCAATCGGAAACCCGTCTTTGGATATGCAGCTCTTTACTGGGAATCCTCGCCGTGGCCGGATGCGGCGGAGGAAACAGTACCCCAGCAACCACACCGAATCAACCGACTCCAACGGTGGTGGGCAATCCAGCGCCTGCGCCGACTCCCACTCCCACGCCAACTCCAATACCCACGCCAAGTCCCACCCCTTCACCGGCTTTACCGATGAGCTACATGGTGCAGGATTTGGGAATTCTGTCGGGATTTGTGCAGAGTACGGCGCTTGGGATCAACAAAGTTGGCCAAGCTGTAGGACAAAGCGTCGACCCGCACACTCCGATCCACCATGCAGTCCTGTTTAGTAATGGAGGGGTTCAGGACCTGGGGACACTAGGTGGAGATGGATCCATTGCCAGTGACATCAATAATTCGGGACAGATCGTAGGCGAAGCGCAACGAGCTGACGGCAATATCCATCCTGCGCTTTTTATCAACGGCCAGGTGCAGGACTTAGGTACTTTGGGCGGGTTAGAGGGGCACGCGTCAGCAATAAACGATTCGGGATCAATCGTGGGAGCTTCTTTCGCTGCAACCACCAATCCTCCTTTCGAGCATGCCTTCTTGTTCAGCGACGGCAAGATGCAAGACCTGGGTACGCTAGGCGGAGACTCAAGCCGGGCACTGGGAATCAATAATTCAGGCGCGATCGTGGGTAATGCAGACCGCACCCCGGGGGCTACCGATAGTCACGCATTCCTCTTCACCAATGGGAAGATGCAGGACCTTGGCAGTCTGGGAGGTACCAGCACCGCCTTAGCAATCAATGATCAAGGACACATAGTGGGTTCTTCATTCCCAACAAATGGGGAGGCGCACGCGATATTGTTCGTGAACGGAAGCATGCGTGACTTGGGAACGTTAACTCCGGGCAGAAGTGCCTTTGCGCAAGCAATCAACAACAATGGAGTGATTGTGGGAGCAGCAGGCAGTGCAGACAACCCAGATTTTGGCTTCGCAATAGTTGTAAGCGAGAGCGAAGGTGTAATCCATGACCTGAATAAGATGATCCCTGCCAATTCCGGCTGGGTGCTGATGGGCGCCAATGCTGTGAATGACAATGGTCAGATTGCGGGAATCGGGGTACACAATGGCGAGAGTCGAGCATTCCTGCTGACACCTGTGAAGTAAGCCTAGCGACGGTTGAGGATCCAGAAGACGACGGAGATCACGATGCTGATGACAATGCAAGTGGTGAGCGGGAGATAAACGTTGACGTCCTTGGATTTGTAAACGATGTCGCCTGGGAGGGTTCCCATGGGTATGTTCGATCTCTCAAGGAAGAGACCGACCAATCCGACTGCAGTGATCAGTAGTCCGAGGCCGATGAGGATTTTTCCGAAGCTGGGCATGGCTGCTCAGCTTACTTGGATGCGGAATCCCACCAGGACGATTATTGAGTGAGTGACAAAGCGCGCAGACACTTGAGCAGCATTTCGCGATCAGAAAATTTCAGGTTCATGTATTCGAGTCCATAGCGGAATCCGTTGCGGTTGCGAACGCAGGCGTTGATCCGAAGAGGCTGCTGTCCGGTGAGGTACGGCAATGCGAGTTCCAACTCGACGGAGTCGCCGATGGAAAGTTCCGTAGGAATGTAGGCCGCCATTCCACCTTCACTCACGTCGGTGCCTTGTCCGTAGAGGACGGTGGCCTTTCCTAACTTAGTGAGCACGGCCTTAAAGCGAACTTCGATCTTGAATCGTTCCCAGCGACGGGTGGTGCCGTTCGCGGGTACCGGAATGGTGATAGCCGTTTTCGGTGCGACGTTCGACTTCAAAGTACTCATTGCTCGCTGGAACTCCTCTGTGTCGGGAACAAAGTATCGCGGGCGGAAGAGAAGGTCAAAGCACTAAAGTAACTAAGACCGGTTTCTAGTTTCTCGTTTCTGGTTTCTCGAAAGTCACAGGCGGGTGTCGTCGTCTTAATTGCCTGCCACACTGTTCAAAAGGCATTGCCATCGCAGCCGCTTCTTGCGATAGTGACAGGCATGTTGAATCGGATATCAATCAGCAAGGCGCGAATCGAGGCGCTTAGCGATGGTGTGTTTGCGATCGTGATGACGCTGCTGGTATTGGAGCTGAAGGTTCCAGACCTGCCGCGCAAGGCCCCAGTGAACGAAATATGGCTGGCGATTCGCCATGAAGGGCCAATGTTCCTGAGCTTCGCTGTCACGTTCGCAATCTCTGGTGCGTTCTGGTTCATGCACCAATTGAGCTTTCATTGGATCCATCGCATCGATCGTAAGCTGACGGCGATCAACTTGTTGTTTTTGATGTTCGTGTCATTGTTGCCGTTCTCGACGGGGATGATGGGGCACTTTATTGGTACGTCCATTGGACAGATGTTTTACTTCGGGAACGCACTGGCGTTGGGAGTGTTCCTGAACCTGCATTGGATCTACGCTAAAAGGAAAGACCTGTTAACAAAAGATTCCGCAGAAGCAGCCAGTATGGAATTTTTCGGCAAGCGGATCCAAGCGATGCCTGTGGCATTTGGATCGGCATTGGTGCTTGCATATTTCAGTCCGGACTACAGCGCGTTCGGCGCATTCGGGGCGATTGCTCTCCAGAGAATCAGAGAAAAGAGAAATGCGGTTGCGGCAGCTAAGGCGGCGGCGAAGTGAAAGCAAAGTCAAAGGCGAAAAGCTAACCGCGGATCAAAAAAGATCAAAGACGGATCGGGCGTTCGGAGCCGAGGCCTTGCCACGGCTTTCACGCAGAACACGGAATGACACGGAAGGGCATTGCCGCTCATAAGAGTGGTTCCTGCTTAGTCGTGCAGAGCAGTAGGGCTCCCTCGCTGCATCCGGGATGTAAGACAAACCAAATGCGAAAAGCTGCGCTCATTTACAACCCGCTGTCGGGAAGAAATCATGACAAGCGTCTGCTGAAGGTGGAGGCGGCAGCGGCGGAGTTGCGCAATGCGGGTGTAGAGGTGTCACTGATCGCGACGGAGCGTGCGGGATCGGGCGGGGTGCAGGCGCGAGAAGCAATCGCTGCGGGACACGATGTGGTGTTCGCATGTGGCGGCGATGGCACGATGAATGACGTGCTCCAAGGGATGGTTGATTCCGGGGGCGAGGTTCCGTTGGGAATCGTGCCGCTCGGCACCGGGAATGTTCTGGCGCATGATCTGGGAATCCCGAATGATCCGGCGGCGGCGATTCGAGCACAGTTGAAGTTTGCGGCCAAGCGAATCGCGGCAGGGCGGGTGGATTTCCGTTGCAAGAAAGATGGCAGCGAACAGCACCGATATTTCACGGTGATGGCGGGAGTGGGAGCAGATGCGCAGATGATCTATCGCGTGTCGGCGGAAGCGAAGAAGAGATTTGGCGTGCTGGCCTACAACATGGAGATGTTCCGGTTGGCGTTCTTTCATCCTTATCAGTCGCTAGACGCGGAGTACGTGGACGCGGAGAGTGGAGAGCGCAAAAGGATCTCCACGTTCGCAGTGGCGGCGGTGCGGATAACAAAGTTTCCGGGGCTGATGGGAAAGTTCGCGCGAGGAGCGACGCTGGAATCCGATGCATTGCGCCTGGTGCTGACGAACACGAAGAATCGTGCGATGCACTCGGCGTACTTTGCGAAAATATTGGCAGGACAGAGCGGGCCGGTTCCGGGAATCGAGTTAGTGAATGCGCGGGAGATCACGTGCACGGCAGCGAATCCGGAGAGTGTGGTTTATGCGCAGGCGGATGGCGAGTTCCTAGGAGGGCTGCCAGTGAAGATAAGTGCGGTGCCGCGGGCATTCAGGTTGTTGATGAAGACTGTTTAAGAGAGCACAGAGGCGCGCAGCTGAGGGCGGTTGTCGCTGCAGGGAACATATTTGTCAATCGAGTGTTTTAGAAAATAAAGAATTCGTTGGGGATGTCGCATCATCAAAATACAAGTAGCGCAGAGGTAGAAATTCCTCCCGAAAAGCGTTACGAAGTAGGTGGTTATGAAGCAAAAAAATAAAAATACTGGAAAGTGGCGTGGCGTCATTGTGGCGACTGGATTCTTGTTCGCTGCCACCGCATTGTTTGGACAAGCGCACGGAGTCCCGGCTTCGGTGACGTCCCTTGCACCGGGACATGGTTTTAATAATCCGCCGGGAGTGCCGGCGAGCGTGCTGTCGCCGGGGCCGAGGGGATTTGGCCCGAATATTGGCGCGGGCGATAGGACTGGCCGAGGACGTAGGTTTTCGCAGCAGCAGGGTGACAGACGAGGTCACGGCAGGTTTAATCAGAATTTTCCGATAGCAGTCCCGATCTATTCGTATCCGTATGGGTACTACGATGATTCGATGGACACGTCTTCTTACACTGACGAGCAGGCGCAGCAGTTGAATGCACAACAGCAGCAACAGTTGAATACGCAACAGCAGCAGTTGGATGCGCTGCAGGCGAGCATGCAACAGCAACCGATGCAGCAGAGCCCCCAGATCATTGTCATCGATAATCGGGGCGTGCACAACGCGACGCCGGATGAGCGCGCGTCGTTAGGAAAGCCAGCGGCGTCGGCGGTGCAACCTGGCGCTCCTGTGCAGGCTGTGGAACCTCAGGACAATGGTCCGACATCAGTGATCGTGTTTCTGGACGGGAAGCGCATAGAGATCCAAAATTACGTGATCATGGGCAAGGAACTTATTGACCTGACCGACGGTCGCATTCACAGATATCAGCTGTCGGACCTGAATGTGCCGGAAACGATAAAAGAGAACAACGGTCGGGGAATGGATTTCAAGTTGCCTCGTACTTGATTCGTAGGTGGTGCGCAGTTCGCAAAACGTGAAGCCGTCATCTTGGGATGACGGCTTTTCTGTTCATGGCTTGTCGGCGGTGCGGTGGTCGCTGATTTGGAAGCGAAGAAACTCATGGATGCTTTTTAGGGCGGTTGCGTTCGCAGTAGTAATGCGGATGCGAGCGCCCTTTTCTGTTTCCTCGTAACTGTAGTCGATCTGCGAGCCGAGCTTCTTCATTGTGGGAACGCCAGGCGGCACGCGGCCGTGGATGAACATAGGCGTATCGAAGTTTCCGGCAGCGAACATTTTGGCAATGTGTTGCATGTGTCCGCGAATGGCGGTGAGGTTTGCAGAGTCATTGGGATCATTCACCACGGCTTCGATGGCCCCACCCTTTTCCAGAACACGAAAGTGATGTGTGGTGGCAGTGTGCGAGAAGCCCATAGCCTTGTCTCCACGGGAATCGACACCCGAGTAGTGATCTGCGGATCTGGCAGTGTGTTCGGCGTGCGTGGGGCAATCCGCCATGTCTGACTTCTTATCTGCGGGTTTGGATTGGGCGACAGCGGTGGCGCAGGTGAGGGCGAGTGCGATGAGGAACAGTTTGGTTTGCATGTGAGACTCCTTCGAGAAGCAGTGTGAAGGGTGGAACCGGTTACAGGGTCAAGGGGAAAAGCAGCATTCAGTAACTGCTGGTTGGGAGGCTACCGATGATGAGCCTAGTTCTGCTGGCGCTCAGGAGGACAAAGCCTTGGGTCGGAGTCGTCGGCCCATGCTGTTGCGCGACAGTGGCTTGAGAGATGCGAGCAATAGAGCGGGTTCTCCGGCGGGAGTGTTGGCGAGTTTTGCGTCCCATGCGCGGACGAGCTTTTGGAGATTACGGCGGAGGGACTTGATCTCACGCAGTTGCGATTCCACTTGCGATAGTTTTTCTTTAGCGAGTTGATGAACCTGATGACAAGGCGGATTGCCGGCATCGCGTTGTTTGAGGATGCGAGAGAGCTCGTGAATCGAAAACCCGATGGAGAGAGCGCTGCGGATGAGCGACACGCGGTCGATGGCCTTTGCTGGGTAGATGCGGTATCCGGATTGCGTGCGCTGAGGGAGCGGAAGAATGCCTTTGCGTTCGTAATATCGGAGAGTGTCTGGGCTCACTCCGGCTATGTGGGCAAGCTCTCCGGAGCGGTAAGCGGATTTGGGCGGCATGGGCATGGAGTATAGACCCTGATAATCGTGATTAGTGATGGGTGAATTGTGATCGAAAGGCAGCTATTTCCGGCGGCTTTTGCGAAGAAAAAACCTGCCCAATGGGCTCATTTTGATGACCGGAAAAGCAGCCCTCCCGTGCTATAATCGTTAGTGCTCTCCTTGTGTCTAACTAACTGTAATTGCAGCGATTTACACGATGGTCGCCGGATGATTTCCGGCCGACTTTGAGGGCGAGAATTCGTTCCTAAATTGATGCCGGCAGACGTGGAGCTTGTAGCGTTCCCTCGCTGCGCTCGGGATGTAAAAAAATATGGCTGACGAACAGAATCCGCAACTACCGCTAGATCCAAAAAATCCTAACGGTGGCGATCCGCCGAACGGGCCGGGCGCCGCGAACATTGTGCCGATCAACGTGGAAGAGGAGATGCGCCGGTCGTATCTCGACTACTCCATGTCAGTGATCATTGGGCGCGCGCTGCCGGACATTCGCGACGGGTTGAAGCCGGTGCATCGCCGCATTCTTTACGCGATGCATGACATGGGATTGCTGCACAACAAGAAGCATGTGAAGTGCGCGAAGGTAGTCGGCGAAGGGTTGGGAAAATACCATCCGCACGGTGACGCGGCTTTGTATGACGCGCTGGTGCGAATGGCGCAGCCGTTCTCGTTGCGGTATCCGCTGATCGATGGGCAAGGAAACTTCGGGTCAGTGGATGGCGATCCGCCAGCGGCTTATCGGTATACCGAAGCGAGACTCACGCGCATTGCGGAGGAGATGCTTCAGGATATCGACAAAGACACGGTCGATTTCGTAGAGAATTTTGATAACACCACGCACGAGCCGACGGTTCTGCCGACGCGTATCCCGAACTTGCTGATCAATGGATCGAACGGAATCGCAGTAGGCATGGCGACGAACATTCCGCCGCACAACCTGACTGAGATCGTCACAGCAACGATCGAGTTGGTGAATAATCCGGCGACGCAACTTAAAGACATCCTCAAAATCGTAAAAGGCCCGGACTTCCCTACCGGCGCTTACATCAACGGCAAAAGCGGAATCCAGCAGGCATACACGAACGGCCGTGGCCGATTCATGATGCGCGCCAAAGCTGCGATCGAGCAGATGGCGAAAGAGCGCCAGTCGATCGTGGTCACAGAGATTCCATATCAGGTGAATAAGGCGCGGTTGATCGAGCGCATTGCCGACCTGGTGAACAACAAGGTGATTGATGAGATATCTGACATTCGCGACGAGTCCGACCGCGATGGCATGCGCATTGTCATCGAATTGAAGCGCGGAGCAGAGCCGCAGATCGTCCTGAATCAACTCTACAAGCACACTTCAATGCAAGAGAGCTTCAGCATGATCTTCCTGGCTGTAGTCAATCAACAGCCGAAGGAAATGGGGCTGATCGCGGCGATACAGCACTTCATTGATCATCGCGTGGATGTTGTGCGCAGACGCACAGTGTTCCTGCTAATGAAAGCGCGGGAACGCGAACACATCTTAGAAGGCTACAAGCTTGCGCTGGACAATCTGGATTCGGTGATCAAACTGATCCGCGCCAGTGGTTCGCGGCAGGAAGCGAAAGACGCACTACTCGAAGCGAAGTTCAAAGTGCTCGACAAGGCAATGGCATCGCGGCTGGGTGTGGATGCCAATGCAGGCAAGCTGAGTGCGAGACAGGCGGATGCAATACTCGACTTACAACTGTATCGCCTGACGCGACTCTCGACGGAAGAGATCATGAACGAACTCGGCGAGATCAGAGAACGCATCGCAGAGTACGAATCGATCCTTGCGTCAGAGAAAAAGCTGCGTGGCGTTATCGTGAAAGAGTTGCAGGAAATCCTCAAGGAATACGGCGGAGCGAAAGATGCACGCCGTACGGAGATCCTGGACGAAGCCGCTGAATTGCAGATGGAAGATTTGATATCCGACGAGCAAGTGGCGGTGACAATATCGCACTCGGGATACATGAAGCGGACACCGATATCTACTTATCGACAGCAAAGACGCGGTGGAACTGGCCGCAAGGGGATGTCAACGCGTGAAGAAGATTTCGTCGAGAAGCTGATCATCGCTTCGACACACGCGTACCTGCTGATCTTCACCAACACCGGGCGCGTGTACTGGCTCAAGGTGTATGAGGTTCCGGACATCGGTCCGGCGGGCAAAGGTAAGGCGATCGCGAACCTGGTCTCATTGCAACCGGGAGAGACGGTGCGAGCGATCTTGAATGTCCGCGATCTGGAAGAAGAAGGCAAATACATCTTCTTCGCAACGCGCAATGGCACGGTGAAGAAGACGGAATTGAAAGACTTCTGCAACGTCATGGCGCGCGGGATCATTGCTATTGGCATCGACAAAGACGACGAACTGGTTGGAGTGCAGATGACGGACGGCAAGCAGATCGTCTTCCTGGCATCGCATGAAGGGATGGCGATCCGCTTCGAAGAAGAGGATGTGCGGTCGATGGGACGTCCGGCGTATGGTGTCCGCGGAATGGACCTGGACAAGGACGATTACATCATCGGCATGGCTGTGACTCCGAAGGAACGTACGAAGAAGAATGGCAAAGACGGAGAGGATACGCCGTCACTGATCCTTTCTGTGACGGAGCAGGGCTACGGCAAGCGCACGGACGTTGACGAATACAGGTTGCAGACACGTGGTGGCAAGGGCGTGATAAACGTTAAGACCATGGCCAAGAATGGCAAGGTCAGCGGCATCATGCTGGTGGATGAGACGTCAGAGTGCATGGTGATCAGCCAGTTCGGGAAGATCATCCGCATCAATACGACGAGCATCCGCGAGGCGGGCCGCTCAACTCAGGGAGTGCGATTGCTGCACTTGGATGATGGAGACAAAGTGGCTGCGGCGGTGGTGATCCCGGCAGAAGAATTGAAAGAAGAGAACGGGACGTTACTGCAGTAGTTCGTAGGTCGTAGCTCGTAGTTTGTGAAGGCGCTCATCGGAATCGGTGGGCGCCTTTTTTTGTGTAAGGGGAAACCTTGCCAGGGGTTTCATGGACGGTACGGATTAACGCGCGGTCACAGCTCTGGGTGAGACAAGGCGTCGTATGGCGCTTTCAATCCCCCTTTTCCAGCAGTAATGTATTGCAACGATGCGCCGGCTCAAGGAGTCTTCCGAGCTGTCCTGACATGCGACCTCGCGTCGTATCTACGCCGCAACAATCTATTCACGACAAGGGAGACTCTCAAATGGTTCTCACCGTCGAGCAGAAAAATCCAACGATCGAGTCACGTCCTCCAGTGCCTCCCTTTACCCGTGAAACAGCTATTCAGAAAGTTCGACTGGCGGAGGACGGCTGGAACTCGCGCGATCCGGAAAAAGTGGCTTTGGCTTACACGTCCGACTCGCGTTGGAGAAATCGTGCGGAGTTCCCGACTGGCAGACAGGAGATCATCGCTTTCCTTAAGCGAAAATGGACACGCGAGCTGGAGTATCGGTTGATCAAAGAGCTTTGGGCCTTTGATGGTAATCGTATCGCCGTGCGCTTTGTTTACGAATCGCACGATGACTCCGGAAACTGGTTTCGCTCGTACGGTAATGAGAATTGGGAGTTCGACGACAACGGGCTTATGCGACTACGTTACGCCTGCATCAATGATCTACCCATCAAGGAACCGGACCGCAAGTATCACTGGCAGCTGGGGCGTCGTCCTGATGACCATCCTGGATTAAGCGACTTGGGTCTCTAGAAAAGGCAAGAGCAAAAGGAAATGCAAGAACAACGGATGGCAGCAACCAACTCCGGATTCGTTGTAGGATATTTTTCGCACAAACCTGATCAGGAGATTTTCGAAATGTCAGCACAACCGCACGTTGCAGTTCCCCCAACCGCACAAGAGCAGCAGCAAACAGGACCCAACCCTCAGCAGCAGTTGCTGCAAGCCGCGATGGGATATGTAGTCTCGTCCGCTGTATACACTGCAACGAAACTGGGTATCGCCGACTTGCTTGCGGATGGGCCGAAGCCAGTGGCAGAGTTAGCCAAGCAGACGCAGACGCACGAAGATGCGCTGTATCGGATGCTGCGGGCGCTGGCTTGCGCGGGAATATTCGCCGAGGTGGAAGCGGGCAGCAGGCTTTTTGCGCTGACTCCGCCGGCAGAGTTTCTGTTGTCAGGGCGAGAAGGGTCTATGAGGGAGTTCCTGCTGTTCTTCCCAGACCCGTTCCATTTTCATCTTTATGCCGAGATGTTGTATTCCATCAAGACTGGTAAACCGGCGGTAGAGCATGTTCACGGAATGCCGGTCTTTGAACTTTTTGCAGATCCGAAATATAAGGAAGAGTCAGTCGTATTCAATGCAGCCATGACTTCATTCAGCGCGGTGGTTGTCCCGGCGGTGTTGGAGGTGTATGACTTTTCGGGAATCGGAACGCTGATGGATGTGGCCGGTGGACACGGGTTTGTGCTGACTTCAATCTTAAAAAAGTACCCGGAGATGCGAGGCAAACTGGTTGACCTGGAGCACGTGACGAAGGGCGCGCGTCAGCGGATAGCAGAGTTGAAGTTGACTGACCGGTGCGAAGTGGTCACGGGAGATTTCTTTCAGTCAGTGCCTGAGGGCGCGGACGCGATCATCATGAAGCACATTATCCACGACTGGGACGATGAAAAGGCATTGCTGATACTGAAGAATTGCCGGAAGGCGTTAGGGAAGAACGGGAAATTAATCCTGCTGGAAGCCGTCATATCGGAAGACAACGAGCCGCATCCGGGAAAATTTGTTGATCTGGAGATGCTGATATTTCCGGGTGGAAGAGAGCGGACGGAGAGTGAGTATCGCAAGCTGTTTGAAGAAGCGGGATTCAAGATGAATCGGGTGGTACCGAACAAATCGCCGTTGAGCGTGGTGGAAGCGGTGAGTCAGTAGTCAGGGTGTGCTCCCACCCTTATCACTTCGCGATAAAGGTGGGCAGCCCCGATATTAGCGGCGGCTGCGGCCGAATGGTTTGGCTGCGCCTGGCTTGTAGTCCTTGGGATAAACGACCACGTTGCGGCGGGCGCCTTCGCCTTGGCTCTCAGTACGGAGGTCTTCGGTGTTGGCGAGATGCAAGTGCACGAGGCGGCGGTCGCGGGCATTCATGGGAGCGAACTCGTAAGGCATCTTCGTCTTGCGGACGCGCTCGGCGGCGACGTCGGCTGCGGTCTTCAGTTCTTCGCGCCGCATCAACTTAAATTTCTGGCAGTCAAAGCTGAGCTTGTCGTGTTCCTCGGTGTCGAGGTGGAGCGCCTTCAGGGCGAGGTGTTCCATGGAGTTGAGCAGCTCGGCGCCACGAGAGAGAACCAGCGGACTGTCCGGGCCGGCGAGATCGACGGTAATCTCGGCGCGGTCAGAGTCAGGGCCGGTGCTCGGTGGATTCACGCTGATGCGGTACTTGAGGCGAAGTCCGGAGTTAGCGAGGACGGCTTTTAGCAGATCGTTAACTTTGTTGGCCGCGGCTACTTTGTCTTGGATGGGCATGGAGGTGATTGTAGCTACTTCCCTTTCTTAGCAGCGCGCTTTTCCAGATGGGCACGGATGTCGCGGGCGGTGCGGGTGTTGTTCATGCCGAGTTGGAGCAGGTATCCGATGATGTTGCCGGTAACCCAGTAAACCCCGAGTCCGGCGGGCAATGTGAAGCTGATGGCGCCGATCATCAGCGGCATCATGAACTGCATCATTTTGGCTTGCTGCTCGTCCATGCCGGTCATGGGCGTGGCGCGCTGCATGATGAACATGGTGATGACAATGACCACGGGCAGAATGTGCCAGGGGTCTGGCGATGAAAGATCGCTGATCCACAGCCAGTGCGCATGGCGAAGTTCGTTGACCGTGCTCAACATGGCGTAGAAGGCGAAGAGGAATGGAAGCTGGATGACGGTAGGGAGACATCCCCCGAATTGGTTGATGCCCTCGCGCTCCATCACCGCTTGAATCTCTTTTTGCTTGTCGTGCTGGCGCGGATCGGTGAGCTTGAGCCCCTGATATCGCTTGTTGATCTGTTTCAGCTCCGGCGCGATCTTCTGCTGCAGCAGCGCGGACTTCATCCCGGAATATCGCATGGGGAAAAGCGCCAGGTTGATGATGACGGTGAGGATGAAAATTGACCATCCCCAATTGTTGACCCAGTGTTGTTGAGTCCAATTCAGCCAGAGGAAGAGCGGCTTGGCGATGATGGCGAACATACCAAAATCAATGAGGGTGTCCAGGCCGGGGCCCGTGGGCGCGGTTTGAGATCCGGCATTGCCGGGGACACTGGCACGAACGCTCTGGAGCACTTCCAAATTTTTCGGCCCGACGAATAAGCGAAGGCTAGTTGGGCCGCCGGCGTTTCCGACTGCAGTGCCGAGGACAGAGAAGACTTCGCGGCGCTTCTTGTCAGCGTCAGGCTCGTTGGGATTCTGCGAGATGGTGTTGTGCAGAGTCACTAGGGAAGCGGAGTTGGGATCGTCGGGAAGAAAGATCGAAGCGAAGTACTGGTCGACGACTCCGGCCCATTGAAAGGGGCCTGCGAGAGTGTTTCCGTTGCTGATGGATTTCTTGCCGCCAATGATGGGAAGGCCGGTGCTCTCTTGCGCGGGATGTCGCTCGACTTTTTCGCCCTGGTAGTACTCGATGCGCGCGGCGGCATACGAGGGACCATTGATCTGATCCCCGAATCCTGCGGGCCACACAGGATATGCCTGCACTTCTGTTCCGTTGTGTTGCACGGAGGTGTTCACGTGCACAACGTAGTTGTGATCGAAGCTGAAAGTCTTGCGGGCAGTGGTGTCACCGTCTGAGTATTCAAAAGCGACTTGCGCGGGAGCGGCGAGAAGGCCGGTGGCGCTGGGAACATAGAGCGCGGTGTTCAATTTGTTGCGCAGAGCTTCATCGTAGGTGAAGAGCGAAAGTGGATATCCGTACTGCGCGGCGGCGCGAGAGTTGACCATGTCGAGTGGTTTGCCTTGGTCATCCTGATGCTTTTTCAGAATCCAAGATTTCACCAGGGCGCCACGGTTGGTGAAAGTGATCTTGTAGAGATCGTTCTCGATGGTGGTATCAGTCTCATTGCTAGCTTGCTTGATGGTGACGGGAGTGGCAGGTTTGGCGCCAGTTTGCTTGGAAGCGGAGACGGATTTCGCTGGAGCTGCGGAAGTCTGTGCGCTCGTCGATGATGCAGGAGCCTGAGCGGTTGGTGATTGCGGCTGCGTTGCGGCGGGCTGGGGCTTCTGCTCAGTCCGCTTGGGCGCGTACTTCGACATGAACTGCTGGCTGATGATGATGGCGACGAAGGTCAAGGCGAAGACCAGCAGCAGTCGTCGGAAGTCGTTCGGATCTTGGTTTGGGTTCTTTATTTCTGACAAGTTTGGTTTTCCTGCGAAAAGTTATGAATGTGTGTGGGAACCGTATCGAGTCCGCCACGGGAAAAAGGATTACAACGTAATATCCGCCAGATCGTAAGTAGCGATCCGAGAATCACGCCGTGTCGGTCGACCGCTTCTGCCGCGTAGTCAGAGCAAGTGGGGGTGTATCGGCACGAGCTAAGTAGAAGCGGTGAGAGGAATCTTTTGTACATTCCGAGTAGCGCGGCAGAGAAGGACATCAGTGTTTTGATTCCCTTCTGGCCGGTTTCGATTCGGAAGCACGTGGTCGTCGTGGCTGCTGCGGTGCTTGAACACCCGGCTTAGCGGCGGCGATGACGGCGAATCCACGTTCGACTTCGGCGCGTAGGACGGCAACATCAGCCGTCAGTGCGGCTTTCTTTGGATTGATAACGATCTCTGCAGCGAGATTGCGCTCGGCGAGTTTCGCGTTCAATGAGCCAAGTTGATGACGGACTACATCGCGCACGCGCCGCTTAATGCGGTTGCGATCGACTGCGCCGCCGAGGGCGCGTCCTACTGTGAGGCCGACGTGGGCGCGAGACGCAGAGTCCGACGCGCCGGAGTTATCCGACAATAGAAAGAAGAAGGTCATGCTGGTTGAAAAGTGCCTGCGACCGACTTCATATACGTTCTGGAATGTGGAATGTTTCAGAAGGCGCGAAGACTTGGGAAAACCGAAAGGCGAAGCCGCGTTAGAACGGGAAGCAGGGGCGGCACTGGGAGCCAGTGGGGGCGGCTGGTGAGTGCTATAAGACTTCGGTTCGGCGGTCACAACCACGATCCTGCCCGGGGCGCGTTGTTGCAGGGCCCCAGGAACTGCGGATTTAGATGTTCGAGGTATCCAGATTCACGAACTGGAATTCAAGAGCGGGTAGTCTTTCAGGCGTCTACTTCGGTTGAAGAAGTTCCGGAACGGGTATTCTGACTCCGGGTGCAAAGCCTTGTAGCTCAATAGCTTCCCAGCTATGTTAGTCGCGGAAACCGGCGCTGACAGAGACGCGCTTGCGGCCTTTGGCACGGCGGCGCGAGAGAACGGCTTGTCCGCTCTTGGTCTTCATCCGCGAACGGAAGCCGTGGGTCTTGGAACGGCGCCTGCGGTTCGGTTGAAACGTACGTTTGGGCATGAGACTGGTGCTCTCCTACTTGGAAATGATTGCGATGAGCAAACCGTAAGTATACGGGAATGAGGGGAATTGGGCAAGAAACCCAGTAGTCAGTAGTCGGTAGTCAGGAAAGCCGGCGGCACAGCCGAGGGCGGCTGTGCCTCAGAGCAAGAACTTGCCAGTTATCTGCCGGCGTCCAAGTGATCGAAGTTCATCATGGCGTTGAACATTAGGGGGAAGCTGCCCATGGTTTCGTCGCGCCACATGGGATTGATGGAGAAGAGGACGATGTGTCCTTTGCCGAGAGTGACGTCAACCACGGCAGGCTTCTCGGCGATCTCGTTTCCGCTGACGATCATGCCGGAGAGCAACAGGTCCTTTTCCGGAGCGAAGCGCAGGATCACGCGTGGGAATTTTTCTTTCGCGGGCAAGTTGGCTTTTGCGAATTCAAGATTGTCTTCCTGAATGTAGGCTTCCTGCTCCGCGGGAGTGCGCTTCACCGGCTTTTCCGGTTCGGTGTAAGCGCGGCCCTGGACGACGTCAGGATCGGAGGCGGTGCCGCGTCCGCTGGGGCGACCTTCCGCGGGGCCTCCGGCGAAAGCTGCGCCTTGATTCTCGCCAAGGCCGGTGCTGATGCGGAAGATAGGGCCGGAATTGAAATAGACGTAAAGTTTGTCTTCGAGTCCGTAGGTGATGGGACTCCTCTTGTCTTCAACAGTGGTCTGCACGACGCTGCCGGGAGCTTGCAGCAGGCGTGGATCGGTGATGGAAAGCATCTCCGTCATGCCGGCTTGCACGGGAATGCGAGCGCTGGCGGCGGTGGCGATGAGGAGTCCGCCGTCAGAGACAAACTTCTGGATGTTGGCAATGCCGGCGTAGCCGAGTCCACCTCGGATGTCATCAGCGGCGTTGACTCCGGGCGCGACGAGGTTGGGAGTCTCCGGCGTGTTCTTCCAGGCGAGAGGCTTGCCGCCATCGCGCTTGGGAATGCCGGTGATGATGCCGGAGAGATCGCGTCCGTAAGGCGGCATGATGATGACGTCAAACTTTTCGCGGAGTTCGTTGGGTTGCATCTCGCGGACGACTGTGTCCGGAATGTAGGTGTAAGGAACGCCGAGTTTATCGAGGGCGATGCGGTACCAGCCGTCATTCTGAGTTCCCTGCCAGGTGTGCATCATGGCGATACGCGGAGCGGCGAGGGGGTGGGTCTTTACCTTGAAATCCGGTGCGACAGATTGCGAGCGCAGACCGAGTGAGCGGACTTGATCGGTGACATCAGATGCGGCGTCGCGGAGGATCCACGTTCCGGCCGAGAATTTGTTGCCAGCAGCGTCGAACGGTTCTTCGGCAACTTCAATCTTCGCGGTTGGCGCTCTGAAGCGAAGAGTGGCCATCGTGTTCTCGCCCGTGTTGGTGATGAGAATCGTGTTTCCCGTGCCGGTGAGCGCGGGTGCGAGGGCGATGTCGCCGGAAATCTTGTCCATCTTGGCGTCGAGGATCTTTGTATCCATGACGCGAGCGGTCCTCACGTTGCGAAGCGCGCCGAGTGTCCAACCAGTGTCGTCATAGCTGCGCGGATCGCGGGAGCTGTAGAACTGTGTGTCGAGCATCATGTCTGCCATGCGCGAGTAGGGCTGGTCCATGCGTACGACGTAACTGCCTGCGGGATAGACGAGCTCTTTGGGTGCTGGCTTTTCCTGGCGCATGCGTTGCGGTGCGGCGTCGGGAGTCGCGGAGTCAGATGATGTTGAATCGCCGGAGCGATCAGGACGCGGTGCGGGAACAGGTGCGGGCATGCGGATCTCGGCGGTCGTTTTGTGGACTTCGATTCCCTGCGCCTTGAGCAGATTCAGCAAGCGGGCTTGCTCGGCGGGACGGGGATCGTCGGCGGTGAAGACGTACGCTGCGGGACCTTCAGTGCGGGCCTTTGCGACTGAGCGCTGTGACTTGGCGTAGAAGTTGGCGAGGAAATCGCGCCCGTTGTTGGCGACGTTGTTCATGCCGAAGAGCAACGCGCTCTGGGCCATGTTGATGTTGTTGCGAATGGACCACTTCACTTTAGGAAGCGGCGGATTGGGGCGGAACCAGTCCCGATTGGTGGATGCCGGCGGAAGAGTGCGGATTTTTGTGTCTGCGCCGCCGTTGCCGAACGTTTCGTAGAAGCGGCCGATGGAGTTGTGTCCGTTGGCTAGATAGAACATGTAGTTGGGCGCCCATCCGTCATAAAAGCCGTGCGTCCAAACGCCAATGGTGCCGCGCTTCGTCATCTCGTTTATTTCGTGATAGGCCATCGACTGCCATTCGCTGATAACGATGGGATCAAGCCATGCGTTGTAAGGCCCGGTGCCGGTGGAGATATAGAGGTACGGAACGGATTCATGCAGGTCATGAAAGACCTGCGGATGAAATTTGAGGAACGTTGACATCATGTTGCGCGAAAGCGCGAGTGAAAGCTGCATGCCGTCGCGATTGTTGTCATGCGCAACGTAGTGTCCCCACCAGACGAGCGGCTTCGATTGTTCATCCGGATGATTGTGGTTGTAGGTGTAAACGTCAACCATGCGGTCGCGGCCGTCAACCTCGGCGACCGGTGTGAGCAGGACGATCTCATCTTTGCGGATCTTCTGAATGAATGGCGAATCTTCTACCGCGAGTCGATACGCTAGTTCCATCAACAGCTCAGGCGATGCGGTTTCAGGCGAGTGAATGGAGCCGGACGCCCAATACATCGGCTTGCCTTCGGCGATGAGCTTCTGCGCGTCAGCTTCGGAAAGTCCGCGAGGATCGGCAAGGCGGGCGTTGATCTCTTTGTAGCGGTCGAGCTTGGCGATGTTGGCTTCCTCAGAGATGGCGACCAGAAGCATCTCGCGTCCTTCTTCGCTCTTGCCGATATCGAAGACCTTCACGCGCGGAGATTTCGAGGCGAGCAAGCGCATGTAGGCGTTGATGTCGGCGACATGAGTGAGCACGCCGGGCGCTCCGACAATGTGCTTGAGGAAATTTTCCGGGGAAGGCACGCACGAACTCTGCGGAAGATGGTCAACCAGCTCGGTGGAGAAGAATTTTTCGGTGGTAAATTCCGCGATTTTCTTGTCGTACTCAGGGTTGGGCTTGACCACGCAGTTCTTCTGGGCGGAAGCGGTGAGAGTAGCGAGCAGGAAAACGGCAATGAGATGCAGACGCATGGATCCTCCGAAGGTGGGGCGAATTATATCCTTTGAACCACAGAGAGCACAGAGGGCACGGCGGAAATGCAGGTTTCACACGAAGGTCACGAAGGGCGGCAAGGGGCTTGGGTGAGAGTGCGCAACCCTTCGCGTCAGAAGGGTAGCGGGACTAGGACCGAAGAGCCTATCCAGCCAATGGGGAAAGTATGCGCACACTGGTAAAATGGGCGCATGCACTCGCACGGACACACGAGGACGGTGCTGCGATTTTCGCTGGTCGCGACGCTTGTTTACATTGTGGTGTTGGTGTTTGCAGGAATGCGCGCCCACAGCTTGGCGCTGTTATCCGAGGCCGGGCACAATCTCTCTGACTTTCTGGCGTTGCTGCTCTCTTGGGTGGCATTGTACTTCCAGGCGCGTCCGGCGAATTCGTCAAAGACATTTGGATACCATCGCGCGGGAGTTCTAGCGGCCTTCGTCAATGCGTTGTCGCTGGTGCTGATTTCCGGATTCATTGTTTATGAAGCCCTGGAGCGGTTGAATCATCCGGTTAATGTAAGTCCGAACCTGATGATGTGGGTGGCTGCGATCGGAGTGGTGATGAACGGAGTCATCGCCGGATTGCTGTGGGGCAGCAGCCGGGATGTGAATATCCGCAGCGCGTTCATTCATCAACTCGGCGACACACTCTCGACAGCGGCGGTAATCGTGGGCGGGTTTGCGATATCCGTGACCGGGCAAAGCTGGATAGACCCGGTGTTATCGATCGCTATCGCGGCAATGATCTTGTGGTCATCATTCGGGATCATTCGCGAGACGCTGAATATATTGTTGGAAGGCACACCGAGGGGCATCGACTTAGAAGATATCTCGGCTGCGCTGATCGGATGCACGGGCGTAGAGGCGGTGCATGACCTTCATGTGTGGAGCATCGGCTCGGAGATTCACGCGCTATCGTGCCACGTGTTGATCGCGGACATTCCACCTTCTGAAAGCGAACGCATTCTGCGCGAAGTGAAGAGCTGCCTTGCAGCAAACTTCAAGATCCACCACACGACTATCCAGTTTGAGCATGCAGGATGCGAGGTGGAACACGAGTGCGTGATGCCGGTGCAAGTTCGGGACGCGCATGCTCATCCGCATCGGCACTAGCTTAGGCTACTTCCTCAGAGCACTGAGTGCTTCCTTGAAAAGAGCTTCGAAGCCATCTGCGCCGGCGGCTTGGCCTACAGCGCGCTCGGCCGCGGGGCGCTGGTATCCGAGATTTACGAGTGCGGACATCACGTCCTCTTCAACAGGGGTTGCGGTAACGATGCTGGGCGCGACTCCGAATTGATCAAGCTTGTCGCGCAACTCCAACACCATGCGCTCGGCCGTCTTCTTGCCGATACCGGGAATCTTTGTCAGGCTAGGGACATCATTGCCGCGAATCGCCGCGACCATGAACTCGGTGGACATCCCACTCAAAATCTTTACCGCTAAGGTAGGTCCGATGCCGCTGACGCTGATCAACTTCTCGAACAGCTTTTTTTCTTCGGGACGCAGGAAGCCGAAGAGAGAGATCGCATCTTCGCGCACATGAGTGTGTATGTGGAGCGCGACTTCAGCGCCGGCCTTGGGCAGATCAGAAAAAGTAGGGATGCTGATGGCGACGTCGTATCCGACGCCAGCGGCTTCGACAACGGCGCGGTCGGGTTGCTTACTGAGGAGGCGTCCGCGAAGGTGAGCAATCATGTGGGAACCATTTTAACTGCCCATTTGTAATTGGTAATTTGTAATTTCTGATTGAAAGTCAGAAGCGGGTTCACACTAAGGGCACGAAGGCTTCACAAAGGGCTAATGCATTTGTAATTGGCAATGTGTGATGGAAAGGAAAACCGTGTCGCACGTCGGTGCTGTGGAATCTTGTGACTCTAATTACTTTAAAGCTTTGGGATCGAAGTTCAGGATGATCTCCATGGGTGGGACCTGTTTCGCTTTCACGTAACGGTTCACCAAGAATCGTTGTCCGTCCTTGCTGACATCGTAGGAGATCACGTCTGTTACTGAAATAGGCTCGCGGAACTGCGTAGTGAAAAGTACTTGCGGAATCCCAACGTTGACGGTTTCACCTAAATCCATGGGCACTGCCGTCAACGCATTTACATTCACGAAGAAAATCTCCTTGGAATCTCCACGCCAACGTGGTTGGTCTCCACCTTCCCGGGAGACCTGCCACTTGCCCTGCAACCCAGGGTAGGAGGTCACATAAACTTCATTGCGCCCGGTTTCGTTTGATACGTAAGCGAGCCAATGACCATCCGGCGAGATCATCCCGTGAGTTATGTCGTGATTGCCTTCCAGGAGAGGCGCCACACTTCGATCTGGTAAATTAAGGGACCAGACGGCAAGGTTTCCAGCGTTCTTCTGAAACGTATAGAGCATCTTAGATCCGTCTAGCGAAAAAGAGTTCGGGTACTCGCCACCTAACGGATTTTCACTCGTAATCTCTTCCTGTGAGTCGATGCCCTTTGGTGAGATACGGGCAAGATGGTTCGTGATCTTCAGCCGGTTGTAATAAATATATTTGCCGTCGCGACTCCACGCGGGCATAGTGTCTTCGTCGGGCTGAAAGGTCATCCGGGTAGGTATGCCGGAATTTGCGTTGTAAACATAGATGTCGGTATTGAAAGTGGATGGGTCAATGGAGTCAACAGCAATGCGAGTGCCGTCGGGGGAGATGCTGGGATTATTTTGATATAGGGGCTCGCCCACCACTCCAAGCACTTTGCCGTTACGATCAAACCAAGTCAGTTGCGACCGCTGCCATGAATTTCCGGTACTGAAGAGCGCTGTCCCATTCTCTGCGGCAGTGAGTTCTGCGCGAAAAACCGTGGCAACCACCTGAAGGTTCTGGGACAACATTGCCGCCTGGCCTGTGGTTCCGCCAGCTTTGGCATCGAAAGGCTGAACCATGAGCTTGCTGCCGCGCGCATAGAGAATGAAGCCGGGTGGCAGATAGCTCGCGTTGGAGTCCGCGAACCCGATCCTACGAAAGGCGGAGGAATCAATAGAGCCGACGTTCAGCGAACCAATACCTTCTCCCAAGGCCGTAAGGTCTGGTGCGAAGAAGAGAAAATGTTTTCCGTCGGGAAGAAAACAGGGCCAGCGATGGGTGTAAAAGCCGGTTTTAAGCGTTTCTGTCACTTTCTCCGGAGTGCCACCTTCGGGCCGCACTTTGTAGAGGCCTCCACCGGTGTCTGGCGCGTACACGATGTATCCGGCGCTTCCCCAACTACCTCCGCGACCGTTTTGCGCGACGGCTATGGTGCGCGCGGTGCCGCCCTCGGGTGCAATCCTCATTAACTTGCCACGAATGAAGAAAGCAATCTGTGTGCTGTCAGGAGACCAGAAGGGATAACTTGCGCCTTCGGTGCCTGTGAGTGGTTCAACTTTTTGCGAACCGATGCGATGCACGTACAGACCGCTGCGTCCGGTGTTTTCGTCCGTTGCGACAAACGTCAGCGTATGGCCATCGGGTGCGAGAGCAATGTCGCGCGCAGCCACTGGCAAGCTCACACTGAAATGCATCTCTTCTGTGCTCGGCTTCGGACGGAACATTGCACCAACTGCGAGCAGAAGAGCCAAGCCGGCGATCCAAGGAAGCGCTTTGCGCAGCCGCGAGTTTGTTGCGCTTGCGGCAATTGCTTTACTCGCACCAGTGACGTCGGAGCCGGAGAGCGCTTGCAGAGCGAATCCGAGATCACGGGCGGATTGAAAGCGCTCTGCTGGATTTTTTTCGAGACAATGATTGACGATGCGCTGAAGTCCCGGCGAAATCGAGGCCGAAGTTCGATCCGTCATCTCCGGCGGATCGTCTTTCAAGATTGCCGTCATCGTCTCCGCGCCGGTATCCCGTTGAAAGGCGCGGCTTCCAATGAGCATCTCGTAGAGAACGGCGCCGAAGCTGAAGATGTCTGAGCGGTAATCTACTTTTTCTCCCCGCACCTGCTCGGGCGACATGTATCCCACACTGCCCATCACGGTTCCGGCCGAGGTTCCCGAGTCCGCCATGGAAGGTGTGAAGGTGGCCGCGCTGTCGCTCGCTGGGGCGGCTGCCATTTTTGCTAATCCGAAGTCGAGGATTTTCACCTGACTTGAATCGGTGCTGATGAAAATGTTTTCCGGCTTCAGATCGCGGTGGACGACGCCGTGTTCATGTGCAGCGGCCAATCCACGCACGATGCATGCTGCGTATTCGATCGCTTTGCGCTGTGGGATGGGACCATGCTGCAAGCGTTCTCGCAGAGGCTGACCTTCGAGAAGTTCGGTGACGATGTAGGACGTGCCGTCGTGAGTGCCGAGGTCGAAGATAGACAAAATGTTGGGATTATTGAGCGCGGCCACGGATTTAGCTTCCTGCTCGAAGCGGCGCAGGCGTTCCGGATCAGTGGCGAAAGCGGCGGTGATGACTTTCACAGCGACGTCGCGGCCGAGGCGGGTGTCGCGCGCGCGATAGACTTCGCCCATACCTCCCGCGCCCAATGCGGACACTATCTGATATGGACCAAGCTTCGTTCCTGAGGCCAATGACATCGCGGCTGAATTATAACTGGTGGTTGTTGAGACAGAGTTCGATTATTGGATCTGTCCGCGCAACACGCTCGCGGCGCTGACTTCGCGAGCTTCCTTTTTCGAGCTTTCCGATTCCGGAGTGCTGTCTCCCTCGCCCGGGGCAAGAAAGAGATTGGCTTCGAGATTGTGCTGCTTGTTATACAGATCGAAGTAGCGGCCCTTCATTTCGTAAAGCG
Organism: Terriglobales bacterium; assembly: GCA_025462725.1. Lineage (GTDB taxonomy): Bacteria > Acidobacteriota > Terriglobia > Terriglobales > Acidobacteriaceae > JAICLA01. The sequence goes on along the minus strand of JAOAPE010000001.1, from coordinate 213,774 downwards.
CTTCGTGTGTGCCCCGCTCGACGATCTTTCCGGCTTCGACGACGAGGATCTGATCAGCGCGGCGGATCGTTGAGAGCCTGTGCGCGATCACAAACGTTGTGCGGCCCTTCATGAGGTATTGCAGGCCTTCCTGTATAAGTTGCTCGCTCTCGGAATCGAGGCTGGAGGTGGCTTCGTCGAGAATGAGGATACGCGGGTCGGCGAGGATAGCGCGCGCGATGGAGATGCGCTGGCGCTGTCCGCCGGAGAGTTTTACGCCGCGCTCACCGACGATGGTGTCGTATCCATTGGCGAAGGATTCCGCGAACTCATCAACGCGGGCGATCTTGCAGGCGTTCAGAATTTGTTCCTCGCTGGCGAACGGGCGAGAGAAGGCGACGTTCTCGCGGATGGTTCCGTCGAAGAGGAATGAATCTTGTAGCACTACACCGAGGCGCGTGCGGAAGGAATTCAATTTCACCGTGGAGAGATCGACGCCGTCCACGAGAACGCGGCCCTTGGTGGGAACGTAGAAGGCCGCGAGCAATCCGATGATGGTTGACTTGCCTGAACCCGATGAGCCGACGAGCGCGGTAACGGTTCCGGGTTCAGCGACGAATGAGACATCATGCAGGACGGTTCGGGGGGCGTCGTAGGAAAATTCGACGCCGTCGAATTTCACTTCCCCCCGGATGTCGTCAAGATTGATTTTGCGAGACGGCAACTCATCTTCCGGATGCTCGCTCATGATCTCTCGCGTACGTTCGAGGCCGGCGAGCGCTTCAGTCAACTGCGTGCCGATGGCGACGATCTGGATGATTGGAGCGACGAGGAATCCCAGGAATAGCGTGTAAGAGAAGAATCCGCCGACCGTCATCGAACCGGCCATGATCTTGTGCGCGCCAACCCACATGATTACGGTGCCAACGACTCCGAGCAGAACGGTGGAGGAGAGTCCCATGACGGAGGTGGCCGTGAGAGTTTTCAAAACGTTGTCGAGCAAGCGCTGCACGCCGCCGGAGAAGACTTCGGCTTCGCGAGATTCGGCGTGGTATCCCTTGACGACGCGTACGCCACCGAGTGATTCGGTCAAGCGTCCGGTGACGTCGGCGTTCAGTTTGCCGCGCTCGCGGAAAATCGGACGGATGGTGCCGAAGGCTTGGTTAGCCGCGAGAGCGAATCCAACGACAAATGCAAATGCAATGCCGGTCATTTGTGGGCTGATCTTGAAAAGCACCACCAACGCGATTCCAGCGGTGAGCAGTCCGCCAATGAACTCAACTAGGCCGGTGCCGATGAGATTGCGGACACCTTCAACATCGGTCATGATGCGCGAGACGAGCGTGCCGGTCTTGTTGGAATCGTAGAAGGCGACCGGGAGACGTCCGATATGTTCCTGGACTTTGGCGCGGAGTTCGGCGATGAGACGCTGCGCGGCTTTCGAGAGCAATTGCGTGAGACTGAACGAAGTGATGCCCTGGATGATGGTGGCGAGGATCACGCCGGTGATTATCGGGACGAGTTTCTCCTGCTGATGCTTGTTGATGACGTCGTCTATTAGCGACTTTGTGGACCACGGCAGGACTAGTCCGGCAACACGGTTTATCGCCATTAGGACTAGGCCGAGCAACAACAGCCATCGGCGTGGGCGGACCATCTTCCAGATTTCCGGCCAAAGAACCCGGAGCTTTACCGAAGATTTCTTTTTCAATTCCCCCGATTTTGCGGAATCGCTGGCGCGCGCGCCGGAACGGGTGGCTTCATTTGAACCACTTGTATTTTGGGCTGTTTGCGGTGAACTCATAGGTAAGTCTAAAGATTCAAACGGGGTGGTCTGGGTGCAGTTTATTACACATATCGGCCACAAGTTTAAGGATTTCCGCCAACAGGCAACCTGTAGTGTGCCTGAATTTGCATCCAAACCTGAAAGTGGAGGGAATCATGAAGAGCAGAGCAGGTTGGGGAGTTTGGGCATCGCGAGTAGCTTTAGGGATTGGGATCACCAGCGCCGGAATTGCGATGGCGCAGACGAGTGCGACTCCGAATCCGCAAACGTTGCCGGTTCCGACGCAGACCAATCCCGCGGGAACGACTGGCGGAACGAATACGGCGACTCCGCCGAGCGATCCGACGCCTCCGGCGAGCGCGCATCCCGCGCCGCCCCCGACAGCTACAGCACCGAATGGCGGGAAGGCGCAAAGCTCGGATAATCCGGGAACAAGTCAGCAAACTTCACCGACAGGAGATCGTCCGGGAGCGCAACAGACTTCGCCGACAGGTGGTGCAAACCAAGCGATAAAAGATCAGGGAACTTCTGGCGCGACTGTCCCCAAGACGCCGGGATCGACAACGCCTGGAGCGGCGGAAGCAGGTGGGAAGTCCACGTTGCCGCAGTCGTCGGAAGGTGGAGTGGGAAGCTTGAACGAAGGCGGTCTGACTTCTGACCAGCTGCATGAGCGTATTGATAACGCGCTGCGAAACGAACCAACCTTAAGCGGCAGCAACCTCACTGTGAATGTTGGCGATGATTCGATCGATGTGACTGGGACGGCGACGTCGAACAAAGAGCGAGTGACGGCGCGGCGGATTGTGCAATCGTTTGCGGGAAATCGGCGGGTGAGGGAGCGGATCACGGTTCGCGGCGGCGGCGTAAGCAATGCAGCGCCTGCGATCACGGGAAGCAAGCCGGAAGAGAAGTCGCAAGCCGAAGATAAAGAGCAACAGAAGCCCAAGGGTGATCCGGCGAAGTTGGGGGACAGGTCGGGGGACCCCAGAGGCAGTTTCTAGTTTTTAGTTTCTGGTTTCTAGTTCGCGCCGGCCGAAGCGATTTGCCGTGAAAACGAAGTGCAGATTCCTCGCTGCGCTCGGAATGACAACCAAAGAAAAGCCCGCAGCGCCTGTGAACGCTGCGGGCTTTTTATTGTCACGAGGTACTACTATTTTGGCGGAGCAACCGGCGCCGTGTCTTTGGACTTTGGTGCCGACTGCTTGTCAGACTGCGGAAGCTGAGTCGTGTCGGGGGAAACCGGACGGCTCTGCTGCTGCATGCTCTGGTTGTTGTTCTGCTGCGTGTTGGCAGGAGTCGAAGGGGTGGTGCTGTCATTCGATTGCGCGCCATTAGGAGCAGCGTTCTGCGCACCGGATGCCGACTCGAGGTCAGCAAGGTTGTTGCGAAGCAAGCTGATCTCTACGACTCCACCTCGCATACGGCGTTTCTGCTGGGCAGGCGTTTCATTCGACTGCGCCGTAGTCTTCATCTGCGCATTACCCATGCCCAACGTGTAGATGCGATAGACAGGGACTTCATGCTGCATGACGAGGTAGCGCACGACAGCATCTGCCATCTTCTGCGAATTCTGAATGCCGGCTGATCCCTTGGTGCTGGAGAAGCCCTGCACTTCAACCACGTATCCCTTTTGCGATTTCAGCGGAACGGCGAGCTCATCGAGCGCGGCCTTCGCCTTGTCGCTCAGAGCAAGCTGGCCAGGACGGAAACGAATTTCGGTGTCCTGCATGCGTTGATATTGATCGATATTGCTGACAACGTTGGAAACTTTTTCCAAACGGGTGTTGGCTTGCGCAGCAGTCTCGTTCGCCTGGTTGGCGCGGTTGGCAGCGTCAAGGGCGTGGGTGTCAGCTTCAGTGGCTTTCGCAGTTGCAAGGCGAATACCTTCTGAGGAACGGGCGTCAACGTCCTTAATATTTTTGGAGTTGGTGTTGGTGAGCTCGTCGAGTTCATTTACGCGCCCGACAACGGGGCTCATCTGGCGGCGCACATATTTCTTGCGCGCGAACGGATTGAGGTGGCCCCAGAATCCTTCTTTTTGCTCAAGCTGCAGCGGCTGGTGTCCGGTGTCTGACTGATTCGCGGAAGCGGTCTGGTCTTTGGTTTCCGCCGGAGTCTGCGAAGCGGGTTGAGTCTGCGTCTGTGATTGCGGCTGGGCCGAAGTTTGATTGCTGGTCGTGTCCTGCGCCAAAACGGGCAAAGACAACATGGCTGCGAGTGGCAGCGCTAGAAGTTTGTAACGGTTCTGCATGAAGTGTTCCTCCCAGAGGGTCGTTGCGCGTTAACGCAATCGTGCTCGGTTTCTCTATATATCAATTGGAGTGCCAAACTTGGGCGAGGGGAAGCCTGCGTAAACGGCTGAGCCACATGCGTTTAGCGGAAGCAGAGTTGGTTGCCTGCGAGGTACATACGGTGAAACACGTAATTTCTTCACAGGCGGGGGTAGGAATGGTGGGGGGAAGCTATCGGTAGTCAGCTCGAACCAAAAGCAAAAGCTTGAACCACAGAGGACACAGAGGGACACAGAGGGTTTTAGGTTAGGCGGAGTGAATGCAGGCTGAAGTAGGGGTCCTTCGACTTGCTGCGCTCAGGATGACAAGTCTTCCATCATCTCCGGAACCGTAACGAAATCGAACCCTTCCGATTTGTAGCGGGTGAGGATACGGTCTGTGGCTTCGACGGTGTGTCGGCGGTCGGTGCCGAGATGTTTGTGTCCGCCGTCGTGCATCAGGATGATGTCTCCACCGCGAATCTGCCGAATGACGTGTGCCTCGACCCGGTCGGCGGTGGTGGACTTCCAATCGAAGCAGGTGACGCTCCACATAATAGGTGTGTATCCGAGTTTGCGAGCGATGCGCAGTGTGGATGGGCGTCGTGCACCAAAGGGCGGACGGAAAAGGCGGGTGCGGTTGGAGGGAAAGCCGCGGCCGAAATCCGCGAGGGAGTTGGCGCAAGACTCTAATTCACCGCGGAGTGCTGAATCAGAAGTGACGATTAAGTTCGGATGAGTGAAAGTGTGGTTGCCAATCTCGTGTCCTTCGGCGGCAATGCGGTGCACGATGTCGGGGCGCTGCTGGACATATTTCCCGATCAGGAAAAATGTGGCTTTGACGTTGTGCTTGGCGAGTACATCAAGGAGCAGCTGTGTGTCGGGATCGTTGGGGCCGTCATCATAGGTGAGAGCGAGTTTGCGTCCGTGGCCGGGTGTGCCGATGAATGTGCGTCCGTAAAGTTGGGAGCGCCAGGCAAGAGAGTGGTATCCCGCGAATGCAGCGGTGGCGAGGGATGCGGTCGCGATGGCGGCGGGAAGCAAAAGGCAGTTTCTCGTTTCCAGTTTCCAGTTTCAAAATCAAAAACAAGAGCAAAGGCCAAAAAAGCAGATCCTTCGACTTCGCTGCGCTCCGCTCAGGATGACAAGCTTGGCCGCTTCGCTCAGAAAGACAAATCGGCTGGCGCGTATTGCTCCCGAGAATAATTACTAATACTCAATCCCCCGCTGGGCCATCACGCCTTTTTCGTAGGCGTGCTTCACCTGCTTCATTTCGGTGACGGTGTCGGCGATATCGATTATGGATGGGTGGGCGTTGCGTCCAGTGAGGATGACGTGCACCATGTCAGGTTTCTGTTTCAACGTTTCGACGACTTTCGCCGGATCGAGCATGCCGTAGCTGATGGCGTAGTTGATCTCGTCGAGGATGATGAGGTCCCAGTTTCCGGAGAGGATCGCGGTTCGAGCTTCGTCCCATGCTTGTTCGACGAGCTTGATGTCCTCGGGATCAGTCTCGGCGCCACCGACTTTTACGAAGCCGCGTCCCATCTGCTTCATGACGAAGTTGTCGCCGAAAGATTTGGCCGCGTCAAGTTCACCGTAGTGCCAAGAGCCTTTTAGGAACTGAAGCATGAGCACTTTCATTCCATTACCGACAGCGCGGAATGCGGTTCCCATAGCAGCTGTGGTCTTGCCCTTGCCGGGACCAGTGTTCACGATGATGAGACCGCGTCGGACGTCTTCAGGCATGATAGTCAAGCCTTTTTTGAAATTCGGTACGGATGCGCTCGGCTGCTGCTATCGCCGATTTACATGTCGACTCAGAAACAGCTGTTGTTGGATATCTTCCCGCGAGCGCAAAGGGCGTGAGTTCGCGGCTGTCCGCGGACAAAGAAGCTAGTCCTGAGTCATAGCCGACGCAATCCGAGAGCAGATCAGTAAGGTCGTGAGTTTTCTTTAGATTCCAACCATTGTGAATCAGAAACGCTTTCATGTACTTTTCAGCAGACTGGTGGGCATGAAAGCTGGCGATCTCCCAAAGAGGCTCAGGAAGTGCCTGCAACATTTGAACAATCTTCCAGTCGTCTTCCGCTCTTTTGATCCACTCACCGACAATCGGACTACTTTTGGGCATAGAGGACTTTCCCCTCTCGCTCTATCAAATTCACCATCGTGCCATTCACATTTCTGTCTCTTTCAACTTCGGCAGGGGTATATACGAACAAATCCATTGGCCATTTGCGTAATCCAAATATTTCGGTAACGGCGGGGATTCTTGAATAGAAATCCAAATCCGATTCCATTTCAATCATCAAATCGAGATCACTGTCATCGCGATGATCCCCACGGGCATGGCTGCCAAAGAGCACAATGCGCTTCGGATCGAAAGCGTTGACGATTCGATCAGTGATCTCACGAATAAGGTCTTCGTCTATGACTTCACGGTGATCGATGATTGGTTGAACCGCCATAATTCCGCTCAGTGGCCTTTATGGTACGGATGGCCTTTCAGGATTGTAAATGCGCGATAGAGCTGTTCGAGCAAAATCACACGTGCAAGCTCGTGAGGCAATGTCATCTTCCCAAGCGAAAGTTGAAAGGACGCGGCTTTGCGCGCCTCGGGAGAGAATCCGTCTGGGCCGCCGACAGCGAATAGCAGTTGTTGCGTGCCGCGGGATTGGTGGTCGTCAACGAATTGCGCAAGCTCTTCTGATGAGAGTTGTTTGCCGCGCGAATCGAGCAGCACGAGCACTGGAGCGGTGCGGGAGACGGTCTTGTCGATCTGCTTGAAGAGTGAATCTTCGCTGGGGAGTTCTTGCGATTCGACAGGAATGTATCTCGCGAGTCGTTTCAGGTATTCAGCGGTGAGCGATTGGATGGCGGGGAATTTATCTTTGCCGGGCTTGGCTTGTATCCACGCGACGCGGAGTTTCACGCGCATAGAGTAGCAGAGCGCGATGTTATAGTTTCTGCGCCCAAGCCATGCCAGAGATTTCAGACGACTTCCGGATCTATGTTTGCCTAGCCACCGCCGCGGCTCTGCTGCTCATTGCGGGGTTGGCGATTTACTTGGCTGTTCGAAAATGGCGAGAGAAGTAGCGCCAAGAGGAGATTGGAAAGAATGTGGATATTAGTCCTGCTGAGTGCGGCGGGAGGCATGGCGATAGCGGCGCAGGCACTCATCAATGCCAGATTGAATGTGTATGCGGGAAACGGCGTGCTTGCGGCGACAATTTCTTTTGTGGTGGGATTGGTGTCACTGCTGGCCGTGCTTGTTTTTGTGCCTTCCGGAGCGCGGTCGGGTTCTCTGTCGAGTGCACCGTGGTGGGCGTGGATGGGTGGCGCGCTGGGAGCGCTCTACATCGTGATCAGCATTTATGTCGTGCCAAAGATTGGAGCGGCGGCACTGTTGAGCGCAGCGGTGTTTGGGCAATTAGTTTTTTCGCTGGTCGCGGACCATTTCGGATTTTTTGGGATCAGTGCGCATCCCGTAAATGTGCCGAGGTTAGTGGGAGTGGTGCTCGTGATTGGGGGAGTGGCGTTGGTTAGGTTCTATTAATGTTACAACTGATATTTTTTTCGCTTCTCTAAGAGAGTCTTGCGAGAGATGCCGAGAATTTCCGCGGCTTTTGTTTTCTTTCCTCTTGTGTAATCCAAAATCTCAGCAATGTAAGCACGCTCGAGCTGTTCGAGCGAAGGCTTCGACTTTGCTCCACCAGACGAGGAGCGGACGTGGACGGGCAGGTCTCCGAGTGTGACAAAGGAATCGTTGGCAAGAGTGGGCGCGTTGATGAGCGTACGCTCGAGAAGGTTCCGCAACTCGCGGACATTGCCAGGGAATGCATAGGACCGCAATGCGGCGAGGGCATCCGGTGCGAGATGAAGATGTGGGCGGCGATGCTGTTCGGCAAGCAGCGTGAGTAGACGAGCGGCAATGACGGGGATGTCCGCGGTTCGTTCTCGAAGCGGGAGTAATTCAAGCGGGACGACGTTCAGGCGATAGTACAAATCTTCGCGGAAGGTGCGGCGGGCGACAGCGTCGGCGAGATTGACGTTGGTGAGTGCAATGATGCGAGCGCTCACCACGATGGGGCGCGTGCCACCAAGACGGTCGAATCGGCGCTCCTCGATAACGCGCAGCAGCTTCGCCTGCATGGCGAGCGAGAGCGCGGAAATCTCGTCGAGCACGAGAGTGCCGTTGCCGGCGAGTTCGAGGCGTCCGCGTTTCATCTGGTTGGCGCCCGTGAAAGCGCCACGTTCGAATCCGAAGAGTTCGCTCTCAAGCAATTCGTGAGGAAGGCTGGCGCAATCGATCTTCACCAGCGGATGCTCCGGCGAGGGCCCGAGATAGTGAATAAGGGACGCGATCAGGTCTTTGCCGGTTCCGCTCTCTCCATGAATGAGGACGGTGCTGGCTGCTGCGGCCACTTTCTTCGCACTCTCTATCAGCCTAAGAGATGTAGGGTCAGCAGCGGCGTAGGCCGCAATGGCAGCGGCGGCGAGTTGTTGAGGTGCAGTAGCGGTTGCAGTCGAGTTGGATGGCTTGCGGGGCATCCTTGTTTTGGTTCAGGAACGCGCTACCCACCCTTCGCTTCGCTCAGAGTGGGGCACCCAAATACGTTAACGCGACTTGCGGGACTTCGTCTTAGTAGGCTTCTTCTTTGCGGCGGCTTTGGTTTTCGGCTTCGCTGGCTTCGATCGGGATGTTGCGACGCGAACTGCTTTGCCGGTTTGTCGCATAGAAGCGGACTTCACCGTTTTCGGGCGCTTCGCTGAACGTGAGCTTGCACCATCTTCACTCGATGCAGCGCGTGCGCGGCTTGGCTTCTGAAGATCAGCGGCTGTGATTCGCTTGGCGGATTTCCAAAGGCGTTCGAGGTCGTAAAACTTACGCGCGTTCTCAGAAAAGACGTGAACGACGAAGTGCACGTAGTCGAGCAGGATCCATTCTGCCTGTTTGTATCCCTCGATGTTGTTGGGATAGGTGCCTTCGCGCTTGAGGCGAAGCTCGACCTCGTCGGCGATAGCCTGCACTTGTCGCGGATTTGAGCCGCTGGCTATGACGAAGTAGTCGGTGAAGGCAGAGGAGGATTTGTCCATCTGGAGGATGGCGACGTTCTCAGCCTTTTTGTCTTCAGCGGCGGTGATGGCCGATGCGACTTGGGACTGGATCTCTTTGGCGGTTGATTGCGAACTTGGCATGCCTAACGATTGTATAACCAGCGACTGAAATTGTGATTATCGGTAAAGCCGGTGCTGCTGGATGTAGTCGGCGACGGAGGGCAGGACGTATTTGTCGAGCGGTTCGTGGTTGGCCACGGCTTGCCGGATCTGTGTAGAGGAGATGTCGACGGCGACGGTCTCAAGCAGCGTGACATTCTGGGCGGAGATGGACGTCATCAGCGCGTCCATGATGTCTTCGTCATATCCGGGGCGACTAGCAACGATGAAATTACATTCATCGAGAAGCGCGTCAGGCTCCCGCCAGGTCGTGACTTTCTGAAATGAATCAATGCCGATAATGAAGTAGAGGTCGTCGGACTCGTTGGGGTGATCACGTTTGAATCTGCGAACGGTGTCGATGGAGTAATTCGGTTCACCGCGAGTGATCTCAGGATCTTCGATGCGCGACGGCTCAAAATGCGGGTAGTCGCGCAAGGCGAGCTCGAGCATGGCATAGCGGTGGAGATAGGGCGTTACGGGTTGCTGCTGTTTGTGCGGCGGAATGTCGGCGGGGATGAAGTAGATGCGTTCGAGCCTGAATCGCGGCGATTCGAGTGCGGCCTGGGCGACGGCGAGGTGTCCTTTATGGATGGGGTCAAAGGTGCCGCCGAAGAGGGCTGTGGGCATGCGGTATTGTAGTTCGTGGATGCTAGTTCGTAGGTCGAGAAGTAAAGGCAAAGGCTAACCGCGGATAATAGAGACATCAAAGAAGGATTCTGGTTCGGTGCCGCACTCCATCGCGAAGGGGCCAATGTAGAATCTGAGGCAGAAATGAAACCCCGCATCGCCATTCCGCAGCCACATTCGCAACGGCAGGAGTATAACGAGCGCACGTTGCCGCATTACACACACGCTATTGAGGCGAGCGGTGGAGAGCCGGTGATCGTGCCATTGTCGGCGACCCCGGAAGAGGTGGCGCGCATCGTCACCGAATGCCAAGGGGTGCTGCTGCCTGGGAGTTCGGCTGATGTGGATCCGCAGAAATATGGTGAAGAGCGGATTCCGGAAACCAATGATGCTGATCCATTGCGCGACAACGCTGACGAATTGTTACTGCAAGACGCATACAACATGCGCAAGCCAGTGTTCGGGATCTGTTACGGATTGCAGTCGCTGAATGTCTGGCGCACGGGAACGCTGGTACAGGACATCCAGTCATCAGCCAACCTTAATCATTCGATCGGGAGCAAAGTGGCGGAGGCGCACACGGTCAGCGTGGAACCGGAATCACGGTTCGCGAAAATCCTGGGTGAGCAGTTCCCTGCCCGCATTCCGGTGAATTCCAGCCATCATCAATCTGCGGAGATGGTCGGAGATGGGCTGCGAGTGGTGGCGCGATCGGAAGATGACATCGTCGAAGCAGTCGAGGGAACAAATCCCGAACATTTCGTGTTGGCGGTGCAGTGGCACCCGGAGCGGGGGTTTGATACGGATGCGGCGTCCCAGAAATTGTTCAAGACGTTTGTGGAAGAGGCGCGGAAGTATAAGCCGAAGCAAGTGTGATCTGTTTAGAGCTTTGCCACGGAAGACACGGACAAAGCGGAATGCACGGATCAACCGATTTTTTCGCTTGCTGCACCTTCAATTTAGCGATTGAAGGTGATTCCCGTCCGACTCTCTGTCTTGCTTCGCGGGTATCTCTAAAACTAAGTTGTGTATTGATATGGATCTCTCGTCGCCACTGCGTGGCTCACTGCGAGATGCAGTTGGAGAGAGACTCTAACGACTGGCCACACTCACAGACATCACTCCCGTGATCTGGCCGATTGTTTCCGGTGTTGTTGCGAAGGAAACAATGCGTTTCGGATTGCCCGGGGGGAGCGCGGCGTCGAGAAGTTTCATTTCCTTGAGAACATACTGGACGCCAGTAGCGCCCGTTGTGTGGATCAACTCGTCATATATGACGGCATAGAGCATGTAAGGGCGACTGTTGAGAACGACCATGAGCGGGCGTCCCAGGCGGATTGAATTGACGAAAGTTGCAGGGTCCGCGAGTGCGCCTGGGGTGTACGAGCCGTCGATGTGGACCTTGCGGCCGCCGTCGAGAGCGTAATCGGCTGTGATGGCGAGTGCGCGTTCTGCGTAGTCGTTCAATGTGGGGAAACATTTCATGCCGTTGCTAGTGCGGATGGCCCAGTCGTCCTGCGGGATGTTGACTGCCTGGGCGCGCATCATGGACTCAAGAATCGCAGCCCAGGCGTAGTTCTCACACTTGCGGTGCGCGGTTTGTAATGTTGCGGGGGCGGCGGCAATCTCGACCTTTTGATCGGCCTTGCGGAAGAAGTTGCCGTATCCGTTTTTGTTTGGTTTCTGCGCGTATACGGCGAGCGAGGTTATGAGCAAGAGAGCGCAGATGAAAGAAGTATGGCGAGAGTTCACGGTTTATGCGCGCTCGAAAGCGTGTTTGGAGTTGATCTCTTCCAGGGCTGCATGCATTGCCGATTCCATGGCAGTTCCCTGCTTGATGAGTTCTGGTGTTGCTGCGGCGGTGTCGCCGGTGATGGTGATCAGTCCCTGCGCTGCGAGTTTTTTGCCACCTTCGACAAGTTCTTGGGTCGTACGAGTGAGGTAGAGAGCCTCGACTGGATCGGCGAGATTGATGCTGGCTTCGCCAAGTTTGGTGCGCCAATAGATGCTGCGCTTGAGGAAGTCAGCGAGTTGCTCGTCGCTGGGATTTTGGAAAGTGAATCTACGCGTGACAATGCTGAAGGCGCGGCTGGAGAGCGGGATGGGTTGTCGTTTGTCAGACTTGAGGAATTCGATGTCCTTCGTATCAACCGATTTGCGAATGGCGCTAATGGTGGCGGCGAGTGCACCGGCTTCGTCGACACCGGGTAGCGCTTCTTTCACTGTCTGCGACATGTGTACGGCCACAGGCGCGTGGAGTCCGCTGCCGTCCTGAAGAGTGACCAGACCGTGGAGGACGTGGTAGTCAGCGCCGGAAGTAGATGGATGAAAAGGAAAAGTGAGCTCGAAACTCAAAGGAATACCGTGGAAGCTAACGTAGTTTAGTTTTTTGATGGACATGGAGTGCGTCAATTGTAATTTGCGATCGGGAAAAGCAAAACATCTAACCGCGGATAAAAGAAAGATAAGAACAGATAGGGCGTGAGTGCAGCGGATAGAATCATGCCGTATGGATGAGCAGAAGATAAGTTCGTTGTTGGAGCCGTATCTCGGCGGCGACAGTTTGAGCGCGCGGCAGATGGAAAAGGTATCGGCGTATTTGGCGTTGCTGGTGAAGTGGAACGCGAAGATGAACCTCACGGCTGTGAGGCAACCGGAGGAGATGGTGTCGCGGCATTTTGGGGAGTCGTTCTTTGCGGCGCGGCGGTTGCTCAACGAGAGGAGCGCGAAGAGCGCGATAGATCTGGGTTCCGGTGCGGGATTTCCGGGGATGCCGCTGGCGATCTATGGGCCGGAGGTGCAGGTCACGCTGATCGAGTCGCAGAACAAGAAGGCGACGTTCTTGAAAGAAGTGGTTCGCGCGCTGGAAATGAAGAATGTGAAGGTGTTCAACGGGCGCGGGGAAGATTTCAAGCAACAAGCGGACCTGGTCACGTTGCGAGCGGTGGAAAAATTCGAGGAGGCGGCGAGGGTCGCGGCCGATTTAGTAACGGCGGGTAGGCGGTTGGCGATGCTGATTGGGGAAGGACAGGTGTCGAGAGCAAAGGAGTTGTTGCCGGAATTTGAGTGGAAAGTGGCGGCTGGGGTGCCTAATTCGGCGGCTAGGGTGCTGTTAGTGGGAAATCAGCAGGGGAATCAAGTTGGTTAACAGCATTATCCTCGGTACGAATCAGGGGAGTAAAAAGTGGGGGAGAAGACCAGCATCAAGCAGCTAGCACAGCGCAGTTAGTTGTCAATGGACGGGTATTGCCGATGGAATTCCCTTTCGCCAGAACTTAGCCGCGAACTGCGTGCGGGGGAATCAAGGAAGTAAAAGTGGGAAGCCCAAAATCCCTGCCACGGACGACACGGAGTTCACGGATTCCGCAGATCAAGCTCCTCATTTAGGAGGAGCTTGAGGCTGAGCGGCAGTGGGTGGCGGCGTGGCCGGCGGAGTAGCAGCAGGTGGAGTTGTCGCCGGAGCAGTTGTGGGTGCTGTTGTCGGAGTGGTTGGTAGCGGAGCGGGTTTGAAGAAGCCGAGGCTCTCTGGAGTGGGGAGGGCTTTGGTATCGCGGAATTGCTGGCGAGCGATGCGCACCGCATTGATCTTCTGTTGGTATTCCAGCGCGAGGTTTTCAAAGCGGATTGTTACGCTTCCGAGCCAATAGGGTTTGTTCTCAGCGAGCCATCGTTGGGAATAGAGTTCGCGCAATCGGACCGCGCCGTCGCGCAGATCCTCCAGAGGTGCATTCGTGCCGGTGATGCCGCCGAGGTTCACGTTGCGGGCGTTAGCTTGACCATCGTACGCGCTCCAATAAATGTTGCTCATGTCTTGAGCGTATTGGATTTTCATGCCGAGGAAATCCATACGTTGTGCGGCGAAGGTGAGCGCATCAAGGGTGTCGGAGTGGAGGCGAGCGGACTTGCGGTTCTGTGCGATGCCTTCTTGGGCATTCTCGGCAGCGAGGCGGAGGTCGCGAGCAACGGGAAGAGCGCGTTGCGTGAATCGCGTGCCAACTTCGGTGAAGGGATCGAGCCAGAAGTAGTCGTCCGCAGCACCGGAGTTCAGATTGACCGAGCGCATGATGTCATTCGTGCGGCTGAGATTGAGGATGGCGTTGTGGAATTGATGTCCGGTACCATTGCGGTAGAAAGCCCAATCGTATTTCTGTTGGAAGTCTTCAATCGAGGATTCTCCCTGCTGCCATGATGCGGCGGCGCCGAAGATCAGCGGAGGCCATGTCATTTCAAAGAGCGCTTCGCCGTCGTCGTCCCAAGTGGTGTTGAGCGCTCCGATGGCGTTGTACTTCTGGCCGTCGCGAATGAAGTTGCGGATATTTGTGTACGCGTTCGTGTAATAGGGAACCATGCGGTTCCAGTTGCTTGCGCCGGGGGAGACGAAAAGCGTGAGTCCGGCATCATGGAAGGGCTTGAGCTTCGCGTCGAAATGTTCGGAGGCGTTGTAGTCCCAAGCGACGGCGATAGCGTCCTTCGGAAGGATCTTCAGCAGGTCGGGATAAGACTGCGCGATGTCTGCCCAGAACATCAGGCGCTTGTTGTACGGCTTCACGATCTCATTCACTTTGGCGAGATGTTCGAGATAAACGCGTCCGAGCCCGACTTCAGCGGCGCGGGCTTTGGTTTGTCCGCGGCCGAGTTCAAACGTCTCGTCCGCACCGATATGAAAGAGCGGCCCGGGGAAGAGCGGGATGAGCTCGGCGTACATGTCCCGAATCAGATCGTAGGAATGTTCGTTGACCGGAGCGAGAACGTGTCCGTGTGGGGTCTCGGCGAGGTCTGAATATTTTTCGAATTTCAGAACGTGGTGCAGGTGTCCGAAGGCTTGCTGTTCCGGCAGAAGCGTGACGTGATATTTCGCAGCGTAGGTGACGAGTTCGCGAATGTTGTCGGCGGTGATGGCGCCTTCTTCAGGCGCGGGCAGCGGGTGCTTTGCATACGCAAACACGTACTCCATGTAGAGCGAGAACATGTTGATCTTGTATTCGGCGAGCGTGCGGATCTGCTTCTTCATGTAGTCGAGTGTGGGGATGGGGCCTCGGCTGATGTCGTCATGAACACCGCGCCACTGCATGGTGGGCCAATCTTCGATGTGGACGGCCGCAACGGTCGCGCTTGATTTTGCGGCAGGATGGATGAGCTGCCGCAGAGTCTGCACGCCGTAAAAGAGGCCGGCATCGGAAGCGCCTGAGACGGTGATGCGAGACGGTGTGACGTCAAGGATGTAGCCTTCGGCGCGGAAGAGCGCTGCGGCGGAGGGGTCGAGCTTGGGGAAATCTTTCTCCGGGAGCCGCTTTAGTGTGATTGATTTGGGCGCGGCGATCGCAGATATTGGCGCCTTAATGTCGGCCGCCGATTTAATCTCTTCGGCGAGCATCTCGGCTGCAAGCTTGTCTTGTTTCTTCGCGGCGACGATCCTGGTCGATTTTCCGATAGTGAACTCAGCATCGCTCTGCTCGAGCTTTTTCGGTTGCGGAAGCAAGTTGAGGTTGTCGGCAGCGGCGAGCGTGATAGGGAAGAAAAAGACGAGGGTGCGAAGATAAGTTTTCATTGGTGGAAAAGTTTTTACCACAACAGAGGAAGTTTTGGCTGGAGGCGTTCTTTAACAAAACCAGAACACAGAGGCGCACAGACGAAGGCGGGGTTCACGAAGGGCACGAAGGTTTCACGAAGGCAGAATGCGTCCAGTAGAAATCGTGCTGTCCGTAGATTCCCTAACGGCCTTGCCGCGTGCGCGGGTGAAAAAACAGGCTAGCTTCGGCGGCGGTAATACACGGCGAATTCGTATCCCGGATTGGAAGGGAAGAGGCCGGCAATCTTGCGCAGGCGTTCGGCGAGAGCAGGGGGAGCGAGAAGGGGATATTCGCGTTCGCGGAGGTCGTAATAATCCACGTCTATATATAAGGAGAGGACGTAGATGGCAATCGCGTCAGAGAAAGCCGCTTGGAGATAATTGGACTTCGCTTTCTCGTCGGCTATGGCAGGCGTAGGCGCGATGGCTGGTGATCTGCGGGAGTTGGGTTTGTCGGAATCAGACTCTGAAGAGCTGTCACGACGGCCCAGGGCTTGGCGTCGGAAGTCATAAGCATCAAGACTGGTTTCACCGCGGACACCGGCTTCCACTTGCTTCCAGACCAAGTCGGCAAAATCCTGAGAGACTCCTGCGCGTTCGACGAAAGCGTGTCCCACGTTGATATAGAACTCGAAAGCCACTGAAAACTTATCGTCCATCAAGCGGGTGGAGATGAAAACGCATTGCGAATCGCCCAGCGTGAGGTTGCGATGGCAGACGGCGCGATCGCTGAGTGCAACGTCATATCGCTCTGAAACGAGCGTGGATTCGCCTTCACCGATGGCGAGCGGAACGAAGTAGTAGGCCTTGCGGTCGAGCGAGGCGGCGATGTTGCGCGGAACGGCGGCGATGAGACGTTCGAGGTCGGCGGTGTCCATGGCAGTCTCGCCCGAAGCGGCGTAGCAGATGCCGTTGGGAGATTGCGCGACCTGGCTGTTCCGGATGATGTCTTCTGCGGAACGGGTCTCAGCGGGGGCGTTCGATGGCGAACTGGACATAGGCGATGATTTTAGCGCGTTTAGCTTTTAGCTGTTAGCTCTTAGCCGTTAGCGGTCCTCCGCTAGGCGCTTCTTCCGGATCCAAAGTCAGAATCGAACCTTCTGTCCGGCGAATGACAGCTGACGTTGTACTCTGAAACTTTTCCAGAGTACCATTCGTTTACAACTACGCTCTCTAATCGTGTGGCTTTAAGCCACCTGTGCGTCCTCTCCGAATGAAGAGGCATTTCACCTGAGTATCTGGAGGAACAAGATCTTGAAACCAAAGAAGTCTGCCTATCTATTGGGCTTGGCCACGGTGGCCATAGCTGCTTCCACGTTCATCCTACCCGCGACCGCGAAAGACAAGAAAGCAGAACCAGCAGCGGCCGCCGCACCAGCAGTGAACCACAACGTCGTTGACCTGGATGTGATCACGCAAATCCGCCAGGAAGAATTCAGAAATTCAAAGGTGATGGAAACGCTAAGTGCGATCACCGACGGCATTGGACCACGGCTGACGAATTCGCCCAACATGCGAAAAGCCAATAAGTGGACACAGAAACAGTTCACGGATTGGGGACTGGTCAATTCGCACCTCGAAGCATGGGGACCGTTCGGCACAGGTTGGTCATATGAGAAGTCCAGCGTGCGAATGGTATCGCCGGACACCGCCGAATTCATCGCGTTACCCAAGGCCTGGACTCCGGGGACCGATGGTCCAGTGCGCTCGAAGCTGGTGCGCGTGAAGTTGGACAACAAGGAAGACCTGGAAAAGAACAAAGGGCAACTGGCCGGCAAAATTCTTTTGATCGGCGACATGCGCGAGCTTGCGATGAACTCGGAAGCGAAGATGTCGCGCTACACCGACAAGACTCTCGAGGACCTCTATCACTACACTCCAGCACCGGCTCGGGTGATCACTCCGGAGCAGCGGGCACAGCTCGCTGATTTCGCGCGCCGCAGAGCGTTTGCTGCTGAATTAACCAAGTTCCTGATGGACGAAAAAGTAGCCGCGACGATTGAACCTAGCCGCCAGCCTGGTGACGGTGGAACGATCTTCGTGCAAGGTGGCGGCTCATTCAGAAAGGGCGAGCCCGTCGGCGTTCCCGCGCTTGTGATGAATGTCGAACATTACGGGCGTCTCGCGCGTCTGCTGGACCGCAAGGAAGATGTCGAAGTCGAAGTTGATGTGAAGACGAAGTTCTATGACGACGATCCGATGGGCTACAACACCGTAGCGGAAATCCCGGGAACAGATTTGAAAGATGAAGTCGTAATGTTGGGAGCGCACCTTGACTCATGGCATGGCGGCACGGGAGCAACTGACAACGGAGCCGGATCGGCAGTGGCAATGGAAGCCGTGCGGTTGATAAAGGCGCTTGATCTGCATCCGCGCCGTACGATCCGCATTGCGCTCTGGAGTGGCGAAGAACAAGGTCTCTTTGGATCGCGTGGCTACGTTGCTGAGCATTTGGCGACACGTCCGGAACAGCCGGGCGGTGGCGGACAATTCGGCGGTGGCGGTGGTGGACCACGTCCTCCGGCGGGCCCGCTTACATTCAAGCCTGATTACAACAAGGTGTCAGTCTATTTCAACCTGGACAATGGTTCCGGCAAGATCCGTGGAGTGTATTTGCAAGAAAACTCCGCAGCCGCGCCGATCTTCCAGAGTTGGATGGAACCATTCCGCGACCTGGGAATGACGACTCTGACCATGCGCAACACCGGCGGTACTGATCACTTGTCGTTCGACGCAGTGGGTGTCCCGGGATTCCAGTTCATCCAAGATGAGTTGGAATACAACACGCGCACTCACCACTCAAACATGGACGTGTATGAGCGCTTGCAACGCGACGACCTCATGCAGGCTTCAGCCATCATGGCGTCATTCGTGTACAACGCAGCAATGCGCGACCAGATGTTCCCGCGCAAACCGCTGGCGAAGTCTGACATCCCGGTAGCTGTCGCGAAGACGGAAGCACCGGCTGCAGACAAAGACAAAAAGGGCGGCAAGGCAGCGAAGAAGTAGTCGCACCTGAGAACGATGAGCCCAGCCGAAATTGGCTGGGCTTTTTTCTTGCAGGTTTGACCGTGGGCGTGGTGTTCGATACAGTGAAAATCGTGATGGCATTCAACCCGATCAAGACGTTTTTCAAATCGCTGGGAGTGGCGCTGGTTTGCGCTGGCATCGCGTTCTTCTCGGCGAATTTTGTGGGAATCATCAGCTTGATGATCTACCAGGCGTTCAGCCATCGGACGCCGGATTACAGTGTTGCGTACAAGTTTGCAGGAGCTCCGCTCGGAGCGCTGGCTTTCTTCGTGGGATTCACGGTCATTTTTGTCAGAGACTTGAGAAAAGTCGGCCAATAGCTGCCATATCTGCAACTTCGCGGTGATCAGCATCATCCACCTATTTAGGATTTCAAATACACACCTTCTTCGAGGGATTACACGGGTTTGCGCAACGGGACGCGAGGTCGGGCGAAAATAGAGCCAGAGATCCGGATCGGCACCTCCGGATGGCACTACAAACACTGGCTGGGAAATTTCTATCCAGAGAGGCTGCCGTTCCCGAAGATGCTGCAACATTACTGGCAGAACTTTGACACGGTTGAGATCAATAACAGCTTCTACATGCTGCCGCAGGTGTCCACTCTGGAAGCTTGGCGCGACGCAACGCCCAAGAATTTCAAGTTTGCAATGAAGGCCAGCCGGTTTCTCACGCACAATAAGAAACTGAAGGATCCGGAGAATGCGCTGGAAAAGTTTTTACCCCGAGCCGAAGCGTTGCGCGAGAAGCTCGGCCCGATCCTTTTTCAGCTTCCGCCGAAATGGAAGGTGAATCAGCAGCGACTGGAAGAGTTGTTGGAAATCTTGCCGAAGTATCACCGGTATGCATTTGAATTTCGCGAGCCGAGCTGGATCAATCAAGAGATTTGCCGAGTACTGCGCAAGCACAATGCGGCGTTCTGCATTTACGAATTGGCGGGATATCACTCTCCCGTCGTCACGACGGCAGATTTTGTTTATGTAAGGCTGCATGGGCCGGGCGACAAATACCAGGGAAGCTATTCGGACTCCGCTTTGGCGCGATGGGCAAAGAGGATCCAGAGTTGGGCAGCGGAAGGGAAATCCGTCTGGTTTTACTTTGACAACGACCAAGCAGGATATGCCGCGGACAACGCGCTTACGCTTAAGCGGATGGTAGAGAAAAGGGAAGTGACGTTAGTTCGTGCGCCTTCGCGCCAAGCGGCGTAAGACCCCGAGAGCTTCCGACAGTTTCTACTTTGAAATCGTGCTAACCTCCTACGGCACTGTTGCTCTAACTCTTTGAAGCAACGCGCGCACGGAGGCGAATTGATGGCTGCAACGTCTGGAGCTGCTACGGCAGGCCCTCTGGTTGGTGGCGCTCCGCGCCTGAATTCTGTTGATCTGCTGCGTGGGCTGGTAATGGCCATCATGGCACTTGACCATACGCGCGACTACTTCACCTACGTTCGTTTTGCGCCGGAGAACCTGGCGCACACATATGGGTCACTCTTTTTTACACGATGGATCACCCATTTCTGCGCTCCGACGTTTTTCTTCCTCGCCGGCACAGGCGCGTATCTGTCAAAGAAGCGCGGAGCAGAGCTTTCTAACTTCCTTTGGAAGCGCGGGCTGTGGCTGGTTTTTCTGGAACTCACGCTGATTTCTTTTGCGTGGACGTTCTCTCCGCTGCCATCAATGGGTTTCTTGGTGATCTGGGCTTTGGGATGGGCGATGGTTTTTTTGGCGATCTTGGTCCGGCTGCCGCTGAAGGCCATAGCCATCATCAGCGTGAGCATGATCGTGTTACACAATGCATTCGACACAGTAAGTCCTGCGGCGTTCGGGAAACTGAGTTGGCTATGGTTGCTGCTGCATAAGCAGGGCTTCTACCCGATCGGTCAGCAGTTCGGATTTTTCGTGCTGTACCCGCTGATTCCGTGGATCGGCGTAATGGGAGCGGGATACGCCTTCGGAGCACTGCTGCAAAAGCCTGCCGAGCAAAGACGCAGGACGCTATTGATAATTGGCGCATCAATGATTGTGTTGTTTGTCATTCTGCGTGCGACGAACATTTATGGCGATCCGCCAGCTGGATTTGGAACGGTTTCTCCGGGTCCTTTTGTGGTTCAGAAGACGACGGAGCTGACTGTGATCTCGTTCTTTGACGTGGAGAAGTATCCACCGTCATTGCAGTATCTTCTGATGACACTGGGCCCCGCGATCATGCTGCTGGCGTGGTTTGAAAAAGTGAATTTGAGGGCGGGGATAGGGAAGTTCTGGGACAAGATCCTCGTCTTTGGTCGAGTGCCGATGTTCTATTACATCCTGCACCTATTCCTGATTCACGCCATGGCTATCGCAGTGGCGGTTTTGTTTCGTCAGCCGGCGAAATGGCTTATTGGTGGCGCATTCTTTAACGGCCCGGCAATTGGATATGGCCACGGGCTAGCGTTCGTTTATCTGATGTGGCTGCTGGCGGTGTTCATCCTTTATTTCCCGTGTAAGTGGTATGCGGGAGTGAAGGAGCGACGGAAGGATTGGTGGTTGAGCTACGTTTAGCTTTTAGCTCTTAGCAGTTAGCCTTTAGCTAAACCCGAAATGAAGCCATAAATTTGTTCGGGCGGACTCCCTGGAGTTCGCCCGTATTATTTGAAGGCAAGTGTATTCAGGCAGCTTGGGTGTCGATGAATTGTCCGGGGTCGTGCTCGAACTTCTGCTGGCAAGTGAGAGAGCAGAAATAGAAATCCTGACCGTCATAGGTGGTGTGTCCGGGAGCGGTCTCTTCGTCAACTTCCATGTTGCAAACGGGATCGATGGCCATAATTCCTCCGACGCAAGTAGGATGTGCGGCGCGAAGTGGAGCGTTGTAAGAGAACGCAGGGTGGAAGCTTCTTAAGCGACCTTTTCTGTCTGGTGTTTAGGGGAAGGTTTCGCGGTCTTCCCTGAACCTGGTTTGCCAAGGTGCAGTTTCCCGCGGCGATGTTGCACATAAAGGAAGCTGCCGCCGACGATGCCGCCCGTCACAAGCAATCCGGTGAACGTCCAAAGAAGCGGGCGGTAGTAGGTGTGCATGGATTGAATGATCCAGCGTCCGGATCGAAAGGCAACATAGGCCAAGCCCATATACCGGATCGCGCGTGCGACTCCAAGCGCGGCCATGTATTTGTTCAACGGATAATCGAGAGCACCGGCGGCGACAAGGAAGGGCGCGGTGGGGAACGGAGGCGGCAGGATTGCCGGAACAAAGACGGCGAAAAATCCTGCTTGCTCGAATTTCTTGTAGACCTTTTCCAGACGCTCCGCGCCAAAGCGTTTTTCCAATCCGTCTTTACCGCCCTTACGGCCCACTCTGTAGGCAAGGTATCCGCCGATCATTGAGCCCACTGTTGCCATGATCCCGTAATACCACCAGAGGTCGCGTCGGTTGGCCGCGAGGATGACAGTGAAGATGTCCATGCCACCGGGAGTGGGGATGAGGGAGTTGTCGACGAGCGCGAGCAGGATCAAACCGAGACCGCCGAGGTGCCAGAGCCAGCGCATACTAAATTTGAAAAAGATGAAGAGAAGCAGCATAAGGCAAGTGGTTAGATGCAAGGCGAGGGGTGTCGGCTATCAGCTATCGGCTTGAAGTGCAGGGGGCGGGCGCTATGGAATTGGGTCGGACCAGTCAGTGCAAGGTCTTTTTCCTGCCACACTTGAGTAGATGGCTCCCGTCTCATTGGTGCAGAACTTGCGATTGCCATTTTCTGCAATGATTGGGTCGGCTGTGGCGATGTATCCGTTAGGACGACTGCACGCGAGTGCGAGTCGATATCCGCTTTTGACGCCGCCTGCTAGGGTGGAATCAATCAGGTTGGCGGAATGCAAAGACGGCAGATCGCAGGCGTATCGAGTCTTGTTTGTGGACTGATATGAGATCTGCGCAGAGTTGATCGTGCGCAGAGCACCGACGGCAACAAATCCATTTGTATCTTTCTTTGGGAAGCGGTCGGCTCCGAGGAAAAACAGCAACAACAAACCGGCGAATACCACCGCGAATGGAAACATCAGCCGAAGAATAGTACGTCGGGAGGTTGAATCGCCCATGCAATCAAATCATACAGTTAGGTTCCGCTTGGGGTGGCAGGGTTGCAGAGAGGGGGAAATTACAGAGTGCTAAGCGCAAGATCCTTCGCGCCAGAAACAAAGCGCTCTGGATGACAACTTCCTATTGTATTCATGCATACAGATTGCAGTGTGGTTAGGGCTCCCTCGCTCCGCTCGGGATGTATTAAGATAACCACTCCAACAATTCTGAACCCATGCGCGCAGGACGCACTGTAGGCGTGTCCGCGCATAGCTCGAGTGAGGCAATCCCGCACGGGCCACGGGGAGGAGAGAAGAATGTCTGAGACGATTCAAGTAAAACTTCCTGACGGCTCCATCAAACAATTCCCAAAAGGCGCGACTGCGCTGGATGTGGCGAAGTCCATTTCGCCGAGACTTGCGGATGCGGCGATTGCCGCGCAAGCGCGGACTTCATCCGAAGCCCAGGGGTCCAATGGCGACGAACCGCGACTGATCGACCTGACGCGCCCGCTGGAGAAGGACACGGAGATACGGATTCTCACGGAAAAGGATCCGGAGTCGCTGGAAGTGTTTCGACATTCGTCCGCGCACTTGCTGGCTGCGGCGGTGCTCGAATTGTTTCCCGAGACGAAACTAGGACACGGGCCGCCGACCGAAAGCGGGTTCTTTTACGACTTCTATCGTCCTACGCCGTTCACTCCTGATGACCTGCACAAGCTCGAGCGGAAGATGCAGGAATTGGTCGAGCAGAACATTCCTTATGCGCAGGATTTTCTTCCGCGTGAAGAGGGACTCCGGCAGTTCAAGGACGAAGGCGACTTCATGAAGTGCCACTTCATTCAGCAGTTCACGAAGCCGGATGAAAAGATATCGCTGTATAGGACCGGGAAGTTTGTGGACTTCTGTCGCGGGCCTCATATCCCGTCCACCGGGAAGATCAAGGCGTTCAAGCTGCTGAACATCGCGGGCGCGTATTGGCTCGGCGATGAAAAGAACCAACAGCTTCAGAGAATCTACGGCACCAGTTTCTACAACAAGAAACTTCTCGACGAATATCTGAACAAGCTGGAAGAGGCGAAGAAGCGCGACCATCGCGTGCTTGGCCAGCAGCTTGATCTGTTCAGCATCCAGGAACTCGCGGGGCCGGGCCTGATCTTCTGGCATCCTAAGGGCGGGTTGATCCGCAAGCAGATGGAAGACTGGATGCGTGACGAATATCTGAAGCGCGGATACTCGCTTGTGTACACGCCGCACGTCATGCGCACCGATCTATGGAAGGTCAGCGGACACGCGGGCTACTACGCGCAGAACATGTTCACGCCCATGGAACTGGATGACGCGGACTATCGGCTGAAGCCGATGAATTGTCCGGGGCACATCCTTATTTACAAGAACACGTTGCGTAGCTATCGCGATCTGCCGGTGCGCTTGGGCGAACTGGGCACGGTGTATCGCTATGAGCGCAGCGGAGTGATGCATGGATTGCTGCGTGTCCGTGGCTTCACGCAAGACGATGCGCACATCTTCTGCACTCCCGCACAGATTGAAGACGAAGTTGTTTGCTGCATGGAATTCGCCTTTGCGGTGCTGAAGACTTACGGATTCAAGGAATACCAGGTGGAGCTGTCCATTTGGGACCCGAACGATCGCGGTAAGTACATTGGCGGTGAAGACAACTGGAACATGGCGATCAACTCGCTTGAGAACGCGCTCAAACGCCAAAACGTTCCTTACAAGACGATCCCTGGCGAAGCTGCCTTTTACGGACCGAAGATCGATGTGAAGTTGGTGGATGCAATCGGGCGATTGTGGCAGTTGTCCACGGTGCAGTTTGATTTCACCCTGCCAGAGCGGTTTGAGCTTGAGTATGTGGGAGAAGACGGACAGAGGCATCAGCCACTGATGGTGCATCGCGCGCTGTATGGATCGATCGAGCGATTCTTCGGAGTGTTGATCGAGCATTATGCGGGAGCGTTCCCGGTGTGGTTGTCGCCGGTGCAGGTGGCGATGATCCCCATTGCGGAACGGCACGCGGAGTACGCAAATAAAGTGGCCGATGAGCTGCGCGCGGTGGGAGTGCGAGTGCATGTGGATGCGCGTCCGGAAAAGATGAACGCAAAGATCCGCGAGCACGCGTTGCAGAAGGTGCCATTCCTGCTGGTGGCGGGTGACAAGGAAGCTGCGGATAACGCGGTCAGTGTGCGCACTCGCGGCAAAGGAGATGAAGGATCGATCCCGGTGAAGGATTTTGTCGAGCGAATCAAGGGATTGATTGAGACGAAGGCGGCGGAGATATAGTTTCAGTTTTGCTGGCAGGAGCCGAACCTTTGGGTTCGGCTTTTTGCATTATGGAGTCGCCAACCCGAGCCAATCCTGACTCGTTCTAAATACATAGGCAAAGCCTATGTTCAGACGATTACTGCAAACAGACAATGACACGGCAACATTCTTTATGCGTGTTGCGTTGGGAATCGTGTTTTTTCCGCATGGAGCGCAAAAGATGCTGGGATGGTTCGGCGGGCACGGGCCTGGAGCGACGATTCAAGCTTTTTCGCAGGGCATGCACATTCCTGGATTCCTGACTGTTCTGGTAATACTCGCGGAATTTGCGGGCGCGATCATGCTGATCTTGGGATTCGCAAGCAGGGCGGCAGCGTTCGGAATCTTCTGTGACATGGTTGGCGCAATCCTGCTGGTACATCAGCGATTTGGATTTTTCATGAATTGGTCAGGGCAGCAGCCGGGTGAGGGCTTCGAATATCACATCCTGGTGCTGGGATTGTCGCTGGCGATCATGATTAAAGGCAGCGGGCGATGGTCGATCGATCGAGCACTCGTAGGCGGTTCGGATGTCGATATCAGAAAGGCAGACGTCCGGGTCATCAGAGCCGCATAAGCCTCATTGAGAGTGGCACGTGCTCTGGATTGGTAGGAAAATATGGGTGTGAAGCGCTGGATGAAAGTTACGGTTGGGATGCTTACGTTGCTGAGCGTCACGCAAGTGACGGTTGCGCAACGTGGTGCGATGCGAATGGGTGGCGGTGGTGGGGTGCGTTCTGTCGGAGCGGCACCCGCAGGCGGACATGTCGGCGTTACCGTTGGTTCGGGCTCGGTAAGTCGCGGGTTTGTCCCTTTTGGTTCCGGATTTGGCGAGCGCGGTGGGAGCCGTTTTCGCGGAACTGTAGGCTTCGGACACAATCCGCGGTTTCACGTCGGCTTTGGGTCGGGTTTTCGGAATCGTTGTTTCGGCGGCGGCTTCTGTGGAGGATTCGCGGGGTCACCGTTCTTTAATTCTGGAATCCCAATCGTTGGGTACTATCCCTACTACCCGTATTACGGGGACTACGAGCAATCGTACAGCGATTATCAGCAGACATCGCCCTACACTAGCGGGCAAAATGAGAGTGGGTATACGTCGGTTTATGAGCAAGGTGCGATGGCTCAGCAAGTCAAGGATCTGAGTGGCGAGGTAGAACGGTTGCGTGCGGAACTGGATGCGCGGGAGAGCGAGTCGGCGAGAGCTGCAGCCCAGGCGAACCCGAAGGCGAGTGTGCAAGAGCTTCCGCTGAATGCCACGTTGGTGTTGCGAAATGGCCGCAAGATGCAAATTCACAACTATGCAGTGGTGGGCCAAACGATTTGGCTGCTAGACGAAAAAGCAGCATCGAAGATTCCTGTCGCGCAGGTTGATCTGGCGGCGACGAAGCGAGCGAACGACGCAAATGGTGTGCTGTTCTTGTTGCCGGGGATGAAGTAGCAGTTAGCATTCAGCACTTAGCATTCAGTCGTTAATTGATGGGCGTTTACAAAAAAGCCAAGAAGCGGATCTCTCAGCTACCTGCAGAATAACAATCAAGAAAATTCGAGAACGAATACCGCAAGTATTTACTCCCCTGTACTGACTGCATTTACAATTCGTAGCGGATGAAACACTCCTACATCGTGCGAACCGCTACCAAGCCGAAAATAAGCATAACTCGCAGTCATTGGTCTGCCGTGTCCGCCGGATTTTTGGGGTGGACATCTGCCGAGCACGACGTGTCAATCGCGAGGATCGCGGGCGAGTGATCCTCCGTTTCGAAACAACGGTAAATGCCCCGATCGAACGGTGCTTCGACCTTTCGCGCAGCATCGACTTGCATGTGCAGATGAAACCCGCGCACACCGCGATAGCGGGAGTTACTACTGGCCTCATTAGTGAAAGGCAAACGATCACTTGGCGCACAAAGATTTTCGGCATTCCTGTTACACACACCAGCTATATCAGCGAATACAAGCGGCCAACATACTTTCGGGACGTCATGGTGAATGGAAGGTTTGCCAGCTTTGAGCATCAGCACTTTCTTGAAGATCGAGGACAGCATACCGTCATGCGTGATGAGCTAAACGTTCGTTCTCCGCTGGGAGTGTTAGGAGTAATCGCAGAGAAAATCTTCGTGCGCCGTTTCCTGATTCAGTTACTCTCGTCGCGTAATGAATTGGTAAAGCGAGTTGCTGAGTCGGATGAATGGAAACGGTATCTGCCGGCGAACCCAAGTTGATACCAGCCTTTTCCCTTGCAACTAAATCAGAGCGCGATAGAGTAGCAACATGCGATTTGCAATGGGAGTAGTGTTCTTGTCGGCGGTGGCGTTCGCGCAAAATACGACCAACCCTGCTTCACCGGTGACTCCGGTAGCAAAGCAGGCGAGCGGGCAGCAGATGCCGAGCAAGGACAATCCGCAAGGCTATTCGGCGGAGATGTTCGAGGACGGAAAGGCCAAGTCTGACCTGGGACATCCAGCGGCATACACGCCACCTCCCGATGCAGCGAAGCAACAGAAAATCCCCGATGATCTTGCAGCGATTGTGAAGGCGCAGTTTGGGCCGGACTTTGAACTCTCAGCGGGGAAAAGTTCCGGGTTCAAATATGTGAAGCCCGTGGTGGACAACTGGGTAATGTTCCTGACGGCCGATCTAGATGGCGACGGAATTGAAGATGCTGTGATCGTGACGCGCAGCAGCAAGCCGCTGACCCGGCAACTTGATTTCAACTACACGGTTGTGGATCCGTATTTTTCTTATTACGGATTCGGCGATCCGAAGATCACGGCGACTCTGAACAGCGTAGACCCAGCGCAGAACTTCATCGTTTGCATCATTCATGGTTCTGGAGCGCAGGCATGGCGCGCGCCGGTGCCGAAGTCGAAATTTGTTGTCGTGAATCTTCCTTTCGATAGTTTGTCCATCACGCGCATACTGGCGAAGAAGAAGCAGCCTCCGATTGCGGCCTTAAGTCTGGACGCGACCGAGTCGTCTGGCTCAGTGATCTTCTGGGACGGCAAGAAATACAAGTGGAGAGATTTGGGAGCGGCGAACTAGGAACCAGCAGCTGTCGGCTCTCAGCTCTCAGTCAAAGGCAAAAGCGAAACCGAACCGCGGATAAAAGAAAGATCAGAACAGATCAGGCGGGATGACTCTTGTCCGATTCTGTTCTGCAATGCCGACGATCGTTTAACGTAAGTAAAGCGTCCTGCGACATCTCTCCTTCATCCAACTCCGGACTGTTTATAATTCTCCCGCATGAGCCCACATAACAAGACATTGGAACAGAAGCTCGAAGAGCTGAAGCGTCGTGATGCGCTGGCGGAAGCCGGCGGCGGGACGGAGCGTCGCGAGCGGCAGCACAAAGAAGGCAAGATGGCTGCGCGGGAGCGCATCGAGTTTCTGCTTGATGAGGGCACATTCGAAGAGCTGGACAAAATGGTCACACACGGTTGCCAGGACTTCGGCATGGAGAAGCAGAAGATCTTTGGCGACGGCTTCGTCACCGGATATGGGCGCATCGAAGGGCGACTGGTATTTGTGTTCGCGCAGGACTTCACCGTGTTTGGTGGATCGTTATCGGAAGCGAATGCCGGCAAGATCGTGAAGATCATGGATACCGCGATGCGCGTAGGTGCGCCGGTTATCGGATTGAATGATTCCGGGGGCGCGCGGATTCAGGAAGGCGTGATGTCGTTGGCGGGGTATGCGGATATTTTTTTACGCAATACTCTGGCGAGCGGAGTGGTTCCGCAGATATCGGCAATCATGGGACCGTGTGCGGGCGGAGCGGTGTATTCGCCGGCAATCACCGATTTCACTGTGATGGTGGACAAGACGTCTTACATGTTCGTGACCGGGCCGGATGTGATCAAGACGGTGACGCACGAAGAGGTCACGAAGGAGCAACTCGGCGGCGCGACTACGCACAATGAGACATCGGGCGTGGCGCATTTCATCGCGCACGATGATGCGGAATGTTTGTCGATGATCCGCGAGCTGCTGAGCTTCATGCCGTCGAACAATATTGATGATCCGCCGCGCAAGGCATGCACTGATCCCATCGATCGCGCCGATGTGGAACTCGATACTCTCGTTCCTTCGGAATCGAACCAGCCTTATGACATTAAGGATGCGATCCAGGGGGTGATGGACGATGGCTACTTTTTCGAAGTGCATGACCACTATGCGAAGAACATCGTTGTGGGATTTGCGCGATTGAATGGACGATCCGTAGGTGTAGTTGCGAATCAGCCCGCGTTTCTCGCGGGAGTGCTAGACATCAATGCATCGGTGAAAGCCGCGAGGTTCGTGCGTTTCTGCGATGCATTCAACATTCCGCTGATCACGTTTGAAGATGTCCCCGGATTCTTGCCGGGAACGGTGCAAGAATTCGGGGGGATCATCCGGCATGGAGCGAAGTTGCTGTACGCCTTCGCGGAAGCGACTGTTCCGAAGATTACGGTGATCACGCGCAAGGCCTATGGCGGAGCGTATTGCGTGATGTCGTCAAAACACATCCGCACGGACATGAATTTCGCCTGGCCAACGGCGGAGATCGCGGTGATGGGCCCCGAAGGGGCGGTAAACATCGTTTACAAGCGGGAACTGGAGAAGGCAGGAAATGCGGAGCAGGTCGCGGCGTTGCGTGCCGAGAAGATTGACGAGTTCCGCGAGCGATTTGCGAATCCATATGTAGCGGCGGAAAAGGGCTACGTGGACGCGGTAATTCAGCCGAGAGAGACGCGCAAGAAGTTGATTGATGCGTTGGAGATGTTGCAGGGGAAGCGGGACAAGAACCCGCCGAAGAAGCACGGGAATATTCCACTTTAGGGACGTAGCATGTACTCAGCAGCACTCCGTCGGGAACTGAGCCAACGGAATCTGGAATACGCGAAGAAGCAATCACTGGTGTATTGCGAGAGTTATGGGTCGACTCCAACCATCGCCTATCCGCGCACACAGGCAGGCCACGGGAATTTTTATAAGTCCAGCTACAAGGCCATCGTGGGAAATGCAGAGTGGAGTTGTCGGTTCAACAAAGTTCACTCCCAGCGAAAGGCGCTACCGGTCTCTGACCACGGTCCCTGGAAGGAATTGGATTCTAGCAACAGTTCCGATGCTTTGCTGATGAATGTCTTTTGTTATCCAGGCGTGTTGCAGTCGGAATCGCTGCGCGCGCTCCTGAATATCAGAAGCGACGCCTCGCCGCAGTTCGGCGTCAAAGCTCGCGTGCCGCTAAAAGGTTCGAGAACAGATCAGACTGAAGTGGATATGAGATTGGATGACCTGCTGGTCGAATCCAAGTTGACGGAAACAGGTTTTCAGACCAAGCGTGTTGAAATCATGGAGCGCTATCGCGATTTTCGCGAAGTATTCGAAGTAAAGCGGCTGCCCCAAGTGGACGAAGAATTCATGTCGTATCAATTGATCCGGAATGTCTTGGCTGCATATGCAATGGGAATGCGGTTTTGCGTGATGTTGGATGCGCGGCGTCCGGACTTGCGAGAAGCGTGGCACTCGGTGCAACGCGCCGTTATTCCCGCGGAGTTGCGTGTTCGCTGCTTGGTGCTGACATGGCAGGAACTTTCAGCCACAGTGCCGCCGGCTTTGAGAAAATTTCTAAATGACAAATACGGCATTGCTCCCGTTTAGGAAGGAAAAAGTGCATGGCAAGAGAGGTGCCGATCGGCACGCGGGCGCAAGTCCAGAGAATAGTTGAGTTCAAGCACACGCTAGCCGCGCATGGGGAGCTGCCACCGGTGCTGTCCACGCCGAACATGATCACGCTCATGGAGTTCGCCTGCTTTGAGGCTACGAAAGACTTCTGCGACGGTGATGAGATCACGGTCGGGACACACATTAATGTGTCGCACCGTGCACCGACGGGTGTGGGGAGCCTTGTGATCGCCGAGGCTGTGCTGGAGAAGATTGATGGACGTTTTCATATTTTCCGCGTGACGGCGAAGGATGAGAACCAGCAGATCGGCGAAGGGCATGTGCATCGCGCGTTTGTGAGTGTGGGGAAATTCATGGAGAAGATGAAGTTGGCGAGGTAGATGGACGAGACTCGCATTAACGAGATTATCCAGGAGCTAGAGCAATCGGTTCCAAAAGCTGACGCCAAAGTTCGCGTCATAATGAAGTATGACGATGACCCGCTTGAGATACTTGCCAGCAAGAATGGTTATCTTCGGCTTGGAATTGAATGCATCAAAGCCTCCATTGCGCCGAGCAAAAATCCTGACTCATATGCGATAGACGCAGATTGGGATTATCTATTTGCAAAAGACAGCGTTAAGTTTTCGCGAGTCGCAAGGACAGAGAACGTTGATTTACCAAAAGTCGAAGAAAGCACATCGGAGCGGGCAAAAGAGATTGTGAGCTCTATCCTCGTTTTTGCACTGTTGTTGTTTCTGATCGCCAGTACGGTTGTTGGTTGTTATACGATTTTCAAGCACATCTAATCTATGTTTACCATGTCGAGAAAGTGTGTTCCGTATACGCCGGTCACTTGCAAGCTAAGCGACATGACGATCGCATTGGTGTCATCAACCGGCGTGTATTTGGAAGGGCAGGCGCCATTCGGCGATGACACCGATGATTCGTACCGAATTTTGCCGGGCGATCTGAAACACGCGGAGTTGCGATTTAAGCATGGACACTACGACGAGTCGCAAGCGCAGCAGGATGCGAACACGGTGTTCCCGATGGAGCTCCTGCAGGAGCTCGCAAAGGAAGGCGTGATCAAGCGGGTAGGAAACAAGAACATTGGCTTCCGTGGATTCACGACCAACCTGAAGCTGATGTACGAGCAAGTGGCCCCCGCGATTGCGGCCGAGATCGAGCGGTCGCAGGCGGAAGGCGTGGTGCTCACGGGCGGATGCCCGATGTGCCATCGTGTAGTGGTAGCGGTGCAGCGGGAGATCGAGTCGCGGGGAATCCCAACGGTGGTCATCACAGCGGTGCCGGGTGAGACTAAATTGATGCGTCCGCCCCGAGCGATATATCCGGTGGGGAGTAAGCCTGGATTCGTGCTGGGCAGCGCGGGTGAACGGGACAAGCACAAGCGGGTATTGCAGGAAGCACTGAGGCAGTTCGAGGTGCTGAGAACGCCCGGCGAGATCGTGGAAGCCAGCTTCTAGCTGAGCAACTCCAACCAGAGTAGTAGCATCCGAATTCGTGTGAGACGGGAATAAACACAGTGCCTCCCTCTGGGGCGCGGTTCTTTCTGGGACTTCCCCATCACGCGGGCCTTGCAATCTGAAGTAAATAATCAGTAGATACGCAGTCGAAGGTTTTCGCCATCTTTGTCTATGTCGAACGTATATACCATTCTTCTTGTTGATGATGAGATCAATGTAGCGCGAACCCTGCAGATGGTGTTTGAGGCTGAGGGATATGTTGTTTCCGTCGCCTACAGCGCAAAACAGGCGCTGGCCATGTTCACGGGTGGGTTTCGCGCGGACATAGTGATTACCGACCTCAACATGGAGAAGGACGACATCGGCTTGGATGTTGCCCGGGCGGCACAGGAGTTGAGTCCGCGTCCCATTGTGGTGATCTGTACCGGATACGCGAATGTCGAAAACTCAACTCTGGCCCTAGAAATGCGCGTTGATTATCTAGTCACAAAGCCTGTTGATCTCGATGATTTGAAATCTGCATTGTTGACGATGCTGGCGCGGCGCGGGAATCGTCGCGCGAAAGTAACAAAGAGAATGGGGGCGAACGCAAATGGGTAAACGCTCCAAGGGACTTCCTCTGTTGGCCCTGTTGGTAAATCCCAACATGGCATTCTTGACCCAGTTGCAGCACGCGCTAACGGCGAAGGGAATTGCCTGCATCGTGGCGCGAGATCTGGCTACGGCGCTGCTTGCGGTCACGCAACATGAATTCGGAGTCGCAATCATCAACTCCCGAATATCAGAAGAAGGCGATGGGTGGGCGCTGGGCGGCGTTATGCGAAAGCTGTCAGAGGCCATGTACATCGGTATGACCTGCAATGCGAAAGATGTGCTGGCGATCCAATCCACGATAAACAACCGCCTGAATGAGATTTTTGACAGCAAGGTGGACACAGAAGCAGTTGCAAGCGCCGTGATAGCAAAGTTAGAGCCAGCCGTGAACACGCAGCGCGTGAACTGAACGGTTCGCCAGAACCATTTACAATCCCTCCTGAGTGTCCTTTTCCTACACAGTTGAAAAAACATGCGGCACCGCGCGTGCCGGACGCATGCTCACGCCACATGGCGAGGTGGAGACTCCTGTCTTCATGCCCGTGGGCACACTGGCGACCGTAAAAGGCGTTCCCCAACATCTCCTCGAAGAACTTGGCGTTCAGATACTGCTCAGCAATACGTACCACCTTTATCTGCGCCCGGGAGCGGAGCAGGTGCGGGGCATGGGTGGGCTCCACCGGTTCATGTCATGGGATCGCGCGATTCTCACCGACTCCGGCGGATTCCAGGTCTTCAGCCTGAACGAACTGCGAAAAGTGACTGAAGAGGGCGTCAAGTTCCGGTCGCATTTGGACGGTTCGTCCCACATGTTCACGCCGGAGAGTGCGATGGAAGCGCAGATCTCGCTAGGTGCGGACATCATCATGGCGTTCGATGAATGCACGGAGTATCCGGCGGAGAGATCGCGGGCGCAGATGTCGATGGAGATGACATCGCGTTGGGCGAGGCGGAGCAAAGAGCATTTTGAGAAGAAAAAAGATGGAGTGCCATGGGGAGAGGCTCTCCGAGCAACGCAGGCGCTCTTCGGTATCGTGCAAGGCGGAACCTACGAAGATTTGCGGATCGAATCGGCGCGGCGAACCGTTGATATCGGTTTTCCGGGATATGCGATTGGTGGTTTGAGCGTTGGCGAGCCGAGGCATTTGACCCGCGAGGTCATTGAAGCGACTTTGCCGCATCTGCCAGAGGACAAGCCGCGGTATGTGATGGGTGTCGGGTATCCAGAGGAGATTGTCGAGTACGCCGCCATGGGCGTGGACATGATGGACTGCGTGCTTCCTACCCGTGCGGCACGGCATGGTCTGCTTTTCACGTCAGAGGGTCGGCTAAATATCAAAAACAGCCGTTTTGCACAGGACCAAGGTCCGCTGGACCCGAAGTGCGGATGCTGGGTGTGTGCCCGGTACACGCGGGCGTACTTACGACACTTGTTTGTTGCGGGAGAAGGGCTTGCAGGACTGTTGAATACCGTCCATAATCTGGCCCACTATCTTGACACTATGCGCGCTGTACGTCATGCTATAAGGCTTGGGGAACTCCCCGGACTACTTTCTAGTGTGCGTTCGCTTGCGGCTGCGACACGCGAAAGAGATACCGAGAAAAAGTAGGATGAAGCAGTAGTCTGACGGTCGCATTCCCAACCCTTGCGGCGCAAGGATGGGGCACCCAGCCGACGAGCCAAATCATTCAACAGAAGGAACTTTCCCGCAGGACCAAAGAAGAAAAGCCAAGTTGCGCGGTAGATGCGTGCAAGGAGCCGAAAAGATTCCGGCTGCACCCAGGTCAGGTGTAATTCAGTGGCCACACATTCCAATTAAGAAGGTAAGTGAAAGAATTGTTCGCCCTCGGTGTGGCAGGTCTTGAACGCGTTCCCGTAGCCGTACTGCTGGTACAGGCCAGTGGGGGCGGTTTTGGCGGAATCGTCGGCTTACTTCCGCTGGTTTTCATCTTTGCAATCTTTTATTTCCTGTTGATCAGGCCGCAACAGACGAAGCAAAAGAAGTGGGTGGCAATGCTGGAAACACTAAAGAGTGGCGACAAGATTGTCACAAGTGGTGGCATCAAAGGCACGATTATCGCGGTGAAGGACGACAGTTTTCACCTGCGAGTGCCGCCCGACAACCTGCGTATCGAAGTAGTGAAAAGCGCAGTAGTGACGGTGGTTACGGAAGAAGCGAGCAGCTAGAGCAAGAAGTCAGCGAAATCAAAAACCTAAGGTATCTGAATAGTCTATGCGAAAGAATCTGGGAGTTAAGACCGGCGTCATCATTGGGATCATGCTCGTGTTTTTGTGGGGAATTTTCCTGGGCAAAGATCCGGCGAAGAGCATTGATTCCATGAAGAAGGCCTCGCAGCGCGGTGTTGGAGCGGCGCTGCTGGCAGGTATCCAAGAAAACATTCGCTTGGGGCTCGACCTCAAGGGTGGCACTCACTTGATCCTACAAGTGATGGTGGATGAAGCCGTGAACTCAGAGACAGAGCGGGCTGTCGAGCGTCTCCGCGATGATCTGAAGACCAAGGGCATTCAGTTCACAGAAGTGTCAAAGCCAGTGGATCGCGTTGACCAGGTCACGATCAAGGGTGTCCCTTCAGATAAGACAAGCGCCGTGCGTGACATGGCCGCTGAATCCCTCGCGGAATACGACCTTTCATCCGGACCAGACGGCGCGCTTATATTGACGATGAAGCCGAGCATCGTGCGCGACATCAAGAGCCGCGCGGTGGACCAATCGATGCAAACGATTGACTCGCGCGTGAATACGTTAGGAGTTGTCGAGCCTACCATCCAGAAGCACGGATTGGGCGAGAATCAGATACTTGTGCAGCTTCCGGGTGTGGATGATCCGACGCGCGTTAAGGACATCATTCAATCCACGGCGATGCTGCAATTGAAGCAAGCTTACGGCGGGCCGTTCGCAACCGAAGCAGAGGCGTTGCAAAGCGCTGGAAGTTTAGTCGACAAGATCATTCTTAAGGGAACGAGCGCTGCAAAAGGTGGCGCGGACGGATTCTATGTCGTCTCGCGGAGTTCAGTGGTTTCAGGCCGCGATGTGCGCCGCGCAGAAGTTGGACGCGATGATGCCGGACGTCCTGATGTGAATTTCATTCTTACCGGAGAAGCTGGACGACGTTTCGGCCAATTCACGGCAGCGAATATCGGTAACCTGCTCGCGGTAGTGCTGGACAACAAAGTCCGGGAAGCGGCGACCATCCAAGGCGAGATTCACGATCAGGGAAATATCCACGGCAACTTTACCGATCAATCAGCGGCCGATCTGGCGCTGATCCTTAACTCGGGTGCCTTGCCAGCAAGCATTCATTATCTCGAAGACCGTACAGTCAGCGCATCACTCGGGTTGGATTCCATCCGGGCAGGAGTCACAGCCTCGATCGTGGGAATGGCGCTGGTCGTCATGTTCATGCTGCTTTACTACCACGGTGCAGGCATCAACGCGAACCTAGGACTGTTCCTGAACTTAATCATCCTGTTGGGCTTCATGGGATACAGCGGAGCAGTACTGACATTGCCGGGGATTGCAGGCGTGATCCTTACGATCGGTATGGGCGTCGATTCAAACGTCCTGATATTTGAGCGCATACGAGAAGAGCTGCGGCTCGGCAAATTGCCGGCACAGGCGGTCGATCAGGGCTTCGCACGAGCTTGGGTCACGATCATTGATACGCACATCACCACGATCGTTTCCGCATTGATCTTGTTCCTCTTCGGCACCGGGCCAATTCGTGGATTCGCCGTGACCTTGGCATTCGGTCTGGCAGCAAACCTATTTACGGCGGTATTCGTCTCACGCGTGATTTTCGATGCGATATTGAAGAACAAGCAGCGCGGAGAAGCATTAAGCATTTAAGAATTTGCGATTTGTAATTTGTGATTTAAAAACAGAACCGACGCAAGCGGAACTTACTTGATCCGTAGAAGCGCCAAGGGAAAACAAAGTGGAATTATTTCGAGATGTAAACGTAGATTGGATCTCAAAGAAGTGGTACTTCCTAGGATTCTCGCTCATAGTGACGGTGGCCGGATTGTTGTCCATATTTTTCTGGCATGGCATTCCGCTAGGCGTTGATTTCAAGGGCGGCACCATCATCACCGTGAAGTTTTCTGAGGCCGTTCATCAGGACCAGATCCGCGATGCTGTGACCAAAGCAGGCGTGAAGGATGCCCGTATCCAGGGGGTTGGGCCAGCCTCCAACAACGAATTCATAGTTGCGTTGGAGCAGAGTGCCGCAGATGAAAATGCGTTAGATGCCGGCAAACGGACGATCCTCCAGGCGCTTAGCAATTCGCCCTTGGCTGGCAAATTCCAGATCCGCGATGGCAGCGTAGTAGGACCGCAGGTTGGATCGCAACTCCGAACCCAGGCGCTTTTGGCAACGCTCTATTCACTGGCCGGAATGTTGATCTACTTGGCCTTCCGCTTTGAATTGATCTATGGCGTAGCGGCGGTCGTTGCTGTTTTCCATGACACGCTGTTCACCATAGGCGTCTTCTCCTTGACGAATACGGAGATAAGCCTTACCGTTATCGCCGCCCTTCTTACACTCATTGGTTATTCGATGAACGACACAATCGTCGTTTTCGATCGTATTCGCGAGAACCTGAAATTGAGCCGTCGCGAAACCATGAGAGAAGTGGTGAACAAGAGCATCAACCAGACACTCAGCAGGACCATCCTGACCTCCGGATTGACGTTTTTGACCGTGATTTCCCTGTATTTGTTTGGTGGCCAAGTCCTACATGGGTTCTCCTTTGCCCTGGTTATAGGCATCTTAATCGGTACATATTCCTCGATCGCAGTAGCTGCCCCTATGCTGGTTGCGTATCAGGAAACAAGAGCTGAGAAACAGGGCCGGTCGTCGGCAAGGCCAGAAGCCCGCCGCGACAAGGTCAGAGCATAGGGTCAGTACAGTTTGGTGCCCGCTGCGAGGCGGGAATATAAGGCAATACCGAGCCGGATAAAATCCCAACCCCCAGGTGGGAGCAAAACGGCCGGAACCGGTGTCTATTAGTAGTAGAGATAGTCCCGGAATGGAGTTAAGGGGATGTTTGAAGACAGCCTTGTAGAATCAGCAGGTAGGATCAAGACCAAGAGAGGTCTTACCACGATGCTGTCGTTTGGGATTCAGTTTGGATTGATCGGGATCATGATATTGATTCCGTTGATCTACACAGAAGCCCTGCCGACAAAGCAATTGATGACCATGCTGGTGGCGCCTCCACCGCCGCCGCCTCCACCGCCTCCACCGCCCGCTGAAGTCATTGTCCACAAAAAGATTACGACTGACATCGTAGACGGCGCGTTGCGCACTCCCACCAAAATCCCTAAGAAGATTGAGAAAATCGTTGAGGATGAAGCCCCTGCCCCGCAAAGTGCTGGCGTAATGGGCGGAGTCATGGGCGGAGTCCCGGGTGGATCTGCCGGCGGAGTGCTAGGTGGTGTACTTAGCGGCGTAAATGCAACGCCTCCGAAGGTGGCCCCGCAGAAAGTGCGCATCTCCCAAGGCGTATTGCAAGGAAACGCACTGAGTCAGCCAAAACCGGTGTATCCGGCCATTGCAAAATCGGCCAGAATAACCGGGTCAGTGGTGCTGGCAGCAACCATCAGCAAGAGCGGCGCGATTGAGAATTTGCGATTGGTCAGCGGTCACCCGATGCTGGTGCCGGCAGCGATGGATGCCGTCCGGCAGTGGCGATATAAGCCTTACATGTTGAACGGCGATCCGGTTGAGGTAGATACCCAGATCACCGTGAACTTCACCATGGGTGGCGGTTAGAAGACTGCGGAGTACGACAGCAACTTAGCTTAGGCGGGGCACGTCGGGAAGCGAGCAATTTGCATCCTAGTTGAGTGCGTATTCAGAGTAGCTGGATGCAGGCAGTGTAAGTGTTAGGAATCAGAAAGATTTTTATCCAGGTTCGATAAAGAAATAACGGCCATTGTTCAGTCTTTCAATCACAGATTTGAGATGGAAAAAGTTCTAGAGGAGAAATTCAACTCATGGTATTCGAAACTTTAGCAGCTAAAGCAAGCGTTGTAATTCCCGCAACCCTCGCCATGTTCCAGGACGCAGCACAAGAGTCAGTGGGCTGGGACCCGATCCACTTGTGGAACCAGATGGGCCCCCTCGGCAAAACCGTGGTGGTCATCCTGTTCATCATGTCGGCTTGGTCGATCGGCGTGATGATCGATCGCTACATTGCCTTCAACGCAGCCCGCAAACAATCGCGTGCATTCGCTCCGGCAGTCGCCGGCGCCTTGCGCGATGGCAAGATCGAAGAAGCGATCCGCATCGCGGAGCGCAACAAGAAGAGCCACTTGGCGAAAGTGGTCACCGCTGGTTTGCAGGAATTCCGCGCGCACTCGGACTCAAATGAGATCTCCGGTGAGCAGGTGGAAGCCAGCAAGCGCGCCTTGGAACGTGCAGAAGCGATCGTCCACGCTGAACTGAAGCGCGGATTGAGCAGCTTGGCTACTATCGGCTCAACGGCACCGTTCGTCGGACTGCTTGGCACGGTCGTCGGTATTTTGACCGCGTTCAAGAAGATTAGCGAAACGAAAGCTGCTGGATTGGCATCAGTCGCAGGCGGTATCTCGGAAGCGCTCGTGACCACCGCAGTGGGATTGTTCGTCGCCATCCCGGCCGTCATGATGTTCAACTACTTCACCGGCAAAGTGGAAGCGTTCGATGTTGAGATGGACAACTCCTCCAGTGAACTGGTGGACTACTTCATCAAACGTAGCGGCCGCGCCAGCA
Source organism: Terriglobales bacterium (assembly GCA_025462725.1). Classification (GTDB taxonomy): domain Bacteria; phylum Acidobacteriota; class Terriglobia; order Terriglobales; family Acidobacteriaceae; genus JAICLA01. The sequence goes on along the minus strand of JAOAPE010000001.1, from coordinate 174,422 downwards.
AATAGTTTGCTTCGGCAAAACTGAATTGGAGCCTAAGTAAATGGCAATGGCAAAAAAAACCGGATCGTATAACTCCGACATCAACGTCACGCCCATGGTGGACGTGATGTTGGTGTTGTTGATCATCTTCATGGTCATCACCCCCATGTTGCAAAAAGGCGTGAACGTGGACTTGGCGAAAACCAAGAACCCAATCGCCATGGAAGATGCAGACAAGGAAGATGCTGTGCTGGTTGCGGTAGAGCGCGACGGCAAGATCTACTTCGACACCCAACAGGTGTCGGCGTCTGAGCTGACCGCAAAGGTACAGGACAAGTTAAGCAGCCGCACAGACAAGAAAATCTACATTAAGGCAGACGGACGCGCACATTACGGCGCCGTGGTCGAAGTGGTGGATGACGTCCGCGCTGCTGGTGTGGACCAGGTGGGATTGTTGACAGAGCAAATCACGAAGCCCGGAGCCGGTGGCGCAGTACCACCAGCAACCGCGACCGGAGCTGCACCGGGCGGCGGACAATAACGCTCGCACACAGTACAAGTAGTCTTAGGAGATTTTAGTCATGGGAATGGCAATTGGAGGCGCAGGAGCACAGAAGGCGGACATCAACGTGACTCCGTTGGTGGACGTGCTGCTGGTACTGCTGATCATCTTCATGGTGATCACACCGCTCACGCCTAAAGGATTGGATGCGCTAGTACCGCAGCCGCCGAAGGACAAAAAAGAACAGCCGGAAACGGACCGCACCGTCGTGGTGCAGGTGTTAGCCCCGATACGCGCCGGCGACAAGCCATCACTGAAGATCAATCAGGACGACGTCACTTGGGAAAACCTGGAAGGCCGATTGGCAGACATCTACAAGACCCGCGCTGAAAAAGTGCTGTTCGTAAAAGGTGATGACAAGCTGAGCTTCTCAGACGTGGCGCAGGTCATTGACATTGCACACTCAGCCGACCTTAGCATGAAGATCGGGTTGATCACGGCGAAGGTTGAAGCTGGTCAATAGGCGTTGTCATGGAAGTTATGAGTTGAATCGAGGCGCAGCACGATTGCGCCTCATTTTCTGAAACATTGAAGAGAGAACGCCCTAGAGGCAGGAACAGAACACCCCCCACCCACTCTAGCGGCAAGGAGATTGGAAGCCGCATGAAGCAAACGCAAAACCTGATCGGGAAGCTGACAGTCAGCATCGCTGCTATCGCCATGCTGCTGGCAACTTCGGGATGCACCAAGCTGCGCGCCCGTGACCAGCTGAATAAAGGCGTGCAGGCATACAAGGCAAGCAAGTTCGAAACAGCGATCGAGCGGTTCAAGAACGCCATCGCTCTCGATCCGGACCTCAACGTCGCGAAACTTTATCTGGCAACTGCCTGCGTGGCGCAATACGTTCCGGGAGGCGATAATCCGGAAAACGTACGCATGGCGGACTGCGCGATTGAGGAATACAAGAAGGTGCTGGACTCGTCCGACGCACCCAAGACCACGCAAGTCCTCAGCACCAAGGGATTGGCTTCACTCTACTTCAACATGAAGAAGTTTGACGATGCCAAGGCTTTCAACAAGAAGGCCATCGCACTCGATCCTAACGATCCGGAGAATTATTACTCCGTTGCCGTCATCGACTGGACGCAGAGCTATGTGCCCCGTATGGAAGCACGGCAGCGCCTCGGCCTCAAACCGGAGGATCCGATCAAGGACAAGAAAGTCTGCGAAGAGCTGAAAACAAAGAACCAGGAAAAAGTGGACGAAGGCGTTCAGATGCTGGAGAAGGCAATCACGCTACGCAAGGATTATGACGATGCAATGGCGTACCTGAACCTTCTATATCGCGAACGCGCTGACCTTCATTGCGATGACCTCGACGCGCGCAAGGCCGATCTGCAGCTGGCTGATGAAATGGTAAAGAAGACCATGGATACCAAGAAAGCCAAGGCCGAGAAAGCCAATGAGCAACACGGCATTGTGCTGGATCAGCCCAAACAGTAAATCAGCAACCAGAAAACATGAAAGCCCCTTCGTTGTAGAAGGGGCTTTTTGTTTGCGTCGAGCAGCGTCATTTAGAATGTTCGAAGCCTTCTCATTGCCATGTTCAAGAAAATCCTTATAGCCAATCGCGGAGAGATAGCAGTGCGCATCATCCGCGCATGCCGGGAGTTGGGCATCGCATCCGTTGCCGTCTATTCAGACGTGGACCGCAATGCACTGCATGTGCGTAAGGCTGATGAGGCCTATGCGATCGGGCCTGCAGCGGCGAGGGAATCTTATCTCAACCTCGAGAAGATCCTGGCAGTCGCGAAGAAGTCAGGTGCGGACGCAGTACATCCGGGTTATGGATTCCTTTCAGAGAATGCCGCCTTCGCCGAAGCTTGCGACAAAGCGGGCGTAAAGTTCATCGGACCCACAGCAGCGGCGATGAACATCATGGGTTCGAAAACGAGTGCGCGTCGCGCGATGGAAGCTGCGGGAGTGCCATTCGTGCCGGGAAGTTCCAAAGGCCTCACTCTCGACGAAGCCGCCTCAGTCTCTGAAAAAGTTGGATATCCGGTAATGCTGAAGGCTGCTGCCGGCGGTGGTGGCAAGGGAATGCGGCTGGTGGCGTCTGCGGCGGAGTTGAAAAGCGCTTACGAAGGCGCGAGCAGCGAGGCTGCGAGAGCGTTTAACAGCGGCGAAGTCTATATAGAAAAATACATTGACCGGCCGCGACACATCGAAGTTCAAGTCTTCGGCGACGAGCACGGAAACGTAGTCTATCTCGGCGAGCGTGAGTGCTCAGTGCAGCGTCGGCACCAAAAGGTGATTGAAGAAGCGCCATCGCCGATAGTTGATGCAGAGATGCGAAGCAAGATGGGTGCGACCGCGGTTCAGGTCGCCAAAGCCGCGGGCTATACCAATGCGGGCACAGTCGAGTTTCTCGTCGATGCGCAGAAAAACTTTTATTTCCTCGAAATGAACACGCGTTTGCAGGTGGAGCATCCCGTGACCGAGTTGGTGACAGGACTCGACCTTGTTCATTTGCAAATCCAAGTGGCAGCAGGCAAGAAACTTCCGTTCAAGCAGGAAGACGTCGTCCTTCGCGGACACGCGATCGAATGCCGCATCTATGCTGAAGATCCAGACAACAATTTTTTTCCGTCGCCGGGCAAGATCACACGGCTGATGACGCCGTCCGGCCCTGGAATTCGCGAGGACAGCGGCGTATATGAAGGTTGGAACGTGCCGCTCGACTACGATCCCATGCTCTCGAAATTGATCGCATATGCTCCGACTCGTGAGATGGCAATTGGCCGCATGCTACGTGCGCTGGACGAATATTTCGTTGCCGGCATTAAAACCAACCTGGCGCTCTTCAGGAAAATCCTGCGCGACGCCGACTTCTGCGCTGCGCGGATCGATACGGGGTATCTGGAGAGGCTGTTGTCTGCTAGATCGAAAACATTGCCATCCTCCGCTGACGACCTGAAAATCGCCGCAGTCGCAGCAGCGATCTTTGCGATGAATGGAAGCGGAACAAACGGCGCTGCGGCAGCGAAGAACGGGACGCAATCGAGCGCGAACGAAAATGGAGCGTGGAAGAAGACCGCTCGCCAAGAGGCGCTGAGATAACGCCCAATGACCTACGACATCACAGTTACAGCCAAGGACGGCCAAACGCAGACTTTTAGCGTAGAGCTTTCGCGCGCGAAGGACAGTGACAAGCTGATCTGCAGGGTGAACGGCGAAGAATTTAATCCTGGGTTGGATTCGCAAAATCCTGAGCGTGACGTGCTCTCCGTGCTAGTCGGGAGTCGCTCCTACGAAATCCATCGAGACGGCTCAAATGGCGAGATGCAGATACAAGTTGGTGGGACGCGTTACACGGTCGAGGTGCGGGATCCGCGGTCTTTGAAGGCGAGGCGAGCAAAGGCTGGAGCGACCGATGGCCCCAAGAAGATATCAGCTCCCATGCCGGGAAAAGTGGTGCGGATCATCTCGCCCGCAGGCACCGAAGTGGAAGCCGGGCAAGGCGTCATCGTCATTGAAGCGATGAAGATGCAGAACGAATTGAAGTCGCCCAAGAAGGGCATAGTGAAGAAGATCATGGTCGCCGAAGGCGCCACTGTGAATGCTGGCGACGCTCTGGCCATCATCGAATAACAATCCTCCACCCCAACTGTAATAACCAAAAATAAATATTCCTTAGCCCTTGACACGTTGCTTGCATGTGCTAATGTACTAGCACCTGCTAATCAGTTAGCAGAAGGAGCAGCAATGGTGAAGGGTCAGCCACATCTTGAATTAGGACGCCGCGAGCGGCAGATCATGGATATCGTCTTTCGTTTAGGGAAGGCGTCAGTAGCTGAGGTGCTGAAGGAATTGCCGGATCCACCTTCGTATTCTTCGGTTCGCGGCATGCTCGGGCTGTTGGAAGACAAAGGCTACGTACATCATCAGCAGGACGGGCTTCGCTACGTGTATCTGCCGACCGCAGGCCAACAGCAGGCACAACACTCCGCGCTACGGCACATGGTGCATACATTCTTCGGAGGGTCGGCGTCTGAAGCAGCGGCATCGCTGTTGGAATTGCCGGATTCGAAATTGTCCGCCAGTGATGTGGCGCGCCTGAAAAAGTTGATCAAACAAGCAAAGTCGGAGGGCAGATAGCCATGATGATATCGTCCGGCAACTTCATTTCAGATTTGCAATCGAGCACGGTGCTGGCGCGTTTATTGGAAGCGACGATCAAGGGCAGCATCATTCTCGTGATCGCCACATCGGGGGCAAGCTTGCTCCGCAACCGCTCAGCCGCACTGCGGCACATGATCTGGGTAGTAGCCAGCGTCGCAGCGGTTGCAGTCCTATTTCTTCCCGCGGTGGTTCCCGCATGGCGCGTGCTGCCTACCGTATCAAGACCCAGCGAGACTACAACCATTGTTACTCCGCCTGCCGCTTCAACTGTGATCGAATCTCAAAATAATGATAGCGAGAGAGTGATCGATCGAAAGTCCACGCGCAGTCCGCGGCCGAATACAGCCCAAGCGAGTTCATCGGCTGAAATTGCCTCGAACGCAAAGCCAAATACAAACGTCGAGTCTAAACATTCTTCGCAGAGCACAGTCCCACTCCAGTCCGCCACAAGCCCTTCCATTTCCTGGTCGGCAATCGCACTGGCGGGATGGATTTCCGGAATTGCCTTCTGGCTCGGCTACTACTTCCTGGGCACTCTCAAAGTGCGACGCCTGATGAAAGACGCCACACCAGTTATCGAAAGCGACTGGATCAGGCTGGCAGAATCTGCGCGCGAACAGTTGCAGATCCGCAGACCAGTCACCCTGCTATGCAGTTCCGAGACGGAAGTGCCGCTGACCTTCGGCGTGATCTACCCCAAGATCGTGCTGCCCGGCGACTCCAACGAGTGGAGCACGATGCGCAAAAACGCGGTGATCCGCCACGAGATGGCGCACATCGCTCGGCTCGATGCACTTACGCAATCGATCTCGCACCTGGCCTGCGCTGTCTATTGGTTTAATCCTCTGGCGTGGATGGCCTCCCAGCGCGTGAGATTCGAGCGCGAGCGCGCCTGTGACGATTACGTGCTGGCCTCGGGGTCAGCGCCATCGGAGTACGCGAACGATCTACTGACCATGGTCAGCAGTTTCCGGAAATCAGAGCACTACGCTGTTGCGTTGGCAATGGCTCGCAAATCGCAATTGGAAGGAAGACTAGTGGCACTCCTAAATCCGAAGTTGAGCAGACAGAGAATCTCTCGCGCAACCGCGTTGTCCGTCGCGGTAGTCGCGGTAGCACTGGTGCTGCCATTAGCGGCGTTGAGCCCTGCGGGCTCCGTAACTCAATCCGACACTCAGAAGAAGCAGCCGAAAGCGACCACCTCATCACCCGCCGCAGCGCCCGCGCAAGTTGGCGACGCCTCTGATGCTGCGGAACCTACGCTTGCGCCAGTCTCCGCCGCTGCAGCACAGTCAAGCGGAGTGGGACCTGCTCCCGTAGCGGCAGCAGCCGGAAAGGCTAGCGAAGCGCGGCCCACACCGGCTCCAGATGCTGGTACGACTTACCTTCCCGGCGGTCCGAATCCAGGCATTGCCGGAGGCGTTTCTGGTGGAGTTCGAGGTGGAGTTGCTGCGGGTGCCCATGGTGGCATAGTCGCCGGAGTGGTGCCAGGAGTCGGCGGCGGAGTAGAAGGCTCGTATTTGCGTGCGCCACTGGCAGCAACTCGGGAAGGGTCAAGACAGCAAACTGCAGCAGCTACGCCGCCTGCAAATAAAAAGACAGGGTTCGAATGCGTAGCGGGCTCGTCAAAGGAAAGCCTGCAGAACAACAACGGAAAGGTGCAGTCATGGCAGATCAAATGGTCGGGCGATGGTTGCGGATTATCTCTCGAGTCAGAAGGCGAAATTAGCTTCAACAGCGACTTCACAGACTTCCAGAGTATCTCGTCTGGCGGCTACGTCGACATCACGGCTCGAATGCACGGCAGTGCTGCGTATTGCACCGTCGCAGGTTGGGCGACGAAAGTAACAGGCTCAGGATCGGAATGCGAGATTTACCGGCTCGTCGTTCGACCAACGGCGAGCGGCCGGCTGGAATACTTGTGGTCAGTCAACAACACTAACCGGGAGTTTGATGCAACGGGGCGGAAGTGGCTGGCGAATTTCTTGGTTGCCATGGACCGGCACAGCGCGACGGGCATCAAGAAAAGATTTCCTAAGTTGATGCAGGAAGGCGGCGCAAAGCGCGTGCTGGAAGAGGTCTCCTACATGGAGACCGACTATGCACGATCCACATACCTGCTGAAGCTGATTCAAGATGTCGATCTAAAGTCCGACGAGTTGTCATTGACAATGGCACGGGCCGGGGAGATGGGTTCTGATTACGAGTGTGCCCGGGTGCTGATGGGAATCGCAGGCAAGTATCCGCTGCAAGATGCGTCACAACGCGCGGCATTCGTGGCAGCGATTGACACGCTGCAATCGGACTACGAACACGCCCGCGTGCTGATGGCGTTCTTCCAAAAGGGGCAGGTCTCTGCGGATCTCAGCAAGACCATCCTTGATTCAGTCTCGCGCATTAAGTCTGATTATGAGCATGCGCGGGTGCTGATGGCTTTCTTCGAGTACGGCACAATTCCCAAGGACATGATGCGGGGGTTGCTGCAATCGGCTTCGCAACTTAAGTCCGATTACGAACACGCCCGAGTGCTGGTGCAGATGGCCGGCCGCAACCTGGTGGACGCCAGCACGCAAGCCGATTTCCTCGCCAGCGTGAACGCTATCAAGTCGGACTACGAACACGCGCGCACTTTGGTGTCATTCCTGGGTGCGCGGAAGTCCGACGACTCGGCGCTACTGGGAGTCATCCAATCTGTTCCAAGCATCAAGTCTGATTACGAGGCGGCGCGGGTGTTGGGCGTTGCTGCGGCCAGCAAGCACTTGGAAGGGAACCTCCGGGAAGAGTACATTCGTGCAGCGCGGGGCATCCGTTCTGAGTACGACCGCAATCAGGCACTCGCAGCGGTAGGGTACAAGCAAGCTTCGCTCTAAGCTCTTACAAAAGTAAAAGACCGCAGGGGAAACCAAGCGGTCTTTTACTTTGAGAGACGAATGAATCTATTTCTTTGTCGCTGCGCCCGTGTTCTTCAGTAACTCGTCGGCAAGATAGTTTTCAACTTTTGCTTCGTTGCGGACGACCTCGTAATACGCTGCGCGTAACAGCTGTTCGCGACGGTCGCGTAGTTGCTGCCGGATGTTCCCTTGCACGCGGGGATCGGCAAGCTCGCGCTGTCCGGCGGGTTCGCGGGCGATCAGCTTCACTATGCGGTACCCAACAAGCTTGTGGCCCTCTCCGTACGCGGGAATAGGTTCTGTGTTCTGGCCAATTTTTAGTTTGGAAATGGCCTGCATTGCTTGCAGGTCGGCTTTCAACGACGATTCCGGGATAAAGCCCATATCACCTCCGTTCGTGGAGGTGTTGGTCTGTTCTGAATAATTCATCGCGACGGTGGAGAAGTCTTCTCCACTCTCGATGCGGTTCATGAGCATCTGAATCTTCTTCTTGGCTTCTGGTTCGTTCTGCGCCTTATCGTTCTTGCCGTTGTTTACGGGAGCAGGCGAGGTAGTGACGACGATCTGCGCCAGATGAAACTGCGGCTCAATCAGATTGAATTCTGCTTTATGTTCGTTGTAGTACTTCGTGATATCGCCATCAGTGATGTTGATCTTAGAAGTGACTTCCTTGTTGAAGACCTTTTCGACCGTAAGGCCACGGCGGAGGTCGCGCTTGAAGTCGTCCAGCGTGACATTCTTTTCCTTCAAGCGCTTGTCGAATTCCTCTTGGGTGTATGGCGACTTGAATTCGGTGAACTTCGCATCCACTTCTTCGTCAGTGGCAAGCAGGCCGAGTTTGCGCGCCCGCTGCATCATGATCTCGTCGTCAATCAGTTGCTTGAGAATATTCAAACGCAGGCTGTCCGCCTGTTCGCCAACAGGTTGCTGCGGAGAGCCAGCTGTCTGATTGGCGTAGTACTTGTCCACATCCGCGCGAAGAATCTTCTCCCCGTTCACACGGGCAAGCGCATCGCCACTGCTTTCATTGCGGTTGCACCCGGAAAACGCAGTGAGCACCAGCAAGGAAGGGAAGAGCAGTCCAGCAATGGACCGTCGAGTGTAAGAACGAATGTTCTGCAAGTTACCTCCAGAAAATTGGGACATGAGACGCCAGCCAAGCTGAGGCTGCAATAACCTTGGGATTGGGTGCAAGTATTCTACAAAATAATGCGGCATTCGGCAGCAGACAGCCTGTTTGGCCTATTTCTTCAATACGACCGGCGGAGTCGTAGGCGTTGACTCCGCAGTTGCGGGCGCCTTCGCAGGTATCGCGACACCCTCCGCGCGCAAAGCGCGATCAATGATCTGGGTCAAAATCTCAGGAGGAACAGCGCCGGAGATTTTTTCGCCATTGATGAAAAGAGTGGGGGTTGAATCCACACCGAGATCATCACCTTCCTTGCTGGAGGCCTTCACTGCGGTTTCATCTTGGGCCTTGATGCAAGCCTGAAGTTTGGTCGCATCCACGCCATTCTTCTTTCCTTGCTCGATTGCGCGACGATCAAGCTCCGCAAGCTGCTCAGAAAAAGGACGCTTCTCGCCGGCGATCTCGTGCTGGTTCAAGTGCACGTTATCGGCAAATCCCCAATAAGCGGGCGTGCTTTGCTGATTTAGACAATTCGCATCCACGGCCGCATGAGTCGCCCAGGGATGAATCTGATAAAGCGGGTAATCCTTGTAAATGATCCTAACCTTATCTCCATAAGCTCCGAGAACGTCTTTAATCAGCGTCTGGTGCATACGTGAACAGAAAGGACATTGGAAATCGTCATAGTTGATGATCGTGACCTTGGCGTCCTTGTTACCGCGAATCGGGCGTCCCGTAAGGTCAATCTTGCTTGCCGGATCAGAGCTGACGTCCACCTTGTCCAGGCGCGCGAGTGTTTTACCGTCTTTTGATATCAGGAAATCGATGCTGGTCTTGCGAGTGCCACTTTCGAGTGTAACGGGCAAGGTTTCATAACCCGGCAAGTCACTGGGTTTGCGAGCTCCCAAGGTGATGTCCACATTTGGTGGAACGCTGTACTGACTGCGGATGTGGTTGGAGATTCGGCGGTCAGCATCCGAGACCGGTGCTGTCGAAGGCGCAGGAGCTTGGGCGGAACATCCGACCGCCAGAAGCACCACAAATAGTGAGCTTCGGAGCCAGTTAGGGGAAATCAATGTCACTTGATGAGACCTCAAATGCGATACAGCAGCAACCCAAGATTATCTCATGCAGCGCAGACGCGCGGATGACGTGCACATCAGAGAAGATGCGAATTTGTGGGTTCTACGAACGATAGATGGCTTCAGGACCGCAGTAGCCACGCTCGAAAACCAAGAGTGGCACTGAGACCAATTCCAGATTCTCTTGGTTCGCGGTGAAGGAGTCAACGCAAGTAGGACATTTCAATTCCGGCCAGAAGCGCACATCCGATGCGCGCCGAAGGTGGCCGGCGATTCCGATGAAGATCCAGTTGCCGCAAGGACATTGAACTGACATGCACTGGACCAATCGTTTGGCCTCATTGCTGATCTCGCTTTCCATTGACGAAATCTGCATATGTCCCCCAACTAGGAATTACTACTAACTAACCATAGCAATCGTCGTTCCCAAGTTGGACTATTGTAAGTTGTTGATTCTGTTGGGTTCAAGTAGAAGCGCGGGCGGCTAGATAGCAAAACAATTGCAACTTATATGCTGAAAAGCAGGAGTATCAGTACAGCGATAGCTGTCTCTTGAGGTTTCCGAATGTGCCGATGTTGGCGAGCGTGAAGGCGAAGCGGAATTGGTTCTCATTGCGCACCGTGCCGAGCGCATAGCGGCGATACTCTGTGCTGATTCCGCAGCAATCCCAATTGTGCGATGCCTGGAATGATCCGTACTGCAGGAAGTGGAGATTGGCGTCGAATCCGACGCTGGCAGCACTGCTCCAGCCAAGTTTGTTCGGCCCGCCATATCCGACGATGAAGCGGAACTGGTTGAATTTATCCGGCGACGGAACCGGAGTGGTCATAAATATCTCGCCCGGAGCGTGAAGGAACGCGTGGCCGCCGCCGAAGAAATAATCTCCCACGTGATAGTTGATGAAGGAAGTGGTGGCGTTGATCCGGCCCTGAACGGTGTCATAGTCCAACTGCCAGGATCCGTCCACATGTTCGGTGGCCTGGGCGCGGAGTTTTGAAATGATAGGAGAGAACTTCCGGGGCTCGGTCAGAAATGCGATTCCGGTGAACTCGGCGGTGGTGGTTAAAACATTGCGCTTGCCATTGACGATGGCGCCGCCAAAAGTTGGATCGAAATAGTAACGCTGAGCGATCTCCCAACTGAGAAGCTCGCGCGATTGGTTCTGGCACTTTGCCGAATCAGCCGAGCCGGTGGCGCAATTCGCGTCAGTCTTGACCCTCTTGCTGAACCAGCGCTGCACTAACGCGTATTCAATCTCGTTGGTGTCGCTGAGAATGTCGCGTTCATCGAAGCGGATGATGTTCTGGAACCCGGAAACGCCATTCACGCGGCGATAGGTAAATCGCGGCTCCAAAGTGTGTTTGATTCGGTAACCCAAAAGGGGCTTCTCGAAGATACGTCCGATTGTGGGAGGACGCATTTCAACGGCAGCTTCGATGGAGCGGCGGTTAAGGCTTTGGTCCGTCACGGGCCCGTTGGGTCCAGCTTGGCGTTGCGAGTAGTAGGTGTTACGCATGGCGATCTCAGGACGGAAAGTCCATCCTTGGAAGAAGAGAGGGATGGAAAGACGCGGTTGCAGATCAAAGCGAGAGACAAGGTTATCAGTCTTGAATCCTGGCTCACGGCGGGAAACCCCTTCAGCAGCGGCATCATAGGACCAAAATAAGGGACTTTTCTTAAGTCGCCTGTCCACACTCGAGGTCTCGAAGCCCGGGACATGCAATATGAGAATCACGTCACCGGGTATGGTGCTTTGAAAATTTTGATAACGTGCCGCAGCGGTGTTAAAGAAGAAGTTGCGATAAGACTTTGAAAGAAATGCTATCGACCGCACCTCCGAGTTCACAGCCTGTGAAAAATTCTCTGTGAAGGCCTGTCGAAAGACGTACGAACTGAGATAGTCGATAGAGGTGACGCCGCGGACCCCATGAGCAAAGGTCGTCTCCGCATTCAGCTTGGCTTCCTCTCCACCTTGATTTTGCCGGTCGAGCACGCCGAAATAGCTGAATTCGATGAAGGACTTCTGGCTTGGCTTCGCGCGAAAACTTCCGTTCTGTTCCCAGCCTCGAGAACTGTAATATTGAGCGCCGATGGTCGCGTCCATACTGCGGTTGATGGCCCAATAAAATGAGTCGCCGACGATAGTGCCTTTTTTCGATGACGCTCCAAAAGTAGGCACCAGAAACCCACTCTGACGACCGTTAGCCGTAGTGGGATGTGCGGCATAAGGGAAATAAAATGCTGGAATGTTCTTCAGCCGAAAAGTGCTGTGATAGAGCCGCGCTGTGCCGCCTAGGTCTACTTCAATACGCTCGGCGTTGAACGTCCATTTTGGATCCGGAAGTGCACACGACGTCACGCTGCCGTTGTGGACCACATAGTGGTCTTTGCCTTTCATCTCCACTAGCTTTCCAGTGAAGGTGAATGGCTCGGCATTCGTCAGGGTGATATTCCTTCCCTTGAACTTCATCCCCGTGGTTGCGAGAACATTCTCAAACTTTCCCACAAACGTGCGGATGTTGAACTCCCCTCGTGTGGCCTCGAGATGTTCGTCACGAAGGCCGCCGTCAAAGGCCACATGCCCTGTTGCAGTGACGTCGCCAGTGGCGGCGTTGTAGATCACGTCATCGGCGTGCAAGGTGAAATCGCGATAGTCGATCTGAACGTCATCGCGCAGGTGGTAAACGTCTTTATCTTTTTCCTGTGGCCCCTTGGAACTTATGACGACTTCTTCGCCTTGATCTGCGCTGAAACCTTGAAACTTTGAATCGGCAGGAGGAGCGGGTGATTGCGGCGAAGGCGCTGGATTCTTTTGCGCGGCGGAATCCTTCTGTTGATGCGAGTGTTTCGTTCGCGGAGAAGTTCGAGCGGCCAGCAACTGGCTGGTCAACAGCATGAATGCAAGAAGGAGATGACAAACGAAAGCTGTCGTGATAACTCTCTTAATGCGGAAGATCATGAGGGACGAAACGAAGTTAGCATGTTGCGTCCTAGCAGCGCAAAAGTTTGTGCGTTGCATCTTGAATACCTCCGCTGCTCTGCGTCTCCAAAACCCGTATGCCTTGTCCACGTTGCGGCGATAGCTGCATGTGCGCTCCGGCCCCCTCGTACTCCGGCGCTTCTGCCGAAGAACGAATCCCTGTCCGTGATGGCACGGAATCCTTCGATCTCGGATTTCTGAATCGCAGAGACAGTGCTGCGCCCGTCTCGCAATCATCCCCGACGCAATATGTAGCGCAACGAATCCCGATGTCGCAGGTCGCAGTGGCAGAAATGCCCGAAGACTTTCACGGCGCGCCGGGCAGTTCCGTATGGCGCGATGAAGTCGCTTCAAGAGTGCAAGCGCATCGCGCGAAGCGGAAGAGACGTTTCGATCCGGAGGCATCACTCAGTCTGGGGTTTGAGACAGCAGTAATGGACGCGCTCATGCCGAGTCTTTCGGCGTCAGCCTGTGTTTCCACAGAAATCGAGGAAACAGAATTGACGCGGCGAGTTCACGAGATTGACTTTGATTCGGTCGAAGTCGAAGAAGAGCCTGATATCCAGCTTCATGCAGGGATTGAAACGGAGATTGAGCCGATAGCCGCAATTCTGCCTGACCCCCCGCGGATGTACGAACGCATCGCCATGAGAACCAGCGCGATTCCAGACCGCAGAGCGGAACTTGAAACCGACAGCAATCTGATTGAGTTTCCTCGCGCTCCAATGGAGCAAAACCTGTTTGCTGAGGAATTGGCAGAGCCCATCACAACACCGCGCATTCTGGATGTGCCCGAGCCAGTGATCGAAGCTGCGCCACCACCGCTGGCGACGATCCAACTTGACGCTGATCAAGAGCTCCCTGATTGGGTGCGGGAGTATGAGGAAGCAGAGTCAGCGCTGGAGTTGCCTTTGCAAGTAGCTCCACTAGGTCCACGCGTGCTCTCAAGTGTGACCGACGGCGTACTAGTACTGACAGCCGCCGCGCTTTTCAGCATGGTCGTTCTCAGCGTGGCAAAGTTCGTGCCGCAAGGTCGTACGGCGCTGATGATCGCAATCCTGCTGCCTGCAACATTGTGGGGTATCTATCATTACCTCTTCCTGGTGTTTTCAGGCATGACTCCGGGGATGCTGATGGCGCAACTGGAGTTGAGCAGCTTTGAAGGTTGCGTGCCCATGCGCAAGACCCGCGCGTCCCGCGCATTTGCGATGATGCTTTGCTGCGTGTCACTGGGTATGGGATTCTTCTGGGCGATGGTGGATGAAGATAATCTCGGCTGGCATGATCGCATGACGAGGACATATCTGAGGCAGAGCTGAGAAATTTCCCTGAGCGACCATGGCAACATTTAAGGAGTCACTGACGGAAGCCATTCGGTACTGGGAGCCGCGGAGGCTCGTCTATAACGCCGTTTCGGCAATGATTGTGCTCAGTTACTTTGCATTAGGGCTGCCGCAATCCAAAGCGGTAATAACTCTGGACTTCGCCCTGTATATGTTCGTGCTCGCTGTCTTGGCGAATGTGGCATACTGCGCCGCTTACCTGGTGGATGTCTTCGCTCAGCTTTCCGAACTGCGGGATACCTGGTTAAAATTCCGTTGGGTGTTGCTGCTGATAGGAATCAGCTTTGCTGGCGTGATCACGCGAGTTTTCGCAATCGTCATGTTTCAACCGAATGTGCGCTAAGGCCACTCCCCCTTCCACAAATACCTGCTTTCCTGTTTAATCATTGCGCTGGAAGCTTGTTGCCATATTTGAGACAGCTTTCTTCCGCGGTTTTCCATCTATTCGGTTACCCAGAATTCCGGCCAATCACAATTCAGAACAAAGCGGAGTACGACGAATGAATGTTCCCATTCGATTCAACGCACAACATACCTTGAAGAGCGCGGTTGGCGATCACGGACTCGATCCCTCAGACTTTGACGCGCAAGTTGGCCTCGATGCCGTCGTTGGATTCCGCAAGCGCGTCGATTCAGGCGAGGTTGGCTTTCCCAACCTGCCCATGGACCAGAACACGGCCAAGTCGGTTGAGAAATTCGCCAGCCGTTTGCGAAGCGAAGTGGACGCCGTGCTGGTGCTGGGAATCGGCGGCTCAGCCTTGGGGCCATATGCGTTGGATACCGCGATCCGCGGGCCGCATCCTGTGCAGGTGGACAAAAAGAAATGTCCCAAGCTTTACGTAATGGACAACGTGGATCCGGGATTTGTCTCCGCGTTTCTCGAGAACCTGAATCCGAAGAAGACCGCTGTTTGCGTTATCGCGAAATCTGGCGGAACAGCGGAGACTCTCTCCACTTTCCTCATCGTGCATGAGTGGATAGTAAAGGCCATTGGCGCAAAGAAAGCTGTCGGACGCTTCGTCGCAGTGACTGACGAGCACAAGGGTGACCTGCTCGCCATTGCAAAAGCAGAGAAGTACCAAACGTTTTATGTTCCCGCTGATGTTGGCGGGCGCTTCAGCGTGCTCACTCCTGTGGGACTTCTACCGGCGGCGCTCATAGGGTTGGACATCAAAAAGCTACTGCACGGCGCTCACGATGCCAATCAGGCATCTTGGTCGCGCAAGCTGGAGACCAATCCTGCCTTGCAGTCAGCGTTGGTGCATCACGCGCTCGACACCAAAAGAGGTAAGAAGATAGAAATCGTCTTCGCATATTCTGCGTATCTGTGGGGCTCGGCGTTCTGGTATCGGCAACTCTGGGCGGAGAGTCTCGGCAAGCGGGTAAATCGGCAAGGCGAGGTCGTCCACACCGGACAAACGCCGGTAGCCGCTCTCGGCGTCACTGACCAGCATTCGCAGGTGCAGCTTTACGCGGAAGGTCCGAATGACAAAATGATCACCTTCTGGGCGGTGGACAAGTACCGAACCGAGATCAAGATTCCCGAGACGAAGAATTTTCTGCAATACGATGCTGTCGCCTATTTGGCAGGTAAGAAGTTATCCACGCTCTTCCATGCGGAACGCACGGCGACGGAAGCTGCGCTGACCGAAGCAGGGCGTCCGAATTGCCGATGGGTACTTCCGCGCGTGGACGAATACTACATAGGCGCTTTCTTCCAACTGCTCGAATTCCAGACGGCCTTCTGCGGCGAGCTCTACGGCATTAACGCCTTCGACCAACCGGGGGTGGAACTCGCGAAGAAAATCACGAATGGATTGATGGGACGAAAAGGCTTTGAGGATTACGCCGAGAAGTTCGGTTCGAAGAAGGCATAGAAAACGAAAGCCGCCTCTCGGGGCGGCTCTTGATTTTCCAGTAGAGTTTACTTTTGCGAAAGCACGAACTGATTGCCGTCCACATCTTTAATGATGGCCATCGTTCCCCAAGCTTCTTTGCGTGGCTCCGCAGCGAACTCAACGCCTTTCGATTTCAGCACCTTGGCCGTCGCCATCACGTCATCACACCAGAACGATATTGACTGGAACTTCCCCACACGGTCTTCATGGCCCGGTGGCGTAAACAATGACAATCCCGAGTCAGCGCCGGGGATCATCAGTTCGATCCAGCGTTGATCGCCGCCCATTGGCTGGTCCGTCGTAACTTTGAATCCAAGTTTTTCGGTATAGAACTTTAGCGATGCGTCCTGATTGCGAACCGGGATGCCCACAAACTTTATCCCACGAATCATTTTGCACTTCCTTTCTGAGACCAGAAGCATAACTGCCGCAGTTTTCCACTGCAATCTGCTAGTGAATGCTATAGTAAACGCCGGTATAGCTATGCTTTTGATTGATGAGTACATCGTCGATGTCTTGATGCGCGACCTTGTGGGCCATGACCGCCGACCAGTGAGTTTTCTGGTTTATTTATGGCTCGCTGGTGAACACAAACGCCGCAAGGCAGATGTCCGTATCAGCTATCAGGAGTTGGCTGAGAACGTCGGAGTATCGAAAAGTTCAGCGCAAGCCGCAGTCGGATGGCTGATCAAGAGGAAGTTGCTCGCGTCCAGTAAGCAAACCGTTACAGCGACCCCGAGTTACAAGGTTTTGAGTGCGTGGCGCTCGCGATCTTAGAACACTTCATTGCTAAAAAGCCGAAGCCGCCTGAGAGGGCGGCTTCTTATATGAATGCAATATGTCGTTCAAGTCGTCAGTCGTGCTATTTAGTCGATGGGCAAGGCATGACCGCCGTCGTCTAGCCAACGGAAGATGCCGGAATCAACTTTGTCCGAGATGAACTGTGTGGCCATCACGGACGGCACTGCATAGAGCAGAACCTTCTTGAGTTCCTCAGCCATGATCGCCGCATCGCTCGATTTTTCTGGCACACCAAGCTTTCTCCAGATCAGCGAAACAGCAACGACGGCACCGAACGTGCCAATGGCTTTGGCCTTTAGTGAAAGTGACCGCAAACGCATTTATCTGACTCCTTACTTATGGATTTTCCCGGGGGTATATGAACACCTATGCAACTCTGGTTCCGTGTTCTGAAGAGATGGTAAACACTTGCTCTGAGCATTTGAATCAGTCTTTTGGCGTAACCCTTATGGGGAATGCTGAGGTGATCGGCCTAGGAAAACTTTTCAACCAGAGACTCTGAATTACACTCGCGCCGCCGCGCATTTCAGGAATGTTCCTTCTGCTAACATCAATCTGTGCCTATAGAACCCAAAGTCCGCGTAAGATTTGCGCCCTCACCAACAGGACAGCTGCATGTTGGCAACGCGCGCACGGCGCTCTTCAATTGGCTCTTCGCCCGGCAGCGCGGCGGCACGAACATCCTGCGCATTGAAGACACTGACGTCGAGCGCAGTGAAACGCGATACGAAGATCAACTTATCAGCGATTTGAAATGGCTTGGCCTTGATTGGGACGAAGGCACGGATGTCGGCGGCGAGTACGGCCCGTATCGGCAGTCTGACCGGATGCAGCTCTATCATGACTACGCCGAGCGGCTGCTGAAAGAGGGCAAGGCATACCTCTGTTTCTGTTCCGCGGAAGAGTTGGAAGCTGACCGCAAGCGCGCCATGGCTGAGCATACATCGCCGATTTACTCCGGCAAATGTCGCGCGATTGATCCGGCAGAGGCGCAGAAGCGTCGCGCGAATGGAGAAGCCGCGGCAATCAGGCTGCGCATCCCGGAGCGTCCCATAAGGTTTCATGACATCGTGCACGGAGATGTCGAGTTCTCAAACGAAGTAGTCAGCGATCCCATCATTGTGCGCTCATCCGGAATGCCGGTTTACAACTACGTGGTTGTGATCGACGACGCCGAGATGAAGATCACCACCGTCATACGCGGCGATGATCACTTGTCGAACACTCCAAAGCAAGTGGCGTTATACGAAGCGCTGGGCTGGACAGTACCGGAGTTCGCGCATCTTTCGACGATTCTCGGCGCTGATCGGGAACGGCTGTCAAAACGGCATGGAGCTACGTCGATCGCGAACTTCCGCGAGATGGGTGTATTGCCGGAAGCGCTGGTCAACTACCTGGCGCTGTTGGGATGGGCTCCGACCGGCGGGACGCGCGAGACATTCACACCACAGGAACTGGTCAAAGAGTTTTCATTGGAACGGGTGACGCCATCACCTGCAGTCTTTGATATGCAAAAGCTGTACTGGCTGAATCGGCATTACATCGCGCAGAGCACGCCGGAGCGGATTTTGGATCTGTCCGTCCCATTCTTTGCAAAATCCGGATTCATTTCTGCTGACCTGGACGCGGCCTCCCGCGGGTGGCTGGCGAAAGTTATTGCGTTACTCGTGCCATCGGTGGACAAACTCGAAGACCTTCCGCAACGCGCCGAGATGATTTTCCGCTACGACGCATCTGCCGCAATCGCCGCTTCGGACAACGCCGAAGTCCTCGGACTGGAAAAGTCCAATGCTGTGCTTTCTGCTTTCGCGAACAAGGTAGAGGCTGAGGCCGGGCCGATCTCCGCAGAGCGCTTCAAGGCCATCATCAATGAGGTGAAAGCCGAGACAGGCGCAAAGGGAAAAGAACTGTTTCATCCCATCCGCATCGTCATCACCGGTTCACACTCCGGACCGGAGTTCGACAAACTGATTCCCATCATTGAAACCGGCAGCTCGCTCAATTTGCCTGCTCACGTTCTGAGCGTCCGTGAGCGTGTGGCCAAATTCGTAAAGGAGGAGATGAAATAGCGATGACCACCACAGCGAACGTCACTATCGCCCGCGACTTCCCGCACAATTACCAAGTCGAGATTCTGGAATCAACTGGGAAATTCGTCAGCATCGGCGAGCCTCCCGTTCGCATTCCTGACGGCGGCGAAGATGTCGAGGCGCTCACGTTGAAAATTACTCCCGCGGACTCCGCTCCGTGGGTGGGTAGTTTCGCCCGCGGTTTCGCAGGCGACGAGTTGGGCAGCGGCATCTATGCGTGGCCAGATGGCGAGTCGCTGGCCGTGGTTTCCGCCGGCTATGGATACGTCCTCAAGCCCGCCAATCGGGGTAAAAACTGGGTTCGTCTCCAGCCCAATCCCATCACCGACACGCGCGTATTCGCAGACCACAAGCTGATCGTCTTCACAGATTTCACGCACATGTTCGCCTATGGTGCGGAAAAGGCGCTATGGAAGAGCGAGCGCCTTTCTTGGGACGGCATCACCGTCACTCAGGTTGCGACCAACCACATCTTCGGCATGGCGTGGGATGCGGAGCAGAACAAAGAAGTGGAGTTTGTCATTGACGTCCGCACCGGCGAACATACCGGTGGCGCAAAGCCATGGGCCAAGCGTTGAGACGCCCTGAATAGCTTCCGAGTGCAACTCTTCTGTTAACATTTGCGCCAGCAGATGGAGGAGAGTATGAAGACCAAACAGATTATCCTGACAATCTTGTTAATGATTGGCTCGTTATGCTGGGCGCAGAAGCCTGCCGCGCCTGCGTCTGATGCAGTCACCATAATTCGCGCCGGCGTACTGATCGACGGCAAGTCAGATACAGCCAAGCGTGACCAAGTGATCGTCATTCGCGGCAATCGCATTGAGAGCGTCAGCGACGCCGCTTCATTCAAAGCTCCGAGCGCGAACGCAAACGCAAAGACTATCGACCTCTCCCGAGCAACAGTTCTTCCCGGAATGATCGACGCGCATACACATCTCTTTCTGCAAGGCGAAGATCCTGCCGAGGGTGGATATGACGTGCAATTGCTGAATTATCCCATTGCCTATCGGGCGGCACGGGCGACAATTTCGGCGCGTCGCGCGCTCGAGCAGGGTTTCACCACGATTCGCGATCTCGAAACCGAAGGCGCAGGGTACGGCGATGTGGGAATCAAGCGTGCCGTGAATGAAGGCATCATCCCCGGACCGCGGATTTACGCAGTCACACGGGCCATATCGACGACCGGCGGATATCCACTTGAAGGTTACAACCCCGATATCGTCGTCCCAAAAGGCTCACAGTTGATCGACGGTCCCATAGAAGCGCGCAAGGCTGCGCGTGAGCAACTCGACAATGGCGCCGACTGGATCAAGGTGTACATGACGCATCGCTCCTGGACGGACAACAAAGGCAATCTACAATCCCAGGCCACACTCACACTTGACGAGATCAAAGCCGTGGTTGACGAGACGCATGGATGGGGAAAGAAGGTTGCGTGCCACGCATACAACGGAGTCGGCCTGCAGCGCGCTCTCGACGGCGGATGCGATTCCATCGAGCACGGTTTAGAACTGACTGACGCGAACATCGCGCAGATGTTGAAACAGGGAACATGGTATTGCCCCACGATGGCTGTGTACTACTCGCATTGGGCAGACGAGAACACCGCCGAGGGTAAGCGCGACCGCAAGCGTGCTGAGGTGCATGGAGCCTCACTGAACAAAGCCTACAAAGCGGGAGTGAAGATCGCATTCGGCACTGACGTCGGCGGATTCTCATGGTCTGAGCCCATCGCACAGGAATTCCCAGTGATGGTGAAATTCGGAATGACCCCGATGGATTCCATCAAGGCAGCGACTTCGCGCGCGGCAGACCTGCTCGACATGAACGGACAACTGGGCGTGATAGCGCCCGGAGCGCTCGCCGATGTAGTGGCGGTAAACGGCGATCCTTTGACCAACGTCAGCGTTCTAAAGGATGTGCGCTTCGTCATGAAAGACGGCAAGGTTTTTCGGTCTGAGCAGAAGTAAGCGCGCCTAGGAGGCAACGAATGAAATATCGAAAGCTCGGAACCGCAGAACTTCAAGTCTCTGCCATCGGACTCGGCTGCATGGGAATGTCCGATTTCTATGCCGGGCGCGACGACGATGAATCAATTGCCACTATCCATCGTGCCATGGAACTCGGCGTGACTCTGTTCGACACCGCTGACATGTACGGCCCCTTCAAGAATGAAGAACTCGTCGGACGTGCGATTAAAGGCAAGCGCGACAAAGTAGTCATTGCGACGAAATTCGGCATCGTTCGCAGCGCAGATGATCCGACCATTCGCGGCATCAACGGAAAGCCGGAGTATGTGCAGCAGGCATGTGAGGCAAGCCTGCGACGCCTCGGCATTGAAACGATCGACCTCTACTACCAACATCGCGTTGATCCTGAGACTCCGATCGAAGACACCGTAGGCGCCATGGCGAAACTTGTGCAGCAAGGCAAAGTGCGGCATCTGGGACTATCTGAAGCCAATGCGCAAACTCTGCGGCGCGCGAATAAAGTTCATCCCATCACAACGCTACAAAGCGAGTATTCACTTTGGACGCGTGATCCGGAAGATGAAGTGCTCAAAGTCTGTAGAGAGTTGGGCATCGGATTCGTCGCGTATAGCCCGCTCGGAAGAGGATTCCTCACCGGGCAGATCAAACGCTATGAGGATCTGGCGCACGATGATTACCGCCGCAGCTCGCCGCGCTTCCAAGGCGAGAACTTCCACAAGAACCTCGACCTGGTCGGACGAATCGAGCAGTTAGCGCGCGAGAAGAACGCGCAGGCTTCGCAACTGGCGCTTGCATGGGTGCTGGCGCAAGGCGAAGAGATTGTTCCCATACCCGGGACCAAGCGACGCAAGTACATCGAAGAAAACGTGGCAGCCGTAGACGTCCAGCTCACGCAGGAGGATTTGCGGCGAATAGACGAAGTCGCTCCGCGCGGAGTAGCTGCAGGCCCGCGCTATCCAGAGACAATGATGAACTCCGTCAATCGCTAGGCAAGTTGCTCTCCAGCTACAACGCTGACCCATCTGCGAGCATCTCTCAAAGTGGAGGTGCTATGCCTGCAACTCAGCCTAAGAAAGACGAGCGTCCGCCACGGGCGGTAGATATTGCGCGGTCGGAATCCGCGAAGCGCGCTGGTGTAAGCCTCTGGTTTTCTAACTTTGCCGCGAAGGCTTCTGCCGCAATGGGTTCGCCAATCACTTTCCTTCTGGCGATTGGAGTGATCATGGTGTGGGCGGTCACTGGGCCCATGTACGGCTACTCAGACACATGGCAGCTCATCATCAACACCGGAACGACCATCGTGACATTTCTGATGGTCTTCCTCATCCAGAATACGCAGAATCGCGACGCCAAGGCTCTCCATCTTAAGTTGAATGAACTTATCCATGCTGGTACCCACGCCCACAATGAATTGATTGACGTCGAAAAATTGAGCGATGAAGAACTAAAAGCGCTCGACCAGTACTACATGCGTATCCGCGCGGAATGTGAACGGCGACAACCTGTGAGTTCCAATAAGCCAAAAAAATCCACGTAACCACGTCACTCGCTCGCGCTATTCAGCTTCACCATCGCCCAAATCCCCATCGCCGGCCCGATCGCCAGACTTGCCGCTGCCCACTGCCATCCTGCACGTTCGCCAATAGCTGCGGTCAGCCGAATCGATATTACGGTAAGCAGGAAGCCCATGGCGGTTTGCAGGGTGAGCGCGGTTCCAACGTATCGCGGGTCAGAGACTTCGCTGATGATCGCGGAAAATTGCGCGGAGTCGGCAACTACGGAAATTCCCCAGATGATTGAAATCGCAACGACAATGTAAAAGTGGCGAAATAGCGCGGCCGTAAGCAAACAGCAGATGCCGCTAACTCCCATTGCGATGATAGTCACGCGTGAGCGCTGTCGCACTCGGCTCTGATGATCCGAGATTAGCGCCAATCGATTAGGCACGGCGCGATCGCTGGCGTGTCCTGCCCACCAACACCCGATCGAACCCACTGCGATCACCATGAACGAAAGCGCTTTTATGGATTGTGTCTGTGCATCACTGGCGATTGCCGATTGCCTCAGCAGAAGCGCCACCCAACCCCAAAGAGAGTAGAGCTCCCACATATGTCCCAGGTAGCCGAGATTCGCGAGTCCCAATCTGCGATTGCGGAATGAAAGTATCTCCGTGACTTGCCGGAATTCAAACGGCGGTGATGCCGCAGCGTACGGTCCCTCGTTAACGAAAAAAGCAACTAGCGCAGCTGCAATCAGGGCCAGCACGCTGCTCGAGAGCACGACCAATCGCCAGCTCTCCGCACCAATGCCTTTAACCGCATTCACCCCGTGCGGAAGCGCAGAGCCTATCGCCAGTGCACCTACGAGAATGCCGAGAGCTAAGCCGCGTCCCTGACGAAACCATCCCGCGAGTATCTTCATGCCGGTGGGATAAGTGCCTGCAAGCGTTGCTCCTGTAAGAAACCGCAGAATTATCGCGAGCGCAATATTGTGGTCGGCGGTGAATGCGAAGCCAGCGTTGAAAAGTGCTCCGGCAACTGCGCTGACGGCGAGCACGCGGGGCGCGTGAAAGACATCCGAAATATTAAACGTGGCGAGCAACAAAGCTCCAACCACAAACCCCAACTGCACGGCCAAGGTGAGCCACGCGCTCACGCCTAAATCCGCTTTCCAGATTTGAGCAAGTTGCGGCAACACCGCAGTTCCGGCGAACCACAGTGACATCGCCAATAACTCTGCGATCGAAAGGATTATGAGCGTGCGCTTGGCCTTGAGTTCCATCTAGGGTGAAGGAGGATTGTATCGGAGCAGCCTCGCACGAAGGGAGTACAACTGCGGTTACTGCGCGCGTGGAAATTCCAGGGGTATGATTCTGAGATGCGCGACGGGTCTCAACGCGGACTGAAATGGATGATTGCGCTAGTGCGCGTGGTCATGGGCGTGATCTTCATTCTGTTCGGTGAATACAAGATCGCCGACCCGGAATTCGCGCACGGTGGCATGCAGAAATACCTCTCCGGATTTCTCGACGGCAACATGGTCGTGCACTGGTATAGGCCATTCCTGGAGAAAGTGGTTATGCCGCACGCCACTGCGTTCGGATATTTATTCGGCGCTGGAGAACTAATGGTGGGAATCGCTCTGGTCACGGGAGTGATGGTCAGGCCAGCTGCCGTGGGCGGCGTATTCATGATGCTGAATCTGTTGCTGTCAGAGTGGAACGGCGTGGGTGCCAACGCGCGCGTCTGGCAATATCTCGGTGCGCAACTCGATCACATCTGTCCGCTGCTGCTCTTCTTAATTTTCATGGCTGACGGCGAGCCCAAGTTCAGCTTGCAACGGTTCTTTCGTCGCACTCCGCGGTCGTGATCCCGCAGTAAACTTCGCTCCTTCGTGATTCAACAGCGCTTCTTTGACATTGAGTCCGCCACCGTAGCCAGTGAGCGAGCGATCCGTCCCGATCACACGATGGCAAGGGATGATCAGCGAAATAGGATTCTCCCCGTTCGCACCACCCACTGCCCGCGAAGCCTTCGGATTACCCACTCGAGTAGCGAGTTCACCATAACTCATCGTCTCGCCAAAGGGGATGGTCAGCAGTTCTTGCCACACCCGCTGCTGAAATGGAGTGCCTTCCGGCGCGAGAGCCAGATCAAAAACTTTACGAGTGCCACTGAAGTACTCGCTGACCTGGCGTTCAACATCCGCTGCAGCCTCAGCATTGCACTCAGCTTCATAGCCCCATGACTCCAGTTCCGCAACCAACTGATCGCGATCGCGATTCCCAAGAAAATAGAGAAATATCACTTTGCCGCTCGAGTTCACTGCAGCAACAACGTCACAGATAGGGGTAGGGAACTGGTGCATCGAGCATTTTCTTTTTTCTTTAGTCCGCTTCATAGGCCAAATTCTAGAGGATGGTGGCTCCCTTCGCATTCCGAATCTTGCTATTGAAGTCCGATTTCGGCCATCCGTGCCTCTGCCGCAAAAACCCGTATAATCAGAGATTACGCATATGGCAAAAAGGCAAGCTATACGGTCAACCACCGTCCTTTGTGTGCGCCGCGACGGCAAAGTCGTGGTTGCCGCTGACGGACAAGTCACGCTCGGCGAGGGCGTCATCAAACATTCGGCAAAGAAAGTCCGCCGGCTTTACAACGACAAGATCATCGCTGGCTTCGCCGGCTCCACGGCAGACGCATTCAATCTCTTCGGCCGATTCGAGGCCAAGCTCGAGCAGTACAGCGGAAACATCAGCCGCTCGGCTGTAGAGCTAGGCAAGGACTGGCGGACGGACAAGATCCTTCGCCATTTGGAAGCTCTGCTCATAGTCGCGGATGTGAATCAAACATTTCTCATCAGCGGCGGTGGAGACGTTATCGAACCGGATGAGGGGATTGCGGCAATCGGCAGCGGCGGAGCTTATGCCACGGCAGCCGCGCGGGCATTGATCAAGAACACTGAGCTTTCTGCGCGCAAGATCGCAGAAGAAGCGATGAAGATCGCCGGTGACATCTGCATCTACACCAACGATGTGATTACGATCGAAGAATTATAGGAGTTGGATTGGCGGGATATTCGGGAACTCCGCTTGTGCAAAAGTTTGGCATCAAGTCCGGCGACCGTGTGGCCTTGGTGAATGAGCCGCTCGCATTTCCGAAAGAGTTAATCGGCCTTCCAGCGGATGTAGAGTTCGTTTCCGCCGAAGAAAAGAGCAGGCCCGGAGCGTTGAACGTGGTGCTCGTCTTTTTGAAAAATCAGGCGACACTCGAAAAGCAACTCCCGAAGTTGAAATCTAAGATCACGCAATCCGGAATGATCTGGACTGCATGGCCGAAGAGAGCATCTGGAGTAGAAACTGACCTCAACGAGAACATCATCCGCGACTGCGGGCTTGCGATCGGGTTGGTAGATATCAAGGTCTGCGCGATAAACGAAATCTGGTCGGGATTGAAATTTGTCATCCCGGTCAAGGACAGGAAGTAGCGCCGCAACGCGCTGGAATCATCAGGAGCATTAAAGTTGGCGATTTACTTACCCGCAACAGCAGATGAACAAGCGATAGCGTTGGATGAGCTCACTCCGCGCGAGATCGTTACTGAGTTGGACAAATACGTAGTCGGGCAGCATCAGGCGAAGCGGGCAGTCGCCATCGCCCTGCGTAACCGCATGCGCCGCCAGAAGCTTTCGCCGGAGTTGGCGGAAGAGATCATGCCTAAGAACATCATCATGATCGGGCCCACGGGCGTGGGCAAGACGGAGATTGCGCGTCGTCTGGCGAAGTTGGCGAATTCTCCTTTCATGAAAGTGGAAGCTTCGAAGTTCACTGAGGTCGGATACGTCGGACGTGATGTGGAATCCATGATCCGCGATTTGGTCGAAGTCGCCATTGACATGGTCCGCGAAGAGAAACTCGAAGACGTGCAGGACAAAGCAGAGTTAAATGCGGAAGAGCGATTGCTCGATGCACTGCTTCCGCCCTCGCAGCCCACCACAAATCAGAGTTCCATTCCCGACGCCGTCATATCATCTTCCGCAGAGATTCCGGGCGTCGCATCGCACTCAAATTCCAATTCTGGGGGCGATTCGCAACATCGCACTCGCGAGAAACTTCGCCAGCAACTGCGCGAAGGCAAACTCGACGAGCGTATTGTCGAACTCGATGTCCGCGAGCGCAATTCTCCGTCTTTCGAGATCATCTCCAACCAAGGCGTTGAAGAGATGGACATCAACCTGAAAGACATGCTGCCCAGTCTCTTCGGCCAGCGCACGAAGAAGCGCAAGATGAAAGTGTCAGAGGCATTCGAATATCTCATTCAGGAAGAAGAGACGCGCCTGATTGACATGGACCAGGTCACCCGTACGGCCGTCGACCGCGTCGAGCAATCCGGAATCATCTTCCTGGACGAAATTGACAAGATAGCCGGGCGCGAAGGCGGACACGGTCCTGATGTTTCGCGCGAAGGCGTCCAACGTGACATCCTGCCTATCGTCGAAGGAACCACCGTGAACACGCGATACGGCATGGTGCGCACCGACCACATCCTCTTCGTGGCCGCGGGCGCATTTCACGTTTCGAAGCCCAGTGATCTGATCCCGGAATTGCAAGGACGTTTCCCCATCCGTGTGGAATTGCAGTCACTCACGATGGAAGACTTCATTAGAATCCTGACCGAGCCAAAGTCATCGCTGGTGAAGCAATACACGGCGCTGCTTGAAACTGAAGGACTGAAACTGGAATTCACAAGCGATGCGCTGGATGAGATCGCCCGTTTTGCATTCCGCGTGAATGAGACTACTGAGAACATCGGCGCGCGGCGTCTGCACACCATCATGGAAAAGACGCTGGACGAGATCAGCTTTACCGCATCAGAGGTTGAGAACAAGAACGTGACTATCGATGCCGCATACGTGAAGAAGATGCTGGCCGATATCGTCAAAGACCAGGATCTGTCGCGTTACATCCTGTAGCGTCGTAGCGGTACAATGTCTTTCGAAAGTGTGCGCCCGTAGCTCAGCTGGATAGAGCATCGGTCTTCGGAACCGAGTGTCGGGAGTTCGAATCTCTCCGGGCGCACCAATCCCTCCTACTGCGGCATCACCTGCACCACAATCCCCGATGCCGCTTGCGGCGTGTGATACACCCGCTCCGTTGCTTTCACAAAGTCAGAGGGCTTCGCTTCCGGAATGGTCATAAATTTTTGTGGATTTAAGTCTGTGAGTGGAAACCACGAACTCTGAATCTGCACGGATATGCGATGTCCCCGCTTGAATGTGTGGTTCACGTCCGGCATATCGAAAGCAACTGCGGTCACCGTATTTGGCGTCAGGGATTGCGGGTTAGAAAGTGACTCGCGGAACTTTGCTCTGAACGGCTCCCCTCGCACGAGTTCTGCATACCCAGGCGATTTCGCTTCAACGGGCAGTTCCAAATTTTTTCGTTCTTGAACTGCTGGGGACTGATCGTCTCCAGGGAAGATGTCTATCAGCTTCACAACGAAGTCGGAGTCACTGCCGCTCGTCGAAACTGAAAGATGAGGCGATACCGGCCCCGCAAGGGTGACGTCCTGCTCTAGTGGGTCACTGACGTAAGTCAAAACGTCCTTCCGCTTCGAAGCGAATCGCTGATCAGCGAACATGTATTCCGCCGCAACATCGGTAGCTTGATATGGAATGTAGGGCACCGGACGTGTGGGATCGCTCACGTATTCATCGAATGAAGCTTCCGACGCGGCAGGAGGGATGAACGAGAGCTTGCCGTTTGCGTGCAAATAGATCGTCTTCTGCAGCGAGCTTTTGGGAGGCCAGTTTTCGTACTGCTTCCATGCATTGCTCCCCGTGTCGAAGACATTCGCTTCTGCAATCTTAGGATTTCCCTTTCCTTTCAAGTAGTACTCAAAAAAGGGGAACACGATCTGTTGCCGATAATATTCTGCCGCGCTGTATCGAACACTTGCAGACCCACTCTTACTCAGGCGAGACCAATCGCCATGCTTCCACGGGCCCATCACGAGCGCGTTCTCTGCTCCCGCATTTTGCTTTTCGATTGCATGATAGGTACGAAGCGTTCCTGCCAGGTCCTCGGTGTCAAACCATCCACCTACGGTTAAGACCGCGCATTTAATCCCATGCATGTGCTTTGAAATGTCTCGTGCTCGCCAGTAGTCGCCATCGGTGTCGTGGATCATTGGCTCCTCAAAATAGGGGTTCTTTATCAAGGCGGCAATACGCTGGAGGCCAGGGCCGTGTTCCAGAAAATATTTGTAGCCGTCCTGGGTGCCAAACTCGAATGGCTGCCAATCTCTCGGCGGAACTTCTGGTCCACCGCTGGGAGGCTTGAAGAATGTGGAATAGAACTCAAACTGAGCGGCGAGCATGAACGCGCCTCCGTGATAGGCGTCGTCCCCTTCGAAGAGGTTCGTTACAGGGGCTTCGGGCGATGCAGCCTTGATCGCCGGATGCGAGTCCACGATCGAGGCTGAAACG
This sequence comes from Terriglobales bacterium, assembly GCA_025462725.1. Classification (GTDB taxonomy): domain Bacteria; phylum Acidobacteriota; class Terriglobia; order Terriglobales; family Acidobacteriaceae; genus JAICLA01. The sequence goes on along the minus strand of JAOAPE010000001.1, from coordinate 145,564 downwards.
AAAAAGCCCGGATAAGAAAATCCCCAGATTCCCACTTTTCCGTTGTTCCTACTCACATTCTTGAGTAGCCATTCCACAGTGTCATACATATCGGTGCTCTCGTCCGTGTCCTTTGGCGAAGGATGCTCGATATGCGGACGCACCTCAACGAACTGTCCCTCCGATTGGTATCGCCCTCGAACGTCCTGAAGAACAAAGATGTATCCCGCTTTATCAAACTCTTCGTTCGGACCCAAACGGGCCGGGAACTGATCTGGGCCATTCGGCGCGACGCCATACGGAGTGCGAAACACCAGGAATGGAAACAGCTGCGAAGAATCCTTCGGGACGTAAACAGCAGTGAAGAGTTTTACGCCGTCCCGCATCGGGATTCGAAACTCATATTTTGTGTATCCGGTTTGCAACCCAGAGCCTTGGTTGCGCCAAATCTGCCAAAAAGCCGCGATGGCGATTAAGACGATTACAACAAGAAGAGCCCAAGAAGTGGTTCGGAGTTTCATTAATCCAAGCCCGCAGAGAGTATTCAGCCGTGTAGATAATTTGTAGCTGAACAGCACAGATCCAACAAGTCCCAGAGCAAAAACCGTCGCTGCGGTTTGCAATCTCTGCAGGCACGCCAATCCGATTGAGACGCTCGCGAGTCCGGTCTACGGCAAGTGGTCCGTATAGCAAGCACTTGCAGGAGGCTGGCTGGGTGCGGCCGGCGGAGTCGCCCACGGGACTGCGGCGAAATCAAAAAATTCCGTCATATCGTCCTGGGCCGCGTCGCGCGCAGTCAAACTTGGCAGGCTGAATCTTGTCTCGATGAGCTTCAGTATCGCTGTGTAGTCGCGAACCGTGTGCGAAACGAAACTCTTTTTCGTAAACGGGGAGATCACGATCATCGGGACGCGATATCCCGTTCGCGTGAAGTCGTCGTTGAATTTTTGGTGATCAGTAGCCGTAAAATCAGTGGGCGCAATGCCATCTGGACTGACGGCGGCCTGAGGCGGAACGTGGTCGTAAAATCCGCCAAATTCGTCGTAAGAGAGAATGAATACTGAATCTTTCCATGACGGGCTGCCCATGAACGCATTGATCAGGCTGGCCACATATGCCGCGCCTTGTTGGATCGGGGCACCTGGGAAATTGGGATCGATATCGGGATGTTCGTCTCTTCCGCTGTCATAACCGCCTTCGATCATCGCTACTTGCGGCAAAGTGCCATTGGCCACATCGGTCAAATACTCCGAGATTGGCACGACATTAGGGAGCGGCTGATTGGAATAGGTGAACATATTCACGTAGCTGTTCTGGACAAGAGAGGTTCCGCGGATCTGATCGGTCACATAAATTTTCCAGGAGATATGGTTCTCATCCAGCAATTGGAAAATCGGTTTTGCCGTGAGTTGCGCTCCCCCATGTGGAATGGGATACACGTGGCCCTGTGAAGTTGCGGCGATCATATACATCCGATTTGGATGTGTACGGGACATCACCGGAGAGAACCAGCGGTCAGATGTGGCGAAATTGGAGGCCATAAAGTAGTAGTAGGGCAGGTCGGCATCAGTGTAATAGCCCATTACACGCTTACCCGCCGTGTCATGAAAGCCGTTGTTTACTGCGCCATTTCCAGCCACGGCAACGAATCCATCCAACAGCGCCGTGCTGGAACTAGGGTCATGCCGGTTGAAATCAATGTGCGATTCCTCCCATGAGGGACTGGAATTTTCAACGCATTGCGTGATCAGGTGAAACGACGAGATCACGCCGGTGCCATCCACGGTAGGATTTTGATTTTGTGCAACGCCTTGCGCATCGAACGTGAGGCCGTCAATGTCAGTAGCTGCTCCATATCCGTGGGCCGCTCGATACTGGCCCAAAGAGCCGAAATAATGCTCGAAGCCGCGGTTCTCCTGCAGCATGAAGACAATGTGATTGATCGAGGCCAGCCCCAGACTCTTGCTGAAAGTTGCCGTGACTGCAGTCGCGCCCTTTAATGTCAATGAACAGGGTTGGGTTCCGCTACACGCGCCCCCCCAACCTGCAAATGTGGAACCTGTTGCAGGGGATGCGGTTAATTGCACGGTACTCCCGTCGCCGAATGATGCAGTGCACCCTGTGCCGCAACTAATCCCGGAAGGGCTGCTGGTAACGGTACCCGCGCCCGCTCCTGCCAGCGTGACTGTAACCTGATCAGCTTGTACCGGAGGGCCGGACTGTGGTGTTGGAGTTGCGGCTTGTGATCCGCCACCGCATCCGGTTGAAGCAATCGTAACGAGGACAACTGCCAGAAGCGAGGCGAACGGAACCTGGGCCCGGAGTTTCATTTTCAATTTGAGTGCTGGCCAGAGTGCCGCGTTGCCAGTAAATTGCGGAACTCAGGATGTGCCTGAACGCCAACTCTCGCCAGTGTTCTAGGGCTCAATCACTTCTTCCACAACTCGATCGCACCATACAGCCCATCTTTGTTGTCGATCAGACGCACGTTGGGTGGCAGCTTCAATGTGATCTTTTTTGCGTTCCCGCCACCGATGTAGAGGCGATCATAGTTGAATGTCTTTTCCAGCATCTCGATGACGGCGCTCAGCTTCTTGTTCCACCGCTTCTTGCCGATATTCTCCAGCACCGCATTTCCGACTTCGTCCTCGTAAGTCTTTGAGTTTCGAAACGGATGGTGTCCCATTTCATTGGGGATAACGTGTCCGTCAACGTAAAGCGCCGACCCCATTGAAGTCCCCAACGTAATCACCATCTCGATACCTTCGCCTGATATCGCGGCGAACCCTTGGACGGCTGCATCATTGGCCACACGCGCGGGCTTACGCAATAATTTGCGAAGCTGCTTATCGAGATGAACGCGAATCCACTTGTCATGCAGATGCGGAGCAGTGACAATCTCGCCATTTCGAACAACGCCGGGAAATCCGAGCGCTACCCGATCGAACTTCGCTGACCGCTTCGCCAGATCCGCGATCGTTGAGAGAATGGCTTTCGGTGTCGCCGGATGCGGTGTTTCCAACCGTAGGAATTCCGAAACTGCTTTGCCATTTCCGTCGAGAACCACCGACTTGATGCCGGTGCCCCCAACATCAATCGCTAGTGTCCGCACTGATTTTGCGCTCGCGTGAGGGCCCCGTTTTCTTGCTGATTTCTTCACGCAACAAATACTACTCCTGCATTTTGCAAAAGCTTCTGCGAATTGATTTGCCGAAAACGCAACGACTGTCATTAAATGTCTCTGCGGAACAAGAATGACTAAACCATCAGCAATCGAAATCTCGGCGAGGCCTTTCAGGCATTTCATGCTCAAGGAGATCTACGAGCAGCCGCAGGCGATCCGCGACACCATTGCCCGCCACGTGGATGGCGACGTGATTTTTCCCGCGGAGTTGCTCTCTATAGAGAGCGCGTTGTTGTCATTCAAGAAAATCATCATCGCCGCGAGTGGTTCCAGTCGACACGCGGGTCTCGCCGGCGAGATCATGATCGAGGATCTTTCCGGCACCTCTGTCGACGTCGAATACGCCAGCGAGTATTGCTATCGCTCCACTCACGCCGGTACCGATCCCATCGTGATGGTCATCACGCAATCAGGAGAGACCGCGGACACCATCGCTGCACAGCGTGAAGCGCTTATCCGGGGTGCCAAAACAGTCGCAATATCGAATGTTGCGGAGTCGACAATCTCGCGCGAAGCCAGCGCCAGCCTGCTCACTTGCGCTGCTCCCGAAGTTGCCGTTCCGGCTACCAAGAGTTTCACGTCGCAATTAACGGTTCTGTATCTCTTCGCGATTTTTCTCGCACGCAAGCGCGGACGCATCACTTCCGAAGTCCTTCGCGAGTACTTGAACCGACTCACCGAACTACCGGAAGCAATGCAGAAATGGATTCCCTTGTGGGATTCGCAAGCAGCCGAATGTGCCTCAATGCTGCGCGCTGCGGAGAAGTATTTCTATCTTGGTCGCGGAGTGCATTACGCCATCGCCAGAGAAGGCGCGCTCAAGTTGAAGGAAATTTCTTATGCTCATGCAGAAGGATATCCAGCAGGAGAATTGAAACATGGCCCCAGCGCGCTCATTGATGAGGACCTCGCAGTGGTGACGCTGGCTACCCGTGACGCCGCTGACCCAGATTCCGTCTTGCGATACACGCGAACGCTCGGAATTCAGGAAGAAGTGAAGCGACGCCACGGCAAAGTGATCACTGTGGCTACTGAAGATGATCGTGCCGCTGCAAGCGTTTCAGATTTCTGTTTCTACGTGCCTGAGGCGCCGGAACTCTTATTGCCGATCCTGGAAATCGTACCGCTGCAACTCTTCGCTTACCACGTAGCCGTGCTCAACGGCGCAGATGTGGACAATCCCCGCAACTTGGTCAAATCGGTTACCAGCGAATAGCCAGACAGTCGTATTCGTCTAAGCAGCGGGCTCTGCAACCGCACGGCTTGCTCCCACTCCACTGTGAAATCGGGCTTTGAAATTCTCCTGTGCGATCGACGCTGCTAACTCGATCAATTGGTCGCTGGATAATTGCCGCTGGATGGCGCGCAAAGTTCCCATGTCCACGTCCATCGGTGTGCGGGTGAGGTCGTCAGTATAGCGAAGCACCAATCGTTCGATTTCACTGAACGCGCTCCAGTCATATCCTGCCGATGCCGCTCCCAATTGTTCGGTGTCCCATCCTTCCGCTCGGCATAATGCCGCAGCCTGTTCTGCTCGGACAGCCGAACCGATCCGGATAGCCACGCGAAAACGGATCAACGCATGCATCCGTCGGGGCAGTGAACGCACGATCCACGGATCGAAAGCGTCTTCGCCCAGAAGCGGCGTCGACACTGCAACTCGATCGGGAGCGACCTGCAGGTTCGGGTAGAACCGCCGCGCCAGAGTAAGTGTCTGCCAAAAGCGATCGACAGTCCGCGCTCTGGCGCTCCCAAATCGCCACATGGGGCCGAATAATCTGCTCGCGTGTGACGCAGCTACTGCAGTCCAATTGCGAACCGCTGCTTTGCTTTCAACAAACGTAACGCGCACTTTCTCTGCGTGCTTTCGGATGACCATGAGTGCGATATTTTTCTCCAGAAATAAACTCGGGGGAAAACATTTACTGCACGTTGATTGCCGAAAAGCTGTTCCCAAGAATCAGCCAAAATTGCGAAATAAAGTCTTGAGAACAGATTGCGAGAGTAGAAACTCCACTGCGAGTTCCAAATGTTGCACGGTTGTCGAAACAGACTAGAGTGATTTCGTCAGCACAATCGCAAGAATGATCCCGATCACGATCCCTATCAGCAGAGCCGACGTCCCAAACAGTCCGTTGCGTTGCACCCGCCGGCCAGGAACCAGCAGCGTAAGGGCTTTAACCAGCTTGCCTCGGATTCCCAACCCATGGCTCACTTGCGCGCCGGTTTGCAGATTAACTCCTTGCAACCGATTGATCTGCGAATAAGCGACGCGATTTTCCGCTCCAGTCTTCGTGTCCACCAGTAGGAACGAATCTTTGTTGATCTCGGCTAGATATCCGGCAAGCGCAGATTTGTCCTTCAGTCGAACTGCGACCAGCGAATCCGTACCCTCGCCCAGTTTGCCGAGCAGGCGGTTGAACTTGATCGATTCCGGAGCTTGCACGACTGGGTTCGCGCGGATCGCCAGCGCGTCTGCGCAGAGAACAGCTTGAATGAGAACGACCGCAAGAAGACGGCTACCCAGACGAAATTTCATCCTAAGCTCCGGAACGCAAAGGTCGCGTTACGTGAAAGGAAGCCTGATTGTCGATGTAGGTTGTCCTACTTTGTTGCACTCACTTTCGCTTCGATGGACTCGGCACTTTTCCCTCGTAGCTCACCCGCCATATCGAATTCGATCCGTCGTCGCTCACTAGCAGTGCCCCGTCTTTTGCCACAGTCACTCCCACCGGACGCCCCCAGACCTGCCCCTCTGCCGTGTAAAATCCGGTGAGAAAGTCTTCATATTCTCCGCTGGCGTGACCGTCCTTTAGCGGCACCCGGATCACTTCATATCCGGAGCGCTTGCTGCGGTTCCATGATCCATGTTCCGCTGCAAAAATGTCGCCGCTATATTCGGACGGAAACTGGTGGCCGTCATAGAAGGTCATCTCCAATGACGCAAAGTGCGGCTGAAGCAGCACATCAGGAGTGATGACCTTGTCTTTCAATTCGGGATGGGTCCCCTTAAGCCGCGGATCCTGATGTCCGCCCATGTAGTACCACGGCCAACCGTAATATCCGCCATCCTGGATGTGAGTGATGTAATCCGGTACCAGATCGTCCCCAAGGCCATCTCGTTCGTTCACGGAGCCCCACAACTCTCCCGTTGTTGGATTCACCGCGATTCCCACAGCATTGCGAATGCCTGATGCATACACGCGGAATCCGCTGCCATCGGGGTTGTACTCGAGCACGTCCGCACGATGCTTCTCCGCGGGATGAGTATCCGCATCATCAGCATTCGACCGCGAGCCCACCGACACGAGCATTTTCTTTCCATCTTTTGAGAATGCGACATCGCGCGTCCAGTGTCCGCCGCCACGCAGCAGGCCGCCACCCGGCAGATCGACAACTTTTTCCACCTTGCCCCGCGATTTCAAGTCGCCGCTTTGATAAGGGAACTTCACCACAGCATCCGTATTCCCCACGTAAATCCATTTCGGATCACTACCCAGCGGATAGAACGCGATCCCAAATGGCTTGTTCAGGCCCGTAGCGAAGGTCTCCACGGTGCTAGCCTTGCCATTCGCATCAACGCCGCGAAAGACCTTGATCTCCCCCGCATAACTTTCAGCGAGAAAAACATCTCCATTCGGAGCTGTGCGAATAAGCCGCGGGTTTTTCAATCCTTCTGCATACAGTTCCACTTTGAACCCGGGAAGCGCCTGCGGCAATGCGCCCGCTGGACGGGGAATCAGCTCAGGACCGTTGTCCACGGAATCCGTCGCAAACGGTTCCGGCAGATCAGCCACCGTGATCTTGCGGAACGTCCCCGGTTTCTGATTGCGGTAATCCTCGAAAGCAGCTTTCCCCGTGATCACGGTGCGTGATGCCGGAGGTGCGGAACTGCGCTTCGATGTCTGCGAGTGGATGATGCCAACCAGTGCTGCAGACAAAATGACGGCCAAGGAAAGTCTGCGTGCAATCTTCATCTTTCGATCTCCTTGCAATGGGCGCGACACCTCTCTTGGAGTCGAGTTTTCCGTTGTGGGTGCGCTGCATTCCGGTTATTTACGCTTTGACCATGTGTTCCTGATGGGATGGGCTTCGGTATTAAAAACGACCGTATCCAAGTCGAGGGTCTTTGCCGGAGCGAAGAGAAGGTAGGAATATTTCAACGTCTCAGCAAAGAAAAAGCTCTCCATGTTGTCCTTCTGTTCTTTCGTTTGGACGTCTTTCATCGCCGCGTATCCGGCTTCGGTCTTGCAATATTTGACCAGGCTGCCGAAGATCGTGCGCCCCATCTCGAGATAGCGCGGGTCGTTCGTATAATGATGCAGATAGTAAGCCGACTCCATGATCTCCGGACGTAGCGGATACCCGCCGTACGTCACCTTCATCGTCGAGTAATCCAACTCTTCAGGCTCAATGCCGAAGGTCGTCCACATCTTATAGCTGGATTCCTGCAATCGCTTCGCTCGATCGATATCGCCGCCGAGCGCCAGCACAGCAGGGAAGAACGCATCCAGCGCTCCGAAATGGGTCGCAGTTCGCGCTCCGGTATTCATGTCCACGGTGCCGTACCAGAGTCCATTGGTGGTGTCGTCGGCAACATACTTATTCAATGCCGCAATACTCGTGTGCCACATGCCCGAACAATCCTTGTCATCAAAAAGGATCGAACACTTGAGCAAGTATTCGTAATACGAATCGATGCCCCCACTCACGTGGCTCGCAGGATCTGTCCACACGCCTGTCTCCACATTGATTGTCGAGCCTACCAATCCGATCGGGGATCGGCGGTTGTAGAGTTCCACCAGTGCGCGTTTGGCCTTATCGAAATACACAGGCTTTCCGGTAAGTTTGCTTAACGCCCCGAACTCGATGAGCAGCGTCCCAATCTCTGCCGGATTACTCACCGCGCCACGAGTCTTCCCGGTCTTCAGGTTCACGAACATGTAAGGCATTCCCGTTGGGGAATTGAACGCGGGCAGAAGGCGGTCACCGAGATCTTGCGCCATCGCCAGCAGGCGCTTGTCGCCGGTGAGCTGATAACTGCTGAGCAGTCCGCCCAACATACGGATGGTTATCTCAAAATTCTTAACTTCAATATCTTGATCGAACGAGAGATTCTTGGCGATGTACTCGCGCGTCGTTCGAGCCTCATCCTTCAGTCCCATGAGGATCATCGTGTCGAGCGCATCCACCGGTGTCATCAAAAGCGAGACTGAGTGCCAGTCGCGGTAAGTCTTCGTCAGCGGACGCAGCTCATCGTGTCCCCATGCGTACTTCTTGTACCCGCTCCACGCGTGAAGGAATTCCTGGCGCACTTGATCGGCCATCTCGGCGTTGGCCTTGCGGTCATCTGCCGACTTGGGATTTTTTCTGGATGCACTACCCGCTGCCACGGCTGCGGTTGAGGAAAGGACGAAACAAACGAAGAGGACCACCGCGACAGAAGACTTGGGCATAGTTGATTACCGAGTGCCCAGATTTAATAGGTGGACAGCACAGCTGTCAACCTTGACGACCCTGAGCAAGAAAAACCGGCGCCGCAGCGCCGGTCAGAGTAGCTCAAAACTATTTACGGCTTTTTGACTTCGCTTCCCACCAGCTTTTCAACTTCTCCCATTTCCTTGGGAACGGCTGCCGACAATATTTCTGGTTCACCATCCGTGATCAAGATTGTGTCCTCGATCCGGAAGTGCATGTTCTTCTCCGGAAATTCGATGATCGGCTCGACAGTTACCACTTGTCCTGCGCGAATGGGCCCGCTGGTTCCGACAACATCGTGGGTCGCCAGTCCAACCGTGTGGCCGGGAAACCCACGCCATTGCTCGCCAACCCCCGCCTTTTCAAATACAGCCTTACCCGCATCCGCTGCTTGCTGATATGTGTTGCCCGGTTTCAGCATGGCAATCACTGCCTTCTGCGACTCCAGATCCACCGCATACCACTTCGCCTGTTCCGCCGTGAACTTTCCACTGACATTGAAGGTGCGCGTGATGTCCATGGTCATGTGATTTAAGTCGGCTGCGTAATCAAACACGATCAGGTCGTTGGGTTTCGTCTGGTCGCGATCAGAAAAATAATGCCAGGTCGTTCCATTCGCGGCCGCACCCACGATCGCCGGATACGCAATGCCCTGCGCTCCCGAATTCCTGAAGACGTAGCTGGCTTCCGCTTCAATCTGGTATTCGTAAATCCCCGGATACGCGCGCGCCATTCCTCTGCGAATTCCATCCGCGCTGAGCTTTCCATTGCGCCGCAGCACTGCACTCTCTTGCGGAGTTTTGATGTAGCGCATTGCGTCAATGAAAGGAGTCATATCTCGCTGGTGTGCGGCAGGAAACATTTCTGCAAGGCGCTTGAAGACGCCACGGTCACCCGGCAACGGATTCCCGAAGGGATGCGCGTATTCAGTCACGTAGTCGCGCGCAGTCTCCTGGCGGGCGCCATCCGGTTTATCGGCGAATCCCAAGCGCAGCCAGAGGTCCTGTTCGCCCGTCCTGCCCAGTGCTCCACCGAGCGCGCCTTGGAGTGCCGTCAATGGCAGAACAGCCGGGAAGCCCAGCTTGGTTCGCTCGGCCGGCGTCAGTGACAAAAGGTTTTTGCCATACACACGGCTCTCGCGCTCACCCTGCTGCGGCTCAAAAAGGACGGTGCGGTTCGAAGCAACGTCCATCAACAAGACCGCTCCCGGATCCGCAATCCCCGTGAAGTAATAAAAATCGTTGTCTTCGCGGTAGTGGTCCGCTTGCGGAAGAAGCAGCTTCGCGAACAGCAGGATGTATCCGGTCTTCGCCTGCTTCGCTAATTCCTGGCGGCGGCGCGCGAACTCTGCCGGTCCGCCTAGATCGTTCAGCGCGGTGATGTCAGTGTATTGCGCCATTGCCGGCGTAGCGATCACCATTAATAAGAGACTGGCAACGAAAGAGAAGAGAGTTCGGCGACGAGCGAACGCAGTATTTCGCATGATTTTTGTAGTGCTCCATGTGAGGTTGTTCAGAGCGAGGATTGTAACGGATGCCCTGCACTCAGTCAGAATAAAAGAGAAATCCGCTAAATCACTGTGCTAAACTTCCGCCGCGGTCTGGGCGAGGAACACGCCGATTAGATTCATTGTCGGAATTCTGATTGCGGTTCTGCTGTCCTGCACATCACTGGCGCAGAACTATTCGAGATGGTGGCAGTATGAGAACCGTCTTCGCGCTCTCACGCCCGAACAACTCCAAGCTACAACCCTGTTGGCAGAGCGAGGCGAAGTTGATGCTGAAATGCTGCTTGCCGCCGGATATCGCACGGGCATTCTCCTCCCAAAAGACAAGAAGCAGTTTGCAAGCTGGCTGAAGCTCGCCGCTGAACATGGCAGCCCTGAAGCGCAATACACGCTCGCCAATTGGTACAGCCGTGGAGATGAATTGTTTCCAGGATGACAACTATCGCTATGCGGCAGCGCTGTCGCAGCAGATTTCATTCAGCGGCGCGGCTTATCTTGTGCAGCACCCCGAAAAGGTGAAGGACCAACTCGCCGTCTATCATGCTGGACTTCTAGGGGCGTTGCGGTCCTACGAAGCAATATTGCAGCAGCATCCTGACCTGCACTGGCCTCTCATGGACAGTTTGTTATTGCTTCGCGCACAGGACGGGCTTCCAGAATTCGTGCACGAAAAAGCAAACCAGTACTGCAGAATGTAAGTGTTCTCGTTCCTACATTTTGTTAATATCCACACCTCTGAAAAACAGGCCGAACCAAAAGGAGTTCTTGATGAGATTGACACAAGTCTGCCGCCGGATTGCAGCGCTCATTGTTGTCTTCGCCATAATGATGTCGCTGTCCTTGCCCGCCGCCGCTGATGAACTTGGCAGTGAACGCGGTCGCATGAAAGACATCGCGAAGCAGGTCGCCAAGGAACTCGAGAAAAACTACTACGATCCAAAGATGAATGGCATGGATTGGCCAGCGTTGTTGAACCAGACCAGGGAACGTATCGAAGGGGCCAAATCCGTTGGCGAGATGATCACTTCCATTTTCATCATGGTGGACAAGCTTAAAGACTCGCACACTTTTTTCATTCCCCCTGCCCGTGCTACTTCCTACAAATACGGATTCGAAGCCAAGGCCTTTGGGAATGAAGCCCGCATTTATGAGTTAAAGAAAAATGGCGCAGCAATGAGAGCCGGACTCAAGATTGGTGACCGCATTCTGAAGATCAACGGCCATCCTGCCGAGCGCGGAAGCTTTGACCTGATGATGCTCGATATGCGTAGACTCCGTCCCGTGATCGCAATGGATCTGGTCGTTCAAGCAGATGGCGAAGAACCCAGGAATGTTCGATTGGAACCTATCAAAGATGCCAAACCGACTGTGCTTGATGCGGTCAATCGTCTGGGCGATATCTGGGACCTCATTGTTGAGGACGAAAACGCGGAAGAGATCTGGCATTCAGCGAACTACGACGGCGGGATCGGTTACATCCAGATCCGGGAATTCCTGTACAACAGCGAGTTCTTGGATGGCATGTACGACAAGGTAAAAGGCTCTAAGGCCATTATTGTGGACATGCGCGGTAATCCCGGCGGTGTTCAGGACACGCTCAAAAGTTTCAGCGGTCTTTTCCAATCAGCACAATCAGAGATGGGCAAAGTCGAGTATCGCAACAAGACTGAGCCGCTGATCATTAAAGCGCGCAAAGGAAACTTCACCGGCCCCATGTTCATATTGATTGACAGCCGCAGCGGAAGTGCCGCAGAGATGTTCGCCAAGCATTTTCAATTGAGCAAGAGGGCTGTCATCATCGGCGACCACTCTCCGGGGCGCGTGAATTCAGCCCGAATTTTCTCCGAGGAGGTCGGGACTGACAGGGTAGTCCCGTACAACATCGAGATCGCAATGGGCAAGGTGGTCATGGCAGATGGGCAAGTGCTCGAAAAAACGGGCGTTGCTCCTGATCAATTTTGCTTACCTACTGGCAAAGACCTCTTCGAGGAACGGGACACCTGTTTGCACGTGGCCGTCGCCGCTGCCCGAAAAGCCTTGGATCTGCCAGTTGTGGACAAAGTCTCAGTGAAAATGACGGAAGCAGGAAAGAACTGATTTCGCCGGGCTGCTACTTCGCCCCATTCTTCTCGCACCGGAATATCCTTGCGGGAAGAACGTTTCGCAGTTCAAACTCCTGATGCACGGGGCCGAAGACTTCTTCCAATGATGGCAACACCGCTCCGCTGAACTGATAAACGAGGAACACTCCACCCGGACGCAGCGATTTCCACGTATTCCGCAGGATGGTCAGCCGTTCTTTTCGCGGAATAGTGCTGAACGGTATCCCCGAGATCACGTAATCCGCCGCATCAATGCGCATTCCATTCAGCGCCTTGCGGACATTCGCCGCTGACGTGAGCCGTGTGTGCAGCCGGGGGTCGTCAATATTTTCTTTCAAATGCTCAGCCAGTTCCTGATTGCTCTCGATCGCGAGCAGCTTCGCATCGGAACTCATGTTGCGCAGCATCTGCCGAGTGATCGTTCCCACACCGGGGCCGTATTCCACCACGGTCTTCGCCTTTTGCCAATCGAAGTGGCGCAGCAGGTGCGAGATGAGATATCGGGAGCTCGGGATCGCGGAGCCTAACATCTTGGGCGACCGCAGAAAAGTCCGTGCAAACATCAGGTTGTCGTTCAGTTGCAACTGGCCTCCTCGAACTCTGCGACTCTGGATTTGACCACAAACCCCAATATTCGTAAATGCCTGCCCGGAAACTAAAGTGCGGTTACTTCCGTGCTCCACGTCAGAGAGGCGCGAATACAGCGGCGGGGAAGCACTTGAGCAGTGATTCCTATGATGCTGTGTGACAATCTCCTGCTGGCCTCAATCGAGAGCAGCAGCCTTTGGCGCGCAAACGAAAACCGCCTGCACGCGATTGCAAGTAGCGCACCGGCGGTTTTTTTCATGCACGGGCCATCTAGGCAATCTTGCGTTCTTCGCCCTGACTTTTATCGTCGATTCCCACTTCCGCAATCTCTGATGCGCCGAAAGATTCAAACACATGTCGCGCTCGCGAAGACATCTCGCTATCATCCACGCGCACAGCGATGAACGCACAGCCTTCTTGAACTCGGCCAACGAAGCGGTTGACGTCGCTCTCGGGAATTCCCAATCCGATCAGCGCTCCCGCAAGTCCGCCCACGGCTGTGCCCGCAGCCGCTCCTGCAAGTGCCGTCATCAGCGGCCCCGCGGCCAGCAAGGGACCAAATCCCGGCAACGCCAATGCGCCGATTCCCGTAAGCCAACCCAGCACGCCCCCCAACACCACTCCGGTTCCCGCTCCGGCCACAGCGCCTTCCGGTGCCTTGCTCGAGAATTCCGGCGACAGAAACTTCGTGCCGCTGTTGTCCGGCATGATCACTGAAATGTCCTGGCTGGTGAACGCCGCATCTTTTAACTGTTCCACCACCTGCTCTGCCTGGCTCCCGCTGTCCACTAGGCAATAAACCGTTCTTGATGTCATAGCTCCTCCTGGCTCGGTCTTCAGCAACTTCGATTCTGGCTGTAACCGCTGGTCAGATAGATGCTGATTTTCTCTGGGCGAGAGTTGCTTGCCGGATTCTTTGCTCACCTCGCGGTTGCGGTCAAAATGGACAGTTCTGCTCATCTGTTAAACTTCAATGAAGCAGCTATCCCTTTTTCTCCGTTTCTGAGTGCGGCGGAGCCTTCGGAGAGAACCGAATTGTGTGGCATTGCCGGCTTTACACATAAGGATCGCAGTGTCCCGCGAAGCCGCATCGAGGCCGCCACACAGTGTCTGATCCATCGCGGACCTGACCAGCAAGGTGTCTTCGAAGCCGCTGATGTTTCTCTCGGCGCTGTCCGCCTGAAGATCATTGATCTCTCGCCTCTCGGCAATCAGCCGATGCACAGCGAAGACGCTGATACGACCATCGTCTTCAACGGCGAGATCTACAACCACAAGGAAGTCCGGGACGAACTACAGAAGCTCGGACACAGCTTCAAATCACATTGCGACACAGAAGTTGTCCTGCGCGCATTCCTCCAGTGGGACACACAATTTCTGCAACGCCTGCGCGGCATGTTCGGGCTTGCCATCTGGACGGAATCCCACAAGCGCCTCATCCTCGCCCGCGACCGCATGGGTATTAAGCCGCTCTACATCCATCACGCAGGGCAGGATGTTTATTTCGGCTCGGAATTGAAATCCATCCTGTGTCATCCGGAAGTTGAGCGCAGGATTAATCTCGACGGTCTGAATTGTTTCTTGCGTTTGAATTGGGTTCCCGCGCCGCACACGCTCGTCGCTGGCATCGACAAACTTCTTCCCGGACACATGCTGGAGTGGCGCGACGGCAAGAGCACTATCGAGCAATATTGGAAGAACACGCCGACCTCGACCACAACAACATGGTCATTGCCATCGGCAAAAGAAGAACTTGATTCGCTGCTGAAAAAATCTGTCGCCGAGCACATGGTGTCAGATGTGCCACTCGGCATTTGGGCCAGCGGCGGTATCGATTCATCCACGATTCTGCACTACGCTACGCAGGCCACCAGCAACAAGCTCAAGACCTTTTCCATCACCTTCCGCGGACGCAGCTTTGACGAGAGTTCCTATATCAAGGAAGCCGCTGATCATTACAACACTGATCACACTGAATTCGACCTCAGCACAGACATCGACCTTCGCACCGCCATCGAGCAATTTCCGTATTTCTCTGACGAACCCAGCGCCGACGCTGGCGCGCTGCCCGTCTGGTTTCTCGCGAAGATGAGTCGCGAGCACGTTACCGTGGCGCTCAGCGGCGAAGGCGCAGACGAACTCTTCGGCGGATACCTCACTTACCTCGCAGACGATTACGCCGCAACCGCGCGCCGCGTTCCCGCAGGTCTCCGCAGCGCAGCGCTTTCTGCAATGCAGCTCTGGCCGGTATCGGACGAGAAGATCAGTTTCGAATACAAAGTGAAACGATTCCTCCGCGGAACGTTGTTGCGACCGGAAGACGCCCACATCTACTGGAATGGAACATTCGACGAATCAGAAAAAGAAGAACTGCTCGCCGGAGCCGAACCCCGTCCGATGAACGAGATCCTCGCCAGCATGGGGAATGGCAAGAGCGACGGCCTCAATCGCTACATGTTCTTCGACCAGCAGTACTATTTGCCTGACGACATCCTCTATAAAGTCGATCGCATGAGCATGGCGCACTCCCTCGAAGTGCGGCCGCCGTTTCTCGATCACCGCATAGTCGAGTTCGCGGCATCATTGCCAGAAAGCCTGAAGATCAAAGGTTCCACGCTCAAGTATCTCTTGCGCGAGTTGATGAAAGACAAGTTGCCGCACTCCATCCTGCATCGCCCAAAAGTAGGATTTGATATACCTGTGCATGACTGGTTTCGCGGTGTGCTCAAACCGCTCCTGCTGGACACGCTCACCGAGCAGGCTGTAAAAGACAGTAAGCTCTTCCGCTGGAGCGCGCTGGAATCGCTCATGAGCAATCATTTTGAAAGGCGTGCCAATTCCGGATATCAGCTATGGGGTCTTCTGACACTATTCCTATGGATCAAACGATGGAACATTCAGACCGCGCCGGCAGCTTATCCCGTCTCCAGCACGCAGGACAAATCCAGCTCCGACGTTCCCATCTTGATCTAATCGTTATTGTTTTCGCGGCAGCCATTTTTCTCGGCTGCTGTATCAGTCCTCCACATCTCATGGATGACGTCGATGCCGTGCAAGCGCAGATCGCGCGCAACATGCTCGAATCCGGCGATTGGACCACCGCGCATCTGAACGGCGTCCCGTATCTCGAAAAGTCACCACTAATCTATTGGACAATGGCAGCGTCCTACAGCGTCTTCGGCGTGCACGATTGGTCTGCTAGATTGCCGCTCGCATTGCTCGTCGTCATCCTCTGTTGGCTAACCGCGCGATTCAGCGCCTGGGCCTTCGGCAACGAAGCTGGCCTCTACTCCGGACTAGCAATCGCCACATGCGTGGGATTATTTCTCTTCACCCGCATCCTTATCCCGGACGCCCAACTCACGCTGGTCATCGCACTCGCCATGTGGTCATTCCTTCGCGTCCTCGAGCCGGACGAACCACGCCCCAAACTCTGGGCCGCGATATTCGCCGCGAGTCTCGGCACCGGACTTTTGCTGAAGGGACTCATCTCAGTCGTCTTTCCTATCGGCGCAGCAATCATTTATCTCGCCATCACCCGCCAGCTCCTTCACTGGAGCACCTGGAAAAAACTCCGTCCATTTTCAGGACTGCTCATGATCCTGTTCGTCGCCGCACCGTGGCACATCCTGGCCACCCTGCGGAATCCGCCGTACTTCGCGTGGACTCTCCACAGCGGCCCGGGCAGTTACAAAGGCTTCCTCTGGTTCTACTTGATGAACGAGCACGTCTTGCGGTTCCTCAACATGAGATATCCGCGCGACTATGACACCGTGCCCCGCCTCTGGTTTTGGGGATTGCACCTGCTCTGGCTCTTCCCTTGGAGTTTTTATTTCGCAGCCATCACGCGCCTGAGTTTCAAACCTGTAGATCGCGCCGGACACACGCGCTTGCTCGCGCTCTGCTGGATCGGCTTCGTCATGGTTTTCTTCACTTTCTCCACCACGCAGGAATATTACTCGCTGCCGATCTATCCCGCCGTCGCGCTACTCCTCGGCTCCGCGATCGCCACTCGAAGTTCAATCGTGCGCATCGGAACAAAAGCGGTCGCGATTACGGCAGCACTCGCATTCGTCGCCATCGCAGCAATCCTCTTCGAAGTCCGCGGGATTCGTGCAATTGGCGACATCTCCTCCGCACTCACACAAGACCCGCAACGCTACACACTCTCCATGGGACACATGGGCGACCTCACCTTGCGATCGTTCGCATATCTACGTGTGCCGCTCGTGATGGCGGGAGTCGCAATGCTGATCGGCGCAGTCGGAATTTGGATCTGGCGCAAGAATGAATTTCGCGCGGCATTGGCAATGGCGCTGATGATGGTCATCTTCTTCCATGCGGCCCGCGTGGCCATGGTCGCCTTCGATCCCTATCTCGGCTCCAAGCCGCTGGCTGACGCGCTCATGGCGGTGCCCGAAGGCAAACTCATCGAAGCCGACGCCTACTATTCCTTCTCGTCCGTCTTCTTCTACACAAATAAGCGCGCGCTCCTGCTGAATGGACGCATCAACAATTTGGAATACGGATCAAACGCTCCCAAAGCGCCGCAGGTATTCATCGGCGACGCAGACTTCCAAAAACTCTGGACTGCCAACGAACGAACATATCTCCTCGTCACCGGCGAAACACTGCCGCACATCACTGAGTTGGTCGGCCAGGCGCAGTTGCATGTGATAAAGGAGAACGGCGGAAATTTCCTGCTCACAAACCTACCGCGTCTTTCTGGCTCGCGTTAGTTTTTCGCGCAACCGCGGCTGATTGCTACAATGAACAACTTCCATGAACATAACTCTTTCGAAGCTCGCGACATTCTGCCTTGTCCTGTTCGCGGCATTTGAAATCGGTTGCGGCACGCCCAGCTCTCCGCAGCCGCCCTCGCTGAATATCCCCAAGCCTGTCGGCGATCTGCAGGCCGTTCGCAAAGGTGACACCGTTTATCTTCGCTGGACCGTTCCCACTGAAACCACTGACGGACAGGGAATCGATCCCAACAAACTCGGCAACACTCGAATCTGCAGAGGCGCTGTCTCTGAGGTGCCGAACAGTTGCAAAGATCTCGTTGCGGAGGTCCCCACCAAGGCCGATTCCACCGGACACGCCGAAGCCAGCGACAAGATCGCCGGATACATCGGCGGCTCTCGCGATTTCCTCACCTACACCGTCAAGGTGAACAACACGCGCAATAAGAATGCTGGCCCCTCCAATGCTCTGCCCATTTTCCTCGCGCCCAGCATGCCCGCCCCGCCGCGTATAGACGCCAACTTGTTCCCGGATGCAATCCGCATATCTTTTACTGCGCCGCCCGCACCGCAGTCTCCCAACCTCAGGACTAACCACCTTTACCGCATTGTCCGCACCAGCGATTCGGCG
Source organism: Terriglobales bacterium (assembly GCA_025462725.1). Classification (GTDB taxonomy): domain Bacteria; phylum Acidobacteriota; class Terriglobia; order Terriglobales; family Acidobacteriaceae; genus JAICLA01. The sequence goes on along the minus strand of JAOAPE010000001.1, from coordinate 127,353 downwards.
GACAAGAAACAACCCGCGCGCGTTCAGGTCGGTGAACTTCCTGCGACGCCCGGCCCCGAATCCATGCTCGACAAGAACTTCACTTGGGAAAACAAATACTCCTACAAGGTGATCGGAGTGACGCAGGTCATCTCTCGCGATGGCAAGCAACTCGCGGAATTTGAAGGAGAGGATTCTCCTGAAGCCGTCATCATCGCGCATGACATCTTCCCGCCTGCCCGGCCCAGCGGATTGCAAGCCGTTTACTCCGCGCTCGAGCAGCGCAAGTTCATTGACCTCACCTGGTCGCCGAACGATGACAGCGATATCGCGGGCTACAATCTCTATCGCAAAGCTAGCGACGAAAACACCGCGCCGGCAAAGTTGAATTCGGAACTGATCAAGACAACGTCATATCGCGACGAAAAAATCTCGTCCGGCAAGACATACATCTATTCTGTCACCGCCGTTGACGCCCGCGGAAATGAAAGCCCAATGTCCCAACCAGCGCAAGAGAAGGTGCCTCAATAATGCGATATTGCAGATTCCAAACTCCCAGCGGCCCGCAATTCGGCAAAGTCGAATCCCGCAATGGCGCGGACACGATCACTTCTCTGCTGAACGCCGATTTCAGCACAGCTGCCAATTCCAATTTTCAGCCTATTGCGCTTGCTGAAGCCAAACTTCTCGCCCCGACCACGCCCTCAAAGATCATCTGCGTAGGCCGCAACTACCGCGAGCACGCTAGCGAAATGGGAAATGACGTCCCCGTCGAGCCACTCATCTTTTTCAAGCCGCCTTCTTCCGTTATTGGCCCCGGCGACTCCATCAAGCTTCCGCCCTCATCTCTTACGCAGCGCGTGGACTACGAAGGCGAACTCGCGCTCATAATCGCCAAGCGCTGCAGCAAGCTCACTGAGACAGACGACATCCGCCAATACATCCGCGGATACACCTGCGCCAACGATGTCACCGCCCGCGATCTGCAGAAAAAAGACAGCCAGTGGACCCGCGCCAAAGGCTTTGACACCTTTTGCCCCGTCGGCCCCATCGTCACTGATGAGATCGATGTTGTCGCCGGGGTGGATGTCTCCACAACTCTCAACGGAGAAGTGAAGCAGCGCGGCAACACGCGCGAATTCATCTTCGGGCTCGACGTGGTCCTCCGTTTCATCTCCGCTGCCATCACTCTCGAGCCCGGCGATTTGATTCTGACCGGCACACCCGCTGGCGTTTCGCCCATGAAGTCCGGCGACGTAGTCGAAGTAACCATCAGCGGAATTGGCACTCTATTGAATAGAGTGGAATAACGGAGGTTCCATGCTGGGCAACAAAAACATCATCGCGTTCGTGCCCACCCGGAACGCGGAAAAGGCGAAAGCCTTCTACGAATCCACTCTCGGACTTCGCTTCGTCAGCGACGACGGATTCGCCATGGTCTTTGACGCGAACGGCACAATGATCCGCATCGCAAAGGTTTCCAAGTATGACCCCTGGCCGTTTACCATCCTCGGCTGGCAGGTCACTGGCATTGAGAAGCTCGTGACGGATCTCCGCGACAAAGGCGTCAAGTTCGAAATATTCGAAGGCTTCGGACAAGACGAACTCGGCATTTGGCCTGCGCCAGACGGCAGCGCCAAAGTCGCATGGTTCAAAGACCCCGATGGAAACATGCTTTCGGTCTCGCAACACAAATAGGCCCGCAGCTGACGAAAACGATTGCACACCTTTAGAGAGGGGCTAGAATAGGCCTATGAAATTCTTCCTCGACACAGCCAACTTCGCTGAGATACATGAAGCCAATGCGCTCGGCATCCTTGACGGCATCACTACCAACCCATCGCTCATCGCGAAAGAGGGCAAGCCATTCAAGGAAACCATTATCGCCATCTGCAATGAGGTGAATGGGCCGGTGAGTTGCGAAGTCATCGCCACAGATTTTGACGGCATGATGCAGCAAGGCCGCGACTACGCGAAGTGGCACAAGAACATCGTCGTGAAGCTGCCCACGACCCGCGACGGCATCAAAGCCTGCAAAGCCCTCACGACCGAAGGCACGCGGACGAACCTTACATTATGTTTCTCGCCCAGCCAGGCATTGCTCGTCGCCAAAGCCGGCGCCACTTATGTGAGCCCGTTCATCGGACGCCTCGACGACATCAGCCAGGACGGCATGCAGGTCATCAAAGACATCGTCCAAATCTATAAGAATTACGACTACAAGACGCAAGTCCTTGCGGCATCGCTGCGACATCCCATGCACGTAGTCAACGCCGCATTGGCCGGAGCGCATGTCGGCACGCTTCCCGCCAAGGTGCTCGACCAGATGTTCAAACATCCGCTCACTGACAAAGGTCTTGAAACATTCTTGAGCGATTGGAAGAAAGCCAACACCGCCGGAAGCTAGCAAGATTTGGTGTTCCGTCCAGAATCGAATCGGGCGGCCGAAACCGGTCGCCCTTAAACTGCATCTAGGTAATCGTAAGTTCTCGGTCTCGCTACTTCCTCAATGAACCGCATCGCATCTCTCGCCCTGGCCAGTTCCACCACCATCGCTTCTCTCGTGCTTTACGCTTGGCTGCGCAGTCGGCGCAAGACTCCTGAAGAATACGAACGCGAGCGCCGCCTTCGCATCGCCGCCGCCGGACGCATCACTGACGGCACTGTGCTTGATGCGCAGGAGATGCACGTCAACGAAAAGCCTGCGCAACTCGTCATCTACCGCTATGACGTTGCCGGGGTCTCCTACGAAGCCTCGCAGGACATCACCAACCTCCGCCAGTTCGTTGACCTCCACACCTGCCGTATCGGGGTGCCCACATCAGTGAAATACGATCCGCAGAACCCCGGAAACTCCATCGTCATCGCCGAAGGCTGGATGGGATTGCGGATGTAGTACCATCTCGTACTTTGGATGGTCATTGAACAAACTAACTACATTTCTTGCTTTTGTAATTGCTCTCTGCGCCGCGCCGTTGCCGGCTAGAGCCTGTTCGCTAGCATTGCTCTGTAATCACGATGCAACAGAGATGCGTCGCGATTTCACGATCCTGGTAAGTCATGAGGGCAGCCCTCTTGCTGGAGTGAGCGTTCAGATGACAAGAGAAGGAAGTGATAGCACGCCGCTTTCTGGTAAGACTGGCTCTAATGGAAAGTTGCAGATGCGAAATGTTCCGAGTGGCAAATATTGGCTAAAGACTGAATTGCTCGGGATCAGTACCGTCCAGCAATGTTTCCATATCAACCAGCACGCAACAGGAAAGGCACAAAGGAACTTCAATGTTGAGTGGGGTCAACTCGCGCCAGCCTCATCTCGGATAGCTGGGAAGCTGATTGTTTCTGAGTCCGCCAGAAGCGAAAATTCGGTATGGAATTTCGTTCATCGAGTTGAAATACCTATTGCAGGGGCCAGCTTGAAACTGCAAGATCCCGTTACCGGAAACGAATCCAGCACCGTGTCGGATCAGAATGGCGCATTTGATTTCTCTTCTGTACTAAAGGGCACTTATGTTTTGCATATTGAAGGCGGACATGCGAATGAACATCAACCTAAAAGCGACGACTTGTTGATCAAGTTCGATGCTGCCGCCGAACGGAGTTCGCTGCTTCTTGTGCAATGGGGCGATTCCGGCGGAAGTTGTGGCGTCGTTTACTCACTGGACGTCCAGAAGTGATTACAGCAACGTTGGAATTCGAGTTCGAAGTGGCCATCAGTTTTGCCTTAGCTAGAAACTAGAAACCAAAAGTTTTGATACATGGAATCCGGCTTCCAATGCGCAGGCTGCGGCGAATGGAATGACACCGTCATTGACCACACCGGTGGATTCCAACAGCAGTATGTAGAGGACTGCCAAGTCTGCTGCAAGCCGAATGTGCTGCGCGTCTCCTTTAATCCCGACATCGAGCAATTCATTATTACCGCCGAATTGGAATAGCCCGCGATTCTCAGCAACTTTCGCGCTTCCCGCGAGTCCAATACCCAGTCCTAACTTCAACTCCTCTCTGATTGGTAGAATCAAAGCAGCCCCTATGGCCGATTTAAGCCCCGTCGCGGCATTTGTCGCGGGAACAGTTTCGTTTCTCTCGCCCTGCGTACTTCCGCTGGTGCCGGGATACGTCTCGCTCATCTCCGGCGCGAGCATTGACGAGATGCAGCAACAGTCCGCCACGCGCGATAGCAAACTTCTTGCCTCCGTCATGGCCAAGTCGCTCAGCTTTGTCTTGGGATTCAGCGTCGTTTTTATCTCACTCGGCGCCGCGGCCACAAAGATCGGACAACTCACCCGCAACTATCATTCTGTCCTCGGCATAGTCGCCGGCGCCATCATCATCATCTTCGGACTCCACCTCACGGGACTTCTCCAGATCAAAGCGCTCTACGCCGATAAGCGCATGCACTCGGTCACCGGTGGCAGCACCATATGGGCCGCCTTCGCAGTCGGATTCGCCTTCGCTTTTGGTTGGACGCCGTGCATCGGCCCCATTCTCTCCGCCATTCTCGCGCTTGCCGCATCGCAAGGCACAGTCAGCAAGGGAATCATTCTGCTGGCGATCTACTCGCTGGGATTGGCTGTCCCGTTCCTGCTTACATCGCTGGGCATTGAGCGCTTCCTCGCTTTCTACTCGCGATTCCGCCAGCATCTACATAAAGTGGAAGTGGGCAGCGGAGTGCTTCTCATCTGCCTGGGGCTGCTGATCGGATTCAACAAGTTCACGGTCTTGAACCAGTACCTCGGTTTCCTGAATAATTTTGTTTTGAAGTTGGAAAGGCTGTTCACGTAAATGCGTAACGCAATTGTTCTTACGATCGTGGCGATCGTTGTGGCCGCGATGATCTACACCGGGGCCCGCAATTCACGCGCCTCTGCCGCTGATCCGCGCGTGCAAGCGCAGGACGCCGCGCTGCAAGGCGACTTGAAAGGGAAGACCGCTCCCAACTTTGAACTCGCCACTCTCGACGGCAAGAAGATGAGCCTGGCGGAACTCAAAGGCAAAGCTGTCCTGTTGAATTTCTGGGCGACATGGTGCGGTCCGTGCAAGATCGAGATGCCCTGGTTCGTTGACCTGCAAAAGCAATATGGCCCGCAAGGATTGACCATCGTCGGCATCGCCATGGACGACTCTTCGAACGAAGACATCGCCAAGTTTGCGAAAGAGATGGGCGTGAACTATCCCATATTGAAAGGGAAGGAAGCGGTTGGCGAAGCTTACGGCGGCGTGCTCGGCCTGCCCACCACCTTCTATATCGGACGCGACGGCAAGATTGTTGACCAGAGCGCCGGCCTCGTAGGACGCAAAGAGATTGAAGACAACATCAAGGCTGCTCTTGCGCAGGGAGTAGGAACGCCGATGGCAACCGCAGAAAACTTGTCTGCCGCTCCTACTCCCGAGAAAAAAGCGGAAGTGAAATGACCAGATTCCGACTGCTCACCACAATTCTTTGTATGTTTGCGATTTTTGCAAGCGCCGATGACCTTCGTCCCAAATCAAAGGGCTTCGTCACCGTCGATCCCATCGCGCCCGTCACGCTCACCGCAGGAAAGCCGGGCAAACTGGAAATCCGGTTCCGCGTCAATCCCGGATATCACATCAATTCCAACAAACCGAAATCGGAATTGCTGATTCCTACGACGATCCAATTTGCGCCTGAAGAGAAAATCACGGTCGGCAAGGTTTCATATCCGGCCGGAGAAGAGTTCGCGCTCGCATTCGATCCGAAAGAAAAACTCGATGTCTACACTGGAGACGTTCTACTCTCAGCGCCGATCACAGCCGTAAAAGGCGCAACAGCGGGCGACTATACGCTCAAAGCCGAACTGCGCTACCAAGCTTGCAATGACAACTCCTGCTTCCCACCGAAAACCGTTCCGGTGGAAGTTGTTGTCCATGTCACGCGTTGAGTTTCATCGCATTTCTCAATCGCGCAACGGTCTTCTCTTTTCCTAACGCCACCATCACCGCAAACAAACTCGGAGCCACAGCTTGCCCTGTTAATGCTACGCGGGACCCATTTATTAGCGCGCCAGCTTTGACGCTCTTCTCCGTCGCGAAGTCACGCAGCACTTGTTCAGTGCTCTGTTCGCTGAACTCCGATGCTGCGGCATATTTCTCAGCCATCTCCGCGAGCATCGCGCGAACCGCATCGTCTTTCAGGAATTTCTCAATGGCTGCCGGATCAGTCTGGTAGTCATCCGTGAAGTATCCGCGAAACGCCCCCGCGAAATCTTTCAAATTGCGCGCCCGCGGTTTCAGCAAATCAATTGTCGAAAGCAACTTCGATTCATCGTTGCTCTCTGGTTTCAATCCCGCCAACTCCCACTCGTGTCGAATCAGTGGCAGCAGCCTCTCGCTCGGATACGCCCGTATGTACTCGGTGTTAAACCAATCCAGCTTCGAGCGATCAAATACGGCATTCGAATGGGAAATGTTCTCCAGGCTGAACGCGGCAATCAATTCCTTATCGCCCAGGATTTCTTTCGCAGAATTCTCCGGAGTCCATCCCAGCAGCGCCAGGAAATTCCGGAACGCCTCCGGAACAATGCCTTCTTCCCGATACGACATCACGCTCGTTGCCCCATGCCGTTTGCTCAAGCGCGTCTTGTCCGGCCCGAGGATCAGCGGTACATGCGCGAATATCGGCAGCGGCGCTCCTAGCGCCTGATACTGCAGCATCTGTTTCGGCGTATTAGAAAGATGGTCAGCCCCGCGAATCACATGCGTAATTCGCATATCAATGTCATCGGTCACCACGCTCAAGTGATAAGTCGGAATTCCGTCCGACCGCAGCAGCACGAAGTCTTCGAGTTCCGTGTTGGCAAACTCCACATTGCCGAAGACTGCGTCCGGAATCACCGTCACTCCTGTCTCCGGAACCGCAAAGCGCAAAGCGCACGCTTCGCCCGCTGTGCGCCGACGCTCCGCTTCCTCCTTCGGCAACTTCCGGCAAAGTCCTTCGTACTTCGGAGTTCGCCCTTCTGCCTGCGCTCGCGCCCGCCTCGCTTCTAATTCTTCTTTCGTGCAGAAGCAGTGATAAGCGCGCCCGGATTCCAGCATCTTCTCCGCTCTCGCACGATACATCGGCAATCGCTGCGACTGGAAGAACGGACCCTCGTCCCAATCGAGCCCCAGCCACTTCATTCCCTCGACAATGCCTTCCACCATCTCCGAAGTCGATCGCTCAAAATCCGTATCTTCGATCCTCAGAATGAGTTTCCCTCCGGCATGCCGGGCAAAGAGCCAGTTGAAGAGAGCAGTGCGGGCGCCACCTACGTGCAGGTAGCCAGTGGGCGATGGCGCGAAGCGGACGCGGACGGAATCGGAGGTTGTCATTGGATGGTTTAGAGGAGAACCTCTGATGTTACGGTCGGGGGAGAAAGACCGTCAAGGAACCGCCACTGCCAACCTCAGCCAGCGCCCACGTAAGTCTCCTATTTTCTGCCACTTCAAGCATAATCGATTCCCGAAATGGTCCCGTTTCAGTTACTTAAGTGCTAACGAATGTAGGAGCGATATAGCGCGTTCCCATGCTATTCTGCCTCACTCTCTGGAAGGCCCTCGAGCGCAGCAGACCGACCCCATTTCTACGCAGCTTTGAATGACGACTGAAAACAACATCATGATTATTGTCGTGCCGGGCATGATTGCCCTGCTGCTGCTCGGAGTGTTCTCGTTCCTCTACAAGCAGACACGCCGCGAGTACTTCCGCGCCTGGCAGGTCGGATGGGCTGCATACTCGCTCTCTTACCTTTTTCTTTCCATCTACTTTCTTGCGATTCAGAATCGTGCACTGCTTCTTGCAGGAAGATATTGCTTCGCTGCCACCATCCTGTGCGTATTCGTTTCTACTTCGCTCATTGAAGACACCTTTCGCTGGCGCAAACAATATTTGGTGTTCGCTGGGATCTTGGTAGCGTGGGCCACTTGGAGCGTGCAGTTCGCAACCAGAGGACAAGCCGTTGTTATTGGTTCTGCAAACTGGCAAATTCCCGCCGACCCGGCATTTGGATTCTCCGCGCTGCTCGTTTATAGCGCGTTCAGATTTGCTCGAATAGGAAAGCGGTTGCACTCTGCCGCATTCAAGTTGTTGTCAGCCTCGCTGGTCTTTTGGGCGTTGCTGTTGCTTTCGCGACAGATGCACACGATTTTTGCCGGCAATATCCTGCAAACCTACGGACACGTTCTGGGCCCGGTGCCGCAAATGCTCATCGCCATTGCCATGGTGATGGTGCTCTACGAGAATGAGCGCCGCACGGTGCAAGAGAACCTGTTGGCCTTCTCCACTCTGGAAGTGGATTTCAGTCGCGTGCTCTCTCCCGCTGAGTTGCAGCCCAGCATGAACAAGGTGCTTGAGCGCTTGGGGAATCTCACCAGGTCTGATCGGATGGCGTTCTATGCCTTGGAACCGTTTCGCAATGTCCTTCCATCGGCGCAATGGGGACTTCCAGAAAACTTCATAAACACCGTTGAGGCCGAAGTGGGCCAATCCATAGACTCGCTGCTTCGTATCAAGAATCCGGATGATGCCTCTGACATTCAGAACCTGCCAGTCTCTGTCCTCCGTTCCCAGGCTGATTCCCGCCTGGTGCGCTTTGCCGAAATACTGAAAGCGCAAGCAATAGGTTCCCTCACGGTGATGAGTATCCGCACTCGCGACCGGGTCTTGGGGCTTCTGCTACTTCCGCATAAGCGATCGTCGGCGATCGGCGATTCGGAAGCCGCGCTGGTCAAGAGTCTTGCCGTGCAGCTCGCTACTACGCTGGAAAAATATGCGCTGCTCCATGAAGCTCAACGCCGCACTAAAGAATTCGAACTGCTTACAGAGATCGGTCAAGTTGTAAGTTCGCGGCTCGACCAGGACGAAGTACTCACTGCCATCCACAAAGAACTTGGTCAGCTTTTCGACACGCGAACTTTCTACGTCGCTTTTCAAGAAGGCGAAAAAATCTCGTTCGAGCTTGAGATGGAAGAAGGGGCACTGATTCCCAAGCGTGAGCGCGCTGTGACATACGGGTTTACCGAGCACATCATCCGCACCGGTCAACCACTCTTGATCGAAAAAGACCTGGAGCATGTACGTGAGCAACTCGGGGCGATGGTCCTAGGCCGTCCAGCGAAGTCTTTCTGCGGCGTTCCTGTCGTGCGCGGCGGCAAGGCGATCGGAGTCATGGCGGTCATCCACTATGAGCGTGAAAATGTTTACAGCCCGCGTGATATGGAGATATTGCAAACCGCAGCGCGACAAGTCGCAATTGCCACTGAAAACGCGCGCCTTTTCGCACAGGAACAAAAGCGCGCCCGCTATCTCGCATTTCTAAATAACGTCTCCAAAGTCGCTATCTCCAGCCAGAATGCGGAAAAGATGCTGGAAGAGATCGTCGACCAGATCCAGCAGAATTTTAATTTTGACCACATCGGCGTTGGCATCGTTGACTACAACACTAAGGACATTGAGATAAAGGCCGAAGCCGGCAGCGTTGACATGGCCATCGGCAAGCGCATCCCGCTCGGAGTCGGCATCATGGGTCGCGTCGCCCGATCGAATGAGATGGCTTTAGAGCAGGGACACTCCGAACACTTGCTTGGCATTATTCCTGGTTCGCGCTCGGTACTTTGCCTTCCCATCTCCTACGGCGAAAGCTTGCTCGGACTTCTCAACGTCGAGAGCCGCCGCGAAAGCGCTTTCCCGCAAGAAGAAGTTTTAATCCTGCAAACGCTCGCCGACCTTCTCGCTACAGCGTTGCACAACGTTTTCGTCTTCCAGAAGATGGAGCAGCAATCCATCACCGACCCGCTTACGGGAATCAAGACGCGCCGCTTCTTCAATGAAGCATTGCTTTCTGAATCCAAGCGCGCCATGCGTTCCGGTCGCCCGTTCTCTGTTGTGCTGATCGATTTGGATAAATTCAAAGAAGTGAATGACAGCATGGGACACCTCGAAGGTGATCTCGTGCTTGCGCGCATCGGCCGGCTGCTCGATCAAAAGGTCCGTCAATCCAACGTTGTTGCCCGTTACGGCGGAGACGAATTCGTCGTCCTCATGCCGGAAACCGGCGTTGAGCAAGCCAGCATTCTTTCCGAACGCTTACGCCTTTGGATCGCCACCGATCCCATGCTCAACGAACGACACGTCACTGGCAGCTTCGGAGTCGCAGAATTTCCGCTTCACGGTTCAACAGTCGAAGAGATCATCCGCGTGGCCGATGCAGGGATGTACAAATCGAAGCACGCCGGCGGAAATAAAGTTTTCAGCATGGAGCCGTCGCTCGAAGGCGAGGCCATTGGACAGCACCGTCAGCTCATCAACACGCACCTTGATGGCTTGCTGCGCCGCGATTACGTCCCCACAGCAGCAGAGCTCGTGACCGCATTGGACGCCATCGCCGAAGCTGTTCCCGAGAAAGATAAGCAACTCGTCCTGATGGACGCGGTCCGCTCCATCGTTCGCGCACTCGAGGGCAAAGAGCTTCACGCAACCGGACACGGGGACACCGTTGCCAGCTACGTTCGCGCCATCGCTGACGAACTCGACTTGCCCGAAGCCGATGCGCACGAACTGACATTCGCCGCTTACGTGCATGATGTCGGCAAGATCATCTTGCCCGAGCGCCTGTTGAATAAGCCTTCAGCATTGAGTTTCGATGAGTATCAATTAGTGAAGTCGCACAGCGCGGTGGGCGCGCAGATTGTTGCCCCAGTCCCAGGAACTCAGCAAGCGCAGAGTTTTGTTCTACATCATCAGGAGCGCTTCGATGGCGGCGGATATCCCGACGGCCTCAAGGGAGAACAGATTCCTTTGGGAGCACGCATCATCGCAGTCGCAGAAGCGTACGTGAACATGACTACAGACCGCGCCTACGCCGACGGCAAGAGCCCGGTGGACGCGATGCTCGATCTCGAACGTTCCAGCGGCACACAATTTGACGGCATGATCGTCCGCATCCTCATCAAGCAGCTAAAAGGCGAGCGCGCAATCCGCCCCTAGCCCGTTAGCGTCAAGCCTTCTCTAACAGAACAGCGACGTGTGCGATGGCCGCATTGTCCGTTCCCATTCCTTCAGGTGTCTTGGCCTTGATTCCCACCGCATCCGGCGCAATTCCCAACAACTCTGCCACGCGGCTCTGAATGGCCTTGGCATGCGGCCCGATCTTGGGCGAATCTAAAATCAGCGTCGAATCCACGTTTTCAATCCTGTAGCCCTTGGCCTTGACCTGCTTCAGCGCTTCCAGCAAAAAGATTGCGGAGTCAGCGCCCTTCCACTTCGGATCCGAAGGCGGAAAATAACTTCCGATATCCCCAGCCGCAACCGCTCCAAGCAGCGCATCGGTAATGGCGTGCAACAGGACATCCCCATCCGAGTGTCCGGAGAGTCCTTTGTCATGCGGCAGCTTTACTCCGCCGATCATTAGCGGAACGCCTTGCTTGAATTCGTGTGAATCCCAACCGAAACCGATTCTCATTCTTGTCCCTGCTTTAAGTAAAAATCCGCTAATCGCATATCACCGGGTGTAGTTATCTTTATATTTCTTGGCGACCCCATCACCACTGCCACTTCATGTCCTGAGCGCTCCACCAGCGATGCTTCGTCTGTTCCGGTGAAGTTGTCGGCCTGTGCTTCGTCAAAGGCCTTTTTGATCACGGAGTAGGTAAACCCTTGCGGCGTTTGCGCCAAGACGATTCGTTCGCGTGGGATTGTCGAGGTGATGATTGCGCCTTGCGCCGTGCGGTCTACTTGTTTGATCGTGTCCACTGCGGGGATTCCCGCAATTGCTGCTCCGGTCTTCTTCGCCGCGTTGATCACGTTCGCAATCACTTCCGCATCCACAAACGGACGCACCGCGTCATGCACGAGTACCACATCATTTGGATCCGCCTTCACTTGCGCCAGCGCATTAGCTACCGACTGCTGCCTGTTGTCCCCGCCTTCCACCAATCGAACGCGGTCCGCGAATGGTTCTTGATTTAACCGCGGTTGGAACTGCTTAATCTCCGCTTTGCGTAGTGCCACAAATATCTGCTGCACCTGCGGGACTTCCGCGAAACGACGCAGCGTATGTATCAAGATCGGCGTGCCCCCGATCTCCACAAACTGCTTCGAGCGCCCAGGACTCCCCGCCTTGGCCGTTCCCGCTGCCATCCGAGTTCCCAATCCAGCCGCCGGAATGATGACAAAAACCTTCATATCGAGCCTGCAATGTCGCAGGGTCACAAAGTATAGCAGGCAGCCGCAGCCAAGTTTTGCCCGGTACGCAACTCAGTCGCCCGCCGTTGTAACATGACGGAGGTGAAGGAAGCCGTCCTCAAGTACATCCGCAAGCACGCCCTGCTCAAGCCGGGCGACCGCCTCGGTGTGGCCGTTTCTGGCGGCGCTGACTCGGTCTCCTTGCTTTTGGCACTTGCGGAATTGCGATCAGAACTGGGGATTATTATTTCCGCCGTTCACTTGAATCACAAGATTCGCGGCACAGAAGCCGATGCAGATGAGAGCTTCGTTGCCGAGCTGGCGAATAAACTCGAATTGCCGTTCCATCACTCATGCGGCGATGCTCCCGCCCACGCAGCGGCAGAAAAGATCAGCCTCGAAACCGCGGCTCGCGATCTGCGATATGCATTCTTCCGCAAGATGATCGCTGACAACACGCTCGACAAGATTGCAACCGCGCACACAATGGACGATCAAGCTGAAACCGTTCTGCTCCGCCTGCTGCGCGGTGCGGGAACGCGCGGTTTGGGCGGCATCCATCCTGAACTGGATGAGAACATCATCCGTCCGCTTCTCGAAGGGTGTCGTACCGAAGTTGAAGCGTTTTTGAAATCCCGCAATCAACCTTGGTGCAACGACTCCACCAACTCTGACGTGGTTCACGCTCGCAATAAGATTCGTCACGAACTGCTCCCGCTTCTTGCCCGAGACTACAATCCCGCGATCGTGGAAACACTCGCCCGCACCGCGGAGGTGACGCGTGACGAGGAACACTTCTGGACTGCCGAAACAGCGCGGCTCCTGCCTTTCGTTCTTCTGCCCGGTAAGCCCGTTCGCGGCGGCGGACGAAGCTCAGCAGGGAAGGTTGACGCCTCTGGGCTCAGCATTGAGGCTCTGCTAAAACAACCGCTCGCCCTGCAGCGTCGACTCATTCGCGCGGCGGCTGAATCCCTCGGCATTGCACTAGACATCCACCATGTGGCTGACATTCTCGCCCTCGTCGCTGGTGGAAAGAAATGCGAACTTCCCGGCGGGTGGCGCGTCGAGCGCTCGTTTCGTGAACTTCGTTTTGAGCGGGCAAAGAAATCAGCACAAGGTCAAGCCTTCGAACTGCCGTTTCCAGTTCCCGGAGAGACAGCGGTCCCTGGCGGGAACCTAGTTGTGTATGCGCATTTGCTACCTGCTAATCAGCAACTTGGGAGGTATAATCACCCGACGCTAGCCGAGAAAACTTCAGCTCATTCCCCGCAGAGAACGCCCATTCTTTTCTCTGGAGAAGATGGCAAAATGGAACCACTCGGCGCGGCGGATAGCCTCACGCTGCGAAATTGGCGTGCAGGCGATCGATTCAAGCAAGCGCAAAGCGGCTCTGAAAAGAAAGTGAAGGAGTTGCTGGAAGACCTACAAATTCCCTCGGGCGACCGCCAGAATTGGCCCGTGCTCGCGCTCGGGAACAAACTGATTTGGGTTTACGCGACGCGGTCGAACAAGCTTTGGCTCGAAGAAAACGGCAAACTACAGCAACTGATCATTGAAACATCGCCCCACGCACAAAGCTGAACGAGAGCTATTCTGATACGAAGGCGGACCGATTGAATAACGGCCACAAGCTAAAGATCAAGAAAACAGTTTTCACGGCAGAGCAGATCCAAAAGCGCGTCTCTGAAATAGCCAAGCAAGTCAGCTCGGACTATGCCGGCAAGACCTTGCACGTCATCTGTGTTCTCGAAAACGGATTCATGTTCATGTCGGATTTTGTCCGCCAACTTGAGATTCCGGTCGTCTGTAACTTCGTCACCGCTGACACCCGCGAAACCCGCCAGGGCAGCACCAACACTACTGAGATCTTCTACACGCCTGAGACTGATGTCACCGGTAAAGACGTGCTGCTTGTTGAAGCATTGATCCAATCTGGCGTGACCAGCGAGTTCTTGGTGCGCAATTTCACCACACGCGGTGCCGCTTCGGTCAAGATCTGCACCCTTTTGGACAAACAATCCGAGCGGCGCGTCATGCTTCATCCCGAATACTTCGGCTTTTTGCTCGACGAATCCTTTGTCGTCGGATACGGACTTGGAGCCCCGCAACTGGGGCGTAACCTGCCTTACATCGGCGTATTAGCGAGGGACTAACACACCCCGAAAGCGGCTCTTGTGTTTCCAACTACTTACAGACGACGGGCGAATTTCGCCCGTTTTTCTGTCTTCTCAGGTGGAATTTAGGTGGAAATAGATAGTCAAACGGGAACTTTACCCGTCTAAAAGGGGTAAAATCTTTGTAGTGATTCAATCGAAATCCCGCCTTTCGCATCTATATAAGGCGAGAAGAACTACGGACTCATCCCCCACGCGGTTGTTAGTTGTTTCATTTTCACTTCCAGCTTGAACAGGTTGGTTGTCGTGGGAAAGTCTTTTCAGATTTCTAGTAGGAGTAATCAGTGAATTCGACAGTAAAGCAGGTCATTACCTGGGTGGTACTAGCGGTCGCAGCCATCGTGCTCTGGCAAGTTGTGCAGCGCGGCACCAATGGGGCGAAAGATAAGGACATCAGCCTCACGGAGTTCATGGCCAACGTTGAGCAAGGCTCAGTCGTTGACGCCACCATTCGGGGCAGCGAAGTGACGGGCAAGCTGCGTAATGATAACGCCAAGTACCACACCACCATTCCTGCCAATTATCCCGACATCTACAAACTGCTTCGCGAAAAGAACGTCCAGGTCAATGTAGTCGATCAGCAAGCAGGCATGTGGGTCACCATCCTCGTAAATGCGTTGCCCTTCGTCCTCATCATCGGCTTCTGGGTCTTCATGATGCGGCAGATGCAGGCCGGCGGAAACAAGGCACTGTCGTTCGGCAAGAGCCGCGCGCGCTTGCTCTCCATGCAGCAGAAGAAGATCACTTTCAAAGATGTTGCTGGCGTGGATGAAGCCAAAGAGGAACTGAAAGAGATCATCGAGTTCCTGCGTGAAGCGCAGAAATTCCAAAAGCTTGGCGGACGTATCCCCAAGGGCGTTCTGCTCGTAGGCCCTCCGGGAACCGGCAAGACTTTGCTTGCCCGCGCGGTCGCCGGCGAAGCCAATGTTCCTTTCTTTTCCATCTCCGGTTCAGATTTCGTTGAGATGTTCGTCGGCGTTGGCGCAAGCCGCGTTCGCGACCTCTTCGAGCAGGGCAAGAAAAATGCTCCTTGCATCATCTTCATCGACGAGATTGACGCAGTCGGACGTCATCGTGGCGCAGGCCTCGGCGGCGGACACGACGAGCGCGAGCAGACCCTCAACCAATTGCTGGTTGAGATGGACGGATTCGAATCTAATGACGGCGTGATCCTTGTCGCCGCCACTAATCGCCCTGACGTTCTCGATCCCGCGCTTCTGCGCCCTGGCCGTTTCGATCGCCGAGTCGTGGTCTCGCGTCCTGACGTTCGCGGACGCGAAGAGATCCTCCGCGTTCATACCCGCAAGATTCCTATGTCAGATGACGTTCAGCTTGGCGTCTTGGCTCGCGGTACACCGGGGTTCTCCGGCGCTGATCTTGCCAACATGGTGAATGAGGCCGCGCTGGTTGCTGCCCGCTTCAACCGCAAGCAAGTCATGATGTATGACTTCGAGATGGCGAAGGACAAAGTTCTGATGGGCGCGGAGCGCAAGTCGCTTCTGTTGACTGATCAGGAAAAGCGCAACACCGCGTATCACGAGGCGGGACACGCACTAGTTGCCGCGAAGCTGCCTAACTCCGATCCGTTGCACAAGGTCACCATCATTCCTCGCGGAATGGCGCTTGGTGTGACCATGCAGTTGCCGGAGACTGACCAGCACAGCTACGGACGCAGCTATCTCCAGACCCGCTTGGCAATCCTGATGGGTGGACGCATCGCCGAGGAGATCTTCCTCGACGAGATGACCACCGGTGCCGGAAACGACATTGAACGTGCCACTGAACTGGCCCGCAAGATGGTCTGCGAATTCGGCATGAGCGAACTTGGACCGTTGACCTTCGGAAAGAAGGAAGAGCAGATATTCCTCGGCCGCGAGATCAACCAGCATCGCGACTACAGTGAAGACACTGCCATTAAGATTGACCAGCAGGTAAACCTGTTGATCACCAATGCGTACACCTCAGCCAAGGACCTCATCACCAAAGAGCGCCTCGCGCTGATCCGCATTGCAGAAGCGCTGCTCGAACGCGAGGTCTTGGACGCCGTCGAGATTAAGCTGCTCATCGATGATAAAGACCTGCCACCGATGAACAAGCCTGACGATCCGAATCCTCCGCTTCAGCAAGTGCTAAAGCCAGAGCGCAAGCCAGTAACTGGCGGCGAACCGGCTCCAGCATAAGTAAACATTTACGCCAAAAGAAATGGCGACGCATATGCGTCGCCATTTTCTTGCTTATGCAGTCTTTTACGAGAATGCTGCGCCTAGTGCTGCGCTGCAAAGTGTGAATAATGCATACCACCCGAGTACCACAACAATTGCAGTTCCGCGTTTCACTTTCGACACGCACGCAAATCCAATGCCCGTTAGGATCAGCGTCCAGATGACGATAATGTCCACTGATGAGGCCACTGTATAGAGGAACCGTGGGGTGTCAGCGAAGCTCAAGTAGTAGCCAGGGTTTGTGCCCACCGGGTTTTGGATCATGAATGACTCCGGATCCAATCCCGCCATGATCACCGCAATGCCCAGCAATGTTTTCACTATTCCCACCACACTTGCGAACATCACTATTGCCAACGACTGCCCGTAGCTGACCTCCGCGCCCAGACCAAAACTAAACGTCCCCCAAAGGACCAATGCGACGATAGCCAACCATATCAGGGTAAAAATAGAGAAGCCATACGAGATCACTTTCGTGACCGTCACGCTGTTGCGCTCGGCACCGGCCCGCTGTTCAGGAGGCAACGCCTCGATCTGCGCTACTCGCGAAGCGGGGGCAAGCTTCATCTGATTCTTTGATACTTGCTCAAATCCCACTTTTTTGGCAACTACGGTTGTGAATGCCAAAGAAAAGAGGGCCATCACTACCCATGGCAACAGCCAATTTGCGCTCCTCCGTATGTCGGAAAACGTCTTCGTTGGAGCGAAAAACACGTTCGTGACTCGCTCTATCTGCGACAATGGCGCGCCTTGCTCGGGCGTTGGAGTTACTGCTGTGCTCATTTGTTCCTCCGTACTTACGGTTGAGGTGGCGCACTTAGGGGTCTGCGCACTTGGGCTACGAGCCTAGATTACGAATAGGTCTCTGAAAAGTTGCACGAAACACTTCGTGAAACTTTAGTGTTCCTTCGCGTGAAACAGAATATGAACGGCATTCTACTCCCAAGCTGCCGAACCACTTACATAATCCTTCTTTAATCTTTCTTTTACCTGCGGCTAAAGGTTTGCAGGGTTTACAAAACTAGCTCCGGCGTAGCCGCCAACAGCGTTTTGGTATATTCATGCTGCGGATTGCCTGTCACCTGCTCCGTCTCTCCCAGTTCCACGATTTTTCCGCCTCGCATCACTGCGATCCTCGTCGAGAGATACCGCACGATCGGCATCGAGTGCGATATAAACAGGTAAGTCAGCCCTAACTCCCGCTGAAGTTTTGCCAGCAGGTTCACGATTTGCGCGCCCACGCTCACATCCAAAGCCGACACCGGCTCGTCAGCCACGATGAATCTCGGTTTCAGCGCCAACGCCCGCGCAATCCCGATCCTCTGCCGCTGTCCTCCGGAGAACTCATGCGGATACCGCAACAGCGCTGATTCCTCCAGCCCCACAGCTCGCATCAACTCTGCCGCCCTCTGCCTAAGCGCAACTTTTGAATGCTTCTCATGGATCACCAGCGGCTCACTCACAATATCGAACACGCGCATCCTCGGATCCAGCGATCCGAACGGGTCCTGGAAGACGATCTGCATATCGCGCCGCAGCTTGCGCATCTCACTACTGCTAGCTGCAAGAACGTTCTGTCCGTTGAACAAAACACTGCCGGATGTCGGCTCGATGAGCCGCAACACCATTCGCCCTAGTGTCGTCTTCCCGCAGCCTGATTCACCAACCAGCCCCAATGTCTCGCCCGCTTCAATGCTCAGCGACACGTCATCCACCGCGCGCACCTCGGTCGCCTTCGTCGCGCGTTTCGACGGAATTCCCAAAACACCTTCGCTAACGGGGAAGACCTTTATCAGATTTCGGATTTCCACCAATGGCATAGAGGTTGAGGACTACAAAGGCTGGCGCGATCTCTTCTGCGGAACAACGGAAGCCACCGCTGCCACTATCTGCTCTGGGGTGGCTGTATCGCTCACATGTGCACGTGCGCGGATTAGCGGATCAGGCTCTCCTCCCGAATCCACCAGCATCACTGGCGTTCCCCACTTGCGGTTTATCTCCAGGAAAAGCAATCGGCGTTCCGCGGTGGGGATTGATTGCCCAATGATCACCATGGCGAATTCGCCCTGGTCCAGCAGATCGAATGCCTGAGATGGATTCGTAGCTGAACTGACTTCGTAGCCTACCTTGGTCAGTATCTCGTCGCGCGATGGTCCAGTACTGCTGTCGTAGTAGATTGACAGTATTCGAGGCACTTTCTTACACCTCTCGCGCACTTAGCAGGGGTTTGAATGCAGCTAAGATTAACACTTAGCGCGGATTCACTCTAATTCAATCGTAGTAGCGAGTCACGCGCGAACTTACGCGGCTCGTTCCGCTGTGACCGAGGGACTCGGCATCGTGATCACGTTGTTCTTATGTCGGACTCCGCTGCGCAAACCGCGCTCCAGCTTGTATCGCCAGAACAGGACGACCGTGGCCAACAGCACCAGCACACGCCAATCCGGCGTCGCCGCCTGAACAAGATGCGCTCGCGCTGCCTCGGCTGACATCGCATACCGCATCTGGTCATACACCGCATTCGGATGTCCCACCGCCGACTTCTCCTCCGGCCCATTCCATCCCGCCCGCGCCGGCGGATAGTGCACTTGCGGCTTCTGCGCTTCCTTGATGATGTCGGAAAGTTTCGGCTTGATCGGTAGCGCCACCCCGGCAACACTTACAAACACCATAAGCGACGTGAGGGCCAAGAACTTGCGGATTGTGCGTACACTGATCACTCGCCGTTAGATGGAATGTAAGCAGCCGGTGTTGCAATCGCAGAATGCGGTCCCGGCCCAATTTACGAATTCAGGAAATTTCCAATTTTCAGAGTTGTCAGTCGAGCAGGTCTGTATCATGGGGAGCAAACCAGCCTTGCCGGGAGTTTCCTATGTGCCGGACCCTATTGTGCGTGCTGCTTTTCTCGGTTTCTGCTGCAACGCAGGATTCGCCAACATTTACAAGCAGGTCTGAACTCGTCTTAGTCCCGGCAGTCGTTACAACCCATGGACAGCTAATACGCGGGCTGAGCAAAAAGGACTTTGTCCTCTTGCACGACGGCAAGCCAGAAAACATTGCGGTTTTTGAAGAGGTAGATCAGGCCGCAGTGGTTCATCAGGAACTTCCCCTGTCCGCCAATACCGTTCAGAACTATGCGCCAAAAACCCAAGGCGACGTGGTGATTCTGGTGCTTGATCTCAGAAATGATGCATTGGTCAACGCGAAGATCCATAGTTACATCCGGGACATGTGCAAGTATTTTGCTCAAGCGCGCACACCAGTTGCTGTATTGCTGCTGACCTACTCCGGCTTACAGCAGATTCACTCCTTCAGTTCTTCTCCAGACGACTTGACCCGCGTCGTAGATTCCTGGATTTCCAAAAATCCGCCCCCTGCGGCTTTGCCCGAAGCAACGCGTGCGCAAAACTTTGCCGACTTTGACCGTATCAGATTGCAGCCAAAGTCCCTGCTGGACCCCATCACAACCCTGGCGCAGGCGTATCGCGGCATCGCCGGAAGAAAAAAGCTTATTTGGGTCTCCACAAACTTTATGGAGGCACCCAGCTTCAATTCCATGCTCTCCGCGATTGTCGTCCTGCGCAGTTTTCAAATGGCCGAACATTCAGAGCAGGCGTGGAAGGCGATGAGTGACGCCAATGTAGCTGTCTATCCCATCGATATGAACGGCGTAAAGAATCCTGTTTGGGATTCGCGCGAGGTTTGGCCCACGACCGAGGGACAGCCAGCAACCAATTTCAGTGGCTCCTTTGCAGGACCCAGGTTCAATAGTCTGTTTAGCTATGTACTTGACGAACCGCAGTCAGACCAGAGTTCCATGCTAAGAGTGGCGCAAAAGACTGGCGGCCAGAATTGCACCGATTTACCTGACCGGTGTATCAAGCGAATCGATGATGACGCTAAGCACTATTACTTGCTCGGGTTCTATCTGGCCCCCGAAGCGCATCCTGGGTGGCATCAACTGAAGGTTAAAGGAGCGGAACAGAAATACTCGATACGAACTAGGAACGGTTTCATGGTGATCCCGCCGTCTGCTGACAAAGTCATATCACTGAAAGTCCTGGCACATGACGAAAGCAAGAGGCAGTCTGCGCAGCCGTCTATCCACAGAATCGATACTGCTTCCGTAGCGCTTGCTTCTCCTGTCGACTACACCTCCGTTCCGCTTCGTCTGCAATGGTCAAAGAAAACGCGGCAAGGAGAAAACACGCAGATTGAGCTTGCTCTTTCGTCACCCGTTGGCGGCGTGCTGCTTGAACCTGAAAGCAAAAAGCTGGATCTGGATATGCTCGCCTCAATACGTGCAATAAACCGGAAGGGCGGCGAAGTAGTTCCGGAGCACATTCGCCTAAAACTCTCTCCGCAGCAGCAGGAGAAATTCGCCACCAGCGGATTCTCGTATCACAGGAGCATGATTTTCGCTCCCGGCCGCTACGTACTTCGCGTCCTCGTGCGCGACAATCTCTCGCAAAAGATCGGGACAGTATCAACTGTTTTGGACCTGTCTCCTGACCCAGGAAGCAAATAGCCAAGAGGCAAGCAAAACAGCCCTAATCCACGCCCCAGCCCGCTCTCCCCATGCTACAATTTTCAGTAATTCTCGGCTGTTTAGACGCAAGTAGAAGGCCCTCTTTTTGCCTGAAAACCATGTGATTCAAATCGCGCCTTCCATCCTCTCCGCTGACTTTGCTCGTCTTGCAGCCAGCGTCAAGGAAGCTATCGAAGGTGGCGCCAGCCTCTTGCACGTCGACGTTATGGACGGCCATTTTGTTCCTAACATCACAGTCGGGCCGCCCGTGGTCGCATCGTTGCGTAAGGCCGTAAGTACGGATGTGGCTCTCGATTGTCATCTCATGATCGAGAACCCTGACCAGTACATTCCCGCCTTCGCCGACGCTGGCGCTGACTGGATCTCGGTGCATCAAGAAGCCTGCACTCACCTTAACCGCACTCTGCAACTCATCAAGAGTCACGGGGTTAAGGCAGGGGTAGTGATAAATCCGGCAACTCCCATTGGGACTCTGACGGAAGTGCTCGACATCGTGGATTACGTGCTGGTAATGACCGTGAACCCCGGCTTTGGAGGACAGAAATTCATCCCCTCCTGCCTGGAGAAGATTCGCAAGCTGGCGGCAATCAAGTCGACGATCCGCACTGGCTTTAAGATTGAAGTCGATGGTGGCGTATCGCTGGAAAACGTCGCCGACATCGTCCGCGCCGGGGCAGAAGTTCTGGTCGCCGGCAATGCCATCTTTGGCGCTGGCGATATCAAGATCAACACTGAGCGCCTGCTGAAAAAAGGGCGCGAAGCAAATTTGGTGCAAGTTTAGGAATTTGGGGTAGCTAATGTTTCGTCGTACAACCCTCGTTTTATTGATCGCTGTTGTTGCTTTGGCCGGTGGCTGTCGCAAGAACAAGACAGTCAATCCCATCGCACAGATCGACTCCAAGCAGCCGGACAAAGTCCTCTTTGACCGCGCCATGAATGACATTCAGCACAACAGGTTCGATCAAGGACGCATTACTCTGCAGACCCTCATCAACACCTATCCTGATTCCGAGTACATAGCCCGCGCCAAATTAGCAGTCGGTGACTCCTGGTACGCGGAAAACACCTCCGCTGCGTTGCAACAGGCAGAAGCCGAATACAAGGATTTCCAGACCTTCTTCCCCAACATGCCAGAAGCCGCTGAAGCTCAGTTGAAGGTCGCCGGCATCCACTACCGGCAGATGGAAAAGCCGGACCGCGATTACACGCATGCCAAGCGTGCGGAAGATGAATACCGTCAGTTGATCCAGCAATACCCTGACAGCAAACTCGTTCCAGAAGCCAAACAGAAACTCTTGCAAGTGCAGGAAGTGTTAGCGGAACGAGAATTCCGTATCGGCAAGTTCTATTTCATTCGCCAGTCGTATCCGGCCTCAATTGCGCGACTACGCTCCCTGACGGACTCTTACCCGTTCTACAGTCAGGCGGACGAAGCTCTTTACACCCTCGGCCAGGCTTATGAAGCCGAGCTGAACAACATACGCAAGGCGAATTTTGGCGAGGTCGCGAAATCCAACATCTTGAACGATCTCACCAATCGCGCCGCAGAGAGCTATGCCAAAATCGTCACCAGATACCCCGCAATGGAACGCTTCGAAGACGCCAAATCGCGCTTGAAAGCATTGAACCGCCCCGTACCTACTCCAACTCCTGAAGCTCTGGCGCAGAACAAGGCCGAAGAAGCCAGTCGCGGACAGACAGGCCGCATGGGCCGCATAATGGGCAACCTGCACAAGCGTCCTGACATGGCGCAGGCTGTGCAAGGTGTTGAACCCATCATGGAAGACGCCAAGCCTACCAACGCTCAGGAAGTCATGAAGCAAGTCTCAGACGCAGCCACCAAGGACATCAATGGCAAGGCCTCAGGCGAGATCATCAAGTCCAATGGTTCGAAACAGAGTGACCCCGTTCCGCGATCGGATGCTGGCACTGCGCCACCTCCGACTCAAGTGAATGACGTGACCGCCGAAGGTGCGGCAAAGACCGACGCTGCCGCAACCAACGATTCGTCCTCGAGTTCAACTGCTCAAAAAGACTCGAAAGATGCCAAGGATTCGAAAGACACCAAAGATCAGGAGTCAAGCAGCAAGCAGAAAAAGAAGAAGGGAATCAGAAAACTGATCCCCTTCTAAACAGCCGTGCGGCAAGCTATGCTTTGATTTCTTTATGGGGGCTTTAGCCCCCGCACTCCTATTACGCGCTCCTTCGCTTCCCGCCTGCCGTCTCCACCTCGGCCGCAGGCTCTTTTCTCTCAGGCACCGCTTGGAAAATCATCTGTTGTGTCTCCAGATTCCCATCCACGATCAGATGGTCGCCGGGCTTAACTTCCCCATCAAGCAACTTTAACGCTAGCGGATCTTGCATCAACCGCTGAATCGCGCGCTTCAACGGACGAGCGCCATACGCCCTGTCATATCCCATCACGAACAGCAACTCTCGTGCCGCCGGCGTGAGCTCGATTGAAATCTTTCGCTCCGCAAGAATGCGCCGCAGGTCTTCCAATCGCAGGTCAATGATGTGCGTGAGCTCCTCTTCGCCCAATGGTCTGAAGATCACAATGTCGTCGATGCGGTTCAGGAACTCTGGTTTGAAATGCGCTTGCAGTGCCGTCATCACCTGCGCTTGCGCAGCATCGAACTCTTCCGGAGACCGCAGCCCTTCGCTGTTCAGGAACGCCGACCCCAGGTTTGACGTCATGATGATCACCGTGTTCTTGAAGTCCACCGTCCGGCCCTTTGAGTCCGTCAGTCGGCCGTCATCAAGTATCTGCAGCATGATGTTGAACACATCACCGTGCGCCTTTTCGATCTCGTCGAACAACAACACCGAGTACGGACGCCGACGCACCGCCTCCGTCAACTGCCCACCCTCGTCATAGCCCACATATCCCGGAGGCGCGCCGATCAGCCGCGCCACCGCATGCTTCTCCATGTATTCAGACATGTCGATGCGTATCATCGCGTGTTCATCGTCGAACATAAATTCCGCCAGCGCCCGCGCCAGTTCCGTCTTTCCCACTCCCGTCGGGCCCAGGAAGATGAATGAGCCGATCGGCCTTCGCGGATCGCTCAATCCCGCGCGCGAACGCCTGATTGCGTTTGACACCCGCTGTATCGCCACATCCTGCCCGACCACACGCTGCCGGAGCCGGTCTTCCATCTCGATCAGCTTCCGCACTTCGCCTTCGAGCATTCTCGAGACCGGGATCCCCGTCCACTTTGAAACGATCGTCGCAATATCCTCTTCATCCACTTCTTCCTTCAGCATGCGTGACTGTTCGCCATCAGCCTGGCTGCTCAGCTTTGCGAGTTCCGCCTCCGCCTGCCGCAATAATCCGTAGCGGATTTCCGCCACGCGTTGCAGATTGCCTTCACGCTCCGCCGTCTGCTCTTCAAGCTTCAACTGCTCGATCCGCTCCTTCAACTCGCGGATACGCGTTATCCCTTCCTTCTCCTGCCGCCAGCGCAGCTTCAGCGTGTTCGCCTGCTCACGCAATTCCGCAAGCTCGCGCTCTACGATAGCCAGCCTTTCACGCGAGTTCGGGTCCGTCTCCTTCTTCAACACCTGACGCTCGATCTCAAGCTGCGTCGCTCTGCGCTCCAGTTGATCGATCTCCGTCGGCATTGAATCGATCTGGATTCGCAACGAAGCCGCCGCTTCATCCACAAGATCGATCGCCTTGTCGGGAAGAAAACGGTCGGCAATGTATCGTGCGGACAGCGTCGCCGCCGCCACTATCGCCGCATCCTTGATGCGCACTCCATGATGCACTTCGTACTTTTCTTTCAGCCCGCGCAGAATGGCGATGGTGTCCTCCGTCGTCGGTTCGCCCACCATCACGATCTGGAACCTGCGTTCCAGTGCCGCGTCCTTCTCAATGTACTTGCGATACTCATTCAACGTCGTCGCGCCGATTGCCCGCAATTCACCGCGCGCCAGCGCCGGCTTCAGCATGTTCGAAGCGTCAATCGCGCCCTCCGCAGCGCCTGCTCCCACCAGGGTGTGCAACTCGTCAATAAACAGAACGATTTCGCCTGCGGATTCCTCAATCTCTTTCAAAACAGCTTTCAAGCGGTCTTCAAACTCGCCGCGAAACTTCGCTCCCGCCAACATCGCACCCAGATCGAGCGATATCAGCCGCTTGTTCTTCAGCACCTCCGGCACATCACCGGAGATGATTCGCTGCGCCAAGCCTTCCACGATGGCCGTCTTACCCACACCCGGCTCGCCGATCAGCACCGGATTGTTCTTCGTCCTGCGAGACAGCACCTGTATCACGCGCCGTATCTCGTCATTGCGCCCGATCACCGGATCCAACTTGCCGCGCCGCGCCAGTTCTGTCAGGTCCTTCGCGTAACGCTCCAAGGCCTGATACTTCGCCTCAGGATTTTGATCGGTCACCCGCTGCGATCCACGTACTCCCGTCAGGGCCTTGAGGATTGCTCCGTGCGTGGCGCCGTTTTCTGCAAGGATTCTCTGCGCAGGATCGCCTTTGGCTTGCGCGATTGAGAGCAACAGATGTTCGGTCGAAACGTATTCGTCCTTGAAGTAGTCGGCTTCCTTGAACGCCTGGTCCATAACTTTTGAAAGCTGTTGTGACAACGTCGGTTGCGCCGACGAGCCACTCAGCTTCGGCAACCGCTCGATCTCCCGCAGCGCCGCCGAATAGACCACCTCCATCGTGGTTCCAAGCTTTGCCAACACCGGTGCGACCACGCCCTCTTGGTCGCGCGCCAGCGCCACCAGCAAGTGCAAGGGCATGATTTCCGGATTGCCATGCTCAGCCGCAATCTCGCCTGCGGCCTGGATGGCTTCCTGTGCTTTTATCGTGAGTTTGTCCCAACGTATTGCCATAATTTTGTGTCCCTGAGTTTCGTTATTTAGAACGTAAAAAACGGGAGACAGACAGCCCGCCTCCCGCTCCCATACAGATTATTATTATTGACGTGCTCTACATCCTCACCCGAACTTCTTAGGCCGCCTGACCGGAACCCTTGATCTCCTTGCTCTTGTCGCTGCCGGAGCTCGTGCCGCCAGTCACCTTGATCTGCTTCGGCTTCGCTTCTGCGCGCTTCGCCAGCTTAATCTTCAAAATGCCATTTTCAAAGTTGGCCGTCACGTTCTCCGGATCAACCGTGTTCGGCAAACTGAAGGAACGCGTGAATGATCCGTAACGCCGCTCCACGCGGTGGATGTTCTCTTCCTTAATGTCTTTCTCGATCTTGCGCTCGCCGCGTACCGTCAGGGTGTTGTTCTCCAGCGTGATCTCAATGTCGTTCTGGTTCACTCCCGGCACTTCCATGTTCAAGACGATGCTGTGGTCATCCTCGTAGATATCCACCGGCGGAACAAACGTTCCGCTGGTCATCAGCTCATCGCTTCCACGGCCATAGTCCTGGAAGATGCGGTTTAGGTTTGACTGCAGGCTGTTCAGTTCACGATAGGGGTCTAAACGAGAAATTGTTGCCATGATTGTTGTCCTCTCAATTGGGAATTAAGTGGTTCGCACAGCCGTTTGATGCTGGCGTATCAACAATCGAATCATAAAATATGAGCGTTTTACTGTCAAGTACTTGGATGTGCTTATATTTCAAGTACTTAGGTGAAAAATTCTAGTCGACATAGCAAACAAAGCACTTCAAATATCCTGTCTCTGGTATCGTCGCAACCACGGGGTGGTCCTTCGACTGGCTGCGTTTTTCCAGGATTTTCACCCTTCGATTCGCGTCCACAGCCGCACCCGTCAACATCTCGCAGAAGTCGCTTTCGCTGACGTGGTGCGAACAGGAGTTCGTCACCAAAATCCCGCCCGGACGCAGCATCTTCAGCGCCCGTAGGTTCAGCTCCTTGTATCCCCGCATCGCTGTTGAAAGCGCACGCTTGCTCTTCGCAAACGCCGGTGGATCAAGCACGATCGTGTCGTACTGCTTTCCTTCGGCAGAGTAATCACGCAGCAGGTCGAATGCATTGGCTTCTATCCATTCGATCTCTCCGGACTTGAACGACCCCGCGTTTCGCGTGGCATTTTGATCTGCTACTTCCAATGCTGCACGTGAGGAATCGACACCGGTCACCTTCTCGCACACTCGCGCTAGGTGAAGTGCAAATCCACCTTGGTAGCAAAAAACGTCCAGCGCTTCACCGTGCGCATAGGATGCAGCCGCCGCATAGTTCTCGCGCTGATCCAGGAAAGCCCCACTTTTTTGTCCAGACACCGCGTCAAATTCAAAGGTCAATCCATTCATCGCGAATGTTGTGGATGTCTTCTTCCCGTGCAGGGCCCTGCTTTCAAGAGCAGGCAATTCTTCCAACTGCCGGATGCGCGGCTCGCTCCGTTCCACCACGTTGATCTTCTTTCCGAACTGTTCAATTAGGGCGTCCACAACAGACGTTCGCAGATCGTCCCGGTCCATCGCTTGCGTCAATACCTGCAGCGTGAACACGTCGTTGTAGCGGTCCACCACAGTGCCCGGAAGCTCATCCGCTTCGCTGAACACCACGCGATACGCATCACTCTCGCGCACGAATTTCGTACGATATGCCGCCGCTTTTGCAATGCGCTCGCGAACAAGCTGTGGCAACTGTTCGTCCTCAATCGCCTGTTCTGAGATCATCCGTAACGCGATTTGCGAAGAGGAACTTGCCAGCGCGGAGCCCAACAGCTTTCCGCGCTCGTCCGTCACATGCACAAGCGAAGCGGCTGGTATTGCCCCCGCAGTTTTTTCTGAGAGGTCTGAGCGATACACCCAGGGATGCCCGCCGCGCAACCGCTTCGCGGCGCGAGAATTCACAGCAATGGTATGAACTTTCAAAGGGGTGGGCATCTGGAGGGTTTTACTTTACGCGGTTTTCCAAGGACTGCAAAGCTGCGCGGACGTTCTCCGCTTTAGGGCTGTCCGGAGCTTCTTTGAGGAATAATCTGTACTCGGCCGCTGCTTCGTCCGGCCGGTTCTTCGATTCCAGGATGCGTGCCGCTATCAAATGCGCCACTGTGAAGCGCTGGTGCTCCAGCGTATGTACCCTGCGCGCATTATCGAGCGCAAGATCAAGCTGGCCGGCTTGCATTTGCGTATTGGCTAAAACCGCGAGGGGCTCAGCATCACGCGGAGCCAAGGTGCTCGCCTTTTGCAGGTATTGTTCTGCATCTGGGATATTGCCTTCCATGATCAGGCAGCGGGCAAAGTTTACATTTGCTCCCGGATTATTACCGTCAGCCCGCAGCGCCGTTTCAAAAAAACGCTTTCCATCTTCATTGTGGCCCGCCCTCATCGCCAGCACGCCCAGGTTGTTGAACGCCGCCCCGTACTGCGGGTAGATCTCCGTCGCTTTCGTGAAGTGTTTTTCAGCTTCGCCAAAATCCTTTTGTTCCATATTGGCGATTCCCTTGTCGAATTCCTTATGTGCCTTCTCGGGGATGTTCAACTCCGCGGCGGAGATTGCTCCCCGGTTACTGCTCGGCTGGCCCGTCGTTTTCATCTTGATCTGCATCGTTTCAAAGTGATGTTGATCATTCGCATCCACATAAAACGTGGTTTCCGAATCCTCTATATCCATTCCGCTCGCCTTCACCCGGTAGTTTCCAGCTGGGATTCCGCTGAATGTGACATTTCCCAAAGATCCCGTAAAGCGATCCGCCACGATAGAACCGGAGGTGGTCATCAGTAGGACACGGATCTGTTCAGGCGCGCTGCGCGAGTCTTCCATGGTCAGGCGGATATCTACCTCGATGCCTCGATTGCTTGGTCTGGAGGGACTTCGCTGGGCGTTCACAGGGCTGCTACACATCGCCCAGATTGCTGCGAGGAAGATTACTGCGCGGAAGTTACAACGACTTTGCATCCGATCACCGGAGCGTCCGTCTTATTGGGCCGTGGGCACTGCCGCCGTCGTACCGGGCGCGATACGGGCTTGCAGTTGGAACTCTTCCAGCATGTCTGCCGGGAGCTGCTCATCAAAATCTTGCTGGATATTGAGATGCTCCGGGTGCAGCGGCAGTGCATCTGTAAGGTACTCAGAGAACGCCTCCCGGAACGTTGTCTTCTTCTTCGCTGCTTTTTCTATGGACTGGCCTGAGAGGGCGTCGAATATGCGCATCGTGCATCCGCCCTTGGAATTCGCGAAGTAGGCGAACCTTCCACTCTCGCCGCCTGTCGGCAGATAGAACCAAGCCCGCTCATTGGCGCGTAAACCGGCTTTGCCGGCTTTACCGCCCTGCAACACTTCTGGCTGTTTTGAAGCGTCGTAATACAGGATCCTTCCGCAAGAATCGCAGGTCACCAACTCTGAATTGGATAACAGTTCGTTATATTTCTGCGGACGCATCATCACATTGCACGCGCCACACTTGTGATCGTACGCGGCAGCAATGGCACCTTTGCGCTTCGTGGCAACGCGCTCGTAATGGGACAGCATGCTGGGCTCAACCCCTGCCTGTAGCCCTTGTTTCTGCTGGCTCAATTCCGCAAGTTTTTTCTCGTCTTCTGCGGTGACTGCGCGGGCATGCGCCATCTCTTTTTCAATCTCAGCGGCTTCGAACTTAAGCTCTGTTTCCGCGGTCTTCAGCGTATTGGCCAAGCCTTCCGCTGAGTCCATTCCCACCAGGATCTGCTCTTCGCAATCGCGGATATGCTTCTCCGCGAATTCAATCTCGGTCATTAATGCTTTGTATTGTTCGTTGGTTTTTACTGCGAGGGATTGTTCGCGGAACTTGGATATTTTTTGCTGCCAATCTTGAATGTCGGACTCAAGCTTTCTTTTCCCCGCCTCTTGTGTCTTGATCGCCGTTTTGGCGGCCTCCACTTGGGCTTTGGCGGCGGATAGCTTGGTCTCTATCTCCGCCACTCGTTTCGGGAGGGCGGCAATTTCTTCCTTTAGGCGGGACACTTCTTGGCTTATCTTGTCTAGTTCGATCAATTTCTGCAAATCGGGGTTCATAGGCGGGGTAAACAAATTGTAGCACTTTCAGCCGCTGCTCGCGCAATCAGCCGTGTGCTACCCAGAGACGCACAACACACGCCACTGAAGCGATGGCTCCAATGCTGAAGTACAGGTCATGTGTGAGTTTCTGGCTCGGCAGGTTTGGAAGGAATACCCCACGCTCGCTCAGCAGCGTGGCGAACCGGCGCTCATGTTCAAGGACGAACGTCCCTATCGGCTTGTGAAAGCACAGGATTCCCAGTGCCACGACTAATCTTGCTATATCTAATATCATGCGGAGTCTGGACTTTAGCCCATTCGTAACTCGCGCCTCAATAAGGTTAAATACCTATTCCCCCGTAGAAAACGACCAGAAAAATGACAAGTTCCCCAAGCATTCCAAAGCTCACTCTCGGCGATTTCGAACTCAGCATCCTCACTGACGGAACTTATTTTCTCGATGCAGGCTCCATGTTCGGCGTGGTTCCCAAATCGCTTTGGAGCAAAAAAGTTCAAGCCAATGACCGCAATCTCATGGATTGCGGCCTCAACTCCGTCCTGATCCGCACCGGCGAAAAGAACATCCTCATTGAGACTGGCATCGGTAACAAACTCTCCGACAAACTCAAATCAATCTACGAACCGCACGAACTCCTCATGGACAGCTTCGCCGCCGCAAAGATTACGCCCGAAGAAATCGATATCGTCATCAATTCGCACTTGCACTTTGACCACTGCGGATGGAACACCATCTACAAAGACGGCAAACCGGTCCCCACATTTCCGAATGCAAAGTATTACGCCCAGCACGGCGAATGGGAACACGGACGCAGGCAGCTAGAGCGCGACAAAATCAGCTACATCAGTGACAATTACGATCCGCTCATCGAGAGCGGCCAGATGGAATTGCTCAACGGAAACGTGGAAATCACTCCCGGCATCTCCGTTGTCGTCTATCCCGGACACACCCGCCACATGCAAGCCGTCATGATCGAAAGCGGCGGCCAGACCGCCTGCTACATCTCCGATCTCATCCCCACGAGCTCGCACATCGATCTCACCTGGGTGATGTCCTATGACGTCTTCCCCCTCGACACCATCGAGAGCCGCAAGCGCTATTACAGCCCCGCCATTTCAGAGCGCTGGCTCACCATCTTTACCCACGACCACACTACTCCCTGGGCATATCTCGAATCGCCCAAGCCAGGAAAGATCGTAGTCGGGGAAGTGCCGGTTATTTCAACCCAAATACGAAATGCATAACCAAGAAGAAGACAAGCAAGTAGGCCGCTACCAGCCCGAACCTAGACCATTCTTTATCCGTCTTTGGCCACCATAACCAAGTGGCCACGAACCCCAACATGGCATGGGGAAAGAGAACGGCGACTTGAAGCCACTCCGGCCAGTCAGAGAACTTGGGCATTTTCCGGCCTCACTTCACCGCCCGATAACTCAAATACTTCTCCATCGGAATCTCAAAGAAGAACAGCTCGTGACCATTTGAGTCGCTCAGCCCCGTGATCACCAACTTCGCACCTGCCAGCGGAGACTCAATGTCATCCACATCGAAGTAAACAAATCCCGACTGGATCCCATGTGGTTCCACTGCCCGCGCCATGAACTGCGAATTCTTAACTTCCTCACGTGCCTCGTCGCTGATCGTCTTTGATTTCCGTTTCGGCAGTGGGAACGGCCGTTGCGGCTCATCGCCCCGCGATGTCTGCTTCGATATCCGCCGATAGATATCATCCACCGTCGCCGGCGGAATCTTCACGCGCTTCTTCGTGATTAGCGTCACGTTCATGTCGGCCAGCGACACCGCTTTATCCCCATCATTGCCAATGATCAGGTGAATGGGCAGCAGGCCTTCTTTCTTGTAATCCACGGTGAACACGCCCACAACTTTTTCCGGCATGTCGTAAGGGTCCGCTGCGATGGCGAGCTTTTCATCCTCATGCGCCTCAAACGCCGGATACGTCTTGGGGTGATAAGCGCGCGGGAACGAAAAAACTTTGTCTTTGCCGAAGGCATGAACGGCGGCAAACGAAAGAGCAGCGACAAGAACTGCAAGCGCGAGGGGACGCATGTTTCTCATGACTGTGATTATCCTGAGTTGTTGGGAATACTGCAATCTTTAGATACCTACCGACATAAACGCGAATAATCACGGCGTGTTCCGGCCGCACATTTAGAATGTCCACTCTGACACATGTACTTCCTCTACAGCGCCGGACTGGTCCTCGCTTTGTTACTCACCCTGCCGTATTGGCTCGTCCAAGCCACAAAAAAAGGGAAGTATCGCGCGGGACTGAACGAACGCCTGGGCCGCGTCCCCTCGCGAGTTCGCCCCACTCGCCCGGATGAAAACTGTATCTGGGTCCACGCCGTCTCCCTGGGCGAAGTGATCGCCGTCAGCAAGCTGATCACATCATTACAATCCCGATTCGCCGCCCAAGGATGGCGCATCTTGGTTACCACTACCACCGCAACAGGTCAAAAACTCGCTCGCGAAAAATTCGGCGATTCCAACGTCTTCTACTTCCCGCTGGATTTCGCGTTCGCAGTCCGACCGTATATCCGATTACTCCGCCCCAAGCTGGTCATCCTCGCCGAAACAGAATTTTGGCCGAACTTCCTGCGCATTGCGCACACATCCAGTGCGCGTATTGCAGTCGTAAACGCTCGTATCTCTGACCGCTCCTATCCGCGATACCAGCGCCTCCGGGCTCCGCTGGCGAACATCCTCCGCAATGTGGACATTTTCCTCGCGCAAAGCCAGCAGGACCGCCACCGATTAAGCGCTATAGGTGCCGACCCAGCCCGTATTCAAGTCACCGGCAATCTGAAATTCGACGTCGTTGCTCCCGACGAGACTCCTCTGCTCCGCCAACTACGCGCCGCCATTGCGCCCACATCACCCGTCCTAGTCTGCGGCAGCACCGTGGAAGACGAGGAAGCGCTTCTCGTCGCAGCTTTCAAGAATCTCCGCCAGCAGCATCCCGACGCGCTGCTGATCCTGGCCCCACGTCACCCCGAACGCTTTTCCGCAGTCGCGCAGATGCTCACTGAATGCGGCCTCCCGTTCGTCCGCCGCACAGAATGGAACGGCGCGCCCCTTCAGAACGCCGTCTTCCTCCTCGACTCAATCGGTGAACTCGCATCGATTTACTCACTCGCGACCGCCGCATTCGTCGGCGGCAGCCTTGTCCCCCGCGGCGGACACAACATTCTCGAGCCCGCTCAATTCGGCAAGCCCATCTTCGTCGGCCCGTATACAGAAAATTTCCGCGACATCATCAGCATCTTCCAGCGCGAAAATGCCGTGCACGTCATTACTGCCTCTGATCTGAACTCCCAGATGCTCTCCATGTTCGAGCCTCAATGGCAAGCCATGGGACAGTGCGCGCTAGAAGTCTTCCGCGCACAATCCGGCGCCACACAGCGCACGCAAGACGCACTGGAAGTCCTCATGTGGATGCCCTCCACCATCAAGCAGCGGTACCAGCAGGTCACGCGATGAGCGCCTTAGCGCCTTTGTCCGCGCTCTTTGGCGCAGGCGTTGCCGCGCGCAATGCACTTTACGATCGCGGAATTCTTCACGTTCGTCGCTTAAAGTGGCCTGTCATCAGCATCGGAAACCTCAGCGTCGGCGGAGCAGGGAAGACGCCCTTCACCATCCTCCTTGGCGAGCTGCTGCAATCGCGCCAGATACCCTTCGATATCCTCTCTCGCGGATACGGCCGCTCCGACACTCGCATCCGTCTCGTAGACGACAAAGGCTCCTCCGCCGATTTCGGCGACGAGCCTCTTCTCATGGCGCGGAAACTCGGTGTCCCTGTCATTGTCGGAGCCGACCGTTTCGCTGCTGGCCAATTCGCTGAACAAGAATTTTCCAATCTCCGCCCCGCCCACGGCGGTACCTGGGTTCATCTTCTTGATGACGCCTTTCAGCACCGCCAGCTTCACCGCGACTTTGACATTGTCATCGTCACGCCCTCTGACGCACAGGATTCGCTTCTACCCGTGGGCCGATTACGCGAGCCACTCACTTCTCTCCGCCGCGCGCATGCCATCGTTCTCACCGACGGCGCATCACTCGATGTGCCCCAGCTTCGCGAAGCGAACGTGGGAATCAACAACGAGCACGTCTGGTGTGTCACTCGCCATATCGAGACAAACGGCGCGCCTTCACATCCAATTGCCTTCTGCGGAATCGCCCGCCCCGAGCGTTTCTTTCGCGATCTCCGCACTGCCGGAATCGAACCCGCAGGCGAGCTCACGTTCCCTGACCACCACGCCTACACCGAAACCGACATCCGCAATCTGCTCTCCCTCCGCCTACAAAAAACAGCGAATGGATTCATTACCACTGAAAAAGACGCCATCAACCTCGAGCGTCTCCGCGCCGATCTTCGCGCCCAACTTCAGCCACTCACAGCCGCTGCTTTGAAGATGGAACTTGCCGATTCAGAAAAAGTCCTCGACATCCTTCTCGGCACTCTTTCCGGAAACTTGCACTCGCACCTCACTCGCTGAGACAATTCCTCACCCTCAATGACCAAGAATGCAAAGGCTCCAAAGTCGAATCCCAATCAACGGCTCCTCAAGATCGTCGAATCCTTTCCCCGGGTCAGCGTCGCCGTCCTCGCAGATCTCGTGGCGGACGAATTCATCTACGGAGAGATTGCCCGCGTCTCCCGTGAAGCTCCCGTGCTCATTCTCAAACATCGCGAGCGCACTGTCGTTCCTGGGGCTGGCGCAAACGCCATCTACAATCTCGCCGACCTCGGTGTGAATGTCCTTCCCGTCGGCATCGTTGGAGACGACGAACCCGGACGCCTGCTCCTCAAGGCCTTTCGCCAGAAACACATTCCCATCAGCGGCATCATAAAGATCAAGGGACGCTCCACCGTCACCAAGACCCGAATCCTCGCGGGACAAACACATTCTTCGCGCCAGCAAGTTGTTCGCATCGATCGCGAACCCGAGAACGGACTCGATCCACACACCACGCGCGAACTCGTGCTCGCCGCCAATCAATATGCGCGCGCCGCGGACGCGCTTCTCGTCTCTGACTACGGATACGGCGCTGCCACCCCTGACATCCTGAACACACTCCGCCGCAAGAACAGCCTCAACGGCATGGCTGTGACGCTTGATTCGCGATACCGCATGCTCGAGTACACCGGCATCACCGCCGCCACTCCGAATGAACCTGAAGTTGAAGAAGCGCTCAAGATAAAAATTGGCGCGGATACCGATCGCCTCTACGCCGCCGGAAAATCCATTTTGCAAAAAATGAAAATGGATTCGCTTCTCATCACCCGCGGACGCCACGGCATGGTGAGCTTCGGACGCGGCACCGCTCCCGTCGAGATTCCCATTCACGGCACTGACGACGTCGCTGACGTCACCGGTGCGGGCGATACGGTCATCGCCACGTTCACTGCCGCACTCGCAGCCGGCGCTGACGCGGAAGATGCGGCGCGTCTTGCAAATTACGCGGGCGGGATCGTCGTCATGAAGCGAGGCACCGCAACCGTCTCTGCCGAAGAACTTCGCAACTGTCTTATGACTGACAAGAACTGATTTCAGCTTTTCGGGTTAGAACAGAAAACCACTCACTTTGGCTGATACGAAAAACAAGATCGAGGATCGCGAATCTCTCCGCAAGCGTGTCGCCGAATGGCGCGCAGCGGGCGAGTCCATCACGCTTGCCAACGGATGCTTCGACCTCCTTCACGTCGGACACATCCGCTACTTCCGTGGGGCCAAAGAACTCGGCGGCAAGCTCGTCGTCGCCATTAATGCTGACAGCACCGTTCGCACACTCAAAGGTGAAGGACGCCCGCGAACTCCTGAGTCCGAACGCGCCGAAGTCGTGGCCGCCCTCGCCGACGTTGATGCCGTCATTATTTTCCCCGAGCCTGATGTCCGCGCTTTGATTCGCGAGCTTCGCCCCAACTTCCATGCCAAGGGAACTGACTACACTGTTGATTCCGTTCCCGAGCGTGACGTCATCAAGGAAGTCGGCGGGCGCGTCGCCATTGTCGGAGATCCCAAAGACCACTCCTCCACTGAACTTATTAATAAATGGAAAAAATCTTAATCGTCCGGCTGAGCGCAATGGGCGACATCCTCAACAGCTTGCCTGTCGCCGCTGCGCTGCAAGCTGCCCATCCTGATGCAACAATCGATTGGGTCATCGAGGAGCGTTGGCAGGAGTTGCTCTGCGCCCGTGGAACTTCGCCGGACGTCCACCGCTCTCCGCAGAAGCCGCTCGTCAACAACATCTACACCGTGAACACACGCGCCTGGCGCGACAGTCCCTTTTCGTCGGGAACCAGAAATCAGATACTCGCTTTGCGAAGAACTATCCGCGAAAAACAGTACACCACCGTCATCGATGTCCAGGGCGCGATCCGCTCCGCAGTGATCGCAAAATTCTCTCGTGCTCCACGCATCGTTGGATTTGAAAAACCGCGTGAACCGCAAGCCAAATATCTCTATAACAAACGCGTGCCAGCGCAGGGCGTGCACATCATCGAACAGAATGTCAGCCTCGCAGCATTGCCGGTGCCTTCGCGAGAAACGGAAATGCTTCCCCGCGATTATGCCGCTGAGTGCCGCTGCGAAGCAGAAGTGAAGAATCTTGCGCATCCAAGATTTGCAATCCTCAATCCCGGCGCTGGATGGGGGGCAAAGGAATGGCCCGCAGAACGATACGGCGAAGTCGCCCGCGAACTCGCGAAAGAAGGAATCACCAGCATCTTGAACCTCGGTCCCAACGAAGACGCACTCGCCGCGCGAGTGGAATCCACCAGTAACAACTCCACTGTGCGGCTATCCGGCTCCATCAGTGATTTGATCGCCTGGATGCGCCGTGCCTCACTCTTCATCGGCGGAGACACCGGCCCCATGCACATGGCCAATCTCCTCGGAGTGCCCGTCGTCGCGATTTTTGGTCCCACGAATCCCGCGCGCAACGGCCCGTTCTATTCACCATTTGTCGTCCTACGCCATGAAGACAGCCAGACCAGCTATTCTCATCATGACCGCGCTCACGAAGGTTTGATGAGCATCAATTCGGACGAAGTCGTCACCGCAGCACGTACACTCTTGAGCAAATGAGCGAACCGCAAAATCCGCGCTGGACTTGGAGCCGCATTGCGCGCCGGATACGCGTGCCCCTTGGATTCGTCTTCGCCACACTTTACATCTGGCTCGCAAATCCCAGTTGGACGTCCATCGCGATCGGCTGCATCATCGCTGCTCCCGGCGTCTGGCTGCGCGCCATCGCCTCAGGACACGTGAAGAAGAACACCGAGCTCACTACCAGCGGCCCTTATGCTTACACGCGCAATCCGCTTTATCTCGGTTCCATCATCATTGCGCTCGGATTCGGCGTGGCCTCGCGCAGCCCATGGATCGCCATCGGCATTGTCGTTCTCTTTCTTGCAATCTATCTCCCGGTGATCAAATCCGAAGAGAGTTTCCTGCGGGGAGCGTTTCCGGAGTTCGGCAACTACGCCAAAACCGTCCCCCGGCTTTTCCCAAGATTTTCCGCAGAAAAGGATTCCACTCGCGGTCTCTTTTCGCGCGAGCTTTACGCAAAGCATCGCGAGTACAATGCCTTGGTGGGTTCATTGCTGATGATGCTGGCGTTGGCCCTGAAACTGGTTTGGAGCGCGACTAAGACCAGAGGCGCTTTCTAATTTGCCCAATCCAATACAAAAGATTTTCCTGGTTTGCGCTCTGTCCTTCTGCGCCTACGCGCAGTCAACGCCAAAAGCGCCTACTCCGAATGCTGACGAAGCTCGCATCATCGCCCCAGAATCCGCTTACAAGTTCCCCAACGGACAAACCCTCACCTATTCCACCGATTGGCGTCTCTTCAACGCCGGTACCGCGACCATGCGCATGGAAAAAGCCGGACAAGAGCAGCGGGTCCTCGCCACTGCGGATGCCATCGGCTTCGTCGCCCTCCTTTACCACGTTCAAGACCGCTTCGAATCCTTTGTCGATCCCAAGACTTATTGCTCCATCACACTCAGTAAACACACCGAAGAAGGCTTCCGCCGCCTTGATACCAACATCACCTTTGACCAAGCTCGCAAGAAGAGTGTGCTCTCCGAAAAAAATCTGAAGACCAACCAGAACAAGCAGGTGGAGAATGACATTCCCGGATGCGTCACTGACGTTGTGACCTCGCCTTATTACATCGCTTCGTTGCCCTTGACCGCCAACTCCATTTATCGCTTTCCTATGAATGATGGCGGCAAGACGGCGGAGGTGAAAGTCACCGTCGAAGGCCGCGAAGAAGTGAAAACGACTTTGGGTACTTACAAGACTGTCCGTATACACGCCGCCGCTGAATCGGGCCCACTTAAAGACAAAGGGCAGATCTGGATCTGGTACACCGACGACGCGCAGCACACGCCCATCCAGATGAAAGCTCGCCTTTTCTGGGGCACGCTCGTCTTTCATCTACAAAAGATCGATAACACGGCCGCAAAATGATGTCCGCAACCCCGCCACTCGCATCCAAGCAGGTGTAAGCTTTGAAGCGGAGGCCCTCAATGGCGACACAGCCCATCAATGATTCCCAAGATCATCGTGAATTAGTCCAGGTTTTTGAAACGGCGCAAGAATCGGAAGCCCTCGTCGTGCAGGGACTTCTCGATTCAGCCGGAATCGAAACGCTCATCGCCTCTGAAGTCGGCCCGCAGGACGTCCTGCCTGGAGTAGGCAGCGTTTTCATCCGCGTCCCCGCCGAATCCGCCGACGAGGCCCGCAGGTTGATCGAAGACTATCGCTCCAGCAACGAGAGCGAAGTTATCGCGCAGGACCAGTCCGACCAGTCGGACAGCAGCGACGAATCTCTGGCCTAGCGCGCTTTGTGCGTCCTTCGTCAAACCTTAGTGTCCTTCGTGTGCAAGCTTTGAAGCTCGCGCCCAACAAGTCGTAAGGGCATATCTGCGTAAAACTGCGTTCATCCGCGGCGAAGAGCTGTTACTCGCTCGCCGGCACGACCTTTTCGCCATCCATATAGAACGTCACCACGCCTTGCATATCGGTGCGGAACGTCCGCGCTCTCGCTGCCATCAGTCGCGACAGGATTACCGCCTTCGGGTGCCCATAGATGCTCTGGTATCCCACCGAGATCACCGCAAACTGCGGATGCACGGCGTTCAACAACTCCGGAGTCGTGGACGTTGCACTCCCGTGATGCGCCACCTTCAGCAAGTCTGCATGGTGCGCAGCCGCCGCGATACGCGTCTCGATTCTCTTTTCGACATCCCCCGCCAGCAACGCTGAATTCTTCCCATAAGCAATTTCCATTACTACAGAGTCGTCATTCTTCGCTTGCGCTCCCGGGACGTAATCCGCCGCCGGCGCCAGCACCTCGAACTGCAATCGCCCAAAAGTGAATTTGTCCGGAGCGCTGCGCTGAATTACGCTCACGCCTTCGATTGCCGCCTGCCGAAGCAAACTCCGGTACGCCGCCGTCTCCGGATTCTTCCCAACCCACAACTCGCGAGGTTTGAAATTTGCGACTACGCTATGCAATCCGCCCAGATGATCGGAATGCGCATGTGTCAGCGCCACAGCATCGAGCCGCGTGATCCCGCGCGACCACAAATACGGCGATACCACATCCTCGCCAATATCGAACGAATCCGAATGTGCGCCACCCACCGGCCCGCCACCATCCACCAGCAACGTGTGTCCATCCGGCGAGATCACCAGAATGGAATCACCCTGTCCCACATCGATTGCCGTTACTTCCGCAACATTCGCTCGTACTCGCGGAGTAGATGGAAACACCAGCAACAGTGCCGCCGCAAACAGTCCGGCGACACTCAAGCCCGCGACCCAACCCTTCTTGCTCCGCGCCGCTATCATCGCAAACCCAAACGTTGCTGCCGCAATTAGAAAAACTGCAAACGTCGGCATCGCTACGCGCACCTCCGCGAATCGCACTCCGCCTAGGTGTCGCACCGTTCCCGTGATCCCGTGCAGCACTACGGCCGTCAGCGCAACCGGAAGCGCGGCCAGCGACTGTGAAACATAACTCAGTAGTGTCGCCAAGATTCCCACCGGCATCAGCACAGAGGTCAACGGAACCACCACCGTATTACTCGGCAGCCCCAGTAGTGCCATCCTATGAAAATAGATGACCATCGGCAGTGCCAGCGCTACTTGGATGATTGTCGTCACCATCATCAAGTTGAACACCGCGACCGCCGCGCGCACCGCCGCAACCACCATCCACATCGCGATCCGATACCCCCAAACCTGTGCGTCAAAACTCTGCGGCATCATGGGCGTCATCCATCCAGCCCACAGCAACTTCGACATTCGCGCTCCGATCATTCGCAAATCAAGGCGGAACTGCGCCAGCTTCGGTGCCAGCATCGCGTCATAGCCGATGGATCCAATCGCAGTCGTTGCTTCCTGATACGGCGCGGTCGTCCGTTCGAACAACGGCTGCACGATTCCTCCCAGCACCACTACGCTCAAGAATGTAAGTTGAAAGCTCGCTTCGAACAGCGTCTTCGGCGACGCAAGCAGCATGATCAACGCCGCAGTCCCGATCGAGTTAAGCGAAAACTTGTCACGATATAGCAGCCGCGCCGCCAGATAAAGTGACAGCATCACCGCCGCCCGCACGATCGGCGATCCCAGATCCGTCATGTACGCATAAAAAAGCGACAGTCCGATTGTCACCAGCGTCGCAATCACTTCACTCGCTCGCAGACGCTTCGCCAGCCAGAAGATCACAAACGCGAGGATGCCCACGTTCATCCCCGACACCACAAGAATGTGATAAGTCCCCGTCCGTTGGAAATCCGTTCGCGTGTCGCGCTGAATCAGAGATTGTTCGCCGATGATCATCGCCACCAGCACCGCCGCCTCTTCGCGGCTCATCGATGCCCAGCCCGGCTTCGCCTCCGCGAACCCGAGCATGTGGTTCACGATGCTGCGCCGCATCCAGCTTCGCGAATAACCAAATCGAGTTCCGGAAAATCCGGGGAGCTTCTGCACTCTGTCCGCTCTCACCGACGCCAGCGCCGCAATCCCATTCGCCTGTAAGTAACCGCGGAAATCCATCGACCCCGGATTCCCATAATTCCTCGGCTCACGCAACTTCGCGGCAAACTGGATTCGTTCCCCATACGCAAACTCCGCCGCCGCCACATCCGTCTTCGCGGCGCGCCCCGGCTCATCATCGCTGCTCGCCAACTCTTCCTGCGAATGGACATTCACCCGTATGCCAATCTCCATCGGCACACTCTCATCCCCACTCTCCTGCGAGATGACGATCTTCTCCGTCTCAATGTCGATGGTCTGCCGCTGCTCTTGTTGCGGATTCCCCGTGCGAAACGCCAAGGACTCCTGTTCACGCATCAATCCGCTCCGCGTGATGTGTCCAATGATTGTGACTTGGTCGCCGGTAGTGAATCGCGAGAGGTCAGGAGTGCTACCGGTCGCCGATTGCTCCAGTTGCACCTGGATTGCGCCCAGCACAGCCATCGCCGCCAACGCGACATACAGTGCAACGCCTATCCTCGCGCGACAGCAATAGATTCCGTACGCCGCAAGCAAGCAGAACGCCGCCACCCACCATGACATCGGCGATATCGCATACGTTCCCCAAGTGGTTCCCATGGAGAACGCCACCGCCGTGAGGAACAGGGGATGCTCACTCGGCCGCTGATCGGGCTGACTTATTTCGGGATTTGCTTCAGGCTCCACGGTTCGCGGAGCAATCGGTTAGAGTTCGTCGAGCGCTTCGAGTCCAATGCCGGGTTGCCATACCAACAATTCGTATTGAACAACGCCAGCTTTCACATATGGATCATTGTCGCGAATCTCGTCGAGCCGCGCTTCCACGTTGCCTTCCGGCAACCGCAGCAACAGTGCGCCGCCATTCCGCGGCGACAGCGGCCCGGACACCAGCAGGATTCCTTGCTCGTTCAGAGCGCGCAAATACGCGCGATGCTCTTCCACATGCGCCAACACTTCTTCTATGGGGCGACGATAACGAATGATTCCGATTGCGTACGGCATTGCTCTCCTTCAGGATTTTGCAAAGCGGTTTGCACGCCCCAGTGCCTGCAGAAACGCATGTGGATGTTATCGCACCAGCTGTACGATTGTCTCTATATGAAATGTTTGCGGAAACAGGTCCACCATATCGATCGACTCCACCCGATATCCAGCCTCGATCAGCACGCGCAAGTCCCGCGCCAGCGTTGAAGGATCACACGAGACGTACCCGATTCGCGGAGATATCACCCCAGCCAAACTTCGCGAGAGCTTCTCCCCCAGCCCCGCCCTCGGTGGGTCAACCAAAACATAATCTGGACGTCCCGACCCACTCGCCTTCCGCAAATATTCTTCCGTCGTGGACCGTACGCTCTCCACCTTCTCCGGCGCATTCGCGCGCAGGTCCGCGAACGATGCCGGGGCCGCTTCCACCGCCACCACTCGTTCGAAACTCCGCGCCAGCGCCAGCGAGAACAACCCTGTTCCCGCGTATAGATCGAGCGCCAACTCACCGCTTCGCCCCTGAGTCGCCAACTCCACCAGCTTTTCCGTCATGAACCGATTCGTCTGGAAGAACGATCCCGCGCGCACTCGATACGAATCACTCTTCGTCCGGTACACCATCTCTGTCTGTCCAAAACTCCAAACCGGCTTCGCCGAATCCAGGTGCTCGCCTTCCGCGCTCACAAACGCCGCCGCTCCGATCAGCTCCGGCAACCTCTTTTTCAACGCCTCCGCAAAACCTTGTAGCGACTCTTGCGACTCCTCTGCCGACGTCGGATGCAAATACAGCTCCAGCATCAACTCCGAATCATCTGCATTCGCGAAATACTCAACCTCCCGAATCGCCCCCGGAACACCGCCCCTTTTTCCAATCTCCCAAATCACCGCGACTGCGCGATTGATCAATAATGAACTGATCGGACACTGCTCCACCGGCAACAATTGATGCGAAGCAAACCTGTAGTAGCCCATGGCAAATTCGCCCGCCTGCGCCGCACTCACTTTCATCCGTGTGCGATTGCGATAGTTCCACGGCGGCGACGCATGCACGCCGACCGGTTCCTGCCAATCCAGCTTCGCCGTCCGCCTCAGCGTTTCCAGCAGGATGTTCCTCTTGATCTCAAGCTGATGCTCATAGCTCGTATGCTGATAATGGCATCCACCGCAGCGTAGAAAGTACGGGCACCCCGGCTCAATCCGCAACGGCGACGCCGAAACAATCTGCTCAGCCCTAGCCCGCGCGAAACCCGATTTCTCCCCAACAATCTTCGCGGAAACCTCTTCGCCTTCGAGCACGAATGGCACGAACACAGTCTTCCCTTTGCCTGCATTGGCCTCAGTAGCTGGCAAGCGCGCAAGTCCATCGCCGCCATAGATCAGTTTCTCGATTTTCAGATTTGCTTGTTTCAATTGGCTCACATGTAGAACAGGCTAAGGCGCGGCAGCTTGGCGCGCTCCAGCAGTCTCTTGTTGACGTATTGCCGGTGCAGTTGCTCGATCTGCGCCGATATCATCTTGCTTCTATACGGCGCAATGTCACGGTCCGCCTGTGCGCGGATTTCGACAAGCTCACCGTCCGGCGTTGATGTAAGTAACACAGCAAACAACTTTTCTTCCATTACCGTAAGCTGCCGCTCGACATCTTCCAGCTTCGGCACAGCATCCGCCATTTTCTCCGCCATAGACCTGAGCGTATCTCTGAATTCCCGCGCCAGCACTTGTGCCCCATCCGGCACCGCGTCGTTCCCCAATGCATCCGAATTCTTCTTCAGGTACGCAACCACCGCGCCCGCATCCATCCCCGGTGCCGTTGCTGTGTCACTCTGCTTCGCCGCACCGGTCGCCGCTTCCTTCATCTCTTCCGCCGCCGCGAGCACCTCTTGCGAGCAATATGTCAGGCTGTTGACCTTGCGCGTCTTCGCGCGGGCCGGCTTGCTGTCATACGAATCAAATGCAGAATCAATCCCGCGCAGCACCGCCTCCAGCGGGATCCCCGCATCCTTCCAAGTTTCAATCAACGCCCAATCCAACGTGGACATCAACAGCACCGTCCCGCGACGCCGCTGATAATGCTCTTCGATCTCTGTGAAGTAATTGAAGTAATTTTCCACGAAGGTGAATAGGAACTACTCTCTGCGACTGTCATCCTGAGCGTAGCGCAGCGGAGCCGAAGGATATATGTATTTCATTTAAAGAAAGCTCGGTTGAGCTTGCGAGAAACTAGAAACTAGAAACTGCTTTGAACTACTTACGTTTCGCACCCGCCGCATCAGCCGCCCGCGGCCTCAGATGAGCATTCCGCTCCCAAATTATTCGCAGGCCGTCGAGCGTGAGCAGGTCATCGACGGCGGTGATGTACTTCGATCCCGAAGCGATAAGCGCTGCCAGTCCGCCGGTAGCAACAACTTTTGTCTCGCTTCCCATCTCCGCGACCAGTCGCTCCAGGATTCCATCCACCAGACCCAAATATCCGTAATACAGGCCCGACTGCACGCTGCCCACCGTGTTCGTGCCGATCACGCTCGTGCGTTGCGGCTTGCGGATATCCACTCGCGGCAGCCGCGCTGTGCGCTCGAACAGCGCCTCAGCAGATATACCGATTCCCGGCGCGATCACTCCGCCCATGTACTCGCCTTTTTTTGACACCGCGTCGAACGTCGTCGCTGTTCCGAAATCCACCACGATGCATGGCCCACCAAACTTCTCGAAGGCCGCAACTCCATTGACGATACGGTCCGCCCCA
Source organism: Terriglobales bacterium (assembly GCA_025462725.1). Taxonomy (GTDB): domain Bacteria; phylum Acidobacteriota; class Terriglobia; order Terriglobales; family Acidobacteriaceae; genus JAICLA01. Next base: position 82,535 of record JAOAPE010000001.1, on the reverse strand, counting down.
ACCTCCGCGGGATTGTCATATTGCACCGGCATCCCCGTCTTTATTCCCGGTTCGATGAACAGCGGCTTGAGATGGAAGTATCGCTCGCACACTTCGCGCAACGTGCTGTCCATCGGCGGCACCACCGAAGATATCCCGATGCCCTGCACATTCTTCACTTCAATGTTGTCCATCGCAAACAGGTTGCGGAACAGCACGCCGTACTCGTCCACAGTTTGCGTTTTGATCGTGGCCACGCGCCAATGCGCGATGAGCTTCGAGTACTTTTCCGCGTCATTCTCGGCGGCAGAATACAGCCCGAGCACCGTATTCGTGTTTCCAACATCGATCAACAGCAGCATGCGTCCCTTTTCACTTTTCGACCAACTTGCGGACTCCACCACTCAATACGGTCTTGAGTCCCGCCGCACTTTCCACTCGCAAGAATCCTCGCGCATCAAGTCCGACCGTCCGTCCCGAGTATCCGCCATCCTCGTCCACTCGTACCTGCGCGCCTCGTGCGTATGATGAAGCCTTCTCGAACCTCTCGGTGATCGATGAAATCGCCGCCGCCGGATGGCCAGCAACATTCAGCGCCCGATACTCACGGTCAACCGATTTTAGCAAAGCAGCGGTAATCTCCACGCGCGGCCACTCGCGGTCAGTCTCAATCCTAAGCGATGTAGCCAATTCGCGGATGTCAGCAGGGAATTCAGCCTGGTTCACATTGATGCCGATCCCCACCACCGCATAGTTCACGCGATGAACATCCGCATTCAACTCCGTCAGGATCCCGCCGAGCTTTTGCTGACCGAACATGATGTCATTCGGCCAGCGCAGGTCCGGAGCAACGCTCACCACGGATTCAATCGCCTCATGCGCTGACAGCCCTGCGATGAGTGACAGCCACAACACATCTCCGGGACTCAACTTCGGCCGCAGCACCACTGACACATATATCCCCGTCCCCGGTGCCGAGTGCCACGAGTGTCCGCCGCGCCCGCGCCCGGAATGTTGCTGCTCTGCAATGAATACGCTGCCTTCCTCTGCGCCCGCCGCTGCCGCCTGCATCGCGGCAGAATTCGTGGAATCAATCGCCGTAAAATGATGGATCTCGCGAAACATAGCTCCGCCCAACAACGGCTTCAAGTTTTCGGGCGTGAGCAAATCGTCTGTCATGAAAAAAGGCGTACTCGCTTAGAGTACGCCCTCGCATCAATTTCAAACTGCTTACTTTTTCGCTGGTGCCGCTGCCGGAGCAGCAGCCGCGCCCGTCTTTGCCGGAGCCGCGGCACCCGCCGGCTTCGCTTCCAGGCTCAACTGAATCTTCACTTTTTCTGAAACAACTGCACCGCCACCTTCGATCGCACGGTTCCATGACACGCCATAATCCATGCGGTTGATTTCCGTCTCTGCCACAATGCCGATCAAGGTGCCACGCGGGGTATTCAGCTTGCTCAGCTCGAACGGAAGCTCAATGTCCTTGCTTACGCCCTTCATTGTGAACGTTCCGATTGCCACCAGCTGGTTGCCGCGCTTCTCGATCTTCTTGCTCTTAAACGTGATCTCCGGGAATTTTTCGACGTCAAAAAAATCAGCGCTCTTCAAGTGCTTATCGCGATTTTCGTTGTCGGTCGTGATGCTTGATGCCTTGATCGTAGCTTCGACGGATGACTTGGTGACATCAGCATCGTCATAGTTGATGGTGCCGGAAACATCCTGGAACCTGCCGGGAACGTTGCTGATCACCATGTGCCGCACGTTGAACGTTGCGGAAGAATGGGCTGGATCGATCTTGTAATCCGCAGCGAACGCGGCCGTGGACAACGCCAATGCGAGCACCAGCGCTGAAATTACAGAGGACTTAATACGCATAGAAAAAACTCTCCTGATTCAAATTGTCTTAGGATTCCAGAATTGCTGGTGTTTCTTTGGATTGTCTCACTTCACCGCCGGATACACTTTGTTTCTTTGGCTCGGTGCATTGGTGGTTCAAGGTCTTGCTCTTGAAACTTGAAACTTGAAACTCGAGACTCGAAACTAGGTTCTTAAGCTGCCACAATCCGCATGCTCATATCCACCGCCGTCGCCGAATGGGTCAACGCGCCAACCGAAATGTAATCCACACCGGTGTCCGCATAGGCCCGGACATTCTCCAGCTTCATCCCACCTGAACATTCCAGCGGAACTCGACGCGAATGAGTCTTCACCCGCTCCACCGCCTGCCGCACCATCTCCGGCGACATATTATCCAGCAGAATCGCTTCCGCTCCGCTGCTCAATGCCTGTTCCAACTCAGAAAGGTTTCGGACTTCGATCTCGATCGGCTGCTCGCCCCGCCGATTCCTATGCGCCTTCTCGAGCACCGCCGCGATCCCGCCGCCAAGCGCAATGTGGTTGTTCTTGATCAGCACGCCGTCAGAAAGATCCAGCCGATGGTTAAATCCGTTGCCGCACCGCACCGCATACTTATCTAAAACACGGAAGCCGGGAAAAGTCTTTCGCGTGTCGAGGATTCGCGCATGCGTCCCCGCTATCGCATCAGTGAACTTGCGTGTCAGCGTCGCGACGCCACTCATCCGTTGCAGCACATTTAATATGACGCGTTCGCAAGAGAGGATCACCCGCGCATTGTGCCGTATCACCGCGATCGGCTGGCCCGGATGCAGCTTGATCCCGTCGAATATCTCCGGATGACTCGTCACTTCCGAGTGGCCGATCACCGCGCCATCAAGCTGTTCAAAAACCTCGATGATGCGCGCCACCGCGCCTATCCCTGAGAGGATGCAATCCTGTTTCGCGATCACGGTCGCCGTCGCCCGCTGTTGCGGGTCGATGGTCGCATAGGTCGTGGCATCACGCGTGGCTTTGTCTTCGAGGAGCGCGTTTTCCAGGATTGCTGTAATGCGTCGGCTGTGCCAGTCCACGGGTTCGCAGTCAGTCTTTCAGTGATTTCGGCTTCGCAGACAGTATATACAGGGCACGCAAACAATTTTTGCGTGGCGGAGGGAGCGGGATGACGTAATGCCCTCCGGCACCTACAATACCCGCATGCTCTCCACCATCGGACAAATCGCCATCAACGTGCATGACTCCGACCGCGCCACCGCGTTTTATCGTGACCAACTCGGCATGAAACACCTGTTCTCCGCAGGCAAGCTGTCTTTTTTTGATTGTGACGGAGTGCGGCTCATGCTCTCGCCTCCAGAGAACGCCGAGTTTGACCATCCCAGCTCGATTCTCTATTTCAAGGTGGCCGACATTAACCAGCAATACGAAACCATGCAATCGCGCGGCGTGAAATTCGAAGACAAGCCGCACCTCGTCGCCCCTATGCCCACTTACGATCTCTGGATGACCTTCTTCCGCGATTCGGAAAACAACATGCTCGCGCTAATGTCAGAAGTGAAACGCTAGCGAATTACCCCAACTCCCCCAATGCCTTCGTGATTTTCTCAATGAGCCCGGTCAACTCGCCTGAGCGTCGACGAATCCCCTCCACAACTTTCTCCGGGGCCTTGGCCATGAACTGCTCGTTCGATAGCTGCCGTTGCGCGTTTGCCATCTCCGTCCCGAACTTCTTCAACTCTTTTGTAAGACGTTCTCGCTCGGCCGCTACGTCGATCTTCTGCTCGTACACTACGCGGACTTCATAGTTTGGCGAAACCTTCGTCCCCGCCGCGTTCGACAGGGAACTTGGCGTGAACGCCACCTGCTCAACGTTAGCCAGCTTGAGCACGGAATTCATGTTTGCTTGAATTATGTCCCGAACGCGAGAACCCGAATTCGCATGGACTTCAATCGGAGTCTTCAACTTGTTCTCGACCTTCAACTCCGCGCGGATCGTGCGCACGTCAACGATTAACGCCTGAAGTAGCGCCATCTCCGATTCCGCATCAGTAGCCACAGCTTCGGCCGAAGGTTTCGGATAGCCCGCCAGCGCGATCGACTTCTTCGGCGGATTTCCATCGTAGATTGCATGCCATATCTCTTCCGTGATGAAGGGCATGAATGGAGAGAGCAAGCGCAATGACCCTTCGAAGATGTGCATCACGAAATCAAGCGCAGCTGCTGTGGCTGCCTTGTCCGCAGCGGAATCGCCCGCATTCAAGCGCAGTTTCACGATCTCGATGTACCAATCGCAGAACTCGCCCCAGAAGAACCGGTAAATCGCATTCGCCGCATCGTCAAAGCGATACGCCTTCAGCGACTCATCCACTTGCTGCGTCACTGCATGGAATCGCGACAATATCCAGCGGTCTTCCAGGGTTGACGCCTTCGGAGTCACTGAAAAATCAAATGCCGAAAGCGACCACGCGCCCGATTCCTGCGCCCGGTCCACGTTCATGAAGATGAAGCGCGCGGCATTCCATATCTTGTTCGCGAATGCGCGATATCCTTCTGTGCGATCTTCATTGAAGGCGATGTCCGTCCCCGGAGCTGCCATGGACGCCAGCGTGAAGCGCACCGCATCCGTGCCGAATCGCTCGATGATTTCAATCGGGTCGAGCACGTTGCCTTTGGTCTTCGACATCTTCTGCCGATCCGCATCGCGCACCAGCGCGTGAATATAAACCTCGCGGAAGGGAACACTTGCTGCGAGTTTCTTCTGCCCGACCTCATTGGAAGAATCGAGTTTGTCTTCGTCGCCCATGAACCATGTGCCCATCATAATCATGCGCGCCACCCAGAAGAACAGGATGTCGAATCCCGTTATCAGCAGCGACGTCGGATAAAATACTTCCAAATCCTTCGTCTTCTGCGGCCATCCGAAAGTCGTGAATGGCAACAGCGCGGACGAAAACCACGTGTCGAGCACGTCGGTGTCTTGCTCGATGTTGACGCTGCCGCAGTGCACGCACTTTTTCGGAGCTTCACGCGCAACCGTGTCCTGCTTGCAATCGGCGCAATGCCAGGCGGGAATGCGATGCCCCCACCATAACTGTCGCGAAATGCACCAGTCATAGATGTTGTGCATCCAGTTCAGGTAAATCGTTTTGTAATTGTCAGGGGTGAACTTGATGTAGCCCTTGTCCACTACTTCAATCGCCCGCTGCGCCAGCGGAGCAATCTTCACGAACCACTGCATTGAGAGCCGAGGCTCCACGATAGTCTTGCAACGGTCGCACTTTCCAACCGAAAGCGTGTGATCCTTCACGCGAACGAGAAGATGCTGCTTGTCCAAATCTTCCAGGACTCTCGACCGCGCCGCGAAACGGTCCAGCCCCGCATAGGCTCCGGCGTTCTCGTTCATCCGCGCGTTTTCGTCCATGATGTTGATCTGCGGAAGATTGTGCCGTTTGCCTAGCGCAAAATCATTTGGATCGTGCGCGGGTGTCACCTTCACCGCACCGGTGCCAAACTCCGGATTCGCCCAGTCATCGGCAACGATGGGTATCTCGCGATCCATGAGCGGCACTCTTGCGACTCGTCCGATCAGGTGCTTGTAACGCTCGTCGTTCGGATTCACCGCCACTGCGGTATCGCCCAGCATCGTCTCCGGACGCGTCGTCGCCACCGTGATCGAATCCTTGCTGCCCACGATCGGATACTTGATCTCGTACAGCTTGCCTTGCATCTCTTCGTGCACAACTTCGAGATCGGAGATTGCCGTGACGCATCGCGGACACCAATTCACAATGTAATTTCCGCGATAGACCAGGCCTTGCTCATGTAGTCGGACAAACGCCTCCCGCACCGCCACCGAGAGGTTCTCGTCCATGGTGAAGTATTCGCGCTGCCAGTCGACTGACGCGCCCAGCCGCTTCATCTGGTCAAGGATGGCGCCGCCGTAATGTCCGCGCCACTCCCACACGCGTTCAATGAACTTCTCGCGCCCCAACTCCTGGCGCTTCTTGCCTTCGGTGGCAAGCTGCCGTTCCACCATCATCTGCGTCGCGATGCCCGCGTGATCGGTCCCCGGCAGCCACAGCGTATTCATGCCGCTCATGCGCTTCCATCGGATGATGATGTCCATCTCCGTCTGGTTGAGCATGTGCCCCATGTGCAGTCGCCCAGTGACGTTCGGTGGCGGCAGCAGCAGGTCAAACACGTTGTCGGATGTAGGCGGTGTATCAACGTGGAAGAGCTTTTCCGCGACCCAGTATTCGGCCCAGCGGCTTTCAATCGCGCCCGGATTGTAGGACTTAGGAAGTTCGTGCGACGACATCTGTATGTGAATTCCTGACGTGAGAGGCTAAACAAAAATCATACAACACGCAGGCAGGAACGCGGGGAGTGTAGGGTGCCATGACCATTGCTAAGCGGTCCCACAGATCAACACATCCACGTGTATGTTTCCGGGTTTGTCACCCTGAGCGAAGCGCGTCAGCGCGAAGCCGAAGGATCCCTATTTCTCTGCAATCAGCTTGCGTCAACTAATGCCAGGACTGCCCCACCTGCACAAACAGCAATGGCACGGCTTCTGCCGTGCCATGTCCAACGTTTTTACCGAGAGCTGATAGCTGACAGCCGAGAGCTAGCCTTTCTTCTTCGCCTCGATCTCTTTCGCTATCTCCATCATCACTACGGGAATCATCCGCTCCATCACACGACTCACGACTGAAGTTAACGACGCATGATCGAGTCCGGTAGCGTGCGCGGCTGCAGCAGACTCGCCACCTACCGCCGCCGCCAGTGCCGATGCCAATTCCAGATCCGGACCACTCGCAGCAGGCGCTTCGGCCACTGCCAGGGGAATAGGCTCAGGTTCGGCGACCGCGACTGGTTCTTCTACAACGTGCGGTTCCGTTTCGACAGGTAGATCAGCAAATGCTGCATGCATCTGTTCGACTAACTCCGCATCGTGCATTCCTTCCGGAGCAGCTTGCGAAGATTCCACCACCGGTTCCACCACAGCGACAGGTTCCGGCTCTGGCTCCGGTACTGCTTCCAATTTCTGTGTGCGCTCGTAAGCAGGCGGTTCCACTCTGGTTTCCGTGTGGATCGCCTCGATGATGATGTTTTGTTCCGTAGCCAACATCGGCTCCGGCTCGATTAACTCCGGGACTTCCAATGCTTCCGCTGGCGCCTCAAATCCGGACATCGCAGCTGCCACTCGCGCTTCAAAATCATCATCCGTTGCAACTGCCGGTGCCGCAGCTTCTATTACTGGCTCAACTTCTGCGACGGGTTCTGACGCGCCGATCTTCGTCACAAACTCATCGCTGGCCATGTCCACTCGCGATGCCAGCGCCGGATCCTGCGCCGGAATTGCATACGCTACGGCTTCTTCCACCGGCGCTTCTTCCAAATAAGGATCCACCACTGGTGCCACATGCACCGCCGGCATTACATCCAGACTTGGGTCGCGCATCGGGACGGCAGCCGCCTCGAACGAGGGCGCAGTCGGTTCCAGCAATGACTCAACTCTCTGCGACTCCACCGGACTCAGGTCGAATCCACTCGCAGCTGCGTTCGTCGGCATCTCAAAAGCCGGTGCTGCTGCTTCCATCCCGAAGGCCGGTGCTGCCGCTGCAGAGCTTCCAAAATCCATCGCTGGCGACGACCCTGACATATCAAACGCCGGAGCAGCTGCCGCGGAACTTCCAAAATCCATCGCAGCCGACGCAGGAACCGGCGCAAATCCAGCCGTCTCGTCGGTCGACAACGTCGGCGATGACGTCCCCATGTCCATCGCGAAGGCCGGAGCTGAAGCCTCCGCATGGCTCATCTCGAACGCTGCCGGTGCTGTTTCTGCTGCGGGTTCATCGCTCGGCGAGTCAGTCTTCCAATCCGCGTAGCTTTGGTCTTTGAACTCCTGTATCTGCGGAGCGGTAAACACCATTGTCTTTTCGTACTCGGGTTTTTCTGGCGGCGGAGCTGCCGCTGCTGCAGCTTTGGCTGCCAGCTTCTTCACTACCGCGATCAGGTCGGTCGCCTCGAATGGCTTGATGATCACGCCATCGGCTTTTACCCGCTGCACATCCGCCGGCTCGTAATGTTCCATCTTGCCGCTGGTCAGCAACACCGGGGTCTTGGCGATATCCATGTTCGCGCGCACCTTCTCGCAAACTTCAAAACCGCTGTATCCGGGCATGTTGATGTCCAAGATGATGACGTCGAACTTGTCTACGAGCTTCTTGGCTGCGGCCGCGCCATTGCTCACAGCAGTGACTTCATAGCCGGCGGCGGTCAATATCTCTTTACCCATCTTTTGGGCAGTCATGCTGTCATCGGCGAGCAGGATCTTCATTGGCACGGACGTATCCTTCGTGGAGGCAGAAATTCATAGCAAAACTACTGTTTTGCGCAACGTAAGTCAATGGAATCGGAGCCTGAACTCCCATAGGGGTATCACTTAGTCGCCCCAGCCGGACCATCCACTACCCACTGTTCCACACAACTGCCCCCATCCCACTCGCGTCTCACAAAGAGAACAAAGGAGACGGGACACATGCCAGCTACAAAGAAGAAATCCAGCAGCTCCAAAAAACGCTCTACCGGACGCAAATATGGTCCGAAGGCCCAAGCTGACGTCAAAAAAGAAATGCACGATTTCAAGCGTGGCAAAGCCCGCAGCGGCCCCGGCGGCAAAGGTGGAAAAGTGAAGAGCCGCAAGCAAGCCATCGCCATCGGGCTTTCAAAAGCGCGCAAAGAAGGCGCGAAGGTCCCAAACAAGAGAGCTGCTTGATCCAACGAACGGGAACCCGCAAATGCTGAAAGCAGTGATCTTTGATATTGACGGCACGCTGATGGACACCGTGGAACTCCACGCGCATGCTTGGCAGCAAGCTCTCCAGCATTTCGGACGGCACGTTTCCCTCGACAAGATACGTCTTCAGATCGGCAAGGGCTCAGATCAGTTCTTGCCGGTTTTCTTCTCGCTCGAAGAACTAGAACGATTCGGCTCTGAGTTGGAGCAATATCGCGGCGACCTCTACAAACGCGAGTTCATGCACACGGCAAAACCGTTCCCGCGTGTGCGGGAGTTGTTGCTGCGCATCCACAGTGACGGACGGCAGATTTCTCTGGCATCTTCGGCGCACAAAGATGAAGTCCAATATTACAAGCGCATCATGAATGTGGAGGACCTCGTGGAGGAGTCAGTGACTGCGGACGATGCGAATCGTTCAAAACCGTTCCCTGACATTTTCAGCGCAGCGCTGCACGAACTCGGCATACACGGTGATGAGGCTATCGCCGTCGGGGATACGCCATACGACGCGGAAGCCGCAGCCGCCGTTCATCTGCGCACCATCGGGATTCTCGGCGGCCCGTGGACAGAACCGCAGTTGCGCGAGATGGGATGCATCGAAGTCTTTCGCAACCCCGCGGACTTGCTGGAGCACTACGAGCATTCAGCCTTGGCAGAATCACGCGCCGCTGCTTGACGGGGTCGCATACGGAATACTTGAGCAACGAATTTGAATTACGAAAATAGAAAGGAACTAAAAATATGGCGAAGAAAAGTGGATCCAGATCAGCTGGCAAGACACAGAGCATCAGCAGTCGCGGCGGAAATCGGGGTGGTGGAAACCGAAGTGCCAGTCAAAGCGGCGGAGGCCGAAGCAGTGGCCGCACCGGTGGAAATCAAGGCAGCCGTAGCGGCGGCGAGGGCATGATCGACAACCTTACCTATGACATCATCACCGTGCTGCACAAAAAATCGAAGGCCCTCGAGGCGTACGACAAGTACTTGCAGGACGCACAAGGCCGCGAAGAAGTGCGCGACATCCTCGAAGAGATCCGCGACCAGGACCAGGAGCACGTGCAACGCCTGACACAATGCTTGCGGGAACTGCTCTCCGGCGAAGGCATGGAACAGGAAGAAGCTGCTTAGCTTGTTGGGGTGCCCCACTCTGAGCGCCACAATGTGACGCAAAGGGTGGGATCACCTCTTGACATCCTTTCAAATCACAACCGACAAACGGCTTTTGTCGCCCTGAGCGAAGCGCAGCGGAGTCGAAGGGCAATGCATTTGCATTTCACTTCGCTTAGGGTGCCCCACGTTCGCGAAGCTAACGTGGGATTCATTGCAGAACCGGGTGCCCCACTCTGAGCTCCACAAAATGACGCAAAGGGTGGGATCGCAGCTGCGCTTACGGAGAGCAAGGAGCCTTCACGCGCTTGTTTTTGTGCCGCGACAGCGGCTCGGGTGGGAGAGCGCGGCTTTAGCCCCGCGTCACTTCAGTACAATTGACGGGCTTCAGCCCTGGAGGGCTGACAAGCGTCTCATTTCTTCTTCTTCCCACTTGATGCCGCCGTCTCACTCTTAGGCTTGGAATCCCTCGACTCTTTGCTCTCACTCTTCTCTGACTTCCCACCATCTCCATCCGACTTCGCCTCGCTCTTGTCCTCGCTCTTCGTCCCCTCGGCGGGCTTCGCCGACGAGCCTTCACCGTCCGACGATGAACCGCTCTTCTTCGCGTAATCGTTCACATACCATCCCGACCCCTTGAACTGGATCGCCGGCGCCGACAACAACTTCTCCACCGCGCCACCGCACTCCGGACACTTCTTGATCGGCTTGTCAGAATACGTCTGTATCTTCTCAAACCGATGTTTGCACTTCTTACACTGATATTCGTATAGGGGCATTCATTCCTGCTGCAGATAGGAGTTGGTAGGCTTCTCTCAATTTTATATCAATTGGTGGTTGTGCCCCTTCGTGAAACCTTCGTGGGGCTTGTGCTTTGTTCCTGGCTAAAAGCTAACAGGTAAGAGCTAAGAGCTAAAGCTGACGGCTGACGGCTGCAAATCACAAATCACAATTCGCCCATCACAATTAATGCTTTAATACTCCCCATGCCTCTCTACGTCGTCGCCACTCCCGTCGGCAATCTTGAGGACATCACCCTCCGAGCCCTCCGCATTCTCAAAGAAGTCTCCGTCATCGCTTGCGAAGACACCCGCCAGACGCAAAAGCTGATGAACCATTACTACATACACACCAAACTCGTCAGCTATCACGACCACAACGAAATGACTCGCTCCGCCGAGCTGATCGTAAAACTCGAAGGCGGAGAATCCGTCGCGCTCGTCTCTGACGGCGGCACTCCCGGCATCTCCGATCCCGGCTACCGCCTGATCACGCTTGCCATTCGACACCACATCCCCGTGGTCCCCATTCCCGGCGCCTCGGCGTTCCTCTCGTCGCTCGTAGCCAGTGGATTGCCCACCGACTCATTCCAGTTCTCCGGATTCCTCCCTTCCAAACGCGGACAGCGCCGCACCGAACTCGAGAAAATCAAAGATTCGCAATCCACGCAGATCTTTTACGAAGCTCCGCACCGCATCATCGAGACACTGGAAGATGTCGCCGAAGTCCTCGGCCCCGAGCGACACGTCGTCGTCGCCCGGGAGGTGACCAAGATGTACGAAGAATTTATCCGCGGCACCGCCGCCGACGTCTTCGAGCGCATGCGACACGCTGAAGTCCGCGGCGAGATCACCCTGATGATCGCCAAAGCGGAACCCACCGCAGCCAGCGCCGCCGCCTCGCCAAAGATAAACACCGCCCAGCGCCTCGCCGAGATTATGTCCTCACAAAATCTCGACGAAAAAGCTGCCCTGAAAATCCTCGCCAAAGAAAAAGGAGTCTCCAAAAGCGAGGTCTACCGCGAAGTCCAGCGCAAGAAAAAATAAAAGAAGCCCATCCGATTGCGTCCCGTAGGGACGACCGATATTAGCCCGGCACTTCAGTGCCGGGTACGCACGCCTCACCAGCCAAGTCCCGTAGGGACGACTGACGTGACCGGTCTGTGTGTTCTCAGGTTTTGGCTCGCGACTAACTGGCGGCACCCACAGACTGATCTGCGAAAATCTGCGTTAATCTGCGGCTAAGGTTGTCTTGCACGAAAGTACATATCCCACTCCACGGACACTGTATCTCCGTAACTTGAGCTCCACCTCTGGAGCGAATCTAATTACTCCTGAGGTAAAGGTATGGACTCCGCTGAGTTTTCCCGCACCGCACACGACTTGAATGACGTGCTGCAATTGCTCGGCAGCAGAAGTGAGCATCTGCTGAACTCGCTTGAGGCTTGGGACCCGCTCCGCCACGCTGTCGATGAGATCTGTGCCGACATCCGCAGCGCCATTCCCCTAGTTCACAAATTGGTAGAGGGAAACCGCGCGCATTTGCCTTCGCACGCGCCACGATTTATCGAGACACAACTTAGTTCTGGAAAGCTGGAGCAGCGCATGTCTTCGTTCGACAAGTACAAACTCTCTGACCCACACAAACCAACGCTGCTCTATATCGACGACAAGCCCGAGCGCCTCGTCGTCTTGAAAGCCGTCCTCGAATCCACCGGATACCGCGTCCTCACCGCCGACAGCGGCCTTCGCGGCCTCGAACTATTTCTCGCCGAACCCATCGACCTCGTCATTCTGGATTACTACATGCCCAGCATGGACGGCGGTGCAGTCGCCACCAAGATGCGACGTCTCCGCCCCAACGTGCCCATCATCATCTTCTCCGGCGCGCTCACATTGCCGGAATTGGTGATCGCCATGGTGGACGGATACATCTCCACCTCAGAAGAGCCTGAATTGTTATTGGAAAAGATCGGCACACTGCTGTCGCACGTCCGCGCCACCGCTTCTTAGGTGTAATCGGGAGGCCGTAGTTGTGGAAGGATATCGCTCATAAGTTGTCATCCTGAGCGGAGCGAGTCAGCGCGAAGTCGAAGGATCCCTACGACTCTGCAACCCAGCCGCAGCACTACCACCTTTCGTCCTGAGCGAGCGCAGCGAAATCGAAGGATCCTTATCGTTCTGCAATCAGGTGGCACATGCCGTTCTCGGCCATTTCTTAATTGGAATTCCTCCGCCTCTCCGCGGTGAACCCGCTCTTAATCTGCGCAAATCTGCGTTCATCTGCGGCTAAGCTTTGGTGCTTTGGGCGTCAAGTAAATCCAGAAATCCCACCTTCTCTTCCGCTCCCAAAAAACTCGCCTCAAACGAATTTCTTGCGATCTCCCGCAATTGCTCGTCGCTGAAACCAAACACATCCTGCGCCAACTGATATTCCTTGTTCAACGAAGTCCCAAACATCGCGGGATCATCCGTGTTCAGCGTAATCATCACTCCGGCATCGAACATCTTCTTCACCGGATGGTCCTCGATCCGCTTGCAGCATCCCGTCCGCAAGTTGCTGCTGATGCAAACTTCCACCGGAATCTGTTTCTCCGCGAGATGTTCAATCAACTCGGCATCTTGGAACGCGTTCAACCCGTGCCCTAATCTTTCTGCGCCGATATTCAACGCTCCCCAGATTGATCCCGGCCCCGCGTTCTCTCCCGCGTGCGCCGTCAATCGCAGATCATGGTTGGCCGCGTAGCGATATGTATTCCGAAACAACTCCGGCGCGCCCCGCAACTCGTCCCCACCGATCCCGATCCCTACCACGCTGCTCTTTCCTGTTTCCGCCAACTGCCTCTCGCGATACGCCACTGCCTCATCCGCCACTTTGTACGCTTCATCCGCGCCAAAGTTGCGCACCGCATCGAATATCCACAGCAGTGACACGCCGAAATCCCGCTCTCCCGTAATCCGCCCGCGCTCTAGCCCTTCAAATATGTGTTCGAATTCCTGCCCGCGCCAATGAATCACTCCAACGGACACAAAGGCCTCGGCATGAAACACGTTCTCATCGCGCAACTGCTGCAGCATCCGATACGTGATCAGTTCGTAATCTTCCGGAGTGCGTAGCCGCTCCGTCACTGCCTTGAAAGCCATCAGGAAGCCCTGAAAATCCGTGTACTCGTACAGCCGTTCCACATCCGCTACCGTCAACTCGCTCCCGCTATCCGGATTTATCGCATAACGATTGTTTTCCACCGGCATCGGGGTGTTGTGCTTCCGGCTCAACTCAGACAGCGTCTGCGGAGACACCGTCCCCTCAAGATGCAAATGCAATTCGGCCTTCGGCAGCGCGCGGATAAAAGGAGAGACGTTAAAAAAAAGGCCTGACATGAGGATGGGTTGTTAGACGTGCCCAAGGCGGAGAAAGTTTCTGCGCAAAAAGAAAAAGGCACAGCCGCGAACGACTCTGCCTTTGCTTTTAACTCTTCGCATGAACCAAGTAGCTAGCTATGCCCGACCGACCAAAAATCTTTGTGAGCTTCGTGCAGGTGTTGACTTTGGTCTACCCGCTACCCCGCAAACTCGCTATGCCGCCTGCTGTAAACGAAATAAATCACCAACCCGATAGCCATCCACCCGAAGAACCGCAGCCAATTCAAGATTGGCAATCCCGCCATCAGTAACAGGCACGTAACAATCGTCATGATCGGAGCGAATGGCCCTCCCGGCGCGCGAAAAGCTCGCGGCCTCTCCGGCTCACGATACCGCAATATCAACACGCCAATCGCCACCAGCACAAACGCAAACAGCGTTCCGATATTCGCCAAGTCAGCCACCGTGCCAATGTCCAGCAATCCCGCCGGGATTCCCACTGCGAATCCCGCGATCCACGTCGCCACATGCGGCGTTCGGAACCGCTGATGCACTTTGCCAAACAATCGCGGCAGCAATCCGTCGCGCGACATGGCAAACCACACGCGCGCTTGGCCCAACTGGAATACCAGTAGCGATGAGATCATTCCCAGCATTGCGCCTATCAACACTGCCAGCCGTACCCACGCCATGTGCGGATGTATCCCTGTCAACACCTTCAACGTGTTCACTACCGGCGCTGCGTTGTCTCTCAGCGATTGCCACGGCACCAATCCGGTCAGCACCACGACCACCGCAATATAGAGGATGGTGCAGATGATCAGCGTCGCAATGATGCCGATCGGCAGATCGCGTTGCGGATTCTTCGCCTCTTCCGCCGCCGTCGAAACCGAATCGAATCCGATATACGTGAAGAAAATGATCGCGCCACCCGTAAGAATGCCGCTATATCCATTCGGCGAGAACGGATGATAGTTGTTCGGATTGATGTACCGCGCCGCGAATCCCACAAAGATGATGATGGCCGCGATTTTCAGCAGCACCATAATGTTGTTCGTCTCCGCCGATTCGCGTATCCCGCGCACCAGGATCACCGTCAATGCCATCACAATGACGAACGCCGGAATGTTGAATCCGAAATGCCATCCTGGATCGTAAAGCGTATTGCCTGCAAGGTCCGTCAGGCCGCCGGGCAAGTACGCCGGCGATATCCACCGCAATGACGGATGCATGCCGAACCAATCGAGCAGGTCAACAACGTGCGCCGCGAATCCAATGCTCACCGCAATGTTGCTGACGGCATACTCCAGGATCAGGTCCCAGCCAATGATCCACGCAATCAACTCGCCCAGCGTTGCGTATGTATACGTGTACGCGCTGCCCGCGATGGGGATCATCGACGCTAACTCCGCATAGCACAGCGCCGTGAACGCGCACACGATCGCCACCAGCACGAACGACAATGCGATTGCCGGCCCGGCACCCGGCCGACCGAACGACCCCGAGTGATGGATCAGATAATCCAGCAACGGAGCGTTCAAGATCGACTTCACTTCAAACTGCTGCCCCGCGATCGCCGTTCCCACCACGGTGAAGATTCCCGACCCGATAACCGCGCCGATCCCCAGCGACGTCAACGCCACTGGCCCTAGCGTCTTCTTCAGCCGAGTCTCCGGCCGCTCTGAATCCGATATCAGTTTGTCGATCGACTTCTTCGCGAACAGTTGGTTCTGCTTCGCCGAGACTTGATTTTGAGTGGAAATAATGGACGCTCCTGAAAAGCGCTGAGTTACGACTGGTGCCTACCTCAACAACGGGTCTCACGCAAACTCCCGCTCAATAGGTGTCCCGTCCTAACTCTGCTGGGGCGGGTTTCACGCGGGCTCCTGCCGGATGCTTCCAAAGTGTTCAAGCTAAGAGCTAAAGGCTAATAGCTACCAGCTACCAGCTGGTCTGCACCCTTCGTGCTTACTTCGTGTCCTTAGTGTGAGCCTTTTCGAAATCACGAATTACACGACCGCAGCCTTCAGCAAAATCTCTAGACTAGGGATTCAAGCTGAAGGCTGACGGCTGATAGCTGCTTTACCGCTTCGACTGTCCGCGTGACAGCTTCTTCACTTTCTGTTTCGCTGCACCGCGCGCACCCGTGCGCTTGCCTTTAGGAGCAGCTTTCTTGCGCGACGTGCGCTTTGCTGCCTTACGTTCTGTCTTTTCCAGTTTCTTCGTATTTGCCATAATTCCTTTTCTTATCGATTGAACTCAGATTTGATCGCAGCACACTCAAGCTGAAACTAAATGCTAGATGCTAACTGCTGACCTTCTCCAACTGCGCGTACTTCTCCACTAATTTCTTTAAACCGAAGCGAGGAAATTGTACCGTAATCTTCGCCGAATCTCCCTCACCTTCGCGTTTATACACCGTGCCCTCGCCATATTTCGGATGCCGCACCTTCTGTCCCGGACGAAACGCGCGCCCGCCCTTCGGCGCTTCTGCCTTGGACTGTGCGATGGGCGAATTGAATTTTTTTCCCCGCGACGCAAAAAATTCGGCGATATTGTCCACCGAGTTGTATGTGTTCCCGCCAGTGAAGGAACTCTTCGGCTTAGTTCTCGCCGCCTGCTGCTGCGCATATTTGTTTGCGCTCTGGTCTTCGTCTTCGTAGCTGTATTGCGCGTCACCGTAATCGTAGCTCGGCAGTGGAGTTGAACTCTGTCTCTTGCTCCCGCCCAAGTCCTGAAACAAGTGTGGCGGTATCTCCTCCAGAAATCTCGATGGGATACTCGCTTCAGGCATGTCATTCCCATACCGCCGCCGATACCGCGCCCTGCTCACGATCAGCGCATCCATCGCCCGCGTCATGCCTACATAACAAAGCCTTCGCTCTTCTTCTAGGCCATCGGGATCCATCAGCGTGCGCGAGTGCGGAAACAATCCTTCTTCCAGTCCCACCAGACACACCAGCGGAAATTCGAGTCCCTTCGCCGCATGCAGCGTCATCAATGTGATGTTCGCGCCAGCGTCGTACTGGTCAACGTCACTCACCAGTGCCGCATGGTCAAGGAATTCTTCCAGCGTCTCACCGCGGTCACGCGAATCCCGCGCCGCATTTACTAATTCCTGCAGGTTCTCAATCCGCGACAATGCTTCCGGTGTCGCTTCTTCTTCCAGCGCCTTGATGTAGCCCGTGCGGTCGATCAGGAATTTCAGTGCTTCCGGCAATGTCGCCGCACTCGCTGGCGCGCGGAATCCCGGCACTGCCTCTGCTACTTCGTCCGATTCCTCCGCATCCTGCTTCGGCCCACTCGCCTCTGCGCGGATCATCTCCGGCTCGTGGTCATCGAATGCCAGCTTGCCGAATCCGAATGCCGTATCTTCCACTTCATCTACTTGCGACGCCAGAGTCGGCGGCCCGAAGGACGTGTCATCTTCCGTCGCAATGCTCGCTGTTAGCTGCTCGGTGAAATTTCCGAACAACATCGCTCGCGCCTCTTCGATGATCTCTTTGAAGTTCTTCAGCGCCAAACACGCTCGTGGTTGCAGCAGCTTTTCTTTTACCGCATGTCCGATTGACGCCCACAATGTCAGACCCGTCTCCAGCGCAATCCGCTCGATCGTCTCCATTGTGGTCTTGCCAATGCCGCGCGCCGGAGTATTCACCACGCGCATCAGCGCGATCGAATCATCAAGATTGTTCACGAGCTTCAGGTAAGAGATCATGTCCTTGATCTCAGCGCGCTCATAGAACGAGAATCCGCCCACCACGTTGTACTTCAGCCCGTAGCGCCGCAATGCCTCTTCAAACAACCGCGACTGCGAGTTTGTCCTATACAGCACCGCAGCACGCGGCGGATCTTCATTCGCGCCGTTATCGCGCATCGCCATCTTCATGTATTTCGAGATGTAGTCGGCCACGAACAGCGATTCATTCTCGCCATCCGGCGCTTCGTAGTACCCGATCTTCCCGCCACCTTGCCGAGCTGTCCACAGGTTCTTGCCCTTGCGCTGCTGGTTATGCGCCACCACCGCCGACGCCGCTTCCAAAATATTCTGCGTTGACCGGTAGTTCTGTTCCAGGCGGATTACCTTCGCGTTGGGGAAGTCCTTCTCGAACTCCAAAATGTTCTTGATGTCCGCACCGCGCCATGAATAAATGCTCTGGTCTTCGTCACCGACCACGCAAACATTCTGGTGTCCCGCGCCCAGCAATTTCACCAACTCATATTGCGGCCTGTTCGTGTCCTGGTACTCATCGATCAAAATGAATTCGTATCTGCGGTTGTACTTCTCGCGCACCTCGGCATTCGACTTCAACAACCGCACTGTCTCCAGCAGCAGGTCATCGAAGTCCAGCGCATTCGCCTTCCTCAACTCCTGCCGATAGATCTCATAGATGTGCGCCACGCGCTCTGTCTTCGGATCAGCCGACCGCAAATACACTTCCTGCGGATCGAGCATGTGGCTCTTCGCCCACGAAATTTGTGACAACACAGCCCGCGGCTTCAACTGCTTATCATCAATGCCCAGCCGCTTCATTGCTTGTTTTATGATCGCCTGCTGGTCGCTCTCGTCGTAGATAGCGAAATCGCGCTTGAATCCGCTGTCCCCGATTCGCAGCGTCTCAATGTCCCTGCGCAACACCCGCACACAGAACGAATGGAAAGTAGAAAGCGTAGGCTGCGCCAGTGACCGCCCGGCGATCAACTTGCTGACACGCTCTCCCATCTCCGCCGCCGCTTTGTTGGTAAACGTGACTGCCAGGATCGAATCCGCCGGTTTGCCCATGTTCTCGACAAGGTGCGCGATCCTATAAGTAATGACGCGCGTCTTCCCCGACCCGGCGCCAGCCAGGATCAGCAGCGGCCCATAGACAGTTTCAGCGGCCTCCCGCTGCTGCGGATTCAATTTTTCCAGTAGCTGATTCAAATAAGGAACTTTTCGGCCGCGGATGAACGCGGGTTGCGCTGATTTGTTAAGCGATACTCAATTTTAACTGATGCTGAAGTAGGCGGCAGGAGGTCGCGAGAGACTAGGGAAATTAGTGAAGTCACCTTTTATCCGTGTTCATTCGTGCGAAATGTGCGGCTGAGGCTTTGGCTCTGAGATCTGTCCTTTATCTGCGACTAGAGATCATTCGACGTCATTGAAAACCTGAGGCTGAGAGCTGAATCAATTCCTGGCCCCACTATTCCCAATCGCCTCTCGCCTTGCTTCCAGCAGCTTCGCTTCATCCGGCTTGCCCAGATTTCTCAACGTTTGTTCCAGGGAGGAGAGCGTCCCGCTCAAGCGGGTGCTGTTCATCCCATATGCTTTCTCTTTGATTGCCAATGCGCGCCGATACAGCGGTTCCGCGAGTTCATATTTGTGCGACGAAACATACATGCCAGCGAGGGAATCAAGTTGCACTTCCAGGTGAACATCATCTACCCCGTAGAATTCCTCCGCGATTTTCAGACGGCGCTTGGCTATGGGTTCGGCTTCAGCGTACTTGCGTTGCAGTAAGTAGGAGTTTTCCAGGTTGGATAATGCACTCTCGAGCTGGGGATCTCGCCACCCGACATTCGCTTCGACGGCGCTCAAGTTCTTCGCGTACAACAATTCCGCATCATGCATCTTGCTTTGCAAGGTGTAGAGCATAGCCATCGTGTTTGTAAGTGACACTGCATCCAGGGGTTGCGTCCCAGCACGCGCTGAGAGGTCATCGAGAGCTTTCTTCAGCAGCTGCTCTGCTTCCGGCAGCTTGTGCTGCACCATGTAAATGTTTGCAAATTCTTGGGTCGTGAGCACCATATGGTTTGAGGCGGGAACAATACTTTCAGCATCATTCAGAGCTTCCGCAAATAGACGCTCAGCATCCGCAAATCTTCGCTCGAATCCCGCTTTCTTGGCTGCCATAAGGTCCGTTCGCCAACGCTCTTCAGGAAACATAGCAACTGGCGGCATCGGAGGCCCATTCACCGGGCTGTTCGCGGCGGGGCTGGGGATCAAGGCAGATTTCTTTCCTGCTAATGTCTGCGGTTGCGAATGCCATTTCTGCAGCATCGCTTGATGAGATTGCATTGTGGCCTGCAGTTTGTTTCGCGTTACTTCTGGATTGGCGTTCTGCAGGATGGCGATGGCCCGCTTGAAATCCTCGTCAGACTGCTGGAACTTTGCCTCTGAAGCATACAGTTGGGCGCGGTTGACAAGGTTCCCAGCTAGGACCAGGTTGGTTTCTGGGTTGCTCCTTTCTGCAACGTTGATCATCCGCTGGTAAAGTGCTTCTGCTTCAGGTTCACGATGTTTGATGACATACATCTGAGCCAGGAACTGTAGGGTCCAAGCGTCTTCGGGCTCATAGCGAAGTGACTGCTCAGCTACTTTCATGGCGCCATCAATGTCGTCTATCGCTCTCAGCGACATCATCAAGCAAGGCCGCGCCATGTTCCACGCCGGATCTATCTTTAGTAGTTCACGAAACTCGCTGATAGCCTGCGCGTGTCTCTTCGTTTCGCAGTATTCTGCGCCCAGGTTCTGGCGGGCTTCCAGCGAATTAGGGTACAGCTCTTTGGCTTTCAGGTTTGCGGCAATTGCGGCATCATGGTCATTGTTGTGCATTGCGCTGAGTCCCATGTTGTACCAGTACGCCCAGTCGCGCGGATTCAACTCAGTAGCCCTTTTATATGCCGCTAATGCGCCAGCATAATCGCGCTGCTTGTTGAGCAGGATCCCCATGTCATAGTGCACAGCGGCATTGTTGGGATTCAACCGCAACGCCTCTTTGTATTCGCTCATGGCTCCCGCGTCATTGTTCACAGATTCAAGCGCCAGCCCCATGAACTTGTGTCCGTCGGAATCATTTGGTTCGCCACACAAGTCAAAAGCAAATACATAGATCCTTCGACTCCGCTGCGCTTCGCTCAGGATGACAACCAGCGATTTATACTGAAGGCATGCCGTCCTCTGAGCCCAAGAATGTGCGTGTGAACAAGACCTCCGGTACGGGGATGGAGATTGACTGGGAGGATGGGCATCGCAGCGCGTACAAGTTTCAGTTGCTGAGGGATGCGTGCCCTTGTGCGACGTGCGATGACGAGCGCGAAAAAGCGGGAGTGGGATTTGGAGAGGCTCCGAAACCGGCGGCAGCAAAAGGTGCGCTGCCGATGTACAAGGAACCGGTAAGGCCGACTGAGGTCACGCCTGTCGGGAAGTATGCGATCTCATTCGTGTGGAATGATGGGCATCGCACCGGGATTTATTCGTGGGAGTTTTTGCGGATGATATGTCCTTGTGAAGAGTGCAAGGTGATTCGGGCTGCGGGTGGCAGGCTGGTGCCTGGTGGGAGTGGGGCGATATACGGGTGAACAGCTGTCGGCTCTCAGTTAAGACAAATCAAAGCGGGTCTAAGATCAACACCAGAATCGATACTCAAAGGCGGGCGCGGCACGAAGGAACCACGACTTTGGCGCCTACTTCTAGTAAACACCTTGGGCCTTTTGCGATTCACTCTCTTTTTGACGTGCCATATACTTTCCCTCTCAATCTAGAAAAGAGGCCCCCTTTGAAGCATTTGTCGCGTTGCTGCGCTCTAGTCTTGTTCTTTGTTTCCTTCCAACAGACATTCTCCCAAACAACTGAAAAGATTCCTGCGCAGCAGCTTTTGGCTTGGGCCATCGGCGGCATGACCGAAGAACATCTGTTGGCGCAGATCAAGCAGCGGGGCGTTCTCTCCTACGATGACGAACTTCTCAAGGCACTCCATTCGGCAGGCGCGGCGGACTCCGCGATAGCTGAGTTGAAGAAGACGAAACCATCTCCAAAATCTCTCGGCACCGATGAGGGGCTTACGTCTTTGCTGAAAGTAGCTTCGGCTATCGGCTCTGAGAATTATGAAGGCGCGTACAAACAATTGATGGGATCCGTGCAAGCGAATCCGAAGAACGCAGATTTGCATTTCGCGGCAGCGGGCATATTGCGCAAAGTGGAGACCTGGGAACTGGCTGTCGGAGAGTATCGGCTGGCGACGCAGCTGGCACCGGAGCTTCTCGATGCGCAGCAGGGACTCGCTTTTACCTACTACAGAATGGCCGCCCCCCGGCTGTGTAATCGAAATCAATGTGTGTCATCCAGAGCGCCTTGTTTCTGGCGCGAAGGATCTTGCGCCTAGCGACACGACCAAGGCCTGCACTAGCAACGACATTTTGGCGACTTGTCGTCCTGAGCGAAGCGCAGCGGAGTCGAAGGATCTATGCATTTGATCTGCTCGTCTATCCACCTTCATCAGCTTCATCGGGGCTGTCCTTGCTTTCGGGTGGAGCAGAGCCTGCCCTGAGCGAAGTCGAATGGGCCTTCAGGCCTGCATTACAGCTGAAAAATGTTGTGGGGCTTTAGCCCCTGAGGTTCGCTCTGTTCTTCAATCCGCCTTGATCCGTCCCTTATCCGCGGTTAAATTCGCTTTTGCTTTTGGTTTTATCCGCGTTTATTTGCGTTAATCGTCGGCGCTGATTGTTTTTGCCTTCGCGTCTGGAAGGCAGGCTTCAGAGATGGACTGTACAATCAGCCCTTACCATGGAAGCTCGTCCTAGATCCAGCGGGGATTCGTATGTTGCGTTTGCGCTGAAAGCTGGCGCATTCAACGCGTTGCTTGTGACCGGGCTTTCAGCTCTGGCGATCCCTCTATCGTTGACTTTGATTACTCGCTCGTTTCCCAACGTGCTTGAGATTTTGAAGAACGCTTTGCTCGTTTCGCCGATAACAGCTGTAAGCTTCGGACCGTACGGTCTACTTGCTGGAATGGTTTGGAGCCGCTGGGTTTATCACCGCAAGCATCTCATCCGCACCAACAGACGATTACTGCTGGAATCTGCGATTCTTGGATTTGTCTTTGGAATACTCTTTCCGTTCTTTGATGGCCTTCTCTATTTGCGGCCCCTCAATGATTTTCGGATCTGGCTCAGTCCCATGGGAGTCCTCCTCTGCTGGATCTTGAGCGTCACTTGCGCACTGACCTGTGCTCTCTTTTTTCGGAAAAGCGCCCTCGCTGGACTTTAACGATTCTCCACGCATTGGTGTGTCAGGACGAGTCGAATCGGCTTGGCATCGTGCCGGGCATCGAGTTCGACCGGATCAGAGCAACGCCCCGCAGATCCATCAAGAGTCTTTTCACGCGCGATGACACGGTGATGGCGCCCGGCGATTCCCATGAGACCCCCCAGTCCCACGCTCTTGTTTTCGGTGCTCCAACCGATTGTTTCGTCAATTTTTGTCCATGTGCTTTTATCTAGCGGAGCCAGCTCGAGGTCTGCGTACCATTGAGGTGCGGGCGTACCGTCAGCGAAAGCCACAGTCAAAGGTACCCTTTCTAATCGCAATCGTGTGACAGCAAAGTCGAGCGAACCGGCTATTGGATCTTTTCTAATGGTAACTACTTTTGCTTTTTTCGGAAGAGTAGTGCCGGGGTAATAGGTAGGCGGATAAGCGGCGTGCGGGCTTGGTGGCGACGTTAGGTTTACACCAAGCAGGTATTCTCCCTCCGGTACTTTTTCGAAGAAGAACTTTCCACTCGGTTCGGCCAAGACCCTCAAAGCTTTTTGTCCCGTTTTGGACAGCGGTATTAGTTCTACTGATGGCGGCCAATCTCCTGGTGGCTTTAGTCCGGAGACGGTTCCTGAAATGACATATGGGTAGACCTCCATTGAGCTGTCTAAACATTCGCCTTCTCGGAGTTTAAGGGAGGCACGCTTCACGTATTTGTTGCCAGAAAGTTTAGGATCAATGAAATATTCGCCTGCTGAAGAATGGCGAAGTTCAAAGATCCCTTCCTTGTCAGTTTTGACATGGATAAGACGGCCGCTAGGATCTCGTAGGGTAAGCGTCTCCGCAACGTAGGGTAACCGTTCCGCCCAGCCGGTGGGTGAATCTTTATAGAGTTTTCCAATGAGGGTGCCGCCTGGAGCCCTGCAATTCGACCCATCTAGAGTGCGGAGGTCAAGTTCACCCATCTTGAGAGGCTTGGTTCCGCTGCAGAGGGCAACATCGATTATCCCGTACCGCATGCGACGACCTGCAACGATGTATTCTTCGTCCTTCGCCATCGCCATGTCGCAAGGATATTGGCCTGACAAGATCACCACTTTAGGCCAGTACCAAGGCAGCCCCCAGTAGCGCTCATGAACAACGGCAAGCGCCACGTCTGAATACTGCTTGTCGCCCCATTCATATCTGTGGCCCATGAGCTGGATGATGCGGGCTGTAAATACAGCTCGATTTCTGTACTTCTCGGCAGACTTTTGGATGGGGGTTGAGTTCGAGCACTCACAAGCCCAGGACAGGGTTGATGTGAAAGTCAGAGCGAAAAGGAAAAAAATAAGAAATGCGCGGCGACTTAACATAGTGGGCTAGCCATTTTGACACCCTTGGCCCGCATTCTGTTCCGGAACTCAGATCATCTCCTTATCTGTTCTGATTTCTCTTTCATGCGAGGGCTTGATCCGCATTTATCTGCGTCAATCCGCGGCTAAAGGCTTTGCCTTTGACGTTAACCGACAGCCGACAGCTGATAACCGACAGCGCCACCCAGCTTGCCTAATTCCCTCAACTCCCATATACTTAGACCCTTACGTATCAAGTTCTCATCCCTCCTGCAGCGAGCTTCCCTGAAAGCTTTTTGGTTGGAGCCGGAAATAAGTTCTGGAGCAAGAGTCATGGCACAAATATGCGATATCTGCGGCAAAGGCCCGCGGTTTGGTAACAACATCAGCCACGCCAACAACGTCACCAAGCGACGTTGGAACGTGAACCTTCGTCCCGTAAAGGCGCAGGTCAAGGGCGTCAGCAAGCGTATTCGCGCATGCACATCGTGCATCCGCAGCGGCAAAGTCACCAAGGCTGTTCCCCGCAATTACGTGGCAACAAAGGCAGCCGCCAAAGCTAGCTAACAGTTTTAAGCTTCAACTAAAAAGCCTCTCGCATTCCGGGAGGCTTTTTTCCTGCTCTCAATAAAGAATCCCGCCGTTCTTGCGAGCATCTCTAACCTAGTCCGATGCAGAGATTCAGGGGCATCTCATGTCTACCAGTCCGCACCAGCGCTTCAGTACTACTTACCCGCCACACTACGACCTTCCGCCACAACGGATCGAAGATTTGGTCCATCTCGAGCAGGCGTCCCACGAGATCAACTCCATTCTCGACCTGGATCGTTTGCTCGACTACATCGTCGACGATCTCGCGCCATCATTCGGCTGCGCGGAAAGCTGCATTCTGCTGAAGGATGTTGAACGGGGAGATCTCGTAATTGCCGCGACCCGCGGTTGCCCCATTCATCTGAAGGGGACGAGGTTCGCGCGTGATGCTGGCTTGGTTAGTCTTGTTGCGGCCAGCGGGCATCCGTACTACGCGCCTGACGTCAACATTGAACCGCGCTACATCCGCTGCCATGCGGAGACGCGCTCCGAGATTGTCATTCCGCTCAAGATCGGCGAGCGTGTTATCGGCGTCTTCAGCGCCGCGCATCCGGAGTTGGACGGCTTTCCCCGCGCGCACCGAGCAGTGCTTCAGCAAGTGGCGATGCACATCGCCGTCGCCGTTGAGAACGCGCAGCTATTTCAAAAAGAGCGCAGCGAGAAAGAACACATGCGGGTGGAGCAACAAGAAGCGCGACAGATACAGCAATCGCTACTGCCGAATTTCACTCCACAAGTTCCGGGCATCAGGATCGAAGCGCAATGCGTCTCTGCCGGTGCCGTCGGCGGAGATTGGTTTGACTACATCCCTCTCGCGGATGGCAAGTGGGCGTTGGTGCTCGCCGATGTCTCCGGAAAAGGAATGGCCGCCGCGATGCTGATGGCCGCTACCCGCGCCATCTTGCGCACACTTACAAAAACTCTGTCGTCACCAAGAGACATTCTCAGCGCATTGAACCGCGTGTTGATTGAAGATTTTCCGTGCGGCCGCTTTGTCACCATGGTCTTCGCTGTGCTCGATCCGGCAACTCGCACTCTGAGCTTCGCCAACGCAGGACATCCGCTGCCGCTATTTCACGATGGCGACAACACAAGTTTTCTAGACACTGATTCCGGATTGCCGCTCGGCATCCAAGAATCGGAATACTCAGAAACGATCGTGCAACTTGGAGAAAATTTCAAGCTACTGTTCTACACCGATGGAATCACTGAAGCGTGGGATCCTGCCGACGAAGAGTTCGGCACATCGCGCCTGCTCTGCTGTTTCAACGATGACCAACTCTCAGCAGACACCATCCTCGAAGAGATATGCCTCTTCTCCGGAAACCGCCCCGCTGCCGACGACGCCACAGTCATCTTGCTAAGCAGCCGCTGAGATTTATGCGAGTGCGATGACGTCGATCTCTACTAGAACGTCCTTTGGTAGCCGCGCAGCTTCGATCGTGGTCCGCGCCGGTGGCGGCGCCGGGAAGTGCTTTGCGTAGACCTCGTTCATCGCAGTGAAGTCGCCCATGTTCTTCAAGAACACTCCGCAACGAACTACTTTATCCATGCTGGTTCCTGCTGCCGCGAGAATGGCTTCGATATTCTTCAAGGCGCGCTCCGTCTGGTCCGCGACGGTAACAGCGGTGACTTGGCCAGTGGTGGGATCGATGGGTGTTTGTCCGGAGACAAAGACGAATCCGTTGGCCTTGATGGCTTGTGAGTATGGTCCGATGGCTTGCGGCGCATCTTTTGTAGCAACTGCTTCGCGCATGAATAAATCTCCTGAATTGAAAAAAGGATTTTAACAGCGGAGAAATGTTCCACGTGGACCGTTGTGGAAAAGTGACAAAAAAGGGTGATTTGTATTAATCATCTGTCTTTGATTAAGAAGTCATCCACAATCGCTTCGCTCAGTGTGGGTACGCGGCGTCCTTAGGGAAATGCCCGCATTGGCTTCGTAAACGTGGGGCACCTATGAGGTACGCCTGTCGCGCCGCTGGCGCTCGATATGAGTTTCCGCTTCTACCCCCGCCCTTACGGGCGGGCCTATTCCCTTTCGCGCCTCGGGCGCTTTAACAAAGTCGAAATCGAGGGATGAGAGTTTTTGTTAGAATTAAGGCTGCATGATCCTTCCCTTTGTCCGTGAAATTCTTGCGGATGCGGAAAAATCCACAGCATTTCAGCGTGCGGCGGCCCTCCTAAAAGCCCGCGCGGGGCGGATTCGTGTCTCCGGACTGACATCGACAGGAAAAGCGCTGCATTTGGCGCTGTTGCGGCGCGCGATCTCGAAGCCGCTGCTGGTAATCGTCGCCAACAATCGTGGCGGCGAAGAGCTATTGCCGGTGTTGCAGTCGTTTTGTGATTTGACCGGAGCGGCGCATCCAGACGCGGTGGCGATGCTGCCTGCCTATGACGTGCTTCCGTATGAAAACTTGTCGCCTCATCCAGAGATACAGGAAGAGCGGGCGACGACGCTTTGGAAGATTGCCAGTAACGAAGTCGAGATCGTGATCGCGCCGATGGAAGCGGCGTCAATGCGGCTGCAGTCGGCGGAATTCTATGCTGATCTGGCGCGCGTGGTGCGACGAGCGGAGTCGCTTGATCCGGAGCAGTTGATACAGCATTTAAATGTTGTGGGATACAGCGCGGCGGATGTGGTGGAAATGCCGGGGCAGTATGCGTTGCGCGGCGGGATATTGGATGTGTATCCGCCGGAAGCGGACAGGCCGGTGCGTATCGAGTTCTTTGGCGATGACGTGGAATCGATACGGAAGTTCGATCCTGCGAGCCAGAGGTCGTCGACGCCAGTGGATGATGTTGTACTGCTGCCGCTCTCAGAAACCCCGGTAAGCGAAACAACTTTGGCGGCGATCCATGCGCGTTTGTCGGGAAGCCGTATCGGCGGTTCAGAGCAGAGCGTGACGGAAGCGATGCAAGCGACGGGCGTAACGGTTTTTCCGGGATGGGAGTTTTACGCCACGATTGCCGGGGCAAACCAAACATTGTTCGACCTCATGCCGAACGCGCTGGTGTTGCTGGATGAGCCGTCCGCGATCAAGACGGAGAGCGACCGCTGGTGGGAGAAGGTGGAAGCGACACACGACCGCAGCGGAGTGGGCGCGCTGGTGAAGCCCGAAGAGATATTCATTCCGCCGGATGAGTGGCAATCGCTGGTGCAGTCGGTTCCCGGAGCGGATGTGGAAGAGCTCAGTGTGACACCGGATGTTGACGGCGATTTGGTTGATTTTCGATCGCAGCCGACGATGAAATTTCACGGATCAGTTCCGGCGATGGTGGAAGAGGTAAAGAAGCTGAGCGCGGCGGGCGAGCGCGTAATCTTTGCTGCGCCCAACATGGGAGAGGTCGAGAGGCTCGCGGACATCTTCAGCGAGTACGGAGTGCACTTCCGACTGGGTTCGCGCACCCCGAAGGCGGGCAGCAGCGAAACCTTTCTTGATGAGACGGCATACGCCACGGGTGACCTGACGGCGACGACAATCGTGAGAGCGACGGTGCCGAATGGAGTGGCGCTGCCGGAGTCGAAGCTGACGCTCTTCGGCGCTTACGACCTGTTCGACGATTCTGAAGTGGTGGTGAAGCGTCCGCTGCGGCAGAAGTCGCTGGTGTCGACATTCATGTCGGATTTCCGCGATCTGGCGATCGGCGATTTCGTGGTGCACGTGGAGCACGGGATCGCGGAGTATCGCGGGCTAAAAGAGATCGCGCAAGTGGATGGCGAGGCGAAGGGCGAGTTCATGGTGCTGGAATTCGCTGAGGCCGCGAAGCTCTATGTTCCGCTGACACGGTTGGACCTGATACAGAAGTATCGTTCGACTGAGGGCGGACGTCCGCTATTGAGCAGGTTGGGCGGCACGGCTTGGGCCAAGACGAAGGCGCGGGTGAAGAAGGCCATGCAGGACATGGCCGACGAACTCTTGAAATTGTATGCGGAGCGCAAAACAGCGATGGGACACGCCTTCGCGCCGGACAATCAGTTCCAGCGCGAGTTCGAAGACGCATTCGAATACAACGAGACGAATGACCAGGCGACGTCCGCAGCGGACATTAAGCGCGACATGGAATCGACGATGCCGATGGACCGCTTGTTGTGCGGCGATGTGGGCTACGGCAAGACTGAAGTGGCGATGCGCGCAGCGTTCAAGGCAGTGAATGATGGGAAGCAAGTGGCGGTGCTGGCACCGACCACCGTGCTGGCGTTCCAGCACTTCGAGACTTTCAAGCAAAGGTTCGCGGCGTTTCCTATTGCGATCGAGATGATCTCGCGCTTCAGAACAGCGAAGCAGCAGAAAGAGATCGTCGAAAAAGTGGAGCAGGGGAAGGTCGATATTCTGATCGGCACGCACCGGCTGCTCTCAAAAGATTTGAAGTTCCCTGATCTGGGATTGCTGGTGGTGGACGAAGAGCAGCGCTTCGGTGTGCGCCACAAGGAACGCTTGAAGCAAATGAAAACAGAGGTGGATGTGCTGACGATGTCGGCGACGCCTATACCGCGAACACTGCACATGTCACTAGTGGGATTGCGTGATATGAGCGTGATCGAGACGCCACCGCGCGACCGCATGGCGATTCAGACTGTAGTTGCAGCATTTGATGAGAAGCTGATCAAGTCGGCGATCGAGCATGAACTTGAACGCGGCGGCCAGGCATTTTTCGTACACAACCGTGTGGAGAGCATTTACGAGATTGCAGCGAAGCTCAAAGAGCTGGTGCCCAAGGCGCGGGTGATCGTTGGGCATGGGCAAATGTCAGAGGGAGAACTTGAAAGGACGATGCTCGCGTTCATGCGCCACGAAGCTGATGTTTTAGTGGCGACGACGATCATCGAGAACGGCCTGGACATTCCGCTGTGCAACACCATCATGATCAATCGCGCTGACCGGCACGGATTGTCAGAGCTTTATCAACTGCGCGGGCGCGTGGGGAGATCGAATCGGCGGTCGTATGCGTATCTACTGATTCCGGCAGAGCAGGAGTTGACGCCGATCGCGCGGCGTCGGCTGGCGGCGTTGAAAGAGTTCTCTGACCTCGGTGCGGGATTCAAGATCGCGGCGCTCGATCTCGAACTCCGCGGCGCGGGCAACATGCTCGGCGGAGAGCAGAGCGGGCACGTGGAGTCGATCGGGTTCGAGATGTACACGTCGATGCTGGAGCGGACGGTCCGCGAGATCAAGGGCGAGCAGCAGGCGGATACAGTCACCACGCAGCTTAATTTGGCGCTGAATCTGCGTATCCCCAGTGAGTATGTAACGGAAGAGAACCAACGCCTGCGTATGTATAAGCGCATTGCCGGAGTGGAGAATGAGGAGCAGTTGGCGGATGTCCGGGCAGAACTGGCCGACAGATACGGCGAGCCGCCGGCTCCGGTACGCAACTTGCTCGACGCCACAGCGCTAAAGATGTTGTGCCAGCGAGTAGGGGTAGCGGGCATCGATCGCAAGCAGAACATCATGCATATCAAGTTCACGGAAACGGCGGAGATCGATCCGGCGAAGCTGGCCGGGTTTGTTGCATCCAACAAAGGTGCGCAGTTCTCGCCGGGCGGGACGCTGAAGTATGTGTTGAAGTCAACATCGGCGGATATGGTTATAGCGGGCGTGAAGGAGTTGTTGGGGTAGCTGGTGGTGGACCAAGAGCTTAGCCGCAGATGAACGCAGATAATCGCGGATTAAACTCAAAGGCAAATCTAACCGCGGATAAAAGAAGGATCAAAGAAGGATTTTAGGGCAGAGGCGCGGAGGCGCGGAGAAATAAGGGGAAGTCGGATCGGGGTGGATGCCGGCCCATTGAAGAGTGCTAAGCGCAAGATCCTTCGCGCTAGAAAAAAGCGCTCAGGATGACAAGTTCCCACTTGTTAAGCATTAGTGAGTTAGCTGTGTGAATTGGAAAGCAAGAGGCAAGATATGAAAGTACGTAATGGAATAGTTGTTGTAGCTTTGGCCGTAGTTTTGGTTTCAGCAGCTGGATTCTCCCAAACAAAAGATGTCGCAACGGCTAAGGGGGGGCGCGGTCAGGCGCGAGCGGGTGCGCAGGACTCGTTTACGAAGCTGGCGGATGAGTTTTTCGATAACTTCTATTTCAAGTTCAATCCTACACAGGGGACGGCGGCAGGGCTGCATCAGTACGACGCGCAGTTGGAGGATTATTCTCGCGCGGGAGTGCAGAAGCAGATCGCGATGCTGAAGCAGTACAAGGAGAAGTTTGGAGCGCAGGACACAAAAGGGTGGCCGCTGGAGCGTGTCGCTGACCGCGAGATGGTCATTGGCTACATCAGCAGCACGTTGCTGGAATTGGAGTCTATCAGGCAGTGGGAGAAAAATCCTGACCGGTATTCTTCCGGGATCAGCAACAGCGCTTTTGTGATCATGTCCAGGAAGTTTGCGCCGGCGGATGCGCGGTTGCGGGCGTTGATTGCGCGCGAGAAGCAGATGCCCGGGGTTTTTGATGCAGCGCGCGCGAACTTGAAGAATCCGCCACGGGTTTATACGGAAGTGGCGTTGATGCAGATTCCGGGCATCATCAGCTTCTTTGAAAAAGATGTGCCGCTGGCGTTTAAGGAAGTGAAAGACAAGAAGCTCATCGCGGAATTCGGAGAGACGAACGCGGGCGTGGTGGAAGCGCTGCGCGGATATCAGAAATATCTGAAAGACACGTTGCTGGCGCAATCGAATGGCGACTTCAGACTGGGCGAAGAGAACTATCGCAAGAAGTTGTTGTATGACGAGATGGTGGATGTCCCGTTAGACAAACTGCTGGAGATCGGGATGGCGAACCTGCGGCAGAACCAGCAATGGTTTAAGGAGACGGCGGCGAAGCTGGATCCGACGAAGACTCCTGAACAGGTGTTGGAGCTGATTGAGAAGGAGCATCCGGCGCCGGATCAATTATTGCAAAGCTTCCGCAATACGTTCGAGTCGCTGCAGGGATTCATCAACGAGAAGAAAATTGCGACCATCCCTTCAAAGGTGGAGCCGATCGTGGAAGAGACTCCGCCATTCGCGCGGGCGTTGACATTTGCTTCCATGGACACGCCGGGGCCTTTTGAGCACGTTGCTAAAGAAGCGTTCTTCAATGTGACGCTGCCGGAGCCGGAGTGGACGCCGAAAGAAGTAGAAGAGCACATGGCGGGGTTCAACAACGGGACCATCATTTCGACGGCAGTGCATGAGGCGTATCCGGGACACTATGTACAGTTCTTGTGGGTGCCAGCAGCGCCGTCAAAGGTGCGAAAGCTATTGGGCGCGGCTTCAAACGCCGAAGGGTGGGCGCACTATTGCGAACAGATGATGCTGGACGAAGGTTACGGCGTGCCCAAGGGTGGCAATCAGGACTCTCCAGCATTTTTGAAATTGCGACTCGGGCAGTTGCAGGATGCGTTGCTCAGGAATGCCAGGTACATCGTGGGAATCCAGATGCACACAGGGAAAATGACGTTCGATGAAGGCGTGGATTTCTTCGTGAAGGAAGGATATGCGTCGCGCGTGAATGGAATGCGCGAGACGCGCAGGGGAACGTCAGACCCGACGTATCTGTATTACACATTAGGAAAATTGGAGATACTGAAATTGCGCGAGGACTACAAGAAGAAGATGGGCGCGAAGTTTTCGCTGGAGGAGTTCCACAATAATTTTCTGAAGCAGGGATTTCCACCGGTGAAGTTGATACGAAGGCAAATGTTGGGGGATGAGAGTCCGACGTTGTGAGTGGCGAATCCTTAGCCGCAGATTTACGCGGATGAACGCGGATTAAAAGCTAAAGGCAAGGCGCACACGAAGGGTACGAAGATTTCACAAAGTGGGATTTTCATATTTTGTGGAGACGCGGGTGGAGTAGTGTCTGAACCGCAGTAATTTTGGAGATTGTTGTATAAGAGAGACCTATGAAGATGAAAGTTCGAAAGGCAGTATTTCCGGCGGCGGGATTGGGTACGCGATTTTTGCCGGCGACGAAGGCGATGCCGAAAGAGATGCTGCCGCTGGTGGACAAGCCGATCATTCAATACGGCGTGGAAGAGGCGCTGGCTGCGGGTTGCGACCAGATCATTATTGTTACTGGCCGCGGCAAGACCGCGATCGAAGACCACTTCGACCAGAGCTACGAATTGGAAAAATTGCTGGAAGACAAAGGCAAGACGGATCTGCTGACGATCGTGCGGCAGATATCCGACATGATCCACGTGGCGTATGTGCGGCAGAAGCAGGCGCTGGGGTTGGGACACGCGGTGTTGATGGCGCGCGAGCTTGTGGGCGATGAGCCGTTTGCGGTGTTGCTGGCGGATGACGTGATATCCGGCACGGTGCCGTGTTTGAAGCAGATGATCAAAGCGTATGACGCGACGCAATCATCGATCATTGCAACGCAGCAAGTGGATGGGCCGGCGATTTCTGCATATGGCGTGATTGATGCCAAGCCGGTGCGCGGTGGGAAATTTAACGGTAGGCTGCACAACATCAAGAATCTGGTGGAGAAGCCGAAGTGGGAAGAGGCTCCGTCAAACCAAGCGATCATTGGGCGATACATTCTTACGCCGGAGATTTTCAAGACGCTGGATAGGACTCCGTTGGGCGCGGGCGGCGAACTGCAACTGACTGACGGTTTGAAATTGTTGCTCAAAAAAGAAAAAGTTTACGGCTACAACTTTGAAGGCAAGCGGCACGATACGGGAGACAAACTTGGCTTCCTGAAAGCGACGGTGGAGTTTGCGTTGCAACGAAAAGATCTGGGCGCGGACTTGCGGTCTTATTTGAAGTCGCTGAAATTGTAGCTAGTCGATCGCGTCTGTCATCAAGAAGTCGTGCTGCCAATCGGTCTTAAATCCGGCGGTGCGCAATGCAGTAGCGAGTTGGGCCCAGTGTCGCGCGCTGTGCAGCAGGGTGTGAACGAACATCTTCCGCTTGCTGCTTTTCAATGTCCCTGCGGAGGGCGTGGGGAACTCCATAACAAACTTCCAATCATCTTCTGTTGCGCTGCTGAGAAAACTGCGGAGTTTTTGGAATGCCCGGTCTGCGGTGGCGAAGAGCGTCACAGCATCCGTAGTGACGTTTTCATACGCCGTGACCTCTTCGCCGAGTAATCGCTCGGCGTATCGCAGATCGACGATAACAATGTGCTGCACGAGAGTGCGCGCGTCAGTGGCTTGCGCTATATCAAGCTTCACGTCAAGCGCGGCGGGGTTTCGCGCGAACCAATCTCTCCATTTGCGAGTTTCGCCCTCGGTGTACGCGAGCAATTCCGAAAGCCGTAGCGCAGGATCCATTTAGTTCACTGACGTAATCGTCTCCGGTTGCATGAGGACGAAGACGCAATCGCCGCCGCTGGCAGTGCATGAGAGGCTGCCGCGTCGGATGATCTTGGTCGGCGTGTCATCGGGGAAGATGTTTCCGAAATTGAGCGCGTCGAGTTTGCTGGCGAAGGTTTTCAGTTCGTCGCTGCCGGAGATGAACTTCACGCCTTCGACTTTGCCCGGCGAGAGCAGAACGAGGAAATCCGCAGAGACGGATTTGTTCAGCAGCTTGCCGAGTGAGTAAGTGCGCTCCTTCGAGAGTTCAGACTTGTTGAGCTCAACGAGTTCGTTGGATTTTTTCTGGTCGCCAACGAGAGCTGCCAATCGGGATTTGGTTTCGTCCACGGGACGATTGCCGGAGAGCGCTTCAGCGTAGAGCTTTACGGCGTCATCCTTCTTGCCCCGCTTTTCGAAAATCTGCGCGAGGTGATCGCCGACTTCTCCGCCTTGCGAGAGCTGCCACGAGGCGCGAATATATTTTTCAGCTTTGTCGATATCGCCGCGTTTGAAGGCGACCCAGCCGAGAGTGTCCCAATAGGAGCCGAGCGCCATGACGCCAGCCATGTCACGCATAGAGAGGCGATCGACGGAGACGTTGCGCAGTGAACTCGCGACGGAGGAGACGGCGGATTCGGCATACTGCTGCGCGCGGTCCAGATTGCTGCCGCTGTTGGCGAGTTCGTACGCGATGTTGTTCCAGAGCAGTGGATTGGGCTGCAGTTCGAGAGCTTTGTCGAAAGATTCGATGGCGTCTTTGTCGCGATGGAGTCCGAGATATGCGCGGCCGAGGTCGGCATGCCAGAGTCCGTTCTCGGCGTCGAGCGAAACGGCCTTCTCACATTCTTCAGAAGCTTCCTGATATTTTTTCATCTCGAGATAAAGCTCGCCGAGTCCGGCGTGAGTGAAGCGGTCGAGTGGATTGATCTCAAGCTGCTGCTGGAAGGGCTTGATGGCTTCGTCCATCTTGCGCTGGCTCCAAAGCGCACGCGCGAGATTGCTATAGGCGAATTCGTCGAATGCGTCATTGGCGATCTGCTTGCGATACGCAGCCTCGGCCTCAGAAAATTCGCGAAGACCCATGTGGGCGTCGCCGACGAGGTCCCAAATCTGTTTGTGCTTGGGTTCCTTTTCCGAAGCGCGGGTGAGAAGCGCGAGCGCGATGCGGAAATTCTGGTTCTGCATGGCGTCGCGTGCGGAGTCGAGAAGTTCGTCAATCTTGATGTCTTTGGGAAGAGTGGGAGTGCCGGCGGAAGCGGCGGTTAGGCTTTCCACGAATAATTTTTGTTGCTCGTCAGCGCGGACGCTGCGAGTGAAAGCGAGGTAATCCGCGCGGCGCTCTGGGGCGATCTCGCGCATGCGCAGGTTCATGGTGCGCTCGGCGGTGAGGGATTGTCCGGTGACTTTGTATTTCGAGGAGTACTCGGCGTAGTCGCGCTTGACGGTGATGGGAACCGGAGTGCGGAGTTTGTATCCCGCCGGAAGCTCGAGTTTGAGCGTGAGATGGAGATCGTAAGGCGAGCCTAGTTCGATGGGCTTCGGAACCTTGACGGGGGTCGTGCCGGCGACCGGCTTGGCATCGTCGTCGGCGGAGTCGGCGTCATCATCGCTGTCGTCTTTGGCGGCACCGGTCTCGTCTTCATCGTCGCGTCCGGCGGGATTGAGGCCGACGCGAGGAAGCGGGAGCAGAAGTTCGGAATTCTTGTTTGACCACAAAAGGAAATTCGGACGCGAGACCTTGAAGCTCATCTCCAGCGGAACGTGCGTGTTGGTGAGGTTATTCACTTTTACGTCAGTGACTTCGCCGCCGATGCCGGAACTGGATGCGACGTATTGTCCAACGTCTTTCCATTTGTTCTGCGGGACGGAGCGGAAAATCGCGCGCATGGAGAGTTCAGCGTCTCCGCGGAAGGTGCCGTTCATGGTCGCAGTGAGTTTGCCGAGATCGCTGACGGTGCCTTCGAGCGTGAAATCCTGCTTGCCCTGGAAGGGCGGGTTCGGCGGAGTCTCGATCAGGTGCGAGGGGCCGTCAAGCGAAGCGAGCAGCGCCTGTTTTTTCCGAATGTTGTAAGAGAGCAATCCGAAAGGCGCGACTTCGGTGGTGGTGTCAACCCAGGTGATGTTGTCAGACTTATCAGTGCCTTCTGACGCCTTCTTCATGATCAAGCTGATGACGTGGTCGAACTGCGAAGGCGAAGGCATCTCAGGATCGAGCTTCCGCACGGAACCGATAAGCACGGGCTGCACTGTGAATCCGGCAGCCTTCATCATGGTGCTGAAGAGAGTGTGCTTGTCTTTGCAGTCGCCGTATTTGTTGGCGAAGATGTCTTGCGCGGTGTGCGGCTGGTATCGGCCGACTCCGAATGACAGGCTCACGTAGCGATATTCCTGCGCGACGAAATCGTAGATGGCGGTGGCTTTTTCTTCGTCGGTCTTCAGGCCCTTCGTGAGTTCCTCAACCTTGGCGCGGACGTTGGGCGGCGCGTCCATCTGGGTCTTCTGCAAACTGGCGTACCAGGAGCCGAGTTCGTTCCAGTCGTGGAAGGTGGTGAGCTGGATGTCCGGGACGTAGTCTTCGCGGGATTGGCGGCGGCGCTTCTTCTTGAGTTCTTCGTCAGACTCGCGCTTAAGGTAGTTGCTAGTCCAGCGATAGATCTTGCGGTCGCCTTGTTCGGATATCTTGGGCGCGAACTCGGGCTTGTTCTTGAGTTTCACTTCGCGTCCCTTGGGGATGTTGAGTTCAAACTGCTCGTCGAGCGAGATGATCTCTTTGGCAAAGGTGTGCTCGAACCAGAAATGTTTAGGGATGAGCGGCGAAAAGATATTGGTCTTGATCTGATATTCGAGTGTATCGCCGGGGCGTAGCGCGGCTACGGTGACGTGTCGCTCACGGTAGTCGGTGTAGCTGGGGGCTTCGCGCTCGATCTGCGAGGGCACATCCTGAAAGTTGTCGGCGGAGGCGTTGACGACGGTGCCGTCCGGCTTGCGCACGCGGAGGTAGACGACTTCGAGTTTTTCGTTGGCGGAGTTGTATCCGAAGACGAGTTGTCCCAGTTGCTGTACGCCGGCTTGTGTTTGCACGCGGAATCTTGCGGTGGTGGCGTTGTATCCAGTGCCGTCATTCTCGAAGCGGTATTCGCGTCGCAACTGCTCGAGGATCACGGCCTCTTGCGAGTAGTCAGGAGCGTCGGTTTTCTTGTCAGGCTTGTTCGACGACTTGGAAGGAGTGTCAGGAAGAGAGGTCGCAGGTTTTTGCGCGACGAGAGTTCCGGCGAGGGCGATGG
The DNA here is from genome assembly GCA_025462725.1 of Terriglobales bacterium. Lineage (GTDB taxonomy): Bacteria > Acidobacteriota > Terriglobia > Terriglobales > Acidobacteriaceae > JAICLA01. The sequence goes on along the minus strand of JAOAPE010000001.1, from coordinate 45,149 downwards.
AAACGAGCAAAGACGCGAGGGGACGGAGGGCTAACTGGGGCATGGTGAGTACATTGTGAATCAGAGATGCAGGTATGGCAAATGGGGTAAAACCCAGTTTCGAGTTTCTAGTTTCAAGTTTCTAGTGAAAAGCCAAGGCGAACGCCTTAGCCGCGGATGAACGCCGATGAACGCGGATTTAGGAACAAGGGCAAAGCGGGGTTAGGCGCCAACAAGAGACGGATCAATGCGGATTGGAGAAGCAACAAATCGGGTTACCCGGCAAAGCTAGAATTGCCGGCTAAAGCCGCATTTCTGTGCTGTTACGGCACAACTAAAGTGGTGCCCCTCCCCAAAGGGAAGAGCAATGCAGCAATCGTGAGTCGTGCCCCCCAAAGGGAAGAGCAACAATCGTGCTGTTGTGTTCATGTGGCCTCTGGGTTCCTAAATTTTGTACGTTGCCCACCTGCATGAAATCTACTGATGGTTATTTTTCCCGCATGTAGCGGAGGTGAAAAATCTCTTGCCATTTGCCTTCGCGCTGGCCGAGGACGCTCCACGCGTAGGAATCGGGAGAGTCGCGAACGATGAGCGAGCGGAGTTTGTCAGTCTTGCCGGAGAGCTGAGTGATGGTGAAATCCTGAGTGAGCGTCTCGCCTGACATAGTGGCTGTGCCCTCAGTGAGGTTGCCGTCCTTGTCGGTGTACCAGAAGTGGACTTGCTTGTCGGCGGGGTTGTAGGCGTAGACGCCCTCGTAGTGGACCTCAGCTTTATTGTGCGAGATGAAGCTGGTGACGAAACGGATGAGCTGTCCGTTGTCTGACCAGCGAATGCGGTTCTCGATCCGCATGGGATCGCCCTTCTCATCTTTGGTTTCTGTAACCCAGGTGCCCCCGGTAAGCCAGCCGATGGTGGTGAGTAGCGGCGATTGCGGTTTCGTCGCCGGGGTCTGCGCGAAAGATGGGACGCTCGCGATGAAGAGGAGTAGTGGTAGAAAAATCCGATTGCGGTTCATTCGTGTTCTCGCTTTCGTGTTGCTGATTCGCACTGCTTATTGAACGGGAGCGGGGCGCTCGCCAGTCAATAGATAGAAATAGGTTCGAAGCTGCCGGACCCCGGCGTCAAAGGGTTCGAGACTCTGTTGCGCGCGCGATTGCATGACGCCGCCTTCCATCACGGTGAGCACAAAGGTGGCGACTTCATTGCGGTCGAGATTCTTGGGAAGTCGCGGACCAGCTTCGTCGAGAAATTTGTGTACCCATTGGCGCCATCCTTCGAAGTTCTTGGCGAGTTTCTCGCGGGCGCGGGGAAGGGAGTCTCCGAGTTCCAAGGTGAGATTGCCGATGGGGCATCCGTAGGTGCATCCAGTGGCGATGAGGGCCTTGCGGTATCCGTCAAGGAGCGCGAAGACGCGCTCGATGGGGTCACTGATGTGCGCGATGATGGGCTCAATAAGTTGAGGGAAGAGGTTCTCCATGTACCAATCGAGCACTGCGAGCAGGAGTTCTTCCTTCGTCTTGAAAAAATAGTAGAGACTGCCGGAATTTACTTCGGCTTTCTTGACGATCTCGGCGAGGGTAGTGGATTCGTATCCGGCGGACCAGAAGAGGTCGCGTGCGGCGAGGATGAGGCGGTCGCGGGTGGTGATGTTGGCCGGAGCTGGAATGACGAGTTCCATTAGTTAGTTGACCAACTAAGTAGAGCATTAATCAAGAAGTCATGTCAACATGAGCTCAAGTCAATTGTGTTGGACTAACAGGGCAGCCAAATCAACATATAGGTGCACTAGAATTATTGGGCCAATCCTTTTCTTCCGCAGGTAGTACAAAGACAAGAGAGCGAACACAGGCAAATACATCAGAGCTATAAGGCCTCCCTGATACAAGTGGTATGCGGATTGGAAAACAGCACTGGCTATAACGGCAATCCAGCCTCTGCCTGTTAGTGCGAGCAACTCAGTCATGAAAAAAGCGCGCACGATCAACTCTTCAAAGAAAGGATTCAAGCAAGCAAACGCGAGTGACAGGGCAGATACCGGGATTGAAAACGGCATCGGAGGCATGACCAGCGTCCGATCTATCAACAGGTATGTTGCATAGAGCAAGTAATACATTCCAACGTAAACAACGTATGTGGAAACCCATAGTCCGATGGAACGGAGGATGTCTTGCGGTTCAAACCCGAACCCAATCGCGGAAAGACTTCTGCCTTGCCGATAGAGTATGTAGTACAAAAATGCCAGAGCTGTGAGTTCATTCGTGATGGCGACGCTGAGTTTGTACGAATCAACAATCTTGGGATATGGATGACCCGCAAAGACCAATGCAGAGGCCAGCATAGGTGAAGCAAAAGCCACCGACAAAAGCAGAGTAAGTTCCAATCTCCGTAACAAAGGTGGATTCGGAAGTGGTTTGGCGTGCTGCGGAAGTTGAACAGGTTCTAGTTGTGCTGTTTGCATCGCTGGATTGTAAGACACAGCAAGAAATTCGCCGAAGAAATCAGCAGCTTTCAATAGTCGGGGAAGATCATCTCGAAGAGGCGGCCGCGCTTTGACTTGGTCGTTCAGCGCTCTTTACATCACTGATATCAGGGGCTCTGTTTTAGAGACAACTTCGCCAATGCGAACTGCGGGGACCGCAACATCGTTTAGAGCGGAGACGAGTGAGTCTGCTTCGGTTGCGGCGATGGAGATGAAGAGTCCGCCGGCGGTTTGGGGGTCGAAGCAGAGTTTGTAAAGATCGGGTGAGATGGTGGGGGCGAATTCTGCGATGCAGGCGGCGAAATCAATGTTGGAGTTGAGTCCGCCGGGGATGAAGCCCTTGCGAATACATTCTAGTGCGCCCGAGAGTGCGGGAATCTTTGCGGAATCGATACGCAGGCTGACATTGCTGGCAAGCGCCATCTCACGGGCGTGTCCGATGAGGCCGAATCCGGTGATGTCTGTGGCCGCGTGGACACTGGGCTGAAACTTCGCGCCCGTGATGACTTCGGCGGTGACTTTGTTGAGCGCGGTCATGGAGAGCGTGGCAGCGTCAATCCATTCTTGTTTCGCCTCGCCACGTTTGATGGCTGTAGAGATCACGCCGGTTCCGAGCGGCTTAGTGAGAATGAGCGCGTCGCCGATTTTGGCGCCGGAGTTGGCGAGAATGCGTTCGGGATGGACATGTCCGGTGACCGCGTATCCGAATTTTATTTCGGGGTCGCGAATGCTGTGGCCGCCGATGACGGTGCATCCGGCCTCGACCATTTTGGAGAGTCCACCGGCGAGGATCTGTTCGAGGATGGCAAGGTCGTCCTTTTCAGGGAAGCAGACCATGGCGAGCGCACTGATAGGGCGTCCGCCCATGGCGTAGACATCACTGAGTGCGTTGACGGCGGCGATCTGTCCGAAGGTGTAAGGGTCATCGACGACCGGAGTAAAAAAGTCCACGGTCTGGACGAGGGCGAGTTCGGCGGAAATTTTATACACTCCGGCGTCGTCGGCTGTTTGAAAGCCGACAAGAACATTGGGGTCATGTTGCCGGGCTAATTTCCCAAGCACCGAGTCCAGCGCCGCCGGACTAAGTTTGCTCGCTCAACCAGCGGCTTTTACATGCTCCGTCAACCGGATTGGTTTTGTCGCAGTCACTTCGGGACATTCTATAGGAGCGGTGCGGAAATGATTTCTGTGAGATTGCGCCGCGCGGGTCTAGAATTGCGCGCCAAAGGAGTGACTCATGTTTTGGAGTTGGGGAGGTTACGCGCTAGCGACCCTGGTGGCGGCGGTGGTGTCATCGATTACGGATTGGTTCTTCTTCGGCGTGCTATTCCACGACAAGTACCTGGCGCATCCTGAAGTGTGGCGGAAAAAGGCGGGAGACAGCGAGGCGAAAAGTATTTTGCTGTCCACGATCCTGGGTACGTTCAGTTGCGCAGCTTTCATCATGTTGTGCGCAGGACTGAGATTTAACGAGTACAGCGAGGCGTTCAAGCTGGCAATCATGATCTGGCTTGTCGGCGCTCTGCCGATCGTGTTGACCACGCAAGTGTTCATCAAGCTGCATCCGGCGTTGGCGGTTACTCACTCGCTGGGATATTTTGCCAGGCTGTTGATATCGGCAGTCTCGTATGTGTTTTTCGTGAATCGGCATCACTGAAACTATTTTGTGGTGACGACTGTTATACGGAGGTCGGGAGACTGGCGATTCCAGTCGGCGGAAATGTGTTCGAAGCTAAGGCGGAACTCGCGAGTGTCGGCGGGCTTCATGGGGTTGACCGCGAGCGATGCAACGTCGATCGCGGGCTCGCGACGTTGGACGATCCACAAGGGTTCGGTCTGGCGCTGGACGACTTGCGATAGCGAGTTTTTGAATGTGACTTCAACGGTAGCGCCGGTGACAGTCTTGTCGCCGCCATTCTTCACGTTGCCTTCGATGTAGGTGACTTCTCCACCAAGCATGTTTTCCGCAGCAGACATTTGCACGTCAGAGATGGCGAGATTCGCGGCGTAGGGGTCGGCGGTGCCGGCCTGCATGACCGCGGGACGCGGGATGGCGCGGGTGTCAGATGTGCGGCTGGAGTAAATAAGGAACCCGATAATGGCGATGATGATGACGAATCCGATGCCGAGACCGAGCCAGGGCCCGCTGCGAGGTTCTTCGGTGGGCTGCGGTTCGGGCGTTAGTGGTGAGTTCATGACTAGGCAGATTGTACTTCAGGGAGAGCGGATTATTGGCGTTGCGGAAGATGATGTCGAGCGTGGAGCCCGACGCAACTATATGGCGATTTGCAGTGGGAGCGAATGTCCGGAGATTGCGGTCGAACCGAAAGACTATGACCCTACTCGTGGAACTGTTGAGACGATGAGGATCAAGGTGCCAAATGCGCCGAGTAATCCGAAGATTAGCCATAGCAGCGCGCCGGGGTGGGGCTTGTCTTGATGATGATGTTGATGAACGTAGGCCATGACGACCTCCTGTGTGGTTAGATGCCTTGGGATATAGGAGGAGGGCTGGCGGGAGTTCATTCAGCAAAAAAGAAGGCCCACTCTGCGAGGCAGAATGGGCCAAAAATTGTGCGCGGCCTGTCAGTAGCGAGGCACGAGTCGTTCGATGCCGATCATGCAGGCGGCCATGAATAGTAGTCCGAATATGATCCACCACATTGCGATGGGCTCTTTGTGACTTACGGTTTCAATCTTCGAGCGCATTATTACTCTCCAGATGAGTTTGGGATAGATTCAGTATAGCTGAAATGCAGTGGGCAGTGGCTAGTGATTAGTGGCTAGAAAACCAGAGTCTAGGCGCCGGCCACTGTTAGGCCGTCAATGCGCAACGTGGGCGCTGCGACGGACGAACGGAACTCTAGGTCCGTGGCGATCTGGGAGATGTTCATGAACATGTCCTTGAGATTTCCGGCGACTGTGATCTCTTCGACGGGGTAAGTGAGTTCGCCGTTCTCGATCCAGAGGCCGCTGGCGCCGCGGGAGTAGTCTCCGGTGACCAGATTGACGGCGCTGCCGAGGAATTCGGTGACGTAGAGACCTTGCTTCACGTCGGCGATGAGTTGTTGCGGTGATTTTGTGCCGGGCTGGAGGAAGAAATTTCCAGCGCCGATGCCGGGAGTTCCGGCGAGTCCGCGGGAGGCATTCCCTGTGGTCTGCATCCCGAGCTTTTTCGCCGTGTAGGTGTTGAGCAGATACGATTTCAGGATTCCCCGATCGACGACGACGGTGCGTCGTGTGGGAACGCCTTCGGAGTCGAAGGGAGAACTGCCGAATCCGCCGCGCATGGTGCCGTCGTCAATGACGGTGACGTTTTCTGCGGCGACACGCTCGCCTAACTTGCCGGCGAAGAAGGAAGCGCCGCGATAGATGGAGTCTCCGTTAGCGCCTTCGAAGATGTGTTCGATGATGGAGCGCGAAACCTGCGGATCGAAGATGACGGGCACGCGCGTGGTGGAAATCTTGCGCGCGCCGAGGCGGCGCAAGGTGCGTCGCGCGGCTTCTGTGCCGACACTTTCTGCGGATTCGAGTTCCTTCAGTGTGCGCGAAGCTGAATACCAGTAGTCGCGCTGCATGCCGCCATTCGCGTCAATGGCGATGGGGACGGCGGCGACGGAACAATACGAGCGTTGATACTCGCCGACGAACCCTAATGAGTTGGCGAGGACTTTGCTTCCTGTAGCTGCGTCGAAGGAGCCGCCGTCAGAGTTCTGAATGCGCGCGTCCAGATTCATGGCAGCGGTCTCAGCACGGCGGGCATAATCAATGCGCTCGGCGGCGGGAAGCGAGTAGACGTCTTCGTAATAGAGGTCGAGATCGTCAGAGATGGCGCCGAGCTGTGAGGCTTCAGGCAATCCGCCGAAAGGATCTTCGGAGGTGACGCGGGCGAGTTGGATGGCGCCGGAGACGAGGTGCTCGATGCCTTCGCGCGAGAAGTCGCTGGTGTAGGTGTTGGCGGCACGCTGTCCGATGAAGACGCGCAGGCCGAGGGCGCGGGAGCCGGATTCCTTCAGGGTTTCGACTTGTCCAAGGCGGACGACGGTGGAGAACTCGCTGCCATCGCGGGCGACGGCTTCGGCGGCGGTGGCTCCGGCGGCCATGGCGCGGCGGACAACGTCGGTGGCGATTTCGCGGAGCGCGGAGTTTGATCTAGTTGTTTGTTCGGCGGTTTCTGTTTTCAAGATTCCAGGTCCTAATGAAATTCGCGCTTAAGCTTTCTGCGCTTTTGCAGCAGCATCGTTATATCGTTCATGGCTTTCCATGATGACTGCGTGCGCGGTGCGGAAATCATGCCAGCCCTTCATAATCGCCCTCTTGCCTTCCAAATCTTTGTAGGTGCCGAAGAAATGGCTGATCTCCAAAAGCATGTGCGAATAGATCTCATCGTAGTTATTCACGTCTTTGTATCGGGGATCACTGCTGGTAACGCCGAGAATCTTTTCGTCTTTCACGCCGGCATCCACCATTTCCAATAAGCCAATCGGCCGCACTTCCATCAAACAACCTGTAAAGGTAGAAGCATCGACCAGCACCAAGACATCGAGCGGATCTCCGTCCTGACTTAGCGTACGCGGAATGAAACCGTAATCGCCGGGATAGTGCACCGGGGAGTGCAGAGTGCGGTCGAGCCGGAAGATATCGAGCTTCTTGTCGTACTCGTATTTGTTTACGCCGCCCGCGGGAATCTCAATGACGGCATTCACAACTTTAGGCGCGTCATCACCCAAGGGCAGTTGCAAATAATTGTTCATGTCTTCTTCTCGCGTCAGCAGCCGACTACATCAGTGGCTTCAAGGAAAGTCGTGGCTCGCGGCCGTCCTTAGAGAGCTGGAAATGAACTCCGGCGGGACAGTATTCAGAATCGACACGGGACTTATGCACGACATGAGGAGTGGTGGCATCCGCGAGGTGATTGAGTGGCAGTTTCAAAGCGCCATGGCAATCCTTGCAGCGGAACTTTGCGTCGGCGGAACTGACAGCTTCGGAAACAGCCTTGGGCATCCAACGCCATTCTTTGGTGAACTTGCTCTTCTTGAACAGACGTCTGACTTCGCAGTGGTAAATCTTTTCTGTGTTAACGGCCATAATCTCCTTCATGCTCTGCTATCGGGCGGTTCCGCCGACGGTGATGCTGTCCACTTTTATTGTGGGGATGCCGACGCCGACAGGCACTGATTGTCCGTCTTTGCCGCAGGTGCCCACGCCTTCATCGAGTTTCAAATCATTGCCGACCATGGAGACGCGAGTGAGGACGTCCGGGCCGTTGCCGATGAGCGTGGCGTTTTTCACCGGCGCGGTGATCTTGCCGTCTTCGATCAGGTAGGCTTCAGAGGCGGAGAAGACAAACTTGCCGTTGGTGATGTCCACCTGGCCGCCGCCAAAGTTTACGGCGTAGAGGCCGCGTTTGACGCTGCGGATGATGTCTTCGGGAGAATCCTCGCCTGCCATCATGTAAGTGTTGGTCATGCGCGGCATGGGAATGTGTTCGTAGCTTTCGCGGCGTCCGTTTCCGGTGTCAGAGATTCCCATCAGACGCGATGAGAGTTTGTCACTGAGGTATCCCTTCAGGATGCCTTTCTCGATGAGCACGGTGTTCTGTGTTGGCGAGCCTTCGTCGTCAACGTTTATAGAACCGCGACGGGAAGGCAGAGTGCCGTTGTCCACGATGGTGCATTTGTCAGATGCGACTCGCTTCTCGAGCAGTCCGGAGAAAGCGGAGGTCTTCTTGCGATTGAAGTCGGCTTCGAGGCCATGTCCGATTGCTTCGTGCAGAAGGATTCCCGGCCAGCCGGGGCCGAGGACCACTTCCATCTCGCCCGCGGGAGCTTCACGGGCGTCGAGCTGGATGATGGCCTGGCGCGCGGCTTCATGCGCGAAGTATTCAGGCGTCTTTTCCGTTTGGAAGTATTCGATACCGACGCGTCCGCCACCGCCGGATGAACCGCGCGAGGAATTTTCTTCCGATGCCTTGGCGATACAGAAGATGCTCATGCGGGAAAGCGGCTGAGTGTCAGTGGCAAGCGTGCCGTCAGAACCTACGACCAGGATGCGGCGGAGTTCGTCAACGTAGCTGGCGCGAACCTGCTTGATACGCGGATCGTAGGCGCGGGTGGCTTTGTCGGCGCGCATCACGAGTTCCAGTTTGGCAGTGAGATCGGCGTCGGCGCCTGCTGATGCGACGGGATAGAGATTGCGTTCGCTGTTTTCCTTGAATCCTGCGACATCGTGCTTAGCCGGAGCGCTGGCGATCAATGCTGCCGTGCGCGCCGCGTGGATGATGCGGTCAGCGGCGAGATTGTCAGTGTAGGCGTATCCGGTGCGCTCGCCGGAGATGACGCGAATGCCGCATCCCGCGGAGATGCCCTGCGATGCCGACTTCACCAGCGACTCGTCCATGCTGATGGAGGTGGACGTTAGATATTCGAAATAGAGGTCAGCGTAATCGCCACCGGCGGAGAGCGCCTCAGAGAGATAGCGCTCCAGGTCCTGCTGGGTGAGCGCAAAACGATCAAAAAAGAATTGCTTGTGATTCATAGGATTCAGGGCCAAAAGGCGAAAGGTTATAGATGCTTTGTCCGGGGCTAAAGTCTCTGCGGATACGAGCTGCGCAGCCTTGATTATCGCAGATTGGAAGGGTTTACGGGCGGGGTGAAGGGAAGCGAAAGTGCGGTAGTGGGTCAGTTTGAATCTTTATCCATTGTTCTCGCTATCGAACAGAGTCTGTGTAGAGTTTGGCACCGAGGACCACGGCAAGTGGATACTCCACCAGCAGCACGAGTATCGTGATGTTCATGATGCCTAGCGGCATCACTCCTTGAAACATGAATGCCGCGCAAAGCAACGCGGCCAGGAACCAAGCGACTAGTCCGGCTCTCATTGCGGTCCCGATGCCGGCGCGGAAGCGGGGCTGGATGGCCGCATACAACCACATGAGGACTATGCCGACCACAAAGTCGAGGAAGATGGACGCCGGCACTTCGAGCGTCCGTTGGAGATCGGTCATCGTCGGTCTCCCGGCCGCTCTCCAGGCTGCTTCCATTGGCGCCTTCAGGACAGATCCGTACAGCAACACATCACTCATGCTGAGCACGGCACCGGCTATCAGGCCACCGACGAGCACTCCCTTGTTGTGAACCGTTCCCATCATCATGCCGCTGCCTCAGATGCTTTCCTTTCCAATAGTGCCACTAACCAGTGAGACTCCAAACGTGATTTGATAGTGCAGCCTCCATAGCAGGTGTGACCCGAGGTCTGATGTACGCGGCAAAAGTTGTAGTACATGAAATAGAGGGCAATCGCGTGTTTGTGCTTGTCCAGCTTCTTTGAGAACGCATTTGTAAGGCGCGTGAATCGGCGCATTGACATACGCACTCAAACTGACCCACTACCGAAACTGCACAATTGTTGCACCACAATGGCCTGCGGTCTACACTTACTGCAAGTGAAGCTGACGGCCAAAATCTTGAGTTGTGCGCTGATGCTTATCGTCATGGGAGTGCCCGTGATGGCATGCATGCAAGCGGACACGACGATGACCGCAGAAGAAAGCGATTGCTGTAAGCAGATGGCAGGCGATTGCGGAGACATGGGTGCCACGTCAGGACACGACTGTTGCAAGAAGGCGGAGATACGAATTCATTCCGCGATATTGCAGCAGAATCACTCGGCTATTTTCATGGATGCGGCGGCGGGTGTCTCAGTGCCGAGTTTGACGCTCCACGAAGAACAAGTGAATACAACAATCCCCGGTCTTTATGGGCATTCACCGCCAGAATCTCCGCCCGCCACAGTTCAAATCTTAAGAATCTGATCTCCCTTTCTGTCGCACTACATGCGATCACGGAAATCTCCGTCTTGAAAGGGAATGATGAATCGCCCAATACTCGTATTACTGACTTCAATCGCTCTATGCACAGCAGCGGTTGCTTCCGGCCACGGCCCGGTCTTCGGACTGGCTACGCCTGTGAACTCACAAGGCGAATGGAGCTTCGACCTGACATTTGCAGGAAGAAACAGCGTTTCAGGAAACCAGCTAACTAGCCGCGGATTGATCGGGTATGGATTCACTCCGCATTTGATGATGTCAGTCTCAGCGCCGGCAGTTCTAAGCAACGCATCGCTGCCACCGACGAGGTTGCAAGCGGGGGACGACTTCGAAACCAATGTGGCCTGGCGTTTCCACCACAACGCGTCAAAGGTGGGAACGCGGTTCGAGAGCACCGCTTTTGGTGGGCTGGTTGTGCCGGGTCCGCAGACGGGGTCAGGAGTTTTGGGAAGCCTAACACGGGCTCCTGGATTCACAGGCGGAGTAGTCACTGGCATGGCGTCACGCAGCAATTATGTGTGGGTGGGGGGCGTGTACACGGGCTTCGTGGAAAGGTCCGGCGACAAGCGGCCGGATGTATTCACATACAGCTTGGTCTATGGGTATCGGCCAGTCTCGTGGCGCAAAGAACCGCAGTTCTGGGACTGGCGGATCTTCGCTGAGTTGACGGGAGAACGTTCAGGACCTGCGCGGGGCGCAGGCGCGGAGATCGCGGGCAGTCAGGCGCACCAAGTTTTTGTGGGCCCCTCGGCTTTAGGTATCAAGAAAAACTATGCAGTCGAATTCGGAGTGCAGTTCCCGGTGTATAGAAACGTTGGACCACTCTTACAGCCGGAACGGGTGCGATTCGTAATGAATGTCAGTTATTTCTTGTTTCAACATCAGCACGCAAAATGAAAGGAACCGTCATGAAAAAGTCACTCGTGTTGCTAACGGTGATGTTATTGTCCGCGACTTTGGCGCAAGCGGAATTGCGTCATGTAGAGCTGAGCGTTTTTGGCATGGATTGAGAAGTGTGCGCCCACGCCGTGCGCGTGGCCATGAAAAGCGTCAAGGGAGTGGAAACGGTGGAGGTAAGCCTGAACAAGGGATTGGCAACGATGAACCTGAAGCCGGGTAATTCCGTTGCCATGAAACAACTGTTAGAAGCAATTTCAAAAAACGGCTTCACCACAAAACAATCGAAGGTGACTGCGAACGGCGTCATCGTTTCTGAATCAGGGACACTCAAACTGAAGGTCTTCGGCAGCAACGATACGTTTACCCTGACTGGCGAGCCCGCGATTTTGGATCAAGCACGCAAACTGGTGGGAAAAAATGTATTGGCAACTGGAACGATAGGAGAAGTGCTGAAAGGAAAATCAGTTGATTCGATGCAATTGACATCCATAGAACTTGCGAAGTAAGAAAATGCAGACGAACGAAAACATACGAAATCGGGGAAGCGTACAACCAGCGGTGCTCAGCTACTTTTCACTGTTCACGTCGTTGAGCACGTTGTTGTGTTGTGCGCTTCCATCCTTGCTCGTATTAGCGGGTCTGGGCGCGACGGTAGCTTCGTTCCTTTCCGCATTCCCCTGGCTGGTTACTCTGTCACACCATAAGGTGTGGGTGTTCAGTATTTCCGGCGCATTGATCTCGGCGAGTTTTATCAGTATGTATTTGATTGCTCCGAGATTACGCAGCGATTCTATTGGATGCGCTGCGGACGATCCGTCAGCGTGCGACACGGCGAGCAAGTTAAGCAAGATACTGCTTTGGGCTTCCGCCGCAATCTATTCCATCGGATTTTTTGTCGCGTTTCTTCTTGGCCCGTTGCTCGAAAGAATGGACCGCTAAACGCGGAAAAAGGATGATGCGGGAACTCGTCGGCAATCCCTGTTGCATCTCAAGAATGTACCTAATTCGAGACCGACCGTGTTACGAACGCCTTGCTTCTTAGTCATCCTTTTCTTGGCAACAACGCTTTCCGCTCAAGATTGCGTTTTGGAGGATTTTTTCCCGCACAGGCCATCACCTTTCTCATCGGCGGACGATGCTTCCCCGCAATCGATTGTGCTGACAAAACCGGTGGAGGTGAAGCGGTCATTTCAGTGGGCCGATGCCATGCGGCAATCGTTCTTCTTCCTCAGCATGCAGCATGGGGCACGCATGATGCAGCGGAAGACACGACACGGATTTTCAGGACCATTCCTAGGCGACTACGTGCGCTCGGTTGAAAACATACATGGCTGGGGCGATGGGGATTCCATTTTTACCAACTACGTGGGACATCCGATGCAGGGTGCGATAACCGGCTACATCGAAGTGCAGAATGATCCGACAGGTAAGCAGGCTGTAATCGGCAAAACATTCCGTTATTGGAACAGCCGGTTGCGAGCAATGGCTTGGGCGGCGGCGTACAGCACGCAATTCGAGATCGGTCCGATGAGCGAGGCGACGATCGGCCATGTGGGAATGAAGCGCGGCACAGCCGGATATGTTGACCTGGTGATGACTCCAACGGCGGGCATGGGGTTGATCGTTGCCGAGGATGCGGTGGACCGATGGCTGATACGAAGGCTGGAGCACGCTGAGCATCCGGGCAAGACTCGTTTTTACCGGATGACGCTGAATCCCACGCGCAGCTTTGCGAACCTCTTGCGGTTCAAGCACCCGTGGTATCGCGATACGCGTGGCATGGGAACGGAGGAAGCGGAGAAGAAATCACCGCCGGTCAATTCCAATGTTTCAACTTCGGCCAAATCTCGTGCAAGTTCCACTTCAGACCGCGACAAATGAAAATGGCATTGTGTTCCTCTGCCATGGCGTACGGATGATCGACCATTCCAACCTCTTCCACCGAATTGCACTTGCTCTCTAGAGACTCGCGGTCGTCTTGTAAGACGATCAAAATCTCTCCGGTGTAATCGCGCGGGCCCCAGAACCAATAGTTCTGGTGTCCGCTGATGGCTTTGGGCAGGCCGTACTTGGGGCCGAAGAAATCAATCGCACCAGCTTCGCCGTAGTTGTTCGCGAAGATGGCAGTCTTGGCGCGCTCATCTGGCGGCAGTGAGTTGTAAATCTTGGCAACCTGCTCGACCATCTCGGGCCATCCGAAGCGGTCACCAAAGTGTTGCGGCAGCAAGCCGCGATGTGCGACTTCGGTCTTCGGCGTTGAGATTCCCAGCTTGGACTGATAGCGCAGAAAAGATTCGACAGGCAGGACGGGAATCACTAGCGGAGCGATGATGATGCCGCTGATGACTAGAAGCGCGGGATAGGCGTATCGCGCCCAGTGGAGTTTTGGTCTCGTGAGCCATTGTTCCCACAGGACTGCGCCGCCGGCGAGCAGCATGGGATAGATCGGCGCAAGGTAATAATTCTTGCCGTGCATGAGTATCATCTGAGCGAGGAAGACTAGATAGGTGACGCCTAGAATGCGGAAGCGCTTGCCCTCCGGATGAAATAAAAAGAAGTAAAGTCCGGTGAGCCACACGGGCGCAGCTAGCGGGTTCATGATGAAGACTTGCTGGCCGAGAAATGCTCCGGGCCCGAGGACAACGTTCTTCCCCATCTTCTGCACGTTGCGCAAAAGTTCCAGCGTGGCCCAATGATGTTTGATCTGCCAGAGGATGTTGGGGGCGAAGATCAGGAAAGCGATGACGCCAGCGATCCATATCCATTTATTGGCTAGGAAGCGGCGCTCGGGCGTGAGAATAACGGCGATCAGCACGGCGAGTCCGAAGAACGCCATCGAGTGCTTGTTCATGAGTCCGAGTCCGGCGAGGACGCCGAACCAGAGCCACTTTTTTGGATCGTCACGCTTGATGGCGAGGATGATGGCGTAAATACCGCCCATCCAAAAGATGGGTTCGAAGGCGTTCATCGAAAGAAAATCATCGATGCCGAGGTAAATGGGTGCGACGAGCACGCAGAGGCAGGCGAGAAAAGTGGCGAAGCGTTTGCCGCCGAGAGCGCGGGTGATGAGTCCGGTGATGCCAATTACGACCGGCCCGGCGAGTGCGGGGAAGAAGCGGATAGCGTGCAGTGAATCGCCGAAGAGAGCGCGGCTTAGTTTGGCGAGGAGGGCGACCATGGGAGACATGTCGGCGTATCCCCAGGCGAGATGCTCGCCACAAGCGAGGAAATAGAGTTCGTCGCGGAAGTATCCGTAGCCGCCGTTGGTCCACATGTGCAATGCGAGGGTGAAGGCGGCGATGGCGAGCGCGGGAGCGAGCGGGCGGTGCCAGAGGGGCTGGTCAGAACTCATGGGTTACGAGTCTATTCGTTTTGACCGGAGGCGGGCAGGTTGTTACAATCCTAATTGAAAATGAAATTCATTTTCATTTTCAAAATCAATTAAGGAATCGTTTCCCGCCTTGTTCAGCCATCCTTCTTCCCGCCCTAAACTCTCCGCGCAGTTATTTGCGTTTACCGCGTTCATGCTGTTTTCGCTCTCTGCTGCTGCGCAAGAGAACTACTTTGTCACTTACTCGCACCAGATGGAAGAGCCGGGGGACCTTGAGGTCGCGATCCAATCGCTGACGGCTTCGCCGAAGGCCGGAAACACTTTTCACGCGAGCACGCTGGAGTTGGAATACGGCGTGAAAGGATGGTGGACGTCTGAGCTGTACCTTGACGGCCAGACCACTGCGCGCGGGAGCACGGTGTTCACGGGATACAAATTGGAGAATCGTTTTCGTCCGATGATGCGCGAGCACTGGATCAATCCGGTGCTGTACGTGGAGTTCGCGAACGTGAACGGCGCGGACAAATCCATGCGCGAAATTGTTGGCCATGATGGAAACGCCGATGCCGGCGAGCGCAATGACCGCAGCGAGAAGAAACGGGAGATCGAGTTGAAGCTGATCGGCTCAAGCAATGTGAAGGGGTGGAACATCTCAGAGAACTTCATCGCCGAGAAAAACCTGAAGGCATTGGAGCCGTGGGAGTTTGGATATGCGCTGGGAGTGAGTCGTCCGCTGTCACTGGCGGCGAGCGCTACCATGTGCACGTTCTGCAAAGAGAATTTCTCGCTGGGCGCGGAGATGTACGGCGGGCTCGGCGACCACCAGAGCTTCGGCCTGCGCGATACCTCGCACTACATCGCGCCCGTGGCGAGCTTGCGTACTCCGATGGGGATGAATTTCAAACTCTCGCCGGGATTCGGGCTGAATGACAACAGCCACGGGTTCACGTTCAGGTTTGGCGTGTCGTACGAGATCGAGCAGATCGCCTCGAAGCTGAGGAGGAGATGACGGTGCGCAAAGTCTTCAATCACGCATTCGCGATCTGCTTGTTCGCGTGTTGCATGCTGGTGGCCGGGCTGGCGGTGGAAGGATCGTGGTCGGCGAAGGTTCCGGAGAAGGAGCGAACGCGGGCGAATCCTTATGACAACGACGCGCAGGCGGTGTTGGTCGGGCAGAAATTGTTCCTGCAATATTGCGCTTCTTGTCACGGGGTGACGGCGGAGGGCAAGGGCAAGCGTCCGAACCTGCACTCGGAGACCATTCGAAACGCCAAGCCCGGCGAATTGCAATGGCTGCTCACGAACGGGAGTTTGGGCAAGGGGATGCCGTCGTGGAGCAGGCTGGCGGAACAACAGCGCTGGCAAATTGTGGCGTATCTGAAGACGCTGCAGTAAGTGCCGGCCCGCCTGATCAGTTCGGCAACAGGTATCCAGGACAGAGTGTCTGCATGCCGGAGGCGTCCTGAAATGAGACCGTCATCTTGGCAGCTTTTGACAACGGCGAATCCAGATCAAATTCAATGCGAAGCGGATGATCGATCAATCCGCGAAAAGCTTGCACATTCGGTTTAATCGAGGCCAGTGTTTTGTCTGAGAGGTCAAAGACTGGTTCCGTGGGTCCTGAAATCGCATTCTTTAGCTGAAATGTATTCGACGGACGTGCACCTGTCATTGCACCACCGGTGGCCGCAACAGTTTCCGTCAACTCCGTTCTCTTGTGAAAGTCGGCGCGCTGGAGTGTAGGGATGTCGAGAAAGAACCAATACAGCCTGGTCTTCGATGCGACAAGCATTTCCTTCATCTTCGATACCCTTGCCCTGCTGGCTGTATCGATGCCATCTGAGATGATGAAAATACTGTCCCCCTCTTGAGGCTGATTTTTTTTGAAAAACTCAACCGCTGCAATGACGGCGTCGAAAAGCCCTGATCCTTCTGTCGCTCTCATCCTCTTGCTGATCTTAAAGTCAGCCCACTGCTTCAGGAAATCAGGACCACTCACGAGAGGGATATCGACAAAAGGTTCCTCATTGAAATTGATGAGCCCGAACTGATCGGAGCTAGCGTCCTGTCCGATGAAGTACTCCGCAACGCTGAAAGCGAGCTTTTGAGCGTTTTCGTATCTCATGCTGCCGCCTGTGTCCCGCAGCATCATGATTCGGCGTGCACCCGGGGCGATGACAGAAGTCACATGGGAGGTCTGCCTCCCCTCAACATTGACCTTCAAAACGGAAGTGTTTGGTTGAGCCGAGGCAGCTGAAGGTTGACGCATAACATTGCACAGCGCCGAGTAATGCGATGATTGCGCAGTCGCTAATAGAGAGAGTGTTGAAAGCAGGGGGAAGATCAGGAATCTTAATCTCATTCTGCGCACTCCGAAAAATGCATTAACCAACTTGCACCCGAATTGTACCCAGCAATCGGCGCTTCAGCTATACTGCCCGCGACATTCATGCCCCCCGCAGCCCAACTAGATTCCAGCTCACTCTTGCGGACTGTCGAAGAGTTTTTGGCAGAGTTGCCTAGCGCCGTTGTCATTGAAGACGGCATGGTCAGCTTCGATCTGGGGACAGCCAAATATTCCATCTCAAACGAGCACGGAAAATGTCTGCTGCACCTGTGGTCAGAGGAGCGGAACACGGTGCGCAGGGTGCTGGAGGCGGAGACGCGGAATGGAACGCTGAAACTTTCAGTGCAGAAGTTTGGGCAGGCGCGTCCGATCAAGATTGAGATATGCAGTGACCGCGACCGGAGAACTTCATCAGCAAAGAAGACTGCGCGAGCGGCGTATCAGCGACTGCTGTACCGGGTGTTGCAGCGGGCGTATCCGGATTTCACGATCTCGAAATTGACGACGTCGGCGGATTTGGAGCACAGCTTTGGGCCGGCATACGCGCGGGCGCTGTTGCGCAAGGGCAAGACCGGATTCGCGGTAATCGGCGTGAATGCGCAGGAGATCCAGTCCACGGTCGATGCGGCGCTGACTTCGGGATTGTTGTGGCTGGATCTGTGTCGCGAGCGGAATGTGGATTTTGTTGTAGAAGGCCTGAAGCTGTTTGTGCCTCAAGGGAGTTCGGAGACGCTGCGCGCGCGGATCGCACACCTGAATCATCGTGCGGCGAAGTTTCACCTGTACGAAGTGGAAGAGCGGGATGAAATCCTGCATGAGTTCGATACGACCGACGCTGGGAATATTGCGACGCGGTTGGTGCGGTGTCCGGATGAGAGTGCAGCGCGGGAAAAATTTGCTGCGACCATCGCGCGAATCACGAAGATTGTTTCCGATTGTGAAGTGGTAGTGCTGAGTTCGACGGAGATCGCGTTTCGACTGCATGGCCTGGAGTTTGCACGGGCACGCAATGCGCTGGCTCCGGAAAGTTTTAAGCAGCAACAAGAGGTCACATTCGGTGCGGGCGCGTACGAGACAGCGTTGACTGCCGACAACGAACCTCAATTCGCGGACCTGATGCGGAGAGTGGTGGAATCACGGCGTCCGGGTGGGAATAGGCATGACGCGCTGTGGCGGATGCAGCCGGAGCGATGGCTGGAGTCGTTGATCGTGCGCGACATTTGCGCGTTTGATTCGCGGCTAGATCCGGATTTTGTCTATTCGCAGGTTCCCGCATTCGCGGCGGCTGACCGCGCGATGATCGATGTACTGACTTGCACTCGCGACGGAAGGCTAGTGGTGCTGGAGCTGAAGGCAAGCGAGGATCTGCATCTGCCGCTGCAAGGGTTGGACTACTGGGCGCGGGTCAATTGGCACCATGCGCGAGGGGAATTCCAGCGGTTTGGATACTTCGCGGGGCGTGAGCTTTCGGCGGAGGCTCCGCTCTTGCTCCTGGTGGCGCCGGCGTTGCAGGTGCATCCGTCAACGGACGCGCTGTTGAGGTATATGTCGCCGAAGATCGACTGCACGCTGTTGGGCGTGGATGAGAACTGGCGACAGGGTGTGCGGGTGATATTCAGGAAATCAAGGAACTAGAGGACAGTTGATGTTGAGATTTGGTCATAGCTGGAAGTTGATCTTCACGTTAGCGCTCGTTTCCTTCTCCACCGCGTATGCGCAGGAGTTGAAGACACGCAACGTGGTCTTGATCGTCACTGACGGGCTGCGATGGCAAGAGGTTTTCCATGGAGCCGATCAGAGCCTGATGAACAAAGAGAACGGAGTCGAGGACGTGCGGGGACTGCGCAAAGACTTCGCGAGGGACAGCGCTAATGAGAGTCGTCAGGCGCTGCTTCCTTTTATTTGGGGCGAGGTCGCGCGCAAGGGCCAGATCTATGGCAACCGTGATAAACAAAGCTTTGCAACGGTGACAAACGGACTGAAGTTTTCCTATCCCGGATACAACGAGATGTTCACTGGCCATGCGGATGCGCGGATCAAGAGCAACGACTACGGGCCAAATCCAAATGTTACGGTCTTCGAGTGGCTGAACCAGTTGCCGGAGTTTCACGGCCGCGTCGCAGCTTTTGGAACGTGGGATGCATTTCCGAGAATATTCAACCGCGAACGTGCGGGATTCCTCATCCGCGGCGGATGGGAGTTGCCGCTTGCTGCGAGCGGAAAACTCACGCCGGCACAGGCTCTGCTAAACGATCTCTATACCAACACTACCCGCCTTTGGGATGACCTTCTGTACGATTCGTTTCTTCAAGCTGCGGTGATGGACAACATTCAGCGGCAGCATCCGAGAGTTTTGTTCGTGGGCTATGGCGAGACGGATGAGTGGGCACACAAGGTCCGCTACGACCAGACACTTCGTTCGGCGCACAACGTGGATCATTTCATCGCCGAGCTGTGGAAGACGATGCAGGGGATGCCGGAGTATCGCGATGCCACGACATTCATCATCACCACTGATCACGGACGCGGAAGCGGCAAGGACTGGAAGTACCACGGTGAAGGAACTGACGGTGCCGAGAATATCTGGATCGCCGTCATGGGTCCGGACACTTCTGCGATGGGCGAGCGTTCGCAATTGAAGTCGGTCACACAGAGCCAGATCACAGCGACACTGGCGGCGTTCTTAGGAAAAGATTACAAGCAAGCGGTGCCCGTGGCAGGGCAGCGGATTTTGGAAGTGGTGGGGAAGGGCCGGTAGTTCGCAGGTCGTCGTTTGTAGTTCGTGTAACGGAGCACGCCTAAATCTTTTCACACGAAGGACACGAAGGTCTCACGAAGGAGTTGGTTCCGCCCTCTGTGCCTTCTCGCGCAAGAACACCCGTGAGACACCGTTCAAAATCCTGCGCCAGGGGAAATCCGCGTTCGGTTCTCGGAAGAATATTTCGCCAGTGCGGCTGCTGCGGTAGTACCAACGTTTCAGGATCGCCAATTGCTCGGCTTGGGCGGTGACTGAAGGTTTGCCCGTGGATTGCAGTGATTGGATCGTGTCTTTGAGGCGAGCTTCAGGTTTCGGAGCTTCGGTGGTGACGGTTTCTGAATTCTGGTCGAGTGGTGTTGGCTGCATCATCAAAGGTTGAGCATAGAACGAGGATGAGCCGGCTTGCTGCGCATGTGCCATGCCGAGCACGGAAAATTCCATAGGGCCGATGATCTGGCCTTCGGCGAATCGAAACAACGAAACTGTATCTGGCGTTGATGAAGGCTGGATGATGATTGCGTCGAGTTGATCGATGCGTTGAACGATCTCGTCTGATTCCTTGCTAACCCCTTTTACTTTTTCTACTCGCGTGTGGAGTGCGGCTGCGGCTTCAAAGTCGAGATCGGCGGAAGCTTTGTCACGCTCGGCGGAGAGTTCGGAAATCAGAGATTCGCCGCCACTCTCAAGGAACTGCTGCACGCGGCGGACCTCGGCGGCGTATTCCTCATCGGTGCAGCCCTTGAAGCACGGGGCCAAACACATCTTCATTTCGGAATAGATACAGCCGGGGAAGGCGGGATCAGGCGCGAGTTCAAAGGTGCATCGGCGGGACTTGAAGAGGTCGAGCGTGTCATTGAGGTATTTTTCAGCGATGGCGCGCGAGCGGAAAGGGCCGAAGTAGAGCGATTTGCCGTCAGTGCCAGTGCGTCCAAGTTTGCGCGTCACGTAGGCTCGTGGGTAGGCGTTCTCCCAATGCAGGCGGATGAGCGGGGAGAGATTGAGTCGCAGGCGTTTGTTGTAGGTTTCAGGGAACGCGGCACGCAGCACGCGGTAGAGCAAGACGATGTTCTCGAAATCCGAACCGGTTTGTGAGAACTGGATCTCAGCACAGCGGTCGCGCAAGTTCAGACGTTTACTTTGTCCCTCGGTGGGCGCGAGCAGGCGCATGATGCGGCGGCGCAGGTTGGCAGTTTTGGTGATGTAAGGCTCGGCTTGCGGATCGTGTCCACGCAGCAAGAAGACGCCGCCCGCAGACGGGATGCGGGCGAAGAGCTCTGTATCGCGTTCCGGCGAGAACGGAATGGAGTGCGACAGCACAATCTCATGTTATCGGGTTGTGAGGACGAGCAGGAGTGCTTAGTCGGAAACCGGCTGCTGGGGAGCGCGTTGCCGGACGCGGTTCGCAAAATGCCAAACAAAGCTGAAGAGCAGGACTTCCAAAGTCATCATCTTTAATCCCGCAATCACGCTGTTGGCCAGGAAGCCGAGGCGTCCGTACTTCCAGAACCAGGGATTGAGCATAAGGCGGGCAATGGTGGGGAGTATGACTCCCACAGCGCACGTGACCAGCAGCAGGACGCGCGCATAGGTTGGAAGGTGTGGCGTAGATACGGATTCAAGAGAGGGCGAATTTCGCAGCCATCGGAAGTAATAATATGTGACGATGACGAGGCCGAAGATGCTGCTGAGGTGCTGTAGCAATATCGCGAGCGCGTATGTGTGTCCGGCGAAGACGGTGAATTGCGTCTGGAGAAGCGGAACCCGCTCTGCGAGCCAGCTTTCGTCATGCGTGAACAAATCCCAAGTGATGTGGCTGGCCGCGCCGATGAGGACCGACAAGGCAATCATGCCCATGTGCTTGAGCGGGAAAAATGTAAAACCTTGCGCCGCAGGGATGAGCTTCTGCTGATGTGAGAGCGGAAACAGCGCGATCATGGGGCGCTTGATGAAGGCGTGGAATATCCATAGGGCGACGAGTCCGGCGGGCAAGCAGAAAAGGAAGAGGCCGGGGAGGGTGTGGCCGTAGCTGCCGAGCGTGAGCCGGGGAACGAAATAGGGCAGATCAGGCATGAAGCTGCCCAACACGAGTGCGGAGAGGACTCCGTATTTGCGGATGGGAACCACGGCAGCGGCATGTGAAAAGGTGAAGGGCATTACTGTCCAGCTTGAGCTTTGTCTTTGCGGCGGTAATCGATGTCTGACTCAATCTCAACCACTGTGCACATTTCGGCGAGACGCGACCAAATGCGTTGTCCTACACGATCACCGAGCGATTCTTGTTTCATCGCTCTTCGTGCTTTGGAAAAGTTGTCTACCGGTTCGGTACTCCGCGACATTGTTGGCGCAAGGTTCGCGAGATTCGTGGTCAATATGACGGCTTTCTTATTGTTGTAGCGGTCGTTCAAGATGTATCCCACGGTTTCTTCCACCCACTCGGAATCTTTCTCTGCGCCGATGTCGTCGAGAACCAGCACCTCGGCGGTAAGAAACGGTTTCAAAGTAGACATTTCCGTGTTGCTCGTCTGCGAATTGTAGGTCTGCCGAACCTGCTTGAGAAGATCCCTGAAGTCAGCAAAAACGCAGTCGATGCCTTTCTTGGTCAACTCCTTAATGATGCCAATAGCGAGATGCGTCTTTCCTGTGCCGGAATTTCCGGTGAGAATGAGTCCGGGAGGTTCGATCGCAGGGTACTCTTCAACGTAATGTTCGGCGCGGAGCCTCGCCTTGGCTAGAGTGCTTAGATGCTTTCCGTTGACTTCAATGCGGAAATTTGAGAGCTCCCGGTCGTCGTAGCGTTTCGGGATGCGAGCATTCGCGAGGAGTTTCTCGAATTTTGCGCTGACGCGGCAATCGCAGCGCGTGACCTGCGGCGACTTCTTCTTCTCGCCCGCCGGCGCGGACTCGGCAGGCAGAGTCTTCCACCCGGTGCCGCCGCAAACTGCACATTCTGTATTCATTGTGGCCATTAAACCAGATTCCCAAAGTAACTTCGATCACGTGCCCGGTAGTTACTTTTTAAACAAACGTTCGTCCACGTTTTATTAGCTACGTTATCACGCTGACGGTTGCTATAGTGCCAAGCAAAGTTGTTGTGCAGGATTGCACAACAGTCAGTGCGAGCATCCTTCTTCAGCCACTTGGTTTCTAATTCATTCGTTCTAGAGGCCCAGAAATGACAGTAGAGGCAGCCGGAGAGACGCAGCGCAAGTTGGCAGACCTGCACGGGTTTGCCATTCAGACTGCGCCGGCATCGGCTGAGATTTCGGCAGGATTCGCAAAATTCTACGCACCTCTGCACTCCCGTTTCACTCCCTGGCAGCAAGAGCTGATCGCAAAACGCAAAGCCGTTCTGAAAAACTCTCACACGGGACGGCTGCCGGAATATCTGCCGCTGTCTGACGCGATCAGTTCAAATTGGAAAATCGAGCTGCCACATTTTGTGAAAGATCAGCGGAACCAGATGACTGGTCCGGCGGACGACGCGGAACTTTGCGTGAAGATGCTGAACTCCGGTGCGCCGGGCGTGATGCTTGACCTTGAAGATTCCATGGCGAACAACTGGGAGAACCTGCAAGCGGGGGTGTCCAATGTTCACCAGGCGCTGCGCGGCAAGCTCACCTACTTCGACAAGAAACGGAATACCGAAGTGGCAATCAAGCCGAGTGCGACGGTGATCTTCACCCGGGCACGCGGATTGCATTTAAGCCAGCGTGGCGGGTTCGGCGGGGGCAATGAGCTGACGTCGGCATCTTTATATGATGTCGCGCGGCTGGTGTATGAGCTGGACGCGGCGGAACTGAAGCATCCGCTGTGCATATACATTCCGAAATCGGAGTCGGCTGAAGAGGCGTTGTGGTGGGCTGACCTGTTCAAGCGCATTGCGCATGAAAAAGGATGGGAGTCGAACTACATAAAGTGCATGGCACTGGTTGAGGCGCATCCGCTGGCGTACCAGATCGAAGAGTTTCTCTACAACCTGCGCGACCATATCGTTGGACTGAACCTTGGCCGGTGGGACTACATGGCCAGCCTTATCCATTTCAACTTTGAAAATCCGGAGTGGGTTCTGCCGGATCGCAATACGATTCCGCACGATGTGCTTTTCTTCCAGAACTTGCGCGAACTGATCCCGTCTGTGTGTCATCGGCGGGGAGCGCTCGCCATCGGCGGAATGACGGCGCTGTATCCCAGCCGCGAAGATGCTGAGCTGAACGCGCGCGCGCTTGACGTGCTGGCGAAAGACAAAAAGAACGAAGCGAACTGCGGGATGGATGGCGCGTGGACGGGGCATCCCGACCAGAACGCGATCGCTGTGGAGCAGTTTCCTGTGCCGAACCAATTGGGCAATCCCACTGGAGCGCCGGATACGGGCAAGACGCGGTATCCAGATCTGCGGCCTGCGCCGAGCGGCGTAGGAAAACGAACTTTGGCAGGAACGCGGGCGGCGATCAGGACGGTCATCCGGTATCGCAATGGCGTGCTGAATGGAAAAGGCGCGAGCCTGCTCGATGGCTACATGGAAGATTTGGCGACCGACAGGATCTATCGGCTAATGATTGCGCAGAGAATGCGGCACGCGGATTCGGTGGAAGTCATGGACGAATCTGAAGGAAAGCCTGTGAATCACACACCGGAATTCGTTACGCGTCTGTTTGATGAGGAGTTGGAAAGGATCTTGGGCGCGCCCGGCAAAGACCTAGGAACACCTGAGACGTTTACTCGCGCGCGACAGATCAGCGAGGCGATGATTTTGAATCACGAGTTTGATCCGATATGAAAGGCTATCAGCTGTCAGTTAAATCAAAGGCCGGCAAAAGCTAACCGCGGATAAAGACAGATCAAAGACGGATAGAGCGAAGGCAAGTGCTTTAAGCCGCTGATGGACGCAGATGAACGCGGATTTAGAAGCGAAGGCAAAGGCTTAAGGAAATATAAAGTTTAAGTTCGAAATTAAAGAGGCAATCACATGATCGTAAAGGAACAAGCGAACGGCACTGATAATAGCGGGAAGACCGTCTCCATTAAGCCAATCACAACGAACCGCAATGGCAATGCGGAAGAGATGGAGTTGATGGATTCTCCTTTGCTGCCGCCTGGATTCAAGGTGCCGACGAGCCGGAATGTCCACCCCAGCACGCGCATGCGTCAGTTGCTGAAAACGGAGCCGTTCCTGTTCGGCCCCGGCGTCTATGAGCCAATGACGGCGCAGTTGGTGATGTATTACGGATTCAAAGCCGTCTATTTCAGCGGATATTCGTTTGCGATGGGACACCTGGGCACCACGGACATGGACCTCTACTCTGGGCCAGAGATCGCTGATGCGGCGCGTCGGACGGTGAGTGGATTGCGCAAGTTCCAACTCACGCAAGCGGTGGGCGATCCGGAAAAAGGAGTTGCGCCAAAGCATCTGCATATTCCTCCGGTGATCGTGGACATGGACGGCGGCTACGGAAACATCTTTAACGTGCAGCGGACGACCGAGTTGTACGTCCAGGCGGGCGTGGCGGCGGCGCACCTTGAAGACCAAGTGTTGCCGAAGCGCTGCGGACATATCGGCGGAAAAGCGCTGATCCCGACGAATGAGATGATCGGGAAATTGCGCATGGCGCGAGCAGTGGCGAATGATTGCGGCAATCCTGATTTCGTGATCATCGCCCGCACGGACGGTGTTAGCGCAGTGGATGCGCCGGAGTCGGCGCGGGGAATCGATTTGGCGATCGAACGCGGACTGCGGTACATGGACAGCGGCATACCGGACCTGTTGTGGTGCGAGTTCTCGACTGCAGACCGTGGCCCGGTTGAGAAGTTCAGCCACGAGATCCGGAAACGGTTTCCGGAAGCGAACTTTGCGTTCAACTATTCGTCAAGCTTTAAGTGGTTCAATGATGCAAATCCGATGAAGTTCACTGACCTTGCGGACCTCGGCGTGAAGTTCCTGTTCATCACGTTGGGCGCGCAACATGCGAACGCGCACGGCGTGAGCGTGCTCTTGCAGGAGATGAGCCAGAACCAGGAGCAGGGATACATCGAGTTGCAGAAAAAGGAATGGGACGACCGAGGGGACTTCCCGTCGAAGAGCCATCACTTCTTCT
This sequence comes from Terriglobales bacterium, assembly GCA_025462725.1. Classification (GTDB taxonomy): domain Bacteria; phylum Acidobacteriota; class Terriglobia; order Terriglobales; family Acidobacteriaceae; genus JAICLA01. Next base: position 19,435 of record JAOAPE010000001.1, on the reverse strand, counting down.
CCGGCGTTCCTTACCACCATCTGGTGGGCAAGATGTATGACGCTGCGAGGTTGGGTAAGGAGTTCGTGGAAGAGTTGTCAGAAGAGAAAGTGGTTTAGGGATTCCTCAGACTGCATGAAGAAAGGGCGCGAGAGATCGCGCCCGTTTCTTTCTGAGATTTTCTGCGCCTATCCTGCGCGCTTCATGGCTATGGCTTGCTTGTGAGTCTTCTTCCTGACTGTGGGGACAAGTTTTCGTGCTCTTTCAAGCAGCTGACTGGTGATGGCTAGGATGGACTCCGACGTTTCAACGAGATCTTTGGATCTCAGTCGGATGTCCTTTGAGGATTCAATCGGTGTCTTTCGTCGCGAGGTCATGGATCATAAGAGCCTCCGTACTCTCATTCTCAAGAAACCGGTGCACTTGTTCATAAATCAGTAACGCCCTCTCGGGGATGAGTGGCAGTCACCAACGATGTCGCAAGTTGGCGGATGAGATGAAGCAAATCCAGAGTAGGTTGCAGCATTGGGCGAAATTCCTCGGTGGGGCTGTGCCAGACCGGGAATAGCACCAGCCTTTGGGCACAACTTGCTGAATTCCGCAGCATTCCTGTAAAATAACCTTTTGCAAAGAGAGGTTTGGGAAGTCATGAAGGCTGGCATTCATCCAACATATGAGCCGATAAAGGTGCATTGCGCCTGCGGCAGCAATTTCACCACGCGTTCCACGCACAAAGGCGACATCTCAGTGGAAATCTGCTCCAACTGCCACCCGTTCTTCACCGGCAAACAAAAGCTGGTTGATACTGCGGGACGAGTCGAGCGCTTCCGCCGGAAATACGCAAAGCCGGGCGAGAAGGCCCCCGCCAAGTAGTTCAGCGATTCGAAAAAACAATCAGTGGAAAAGCCTCCTGCTGGGAGGCTTTTTGCTGTTATGCAGTCAGAGCGTGGCGGTGCAGTACTTACATCGTTTGGCTGCCGAGGCGATGACTTCGGTGCACTCGGGGCAGCTCTTCGTCTCCGGTGTAGGCGAGGGTTTCACGAGCGCTTTACCGATAAGGAAGACGATGAAGGCGATGATCACGAAATCAACAACATTGCCGAGGAAGTCGCCAACCAGGAATTTGACGCTGCCCACCTCCATGGTCATCTGGCGGTATTCTCCGCTGGGCACCGCGGCGCCGATGAGCGGCATAATCATGTCATTGACCATCGCGGTGACGACTTTGCTGATGGCTGCGCCGAGAATGAACGCTATCGCCAGCGCCATGACGTTGTACTTCTGAAGAAATGCTTTGAACTCCAGATACATGCGGGGCTTCCTCCTTACATGAACTCAGGATTATCGTTGAAAAAGGGGAATGGCGGTAAGATAAACATTCGATGAGCAGAGTGATCATGAATCCGGAGAATCGTTCCCGCGCGGAGCGGTTTCACGAAGCGGAACCGCTTTCCGCGGGCGCGACAGCTAATGCTGTGCTGCCCGATGAGGTGGTCATCGGCGGTGTGCGCATTGCTCCGGCTACGATTCTTGCTCCCATGGCCGGCGTCACGGACACAGTCTTTCGCCGGTTTATTAAGCACAGCAGTTTTGATCCGAATGGTGCGGATGCTGTCTCTGCCTGTGGACTGATCATGACCGAGTTCACTTCGGCTGACGGCATCTTTCGTTGTCGCGAGGCGAAGCGGAAGCGATATCTGCATTTCTACGAGGACGAGCATCCGATATCCGCGCAACTGTTTGGCAGCAAGCCGGAGATTCTTGCCGGAGCGGCGAAGATCGTGGAAGAGTGCGGATTCGATATCGTCGATTTGAATCTGGGTTGTCCGGCGAAGAAGGTAGTGAAGTGCAATGGCGGCTCCGGATTGTTGCGCGATCTTCCTCACATCAAGACAATTTTCGAAATGGTACGCGCGGCGGTGAAGATTCCGTTCACGGTGAAATTCCGCATGGGCTGGGATGACAGCGAGATCGTTTGCGTGGAACTCGCGAAGCTGGCGGAGAACTGCGGGCTGAATGCCGTCGCGTTGCACGCTCGCACGCGCGAACAGGGATACAGCGGCAACGCGCGCTGGGAATGGATCGCCGCGATCAAAGATGCAGTAAGAATCCCGGTGATCGGCAATGGCGATATCCGCTCGCCCGAGGATGCGGCGCTGATGGTGGCGCGCACGGGATGCGATGCGGTGATGATCGGCCGTACGGCGCCGTCAAATCCGTGGATCTTCCGGCAGATCGCGCAATACAAAGCTTCATTGCAGGCTACGGGAGTGGGCAGCTATGAACATCCGACGGAGATGGACCGCTACCAAATGATGCGCAAGTATTTTGAAATGCTCATCGCCGAAGAAGTGCCTGCGGCGGCGGGCAAGATGAAACAGTTCGCAAGCTGGTTCACGCACGGCGTCCCCGGTGGCGCAGTGCTGCGCAAAGCGATCTATCAAGCGAAATCAGAACGCGCTGTTCTCGACAGCGTGGATGAATTTTTCGCGGCGCGGCAGAATAGTGTGGGTGCCGCTGGCGATTCAATCCGCGAAGAAGGCGAACTGGAATCGATGCCGTACGCTAGTTGCGGGTAGCAACCGCTATTCGGCTACATCATTACTAGGCAAATCTCGTCGAACACCCCTGGCTGGAGCGACCCCAACATTTTCTCCGACAACGTAAGTATTGCCTTTCGTCTCAGACATGGTCTGAAGCAAGCGCAACCTGAGCAAGTACGGATTTTCTTCCATCATGTGAGCGGCGTTTGCCAGGCTGCGCAGAGCAGCGGTTTCGCCGCGTGCTTTTTCTAGCGCCGCCAGCCCCTCCTTTTGAGCTTTAAGCACCTGAGCGAAAATCTTCTTCAATTCTCCGGGTACCATAATGTCGCGAACATCAACAGATTCCAATCGAAGACCGATTTCGGTCAGCTTGGGTTCGACCTGTTCGCGAATTCGGGTGCTGAGTTGTCCTCGACCTGCCAAAAGGTCCTCTATCTTGTTTTCGCTAATAACACTTCGCAGGGCAATCTGCAGATACATCACGATGGCCGTGTGGTAACTATCTACTTTGTGAAACGCCGCGTTCAGGTCAACGATTGAATAACTGTAGCTCAAGCTGATTTTTACTGGCACACCGTCTGAGCTGGGAATCTCTTGTCCCTGCAAGTTGGCATGCACGATTCTGATATCCACATTTTGAATCACGTCTGATTTCCAAATGCGCCAGTGAATTCCTGGCGGCACGACTCCAATGAAGCGACCTCCGCTATATTTCAACCCGCGCTGATGTTCATAAATTGTCACACGTTGCAGGGGCAAGAACGTGGATCGAACTACACCCAATGCAATGATCAAGACGATCAAAATCCCGACAAAATAAAAGAACATTTCCATAATTCCCCTTCAGCCATTCCCCTAGCCTCCACCCCGATCTCACCTGGTTCCAGCGGAGGTCTTAACCTGCAGGGCCGGTTCCAGGCTGCGGTTTCCCGCTGAAGTCAGAAATGAAGGCTTGGGGTCCGGCTCCTCTGGTCGATAGACAGTCGAAGCCCTTAGGGTCCCGCCAGGATTGAGCGCAGATGCGCACGTCCTGCTACCCAGTGGGCGAAACGAATATATCACTCCGATGCACACGGCTTTAGTTCATTGTTGCCGACGCAAACAACAAAGGTGAAAGGATTAAATTCCTGATAAAGTTTTAGCCGATGAAAGTTCTTGTCATTGGCGGAGGGGGGCGCGAGCACGCGCTGGTGTGGAAGATTGCGCAGTCGCCGCGCGTCTCGAAGATCTATTGCACCCCCGGCAATGCCGGAATCTGCGCTGAGCCCGGTGTCGAATGCATTGCTTGGGACGGCAAGGACCTCGATACTTTACTGGGAATCGCCTCGAACATTCAGCCTGACCTCATTGTCGTTGGCCCCGAACTTCCGTTGGCGCAGGGCGTCGTGGACGAACTCAACCGTCGCGGTATGCGCGTCTTTGGCCCGACCAAAGCGGCCGCCCAACTGGAAGCCAGCAAGGGATTCGCCAAAGAATTCATGCGTCGGCACAATATTCCTACGGCGCATTATGCGGTGTGTCCGAATGAAACGGAGCTTCGCGCCGCGCTGCCGCACTTCCACGGAAAGATAGTAGTCAAAGCGGACGGACTCGCCGCTGGCAAAGGCGTGGTCATTGCCAACAGCCGTGAAGAGGCGAGCGACATCGCGCTGGAGATGCTCAGCGGAAATTTGGTGGGGACTGCCGGGGCGAGCGTTGTCCTTGAAGAATTTTTGGAAGGCGAAGAGCTTTCGTTCCTTGTGTTGAGTGATGGCGAACATGTTGCGCCGCTTGTTCCCGCGCAGGACCACAAGCGCGTGGGCGAAGGTGACACCGGCGCAAACACGGGCGGCATGGGAGCGTATTCGACGAGCGCGCTGCTCGATCCGCAGATGCAGGAATGGCTGCTCACGCACATTGTGCGTCCGGTGATCGCGGGCATGAAAGCGGAGGATGCGGAGTATCGCGGAATCCTTTATGTGGGGCTGATGATGACGGCGCGCGGTCCGCAAGTGCTGGAGTTCAATTGCCGCTTCGGTGATCCGGAGAATCAAGCGGTGTTGATGCGCCTAGAGAGCGACATTGTGGATGCCTTTGAAGCGTCGATCGATGGACGCGTGAGCGATGGTGACTTCAGATGGAGCGCTGATCCGGCGGTGTGCGTGGTGGTGGCGTCGGGTGGATATCCGAGCACGTTTGAAACGGGAAAGAAGATTTCCGGACTCGCGGAAGCTGACGCGGTGCCCGGAGTCAAAGTTTTTCACGCGGGAACAGGCCATGTTGACGCCGACATTGTGACCACCGGCGGACGGGTGCTGGGAGTGACTGCACGTGGCGCTACGCTGGAAGAAGCTTTGCGAATGGCTTACGAGACTGTGGAGAAGATCAAGTTTGAGGGGATGCAGTATCGGCGAGACATTGGGGCAAAGGCTTTAAAGAAGTAAGAAGCGTTTTCACCACAGAGACACAGAGGCACAGCGAAAGGCAACCGCATGGCCAAGAAGACTGAGTTCACACCTGGCGACGGGCCGTTCAAGTTCCGCACCAAGCTCCTGGCTGTTGCGGGTTATGAAGCGTCGATCGTGAAGCCTCCATTTGATGTGCCAACTGTCTTCGGAACAAGGGCGCGCGTTCCGATACGCGGCTCAGTGAACAAATTCCCCTTTCGCAGCTCGCTAACCAATATGGGCGAGGGACATTTCTTTGTGATGAATAAAGAGTTGCGCGAAGGAACGAAGTGCAATGCCGGTGACACGGTCGAGGTTGTCATTGAGCGCGACCGCGAAGAGCGCGTGGTCGAAGTGCCCGCGGATGTCAAGAAGTTGATCTCTACGAACAAGACTGCGCAGAAGACTTGGGACTCACTCTCTTTCACGCACAAGAAGGAATGGGTGCGCGCGATCACGGAAGCAAAGAAGGAAGAGACGAAACAGAGTCGGATGAAGAAGATGATGGACGCGATGAAGGCGGGCAAGCGAGTGGGATTTTAGATCGCGAGGAAATTAAAAATGACTGTCGAAGCTCCTGCAGTGGATTCCGCGCAATCTCCGCCACAACGAATCATTGCCGGTTTTTGGCGACGAGTCTTTGCATTCGTCATAGATACCATAATCGTGTGCATCCCCTGTTGGGTTGTCGGCTTTGCGTTTTTTGAGTTCTTCGCCCGCTGGGAGGGGTGGGGATTCATTGTAGGTTCCTTGATCACTTGGCCCTATTTCGTCCTCATGGGCAGCAGCACCGGTGGCGGCCAGACGATTGGGATGCGGCTTCTAAGTATTCGCGTAGTCAATAGAGATGGTCGACCGATTACTATTGGCCGGTCGCTGCTGCGATATGCGCTGTTAATTCTTCCCTTCACGTTGAACTCCGCGACTCTTACCGCAACGGTTCCTTCGTCGATCTCGGCGGTCTTAGACACTGTCGTTACGGCAGCGGAGTTTTCTATTTTCTATCTCTATGTCTTCAACATTCGGACTAGGCAATCACTTCATGATTTGGTGGTTGAGTCATTCGTAGTAGATGCAGATCACGAAGAAGTTGTTAGAGTAGAACCGTTCTGGAAAGGGCATTTTGCGATTGTGGCGGGAGTATTCCTATTGTTGGTAATTGCGGGCTTCATAGCGCAAGCAAGAATACAAAAATCGGAGGCCCTCGCTGAAGCACTATTGATCCAGAAGGTTTTGTTGTCTACCGGAAAAATCCAAAGTGCGAATGTGATGATGCAGGAGAATTGGCACAATGGAGAAACGGCTCACGGTATCGAATTGATTCTTAAATGCAAGGGAGCAACTGAAGACAATCAAAGGCTTGCTTCCGAGTTCGCAAAAATTGCGCTACAGGCAGATCCACAAGCGAAAAAGAAAGATTTCATTCGCGTGACACTTTCCCAACAGTTCAATGTTGGTCTAGCGCAGTTCCGCAAGACTTGGACAAATGTGAAATCCCCAACTTTGTGGCAAGAGCAATAACTCGATCTGCCTTTCACACATCGCTGGTGCAAACTCCTTTAGTTTTATAATCAACACCTATGGTTACCGCTTCGGAGACGTTGCTCTCCGCAATATCAAAATACGAAGTTGTGATCGGGCTGGAAGTTCACGTGCAGCTTCTTACCGCGACAAAAGCTTTCTGCGCCTGCTCGACGAAGTTTGGCGCGCCTCCGAATACGAATGTGTGTCCCGTGTGCCTGGGGCTCCCCGGCGCGTTGCCGGTATTGAACAAACGCGCGGTGGAATTCGCGACGCTGGCCGCACTCGCACTGAATTGCGAGATCCGCGAGACCAGCATCTTCGCGCGCAAGAATTATTTTTATCCTGACCTGCCGAAGGGCTACCAGATCTCGCAATACGACAGGCCAATTGCCGAGCACGGGCACATCAACATCAAGGTGAATGGCGAGTCGAAACGGATCGGCATTACGCGGCTGCACATGGAAGAGGACGCGGGCAAGAGCCTGCATGACGGCTTCCCTGATTCTGACAAGAATACTTATATCGATTTGAACCGCAGCGGAGTGCCGCTGGTGGAGATCGTCAGTGAGCCGGATATGCGCACTCCGGATGAGGCGCATGAATACCTGACGCGGTTGAAGGAGATCATCCTTTATACGGGGGTGAGCGATTGCAATATGGAAGAAGGGTCGCTGCGGTGCGATGCGAATATCAGTGTGCGTCCGTGGGGACAGAAAGAGTTTGGCACGAAGGCAGAAGTGAAGAACGTGAATTCATTTCGCTTCATCAAGCAGGCGCTGGAGTACGAGATCGAGCGGCAGGTGGAGTTGATCGAATCCGGGGGAAAGGTTGCGCAGGAGACTCGGCTGTACAACTCGAGCGAAGGCAAGACCTATTCGATGCGGTCGAAAGAGCAAGCGCACGATTACCGCTATTTTCCGGAACCGGATCTGCGGCCGCTGGTCGTTGATGCCACGTGGCAGTCGGAGATAAAGAAGACGATGCCGGAGTTGCCGGAGGCGCGTCGCACGCGGTTAGTGAGCGACTACGGAATCACCGAGCAGGATGCGGGAGTGCTGACGATGACTCGCAGCCGCGCCGACCAGTTCGAGGAAGCAGCGAAACATTCGAAGAATCCGAAGCGCGTGGCAAACCTAGTTCAGGGCGAGTTGATGGGACGCCTCAAAGCCAAGGGCATTGATATGGAGCAGTCCCCGATATCCATGAAAGGTGTGGCAGTTTCAGCGGACTTGGTGGAGGCGAATGCGATATCCGGGAAAATGTTGAAGGACTTCTACGATATTGCATTCGAGCGCGGAAAAGACTTTCCCATTGTCTATGCGGAAGAGGGCAGTCCGAAGCAGTCCACCGACACAGGCGCGCTCGAGAAGATTATTGACGAGGCGATTGCGGCGAATCCGAGCCAATTGGCGCAATATCGCGGCGGAAAGAAGACCGTCGCTGCATTCTTCGTTGGTCAGGTGATGAAAGCCAGCAAGGGGCAGTTCTCTCCGGCAGTTGTGAATGAGTTAGTGGGGAAGAAGTTGGACGGGTAAAAGCAAATAGAAGCATGCCAATCAAAAGGGCTCGTGATTAGACGAGTCCTTTTTCTTTGTTAATTGCAGTTAACGCGTCTTGGTGTACGCTGGTAGAGCAAACATGTCCGTGATCACTGTATCCAAAGAAGATTATTTGAAGGCCGTGCTTGAGGCAGAGTGCGAAGGGGTGAACGTGATCTCCGCGACACTCGCGCACTGGCTAAATGTATCGCCGCCGGCGGTAACCATGGCGTTGCGTCGGCTGAAGAAAGATGGGTTGGTGCAGGTCCGCGCAGATGGACGCGTTCAGCTAACTGCGGCAGGGCGGGAGATCGCCAAACGTACGGTGAATCGGCATCATCTGATCGAGCGCATGTTGTCTGAAGTCTTCGGCATGGAATGGTACAAGGTGCATGATGAGGCGGAGCGACTAGAGCATGCGGTATCAGCGGATTTCGAGGCGAAGCTGGCTAAGAAGCTGGGGCGTCGCGGGGCTTGCCCACATGGCAACGAGGCTACACCGGAGAATCCGGCAACTCGGCGCAAGCGCGGATTGCAATTGCTATCGGAAGCGTTGACGGGCATGACGTATTCCGTGGAAAGCGTTTACGAACGCGACCGCAAGCTGCTGGAATTCCTCGAAGAACGCGGGATGCGCCCAGGGTCACGCCTGCAGCTCACAGCCCGAAACTACGACCAGACTCTCACAATCAAAACTGCGAACGGAGTTGTTTCTGTTGGGCAGCCTGTGGCTGAGAAGGTGTGGGTCAGCGCAAACTCCCGCAAGTCGCGTAGCTCCTAGTGGGCCAACTTGACCAAAGTAGTTAACCATAGTTAAACTACTTGCATCTACCTCCGCTAACACCGGAGTAGACCTGAGGAGCCGGCAAACAATCCATGGATACAGTTCCCGCTGAACGAACGTGGCAATTGGAACCCGGTTCACCCAGTCTTCCTGAAGTACATTCCAGCCTGCAAATCCCCAAAGACGCCAGCTTCGCGCGCAAGCTGTTTGCGTTCGCTGGGCCGGGATTTCTGGTCGCCGTGGGATACATGGATCCCGGCAACTGGGCCACCGATCTCGCTGCCGGCGCAAAGTTCAATTACAGTCTGCTGTTCGTCATCATGCTGTCGAACTTGATGGCGATATTGCTTCAGAGCTTGAGCATCAAGCTGGGCATCGCTACGGGGCGCGACCTTGCGCAGGCTTGCAGGGACCATTACAGCCGTCCGGTGAGTTTCGTTCTCTGGGTGATGGCGGAGATTGCCATTGCGGCATGCGACCTGGCGGAAGTGATAGGGTCGGCAATCGGACTGCAGCTGCTTTTTGGTATCCCGCTGATTTGGGGCGTGTGTATTACCGCCGGCGATGTGCTCATCATCCTCTATCTGCAGCAGCGCGGATTCCGCTACATTGAGGCGCTGGTCATCACGCTCATTGGCATTGTCAGTCTGTGCTTTGGATTGGAAATAGTGTTTTCGCGACCGGAGTTTGCGGCCATTGCGAAGGGCTTTCTTGTTCCCTCGACGCAGCTCTTCAGAGACCGCGAAATGTTGTATATCGGGATAGGGATTCTTGGTGCGACGGTGATGCCGCACAATTTGTATCTACATTCTTCGCTCGTGCAAACGCGCAATTTTGATCGGGACGCAGTCGGGAAGCGCGAGGCCATCAAGTTTTCGCAAATCGATTCCGCGCTGGCGCTGACGCTGGCGCTGTTCGTAAATGCGGCGATCCTGATCCTTGCAGCAGCAGTGTTTTTTCGGTCAGGCCACACGGAAGTAGCCGAGATCGGCGACGCTTACAAATTGCTTTCCCCGCTTCTCGGCGTAACCGGAGCGAGCACGTTATTTGCGCTGGCCTTGTTGGCGTCGGGTCAGAACTCCACACTCACGGGAACGCTCGCCGGACAGATCGTGATGGAAGGATTCCTCAATATCCGGTTGAAGCCTTGGTTGCGACGGTTGATCACACGCCTGATCGCGATCATCCCGGCGATCATTGTGACGGTGATGCTCGGTGAGCGCGGGACCGCGAAGCTGCTGATACTCAGCCAAGTAATCCTCAGCATGCAATTGAGCTTTGCTGTTTTCCCGCTCGTTCTCTTTACTAGCGACAAAAACAAAATGGGCGAGTTCGTGAATGCGCAGTGGACGAAGTCACTGGCGTGGACGACTGCAGTGGTCATCGCGGGGTTGAATCTCTGGCTTCTTGTGCAGATTTTCAGAGGATAAGGATGCGTGCGTACGTTTTGTTTCTCGTGCTTGCGTTTTCGCCAGGAGCGATGGCGCAGTCCTCACAGGATCCTATCGTTGCAAATCCCAACCGACCTACCGTTGCTGATCCCGCGGACATAACGCAGTTTGGAGTCGCAGAGATCGAATACGGATTTTCTGCCGACCGCAGCGGGCAGTCATCCGATGGCTTGCTGAAATTCGCTTTCGCAAAAGACTTGGAATTGCGCATCGAAAGCAACACATTCATCCACGACTCAGATCAACGACTTCATGGGATCGGAGACACTGGGGTTGGACTGCAATGGCGTGTGGTTCATCAGAGCAAGCGGGTGCCTACGATCTCGTTGCTTTACGCGGCCAAGGTTCCCACCGCTACTTGGCTCCGGCGAATTTGACCATGAGATCAGGGGCTTTGCGAGCAAGGATTTTGGGAAGTCGCACTTTGACTTGAATCTCAGTTACTTCTTCCTGAAGCGGTCCGGCAGTCCCGGATATGACCATTCCTTTCTTCCGGCGCTAGCTTGGTCGCATCCGTTGAAGGGGAAGTGGGCGGTCACATCTGAAGTCTGGGGAACGACGCATCAGAATGAGACTACCGGCGGAACGACGTCATTGCTCGCTGCAGCCACCTATCAAGTTCGTCCGCGACTGGTCCTCGATTCCGGCATGAACTTCGGATTGCGCGGCAACATTCCGCGCGCGACGTTTCTCGTCGGCTTCACGTATTCCATCTTCGATCTTTATCATCCGTCGCGGCGTTAGAAAGTTGTAGATGAGTCCGGCGGCTCTGCTTCGGCGCACTCTGCGGTAAAATTAAAGGTTATCTATATCGCGCTGAAGCCGACGGGGAGATTGGAATGAATAGCTTTGCCAGCCGTGCGACCTTGAAGGTCGGGTCACAGGAATTTGAAGTATTCCGGTTAGACGCTCTCGACAAGCAAGGCATTTCCACGGCCCATCTGCCGTACTCTCTTCGTATCCTGCTTGAGAACCTTCTCCGCAATGAGAATGGCCGCTCCGTTCTCGCGGATGACATCAAGTTTCTGGCTTCGTGGAATCCAGCCGAGGAACCGTGCCGAGAGATCAGCTTTTCGCCTGCGCGAGTGTTGATGCAGGATTTCACCGGAGTTCCGGCTGTCGTGGATCTCGCGTCAATGCGCGATGCTGTAAGCAAGTTCGGCGGAGATGCTGCGCTGATCAATCCGCTCCAACCGGCAGAGTTGGTGATTGACCACTCGGTGCAGGTAGATGAATTTGGAACTGCGAACGCATTTGCTGCGAACGGCATCCTCGAATTTGCGCGCAACCAGGAACGCTATGCGTTTCTCCGCTGGGGACAAGGTGCATTTCACAATTTCGCCGTCGTCCCGCCGGAGATGGGGATTGTTCACCAGATCAATCTGGAATATCTAGCGCGCGTAGTTTTCACCAACGAAGTCGACAGCAAGAAGCAGGCATATCCTGACACGCTCGTGGGCACGGATTCGCATACAACAATGATCAACGGACTCGGCGTGCTCGGCTGGGGCGTGGGTGGGATCGAAGCGGAAGCGGCGATGCTAGGACAGCCGGTGTCCATGCTGATACCGCAGGTTGTGGGCTTCAGGCTTCTGGGACAACTGCCGGAAGGCGCGACAGCAACTGATTTGGTTCTGACAGTCACAGAAGTGTTGCGCAAAGTGGGAGTCGTAGGAAAGTTCGTTGAATACTTTGGTCCCGGACTAAGCCAGCTCGCGCTTGCAGATCGCGCAACCATCGCTAACATGGCCCCCGAGTACGGCGCCACTTGCGGCATTTTCCCGGTGGACGCCGAGACGATCAAGTATATGCGCTTGACGGGACGATCGGAAGACCAGATCGCGCTTGTGGAAGCGTATTGCAAGATGCAGGGCATGTTCCACACGGAGAGCACTCCGGAAGCGCAGTACACACAACTCATCGAACTTGATCTGAGCAAAGTGGAACCGAGTGTCGCCGGGCCAAAGCGTCCGCAGGACCGCGTGTTGCTCGCGGAAGCGAAAAAGTCCTTTCACGATGCGCTTCCTTCGTTGGCGTTGCCGAACGCGAAGATCCAGAGCGGGACATCGCCGGATACTCGGCAGCGTGATCGCATGGACGCAGAAGGCGGCGTTGCCCCGGGACAGCAAGACAAGAGTTCTCCTGCCGCGAAAAAACGCGTGGATGTTGCCGATGGCCTCATCGACGGCGATGTGGTCATCGCCGCAATCACGAGCTGCACGAATACGTCGAATCCTTCGGTGATGCTGGCTGCCGGACTGCTCGCGAAGAAGGCGGTCGAAAAAGGGTTACAGGTGAAGCCGTGGGTGAAAACGTCGCTGGCGCCGGGATCTCGCGTCGTAACTGAGTACTACAAAAAGTCCGGCTTGGATAAGTACCTCGATCAGCTGAAATTCCAGACCGTAGGTTACGGATGCACAACTTGCATCGGCAACTCCGGCCCGCTACCCGCAGATGTGTCGAAAGAGATTGAAGATAAGGGACTGGTGGTTGCGTCAGTGTTGAGTGGCAACCGCAATTTTGAAGGGCGAATCAATTCTGAGGTACGCGCAAATTATTTGATGTCGCCGCCGCTGGTAGTTGCGTACGCGCTTGCCGGAACTATGGAGATCGACCTTCAGCATGATTCGTTGGGCCCGGACAAAGCGGGAAATCCGGTGTATCTGAAAGATATCTGGCCAACGCAGAAGGAAGTGAATGACGCAGTGGCGCAGGGCGTCGATTCAGAGATGTTCCGCAAGAACTACCTCACCGTCTTCGGCGGAGATGAGCGCTGGAAGAACCTGCCAACTCCAAAGGGCAAGACTTACACTTGGGACGAGAATTCCACTTACATCAAACGGGCCCCGTATTTCGACGACATGCCTACGAAACCCGCCCCGGTGCAGGACATCAAGGGCGTGCGCGTGCTCGCGATTCTCGGCGACAGCGTTACAACGGACCACATCTCTCCTGCGGGTTCGATCAAGAAGAACAGTCCGGCCGGGGAATACTTGATGGCGCACGGCGTGAAGCCGGGCGATTTCAATTCCTACGGTTCGCGTCGCGGCAATCATGAAGTGATGGTGCGCGGCACATTTGCGAATGTCCGGTTGCGCAACAAGATGGTGCCTGGCTCAGAAGGCGGATGTGCGAAATACATTCCCACTGGCGAAACGATGTCCATCTTCGATGCTTCAGTGAAGTATCAAGCGAACGGCGTGCCGCTGGTGATCCTTGCTGGCAAGGAATACGGCTCGGGGTCGTCGCGTGATTGGGCAGCAAAGGGGCCGCGTCTGCTCGGGGTGCGTGCGGTCATCGCACAGAGTTACGAACGTATCCATCGCTCAAACCTGGTAGGGATGGGGATTCTTCCACTGCAATTCCGAGCTGGAGAAAACGCGGAGTCACTCGGGCTGACGGGAGATGAGACATTTGAAATCGTCGGCATCGGGGAATTGCTCCAGAAGAGACTCGGCGCGGAGCGCGATGTTACCGTGCACGCGACCGCAGCGGACGGCAAGAAGACAGAGTTCAAAGTGCTGGTGCGAATCGATACGCCGCAAGAAGTTCTCTATTACCAGCATGGGGGAATCCTGCAATACGTGTTGCGGCAATTGTTAGCAGGGAAAGAAAAGCCTGAAGTGGTCAGCAAAGGAATGGCTACAATGGCCGACCCGGCAACGGGAAGTTCGATCAGCTAGTTCGAAGATGCTATGGCAGTATCACCGCTAAAAGTACCGGAGAAGGACGGTTTCGAGAGACGTGAACCGAGAAATGCGCTGCATCGCGCTACACGCGATTCGGAAAAGCAGCACTCCGCATTGATGCAACATTGGCTGAAGTTGGGAGAATATCTCAAGCCGGAAAACGTCAGAGCACGAAGCGAGAAGCTGGCGAGCCGTGCCAAAAAGTCAAAAATCCGAGCAACGCTCCTGCGGGCTCATGCCATTCGCCTCATTCAGAGATCGCGGGCGTTGCGAAGGGGCTTGCCGCGGCAAAGGGCGAATGCTGATTCAACATAGTTCCACATCTTGCCCATCTCGCCTTTCGCAAATACAATCAAGGGTTCACTACGAACGCATTTTGTAACCAGTAATCATTCACAATTTATTAGTACGGAGAGACTGATGGCCTTACAGGTAGGCGATTCGGCCCCGGACTTCGATCTGCCTGCGGTCACTGGCGAGGAAAAAAGCCAGATCAAGCTGAGCGACTTCAGGGGCAAGAAGAACGTGGTCATAGCTTTTTATCCGTTGGACTGGACACCGGTTTGAACGGCGCAGATGCCGGCATACAACGCAGATCTTGCGAAGTTTGCCGGATTCGACGCCCAGGTCGTGGGCGTTAGCGTAGATTCAATCCCCAGCCATATTGCGTGGCAGAAATCCATTGGTACATTGGCATATCCGCTGGCCAGTGACTTCTATCCTCACGGGAAGACCGCCCAGGATTATGGCGTTCTTCGTGAGGGCGATCCCATTCCCGGGATCAACGAGCGCGCTGTTTTCGTTGTGGACAAAGAAGGCAAGATCGCTTTCGCGCAAGTATATGAGTTGGGCGAACAGCCTGATAACGAAGATGTATTCGATGTGCTGCGCAAATTGTAGTTCGTAGGGATTCTCAAAAAGCCCCGGCCTAGTGCCGGGGCTTTTCTTCGGGCCGAATCACACCCTTGGTGGTTTGACGACGAATGCGCTCAGCACAATGTGAAACATGCGCACTAGTTCGGAGCGGCCGTACTTCGCGGGATATCCCATGCGCTCCGCTAGAACTTGGTCGCGGAGCATGCCTTCGAAGATGGAGTTCAGCGCTGATCGGACCGCATCGAGTTCAACGTCCATGCGCAGTTCACCGAGAGCGCGCATTTCCAAAAGAATGGCGTCGAGTACGCCAATGAACCGCAGGTAGCCTTTGGTCAGAAGGATGATGTGGCCTTCTTTGCGGATACGGCGGCCTTCGAGCAACATGAGGACTTTTAGTTCGGGATCGCGTTCCAGTGCCGCGAGTATGAGTTCCAAAATGACTTCGAGTTTTTCTGTAGGCGAGTGCAGTTCATGGATGGCGCGGAAGTTGTAAGACATCTCTTCCCAGCCTGCGTTGAAAATCTCTTCGAGCAGCCCTTCTTTGCTACCGAAGTGTTTCATCACCTGCGATTCGCTTGTACCCGCAACGCGCGCGATGGCGACGGTGCTGGTATGGTCATACCCTTGTTTAGCGAAAAGACGCTTGGCGGTAGATAAAATCCGTTCGCGCGCAGACGCTGCTTGAGGAGCGTTGGTTAGGTCTTTTGGTGCGCTCGAAGCTGGACGGCGGCTCGCCATAGGTGTGCTACTACTAACACTTTGATGCAGAGAGTTGCAACGTATTTCTCTGAAACAAAAGTACTATCGAAGTAGCAGCCAAGATTTTAGGCCATGTGCCTAGGTCACAGTGGCGCAACAACCCTTCCCAATGACTATTTCCCGTTCTTCATGTCCTCAATCATTTCGGATAGTTTCGTGCGGTCCACGACTTCGACGAAGGGGACGCCCTTAGTCTTGTCACTGACCACAAAGATCGTGGGAGTGTGTTGGATCCCGATCTTCTGTCCCAGAGCAAAATCCTTCTGTATCAATGCCTCAAACTTTCCGCCCGGATCAAGAAGGAATGGCATCGCCGTGCCGTGCTCTTTGGCGAATGCCGATGCCTTGCTATCCAGATTTTCCGGAGTGATCGCCTGCTGGTTGGCGAAGACATAGTCGCGCCAGGCATCGCCGATCTTTTTCGACTTAGTATCAAAATATCGCGCGATGATGGCAGCTTTACGCGAGTAGTTGTGCATGGGCAAGGGGAAATCGTGGCGGACGACCGACACCTTTTCTGCCTTGGCTACTTCCTCCACCAGCGGAGCCGCGCGCGCGCAATCAGGACATTGCAAGTCCTCAAAGACAATGATGGCGACTTTGGCGCCGGTGGGCGGACGCAGTGCCGCGATCTTGTCAGACATGTTTCCCTGCGCGAGCGCAGGAATCCCCGCAGCCAGCAGAATGATGGTCGAAAGGGCTGCGAATGCTCGATTGCCAAATCTCATGAATCCCTCTTTGCTCTTGCAAATATGCCGAATGCCCGCTCGCAAAAGAACACGTGAACGGGTCTGTCAATCATGGTAGCTGAAAGCAGGTATTTACGTCATTGGATGCGTGATTCGGCTGCATTGAAAGAAAAATCGTGGAGGGCGGCAGGAAATCAGGCTGCGCCGCGCTGCATGGTAGTGAAGGCTTCGTGGTGCGGGGGAGGGAAAACACCACATGCGGATCGCCGACCCGCTTTCACTACGGTTCTCTTGATTGGGAATGTCCGCTATAAAGCGGTTGCGCATTCCTAATCAGATACAGAAGACGTCTGTTTGCAGCGCGACGCATAACCGTGACTGGATTCATTCTAGGACAATCCAGAGTTGCTGATGCGCTCGGTGCGAGGCATATTTTGTCGTAAGCAGATAGGGTTACGAAACTTGAGCCACCTTTCGCCCGTGTGTTAGGATTGCCGCCCTTGCACACTGTCCGACGCTGAGTTGAATGTTTCCCGGTGCGGCGGTATGTTGAAGTTGAAGTAGGGCGACCATGCAGCAATGGGATGCCAAGACGATGAGCGCGCCATCCGCGCCTCTCGTGTGTCCGGATGAAAAGTTAGTGAAGGCGGAACAGTCGGGCACTCATCCAGCGCGGCCATGCGCCGCGCATCCGCACCGCAACAGAAAACCTTGCTATCGCAATCGCCGCCCTCGCTCAAGTTCCCAAAACAAAATCAGAGAAGCAATCCGAAGGAGCAATCCGTGAAAATCTACGAGAGCCCTAGTATCCGCAACATCGCAGTTGTTGGACACGCGCACGCTGGCAAGACTTCGCTCGTTGCCGCCATGTTGTTCACCGCAGGTTCCACTCCGCGGCTCGGACGCGTGGACGAAGGTAGCACCGTGACTGACCACGATGAAGAAGAGGTCGCGCGGCGGATGACTCTGAGCACCAGCGTCGCTTATGCCGAATGGACGAAGGGCAATGACAAAGTAAAAATCAACATCCTGGACACACCAGGCTTCAACATGTTCGTCCACGAAGCGAAGGCCGCGATGATCCCGGCGGAATCCGTGGTGGTGGTTGTCGACGGCGTCTCCGGAGTCGAAGTCATCACGGAGCGCACTTGGGGATACGCCGAAGAATTCGAATTGCCGCGCATCATCGTTGCCAGTCGCATGGACCGAGACCGCGCGGACGCATCGCGCACGCTGGAATCGCTGATTGGCGCTTTCGGACGGCAAGTGATTCCCATTCAACTTCCGATCGGCGCAGAGAAAGGCCTCACAGGAGTTGTCGATCTGCTGCGCATGAAAGCTTACACATACACGCTTGCCGGCGATGGCAAAGGCAAAGAAGGGCCGATCCCTGACAATCTCGCCGAAGCCGCGAAGAAGGGCCACGAAGCGATTGTGGAACTCGTTGCCGAAGGCAATGACGAACTCATGCAGGAGTTCTTTGACACCGGAACAATTCCTGATGACCATCTTGTTGCCGGACTCCGCGCCGCGATTGTTGCGCACAAGATATTTCCGGTGCTCTATACATCGGGGCTCGGCAATCTCGGTGTGGACCAGTTGCTGAACTTCATCGCCGAATTCTCGCCTGCGCCCGTTGAGCGTCCTCCTGTGAAGGACACGCCACTTGCGCCCGGAGAACCCGTTGAACATCACGTGACCGATGCGGAATCACTCACGATGCAGGTTTTCAAAACCATCTCTGATCCGTTCGCCGGACACATCTCATTCTTCAAAGTCTTTTCCGGATCCGTAAAGAATGACGCAGCGGTGCAGAACTACACACGCACAGCGTCGGAAAAATTTGCGCATCTTTCCATCATGCAGGGCAAGACTGCTGTGCCTGTGACCGAGTTGCACGCGGGCGACATCGGCGCCATCGCCAAGCTGAAGAACACGCTCACCGGAGACACGCTTGGTGACAAGGCCCATCCGGTCGCGTATCCCGTGATTAGTTATCCGGAACCGGCGATCACGTTCGCCATCGAACCCAAGACGCGAGCCGATGAAGACAAGCTCGCCAACGGACTACACAAGCTGATGGAAGAAGACCAGATGGTTCGCTTCTTCCGCGACCAGCAAACAAAAGAGTTCCTCATCGCGGGAACGGGAGAGCAGCACATTGAAGTCATCGTTTCCAAATTAAAAAAACGCTACAACACTGAAGTCGTGCTCAAAGCGCCAAAGGTTCCGTATCGCGAAACCATTCGCGGCAAGGCTGATGTTCAAGGCAAACACAAAAAACAATCCGGTGGACACGGCCAATACGGCGACTGCAAGATCAAGATGGAACCGCTGCCCCGCGGAGGCAATTTCGAGTTCGTGAATGACATCTTCGGCGGCGCCGTGCCAAAGAATTACATTCCGGCGATCGAGAAGGGAATCGTCGAAGCTGCCGAGCGAGGATTCCTCGCCGGATTTCCTGTCGTCGATTTTCGCGTGATCCTTTATGACGGTTCGTATCATGATGTTGATTCGAACGAACTCTCATTCAAAACTGCCGGACGCATCGCCTTCCGCAAAGCAATGGAGCAAGCGAAACCGACGCTGCTCGAGCCGGTGATGCATGTTGAGATCACCGTGCCAGAAGAATTTGCCGGCGCGATCATGGGCGACCTCAATTCGCGTCGCGGCCGCATTCAGGGCATGGACAACAAGGGCCACAACACCATCGTGAAGGCCGAAGTTCCGATGTCTGAGATGCTGACTTACGGCGTGGAACTCACGTCAATGACTCAAGGCCGCGGAACCTTTCACATGGAAATGGCGCATTACGACGTTGTGCCATCTGCGATCCAAGAGAAAATTGTTGCCACCGCAAAAGCTGAACGCGGCGAGTTGGTGGAAGTGGAGGAGTGAAAACCCAGCTTCTAGTTTTTAGTTAAGGCAACAGCCAAGACCCAGTTTTTAGTTTCGCGTTTAAGACTTCGAGCGGCACGACGAAAATCGTTGCCGTTCCCTAGTAAATGCGCGCTTGGACGGAAGTGGTGCATTTACAAACTTCCCATAACTTTTCCTACTGCTTCCTGATATTTCTCGCCGGCGACGGAGGCGCAATTTTCGTGTCCGGCGCCGGGGACTAGGAACAACTGTTTCTTTCCGGGCGCGGCGGCGTAGAGCTTTTCTGACATTGCGAAT
>JAOAPE010000060.1 GCA_025462725.1 Terriglobales bacterium | reverse complement strand
CTCTTTCCCCCACCCTGAGCGGAAGGGCGAGATCCAACAGATCACCTTCCTCGATACGCCCGGCCATGCCGCATTCAGTTCCATGCGCGCCCGCGGCGCTAATGTGACCGACATCGTTGTGCTGGTGGTCGCCGCGAATGACTGTGTCATGCCCCAGACTCTCGAATCGCTCAGCCACGCCCATGCCGCCAAGTCGGAAATCATCGTGGCGGTGAACAAGTGTGACCATCCCAATGCGAACCCGATGAAGGTGCGCCAGCAATTGCAGGAAAAAGGCTTGGTTTGCGAAGAATGGGGTGGCAAGACCCAATTTGTCGATGTCTACGCCCTCACGAAAAAAGGCGTGGACAAACTGCTTGAGGCGGTCCTGCTCCAGGCGGAAATCATGGAGTTGAAGGCCAACCCGAATCGCCGCGCCAAGGGTAATGTGATCGAATCCGGCTTGGAACCGGGCGGCCCCACCGCCACGGTGCTGATCCGCAAAGGCACTCTCCGACTCGGCGAGATCGTGATCTGCGGTCAGTACTACGGCAAGGTCCGCGCCCTGATCAACGAGGAGGAAAAGCGGCAGAAAGAAGCCGGCCCATCCGTCGCGGTGAAATTGCTCGGGTTGAACGGCGTGCCGGAAGCCGGTTTGGAATTTAGCGTCGTGGAAAACGAGAAGGAAGCGCGCGACCTCGCCGAGAAACGCGCCATGGAAGCCCGTGCCCTGGGCCAGGAAGCCCGCGCGAAGGTGACTTTGGAAAACCTGTTTGCCACCATGACGTCGAACAGCGCCAAGGTCCTCAAGATCGTGGTCAAAGCGGATACCCAAGGCTCGGTGGAAGCCATTGTGGAGGCGCTCCACAAGATCGAATCGGACAAGGTCTCGCTCGAAGTCATTCACAGCGCGGTCGGGACCATCACTGAATCGGACGTTTCGCTCGCCTCGGCTTCCGATGCGGTCATCCTCGGCTTTCACACCCGGATTGACAACGGCGTCTCGGACGTCGCCAAGCGCGAAGGCGTTCAAATCAAGCTTTATGCGATCATTTACGAATTGATCGACCAGGTGAAGGAAGCCATGACCGGCTTGCTGGATCCGATCCTGAAGGATGTCGTGGTGGGCTCGGCCGAAGTTCGCAAAATTTTCGATCTTTCGAAGGGTGGACCGGTCGCCGGTTGCATGGTCACGATGGGCCGCATTGTTCGCGGCAAAGTGCGCGTCATGCGTCGCAAGGGGTTGATTTACGAAGGGGTGACCCAATCCTTGCGCCGGTTCCAAGACGAAGTCAACGAAGTGCGGGCCGGCATGGAATGCGGCATCCGCATCGACGGCTTTGGCGATTTCCAAGCGGGTGATTCCATCGAGTGCTATGCAGTCGAGCGGCTTGCCCAGAAACTCTGATTTTCTTAAAACGGTTCCTCCATGCCCTCGCTTAGATTGCAACGGGTTCGCGAGCTATTGAAGCGCGAGATCGGTGAAGTCATCCGCCGTGAGATTCCGGTCGGCGATGCCGGCTTGGTCACGGTCAATGACGTTAACGTGACCAGCGATCTGCAGTTAGCCACGGTTTACATCGGGATTCTGGGCAACGCGGAACAACGCAAGACGGGCTTGGCCCAACTCAACCACCATCGCAAGCGAATCCAAGGACTGGTGGGCAAGGCGGTCGTTTTGAAATACACACCCCAATTGCGGTTCGTGATCGATGAATCGATTGAACAAGGCAACAAGGTGCTGAAGATCATAGAAGAGCTAGAACACTCCCAGCCCCCTGATGAAGCCACACCTAAAGATCATTGACCGCATTCTGGAAGGGATTCAAAGCAGCCGCACCTTTTGCATCGTCGGCCACGTCCGCCCCGACGGAGATTGCATCGGCTCCCAATTGGGGCTGACGCTGGCCTTGAAAAACGAAGGCAAAAAGGTGGTTTGTTGGAACGAAGATGGAGTGCCGGACAAGCTCGCCTTTCTCGATCCAGACCATCTTGTAACACGTCCGCGTCGCGGCATGGAATTCGATTGCGTCATCGCGACCGACGCGGCCAGCCTGGAACGCCTGGGCAAGGTCGGCGCCTGCATCGGCAACCGGAAATTGTTCATCAACATCGACCATCACAAAAGCAACACCCGGTATGCGGACATCAACTGGGTGTCCGCCAAGGAGCCTTCGAGTGGTGAAATCATTTTCCGGTTGCTCAAAACCGCAAATTGGCCGATCACACCGCAGATTGCGGACTGCCTCTTCACCGCAGTCTCGACCGACACCGGCTCCTTTCAATATCCGAGCACCCGGCCGAGCACGTACAACGTGGCGGGCGAACTGGTGAAGCGCGGCGCCAACCTCGCGAAGATTTGCGATGAGGTCTATCAATCGTATCCCCTTTCGCGCGTCCGGCTGCTGCAGCACGTTTACAATCATTTCCGCCTGGCCCACGACAACCAAATCGCCTACTTCTGGTTGCGTAAGGCGGACTTTGTTCGCACGGGCGCGGACACGGATGATTCTGAAGGCCTGATCGACCATATTCGCGCCATTGAACCGGTGGTCGTGGCGTGTGTGTTTGAAGAAGTGGGACCCGATTTGACCCGGATCAGTTTGCGTTCCAAAAGCGACAAGGTGAATGTGAACGAGATTGCCGCCGAATTCGGCGGGGGCGGCCACATGGCGGCGGCGGGAGCACGTATCCCGGGTTCGCCGGCCTCGGCCCAACGCC
>JAOAPE010000022.1 GCA_025462725.1 Terriglobales bacterium | reverse complement strand
TAATCGTTGTTCCTTGTCCGACCTTACTGTCTGCCGTCACCGTTCCACCGGCTTGGTGCGCAAAACCATAGACCTGCGACAAACCGAGCCCGGTTCCTTTGCCGACCTCTTTGGTTGTGAAAAATGGATCGAACATCTTGGACAGAAGATTTGGCGGAATACCAGTGCCCGTATCGCTAAACGCTATCGCAAGGAAAACTCCTTTAAGGGGATTATCGCCGATTTCCTGATTTACCGTCACGTCGTTGACGGATAACGTGAACGTGCCGCCGTTTGGCATTGCGTCGCGGGCATTGACGGCGATATTGACAATCGCAAGTTCTAGTTCCGCGAGGTCCACTTTAACCGGCCAAACTCCGTCACCAATATTCTCGTTGTACACAATGTTCCCGCGCAGCGAGCTTTCAATCATGGTCCGCATGTTCTTTATGGAAGCATTCAAATCGACGACCGTCGGGCTAAGATGCTGATGACGAGAAAATGTCAACAATTGGCGCGTGAGACTTTCTCCGCGTTTGGCCGCGGTCTGTATGGCTTCGATTGCTCTTGGCAGTTTCGGATCAAGTAGGCGTGCAAAGGTCTGAGCGCTACCTCCAATGATCATCAATAGATTGTTGAAGTCGTGCGCAATCCCGCCAGTTAGTTTGCCGATTGCTTCCATTTTCTGTGACATTGCAAGCTGTTCGCGTGCCTGCACCAGTTTCTCTTCCGCGTCGCGCCGCTCGGTGGCGTCCCGGAGTATATTGATAAAACCGAGCAGATTTCCTGCGTCATCACGGGTCGAAGCGACCGAGCCGGTGATGAAAAACGGCGTGCCATTTTTTCTGATGCGCCAACCTTCAACTTCGTGCTTGCCTCTTTGGCTAGCCAATTCCAATGCGCGGTCTGGTGCGCCCGCGCGGCGCTCATCCGGTCGATAAAATATCCCAAAATGCTTGCCGATAATTTCTTCCGCGGTGTAGCCCATGATTTTTTGTGCGGCGCTATTCCAACTTGTAACGTGCCCTTCTTTATCGAGCGCAAAAATTGCATAGTCGACAACGCCTTCGATTAGAATTTGGAAGTGGCGTTTAACGCTGTTGAGCGCCAAATTTTTCCGTTCAATCTGACGGTTCAATTGGTCCTGCACAGAAAGCAAATGGGCTTCAGTGTTTTGGCGTGTCGCAATTGCTGCAGCTAAAGCGAGAGGCGCCACCGATACGCTGATCGAAAGCACGAGTAACGATAACAGGGCTCCATTCAGATCCGTTTTCGGAAATGGATCGCTACCCACCGAGAAACCCCAAACGGCGATTCCGAAGAAAATGAGCGCGGCCGTGGCGACGTCGCGTTTATTACCGCGCAAACCAGCCCACATCAACGGTAGTAAAACCAGAAAGCCAAGAAGGCTCCGATACGGCAGCAGCACGTTGAGGTCGTTGCTGATGAGGTTACTGCCGATGAGCGGGCTGTAAGCAACGATCCCGATGACGCTCACGAGAATAGAGACTGCGACCGATTCCAACAGGTTCCATTTGGAAAAACGACGTAAAGGCATCATCGCCCAGAGCACGACGACCGGAGCAATGACTAAGGTCCCAGCCGCGTCTGCAAGCCACCAGGTTAACCAGGTGACGACAGAATCGGAAAAACTTAATTTGTTGGCGAGAATGAATCCTGCCAGGGCGATGGTTGAACTAATCATCGTGATCGGCGCAAAGGAAATGATTGCAAACTTTGCGATGCTAGAGGGGGTACCAAACGTCTGGTGACCGTTCGACCAGCGACTAATCAGCCATGTCCCGGCAAACGCAGCGAGGAGAGTACCGATCCCGACGGAGCCCAGCTCTAGCAGCGTTCGGCCGGCCGTGAGGTAAGGAGAAAGAGACCCCACTAAAATCGCGGGCCAAATCCGGTAGCCGCGCAGCAGGACCAGCGCGAGCGCGAAACCGGTTGGTGGCCACAACGGTGTTGCGGCCGGATTAATTGCGGGTAGCAATAGCGCGGACTCGGCAAGGCCAATGTAACTCGCGGCGACTACTGAAAGTTCGACCAAGTAGGTTGCAGCACTCCGAGCGCTGCCAAAAGCGGAAATCTTGACTTTACCAAACCTTGCCCTTTCCATCACAAACCTTTGCGGTGGGGCACCTAAAAAATGCGGTCGGGGACCTCGCCCCAAGGTGACAGTCTATAGGTTCAATGACGTGCTTTGACAGGGGACAAACCCCTTTCGGGAAAAATTTTCACCAAACGGCAGCGATGTCCGCTTGGGTCCAGGCTGTATAAAACGCCATCAATGATATGATTCCTCGTCATAAGCTGCGGGACGCGCAATCCGGGCGACGAGTATCGCCCCGATGAGCGGCTGCCGAGTTCGCTTTGTGGTCGACTGCGGAATGACGCTTGTGGGCACTTATCGGACCTGACGTTCGCGCCGGCGATGTCTGTTCGTCCGGTGCCGGCTCAACCGGTCGTGTGCACCGTCCTTCACAAGGTACGTCTCATGCCAGATGCCGACATCTCCGTTCGATGCGACTTGGCCA
>JAOAPE010000026.1 GCA_025462725.1 Terriglobales bacterium | reverse complement strand
GACCTGGCGCTGACCCGCTTCGCCCGCAACATCGTCCACCAGAACGTCGCCGACACCGGTCTCAGCCTGCGGCTGCGCCTCGTGGCCGGCGGCCGGGTGGGGGTGGCCGAGCTGCGCGGCGGAGCCGCGGACGCGATCGAACGGCTGGTGCACAACGCCGAGGAGGCCCGGCGGCTGGCCCCCGCCCAGGACGACCTCGCGCCGCTGCCCGAGCCCGGCGGCGGCGAGGGGCCCTGCGGCTGGAGCGACGCCACCGCCGCCGCCACCCCGGAGCAGCGCGCCGAGGGGGTGGCGACGGTCATCACCGCGGCGGCGGCGCGCGGCCTCGAGGCCTTCGGCGCCCTCAGCACCCGGTCGACGCAGCACGCGGTGGTCAACAGCCGGGGAGTGCGCCGCCACGGGCGGGTCACCGCCGCCAGCCTGACCTCGGTGGTCCGCGGCGACGACGGGGCCGGCTACGCCGACCGCCACGCCGTCGACGTCGACGACCTCCACCCCGCGGCGGTCGCCACCGAGGTGGTCGAGACCGCCGAGCGCAACCAGGGGGCGCGACCGGCGGAGCCCGGGGAGTACGAGGTGGTGCTCGCCCCCTACGCCGTCCAGGAGCTGGTCGCCTACCTCTCGTACATCGGCTTCAGCGCCCTCGCGGTGCAGGAGCACCGCAGCTTCATGCGCCGCGGCGAGCGGCTGATGAGCCCCGAGGTGGGGATCCGCGACGACGCCGCCGACCCGCTGGTGCGGCCGTTCCCCTTCGACTTCGAGGGGGTGAGCACCCGCCGGGTGACCTTCGTCGAGCAGGGGGTCTGCCGCGACCTGGTCTACGACACGCCGACGGCGATCCGCGACGGGGTCGCCTCCACCGGCCACGCGCTTCCCCAGCCCAACACCATCGGGCCGTGGGCCACCCACCTGGTCATGGACCCGGGCACGACGCCGGTGCCGGAGCTCATCGCCGGGGTGCGCCGCGGCCTCTACGTCACCCGCCTCTGGTACGTGCGGGTGGTCCACCCGCTGCGCACGGTGATCACCGGGATGACCCGCGAGGGCACCTTCCTGATCGAGGACGGCCGCCTGGGCGCGCCGGTCCGCGACCTCCGCTTCACCCAGTCGATCGTCGAGGCGCTGAGCCGGGTGCGTGGGATCAGCGACGAGCGCCGCCTCGAGCTCGGCGAGGACGGCAGCGCGGTGCTGGTTCCCTGGGTCCGCCTCGAAGCCTTCCGATTCACCTCGTGAGCGTGGCCCGGTGACCACCGCCGGCCTCTTCGCCGGGGGGCTGCTCCTGATCGTGGTCGCGGCCGAGCTCTTCACCAACGCGGTGGAGTGGGCGGGCTTCCGCCTCGGGCTCGCCGCCGGTGCCACCGGCAGCCTGCTCGCCGCGCTGGGGACGGCGCTGCCCGAGACCACCGTCCCCGTGGTCGCGATCATCCGGGGCGGCGCCGACTCCGACGGGGTCGCGGTGGGAGCCATCGTCGGCGCGCCCTTCCTGCTGCTCACCCTGGGGATGGCGATCACCGGGGCGGCGGTGACGGCGCGGCGCCGCGACCCCGTGCTCCGCCCCGTCCTGGCCCAGGTGCGCCGCGACCTCGGCACCTTCCTGGCGGGCTTCGCGGTGCTGCTGGTCGGCATCGCCCTGCCCCACGGGGTGCGCATCGCGCTCGCGGCCGGCCTGGTCCTCCTGTACGCCCGCCACGTCCGCGCCACCCTCTCCGGCAGCGACCCCGCCACCGAGCGTCCCGACGCGCTCCACCTGACGCGACGGTCGGAGCGGCCGCACGGGCTGGCGATCGCGGTCCAGCTGCTGGTCGCCGTGGCGATGCTGGTCGCGGGCGCCGAGCTCTTCGTCCGGGCCGTCGAGCAGACCGGCCATGCCTTCCACATCTCCCCGCTGCTGCTCGCCGTGGTGGTGGTGCCCCTCGCCACCGAGCTGCCGGAGATGGTCAACAGCGTGCTCTGGGTGCGCGGCGGCGAGGACGGCCTCGCCGCCGGCAACGTGTTCGGCGCCACCGCCTTCCAGGCCTGCCTCCCCGGTGCCCTCGGCCTGGCCTTCACCGACTGGAGCCCGGGGCCGCTCGGCGTGGTCAACGGCATCCTCACCCTGCTGGCCGGCCTCTACACCCTCGGCCTGCTCCACGACGGTCGCGCCCGGGGGTCGCGGCTCCTGCTCAGCGCGCTGCCCTGGGCGGCCTACCTGGTGCTGGTGCTGGCCGTGGGATCGCGCCTACAGCCGGCCTGAGCGGGGATGTCGAAAACCGCCATCCCTCGATCGATGTCCAAGTAGGGCCCCGGGACACCGGGCGCCGCACCGACGACACGGAGACACCACGATGCGATTCATGATCCTGCGCAAGGCCGACGCCGGCACCGAGGCGGGCGTCATGCCCAGCGAGGAGCTGCTCGCCGCCATGGGGAAGTACATGGAGGAGCTGGGCACGGCCGGCGTGCTGCTCGACGGCGACGGGCTGCACCCCAGCTCGAAGGGGGCGCGGGTCTCCTTCTCCGGTGGCACGCCGA